>NZ_JAHOPF010000001.1 GCF_019038595.1 Kaistella soli
GTTCCCATTCCGAACACAGAAGTTAAGCCCTCTAGCGCCGATGGTACTGCGAAAGCGGGAGAGTAGGTCGCCGCCAGTTTTTTTTAATCCTCAATCATTTACTTGATTGAGGATTTTTTTTGGTATAAACTTGCCGAAAATCCCAAGATCAAACCACTCAAACCAAACCATAAAGTTGAAGAACGTTAAACGGCTAAATAGTGGAATACCAGGTCCACAGTATTCATGGTAATCCTCTTGATTAACTTAATTCAATGATATAATTTAAGCATAAAAAAGCCCGGCTGAAGCCGGGCTAATAAATATTTAAAAATGAATATTTAGTTTACTTCGAATTTTCTCGCTCTGATTAATTCTGCAATGGCCAAAATATCTTCGCCTATTAACCGGTCATCTTCTAATTTTGCCACTTTTGTCCGGATGAGATCGTAAGCACTTTCAACGTATTTCGAGCATTTTGCCGGTCTCCGGAATTCCAGCCCCTGCGCCCCAAACATGAGTTCAACTGCCAGGATATTTTCCAAATTCCCCAAAACTTGGTTGAATTTTCTTCCAGAAATACTTCCCATCGAAACGTGATCTTCCTGCCCCAAACTGGTAGGAATTGAGTCCGCTGAAGCCGGGAAGCATAAGGTCTTATTCTCCGTCACCAACGCTGCGGAAGTATACTGAGGAATCATGAAGCCTGAATTAAGGCCTGAGCTTTCCGTGAGAAGCCTTGGCAGACCGAACTTCCCTTCCAGCAGCAGATAACTTCTTCTGTCCGATATATTTCCCAGTTCTGCAGCTGCAAAAGTTGCATAATCCAGGGGTAAAGCCAACAGCTGTCCGTGGAAATTACCTCCGGAAATAGATTCTTCAGCACTTAAAACAATCGGATTGTCGGTTACGGAATTCAGTTCGGTTTCCGCTAAATTTTTCAAATGTTCGAAAGCATTTCTACTCGCTCCGTGAACCTGAGGAACACAACGCATCGAATAAGGGTCCTGAACACGGTCACAGAATTCGTGGGCGTGAAGGTTTTCAGAATTTTTGAGAAATTTAAGCATTCTTGCCGCTACTTTCTTACTTCCTGCAAACGGACGGATTTCATGAAGTTCCTTTCTGAAAGGACTTGCGGACCCACGGTAGGCTTCCAGACTCATTGCCGCCGTTAAATCGGCCAAATCTAAAATATATTCGAACTTATTCAAACCTAAAATGGCATGCGCTAAAATAAACTGGGTTCCGTTTATCAGGCCAAGACCTTCCTTAGGTCCAAGAATTAACGGATCCAAATTGTGTTTTGCCAAAATTTCTGCAGTATTTGCAGGCTCGCCATTATCCCACACCTTTCCCAGACCTAAAAGCGGCAGAACAAGATGTGCCAATGGTGCCAGATCTCCGGACGCTCCTACAGATCCCTGTTCAGGAACAACCGGAATAATGTCCTTTTTAAGCATCAGAATCATCCTTTCTATAACCTCCAGTGAGACTCCCGAAAAACCTTTCGAAAGTGCATGAATCTTAGCGATCATCATCATCTTCGACAATTCTTTTGCAATTGGTTTTCCTACACCCACCGCGTGAGAAATAATGAGATTGTGCTGAAGCAGCGTAGTTTCCTCTTCTGAAATTTTCACATCGCAAAGCGGTCCGAAACCTGTATTGATGCCATAAACAGTGCGGTCTGATTCTACAATTTGCTGAACGTTTTTCTGGGATCTTAGAATTTTTTCTTTTGATTCTTTATTGAGTTTTGCTTTGTCGGGATTTGCTGAAATCTCCATCGCATCGGAAATGGTAAAGTGGTCTACGCCGTAAATCATCGGTAAATTTTTCTTTAAAAATACAGCTTTTTGCGGGATTGCGGAAATCTGCGTCCCGGCTTGAACGAAGCTCTTTTTGTAAGGAAGGATGACGCACAAAAAAGGGGGAGTGGAAGACGGAAAAAGACGCCCGAATAAAAATCAATTCACTATTTTTGTTTGATGAACGCTGACCTCGAACTTCAACTGAAAACTTTACCTTCCGAACCGGGAGTATACCGGTATTACGACAAAAATGAACAGCTTTTGTACGTCGGAAAGGCCAAACATTTGAAAAAAAGGGTACTTTCTTACTTTAATAAAAATCTTTCAGGCTACCGTACAAGAATTATGGTCGCGAAAATTCACAGGCTGGAAACAACCATTGTCAACAGTGAATACGACGCGCTTTTACTTGAAAATAATCTGATTAAAGAACATCAGCCGTTTTATAACGTGATGTTGAAAGATGACAAATCCTATCCGTGGATCTGTATTAAAAATGAAGATTTCCCAAGAATATTTCTGACGAGGACGATGATTAAAGACGGATCGGAATATTACGGACCGTACGCAAAGGTGCGTCCCGCAAAGGTTCTGCTTGATACCATTAAGCATATTTATAAAATCCGGACCTGCACGCTGAATCTTGCACCGTCGAAAATAGCGGAAGGTAAGTATAAGGTTTGCCTTGAATATCACATTAAAAATTGTGAAGGTCCGTGTGAAATGCTGGAAACGAAGGAAGAATATGATCAGAAAATTGATGCGATCCGTGGCATTATCAAAGGAGATTTCCGGAAAGCGAAAGAATATCTGGTGAATCAGATGATGAAGTATGCGGAAAACCTGGAGTTTGAAAATGCGCATATCGTCAAGGAAAGGATTGATCTGCTTGAAAATTACCAGCACAAACACACGGTGGTAAATCCGAATATTGATGACGTGGATGTTTTCGGGATGACCAGTGATGAAACAGCTGCTTATGTGAATTATTTCAAAATTCAGAACGGTAATATTATCCAAAGTTTTACCACAGAGATCAAGAAAATCCTGGAAGAAAGTGATGAAGATATCCTGGAAGAAGCGATGATTGAAATCCGTCAGAAGTTTGATTCCAACTCGAAGGAAATACTCATTCCATTTCACCTGACGCTGGAGATTCCGAATGTGAAACTCATCGTTCCGAAAGTGGGGGACAAAAAAAGAATTGTGGAGCTTTCAGAGAAAAATGCAAAGGAATACCGCATTGAAAAATTAAAACAGGTACAGATTCTGGATCCGGAAAGACATACGAACCGGATTATGGCAGAAATGCAGAAACTGCTCAGAATGCCGACCGAGCCGCGTCATATTGAAGGTTTCGACAACTCGAATATTCAGGGAACGAACCCTGTTTCAGCGTGTGTGGTGTTTAAAGACGGCAAACCGAGCAAGGCAGATTACCGTATTTTTCACCCGAAAACGGTGGTGGGACCTGATGATTTCAAAACGATGGAGGAAGTGATTCACCGCCGCTATAAAAGGCTTTTAGATGAAAACGAACCGTTGCCGCAACTGATATTGATTGACGGCGGAAAAGGGCAGCTTTCTTCTGCAGTTAAAAGCCTTAAACTTCTCGGGCTTTATGGTAAAATAACGATTATCGGAATCGCAAAACGCCTGGAGGAAATTTATTTTCCTGAGGATCCGATCCCTTTGTACTTGGACAAAAAATCGGAGACTCTGAAAATTCTTCAGCGGGTGCGTGATGAGTCACACCGTTTTGGGGTAAAACATCACCGGACGAGAAGGAAAAATTCAACCATTAAATCTGAGCTGGAAGAAATCCCCGGTATTGGTGAAAAAGCAGTAGAACTCCTTCTGAAAAGACTCAAATCTGTGAAAAGAGTGAAAGAATCTTCGCGGGAGACGCTGGAAGAAATTCTGGGTAAAAGCCGTGGCGGTTTGGTTTGGGAGTATTTTAACTCAAACCTCTAGATGAATTATTTCCCTTCAAAAATTTCCTTTCTGAAACTTCCGTCTGCATTTGGAATTTCCACAACAATTTTTCCGTTTTCCAAGTAGCCCAGTGTCTGCGTTCCATCCTGGAGCTGAACCCGGTAAACCTCTTTTTTAGTGGATGCTTTAAAAATAGCGTAAGGCGTAGAATTGTTCGGGTTTGCAAGGATAAACTGGCTGTCTGAAATGAAAATTCTGTTTAACATTAAGTTTCCGTTGCTGAAAATCTCTGCTTTGTTTTCCGTTTCGCTATTGGCCTTTTGAACAGTTGTTGCTTTAATTGAAACAGATTCTGCCGATTGTGTTTTTACGGCGATATTCTGTTTCACAGGACTGGAAGCAGCAATCAATTTGGCAGCCATTTCCAGTGCCTCATGCATACCGGGTTCGAATTCTTTAATGGCTGATTTTCCTTCTAACGCAGCTACTGTTTTATTGTTACAATCAGTGAAATCGATGGTAACTTTATTCTTGAACATGCTGCTGGTATCGCGAAGACCTGCCGTAAGAACGTCACAGGGATTTAGCCTTGCCTCCTCCGGCCACTGGGTTTTATCTCCGGCAACAACCGTGAATTTTTTCTGTTTTAATTTCTCCCTCAGTAAGGTATTCAGTCCGTATCTGTTTGCTTTAACATCTGAAAATTCGCCCGGAACATAGATGTACCGATAATATGAAATACTCTGTCCGTAAAAAGAGGCGAACAGAAAAAGTACCGAGAGCTGCAGAAATTTTTTCATGATTTAATTTTAATTAAAGTTAGTTTAATTCCTAAAATCTCCCATATCAAGTTTCAAAGAAAAGAAATTGGAAAAGAAATTGGAACCGCCGATTCCGGAATTGGTAATGGCATAATCAAGCGTCAAACCTTGGTATTTAATTCCGATTCCGCCGCTCGGCTGAAAGGAAACTTTGCGTTTTAAATTCTCGATATCGGTTACCGTCTGAAATCTGTTTACTCCCAATCTTACAAAAATCATATCCTGAAATTTCAGTTCAGCACCGGCGTAGGGCGTAATGCTCGCAAAATAGGTCGAAATTAAAGCTGCAGTTTTGGCAAAATCAATATTTAAACCGGCTTCAGGAAGAAGCTCCAGATCACGGTTAATTTCGAAATTTTTGCTTAGACCCAGATTCAGTTTCGGCATCGTGATCTCCATTCTGTCTTTCGGGGCGGGATTAAATTCTTCGCCGTTCACCACCGCTGACAGTTCCTTTTGATTCACGGTCCAGAAGTTCACCGTAGTGGTGGCATCGCGCAGCATTGCTCCGTAATTCCAGCCTGTATCATTATTGTAAAGGACTCCCAAATCAAATCCGAATCCATAACCGCTTGCGAATTTTCCCACATTACGGTACACCATTTTTGCATTCACCCCTACAGAAAGTTTTTGATTTCCGCCCGGATGGAATGCGTAAGACAGCAAAGCCGCGTAATCTGACTGGGAAAAACTGGTGATTTTATCATAATCGATGTTGCCTTCAGCATCGATCATTTGGGTGGTATTCAGAATATTGTCGACTCCGAGACGGACTACCGAGATCCCAAAAACGCCGCCTTTATTATCGAGCGGTTTAGCAAATGCAATATAATCGTATTTAGCAATAGATTCGAAATATTCGGCGTGCATCGCTGCACCTTGCCAGTCTCTGTCGATGCCGATTAAACCTGCCGGATTCCACATCGGAGCATACACGTCATTCTGGTTGGCGATTACAGCGCCTCCCATTGCGAGACCTCTTGCTCCTGCTCCAATATTTAAGAATTCATTGGAATATTTTCTGATGATTTGGGCATCAGAAAAAATCACCGAAAAAATAAGGAGGACAGGGAATATTTTTTTCATCAAATTTCAACTTTTTTTTGGTCTGTGTTTTTTCTGGCTTTAATGATTCCATTGGCCACAATGGCGAGAATCATTAATAATGAAGCTCCGTAAAACACAGGGCTCATCTGCTCAGATTCTCCAAAGATAAAAAAAGCAAGGATAATCCCATAAACCGGCTCCAAATTAATGGTTAAAATTAAGGTGAACGGGGAAATATATTTCATCAGTTTTATCGATTCCAACATTGGGAATGCGGTAAAAACACTTGCTAATAATAAGATTAACGCTAAATCGCGGTAACTTATTTCATTAAGATGTGAAATTTGGCCCGTCAGCAAATAAAAAACACTTAAAATAAGGAAGCCTGAGAAAATTTCGTAGAAAATTATATTTCCAGAACTGGTTTTGCCGTAAATCTTTCCGTTGAAAACTGAAAAAATGGTTCCGAAAAGCGCCGTAAGAATTCCAAAAAAGATTCCTTCTTTGTAATGGAATTCAGTTTTGAAGATCATTCCCATGCAGATTACGATGACAATTCCCATGATCACTTCCGAAATATCAATTTTCCTTTTAAAAATGATAGGTTCCAGAATTGATGCAAATAAAGTGGAAAGAGAAAGGCAGCTCAGCGCAATCGAAACATTGGAAACTTTGATCGAGTAGAAAAAAAACAGCCAGTGAAAGGCCATAAAACCGCCAATTACCGAAAGCTGTATTAAAAGTTTTTTTGAAATTTTTAAACTCTCCCGTTTAAAAAATCGGATAAAAATAAATAGAAAAAATGCCGCAAAAAGCATCCTGTAAAAAACCAGCACCTGTGCATTGGCATGAATGAGTTTCCCTAAAATGGCAGTAAAACCCCACAAAAAAACGATAAGATGTAACCTGAAAAGTGAGGAATTTTTGAACACAGTTTTTAAATTTTTAGTTCTTGCAAATCTACAAATCCCTTTTGAAAATGCGGAGCTAATATTGCAAATGATTTCAAACAAAAAACCCCAAAAATCTTTCAACTTTTGGGGTCTTCAAATAATAAACTATTAAAAAAATAAACTAGGAACCGAATTTAAAAAATTCAAGAAACTATTTTAGGATTCTGTTTTCTTAACGTAAAAACCGAAAAAATATTTTGGCAACCCGATATTTAAGCTGTTAAAATATTATAATTAATTTTCTGTCATTCAAATAATTACCGCAAAGCTTCATCAGCAGAGGAGTTACAATTAAAAATCTTATCTTTAGGAAAATTTTTTTAAACACATGGATTTAGAATTTAATAAAAGAGAAGATCAAAATAAATTAAAACTGGCAGAAATTAACCGCTTATTTGCCGAAGTAAAAAAAGGAGGCGGCGAAAAAAGGCTGCAGAAACAGCGCGATGAAGGTAAATTAACTGCCCGCGAAAGAATAGAATATCTTCTGGACAAAAACAGAGATTCCATTGAAATCGGTGGTTTTGCCGGATATGAAATGTATGAGGAACATGGCGGCTGCCCAAGTGGCGGAGTGATTGTGATGATGGGTTATGTTTCCGGAAAACAGTGTCTGGTCGTTGCAAACGATGCCTCAGTAAAAGCAGGAGCGTGGTTTCCGATCACCGCGAAGAAAAACCTGAGAGCTCAGGAAATTTCCATTGAAAATAAATTACCCATCATTTATCTTGTAGATTCAGCGGGTGTTTATCTGCCGATGCAGGATGAAATTTTCCCGGATAAAGAACACTTCGGCAGAATTTTCCGGAACAATGCCAAAATGAGTTCGATGGGAATTGTACAGATTTCTGCTGTAATGGGAAGTTGCGTTGCAGGTGGCGCTTATCTCCCGATTATGAGCGATGAAGCGATGATTGTAGATAAAACTGGATCTATATTTCTAGCAGGAAGTTATCTGGTGAAAGCAGCGATCGGGGAAAATATTGATAATGAAACTTTGGGCGGCGCAACTACGCACTGCGAGATTTCCGGAGTGACGGATTACAAAGCGAAGGACGATAAGGATGCTTTAGACCGGATTAAAAAAATCATGAAGTCGATCGGAAGTTATGACAAAGCAGGTTTTGACCGTATTGAAAGTTTTCCGCCTAAAGAAAGCATCGGAAATATTTTCGGACATATGCCGGCGTCCAGAGCGGATCAGTATGATACTTTTAACATCATTAAATGTCTGGTCGATAATTCGGAATACGAAGAATACAAACCCGATTACGGGAAAACCATCATTTGTGCGACTGCAAGAATTGACGGATGGAGTGTGGGAATTGTTGCCAACCAGAGAAAACTCGTAAAAAGCGGAAAGGGCGAAATGCAGTTTGGCGGAGTTATTTATTCCGACTCTGCGGATAAGGCGACCCGTTTTATCGCAAACTGTAACCAAAGAAAAATTCCTTTGATTTTCCTTCAGGATGTAACAGGATTTATGGTTGGTTCCAAATCGGAACACGGCGGAATCATTAAAGACGGTGCGAAAATGGTGAATGCCGTTGCCAATTCTGTGGTTCCAAAATTTACCGTGATTACAGGGAATTCTTATGGCGCCGGAAATTATGCGATGTGCGGAAAAGCCTACGATCCGAGATTAATTGTAGCATGGCCGTGGAGCGAGCTCGCTGTGATGGGCGGAAGTCAGGCTGCAAAAGTTTTGGCGCAGATTCAGGAATCGACTTTAAAAAAACAGGGAAAAGAAATTACCGACGAAGAACATCAGGAGATCCTCGACACGATTTCTAAAAGATATCAGAAACAGACCGAACCTACTTACGCTGCAGCAAGACTATGGACGGACGCCATTATAAATCCGACCGAAACAAGAACATGGATTTCCATGGGGATTGAAGCGGCAGATCATGCCCCGATTACCGAAAAATTTAATCTGGGAGTGATACAGGTATAAAAATTCAAAAAAACACAAATCATGAAAAAAAATCTCTTCTTACTCTTATTAATGAGTTTCAGCATGGCCTTCGGACAGTGCTACATCAGTGGAAACGCCATCATTAAAGTTTCTGAAGAAGGAACTTATAATGTAGAAAATAACTCGGCGCAGTGTGCCGACTGTTATCTTTGGGAAAATTCGGGACGGAGTATTGAATTTGTGGGAGAAATAAAACGCAGTTCGGTGAAAGTCAAAGCAAGTTCGTTAGGACGAAGTATTTTGACGGCGTCGATGCAGACGGCTAAAGGTTTGGTTCAGTGTAACAAAATTATTGATGTCATCGCCGACCATTCAATTAAAAATCCCGACTGTGATATCGATTTCTTCAGTTACGTGGATGAGAAATCATCGGAAGGAACGGTAGTTTTTTCACACCGCAACACAGAAAACAGCTATAAGTTCGAATGGACCGCAGCTTATGAAAATGGCGACGTTAAAACTTCAGTGGAAAAGGTTCCGAAATTCAGTTATTCCAAAGAAAACGGAATACAGACGGTAACAGCAAAAATTACTTCGGGGAAATGTACCAGGGTTTTTACGAAAACTTATGATCCTTATTTCTGGAAATATTTTTAAAAACATAAAAAAAGATTCAGTGTAAGCTGAATCTTTTTTATTTATTCTGAGCTTTAATATCAGCCTTAACCTATTCTTACGCTCGTCATGCTGAGACTTCCGGCGATCAGTTCGTCATTGAAAAGTGAAAGGTTTTCACTTTTTTCCTTTAAACCTAAAGAGTAGATGAGGGGCAGATAATGATCCGGTGTCGGCACTGCGGCCTGCATGAATGTTCCCTGCTTCTGGTAATCTATTACATTCTGGAAATTACCGTCCAGAAGCCAGTTGTTGGTTTTTTCGCGCGCTTCATGTGCCCAGTCGTAGCCGTAACCGATGGTATTGATGTTTCTGAAATCTACCATCCGCAAATTATGTACAATGTTTCCGCTGCCGATAATCAGAATTCCTTTTTCTCTTAATTTCTGCAGGTTTTTCGCCAGCTCAAAATGATATTGAGGCGGCTTCGTATAATCAATGCTCAGCTGAATGACAGGGATTTCCGCATTCGGATATAAATGTTTGATCACGCTCCACGCACCGTGATCCAGTCCCCAGTTGTGGTCTTCTTCCACCACAGTTGGCAGTAAAAGTTCTGCTGTTTCTTTGGCAAGTTCGGGACTTCCTTTTGCAGGATACTGCACATCAAAAAGCTCTTTGGGAAAACCGTAAAAATCATGGATGGTTTTCGGCATATCCATGGCGGTCACAAAAGTTCCGTCCGTAAACCAGTGTGCCGAAATACAGAGAATGGCGTTAGGTTTCGGAATTTCCTTAGAGATATTTCGAAAACCCTGCACAAACTGATTTTCCTCGATGGCATTCATCGGCGAACCGTGACCGAGAAAAAGAACCGGCATTTTTTCAGTATTCTGAAAGTGGCTGGAAATGTTGGTTAGATCGTTTAAATTCATTTTGATTAAGCTTTAAAAAAATCAAAGTTCACCTCAGGTGATTCCGGGCGAACTTTGAAAAAATAAACTATGAAATTATTTATGCTTTTACAAACTGCAGTTCACCTGCAATTTTCACCTCGTCAGAAACCATTACGCCGCCTGCTTCCAGCGCAGCGTTCCAGTTCAGTCCAAAATCTTTTCTGTTGATTTTTCCTTCAAAAGAGAAACCTGCTTTTGTATTTCCCCAAGGATCTACGTTGATTCCTCCGAAATCTACATCCAGTTTTACAGGTTTTGTAACTCCGTTTAAAGTTAAGTTTCCTGTAATTTCGTCATTTAAAGAATCTGTTTCGAAAGTAATCTGCGGATGAGCAGCAGCGTTGAAAAATTCTTCACTTTTAAGGTGAGTATCTCTGTCGGTATTGTTTGTATACACTGAATCCGTCTGAATTGTAGCTTTTACCTTTGCGTTTTTAAATGTATCGTCATCAGATTCAAGTTCAGCATTGAATGTTCTGAACTCGCCTTTTACGTTGGAAATCATCATGTGTCTTACTTTAAAAGTAATTTCACTGTGAGTTGGGTCTAAATTCCATTTTGTTGACATAATATTTTATTTTATTGGTTACTATTTAAATTTCTTACTGCAAAGATACTTCGGACCGAAAGCACCGGCATTGATGTAGGATAATAAATCAACAGCGGTGAATTATTTTATATGTAAATTTATTTATTAAAAAATGATTTTAATATAATTTTAATAGTATTTAACGTATGGTTGAATTCATTTTCTTAGTTTTGTTTTAAACAATTAATAGCTGATGAAGAAGTATTTTTCCTTTTTAATGATCTTTATTTTCTTTTTTTTAAGTACTGCCCAGCAGCAGGATACTGTTAAAACTGAAAACAGAAGGTTTACGTTTAAATATCAGAAAATGTATATCCCGGCAGGGCTTATGGCAGCAAGTATTATACTCGACGGTAACAAACCCAATTCTTTTAAAAATAGTATTGCAAAAGAGCGGAATAAGCACCTTTTGGGTTTTACCAATCATATCGATGATTATGCACAGTTTGCCCCTTTCATTGGTTTATACAGTTTCGAATGGTTGGGAATGAAGCCTAGAACAGACTGGCAGAACCGGACGGCTATTTTAATAAAAGGCCAGATCATAAATCTTGGAATGGTATATATCTTAAAAAAAGCAGTGAATGACACGAGACCTGATGGCACTGCATATTCGTTTCCTTCAGGTCATACAGCGAATGCTTTTGCCGGGGCCACCATTCTTGCGATCGAGTATGGTGACGAGCACAAGTGGGTACCTTATGCCTCCTATGGAGTCGCAACAGGTGTTGGAATCATGAGAATGGCCAATAATAAACATTATATTTCGGATGTGCTTTTCGGTGCAGGTCTGGGAATCCTTTCAATGAAGCTCGCCTACTGGACCCATCAGTACAAGTGGAATAAAACGCCTGTGACAGCTGATCCTTTTGTTGGAACGATTTATTGAGATGAAAAACTTTTTACCATTTATTGGATTCGTGTTTCCGGTATTTCTTTTCTCTCAAAATTGGGATTCGTTACAGATAAAAACTCAGGAATTTCAAATCTCTCCTCAGACCTCATTAAAGTATGAGCAGCCAAGAATTGCTGATATTTACCGTAAAATCCCCAAAAACATTGCCGGTATGGCTACTGATGCGGTATCGGAGAAGTATTATCTTTATTCTCTGGCTTCTCTGGGGCTTACGGCAGCATTGATTCCTGCAGATCCGGTACTTTTAAAGCACGGCAGAAGAATGGGCGAAAACGTGGGTTTCAGCGAAGATCATACTTACCATAATTTGGGCCCCTTAAAAATAGTTCCGGGTGATGGAGGGTCATTCCTGTATTTTATGGGCAACGGAACTACTTTTATTCTCATCGGAACCGGTTTGGCCACTTATGGGTTAATCACAAATGATTATCGGGCAATAAGTACATCAGTGCAACTGATGCAAAGTATTCTGATGTCGGGTATTGTTGCACAGTCATTAAAAAGAATTACGGGCAGAGAAAGTCCATTCATCACCACAAGTAACGGAAGAGAAAACAGCTTATGGCAATTTTTTCCTTCTTTCTCGGCCTACCAGAAAAACACTTCTGCTTATGATGCGATGCCTTCCGGACATTTAACCACGGGAGTTGCCGCGTGGGTGATTCTTGCAGAGAATTATCCTGAAAAAAAATGGATTAAGCCAGTTGGAATTACGCTGATGGGATTAATGAGTTTTGAAATGGTGCAGAGCGGTGTGCACTGGGCTTCTGACTATCCGGTTGCTATCCTGCTCGGTTATCTTATCGGGAAAAATATTGCAAAAAATGCGATGACTAAAACAAATAGTGCCGGTGCATTGCGTGAAAAAAAGTACAGTTTCAGTTTAGCCTCCTCCTACGTGTATGGTAACCGTGTTGCAGGAATAACGGTTGGTTTCTAGCATTAACATTTCTTTAACGTCTCGATTTTATTTCTTATTTTTAGCCTTTAAATATTTAAGAAATGAAATTTTCGAAATTTACGTTACTGTTCCTTGTTACAGGTAGTTTTTTATTTTCACAGAACCAAAAATTCACCATTGCCGAGGCAGTGAACGGGCTGAGGAGTAATCTAGCCGTGAAAAACGTATCACAGTTTACGTGGAGTAATGATAACAAAGCTTTTTATCAGGGCACTACAAACGGTTATTTAATTACAGAAGTTCCGAGTCTGAAACAGGATACTCTGATTTCGCTCTATCAGCTGAATAAAAATCTGTCCGGAGATAATAGACTTAAAACCTTCCCAAGAATAACTTTCCTCAATAAAGATAAAGGATATTTTACGCAGAAGTCAAAGTATTTCTGGGTAGAAAAATCAGGGAAGGACTGGAAAGTAAAAGACTGGACTTCACTGGATGAAAATGCTGAAAACACGCAGATTTTTAAGAATAACCAGGGATTTGTCTACACTGTAAAAAATAATCTGTTTATCAATAGAAACGGAAAAGTTACCGCAATTACCAATGACAGCGATGAGAATATCGTCAACGGACAGGCGGTTCACCGAAGCGAGTTCGGTATCGACGGCGGTATTTTTATTGCTCCCGACGAGTCCAAAGTTGCGTTCTACAGAATGGATCAGACGATGGTTACCGATTATCCCATTATCGACTGGAGTGTAACTCCGGCGGTGAACAAAAACATCAAATACCCAATGGCAGGTGATCAGTCACATCACGTAACGCTTGGAATTTATGATGTAAAAAATGACAGAAAAACCTTCCTGAATATTGAAGGCGATCCGGAACAGTATCTTACTGCAATTACCTGGAGCCCCGATGCGAAAACAATTTTTGTAGGCGTTCTAAACCGCGATCAGAATCATATGATGATGAATCAGTATGACGCTGCAACAGGAAATCTGATAAAAACTATTTTTGAGGAAAAATCTGATATTTATGTAGAACCTCAACATCCGCTGACCTTCTTCCCGAATTCGAATACCGATTTTATCTGGCAGAGTCAGAGGACCGGCTATAACCATCTTTTTCATTACAGTTTAGAAAAAGGTTTGGTAGCACAGCTTACAAAAGGCGACTGGTTAGTGACAGATCTACTCGGATTTAATGAAAAAAAGAAGGAGATTTATTATACTTCGACTCAGGAAAGTCCGTTAGAGAGACATCTTTATAAAATCAACTGGAGCAATTTTCAGACTCAAAGATTAGACGAGGGAGCGGGAATGCATACCGGAATTCTGAGCAAAGACGGAACTCATCTTTATGATTCTTACAGCAACGCTGCGTCGCCAAGAATTGTAAATGTAATCAATACCAATACAGGAAAATCAAAGAATATTCTTACCGCTGAAAATACTTTAAAAAATTATCAGCGTCCGGAAATAAAGAATGTTACTTTAAAAGCTGACGACGGTACGCCGCTTTACGGAAAGATCATTCTTCCGACCGATTTCGATGCGAACAAAAAATATCCGACGATCGTTTACCTCTACAATGGCCCGCATCTGCAGTTGGTGACCAATACTTTTCCGGCTTCCGGAAATCTTTGGTATGAATTTATGGCGCAGAAAGGTTACATTATTTTCACCATGGACGGGCGAGGTTCATCCAACCGGGGACTAAAATTTGAGCAGGCTGTTTTCAGACATTTGGGAGAGGTCGAAATGAAAGACCAGCTGAAAGGGGTAGAATATCTGAAATCATTGCCTTATGTGGATGCAGGTAAACTGGGAATTCACGGCTGGAGTTTCGGTGGGTTTATGACGACAAGTTTTATGCTGAAATATCCGGATGTTTTCAAAGCCGGAGTTGCAGGCGGACCGGTAATCGACTGGAAAATGTATGAAATTATGTACACCGAAAGATATATGGATACGCCGCAAACCAATCCGGAAGGATATAAACAGGCGAATCTTCTGGATAAAGTGCAGAATCTGAAAGGGCATTTATTGATGATTCACGGGGCACAGGATAATGTCGTGGTATGGCAGCATTCCATGAAATTCCTGAAAGCGGCTGTTGATAACGGAGTGCAGCTTGATTATTTTGTGTATCCCGGTCACGAGCACAATGTTTTAGGAAAAGACAGGGTGCATCTGATGCAGAAAGTGACAGATTATTTTGATGAATATTTAAAGAAATAATAGTGAAAATCCGGAATTTTTCCGGATTTTTTATTTTCGGACACTGTGATTTTGTATTTTAGTAAAAAAATAACCGATGCAGATCAAAGCCGAATCCATTGAAGAATATCTTTCAAATGTTCCCGAAGATAGAAAAGTTTCTTTCAAAAAGTTATATGAAACCGTTTCCGAAAATCTTCCTCAAGGTTTTCAGGAACATCTGAGTTACGGAATGATTGGCTGGAGCGTTCCTCTGGAAGATTATCCTGCAGGTTATCACTGCACACCGAATACGCCGCTGCCGTTTGTGAATCTGGCTTCTCAGAAAAATTTCATCGCGCTGTATCACATGGGAATTTACGCCAATCCCGAACTTTTAAAATGGTTTAATGAAGAATATCCGAAACATTCCAAGAGAAAACTGGATATGGGAAAATCATGTATCCGTTTCAAAAAAACTGATGATATTCCTTATGAACTGATTGCCGAACTTATGAAAAAAATAACTCCGGAAAACTGGATCGCGGTTTACGAAAAACTGTATAAAAAGTAAATTTTAATTAAATTTCTACTCGCGGAGAACCTTTACGCGGCCATCATTCCACATTCTGATCACTGAAGACCCTGAATATTCTGAGACTTTATCATGATTTTCTTCCGCCACAGCATCTACAGAACCGATGATTTCCTGCGAAATATCTGCAAACTTCATCGGTGATTTGCTCCCGCTTAAATTGGCAGAAGTGGACACCAAAGGTTTGTTGAGTTTACCGATCAGTTTTTTAAGGTAATCGTCCTTCACCAAACGGATTCCGATACTTCCGTCTTCCGCAAGCAGTTCTTTGGGCAAACCTTTTGGGTTGTCATAAATCAATGTCACAGGTTTTTCCGACAGATCCATGATTTCCCAGGCCATCTCCGGCACTTCCACCAAATCCTGCAGACGTTTCACCGATTCCACAAGAATAATCATCGATTTTGACTTCTCGCGCTTTTTGATTTCAAATATTTTATGAATCGCTTCAACATTCGTCGCGTCACAGCCAATTCCCCAGATTGTATCGGTTGGGTAAAGAATGGTTCCGCCGGATTTCAAAGTATCGATGAGGTTTTGCATAATAAGATGGTTGTTCTTTTGAGAAGCAAATTTAAAAATAATTGAATGAAAATTTCGGTTTTAAGAGTTTATTCCGGATTAAATTTTATTAGTAATTTTACCGCTACATTATGGAAGAAAAATCTAAAGATCCTTTACACGGAAAACGCCTCGATGCGATACTTGAAGAACTGGTAGATTATTATCAGGGATTCGAAAAGCTCGGCGAGCAGATCAATATCAAATGTTTTACCGATAATCCGAGCATCAGCTCTTCGCTGAAATTCCTGAGAAAAACAGATTGGGCAAGGACGAAAGTTGAAAGTCTGTATCTGTATGTTTTAAGACAGAAAAAGAAAAGTGAAAAGCCGCAAAAGTAATTGCGGCTTTCTGTATTTTAACTTAAAAATTTTCCGGAAACATAATACCATTTTCCTTTAAGCATCCTGAAAAGCGAATGCTCGTGATGGAGCTGCGGTTTTCCGTGCTCGTCCGTGTAATATGCTTTAAATTCTACCTGATCTGAAGTAGGAGTGTCTATAATTTCCAGTTTGGTCCACGTATTAATTTCTCCCCATTCCTGCAGATCTTTCCGGCTGTGAAATTTTCTTTTCGAGGGGAAAGTGGTTTCCATCAAATAGTCTCCGTTTGGAATTGCAAATGCAGAAAACCTCGAGCGCATCAGTTCTTCAGCGGTCGGAGCATGTTTTTCTCCGGTATGATAAGGTTTACAGCAGTCGCCGTAGGATTTTCCGGAGCAGCAGGGGCAGTTCATTTTAGATCTTTTAATAATTAATGGAAAATTTATTAACGGTTTAATTCCGGTAAATACCTTTCCCGAATTATATTCAAATGATGAATGTTATGACCGACAATTAATTTCCCGATGGTCTCTACAGAAATTTCATTTCCGTTAGCCGTTCCGGATTCTTGAAAAACAGATTGATGTAATGTTTCAAAGAAAATCACTGAGGATTTTCTGACGGTTTCAAATTCTTCAATAAGGCTTTCCAGAGACCTTTCCGCCGAAAAATAATATTTCGCATATTCCTCTTCGTCCCAGCCGGCAAGTTCGGTTTTGTCTTTTCTTGCAAAACGCAGGGCGCGGTAAGCGAAAATTCTTTCTGCATCGATGAGGTGCTGCAAAAGTTCTTTAAGCGTCCATTTTCCTTCTGCGTAGGCAAAAGTGGATTTTTCGGACGTAAGATTTCTATAAATTTCCAAAGTATTGCTGCCGGAAATTTTCATCTGTTCGAGCCAGTTTTCAGAAGGAATCAAATCGAGATACCGCTGGATGTATTTTTGAAATTCAGTCATAAGTTTTAAATATAAAAAAACCTTCAAGGATTTTGAATCCCTGAAGGTTTGTGTTAACCGAAAGCTTTTTCCAGATCGGCAATCAGATCTTCTTTGTCTTCAATACCTACGCTTAATCTTACGAGATCGTCGGTAATGCCGAGTTCTGCACGTTTGTCCGCCGGAATGGAAGCGTGAGTCATCAAAGCCGGATGATTGGCCAAAGATTCAACACCTCCTAAAGATTCTGCCAGAGTGAAAACTTTTACCTTTTCCAAAAACTTTACCGCATCTTCTTTTTTACCTGATTTGAACGTGAATGAAACCATTCCGCCTGGTTCTTTCATCTGTTTATTTGCTAAATCATGTTGTGGATGTGATTCCAGTCCCGGATAGAACACTTTATCTACCGCCGGATGATTTTCCAGATATTTTGCCACTTCCAAACCGTTGTAAGAATGTCGCTGCATTCTCAAGGCCAGGGTTTTAATCCCTCTTAAAACAAGATAAGAATCGTGAGGTCCTAAAATGCCGCCGCTTGCAAACTGAATAAAGTGTAATTTTTCTCCAAGTTCAGCAGTTTTAGCAATCAAAGCACCTGCAATAACGTCGGAGTGTCCGCCTAAATATTTCGTTGCCGAATGCATCACAATATCCGCTCCCAAATCCAGAGGAAGCTGAATGTAAGGCGTTGCAAAGGTATTGTCAACCGCAACCAGAATGTCTTTACCTTTCACGAGATCGGTTACCGCTTTGATGTCCACAAGTTTCATCAGTGGGTTAGTTGGAGTTTCCAGCCAGATCAGTTTTGTTTTGTCGGTAATGACACCGGCAATTTTTGAAACATCATCAAAATTAACGAAGGTAAATTTCAACTGATATTTTTCAAATAAACGGGTGAACATTCTGTAAGTTCCGCCGTATAAATCGTCTACCGCAACTACTTCATCGCCTGGATTCAGTAATTTCAGCACACAGTCGATTGCCGCCAAACCGGAACCGAAAGCCAATCCTCTCGCTCCGTTTTCAATGCTTGCCAAACTGTCTTCCAAAGCCTGTCTTGTAGGATTCGCTGCGCGGGAATATTCGTAACCGGAATGGATTCCCGGGGATTTCTGTGCAAACGTTGAGGTCAAAAACACAGGTACATTTACTGAGCCTGTTGCCGATTCGTGGTGCTGTCCACCGTGAATTACTTTTGTATTGAAGTTCATAATCTGTATAATTTTAAAATATATCAATATACCAGTTTAGCAATAATTAAATTGTTTTATTCTGATACATTTTTACATTGATATGTTACATTTTTATTGCGGATTTCTGGGCAAATTCTTCTGCCATTTCTTCCATCCATTGTGCCACGTCTTCTTCGCCGGTAGCTCTTTGGTAAGTGTTGCTTAAAGATACTAAAATCTGGTGAAGAAACATTTTCATCTGATCTACAGGCATTTCTTTGGTCCAGAGGTCGATTCTCAAGGCTTCCATTTTTTTATCATCCCAAACGGAAATCATCGTTGCTTTGGTTTCTTCAGCTTCGATTCCGCCATCCTGTGCATTCCAGGTCATTTTTTCCGGAATATGATTTTCGTCTAATTCTACATCAATTGTTATTTGGGTTTTTCTCATTTCTATCTTATGAATTAATTAATTCTTTTAATTTTTCGGTTTGTAATTGCTTTGGTTGAAGATTTCCTGAGCATTCATTTTAAGGAAATCCTTGAGTTTTGTTTCAGGTTTTTCCTGATAGAATTTTCTGCAGATTTGCCATCCGGAGAAAATACCGACTCTTGGTGAAGACTCGTTGTCGATTTCTGTATAGAATTTCGAGAAAGGTCCGGGATTGATGAATCTTTCTTTCAATCTCATGTCATCACTGAAAACCAGATTGTTTTCCACGAAATAATTCCAGATGTTCGCTTCATTTTCTTTTGCCCAATCATATTGTTTCTGGGTATAATTCATTTTTAAATAATCAGGGAAATCGGGCAGAAAGGCATCCTGAAGGGTCATGATTTTTCCGTGATAGATCAGT
This sequence comes from Kaistella soli, assembly GCF_019038595.1. Taxonomy (GTDB): domain Bacteria; phylum Bacteroidota; class Bacteroidia; order Flavobacteriales; family Weeksellaceae; genus Kaistella; species Kaistella soli. The sequence continues at coordinate 19,091 of NZ_JAHOPF010000001.1, forward strand.
TCATCAATAAACTTCTGATGATCTGTATTCGGCTGTACAAAAAACTCTGCAAAGACCTGAGAAACTTTAGGGACGATATTCTGTGGATTCATCGAGGTCTGAAAATACTGTTCCAAACCTTTGTAATTGGTATTGTTTTCTCCCATGAAACCGGTCACATCAATGAAAAGCATATTTTGCTGCGGCTGGTAAAAAACGGGTTCCATAATTCCCTGCAACGCTGATGAATAGAGGAAAACTTTAGGTGCTGAAAATTCAGGAAAATAATATTTGATATGGGAGAATAAACCTGTCAATTCGTTTCCCAGTTTTGCAACATCAATTTTCGAAATGGCTTCATTGTAAATCTTAGCTTCCTCTTTATCCGCTCTTCTTATGGAAAAATCTTCATCCGGAACGGTTCCCTGAAACCATGGATATTTCTGTTTGAAATCCTCAAGCGGAACGTTTGCGTCATAAAATTCCCTGGAAATATCTGTAACTTCTACTTTCCGGGCAGGATTTTTTACTTCAACCTTCCATTGGTTTTCAGTATCTTTTTTACAGGAAACTGCTCCGAAAACGAAAACAGCTGAAAACAATAAATATCTAAAAAACTTCATTATTTTTACATCAGATTTTAAGGAGCAAAAATAAGGAAAATTTTAAGGATTACTCCATCCGGCCATCTTAGTTTTAAACAGTGAATGACATGCAAACAGAAAAAATAACAGAAAAAATAGTTTCCTGGCTTAAAGATTATGCGCAGAATGCAAATGTAAACGGATATGTTGTCGGTGTTTCCGGCGGTGTAGATTCCGGAGTGGTTTCTACGCTTTGTGCAATGACGGGTCTTAAAACGCTTTTGATTGAAATGCCCATTCACCAGAAGGAAGATCAGGTGAACCGAGCGTGGGATCACATCAACGATTTGAAATCTAAATTCTCTAATGTTGAAGCGGTTTCATTAAATCTGACGCCCGCTTTTGAAGAACTTTACAAGTCTTTTAACGTAGATGACGAAAAGTATCCATCAGAAAAGCTGGCTTTTGCCAATACCAGAGCGCGTCTGAGAATGATAACGCTGTATCATTTCGGGCAGCTCAACGGTCTTTTGGTGTGCGGAACCGGTAATAAAGTAGAGGATTTCGGGATCGGATTTTATACCAAATACGGCGACGGCGGAGTAGATGTTTCCCCAATTGCTGACTTATACAAAACAGAAGTTTACGAACTCGCAAAATCTTTAAATCTCATTGAGTCTATTCAGAATGCAATTCCAACTGACGGACTTTGGGAGGTTGACAGAACCGATGAACAGCAGATCGGCGCGACGTATCCGGAGCTTGAAAAAATTCAGAAAGAATGGGGAAAGAAAACAGAGGCAGATTATTCGGGCAGAGATCTGGAGGTTTTTAAAATTTTCCAGCGGATGAATAAAGCTGCGCAGCATAAAATGCAGCCGATTCCGGTTTGTGACATCCCGGAGGAATGGAGAGATTAGTAGAGTTATATTTTTCCTTCTAAAATAATTCAAACTCATTAAAAATTACGATGGATAAAGATAAAATTAAACTTTTCCTTATTTTCATTATAGGACTGCTTACCGCTTTTCTGGGGATGTATTTGTACAACAATTATAAAATTGAAAAGAAAAACCAGGCAGAAACCTCGACAAAGACTGAATATTCTCAAAAAAATTCCGGAGAAAACTCTCAGGAAAACTCAATTGATCATTTGACGAAGGAAGATGTTGTTATTAATTATGTAAAAGAAAACCGCAAACTTCCGGATTATTATATTACGAAAACCGAAGCAAGAAATCAGGGCTGGATTGCGTCAAAAGGGAATCTCTGCGAGGTTTTACCCGGAAAAGCAATTGGCGGCGATATATTCAGCAACCGGGAAAAGACTTTACCTTCCGGAAACCAATATTTTGAAGCTGACGTCAATTATAACTGCGGAAACCGAAATGCCGACCGCATTATTTACACCAAAAACGGCGAAGTATGGCTCACAAAGAACCATTACAAAACCTTTGAGAAACAGTAAAAACAGTGTCTAATATTAATCAATAAGAATGAAAACAGTTTATATAGATTTTACAGAAATCGGCGATTACGAAGATTTCTTTACCCAGCTAAAAGAAAAAATAACGCTTCCGGAATTTTTCGGGGACAATTTGGATGCACTTTATGATTTCGTAAGCGGTTCTGCCGAGCTGCCTCTTCATATTGAATTTGTGAATATGAGTGTGGAACAGCTGGAAATTTTTGAAGATTTGCTTGTCACCCTCGAAGATGCGGATGATGAACTGGATGATTTTACGTTTACGTATTTTCTTGAGCAATTTGAAGATGAAGAATAAAAAAACACCTGACGGACAGTCAGGTGTTTTTTCTTTTTGAATCCCAAAATATTATCTGGAGGCAATAAAAACGGTGATCGGCAGCACATACACTGCGTTCATTTTGGATGAATCAGCAAATCTGTAAAGAAGATGAGTCATCACCTCCTGAATTTCTTTGTTGACGTATTTGCAGTCTCCGTTTACAGTGACGTGCTCGATTTTGCCGTTTTCAGACACTTCGAATTTCACTTCGCTGTTGATTTTTCCTTCTGTCAGATTGGGATTGGTAAAATCGAAATTCTGCATCACCAGATTTCTAAGTTCACCAAATCCGTCATTGCCGCTAATTTTCACCTCTTTAATCACATTGTTTTCCTGCGCCTTCATATGAGAAGTTAAACCAGCTGATATTATAATTCCCAGAACCCCGAACAGTTTAATCATATTTTTCATAATGCTCCTTTTTTAATTGAATTAATTGGGTATTTCCCCCTTTTCTGATACAAAGCAAGGAAATTAATTTTTGATTAACAAATAATTCATATTAAATTCACATTGTAAAGCGAAAATTTAATATTGGAATATAAAAAACAGTTAAATCGTGTTGATTCAGCAAGTTGCAATATGAACGGAATGTTAACAAAAAAAACCACCGGTAAGCCGGTGGTTTTAATTTGATATGAATGAAAATTAATGAAAACTTATAATCCGCCCCAGGTTGCAGCCCAGGCTGGAGCAGCGGTTCCGTTTCCGGCTCCCGTTGCGCTGGCGTTTTCGACGAAGGTATTTGCCAGTAATACTGCGGCAATGCTTCCTGCACTTGCTTTTACAGAAGCTTTTGTAGTAACTGCGTCAAATTTTACGTTGGTTATTTTTCCGGTACCATTAAAATAGGCAACAGAAGCGTCGTGCTCTACATTAATTCCCGTATTCCAGTTGGATAAAACCACATTATCGATGGTTGCATAAGTCCCGACTCTTAGTTTGATGCCGTCAGATTCACCGCTTGTTGCACCGATGAAAGTTGCATTTTTTATAGTGGGGTTAGATCTTGGCTCGGCATTGTTGTTCTCAGCATTGTTATCAGCTTCTATTCCTCGGTTCCCAATTCCGTTTGCTCTTCTTTTGGTGTAAACATTAGTTGCTGTTCCGTTCCAGCCTTCAGTCCAGTCGAAACCGTCATCTTCATTTCCTACGGAAATAATATTCGAAACATTTACGGTTCCACCAAAAAATTCGATTCCGTCATCCGCTCCGTTTAAAATGGAGATGTTGCTGATGGTTGTTCCACTCCCCACTCCGAAAAGGGAAAGCCCGTTGAATTCTTTTTCTCCTGTAAAGATTGCTCCGGAATGCTCGATTCTTACGTAGGTTAAAGATCCTGAATTGTCATTAGCAACAGTTCCGCCATAGGTTGCGTTTCCTACTTCCGCAGATGCCGTGGTTCCTTTGTTGATTGGAGCTTTACCGGCGATTACAATACCGCCCCAGCTTCCTGGCGCGCCAGTTGGAGAAGTAAAGACAACCGGTGCAGATGCAGTTCCGTTTGCAAAGATTTTGCCGCCCTGTTCAACTGTGACGTATGCTGACGTTCCTCCTGTGGATTCAATTCTTGTTCCGGCAGGAATGATGAGCTGCCCGCCATCTTTCACGTGAACTCCACCAGTCAGTTTATATACTTCAGTCGCATCAAGAGTTACCTTTTCGCCGGATTTTACTTCACCTCTGAAATCATTAGGGTTTGAAGCAATTCCGGTTGCTGTTGCTGGCGGGATAGGATCGTCTTCGTTACTGCAAGACTGAACAGCGAAAGCAGCAGGTAATAAAAGTGCTAATGCCAATACTTTTAAATGGTTCTTTTTCATAATTTTTACTTTAAATGATTTATTTGAATTTGATTGCTAAAACTGATAGGAAACTCCGATTCCGAGGTTCATTCCTTTCTTATGGTCTTTCACGGTTACTTCTCCGTTTGTATTGTCCTGCACTCTTGTAAAGCTCGGATTCAGCAGGTTTTTGCCGCTTACTGAAAATCCGATGCCGTTACCGAAATTTACTTTTGCTACGGCATCGAGCATATTGATGGCTTTATCCACAAGATTTCCTTTGGTTGCGTAACCAATTGCGTAAATATTATCTGAAATATGGGAATAGGAAACGACGAAGTCCAAAGTGTTTTTATCGCCCCATTTCTGCTCGATTCCCAGATTTACGTTTGCAAGAAAATCTGATGCACCCTGCATTTTATCTTTCGTTTTGGACGGATCGATCGAAATTGTGTTGGAATAAGGCGTAGTGGTTTCTGCTGATACTTTTTCTTTACTGAGTTCCTGGCTGGTGTTCAGATAAGTACCGTTGAGGAAAGTGTAGATTTTGGTATTGTTCTGCTGATAAAGGTCTTTTCTGAATTCCATTTCCAAACCATAAACATGGCCTCTGTCGCCGATATTGACAAACGAAACAGAGTTGGAAGAAGAATTAACGGTAACTCTGGAAATAGGATTCTGTATATATTTCCCGAAAGCAGTAACTGAAATTACTTCGCCTTTTTTAGGAAACCATTCCCACTTCAGGTCGGCATTGTAATTATCCGAAGGATAAAGGGTAGGGTTACCAAAACTCAGTTCGTCCACTTCTTCATATTCGTAAGGGGCAGTTTCCAAAAGAAGCGGTGTTGTATATGTTTTGGATGCCGAGAACCTTAAGTTATTGGTATCGTTAAGACTGTATTTCAAATTTAAAGCCGGTAATATTTTAGAATATTTTTTATCAACCTTTCCTTCTTTAATGGAGGTGCTGTAATTGATCTTTTGGTCAAGATGATCATATCTTACTCCTATCTGTGCGGTGAGCCTGTCGCTGAACCTGTAATCGATATTCGCGTAACCGGCATTATTGAGCATTTCTGACTTATAGTATTGCGGAATCAGTGCGCTTTCAGGATTCCATTTAATATCACCGCGGAAGGTCACGATATCAAAAAAACCTGCAGCATAATTATTGGTGTTGAAGAAGCTTCCGTAATCATTGCTGTCCAGATAATAGCTGCCGGGTACGGCGTTTACTCTGAGGTTAAACTGGGTGGCACGGAAGTCACTTTTCTTAAATCTTCCATTATATCCGAAGCTCAGTTTTGCATTTTCGTTGAACTGATAATCAGCGTGGAGGTCTCCCACATAATCATTCTCGATCAGTTTGTCGAAATACCGGTGGTTGGCGCCCGGGTTACTTGCCCCGAAATAATTGGAATCGGTTGTATGGTTATAAATGGAGATATTCTGCATTCTGTCTGGTCTTCGGCTGTCGAGTCTGTTAAATCCTAAATTCCAGTACAGTTTCAGTGGCGAAGAAATTTGGTGTTCACCAGCGAGCTGATTAATGAATAAATCGTTTGTTTTATAATTTGCTCTTCTCAGCAGCGCCGTTTCATCGGCTCGGTTTTCGTTCGTGTCTCTTATATAACCTGAGTAATTTTCTAATTTCTGTTCGGTGGTATGAATATAATTGGAGACAAATTTCAGATTATGGCTGCTGTTGATTTTGTAGTTCAAATTGACTAGCCCGGTAGAATTGGTGCCGTAAGAATACTCAGTTCCAAAAAGGTCTTTTGTAGCAATACCAACATTATCAACTGATCTTGTGATACCTTCTTTATACCCGTAATTATTGTCAAAAGAGCCGAAACCAAAAAGGCTCAGTTTTCCTTCACTGCCAATATTAAAAGTTCTGCCGAAATCAATTCCCAGAGATGAATTAATGCGGGTGAATACTTCTCTGTTCGCCCATGAAGTTTTAAAAACGTAACCGTTGTTTACAAAAGCAGCATTGGACGGTTTGGTAATTTGCTTAAATCCGAAATAATCCGGGCCGTTCTGTAAATAGAAATTATTTTTCTTTAATGCATTAGTATTGACCGATGATCCAAGATTAATCTTAAAATAAGGTTTACCGGTGTACACTTTGGAAACAATATCTATATTGGCTCCCGACATATCTCCCCACATTTTTGGGTTGTATACTTTTTCCAGACCCACGTAATCGATCATATCCGTTTTAATGATGCTCAGATCAATGTTCTTATAAATGGGATCATTAGACGGAATAGGCAGGCCATTCATTGTGGTGGCGTTATTCCGGTCTCCCAGTCCGCGAATGAAAACCTGTCCGCTGCCTTCCTGTTTTTGCGCTCCGGTGGCTTTAGTTACCGCCACTGCGACATCGCTGACTCCCTGCTTGTCAAGCTGGGCTGCGCCCACACGTTCAATCACTTCAACTGATTTCCTCTGAAGGCTGATAATGTTACTTTCAGAGCTTTTTTTCACATTTCCCTGTATCGTAACCCCTTCAATACGCTTTTCTTTCTTTAGTGAATCGCTTTTAGTTTCCTGTGCGTATAATACTGTTGTCGAACAGCTTAGAAAAAAAACCGCAATACTTAGTTTGCTCATTTTCATTGATTCTATTTAATAAGATTTCTCTTGTTGCAAAGGAATAAATAACCCGGCGGTTAGGTGTTTCGTGAGTTTTAAGTTTGTTTTAATAAATTCTGAACGGAAAGGACGAAATATTAACTAATTATGAACATTGCAAATGTTACTGTTGCCGACTTTATTTTTGATTAACTTTGGGAGGTTAAATAGTAAAGATGAATCAGAAAAAAATTCTTTTAATTGACGATGAACAGGATATATTAGAGATATTATCCTACAATCTTGAAAAAGAAGGCTACGAAGTTTGCACTGCCATCAACGGAAACGAAGGCATTGAAAAAGCAAAACAGATTATCCCGGATCTGATCCTTCTGGACGTGATGATGCCCGAAAAAGACGGTATCGAAACCTGTCAGGATTTAAGGAAAATCAAGGAGCTTCAAAAAACCCTGATCGTTTTTCTCTCCGCACGAAGTGAAGAATTTTCTCAGCTTGCAGGCTTTCAGGCCGGCGCAAACGATTATATCGTAAAGATCATCAAGCCAAAAGTCCTTATTTCTAAAGTGAACGCTCTTTTACAGCTTACTTCTCAGGTTTCTGATGCTGCTAAAAACATTGCCGTTGGCGACCTGATTATCGATAAAGACAACTTCCGTGTATCCAAAGCGGGACAGCAGTTTCTTCTTCCTAAAAAGGAATTCGACCTGCTTTATCTCTTGGCTTCCAACACCAATAAAGTTTTCAAACGCGAAGAAATTCTTGAAAAAGTTTGGGGCAATGATGTTATTGTTGGCGAAAGAACCATCGATGTGCACATCCGAAGACTCCGCGAAAAGCTAGGGATCCACACCATTCAGACTTTAAAAGGAATTGGTTACAAATTAGTTGTGTAAATTTGTGAGATGAGGTTTCACAAACTTACTTTACTGGCTTCTGTTTTTTTAACGGTGGTGATGTCGGTCATTGCATTGGTTTTTGACTATTCCAATGACGCGGTTTTTCACGAAAGAAACAATTTTTATATTACCCTTTTTCTGTGTGTAGTTTTTATATTCGTTTTTAATTATCTCATTTTAGATTACCTCTTTAATGTGTACGGCAAAAAACAGATCAAAAAGATTTCCACCATTCTTCCGGAAGATTTCATCCATGAAGACGACAGTGACATGAATTTTCAGGAATTGGGGGAAAGAGTTTCCGAATTCAGTCAGAAAAATGCCACCGAAATGGTAACGATGAAGGAAATGGAAACCTACCGGAAAGAATATATCGGAAACGTTTCGCATGAACTGAAAACGCCGCTTTTTTCCATCCAGGGTTATGTCGAAACGCTTATCGACGGAGGCGTTGAGAATCTTGCGATCCGGGATAAATATCTCGAACGCATCGATAAATCCGTAGAACGTCTGCTGAATATCGTAAAGGATCTGGATATGATTAATCAGTACGAATCCGGCGAAATTACTTTAAATATCAGCAGATTTGATATCAATATGCTCATCCGGGAAATCATCGATCTTCTCGATCTCGAAGCCCAGCGTAAAGATTCGAAAGTGCTGCTTCATACTTCTGCAACCCAGATCTTTGTGAATGCCGATAAGCAGAAAATTTCCCAGGTTCTCATCAACTTAATCTCCAATGCTATTCATTACGCAAACCGGGAAAAAGCGCAGATTATCATCAGAACCCATATCCTCAGAAACAAAGTTCTGGTAAAAGTGGAAGACAACGGGATGGGAATAAAACCTGAAGTGCTGCCCCGTATTTTTGAAAGATTTTACCGCGTTGAAACCAGCAGAAACCGTAACGACGGCGGTTCCGGGCTCGGGCTGGCGATCGTAAAACACATCTTGGAAGCGCACGGCGAAAACATCTCTGTAGAAAGTGTATATTTGGAAGGTACCGAATTCAGTTTTATGCTGGAAAAGAGCAATTAGGAAACGGCAAAATTTAAGCAAAACTTTTTTAATAAAAGCGGACAAATATTTTTTTTGTCAAAATGCAATTGTTTTATCTTTGTACCCGAAAATCAATCTAAACTCACACTAAATTTAAAAGCTAAAATGGTTTATAAAATCCGCATTATTTTAGATACCAAAGACGATGTTTTCAGAGATGTCGAAATTAAAGACAAACAAAATCTTTGGAATCTTCATTTGGGAATTAAAAGTGCATTCTCTCTTTTGGGAGAAGATTTATCTCTTTTCAATATTCTGGATGAAGAAGGTACCGTGGTGAAGACAGTTCCCCTCGAAGATATGAGCGATGACGGTGAGGGCGAAATCATGTCGGATGTTTATATTTCTGAAGCTTTTGAGCAGGTAGGTGATAAGCTGCATTTTCAGTATGGTTTTATGGATCTGTGGGAGTTTTTCTGCGAGCTGGTAGAAATCATTGACGAAAAACCCGCTGTAAATTATCCAATTACCGTTTTCCGTTTCGGAAACATGCCTTTGAAAGCGCCAACTAAATCGGGCGGAAAAAAAGCCGCGAAAAATTCGGTAATGCCTTTGCTGGATGATGATTTTGATAATTTTGACGAAAATTTCACCAGCGGAAATTTTGCAGATGATGACGATGAAAGTTTCGATGACGACGAAGAAGAAGATGACTTCAATGACGACTTTTTCGAAGATGATTCTTCCGAAGAAGTTTAAAATATACAGCCCCGATATTTTCGGGGTTTTTTTATGCCCAACAGTTAATTTTCACTTTGTTTTCCTGATGTAATTACAAGTTTTCTTAAGTCCGGACATGATTCTTTTAATCCGGTCTCATTCGGAATTTCAATTTAAAAACAATACATTTGTCTTAAATCATCAGAATGAAAAAACTCATCCTTTTAGCAATTATAGGCTTGGGAATTATTTCCTGCACCACCCAAAAATCCACCACAATGAACGATTTGCCGAGCGAGTGGAAACATACCACCAATATTTACGAAGTTAATATAAGACAGTACACTCCGGAAGGCACTTTCCGCGCTTTTGAAAAAGAAATGCCGCGGCTGAAAGACATGGGAGTGAAGACCCTTTGGTTTATGCCGATTACTCCAATCGCGCAGAAAAACAAAAAAGGACCTTTGGGAAGTCAGTATGCAGCGCAGGATTACACTGCCATCAATCCGGAATTCGGAACGATGGAAGATTTTAAACATATGGTTGATGAGGCTCATAAAATGGGTTTCAAAGTCATCATCGACTGGGTTGCCAATCACACGGGTTGGGATCATGTATGGACGAAAACAAATCCAGATTTTTATCTCAAAGATCCTAAAACCAACGATTTTCAGATCGCTTCCGGAATGGATGATATCATTGAACTGGATTACAGCAACCCGAAAATGAGGCTGGCAATGATTGATGCCATGAAATTCTGGGTTCGGGAAACCAATATCGACGGATTCCGATGCGACCTTGCTGCTTGGGTAGAAGTGGATTTCTGGCAGCAGGCAAGACCGGAAGTGGAAAAACTGAAACCGCTTTTCTGGCTCGGAGAATTCGATGAACTCGATAATCCTGATTACGGGAAAGTTTTCGATGCAAGTTATATCTGGAACTGGATGCACAAAACAAAAGGTTATAACGACGGGAAAGCTTCTTTTGATGATTTAAAAAATCTTCTGTCAAGATATTCAGCGATTGGCGACGGTTCGATGAGAGCCTGGTTTACTTCCAATCATGACGAAAATACCTGGAACGGAACCGAATATGAAAAATATGGCGTTCTGGCAAAACCTTTAGCCGTGTTTTCGGTAACCTGGAATGGAGTTCCGTTGATTTACAACGGCCAGGAACTTCCACTGAAAACGAAAAGACTGGAGTTTTTCGAGAAAGATCCAATCCCGTGGACAGGAAATAATGAACTTCACGGTTTCTACAAAACTTTGCTAAACCTAAAATCAGATAATCCGGCATTGAGAGGCGGTGATCCAGCAGCAAAAACTCAGATTCTGAAAACTTCGGCAGACGATAAAGTGTTAGCTTATGTCAGAAAAAACGGTAAAGATGAGGTGTTGGTTGTTCTCAATTTCTCTAAAGAGAATGTCTCTTTTACCATCGGTGATGAAAATGTTTCCGGAGCATTTAGAAATGTGTTCAGTGGTCCGGTAAAGGATTTTTCCCAGGATAAAAGTTTTTATTTACCGGTCGGCGGATATGCAGTAATGGAAAAATAGGCGCTGAATGAACAAATCCGAAATCCTGAAAATCATTCATGATAAATTATCAGAAAAAATTGGTCATTTAGAACATCTGATTGCCGAAACCCGCGCTGCCAACAACGAAACGAAAAGTTCCATGGGCGATAAATACGAAACTTCTCGGGAAATGGTGCAGCAGGAGATCAATAATCTGCAGATTCAGCTGAATGAAAATCTGCGGGCGAAAAATTCTTTGAAATTAATCAATACCAATCTTCATCAGACCGTCGGTTTGGGAAGTCTGGTAGAAACGGATAAAGGCATGTTTTATATTGCAGTTTCCTTAGGCTCTCTTGAAACTGATCATCATAAAATATTTTTAATTTCCCCTGAAAGTCCTTTAGCACAAGCGATGACAGGAAAAGTTAATAAGGATGTTTTTGTTATTAATGCGGTAAAACAGACCATTAAAAATATCTGGTAAAAATTAGAAATATGAAATTAAAATTTGTTTTATGTTGGTCTTTGCTTCTGACTTTTATAAACATTCAGGCACAACAGATGCAGAAAGTGGTAGCGTCATTTGGTGGAGGTAGTTTAGGTTCTATAGAAATTTATACTGAAGAATTTGTGTTTTTTCTTACTGAAAATGGCAGTATTTCAGGTTTTACAACAAATAATTTTAACGGCAGTTTTGATTATTATGACAATGAACATTTTGAAAAAGAAAAATACGGAAAACTCAAAAATTGTGGGGATACAAAGATTGAATATTGGCTGACTTTCAACGTGAATGATGCAAGATACGGGAAGGTGAAAAGTATTGGTAAAGTTACAATCGACTATTGGGACAACCACAATTACGAAAAAGAAAAATTTGGAAGAGTAAAAAATATTGGAACGATTCCGGTAGATTACTGGGATAGAGACGGTTTCGACACCGCAAGATATGGGAAGATAAAAAACATAGGAAATATATTTGTTGATTACTGGGAAAATGAACCACTAAATAAAGCAAAATACGGAAAAATCAAAAGCTTCGGACCTGTCAAATTTGATTATTGGGATAATTATTATAGCGATAAAGAGAAATTTGGTAAATTAAAATCAGTCACCGGAAATTCAGATAAAATACAGGTGAAATTCAATCACTTGCTATTTTATCAAACATCTAATTATCAACCTTATTAATCAACCAATTAAAAAGGTTTGTTATTTTTGTAGAAATAAAAACACTCCACATTCTTATCATGCAAAATTATCTCGACTTACTTCAGAATATCATCGACAACGGAACCGATAAGACCGACAGAACCGGCACCGGCACCCGAAGTATTTTCGGTTACCAGTTACGGTATGATCTGTCAGAAGGTTTTCCTTTGGTGACCACTAAAAAAGTTCATCTAAAATCAATTATTTACGAATTGCTTTGGTTTTTAAAAGGTGATACCAATGTAAAATATTTAAATGATAACGGCGTTTCGATCTGGGACGAATGGGCTGATGAAAGCGGTGATTTAGGTCCGGTGTACGGTGCACAGTGGAGAAGCTGGACCGGAGCCAACGGAAAAGTCATCGATCAGATTTCGGAAGTAATTGATCAGATCAAAAAAAATCCGGATTCCCGGAGACTCATCGTTTCCGCATGGAATGTTGCTGAAATTCCTAATATGGCTTTAGCGCCTTGCCACGCGATGTTTCAGTTTTACGTTGCCGACGGAAAATTATCGCTGCAGCTGTATCAGCGAAGTGCTGATGTTTTCCTCGGTGTTCCGTTCAATATTGCGAGTTATGCGTTGCTGCTGATGATGGTTGCGCAGGTTTGCGGTTTGGAAGTGGGCGATTACGTACATACTTTTGGCGATGTTCATATTTATAACAACCATTTCGAGCAGGTCAACAGGCAGCTTTCCAGAACGCCGAAAGCCTTGCCCAAAATGAAACTGAATCCGGAAATTAAAAATATTTTTGATTTTGAGTTTGAAGATTTCACTTTGGAAGATTACGATCCTTATCCGGGAATTAAGGCGCCAGTTGCGGTTTAATAACGTGTTTTAAACTTTTTAATGTATTCTTTTCCAGTGTTTTAGAAAATTAATTTCTAACTTTGATTAAAATTACAACAAAATGGAACTTACCATCCAATTAGAAGAAAACGCGGATCTTGCTTTTATAAAAAAACTTTTAACGCAGATTAAAGGGATTAAAAGTGTAGAGTTTTCCGAGAAAGATAAAACCTATTCATGGGAAGAATTAGAAAACTCTGAATCTTTTTCGAAAGTGATGGAGCAAAGCCGGAAGCAAATAAAAAATGGCGAATATATTGAACATTCCAAAGAATTAATGGATTCTGTTTTTGGAAAAAAATGAAAGTAATATATTCAAAAAATGCATTAATAACTCTTCATGAAATTATTGAATTTTTGGAATACAGATGGACTGAAAAGGAAATCCAGAATCTAAATAACGATCTTGAAAAGCTTATAGAATCTTTAAGGGATAAAATTATATCTTATCCACAAATAGACTCCAACGCTAATTTAAGATTTGCTTTCATAGGTAAAAAACAAATAAAAGTTTTTTTTGAGACCCATAACGATTCTGTTGAAATTCTATTATTTTGGGCCAATAAGAAAGATCCTAAACATTTGAAATTTTTATTAAACCTTAAATAGATCATTTGAAATTCAGTGAAGCCTCGCGCTTCACTTTTTTTGTAACTTTTCAAATAATTAAAAGACTTATTCGCTAATGAAATCTTTAAAAGTAAATCTTGAAGAAAACGCCAGTTTCGAAAAACTGACGGAGCTTTTAATTCAGATCAAGGGCATTAAATCTGTCGAAATCATCGATGATGAAAATGCTGAAAGCGACCTGAAAAAAGCGTTTGCAAAGAGTAAGGAACAGCTTAAAAAAGGAGAGTATGAAAATATTGTGAATGATATTTTCGATATTCTGATTCAACCCAAATCAAAATAACATTTAATATCAATTATGAAAAAACTCATCATTTCCATCAGTTTACTGGGGATTTTGTTTACAGGCAACGTTTTTGCCCAAACCGATACTTCGGGACGCGACAAAATCTATCAGCAGACCCACACCAAATCTACGGAGCTGAAGCATACCAAACTGAAAGTAAATTTCGACTACGCGAAAGAGCAGATGAACGGCGAAGAATGGCTCACGGCAAGTCCGTATTTTTATCCGTCCGATTCTTTGGTTCTGGATGCAAAAGCGATGCTGATTCATGAAGTAGCTCTGGACAGAAACGGTGCAAAAATACCTTTGAAATATGATTATAAAAACGATATTTTAAAAATCAATCTCGATAAAACGTATAACCGGAATCAGGATTATACCGTTTACATTAAATATACCTCGCGTCCGAATGAAGTAAAAGACAAAGGAAGCGCGGCAATTACCGATGCAAAAGGACTTTACTTTGTGAACGCACAGGGAAAAGAGGCGGATAAACCAACCCAGATCTGGACTCAGGGCGAGACTGAAGCCAGCTCAGCGTGGTTCCCGACCATCGACAAACCCAATCAGAAAACAACCCAGGAAATCTATATGACGGTTCCGGATAAATATGTTACTTTATCCAACGGATTAATGAAATCTTCTACCAAAGAAAGCAACGGCTTGAGAACGGATCACTGGGTGATGGACAAAAAACACGCGCCGTATTTATTTTTCATGGGAGTAGGAGATTACGCAGTGGTGAAGGATAAATGGAGAAATATTCCGGTGGATTATTATGTGGAAAAAGAGTACGAACCGTATGCAAAGCAGATTTTCGGGAACACTCCTGAAATGATCGAATTCTTTTCCAAAAGACTGAATTACGATTTCCCTTGGGCTAAATATTCGCAGATTACCGCGAGAGATTATGTTTCCGGTGCAATGGAAAATACCACGGCAGTTCTTCATCAGGAATCTGCGCAGCAAAAACCCGGCGATTTAATTGATGAAAACAAATGGGAAGACGTTATTTCTCACGAGCTTTTCCATCACTGGTTTGGAGATCTGGTAACGGCAGAAAGCTGGAGCAACCTTACCGTGAACGAATCTTTCGCCAATTATTCCGAGTATCTGTGGAACGAACATAAATACGGAAAAGATTTCGCTGATTATACCCTGATGAAAGCATCGGAAGGTTATTTCCGCGATCCATCCAACGTCTCGAAAAATCTTGTACGGTTTAATTATCACAACAGAGAAGACATGTTCGACGGGGTTTCTTACAACAAAGGAGGCTCTATTCTGCACATGCTGAGAAATTACTTGGGTGACGATGCTTTTTTCACAGGATTAAATGATTATCTGAAAACCAACGAATACGGAACCGGTGAAGCCCAGCAGCTGCGTCTCTCTCTTGAAAAAGTTTCGGGGAAAGACCTGAACTGGTTCTTTAACCAGTGGTATTACGGAACCGGTCATCCAAAAGTTTCTTATACAACTAATTATGAACCTGTAAAAAAGCAGGTGACGGTTACTGTCAGCCAGAATCAGATTGGTGATAACTTCCAGTTTCCTTTGGCGATCGATGTTTACGAAAACGGAAAACCTTCCCGGAAAAATGTGTGGGTAAGCGCGAAAGAAAAAAACGATTTCTCTTTCCAGGTTTCAAAAAATGAATTTGTGAATATCAATGCTGACGGAGTTTTACTCGGTGAATTTACCGAAACAAAAACGCCGGAGCAGTACCTTGCACAGTATCTGGGTTCTAAAGAATTCCTGAGCCGTTACAAAGCGGTGGAAAATGCAGCGGAAAATAAAGGTGTAAATCCTGTTTCCCTGAAAACTTTGGTAGCAGCTCTGAAAGATTCTAATTTCAGGATCCGGATGAAAGCTTTGAGCGGACTCGATCTATCTAAAGCAGATCAGGCAAAAGCGGCATTGGCTGAAGTGGAAAAAATGGCTTCCGGCGATCCAAAAACTTTGGTTCAGGCCGCTGCGGTTTCAGCTTTGTCCAAAACAAAAGACAAAAAGTATCTGCCTCTTTTCGAAAAAGGAATGAATGCAGTCTCGAATGCTGTGAAGGCCAGTTCATTGACCGGAATTTCGGCAATCGATCCTTCAAGAGTCGCTGCTCTGGCGGATAAAATTGAACTGGAAGGCGCAAGTGACGATCTTATTGCAGAACTTTTACCGGTGATTGTAAAAAACAAGATCGAAAAGCAGATGCCGGCAATTGCTTCTACAGCTGCTTTTTATCCTTTCCTTAAGTTTCAGAATCCTACCCTTGGTGCTTCCGCAGAAGACGGTTTCAACTGGATCATGAGTTCCGACAATTTAAAAGCAACGGAAAATGTGACGAAAGTTTTAACCCAGGTGAAAAAGCAGATCGGGGATAATCCGCAGGCGAAAATGATGATTGTACAGATCCTCAAAGACGGTCTTGCTAAGAAAATGGCGGTTTTGAAAGCTAATCCTTCAAGTCCGACCATTAATCAACAGGTTGTTGCCCTTAATAAAGCAATTGAAGCTTATAAATAAAATTCATTTAATGAAGATTAAAAATTGCCGGAGCATCAGTTCCGGCAATTTTATTTTTTCATGGAGGATAATTTTCGGAAATTTGTATAAAAATTGAGCAGTATGATTTATGGTATTGAGGCGGCAAGCTTCCACGTTCCTTCCCTTTATTTGGAAATTAAAGATTTAGCAGAAAAAAGAAATATTGAGCCCGCAAAACTGGAGAAAGGTTTAGGTTTACACAAAATGGCTTTGGCAGATGTTCACGAAGATGCAGCAACATTCGCAGCAGAAGCGTTGCTGAAACTTATCAAAGATTACGAACTGAACCCGAAAGATATTTCCCGGATTTATCTCGGGACCGAAAGTGCTCTGGATGCGGCAAAACCCACTGCCACCTACGCAATGCAGATGGTGGAAACGGTTCTGGAAGATGATTTCGGAAAAAGATGTTTCAAAAACTGCGATGTCTTGGATATGACTTTTGCCTGTGTTGGAGGAGTGGATGCTTTGCAGAACTGCCTCGATTTCTGCCGCGCAAACCCAGGGAAAAAAGCCGTCGTCATTGCATCAGATTATGCGAAATATGAACTGGCAAGTTCTGGAGAATATACCCAGGGTGGAGGCGCGGTCGCACTTTTAGTCTCCGATAATCCTTCACTTCTGGAAATTGAAAATGTATATGGAGTTGCCACAGAAAGTGTATTTGATTTCTTTAAGCCGAGAAGATCAGCGTTAAAATCTGATTTGAATTCCGCAACAGAATTCATGCCGGATAAAATTGAAATCTTTACGGACGAGCCGGTTTTCGACGGGCAGTATTCCAACCA
Source organism: Kaistella soli (assembly GCF_019038595.1). Taxonomy (GTDB): domain Bacteria; phylum Bacteroidota; class Bacteroidia; order Flavobacteriales; family Weeksellaceae; genus Kaistella; species Kaistella soli. The sequence continues at coordinate 36,302 of NZ_JAHOPF010000001.1, forward strand.
GTGTTATCAGGACAGGATCCGTGAAGCTTATGAGCATTATAAAGAACAGACGGGGATAGCAAAACCCTCTGAAGACTGGCGTTATCTGATATTCCATTTGCCTTATGCCTTTCATGGGAAAAGAGTTTTTACCGAACTTTACAGCATAGAGCATCATCTTTCATATGAAACCCCCGAAGAGCAGAAGTCTGTTGCGAAATCTGAAGAATACGTAAGTTTCATCAATCACAAAATTGAACCTTCACAGCGCGCGTCTTCAGAAGTTGGAAATATGTACACCGCTTCTGTTTTTATGGCTTTGATGTCTGCGATGCAGGTAAGTTATGACCAAAATGAAGATCTCAACGGTCAGAAAATCGGTTTCATGGCTTATGGGAGCGGTTCGAAAGCCAAAGTTTTTGCCGGAAAAGTGGGCCCGTCATGGAGAAAGGTAGTAGAAAAATGGAATGTATTTGAAGCTCTAAAAAACAGAACTTCAATCAGTTTTGAAACCTACGAAAAGCTTCACCGAAAACAGCTCGAAACGTCAGTGAATCCAAATTATAAAGGTTTTGGATTAAACAGGATAGAGACTGAAAACCCGGTTTCTGTGGGAGCAAGATATTACAGTTATCATTAAAGTCTGAATACAGAAAAGGCTGTTCGGTAAGAGCAGCCTTTTTATTCTGTATTTCTCTTATTTGCCCGAATCATCTTTTTTAATCTCGTATTCTCCGGTGCCGTCTTTCTGTTTCATGGCGGTTACTTTTCCGTTTTCCAGGATAAATTCAATTGTAAAATCAGCATATTCTTTAGTTTTAAAGAGATGCGGTTTGTAAGGAATCAGTTCCAGATCAGGCGATCCGGTGATAAATAAATGATTTTTGTTCTTTAAAACAACTTCTATTTTACTGGTGCCTATTTTATAAGTTCCGGTGTACTGTTTTAAGGTTTCTTCATTGCTTAAACCGGCGTCCGCTTTTTTAGCAAATGTTACTTCCCCTTCATCCATCGATACGACAAACCTGTCAATTTCTCCCTGCGGGTTGGTTTGATAATTTAGTGAATAAAATCCTAGTTCTTCATCATTTACGGTATCAAAGCGGTCGTAATGAAAATGATGCATCGGCAGCTGGATTTTATATTTAGTAAAAAACAGCTGTCCGTCTTTCTGGGAAATATTGATGATTCCGTAAGCATCGTTTTCAAAATCGCCCATGTAATCGGCTAATGGGTGTGAAGGTTTTGTATTTTTAACCTGTCCTTCCATGGCTTTTGCGCGGCCTTCTTTTCCCAGTTTTTTTGCGGCATCACGGTTTTTGATACCTCTTTCAGTCCAGGGTGTTACGGAAAGTCCCAAGAGATGTTCGTAAATATTATAAGTGATGGAATTGTAAGAAAAGCTGTGATCGCCGATAACAAATACAATCACGCCGACATTGTCCTGTGGCATATAGGAAATCTGCGAATGAATCCCCGGCAGGTCGCCACCATGCAGCACAAGCTGATGTCCACGGTAAGAAACCGACTGCCGGCCCATTCCGTAAACAGGGTTCAAGACTTCCATAAAACCCTGGTCAAGCAGTCCGTTTTTCAGAACAATGGAAGGTTCCATTGTCGCTTTCACCACCGCTTCCGGAATGACCTGTTTTCCTTCAAATATTCCTTTATTCATAAGTGCAGAAAGCCAGTGCGAGAGATCATTGATGTTAGAAATCACCGAGCCTGCGGGACCTAAACCTTCAGTTTCTTCAAGATAAGGTATTTGGTAAAGCACATCGGTGTCTCTTTTTTCATTGAATGGAACAAAAATATCCTGCTGTTTTTTCATGTCACCGATACTGAAAACCGTACTGTTCATTTTCAGCGGGCCAAAGATTCTTTCTTTCAGGTAGCTTTCCCAGGTCTTGCCTTCGATAATTTCGATAATATGTCCGGAGGCGGCGTACATCAGGTTATTGTACAGAAATCCCTGACGCAGAGACTGAGCCGGTTCCAGATATTTAAGTTTTTCAAAAAGTTCGTTTCTGGTGAAAGTGGATTTAAACCAAATTAAATCATGTCGCGTAACGCCGGTTCTGTGCGCCAACATATCACGAATCGTAATGGTATTGTTGAGTTCGTTGTTGTAAAACTGAATGGCCGGTACATAGGTTTTGATAGGTTTGTCCCAGTCCAGTTTTCCTTCGTTCACCAAAAATCCTACGGCAGTGGCGGTAAAGAGTTTGGTGTTGGAAGCGATAGGAAATAAAGTGTTGGCGGTGATGGGCAGTTTTTTTTCGTAGTCGCGGTAGCCGTAGCCTTTAACAAACACGAGTTTGCCGTCTTTCACAATTCCCACGCCTACGCCGGGCATATTCCAGTCCTTCAGCGCTTTTGCCATTTCCCTGTCAAATCCTTTGAGTTTTTTCTGAATGTCGGCATCCTGGGCAAATGCCATGTTGCCAACAAGGCAAAGGAAAATTAGTAAAATTTTAGTTTTCATCGTTATGGTTTTATAGTGCTATTAAAATTAGATAAAATTTCTGAACTAAAAACCAGTTTTAACTAAACGAAATCAAGTAATGACTTCAATCGGTAGTAATTTATCAATGAAGTAAGTGCGCAATTGGGAAAACAGCAAAAATAGGAATGTGGGAAATTATACGTGTGCTACGATTGTATGGACTTTTTTCTCAAAAATGCTTTTCGTATGAAGTTTAAGTTTACACCGCAAACTCTTTTGGCTCTTTAAACTTTTCCCCGGAAATCTTCGTGACAAACATCGCGGCCACCGTGTCTCCGGTTGAATTTAAAACCGTCGCTAACGGATCCACCAAAGTTCCGATAATCATCACCGCCGGAATGGCTTCTACCGGAAGCTGGTACACGGAAATCATCAGCATTTCACCGATATAGCCGCCGTTTGGAATTCCTCCTGCGACAATACTCACGAAAATGGTTATTCCAAGCGCCAGCAGCAAATTCATCGGGTCAAAAAAATCACGTCCGATAATGAGAAATGCAACATAAATTTTAATGATGGAGGACATCGAAGAGCCGTTTTTGTGAAGGGTGCTTCCAATAGGAATTACAATATTGGCAATGGAATCGGGAACTCCTATTTTCGCTGCAGCCACTAAATTTGTTGGCATCGTGGCGAAACTGCTGCAGGTGGAAATAGCGGTTAAGGTAGGGTAGATATTGTTTTTCCAAAATTTCTGAACGCCGTCTTTTCCTTTGGCCATAAATGCATAAATGCTGAAAAAGACCAAAAAATAAACAGTTCCCGCTGCATAATACAGCCCCAGCGGTTTCGCGTAAAATCCGAAAAGCTGTGGACCAACGGTGGCAACCTGATAAGCGAAATAGGCGCCCAAACCAACAGGAGCAGCTTTCATTACAATGAGCAAAAGTTCTTTCATTACTTCATAGCCTGAAGCAAGAAACAGGGTAAAATGTTTGCCTGCGTCGCCGGATTTTCGCGCGGCAGTTCCGGTAAGAAAAGCGAAGATCAGCAGAGCAAGCATATTCTTTCTTGAGAAAAGCTCGGTAAATTCGCCGACGGTGAAAAATCTGACGATCCGGTCTCCCCATGAATCAGCATCTGCGGAGCTGTCGAGAACTTCTTTGGAAGTGGAAGGCAATGCTTCAGTCGGAAAAAAGTAAACGGCTGCAATCGTGAACAAGGCTGCAATAACAATGAACAGAAGAAAAGTGAAAATCATAGAGATGATAATCTTCCCGAATTTTCCTTCTTTTTCCACTGCGGCAATAGAATTGGCCACCGCCAAAAACACCAAGGGAACCACGCTTACGAACAGTAAATTCAGAAAGATATCGCCTAAAGGCTTGAGATACTCCACCGCGCCGGGGAAAAGGATTCCCACAATGCTTCCGGCGAATATTCCGGTGAGTAACAATATAATAGCGGAATAATTTTTGATTAACTGTTTCATAGAGATATATCTTTTCAACACAAATGTAATTTTTTAGTTTCAAATAAGAATGTCGGCATTCTTTGTACATTTGCAAATAATTGGATTGTGAGAAAGTTTTATATTCTTTTTGTGTTCCTTACTTCATTTTGGCAGTCGTTCTATGAAGCTCAGGTTTGTCCGTCTCTTACGGTTACTGACAACTCCGGCAACGGTAGTGTCCTTGTAGACTGTAACTATCCTTTGGTCAACGGTCAGTGTCTTACTCTGAATGCGACGGCTCCCGATACACGCGGAACTTCTTCTTATTCTGTTGCGCCTGCCGGTTTCACACCTTATGTTCCTTTTAACAGCGGAACCGCGTTAAATGCAAACTATGACGATCTGTATGCCGAAGTAATCGATATTCCTTTTACCTTCTGCTTTTTCGGAAAATATTACAATAAGGTAGTCATCGGGTCTAACGGGCTTATTACTTTTGATCTTTCCCAGCTGGGCAAAATAAGTTATCCAAATATTGGGCAGTCAAATCCGGATCCGCTGCTGCCTTTTAATTCGATTTTTGGGGTTTATCAGGATTTGGTATTCTCGGGCTCGGATCAGTCGGAAATTTATTACTTTGTAATCGGGACAGGCTTTTGCCGAAAACTGGTCATTAATTTTTATGAGGGAAGAATTGCAGGTTGTAATGACAGATCATCTTCCCAGATTGTACTTTCAGAATTTACTAATGAAATAGAGATTTTTGTCGATCATAAAACAATGCCGTGTTCTACAGCGAGATTTCCGAATGCACTTCTTGGAATCATGAACGGCGACGGCTCATTGGGATATTCACCGCCGAACCGCAATACGGGAGTGTGGCAAGCCAATAAAGAGGCGTGGAAATTTTCACCTGACGGTCCGGTAATCAGTCCGGTGATCCAGTGGTTCAACTCAAACAACACGCTTTTAGGAACCGGTAAAAGTATTTCCGTCTGTCCGGACGAAAACACTCAGTATCATGCTAAAGCGACGTATAATGTTTGTGGCAGCCCTTTGGTTTTTACCGACAGTATCGACGTGAATTTCGCGCCGGATTTTCCGCTTGCCAAAAACTACACCAAGATATTCTGCGTTACAGCGGGAACTTCTGAAAACATTGACATGGATAATTACCGGCAATTTCTGACGCCGCAAAATCCTGCAAACCTCAATTTTACTTATTATAACTCGAGAGCTGATGCACAAACTGCAACGAATGGAATCAATAATAATGTTACGCTCAGCAACGATAAAATATTTTATGTAAGGATACAAAATCCATCTGATCCTACCTGCTACAGGATTGCTGAACTGAAATTTCAGTTTATCAGCAACGTGCTTTTGGGGACAGTGGTAACACTCTGTGACGCGAATAATGACGGAATTGAAAACAATTATCAGCTTTCGGCCTTTAATAATCAGCTTTTTGCTCCGGGTTCTTCAGGAACAGTGACTTATTATACCTCTCCTGCAGATGCCCAGAACTCCACCAATCCTGTTATAACAGCCAATATTACCTCACAGACACAGCTATGGGTGAGGTTTGCGACCGCTGCCTGTTCTCAGGTTTTCGGCCCCGTGTCGGTCGTTTTTACTCCGGGTCCTTCGGTAAATACGCCACTCCTTTTTCCCGTTAATACCTGTGATATTAATGATGATAAAAAAGAACTTTTCGATTTTCCTGCTAACCTGGACAGTTTGGTAAGCAGCGAGTCTGGAGTAACTTTCAGTTATTATGCTACTTTTCAGGAAGCGTATACAGGCTTTGGTGCGCCTCTGACCGAAATCCATGAAGGAACGTATTCAATATTTGTAAGAGTAGCGTATCCTGGAGGATGTTTTTCTATTGCTGAGGTAAAAATGGACGTTAAATTCTTCAGAGTGGAAGCGAATACAAAAACTGCTTATATCTGTTTCGACGGCGTGCAGGATATTTCGGTAGATCTGGCAGCACTTTCCCAGTCGATGCTGATCAGTCCGACATCCGGAGTAACTGTTACTTTCCATCTTTCACAGAATGATGCAGAACTTCCTGCAAATGCTGTTTCATCCACACAACTCATCACCGACGACGGTAACTCAGTAAATAAAATCTTTTATGTACGCTTCGAGGATGTAAATAAATGCTATACGGTAAGACCTTTGACCGTTTCACTCATTCATCCGGTAGCGATGCAGAATAATTTTGACGTCTGCGATATCGGTAATAACGGAACCGAAAATATCAATCTGTCTCAGTTCAGCAGTTCAATTGCAGGAATTCAGCCAGCCACGATTACTTACTTCAATACGCTGCCTGAGGCGCAGAACGGCAACAATCCTGTTTCTAATGTCATACTCACCGGCACATTACAGCTGTACGCGAAAGTTCAGGTTCAGAGTTGTACCGAGTTTTACCCGGTTACTGTTAATCTGGTATCAACACCGCTTGTGAAAACGGTTCACAGCGTAACGGTGAATAATGTTTGTGATAACAATAATGATGGGTTGGAAATTTATGATCTTACCCAGCATCAGAATCAGATTTATACCGATCTGCAGCCCGTTCAGTTTACGTATTACACCACTTATAATGTTTCAAACCAGACGCTTTCGGGGCAGATTAACAATCCTGCGGTCTATGTTGCATCAGCTGACAATACGGTTTTCGTAAAGGTTCAGTTTGCTTCCGGCGCGTGTTCTTCGGTCAGTACGCTTAAAATTAAACTTTCATTTTTACCTGCTTTGGTGCTTACAGATGCGACGCTGCGCAAATGTGATCCGCAGTTTAACTTTAATGAAAGCTTTAATCTGAACGATGCTGTACCGCTGATGTTTGATCAGACGCAAAATTCTGTCCTGCTCTCGAATGTAAAAGTGACTTATTACAATACGCTGCAGGAAGCGAATGCAGGTTTAAGTTCCACGCAGATCAGCCCAGTCCAGAATACGTTTAACGCGCTTACCACTGTTTTTGCAAGATTTCAGTCCAATATAACCGGGTGTTATTCTGTAAAGGCAATTCATCTTAGAACCTATTTCCCGCCAAAAGCTATTAATTCTGTTATTTCAGGAATCTGTGACAGTAATTTAGATGGTAAATACGAAGTCAATCTGCTGGATTATACATCTCAAATGGTGGATATCACAAATCCGGACAACAGTTTTAAATTTTATTTAAGTCAGTCGGACGCTCAGAATGATATTAATGCCATTTCTGATCCTACTAATTTCGAAATCGCTTCTTTACCGGCAAGGATATGGGTGAAAGTTGAAAATATTCCGGGATGTAATGACAGAGCCTTCATTGATCTGCAGCCTGGAACAAAAGTTTCCTTAGCCAGTTCCGGCCCGTATCTGCTGGAACCTTGTGATGCGGGAAACGACGGTAAGGAAGTTATTGATTTAACGAAGTTTGAAACGCAGATATTCAATGGAGGATCGTTTGAATATTATCCAAGTTTAACCGATCTGAATAAAGCAACCAATCAGATTCTGAATCCAAACAGTTTTAGCTTTGATGCCAGCATACACACCAACGGAATTTTTGTAAAAGTGAAAAGTTCGGGCTTATGTCCTGCAGGCACCGTGATTAATGTAAAACTGAAAAAGACACCCGTTTTTGCGATTGCTGATCATTATTTCTGTCCATACGATGATTCGGTGGATATAAAACCGGATTTTACGGGTCTTAATCTTGTCGCTTATGAATGGAAAAATCCTGCGGGCGAAACCGTTTCGGTTACTCATGAACTTTTAGGCTTGAACGTAACGGGAATTTATTCACTTAAGGTTACCGCAGCGAACGGATGTGAATTCACAGCTTCTTTTAATGTAAAACATTACGAAGTTCCGGTGATCACTCAGCTGGTACCGAACGGAAATACTTATACCATAATAGCTACAGGAAGCAAGCCGATTTTGTATTCCATGGACGGACAGATCTGGCAGACCAGCAACGTATTTCCAAATCTACCTAAAGGAGTCTTTACTTTCTACGTGAAATTTTTGGGAGAAGAATGCCTCGGGCTTCCTAAAAAAGGAGTAATGCTTGATATTCCGAATGCATTTACCCCAAATGCCGACGGGATTAATGATACCTGGGAAGTTGACGGGCTGGATGTATTTGATGGGGAAAAATCCAAAATACAGGTCTTTAACCGCCAGCAGACATTGGTCTTCGAACAGCTGTCTTCGGATAAATTTATCTGGAACGGAAAATGGCTAAGCAGACCGGTTCCTACCGCAACCTACTGGTATATTATTACGCTTCCGGACGGCCGGGTTTTCAACGGATGGGTAGTGGTAAAAAACAGAAATTAGTAATCTTTTTTTGATAGATTAAATCGTCCATTGATCGTTGATCATTGCGATGAGGTAGTATTTACCCTGATATTTCTCAAAAACGAAGCGCAGCGCATTCCTGTCCATTCCGCTGTATTTTTCAGATCCGGGAATATAATTCTCCGTAAAAATGGCTTGAGGATAAATCTTTTCTAAATTGTTTATAGAATTTCCACCGCCTTTAAATTCATTCAGCGAAAACTCGGAACGGGAAAAATCTCTTTTAAAAGCCCATGTTTCTAGATAATCTCTTAATGAAATGATGAGCAGATCGCCGGAGCCGTCTTTTTCGCCCCACGTGAATTTTGTAGGTTTATCAATGTAGGTCATGAAATCGGCAGTGCTGAAATGTTTATCTTTATCAGGCCGGATAAACGCATACATCGAAAACCTGATCCCTTTTGCAGGATGGATAAAGGTTGAAAATTTAGCGTAATTCTTCGTTTTTAAAGTCTGAATAATTTCGTCGTTGAGACTTTTCAGAATTTCTCTATTTCTTAATTTTTCTGTTGCAGAATCCTGCCTGTTAACAGCCGGAATATTTTCTGCCCGGATTTCTGAATCTTTCGAAATTTCTTTTTTACAGGAAACAGTAAAGAGCAGGAGCACAAAAATGGTATTTTTCATATTGATTTTATTCTGGTTCTCCATCAAAAACTTTACCGTGAGCGTTTAGGAACATATTTATCTTTTGGCATTAAAAGTATGCTCAAATTTTTTATAAATTTGAATAAATAATTGATCTGATGGCATATATAGATTATTACAGAATATTGGGCGTTGATAAAAAGGCAACCGCAGACGAAATAAAAAAGGCTTACCGAAAGCTTGCCCGGAAGTATCATCCCGACGTGAATCCCGGCGATAAAGAGGCCGAGAAGAAATTTAAGGAAATTAACGAAGCCAATGAAGTACTGAGCCATGTAGAAAACCGTGAAAAGTACGACAAATACGGCGAGCATTGGAAGCACGGTGAAGAATATGAAAAAGCGCAGCATCACCAGAGACAGCATCAGCAGTCCCGGCAAGGCGGAAGTTACGGCGGTTTTTCGGGAGCTGATTTTGGGGAAGGCGAGGACTTTTCCGATTTCTTCCAGAGTATGTTTGGTGGTGGAGCAGGAGGAGGATTCGGCAGAAGTTCCAAAGGAAGTGCTTCCGGAAAATTTAAAGGTCAGGATGTTTCTGCGGAACTGAATCTCCACTTACGTGATGCAGCAAAAACCCATCAGCAGACTTTCGAAATCAACGGTAAAAAAGTCCGTATAACCATTCCTGCAGGAGTGGCCGACGGACAGAAAATAAAGCTCAAAGGTCACGGAAATCCGGGATATAACGGCGGCCCTCACGGAGACCTGTACATTACTTTTAATATTGCGGAAGATCATCATTTCAAAAGAAACGGTGACAATCTGAGTGCTGAGGTGGAAATTGATCTTTACACGGCAATTTTGGGAGGTGAGGTGAATATAAAAACGCTTGATGGAAGTGTTAACCTCAAAGTAAAACCTGAAACCCAGAATGGGACCAAGGTACGCCTGAAAGGAAAGGGTTTTCCTGTTTACAAAAAAGAAGGCGAATTCGGAGATTTAGTGGTGACCTACCGCATCAAACTGCCGACAGATTTAACCCAGAAAGAAAAAGAATTATTCCAACAAATTAAAGATTTACAGCCATGACGGACAGAATATCCCGCGAAGAACTCGTGAAAATCTACAATATCGAAATTACTTTTTTCGATCTGCTGGAAGAATCGGGGCTGCTGAGAACAGAAACCGAGAACGAGATAAAATACCTACATTATGAGGAACTGCCTGTATTCGAAAGGCTGGCGAACTGGCATTATGATCTGGAAGTGAATTTACCCGGCATCGAAATCATCCATCATCTGCTGCAAAAAATGGAAATGCTTACCAAGGAAAACAGAAGGCTGAAAAGTTTTTATCGCGGCCAGGAATTGTAAAATATTATTCCCGATGTTTTACGTGAGCTAAGTGGTTAAAATGATTATTTCATAACGGTTTTCCGTAATTGTTAAATATTTGCCAACAAAATAGGGTTTTATTAAATTAAAAGCATTAGTTTTGGCACCGTTTAACAAATATAAATTTTATGAAAAAACTTTTACTCACTTGCGGAGTACTTTTAGGAGTTTATGCTTCCGCCCAGGTGTCGGGGACTAAAACCATCGGGGTGGATTATCCAACATTGGTTGATGCATTCATTGATCTCAACACAAATGGTGTAGGTGCTGGCGGAGCCACAATCAACGTTCCTTCCGGATATACAGAAACTGCTCCTTCAGGAGGATTTTCTTTAGGATCTCTGATTCTGAATGCATCGCTTTCTTCAAGTAATCGACTTGTCATCCAAAAAAGTGGATCAGGACCCAATCCTATGATTAACGCGCAGGTTGGAACCAGTACTTATGATGCTTTCTTCAAGTTTGTGGGGGTAGATTATGTGACCCTTGATGGTTTTACGCTTCAGGAAAATGCAAGTAATAGTACTGCCGCTACTGCAATTGAAAGAGGATTTTATTTTTATCCGTTGGATGCTACGGATGGTTGTAATAATAATACCATTCAGAATAATGTGGTGAACTTTATCAGCGGTGGCGTAGCTACTGCTACTGCCGGTGTTTACTTTGCACATACCACGGAATCGGGAACTGCCCTAGTGCCGACCGTTACCTCGGGATTGAACAGCAATAACAAGATTTACGGAAATATCATCAATAATGCTTTATCAGTGGGGGTTATGCTAAACGGGTATGCATCTGCTGCTCCATACACCTTACGAGATACCGGAAATGATGTAGGAGGAACTTCAGTTGCCACTGGTAATACGTTCAATAATTTAGGTGAATTAAATTATATTACAGCATATGGTTTATTTGGCCTTTATCAGGCATCTTCCAATGTTTCTTTCAATACCATAAATTTTGCAGACGGAGGTTTAGGAGCGGCTGGAATCTACATTTACGGGGACAATACCTCTTTTACGATAAATAATAATAAAGTCAATGCACCAAATCGATTAAATTATACTTCCACGAGTAGCGGAGCTTATGCGGGTATATATTGTTTAAGTGTAACTGCTTCGACGGCAGTAAATCTCACGGCCAATAATAATGAGATCAATTTGGGAACCACAGCTAATCATACCGGTACAACTTACCAACCCGTATATGGAATATTGCACGCTTACGCAGGTACTGCGAATACTGGTTCCTTAACTGCCTCGAAAAATAAAGTAACCGGTTCTTCATTTGGTACATATTATGGAATTTATAGTACCGCTTCTGGACCTCAAACGGATATTGTCGACAACTCCGTAAGCGGAATCAATATTGGGGCAAATGGCTATTTGATTTACGCCAATGCTACTGCGGCTACCAATATTTTGCGGAATAAAGTTTATAATGCACAGGCAAATGGTACAAGTTTACTTTACGGAGTTTACATCACTGGAACTACACCTTCTGCGAAAACAAATATTGTTAATAATCTAATTGGTGATTTGCGTGTCCCCAACAGTAACAGTACTTCTGTAAGTTTAGCAGGGGTCTATCTTGCTTCCAGTGGTGCCACATCAAATCTCAATGTGTATTATAATTCAATCTATCTGAATGGTGTATCTTCGGGAACTAACTTTAATTCCGCAGGTATTTACCATACATTCAACACTAATGCGACTACTGCAGCGTTGGATATGCGAAACAATATGGTGATCAACACTTCCACACCTAAGGGCACAGGTTATGCATCTGCATTCAGAAGAAGTTCTGCTACTAATCTTAATAATTATGCACTAACATCCAACAACAACAATTTCTTCACAGGTACCGGAACCAACCAAAATATCTATTATAATGGTACTACCGCGTATCCTACAATGTCAGCATTCCAAACTCATGTGGGTGCCAGAGAAACTAATTCCCTGAATATTAGTGCTGATTTTCTTTCAACTAATGGAAGTACGGCGGATTTCCTTAAATTGAACCCAAGTGCCTCAAATACACAGTTGCTTGATAACAAGGGAACACCCCTTGCTTCTTATACAACTGATTACCTTGCAGTCACCAGAGATGCTGCAACGCCAGATATGGGTGCGTATGAATTTACTTATGTCGCTCCTACAATCGCTCCTCTATGTACAACACTTACAGGAAGCCTTATTAATATCATGCCAAATCCTGCAACGATTTCATGGGCATTGACTGATGGAGCTACTGGTTATAAGGTATATGTTGGAACCACTGATGGGGGAACAGATATCGTAAACGGAACTTTGACCACAGCGTTGAGTATGCAGCTTAATCTGACAGCTAATTCAACTTATTATGTGAAAATTGTACCAACAAACAGTATTGGAGATGCAACCGGTTGTGCTTATACCATGATCAAAACTGGAGCTTGGGTTTATTGCACCGCAGGAGCAACCTCAACATCATTTGAAAAAATCTCTAATGTGACTTTTGGAGCGATTAACAATAACTCCACTGCTATTGCGGGATATGAAGATTTCACAAGTATTTCAACAAATGTGAATAGAAAAGGATCTTACTTGCTTTCAGTAAAAGCAAATACCTATTATAGTACTGATAGTTATTTTGCGTGGATCGACTATAATCAAAATGGAGTATTTGAAGATGCCGAAAGAGTTCAGCTCACAGGAGCCTCTGCAACTACACCGGCAACCGGAACGATTGTGGTCCCTTCTGACGCCAAATTTGGTGCTACCTTGATGAGAGTTAAGCTGATTGATGGAACAGATAACACCCCTTGTCAAACATATACTTACGGACAGGTTGAAGATTATTCCGTTAAGATTGTTGCGCCAGATGTAGCTTTAATCACATCTCCTGCCAATGGTGCAACCGGGGTGTCAGCAAGTCCTGCCACAATCACTTGGGATGCATCAACTGGTGCTACTAGTTACAAACTTTTCGTGGGAACTGCTTCCGGAAATTATGATGTGGTAAATGGAACTACGGTTTCAGCTACAACTTATGAACTTAATCTGAGTCCAAGCACAACTTATTATGCTAAATTGGTTTCCAACGATGGATCAGCTGATTCTACCGGTAATTTGGAAATCTCTTTTACAACGGATGTTGCACTCGCGGTTACCGCTGCAAATAAGACTGAAATTTCCATTTATCCAAACCCGTTCACAGATATGCTAAGAATCTCTGATGTAAAAGGAGTGAAATCAGTTTCTGTCAGCGATGTAGCAGGAAGATTGGTTAAAACGATGAAACCGGCAGCTGAGCTGAATGTTTCAGATCTTAAAACAGGTCTTTATATTGTTACTTTAAACATGGAGGACGGAAGTTCTAAAACCATTAAAGCAATCAAAAAATAGTATTTTGAATAATATTTTTTAATAAAAATGAATCCGTCTCAGTAATGAGACGGATTTTTTTATACCAAATACAAAAAAAATAATTACAGCGAAACTTTTCCCAAATTCGTGAAATCGCAATGGTGATGAGACTTGTTGCTTGGTTTTCAATACATCAGAAGAAAAAAAAATATAAATTTTTTAAATATTTTTACTACTTTGTATTGCATATTACTAGATTTATTTTATATCTTTGCAATGTAAGATTGAAGTTCGGAACCCGGGTTTTGATTTTCTACAAAATTTAACCAATTAATAACCTCATATAATATGAACACAGAAAACACCAAAGCGCAGATGCGAAAAGGAATTCTGGAATTCTGTATTTTGAGTTTGATCGACAAAAGAGAAATGTATGTTTCCGATCTGATCGATGAACTTAAAAACGGAAAACTGGATGTGGTGGAAGGTACGCTTTACCCTCTGCTCACAAGATTAAAAAATGGCGAATTCCTCTCTTACCGATGGGAAGAATCTACAGGAGGCCCGCCAAGAAAGTACTACCAGATTACTGAAAAAGGCAAGCTTTTTCTCGCCGAACTTCTCAATACCTGGAAAGACCTCACAGATTCTGTAAACCAAATTACAAAAAACAATAACCCGACGAACGCACCTGAAAGCTCGTTCCATCCAAATACTTAAAACTATGAACAAGACACTCTCAATAGGACTCGCCGGTTTCTCTTTCACCATTGAGGAACATGCATATATCAAACTCAGCGATTATCTTGCTGCGCTCCGCAGCTCTCTTGATACCAATGAAGCGGATGAGGTGATGCATGATATCGAAATCAGAATGGTTGAAATTTTCAAAGATGCTTTAGGAAAACGCGAAGTAATCAATGATACCGATGTGGAAAAAGTAATCTCACAAATCGGAAAACCTGAACAGATTGAAGAACAGGAAGAAGCATACTTTTCTGAAAAATCAAGCAGAAAAGAAAACAGAACTTCGGGAACTTTCAACGGACAGAAACAGCTCTTCCGTGATCCCGAAAAACAGAAAATAGCAGGTGTTTGCGCCGGTTTGGCTCATTATGTTGGTATGGATGTAAGTGCGATGCGCGCCATCTGGCTGGGTGTTGCGGTACTGGGAGTTTTCACTGCCGCCATTTCAACTTCCCTAATAATCCTGATTTACGGTATCCTGTGGATCGTTTTGCCTAAAGCGGAAACTGCAACCGATTTTCTGAAAATGAAGGGAAAGCCTATGAACTTCGATAATCTGAAAAACGAATCCAACAAGCTGGTACAGTTTGCCAATGAATCTACCCAGAGAGTCGGAGAGATCTACAACGAAAACAAGCCCTATATCACCAATGCAGGAAGCGGACTTTGGAATGTCATCCGTTATGTGTTGGGAGGAATCTTCGGATTCATGGCAATTGGATGTATTGTGGGCGCGTTTTTCATCTTCGGTCTTTTTGGAGGAAATTCAGATTTGCCGCCGATGAGAGAATTCAATTTTCTCTTCGAAGACGACGGAATGAGCAACGTATTATACGGAATGATGCTTATTGGAACCCTGATTCCTGCATTGCTTTTCAGTTTGCTTTCCATTAAATTGATTTCTCCTAAAACCCAGCTTCGAAACGTAGGATATGTGGTAGGAGCCTTGTTTTTAATCCTTTTGGCTTTCGGAACTTATTTCGGAATCAACATGGCCAAAAAAGACATGATCTACAAAGGACATAAAGAAGATACCGAAAATGTAGCGGTTAATACAACTTCAGACAGTTTATATGTCGATGTGAAACAGGTGGTGATTCCTCAGAATTTCATCGCGTATGACGACGACATCTACTCCAACAAGAAAGATGTGTATGAAGAAGATTATCCTTACGTGAACGTAACCAGAAAAGCAGACGTGAAAGTACCTTATTTGGTTGTTAAAAAAGAAGGTAAAGGCTATAACGTTCCGATTCAGCTGAGCGTTCCGGTAGAGATTGAAAACAATAAAATTCTTTTGCCAAATTTTGTGAAGTATCCTTACGCGCACCGTTTCCGTAATTATAATGTCGATTATGAGTTGGTAGTGCCAATGAACACCAAAGTTTTCAAACTGAAAGAAAACCGTGTCAACCTAAACGGAGATCTGGACGGTGATGGAAATGATGAGGATGATGACAACGGTGTGGTGATCGAAAAAGATAAAATCAAAATCAACGGTTCTACCATTCAGTACAATTCCAACGATAAGGACAGTGTGATTATTAACGGTAAAAAAATGCCTAAAGAAGAAGCCGATAAGATAATGGATTCCATGAAAGTTAATTTTAACAAACTGGAAGATGTGAACATTACCATCAAAAACGGCAAAAAGGAAATATCCATTAAAACTAAATAATGAGAGTGGATAGGCAAAAGCGGAGGATTTGATCAGTTTAAAAAATCCGCTTTTCGCTTGTTCCTCAATAATGAAACTTTAATAAAATTTAACATCAGAAACCGTATTTCAATTAAAAAAAATACTAATTTCGTACTGTTAATTTCGATCAGCTGTCAGTTAACAATTAAAAACATAAATCATGGTACAGTTTGTATTTGAAATCGCAATGAAAATCATCGATTTCGTAAGCAGTTTATTTTAGTTAAGATATTTATTCAATATATTTGTAAAGTATAACCAATACACTTGGTTATACTTTTTTGTTTATAATAACGGGATTAACTGGATCATAGAAAGCTGAAATTTCTGAAAGCTTATTTACGGTTTGCCACAATAAAAGAACAGAAAATTCACTCAAAACATTTCAAAAATAATCCGACAAAATTCGTCTAATTCAGATAAAATGAAAAAACTCTTAGCAAAACTCATCCTGAAAATCATTGGCTGGAAAGTCGTCCTCGAAGGCGATGTCAACAATTTGGACCGCTGCATTCTGGTCGTGGCGCCGCATACTGCCAATGCAGAATACATGTTGGGAAACTTGGCCTACTGGTCTTTGGGAAAACCTCTGAAAGTCATTATCAAAGATGACCATACCAAAGCCTGGTACGGATTTCTCGTGAAAGCCATGGGCGGTGTAGGAATCGACCGTTCTCAGAAAAACGACCTGGTTAAATTTGTGGTTGATCAGTTCAAAAAAGAAGATTTCAGTCTGGTAATTACTCCCGAAGGAACCAGAAGCTGGGTGCCGAAGTGGCGCAAAGGGTTCTATCACATGGCGCTTGCAGCTAAAGTGCCTATCGTAGTGGCCGCGGGAGATTTCAGAACCAAACAGATTCACCTCGGTTATAAAATTTCTGTCGAAGATCTGGAAACGCGGACTTTCGAAGATATCATGCAGGAAATGGAGGAATATTACAAAAAGATCACACCGAAATATCCTGAAAAATGGAATCCTAAAATCTATTAAACTGTAAAATATGACCGACGATAAAAAGAACGAAATTCTTCACCAGCTCAACAATTGGGGCGGGGAAAATTTAGGCAAAACCCTGGGTATTGTTTTTACTGAAGTGACGGACGAATCGCTCAGCGCGACAATGCCGGTGACTCCAAAAGTTCATCAGCCATACGGCATTTTACATGGCGGTGCAAGCTGTGTTCTGGCAGAAACTTTGGGTTCCTGTCTTTCGGTTCTGCATGTGGATACCGAAAAAGTGGTGCCGGTGGGAACCAATATCAATTCCAATCATTTGCGGAGCAAAAAAGAAGGAACCGTAACCGGAACTGCAAGATTTATCAGAAAAGGCAAAACCATGCACGTTTCCGAAATCGATATCCGCGACGAAAAGGGCGAACTCATCAATCATACCACGATGACCAACAATATTATTCCGAGACCGAATTAATAAAAGCGGGCACAAAATTTTCCGCATGGAATGCTTTTAATTAAATAGTATCAAAATGATCTTTTTCAGATTTCCTTTTTCAGAAAAAATTTACACTACTGACGATATTTCGGCTCAGAAGCCTGTATCTTTTTTTTCTTTTGACAAGTCGGAAAGGATCGGTTTTACAGGAAATATAAAAGAAATTCCTTTAGCTGATCTTTTGAATGAGGAGATTTCCAATGTCGATTTAGTAACTGAACTTCAGAACTTCAGTGAAGAAAACGAAATTGATTACAGGGAAAAACTGGAGAATGTCATTGATTTTATTAAAGAAAACAGGCTTTCAAAACTCGTTATTTCAAGAAGAAAATTACTCGAATTCAAAGATTCAAAAGTCAGTCTAAGTCAAACTTTTCTGAATTTGTGTAAAGCTTATCCCAATGCTTTCGTGTACTTTTTCATCAAAGACGGAAAATGCTGGCTGGGTGCTTTTTCGGAAGTTCTGGGAAAATTCAGTAAAAAAACTTCACAGTTTGAAACCATGAGTCTGGCAGGAACAATTCCTGTTAACGAAAACTGGACAAAAAAAGAAATTGAAGAACAGAAACCGGTAACCGATTTTATTAAAAATATTCTGAAAAACTTCACTTCTGAAGTGGAAGAATCTGAAACCTACGATCACGTTTCCGGAAATATCAAACATTTAAGAACCGATTTCAAAGCGAAAATCGAAAAAGATGATCTCGAAAAACTTATTACCGAACTGCATCCGACGCCAGCAGTATGCGGTATTCCGAAAGCATTTTGCATGAATGCTATTGATGATTTCGAGATGCATCCACGGAATTTCTATGCAGGATATATTAAAGTGGAAACCGAAGAAACGGTGCAGTATTTTGTCAATCTCCGCTGCGCTGAATTTTTTAAAAATGCCGCATTAATCTATGTCGGTGGCGGAATTACCGCAGAAAGTTCTCCAGAAAAAGAATGGATAGAAACGGAACTGAAATCCCAGGCAGTTATCAGTAACATTCAATATTTGGATTAATGCAGATTCACCACATCGCCATCATATGCTCCCATTACGAAGTTTCCAAAAGATTCTACACTGAAGTTTTGGGACTTAAAATCCTGCGCGAAGTGTACCGTCCGGAAAGAGAATCTTTTAAACTCGATTTGGGAATTGAAAACCAATACGTGATCGAATTGTTTTCTTTTCCGAACCCGCCCAAAAGACCTTCAAGACCGGAAAGCTGCGGTCTGAGACATCTTGCTTTTTCTGTAAAAAATGTTGAGGAAAAACGTCGCGAACTCATGGAAAAAGGCTTGAAATGCGAGGATATCCGCATTGATGAATTTACAGACCGGAAATTTTTCTTCACCCAGGATCCCGATGATCTGCCGTTGGAATTTTATCAGGCTTAAAAGATGAAATTATTTTATATCCTTCTCGGAGCTGCAGTAAAGGGCAGAAATGTCGAACAGCACGATGTGTTCTTTGGTATCGCCCCAAAACTGAAAGATCTCGTTCCCTATATCAAAGATTTCTGGCCGGAAGCGGGCAGTGAACTTCACCTTGATGCATATCAGGAAGTGAAATTTGCCGACGGCTACGAAATTAGAATTGTAGAAAAAGAAAGGGGGAAAACTGAAAACCACTTATTTTTCATCAACCTCGGCGGATACAGAGCCGGCTTTTTCGACGAATTTCATGAGCGTCATTTAATGGTTGGAAAAAAAATGTCTGAGATTATCAAAAGAGCAAAGCAGACCGAATTTTATAAAACCATGGGATTTGCTGGCGCAGTAAGCCACATCGATGATAAATACGGGGTGGATATCGACGATATTTCTAAGGTAAATGATCTCTTGCCTCAGGAAATGAAGGAAAAATATGCGATTGTTTTAGAAAAATCTGATGCTGTTAATCAGGTGAATGTCATGAAGGTCAAATATCTTAAAATCGATAAAATTTAGCTTCATTTATTCTGTTGCAATTTCTTCGCGGTTGTCCGATTCCTCTTTGATCCCTTCTTCAATAAGTTCTTCCACAATCTCTTCCTCTTCAGGTTTCAAAGTTTTTACCTCGTCCTCCTGTTTGGTGTCATAAAGATTGATATGGAATTCACACAGAATGGGGAAGTGATCGGAACCGATGGCCTCCAGGGTTTCAAGTTTCTCAACAAAGATTTCCGGCGAGTGGAAAAGCAGATCCAGCGGAACCCGGAAAAACCAGTATTTCGCGTGGAAAGTCGCAAGAATTCCGCGGCCTACACGGGCATCGATCAGCTCGCTGGTTTTCCTGAAAAGTATGGAGGTAACCGACCATGCCACCGTGTTGAAATCCCCGATAACCAGTGACGGAACCGGGTGTTCCCTGATTTTTTTAGCAACACAGAGCAGATCACCGTCTCTTTCTTTGGAGGTGGTTTCTTCTGTAGGACTTGGCGGCGGCGGATGAACGGCAAACACTACGAAATCATGACCGTCAGAAGTTTGAAACTGGGCTTCTATACTCGGGACATCCTCCGCGACGAAAAAGTGCACCGTAGATTTTACAAACGGAATTTTCGAATAAAGATGCATTCCGTAAGTGTTTTCAAGGGTGATTTTCTCTGTAAACGGATATTCTTTTTCAAATTTACGGTTGGCTTTTTCCCAGTCAGAATTGCTTTCCATGGTGATGAAAATATCCGGTCTGTATTTTTCGATAAGCTGCTGCAGCAGATGAAAATCCTTGTTAAACTGATAAACGTTTACGGAAATAACCTTTACCGTAGCCGACGCTGTAGATTTTTTCTTTACCGCTTTCTTTTTGTAGAATTTGGTGTATCGTATTAAGATGTAAAGGTGATAAAGAATAAGTGCAAACTGTATTGCATTGACGATCCAGAACCACAGGTCCTTTTCAGCAAAAAATAACGTCGCCGTAAATACAATTCCCTGAAGAACAAGAATCTGGATTTTCATAAATTCCGGAACACGGAAAACCCAGTGCTGGTTTCTGAAAAACGGAAGCACACTCAGCACAATAAGAAGTACCGAAAAAATAGCGAGAAATAGTTCCATAGTTTATTTGATGCAAAGTAAAAGCAAAAACCTTTACTGCAAATATGTTTCCATTTAAAACTTAAATAAATAAATCATTTTTATGTCCTAAGAATTGCTTTTTGTAATTTTGTGAATCCCGATCCTGGAGGAATCGGAATCTAAAATCTAAAAAAAGGTGAAAATATGAAAATCGGAATTCTCGGTGGCGGACAGCTTGGACGGATGCTTATTCAGGAAGCATTGAAATATGATGACGAATGGTTTACCCTCGATCCTGCTGCAGACGCGCCCTGTCACACTATTTCCAATTTCACTCACGGTAATTTTGATGATTTTGATACAGTTTTCAATTTTGGGAAAGGGAAAGACGTTGTCTCCATAGAAATTGAACACGTCAATGTTGACGCACTTTTCGAACTTCGTGAATGCGGCATTAAAGTAATTCCGAGTCCGGAAATTATTCAGATTATACAGCAGAAAATTCTGCAGAAAGAGTTTTATAAGAAACACGGCATTCCAAGCCCGGAATTTCAGATCATTAAGAATAAATCGGAAGCGGATTTTCCTTTGCCTTTTGTGCAGAAGATGAATGCCGGCGGTTACGACGGAAAAGGAGTGCAGGTGATCAGAACCCGGGAAGATCTGGAAAGTTTATGGAATGTTCCTTCAGTTTTGGAAAGTCTTGTGGATATCGAAAAAGAACTTTCGATTATTGTCGCGATCAGTGAAAGCGGCGAAACCAAAACTTTTCCGGTAACCGAAATGATCGCAGATCCCAAACTCAATCTGCTTGATTTCAATATCTGTCCGGCTCATATTTCTGCCGCTGTTGAAACTCAGATTCAGGAGATCGTAAATAAATTTATTGCCGCCGCAAACGCTCCGGGGCTTTTTGCCATTGAACTTTTTCTCGATAAATCCGGTAAAGTTTGGGTCAACGAAACCGCGCCGCGATTACACAATTCCGGTCATCAGACTCAGGAAGGTAACGCGAATTCCCAGTTTGAACAGCTGTACAGGGTTTTAAAAAATCTGCCGCTTGCCGACACTGCCGCTTGCGGATTTTCCGGAATGCTGAACCTGGTAGGAGAAGAAAATTTTTCGGGAAAAGTGAAGTATGAAGGTTTGGATGAAGTCCTGAAGCTTCCCAAAACCTATGTTCATCTTTATGGTAAAACCGAAACCAAACCGGGCCGGAAAATGGGGCACATCAACGTATTGGCGGATTCCCGTCACGAACTTTTGGATCAATTAATTCACATCAAATCACTGGTAAAGGTTACTGCATAAGTCTTCCGGTAAACTGGCTGAAATTTTTCCGTAATTAAGAATTTTGTAATAACTTTATTACGATAAAATAATTGATTATGAGTAATATAGCTACAATTCTGGCCCGTAAGGGCAGTTCGTATGTTACGGTAGAGCCGGAACAGACTGTTTTGGAAGCCTTACAGCTGATGGCCGATAAAAATGTTGGCGCGGTAGTCGTAAAAGATGCTGAAAAATACCACGGGATTTTTACCGAAAGAGATTATTCCCGGAACGTTATCCTGAAAAACCGGCATTCTTCTGATACCAAGGTAAAGGAAGTGATGTCTGTCGGCTTACCCGAACTCAATGCACTGGACAGTCTAAATCACTGCATGCAGGTGATGGCAGATCACAATGTGCGCTACCTTCCGGTAATGGAAGACGGAAACATGACCGGCATAATCTCCATTACTGATGTGATCAGGGAAAAAGTGATTTATCAGAAAGAAGTCATCAGGCACCTCAAAGATTATATTCAGGGTTAAGAATAATTTTGCTTTCCGGAATTTTCTACTTCCTTCTAAACATCCCCTTTTGATAATTGGTGATAAACACACCGCAGATAATCAGTACCGTTGCGGTAATGAATGCTGCCGAAATTTCTTCGTTCAGAACCAGCCATCCCAAAAATATCGCGATGATGGTATTGACGTAGGAAAGCAGCGAAATTTGTGTTGGTGAGATTTTCTTTAATGCAAAATGAAATGCAAAATAAGCTGCTACCGAACCAAACACAGCGAGATATACGGTCGCTGCCATACTTCTGAAAGTCCAGGAAGCGACATCAATCCTGTCAGACAGCATAAATCCGAATCCGATCTGTATCACCGCGGAAAAAGCAAACTGGTAAAAGAGATTCAGGGAAATATTCTGCTTTTGAAGATGAAGTTTCTTAGTGAAAATGGAGCCAAGTGCCCATCCGGAAATGGCAATAAAACTGAATAAAACCCCCATCCGGTAATCGGGATTCAGCAAATCCTCCAGACCGTCCTTAAAAATAAGAACGATACCGGTAAATCCCATGATAATTCCTGCCAGCGCACGGTAGGTGAATTTCTGCAGACCAAAAAATATACTACCGAGAAAGATCAGAAGCGGAGAAGCCGCACTGATCAGTGAAGCCAGACTGCTGGAAATATGTTTTTCTGCCACGGTCATCATTCCGTTCGCTACAATCAGCATCAGTATGGAAAACATGATCTGAATCCACAAATTTTTCCACCCGATCCATTTAAGTTCTTTAGAAAACAGCAGGATAATTAACAATAGAGCTGCTGCAATAAACTGACGGATGCCGGCGACAAACCACGGCGGAATACTTTCTACCGCAATACGGATCCCTAAAAATGTAGTGCCCCAAACAACGGCAACAGTAAAAATCGCAAGAACTAATCTGGGGTCTCTGAACATAAAAACTGAAAGTGTGAAAGTTAAATAATCCGCAAAAAATGGCAGGTTTTTTTTGCAACTTTGCAAAGGTAGATTTTAGGAACTGACGGTGCAAAGATTCTTTAAACTGTTTTTTGGAATAATTTTGTTTTGACCCGAGCAATCCATCCGTTTTCGTATATTCCTGAGTTTATTAGAATCCAGAAACAGGAATCGGTGAACCACTGACTCCGCAAAACTTAGATCTCAAAAATATTATTCTGTATCTTTGAAACCTCTTTAATTCGAATAATTAACCGCAATTTTAATTCATGTCAGGATGGCTTTAGAAATCGAAAGGAAATTTTTAGTGAAGGAAAAACTTTGGCAGCAGTCGGACAAACCTTCAGGTGAATTCTTCAGACAGGGTTATTTATTAACGGATCCGGTCAAAACAGTTCGCGTGCGTCAAACGGCTGATAAAGGTTTTATCACCATCAAAGGAATTTCGGTGGGCGCAACAAGAACTGAATATGAATACGAAATTCCTGCTTCAGATGCTGAAGAGCTGCTTAATGAGTTTTCCGGATCCGAACTTTCGAAAACCAGATATAAAATTTTCTTTGAAGGCAAACTGTGGGAGGTCGATGAATTTCTGGGCGATAACGAAGGATTGATTGTGGCGGAAATAGAACTGGAAAGCGAAGACGAAAACTTTGCGCTTCCGGAGTGGGTAGATGTGGAAGTGACTTCGGAGGAAAAATATTACAATTCAAATTTAACCCTTAACCCTTTTAAAAACTGGCCGCTGTAAATTCAGGGAATTCACATTAGACCAAACTAAAAATTAGTTTTGCATCACATGCACGGAGATCAAATTATCATTATCGGAGCCGGTCCCGCGGGATTGATGGCAGCACAGATTTTAGCCGAAAAAGGTTTTAAGGTTCATGTTTATGAACAGAATAAAGCGGCGGCAAGGAAATTTCTGGTGGCTGGAAATGGCGGTTTCAATTTGACACACAGCGAAGAGATCGAAAATTTCGTTCAGAAATACGACGCGGCTGAAATTCAGGATATCGTAAGGCAGTTTGATAATCAGAAAGTCATCAGTTGGCTGGCGGATCTTGGAATTACTACCTATGTCGGGAGCTCGGGAAAGATTTTCCCGACCAAAAATTTCAAGCCCATTCAGGTTTTGAATGCATGGCTGAATACTCTGGAATCATTGGGCGTGGTCATTCATTACGGACAACGGTTTGTTAATTTTGATGATTATTTCGTTTATTTTTGCGGAAATGATAATGAGATAAAGGTCAGGTACTCAAAACTGATTTTGGCGATGGGAGGCGGTTCCTGGAAAAAAACCGGTTCCGATGCCAAATGGATGGATGTTTTAGCTCAAAAAAACATTCAAATAACTTCGCTGCAGCCTGCCAATTCCGGTTACAATACAGATCCCAAACTTCATCATCTGGAAGGGCAGTATCTGAAAAATATTGAAGTTTCTTTTGGAGAAAATAGGAGAGTTGGTGAAATTGTTTTCACTAAATATGGAATAGAAGGGAGTCCGGTTTATTACCTGAACCGGTTTACAAGGAAGCATCATTTTCCTTTAACAGTTCACCTCGATTTAAAACCTAATCTTACAGAAACTGAAATTTTAAAGGAATTACAGGGACCGGATAATAATACTTCTGTATTGAAAAAGAAACTGAAACTCTCTGCAACTGCCATTAATCTTCTGAAAACTTTGGATAAAGGAAGTTACACCAGCCCAGATATTTTAGCCGGCAGAATAAAGCAGTTTCCCATAGAAGTTCTCAGTTTCCGTCCTCTTGATGAAGTGATTTCAACTTCCGGAGGCGTGAGTTTTTCCGCATTAAATTCTAAATTGGAACTGATCGGTTTTCCGAATGTGTATTGCGCCGGCGAAATGATTGACTGGGAAGCGCCAACAGGAGGTTATCTTTTACAGGCCTGTTTCAGTACTGGGTTTTGGGTGGGAAATTCCATTAACGAAGCTTAGAAGTTCCATGGGAGCAGAGCTGAATAATTTTTCTGCTTTCTTAAAAGTCGGATTTTTCCCGCTGAGAAAGCATTTTTATTCCTGCAGCAGCAACTAAGCACAGAATGATCAGCACCACCCACAAAGCGGTATAACTGAAACGGTCGGCAATAAAAGCGCCGCCTGCAGGAGCGATAATTCCCGATAGCGACCAAACGAAAGTGTAGGCGGAAGCATAGCTGGCGCGGGATTCTTCGCCCGCCCTGTTCACCACAAAAGTATTGATAAAAGGCAAAGCCAGCATTTCGCTCACCGTAAGAAAGACAATGGCGATAACCGCAGAAACGATGACGGAAAATACAGGAAAAAGGATCAGGGAAAAGCCGATCGCTGCAATGAATATTCCGACATAAATATACATGACATCTCTTTTTCTGGTCTGAAGATGCTGTACCAGAACCATTTCGAAAACGGCGATGATCATTCCGTTAAGTCCCAGAATACTTCCGATCAAAGATTCATCGATATGCTGAATATCTTTCCAGAAAACCGGTACCAGTTTAAAAACCACCAGAAAGCAGGAAATATAAATCATAATGAGCAGCAGGAATTTCATATATACCGCATCTTTCCACGGAGATTTCGGACTGGCGATCTGGCTGTTTTCTTTATTTTTTTTAATCTGTTTGATTTTCGGCAAAAGTACCATAATTAAAATCCCGACAAGGATATACGTTGATCCTTCCACAAAGAAAAGCAGGTGATAGTCGATCGATGCCAGAATTCCGCCGACAGCCGTTCCTAAACCCATTCCCAGATTCACTGCAAAACGGTTTAAAGAATAAGATTTCGTCATCATTTCCGGTTTTGCATAATATGCAATCGCGGTGAAATTTGCCGGCCGGAATGCCTCACTGAAAAACCCAATGAGAACGGCAACCACGCACAGCATCTGAAAATCGGTGATCCTGGCAAAGAAAATAAACAGCAAGCCGCTGAGAATGCTCGTTACAATCTGCACTGCTCTGAATCCTATTTTTTTAATAAAATAGCCGCTGGATAAAGCACCCAGTACCGCGCCGACCCCAAACAAAGTAATCACCAAACCTGCGTCGGCAAGGCTTCTGCCGAAAATCCGGGTAACATACACACTCATAAAAACCGCCGCCATGGTTCCCATTCTGTTGATGAGCATCACAAGGGAAAGCATCCAGCTTTCTTTGCTCAGTCCGCTGAAAGCTGTTTTGTAAGTGTTGACAATTTTATTGAGCATAAGGAAGAAAAGGAGTTGGAATAAGAACTGCAAAAATAGATAAATTACCGGATCAAAGAATGATTTTCAATTGATTCCGCAGAATTTTTTAACCGTTCAAATGACTCTCTTTTCTGTAATTAAATTTTTATCTTTGAACATCTAATAAAACTTAAATAATGGTCGGAATTATAATGGGCAGCCAAAGCGATTTGCCGGTAATGCAGCACGCAGCAGATTTTCTGAAATCAATGGGAATACCTTACGAACTGACCGTAGTTTCTGCACACAGAACTCCGGAAAGAATGTTCAGTTACGCTAAGTCGGCGAAAGAACGCGGCCTGAAAGTGATCATTGCGGGAGCAGGCGGCGCAGCACATTTGCCAGGAATGGTGGCCAGCTGTACCACTTTACCCGTCGTTGGTGTTCCTATTTTATCTTCCAATTCAATCGACGGATGGGATTCAGTTTTGTCGATTTTACAGATGCCCTCCGGAATTCCTGTAGCAACGGTAGCTTTGAACGGCGCCACGAACGCCGGGATTTTAGCCGCCAAAATCATAGGAATAGCCGATGAAACCGTTTCTGAAAAATTAGAGCTTTATCAGAATTCATTAAAAGATAAAGTGCTGGACACCGTGGAAAAGATTAAGGAAATACATCCTAATCAGTTTGATTAAATCAAACATGAATAAAATTTATATTTTCAGTGGTTTAGGCGTAGATAAAAGAGTTTTCGATAAAATTGATTTCGGAAATTTAGATGTTGAATTTGTTGACTGGATAACACCGCAGAAGAAAGAAAGCATAGAAAATTATGCACGCAGAATTCAGGAAAATATAAAAACAGAAAACCCTATTCTGATTGGTTTATCCTTTGGTGGAATGGTTTCTGTTGAAATTTCAAAAATAAGAAAAACACAAAAAATCATTCTTTTGGCTTCCGCAAAAATTAAAAGCGAACTGCCTTTAATGTATCGGATTTCAGGGATATGCAATCTCCATAAAATGATTCCGAATTCAGTTTTTAAATTTCATACTTTCATCACGAACTGGATGTTTGGTGCGCGTTCAGCTGAGGAAAAAAAGCTATTAAGAAATATTATAAAAGATACTGATCCGGATTTTCTAAGCTGGGCAGTGAATGAAATTGTCAACTGGGAAAACCAAATTACACCTGAAAATGCATTACACATTCATGGAGACAGGGACAAAGTTATCCCGTTGCGAAACGTAAAAGCCGACCATATTATTAAAAATGGAGGTCATTTTATGACAGTGAGTCATTCCGCGGAAATTGGAGTGATGATAAGAAATATACTGAATAATTCTACCAAACAGATCTGAGAAATCAATTAAACAGCCAAAGATATGCTCCGGGAAACTCTTTCGCCCAGTAACTTTCCGAATGCGTTCCGTACTCATCAAATTTGGTTTTAATATTCTTTTCCGGAACTTTCTTTTTTAAAATCTCTACTACTTCTGCAATATCAGAAACCATGTCTTCAGATTCTTTGCTTCCGGCGAGGAAATAAAAGCGGGTGTGTCTGAGTTTTTTAGAATGCTGGTTCAGGTACTGTTTCAGATCATTTTTAGCAAACCAAAAGCTTGGACTGAAAATTCCCAGCTTCCCGAATTTCTCAGGATATTTCATGCCGGCATAAAAAGAGATAAGTCCGCCCATCGACGACCCGATTAATCCGGTGTTTTTTGCGGAAGAACGCGTCCGGTAATGCTGATCAACATAGGGCTTTAAAGTCTGCGCCAGAAAATCAGCATATAAATCGCCTTTTCCGCCGCCATATTTTGCGTTTTTCCAGGGTGAATATTCATTCAGTCTTTCGCTGCCGCCATTATCGATTCCTATAACTATAGCTTGCTTTTCCCCTTTCGCGAAAAGTGCATCCAGCGTTTCGTCCACCTTCCATTCGCCGGAAAACGAAGTCTGTCCGTCAAACAGGTTCTGCCCGTCTTCCATATAGATTACCGGATATCTCTTTTCCGAAGAAGCGTAATCAGACGGAAGATAAATCCAGATTTTTCTGACGGTGTTCAGTTGCGGAATGGAAAAGTTTTCGCTCAGAATCTTCACATTCGGTGTGGCGGTATTTTTCTTTAATTCAGGTTTTGCCCAGGAGATAATTTCGTTTTTAATAAGCTGCTGTTTTCCGGTAAAGGTGAAAACCCTGTTCTCAATTCCTTTCCCTTCTGCATTCCCTTCTGCGGTTTCCCAGCTTCCGCGGGTGAATTTGTATTCTGTTTTACCCTGGTTTTCCGGGATTTCGATGAAATAACTTCCGTCGGCGTCTTTTTTGAGCTGAAATGCAGCATCATTCGGGTTCCAGCCATTCAGCGAAGAAGCCATAAAGATCTGGGTGTTTTGCGGCGTATCTTTTGGAACGGTGACCGAAATTTTGATCTGTGAATGCAGATGAGTCAGCGGGAACAGGAAAAAAAACAGGAAATATTTCATGCGTTGAATATTTTGCGGAAGTTTGATCGGCACCGAAAAAATGCGTCGGCGAAAAGTCAGGGTTTCAGAAAACAGCTAAATTATTTTTTAAAGAACTCCATCAGATCCATATAGTTTTTCTGGTTGACGCCGTGTCCGCTCATATACTCCCGGAAGGAGAAAAAGCAGCTCAGATCATAAAGCAGGTCTGCCGCTTTGCGTCCCCATTCCAGCGGAATTACAGTGTCATCCGTGCCGTGCGAAATAAAAAATCTCAGATGTTGCAGTTTCTTTTTCTCTTTCACGATGTTTTCCAGCAGTTTTTCCTCAGGATAAGCGCTCATGCACGCAATTTTCGAAAAAAGTTCAGGGTGCTGCAATGCAAGTGCATACGCTAAAATCCCGCCCTGAGAAAAGCCGCAAAGATGGGTTTCATTTTCGGTGAGACCGTAGCCGTTGGAAATTTCCATAATGTTTTCCAGGATCCCGTCCAGCGATGCTTTAGCCTGAGGCAGATCGATCCGGTCTTCCTCCTTCATAAGGTCGATGTTGTACCACGAGTAACCTCC
Organism: Kaistella soli; assembly: GCF_019038595.1. Taxonomy (GTDB): domain Bacteria; phylum Bacteroidota; class Bacteroidia; order Flavobacteriales; family Weeksellaceae; genus Kaistella; species Kaistella soli. The sequence continues at coordinate 65,742 of NZ_JAHOPF010000001.1, forward strand.
AAATTCTGTAGTCATCGGAGCGCGGAAACTTACCACCAGCCAGTCTTCAGGCAGTGTCGGAACGAAAGAAAAGAGATCTTCCTCGTTGCTTCCGTAGCCGTGTATTAAGATCAGAAGTGGGGTTTTCGGGGTGATATTTTGCGGTTCACGAACCAGATATTGTAAATCCATATCACAAAGATATTCTATTTTTTCAGGAGCAACAAGAGCGGTTTTTCTCCGGTTTCCCGTCCGGCTGTCCGCACTCGCTTTTCTATAGCCTCCGCACAAAACCCGCCGCCTATAGAAAGAGCTCAGACAGATGCTCCCATCCGGGCTAAAATAAAGGACCGTTTTTCTTTCAGAAAGCAATAAAAAGCAAAATTTACAATCAATGAAACCTAGGCATAAAAAAAACCGGATTCAAAAATCCGGCTTATTATTTTACAGTTCTCTGGTCACTGCAGGAACAGGTTTCAGTTTAATCAGTTTCATCTTATCCAGCAAAACCATGATCAGATAAGTGACATCGATTTCGTGCCATCTCACACCGCCGAAATTGGCTCTTCCGCCAAACTTGTGGTGGTTGTTGTGATAGCCTTCGCCCATCATCAGCCAGTCAAAGTGGAAAAGATTTTTGGAAGTGTCTGAAACTTTAAAGTTAACATAGCCGTATATATGTCCGAACCAGTTAATGATCACCCCGTGGATGGGGGCCATCATATATGCTACCGGAAGCATGATCCACTGCCACCATGCGGTTGCAAAGAAGTAGAAAAATGCGGTGTAGGCAACGGCCCAGCCGATTCTCGATCCCCATGAACTCGCGAACTTATCAAAACCTTCCCATTGCGGAACATTCTTCGTGAATTTCTCCTCGATGCTTACTTTTTGTTTGTTGATCTGCTGATAAATCGATTTGGTTCTCCACATCATGGTGAACAAATTGTGATCGTATTTCGGAGAATGCGGATCTTTTTCGGTGTCAGCATACGCGTGGTGCATCCTGTGCATAACGCCGTATCCGTAAGCGGAAAGATAGTTGGAGCCCTGCGTTACCCAGGTTAAAATATAACATAGTTTTTCACCGAACTTCGACATTTTGAAGGTTTGGTGTGCTGCGTAACGGTGCAGGAAAAAAGTCTGGAAAAATAGTCCTGAATACCACAGAACAATGATGAAGATAATAATAACCATTAAAAAAAATTTAGCCGTAAAAGTACAAATTTTAAAAAGAACAGATCACTGCAAAAAACAGGATCCTTAGATAAATGCTATGTCAATAATAAAAAAATCCGGAAAATACTTCCGGATTTCTGTTTTATACCGCTTTCACGATAAAGTAATTTTTCTTGCCCTTCTGCAGAAGAAGGAATTTTCCGTCAATAAGGTCTTTTTCCTCAACTTCGAAACTGTCGTTTACTTTCTCCTTGTTGATGGAGATGGCGTTGCTCTGAAGTTCTCTTCGGGCTTCTCCCTTAGATTTCAGAAAACCTGACTGCTCTGAAATCAGATCAATCACGCTGCTTCCCAGTACTTCATTTCTGGCGATTTCTTTTTGAGGAACGCCTTCGAAGACTTCCAGGAAAGTCGCTTCATCCAGACTTACCAGATCTTCAGCGGTGGATCTTCCGAAAAGAATTTCCGAAGCTTTTACCGCTTTCTCGTATTCTTCGCGGTTATGAACCCACACGGTAACTTCCTCAGCAAGTTTTTTCTGTAATTTTCTTTCGTGTGGTGCGGTTTGATGATCAGCAATGAGGTTTTCAATTTCTTCTTTGCTTAAAAAGGTATAGAATTTAATGAATCTTTCCGCGTCTTCATCTGTAGCATTCACCCAGAACTGGTAGAATTTATACGGGGAAGTTCTTTTCGGATCGAGCCAGTAATTTTCCCCGCTTTCAGATTTCCCGAATTTGGAACCGTCGGATTTGGTAATTAATGGAACAGTTAAGGCAAATGCTTCACCTTTGGCTTTTCTGCGGATCAGTTCAGTTCCGGTGGTAATATTTCCCCATTGGTCAGAACCTCCCATCTGAAGTTTCACATTTTTTTCTCTGTACAGATGCAGGAAATCATAGCCCTGCAAAAGCTGATAGGTAAATTCGGTAAAACTCATGCCTTCCGCGCCGCCTTCACCGGTAATTCTTTTCTTTACCGATTCTTTCGCCATCATATAATTCACGGTGATATTTTTACCGATATCACGGATGAATTCAAGGAAAGAAAAGTTCTTCATCCAGTCGTAATTGTTCACCAGTTCGGCCGTATTGGCTTCATTTCCTTCGAAATTCAGGAATTTGGAAAGCTGATTTTTCAGACAGTCCACATAATGGTTAAGGGTAGCTTCGTCCAGAAGATTTCTTTCGTTGGATTTCCCTGATGGATCACCGATCATTCCTGTAGCGCCGCCCACCAGAGCAATCGGCTTGTGACCATACTGCTGAAAATGCGCAAGAACCTTAATAGGAATAAGACTTCCGATATGTAAAGAATCTGCAGTAGGATCAAAACCGATATAAGCGGTAGTGATTTCTTTGTTCAGCTGTTCATCAGTTCCGGGCATCATGTCGGCATACAGACCGCGCCATTTCAGTTCTTCAATAAAGGGATTCATCTTCTAAAAAATTTTAAGAGGCAAAGATAAGATTTTTGACCGGAACTCAAGCGGAAGGTAAATACGCACTTCACTGATTTGAAGGAAATATCTGCAGTACATTCCTAGGGATTTTAACGGAAACAGAAGATCCACGAAAGTTGGTTTTAAGCAGTTGGTGAACAGTCAGAATCAATTTTTGGGCTTTTATTTTTCGTAAATAATTCATAATCAACTGCTTTTGTATAGTGGGATTTAAATTTAAAAGCCTAATTTTGCACCCCGAAAATAAAGATAGAGATATGAAAAGAATTGGCGAGCACAGAAAACTTCTTGGAGTGGACAAAACCGTTACCTTAAAAGAGCTGAAAACAATATACCGGAATACGATGAAAGACGCGCATCCCGACAAATTTGCGAATGACGAAGCCGCAAAACTTGAAGCGGAAGAAAAAAGCAAATCGGTAATCGAAGCCTACCATTTTCTGGTAAGCATCAACCCGGAAACTCAGGAAAAATACAGAGAAGAATATACGGAAACCATTTCCAAATCCATTATTCAGGATTTTTATCATGAAAAATCGATTTTAAAAGTGCAGCATTTCAACGGAAAAATGTACGAGTATATCGGCGTGCCCAGAAATACCTATATCAAAATGGTGAATTCAGATTCTCCGAGCCGTTTTGCCAGAAGGCATATCTACGGCAGTTTCATCTACAGAAAGTCGGGTGAAGCGATGGCGGATTAAGATCTGACTATTCTTATAAATTAAAAAGCACAGTTTTCGCAGGAAGATTGTGCTTTTGCTTTTAAACCTTGACAAGGTTGATTTAAGATTCAGAAAGCTTAACGAGGCTGATATAAGTTTCTGGTTCCATTATCGCTAAATTGCTGGTTTTGTAGTCTTTAATGTTTCTTGTAATGATGACTTTTATATCAGGATCATTTTGTGCAGAAAAATTCTGAAGCGCATCTTCAAAGTCTTTGAATTCTGAATTTAAAGCTTCTAAAACTGCATTTTTATGGGTTGTTAAAACATCAATAATGTTCATTAAAATTTTTAAATGTTCAATTACTTTTTCATGTCTTGCTGTTTTCCTGAGCAGGTAATAAATGTTACTTAGCATAATAGAGGTCACAAAACCTTGAATTTGTCCTGTTTCACACCAACTCAAAATTTGTGCGGCCTCTTGTGAGAAAGGCTTTCTGTCAAACAGAAAATCAAGAATCACGTCCGTGTCAATTAAAACCTTATCCATTACAGGTATTTTTCTGAAAGCCGGTCAGTTAATTCTTTTTTGTAATCGAAATCTTTAGGCATTTTAAATGAACCTTTCAAAGATTCGACAGCAGGAGAGAATTCCTCCTGTTGAGGTATTTCCTTAGCAGTTAGTGCTTTAAGGTAGTTTTCAATGAGATCAGAAAGGCTTCTTTCTTTTTTGCGGGCGTATTTTTTAGCCTTTTCGATGATGGACTGATCGATGGTTAAAGTGAGTTTTGTATTCATCTTAAATATGTTTGAATACAAAGGTACAAAATAAAATAATGCACGTGTTTTTATTGGTGATTTTTGTACGTGCTGTTTTCACTCCAGGGCTTTTCTCTTCAGCACTCTTCCTCTCGGTTCATCGCGTTTTTAACCTTGTCAAGGTTCCAAACCTTGACAAGGTTGATTTTGCTTTTTTTGTACGTGCTGTTTTCGATCCAACGCTTTCCTCTTCAAAAATCTTCTTCTCAGTTCATCGCCTTTTTAACCTTGTCAAGGTTCCAAACCTTGACAAGGTTGATGTGATTTTTGTACGTGCTGTTTTCACTCCAGCGCTTTCCTCTTCAAAAATCTTCTTCTCAGTTCATCGCCTTTTTAACCTTGTCAAGGTTCCAAACCTTGACAAGGTTGATTTGGCTTTTTTTTGACGTACTGTTTTCACTCCAGCGCTTTCCTCTTCAAAACCCTTCCCCTCGGCTCATCACCTTCATACAACGCAACTTCGGAATGAAGGAATTCTGCCGCTGCGGCCGAATCTTTTACCTTGGCGGCACTTCTTTCCAGCATTTCGGTTTCGGAATTTTTTAAAACACTTTCTCTGATGCCTTTTGTGCGCCATTCAGAGTGGGGTCTGCAGGCTTTTGAAATTTCTCTGGCGAGGGAAAGTGCATCCAGCAGCGCCTGATTTGCGCCCTGACCTTTGAAAGGACTCATCGGATGAGCCGCGTCGCCGATGAGGGTCACCGGCCCTGCATTTTCTAATAAATCTGAATGAAGTAATGCTCGGTCGTAAACCGGGTAGCCGGAAATCTGCGCTTCCTGAGTTGCGGATAAGATCTGGGGAATCGGCTCATGCCATGGTGTTCGGCGGAGGGCTTCTTCCTTGAGCGCGGCGGAACCTTTGGCGCTTAAACTTTTGGCATCCTCCTCAAGCATCGGGAAACTCAGCTGCCACATCACCGATTCCGAATCGTAAGGCATGATGTAAATTCTTTCATGTCCGTTGGCGGTTTGAAATACCGTCGCCGAATCCAGCAGAGAACTTTCAACACCGTTAAGCGCACTCAGTGGGCAGATGCCGAGAATCACAATACAGTCCAGATAACGGAGCGGGGAAATTTCATCACCAATCAGAAGGTGGCGTACCGCACTTCGGATTCCGTCGGCGCCTACGACAAGATCAGCTTTTTCGGTTTTTATTTGGCCGTCCGCGAGAAAGCGGAGGTCAGCGCTTCCGTCTTTATTTTCTTTGAAATCAATCAGCTGATGTCCCCATTGCACCATGCCCTGTCCTCCAAGCTGTTCCAGCAGAGCGGAACGCAGCGACTGTCTGGCAATATGAATATTGGTGCGCCTCGGAGATTTTTGGGTTTCAGTCTCCAGCCATTTCCGCATTCCCCATTCCCCAACCACTTTTCCGTCCGGAGTGTGAACCAGATGCCTTGTGGAAATGACTCCTCTGTCCAGACTGAAAATACCGAAGCCCTCAATGGCTTTACTGGCCTGCTGCAGCGTGAGCCCGTATCCCTGAGCCCTCGCATCAAAACTACGGTCGCGTTCGTAAAGGGTAAACGGAATGCCGCGGTGCAGACATGCCACAGCGAGAGCCACCCCTCCGATACCGCCTCCGATGATGGCGACGAGCGGATAGTTTTCAGGATCGGGATCGGGAAATTTTTCTGAAGGAATCAGTCCGGAGCCTGAACAGTTCTGACAGGTGTAAAGATGGGGGACAGGATGAATCGGTGCTTTTCCCTTGCCGTCGCTCTTTTCAAATGCTTGAAGTTCTTTTTGATAACGTTCACGGACACTTTTTCGGATTCTCCGCTTCTTCTTACCAAGGCCCATGCATTCAGGACAGACCGTCCGGCAGGTCCTTTCATTTTCCATCCTGTTCGTTGCTGTATTCATACCGGTTGACTGAATTTTTTGAAGCCGTTTTTCTTATGCTCATAAAGCGCAAAGATAATCATTGTAACAGGAAATTATTTTTAGGGAGTTAGAAAGGTTAATTTATTGCATTTCTTAAAGTCTTCCATTCGATTGATGCAGCACCACATATTCCCATGGCTCCATCGCAAGCGTCATCTTTTGCAGAACCTGTTGTGATCGGCCGGTGAAAAGGTTCTCATAAACTCCCGGATCCAGAGAGGTGTCACATTTTACATTAACATTTTCTTTGCTTAAATTAATAAAGGTCAGTACTTTATCCCCGTTTTTCTCCCGGACAAACGAAATGACCTGATCCGGTTGATCATTCATGATTCTTACCATTTCACCGCCGCGGCTGCCGTTCCAGAGCGCCTGGTTTTGGTGTTTAAGCCCAAAAAGGGTGGTGTAGATGGCTTCGTTTTCATGTTTCTTCCAGACAATGGGATCTCTTTCAAAAAACTTCAGCGAGCGGTCCAGGCCGGCTTCCTGACCGTTATAAACCAAAGGCATTCCGTCCATCATCACGGTAAAAACCGTTACCGCCTTCAGGGCGGCTCCGAAATTACTGTACTGGTGGCCTTCCCAGGAGTTTTTGTCGTGGTTATCAGTGAAATTCAGGCGGATGCCTTCCTTCGGAAAAATCGAGAGATGTTCTGCAATATAAGCTTCGCTGAGCGACCTGACACTTTTATTGCTGACGGCGATCTGATGAAGGATGTTCCACAGTGTCCAGTTATAAGTGGCATCAAAAGCTTTGCGATGAAGTTCCTTGTCTTCAGCCTCTGCCAGCATAAAGACCGGTTTGAGGTCCTCCAGTTCTGCTCTGGCGTTTTCCCAGAAATCAACCGGTACAAAACTGGCCACATCGCAGCGGTACCCGTCGATATCATATTCTTTGACCCAGAATTTCAGGGCTTCGGTCATGTATTTGCGGAGTTCCGGCTTCCGGTAATCAAAATCGATGATGTCATCATAATCGCGCCACAGGGTCGACTGAAATTCACCGTTCCTGGAACGTGCGTACCAGTCGGGATGTTCGGTTGCGAGTGCATTATCCCAACTGCTGTGGTTGGCAACCCAATCGAGAATGACGTACATCCCGTGTTCGTGGATGGCCCTGACCAGGTTCCGGAAATCTGCTTCCGAGCCGAATTCCGGGTTGATCCCCAGATAATCTTTCACCGAATAATAACTGCCCAGACTTCCCTTGCGGTTGACGGTGCCAATAGGGTGCACCGGCATGAGCCAGATAATGTCGATGCCCATCTTCTTCAGCCGCGGAATCTGTTTTTCAACGGCTTTGAAACTGCCTTCCTCTGAAAACTGCCGCACATTAAGCTCGTAGAGGGTGGCATTTTTCACCCACTCCGGGTTTTTGATCTCTACGTAGGTCTTTGGTTGGTAACGGCTGTCGGATTGCGGTGACTTCATAGGGAATAATGAAATATTTACATCAAATTTAATCTTTTAATCATTATTGTCGGCGTAATGCCTGCAAACCTTTAGGCCATAAAAAAGGAAATTTCTGCGCAGCGATAAAGGATAAAAAATTCCCTTGTAAATTTAGGTGTAAAGTTTGCTGAACCAGATATGTAAAAGACCGTCTGCAATAACCGACTTAAAATAATATACAATGATCCCAAAAACAATCCATTACTGCTGGTTTGGCGGACAGCCGAAAAATGAACTGGCCCAATACTGCATCGCCTCCTGGAAGCGCATCCATCCCGGTTTCGAAATTGTGGAATGGAATGAAAGCAATTCCCCGCTGGACGATAATCAATATGTAAAAGAAGCATTTGCGCAGAAAAAATGGGCCTTCGTTTCCGATTATGTACGCTCAAAAATCATGTATGAGCATGGCGGAATTTATATGGACACGGATATGGAACTGAAACTTCCGCTGGATGAATTCCTGAATGAACAGGCGGTATGCGGTTTCGAAGTGAAAGGCGTTCCGTACTCCGCATTCTGGATGGCAGAACCGAAACATCAGCTCGCAAAGGATTTCACAGACTGGTACAGCCGTCAGGAAGGTTTTGAGGAGCGCATCAACACGGATATTTTTTCAGAAATGCTCGAACAGGAATACGGCGCCGACCGTTACGCGGATAAGATCCAGCATCTGAAACACGGCGTCACACTGTATCCGTCGGTCTATTTCTCCCAGGATTTACCGAAGAATTATGTAAGCCACCATTTCAACGGCTCGTGGTTTGGCGGCGATTCTGAAAATACCCACAAAAAAATGGTCAATGTATATGGTCTTCTGGAGCGTCTCGTCAACTATCCCGACGCCGCGAAAGCGGTGAACAGCATTATAAACCAACACGAAATTATCAACGTGAAGGCGGTGCTGGATTTAATCCCTAAAAAGAGCATTGAGGAATATTTAAAATATAATGATTAAATATTGCTTTATCCAGTCTTCTGCTATTCGGTATTAATTATTTTTAAACATGTGTTCGCTTATAAAACCGGTTATAAACCGAAGCCTGCATAAAAAAAATGGGAGTGGAGGACGGAAAAAGGCGTGCAAATAAAAACCCTACCGGGAAGGTAGGGTTGATGAAAATTATGAAAAAGGATTTTACGGTCTGGAAATTAATTTTCCACTCTGTTTTGCTCCGTTTTTACCGGTGAGCTGGTAGAAGTAAACGCCCGCAGGAAGTTTCATTGGTAATGAAGTTGTTTTTTGTGATAAAACGGTCTGTGTTACTTTTGCACCCGCTGCATTGAAAATGGTCAGTGTGGATCCGCCGTCTGCGTTCTCCATTTTGATATTTAAAACAGTGGAGAAAGGATTCGGGAAAAACTGAACTTCTTTGGTTGCAGCTGTATTGGAGCTGGTTGCTAACAGTTCACAGCCGGGAGTCATCTCTGCATTGATCCCAAAAGTGGATATTCCACCGCTGGTACTCAAAACGCGGCCTTCGATCTGCACGCCATTATTGATGATGACAGCACCGTTGTTTCCTATAACAGAACCTTTAAATTTCGTGTAGTCGTTAAGGTTTACTGCGCCATCCACTTTCCAGAAAACATTTTTTGCCTGTGCGCCGTTAATGAGTTCTACGGAAGCGTAAGTGCTTGTTGACAGAGCGCCGTTGATTTTAATAACAAACACGGCATTCGGATTATTCTGTGCATTGAGTGTCACTTTTCCATTAAGTACAGTAGCTGCATTCAGTTGGTAAGTATGTGGCGTCAAAACAAGATCCTGTCCGAAAGCTGCAGGGTAAAGCAGTTCAATATCCGTTGGAAGGTTGTTAATGAAAGTGTATGCATTGTTAAGATCTAATGAAGCTTGAGCGGTAGAAGTATCGGGGATGAGGTGGATTTTACCGTTTACTTTTGTGGCGTCGAATCCTGTGGTAAGGCCTACGTTGGTTCCTACATCACCTGTAATAAAAGTGATTCCGGTATTGGTTAATGAACCGTTTCCGGTGAATACCGTGTAACAGACAACAGTGCCCAACGGCGGTTGAGCCGGACCTGTAAGTACCGGAGATCCGCAGCCAACCGGCTTTCTTACGGTAACTCCCGATACAGTAACTGCACCTGTTGTCGAAAGTGCGCGACCCTCTAATGATACGCCGGAACGAAGGATAATGGCTGCATTATTTGCAACAATGGTTCCTTTCATCGCGGTGTTTGTCGCAAGGTCAACGAGGCCTTCGGTTTTCCAGAACACGTTGCATGCAAGTGCTCCGTTGGTAAGCAGTACCTGTGCGCTTGCTGCTGAGGATAAAGCACCCTGAATTTTAAAGATAAAAAGGGCATTGGGGTTTCCGCCTCCATCAAGGGTTAAGGTATTGTTTAATGTCGCAGTTTGTCCGATGGAGTAAGTTCCCGGAGTAAGTACCTGGCCATTACCTAAAAGGGAAGATGGGAAGAAGTTCGGGATCGCTGCGTTCAGTTGATTGTACGCAATCGTAAGATCAGCGGCGGCAATCATGGTGGTGCCGTCTGAATCGTGCATCACACCATCCACGTTGCCGAAGTTGGTGCTTGAACCGTTATTCGTGCCGACATTTCCTGTAAGATGAGATAAGCCGGTATTCGAAACAGCACCGTTGGTAGAGAAAAGCGCGAAGTTGGCAGTGCTTCCAAGCACCGGAGCCTGCGCTTTGGCGGTCGAATAGAAGCTCATGAAAACAACCGAAGTTGCCAGAAGTATAAATTTTTTCATTCTGTAAATTGGATTAAACTGAGTAGAAGTACAACAGTTCGTCAAAGGTACACGCTTTTTCGAACTATCAATACTTTTTTAATAAAAATAACTGTATTTTAATATTTTATTTTTATTAATTCAGATAATATTAATAATTTTTATTAAATTTTATCCATTTATTTTTATGAATTTATTAATTATTATTAGAGGCGTTGTATGTCCCGGTGGAGAATCATACGTATCATCATTAATGGTCTTTATCACTGCGTTCACTGGGAATCGAATGATCATGACAAAAATGAATACTCCTTTTGCTGGAAAGGGACTTTATTGAAAATTATTTACAAAAAACCTCATTTAAACTGATGTTAAATGAGGTTTTTGATGGCAGGATGAAATCTCCTTTAAAATTATCTTCCGTAATACTTCCCGATCCCCGCCGAATCAAAAGTGAAAGTGTTTTTATTTTCGAGTTTATCCAGTTTTTTGCTGATGGTCAGAGCCCATAAAACAAGTTCTTTGCTGAAGTTCCGGTCTTCGGGGCTCAGCTGATCTGCGTATTCATTAATAAATTCGGAGAGTGGTGCGATGCTTTCGAGTCTGCTGTAAAATTCAGCATCGGTGTCCGTGTAATTCAGCTCCGCGGTATTGTTGTTGAACCACTGGATCAGATCGGTATACGGAGTTTTGATGCCTTCTTTTTCGAGCTTCGGGATGCGCGGGAAAAGCTGTTCAAACTGATTCATCACCGCCTGATCAATGAGGAGTTTCGCCACATGGTCTGCGCCTTCCTGCTCACCTTCGTACACCAGTTCAATCTTTCCGGTAATTGACGGAACAATCGACATAAAGTCCAGGAGTCTGAGCGTGGTTTTTTCGGCTCCGGATTCTATCAGCCGCAGTTTGGCTGCCGCCATCAGATTTTCCATCGCAGAGATCGTGAGTCTTGCACTCACGCCGCTTTTCGCATCCACAAATTCACTTTCCCTAGCCGCGAAGGCCACTTCCTCCAACAGGTTTTTCGCCAAATCCGGAACGGTGATCTGTGCTTTATCTTCAGCAGAGACCTGAGCTTCCTGGTCGGTGATCTGTCTTGCCAAAGCGATGGTTTTCGGATAATGGGTGAAGATCTGGGAGCCGATACGGTCTTTCAGCGGGGTCACGATGCTTCCCCGGTTCGTATAATCTTCCGGGTTTGCCGTAAAAATAAACTGAATATCCAGAGGCATCCTGAGCTGAAAACCACGGATCTGTACATCACCTTCCTGCAGAATATTAAAAAGCGAAACCTGAATCCTTGCCTGCAGATCAGGAAGTTCATTCAGGACAAAAATACAGCGGTTCGCGCGTGGAATCATTCCGTAATGCAGCACGCGCTCATCGGAGTAGGGCAGTTTCAGCGTGGCGGCCTTGATGGGGTCGATATCACCGATTAAATCGGCGACATTCACGTCCGGTGTAGCCAGTTTCTCAAAGAAACGGTGCGAGCGGTGAACCCACGAAATAGGGGTTTCGTCGCCCAGTTCTGCAATAAGGTCACGCGCATATTTGGAGATGGGCTGAAACGGACTGTCATTAATTTCAGAACCTTTGACGATCGGCATATATTCATCAAGCAGACTCACCATGCTTCTCGCAATCCTGGTCTTTGCCTGTCCTCTCAATCCGAGAAGGTTGATGTGATGTCCGGCCAGAATGGCTTTCTTCAGTTGCGGAACCACCGTGTCTTCATATCCCCACAGGCCTTCAAATACAGGTTCTTTCGCTTTAATCTTTGCAATAAGGTTGGCCTGAATTTCCTGATTAATCGTTTGATGAATGTAACCGGAGTCCTTTAATTCTTTAAATGTAATATCGTTTTTCATATTCTAAATGGTGCTTTTATCTCTAAATTTTTAATACAGAATCTGTCAATTGTTCATCCTCTTACATCCAACATCCATCACCCAACACCCCGCATCCAACATCCAACACCCAACACCCAGCACCTCATATCCTCCTGATCCGGTTCCTCTCATAATCCTCAAAGATCATTTCCCCCAGATTGCTGAGTCCGGTCAGAAAAGCTTTCCCCTGATTCTGTGCCGTAAAAGCCTCTACAAATTTTCTTAAATAAGGATCCTGTGCGATCATAAAAGTGGTGATGGGAATTTTAAGCCTTCTGGCTTGCGCGGCTTTGGTGAGGCATTGGGAAACAATCATTTCATCAAGGCCGAAGCTGTTCGTGTAGAGTTCTCCGGTGGGCAGCTTGATGCAGCTGGGTTTCCCATCGGTAATCATAAAAATCTGTTTGTTCGTGTTTCGCTTTCTGCGCAGAATATCCATCGCCAGTTCCAGACCCGCAACGGTATTCGTATGGTAAGGCCCGACCTGCAGATAGGGAAGGTCTTTGATTTTGATCGGCCAGGCTTCGTTGCCGAAAACAATAATGTCGATCGAATCTTTCGGATATTTGCGTTTAATGAGTTCCACCAGCGCCATGGCGACTTTTTTCGCTGGCGTGATGCGGTCTTCGCCGTACAGGATCATGGAATGGCTGATGTCGATCATCAGCACCGTGCTCATCTGGGCTTTGTGACGGGTTTCCTCCATAATAAGGTCATCTTCGGTCATTCTGAGATCAGAAATTCCGTTATTGATCTGGGCGTTCTTGAGGCTTTCCGTCATATTAACCGCCGAAAGGTCGTCACCGTACTGGAAGGCGCGGTTTTCACCGTCGCGTTCGTCACCGATGCCCACTTTTGAGGTGCGGTGGCTTCCGATGCCGGTTTTTTTCAGTTTTCCGAAAATCTGATCGAGGGCAAACTCGCGAAGGGCTTTTTCAAGTTTGGGGGTGAGGATGTTTTTGCCTTTTCCCGTACCGGTATTGCCGTCTTCAGGATTCTTTTCTTCCTTGATGTAGCCGCGTTTTTTCAGATCTTCTTCAAAATCTGCCAGCGTATATTCGTCGGTGAAAATATCGTATTCTTTATCGAGCATTTCGAGCCATTCAAAAGCCTCTTCAATATCACCCGACGTATGGGTGAGCAGATCTTTGAATACCTCAAAAACCCTGTCGAAATGGGAGATCTCCTCAGGACTGTGTTTGGTGAACGTAAAGCCTTTTCTGAAGTTCAGGTCGGTGTTCATAATGGTCTGTTTACGGAGCAAGTTATGGAAATATTATTCCATTGTCTCTGAAAGCACATAGAAAATGATAATGACTGCGATTTTAAAATTTGACTCATCGTTTGGGCTTGGTAATGAGCGGATGGGAGTTGTTAGCAAATTCTGGCAGTTTTCGTGATGAGGTATTTTCTTTATATTTGAGATCAGGCAATTTTAATTTTTAGTAAAAAACAATGTTGACCACCCTGGAACAGTTTATCCTCACCCGTTCATTGGCAGATGAACAGACGCTGCAGAAAATCTCCTCCTGCTTTACCTTCGTAAAGGCGGAGCGGAAACAGATGCTGCTGGATTATCACCAGGTCTGCAGACATTATTATTTCATCACCAAAGGAGCCATGCGCCTTTTTACTACAGATAAAGAGGGGAATGAAAGGTCCAGATATTTTGCTTTTGAAGGAAATTTCGTTACCGCTTTACCCAGTTTTATTGATCAGCTGCCGGCCGAAGAATATTTACAGGCCATTGAACCTTCCGAACTCCTGTGCATTACCAGAGAAGACTTCTATCTCCTGGTGGATACGGTGCCTCAGTTTGCGAAAATTTATACCGAAATTCTTGAACTTGGATTCATCACTGCCCAAAAAAGAATTTACGGTTTTCAGAGTTTCACAGCCCTTGAAAAGGTAAAATGGATGATGCAACATCAGCCCCAGCTGCTGCGCAGGCTTTCCAATAAAATGGCCGCGACTTACCTTGGCATTTCACCCTCTACTTTGAGCAGGGTAAAAGCTCAGCTGTAAAAAAACGTTGACTTAGAGCAACGTTTTTTATTTTTACAGCCGCTACCTTTGCCAAAACCATTTTATGAAAATATTCGCATTAGGAATCGTTTTTATTTCGGCATTGGGGTTTGCACAGAACAGAGTGGACCCCAAAATGCCGCCCCATACTCAATTTGTAAAATCGGTGGATAACCTGACTTTGGACGCCGCCATGGAATTGGCAACAAGAAGTATCAAAAAAGCGGATGCGCTGGAAAAAAAAGTTACGGTTGCTGTTCTGGACGCTTCCGGAGAAATCATCCTCCTGATGCGCGGTGATGGAGTAGGTCCTCACAATACCGAAGCTGCAAGAAGGAAGGCATACACCGCACTTTCTACCAAAACCCCGACGCTGTTACTGATGAGAAATGCAGCCGCTAATCCAGATACCCAAAATCTGAACACCCTCCCGGAACTTCTTCTTTTAAGCGGTGGAACGCCGGTGTGGTACAAAGGTAATGTGATTGGCAGTATTGGCATTGCCGGCGGCGGAAGTGCGGAAAATGACGATCTCATCGCAAAAGCGGCGTCTGTTCCTGATTTGGGAATTCATACAGTAAAATAATATAAACAGATAAAAATGAAAAAAATACTCTTTGCAGCGGTCTTTGCACTGCTTTCAGTCTTCGCATTTGGTCAGAAAACCGGTTATCAGCTTTCAAGCCATATCCTTGATGTGTCTAAAGGCGCTCCCGCGAGTGGAGTCACCATCAGACTCGAACGCTTTACCGAAGCCAGCGGACAGTGGTCTTTGGTAGACGAAAAAATAACCGATCAGAACGGCAGAATCACCGATTTCCTTCCCGGCAACTCCAACACCGGAATTTACAGACTGACCTATTTTACCGCCGATTATTTTAAAAAGAACAAAACCGAAAGTTTTTATCCTTTCATCGAAGTTGTTTTTCAGATCAGGGATCACCAGCATTACCATGTTCCCATCACCCTTTCAGCCTACGGGTATTCGACGTACAGGGGGAACTAGATAAAATAGAGAACAATGGGGAGTCCTGTGGGCTGCACTTTAACGTTCTCAGAAATTTTTTTGATGTGTTTGAACAGGCCGGGGCGTTTTTTCTTTTCGGCCTGGTTCATTTTCAGCAGTCAAAAGAAAAACTTCTGAACATTCCCTCATGGTCAGTGTCGGATTCGATTAAATAAATGAAAATGTTCTACAATACTTTTACACCGTTAATCTCCGGCAAATAGCCAACGGTGCCGTACAACTGCTGAAAAAATCCTTATTTGCTCCTTATAAGGCAAAATAGATAGATTTAAATCTGCTTATTTTTATTATATTTCTTCAAATAAGCAAAATAATGAAGAATTCACGCCTTATTCGATCTGATAAAATCACCTGGAATGTCTGGAATCTGCATTTTTGATCAAGGTCATCCATAAAGTAGATATCACTGCAAAACGCCTGAGACGCATCACCAGCTTTAAAGTATATCTTACCAATCCTTCGCTCCGTACCGCCTTGTTTTCGCCCATAAAGGGAACAGACGACGAGATGGGTAATATGGTAGAAACCGCAATTCTGTCGCAATGGATGCACAGGGATTATCTCGATTTAACTTACGCCCGCTGGAAAGATGGTGAAGTCGATTTGGTATTGATTGATGATAAAAAGTTTAAACCCATTTGGGGAGTTGAGATTAAATGGAGCAACCGATATTTTGAAAAACCTCAGGAATTGTCCAGCCTGATTCAATTCTGTAAA
The DNA here is from genome assembly GCF_019038595.1 of Kaistella soli. Lineage (GTDB taxonomy): Bacteria > Bacteroidota > Bacteroidia > Flavobacteriales > Weeksellaceae > Kaistella > Kaistella soli. Next base: position 81,565 of record NZ_JAHOPF010000001.1, read on the forward strand.
ACAAATGGATTCACAAGCTCATTAGTGACCTCAATTGATAAACAGGGGACTAAAAAAACAGGAGAGCTGTCTTTCACTTTTTTACCTGCATCAGTGTATGCTTATAATATTGGTGAAAATACTTTAAGAATGAAATCAACGCTTTATTAATATACGCATGATCCAAAGATACGAGGTCCAAAAGCCTTCTTGCGGAGCAGCGGGAAAAATATCCTGAGGTGGATGAGGTTGCGGGTACCAGCATTTTATAGGACTTTGAATTGTCGAGTCAGGGGCTTATCGGGTAGGGGGATAACTTTGCCAAAGTTTCACACTTTGGCAAAGTTCTGTACTGGATGTGCAGTTGCGCGGGCAGATCACAGAGCGTATGACCGGTATGAAGATCTTAATGATTCGAAACTTCTGTAATATTCCGCGCATGACCGGGGAACTTTTGAAATAATATGTTATTTTTATCCCGCGGAAGACCGTAATTTTTTCACGCATTCACGTTCCCGCTAATCCCAGAAATATCAATCATGACGCCGAAACAAAAAGAACGCATTCAGCTTAAGATTGCAAAAATAAAGAAGGAACTTGCCGCCGATAAAAAGAGGTGGGGAGGCTATTACGACGACAGCCGCGGACTGCGGTATCTGCCCCCGGAACTGTACCTGAAGATACAGGATTATTCGGGCGCACTCCGGTATTTTAACTGGTTCCATAAAAACTTTCCTGATGATTCAGGCTATCCGGTATTTTTATTCGAGTGGACCATTACACTGTTTAAAAAGGGCAAAATTAAAGAGGCAAAGGCCAAGACTTTACAGACCGATCGCGCCAACAGCTGGATTGTTCCTGCTTTTCTGCAGGTGGACAACAGCCGCCCGCCCGCTAAAACATTTTCCAACTGGCAGACCCAGGATGTTGCTGAAGAAATGGGTTATTCAAAGACTGATGCCGAGCTTTCAGATTTTACCTTATGGCTGAATGATTTCGTAAGCGGTGCGGAATTTATCCAGCTCCGCGGCGACCTTTTATAAAGTATCTGCACAGGGGAACCGACACCGGCATCGCCATTACGGTATGGAAAAAAAGCAGTATACTGATCTCCAGTAATAGGGATGCCGTACCTTCAGGTCGGCATAAACTGGGGGAGGCCATGACTTTGCCCAGGGACTGCCTGCCTTCATGCCATCCCGTGATTATCAGTTGAATTCTTCTGCCGTGCTGCGGGGTTTGTTAACAAGTATGGCTGTAAGGGGACGGGAGAGGGTAGTATATTTAAATAGGTAATTTCGTCATAAAAATATTTTTTGTCATGGATATTTAGCGCTTGATAACAAATGTATTATTCTCAATAAGGCTCCGAAGTGAGGACACTTCGGAGAGCGGGGTGAATATTTTAATGTACCGACCTCATAAGGCTACGAAGTGAGGACGCTTTGGGATAGCGGGGACGTATCGGTAGCGGAGGATAACTTTGCCAAAGTTTCAAACTTTGGCAAAGTTCTTTACTGGATATGCATTACGCTGGGTGATCACAGATCCTTTGACAGCTCATATCGTTCACTAAAGTAAATAATGCGAGATTTTGCGATAATCTCGCATTATTTACTTTTTATACTTCGTTTTTATTTTAACTGTGGGTATTTCATAAACGCTTTATGGTTTTCCGTAAATGCGGATAAGGTATTTTCGTTATATTTGGAATTCAGATGAATTGTTTTAAAATGAGACCGTCTGCATTGAAAAACATTTTTCCTTATCAACTTATTTTTACCTTTTCCGAAAAGAACACATGGCAACGAAAACAGCTGCAAAAACAAAAAGTACAGAAGAAATCCTCTGGGATTCTGCCAACAAATTAAGAGGTTCCGTAGAACCTTCTGAATATAAACACGTCGTTTTAAGTCTCATCTTCCTCAAATTTGCCAACGATAAATTCCTCAGACGGCGTCAGGAACTCATCAATGAACACAAAGAAGCTTTTCTGGATATTCCCGAGTTCTATCAGGCAGAAAATGTATTTTATCTCCCTGAAGAATCAAGGTGGACTTTCATTATGGAGAATGCCAAGCAGGAAAACATTACATTGATTGTAGATTCTGCCCTGAAAACCATTGAGCGCACCAACAAATCTCTGGAAGGCGCTTTGCCCGATAATTATTTTTCCCGTCTTGGATTGGATCAGTCTAAGTTCTCGGCTTTGCTGGATACCATCAACAATATTGATACGCTACGCGACGAAGCCCACGATATTGTGGGGCGTGTGTATGAATATTTCCTGAGCAAATTTGCCATTGCCGAAGGAAAAGGAAAAGGGGAATTCTATACGCCAAAGTCTATTGTCAACCTCATCGCCGAAATGATAGAGCCTTACAAAGGGAAAATCTATGATCCTTCCTGTGGTTCGGGCGGGATGTTTGTACAGTCGCTGAAGTTTATTGAAAAGCATAAGGGAAACAAAAAAGACGTTTCTATCTACGGTCAGGAGCTGACCAATACGACCTATAAACTCGCCAAGATGAATCTCGCCATCCGTGGGATTTCTTCTAATCTGGGGAACAAAGCGGCAGATACTTTCGGCGACGACCAGCATAAAGATCTGAAAGCCGACTACATCATGGCGAACCCACCTTTTAATTTAAAAGACTGGCGTGCAGATAGCGAACTGACCACCGACCCGAGATGGGCAGGCTATGAAGTGCCACCGAAATCTAATGCCAATTATGCGTGGATTCTGAATATGATCTCCAAGCTTTCTCAGAATGGTGTGGCAGGATTTATTTTGGCAAACGGTGCTTTGAGTGGTGGTGGCGAAGAATATAAAATCAGGAAGCAAATTATTGAAAATGATTTGGTGGAAGCTATTGTGATTTTACCAAGAGCAATGTTTTATTCTACCGATATTTCGGTGACGCTTTGGATTCTGAACCGCAATAAAAATGAAAGAACTTTTGAAGTGAACGACGGCATTAAAAATTACCGTAACCGAAAAGGCGAAGTTCTGTTTATGGATCTGCGTCAGAAAGGTGAACCATTTGAAAAGAAATTCATTCAGTTTGGTGAAGAGGAGATTACTGCGATTGCTACCCATTATCATAACTGGCAACAACAAGACTGGAAAGAAACCTATCAGGATATTCCTGAATATTCTTACAGTGCCAGTCTGGAAGACATCCGCAAAAAAGATTATTCTTTGGTGCCAAGTAAATATATTGAGTTTGTCAACCGAGATGAAAGTCTGGATTATGATGAGCAGATGCAAAGTTTACAAACTGATTTGAAACACTTATTTGAGCAGGAAAGCCAATTGAAAGAGGAGGTTTCCAATGTTTTTAAAACTTTGGGCTATGAGTTATAAGAGGTTAGGAAATTATATTCGACAGGTTAATGTTCGGAACAGAGATTTGGAAACAGAAGTTCTTTTAGGGGTAAGCATTACTAAAAAGCTGATACCTTCAATTGCCAATGTCATAGGTACGGATATGTCTGTCTATAAAATCATAGAGAAAAGACAATTTGCCTATGGAACTGTGACTTCAAGAAATGGAGAAAAGATTTCCATTGCTTTATCCGATCAATATAATAAAGCGTTGGTTTCCCAAATTTATGTTGTTTTTGAAGTGATTGATATTGAAGAATTACTTCCTGAATATTTAATGATGTGGTTTTCCAGACCTGAGTTTGACAGGTATGTAAGATTCCATTCTCACGGCAGTACGAGGGAAACTTTTGATTGGGCAGATATGTGTGAAGTTGAATTACCTATCCCAGCAATTGAAGAACAGCGACAAATTGTAGCGCAATACCAAAGCATAGCCAACAAAATAAAAGTGAACGAGCAGATTTGCGAAAAGTTGGAAGCTACTGCGCAGGCTTTGTATAAACATTGGTTTGTGGATTTTGAGTTTCCAAATGAAGCGGGAAAACCTTACAAATCTTCCGAGGGTAAAATGGTTTGGAGTGAAGAGCTTGGGAAGGAGATTCCGGAGGGGTGGGAAGTGAACAATTTAAATAAAATTACCAATAAAATTTACAGTGGAGGAACTCCATCAACAGAAAATGATAATTTTTGGAATGGAATATATTATTGGTTTTCTTCTGGTGAAACGGGAAATAGATTTATAATACAAACTGATAAAAGTATAACAGAGGATGGTATAAAAGGTTCAACTACTAAGCTATGTAAAAAATATTGTACAGTAATTGCAACCGCTGGTCAAGGAAAAACTCGTGGACAATCAGCACTTTTATTTACAGATGTTTATATAAATCAATCTGTTATTTGTGTAGAGCCTAAAAAAGATATTTATTCCTTATTCATCTTTATTGATATAAATTCAAGATACAATGAATTGCGAAATAATTCTGATGCTCAAAGTATCAGAGGAAGTATAAATTCAGATGACATTAAAAATTTACGAATTTTAATGCCAACTGATTTATGTTTTGAATTATTTTATTCTAAAATTAAAAATTCATTTGATATTGTTGAAAATAAAAAGTATCAAAACCAAAAACTCACACAACTACAAAGTTTGTTGTTGTCGCGGTTGGCGGTTGGGGAGGAAGTGGGTGCTTAAAATAAAAAACTAAAACTAATAACTATAAAAACTAAAATATGATCAAAAAAATTAATATTAATAACCTTGGATTATTTAAAAATTTTCAATGGGATGTTGCAATTCGAAGTAATCCTGGCAATAATATTATCCCATTGAATAAAGAAAACATTCTTTATGGAAGAAATTATTCCGGAAAAACTACTCTGTCAAGAATAATTAGAGCTTTAGAAACCAAAGAGCTTTCGTCAAAATACCTTGATCCAGAATTTGAAATCATACTATCAAATAATTCAACGATTGATCAATCTAATTTTCACGAGAATACATTAAACGTAAGATGTTTTAACGAGGACTTTATAAAGGAAAATTTAAGTTTTATTATTAATCCTGATTCAGAAATTAAACCATTTGCTATTCTTGGAGAAAATAGCGAAATCGAAGCTCAAATTGAAGCTATTAAAAGTGAATTAGGAGACAGTAATGAAGACTCTAAAACTTTAAAATATAAAGAATTAGATGATTTAACTGAATTAGTTGGCGTACAAAACGCTGAACTTACAAGGTTAAGAAGATCATTAGAAACTCAACTAACTAATAAAGCAACTTCAGCCACTGACAGTATAAAACAACAACATTTAAAGTTTGGTGACATTAATTACAATAAGGCGAAGCTACAACAAGAAATTGATAAAGTTCTTTTACCTGCATTCACGGCAATTGATGCTAGTAAAGAATCTACAAATATTGAGCAGATAGATGAAGTAGAAAAAATAAATGTTTCACATTCTGTTAGTTTTATAAATATTTATGAAAGAGAGCTACCAGAAATAAAATTGGTTTTAGAGCAGACTTTATTAGATAATAATAAAATTGCGGAACTATTAGCAAACTCTAGTATAAATGAGTGGGTTAAAAAAGGATACGATCTTCATTCAGAAGATAGAAATTGTACTTGTAAATTTTGTGGTAATCCTATTTTAGAATCTCGTTGGAAGGAACTCGATAATCATTTTGATGAAGAGTCGAAAAAACTTGAAGATACTTTGAACGTTTGTAAAGTAAAAATTGCAAGAGAAATAGATGCCATCAGTAATATTAAGCTACCAAATAAAGACCTCTTCTATATTAGTTTTCATAGTGAACTAAATGAATGTTCAGATTCATTTAATTCTCACATTTTAAATTATAAAGCAGATTTAGAATTCTTACTTTCAAAAATTGATGAGCGTTTACTTTTAATTCACAGTCCAATTACATATGACTACACTACAACTTTTTCGCAAACCGATTTTTCAGCTACAGTAGAACTTTACAATGATATTAAGAATCGCAACAATGCGTATTCAAATGAATTATCGGGAAAAATTTCTGAAGCAAAAAAAGAGCTTAGACTCTTAGAAGTAAAACGCTTTGTAGATACTATTCAATATAGCACCCAATTACAAAATATTGCAAATAAAGAAATAGAATTTACAAGTAAAGAAACGGAAAGGAAAGAAGTAGATGATTACATAAAATTAAAAGAGAAAGAAATTATTGAATTATCACGTCAATTGAATAATGAAGAAGAAGGAGCAAGAAAAGTAAATGATTATCTACAAAATTATTTTGGTCATCAAAACTTGGAATTGCAAGCAATTGAAGAAGAAGTAGATTCTGATAAAAAGATTAGGTTCAACATTGTAAGAAATGGAGATATTGCGTATCACTTGAGCGAAGGAGAATGTAGTATTATTTCATTTTGCTACTTTATGGCTAAATTAGATGATATTCATACTGCTGGTGAAAAACCCATAATATTGATTGATGATCCTATATCAAGTTTAGATTCGAATCATATTTTTTACATTTATAGTCTAATAAATAATGAATTATTTATAAAAAAACGTTTTGAACAAATTTTTATTTCCACACATAATTTGGAATTTTTTAAATATTTAAAAATGTTGAAATTTTCAAAAGTTGATAGACAGACGCAAAGCGAGTATTTTTTAGTCAATAGATTTGAGAACAAATGCACTATTAGTTTAATGCCTTCCTATTTAAAGGATTATGTTACTGAATTCAATTATTTATTTCATCAGATATATAAATGTGCTAAACACGATACTGTTTCAGATCTAAATCTTGATGTATTCTACAATTTTGGTAATAATTTGAGAAAATTTTTAGAGGTATATTTATTCTATAAATATCCAAGTAAGCTAAATACTTCGGATGGTAATTCGAGCAATAATAAAAGATTAATTAAATTTTTCGGTGAAAACCAAACTGTTTTGTTAATTGAAAGAATAACAAACGAATTCTCGCACTTAGAAGAAAACTCTGGTAGAAGTACCCAACCAATTGATGTACCTGAAATGAAAACAGTTGCAGAATTTATTTTATCTACAATTAGATTAAAAGATGAACAACAATATAATGCACTTTTGGAAAGTATAGGTATATCGCAAGTGATTGAACAAGCTACCGTAAATCCAAATTTAAATTAAAGTAAGAATTAAAAGTAAGAACCAATAATGGACGCATCAAAAAAAACGATCAATGATATTTTTAACGGTAACCGTATTTTAGAAATTCCCTTTTTTCAGAGAGCTTACGTTTGGGGTGAAAAACAATGGGAGAGACTCTTAGAGGATATGGAAGAAGTTTCAAAAACGAACAAACCTTATTTTTTAGGTTCCGTAATTCTTAAACAACAACCAACCTCGTCAGCAAGTAAAGTTGGCGATATTCGAACTTTAATCGATGGTCAACAAAGGTTAACAACATTAAATATTTTTTTTAAAGTTCTGTGTTTGAAAAGTGATAAAAACGCAATGTTTGACAGGACTTTCAGATTAATGACCGATGAACTAGCCTTATCACACAGTCATAATGATATAGATAAGTTTACCGAAGTTTTGTCTATAAATGATTTAGTTGATTTGCCAGGAGAAGATAATATAACCAAATGCTATGGTTACTTTAAAAAATCAATCAATGTTCACAATTTAGATTTTCAAAAAATACTTGCCAATATATTATTTGTTGGAATCGACTTAGATCCAAATGAAGATGAGCAACAAATATTTGATACGATCAATTCTTTGGGGGTTACATTGACAACTGCTGAGCTGTTGAAAAATTATTTTTTCAACCGTGATATTAAACTATACGAAAAGTATTGGAAAAACCTTTTTGAAAAGGATGAAGATGTAAAAAAATATTGGGATCGCGAGATAACAGCTGGTCGAGTAAAGAGAACATTTATAGATTTATTTTTTGATGCATTCCTTCAAATTAAGATACAAGACAAAAGTTTCGGCGTAAAAACTGAAGATAAAATTGCCTATGCTCGTGGCGAACATCTGTTTGAGTCATATAAAGACTTCATTAAAAATTATCTCGATGGAAACAATAATATATTACTAGATGAAATTAAGGAGTATGCAGAAATATTTGCAAAAAACTTTGATTACGAAATCATCAATAGAGAGATATCTTCAAGCAACCATATTGAAAGATTAAATGCTATAATTTTCGGACTAGATAACAGCACATTGATTTCATATGTACTCTATGTTTTAAAAAATGTAACAAATACTGCAGAACGAGATAATATATTCCAGTTCTTAGAGTCATATATTATGAGAAGGATGGTTGCACATACAACTAATAAAAATTATAATCAGTTATTTACGGAAAGATTTATAGGTAACAAGATTCTGACTGTTCAAGCTATTAAAGAATTTATAGAAAAAAGTACAGATACATCTACGTTTATTCCTACAAATGAAGAGGTTTTGGAAGGATTTAATAAATCAATTTTAATCAATAAACAGTCTGCTGGAATTTTATATTTATTAGAATCTAAACATCGAAAATCTCATCTGCATTCTACAGCTTTGTTAGGTATTAGCAAATACAGTTTAGAGCACTTAATGCCTAAAAACTGGTCTAAAAACTGGGGAACATTACCAACCCAAGATGATACAATCAAAAGGAATAGAAAACTGTTGACACTCGGTAATTTAACTATAATCACGCAGTCTTTAAATTCTTCAATACGGGATTCGGATTGGCAAACAAAAAAAGAAGGTAAAGGTGATAAAAAAGGGTTAGAGGACTACGCGTCAGGTCTTGAAACAATGAACAAGTACTTGACACTAAGTATTTGGGATGATAACGCTATAAGTCTACGGGCAAAAGATCTTTATGATATAGCAGAAAAAGTTTGGACAACATAAAAATAAAAATGAAATACACCGAATCCCAATTAGAAAAATCATTTATCCATCTTCTGAAAGAAGAAGGCTATGCGTACGTGAATGGAAAAGATTTAGTTCGGGCATCGCATCAAGAGGTTTTGATTCGGGAAGATTTGAGTGATTTTCTGCTGTCGCGTTATCCTGATTTGGAAACGATAGAATTGGAAACCCTTATCAATGAACTAGCATATCAACCTGCTTCCAATCTCTACGACAGCAATAAATACATTGGTAAACTCTTGGCAGACGGTCTGATTTTTAAGCGACACAATCCTGTAAAAAAAGATTTGCACATCCGCTATATTGATATTGATGAAACCAGTCTTTTGAAAACCAATCGCTTTAAGATTGTGAACCAGCTGGAGATTCAGGGAAAAGAACTTCGTATTCCGGATTTGATTCTGTATATCAACGGGATTCCGGTGGTGATTTTTGAGTTTAAAACTTTGATTGAAGAAAACGTTACGATTTTTAATGCGTACGAACAATTAACCAATCGTTATAAAAGAGATATTCCGGAACTGATGAAATACAATGCGTTCTGCATCATCAGCGACGGCGTGAACAACAAAGCAGGTTCTCTGTTTGCACCGTACGATTTCTTCTATGGTTGGCATAAAATAACAGGCGAAGAAAAGAAAGCACTGACGGGCATTCATACCGCCACCTCCATCGTCCACGGAATGCTGAACAGGAAAAGACTTTGTGATATTCTGCATCATTTCATTTGGTTCCCCGATACGACTAAAAAAGAAGAAAAGATCTTGTGCCGTTATCCGCAGTATTATGCTGCCAATAAACTGTTTAGCAATATCCAAAAGCACCGTAAACCGGAAGGCGACGGAAAAGGCGGAACTTATTTTGGAGCGACAGGTTGCGGGAAAAGTTATACGATGCTTTATCTGTCGAGACTATTGATGCGATCTACGCAATTGGCAAGTCCGACCATCATTATTATCTCCGACCGTACCGATCTGGACGATCAGTTATCAAGAGATTTTACCAACGCCAAGGATTTTATTGGCGATGAAAATATTATCAACATAGAATCCAGAGCCGATCTTCGCACAAAACTACGGGGCAGGGAAAGTGGCGGCGTTTTTCTGACGACCGTTCAGAAATTTGCAGAGGATAGTGAGATTTTAAGTGATCGCACCAATATCATCTGTATCTCCGACGAAGCCCACCGCTCGCAGGTGAATCTGGATTTGAAAGTCCGCATCGATGAAGATGGTGTAAAAAAATCTTATGGTTTCGCCAAATACCTTCACGATTCTCTTCCCAATGCAACGTATGTTGGATTTACGGGAACGCCTATTGATAAGACATTGGATGTATTTGGTCCTGTGGTAGATTCCTACACGATGTTTGAATCGGTGGTGGATGAAATCACGGTTCGATTGGTGTATGAAGGACGTGCTGCAAAAGTCAATCTGAACCATACAAAAGTGGTTGAAATTGAACAGTATTATCAAAATGCTGTAGCAGAAGGCGCTTCGGAATACCACGTGGAAGCCAGCCAAAAAGCGATTGCCAGAATGGAAGTGATTTTGGGTGACCCCGGAAGAATTGAAGCGATTGCGCAGGATTTCATTACGCATTATGAAAAACGAATCGAGGAGAAAGCGACGGTTGCCGGAAAGATAATGTTCGTTTGTGCTTCAAGAGAAATAGCCTACAAACTATTTAAAGAAATCATCAGGCTAAGACCGGAATGGAATGAAAAAAGTCTTGCGGAAAACCTTAGCGAAAAAGAGCAGAAAGACATCAAAGCCATCGAGCGCATCAAAATGGTGATGACCAGAAACAAAGATGACGAAGAGAGTTTGTGGAATCTGCTCGGCAATAAAGAAGACCGAAAGGAACTGGATCGGCAGTTTAAACAGATCCATTCCAATTTCAAAATAGCCATTGTGGTCGATATGTGGCTCACTGGTTTTGATGTTCCGTTTTTGGACACGATTTACATTGATAAGCCCTTGCAAACGCATAACCTGATACAGACGATTTCCCGTGTAAACAGAAAGTTTGAAGGCAAAGACAAAGGTCTTGTTGTCGATTACATCGGCATCAAGAAAAATCTGAACTACGCTTTGGGATTATTTAATAACACCACTGCAGCTGATGATTTTGAAGACCTTGACAAAGCGGTGATTATTGTAAGAGACCAGTTGGATTTACTGAGACAGTTTTTCTATCAGTTTGATACCACAGATTATTTCAAAGGGTCGCCCGTTGAGCAGTTGCATTGCCTGAACCGTGCCTCAGAATTGGTGTTGCTCACAGAAAAGTCTGAAAAGTTCTTTGTGGATATCACCAAAAAACTGAAGGCAGCTTACAATCTCACTTGCGGTTCGGAAATCTTCAATGACAAAGAAACGGATGAGATTCATTTCTACTTTGCCATCAAATCGATTGTCGTAAAGCTGACCAAAGGCGAAGCTCCCGACACCGCACAGATGAATGCCAAAGTGAGCAAAATGGTTGAAGATGCCATCGTCTCGGAAGGTGTGGAAGAGATCTTTAAACTGGATGACAATAAAGCCAATGCGATTGATCTGTTTAACGATAAGTTTTTAGAAAAAATCGACGCCCTTGAATTGCCAAATACCAAGATCAAAATCCTTGAAAGATTACTGAAACAGGCGATCTCTGATTTCAAAAAAGTGAACAAAGTAAAAGGCATCGAGTTTTCGGAAAGGTTACAAAAAATCATCAACAGCTACAACGAGCGAAGCGAAGCCGACCTGCTGGATTACGATGGCATCCAAGCAGATACTTCGGAACAGATTCTCGACCTGATTCTAAAACTTCGTACTGAAATGGCTTCTTTTGAAGATCTCGGCATCAACTACGAAGAGAAAGCGTTTTACGATATTCTGGATATGATCTGTAAGCAATACGGTTTTGACTTCGACAAAGACAAAATGCTGGAACTCGCCAGAGAGATCAAAAAGATTGTAGATGACACCGCGAGATTTCCGGATTGGAGCGACAGAGACGATATCAAAGCTCAGTTGAAGATGGAAATCATTGTCAAACTTCACCAGTTCGGTTATCCACCGATTACGCAGGATGAGGTTTATAAGAATGTGCTGGAGCAGGCGGAGAATTTTAAGAGGAATAAAAATTAAGGAACAAGAATTTTTAATAAAATAACCATACAATGACTTTTTTAGAACTAGCAGAATTAGTTATAAAGGAAGAGAATAGACCTTTGACATCTAGCGAAATATGGAATCTAGCGGTAACAAAAGGATATGATAAGCAGCTAAATTCTCAAGGTAAGACACCGTGGGCCACTTTAGGTGCATTAATTTATGTAAATGCCAAAGATAATCCACGGTCAGTATTTTCAAAAACAGACACACGACCTAAAAGGTTCTATCTGAAAACTATGGAGGATCATGTTGGTCAATATGAAAATACGATTCCAGATGAGCCTATTATAAAAAAGAAGAAGTTCGATTTTCTGGAAAAAGACCTCCATAAGCATTTGACATTTTTTGCTTATTATTATATGCAATGTTATACTAAAACAATAAATCACAGCCTTTCCAGCAAAAAGGAGTTTGGTGAATGGGTTCATCCCGATATGGTAGGATGCTATTACAGAACTCAGGACTGGAAAAAAGAAGTTGGTAACTTTAGTAATGCTATTGGCATAAGGTCAATAGTTTTGTATTCTTTTGAAATTAAAAGAGAATTGAGTTTTTCTAATCTGCGTGAAAGCTTTTTTCAATGTGTATCAAATTCTTCATGGGCAAACGAATCTTATCTTGCTGCAGCAAGAATATCCGAAGATGAAGATTTTATGAAAGAACTTGAACGCCTATCTCTATCGTTTGGGATAGGGGTTATCGAATTAAATACTGAGGAACCTCATTCTTCCGCAATAATAATTCCCGCAAAACACAAAAAAGACTTTGATTTTGAAACTATGAATAAATTAGCGATGAATAGTGATTTCAAAGAATTTCTTGAAACTGTACAAATCGATTACACCAGTGGAAAAATTCATAGTAAAGAATACGATAAAGTATGTGAACTTGAAGAATTAATAAATTATAAAACTCAACATTCATGAAGAAGATGTTCACATTGCGTGGTGTTTCTAACACAGGTAAAACAACAAAGATTAAACAAATTGCACAATGGGTAATTGATAGTTATCCGATTACAAATCCACATAATATAGATACTAAGAAAGGAGAAATTTTAGGGATTCTTAAAGTAAATAAACTTTGTATTGGATTTATAAGTGCTGGTGACGATTTAGCTCAAGTCAAAAAAGTTGAGCAATTATTGTTAGATAATAAAGGTGAGAATGGTAATGGGTGTACTATTGATATAATTATTAACGCTTGCAGAACGCGTGGAGCAGGCCGTAAATATTTGGAAAGTAATTTTAATAGAAAAACAGGTTGGATAAAAACTAATTTATATGTAGAAAGATTTAGTGCATCACAATTGGCTGATATAACCTCGAGGGATTCTCAGATATTTGATGAACTTAAAAGTTGGCTAACAGGTTTAGAAAAACTTTAGTAACAAAAATAAAATCCTGAGATCACTCTCAGGATTTTCATATTATTTAATAAGTTTCTCCAATCTCCCCATCATCTCATCCTTCTCCTTCAACATCCGCTCATACAAAGCGATCTTTTCTTCGTGCAACTCAATTAATTTATCGATTGGATTGATATTGGCATTTTTAATATATAAAGAATGCATTACCGAATTATCATTGTTATTAATTGTATTAGCAATAATATTCACCGCCTGCTCCTCATCAAAATTCTGAAAAGCTTCCACAGGAATTTTCAATACCTCAGATATTTTCTTCAGTAACGGATCTTCAATTACATCTTTTTGCTCCAGCAACGATATTTTCTTTTGGTTCCAGTCCTCACCGAGATCAAAAGCCAAAGCTTCCTGCTTAATGCCCAGCATTTCTCTAAAGCGTTTCACGTTGCGTCCCTGATGTATTTTCTGTTCCATGCGTATTGTTTTTCTGAGCCCTAAAGATAAGACTATCCGTTGAAAAGTAAAGTTAAAAAATTTGAGGTTAATATCCTAATATCGGGAATATATTATCCCTTTTCAGAATAGTATAGCTGTTCATCATTCTTCAACTTCGTACCAAATTAAAGATTAAAGTGATGAAAAAGAAAAAAATAGATTTTGAAGCCAGATTTTGGTCTTCGTATGCAGGAACCTGTCCATTAAGAATAATTGACGAATTGTTTAAGAGCGATACCTTAAGTGAAACGAAAGACCGGTTATATGAACTCATGCATTTTTCCATGAAACCTGAAGTATATTTACCGAATAACCCACCCCTTGTTTTCCATTTTTATACCTCCCTGAAATCATTTTTGCGTGCGGCTTACGTCTTAAATTTAAAGCCAAAAAAAGTGAAACTGAATGCGCCTCCGGATTATGTTTCTCACGTCATGCAGGGTTCGTTATACGATGATGAATACACTGATCCGTTTTTTGTCTTCGAAAGAGCCTTTGAAAACTATTCTCTTCAGCAGTTTGAAGATTTTTTAACCGAGGTAACCTATTATGCCCTGGCTCCATACAGCGATCATCCAAAGGGAAATATCATTTCCCCGTTTTTACATCTTCAAAAAATGCTCGACGCTGCAAGAATCATCAAAGAAAGAAAAATCGAAACATAATACCGCAGAACGGTCAACGCTGATACTTCAAAATCACAGGGATTTTATTTCTTCACCATTTTACGGATAATAAGGTCTCCGGTTTTTGTGGTGAAGGTAACAAAATAAGCACCTTTGGACAGTTTCGATACCTCTGCCGATGTTCTTTTACCGGACATTTCGATTACTGCTTTTCCTGAAAGGTCCGTGATCCTCATATGGGAAATTTCTTCTGAAAAATATAGAGTTTCCCGGACGGGATTGGGATAAAGAACCATCTCGTTTTTGCCGGAATCTCCCACAGCCAGTGTGGTCCCGTTCAGACGGGCAATACGGTTTTGCGGCAGTCCCTGATAGGTGGTAAAATATCCTCCCGTCACATATTTTCCGTCAGACTGTATGGAGATGGATTCTACATTTCCAAGAGTACCGCTAAATCCTGCCCCGGTGTTAAACGCAGAATCAAGACCTCCATCGGTCTTCAACCGTGCAATACGGTTGGAGCTGCTGCCGTTATAGGTCGAAAAACCCCCTCCCAATAGGATTTTTCCGTCAGGCTGTATGGAGATGGCATTAACCGGGAAGTTAAAGCCTGTTCCGGTGCTAAAAGCGGCATCAGGGTCTCCGGCGGTGCTCAGACGCGTAAGATGGTTTTGGCTTATATTTTTATAGGTGTTAAAATAACCTCCCACCAGAATTTTCCCATCCGGCTGTAGGGCAACGGCATCGATTCTTACCGCACCGGCACTGACCCCAAATCCGGTGCCAATGTCGAATGAAGGGTCTAATATCCCACTTGCGGTCAGACGGACCAAATTCTTTTGGGTGATGATGGTGCCGGAATAGGTGAATGATCCGCCTACGAGGATTTTCCCGTCAGACTGTATCGCGATGGTATTGATATCCGAGCTGAACCGCGAACCCGGAGAAAACGAATCCAGGCTGCCGTCAGGATTCAGGCGTGCAATTTGGCTCTGTCCAGTACCGTTATATGAGCTGAACCGGCCGCCTGCCAGGATTTTTCCGTCAGATTGCAGGGCAATGGTGTTGACAAATACGAAACCACCTGCCGGAGTATTAAATCCGCTGCCTGTATTAAAGGTGGCGTCCAGACTTCCGTCGGCATTCAGGCGCGTAATGCGGTTTTGGGTAATGCCGTTATACGAGGTAAAGGTTCCCCCGGCGAGTATTTTTCCATCGGGCTGTAAAGCAAGGGTATTCACATAAACATCCCCAGCGCCGCTGAACCCCGTGCCTGTACTGAAAGAAGGATCAGGACTTCCGTCCGCGTTCAGACGGATGATTCGGTTTTGAATGCTGCCCTGATAGGACGTGAACCAGCCTGCTGCCAGAATTTTTCCGTCTGGCTGTACTGCAGTACTCATGACTGCATTATTAAATCCTGTTCCCACAACAAAGGAAGCGTCCGGATTTCCGTCTGTCTGTGACTGCGCTTTTCCGGTCAACAGAAACAGGAAAAAAACGGTCATAAAGGAAATTTTTGTCATCATCTTAAAACTTAAATTAACATTTACATCAGAAACCGTAATTCCTGTTCAGAGGCAAATATAAGAAAAGCTGGGGTTCGTTTCATATTGATTTGGTTTCGGCTTGGGCGCTGCACAGAGCGGATAGGTTTCTGTGTCATGCCCTGTCAGTTTTTTGCCGCCGCAGAAATCCAATTCCCTCCTGTCATGCGGTATAAATTATTCTCTTCAGGTATAGAATATCTTCATCTCTTAAAAGAACTTAGCAGATCATAAAAACTCATTGATGATGAAAAATAAAAAAATTCCTTTAGAACCTGGCTTTTGGACGGACGACAGTATTACGGACCCATATGAACTGATCGATGCATTTTTCGATTTCCACCACCATGACGGATATAAAAAAGTACTTCAGGAAATGATGGTATTTACGCAGAAAAAAGAAATATGCCGCAAAGAATATCCAGGTCAGATTTTCGTCCTCTACACCGCTTTCCGTTCCTTCCTGCGATCCTGTTACAGATTGCAGTCCAAAGGACACCAATGGAAAATGAAAGAGACTGAACCTGTGGAAGCCGGTTCTAAACTTTACCTTGCATCACTGACGGTAGAGGAGTATCAGGATCCCTTCGCTGTTTTTAAAAATGCATTCACGGAGAAAAGTTTGGAGGAATATGATTTTTTTCTCTGCGAAACAGTTCATTTGGCTTTGTCTCCCTACATCGATCCTTCAGGCATGGATATGATGACGCCTTTTTTCCAGTTCACCAAGATGCTGGACGCTGCGCAGCTTCTGAAGGAAAGGGGAATAGAAAAGATTATCACAAAAGATGACAGATGAGGGACGGGGGATGAGATTCTTCCTTCGTCAGAATGACAGTGAGTGGGTGATAATGAAACAGGTTACTAAAGCAAAGTAAGGTATCATATTCAAGTTAGGAATAGAATATCCCTTTTCAAACTTGAATATCCCTTTTACGTGAAAGAAATTTGTGTCGTAACCTTTAAAAATAAAACACGATGGAAACGAAACAGAAAATCAGCATTCCTTTACCGCATGAGGTCCTCAGAAATCAGATCTCCCAAACCCTTCATGAATTTTCAGTGCTTCAGCTGCATGTATTCAGTTCTGAAAAAACTTTATCTGCAGAAGTATTCATCCTGATGAAAAACCCACAGGATGCAGAAACGCTGCGGGCCAGAAAATGGATCGCAAGGGCGGCAGATGATCACATTATTATCCATATTTCTTATGTGCAGAAAGCAGAATTTCAGTTGAAATGCGGAAATCCCTTTTATCAGTATTACGCTGATCCCTCAGCAATGGTCTGGATGAATGAGGAAGTTGGTGTACCACTGAAAACGCATTCTACAAAGAAAGCGTTTAAGAAAAAACTGAATGTTTTTAAGGAGAAGTTTTATCATGACCATGACCTCCTGATGACAGAAGCCCATAAATTTCACTCCGGCGAAATGTATTCGGCTGCCTTTCAGAATTACCTGACCTTATTGGAGCATCATGTTGAATACCTCGAAAACTTATACATGGGCTGCAATTTTTTTGATCAGGATCTTCACACCAGACTGAAACAGCTGATGCGATATATTCCTGAAATTCAGAAAGTTTTTGTCATGAAAAATGAAAATACTTTTTACCTCATCGGCAAAATGGAGGAATCAGTACGTGAAGCTGAAGGCGGTGGCGAATCTGATATTTATTCAGAGCTTTATGGTGCAGTAAAATCAGCAGAAGCACAGTTGTATAAGATGGTTGCTGATAGATTCTCGCAATTCACCCATATGATTCGCTTCAATAAAAAGTCACCGCAAATAATGAACTGTTATGCGAAAGATACCGAAGTTAAAGATCATCATTTTGAGAATGTATTAAAAACCATTATCACAAAACTTGCACCGGAAGAGATTTACTTATTTCACAGAAAAGAAATATGTTCTCCAAACCCTGAAGAAAAACAATGCATCTATTATCTGCTGGTCATTGGTGACGGAATTGGAAACAGTGCTGTTCAGGATATTCAGCAGTCCGTATCTGACACGTCGAATGGCAGGACTAATATTATTATCCTTGGTCACAGCAGAATATACATACAGAATCATCTGAGTACACATCAACAGATGATGAAGCGGATGATCACCGATGAAAATAAAGTGTATCAATCAAGTAATTTCCACCCAACCATTCACTGGCAGGATTCTGTATGGGAGAATGACTGGGAATTTGATATGCAGTATCGTACTTTGAAAGACTTTGTAGCGCAGTACTTTAACCTTAGGAATCACCTGCAGAATGAGAATCACTGCGGACTTGTACAGTTATTTTCCAACAGCATAATGCGACTGTTACGAATTTACATTTATGCTGCGTTTCCCTATTATATGCCACACTACATAAGTGCATACAGTATATGGAAACTTTGTATTTATGCTGATCCGTCTCTGGAGAAAATCGAATTTTTATTTGAAAAGCTTTCCACTGATTTTTACTGGTTAATCGATTATTATATTAAATATTCAGATAGTAGGGGAAGGTCATCAGGGGAAGAATTAATAATAATGGATGAAATCCTGAACATTCTGACCGAAAAGTTAGATCATTTGGTTAAGGAGAAAAATCTTATTGCGCAAAGCACATGAAAGCAGCAGAAGTCTCTAATGGGCCAAATATCAACCCTAATCGGCTCAAAAGCGAAAGCTTCCGGTAACGGGCGAGTCTTGTCGCGTGGTAAAACAACCTTAAAATCCAACTGCTGAAGCAAAACCGCCACGACTTTTTTGCACTTTTGATCAGCTTGCTTTGAGAAAACTTTTGTGGCTTTTGCGGTTGAGGGTTTAACCACGGAGGGCGCTGAGGTTTTTACGGTGAACACAGAGGGAGTACAGAGATATTCCCATACAGCTTTTTGCACTTTTGATCAGCTTGCTGTGAGAAAACTTTTGTGACTTTGTGGTTAGATTTAACCACAAGGGGCACTAAGGTTCCACGACGAACACAATGGGAAGTGTAGAGGACGATAGCATGCAGCTTTTTTGCACTTTTGATCAGCTTGCTTTGAGAAAACTTTTGTGACTTTTGCGGTTGAGGGTTTAACCACGGAGGGCGCTGAGGTTTTTACGGTGAACACCGAGGGAGTACAGAGATATTCCCATACAGCTTTTTGTATTTTTGATCAGCTTGCTTTGATAAAACTTTTGTGACTTTTGTGGTTGAGGGATTAACCACGGAGGGCGCTGAGGTTTTTACGTTGAACACACAGAGATATTCCCGTACAGCTTTTTGTACTTTTGATCAGCTTGCTTTGAGAAAACTTTTGTGACTTTTGCGGTTAAAAAAGGCAGATCCACGGTTCGTTTTTTTATCCCGGGACAGATGGAGAGGAAACCGAAACCCGGGCATGGGGCTTCGAGAGCCTCAGCCACCATTTGGGAACCTCAGCTGCCATTTGAGACTTATGAATATATAGCCATATCAGGATTGATTGATTAATCTGTATAGTTATTTCAGGACGGGTCACATTTTGGGATGCTCCATAGATGCTTCACGGATGCTTCATGGATACTTCATGGATACTTCATGAGGTGTTCATGAAAAGAGAGGTAAGAAAATAACGAAAATAAAAGAAAGCCGGGGACTTGCCAATGCCCTTAAAAATGAAGCTTATTTGCCATATAGGCTGGCAATTCTCCCGCCTTTAGGCAGTACTGAAACCTTTTTGCTTTAGAGGTCCTCAATCTTCAATCAACTCACCGCTGCCCTCGATCTCATCCTCATCCTCAACCTCAACCTTAACCTCAGCCTCAACCTACTTCCTCCACCGCTTTTCCCGCCACTCGAGCTGCTCCTTTTTCGTAAGGTAGCTCCAGGCGATCACGCGGCTGGTTTTATTGCCTGTTCCGAGCGGGATGGTTTTTACCATCGTGATTTCCATTTCGTTCAGGGTTTTATAGATTTTTTTAAGATTGGATTCCTTGGAAACTAAGGTTGAAAACCAGTAACAGTTGGAAGCAAAATCTTTGCTTTCCCGGATCATATGATTAACAAAGGCAGATTCGCCGCCTTCATAAACCAGTTCGTTGCTCAGACCGGCAAAATTAAGTTCCGGCGTTTTTATCTTTTTTCCGGTTAGATTAGTGGCTTTTCTGTGGCTTCCTTTTTGGGCTTCCTCAGTAGAAGAATGGAATGGGGGATTACAGAAGGTCAGATCAATCTTTTCCTCAGCGGAGATCATTCCGCTGAAAAACTGAGCCGGATCTTCCTGTAACCTGCACTCTATTTTATTTTGAAGGGATGCATTGGAATCCGCGATTTTTTGGGAAGACTCGAGGGATTTCGGATCAATGTCTGAAGCAATGAAATTCCAGCCGTATTCCGTCACGCCGATGATGGGGTAGATGCAGCTGGCGCCCACCCCAATATCCAGAGCCGTAATTTTTTCACCGGTAGGAATACTCCCGAAATTGCTCTGACCTAATAAATCTGCCATATAATGCAGATAATCTGCCCTTCCCGGAATAGGAGGACAAAGGTTTTCTGCAGGGAAATCCCAGTATTCAATGCCGTAATAATGATGGAGCAAAGCTTTGTTAAGCAGTTTAACCGCTTTGGGATTCGCGAAATCTACGGATTCGGCGCCGTATCGGTTCGGAGTGATGTACTGAACCAATTCCGGTTCAGCAGCTTTCAGGGCGTCGAGGTTGTAGGGTTCGCGGTTTTTATTTCTGAGGTGAAGACGCGTCTTCTCCTGGGGTTTCTTTTCGGTGGACATGGTAATTGCTGCTATGGGCGTGGAGAATTCAGACGCCCGTATATTTTTTCACGGTAGTTTCAAAAAGGTCGATATCAAACGGTTTCGCAAGAAAATCATCTGCACCGGCTTCTGCCGCAAGCGCACTGATATTGCTGTTCGCGGAAAAATAAAGCACCGGAATGTTTTTCAGGGCTTCGTTGGATTTCAGCAGCCTCGTCGCCTCAATTCCGCTGATATCCGGCAGCCAGTTATCCATCAGGATAAGATGGGGCATATAGTCAGCCACCTGCTGTTCAACGCTGTTGGTGGAAGGTGAGGTTTTCACTTCACATCCGATGTCTTCGAGAATTTCCGTACAGAGTTCGAGAATCTCGAGGTTGTCGTCGAAAATAAATACCTTTTTGGTTTCTTTTATTGGATTTTTTTCAGTCATTTTCCTAATTTATTAATATAGTCGGGCATTTCCGCGGTGTCCAGCACCGCATCCACAGCCACATGTTCCATAGCGTATTCGGGCATAAAACTCACCACCGCCGACGACGGTTTCTGGATGAGCGCTCTGCCGCCTTTTTCTTTTACTTTTTGCAGCCCGGCAGTGCCGTCGCTGTTGGCGCCGGAAAGCAGCAAACATACCACATTTTCTCCATATACTTCTGCGGCACTTTCAAAAGTGACATCAATGGAAGGCCGTGAAAAATTGACTTTTTCAGAGGCATCCAGAGAAAGTGTTCCGTCATTTTCGATGAGCAGATGATAGTCCGGAGGGGCGATATAAAGGGTTGCGGGCAATAATTTTTCTTTTTCTTCAACTTCTTTTACCCGGAGTTGGGTCTTTGATGCTAAAAGTCCGGTCAGGATGCTGTCTTTCCCGGGTTTGCGGTGCAGCACCAGAATAATGGGAAATGCAAGCAACGGGTTGATGCCCGGCAGTACTTTCAGCAGTACGTCGAGGCTTCCGGCGGATCCGCCTATCACCAGTGCTTTACAGTTTTCCATTTTAATTTATTTTACGCCATATTTTGGCGGATTTCATTCTTTCGTAATTCTTCGAGACGGTGGAAAAGTCCAGCGTCTCTTTGGTCCCAAGGGCCAGATAACCGAATTTTTCCAGACTGTTGTCAAAAAGCTCGAAGACTTTGTTCTGCAGCGGCCTGTCAAAATAAATCAGAACATTGCGGCACAGGATCAGCTGAAACTCATTGAAAGAATTATCCGTCACGAGATTGTGCGTGGAAAAAATAATTTTCGATCTCAGCTCCTCACTGAGTTTCCCCAGAGAATAATTGGCGGCATAATAACCGGAAAAATGTTCGCTGCCGCCTGCCGCGATATAATTTTCCGTATACTGTTTTATTTTGCTCAGCGGCACCATGGCCTGAGCGGCATTTTCTACCACCGCACTGTTGATATCAGTGGCATAGATCAGCGACTTGTGAAGCAGGTTCAGCTCTTTTAAAAAGATGGCAACAGAGTAGGCTTCTTCCCCCGTGCTGCAGCCCGCAATCCAGATCCTGATCAAAGGGTAGGTGCCGAGCTTGGGAAGAACTTCTGTTCTGAGGGCTTTATAAAAAGCAGGGTCCCTGAACATCTCCGTTACATTGATGGTCACCTGTTCCAGGAAGCGTTTGAAATAGCCGGGCTCCGTTCTGATCTTATACCGGTATTCTGCAAAACTTACAAAACGGTCCAGCTCGTAAAGCCGCACAATACGGCGCTTCAGCGAGGCCCGCGAATACCCTGTAAAGTCATACCCGTAAATTTCCAGTACATCGGAAAGAAGGGTTTCGATATGTTCATCACTGTGTTCCGATTTCACGTTTTAAGGGATTAATTGTTGGAGCAGCTTCATCAGTTCATCTACATTCACCGGCTTCGAAAGATACCCGTCAGCACCTGCTTTGAGGCATTTGTCCCGGTCTCCGGTCATCGCCTGAGCGGTTACCGCGATCACCGGAATGTCTTTCAGCGACTCATTGGTTTTCATCTGGCCTATGGCTTCATAACCGTCCATTTCGGGCATCATCATGTCCATCAGCACCACGCCGATGTTTTTATTGTCCGAAAGCATCTGCAGACCCTGTCTTGCGCTGAGCGCGGAAACACACCGGTATTTCTTTGCTTTCAGGACGGCGTTGAGCGCAAAGATGTTTTTGCTGTCATCGTCAATGATAAGAATTTCCTTTTCGCTTTTCATACAGAGAGATTTTAGATTTTGTCATAGAGCCAGACTCTCAGCAGAGAAACCAACTGATCGATGTCCACAGGTTTTGAAATATAGTCGGATGCACCCACCGCAATACATTTTTCCCGGTCGCCCATCATGGCTTTCGAGGTCACCGCCAGCACGGGAAGGTTTTTATACTGATGGTCGGACCGGATCTCCCGGATGGTTTCATAGCCGTCCATTTCGGGCATCATCATGTCCATCAGCACCACATCGATAGCAGGCTCTTTTTCCAGCGCTTTCAGGGCTTCTTTACCGTCCATGGCCGGGATTACTTTCATCCCGTGGATTTCGAGGGCTTTGGTCAGCGAGAAAATATTTCTTACATCATCGTCAGCGATCAAAACGGTTTTGTCTTTCAGGATGTTTCTAAGCTCGCCTTCGTTACCTGAGCCTGATATTCTCTCATGTTTTTTCTTATTCTTTTCTTCTACCAGATGCAGGAAGAGTCCTGCTTCATCCAGAATACGCTGATACGAATAAGCGGTTTTCACCACAATGGAATCCGCGTATTTCTTGATCCGGCTTTCTTCTCCTTTGGAAAGGTTTTTTCCGGTGAACACAATGATGGGAAGCTGCTCCAGCCCTTTGTTTTGCTTGATGGTTTCAAGGGTTTCATACGCCGTTCTGTCCGGCACGCCCATGTCGAGAATTACGCAGTCGATCTCCCGGTTGTGAAGGGATTCGATGCTGTCCGAAACATTATTGGCGATGTCGGTGGTAATATTATTGGCTCTTAAGAAATAGCTTAAGGCTTTCGCATGCTGTTCATTTTCCTCTACGATCAGCACTTTTTTAGGCGACCGGTTCAGGGCGTTTTCCAGCTTGCTGAAAATTTCCTGCATCTGTTCCAGCGCAAAAGGTTTGTTGATGAAATCTACCGCACCTCTCAATAAGCTTTCCTGTTTGAATTTCATGGAAGACATGATGTGAACAGGGATCGGCTTGGTTTCCGGATTCGATTTCAGGGCTTCCATTACTTCCCAGCCATCCATTACCGGCAGCTGAATATCAAGCAGAATAGCCAGCGGTTTGTAATGCTGAGCCATTTCGATACCTGCATCTCCGCGAACCGCCACGATGACTTTATAATTTTTAGTTCTGGAAAAGTCCATAAGAATTTTCGCAAAAGCCGTGTCGTCTTCAATGATCAGAATCACTTTGTCGCCTTTCTGAATATCATCGCGGTCGTCCCCGATCTGCTGAGGAATGCGGTCGCTGATAAAACGTTCGGGCTGGGTGTTTGCTTCTTCCGCCTCGTAAACCGGAGTTTCTTCCTGTACAGGAGCGGGTAAATTCTCTGCTTCATCAATATTCACCGGAACCACAAGCGTGAATTCGCTGCCTTCGCCTTCGGTACTTTTCAGCTGAATTTCTCCGCCGAGAAGTCTTGCGAGTTCGCGGCTGATGGACAGCCCAAGTCCGGTGCCGCCGTATTTTCGCTGTGTAGAGCCGTCCGCCTGCTGGAACGCTTCAAACACCATTTTTATTTTGTCTTTAGGAATACCGATTCCGGTATCGCTGACTTTGAAAAAGACTTTTCCTTTCGCCTCATCCCCGGAAATGTGCAGCGTAATGCTTCCTTCCGAAGTGAATTTGATCGCGTTGGACAGGAGGTTTTTCAGAATCTGCTCCAGACGGAGTTTGTCCGTATGTAAATTTTTTGCCGTCTCAGCATCCGTCACGATGTTTAAGTCCAGATTCTTTTCCTTCGCCATTGGATTAAACAGCATCTGCATATCCGTCGTAATTTCGTTTAGCGGAACCTCGTGGATTTCCAGGGTCATCTTGCCGGATTCAATTTTGGACAGATCCAGAATTTCATCGATCAGCGTCAGCAAGCCCTGACCTGAACTCTGCATGACTTCAGCATATTCAACATACTGGTCATCCAGATCTTCGCTTTCGGTCATCAGTTTGGAAAGCAGGAGGATCGAGTTCAGCGGCGTACGAAGCTCGTGTGACATATTGGCGAGGAACTCCGATTTGTATTTGGTGCTTTGCTCCAGCTCGAGGGATTTCTGCTGAATATCGATATTATGCTGTTCGATCAGGGCATTTTTCTCTTCAAGCAGACTGGTTCTTTCTTCAAGTTCCTGGTTGCTCTGCATCAGCTCTTCCTGCTGAACCCTCAGTTCTTCTTCAGAAGCGAGAAGTTTTTGGGACTGTGCTTCGAGTTCGTCGTTGATATTCTCCAGCTCGGAATGCTGAGTCTGCAGTTCTTCAGACTGCGCCTGGGTTTCTTCAAGAAGTTCCTGAAGTTTAATGCGGCTTTGGGCACTGTAAAAGGCCAGTCCGATATTTCCCGCGACAGCTTGGAGAAATTCAAGCTCACGGGCAGAATAATCGTGCATGGCGCCAAGTTCAATCACCCCAAGAGGTAAATTGTACCGGGTAATGGGGAGCGCAACAATGTTTCTGGGTTTCGTGTTTCCGGTGGCGAAGCTGATGGTAACGCCGTGATCTGGAATGTCCTTCACCACGATTTGTTTTTCAGAGCGGAACGCCTCACCCGAAATGCCCTCACCGATTTTTAAAGGTTTTCTGGCGGCATCATCTGCCAGTGCATAACTTCCGGTAAGATGCAGTTTGTTGTCCTCACCCTGCAGGTAAATCGCAGCTACGTGGCTCTGGGTATTGGCCGTAAGTTCATCCAGAATATTCGCAGCCAGTTTTTCCATGCTTTTGTCTCCCATCATGCGGTCGTTGAGCTGCGCAATGGTAGAACTCAGCCATTCTTTCTCTTCCAGGGTTTTAAATGAGGTCTGAAGCGATTCGGCCATATGGTTCAGCGGACCTGCCACACTGCCCAGGGTTTCCTGAGCGTTTTGGTCCCAAAGGATATTATAATCACCGCCGGAGATTTGTGCCGCTACTTTTTCGATCGCAAGCAGGCGGTTTTCTGTTTCTTCGTTCTTTGCCTCAAGCTCCTGCGTAAGTTTTGTTTTTTCGTTGAAGTCCTGCAGGACTTTGCGGTAAAAAACCAGCGTAATGGTAATGGCCAGAAGCGCCGAAATAATGATCAGCCATGGCGTGTAGGAGGCAAACTGATCCATGGTTTCCGTGCGGGATTTCAGTATGGCCTGTTCTTCTTTCTGCATCACCGATACGGTGTTGCGGATTTCGTCCATGTATTTTTTTCCGCTCAGCAGCTGCTCAGGCTTTAGGGTGTTATGCTCTTTTTTGTAGTTCAGATTTCGGTCCAGAATATCGATTCTCGAGTCAATACTGCGCTGCAGTTTTTCCAGATTTTTGCTCTGAGTATGGGTGTTGGTCACTTCGGCAGATAATGCGTTGATGCCTTCTGATATTTGTTCTTTTGCATTATTATAGGGCTCCAGAAACCGAAGATCTCCGCTTAGCAGATAACCGCGCTGTCCGGTTTCAGCATCTTTTACCAGCGAAAAAACATGATCCAGATCCTGAATGATCCGGTTGCTGTTTTTCACCATCGAAGCACTGTCGATCAGGTTTTTAATACTGATATACGATGCCATCGAGCTTATAAATAAAAGGACCAAAGACAGTCCCAGTCCGTAAAGAAGATTATTTTTAAAATTCATCATTGTTACTTATTGATTTTTTTCCTTCTCAGGATTTACCGGTATTGTAAAATAAAATTCTGAGCCTTCACCGGGTGTGCTGTTAACGCCTACGGTTCCCCCATGTCTTTCTATGATTTCCTGACAGATATAAAGCCCGATGCCCAGTCCCTGAAACCGTTCGGAAGTTTCCTCGATCCTGTAGAATTTGTCAAAGATTTTTTGTTGATGCTCCTCTGGCATGCCCATTCCGAAATCCCGTACCGAAAAGTAAATTTCATCCTCCCGTATCATGGAGCTGATGTGGATTTCTTCGGTGTCGGGTGCATATTTAATAGCATTGGTCATAAAATTAATAATGACCTGTTCAATCCGCATTTCATCAGCGTAAACATTTCCTCCCGCATTTCCTTTCTTTACGAGTTTTATTTGGGGATTCGATTGCTGCATGATTTCAAGAATATGGTCAAGCAGATGATCAAAAGGAAAATATTTTTTATTAAATTTTAATTTTCCGCTTTCAATTTTCGAAATATCCAGAAGATCCGCAATGAGTACATTTAATTTTTCAACCTGATTCTGTACTTTATGCAGTCGGGTTCTTATCGTTTCAATGTCGTTTTTATCCAAACTCCGTTCCAAAAGCTGAATGTATCCCTTAATGCTGGTCATCGGTGTTTTGAGTTCATGACTGGCGATGCTGATGAACTCATCTTTTTTCCGTTCTGCTTCTTTTCTGAACTCAATTTCTGCGCGCAGGGCTTTCTGCATTTCATTCAGGGCACGGCTTTGCTCATAAATTCTGTAGAAGGTTTTTACCTTCAGCAACAGGATATTCATATCAACCGGTTTGCTGATATAATCCAGGCCGCCGGAGGAATATCCTCTGGTAATAAGGTTGACATTGGAGCTGGCAGCGGATAGAAAAATGATGGCGGTTTCTTTTGCTCTGCTGTAACCCGAAATGGTTTCGGCGACTTCAAAACCATCCATTCCCGGCATCTGAACATCAAGAATGATCAGGACATAAGATTTTTTAAGTATTTTTTTCAGCGCTTCTTCCCCGGATGATGCGGTATCCACCTCAAAACCGTTTTTTTCGAGCACTTTTTTTAAGGAGATTATATTTTCTGGAGCATCATCTACGATCAGGATCATTTTTCAATAAATAAATTTAAAATTGAATACATAAGTCTTCAAATATATGAATTTTGAAACTTGTGTAAACCGGCAGTTTTCCGCCGGCCATAATTTTTTTTGCGTTCGCTGATCATATTCTAATGAGGAAAAGCAAGAAGTTCTTTTTCAAGCCTGTCGAAGTTTTCCTCATTTTTCGGTGCAGCTAAACGCCGGATTTTATCACACGCTTCCCGTGTAGCAAAAATCATGCTGAAACTGATTTCAGTCTCGGTTTCGCTGATTTTTTTAAAACCGATTTCCATATCGAACACCGGTTGGGAAATTCTGCTCCAGGTGATGAGGTGGTAAGGCTCCACCGTTTTAAACACCGATGAGTTTTCATAGTGGCCCTGCTCAGGCCCATGCATAGTAAGGATCCATCTGCCGCCTGGCCTCAGATCAAATTCGTGGATGGTGTTGGTAAATCCTTCAGGTCCCCACCAGTTCTTCAGGTGCTGGGGATCGGCAAATGCCTGGTAAACATGTTCTATTGGCGAATGTAAAATTCGTGAACTGAAAATTTTGCGGTCGGAGTCGGAGTTCATGGTCTCTCTTTTTTAAAATGAATTTCAATACTTGTAATTTCTCAATATACGCGCGTTCTCACGCTCATCCTTAACCTCAACCTCAACCTTATCCTCAGCTTCAGCCTCAGCCTCAAAAATAAACAATGATTCCTTTTTCAGCACTTTCCAGAGCTGCTTCTATAATCCTCATATTCTGAATGATCTCACTTCCCGGTGAAGGCAGGTCGGCGCCGAAAACAAGGTGTTCATAGATCTGCTCATAATAATGCATATAATTTCCCGGCTGACTGAGGGTGATGAGTCTTTCCCACATGGAACTTTCATTAAAATAATGAAGAATTCCGTCGGTTTCATGAAGAGGTTCAGTCCAGTCTTCCCCAAAGGTGGGAATGGCGCCGGCAACCAGTTCATCTTCCTGCCTGTCGGTTCTTTCCTGTAAAAAACTTCCTTTATCACCGTGCAGAACATACGCATAATGTGCCTCCTTGCTGAACACTGACGATTTCAGCCTTACCCTGAGCTCATTTTTGTAATAAAGAATGACTTCAAAATAATCATTAGCGTACGCTGTTCCTTTCATGGAAAATACATCGGCAAAAAGTTTTTCCGGGAAACCGAACAGCTGTGTGGCCTGATCGATGAGGTGAGATCCAAGATCATGAAGCGATCCCGATCCTCTCTGTGCCGGATTTTCTTTATGGTCTTTTCCGCTGGCCTGGGTGCGGAACCGGTCAAAACGGATTTCGGCTTCTTTCAGATTTCCGAGTTTTCCTTCTTCCATAATTTTTTTTACCTGAAGATAATCCCTGTCGAATCTGCGGTTCTGATAAACACTCAGGAAAAGGTTTTTCTCTTCCGCAAGCCTTACCAGTTCTTCCGCTTGCTCAACATTAACGGTAAACGGTTTTTCAACAATGACATTTTTTCCCGCTTCTAAAGCTGATTTTGCATATTCAAAATGCGTCTGAACGGGTGTATTCACCACAACCAGATCAACGTCAGCATGCTGAAGCATCTCTTCTACAGACCGGTAAACCGTCGCATCAGGATACTGGGATTTGGATTCTTCTTTCGATCTTTCAACCACCGCAGACATAAAAAATCCCGGATGTTCTTTTAAAAAGGGAGCATGAAAAACTTTCCCGCTCATTCCGAAGGCACAGAGCCCCACTTTTACCAGTTGCATACTTCTAATTTTAAACAAATGTATTGAGAAATACCGGTTTTTAAATGGATGTAATGTTTAAATGATCTTTAAATGACGTTTAAGTCAATCTTAAAAAGGAGGTTTTTCGGACCTGAAACCGGGCTTTCTTTTATCCATTATGGCGGTGAAAATCCATTTTTTTCCTGGCTTAAGGATGGAAAAACGATGGGCAGCGGACAGCTTGAACCTAAACTGAAAGAAAAAAAGAGTCTTCAGGTTTCTCAGGAATATATTTTATTTCATTGATTATCATGAAGATATCCGATTCAAACGGTTACAAACGATAATAAGCAGTTCTCTACCGGCTAATTTTCACAGACCGGTGAATCTTTGCATCAGAGATTCGGGGAAAATCAGTGAGACCCGTTTCTGATGTTTAATTAAAAATTTAAAGCCATGTCACTAAGAAACAAAGTTACCTTGATTGGTAGAACAGGTAAAGAAGTGGAAATCGTAAACTTCGAAAACGGAAAATTAGCAAAAGTAAGCCTTGCAACAACAGATCATTACACCAACGCCCTCGGCGAAAAAGTGGAGGAAACGCAGTGGCATAATCTGGTAGTGAACGGCAAACTGGCCGACATTATGGAAAAATATGTGGACAAAGGAAAGGAAATTGCCGTGGAAGGTAAAATAGTTTACCGGAACTGGGATGATAAAGATGGGGTGAAACACTACTTCACCGAAATCCGTGTCGACCAGATGGTCATGCTTGGCAGTAAATAACAGATTTACTCTGTCAAAGCCCTTTAAAATTTAGTTTTTATAGGCTTTGACAGAGTTTTCCAAATTCTAAAAACACAAAACCATGAAAGTAAAAGTTTTAAAAGTACGGTTGTCAGATGAATTCATCACTTACGACCAAAGTGTTCTCGACCGTTTCCTGAAGGAAAACAACGTGCTGAAATTTGAATCGGCGTTCGTAAAAGACGAGGAAAGTTACTGGTCGGTGATTCTGTATTATGAAGAACCCAAAATGGCCGTTAATGACGCCAGAAATCAGAAATATTCCGTGGAGATCGGTGAGAAACTTAATTCGGATGAAATTAAAATTCTCGATTCCCTGAAGCTTTGGAGAACTGAGAAAGCAAAAAACCAGAATCTCCCCGTCTATTTTATCGCGACCAATAAGGAACTGCTTTCCATCGCCAAATACAAACCTGCCAAAAAAGAGGAATTACTCGAGATCAAAGGTTTCGGCAAGCATAAAATCGAAAATTATGGGGAGGAAATCATTGAGATTTTGGAAAGTGTCTGAATGCATTCCGCCCATTTCTGTATCTGATGGGGATGGGCTTTTTTATTCCTGAAATAAATGAAAGTATAGCAAACTTCTTTTTATTTTTGTAGAAGATTTTTGATGGATGGACCAATACAATTCTTTTTTAAGAAAACATATTTCTGAATTTTACGACCTTACAGAAGAAGAATGGAATTTTGTTTCGGAGTTTTTTACTTTAAAGAAACTTCGGAAACATCAGTTCCTCATACAGCAGGGGCAACAGGTACAGGAAGAGTTTTTAATCGTTTCGGGTTTGGTGAAATCGTATGAGATTGATGAAAACGGAAAAGAAGTCATCATACAGTTTGCGAAGGAAAACTATTGGGTAAGCGATTATTTTGCGTTTCAGTTTCACCAGCCTGCAACCATGAATGTCGACTGTGTGGAAGACTGTACCTTTCTCGCGCTTTCATTTGAGAACCGCGAAATCATCTGTGAAAAAATTCATAAGATGGCCAATTTTTTCCGGAAAAAATCCAACAGGGGCTTTATAGGGCTTCAGCAAAGGGTACTGTCACTGATGAAAGAAACTGCAGAAGAGCGCTATACACAGCTCCTTGACAAAGATCCGGATCTGATACAGCGTGTTCCGAAGAAAATGCTGGCCGCATTTCTGGGGGTAAGCCGCGAAACCTTGAGCCGCTTCTGATTCCTAGCCTGCACTCCTCCGCAAAAGTGAGGTACATCACTTCAAAATGGTGATTCATCACATTTTTTTTTACCTTGCACCATCCGACCTTTGCATCATAATTATAAAAAGAATAGGATGAAAAAAATACTGGTCATCAATGCAGGACAGAATTTCGGGCACAGCGGCGGAAAATTCAATCAGACCGTTACAGACAAAACCGAAAGTTTTTTCAGAGGGATTCCGGGAGTGGAAGTAAAAATTACGCATACCGATTCAGATTATAATCCGGATGAAGAAGTGGAAAAATTGGTGTGGGCAGATTATATTATTTACCACACGCCCATCTGGTGGTTTCAGCTTCCTCACGGTTTCAAAAAATATATAGACGAAGTTTTCACCGCAGGCCATCAGAAGGGCATTTACAGCAGCGACGGACGTTCCAGACAAAATCCGGAAATTAATTACGGCACGGGCGGAATGCTCGCAGGCAGAAAATATATGCTGACCACCAGTTGGAATGCCCCGGAAACAGCATTCACCATTCCGGGAGAGTTTTTCAATGAAACATCGGTCGATGACGGTCCGCTTTTCGGTTTTCACAGAATGAACGCTTTTGTAAGTTTAGAAAGAGTAGCAGGTTTTCATTTCCATGATATTGAAAAAAACGCCGATGTCCCCAATGATATGTTGCGCTATGAAAATCATCTGAAATCTGTTTTCGAAGAAGAACTTTGCGTGCAGTAAGAACTGCGGGCTGCTTCCTTTACAGAAGCAGTTTTTTTTATTTAAAGCCGTCAGCTTGAAAATTGAAGCTGCACTTTCATGAATAGTTTGCCGATATCCTGACAGAGAAAAATGAAATCCTTATTTTTGCAAACGGAAGCAAGAAATATTGCTCATTACTTATTACGCATTACCCATCAGTATGAAGCCAAGTTTAGCCAAAGGTACCCGCGATTTTACCGCAAAGGAAGTCATCAGCAGGAGAGCCATCATCAATACATTACAGAAAAACTTTGAACTTTTCGGTTTCCAGCCACTGGAAACTCCGAGTTTCGAAAACCTTTCCACACTCACCGGTAAATATGGGGAGGAAGGCGACCGTCTGATTTTTAAGATCCTTAATTCCGGCGATTACGCTTCCAAAACCACGGACGAAGACTGGCAGGCTAAAAATTCCCAGAAACTGATTTCCCAGATCTCAGAAAAAGCGCTCCGTTACGATCTTACGGTTCCGTTTGCACGTTTCGTGGCAATGAACCACGGGCAGATGGTATTCCCGTTCAAGAGATATCAGATTCAGCCGGTTTGGCGTGCGGACCGTCCTCAGAAAGGGCGTTTCCGAGAATTTTATCAGTGTGACGCCGATGTGGTGGGGAGCGAAAGTCTGTGGCAGGAAGTAGAGCTGGTGCAGCTGTATCTGAAATCATTCGGTGAACTGAAAATCCCTGTGACCATACATCTGAACAACCGGAAAATTCTTTCAGGTTTGGCGGAATATGCAGGGATTTCCGAACAGCTTATTGATTTTACAGTGGCGCTCGACAAGCTCGATAAAATCGGGAAAGACGGAGTGGTAAAAGAGCTTCTGGAGAAAAATATCTCACAGGAATCTGTTGATAAACTTGATTTCCTTTTCAGCCAGAGTAATGATGCGCTTAAAAATGTATTAGAGCTGAAATCGAAATTCGAAGAAAATGAAACCGGAACCGCAGGCGTGAATGAGCTGGAATTCGTTCTGACCCAATGCCTGGAACTGGGGATTTCTGCAGAGAACCTCAAATTTGATATTACCCTCGCCAGAGGACTCGATTATTACACCGGAGCCATCTTTGAAGTGAAAGCCAACGGTGTCGCCATGGGCTCCATCGGCGGTGGCGGAAGATATGACAACCTTACCGAAGTATTCGGCGTGAAAAATATCCCCGGTATCGGAATTTCATTTGGTTTGGATAGAATTTATCTCGTCATGGAAGAACTTAGATTATTCCCTGAAAGCAATGAGATTTCAGTGAAATATCTGTTTGCCAATTACGGAGATAACGAAGCCGTGGAAGCTTTGAAAATTATTGCAAAACTTCGCGCAAAGGGAATCTCTGCCGAACTTTATCCTGAATCCTCCAAACTGAAAAAACAGTTTACTTACGCTGAGAAAAAAGGAATCCCAAATTTGGTGTTCTTCGGGGAACAGGAGATTGCGGAAGGAAATATTACAGTGAAAAATCTGGCAGACGGCGAACAGAAAACCGTTGCGATTGAAGAATTTTTAAATCAACCTCAACTTTAACCTTAATATCATGTGGTGGATTTATGCTTTGTTATCAGCGTTTTTCGCGTCATTGACCGCCATTTTTGCTAAAATTGGGGTTGAAAATGTGAACTCCAATCTCGCCACAGCAATCCGCACGGTGGTGGTTTTGGTTATGATCTGGCTGATTGTTTTCTGGAAAGATGAAGTGAGGGGAATTACCGAACTTTCCCGTCGAACATGGTTTTTTCTCACCATTTCCGGCGTGGCCACCGGGCTTTCCTGGATTTTCTATTTCAAAGCGCTGCAGATGGGCGAAGTCTCCAAAGTGGCAGGAATTGATAAACTCAGTCTCGCGCTGACCATTGTTTTTGCGGTGATCTTTTTAGGAGAAACCCTAACCTGGAAAACCGCAGTGGGAGCGGGTTTAATAATCGCAGGAACTTTATTTTTGATCTGGAAGTAAGCAGCGGATCATATTTACTGCTGAGTTGCTGAAACTGAAAGACTATGATTTCTTTTCTTCTTTCCCTATGTTTTTACGGAATAAGGATAAGATAAGAAAAAGGGCAACAGCCACATCCACGATATTCCATACGGTTCTTCCCAGGGCTATTTTAAAAAATGGCTGGAAGAGAATGGCCAGCGAAAGAAACACGAATACGAAGTTCCCGTCTTTTCTCTGTGCCGCTGTATAGGCCAAATACCCGAAACCCAACATGTTAACAAACCGCACCAGTTGGTAATACCCATAAGGCATCTTTAAAAGGCAGAGTAGGAGTACTGCCGCAAGGCCGGTTTTGATAACTTTCTCCAGTTCCAGGGAGCGATGGGGTCTTTGTCTTTCCATAATCCTGCTTTTTTTCTTCTTGCTTCTATTTCAAGTTTTGCATAATTGCTGTCCTTTGAATATTTTTTAAAATGCCAGGCCAGGCCGTTTTTTACCAGTTCTTTATTAACATTTACACCATTGGGCAAAATGATTTCGGCGATAATTCTTTTGTTTCGGTCTCTTTTAAAACTGTTGCCAATACTGACATATTTTCCAAAACATAAATCCGATATAAATACTTTGGCTTTATTGCCGAAAGGCTGCTTTTTCTCCGGACAGTCGATGTGTGCGAGCCGTATCACTTCTTCCTTGCCATTCATTAAAATACAGACCGTATCGCCGTCTTTTATTTTGATGACTTTGTAGGTTTGCGAAAACATAAAAATTGGCAGCAGAAAAAATAGCCATCCTAAAAATTTTATCATTAATCCATTTCTTATTTCTGCAAAATTATATTTTTAATTACGGGATCCAAATTACTTGGTAAGTCAGCTCCTTTGATATAGAATTTTTTCACACCCATTGCCTCTAACCAATCAGACCAATATTTTATGATAATATCTTCTTCGAAAGCTCTTCCTTTTTCCGCGTTAATTCCTAATACAACAACTTCCAAATCCTGCAGATTTTCCCTCGCGGGTATAAAACCAAAATGATTTTCTGCAATTAAATCCTTATAATTTGATACGTTTAACTTAGATTTTCTAATAAATTCCGGAGTAAGATATGTTGTTTGATTTTTGTCAATTATCTGGTTATCGACATGATACATATATCCATCTGTAAGAATGATTAATATATTTCTATGTTTTGGAAGAACGCAGTAATCAGCTGCCTTGTTTTTAAAAAAACTCCAGATGTCACTGCCCACAAATTTTTTATCATTAAGAGCTAAGTCATAAATGTTCTTCGAAGAACTTTTGTAAATGGGACTAATCTCGGAAATAGCATTTTTGCTTATATTGTTCTTTGTGAACGACAGTTTCATTTTCTGAGAAAGGGTATTTATGGCACTATTCATAGGCTCAGGTTCAAAAAAGACCTGGATGTTGTCGTTCGTCTGTCTTATTTTGCTGTTTCTAAGATGGGTTTCGAAAGCGGCGCTTATACTTGCAATATAACCTAAATCTCTGTTATAAATTTCCATACTAGGAGTAGGATATTTTACAGGACTAATTCTATCCGATAAATCCAAAAGTATACTGATATTAAGGTTTTTTGCAGGCTGAGGCACAGTTTCTCCCGTTCCAGATGCTGGTTCTATCTCCTCTGCCTTATTACAGTTTTGAAATACAAAAGATAAAATTAATAAGTAAACCCAATATTTGTTTTTCATAATTAGTCGGTTTTAGAGTATATAATATTTTGATTTTGAGGATTAATAAGATTAAGATTGGCTAGATGATTATTGGCAATCATTTCACATTCTTCGATAAGTTTTGCTTTATTTTCTTTAGGCAAGGCTAACTCACCGGCAATTGCCTGATACCAGCCTTCTTTATATTGGCTGTGATAATGCAAATACTGTTTAACGTTCAAGATAAACCCGTCTATTTTATTCTGCAGTTCCTGTATTTTTCCTTTGATCTCAGACATTTTTTGTTTGATGATATCAATTTCTTCCAGAATTTTGGTTTTAGTTTGCTCTGTTTGCAACAGTTCTTCCTGTTTGGTCCTTATAAAACCTTTTATTTTATCAATATTTTCATATTCTTTCATTACCAAGTCGAACACCAGTCCCCAAATGATATACACCACAAACCCCGCGAAAATAATCATCCAAAATTCCGCTTCTCCAACTGCGATCTTTAAATTATAGGGTGAGGATTCCAGCGTTTTATTGAATTCATAAATTTTCTTTTCGATTTGGTAGGCCAGTAATCCGTCGAACAGAAAGGTAATAATGAATAGAGCTGCGAGCCGAAAATTATTTTTAATCCCTTTTCCTTTTTGAATCATATGGATGATATAACCCAGACCTAAAAACACCGAAGGA
The DNA here is from genome assembly GCF_019038595.1 of Kaistella soli. Lineage (GTDB taxonomy): Bacteria > Bacteroidota > Bacteroidia > Flavobacteriales > Weeksellaceae > Kaistella > Kaistella soli. The sequence goes on from NZ_JAHOPF010000001.1 coordinate 117,952, forward strand.
ATAGTTATTACCAATGCGCCTTCGAGCCAGCTGGCTTTCATAGCATCATTAAGGGATTGCGCATCAAAAATTGCAGCGGTGAGACTGTCATCTGAAAAAACTTTAAAAAAAGCAGAATATGTAGCGGAAATATAGAAAACGAACAGATAAATGGTGATTGGCAATAATAAAAACAATCCAATATAAAAAAGTGCGTGCGGCTGTTTGGTATCCGTAATCCCATAAATTTCGGGATTACTTTTCACTTTAGAAATATCCTGTTTAATGTTATTGATTTTCTGATCAGCGCTGACCAATCTGTCGTTTTGAATTGAAAGAGCCGTTTCGGTATTCTTTAGTTCACTTTCCTGTCTTATTTTTTCTTCAACGTAAGGCTGTTTCAATTTTAACTGCTCCTCTTTTAATTTTCTGCACTGATTCTCAAAACTATGATAAACATTTTCCAGACAGGCTTTGAAATTCTGGGGCTGGCCTAAAGCCGTTTTAGAGGCGCCGTAACCACTTTGGTAATAAGTAATACGTACCTGAACTTCATCCTCTCCTTCAAGAACGGACTTTTTTTCTCCTCCATTTTTGTCTGAGATGTTCTTTTTCAATGCGAAAAGATTGCTGATTGCTTCCATACTAATTATTTATATTTTCTAAAACTGAATGAATACTCAGTTCTTTTTTTGCGCAATCCAAAAGGTAATCGCAAATTTGATTGATATTTTCATCCATAAATTCAAAATTTTTGCAAAATTTACGGAGTGTATTGTACTCATCTTCGGTGACCACTCCATCAATCCAAATCATGACAGCCAAATCATACAGATACTCAATTCTTTCATTTAGCTTTTCCGGAATATTCAATCTGAAGACAGGGTCTATGAGAATGTTTTGAAGCTGCTGAACATCAATGCCCCTTTGTTCAGCAAATTTGTAAAGCTGTTTCATTTCTAAAACATCAAAATTTTCGTCTGAACAGGCAATTTGATAAAGTCTTAAAAAGTGACTTTTTAATGCGGTGGAGATGTTTGCGATCATATTGTGGTATTGTTTAATTATTTCTAAACACAGATTTCAATTCCAGATATTCTGATTAAACTTATATGTATATCCAAAACTACATCACCAAATCCTTTCCACATTACGGTTTCCCGTAAACTCCTCCAATAATTTCAAAAAAACTACATTTACAAAAAAAACTCCCATGGAAAATTATATTGAAATCAACCGCAATTCATGGAATGCCAAAGTAGCACCTCACCTCAAATCCCATTTCTATTTCGTGGACGAATTCGTGAAAGGGCGCAATTCTTTAAATTCCATTGAACTGGGCATTTTAGGAGATATTAAGGACAGAGAAATTCTGCACCTGCAGTGTCATTTCGGTCAGGATTCCATTTCACTTTCCCGTATGGGCGCAAAAGTGACGGGGATTGATCTCTCCGACAAAGCCATTGAAGCGGCAAAGGATTTAGCTTTAAAGTGCGGAACGGATACTCAGTTTTTGGTTTCCGACGTATATGACCTGCCTCAGGTTTTAGATCAGAAGTTTGATATCGTGTACACGAGTTACGGTACCATCGGCTGGCTTCCCGATCTGGATAAATGGGCTCAGGTCATTGCTCATTTTCTGAAACCCGGAGGTAAGCTTGTTTTTGTAGAATTCCATCCTGTGGTCTGGATGTTTGATGACGATTTCACTCATGTGAAATACAGTTATTTTAACGAAAAACCCATTGTCGAGACTTATGAAGGAACCTACGCGGATCAGTCCGCAGAGATCGTTCAGGAGTATGTCATGTGGAACCATCCTACTTCCGAAGTGCTCGGCAGTCTGCTGAAAGAAAATCTGCTGCTTACTTCCTTTGAGGAATACGACTGGTCGCCGTATGCATGCTTCCGCCACAACGACGAATATGAAAAAGGAAAATACCGCATTCCGCAGTTGGGGAATAAGGCTCCCCATGTTTTTTCTCTGGTCGCGGAGAAGAAGAATAATGATTAGAAAACCGGATGTGGTTTCAGAATAAGCGACATATTTAAATAAACCGGATATCCTGAAAACAGACTTTATTTAAAAATTTAAAATATTAATTCTGAAATTGGAATTTGCAGCAAAATTTTTGTATCATTGCAAACTGATTTTCGGATTTCATTCCGGATGACGGGGGATTAGCTCATCTGGCTAGAGCGTTAGACTGGCAGTCTAAAGGTGGTCGGTTCGATCCCGATATCCTCCACAGGTAAAGCGCAGAACATAAATTGTTCTGCGCTTTTTTTGTTAGGCGAAATCTGGCTGGAGCGTCAAGAAAGCGTTCGGGAAGGTGGTCGGTTCGATCCCGATATCCTCCACAGGTAAAGCGCAGAACATAAATGTTTTGTGCTTTTTTGTTTTAAGCGTAAATGAGTTCCTGCTTCATAATAGGGCAATGGGCGAAATCTGGCTGGAGCGTCCCGAAAGCTTTCGGGAAGGTGGTCGGTTCGATCCCGATATCCTCCACAGGTAAAACACAGAACATAAATTGTTTTGTGTTTTTTGTTTTAGGCGTAAATTTGGTCTCATGGACAAATATTATGTATATATACTTTATTCGGCAAAATTAAACCGGTACTATATTGGACAGACTCAGGATATTGAAGAGCGTATGCGGAAACATCATTTTTCAAAAGATCATTTTACCGGGAAATCCGATGACTGGGTATTAAAATACACCGAAGGATTTTCAAGCCGGAGTGAGGCCATTGCACGGGAAAGTTCAATAAAAGCGAAGAAGAGCAGGAAGTACATTGAGTTCCTGATTCAAAATAGGGCTGCAGGCGAATAGGTAGCTAGAGCGTCCCGAAAGCGTTCGGGAAGGTGGTCGGTTCGATCCCGATATCCTCCACAGGTAAAGCGCAGAACAGAAATGTTTTGTGCTTTTTTGTTTTAAGCGTAAATGAGTTCCTGCTTCATAATAGGGCAATGGGCGAAATCTGGCTGGAACGTCCCGAAAGCTTTCGGGAAGGTGGTCGGTTCGCTCCCGATATCCTCCACAGGTAAAGCGCAGAACAGAAATGTTTTGTGTTTTTTTGTTTTAAGCGTAAATGAGTTCCTGCTTCATAATAGGGCAATGGGCGAAATTTGGCTGGAGCGTCCCGAAAGCTTTCGGGAAGGTGGTCGGTTCGATCCCGATATCCTCCACTCAAAATGGGTTCCAGCATCAGCTGTGACTCATTTTTTTTTGAATAGTGCCTGCGGCGGGTATTGAATGTTAAAATTTCAAATATTTATTAAATTTCGTACTGAAATACTATCTTTGAAACGGATTTCAACAGGTTAGGTTTTGAAATCAAGTTTACCATTCAAGCAAAAATAATTTATGATATCATACCCGTTTCCTGAAAATGAAGAAGAAAGAATCAAGAAATTGGAATTTTTTAATCTCCTGCATTTGGGAAAGGATCCGGAGCTTGATGTTTTTGCGGAAGGAGCATGCCTGATTGCCGACTGTCCGGCATCGCTCATTGCGATGATGGAAGAAAAAACCCAGACCATACAGAGCTGCGTCGGCATGGATCTCGATTTTGTAGACCGCGAAAACACCATCTGTCAGTATGCCATTGCAAGCAGGGAAGTGCTGATTATCAATGACACTTTCCAGGATCCCAGATCATCGCAGAATCCATTGGTGATCGCCGGCGGAATCCGTTTTTATGCAGGGGTGCCGCTGATCGATGAGGAGGGCTTTGCACTGGGTACCCTCTGCGTGATCGACTATCAGCCTAAAACCATTTCAGAAAAACAGATTTCTTCCCTTAAAAAGATGGGGGAAGCCATTACCAAAATTCTGATCGGAAAGAAAAAAAATCTTCAGGCTGAATATTTTCAGGAAACCTTCAGCATTACCAATAATTTGATTTGTGTTCTGGATAACAGTTTCAAACTCAAAGAGGTGAATCCTTCATTTGAGGAGACGTTCGGCTTAAAGAAACATGAGGCTGTTGATCAGAACTTTTTAAGTATTCTGGGAGACGGGGGTGAAGAATTACGCCGGCTGATGAATAATTTTCCGGGAAATGAGGACGAACTGGTATTTACTGCCACAACCCGGACTGCAGGAAATCACCCTGCGGTCATCGAATGGCATTTAAAACAGAATCAGAATCACACCGAGATTTTTTGTTTTGGAAGAAACATCACCAGACTGGTGGAAGAAAACCAAAAGCTTGAAATCTCCGAACGCCGTTTCAGGAACTTCTTTGAAAATGCCATCGGTCTCATGAGCATGCACGATATGGAAGGCAATATTCTTGCGGTAAACGAAAAAGGACGCGAAACCCTGAATTATTCTGAGGAAGAAACCAAAGGACTGACCTTAAAAAAACTGATGCCAGCACAGCACTGGCCTTTCCTGGAACAGTATCTGGAAAGGGTTAAAGAAAATGGGGAGGACGTTGGGAATATGGTGCTGAAAACAAAAGAGGGTAAGGAGATCATCTGGATGTATCACAATATGGTGGAAACAGATGAAAAAGGAAATCCTTACGTGATGAGTACCGCCCTGAACATTACCGAAAGGGTAGCGCTGGAAAAGGATCTGATGCACACCAGAAAAATTCTTGAGCAGACCAGTGAGGTGGCTCAGGTAGGCGGCTGGGAGGTGAACCTTAAAAACAATACCGTGTTCTGGTCCCGTTCAGCAAGAGAGATTCATAAAGTCAGCAGAGATTTTGTTCCGGATCTCGAAAATGCTTTGAACTTTTATGGCGAAGAAAACGGGGAACGCATGCGTTTTCTGTTTACAAGAGCAGTCACAGAAGGTTTCGCCTATGACGAGGAAGTAAAGCTGAAACGTCAGGATGGCATGGAAATCTGGGTAAGGGTAAAAGGAATCCCTGAGTTTGAAAACGGCGTATGTACCAAAATATTCGGCATTATTCAGGATATTGATGCCTTCAAAAATACCTATCTCGAACTGGCGAAAAAGGAAGCAATGCTGCAGTCCTTCGTCAGTGATGTTCCCAATGCCGTAGCGATGTTTGACCGGGATCTGAATTACCTTACCGTCAGCAAAAACTGGATGGATGAGTTTTCAATGAACGGCATGGAACTCATTGGCAGGCACATCTTTGAGATTTCCCCGAACGCCCCCGAAGAAAGAAAGAAAATATACCGTGATGCCCTGAGAGGCAAAAATTATAAGGACGAAGACCTTACCATACAGGTTCCCGGCAAAGAAGAGCCGCAGCATTATCATCTCGAGGTAAGCCCGTGGTATCTTTCCGAAAAGGTAGTCGGAGGTATTATTGTTTCTGCGCAGAACATGACTGAGGTCGTTAATGCCAATGCTGAGCTTAAAAAAGCCAAAGAAACTGCCGATCTTGCCAACAGAGCAAAATCCGAATTTCTTGCGAATATGAGTCATGAGATCCGTACACCGCTCAATGGCGTGATCGGCTTCTCTGATCTGCTGCTGAAAACGCCGCTCAACGAGATGCAGACCCAGTACCTGAATTATATCAACGAATCCGGCGAAAGTCTGCTGAGCATCATCACCGATATTCTGGATTTTTCCAAAATAGAATCGGGAAAAATGGAACTGCTCATCGACAGATCCAATGTCTATGACCTGGTGAGTCAGGTGGTAAATGTGATTTTGTATCAGTCTCAGCGCAAAGGCATTGAACTGTTGCTGAATATTGAACAGGGACTCCCGAAAACACTGTTTCTGGACGAATCCAGGATCAAACAGGTCCTCATTAACCTGCTCGGGAATGCCGTGAAATTTACCGAACATGGCGAAATTGAGCTGAAGGTGGAGAAACTCAGCATGGATGCAGAAAAGGTCACCCTTCGCTTTGCGGTAAGAGATACCGGGATCGGAATTCCGCTGGACAAACAGCAGCGCATTTTCGATGCGTTTACCCAGGAAGACAGTTCCGTGAGCAAACGCTTTGGCGGAACCGGTTTAGGACTTACCATCTCCAATAATATTCTCAAATATATGGGAAGTCAGCTTACGCTGACCAGCGAAGTGGCAAACGGTTCGGTATTCTGTTTTGAAATCGAAATTCCTTATGAAGCCAATGGTGCAGAAGAAAATACCGATCTTGAAGATTTGCCGGTAAAAAACGTGCTGATTGTTGATGACAATGAAAATAACAGAATCATCATGCAGCATATGCTGGCCTATAAAAACATCGGATCAAAGCTGGCGGCCAACGGGCTGGAAGCCCTCGATATCCTCACGAAAGGCGAACGTTTTGATGTGATTTTAATGGATTATCACATGCCGCATATTTCCGGTCTGGAAACCATTGAGAAAATCAAGAAAATGTTCAGCAGCCAGGAAGAATTGTCACCTTTGGTGGTGCTGCATACTTCCTCAGAAGAGCATGAGGTCATCAATGCTTTCAGAAAGGACGAAAAATCTTACTGCCTCCTCAAACCGATTAAATCTGAAGAACTTTATAATACCCTGAGACGTGCGGTGCAGCACACCGTAAGGGATGCAGGCGAAATCAGCTCTGCACAGGAAAAATCTCAGGCCTCATTATTCCCTTCAGCCTTGAAGGTGTTATTGGTGGACGACAATCCGGTGAACATGGTATTGAACAGTAAAATGATGCAGGCCATCATGCCGGATGCCGATTTAACCGAAAAAACCGACGGTCTTCAGGCACTTGAAGCGTGCAGGGAAGAAACTTTCGGCTTGGTACTGATGGATGTTCAGATGCCCGTGATGGATGGGATCGAAGCCACCAGACAGATCAGGATGCTGTCCGGATATCTCCAGGTTCCCATTATAGGAGTTACTGCCGGCAATGTACTTGGAGAAAAGGAAAAATGCCTGGAGGCAGGAATGGATGATTTCTTGCCGAAACCACTGAGACAGGCCGATCTTTCCGAAATGTTACAGAAGCATCTCACCCGCGAAACAGAGAAAATACCTGCATCTTCAATCCAGCTGGAAAAGCATTTGAGTCTCGACCATCTCAATGAGCAGGTCGGCGATGATGAGGCGTTCCAGGAAATGTTCTTAAATTTGGTCCTCCAGGAACTGAGCAGCTCTGAAGAAAATCTAAAAGCGGCAGCAGACCAAAAAGATACAGAAGAACTGAAAAAAATACTCCATAAACTCAAGGGAACTGCCGGAACTGCCGGACTGTTCAGACTGGCAGAAATGGCCGGTAAATGGGAAAAAGAACTGGATCTTCCTGAATATTCAGCGCTTCACGGAGCGGTTGTTCAGGAGATCAGAACGGGGCTTGAATTAATTAAGGAACTGATAAATTAGAAGAATTATGTTGATTTTAATCGCGGAAGACGACGAACTTATTTTAAAGACCATTGAACATAAATTAGTAAAAGAAGGCTGTGAAGTGATCCTCACCCGCAACGGAAAAGAAGCCATAGAAACCATACAGAATACTGAGGTAGACCTGATCATTACCGATATCATGATGCCTTTTGCATCCGGAATTGAAATTCTTTCCGCGGTGCAGAAAACTGGCAGAAAAACCCCTGTGATTATGCTTTCCAGCATGGGTCAGGAAGAAGTGGTGCTCAATGCTTTCGGGCTGGGCGCTGCCGACTTTATCGTGAAGCCTTTCAGCCCCAATGAGCTGATGCTGAGGATCAAAAGGTTTACTGTTTAAATAATGATATGGTGCTGCTGAATATTACCATTCACGAACTCTTTCTTACTTTTCTCGGCATGCTGGTCGTGGTGCTGCTGTTAATCATTGCAGTGCTCTTTTACAGCTTCAGCCAGTACAGAGAACTGCTGCATATTTCTAACTGGTCGCGCATTATCGATAAAAAGGTATCACAAGTTATCGTCTTCGGAAAAGAGGAAAGCGCCGCCGACGGTGAATTTACGGAAGTTTCAGACAATCCCTCATTCCGGGATCTCTTTCTCGAAAAGCTCGTAGGCTCAGAGAAAAAATTCTCAGGCACCGCCCACGAAGAAATCAAGGATCTTTTCCGTGCGTATAATCTGGAAAAGGAAGCATTCAGCAAGCTCAGCCAAAAAAAAGCCTATCTCATTGCAGGAGGAATTCAGGAACTCACGTCGATGAAAGTGGAAGCCGCGGTTCCCAAAATAACAGCGCTGCTTTCCCATCCTTCTCCCGCGGTGTATCAGGAAGCCCAATATGCAATGGTGGCTTTCAAAGGATTTGAAGGCCTGCGTTTTCTCGATACAGAAACCCATAAAATTTCCGACTGGCAGCAGCTCAGGCTGCTGATTTCGGTGACAGCCATCCCTGAAAACTGTGAGCAGGAAGTAAACGGCTGGCTCCGGAGTCCCAACAACACGGTAATTATTTTCACCCTCAGTCTGCTGAGAAAATTCCAGATGCTGTCATTTTACCCTTCTGTATGGCATTTACTCAGTCATCCTTCTTCTGAGGTAAGGATCCGTGCAGTGCAGACTTTGCTGTCGCTGGAGAATGATCAGACAATGCACGCTCTCGCCGGCTCTTTCCCTGAGCAGCCCCTAGAAGTACAGCTCGAAATTCTCCGCGTGATGGAAATTTCCCGCGACCAGCGTTCTGTGGGTTTTCTGAAGCAGCAGCTTCTGGAACATTCCGCCGCCGGCATCAGGATTCAGGCAGCCGAAGCGCTGTTCACCCTCGGTCATCAGGAATATTTAAACCGGATTTCCCGCGATTCTGAGTCCTCAGAAGAATTAATTCAAATTATCAAACACGCCCTTCAGGAAAAAATATGTTAACCTTTGCACACCTTATCTACGAACTCATCATCTGGCTGTTTTTGATTTACGGTGCCGCCGTAGTCGTCATCTACGGATGGATTGGGATTTATGCCCTCGGCGCGGTCATCCATTATAAAAAGCAGAATACCTTTACCGATTACAGCATTATTGCCGCAAATCCGAATGCACCTGCTTTCAGTCTCATTGCGCCCGCTTATAATGAAGGAATGACGGTGGTGGAAAATGTAAGGTCACTGCTTTCCCTTTATTATCACAATCTGGAAATTATCATTGTGAATGACGGCAGCAAGGACGATTCCATGCAGAAGCTCATCGAAGCTTACGAACTGGAATCAGCTGCGTTCTTCGTTCAGGGAGACATTGAGACCAACGCCATCCGGGGAATCTATAAAAGTAAAAATCCGGCGTTCAGAAAACTCATCGTGGTCGACAAAGAAAACGGCGGTAAGGCAGATGCCCTGAATGTCGGCGTGAATATTTCTTCCGGCGAATATCTCGTCTGTATTGATGTGGACTGTATTCTGGAACAGGATGCGATTTTGAAACTGGCCAAACCTTTCCTGGAGCAGACCGATAAAAAAGTAATTGCCTGTGGCGGGGTCATCAGGCTCGCGAACAACTGTAAGATCGAAAACGGTAAAATCGTGGACGTGAATATTCCCAAAAGCCTTTTGGGAAGAACTCAGGCGCTGGAATATATCCGTGCTTTTGTGCTCGGTCGGATGGCATGGTCGCGCGCTTCGGGACTGATTCTGATCTCCGGAGCTTTCGGCGTATTCGACCGGAAAATTGTGCTGGCATGCGGCGGTTACGACCGCAAGACCGTCGGCGAGGACATGGAACTCGTTGTGAGAATGCGCAAGTATATGGAAGAGAAAAACGAACCCTATGAAGTGGTGACGATTCCCGATCCTTTATGCTGGACCGAAGCTCCCGAAACCAAAGAAATCCTTAAAAAGCAGCGCAACAGATGGATGCGCGGCACCATGGAAACCCTCTGGAAACACCGCAAACTCATGTTCAACCCCAAATATGGCAAACTCGGAATGGTGAGTCTGCCGTACTGGTTCTTTTTTGAATTCCTCGGCCCGCTGGTGGAGTTCTTCGGATATATCGTTTTTATTGTCTTTCTTTTATTGGGAATCATCAGCTGGCCTTTCTTTCTGGTCCTCTTTGCACTGGTGATTTCGACAGGATTTCTATTTTCCATCTATGCGATTTTGGTCGATCTGGTGAGTCATCAGGTGTATAACAAGAGAAAAGATTTCACCACCCTGATCACCACAGCGATTTTGGAACCTTTTTATTTCCACCCTCTCGTCGTCCGCGCCGGGGTCAGCGGATTTATCGACTATTTTAAAAAATCCCATGCCTGGGGAGAAATGACCCGACAGGGCTTCAATCAGACCGCCAAAGACCTGCCGCTGAAGGAAAGGCTGGCAGCCATTTTAAAAGTAGGCCTCAGAAACTGGGGCGTTTTCGCGGCTGTGTTTTTATTTCTTTTCCTGCTCGGCGTTTCTGCGGAGTGGGCTTGGTACCGCTATCATTTTTCCGACCAAAATGATGCGCTTATCGCCAGGAATCTTTTCGTTGAGAATCTCCTGTTTGTTTTCAGACTCATTTTCGGACTGGGAATCATTTACCTGTTGGTGAATTTTGTTAAAGAAAACTGGGCAAAAGCACTGGTCATTATTGCCGGTTCCGCTGTGGTGATCAGTCAGTATCTTCTGTTCATTTATTTCTCTGAATCAAAAAATCTTTTGGGCGCTGACCTTCTGTATTATAATAAAGCTGAAATGAATCAGATCCTGCAGGCCAGCGGAATGCTGAGCACCGGGAATATTGCCTTAGCCTTAATTCTGATTGCCATGGCGGTCATCCCTTTTTGGCTCGCTTCCAGATCTGCTTTCAAAACGGTATACGCAGGCGCGGTGTTCATGGGCCTTGGGCTGCTGGCTTTTTTTATTCCCACAGATGCGTTTGCCCTGAACAATGTGAATGAATTCGACCGCAATGCTGCCAAAAGCAAATGGGCTTACTTCTTTAATTCAAACGTAGATAATGTCGTGAATGAGTATCCTGAAATTGCAGGTTTACTGGGCGGGACAGACAGTTTTGCCGTGAACGCCGAAATGCTGGATCCCAATTTTCCTTTCTGGAGAAAAGAAAATACCCCAGACTTTTTAGGACCTTATATGAATACTTCCGATAAAGTTCCGAACCTCGTGTTCGTGGTGCTGGAAGGAATGGGCCATGCCTACAGTTCTCCTAAAGGATACATCGGAAACTTCACGCCTTTCCTCGATTCCCTGGCAGGAAAAAGTCTCTACTGGGAAAATAACCTGAGTTCTTCGGGAAGAACCTTCTCTGTACTTCCTACGATGACCGGCTCCCTGCCTTTCGGAAAGAACGGATTTATGGAAATTGAAAAAACACCCGGACATTTCAATCTGTTTAATATTCTGAAAAAGAACGGATTTGAAACCTCTTTTTTCTATGGTGGAAACGCGGCATTTGACAGAACCAAAGAGTTCCTGAATTATGCTCAGGTGGATCATATTGTGGATGAAGCTTCTTTTAAAGCTCCCTTTAAAAAACTGCCGGCCAATAACGGAGAAAGCTGGGGATATGAGGACCAGGCCGTATTTTCCAAAATGCTTCAGGTGCAGAAACCCGAAACGAAACCTTATTTCAGTATCATTCTGACGCTGTCGACTCACAGTCCGTTTTTAATCAATAATAATGATTACTACGAAAAATTATATGCGCAGAGAATGCAGTCGGGTCAGCTTTCACTTGAGCAGAAGAAATGGGCAGGCCAGCATAAAAAGCAGCTCGTTTCTGTACTGAATGCCGACGACGCGTTAAAGCGGTTTTTCGATGATTACCGCAAACGTCCGGATTTCGGAAATACCGTTTTTGTTATTACCGGTGACCACAGTATGCCCGAAATTACCCTGCAGTCCAAGATCGACCGTTACCATGTACCGCTGCTGATTTACTCGCCGCTGCTGAAAGAAGCAAAACATTTTAAAAAGATCGTGAGTCATTTTGATGTCGCGCCTTCAATTCTGGCCTATTACCGAAACAACTATCAGCTGAGCACGCCGAAAACCGTGGCTTGGGTCGGAAAAGGACTGAAATCAGATTCAGATCTGACCTCCAGCGGAATCCCGATCATGAAAAGTAAAAATCAGCTGATCGATTTCGAGTACGGTTTTTATCATCTGGAAGACCAGCAGCTGCTGCTTCTGAACAATATGGAAGAGGATGAGGTCAGCGATCCCGCTGCCAACACCAGAGTGAAAAGATATTTCGACGATTTCAAAAGCCGCAACGCCAGATTTTATTCCACCAATCAGCTCATGCCGGATTCGGTCATGGTTAATTTTATGAAAAAAACTTCAGCGAAATTCTAGAACTTTTTCGTGTATCCCAGGGAGAGATCAAACTGGTTTCCTTTAACATTCGGGCGGAATTCCTGATTGAAATACATCGCGGATACTGAAAACAGATTGGTCTTCTGTACCGAAAAATTGTATTCAGCGCCCAGCTTAAAGGTTTTGAGTTTAAAGGTTTCGTTTTCCAGCAGATTGCTCCGGTTCTCTTCAGGGCTGATCCCTGTTCCGGCCTGAAAAGCAAAATAATCCTGGCCTCCTTTCGGGTAGTATCTTACCGTTCCGGTATAGGAATGCGAAATATTCTGATGATCCGGCGTGATATAGGTGCGGATATTGAACCAGAAGTTTTTATAATATTTCCCTACAGATGCGGTATATAACCAGATATTGTCGGTAAAATACAGCTGCCTGTAACCGATTTCCGCTTCAAAACTTTTCGGAAGGTTGGCGTTGAGGGAAGCACCTGTTCTGTATTTCGGGAAAATGCCGACGTCATTCGAATAGCCTGCACCGACATAGAGATAAAACATTTTGGAAAGTTTCGGATAGGCTTCGATTTCAAACTGAGTGCCGCTTTCCGCAAATTTATTGGCATAATTTCCCTTAAGAATAACAGATCCTACCGGCGTCACTCTTTTATAACTGATTCCAGCCATATGCCAGTCGTCGGTAAACTGCTTATCGAAATGGGAATAACTGTAGCTGAGACCTATGGCATTCTTCGCATTCAGATCATTGATTTTTACGGCGAGTTCCCTTGCTTCTGTGTTTTTCGGATTCTGTGCCAGCAGTTTTGCAACCGTCTGATCCGCTGCTTCATAGTTACGGTCTGCAGTCTCGGCTTTGGCTTTCAGCAGGAGAAGCTGTTCCGATTGCGGATGATAAGCCAGCCCCTGATCGAGGATTTCAACTGCTTTTGAATTTTGGTCATTCCAGTATTCCAGGGAAGCATAAGCCAGAAAGAAATCTTCATCCTGCACCTTTTTCTCCAAAAGAGAGGAAAATGCTTTTCTCGCTGCCTCCGTATTTCCGCTCCACGTATACAGCCGTCCTAAAAAGACCGAAATATCAGTATAATCAGGAGACTGTTGCAGCGCCTGCTGCGCAAGAGCGATGGAGGTAGGATAGTCTTTCTGTTCGAAAGCGGCGGTCCTTGCTTTTTGGAACAGCTCATCAGCGCTTAAATTCTGCTGACTGTAAAGGGATAAGGAAAAAAAAAGAAAAACTAAAAATCCAAGGCGCTGTTTCATAAATGGTTACCGTATAAATATTCTTTACTGTTAATCAGATCAGGGAAAAAGAAAATTGCTGTTTTCCCAATAATCCGGTAAAAATAATAATTTGAAAATACATTTCACGCTCTTTGATGAAAATTAAGCGCATAGCGGACATTGGCTCCGTTTTATTTCTTCCGGCTGGGTTAATGAGGACTGAGAAGTGGAAGGCGTGACAAATATCAGGATAATAATAAAAGACATATGAGTGTTTTATTCTCAGCGCTTATTATATTTGCAGGGTAAATAATAACAATGTTTTCTAAAACCTGCGAATACGCCATCCGTGCCCTCATCTATATCGCGCAGCAGTCGAAAGACGGCGGCAGGGTAGGGATCAGAGAAATTTCTTCCGGGATCGGATCCTCCGAATATTTTATTGCGAAGATTCTTCAGGATCTCAGCAGAAAAGGGTTCGTGCAGTCTGCAAAAGGACCGAACGGCGGTTTCTATATGAATGCGGCCAACCTGAGCCAGTCTGTTGCGGATATTGTCCGGGAGATCGACGGGGATAAGCTTTTCTCCGGGTGCGGTTTCGGACTTCATGAATGTTCCGAAGACCACCCATGTCCCATTCACGACCGTTTCGTGCACGTGAGACATCATATTAAAGAAATGCTTGAAAGTTCAAAAATCCAGATGTTCGTTGAAAACCTCGATTTAAAACTGACCTTTCTAAAAGAATAAAAAAAATTTACAATAATAAAACACCAAAAAGTGTTTTATAAATAAAATAGAATAAAAGCTCACCCGACTCCTTAAAAATCTTAACAAACTATATATGACAACTAAAAAATTATGGACCTGGCTTGCCGCGGTCATCATTGGTTCCTTCGCCGTTTTAATTTTCTATGGCGTGGAAATTTACAGAAAAATCCCGCCCGTTCCTGATAAGGTCATCACCACGGGAGGAAAAGTAGTGACCACCGGTCAGGAGATCAAAGACGGCCAGAATGTCTGGCAGTCCATCGGAGGCCAGACGGTAGGAAGCATCTGGGGACACGGTGCCTACATCGCACCCGACTGGAGTGCCGATTACCTGCACCGCGAATCTTTGCTCCTATTGGACAGAATTGCAAAAAAAGACGGTAAAATCTATAAAGACTTGCCGGATGACGAACAGGCAAAATATCAGGTGCTGCTGCGAAAAGAAATCCGGAAAAATACGCTGGATGAAGCTACCAATACCATCACCGTTTCCCCCGAAAGAGCGGAAGTGCAGGCCGAACTGGCGCAGTACTATTCCAAAATCTTCATGAACGATCCGGAAATGGCAAAACTGCGCGATCAGTACGCCATCCCGAAAAATACCGTAAAAGACCCTGAAAGAATGGCGAAAATGAATGCTTTCTTTTCCTGGGCTGCATGGGTATGTATTACCAACCGCCCCGGTGATGAGGTGACCTACACCAACAACTGGCCGCATGATGAGATGATCGGCAACGTAGCCCCTCCGTCGCTTCACCTGTGGTCCGGTCTCAGCGTACTGATGCTTTTAGGCTGTGTAGGATTGCTGGTATTCTATCACGCAAGAAATAAGGAAGAGGAAATCAGTGAATCCCTGCCTCTGGAAGATCCGTTGAGAAACATGAAACCTACCGCATCCATGAGGGCGACCCTGAAATACATCTGGATCGTAGCCCTGCTCATTCTGGTGCAGATGCTGGCCGGAGTCATTACGGCACATTACGGGGTGGAAGGAAGCGCATTCTATGGATTTCCGCTGGATGAATTCCTGCCTCAGTCCGTTTCCCGGAGCTGGCATGTTCAGCTCGCTATTTTCTGGATCGCGACTTCATGGCTGGCTACCGGACTTTATATTGCGCCTGCCGTGTCAGGATACGAACCGAAATATCAGGTCTTGGGCGTTAATGTACTGTTTGCCGCGCTGCTCATCGTGGTTTTCGGCTCTCTAACAGGGCAGTGGCTCGGCGTCATGCAGAAACTCGGCTATGTGGATAATTTCCTCTGGGGACATTCGGGTTACGAGTATGTGGAACTCGGACGCATATGGCAGATCCTGTTGCTCGTCGGTCTGATTCTCTGGCTGGTGCTGATGGTAAGAGCATTGCTTCCTGCCCTCAAAAGAAAAGACGGGGACAGACATTTACTCCTGCTCTTCACCCTTTCCGCAGTAGCGATTGCGATGTTCTATGGAGCCGGACTGATGTACGGAAGACAGACCCACATGGCGATTGCCGAATACTGGCGCTGGTGGGTGGTTCACCTTTGGGTTGAAGGATTCTTTGAAGTGTTTGCTACCGTGGTTGCTGCATTCCTGTTTACCAGACTGGGACTGCTGAGACTGAAAGCTGCGACTCATGCCGTACTTTTTTCGACAATTATTTTCTTGGCAGGAGGTATTTTGGGAACTTTCCATCACCTGTATTTCAGTGCGACCCCAACCGCGGTTTTAGCGCTTGGAGCAACATTCAGCGCACTGGAGATCGTGCCGCTCGTACTGATCGGATTTGAGGCTTATCAGAACTACCAGATCAGTAAATCCACCAAATGGATACAGGCCTACAAATGGCCCATCTACTGTTTCATCGCGATGTGTTTCTGGAACTTTCTGGGCGCGGGAATCTTCGGATTCGCCATTAATCCGCCCATCGCATTATATTACATCCAGGGACTGAATACGACAGCCGTCCACGGTCACGCCGCACTTTTCGGAGTGTACGGAATTCTTGGAATCGGACTGATGATGTTTATGCTGAGAGGTCTGTATCCGGACCGGGAATGGAATGATAAATTAATCGGCTGGGCTTTCTGGCTGACCAATATCGGATTGCTGGTAATGGTTACCATCAGTCTTCTGCCGATCGGCATCATGCAGTCGGTGGCGTCCATCAAGGAAGGATACTGGTATGCCCGTTCCGCGGAATTTATGCAGACCGATATGATGCACACCCTGAGATGGCTGCGCGTACCCGGTGATATCATGCTCGCGGTGGGTGAACTGCTGCTCGTGATCTTCATCATCGGCCTGAAAACCGGCTGGTCGCTCAAAGGAAAAAGATAATAATAAACCTGAAGAACTGTCATCGCAGATGGCAGTTCTTTTTTTAATTAAATACCATGAAAAGAAACGGAAATTTAGTGCCGCTTTCCAGAGACCACCATTTCGGGCTGCTCTACTGCTGGAAAATCCGCGAAGGACTGAAAAAAAATGTTGAGTACTCCAGGATCCGGAAATACATCAATTATTTCTGGCACCACAGCCTCTCCGCCCATTTTGAAATAGAGGACATCGTTCTGCCCGAAACCGAACATACCGGTCTTCAGTTTCTGATGGAGCAGGAACATGCAGAACTCCGGAAACTGGTCAGTTCCATTAACCAGTCGGAAGACGGAAGGCTTCTGGAAGATTTTGCCAAAGCGCTTCACAGCCACATCCGTTTTGAAGAACGCGTCGTATTTCCCCATCTGGAAGCACACCTTTCCGAAGAGCAGATGACCGACATCGGCCTGCAACTCGCAGAAATCCACACCCCTGAAACTGAGAATTATCAGGATCAGTTCTGGAAGTGAGGAGGAGATTTCTTTATTCCCAGCGAAAAGGTTTGGGGATCTTCACCGATAAACCAGCGATATAAGTTGCTTGTACTCACACCCTCACAAAAAAAGCCGCAGAAAACTGCGGCTTTAATCGTATATCTCAGCAAGGATTATTTACCTGCAACAATGTGTAGTTCAAGGTCTACTTCCTGAGAGATCATCCAGTCTTTAGGGTCTCCTTCAGTACCGTAAGCCAATCCCCAATCCTGTCTGTTGATGGTGAATTTAGACTGCAGACTTGCTTTACCGTCAGTAATTTCCACTTTCGCCGGGAAAGTAACGTTTACGGTTTTGTCTTTGATCGTAAGGTTTCCGCTTACTGTTTTGTTCGCACCTTCTGTTTTGCTTTCAGTTCCGGCAGCAAGATCAGATACTTTGGTGATTTCGAATTTTACGCTTGGGTATTTTTCAGCATCGAAGAAATCTGCGCTTTTCAGGTGACCGTCAAGATCAGCTGAAGTTTTTCCTTCGCTTAATTTAGGATCTACAGAAGCAGGGTCAGTTACGAGTGAACTGATATCAGAAGTTAGGCTTCCTGCAGTCAGGTTTCCGTTTTCTACAGAAAGTGTTCCTGTCGTTTTCATGGTTCCGAATCTTGGATTAAGTCCGCCTTTGTGGTAACCGGTCCATTTCACAGCACTGCTGTCAGCATTTACGGTGAACGTTTCGCCGGTATTTTCAGCAACCGTCTGCTCTGTTGCAGTAGATGCGCTGTCTGTTTTAGATTCTTTACATGATACCGCAACTAGGATTGCGGAAAGTGCCAGGATTGATAGCTTTTTCATTTTTAAATATTATTTTGTTAAAATTTCTGTGCAAAAGTAAGCTCCTTTATCCTGGAAGAAATTGATGTATGATAAGAAATGCTGAAAAGGCGGGAAAATGAAAAATGGGAAAAGTACTCATGCTTTTTTCATTCCCTGTTTCCTCCGTGGTTAAAGACAGCCACTATAAAATTCCTCATTGCCTGCTCCGCTAAACCGCCGTACCCTTTGTGGTTAAATAATCTCCGTTCTTGATACCTTCTTATTTTCAACTTTTGTTAAGTTTAAAAAAAAGAAAATATTGAAACATTCTCACATTCCCTGTGTCCTCCGTTTGAACCGCTGTGCCATCTGTGGTTAAACACGTGAAACACCGTCCTGATCTCCTTTTCCTTTTACTTTAAAAACAGGATTTAAAATATGCCTTACCTTTCCGTTAAAGTTTCCCTCTCAGTTTCTTATGCCGCTAAAATTCCGTAATTTTGCCAATCCCGAAAATTCACATTCCGGGAGCATAAAAATGAAAGATCTTAAAGAATATATTGAAGTTTACGGTGCCAGGGAACACAACCTGAAGAATATTTCCGTGAAAATCCCCCGAAACGAACTCGTGGTGATTACCGGTTTATCAGGCAGCGGAAAATCTTCACTCGCTTTCGATACCATTTTTGCTGAAGGGCAGAGACGGTATATCGAAACCTTTTCAGCTTACGCAAGACAGTTCCTCGGCGGCCTGGAAAGACCTGATGTTGACAAGATCGACGGACTTTCCCCGGTAATCGCCATTGAACAGAAAACCACCAATAAAAACCCGCGTTCCACTGTAGGAACGGTTACCGAACTCTATGATTACCTGAGGCTGCTTTTTGCAAGGGTTTCCGATGCCTACTCTTTAAACTCCGGCAAAAAACTCGTGAGTTATACCGAAGAACAGATCATCGACGTCATCCGGGAAAACTATAAGGGCGAAAAAGTAATGCTGATGGCACCGGTGGTGAGATCCAGAAAAGGACATTACCACGAACTTTTCATCCAGATGTCAAAGAAAGGCTACGGCCAGGCAAGGATTGACGGTGAACTGCAGGATATTGAGGCAGACTTAAAACTCGACCGTTACAAAACCCACGATATCGATATCGTCATCGACCGCTGGATCATCGGGGAAAACGCCTCAGAAAACCGGATGGAGAAATCGCTGAAAACGGCCATGCAGATGGGAGAGGGAACCATCGGCATTCAGAAACTCGGAACCGAGGAGATTGAATATTTCTCCAAAAACCTCATGGATGCGGAAAGCGGATATTCGATGGCTTTGCCGGAACCGAATACCTTTTCCTTCAATTCCCCGAAAGGAAGCTGCCCTCACTGTAAAGGGCTCGGCACCATCAAAGAAGTCAACACCGATTATTTTGTCGAGAACCCCAAACTTTCCATCAATCAGGGCGCTTTGGTTCCTCTGAACGATATTAAATCCAATAAATGGATACTTGGACAGCTTAAAAATATTCTTGAAATCTTCGGACTTGGTCTGGCGACGCCGTTCAAAGATATTCCTGCCGAGGCACTGGATTATATCTACCACGGCTGCCATAAAGAATTCAATAAAGATCTGAAGTACGCAGGAATTACAAAGAAAATAAAGGTGAGTTTCGACGGTCTGGTTCCGCTGATCAATGAGATGATCGATGACAAGGACAGCTACGATGCGGTTTTGCTCGAAAGACATTTCACAACTGAAGAAGTTTGCCCCGAATGTAAAGGAACACGGCTTCAGCCATCCAGTCTGAGTTTCAAGATTGACGGTAAAAACATTGCGCAGATCAACGCGCTTTCTTTATCCGACCTTATGGACTGGCTGAATGACGTGGAAGATACTTTCAGCGAAAAACATCAGATTATCGCCCATGAAATTCTCAAAGAAATCAAAACAAGGCTTCAGTTTCTGCTCGATGTAGGGCTGGAATATCTGAGTCTGAGCCGCAGTTCACGTACCCTTTCCGGCGGTGAATCGCAGCGGATCCGTCTCGCAACACAGATCGGATCTCAGCTCGTGAATGTACTGTATATTCTGGATGAGCCGTCCATCGGACTCCACCAGAGGGACAACGAAAGATTGATTAATTCACTGAAACATCTCCGCGATATCGGAAATTCTGTTCTCGTGGTGGAACACGACAAAGACATGATTCTGGAAGCTGATGAGGTGCTGGATATCGGTCCGAGAGCAGGAAAATTTGGTGGTGAAATCCTCTGGCAGGGCAAACCTAAGGACTTATTGAAGGCCGACACCGTTACCGCCGATTATATGACCGGGAAACGGAAGATTGAGATCCCCGAAACCAGAAGACCCGGAAACGGAAAATCGATTGTACTGAAAGGCGCGTCCGGAAATAACCTTAAGAATGTAAATCTTGAGGTGCCGCTCGGGAAACTGGTCGTGGTGACCGGGATTTCAGGCAGCGGAAAATCTTCACTCATCAACGGAACATTATACCCGATTCTCAACAGACATTTCTACCGCAGCGTTCAGGAGCCTCTGCCTTACAAAAAGATTGAAGGTATTGAGCATATCGACAAAATCGTGGATGTGGATCAGGCGCCGATTGGAAGGACGCCGCGTTCCAATCCGGCAACATATACCGGAATGTTTACCGATATCAGAAATCTGTTCGCAGAACTTCCGGAATCGAAAATACGGGCATACAAAGCAGGAAGATTTTCGTTCAATGTCAAGGGCGGAAGATGCGAAACCTGTCAGGGCGGCGGTCTGAAGGTGATTGAAATGAATTTTCTGCCGGATGTGTATGTCCACTGTGAAACCTGCAACGGAAAACGCTTTAACCGCGAAACTCTGGAAGTACGGTACAAAGGAAAATCAATTTCCGATGTGCTGGAAATGACCATCGATGAAGCAACGGAGTTTTTCCAGCCGATCCCGAAAATCTTTGCAAAGGTGAAAACCTTACAGGATGTCGGGTTGGGATATATCACGCTGGGACAGCAGTCTACTACACTTTCGGGCGGGGAAGCACAGCGGATTAAGCTCGCCACCGAACTGGCCAAAAGACAGACAGGAAATACGCTGTATATTCTGGATGAACCTACAACAGGGCTGCATTTTGAGGATGTAAAAGTACTGATGGATGCTATCAGCAAACTGGTAGACCTTGGAAATTCATTCATCATCATTGAACATAATCTGGATGTCATCAAACTGGCGGATCACATCATTGATGTCGGAATGGAAGGCGGTAACAAAGGCGGTGAGATCATCGCGAAAGGAACGCCGGAAGAGGTTGCCAAATCAAGAAAATCATTAACCGCAAAATACTTAAAAAGAGAACTGGAAGCGTAATTTTCACTTTTTTCTTTTAATACATCACCCTGTCAGAATTTAAAATTCCGGCAGGTTTTTTATTCGGAATCAGACGGTAACCCAGAAAAATGTTTTGGCAGAATCTTTGAATAGCATGGGAAACCGGGTTTTTATTTATCTTTAATAAAATTTATCCGTGGAAGACCTTCTGAATATTGTGCTGCGCTCGCTCTGTGTTTACCTTTTCATGGTGGCCGGGATCCGTATTTTCGGGAAAAACCAGCTGTCGCAGCTTAATGCAGGTGACGTTGTGTTGCTGCTGCTTATATCCAATGCCGTGCAGAATGCAATGGTAGGGGAAAATACATCACTTGAAGGCGGTCTCATTGCAGCATCGGTGCTTTTTCTTGCTAATTTTTTACTGAAGAAACTGATGTTCAACAATCCGAAAGTGAAAAGCTTTCTGGAGTCAGATCCGGTCATTCTGATCCGGGACGGAAAATTGCTGAGAGAAAATTTAGTCAAGGCAGAAATTACCGTAGATGAACTGGAAGAGTCCATCCGCGAGCATGGGGTGGAAACAGTGGAAGAGGTGAAACTTTCAGTGATGGAGGTGGACGGCAACATCAGCGTGATTTCGGAAAATGAGACCGATAAACAGATCCATTATTCAAGAATCAAACGAAGAATTAAAAAGAAATACCATTAAAATAATGAACTACGAAATCCGTGATATGCTGCCCGGTGACGGCGCAAAAGTAATTGAGATTTTTGAACAGGGGATCGCAGGAGGTAACGCCACCTTCGATTCCGCTGCACCGAGCTGGGACGCGTGGGACAATAAGTTTTTCAAAATCTGCAGGCTTGTTCTGGAAGATGAGGATGAACATGTGGTGGGATGGGCGGCGCTGCAACCGGTCAGCAGCCGCGATTGCTTTAAAGGCGTGGCGGAAGTGAGCATTTATCTTGCTGATGAAATTCAGGGAAAGGGGTTGGGTTCGATGCTGCTTCAAAGATTAATTCTGTCCAGCGAAGAACACGGATTCTGGATGCTTCAGGCAGGGATATTTCCGGAAAACCAGCCAAGCATCATTATTCATGAGAAGTTCGGCTTCAGAAAAGTGGGCATCCGGGAGAAAATAGGAGAGATGAATGGACGGTGGCGCGATATCGTACTTCTGGAAAGACGCAGCAAGGTCACGGGAGTTTAATGACAAAGCCGAAAGACGCTTCGGAATGGGGTTTCCTGGTTTAAAGGCTGTAATTTTATACTTCATTTTCAAGTTTGGCATTAAGATTGAAACCTGTAAGTAAATCTTTAAAAAATTTAAAAATGAAGAATTTATTTAAAATAGCTGCAGCAGCAGGTTTAGCCTTTACACTGGCTTCGTGCGGTGCAGCAAATGATGTATACGGGAATAGTAATCCCAACAGTTACCCGGGAAACTATCCTACCAACAACGGTACGGTATACAGAACATCTGACGGTACAGTGTACAGACAAGGCGAAATTTACCGGGACAGAAACGGTAACGTATACCAGAACGGCCGCGTGATACAGACCGGTGACGTATACGGCCAGCCTGGTGTTATCACCAGAAACGGAAACTATCCTTCAAACAGCGGTACGGTATTCAGAACGCCAGAAGGTACAGTTTACAGAGAAGGTGAAGTATACCGGGACAGAAACGGTAATGTGTACCGAAACGGCCGGGTGATCAAGAGTGGTGACGTTTACGGCCAGCCGGGCGTTATTGCAAGAAACGGAAACGGGAATGTGTATTATCCTAACAGCGATGCCAAAAGGCTTCCTCCGGGACAGGCTAAAAAAATATATGGCGGAAAAGCCAAAGACTATGCACCCGGACAGATGAAAAAAAGAAACGGTAACTGGAACGATAACAGAGACGGTAACTGGAGAAATGACGATGACAGAAAGTATTCGAAATACGGTGATAAAAAAGACAAAAAGTACAAGAATAAAGAAGGGAAACGTCACGATAACGACGATTAACAATAAAAGAAAGGCGGGAAAATTTTTCCCGCCTTTCTTTTGTATATGTTTCTGGTTTATTTATCGATCGATCCCAAAACTTTCTGGGCAAAACCGTTCAGCGCGTCTCTTTCGCTCATTCCGTTTTTCACATTGCTGTGTACTTCCAGAGCTCCGCAAATATTCGTAATCAATTCCCCCGCAACGTTCAGATCCTCTTCGGTGGTTCCTCTGAATTCTGAAAAAGCTTCCAGAACCTCCAGTGCCGTCTCCAGGTTTTCCGGAGTCTGGGTCTGATAAAACTGTCTGATGATAGGTAATTTCATTATTTTAATTCGTTAAAAAGATTAATAAGACTTTCTGCCTGATTGGTCTGAACCTGGTTTAAAAGTTCACCGTTTTTAAAAACCGCAAAGGTAGGTAGGTTGTCTACTTTTGCCAGTTTTCGGCTTTCAGGAAGTTTCTCTGCATCCACATAATAGAAAGGAATTTCTTCATTTTCTGCCGCCAGTTTTTTAAACTTCGGCTTCATGATTCTGCAGTTTCCACACCATGTTGCACCGTACTGTACAACTACTTTTTCATTGTCCGCAACAATCTGCTGCAAAGCATCTTCTGTTAATTCTGTGTACATTTTATTTAATTTTAATGATGAGGTATTAACGTAATGCAATATGATTTACAGCATTACATTTCTATTGTTATTTGCTCTGATTGGCCAGATATTCTGCCGTTGAAGTTCTGTTGGCCTGCATGGCCTCTTTTCCTTCTTCCCAGTTTGCAGGGCATACTTCGCCGTGTTTCTGTACGTGGGTGTAAGCATCAATCAGTCTTAAAAATTCTTTAACGTTTCTTCCCAAAGGCATATCGTTTACTGCTTCGTGGAAGATTTTCCCCGTTTCATCAATCAGATAAGTCGCTCTGTAAGTTACGTTAGAGCCGGTGTAGAATTCATTTCCTTCTTCATCAAATTCGAAATCCTGATCTACAATTCCTAAAATATTCGCAAGCTGTCTGTGGGTATCGGCAAGGATGGGGTAAGTAACGCCTTCAATTCCGCCATTTTCTTTTGGAGTGTTCAACCATGCAAAATGCACTTCGTTGGTATCGCAGGATGCCCCGATTACTTTCGTGTTTCTTTTTTCGAATTCACCTAAAGCTTCCTGAAAAGCATGAAGTTCTGTCGGACATACAAAAGTAAAATCTTTCGGGTACCAGAATAACAACACTTTCTGTTGGTTTTTGGTTGTTTCTTCAAAAATGTTGATTTTTAAATCATCGCCCATTTCGCTCATAGCGTCGATTGCGATATTCGGGAATTTTTTTCCTACTAATGACATATTAATTGTTTTTAAAAGTTATGCTGCAAAAGTACAATGTTTTTATCAATTGAAAAAGCGCTTCCGATTTATAGTATCTATCGAAGAGAAAGTTTTTAATATAAAACGTCAGTCAGGACGGAGACGCGAAAATTAATAATTGCTTGCATAAATTAACTTGTGTATCACGTGTTTTTATAAGGTAGAATTCATTATTTGCCATGATATTTAAAATAAAACTGTAAATTCACGTTGTTAAATTTATAAACTATGAAAAAAGTTCTCGTTATTCTTTTGGTGGCTTTTATACTGATTCAGTTTTTTCCGATTGATAAGAACAATCCTGCCCCCACTCCGCAGATGGACTTTCTTACGATCAAAAAAACACCGGAAACTACCGCTGCATTAATCCGTAACAGCTGCTACGACTGTCACAGCAACGAAACCAAATATCCGTGGTATACCAATGTTCAGCCTTTCGCCTGGTTCCTCAAAAGCCATATAGATGAAGGCAGGAAAAAACTCAACTTCTCCACTTTTGCGACCTACGAACCTAAACGTCAGGCTCATAAACTGGCGGAAACGGTGGAAATGATTGAAAAAGGAGAGATGCCTCTGGATTCTTATGTGTTGATCCATTCTGAAGCAAAATTAACCGCGCCTCAGCAGCAGGAACTTATCCAGTATTTCAAACGGGTTGAAAGCGACATCCGCACTGCCAATAATTTACCCGCTGAAGAAAAAAAATAAGCGTTAATGATTGATTCCTCCAAATATTATGTTTTTTATGACGGCGAATGCGGCTTCTGCAGTTACTGGATCCGCTGGATTCTTAAAAACGACCGTAAAGATCAGTTTCTTTTTTCTTCGCTTCAGTCGGAATTCGGGCAAAAATTTTTGAATGACAGAGGTTTGGAAAATAAACAGTTCAGCACCCTTTTTCTTTGGAGACCCAACTCCTTTTATTTGACGAAATCTCAGGCTGTTTTGAAGATCGCTAGAATTTTGGGAGGAAAATACGCGCTCCTTGGCAATTTGAATTTTTTCCCCGGTTTTATTTCAGATTCGGTCTATAATATCATATCGGAAAACCGGCTGAAACTGGCTTCTCAGCAATGTCTGGTTCCAACTGAATCCGAAAGGAAAAAGTTTGTCGAAAGCGTGGAATAGAATGTTTACCTGAAAAACAATCTCCATAAGAAATTACACGGAGAACGCTTCGTGCAGGGGCAGGGGCGGAGAACGCGAACGCCCAAAATAAATCTGTTCCGCCAACTTTATACAGCAAACTAATTCTTATATTTGCACCTATGGAATATAATACCAAAAGGACACAACTGCATATGCCCGAATACGGCAGAATCATACAGAATCTTGTTGAGCGCTGCAAAGAACTTTCCACTAAGGAAGAACGGAGCGAAATGGCGGTGGCAATTGTAGATTTCATGGGCCAGAGAAATCCCCAGCTTCGTGATGAAGAAAACTATAAGCACAAACTTTGGGACCATCTTTTCATCCTTTCCAACTATGATTTGGATGTAGATGCGCCGTATCCTTTTCCAACGATAGAAGAACTTCAGGAAAAACCCAAAAGAATGGAGTATCCCAAACTTCAGGGAGATTTCAAATTTTATGGGAAAAGCATCCTTCAGCTGATCGATAAAGCTATTGAGCTGGAAGCCGGCGACGAAAAAGACGCACTCATCCAGGTGATTGCCAACAATATGAAAAAATCCTACAATGTGTATAACAAAGAACATGTGCAGGATGAAGTGATTTTCCGTCATTTAAAGGATCTTTCCGAAAACAGACTCGATCTGACCGGAATTGATTCTCTGGAGAAAAGCAAAATTTATTACGCAACCAACAGGAATAATAAAACCGGCGGAAAAAGCAGTACCAACCAAAATAACCAAAACAAAAGAAGAAATTTTCAACACAATAAAAACCGGAAATAAGCATGAGCGGATCATTTAAGATAAAAGGAGGGAAAAGGTTACACGGGGAAATTACTCCGCAGGGGGCAAAAAATGAGGCGCTGCAGATCTTATGTGCGGTTTTGCTGACTGATGAAGAGGTAAGAGTGAAGAATATTCCCGATATCCATGATGTGAACAGGCTTATTGAAATACTGGGCGACTTCGGGGTAAAAATTAAAAAAAACGGACACGGCGATTTTACTTTCAAATCAGATGCGGTAAACTTCGATTATATCAAATCCAGCGAATTTAAAAAGGACGGATCCAAACTTCGCGGTTCCATTATGCTTTTAGGGCCGATGCTGGCCAGATTCGGGGAAGCGTACATGCCGACGCCGGGCGGTGATAAAATTGGAAGAAGACGCCTGGATACGCACTTCCAGGGATTCGTGGAATTGGGTGCCGAGTTTCATTATGACGAAAAAGAATATCTTTATTCCTTAAAGGCCAAAGAACTCCGCGGCAAGTTTATTCTTCTTGAAGAAGCTTCCGTTACAGGTACTGCAAATATCATCATGGCAGCGGTTTTGGCCAAAGGTAAAACAAGAATTTACAATGCTGCCTGCGAGCCTTATCTTCAGCAGCTCTGCAAAATGCTCAGCAGAATGGGCGCCAATATTTCCGGGATCGGTTCCAATTTATTGACCATCGAAGGAGTAAGTCATCTTCGTGGAACGGAGCACACCATGCTTCCTGATATGGTGGAAATCGGTTCATGGATTGGTCTTGCGGCCATGACAAAATCTGAAATTACTATCAAAAACGTCAACTGGAACGAGCTTGGCGTGATTCCCAATACTTTCAGAAAGCTGGGTATCGATTTGGAACAGCGCGGCGACGATATTTACATTCCCGCACAGGAAAATTATAAAATACAGAAATTTATTGACGGTTCCATTTTAACGGTTTCCGACGCACCTTGGCCGGGCTTCACTCCGGATTTGCTTTCCATCATTCTGGTGGTGGCTACGCAGGCAAAAGGTACGGTTCTCGTTCATCAGAAAATGTTTGAGTCGAGATTATTCTTCGTCGATAAATTGATTGATATGGGCGCGCAGATCATCCTGTGTGATCCGCACAGAGCTACCGTTGTCGGTTTAAATCACGAATCTCCGTTGCGCGGAACAACCATGATTTCCCCGGATATCAGAGCCGGAAACGCGCTGCTGATTGCCGCACTTTCTGCAGAGGGAAATTCAACCATCCATAATATCGAGCAGATCGACCGCGGATACGAAAATATCGACGGAAGACTCAGAGCTTTGGGTGCAGATATCGAAAGAATTTAATGGGAAAAGAATCTTAACATTAAAAAATATAAAAGCCATTTCAGCATTTGAAATGGCTTTTTTTAGGAGCTTGAAGGAGATTATTTCTGTTTGAAACCGGTCCCGCTTTCCACTGTATCTTTTTATTTTTCAGTAAAAAATAAAAAGGATGCCGCTACAATCGGGGCTAAGATGAAGGATCGTTCTTTTGGTTACCAGCCGCCGCCTCCGCCACCGCCACCGCCGCCGCCGGAAAATCCGCCGCCGCCGCTTCCGCTCCCCGAACTTGAAGGCTGAGTGGAAGAACTCGCAATCGACTGGGACAGTGAAGCGTTGAGGCTGTTGGCAAAATTCATGTGCATCATCGAGTTACCGACATACCAACTGGAAACATACTGTTGGTTTTCCATGGCAGAATTTTTAAGCATGCTCTGGAATTTTTCACCCCAAATTTTATCAACCCCCAAAACCATCGCATACGGAAGCATTTTTTCAAAAACTTCAGGAGTCATTTTCGGAGGATTGTGAAACTGAAGGGTTTTTTCTTCGGCGGTTCCGAGATACATTTTGAAGCCGCTGATGAGTGACTTGGTTTCAAGTTTCTCAGGTGTCGGCTGTTTGATGAGGTACTGAAAAAGAACAAAACCGATGAAGCTGAAAATCAGAAAGCCATAGCTCGCATAAAATCCGAGATTTAAAATCCTGTCACTATCGGCAGAAACTGCTGCAGCAAATATTAAAATAAGTCCGCCCGAAATGATTCCGAAAAGAATTTTCACGGCGTTATATCTTTCAAAAAGTAGGGAAAAGAGAACGGTCAGCACAAATATAACTATGCCGATAAAAATTCCTGCCCCCAAGTGATTATCGCTGTAGGTTATTCTGTAACTCAGAAAAAGACCGGTTACATAAAGGCCAATGACAGTGATAAGGGGTAAAATAAGTTTACCCGAATTGTTTCCCTTTTTCAAAAATCTGTCATGCTGATAACTCAGGTTGGCTTTGAAATCCGTCACGGCACTTCCTATTTTGGAGCTGTAATTTCCGTCAAAAGAAATGGTTAGATCTTCTCCGGGAAACAGCTTGTTCATTAAATTGATTTCCTCTAATGGTAAGGTTTGATCGGGATTTTTAAGTTTTTCAAGCGTATATTCTTTACCGCCGAAAATTCCTAAAATTCTTTTATCTTCTTCAATGATTTTAATAAAACCTTTGACTGCCAGATCCACGATCGCTGCTGTGATCATTTGACCGGAATAGTATTCTTTTTCCAGATAGCCCAAAGAAGCAGGGGAAAGATTCTGCGGAGCCGAGAACTGAGGATAGATAACCGGTTTCTGCGGATCGATCCCGAATTTTCTCCAGTTGATGAAGAAGTAGCCCAGCAAACCTAAGGCGGCGAGAATCATCAGTGCTGTCGTTCCGTATTTTTCTAAAAATCCCGGCGGAGGCGGCGGCGTGAAAATCCCTTTTTTAAAGCCGACGGCAATGGTGAGACCTTCGTTCTGCTGAAGTTTCTCCGCGGACCATACAATTGAATTTGATGAAAGTTCTCTGCCTGTACAGTTCGAAGTATTGCTGCCGTAACTTCCGGTGTAACACGATTTCTGTATGATTTCGGCATTTTCAGGTAAAGTGACCTTAGCATGGATTTCATCTACAGGAAAATCCCACAAAGTTCCGTTCACGTTCCAGTAAAATTCATCATAAGTATCAAAGAAACCGATCTGATCTGAAGTTTTGTAAGTCAGTTCGTATTCGTAAACACCGCTCGCGAGCATGTGGTTTTTGTTTCCAAAATAAATGACGAAATCAGAATCTGTTTTTTCAGTGTGATAGTCTTCTTTGGCGCCGTCTCTCTGAACGGAAATAATGTCGTATTTAATTCTGGTTTTCCTGCCGTTGACGTTCCGCCATAAAGGAAGCGAGCGGAAAATTCCTCTGCGGATCTTAATGCCTTCTGCAAAAATTCTGATCTTTTCTGTTACTGTTACATTGGCATCTTTGATGATGCTGATGTCTGCATCGAATTTCAGAATATGCTCGTAATTTTGCTCACGTATAGAGTCAGCATTCAGATCCTGAGCAGACCCGAAACTGAAAACGAACAGGAAAATAAAGAAAAAACGTTTCATATTTAAAACTTAACAGACGGCACAGCGCGTTCTGCAGCATTCTCGAGTTCAAAGAAAGCAGATTTTGCAAAGCTGAATATGTTCGCGATGATATTGCTTGGGAAAGTATCCACCAGAATATTGTTTTCCCGGACGGTCCCGTTATAATACCTCCTGGATTTTTCGATATCGCCTTCCAGAGCAGAAAGTTCACCCTGCAGCTGAAGGAAATTGGTATTCGCTTTCAGATCCGGATACTGTTCTGCAACTGCATTTAAATTCATCATGGCCTGATTCAGGTTTTTTTCTGCGGCTTCCTTTTCCTGTATGGTATTTGCGCTCATCGCTGCGGCTCGCGCGCGGGTCACACTGTCGAAGGTTTCTCTTTCGTGAGTGGCATAACCTTTTACGGTTTCTACCAGATTAGGGATTAGATCGTGGCGTTTTTTCAGCATGACATCGATGCTGCTCCATGCTTCCTGCACCATGGTTCTCAGTTTTACAAGGCGGTTGTAGATGGAAATTCCGTAAAGAAAAAACAGAACGGTTGCGGCAAGAATAATTAAAATAACTGTCATGATATTGAAGTTTTTATGGATTTATTATTGATTTTATATCGAAGTCTATACTGCATGAGTACAGAAAAGTCTCTGAAAGTTACACCATTAGCAGTTAAAAAACGGCAAAAAAAGCTATCTTTGCAAAAATTTTTGGGCTCGAAAAGTTCGAGTAACCCATTCTTAACCGTTTCCATCATGCTTCAGGAAAATCTGATCTGTTGGAAAAGAAACAAATTTTTATGTCGAATATTGTCGCTATCGTTGGGCGCCCCAACGTAGGAAAATCCACACTTTTTAACCGTTTTCTCGAAAGAAGAGAAGCTATCGTAGATTCCACAGCCGGAGTAACCAGAGACCGTCATTACGGAAAATCTGACTGGAACGGAGTAGAGTTCACCGTGATCGATACCGGTGGTTATGAAGTAAATACAGAAGATATCTTCCAGGAAGAAATCACCAAACAGGTTCAGCTGGCGGTAGATGAAGCCACTTCCATTATTTTCATGCTGAATGTGGAAGAAGGGCTTACGGATACCGATCAGGAGATTTTCGAGATGCTTCGCCGCTCCAACAAACCGGTTTATGTAACCATTAATAAAGTGGATTCTGCAAAAGAAGAACTTGACGCTACAGAATTCTATCAGCTGGGAATCGAAAAATATTATACTTTATCTTCTGCAACCGGTTCCGGAACCGGAGAACTGCTCGATGATATCGTAAATGAATTTCCAACAACCGACTATAAAGATCCGTTTGAAGGATTGCCAAAAATCACCATCGCAGGAAGACCGAATGTGGGGAAATCAACCCTTACCAACGCTTTGCTGGATGTTGAAAGGAATATCGTAACCGACATCGCGGGAACAACCAGAGATTCGATTGAAACGTTATACAACAAGTTCGGACACGAATTTGTGTTGGTTGATACTGCCGGAATGCGCCGTAAAGCCAAAGTAAAAGAAGATCTGGAGTTTTATTCCGTGATGAGATCCATCCGTTCCATCGAGTATTCCGATGTTGTAATTATCATGGTGGATGCGACTTTAGGCTGGGAATCCCAGGATATGAATATTTTCGGACTCGCTCAGAAAAACAGAAAAGGAATCGTCATTGTCGTGAACAAATGGGATTTGGTAGAAGATAAAAAAACCAATACCGCACTCGATTTTGAAAATCAGATCAAAGAAAGAATCGGGCAGTTCACTGATATTCCGATCTTATTTGTTTCTGCGTTGACCAAACAGAGAATTCTGAAGGCCGTAGAAGTAGCGATGGAAGTATACGAAAACCGTGCGAAAAAAATTAAAACTTCAAAACTGAATGAAGTAATGCTGCCGATTTTCGAACATACGCCGCCGCCTGCAATCAAAGGAAAATATGTAAAAATCAAATATTGTGTACAGCTACCGACTCCAAGTCCGCAGTTCGTATTTTTCTGTAACCTGCCGCAGTACGTGAAAGAATCGTACAAAAGATTTACAGAAAATCAGCTGAGAAAACAGTTCGGTTTCACCGGTGTCCCAATTGAAATATATTTCCGTCAGAAATAATTTTTTTTAGGAGCTGCAAAATATCAGCTTCTCAGAAAAGCGGTCCCGCTTTCCGCTATATCTTTTACTGCACTCCGTTCCGTAAAAGGATGCCGCTACAATCGGGGCTATAAGATAAGACAGTTGCTCTTCGAAGAGTTTAGATAACGCTTTATTGGCGCGGTTCCGGAACGGAACCGCGCCAATTTATTTTCATTCTCAGTCCAAATAGCAGCTTCCTATCACCAACAGAATTTTTATCATGCGGATTTCAATAAAAATTCACGAACTTTACCGCATAAATAACAACTATGATTACTGTTTTATCTGATCAATTTTCCCTAGTTAATACCTGGATTAACGAACTTAGAAATGTAGAACTGCAAAACGACCGAATGAAATTCCGGAGAAATATGGAAAGAATCGGTGAAATCGCAGCTTTCGAAATCAGCAAAGGCCTGGAACAGAAAGAAATAGAGATTACAACGCCTCTTGATCAGCTTAAAGTAAAAGAAGTTGCCGTTCAGCCCGTTATTACGACGATTTTAAGAGCCGGCGTTCCTTTGTTTCAGGGAATTTTAAACTATCTGGATAAAGCGGACTGCGGTTTCGTGGCAGCCTACAGAAAACACGATGCCAACGATTATTTTTCCATCAAACAGGATTATCTTACCTGCCCCAATATCGACGGAAGACCGCTGATTGTTGCCGATCCCATGTTGGCAACAGGTGCAAGTTTAATTGAAGCCATCAAAGATTTATTAAATCACGGAAAACCTACACAGCTTCATATCGTTGCGGCAATTGCGTCCAAACAGGGCGTGGAAACCATCCAAAAAGAATATCCCGAAGCCAAAATCTGGGTGGGCGTAATTGATGAACATTTAACTTCCAAAGGATACATCACCCCAGGATTGGGCGATGCAGGAGATTTAAGTTACGGTGAAAAACTGCAGCGATAAATCCTTAGCCTTAACCTCGACATTAGTCAACCGCCATCACCAAAACAGAAACTTTGTTGTTTCCGGCTTTCAGAATTTCCCAGGCAACCGAACTCATGGTGTTTCCGGTAGTGAAGACATCATCAATGATCAGAACGTGTTTATTTTCAATGTTTTTGACGATTGAAAAAAGATTTTCGGTTTCGGTTCGGTGTCTTTTATCTTTCAAAGCCTGTGCTTTTTTGTAGAAATTCCGTCTGATTAAATGGTGGTCATAAGGAATTTTGAAGTTTTCCGATAATGTTTCCGTAAAAAGATGAAGCTGATTGTATCCTCTTTCTTTCAGTTTTTTTGGATGCAGCGGAACAGAAATCAATAAATCCGGCTTTTCTTTTCCGAAATCAAGTCTTTCGCTTACCCAGCCGGCGAGCGTTTTTCCTGTCTTTTCTCTGGACGCATATTTAAGCTGATGAACAATTTTACGGCTCAGGCTTTCCTCCTCAAACTGCATCAAAGCAAATGCATTTTCGACCGGAAAAAGCAGCGAACATTTTTCTTTCAAAAGATTGGTTTCAGAAAAATGATGGTGGGTGAAACGGATCTGGTCAAAACAAAGTTCACAGACAAGCTCCGCCCCGTTGATAATTCGGTTGCAGTGCAGGCATCGGTTTGGGAAAAGCAGATTGAGCAGCAAGTTTGTAGAATTTCATTTAAAAATACAAAATTTTGCAACATTCATCATTACATCAGATTTTTTCGGATTTTCGCGATGGATTTTTTCATGTCCTCATTAAAAAGCTCTTTCTCCAGCCGAACCGGCGGCGCCTGTCTCACTTCACAGTCATTAATGCTGCAGGTTTCGCAAGTTACCCCGACATTGATGGTCTTTATCCGGTCGCTTTTTGCAAATTTTATCTTTTTCAGGGAGTTCGTATTTAAAAGAATTCCGATGCAGTAACTTCGGTTGGTACCGTCAGAAAAAGGATTTTTCTGTGAAGTAGAAATAACCAGGTAAGACAGACCGCTGTCTTTATAATGCGAGATCTGCGCGTCGGTAAGGGTTTCGTTTTCTTTTAAACTCACCAGATTTTTCACGGCGATCCACCTTCTGCAGTAGTGTTCATTCGTCGCATTGGCGTGTGGCGCCTGCTGCTGATTAAGATGTAGTTCTTTAAGAATCTGAATTTTATCTGAATTTTTCTTCTTCGTAAAACACAGGTAAAAAAGATCTTTAATCCCAAGTTCGGACGGAAGAACATTGGTGAGACGGTAATAAAATGTTTCGGGAGAATTGGTGAACTGCTCAGTTAAACTTTCAAAAAAGCCGGGTTCCCACTCATCTTCCCTAAAAAAGTCCGTGATTTTTTCCGCCAGCGCTTCTTTAGGAATCAGCAGGCATCCTGCAAAATAGGAAGCGTAAAAATTATTCAGTAAACTTTCAAAACTCGTAAAATCTAACCAGGAATAAGTGTTAGGTCGCGGTGTGAGCTGCAGAACATTAAAACCGATTTCTTTTGCAAAAATAAAAGTTCTTTGGTCTTCATCTAAAATTTCATTCAGCAGCAACAGTTTTTTTTCCGGGATGAATAGCGAACGCAGTTTTCCGGACGCACCGTACTGCTCAAAGTTCAGACTTCTGATTTCATAATGAAACTGTTCTGTTAGAATTTTTTCAAAGTCAGCCGAACTTGGCTTGAAAGAAAACTTGTTTTCAGTGAAATAAATTTGAGCTTTTTCCTCTATTTCGGGGAAGTAATTATCATAAAGTTCCTGAAAACTTCTCAGGACCGCAAAGTAGAACATTTCTTTTCCGAGGTTGTAATTCTGTGAAATTTCAATCAGGGTGTTGATGAATGCGGTTACTTTTTTCGGGGCATCGCTGATGATGCTGATCAGATTGCTTTTATTGATTCCGAAAAGCTCGAGCGGAATTTCCTTGAAAAAATCCGACTGCAGAATTTCAGTGAAAGGCGCCAAACCTTTGTCGAGTTTGGTGGAGACGAGTTCGTCGTACGAGCAGTTCAGTTTTTCGGTAAGCTGGATGATCTTATCATGCTTCGGGAATTTTTTTCCGTTTTCAATTTCATTCAGGTAAGATTTGGACAGGCCGGTTTCATTGGCAAGATCCTGCAGAGACCAGTTTTTTTTCTGTCTTTGCTGCTTGAGTTTCAGTCCGAAAACTGTTTTGATAAATTTGCCGTCGTGCATGATAAGAGTAATAAATTATTTTCCTTTTCCAAATTTATGAAAAAATTAACAGCTGTTCGCATAATATTATTTTAGCGAACGTTCGCTAAAATAAAATATTTTATCTAAGTTTGTAAAACCAAATCTTAAATCATTGAAAATGGAAGCGTTAAGAAAAATTCAGATTATTGCTGAAGACCAGTACTCAGATATTTTTACTCCGGAACTTTCTGAATTTTTAATTCAGTTGCACGAGAAATTTAATCAAGAGAGACTTCACCTTCTGTCCGAAAGAAAAGTAAAACAGCTTGAATTTGATCATCATCATCTTCCTTCTTTTTTACCGGAAACGGAAGAAATCCGGACGTCAGCTTGGGTTTGTAATCCCCTGCCTGAAGATTTGCTCGACAGAAGAGTTGAGATTACCGGTCCGGTGGAACGTAAAATGATTATCAATGCTCTGAATTCCGGCGCTTCCACTTTTATGGCTGATTTCGAAGACAGCAATTCTCCGACCTGGGAAAATTGCATGGAAGGTCAGCAAAATCTCTCAGATGCGGTGAACCGTACCATCGATTTTGAAAATGAAAATGGTAAAAAATATCAACTGAATGAGAAAACTGCGGTTTTGCTCGTTCGGCCAAGAGGTTTGCATTTGGAGGAAAAAAACATTGAAATCAACGGACAGAAAGCTTCTGGTTCTTTAACTGATTTTGGAATTTACTTTTTTAGAAATGCAGAAAAACTGATTCAAAACGGAACCGGACCTTATTTCTATCTTCCGAAACTGGAACATTATCTGGAAGCCAGATGGTGGAATGAAGTCTTTAAATTTTCTCAGAATTATCTTAAAATCCCACAGGGAACAGTAAAAGCGACCGTTCTTATCGAAACCATTACCGCGGCTTTTCAACTCGATGAAATTTTATTTGAACTTCAAGAACACAGTTCCGGACTGAATTGCGGAAGATGGGATTATATTTTTTCCTACATCAAAAAATTCAGAAATCTGCCGGAGTTTCTCGTGCCGGACAGAGATCAGGTGACCATGACTTCACCTTTTATGAGTGCGTATTCAAAACGCGTAATTCAGGTTTGTCATAAAAGAAATGTTCATGCGATGGGCGGCATGGCAGCGCAGATTCCGGTGAAAAACAATGAAGCGGAGAATGAAACGGCTTATGCAAAAGTGCGTGCCGATAAGGAAAGAGAAGTGAAAAACGGACACGACGGAACCTGGGTTGCGCATCCCGGTTTGGTTCCTGTTGCAAAAAAAATATTCGATGATTTGATGCCTGAAGAAAATCAGATTAATAAAAAGTTTGAAGAATATCAGATTTCAGAAGCTGATCTGCTCGAAATTCCAAAAGGAACGGTCACCGAAAATGGGGTCAGGAAAAACATCAACGTCGGAATTCTCTACATCGATTCATGGCTGATGGGAATCGGAGCCGCCGCGCTTTATAATTTAATGGAAGATGCTGCAACCGCTGAAATTTCCAGAACTCAGGTTTGGCAGTGGCTCAAAAATGAAGCAAAACTGGATGACGGAAGAACTTTATTGCCTGCGATGGTTTTGACTTGGCAGGAAGAAGAACTTGAAAAGATCAAAAACTACGTGGGTGAAGAACGCTTTAGTAACGGAAAATTCGGGTTAGCTACAGAAATTTTCGATTATTTGGTACTTAACGATCACTTCGAAGAATTTCTGACCTTGAAAGCCTATCAATTCATTTAAACATTTCAATAAAAAACCAAATCCAAAATAGTATGAAAAACCAGGAACAAATCCGCCGGCTTGAACAGGACTGGCTGGAAAATCCAAGATGGAACGGCATCCAGAGACCGTATTCCGCAGAAGAAGTATTAAAATTGAGAGGTTCTTACCAGCTCGATTACACCATTGCAAAACTCATGTCTGAAAAATTGTGGGAAAAACTGAACAGTCAGGATTTTGTCGCAGGATTAGGCGCGCTTACCGGAAACCAGGCGGTACAGGAAGTAGATGCAGGTTTGGAAGCGATTTATCTTTCAGGCTGGCAGGTTGCGGCAGATGCGAATCTTTCCGGCGAAATGTATCCGGATCAGAGTCTTTATCCCGCGAATTCTGTCCCAAGCGTGGTAAAAAGAATTAATAATGCTTTGCTGAGAGCTGATCAGATTCAGTCGGTCAATGGCGTTGCAGAAGAGGACAGAAAAGAATATCTTGTCCCGATTGTTGCCGATGCGGAAGCGGGTTTCGGCGGAAACTTAAATGCATACGAACTCATGAAGCAGATGATTGAAGCCGGAGCAGCCGGAGTTCATTTTGAAGACCAGTTATCTTCCGCTAAAAAGTGTGGCCATTTGGGAGGTAAAGTTTTGGTTCCGACTCAGGAAGCGATCAATAAATTAGTGGCAGCACGTCTCGCAGCGGATGTTTGCGGAGTTCCGACCATTGTAGTCGCGAGAACTGATGCTGACGCGGCAGATTTGCTGACTTCGGATATTGATAAACGCGATCAGAAATTTGTAACCGGAAAAAGAACGACAGAAGGTTTTTTTGAAGTAAATAACGGAGTAGAGCAGGGAATCAACAGAGGTCTTTCTTACGCACCGTACGCAGACCTGATCTGGATGGAAACCTCAAACCCGGATTTGGATTATGCAAGAAAATTTGCTGAAGGCATCCACGCGAAATTTCCGGGAAAAATGCTGGCCTATAACTGTTCGCCCTCTTTCAACTGGGCTGCGAAACTTTCCGTTCCGGAAATGGAAACTTTCAGGGAAGAACTCGCAAAAATGGGTTACAAATTCCAGTTTATAACGCTTGCCGGATTCCATGCCTTAAATACTTCAATGTTTGAATTGGCGTTGGCGTACAAAAAACGCGGAATGGCCGGTTACAGCGAACTTCAGGAAAGAGAATTTGCTTTGCAGAAAGAAGGTTTCCGCGCGGTGAAACACCAGAGTTTTGTAGGAACAGGATATTTCGATGCGCTTCAAACCGTTATTACAGCAGGAAACTCTTCCGTTGTCGCGATGAAAGATTCCACCGAATCTGCTCAGTTTCATTAAAAAGATTGTAGTTTTTTATTTTGATATTGTTAGTGAATCCTTCCGCCTTTTGCGGGAGGATTTTTAGCTGTTAAATTTCTGTGTTAAAACCTTCCAATTCCAAATTACCGCATTGTCACCTCAAAATATTATCTTTGCAGAATGATTAGAATTACCAAAATTTTCACCTTCGAAACCGCGCATGTTCTTTACAATTACGACGGAAAATGCAAAAATATGCACGGGCATTCCTATAAACTTTTCGTGACGGTCAAAGGAAATCCAATCAATGATCTGGATCATCCCAAAAACGGAATGGTCGTGGATTTTGGCGACATCAAGAAAATTGTAAAATCTGAAATCATCGATCTCTGGGACCACGCAGTTTTGGTAAATGGCGCTTCTCCGCATAGAGATTTGGGTCAGGATCTGGAGCAGAAAGGTCATAAGGTAATTTTCTGCAGTTACCAGCCGACCTGCGAAAATATGCTTTATGATATCGCCGAAAAGATTAAATCAAAACTTTCAGGAGACGTCACTTTGGCTTACCTCAAACTTCACGAAACCGAGAATTCCTACGGAGAATGGTTTGCAGAAGAGAATTAGAAGTTTAAAATAAAGTGTACCGAAAGACATGAAGATCAATCTCGAACCCAATAAAAAAGTTTATTTCGCATCCGACCAGCATTTTGGCGCGCCGAACCCAAAAGAAAGCAAGGTTAGGGAAGAAAAATTCATCCGCTGGCTCGACGAGATTAAAAAGGATGCTCAGGTTCTTTTTCTCATGGGCGATCTTTTTGATTTCTGGCACGAGTGGAACCACGTGATTCCGAAAGGCTATGTGCGGGTTTTAGGGAAACTGGCCGAACTGAAAGATTCAGGAATTGAACTTTTCATGTTTGTTGGAAACCACGATCTGTGGATGAAAAATTATTTTGAGGACGAAATAGGCTGCAAAGTTTTTTTTGATAAACAGTATTTCGAAATCAACGGGAAAAATCTCCTTCTGGCGCACGGCGACGGATTGGGTCCTGGCGATAAAGGCTATAAAAGGATGAAGAAACTTTTTACCAATCCTTTTGCACAGTGGGCATTTCGTTGGCTGCATCCTGATATTGCGATGAAAGTGGCGATTTACTTTTCGACCCAGAATAAAATGATTTCCGGTGAGGAAGACAAAGCTTTTTTAGGGGAAGACAAGGAATTCCTAATCATTTATTCCAAAGAAAAACTGAAAACGGAACCCATTGATTATTTCATTTACGGGCACCGTCATCTCCCGATGGTTCTTGATTTGGAAAACGGCAAAGCGAAATACATTAACCTTGGTGACTGGATTTCTTATTTCACTTACGGTGAATTTCAGGAGGATTTTCAATTGAAAACTTTTGAGGATCAATTTTAATTCCGCGCTTTTCAAAAGTGGTTACCGACGGATTTTTAACGGCAATGTAGCGCTATAAATCTCCGTGACCGCTGCGTAAACACTGTGTCTCCGTGGTAAAAGTATTTAATAAACATGCAAAATATTTTCAACATAAAAACCGAAGCTGATTTTCAGAAAAAATGTCTGGAAACTTTCAGCTATCAATACGAGAACCTAGAGGTTTACCGGAAGTTTGTGGATTATCTGAACATCAATCCGGATGAAATTACTGAAGTAGAAAAAATTCCTTTTCTGCCGATTGAAATGTTTAAAAATCATTTGGTTTTAGATAAAAATTCATCCGCAGAAAATTATTTTCAAAGTTCAGGAACGACACAAATGACGCGTTCCAAACATTATATTGCAGATTTTGGACTGTACGAACAAAGTATTTACGAAAGTTTCGCGCAGTTTATCGGTAAACCGGAAGAGTATATTTTCCTTGGTCTGCTGCCCAATTATTCTGAAAATCCGCATTCGTCTTTAATTTATATGGTCGATTTCCTGATGAAGAAATCCGGAAAACCTGAAAACGGCTACTTTTTGTATAATCATGGTGAATTATTTGAACTTATAGAAAAACTGTCAGGGGAAAACAAAAAAGTTATCCTGTTCGGAGTTTCTTTCGCGTTACTCGATTATCTTGATTTCTGTAACAGTCAATCAATCCACCATTTAAATACTCAGAAACTTACAGTGATAGAAACGGGCGGAATGAAGGGCAGAAAGAAGGAAATGACGAAAGACGAACTTTTGAAAATTTTTCAAATAGGTTTCGACACAGACGGAATTTACTCCGAATATTCCATGACAGAGCTTTTGTCGCAGGCTTATTCTTTGGGAGAAAATATTTACGAAAGTCCAAAATGGATGCGGATTCTCATCAGGAATACCGAAGATCCATTTTCTTACGTTGAAGAAGGAAGAACGGGCGCAATTAATATCATTGACCTGGCAAATATTCATTCCTGCAGCTTTATTGCGACCCAGGATTTGGGTAAGGTTGAAAACGGAAAATTTCAGGTTTTGGGTCGGATTGACCATTCCGATATCCGTGGCTGCAGTCTTTTGGTTTCTTAATTTTTTTGTTTAAATGCTTAAAGTAGAAGAGCTTACTTATAATTTTATCTCGAAGTTTTACGACTTTGAGAAAGATTTGGTGCTGACCAATCATTTCCATTCCGATTGGGAAGCGGATATTTTAATTGTGAATGAAGAAGGTTTCAGTCATGAGTTTGAAATTAAGTTTTCGAAAGCCGATTTCAAAAATGATTTCAAAAAAAATTACCAGAATTCAAAAACGAAAGAAAAATTCCTGAAACACGACAAAATTTCCTGCGGCGATTATATCTGCAACCAGTTCAGTTTTCTCTTGCCCATGGGAATGATCGACGCGGAAAAAATCCCTGAACATTGCGGTATTATTGAATTTGATCATAATCCTGATACTTGGGAAACTGTTTTTTATGAAATCCGGAAACCTAAAAAAGTTCATGAACTGACCTTCTGGAATTTAGTGGATAAAGATTTAATGCTGAAAATAATGGCGAGAAATTTCTATCTGAAAAAGCTTGAAGCCAAAGGTAAATTCGAGGAACTCATACTTCCGCCGAAAATTTTCCAGAAAAAATAAACTTCCCGCGCTGGATTGTAGCATTTTTTTTGATGTTTAAGAAAGGTTTCTAAATCGTTACCTTTATTTTAAACTCACCAGATGGCTTCAAACAAATTCAAAATCATACTTTGGTCCGTAGGAATTCTAATGCTGATTTTTTTAGGATTCTTTCTCTATCAGCTTACCCAGTCGGAATCGGTAAACTCAGTCATGATTCTTCTGATGCTTTTGTTGGGACTTATTTTAGGAGGAGTCATCGCATTCTTAGCATCGAAAAAGTTGGTTTCAGAACCTGCTGTAATCACCGAAAGTTCCCATACGATCGCCGAAAGTATGCGCAAGGTTTTCAAAGTGGTTTCCGCGGAAGGGCATTTCAATGAGATTTACAATTATGAGGAAACCACGAAGCTTTTTAATTTTATTCCTTCCAAAAAGAAAGCTTTGGTAATCGTTCAGGCGAAAGTTTTGGTGGGTTACGATTTCGAAAAATTTCAATGGGAAGTGGATGAAAAGAACAGGAAAGTCAAACTTCTGAATTTTCCCGCACCCGAAATTCTTTCCACCGAAACCGATTACAAATACTACAATATCGAAGAACAGTTCTTTAATCTTTTCAGCAAAGATGATCTCGCGAAAGTGCAGCAGAACGGCAAAAGGCAAGTGATAGAAGCCGCAAAGAAATCGCATCTTCCGGAAGTGGCCGCAGAGCAGATGCGCACTTTGTTAACGGAACTTTTAGCGGGAAAAAATTTCTTTCTGGAAAACGCTTCAAAAATCACGGAAAGCAAAAGCCAGATTGATTATCGTCCGGTAAATGAGGATAGTTAAAACGCTTTTTACCAATCGGTAAATCATTTTAAAATACTTGAACTAAAATGCTTTGGTCTGTTACATTTTAGTACTTTTACATTCTAAAATTTTAAAGTGATGAAATATTTTTACACGTTTGTTCTGGCGCTGCTCCTTCCTTATTTTGCAGCTGCACAGCAGATTATTTCCTACTCGGTAAATCCGTCTAATTTTGACGAAACCGATGCTGTTACCGTTACTTTTACGGTGAATGAAACCAATTTTGGCGTAGGATCTTCCCATGCACTTTATCTCTGGGCCTGGTCTTTTGACTCCAACAATACCAGTGCAGACGCGCCTACCAACGGAACCTGGACAGCATCCAATCCTGCAAATAAATTAACTTACGTTTCGAGTTCCGGCGCTACCGGAACCTATACTTTTACAATGAATACCGTGAAATCATTTTACGGAAACCGGGCAAATCCGCTTTCAAAAATTGGTTTTTTGGTGAAAACAGTAAACGGTTCCGTGCAGTCTCAGGACATCGTGCTGAATGTAGGGAAATTTCAGTTTAATCTCACAAATCCTGCCTCAGGAAGTACCAATGTAGTGAACTCCGGAAATGTAATTAATATTACAGGAAATTCGTCACTTCCGGCAAACTACCAGATAAAAGCGAACGGCGCGACAGTTTATACCAGCCCGACTGCTTCCACCACTTTAAATTATGCCTACACGGTTACTCAGGATGCTAATATAGCTGTAACTGCAACCAATGCATCAGATGCTACAGCAGTGACAAAAAACTTTACGGTTGCGCTTGCTGTTCCGGTGCAGACGGAAGCCATTCCTGCTTATATGAAACAGGGAATCAATTATGTTCCTTCTGATCCTACAAAAGTGGGACTTGCCATCTACGCTCCCGGAAAACCTTATGTTCACGTGATTGGTAGTTTCAATAACTGGACGGTGAGCGGGAATTATCAAATGAAAAAAGATACCGCGAATCCGAATTTATACTGGACTGAAATTACCGGACTTACACCTTCACAGGTTTATACCTTCCAGTACAGAACTGCAGACGGAATTAAAGTAGCAGATCCATATTCTCCTTTAGTGCTTTCGCCGTATGACGATCCGTTCATCAATCAGACTGCAA
Organism: Kaistella soli; assembly: GCF_019038595.1. Taxonomy (GTDB): domain Bacteria; phylum Bacteroidota; class Bacteroidia; order Flavobacteriales; family Weeksellaceae; genus Kaistella; species Kaistella soli. The sequence goes on from NZ_JAHOPF010000001.1 coordinate 160,894, forward strand.
CGGTTTATCCCAATCTTCCGGCTTATCCTGCAGGACAGAATTTCGAAGTTTCTGTCATCCAGACCGCGAAACCAGCGTATAACTGGACGGTTACAAATTTTAACAAACCTGCGAAGGAAAATTTAATTATTTATGAACTGCTTGTCAGAGATTTTACTACACAAAGAACGTGGCAGTCTCTGATTGATAAAATCGCCTATTTAAAATCATTAAAAATCAATGCTGTTGAATTGATGCCGGTGATGGAGTTCGACGGAAACAGCTCTTGGGGATACAATACCGGTTTCCATTATGCTTTGGATAAAGCGTACGGAACCCCGGAAAAATTCAAGGAATTTATCGATCTGTGTCACCAGAACGGAATTGCAGTTATTTTGGATATTGCTTTGAATCACGCTACGGGAAGAAGTCCTATTGAAAGAATGTGGATGATCGATCCGGATGGAGACGGTTTCGGAGATCCTGCCGCTGACAATCCATATTTTAATCAGGTTGCAAAGCACGCTTACAGTGTATTTAATGATTTTAACCATTCAAAACCTGAAACCAACTACTACGTGAACCGCGTCCTCGAACAGTGGATTAAAGAGTATAAAGTTGACGGATTCCGCTGGGATCTGACCAAAGGATTTACCCAGAACTGTACCGCTGCAGATCAGACCTGTACCAATGCCTATCAGCAGGACAGGGTGGATATTCTTAAAACCTACGCAGACTATCAGTGGAGTTATGATCCTACGTCTTATATCATATTTGAACATTTAGGGACTGACGCAGAAGAATCTCAATGGGCAAATTACAGAGTGGGAGAAGGAAAAGGAGTAATGATGTGGGATAAACAGACAGATCCTTATAACCAGAATACGATGGGCTATGCCAGCAACAGTAACTTTAACCGAGTTGATTTTAAAAACCACGCCGGATTTACTGAAAGACGTGCGGACAGCTACGGAGAAAGCCACGATGAGGAAAGAATAATGTATAAGAATATTACATACGGGGCGAGCGGAGCAGGTTATAATGTAAAGGATCTGGCAACAGCACTGCAGAGACAGAAAGCTTACGGTGCGGTTTTTCTTACTGTTCCGGGGCCGAAAATGATCTGGCAGTTTGCGGAACTTGGTTTTGATAAAAGCATCTACACCTGTGAAGACGGAATAACGGTAAATACAGAATCTGATGCCATTCCGGGAGACTGTAAACTCAGTCCTAAACCGTCAGCGTTCGGACTTGCTTATGATACTGATGCTGCACGAAAATCGGTGTATGATACCTGGGCGAAAATTCTCGAACTGAGATTGGCCAACGATGTTTTCAATACGAAAACCTTCAGTGTAGAATCCGGAAACTTAATGCCGAGAATATATATTAATAATGCATCCACGGCGAGTGCGCTGAAAAATGTGGTGATTCTGGCGAACTTCACGGTAAGCGCCCAAAACATTGTGCCTAATTTCCCTTTCACAGGGAATTGGGTAAATTTAATGGATAATACTTCAGTTCCTGTAGCGGATACTGGCGCTCCGATTACCATTGAAGCAGGTGGCTTCCGGATTTTCGGGAACGCTTCTGCGCTGGCAACCGATGAAGCCGGTTCTGTAAAAAATGCAGTTTCATTAATTCTTACTCAAAATCCTGTAACCAACGGAACGGCAAATATCCGTTATACGAATGCGAAAAACGGGACGTTGGCGATTTATGATTTATCCGGAAAACTGATGAAAACGGTTAAGACCTCCAAAGACAATGGTGATCAGGTCATTTCAGTTAATGGATTCAAATCAGGAATGTATTTAATTCAGCTTAAATCTGACAAAGGAGTCGCAGTAACCAAAATGATGGTGAAATAGACCTTCGGAAATATAAAAATGAAAGCGGTCTGCAATGTTGCGGACCGTTTTTTTTAGTACTGAAAATCTTTCGGGGTGTGTTTAATATAGTCTTCCAGAACCTTCATCTGGTCTTTATGACCTAAATTGATCAGTTTCTGATAGCTTTCCGGCTGATTCAAACTGAAAATTTTCTGAGCGGTTTTGTTGGCTCTGATAATGATTTTCGGGAAAACTGAAGTCATTGAAACTTTCGGAATCTGCAGTCTTTCATTAATTTCCCGGTCAAGCAAAAACCAGTTCATGCTCTGATGAAGATTCAGCAGCAGTTTACGCTGAACGGGAAATCTGTAAATCGTGTTTTCAAGATTTTCATCCAGCAAAGCTTTGGCTAAATGTGCAGAATCTGAGTCGCCTTTATCCTGCAAAGAACTCCACAAATAAAGCTGTTCTGCGGCCTGCTGTTTATTTTCCGGAAGATATTCAGCCGGAATTCCAAGGAGATAACCGATATATTTCCATAGATGAAAAACGCCCAGCTCTTCTTTTTCCGAAATTTTCACGCCCAGTTTTTTCAGTCCCTGCATGAAAACAAGGCTGAAACCGGTGTAAGTTGCAATCATATCCCATGTATTGATGGGTTCTCCCCAGTTTTCGCTATCCCAGTTTTCGCTTTTCTCCTTTATTTTTAAACGCGCGTAGGAATGCATCAGACGGGTTCTGACGATTAACTGATAGGCGTCGGAGTTAATTTCCAAAGCGTTCTCGCGGGTAACGTTTACCCAAAATTCCAGCGTGTCTTTTAAACGTTTTACCGCACCTTTTTTAAGCGCTCCCGTGAAAATTAAAGGTTTGTTGAGGTACGCGTAATCGTAACCGCCCATCAGCGTGAAATCGCGGAGAATAATAAGTGCATTGGTTCCGCTTCTCATGCAGAATCTGGCGCCGGTATTTGCGAGGTTTTTATCGAACCAGGCCGGAACTTCCTGCATCTGAATGAAAAGTTTTTTTAAACTTTCCGGTGCGTCGTCGCTTTCAGTAATTTTTGTAGCGGAATATTTCTTGATCAGAGCACTTGCCTGCGGGTACGGAAGTTTCAGATAAGTTGTGCGCACCGCCTCGTCACCAAGCTCATCAATCTGATGATAAAGAAATGAAAACTTTTCGAAGTTATTGATATCGGGTTTAAAATCTGCCCAGTCAAGAAGTTCTTTTCCGTTGCCTTTTTCCCAAAAATTTTTAAAATGCGGAGCGTTGTGAAATCTGGGTTCGGTCTTCATTAATCGTATTTTAAGAAATTTGTGTTTAAAAAATAACTTTCAGAATTGCAATCTTTAAGCCATTAAAGGTAAGAAATATTGAGGCGAAAGTCCAGTAAAAACGATAAATGCCGAATGCTGTGCCGAATAGATTATCTTTGCGGAACTAAAACAGCATCTATGTCTTTCGAATCTTTAGGCTTATCACACAATATTATTAAATCTGTCAAAAAATTAGGGTTTCTGAAGCCGTTTCCCATACAGGAACAAACCGTCCCGGTGATTTTGGCGGGAAAAGATTTAATGGGAATTGCACAAACCGGTTCCGGTAAAACCGCGTGTTTTGTAATGCCGATTCTGGAAAAACTCCAGAATGAAGAGGTGAAAAAAGATCGGAATATCCAGATTTTGGTTTTAGCTCCGACTCGCGAACTGGTGATTCAGATTGATGAGGTTTTCAGAGCTTTTACAGAAAACCTGAAAAGGGAAATCCGGACGATGGCAGTTTATGGCGGAGTTTCGATTAATCCGCAGATGAAAGGCATGTTCGGTGTTGAAATTTTGGTGGCAACGCCGGGAAGATTGCTTGATTTAATTGAGCATAAAGCTTTAAGTATTTCCCAAATCACGCATCTGGTAATTGATGAGGCTGATAAAATGTTCCAGCTCGGATTTGAAGAGGAGATGAACAAACTCTTTGCGATGATGCCTTCAAAGAAACAGACGGTTTTGTTTTCCGCAACTTTAAATGATAAAGTCGAAGAGATTAAAAAACGGCTGACCATCAATCCTGTTCTTGTAGAAATTAAAGCGGAAGAAGTCGATCTCGATAAAATTACGCAGCTTGCCTATCACGTTACTGAAGAAAGAAAAGGTCCGTTTTTGCGGTATTTAATTAAAGAAAAAAACATCCAGCAGGCTTTGGTTTTTACTTCGTCTACGAGAAGTGCGGATAATCTGGCTGAAAAACTCAAGAAAAATAAAATTCCCGCAACGGCTGTTCACGGAAAAAAATCCCAAGGTTCCAGGTCAGGAAATTTACGCGATTTTAAAGAAGGGGAAACTCAAATTCTTGTAGCGACAGATCTTATCGGTCGTGGAATCCACATCGACTCGTTGGAATATGTCATCAATTACGAACTTCCGCGTTCACCGCTGGATTATGTCCACAGAATCGGAAGAACCGGCCGTGCTTTGGAATCCGGAACTGCAATTACCATACTTACAGATGATGAACTGCAGCACTTTCGCGTCATCCAGAAAAAGATGGGGAAAAGAGTAGAACTGATCAGAACGGAAGACATTAATCTTCACGGATTTTAATCTAAAAATCATAAAAAAACCTCCCAAATTGAGAGGTTTTTTATTTTTATGAAAAGTTCCGCGCTTACAAAGAAGCGGAGTGAACCAACATATCTGCTAATTTGTTGGAATAACCCATTTCGTTGTCGTACCAGGAAACCAGTTTCACGAAGTTTGGAGATAACATGATTCCTGCATCTTTATCGAAAACAGAAGTTCTTTTTTCTCCTACGAAATCCTGAGAAACTACAGCGTCTTCAGTATAACCTAAAATTCCTTTCAAATCACCTTCAGAAGCTGTTTTCACAGCTGCACAGATTTCTTCGTAAGAAGTTGCTTTTTCTAATCTAACTGTTAAATCCACTACAGAAACGTCTGCGGTAGGAACTCGGAAAGACATTCCGGTAAGTTTTCCGTTCAGAGAAGGAATTACTTTTCCCACTGCTTTGGCAGCACCTGTAGAAGAAGGAATAATGTTGTTCAAAGCAGAACGTCCTCCTCTCCAATCTTTCATAGATGGTCCGTCAACGGTTTTCTGAGTCGCTGTAGTTGCGTGAACAGTCGTCATCAAACCTTCTACAATTCCGAAATTATCGTGAATTACTTTTGCCAAAGGTGCAAGACAGTTGGTGGTACATGAAGCATTGGATAAAATTTTAATATCGTCCGTTAAATCTTTGTGGTTTACTCCCATTACAAACATTGGCGTATCATCTTTTGGCGGAGCGGAAAGAATAACTTTTTTTGCACCTGCATTGATGTGAGCCTGAGCCGATTCGGTTGATAAAAATAAACCTGTAGATTCTACGATATATTCTGCGCCTACTTCGTTCCATTTAAGGTTGTTAGGATCTTTTTCAGCAGTCACTCTGATTTTCTTTCCGTTAACGATAAGGTCGTTTCCTTCAACAGAAACCTCTCCTTTGAATTCGCCGTGTACAGAATCATACTTCAGCATGTAAGCCATGTATTCAGCATTGATCAGGTCATTAATTCCTACTACTTCGATGTTTTCTCTATCGGCCATTGCTCTGAAAACAAGACGCCCAATTCTACCGAATCCGTTGATTCCTACTTTGATTGTTGACATAATATTTTGTTTATTAATTTATTTGTTGTTAAATATTTATTGAGTTTTTAATTTTTATATCGCCAGTATTTCTGAAAGCTGAAGCAAATCCTGATCGATTTCGTTGTGTTTTTTAATAGCTTCCTCGAAAGGCGTGTACACCATGGTATTCGACTGCATTCCGGCCATTACATTTGTTCTGCCTTCCATCAGGCCAATTACCGCTCCGTAACCCAACCGGCTTGCTAAAACTCTGTCAGCACAGCTCGGGGAACCGCCTCTCTGGATATGTCCCAGAATGGCAACACGGATATCGTAATCCGGGAAGCCGGCTTTTGTCGCTTTCGCAAGATCGTAAATGCTTCCCAGTTTTTCACCTTCCGCCACTACGACGATACTTGAAGATTTTCCTGCCTTTTCCGCTCTTTCAAAAGTTTCGAAAAGATCATCAATGCTGTCCTTTCTTTCGGGAATCAGGATGTCAACTGCACCAGTTGCCAAACCGCTGTTGAGAGCAATAAATCCTGCATCACGGCCCATCACTTCCACAAAGAAGACTCTGTTGTGCGAGGTCGCTGTATCACGGATTTTATCGATGGCTTCCATGGCGGTATTCAAGGCGGTATCATAGCCAATGGTATTGTCGGTACCGAAAATATCGTTGTCAATGGTTCCTGGGATTCCGATAACCTGGATTCCGAATTCTTCATTGAAAACTTTTGCTCCGGTAAAAGTACCGTCGCCGCCGATACATACCAGCCCGTCGATGCCGTGTTTCACACAGTTGTCAAAGGCTTTTTGGCGTCCTTCTTTGGTTTTAAATTCCAGGGATCTGGCGGATCTTAAAATGGTGCCGCCTGCACCGATGATATTTTTTACAGAACGGGGTCCCATCTTGGTGAAATCGTCATTAATCAGGCCGTTGTAGCCTTCTCTTACCCCGAAACATTCAATGTTATAGTGATTTGCAGTTCTTACAACCGCTCTTAGAGCTGCATTCATACCGGGAGCATCACCGCCGGAAGTGAAAACTGCAATCTTTTTTACAGTACTTTCTTTCATAGATAAAAATTTCACTACAAATTTACAAAAAACTACGGTAAATATGAACCTAACATTTGACAGGCTTAAGAATATTACGGAAATGTAATTTACCTCGGTGGCCAGTGTTAAATTTGGTGTTTTGCGAAAAATCATTAGTTTTGCCGAATGTTGAGGAACAGGACATATCGCCGGTTTGCAGCTGTACTCTTTACAGTGGTATATCTTTTCGTGGCACTGTTCTCCCAAAATTTCCACAATCACGGAAGTGGCGAGGTTTTCAAAGACTTTAATTTTAAGAAAACTGAAAGAACCTTTTCCCAAGGTCATTTGTCAATCGGTTTTACTGACTGTCTTTCGTGTCACATTCTCCATGACGGAAACTCTTTGCTGCCTGAACAGTTTCAGTTTGCAGTACTGAAAACTGAAGATTTCCGGAAGCAGATTTTCGCCTATGAGGAGAGATTTGCAACGCTCGGATTCTTTGATGTTCAGCTTCGCGGCCCACCTGTGCTTTTCATTTAAAATATAACATTTTTACACAAAAATGTTGCTTTAAAGGTTTGTAATCAGATCTTTAAGTTTTACGTATTTACTCAATTTAAAAATCAAACATTTAAATGAAATTCATTTTCAATATACTGTTAATCTTTTTCGGATTAACGTTTTTCAGCGCACAGAAAACCTTTAAAATTCAGGGGAAAATCATCGATTTTCATGATAAAGTTCCTCTGAAAGATGCCATCATCAGAATCGGAAATAATATAGAAATGTCAGATCAAAACGGAAGCTTCAGCTTTAATTCCGTTAAAAAAGGAAATTATACATTGACGGCTTATCATCCGGATTGTGAACCGTTTACCGAACAGATTAAGGTAGATAAAGATTTGGAAATCACCCTGAATCTGGAACATCATATTTCCGATATTGAAACCGTGACCATCCACGCAACACACAAAAAGACCAATACTTTAATCGTAAAAACCTTAGATAAGAAAGCAATTGAAAGAAATTCTACCGAAAATTTAGGGAATGTTCTTTCCGGGATTTCCGGAGTTGGAGCTTTAAAAACCGGCAACAATGTCGCAAAACCAATTATCCACGGACTTTACGGAAGCAGGATCTCGATTATCAATAACGGAGTGAAAATGGCTGAACAGGAGTGGGGCGTTGAACATGCACCGAATGTGGATGTATCGCAGTTCGAACACATCGATGTCATCAAAGGTGCGTCAGCATTAAAATATGGCAGCGACGCCATTGGCGGTGTGGTTTTAATGATACCTGAAACTTTCAAAAAAGCTGATACACTGAAGGGTTCTGTAAATCTTTCCGGGATCTCAAATGGCCGCGGAATCGGTTTCGACATGAATATTGTAAAAACCTGGGAAAATGGCTGGGCGGTTAAAACGAACGGCGGTTTCAGGAAACTGGGCGATCTTCACACGCCGGATTATAATCTGATGAACACCGGACTGAATTTCAATTCTTTTGGATTTACCGTACAGAATAACAGCTTTCTGCAGGGAATTTCTTTCGATTACAGCGTAACGGATCAGGAAATCGGTATTTTCCGCGGATCGCATATTGGGAATCTGGAGGATTTTTATAAAGCTTTACATTCTGATGTTCCTGTTTATCAAAGAGATTTTTCGTACTCCATCGACAATCCGAAACAGGATATCCAGCATCATCTTGCGAAAATTTCTGCCTACAAAAGATATAAAGATTTGGGAAAATTTTCGGTTGATTACAGTTTTCAGTACAATCACCGGAAGGAGTTTGATGTGAGAAGAGGTGAGCTTTCAGGAACGCCGTCTCTCGATCTGGAACTTTTTACGAATCAGTTAAATATCAATAATTTAATTGAAAGAAAAAACTGGGATCTGGAAACCGGAATCGATTTAAGTTATCAGTACAATTATTCAACCCCGGAAACGATGGCGAGAAGACTTGTTCCGAATTACACGAAATATTCAGGCGGAATGTATTCGGTCCTGAAATACAGACTATCTCCAAAGTTTAATATTGAAGGCGGTCTGCGTTACGATATAACTCAATATGACGTAAAAAAATGGTACGATGACAAAGATTGGGAGAATCTATATGCTTCGGATTTTGAAAATTTTTATGTGGAAACCGATGGAAACCGAATATTCACAAAACCTGCCCTGAATTATAAAAACCTGTCTTTTAATACCGGTTTCGATTATCATCCTTCAGAAAAATTCAACCTGAAGTTTAATTATGCAAAAGTGGGAAGAACACCGAATATCGCTGAGCTATTCGCTGACGGGCTTCATCATTCCGCGTCCGTTCTGGAAATCGGAAATATGCGCTTAAAAAACGAAGAAGGAAATCAGTTTAATTTGAATATCGATTCTAAACTTAATGTTTTAGGCGGTTTACAGCTTTCGGTAAATCCGTATTCATTTATTACTGAAAATTTCATCAATCAGGTTCCCACCGGAATTCAGAACACGATCCGCGGCGTTTTCCCGGTTTGGAGCTATGAACAGATTGATGCAAGGATGTTCGGAATTGATTTCGACGCGCAGCTCCAGCTCAATGAAAATTTAAGTTACAAAGGACGTTTTGCGTATGTGAACGGAAAAGATAAAACGAATGATCAGCCTTTAATTCTGATGCTTCCGCCGAATTTTTCGAACAGTCTGGAGTTTTCAAAAGCACAGTGGAAAAATTTCTATTTCAAAGTGGAAAACCAAACGTTTTTGCAGCAGAAAAATTTCCCGGTCTTCAACCCCACGATCAATGTATATGAAAATGGAGTAGAAGTGGAAAAAACGCTGGATTTGTCAACTCCGCCGCCGGCTTATTCTCTGTGGAGCATTCAGACCGGACTGGATTTCAGTAAAAACTTTTCCGCTGGATTGAATGTGACGAACCTTTTCGATAAAAATTACAAAGATTATCTGAACAGAATGCGGTTTTTCTCCTATGAAATGGGAAGAAATATCATTCTCAACGTAAAATATAAATTTTAAAACCCAACCTCATGAAATTACTTAAAAATATAAAATATCTGCTCCCCGTTTTTCTTTCTTTCATTGCAATAAGCTGCAGCAGAGCTGATGAAGATGAGGATGTGCTTTCTCAGGAAGATATCTCGAATATTATTCTGAACGTAAAAGATGATGCAACAGGAATTTCGCAGACATATAATTATACAGTAAATTCTGCAACAAATCCCATGATCAGGCTAACTGACGGGAAATCCTACACCGTAGAAACCATCTTTAAAAACGGAAACGAAGATGAAACAGCAAGCATCAAAGCGGCGAAAGATGAACATTTCCTGATTTTCGATTTTCAGGGTTCAGTCATCAGTTTAACAAGGACAGACGATGAATCATCAACGAGAAGCGACGGCGCAAAACTCGGACTGATCACAAAATGGAATGTTATAAAAGCGGTAAATTCACCTTCACCACAATTGGTTTTAACATTAATTCATGATGCAACATCCGTAAATGAAGCCCAAAACGGAACAGCTTTCGGAACAGTGGAAGGTGGGGAAACCGACGCAATGGCCAGTTTTGGTATTAGTAATTGATTTTTAACGTTTTTTAGCAATATAAGATTCTTAAAAGTCTAAAAAAATTACTATTTTTGCAACCTAAAATTTTCAATTAATAACAATGAACGTTACAGCGACAAACCACGATGAAGTAAGCGCGTTACTTACAGTTACATTAGATAAATCAGATTACAAAGATAAAGTTGAAAAACAACTGATTAATTATGCGAAAAATGCGCAGGTTCCCGGATTCAGAAAAGGGAAAGTGCCTTTGAGCATGGTAAGAAAGCAATATGAAGCGGGAATCGCTTTTGAAGAAATCAACAAACAGGTTTCTGATGCGCTGAACAATTATGTAAATGAAAATAAGCTGAGACTGGTAGGTCAGCCTGTTCCGCAACCAGTGGAAGAGTTAAACCACAATGCAGAGCAGTTATCTGTTGCATTTGAAGTGGGTTACGAACCGGAATTCACTATTGATCTGGCTAAATATGAAGCGCCTCATTATAAAGTAGAAGCTTCCGATAAAGAAATCGGACAGAGCATCGAAAATATGCAGAAGCGTTTTGCTGAGAAAGTAGTACAGGAAAACATCGGTGACGATTCTCATATTGCTTTGGAAATCAGCCAGATTGTTGAAGAAGATGCAGAAGGTGAACATCATCATCACCCAAAAAATATAGTAATTGATGCTGAGAAAAAAGAAGCTTTCAAATTGGTGAAAGATCTGAAAATGGACGGATCTGTAACAATTTCTAAAGAAGATTTGCAGAAAAATGAAGAGTTGGCGAAAGAATTAGGATTCAGCAAAGAAGAAGTTGAGCATCTTCACCACAATCAGCAGAAAGTAACTGTAAAAGATTTCTACGGATTGAATTTGGCAGAACTTAATCAGGATTTATTCGATAAAGTATACGGAGAAGGAACCATCAAATCTGAAGAAGAACTGAAAGCGAAAGTAAAAACTGAGCTTGATGAGTATTTCCAGCAGAATGCTGATGTTCATTTCGTGAACAAAGTATTGGAGCAGATCAATGAAAAAGAAGATGTGAAGCTTCCTGAAACTTTCCTTGTAAAATGGTTAATGTTCAGTAACGCAAATATCACTGACGAAAATCAGGCAAAAGAAATCTTCGAAGCAGAAAAGAACCAGTTGAAATATCAGATCCTTGAAGGTAAACTGATGAACGACAACGAAATTAAACTGGAATATACGGACGTTTTGGCGCAGGCTGAGCAGTTGGTAAGAAACCAGTTGGCGATTTACGGTATTCACCATTTATCTGATGAAGAGATTCAGAAATATGCGGTTGAAATGCTGAAAGATCAGGAGCAGATTCGTCAGATTTCTACAGAAGTAGGAATGGCAAAACTGAAAGATGTAATTTTAGAAAAAGCTACAAAAAAGGAAACCAAAATTTCTCACGATGAGTTTTTGGAAGAACTGAAAAAGTAATTTTTCTTCTTAAATAATATAAAATCCGTCTCGGCATTGAGACGGATTTTTTTGTTGATACCCAAAACAACGGATGAACAAATAATGCCTTTTTCATATCCCTTAATATCCCAATCCTTTATGATATAGTAAGGATATAGTATGGTTATAGTATAGATATAGTATGGATACAGTATGATAAATTGCATATTACCTGCAGGTTTCTTAACATCATGAGGAGAGAAAGCAGGAAATACGGTAAACGTTTGTAAGTAATTTAAAATATAATTGGCAGGTACACCATCCGGGATTGAAAAGAGTGGAATGTGGCTGTTAAATGAGATAGGTCTAGGACGGCCGTGGCATATACATATGGTTCTGCATGTATGCTTGTGTATTTAAATATACAAATAAGGCGGGTTGGTATGTTAAACAGTTGTAGAAAATTTAATAACTGAAATACTCCAGATTTTTATTGGAGGTGAGAAAATTCTCCATTTTATCGAGCTGTTTTTCTGAAATATGGAGTTCCAGAGTAAGCAAAATATGATCGAACTCTTTTTCTATAGCGATCTCGTTCAGTTCGCTGGTCATTGCTTTCAGATCTGCTAATATTGTGCTTTTGTAGGTCATGAAATTATGCGTGCTCATCCGCATCTTGAGAATTTTATGATGATGCAGGGGCAAAAAATATTTTGTTAAATATTTCGCGGTATAAATGATGAGAATGGCCGAAATAAGAAAGATAAAGGCGATATAAACCTCTCCAAAACCAATAGCCATTCCGACAGCCGCGGCCATCCAGATAATGCCGGCGGTCGTAAGTCCGTACACGGTGAAACCTTCTTTAAAGATAACTCCCGCGCCGAGAAATCCGATTCCGCTGACGATATAGGAAGCAATTCTTGCGGGATCGCCGCTGCCGGAAACTTTGTACGAAAGAATAGAAAATAAGGTAGAACCGAGGCAAATAACCGTAATGGTTTTCAGACCGGCAGATTTATCTTTCATTTCTCTTTCAAAACCGAGAATCAATCCAGCAAATACAGAAATGAGCGCTTTAAAAACATCTAAAAGTTCAAAATGTTCTGGCATTTTTTATTTAAAGATAAAACTTTTTTACGAACCGAATTCTGCTTTCCATTCTTCTGCCGCGTCGCAAAGCGTGTCGTAAAATTCTTCACCGTATTTTCGGATCAGAGGTGTTTTTAGAAATTTGTAAACCGGAACTTTAAGTTCTTTTCCCAAAATACAGGCGTCGTTACAGATTTCCCATTCATGATAATTCATCGCGGTAAAAGTGGAATATTCAGTGACGCGGATCGGGTAGAGGTGACAAGAAATAGGTTTTTGCCAGTCCACAGCACCGTCTTCATATGCTTTTTCAATACCGCATTTTGTTACGCCTTTTTCATCGAAAATCACGTACGCACATTCTGCACCGTTCACCATAGGAGTTACAAAATCGCCATCGTGCGGATCAATCGTCCATGTTCCCTGCTCTTCGAGAGCTTTCACGCCTTCAGGTCTCAGATAAGGCTTTACTTTATCGAAAATTTTATCAAGAATTTCAGTTTCATATTTTTCTAAGGGTGCCCCTACATCGCCGGCGACGCAACATGCGCCTTTGCATTTACTGAGGTTACACACAAATTCTTCTGCAAAAATATCTTCAGAAATTAATCTGTTTTCAATTTGTATCATCGTTTTTAAATATTGAGGTTGAAATAATTGGCGAGTTTAAACATCACCAGACATATAATAAGCAGCCAGAGCCCTGTTTCCTGCATCCAGTATTTGGGGAGAAATTTAAGCATTCTGCTTAAAATAATGGACGCCGGAAGGGCGAGCAAAAGTAAGTATTCATATACGTTTCCCATGTACAGTACAATGGTGATCAGCTGTGCAAGCGAAAAAATTAATAGAAAAGTATATTTGAATTTACTGTTGGGGCTTTTTTTATTGAAATGTTTAAAATGATCCATCACCGCGTGGATCAGCATTAAAGCCACCGGAATCAGCCAGATCAGATCTTCCAGACCTTTCGATGGTTTAAAGTTATTGAAGGGAAAATAAGCCTCGTTCCATGAGTTCATTCCAAGGAAGTAGGCGATCCCAAAATATGAAAGTACAACCAGAGAAATCCCGAAAAACAAACGGAAGATGTGAAGCCCTACTTTATCTGAAGTTCCGATGATGTGAAAAATCACAAAAATAGTCATTGGCCAGGTCGTCGGGAGGAATACAAAGTTCAAAGCGAGAATTGCTCCTACCAGAATAATGGAGTTTTTTCGCACCATTGTATCATTATCAGTCAGAAGCAGCAAAATAATGGAATTGGTGAAGAGTGAAACCGCAATTCCTATGTCAAGATCTCCCGGATAAAGCGCAAAAATGAAAGCGGTATATAAAAATAAAGGGAGATGAGTTTGGTAATTCAGCGAGATAGCATTAAAACAGAAATATCCCAATGCAACGCCCGCAAAAGTAATTACTGCAGAGAAAATGTCCAACGAGTTGAAATCAAGGAAGTTAAATCCTATTACGATCAAAAGAAGAATGCCTATGTAGACCGGTATTGAAAAAATATTGCTTTCTTTTGAAAGTAATCGAAACATTTTTATTAATTTTGTGCAAAGTTAATTTAAAAAAGGAAAATAATGACGTCTTTCTTTCTCTTCTTAAGCAGTGTATTCAAATGGTCTTTCGGGTTTTTTGAATTTGCAGGAAATTTTGTAAACTGGATTTTATTCTTCGTAGCATCAGCCTTGTTTACCTATTGGTGCTATGTGTTGGTTACCACTTTAGGCGGCGACAAAGACAAAGAATATTTTTCTCCAACCGAAGGACATCATCCTTACTACGATCCGAAGATCAACAAAAAAGGATAACTTAAATAATTGATATTTTTATTATTATAAAAATCCCGGAATTCTGCAATTCCGGGATTTGTTTTATACCAATTTACGCCTTTTAGTGAATAGGAATTACCAAAACCGGAATAGATGAGCGGCGCGTAAGTTCTTTGGTTAAGCTTCCCACAAAAACATCATAAATTCCGCTTCGTCCGTGTGATCCCATCACCATATATCCCGCATTCTTCTCCTTAGCATAATCCAGAATAATATCTCCGGCAACGCCCTGTTTCAGGATGTGCTCACAATCAATATCCTGGGCAAGAATCCGCTGCTGAATGTTGTTTAAACGGAGCAGTTCTTCCTTAATCTCGTTCTGTTCCACTTCCGGGAAATACTGAAATCCCATGTCACCAATAGCAAAACCAATGTCGGCCGGAGCAACGTGAATCAGGCAGATTCTTCCCTGAGTTTCTTTCGCGAATTTTACGGCTCCGCTAATTAATTTATCTGTAGAATCGCCGAAATCGACGGGTAAAACAATATTGATCATGATTTAATTTTTTGTTGATTAAAGTTACAAAAATTTACTGAAACAGAGAAGCGGTCCTACTGAATCCTCAGATCGAAAACTTTCTTTCCTTCCAGAAAACCCTCGAGGATATCATTTTCCGAAACTTTTCCAACACCTTTTGGCGTGCCGGTAAAAATGAGATCGCCGGTTTTTAAGGTAAAATACTGGGAAACAAAAGCAATGATTTTTTCAGGCGGGAAAATCATCATCGAAGTATTTCCGTTCTGCACTTCTTCTTTATTTTTAACTAAAGAAAAATTCAGGTTTTTCATATCGAAATCAGCTTTTTTGTAGAATTCTGAAAGTACCGCGCTTCCGTCGAAACCTTTGGCCAGTTCCCAGGGAAGGCCTTTTGCTTTAAGCTGACTCTGCAGATCTCTCGCCGTGAAATCAATTCCCAGCCCGATTTCCTCAAAATAATTCGCCGCTTTATCTTCCTGAATGTATTTTCCGCCTTTTGAGATTTTCAAAACGACTTCCAGCTCGTAATGCACGTCCTGTGAAAATTCAGGAATGTAAAAATCTGAGCCTTTCTTTAAAACCGCGGTGTCGGGTTTCATGAAAATTACAGGATTTTCAGGAATTTCATTTCCGAGTTCTTTGGCGTGTTCAGCATAATTTCGGCCGATGCAGATGATTTTCATTTCGAGTTTTTTTCTTGATTAAAATTTGCTTTTTAACTGAATTCCGGTCAGAACTTTCTTCGTGTACAAAGGAAAATCAGCATTTTGAATCCACCCGTAATATCCCAGATCTTTTTGGAAAACGTCTTTTACTCTTTGTCCTTTGTATTTTCCGAAACTGAATATTTCCTTCTCATCCGCATCAAAGGCAATAAATCCTGCTAAATCCGCAAATTTATGATGGAAAGAAAACTCGCTCAATCCTGCGATTTCGTTCGGCAAATCTTCGTAATGACCAACCTGCGCGTCAAGAACTTCAAATGTAGCCAACACGTCTGCTTCAGCAGAATGGGCGTTTTCCAGTGTTTTTTTACAGTAAAACTGATAGGCTGCGGTAAGATTCCGCGGTTCCATTTTATGGAAAATCGTCTGCGCGTCTACGAGTTTAAATTTGCTCAAATCAAAATCCAGTCCTGCTCTCAGAAGTTCTTCTGCCAGAAGCGGAACATCAAAACGGTTGGAATTAAATCCTCCCAGATCAGAACCGGCGATCATTTCCATGATTTTTGGTGCAATCTCGCTGAATTTCGGCGCATCTTTCACGTCTTCATCACTGATTCCGTGAACAGCGGTTGATTCTTTCGGAATGTACATTTCCGGGTTTACCAGCCATGTTCTGCTTTCACGGGAAGAATCGGGATTTACTTTCAGGATGCAGATTTCCACAATTCTGTCTTTCGCTACGTTGATTCCGGTGGTTTCCAGATCGAAGATACAGAGCGGTTTATAGAGTTTTAAATTCATTATAGATAATTGATGATAGATTTATTTGAGCTGTTTCTGAAAAATAAGTGAAATTAGAATATAATATAAAATAACCAACGGAATGCCGACAGTTTTAAACAGAATTAAAATCAGTACAGCGCCTATTAACAGAGCGATTTTCGGATAATTATCTTCCAGCTTCATCGACTTGAATTTCATCGCGATCATTTTAACCGGGCTCACTAAAATCCAGGATGAAATAACCGTCAGAATAATGAGCAGTAAAGAATTTTCAAATAAAAACCTGAAACTCTCGGTTTCAAGAAAAGCGTAATAAAGTCCGAAAATCAGAATGGTATTGGAAGGTGTATTTAACCCTTTAAAATAATAAGTCTGTTCTTCATCAAGATTGAAAATCGCGAGTCTCAAACACGAAAACAGCGTAATGAAAAGTCCAAGGTATTTTATTTCAAATGGAAGTTCCGTTCCGAAAAGCTGACTTCCGAAAGGTTCCAAAGCTTTGTACATCGCGATTCCGGGCAGCAAACCGAAGCTTACCATGTCCGCAAGCGAATCGAGCTGAGCGCCAAGGTTGGAATTGGATTTCATGGCTCTTGCAATAAATCCGTCGAAAAAATCAAGGATGAGAGAGATGATGATGCAGATTGCTGTAATGTGGTAATTGCCTGCAAGCAGCTGAATGACACCAATGCTTCCCGAAAATAAGTTCGCCAAAGTAAAAGCGTTGGCCAGATTGTTTTTAATAAAGTTCATAGAAGCAAAAATAAGATTTTTATTAAAATTCCTGAGTTCATTTTTCTGAAAAAAACTAATTAATACGGAAATATGAAATTAATGTAAATTTGCAGCGCTGTTTTTAATAAATTGAATGAAAGATATAAGATTACAGGAGGTTTTTGCTCTTTTTTACAGGATTTTTTTAGCGTTCTTCTTCTATCAGATTGCACGTTTTTTATTTTGGTTTTTCAATAAAAATTTAATCGGGATCGATTCGGTTTCCGATTATTTTAATATTGCTTATCACGGAACCGCTTTTGATACCACGGCGATTCTCTATGTAAATTCCCTTTTTATTCTGCTGAGTTTGGTTCCGCTGGTCATCAATACCAAAACATATTACCAGAAGTTTTTGTTTTACCTCTATTTCATCACCAACGGAATCGCTTATGGAATGAATTTCGGCGATTTTGTGTATTATAAATTCTCACAGGCAAGACTCACAATGGCTGCAATGCACGTTGCGCAGCATGAAAAAAATATCGGGAAGGTGTTTTTGGTTTCTGTTGTTGAACATCCTTTTGTGATTTTCTGGTTTATTGTTCTGATGATTTTCTGGATTTTCCTTTACAGAAAAGTAAAAGTGAAGGAAGAGACGCCGGTAAAGAAATGGCGGTATTTTTCGCTTTCAGTTCTTACTTTATGTATCGTTGCAACACTGGTTGTAGGCGGAATCCGTGGTGATTTCAAACATTCTACAAGACCGATAAATCTGGTGGATGCTAACCGGCACGTGGATAATCCGCTGCAGGCAAATGTAGTTCTGAACAGCGTTTTTTCCTTTTTCAGGACGATGAATACCAATAATTTCCAGGAAGTGCATTTTGTGGATGAAAAGTTCATTAATCAAAACATTAAACCTTATAAACTGTATCAGAGACCAGATGTAGAACCGAAACCGAACATCGTTATTTTCATTATTGAAAGTTTTGGCAAAGAATATTCCGGTGCATTCAACAGAAATACCAATATTAAAAATTTTGTTTCCTATACACCGTTTTTCGACAGTTTGGCTGGGCAGAGTCTGATTGCAACGAATGCTTTTGCCAACGGAAGACAGTCGATCCACGGAATGAGTTCGGTTTTGGCAGGAATTCCGAGTCTGAAGGACGCGTTTACAAGTTCGCCTTATTCCAACCAGAAAATACAGTCGATTGTTTCGGTTTCAAATGAAATGGGTTACGATACTTCTTTTTTTCACGGCGCACCTAATGGTTCAATGGGGTTTCTAGGTTTCGGGAATATTCTCGGGTTCAAACATTATTACGGAAAAAACGAATACAATAACGATGCGGATTTTGACGGAATGTGGGGGATTTGGGACGAGCCGTTCTTTCAGTATTTTGCTAAAACGCTGAACACAAAAAAATCTCCTTTTATGGCAACGATGTTTTCAGCGTCATCGCATCATCCTTTTAAAGTGCCGGAGAAATATCAGGACAAATTCAAAAAAGGTCCGCTGGAAATTCACGAACCGATTGGTTATACCGATTTTGCACTGAAAAAGTTTTTTGAAACCGCAGAGAAAATGCCCTGGTTTAATAATACAATATTTGTTGTTGTAGCAGATCATACGAACCAGATTGCCTATCCCGAATATGAAAAAGCGATGAACCGTTTTGCCGTACCGATTCTGTTTTATTCGCCAAATCCCAAATACAACCTGAAAGGAGAGATTACCGAACCTGCCCAGCAAATGGATATTTATCCTACTTTGGCAGATCTGATGGGTTATAACAAAAAAATCCGAAGTTGGGGAAGAAGCCTGGTTTCCGATAAGAAAGAAGATTATTTAATTGTAAATTCCAGTGGAGTAGAGCAGTTTATGATTGGAAATTATATCTACCTGTTCGACGGAAAAGATTTTACAGGAATTTATGATATCAAAGATTTGGGTTTCGAAAAAAATCTTCTCGGTAAAGTGAAAAATCCTGAGGTAACACTGGGCGAAATGAAAAGCAAGGCTTGGTATCAGGATTATATGAACCGGGTAATTAACCGTAAACTGAATTAAGACTCTGAAATTAAACCGGCGTTTAAATTTTGGGATTTTGGCTTTTCTCTTGTAAACTATGTTACGGATAGTTAAATATTTGGTGTTTAACTTTTTTTAATTACATTTATCCAACTAAAAATTAAAATAATTTATAAAATGAAAAAAATAATTTTCGCTTTCGTTGCTTTATTTTTCGCAACGCTTTCTTATGCTCAGATCGAAGGAAAATGGAAAACCATCGATGATGAAACAGGACAGGCAAAATCTATTGTTGAAATCTACAAAAAATCTGACGGCAAGTACTACGGAAAAGTGTCGCAGCTTTTAATAAAACCTACTCACGAAACCTGTATCGACTGTAAAGACGACAGAAAAAACAAGCCGATTTTGGGTATGGAAATCGTAAGAGGAATGAAAAAAGAAGGTAAAGAATTTACAGGAGGTACCATCACCGATCCTAAAACCGGTAAAACTTACAAATGTAATATCACAAGAGAAGGTGATAAACTGAATGTTAGAGGATATATCGGATTTTCACTGATCGGAAGAAGCCAAACCTGGCATGCTGTAAAATAAACCTGAAAATAAATAAAAAAAAGCAATTCGAAAGAGTTGCTTTTTTTATGTCCAATATCATCTGAAGGTTTGGGAAAAAATCTTTACTTTTGTAGTCTAATTTTTCAATGAATATGAAGGAATATACTTTTCGTGAAGTGATTGCCCAGGCAATGAGCGAGGAAATGCGTAAGGATCAATCAATTTATTTAATGGGTGAAGAAGTTGCTGAATACAACGGTGCTTACAAAGCATCAAAAGGTATGCTCGACGAATTCGGCCCAAAAAGAGTAATCGATACCCCCATTGCGGAGCTCGGCTTTACAGGAATTGCGGTAGGTTCGGCAATGAACGGAAACAGACCGATTGTTGAATACATGACTTTTAATTTTGCTTTGGTTGGTATTGACCAGATCATTAATAACGCTGCCAAAATCCGCCAGATGAGCGGTGGACAGTGGAATTGCCCGATCGTTTTCAGAGGTCCTACGGCGTCAGCAGGTCAGTTGGGTGCAACACACTCTCAGGCGCTGGAAAGCTGGTTTGCAAACACACCAGGTTTAAAAGTAGTGGTTCCTTCAAATCCGTATGACGCGAAAGGTTTATTGAAAGCGGCAATTCAGGACAACGATCCTGTGATCTTCATGGAGTCTGAGCAGATGTATGGAGACAAAATGGAAATTCCGGAAGAAGAATATTATATCCCAATCGGGAAAGCAGATATCAAGAAAGAAGGTAAAGATGTTACTTTGGTTTCTTTCGGTAAAATCATGAAACTTGCCATGCAGGCTGCAGAAGATATGGAAAAAGAAGGTATCTCAGTTGAAGTGATCGATTTGAGAACTGTGCGTCCGTTGGATTTTGATACTGTTATTGCGTCTGTGAAGAAAACAAACAGACTGGTTATTCTTGAAGAAGCGTGGCCGTTTGGATCTGTTTCATCAGAAATTACTTATATGGTGCAGCAGAAAGCATTTGATTATCTGGATGCGCCAATTAAAAGAATTACCACTCCGGATGCGCCGGCACCTTATTCAGCGGCTTTATTTGCCGAATGGTTCCCGAAACTGGAGAAAGTGAAAGAAGAAATCAAGAAAGCAATGTATATCAAAGCATAAACAGAAAACTCCCGAAAGGGAGTTTTTTTTGTTTAAATCGTCATTTAATTACTAAAAATCATTTCTGAATAATTTTTTAATCTAAATTTGTGCATTAAATATTATTAAATAATGTCAGAAGTAGTTGAAGGCGGTCATCATTTTGATACGAAAAAACTCACAGCAATGGGAGTTCTGGTTTCCCTCGGAATTGTTTTCGGTGATATCGGAACCTCGCCGCTGTATGTGATGAAGGCAATTGTGAATGCCAGAAAAGATGGCGGAAGTATGCCTTTTGATGATTATATTGAAGGTGCGCTTTCATGTATCATCTGGACTCTTACCCTCCAAACTACCATTAAATATGTAGTGATTGCTTTAAGAGCCGATAATAAAGGGGAGGGCGGAATTCTTTCTCTGTACTCCCTGGTAAAAAGACTCAAAAAGAAATGGCTCTATGTTATCGCGATTATTGGTGCCGCAACGCTGGTCGCCGACAGTGTGATAACCCCTTCTCTAACGGTAATGTCAGCAGTGGAAGGGCTTAAGATTTACAGTCCGCATACCCCTGTGGTTGCAATTACCCTGATTATTCTGGCAATAGTCTTTTTTATTCAGCAGTTTGGTACTGCATCGATAGGAAAGTTCTTCGGCCCGGTCATGGTACTTTGGTTTCTCGTTCTGGGAATATTTGGGGCTGTGCATGTTTTTGACCATCTCGATATCTTGAAAGCTTTTAATCCCTATTATGCATATAATTTAATCACCCATTCGCCCAGTGCAATTGTGATTATGGGTGCGGTTTTCCTGTGTACCACAGGTGCTGAGGCGCTGTATTCAGATTTAGGACATTGTGGCAAACAAAATATACGCGTGAGCTGGGTTTTCGTAAAAATAATGCTCATTTTGAATTATTTAGGACAGGGTGCCTGGTTGCTTGATAATTATCATCAGGTGGCTGAAGGAATCAATCCTATATTCGGTATTATGCCACAATGGGCTATTCTTCCCGGAGTAATTCTTGCAACAGCGGCGGCGATTATTGCAAGTCAGTCCGTTATTACGGGGTCTTTTACGATGTTTTCAGAGGCGATGTCGGTTTCTTTCTGGCCCAATCAGCAGATTGATTATCCCTCCGGAATTAAAGGTCAGATGTATATTCCGAGAATCAACTGGGGACTGATGGTGCTTTGTTTTATCGTGGTGATTTACTTTAAAAAATCTGAACTCATGGAAGCCGCTTATGGTTTGACCATCACGATTACGATGTTGATGACTACTACACTTCTGTTTTACTGGCTGAGCCGAACCAGAGTAAATAAAATTTTTGCTATCGGATTTGTTACGGTTTATCTTTTCATTGAATTAGGGTTTTTCTATGCTAATGTTATTAAGTTTTTCGATGGAGGTTGGCTTACAATGGCGCTCGGCGGATTTATTGCAACGTGTATGTATGCCTGGTATAACGGACGGCTCATCAAGGGAAAATTTATTAAGTTCGTTAAGCTTGATAAATACGTGTCCATTATTAAAGATTTAAAACTGGATGAAACCATCCCTAAATACGCCACCAATCTGGCTTTTCTGAGCCGAGCAAAAAGAGAGGACGAAATTGAATCCAAAATCATTTACTCGATTCTAAGGAAACAGCCGAAACGTGCAGATCATTACTTTATCTTAAATATTGTAAATCAGGAAGATCCGTTCACTTTTAAGTATACCATTGATGAAATTATGCCTGGAACGATTTACAGAATTAATTTCCTTCTCGGATTTAAGATCGACAGAAGGATTAACGATTATTTCGATCAGGTGTTGGCGGATATGATGGAAGAGGGAAGTATCCCGTCACGAAGCAGTCATCCTTCACTGCGTGCCTTTAACATACCGCCCGATCTTAAATATGTAATTATTGACAACACCTATATCAACGATACTCTGTTAACGGTGAAAGAAAAAATGACGCTCAATATTTATAATTTTGTGAAATATATTGGCAGTGACGATTTCAAAGCTTGGGGAATATCTGCCCATAATGTGGTGGTAGAATCTGCGCCGCTGCTGGATCAGAAGGTGATTACCAAAAAAATTAAGCAGGTTGAATTCAGACATTATAATTCCTAATAATAAATTCCCGATTTTTTTCGGGAATTTTTTTTATGGAAACACCAGGGTTTCCATTTAGAATAAAATCAATAAATTTGTAGATAATTTTTTTGATGAACACTAAACAGAAAGAACTTAATATAACCACGATAAAGGAGGTTTTAAGACAGTATCTGCAGGATAAAGGTTTTAGAAATACTCCCGAACGCTATACGATTCTGGAGGAAATTTACTCCATGGAACATCACTTTAATGTGGATGACCTTTACCTTCTGATGATGCAGAAGAAATATCATGTTTCCAAAGCAACCATCTATAATACGATTGAAATTTTTCTCGATGCAGGCTTAATCCGTAAGCACCAGTTCGGGGAAAAAACACTTACTTCTTCCTCTTACGAAAAGTCTTACTTCGATAAACAGCATGATCATCTGGTGATTTACAAGAAAGATTCAGACAAAGAAATTGAAGAAATCATCGAGTTCTGCGACCCGAGAATTCAGGGAATTAAGGAAGCAATTGAAAACGCATTTGGCGTAACTATTGATTCTCATTCGCTTTATTTTTACGGTACCAAAAAAAATTAATGAAAAAACTTTTCGTTTTATTTCTTTTCATCAGTGCATTTTCTTTTGCGCAGATTGCTACAAAGCCACAGGATCCTTTGGTGAAAGACCCTTATTTCAATACCGCGCAGAAAGCTCCGCAGGGCGAAAAAGTGCGTCTCATCCATTCAGATTTCTTTCAGAAAACACCGGAAAAGTATAGCGGTAACCCATATTTCTCCGGTAATGTACAGTTTGAGCATCAGGGCTCGCTTCTCAGCGCAGATGAAGTAATTTTCTATGAAGAGCAGAATTTTGTAAAAGCGATCGGCAACGTAAAACTTCAAAACGCGGACGGATCTGTAATCACTGCCGGAGAAATGGAGTATGACGGAAACTCACAGAAAGGAATTGCAAGAAAAAATGTGGTGCTTACCGACCCCAAGCAAACCATCAAGACCGAAACACTGTATTACGACAGGCTGTCCAATAAAGCCTATTTCAATACCGGAGGAACTATTTCTGATGCTGCCAATGTGATGTACACCAAGTCGGCAACCTACGATTTGAACTCAAAAATGATCGATTTCACAGGGAATGTCAAAATTAATAATCCCGATTATACGGTAGAAGGTACAAACATTGTTCAGAACCAAAACACCAATACCGCAATTTTCAGCGGACCGACGACGATAACAAACAAGAAAAACCCAGCCAATCTTATTTATACGGAGAAGGGAACCTATAATATGAATTCCAAGGAAGTATATCTGAAGAAGAATTCCAGAATTCATTATAACGATAAAATCCTTACCGGAGACGATATGTATTTCAATCAGATTACCGGATTTGGAACAGCTAAAGGAAATGTAACGCTTCGCGATCCGAAAGAAAGACGGTATATGAAGGGTGGTTACGGTGAAATCTACGAGAAGAAAGATTCAGCGATGATGACGGACCGTCCGTATGCGGTAAAGATTTTAGATAAAGATTCCATGTATTTCTCTGCACAGAAGATTTTAGCGTACCAGAAGATTGATCCGGCAAATCCGTTAAAAAAGAAAAGTTTCCTGAGAGCCTACAAAAAGTCGAGAATGTTTAAATCAAACATTCAGGTGCGGGCAGATTCGCTGGCATTTAATGAAACCGACGGCGTTATGCACCTTTTTGGTAAACCTATTGCGTGGAGCGGCGAAAAACAGGTAACCGGAGATAAGATAGAAGCTTATTTCGATACGGAAAGCGAATATATCGATTCCTTAAAAGTAGTGGGAAATGCATTCGCTATCAGCAAGGCTGACTCACTGAATCTGAAAGACGAATTCAATCAGGTAAAAGGCAAACTGATGACCGTTTATTATAAAGAGAACGAGATCACTCTCGCAAAAGTTATCGGTAATGCGCAGGCAATCACTTATGCCGACGACCAGAATGAGAAAACCAAAGAAACTGAAAGGATAGGAGTTGCGCTTTCAACCTGCGGAACGATAGAAGCAGAGTTCGAAGAAAGACGCGTGCAGATCATTTCCTGTAACGTGGGCGCAAATACGGACATTTACCCGATGAGCAAGATCGCTCGGGAAAAGCGCTTCTTCCCCGATTTTAACTGGAACACCAAAGACCGGCTGCGCAAATGGCAGGACATCTTCCTCGATACTCCTGACTATGAGGAGGTGAAATATCAGTCTGATGATGCCCTCTATAACGCGGCACAGAAAGCCATCGACGACGCCAAGGCAAAAGAAGAGGCGAAGAAACCGAAAAGGGTAAGAAAATAGAACGTTCCGGAGAATTAATGAGTATCGGAAAATACAAGAAAAAACAGAGGCGTTCCGTAGGAACGCTATCTTTTTTAAATTCAAAAATTATATAAAAATGCAAGCTGATTTTTTTAAGTACCAGGCTAAAACCACACAGTTCGCCGCAGGCTTCGAAGTGGAAAAAGCCGAGGGAAGTTACATCTACGGAAAAGACGGAAGAAGATACCTTGATTTTGTTGCCGGAGTTTCCGCCAATACTTTAGGACATTCCCATCCGAAAATTGTAGAAGCTATTAAAACCCAGGCTGAAAAATATCTGCACGTCATGGTTTATGGCGAGTACGCACAGGAAATGCCTGTAAAACTCTGTAAACTTTTAGCAGAGGCAACTCCGGAACCTTTGGAGGTGACCTATCTGGTGAATTCAGGTGCAGAAGCTATTGACGGGAGTTTGAAACTTGCGAAAAGATATACCGGAAGAGAAGAAATTATCTCTTTTAAGAATTCTTATCACGGCAACACACATGGCGCTTTGTCGGTTTCCGGGAATGAATATCACAAACGTGAGTTCCGTCCGCTTTTACCTTTGGTAAGTTTTATCGAATTTAATGAGGAAAAAGACCTGCAAAAAATTACCGATAAAACGGCATGCGTTATTCTGGAAACCATTCAGGGAGCCGCAGGATTTCTTCTCCCTGAAAATAATTATCTGAAGAAACTCAAAGCCCGCTGCGAAGAGGTGGGTGCTCTGCTTATTCTCGATGAAATACAGCCAGGATTCGGACGTACCGGAAAACTCTTTGCTTTCGAACATTACGGAATTGTTCCTGATATCCTCGCCATGGGTAAAGGAATGGGAGGAGGCGTTCCCGTAGGAGCATTTATGAGTTCCAGAAAGATCATGGAAACGTTGTCACATTCTCCAAAACTGGGTCATATCACTACTTTTGGCGGAAACCCTCTTATTGCTGCTGCAAGTTATGCAACACTGAAAGAAGTGCTGGAAAGCGGACTGATGAATGAAGTGGAAAAGAAAGAGCAGCTCTTCCGTGAACTGCTGGTTCATCCTAAAATTAAAAACATCAACGGACGCGGATTAATGCTTGCGGTAAATCTGGGCTCACCGGAATATACGTTGAATGTCGCCAAACGATGTATGGAAAAAGGTCTGGTTGTTTTCTGGCAGCTGTACCGTAATGAATACATGAGAATTTCTCCGCCTTTAACTTTGTCTCCGGAAGAAATCCGGGAAGGATGTGAGATTATTCTGGAAGTTCTCAATGAGGACTGAAAGCCTTTTTCAAAGGAAAAACTGAATAAACTTTTAGCCCCGATTGAACGGCATGTCTGAGCTCTTTTTTGTTGGGTTGCGGCGGTTTCGGTGCAGCCCCAAAAAAAAAGCGAGTAGTGAAAGCGGGTACAGATTATGATGCAAAAATCCATGCTTCGGGCTACATGATATTTCGCACATTTCAGCCAATATTTTGCATATATTAAAAATTAATTTATATATTGCGACACATTAAAAAAAGGCAGAAATATGGCGAAAACGAAAGTGCAGTATGAATTTCCAATGCACTGTCAGTCGGAGATTTTATATGAATATATGGCAAGCGCAGAAGGGCTTTCTGAGTGGTTTGCTGACGAGGTTGTAGAAAAAGGCGATGATTTTTTCTTCAGCTGGAATGGCGGGCCTGCCGAAAAAGCTACGCTGATCCGTTATAAGCCTGAAAGTTTTGTGCGTTTTCGTTGGGAAGAGGATGAAGGAACCAAAAACTTCTTCGAAATGACGATCGTAATTGATGATATTACTGAAGATTTATCACTGAATGTTACCGATTTCTGTGATGCCGGCGACGAAGATGAAAACCAGTTATACTGGGAAAACTTAATCGAAAATCTAAAAATAAAATTAGGCGCGTCTTAATTTTTTTTGAATACCGATAAACTTGATGGACGATTTTTCGTTCATTATTTTTTTAACCTAAACTCAGCTTATTTTGGAACAGCAAATATTTACTTCCGAAAATTTCCAGGCCCAGAACCGCGCATTTCTTTATGGTGATGCGGTGAAGGTTTCTTTTTTTGTCCGCAGTTCTCAGCTTATTATTGCCGAAGAATCCTATTTTTTTCTGATGGCTTCGATGCGAAAAATGAGGATGAATATTCCGCTGACTTTTACGCTGGAATTTTTTCAGAATCTTTTTACTGAAAACGTAATTAATCAAGGTGTTTCGGACGGAATTATCCAACTTTTAATGTACCGGAATTCCGGGGAAGAACAGTTGGAGAAGGCCGAAGTTTCCTTTTATTTTGAGGTGAAAAGCATTGATGATGTTTTAGGAATTCAGGGTGATTTTGAAATGGATTTGATTAAAGAAATCAACGTCAATACCAATCTTCTGAGTAATATCCGTGTTCATTGTCCGGAAAATATTTATGCTGGGATTTACGCGAAGGAAAATGATCTTGATGATGTTATTTTACTGAATCCCAATAAGAGAATTGCGAGAAGTATCTCCGGGAACCTGCTGTTTTTGGAAGGTGATGTGATTAAAATTCCGAAACAGGCGGAAGGCGCCTATATTTCGCCTTTGATGGAGAATTTCGTCACTTTTGTCCATAAAAATAAACTGGCCGATGTTCAGGAAACTGAAATGATCGCTTTCGAATCTCAGAAAGCAGAAGAAATTCTGGTAATTTCAGATGAAAAGGGAATTTTCGCCGTGACAAAAATTCGGAATAAATCGTTCGGGAAAACCAGGTTTACAGACATGGTTGAAAAATGGAAAAGCAACTTCGTCTGAAATTGACAAACCCGGGAAACAACTTTTAAAGAATGTCATTCACCGGGTTTTAGTTTTGGATGTTATGATAGTAACGGAGGATCGTATCTTTAATTATTGAGCGAATGATTAAAGTTTTGTTAAAGTTTCAATGATCAGTTCATCGAAATATCTTCCGGCGCGTTGGCCCAGAGAAGAAATTCGCCGCCCAGATTCTGCATGATGTTTTTCCATAAATGATGGTCGTTAGGCAACGTATAATCCAAATTATACACGTCCACAACCGTCCATATTTTTTTGCGGATTTCGCTTTCCAGCTGTTGCGCGGCCCAGCCGGAATAACCTGAAAATACTTTGATTTCCTCCACGGAGATCTGTTCGCTGATGATTCCGGTAACTACACTTTCAATATCTTCGGTAAGGTAATATTCGTCATTGATTTCGGAAAAATTTTCCGTGATCTTTTTTCCTTTGTTGATGAAAAATATTTTATCATTTTCCACCGGTCCTCCTTCGTAAACATCCACCGGGAAGCCAAAAATGGTAAGCAGTCTGGCGCTCATATTGGTGTTCTTTTTATTCAGAATCAGTCCGAAAGCGCCTTCTTCGTTATGATCCACAATAAGTACCACAGAACGCGAAAAGATATCGCCGGAAATATCCGGAGTGGAAATTAAAATTTTACCTTTGTAAGAATAATTCATCTGATAGGTGAGGCCAAATAGAAAACCTGTAATCAAATGTAATAAAAAAAATTAATGGAAAACCTTCACGACAAAAGAAAAATTTACGAAAAATCCCAACTTCTTGAAAATCATATCAAAGAAAATCCGATGGAGCAGTTCCGGAACTGGTTTCTCGAAGCGGAAGAAAATCCTGATGTTTCTGAAGCGAACGCGATGGCAGTTTCAACACTGGAAAATGACGGCTGTCCGCGCACAAGAATGGTTTTGCTTAAATCTTTTAACTGGGAGGGCTTCGTTTTTTATACCAATTATGAAAGCCGGAAAGGAAAAGCCATTGAAAATAATCACAAGGCATGTCTTCATTTTTTCTGGCCGAATCTGGAAAGGCAGATTATCATTAAGGCCAACTTAGAAAGAGTTGCTGAAAATTTGAGCGACGGTTATTTCTTTTCACGTCCTAAAGGCAGCCAGTTGGGAGCAGTAGTTTCTCCCCAAAGTCAGGTAATTCCGGACCGTAATTTTCTTGAAGAAAAACTGAAAGATCTTGAAAAAGAATTTGAAAATAAAGAAGTGCCGCGTCCGAAAAACTGGGGCGGCTATCTGGCAAAACCGTACGAGATTGAATTTTGGCAGGGAAGGCCGAACCGCCTTCACGACAGGATCATCTATGAACTCCAGGAAAACTTCGACTGGAAGATCTCGCGGCTTGCTCCTTAAAGGAAGCTTTGCAAATTCCTGAAGAAAATAAAATATTGCGGATTAAAATCAAAAGTTTAAGCCAAAAAAAAGCCTCATCAGTTGATGAGGCTTTAAAGTTAGTATAATCTAACGATTATTTTTTCTTAGCACCGCCCATTACTGAATCAGCTAAATCAGCACCAGCTTTAAATTTCGCAACTTTTTTAGCAGCAATTTTAATTGGTTTTTTAGTTGCAGGGTTAATACCTTGTCTTGCAGCTCTTTCAGCTACTGAGAAAGTACCGAAACCTACTAGAGAAACTTTTCCGTCTTTTTGCTTCAAAGTAGTTGTTACATTAGAAATGAAAGATTCAAGAGCAGCTTTAGCAGCAACTTTTGTGATGTTTGCATCTTTTGCGATTGCGTCGATTAATTCAGACTTGTTCATAATATTAATTATTTAGGTTAGTTTTATTGTTAAAGCAAATATAAAACAATTTTCAAATTGCGCAAATTTTTTAGATATATTTAATTAAAAATTGATTAAAATCTTAAATTTAACAGAAACTCATAAATCAGACTGTTGTCAATTAATCAGCGTTTGCGACTTCTAAAATTATGCCAACTCCTTTAGCTGTCGGTGTTTAATGCTTTTTAGTATTTGAAAATCATAATTGTGAATTATTGAATTTGACATCAATATTTTACCTTCATTGAGTATAATCATGCAAAAAAAGTTCATACTGCCCATTCATACTATTATTAACACAGGTTTTTTATAAATAAAGCAATCAATAAAATGTTAATAAATTCTGTTCGTTCTGATTAAAATAATTAAATTTGCGCCATGCTAATTGAAGTTTTTAAATCAAAAATTCACAGAGTACGGGTAACCGAATCTGACCTTAATTATATAGGAAGTATCACCATTGATGAAGACCTTTTGGAAGCTTCTGGAATAATGGTGGGAGAAAGGGTGTTTATTGTGAATGTGAACAATGGTGAAAGATTTGACACTTATGCTATCAAAGGCAAACGCAAATCAGGAGAGATTTGTCTTAACGGACCTGCTGCAAGGCGTGTTCAGCGCGGAGACATTATCATTATTATCGCTTACGCACAGATGACACCGGAAGAAGCAAAAACCTTCCAGCCGAAGATTATTTTCCCTGACGAGAAAACAAATCTTCTTACCTAATTTCTCAATAGAAAATCTACTTCAGTTTTGGAAGAAATCAAAAAACCCAACCCTCTGAAATCGTTCATAACGGTTGCTGTTTCTTTAGCGATCGCCGCACTTTTCATGTGGTTTGCTTTAAAAGGAATGGAATTTAGAAAAATTGCAGGATATTTCGCCAAAGCGAATTATTTCTGGGTTTTTGCTGCCTCAATCTTCGGGATTCTGGCCTATTGGTTCCGTGCGGTCCGCTGGAATCTTTTACTTGAGCCGATGGGCTATAAAATTTCAAACGCCAACGCGTTCTGGACCATCTCTTTCGGATATTTAATGAATCTTACCATTCCCCGAAGTGGTGAGCTTGCACGCTCTACTGCGCTTTTCGGTGTGGAAAAAGTTCCTGTGGACAAATCCTTCGGAACGATTATTCTAGAAAGAGTGGTGGATCTGGTATGTATGGGCGGGTTTCTGCTTTTGACCTTGATTTTCAAATACGACGCAATACTGTCTTTTTATCAGTATGTCACAGTGGAAAAAGGAAAAACACAGCCAACGGCACCAAATAATAATCTGTATTTTTTCCTGGGAGGATTGATTATTCTCGGCATTTTATTTTTGTTGTTAAGAAAAAACCTCCGGAAATTTACGGTCTATCAGAAAGGACTGAATTTCGCGAAAGGAATTTTCCATGGTTTGATGTCGATCTTTAAAATGAAACAAAAGGGAAAATTCATCCTTTTATCAGTTGGCATTTGGATTTCCTATTATCTCGCTGCTTATCTGGTATGTTTTGCACTTCCGGAAACCTCTGCTTTTACCTTTGCTGACGGCTTTTTCATCATCGTTGTAGGAACATTGGGAATGATGGTTCCCGCTTCCGGCGGAATTGGGGCTTTTCATTTTGCGCTGAAGCTTGGTATCATGGCTTTATTTCTTTCTATGGGCAAGAATCCGGAAGAAGGTGGTGAAGCCGGGCTTTCTTACGCATTTATTTCCCACACAATGCAGTTGGTCATTATGATTGTAATGGGAATTGTTTCTATTCCGATGCTTGCCAAAGCGAGAAACCAATTGCTCAAAAACCAGAACTTAAAATAAAAAAAAATCTGCGTCATCTGCCAGTTGTGAAAATCTAACTGGGCGGTGACGCAGATGAAATATTCTTTGAGTTCAGGCTCTATCCAAACGCTCTTTTCAGCAGACTTTCCACTTTCGGTTCGCTTCCTCTGAAATTTTTGTAAAGCTCCATCGGATCTTTTGTGCCTCCTGAAGAAAGCAGGATTTTATATTTGGCGGCGATTTCCGGGTTGAAGATTCCATTTTCTTTAAAATACTGAAAAGCGTCCGCATCTAAAACTTCTGCCCATTTGTAGGAATAATATCCTGCCGAATAACCGCCCTGGAAAATATGTGAAAAACTTGTGCTCATCGCGGTTTCGGGATTTGACGGGTAAAGATTTGAAGCTTTAGTTTCTTCCACTTCGAAGGTTTTGATGTCGCCTACTTTATCTGCGTTGGTGTGGTAAGCGATATCCAGCATTCCGAAACCAAGCTGTCTTAAAGTCTGGTAACCTTCCATGAAATTTTTAGAATCTGATATTTTCTGAATTTTTTCGTCCGGCAAAATTTCTCCGGTTTGATAATGTTTAGCGAAAGTTTTCAGGAATTCTGGTTCGTAACAGAAATTCTCTAAAAACTGCGACGGAAGCTCAACAAAATCCCATTTTACGGATGTTCCAGAAAGGTTCGGATAGGTAGTGTCAGCTAAAACGCCGTGCAGTGCATGCCCGAATTCATGGAAAAGCGTCGTCACTTCCTGAAAAGTCAGTAAGCTTGGCGTATCTGCGGTAGGTTTAGAAAAGTTGCAAACCACTGAAATGTGCGGTCTTGAATTTTCACCGTTTTTCTTGTACTGGTTTTTAAAACTCGTCATCCACGCGCCGGCTCTTTTTCCTTTTCTTGGGAAATAATCAGCGTAAAGAAGCGCTTTGAAAGTTCCGTTTTCAAAAATTTCGTAGGTTTTTACTTCGCCGTGGTATTTTTGAATTTCATTGGTTTCGACAAAACTCATTCCGAAAAGTCTTTCAGCTAAACCGAAAACGGCTTCCTGAACTTTTTCAAGCTGAAAATAAGGTTTCAGTTCTTCATCATCAATATCGAATTTCTGTTTGCGTAGTTTTTCAGCATAAAAAGCATGATCATAACTTTCCATTTCCTCAATTCCGTCTGCTTTTGCAAGAGTTCGGAGTTCTTCAATTTCTTTTTCAGCGTAAGGTTTTGCTTTTTCAAGAAGTTCATTTAAAAACAAAGTAACCTGATCGGGCGATTTGGCCATTCTTTCTTCCAGAACGTAATCAGCGTAATTTTTATAACCTAAAAGTTTCGCTTTTTCCTGCTTTAAACTGATGATTTCTTTAATTAAATTCTGGTTGTCGAATTCATTATTATTAAATGATTTTTTTCCGTTTGCCAAAGCGAGTTCTTTTCTGAGTGCTCTGTTTTCAGCA
Organism: Kaistella soli; assembly: GCF_019038595.1. Classification (GTDB taxonomy): domain Bacteria; phylum Bacteroidota; class Bacteroidia; order Flavobacteriales; family Weeksellaceae; genus Kaistella; species Kaistella soli. The sequence goes on from NZ_JAHOPF010000001.1 coordinate 193,875, forward strand.
TAAGTCATCAGCGGAAGATAGCTTGGATACTGTAAAGTGACCACAAAACCTTCAAGATTTCTTTCTTTTGCTTCTTCGCGGTACTGCTGAAGGATAGGCTGGGGAATTCCGGCAAGATCTTTTTCTTCCGCAATGTGTTTAAAATAATTATTGGTTTCCGCCAACACGTTCTGCCCGAACTGAAGCGATTTTGTAGAGAGCTCAATGCTGATGTTTTTAAATTTTTCTTTGTCCGCATCGTTCAGCAAAGCGCCGCTTCTTACAAAACCTTTGTAAGTTTCGGTAAGGAGCATTTGCTGTTCTTCGTTGAGATTGTATTTGCCCTTTTGGTCATAGACTTTTTTTATTTTTTCAAAAAGCGCGGAGTTTTGAGAGATCTTTGCAGAGAATTCAGTTAAAAGCGGTGAAACTTCCTGAGCGATTTTCTGGATCTCGTCATTGGTTTCCGCTGAATTTAAATTGAAGAAAATATTAGAAACTACATCGAGTTTTTCGCCGGAAAAAGCAAGTGCTTCAATCACGTTTTCAAAAGATGGCTCAGCAGGATTTTTCACAATGTCATCGATCTCTTTTTCCGAAACTTTAATCAGTTCCTGAAAAGCCGGCAGAAAATGTTCTTCTTTAATTTCAATGAAAGGTGCGGAATGATATGGAGTCTGAAAAGGTATCAATAATGGGTTTTGCATATATAAAAATGTTTTATTGTTTCCGGTTTCGGAAATGAAACGCCGAAACGGTTGATTATAAAAGACAAATTTACTTAAAAATAAATTTTATATTTGTTTTACTAAATAACTAAAAAATAACTTATGAAAACTTTTTTTAAAATTATTCTTGCTATTCTTGCCGTGCTGATTATCGCGATGTTGGTCGTGGGCAAGGCTTATCATTATGAGAAATCGATTGTCATCAATGCTCCTGTAGAAAAGGTTTATGGAAATGCCAGCTCGATGAAAGCCTTCAACCAGTGGAATCCGTGGATGAAACTTGATCCGAATTTAAAGGTGGATTATTCAGGAACTTCAGGCGCGGTTGGTGATAAATACTGCTGGGTTGGAAATAAAGAGGTTGGTGAGGGCTGTCACGAAATTACAGCGTTGGTTCCCAATCAGAAAGTAGGAACGAAAATGCTTTTCAAAAAACCGTTTGAAAGTGACGCAACGTCAGATATTTTGTTTACACCCGAAGGAAATACTACAAAAGTAACCTGGAACATGGATTGCGAACTGGATTATCCGATGAATCTGATGAAGTTTTTTATGGACGGACAGATGGATAAATCTTACGGAGGCGGATTGATCAAACTTAAAGAAATTTCTGAACAGTAAATCATAGACATAATATGAGCCGGGCTTTTGCCCGGTTTTTTTATTTTAAATAGATTCTTATTTAAATATTATGCTGCATGATTTTGAGATTTAGTTCAATTTTTTTTTGATGTTTGAAATGACCTTGAAATAATTACCTTAAATTTGTCGTTGATACCAAAAAAGTAAACTTTTTAAGGGTTAAATTAGATACAGAACATCACAAAAAATTTTAATGAAAAAATTCACTGCCATCGCGCTTATTTCAATAGCATTGGTTTCCTGCAAAAAAGAAACTAAAACCATCACCAAAGTTGATCCCGAAACGGGAAAAACCGTTACCGTAGAAGTTCCTGTACAGGATTCGGCGAAAGCTGAAAATTCTGCAGTTTCAGCGGCAGCGATTAAAGATTCTTTAGGGGTTTATAAACAGTCTTTCAAACTCGAAAAAGGGAAAACTTACCCGCTGATTACTTACCAGAAAGACGTTCAGACGATGACAGCTCCGGACGGTAAAACCCAGAGCGGAACCAGCGAAACTACCGACGAAATGTCTTTCACGGTAAACGGTTTCGACAAAGGAGTTTACGATATCACCATCAACCTTTTGGGGAAAAGAAATTCACAGTCAGCAAACGGAAAATCCATCGTTGTGGATACCAAACTGGCCGAGCCAAAGGAAGAGCAGCTGAAAATGATGTGGAAAGTAAACAAAGCCCTCGTAGGAAACAAACTGAATCTTAAAATGGATGAATCCGGAAAGGTGATTTCAATAACAGGTTTCGATGCAGTATATCCTAAAATTTCAGCTTCTCTGGGAACTGTGATTAAAGATGCGAAACAGAAAGCAGCGTTTGTAAACAGTTTCAAAGAAAGCTTTAACGAAAAAATTCTGAAAGATCAGTTTTCGAAAAATTTAACTTTAATTCCCGCAAAAGGAGCTAAAATTGGAGACAAGTGGTCACAAAGTGAAAATGCCACACCGGACGGAAAAATAAAACTGACCACGAATTACACCCTGAAAAGTGTTGCAAACGGTGTCGCTACCATTGCGGTTGCAGGCGGAATTCCTCATAAATCTGACAAGAAAACTCAGGAAGGAATCACCAGAAGCATGAGTTCCGAACTGTCACAAAACGGAACCATCACCCTTGACCAGAATACCGGATGGATTAAAAACCAGCATATCACTGTGAAAACCACACAGACAGAAACCCTTTCCGACGGTAAACAGACACAGAGCATGAAAAGTGTTTCCAACTCGACTGTCGTTGTAAACCCTGCGAAATAAGCACATTACTAATGGCTAATTAATTATTTCCCATAAAAATGAAATATCTTTTAGAATTAATTCTTGCAACCATCATCATCTTTTTTCTCTGGAATATTTTAAAGAGAATGTTTTTTACGGCTTTTTATAAATTTCCGAGACCGGAAAATAAGGAAAACGCTTCTGCGCAAAAATCTAAAAAGAATCTGGATTCCAAAATCAACTGGGATGCGGAAACGGTGGATTACGAAGAAATTAAGGAAAACGACGAAACCAAAAAATAACACAGAACCCTTTTGAATCTAAAAATTTTGAAAGGGTTTTTACTGATAAAACTAAACATGGCAAAAAATAAAAAACTCATTTTCATTATCGGAAGTATTGTTGCTTTTGTAATTCTGGCTTTGATTTATGCAAATCCTGTTCTGACAGGAAAGCAGCTCTTTCAGCACGACATTGTGCAGTATAAAGGCGGCGCAAAAGAATTGCTGGATTACCGAGCCCAGAACGGCGAAGAAACCTACTGGAGCGATTCCATGTTCGGTGGAATGCCGACTTATCAGATGGGTGCGCAGTTCAAAGGCGATATCATTAAAAACATCGATACGCTCCTGAATTTTTTACCTAAGCCGGCAAATTACATTTTCCTTCTTTTTTCAGGGTTTTTTCTCCTTGGAATGGTCGCGGTAAGAAACTGGAAATATGCACTTTTGGGCGCTACATTCTTCGGGCTTTCAACGTATTTTTATATTGCACTTGCAGCCGGGCATAACGGAAAAATCCATACGGTTGCTTATTTTGCGCCGCTTTTGGCAGGAATACTTTTAGTGTATATCCGTAAAAAATATATCATAGGATTTATTGTAACTGCGCTTTTTATGGGACTGCAGATTGCGGCCAATCACCCGCAAATGACGTATTACCTCTTCATTGCGCTTGGATTTTTATTCCTTTCCGAGCTCATCCGCGCCATACAGGGCAAAACCGACTGGAAACATTTTGGTATTTCCTCCGGAATTCTTGCTTTGGCTTTTGTACTGGGAGTAGGGATGAATTCACAAAGAATCATGGCCAATTCGGAATATGTGACCGAAACTGTCCGCGGTAAACAGATCCTGAATAATAATATTCATTCCTCAGACAAATCGGGGATGGATAAAGAAAGCATGCTGATGTGGAGCTACGGTAAAATGGAGACGTTAAACCTTTTCATTCCCCGTTTAATGGGCGGATCCAGCACTGAAGAAGGTTCTGACCGAATGATGAACCGCGTGCAGGAAATGGTGCAGGAAAATGTTTCCTCGCAGGAGGAAATGAACAGAATTTCCAGAGGTTTCGGTTCGCTGACCTATTGGGGAGAACAGCCGGGAACTTCCGGGCCTGCTTATCAGGGAGCGGTGGTTTGTTTTCTTGCGGTTTTAGGATTTTTCTTCGCGTGGAAAAAGTACAGATACTGGATTTTGGGCGCATCAGTGCTCACCATTCTTTTGGCGTGGGGAAGTAACTTCATGATTCTCTCGGACATTTTTATTGATTTTGTTCCTTTTTATAATAAATTCAGAGCGCCAAGTTCTATTTTGGTTGTCGTTGAACTGTTGTTTCCTTTAATTGCAATGATAGGACTTTACCGGTTTTTCAATTCTGATGAAACTACGGGAACCACTTCTGAAAACATCTTAACAGAAGATTATAAAAAGAAAATTCTAACTTATGTGAGCGCTGGAGTTCTTGGAATTATTTTTTTATTATTGATTTTCGGAAAACCGATTTTAGGATTTCATACCAGTAATGAAAAAACATACCTTCCGCCGTTCCTTCTTGATTTTCTGGTGGATGAAAGATTTAAGATGTTCCGTATTGATGCAATAAAGGCATTGATCTATGTTGGAATTACCGCTGCGGTACTGTTTTTAGCGCTTAAGAAAAAACTGAATCAGAATATTGTGATTGCAGTGATCGGTTTGGTAAGTCTTTTCGATTTATGGAGCGTGAATAAACGCTATCTGAACAATGAGAATTTTATCGATAAAACTTTTACTGAAAATCCTTTCCAGACGGAAAATTCAGAATTACTGATGCAGAAAGTAGGTGATAACAGCAATCTTCAGTCGCTTCTCGCCAATGCGAATGTAAACAGAACTTTAGAAACGATTGCCGAAAAAGACAAAACACATTACAGGATTTACAATCAGGTTTTGGGAACTTTCAGCGAAACCAACACTTCGTATTTCAAGTCTTCGGTCGGAGGATATCATGCGGTGAAACTTCGTCGTTACGATGATCTGATCAATGAATATTTCAGCAAAATGGATACGGTAAAAGTGCCGCGGATTCTGAATATGCTGAATACGAAATACATGATTTTCGGAGATGCAGAAAAACCGCAGGCGGTGGTAAACCCTCAGAACAACGGAAACGCCTGGTTTGTTTCTGAAGTGAAATTTGTGAATTCGCCCAATGAAGAAATTAAGCAAATCGGTGAAGTGGACACGAAGAAAATTGCCGTGGTTTCTAAAGCCGATCAAAAATATTTCGAGGGAAAACCGCTGCAGGCAGATTCTACCGCATTCCTGAACTTAACAAAATATCAGGCCAACGAACTGGTGTTTAAAACCCAGTCGAAAACTCCTCAGCTGGCTGTTTTCTCTGAAATTTACTATCCAAAAGGCTGGAAAATGATGATTGATGAAAAAGAAGTTCCTTATATCAAAGCAGATTATTTATTGCGTGCAGTACATGTTCCGGCAGGAAATCACACGGTAAAAATGATTTTTGAACCTGCAGTAATTCAAACCGGAAAGTTGATTTCGATGATTGCGTTTGGGATTTTCTTAATATTGAGCGGTGCAGGGATATTCTTTCTCTACCGCAAAAGAGACAAAAGAAATATCGAGAATATTTAGTGATCCAAAGATTTAAAAAGTTTTATGATAACCCAAAAATACATCACTGATCTTACCTACAGAATAAATGGAGCTTGTATAGAAGTTCATAAAATTTTGGGGGGCAGGTTTGGCTGAAATAGTTTATCATAAGGCTTTGGAAAAAGAATTTGAGTTGAGAAATATTCAGTTTAAATCTGAATTTATAATTCCGGTTAGTTATAAAGAAGAAAATTTGAATTGTGATTTTAAATGTGATTTTTTAATAGAAGAATTAATTGTCTTAGAGATAAAATCAGTGACTCAAATTTTGGATATTCATAAATCTCAGGTTCTTAATTATATGAATTTATTAAAAGTTCCTAAAGGTATTTTGGTCAACTTTAATGTTAAAAATCTGTATCATCTCGGACAGGAAACTTTTATAAATAAATATTTTGATGAGCTCCATTCATAACATTGTATTTTGCAGTCTTTTGAATAACTGAGTCACAATAAAATCTTTTGTCACTTTTGCGGTAAAACCTCAATGGAAAATAAAAAAATCTTAATTATCACCTATTACTGGCCGCCTGCAGGCGGACCGGGAGTTCAGAGGTGGTTGAAATTTGTAAAATATCTTCCGGATTTCGGGTGGAAGCCTACCGTTTTTATTCCCAAAAATCCGAGTTATCCGATTATTGATGAAACGCTTGCTCAGGAGGTTTCCAAAGATTTGGATGTAATTAAAACCAAGATTTGGGAGCCTTACCAAATCGCGGAATTTTTTGGGAAAGACAATAAAAAATTCAAAGCCGGCCAGTTTGATGTCGGTAAAAACCAAACCTGGAAATCCAGACTTTCGGTTTGGGTACGCGGCAACTTTTTTATTCCTGATGCGCGGGTATTTTGGGTGAAGCCTTCGGCAAAATTTCTGAAAGAATATTTAAAGGAGAATCATTTCGATGCGTTTGTAACGACTGGTCCGCCGCATTCGATGCATTTGATTGGTCTGGAGCTGAAGAAAGAATTTCCGGATCTGAAATGGATTGCTGATTTTCGCGATCCCTGGACCGAAATTTCCTATTACAAGCATTTAAAACTGACCAAATCTTCAGATCAGAAGCACAGGGATCTGGAACAGAAAGTTTTTGAAACCGCTGATATTACGTTAGCCACAAGCTACAGCGATGCTGAAAATTTCCGGAAGAAAGGTGCGAACGCATTTTGTATTACCAACGGTTTTGATCAAGTGGATTCGGAAATTCAGATTAGCGGGAGCAAAAAACAAAAATTCACCTTGAGTTATATTGGAGTTTTAGAGCAGCTGAGAAATCCCGCAGTTCTTTGGCAGGTTTTAAGTGAACTTATTCATGAGAATGCTGATTTTAAAAATGATTTCGAACTGAAGTTTGTCGGCAGAATTGACGATAAAATTCTTGCTGAGATAGAAAGTTCCGTACTTAAAAATTCGGTCAAAAATTTAGGATATTTAGCACATTCTGAAGCGAATATTGAAATGCAGTCTTCCGATTTGCTTTTGATGACGAATTTTCCAAATGAAAGTTCCAAAGGAATAATTCCCGGGAAGATTTTCGAATATTTGGCTACCGGAAAACCGATTGTTTCTTTTGGTCCGAAAGACAGTGACGTAAAGAAAATTCTGGAGGAAACCAACGCCGGAAAACATTTTTCTTATGAAGATTCGGAATATTTGAAGTTATTTATTTTGGAGAAATATAAGAACTGGAAATTGGGTTTAATTACTTCAGACACTCAAAATATTGAAAAGTTTTCCCGAAGAAATCTGACGGAAAGGCTTAGTGAAATTATCTCCTAACTTAAAAAGATTTACAACCGAAGTTGTTTCGGCAATTGGGTTCAATAAAAAATCCGCCTCAGTTTTGAGACGGATTTTTTAGTTGTGCTTAATTGATATTATAACCAACCCATTTCCTGCATCCACTCATCATTGTAGATTTTTCCTACATAACGCGAACCGTGATCGTGAAGCAAAACAACAATAACATCGTCTTTTGTGAACTGATCTTTCATCTGAACTAAAGCAGCGATCGCACTTCCCGCAGAATATCCGCAGAAAATACCTTCTTCTTTTGCAAGTTTACGGGCGTAAATGGCGCCGTCTTTATCGGTTACTTTTTCGAAATGATCAATCACAGACATATCGTAGTTTTCGGGAATAATATCTTCTCCGATTCCTTCTGTAACGTAAGTATAAGCGTGATCGTAATGAATTTCGCCGGTTTCGTGAAATTCTTTTAAAATAGACCCGTAGGTATCTACTCCGATCACTTTTATATCAGGGTTTTTCTCTTTAAAGAATTTTCCGCATCCTGTAACAGTTCCGCCTGTTCCTGCACCAGCAACGAAATGCGTCAGTTTTCCTTCGGTCTGTTCCCAGATTTCCGGAGCAGTCTGCTCATAATGCGCCTGTCGGTTTGATAAATTATCATACTGATTGACATACCAGCCGTTTTCGGTTTCAGCCGCCAATCTCTTGGAAACGGAATAATAGGACCGCGGATCGGTAGGTTTTACATCCGTAGGACAAACGATTACTTCAGCACCCACAGCTCTTAGGATATCACATTTTTCTTTCGACTGTTTTGAGTTGGTTACGAAAATACATTTGTAACCTTTAACGATTGCTGCAAGAGCAAGTCCCATTCCCGTATTTCCGGAAGTACCTTCGATAATCGTTCCGCCGGGCTTCAGTCTGCCGTCTTTTTCAGCATCTTCGATCATTTTTACGGCCATTCTGTCTTTCACTGAATTTCCGGGATTGAAAGTCTCCACTTTTGCAAAAACCAAAGCCGGAAAATCTTCTCCTAAAACTTTGTTTAGCTTAACAAGCGGTGTATTTCCAATAGTTTCGAGGATATTTTTAGCGTATTTCATTATAAAATTTTTAATTTTTAGGAGCTACAAAAGTAGCGATTCTTTTACTTTCTCTGTTTCCTGCTTTTAATTATACTTAATCGCTTTTACAGGAGAAATTTTACTGATCAGATAACTCGGCAGAATAAGTGCAACGGCCGATACAGCAAGAATTCCGAGAGAGATGGAAAGAATATAGAAAATATTGATGTCAACCGGAACCGTGCTCAGGTAATAGTTTTCGGGATTGAGTTTAATCACTCCAAAATATTTCTGAATCAGTAGAAATCCAAGGCCGATAAGGTTTCCGAAAATTAATCCCGGAATCATGATCATTAAGGTATAATTAATAAAAATCGTCCGGATCTGTCCGTTCGTGGCGCCCAAAGTTTTCAGCATTCCGATGGAGTTTGTTCTTTCTATAATTAAAATTAAAAGCACCATCACAATATTAATAATCACGACAACCAGCATGATGAAGATGATGAGCGCAATATTCGTGTCGAAAATCGCGATAAAGTCCATAATCTGTGGATATTCGTCGGTTGCCTTTACGGTGTAGTTTTTGTAACCTGCCAATTCGTCTATTCTTGGAGCGTCTTCGTCAATGTAATTAATGTCTTTAAGAAAAACGTCAATTCCGCCGATTTCGGAAGCTTTCATTCCCTGAATTTTACGTGCGTGATTGATTCCTCCAATGATAAACAGGTCATCAATCATTTTGATGTCGGTTTTATAAATTCCCACTACCTCAAATTTCCGGTAAAGCGGGCTCTGATTTTCTTTGGAAAAAATCGCTACGATGCTGTCCTTTACATTCAGGTGAAGGTCATTGGCGATCTTTTGTGAAATACAGATGTCACTGTTAAAGCCCTTTTCCGTGAAAGCGGGAATTTTCCCGGCGACTAAAAACTTCCTGAATCTCGCAGAATCGAAATCTTTACCGACACCTTTAAAAATAATCCCTGAAAAATTATGTTCATTGCGCAGAATTCCGCTTACAGCAATGTATTTCTGCGTACTGGCCACATCCGGAAGTTCGCCGATTTTTTTTAGCTGAAGTCCTTCATTACTCAGAACTGAGGAATTATAGGAATTGTTGGATTGTTTTGATTTAATGGAAATATGTCCCGAAAAATCGGCCATTCTTTCTTTAATTGCTCTTTTGGATCCGAGACCCGTAGAAACCGTGATCAGCGAAACGATAACGCCCAAAGCCACAGAAAGCCTGCCAATAAACACAATAATCCGTGAAAGATTATTTTTGTTATCTTTGGAAAAAGCAATTTTTTTAGAAAAATATAACGGAAATTTCAAGCGGATGATTTTAACTGCCAAAATTAAAGATTTACTTCTTATTGTGCTAATTTATTTTGGTGTTTGCCAAATGAATTTTGCCCAAAACATTGATAAAAACTGTTTTAAAACCGGCGCCGACCGACCCGAACTTTACCTTCCTCTGCTCAAAAACAAAACCATCGCGGTGGTCACCAACCAAACCGGACTGATGAAAGACAGAACCTTTCTGGTAGATTTTCTGGTGCAGAATCATATTAAAATTAAAACCATTTTTGCCCCGGAACACGGCTTCCGAGGTGATGCTGATGCCGGCGAACACGTGAAAAACGGCGTAGATGCCAAAACCGGAATCCCGATTGTTTCTCTTTATGGCGACAATAAAAAACCCAAAGCTGAACAGCTGAAAGGTGTAGATATCGTTCTTTTTGATATTCAGGATGTAGGTGTTCGGTTTTATACTTATATTTCAACTTTAACCTATGTGATGGAAGCGGGCGCTGAAAATGGAGTAGAAGTGATGCTTCTGGACCGACCAAATCCCCACGACGGTTATACTGACGGCCCGGTTCTCAAAGACCAGTGGAAAAGCTTTATCGGAATGCATAATATTCCTGTAGTTTATGGCTTGACGATGGGCGAGTACGGAAAAATGGTGAATGGAGAAGAATGGCTGAAAAACGGAGTTCAGGCAAAATATACTTTAATTCCCATGTTAGGTTACCATAAAAAGCAGCGCTATGGGGTGTCCGACAAGCCTTCACCGAATTTGCCGAACGATAAAGCAATCAACCTTTACCCGAGTTTATGTTTCTTTGAAGGAACTCAGGTTTCAGTAGGCCGCGGAACAGATTTGCCGTTTCAGATTTATGGCAGTCCATGGACGAAAAATATGCCTTATCAGTTCACTCCTAAACCCAATTTCGGAGCTAAAGATCCTTTCCTGAACGGTAAATTATGTTATGGGGAGAATCTTTCAAATTATCCAGCAGATCTAAGAGACCTTAACATCGAATGGCTTTTGAATGCTTATAAAAACTATAAAAATCCAACTCAGGATTTCTTTTTGAAAAACCTTTTCTTCGATAAGTTGGCGGGAAGTGATGAGCTGAGAAAACAGATCATCGCCGGAAATTCTCCCGAAGAAATTAAAGATTCCTGGAAAAAGGGCTTGGAGGATTTTGAAAAAATCAGGATTAAATATATAATATATGAGGATTAATGATATGTTTTGTGTGAGTCATTTAATTCTTCAGTAATCAAACTTCTGTTTCAGGAGTTTTTTTATTTAGATTTTCCCGACAGGAAGGATGTTTTAAAGATTTCTTATTAATATAATCTGTTTTTTATCAAAAATATATTCAAATAAATTTTGTTATTAATAATGTTTGTTTAAATTTGGTAACAGTTTAATATAAATAACAAACCTTATGAGAGAAAACTACAATGTTTCTGAAAATTCGTTAGATATGACGTATTTCAGATCCCCTCTGAAGATTGCATTATCCTTCTTTTTGTTGGGGTCAGCCTTCACTTTGTCACATGCTCAAAATTTGCGTGCTGCTGAAAATCCATTGGCTTTAGCAAAGCTGAGTTATAACGAGCAGTACAATCAGGCTGCGCTGAAAATGACGCCTTCTCCGGTAATAAAAACAACATCAAAAGGAGTTCCTGCTTTGAATGGAGTTTATACAGTTGGAGTTGGCGGTAACTTTACGACGCTTTCTGCTGCTGTAGCCAGTTTTAATGCTTCGCCGATTACCGGCCCGGTAACATTCAGTTTGTTGGATTCCACTTATCCATCTGAAACTTTTCCTATTGTTATCAACGCGAATGCTGGTTCCAGTGCCACCAACACATTAACTATTAAGCCTGCGGCAGGAGTGGATGCAACCATTTCCGGCTCAGCTCCTGTTCTTTTGAAAATTAACGGTGCTGATTATGTTACTGTAGATGGAAGTAACAATGGCAGCGGAAGTGATAACTTAGTACTGAATAACACCTATCCAAATGGTGCCGATCTACCTGTTTTAGCTTGGGTAGCCAGTACTGCTACGGATGGTGCTGATTACGTAACACTGAAGAATATCAAATTTTTGGGTTTTGACCCTTCCAATACTATTGCGGGTGTCTTGGTTTCAGGTCCAACTTTAGGTGGAGCGGGAACAATTCCAAATAATTATCTGAAAGTGGAGAGTAATACCTTTAACAGAGCTCAAAATGCAATGTTTGTCATCGGGTTGGCAACCAATCAGGATGATGGAGCGGTTATTAAAGATAATACCATAGGTTCATCAAATCCTCTGGAAAGAATGGGTTTCAGGGGTATTGCCGTGCAGAATGCCAAAAATGTGATGATTAGCGGAAATATGATCAATGGAGTAAGTACTTCTTCTACATCTACCTCCTCGGGTATTCTCGTAGGTGCTACAATTAACAATATTACCGTAACCGGTAACCAGATAAATGATGTAAGCAATACGAATACAGGCGGTTATGGTTCTAATGGAATTTATTCCAACGCTGCAACAGGATCCACAAACGTTTTAATCTCCAATAACTTTGTAAGCAATATTTACAGTTATGGTTACCCTTCTCTTGGAGGTGTGGGGGATAACGGTCTGGGAATCGCAGTCGGAGGAGCAGGAACAGATATTAAAATCTACAACAATACAGTGTCACTGAACACCAATCAGACAGTAGCAGGAAGACCTGCAGCACTGAATATTCTCAGTACAGTAACTGCTGGTGCGGTAGATGTAAGAAATAATATTCTTGCCAATAACCAGACTACATCTGGGGAGCGTTATGCAATTTATTCCGGAGCCGCTAACACTGCTTTTGCTAAAATTGATTTTAACAACTATTCTACTACAGGTGCTAACTTAGGATTTATTGGTTCTGCCAGATCCAACTTAGCGGCAATTCAGGCCGGTTTTGGAAGTAATCTGAAATCACTGAATGTTACTCCTGTGTTTACTTCGGGAACAGATCTCCATATGACCGCTGCTAACAGTGCGCTGGATAACAAAGGAACTCCGCTTTTGGATGTTACTGTTGATATCGACGGTGCAGCAAGAAGTGCTACTAAACCTGATATGGGAGCTGATGAATTCAAAGCTTCATTAGCCGGAACTTATACCGTAGGTTCAACTGGTGATTATGCTTCATTGACAAACCCAGGCGGTGTATTTGACGAACTTAACCTTTCGGGAGCTACAGGCAATGTTACATTCGATATTACTGAAGATTTAACAGCCGAAACGGGAGCAAATCCGCTTAATCCAATTGTTGGCGGATATACAGTAACCATTAAGCCAAGCGGAGCTGCAAGGGTAATTTCCGGTACAATGGCTTCGAACGCTTTGATCAGAACAGCTGGAGCAAGTGGTGTCACTATCGACGGTTCGCTTTCTGGTGGTACAGACAGAAGTCTTTCGATAACCAATCTTAGTGTTACTGCACCACAGGTGGTAAGATTCGGAAGTGTAGGTACAGCTACAATGAGTAACAATACCCTTAAAAATACCATCATAACCAATGGTATCAATACTTCAACAGCCGTTGTAATTCATGACAATGCTCTTGCTGCTACAGCTGGGTATTTCAATAATATTACAATTAAAAATAACGTCATTAAGAAAGCTTATATGGCTGTTTACGCTGCATCCGCTGCTGTAGCGGGTAACGGAGGAATTACGGTAAGCGACAACGATCTGTCAACTGCAGGTGCTGATGCTATAGCTTTGGCGGGTATTTATGGACAGGGTCTTGATGGTGCAGTAATTCAAAACAACACTATTGGAAACTTTAATGCAACAGGTGCTTACGCGAGAAGAGGTATTTGGTTAGCAACAGGAGCGGTAAACAGTGTGGTGAGTGGAAACACAATTTCTAACATTAACTCTGGTGCAGCTGCTGGAAGCGGTGCAGTAGGAATTCTGGTATCAAGTACCAATGGCGGTTATAAATTAAACACCAATAATAGTATTGATAATAACAGTATTACTAATGTTTCTTCGGCTTCTACCAGTATAGTTGCGGGAATCCAGTTATTGGGTTCGTCAGCAACCGTTTCTACCAGTGGAGTTTCTTTAACCAGAAATAAAATAACCAATATTAAGAATTCAAATTCCGGAGGTTATGCTTCAGTAGGAATTTATCTTAATGGATATTCAGTTGCAGCCAATGGAGGAGTGAATGTTATGAACAACTTCATTTCAGATGTTGCAAATTATGGTTACAATGGTACTTCGTATCTGGATAATGGAGTAGGTATTACGTTCAATGGAGTAAGTACAGGTTATAAAATTTATAACAATACCATTAACATGGCCACAAACCAAACTATACCAGGTATGACAGCTGCTATCAATGTGCCGTCTTCTATTACTGGAGCGGGAGCTATTGATCTTAGAAATAATATCTTGGTAAACTCTCAAACCACTTCTACCAGATATGCGGTATATAGCGCGGTACCGAACACCGTGTTCAGTAATATCGATAATAATGATTATTACAGTACAGGAAGTGTGGGCTATTTAGGTGGTTCTGCAAGAGCTACATTAGCAGACTGGCAGACCGCAACAGGTAAAGATGTTAACTCACTGAATGTATTACCTGAATTTATGTCTCCAACTGACCTTCACCTTACCATTGCAAATACTGCTCTGGATAATAAAGGAACAGCGCTTGCTGAAGTAACGATCGATATCGACGGTGATGCAAGAAGTGCTACAACCCCAGATATGGGAGCTGATGAATTTAGTATTGCTACTGCAGCAACTGAAAATGTGAAAGCAGGTGTTAAAATTTATCCGAATCCGGTTGTAGATTACGTAAACATCAACAACTCATCCAAAATCGAGTCAGTTGAAGTGTATAACGTAACAGGTCAGAAAATATCATCAAAAACATGGAACGCAAATTCCGGAACTGTTGATATGAGAAGCATGACTCCTGGAATGTACATTATCACTGTAAAATCAGGTAAAGATGTACACACTGTAAAAATTATCAAAAAATAATCAAACACAGTACAATAATTGAAGTCCGGCCTTTGGCCGGACTTTTTTATGTCTTAATGAGAAGGATTCCTTTCGCAGATATTTTTATAGAAAAGAATAAGTTACCGCTCTCATTTTTTATTCATCCGGTAAATCCTCGGCCAGCCTTCTAATTAAAAACTCGCTTTCACCTGCATCGATCCGATGTGAATGGTTCTATCTCCCGAATTTCTGCCTTCATAATTCACATTCAACTGAATAAAAGAATTGATGGACTGTTGTAAAAAAACCGACCAAACCTGGTTTTTCCCCGGCTTCAAACCGTCCAGCATCTGGTTCCCGACAATTGAAAAATTGTTTCCCGTAAAATCATTATTGATGAATGAAAAATTCCCACGCACAGAAGTTTTTCTTCTTTCCCACTGCAGACTTCCGGTAAGGTCGAAGGTTTTCAGGAATTCTTCGCCATCCGCTCTTTTTTTCTGCCTTAAAGCCGAAGAAAGTTCTGCCTGAATCGCTTCTGTGAATTTATAAGTCGCTTTCGGTTTGGTTTCGAAATTATTCAGAACATAATCCCGCGAACTGAAAAGCTGCGACGCATTTTCAATATGGTGAAGCGAATTTTCCCAGTCGACACGGAAATCTTTGCTGAACCAATATCCTAAATTCAGGAAATTGGATGTCTGCGAACGCTCTTCATTGCTGAAATTGGCATTGATTAAATTGTCATTCGCAATAAAACGGTAATTCCCGTTCCAGCCCGATTTTTCTGTCGGATTAAACTGTGCGGAAGCCAGAAAGTTCTGGTTTTTCAGAATTTGGTCTTCATTTTTTTCAAAAGGATTCAATACCAAAACTCTTTCTCTTTTATAAAAGGAATTCTGGGAATTCAATGAAATATTAAAATTCCAGCGCTTCAAAAACTGATTTTCAGAATTGAAAACCACTGATGGGTTTACAAATAACGCCAGCTGCATTTTGTTTTTATTCGACGGAATATAATTTACCGTATTCGTATAAACCCTGATGTATTGCGCCAAATCTGCATATTCAGCGATTTCAAATTCATCAAGCTGCTGTATTCCGTCACCGTTATAATCGGTCCATTTGTAAACGCCCTGTCCGTCGGTCACTTTGATGTACTGAAATTCCCTTTGCGCTTCCTGTCCGTTTCCAAGTTCATAAAAAGCCTGTAAACGCATTCCGTTTCGGAAAAGCTGCTGGTTATAAAGAATATTTCCGACCACAAAGTCCTGATTAAGATTGTCAGACACTTCCTGATTCTGATAATAAAATTTCCGGTAGTGAATAAGGGCATTCAAAGTGGTCTTCTCGGTTTTAATGATTTGGCTTTCTGCCATGATTCCCAAAATATGGTTCATGTTTTCCAAAGAATTATTACGCACGGAATCGTTATCGCGGAAATACATTCTTGTGAGCAGTTTTGTGCGTGCAGAATCACTGATTTTTTTCTGAATGAAAACTTCTTTCCAGCTGAAACTTGTCACATCAAGCTGATTGGTTTCATTGAAGTTTTTCACGTTATGCTCCATACTTCCGCCAATCGCCCAGCTTCCTTTTTCGGTAGAATATTCAGAAATTACTCCGCTTCTTACAAACTTCGTATCCTGAAAAACTGCTTTCGTATCGAGATAAGAAAAATTTCCTTTGGTGTTAAACTTTCCTTTAATCCAGCCAAAATCCAGATCATTTTTAATTCCGCTATAAGAATCTTTTTCGTCCAGATAATTGATTTTATAATTTAAAAATGAAGAATTGTTCCATTGATTCAAAAAGCTGAAAATAAAACGGTTTTGCGTAATCTGATTGAATTCCTGCGCCAAATTGAAATCGCGGGAAAATTCGACATCATTAATTCTGTCCAGAATATGAAACTGCGAATTGATATGCTGGAATTCAAAACTCGGAGTACCTTTCCAGTTGTTTGTAGTAAACATTTTATTCCCGAACACACGTCCTGCATACCCAATATTTTGATTGGAATCTTTCGATGAAAACAGATTCACATCAAAATTACTCAGCGAAACATCAGCACCGATCTTTCCGTCCTTCAGCAAAAATTCAGAATTAGCAGAAAAAACCTGGGTTTTCTGTGGCGAAGGCAGTTTCCGGACAGCTTTGTATTCGCCCATATTGTTGCCAACATACTCGAAAACGCGACCGTTGTTGGTAGTTTGTTTGATTCGGTAATCACCCAGATTCTGGCCAAAATACGTGAACGCCACCTGATATAAAGTTTCTGTCTGATCCGTTGAAAATTCATAGTAATTCCCGTTCGGATCTTGAATTAACTGGTAAAGAATTTTATTCACATCATATTCAGTAACCGTCCCGGACGGCGCATACATCAAATCTGGATTGTTGCCCGCATTGGCTAAAATCTGCTGATCATCCTTGCTTAAATTCAGGGAAAGCGGAGCGTTTTTATTGTCGTTTTCCATAAACCAGTTGAAGCCGTACCGCGCTTTTTCCCTTTCATGCCGGATGCCGCCCGTTACCAAAAATCGGGTGTAATTTCTGTTCGTGTAATTGTAGGAAATGGTAATAAAATTCTGTTTAAAAATTGGTCTGAAACTCGTAAACGTAATTTCTCCGGTATTATAATTAATGACATAATCCTGATTTTCGCCGCGCTTCATTAAAATACCGTCGATAAAAACCTGTTCGGAACCTGAAATGATGGTAATAAACTGCTCGCCGTTTTTGCCGGTAAGACGGTAAGGTCCCTGATTTCCTTCCACACCCTGAAAACGAATGCGGTGAAATTCACTTCTTGCAACACCGGCTGAAAGATCGACGAACGTTTTGTTTTCCTTCCCGAAATTGGTCTCAAACTGCATGCCCATGCTTCGCCGCTGAAATCTGCCGAAATACGTGTTCTCATCCAGCAAATCTAAATGACCCGCACGCAGAACCGACTTATCTTTAATATTGAGCTGCATGTAAATTTTGTCAAACTCTTCCAGAGTTTGCGTGTAACCGTCGGCCTGAATGGGAAGATTGTGATCGGAAATCGAAGCGAGAACCGAAACGTCTTTCGAAAGTTTTCCGGAAATCTGAAGATCCATGGAGCTTTGTACACTTTGTCCCTGGTTGTTCCCAAAAGTAATTCCGCGGATGATGGAGCCTTTGGAATTAAGGTCTCCGAGGATTTGGGAGCGCGTATTTTTTACAAGAACACCTTCGTCGACGATGATTTTATTTTGGGTTCTGATGAAATCAAGAGTGTCTCTGGAGAAAACATCCTTGTCTATTTTTGCCGCAACAACAGAATCTTTCTTGGTGGAGTCTGCTGGAATATTGGGATTTTTCCAGGTGAAAATCTGAGCATTGACATGAATCAATGCAGATAAAGTGAGAATGAAAAATAACAGTTTTTTAGCCAAAGTTCCTTTATGTGGGAGCGGTGTAAAAATAACGAAAAACACGCGTTAAAATTGCAGTTATATAATTAATACTAATTTAACAGTGTTGTTATGATTTATGTAAAAAAGATTGTAGTTTTGCCCGAGAAATTATTAATTATTAAATATTTAAAAAATGAAAAAATTCTATTCTTTATTTGCAGCCGTAGTTTTAGCTGTGAGCGTAAATGCACAAACGACTAAAACTTTAACAATCAATACCGCTAATATTGGAGGTACTACAGTTTTGCAAACAAGTAATTATGGTAGTGGTGCAGAAAGAACTTGGGCTACCAACAGTATTAATTTTGGAGGAAAAGCTATTACTGGTACTGCAGCAAATACACCTGTTACAGGTCCGGCTGGAGCACATATACAGTCACAGGGAAACAACGCGGTATTTTACAACGTTAGTGCTTTGCCTGGGAGAATTGTAAGTGTTACAATTAATTATGTTGGAACAGCAAGAAATTTTGCATTCAGCGGTGGTAATACTTCAAGATTGGTCAATAGTACAGCAGCGGATTATACTGTTACCGGAGGAACAGCAGTAGGTGCTGCAAGTTCTACAGGCTGGACCTCAACAGATTTTGAAGGTACAAATTATACTTATTTTGCAATCAAATCCGCTGTAGGCAACACTGCATACATAACTTCAATCGACATCGTTTACGAAGAAGCTACAATGGCTGTAGACAATGCAAGCGCAATCAAAGCAAACTTAGTAAAAAACACAGTGGTTAACAACGCGATTTTATTTGCTGCGAAAGCTGATGTACAGATTGTTAACATGAACGGACAGGTTGTAAAGTCTGCTTCTGTAAACGAAAATACTTCACTTGAAGTTGCTTCTTTACCAAAAGGCACTTATATCGTTACAGGTAACGTAAACGGTAAAGCAGTTTCCCAGAAAATTATCAAAAAATAATTTTTTACTGAAAAACATAGAAGCCTCCTTTTGGAGGCTTTTTTTGTTAATAAAACATAACATGAATCATGTTTTATTTGGGTATAATAATGATTAACTTTGTAGCAGAAAATACGAAGGGAGGAAATGGTAATCGCTGATGGTATAAAGGTGGAAGTCTTAGGTTTCTTTGAGGAGGGATTAACTTAGTGTTAAATTTTAAATCTTTTATTTTCAATCCAAAAAAATGTGTAATTTAGCAATCCAATTTTTAACAAAAAATTAAATTTTATATTATGAAAAAAATCTTTACAATTTTAGGGGTTTCTGCAGCAGTATTTGCATCTGCACAAACAAATTTATTCACAGGGTCAGATTTCAATGACTGGACTGCGTTCGAATCAAGCTTAGGTTTCGCTCTTAAATCGGGAGAACAAAGCGTAAATGGTGGTATTGGCGGAAGTGGTGCTCTAAAAATCACTGACAATGCGACTACACAAAACATTTATGTGATGACTGCTAGCAAAAACATGAACACAACAGGTATTAATTATATTACCTTGAAAATGAAAGGTGTTGCTGGTGGAATCTCTTTCAACGCTGGAGATGGAACTCCAACTGGAAGCAAGTATTTTAACGTTCCTGCTGGTACAACAAGCAACGTAACTTTGACAGGTACGGGCGCAAACGCTTATACAGGATCTATTAACGCTGCTGATTGGATTACTGTTACATTAGATCTTACAGGTGTTAATTGGGGAGCAACTCCTACTTTTTCTATCAAACTTCAAAAAAGCTCAACTAATGCATTATTCGTAGATGATATCAAAGGTTCTGCAACATTGGCTGTTGGTGATGTTAAGGCTACTAAAGCTAATTTAGTTAAAAATACAGTTGTTTCTAACGAAATCATCTTTGGTGAAACAGCTAAAGTATCTGTATTAAATATGGCTGGACAGATTGTTAAAACTGCTGACGCGTCAGAAAATTCTAGACTTAACGTTTCAGATCTTTCTAAAGGTACGTATGTTGTAACTGCTGTTGTTAATGGAAAATCTGTTTCTCAGAAAATCATTAAAAAATAATTATTCTTTTAGAATTAACGAAGCCACTTCTCAGAAGTGGCTTTTTTTATTTTAAAAAGTGACTGGTCAGAATAAAAATTCTGAGTGAATCATCCTCCATCAGAACCATCCTCTTCTGAAGTAATTGGTCACGGCAGAAAAATTCAGTACCAGAGTAAAACGGATTCTTCTTCCATAATCTTTGAAAGAGGGTTCAAACCCCAAAGAACTCTGAAGCGGGAAATACACTTCCAGAAAATCCGGAATCACCTTTACTTTTACTCCTGAATCCCAGACAAAATGCGAGTTTTGCAATCTGTTTTTATAAACGCCGGCATCAGCATAAACATTAAACCAACGCCAAACATGTGAATCCACATTTACGGAAGTGATCCATTGATTGGCTGTTTTCCCGACCTGCGATTTAAAGCCGCCTTCCGCCACAATCAACTGCTGTGAAAGTAAGCCTGAGACCGCACTTTGTCCTAGAAGTCCATAAGAAAACGCGTAGTTGGAAACTCTTGCTATTCCATAATCGAAAAGATTATTTTTTGTCTTATTCGTGATAAAATAGCCTCCAAAAAATCTGAAACTTATTTTTTTGTCCTGCGCAAATTCCCAGCGGTAAAAAGCTTCTCCTGATATTTTCTGGAAATCTTCCATCCACTGAAGGTTTCCGTTGAGGTATTTCTCATGGATCAGGCTCCGGTCCGAATAGCTGTAACCCAGATTCCAAAGATTATATTTTGCGTACTCGTTTGCAGCAGCCATTTTGGGAGTAAGTTCTTTATCAAAAAAGTTATAGGAAAATCCCAGATTCCTGCCGATATCGCTTCGCGGATTTTTAGTAAAATTAAAATTGACAAATGCCGAAAATTTACGGTAAGTCAAATCGTAATCATAGTGAAAATAAGAACCAGAAACCCCAATATCAAGGCTTCTGTAAAAACTTTCTGCCGGCTGAAAAGAGTAGGCCACACCTCCGGAACCGGTCAGTTTTCCTGTTCCGGTACTGAAATAAGGAGTGAATGAATAATTAAATTTACGGTCGAAAAGAGAGGTGTTTCTGAAGTTTAAACCCAAAAGAACTCTGTCATACGCATTAAAGTTCACTCTCGGATTAAGGTAAATTTCATTAAACTCAGGATTAGGAATGTCTTTAAAAAGCTTGAATTTTATTTTTTTAGTGTTCCTGAATAATCCTTTGGCATAAAGGTAATTATCGCGGAAGTTGTTTTCCGGAAAAATATATCCGCTGTTAACCACGATTTTCTCGGCGTTTGACTGTGGAATATTGTAAATCTGAGGGTCTTTGGAATCATCGGTATCAAACCAGAATTCATTCACCTCGCCGGATTTTGTTTCGGTTTCAATTTTAAATGGAATCGTCTGTTCCGTATTTTTTGCAACTTTTACCTGAAATTCATCACCAATTTTTTCGAACCTTTTCAATTTGAAATTCACGCGGTTTTTCTTTTTGATAAAGTGGTCGAAAAAATCTCCCGAATATCCTGAAGCTAAAGTAAGCTCATCCAGAAAATTCTGTTTGTTAACATGTTGATGGCTGTTCTTTTTTAAATACTCAATGATAAAATCGTCAAATTTTTCGCTTCCCATTTTCTCCGCGATAAAAGAAAACAGACTTCCTGTTTCGAAATGGCTGATGGCTTTTGCATTGTAATTACTTAGATTTTCAAAAGGCTCGGAAATTTTCTGATCAAGATTTTGCGTCATGATATACTGGTAAGCCAGCCCGTACCTTTCCGAAAGTTTCAGCTGTGAAGCATGGAATAATTTCAGAGGCTTAAAACCAAAAATATTAATGTTTTCAGGAAGTTCGCCCAGTAGTTTTTTGTCTTGGTAATACCGTTCGATGTACTGAATTTCAAGATAAGTTTTCAGACCGTTCATCAGCCAGTGATCGTTGTTTTTTTCGAATACTGCGGCCTGTTCTACAATGTTTTTCGACAGAATACTGAAATAGTTCAGATCATTTTTTTCCGATTCGCTGAAAAGTTGGTAACCGAATTTCCAGAATTTAACATCTTCAAGACCTGTAAAATCTTCGTTTTTCCTGAATTTTTCACTGATGAATATTTTATTTGGCAGAAAACCGGTCTTGTTTTTAATGAAATTGAGCTGAAGCGGAAGATAGAATTCAAGATTTTCTTTTTCGGTTTCCGTGAGATGGTATCCGAAATTTACATTTATTTTTTCGCCGTCAATGACTGTTGAAATTGACGAATAGTGATTTTCGGATATTAAGAATTCAGGATCGTTATTGAGTTTTCCCTCAAAGTAATTGGGTTGAATTTCGTTCAGGTTACTTTGGGAAAAATAATTTACAGGGACATCAAGATTCACTTTCCAGTAATTCCCCGGACTTTGGTTTTCCTCAATGTCGATAAAGTTTTTTGAATATTGGTTGGCGTCTTCAAAACCGTCGGGAACAATAAAAAAGTACTTCAGCGCAATTTTTTTTCCGTCACTTCCGTAACCGGTAAATTTCTGCAAAGGCAGATTCAGAACGTAACGCAGTGTAATTTTTATTTGGTATCCGGGTGCCAGTTTTTTAGAAAGCGGAATAAAAATATTTTCCTGTGAAGCATCTATATCAGAAATCACGCGGCCTTCAATTTTGACTTGTAAATTCTCGAGATTGCCCAGTTCTCCAGGTTTTGCAAAGTACATGTCACTTTTTCTGTCTTCCAGTTTTCGCGAAAGAAGCGGCGTGCTCCGGGTTTTGTAGGCAGCAGTCCAGTTGAGTAATTTGATTTGGTCTAAAGGGGAATCGGTATTGTTGAAATAGGTAATCTCCTGGCTTACAGAAATCTGCCTTTTGTTTTCCGCGATTTTAGCTTCGATATAAATACTGTCCTGCTGCGCGGAAACCGCAACAAAACTGGTAATCAGCAAAAAACCACAGAGAAATCCTTTCATTGTATAAATTCAATCAAATATAATGATGTTTTTTTGTACCTCGCAACATTTCTCAGTTCCTATTTTCCGTCAGATATGTATTAAAACGTAGTTTATTTTGGAATAATCAGTATTTTTGAGTAAATCTTCCTGATTGTTTAAATTTTACCATATCGCCGCTGTATTCCTGGTATTCCATTTTCAAGCTGTTTCTTCGCAGGTTGTGGAAACCACCACACCGTTGATCATTGACAAACGCAAATCCACCATCAGAACAAGATTTACGCCGCCGAAAGGTTATTTCTGGGTGAAAGAAGAATCCGGCAGTTTCAGTGAATATCTCGTTAATTTCCCGCTTCATCCGCCGGGTTTTCCGGTACGCGATTTTAAAGCGGTTCCCATTGAAAGACAATTCAGTCATGTTGCCATTCTTAAAATTGATGTAGGAGATAAAGATCTGCAGCAGTGCGCGGATGCATGGATGCGGCTGTATTCAGAATATCTTTGGCTGCACGAAAGAGAGGATGAAGTTGGTTTTGAGTTTACCAGCGGGCAGTTTTTTTCGTGGAATGATTTTAAAAAAGGAGTCCGAACGAAAGAAGTAAAAGACCGTGTCCGGTTTATTAATACAGGAAAAACTGACGATTCTTACGCAGCTTTCAGAGCGTATCTGAATATTATTTTCAGGTATTCAGGAACCATTTCTTTAGACCGGGAATCAAATCCTGTTCTGCAGAATTCGCAGATTAAAACCGGTGACTTTCTGATAAAACCCGGAAGCCCCGGACATTCTGTAATCATTGTAGGTACAGCGAGAAACAGCGTGGGAAAACGCCTTTATCTCTTGGCTGAAAGTTTTATGCCGGCTCAGGATATTCATATTTTAAGAAATCCTTCCAACGCAGGTATTTCGCCCTGGTACGAACTGGATGTAAATGCGCCGCAAACCGTTACTGCAAAGTATATTTTCAAGCCAACCTCTATCAAAAGATTTCGGAGTTTAAAATAAAAAAAAAACGGAAATCCAGTTGCCCGAATTTCCGTCTCCACTATAAAAACTATTAACTATTATTCTGCTGTTAATTCGAAATCACCTTTTATTCTTACCAAATCATTGATCATTGGTGCAGGGAATTTAGGTCCTAAGTCGAAGTCTGATCTTTTCAAAGTTCCTACAACCTGGTAGCCGTAAGTTGTTTTTTTGTTCATTGCGTTCACGGTTGAACCTCTGTAGATAAGCGTTAGAGAAACCGGTTTTGTAACGCCGTGCATCGTTAAATTACCTTTAAGGTTGTAGTAATTCTTTTTTGTTTTTGTTAAAGAAGTACTGGTAAAGTCCATGGTCGGGAATTTTTCTGCTTCAAAGAAATCTGCACTTTTCAGGTGGTTGTCTCTTGCTTCAACGTGAGTGTTGATAGAATGTACATCCGCTGAAAAAGTAAGCGTTGAGTTGACAAAGTTTTTTTGGTTTGCATTGATCGTTAATGCTGCTTTGTCGAAGTTTCCTGTGATGTCGTTGATTCCAAGGTGAATCACGGCAAACTGAATTCTTGAATGTGCGGGATCACTTTTCAAAACCAATTGGGCAAAAGTGGAAACCGAAAACAATAATACGGTAAGAATCGATAATAATTTTTTCATAATACTTTCTTTTATTTTGTTATTGATTGTTGATGCAAAGATATAGCAGCTGATTTACAGTGACATTGATCTAAGATAAGAAAAAAATTAATCACAGTTTCCGTCTCTATCACAGCTTTCTCCCTGGCCGATAATTTGCAGGCCTTTGTCGCCGGCAGAAAATTCGGAATAGGACTTTTCAAGAACTTCTAAGAATAATTCAGGCTGCTGAGCGCCGGAAACGCCATATTTGTCATTAAATACGAAATAAGGAACCGCGTTGATGCCAAGCTGCCTTGCGACAAGACCGTCATGAGATACTTCATGCGCCATTTCATCCGATTGCAGGGCATTTTTAATATCTTCTTCAGCCAAACCTACTGATGTTCCTATTTCGAGTAAAGTGGCTTCATCATCGATATTTTTTGCGGTGATAAACTGAGCTTCAAACAAAGCTTCTTCCATTTCGTTTGCTAAACCTTTCTTCTTCGCCAACTGAATTAGAAGATGGCCTCTGAAAGAATTGGCTACTTTGGAATGATCAAAATTAAAATCGATTCCTGCTTCTTTTCCTGCATTTTTAGCATGTTCGTGCATAGCTTTTGCCTGCGTTACCGGGATGCCTTTCGCTTTCGAGAAATACTCGTAAGGATTGGTTTCCGGCTGTGTTTTCAGGTTAGGATCCAGCTGAAAACTGTGCCAGTTAACTTCAATTTTTTCGCCATCAGGGAACTGTTCCAAAGCTTTTTCGAACTTCTTTTTTCCTACATAACAGAACGGGCAGCGGATGTCACTCCAGATATCTACTTTCATTTTCTTTTTTATTTAATTGATGAATCAAAAGTACAAAGCCTGAATTGAATTTGGGTTGATCTAAGATAAGAAATTTTAATAAGCTGTGGCTGAAAGTTTTAGAAATCAAAACCAGAGGCGCATTACCAAATACCAAAATGCTAATGTAAACAGGGAAAGCGGAATTCCGATGCCGATCATCAGGTTGCAGAGTTTGGGTTCCAGTTTGTGGGAAACAGCGATGATGCTGGCGGTAATCATCGGCGCCATTGCTGATTCCAGAAAGGAGATTTCAACAGTTTCTCCGCTTTGTTTTAAAATGACAAAATAAAGAATGAAAATAAATGCCGGAAAGAGAATTAATTTAAATAAAAGTCCCCAAAACAAGGGTTTGGTATCACCGTCGGGTTTTTGCCATTTCAGCTGACTTCCCACTGAAACCAATGCGAGCGGAACCGTTGTTGCGCCGAGTTTAATGAAAACGTCATCCAGGTCACGGGGAATTTCGATGCTGAAAACATTAAGAATAACTGCTAGAGAAAAGGCAATGAAAGGCGGAAATCTGATGATTTTATTTAAGATTTCAGAGACTGAACTTTTGCCTCCAGAATAAAAATTCGCTACTGCGATTCCAACCGTGGAAAGTGCAACAAATGAACCGGGCTGGTCGGCAAGCATGACCGTTTTCAGACCGCTTTCACCAAAAACCGCCTGTATAACAGGAATTCCTACGAAGGAAGTATTTCCAAATCCCGCGCACATGATCACAGCACCGGTCACCATTTTCGGCCATTTCATTTTTTTGCCCAGAAAGCTGAAAAACACAATGGCCAGAAAGATATTAACCCAGGGTACTGCAACCGGAAAAATCACTTCATAACTTAGGGTGATCTTCGGGATATAATAAAGCGAAAGTGCGGAGAGTGAGATATTGACAACAAAAGCATTCAGTGCCGTATGCCCGTTTTCGGGAAAAAGTTTGGTCTTCTTCAGGAAATATCCGAGGAAAAGGCAGAGAAAAAGTAAAATTAAATTAGACAATTGGGTATGAATTAAACGGGAAAAGTGAATGCAGAAATCCAAAGCCAATTTCTGCTGTTTCTATAACGAGGTTTTCATTAAAAGAACGATATTGCACTTTGCTGTAACGCAGCGCTCTTATCCTGTTTTTATTTGACAAGAGCGCTTCGATTGGATTAAAAAGTTTTTACAGACTGTTGGTGTAGGCATTCCATCCTGCAATTTTATAGCGCAATGCTGCTTTTTCAGCATCATCAGATTTATATATTCCGCGTCCTACAATCATGAAATCTGTTCTTAAGTTTTTAAAGACATGTTCCGGAGTGTTATACTGCTGTCCTTTTCCGTCGCCGGAATCCGCCAGATTTACTCCCGGCGTGAAAAGCAGCAATTCATCAGGAATCTGTTTCTGAGACACACCGCCAATGACATTGGGGTGAGACTGTGCAACTTTAAGCGCTTCCTCCTGATAATTCTTATCTGTTAGAGTGCCTTTCGAAGACATTCCCAATATCGCGACAACTCCCACATTCAAAAAGCAGTCGAGCGAATCGTAACCGCCGATGACATGCGAAGTAACGAAATCTGCCCAGTTGGAAATTTTGTAGATTCCGTAAGAAAACTGAAGTTCCTGGGTATTTCCGATGTCGGCAAATTTGCGGTCTTCCATCAGAAGAAAATTATATTTAGTAGCCAGATCTTTCAGCGGAAGGATGGTGGTATCCGGATCAAAATCGGTGATAATATCGATATGGGTTTTCAGGGCTACGATGTGAGGTCCTACTTTTTCAGCCAGTTCAAGAAGTTCGTGAGTGGAAATAACATCTGCAGAAACAATAAGGTTTGATTTCTTTTCGAGGGAAATTTCAAGCAGTTTTTTTGATACTGAATGGTCTGCGTTTTCGAGTTTCTGTTCGTAAGAAAGCCGCTTCTGCTCTTCAAATTTTACCACATTGCCATTCAGAAAATCATTGATTCTCAATACTTCATCATCAGATAAATGTCCTTCATCTTTAAGGATTTTACACACTTCAGAAATGGTGAAAAGTGTATGTACACGGTAACCTTTGGTTTCAAGCATTTCTTTTCCGCCCTGCTGTCTGTCGAGAACCACAACGATATCAGACACCGAAATCCCCTCATTTTCTATCTCTGGAATCGTTTCGAGCAGTGATTTCCCGCTGGTGATCACGTCTTCCACCAAAAGACAGTTCTGACCTTTAGTATAGATGCCTTCGATCATTTTCTTGGTACCGTAATCTTTCGCCTCTTTTCGTTTGATAATAAGCGGAAGATAGCTTTCTAAAGACATTGCAGTCGCCATCGGAAGCGCAGCGTAAGGAACACCGCAGATAAGATCGAAATTGTCCAGCGGAAGCATATCCAACAGGTAATTCGCGAGGCGTTTTAAAATTTTGGGATCGGAAGCAAGAGGTCGCAAATCCACATAAAAGGGACTTTCGATACCGCTTTTCAGCGTAAATCGGCCGAATTTTATAATACCTAACTGATAACACTCGAGAAAAAACTGTTTTTTATTTTCCATTTACTTTTTACTTTATTACAAAGTTAGGGTTTTCACAGAAACTGCAGGGAAAGTAAAAAGGTTAAAAAATCTTAAAAGACAGCCTCGCGGATCTGTATTTTCAAACGGAAGCCGGATGTATCTGGCTGATGATTTCAGAAATATGCTCTTCATCAGTGCCGCAGCAGCCACCAAAAACATTGATATGGGTAAAAGATTCTTTCAGATTTTTGTATTCTTTGCCTAACTCATGGGGGATCCCGCGGTCCAGCGAGGTAGCTTCATCCAGTTCGGCATGGCTTTTACAGGAGGCGTTTGCTCTGATAGCTTTGATTCGTCGCGTGTAGGGATCATTTTTATTTTTAAGTAGTTCTTGGTGGAAATGCGTGGGATGCGCACAGTTGATCATATAATAAAGAGGAGGGACATCCGTGTTTTCGTCAACTGTTTTAATGACTTCTGCTAAGCTCATTCCGTTCGGGAGTTTGCCGTCGGTTTCTACCGTAAACGAAATAACAGCAGGAAGTGTAAAGTAATTTGCCACACGAGTAACGCCGATTGCTTCTTCTGCGTCCTGCAGTGTAAGTGCCGTAACCCCAGATCAACTGAGGAATGTTTTAATACTTCTATTTGGTGGGAATGATACTGTTGCGCTTCTTCTCTGTTCATGGTGTTTTCCGGAAAATATCCATCTCCCCGCGGACCGAAGCACCCACTGATGAGAATGGTTGGAAGGTCATTTTCAAATTCAGTTTTTAATTCTTTCATAAGTGCGACCGCTTTTTTATTTATTGCGGAGGTGGAAGATCTGGGATAGCCAGTTTTCTCCACCCAATCAGGATTGGCACGCCAGGTGGGAGTTTCTAAAATGAAACTGGTATGGTGCTTTTTCGCAATTTCTAAATACTTTCGGTAGTAATTTCTGAGGGCATCACATCCTTTTTCAGTTTTCATCAGGTCAAAGGCGGCAAAACAGGGAAGATCGAAACCTTCCAGAAAAATAAGTGTTGTTTCCAGTCCGCCGTCTGTTAAAAAAAGTTCATCGGATTCGCTGGGGAAATTTTTGGTGTTTTTTTTCATGGTGTTTGTTTTTTTTGTGATAGATGATATGAAGAGCTTTCAGTTCAGAAATCGGTACTGAAACAAACGGATCTGAAAACAGTTGGTCTTTATAACGGTCTGTTTATGAGTGTTTTGATTTGCTAATTTAAGAAAAAAACTGAACAGTTAACGGAAATGTAATGACGAAAAAAAAGAAGAAGGAGTTTGGTACTTGTAAAAGTACTGAGCATAGAAATTAAATTCTCAACTTTTTTATATTCTGACTAATGTTAAATTTTAATGTTGATAATCAGTATTTTACGATTTCAATATCTCTGTCAGTCAATTCAAATTGAGTGATTTGTTTTTGAATTCAACTTTTCTTGTTAGCTGCTAAAAACAACTTCGTTTTTGAGTAGTGGAATTACAGCTAACGGTTGAGTATTTGTTGGCGGGAATTATTATTACTAAACTTTGTAAATATAACAAAATGAACAGCTGGCGAAAATCTTCAAAATGTAAACCTCAACCCCGCTAATAGAATAGCATGTGTATTCAGTGTTTTTTATTTATAAAGTTTAGGTTCAGTAATTCCTTTCTTTAGAAGAATTTCCTTATTCATTTCAAAATGATTCGTAGTCATCCAATTATAATAATCTTTGAATGACGGTAAGCCATATTCAGCACGAAGTTTGTCAATATTTACACTATCTAAAAGTCCATTTTTCGGAATTGCTTGTCCAACTTCATTATATGTGACCTGTGAACCAAATCTTTGTTTTTGATTTGTGTTTATTGCAACTCTGTCCTCAAGCAATGCATAATCACTTCTGTTTGCATTATTTATTCGAATTTGTTTCCATAATTCTTTTAGCATTTTTTTTTGAAATTTAACATCTTTGTCTGCATGCTGAATTGGGAGCCAAAATTTAACAGAATTTTCTTTTCCAACTTCTTTAAATCCTAAATAGCCATATTTTAAATATAATTTTTTAATCCGTTGTTGGTTGTCAAGTCCAACACTATCTCTTTTCTCTTCAAATATTTTCCACGCTTTTTCATTACCATATTTTTTTATTAAGTCCTCAAATGGAATTCCTGCGTATTTTTGGTCAATCTTACCGATGTAATCAAGTTCAGTATTAATTTTTTCTTTCTCAATATCTGTCAGACTCTTATTTGAAGTACAGCCGAATAAAAGAAATGTCAAAATTATTATTAAATGTTTCATTTGCAAGGATTTTGGTTAACTGTGTATACAACGGTTGGGTGTTTCTGTTGGCGAGGATTATGATACCTGGTTTTTGTAAATATAACGAAAAGAACAATTAGCGAATATTTTTATGATGTTAACTTCAATCCCGCTAATAGAAATACTCTGTTACCAGTTGTTTTGTAGTGGAATTTGCTTTTTAAACCTTCCTTTAAATAGAATTTTGGATCAGGTAATAGAATAGTACAATAGTTAATAATATTCCAAAGGTTTCAAATATAAGATAAATACTTTTTGTTCTTTTTTAAAATCAGCAGGGACAAAAAAATCATCAGTAGCTTCAATTTCATTTTCACTTAAAATTTGATTCACAAGAATTTCATCTTTTTTTTCAAAATAAAACCGAACAAAATCCGTAACCGAGTTAGGAGTTTCAAAATCAATATAGAATTTTACATTTTCTTCTTTTAAAATACTTTCTAAAGTAAGATATTTCCGAAACGGTATATAGAGTCTGAATGTACTTTTGTCAAAGACTGTTGGATTTTTCACGGTTTTGGATTAAAATTGCTGGTAACTCTCAAATATATGAAAATTAAGGGCTAAAATAAGTGTTTATTGATTTTTCACTATCTTTACAACACTTTGGTAAACAGATGATTGTATTATTAATTTTTATTCGGAATCATCATTTTCCGACCCATTAAATTCTTCTTAATCTTTCCCCATAAACGTTTTCTCGAGGTTGAGCCGTAGTTGCGCCGCACTTGCGCCGTAGCATCTTATAGGCTCCTTTAGGGTAGACTCAAGTCATCTTCTACAATGCCTCATATTTTACTCGTGTCAGGTTCGGAAATGATCGCTTTTTTCCGAACCATCTCCGAAACCGTCCCGAACAATAGGAGTAAAAGCTACGGGCTGTAATGCAATCTGGGAGGTATATTCACAAGCTGCAGTCGGTATGCAGTTCGCCTAAAAATTTATATCTTCGTGTAAATTTAATAATCTGTATGAAACGTAACTTTTCTCTACTTCTGGTCCTCACTTCCTTCCTCGCATTTTCACAGGTGGAAGAAAAAAAACTGGACGAACTGATTCAGAACACCATTAAAACCTTCGACGTGCCCGGGATGTCGGTCGGCATTATCAAAGACGGCAAAATGGTTTATGCCAAGGGTTTTGGTCTGAGTTCACTCACCACCAAACAGAAAATGGACGAAAATACCCTGGTGGGAATTGCTTCCAACTCCAAAGGATTTACCGCCACAGCGCTTGCCATTCTGGCGGATGAAGGAAAACTGAATTTTGACGACAAAGTGACCAAATACATTCCGGAATTTCAGATGTACGACCCATACGTTTCGCAGGAAGTAACCATTAAAGATTTACTCACCCACCGTGCCGGACTTGGCCTCGGACAGGGCGACCTCATGTTCTTTCCGGAAGGCGGAAATTTAACCGTAAATGATATCATCCATAACGTCCGTTACCTGAAGCCTGAATATTCTTTCAGAAACAAAATGGAGTATAACAACATTATGTTTATTGTTGCGGGAGAAGTCATCCACAGGGTTTCCGGACTGAGCTGGGCAGAATTTATCGAGCAGAAAATCATGAAACCGGTTGGAATGAATTCCAGTTTCGGAAGCTATAACCGGGCAAAAGCTGCCAAAGTTACCAATATCATCGATGCCCACGCACCGGTGGACGGAAAGGTTATTCAGGTGCCTCACGACTGGAATGAAACAGGCAACGCAGCAGGCGGAATCATCAGTAACATCCGGGACATGGCAACATGGGCCGATTTCCTGATGAACGGCTTTACCACTAAAGAAGGTAAAAAACTTGTCTCCGATAAACAGATCCAGCAGCTGTGGAACCTGCAGATCGCTACACCGGTCGCAATGAAAAACGCTTATGATTCCAATTTTGGAGGCTATGGTTTGGGGTGGTTCCTTACCGACGTAAAAGGCCACAGACAGGTTTACCACACCGGCGGATTAATTGGTACCGTTACTCAGTTTACCCTAATTCCTGATATGAAACTCGGAATCATTGTTCTTACGAATCAGCAGAGCGGGGCAGCTTTCAGTACCGTAACCAACACCGTAAAAGACGCATATCTTGGGATCGAAGACCGCAACTGGCTGAAAACCTATGGTGACAGAACAGCAAAGATGGATGCCGAGTTTACTAAAGGTAAAAAAGAAGTGTATGCCCAGGCCGAAGCATTTAGGAAAGATAAAAATCAGCAGCCAAAGCCGGAACAGTTTGTAGGAACCTATAAAGATGACTGGTTTGGGGAGGTGCTTATTTCACAGGAAGGAAAAACTTATAGAATCTTCTGTAAAAATTCGCCGCGCCTGAAAGGCGAGCTTGTGCCTTATACCAACAATATATTCATTGCCAAATGGGACGACAGAAGTTATGATGCCGATGCTTTCCTTATTTTTAATTATGATGAAAAA
Organism: Kaistella soli; assembly: GCF_019038595.1. Lineage (GTDB taxonomy): Bacteria > Bacteroidota > Bacteroidia > Flavobacteriales > Weeksellaceae > Kaistella > Kaistella soli. Next base: position 226,507 of record NZ_JAHOPF010000001.1, read on the forward strand.
GGGAAAGCCCAGTCGGCAAAGCTGAAACCTATTTCAGATGTCACCGATTTCAGTTTTGATTTTGAAGACCTGGATCTGCAGAGAACCAAATAAATTGGAAAGATGCTTAAAACCAAAAAGTCACAAAGAGGATATCTTTGTGACTTTTTTATGATATGGAAATTCAAAATATCAGAACCTGATCTGGGAGGTTTTTGCGTAAAGAAATATTCCTTTGTGACTGTGTAGTTATTTAATATCCTTCGGTTCGTAATAGAATATCAGTTTCTTCTTCGCGCCTTCAAAATCTGACCAAGAGTTACAGTCGATCTGAAATCCTGCAACGCCGCATGTTGGAAGCACAAAAATGTTGTGAGACATCATATTGGCGAAATTGGAAATTCCGTTATTATGTGAAAACATCGCCACCGAATTCACCCCGTCATCCAGGTCATAAATCACCGATTCGAAATTGCTTTCAGAAGGATGATACAGTTTTGGATTGGTTTCGATTCCCAGCTGATAGGTCTGATTAAAGATTTTACACGTACTCAGTGCCCTCAGCGCCGGACTGGAGACCAGCTTTTCAATATGCACATTGTTTTCCTTCATATAGGCCGACATTTTTTCGGCGTCGTGAAGGCCTTTGTCGGCAAGTGGTCTGTCGAAATCATCGGTGTCTTCCGGCCAGTCGCTCTTTGCGTGGCGAACGAGGATAAGTGTTTTCATGCTGAGCTGTTATTTTGGGGAAATAAAATTAATTAAAAAAAAGAGAAGTTGTTAGCTTCTCTTTTCATTTTGCTACAATAAGGTCAGTTAAAGTTAATAATCACTTTCAGTGCTTTTTCTTTCGCAGCATTACCGAATACTTCATAAGCATTCAGCATATCACTGAAATCAAAGCGGTGAGATACCAGTTTTTCGGGCTGCAGTTTTTTGCTTTCTACATTTTTCAGCAGCATAGAAGTGGTGCTGGTGCAGACAAGGCCCATGGTAATCGTTACATTCCTGATCCATAGTTCTTCAATATGCAGTTCCACCGGTTTGCCGTGTACGCCTACATTAGCGAGGTGACCGCCCGGTTTCAGAAGTTTCTGGCAGATGTCAAAGGTGGCGGGAACTCCGACTGCTTCAATGGCCACATCAACGCCTTCAGCGCCGGCTATTCTTTTAACGGCTTCTACGGCGTTTTCTGTGCCGCTGTTTACCACATCGGTCGCACCGAAACTTTTGGAAACTTCCAGTCTTTCCTGATCCAGATCCACCATAATAATTTTTGCAGGAGCAAAAAACTGAGCGGTGAGCAGTGCGGCAAATCCGATGGGGCCTGCACCGACAATCGCTACGGTATCTCCGGGTTTTACGGTTCCGTTCAGTACGCCGATTTCAAATCCTGTAGGTAAGATATCGCTCAGCATTACTGCAGCTTCTTCATTCACGTCATCTTTTAAATGATAGAGCGAGTTTTCACCATGCGGGAATACGGACATATTCTGCCTGAGTTCCATCGATCAAATGCCCCAGAATCCAGCCACCATCCGAGCAGTGCGCATAGAGCTGCTTTTTGCAGTTTTCGCATTTTCCGCAGGAGGTAATACAGGAAATAAGTACTTTGTCTCCTTTTTTAAAGTTTTTCACCGCTTCACCCACTTCCTCTACAATTCCCATTCCTTCGTGGCCGAGAATTCTTCCCGGGGTTACTGCGGGAACATCTCCTTTCAGGATATGAAGGTCGGTTCCGCAAATGGTAGATTTCACCATTTTTACGATCACATCGGTGGATTCTTTGATCACCGGCATCGGACAGTCGACAAGCTCTTTTTGTCCGGGTCCTTTAAATACTAATGCTTTCATTCGCAAAGTGTTTTTTAATTAATGATTAAGACTGCTATTAAAGTTAGGCAGATTATGAACATCACCGTGAAAACTGAAGTTGATAATTATCACTTATTTTTAAATTTTGTGAACAAAGACAAATATTTGTAAATTTGCAGACTATGGGGAAAATAATGGCAGTGGATTACGGTAAAAAACGCTGCGGAATTGCTGTAACCGACGATATGCAGATTATTGCGAGCGGTTTGGATACGGTGGAAACCAAGGATATTTTTGTTTTTTTGCAGAAATATTTCAGCCAGAATACCGTAGATGCAATTGTAGTAGGACTTCCCACAGACCTCAAAGGAAACCTCTCCGAAATAGAAGGGGATATTGTACAATTTATAGAAAAATTTAAAACAGAATATTCTGCGGTGGAAATACATCGTTTTGATGAACGTTTCACTTCGAAAATGGCTTCTTTTTTTATCTCGCAAAGCGGTAAAAGCAAGAAAAAGCGGGAAGAAAAAGGCTTGATTGACAAGGTGAGTGCCACCATCATTCTGCAGAATTTTTTAGAACAGAAACAAAGATGATATTACCAATACGTGCATTTGGCGATGCAGTTTTAAGAAAACACTGTCACGAGATCGATAAAGACTATCCGGAACTTAAAGCTCTGGTGGAGAATATGTATGACACCATGGATTCCGCACACGGAATCGGCTTGGCTGCTCCGCAGATCGGACTCGATATCCGCCTTTTCGTGGTAGATCTTTCACCACTGGCGGAGGATGAAGATTATGCTGATATTGCTGAAGAACTGAAAGATTTCAAGAAAGTTTTCATCAATGCAAAAATCCTGGAAGAATCCGGCGAGGAGTGGAAATTCAATGAAGGCTGTCTTTCAATACCGGACATCCGCGAAGATGTGAAACGGAAAGAAACCATCCTGATCGAATATTTTGACGAAAATTTCGTTAAACATACCGATACATTTTCCGACATGAGAGCAAGGGTGATTCAGCATGAATACGACCATATCGAAGGAATCCTGTTTACAGACCATTTAAGTTCTTTAAAGAAAAAGCTGGTTAAAGGAAAACTTGCCAAAATTTCTCAGGGAGATGTGGCCGTCAATTATAAAATGAGATTTCCGAAGTAAGTAAGGAATCCGCGCAGCGGCAACAGTTTTAAAAGATTCAGAATTTATTCTGACGCGACAAAAAAAATAACAGTTATTAAAAATTCAAACATAAAAAATAAAAAAATGCAGTTAGAAAAAATAATTTCAATTTCCGGAAAACCGGGTCTGTACAAATTGATTTCGCAGTTGAAAAGTGGGTTCATCATTGAGGATGTTTTAACAAAAAAGAAAGTAAGCATCGGCAATACATCTCAGGTAAGTTTGCTGGATAATATCGCGATGTTTACCTTCGATAAGGAAGTTCCTTTGTTTGAAGTTTTCGAGAATGTAGCAAAGAACAACGATTATAAGGAAACGATTTCCCACAAATCTTCTGATGCTGAATTAAGAGCATTCATGACAGAATCTCTGCCTGATTATGACACCGAAAGAGTGTATGTTTCCGACATTAAGAAGCTTGCGCAGTGGTATAACATCCTGAACAAAGCGGGTTATATTACCCCTGAAAGTTTTGTAAAAGCAGAAGTGCCTGCAGAAGAGAAAACTGAGGAACAGCCAGCAGAAATCACCGAGAAAAAAGCAGCTAAAAAAGCAGCGCCCAAAACAGAAAAAGCAGCTGCACCTAAAGTGAAAGCTTCCACTTCTTCTGCGAAAGCAGCGCCGAAAAGCACCCACAGAAAAATGGGATAAATTTAATCGCATTCAAATCAAAAACCTTGTCTTTACCGGCAAGGTTTTTTTGCTTTAATAACGTAAATTTGTACCGTGGCGTCTAACCCGCATTATAATTCTCCTTATCTCCCGCACATGAATACCAAAGAACAGAAACTCGAAGCTTTTTCCCGCCTGCTTGACATTATGGACGATCTCCGTGAAAAATGCCCCTGGGACAGAAAACAGGATTTACAGAGTCTGCGTCATTTAACCCTGGAGGAAGTTTACGAACTTTCCGATGCGCTGCTTCAGGAAGATTTGCCAGAAATTAAAAAAGAACTTGGCGACGTGTTGCTGCATCTGGTGTTTTACGCAAAAATAGGTTCTGAGAAAAACAGTTTCGATATCGCGGACGTCATTAATGCTTTAAATGAAAAACTGATTTTCCGCCACCCGCATATTTACGGTGATACCGAGGTTGCCGATGAAGAAGAGGTAAAGCAGAACTGGGAAAAACTGAAGCTGAAAGAAGGCAACAGATCTGTGCTTTCCGGCGTGACCAAAGGAACACCCAGCATGGTGAAAGCTTACCGCATCCAGGATAAAGTGAAAGGAATCGGTTTTGAATTCCACGATGCTGAAGATGCATGGAAAAAAGTGGATGAAGAACTTGCAGAATTTCATGCTGAAACTGATCCTGATAAAAAAGAGCAGGAACTGGGCGATGTATTTTTTTCTTTAATTAATTACGCCAGAATTACCGGAATAAATCCCGATTCTGCCCTTGAAAGGACGAATATTAAATTTATCACAAGGTTTCAGAAAATGGAGGATTTAGCTCATGATAAAAATCTAAAGCTTGAAGATCTGTCTCTGGAAGAAATGGACGTGCTTTGGGAAGAAGCTAAAAAAATAATCAGCTAAAAAAAATGAAACTTCAGAAACAGATCAGCACACATGTAGAATCTCTTGTCGAAATAAAAAAGACCGAAAGACTCTGGCATTTTCCTTTTCTTGCAGGGATTTGTGTGGGGCTTTGTCTCTTCATCGGATGGTATTTGGGAAGGCCCGCTTATGGTAATCTTTCAAGTATCGGCGCACTGGTAATTCTCTATTTTACTCATGCTTCTCTGAGTAAACGCATGATTCATCTCTGTGTATGTGCGTTTGGTTTCAGTTTGGCTTTTGCGCTGGCTTATATATTCAGTTTTAATGCTTTTCTGAGTGCGGTGGCACTCGGATTTATTGCTTTTCTTTCCCATTTTGTAACGTCTTGGTTCGATATTCCGGCACCGCGTAATTTCTTCTTTATTATGGTGGCAGCGGTGGCAACTTCTATTCCTTTCGAGGTGGAAGCCATTCCGCTGAATGTAGGATTGGTTACAATGGGCGCAATGCTGTCCGTACTTCTGGCATTTTTCTATTCTGTTTTTATTGCAAAAAGAGTAGTGGAGCCCAATTTCAGAAGAAAGCTGAAAAAGAAACGCTACACTCATATTGTAGAGAGCTTAATCCTCGGTTTCGCAATGTTTGCGGGGCTCTTGATCGGTAATTTTTTAGAACTGAAAAGCGCTTACTGGATACCTGTTTCTGCGCTTGCCATTTTACAGGGAAAAGACCTCTTTCATGCTTGGCAGCGGAATCTGCACCGTATTTTCGGAACCTTTATCGGAATCGGCTTAACGTGGTTGATGCTTGCCTCAGAACCGTCGGGGCTTTCACTGGTATTCCTGATCGCAGGACTGCAGTTTGTGGTAGAAATGCTTGTAGTGCGCAACTACGGTTTAGCGGCGGTATTTATCACACCTCTGACAATCTTTCTCGCAGAAAATTCAGGAGGAATGGCGATTAATGTAAACGACTTGATGGCAACGCGCCTTCTGGATACGGTGATCGGAAGTTTAATAGGAGTCCTGGCCGGTTGGCTGCTGCATCACGGCACTTTGGTTTCCAATCTGGAAAGGAAAATAAGGAGTACTACAATCCTGATAAAAAGAAAGTAAAATAAGCGTCATTCAGTGCTCTTCTCGGTTATAGATAAAAATTCAACCACAAAAGAAAACAGTTTTTTGTGGTTGAGTTTTTTTATGACTTGGAAAAAGAGATGCTTATTCGAAATAATGGTGATAGCTTTCCATTGAATGTTCCAGAGCTTCTGTTAATTTTTCTGCTTCCGCTTTGTTGTTGGTTTTAGCCAGCTGCTGTATGGTGTTCATGTGATTCGTAAGCCATGCGTGCAGCACTTCGTGAGATTTTCCGGTCATTGTACAGCTTTTGATGAGTTTTTCATTGGCTGAAGTAAGATCGGCAGCCAGTTTTTTATAATCACCTTTATCGGAATCATAGCCTTTAATCAGTCTTTCCTGTTCCTGAATGAAAGGCAGCATTTCGGTATTGGTTTTCCATTTTTTACCGTTGTCGAGTTCCAGATTTGCAGAAACGTCGGCATGTTCTTCCGATTTTGCTTCGTCAGCATGTTCAGAATGATGATCCGCGGCGGTTTGTTCTGTGGTTATGTGTTCTGTGTGATTTTCCTGTTTCTTCTCACAGGAAACTACAACTGCCAAACCAAATAAGGCCGATAAACTTGCTTTTTTCATTTCTTAAAAATTTTTGTGGTTATCAATAAAAATACTGTAGTTAATACTATTCGAAAAGCCATCGCTCCCAGCGTTTTGTTTTCGTATAAGCCGCCATGATCAATATAGATGAAGAGTGCGATATAAGCGGAAATTAAGATAACGAGTGCAGTAATCAATGGAATTTTTGTCCAGCTTTTATTTTTAAAAATCCCGTAAGCGGATGTTAAATATAGAAATCCACACAGCCAGTTTGCCCACACAATAAAGGGAACAAAATTGCCCTCTTTAGCTCTGATTCCGAACCAGTCGAAAAGGACTGAACTGCTCATAAACAGCGTTAACAATCCGAAAGTGATTAAAAAAAATAGAAATATGATCCGTTTCATGATGGCTTTTTAAAGTTAATGGTTTTATCTCACATCTTATAATGAACTGTATGATTAAGAAGAGGTTAGCATAATAAAATACCGGTTTTGGTGTTTTAATTCGTTTTCCGGTAACGCAGAATCGCCCAAGTGATCACAACCGTTCCCAAAGCTGTTATAAAGACAAAGTGTGGCAGCAGATCAGTGAAGCCGCTGTTCTTTAGGATAATCAAACGGATGCCGTCAACGCAGTAAGTTACGGGATTCAGGTACGCGATATATTTTGCCCAGTCGGTCATGCTTTCGGTTGGGGTGAAAAGTCCGCTCATCAAGACAAAAATCATCATAAAGAAGAACACCACAAACATCGCCTGCTGCTGGGTTTCACTGTAAACCGAAACCAAAAGTCCCATTCCAAGAATCGTGATGAGGTAAACCGAGATGAAGGCATAGAGCAGCAGCAGACTTCCCTGCATCTGAATGCCGTACACAAAAACCGTAACCAGAAGTCCGATGGTGAAGGCTACCATGGCCAACAGCCAGAAGGGGATCAATTTACCAAGGATGAAATCTGTTTTCCTAATTGGCGAAACATTGATCTGTTCGATGGTACCGGTTTCCTTTTCAGATACAATGTTGAGGGCTGTTAAATAACCTCCGATTAAAGTCACCAGGAAGGCAAGAATCCCCGGTACGAGAGAAAGCCGGTAATTGTAGCCTTCGTTGAACCAAAAATTCGGAATGATTTCCAGACCGGAACTGTTTTTGGTGCTTTCCAGTTCCGGACTCATTTTCAGCTGAATTTGTTCATTATAATCCTGCAGAATCTGACCGAGATAACTAGCGGAAAGTCCGGCCTTGGTTCCGTTGATGGCATTGATGGCGAGAAGAACTTTTTGGCTGTTTTCTCTTACAAGATCTTTTTCGAAATTGTTGGGAATTTCAAGAATCAGGTCAGCGCGGTCTTTCTCCACTTCGTCGTAAGCTTTCCGGTAATTTTCGCTGTAAGATGTAATCTTAAAATATCCTGATGCAGTAATTTTGCGGATGAGTTCGCGGGAGAAACCGGATTTGTCATGGTCCACCAAGGCCATTTTAATGTCTTTGATCTCGTAATTGGCAGCGAGTGGAAGTACAACCAGCTGCACCACCGGCATCACGAAAATAATGGCTAGAATGGATCTGTTCCTGAAGATCTGCAGGAATTCTTTCTTGATTAGTATACGGAGCGTTCTAAACATCTTTTAAAATTATTCAAGCCTTATTTTGAATTTTTTCACCGCGATCACAAAAAGAATGGTCATCATTCCGAGAAGAACCAGAACGTGTTTCCAGATAGTTTCCATTCCTGTTCCTTTGATCATGATATTTTTTACAATTTCATAATACCATTTTGCAGGAATAATGTTGCCGGCGATCTGAAGCGGAACCGGCATATTTTCCACCGGGAACATAAAACCGCTGAGCATCAGTGTCGGCAGCATTGTTCCGATAAGTGAAATCAGCATCGCGGTTTGTTGAGTCGCAGTCAGAATTGAAATCACAATGCCGATGAGGAGATTTGTGATGATAAAAATAATGCTGATCGCAAACAGTAGAAATATATTTCCCTCAATTGGTAAATCAAGTACGGATACACTTAATAGCAGAATAGAAATCAGTATAATGACCGATAATATAAAATACGGAATCGCCTTCGCGAGAATAATGACGTAAGGTTTCATGGGCGAAACGAGCAGTACTTCCATGGTGCCGGTTTCTTTTTCCCGCACAATGGCGATCGCCGTCATCAGCACACAGATGATCAGAAGAATAAAAGCCATCACACCGGGAACAAAATTAGGAGCACCTTTCAGTTGCGGATTGTAGAGCATGCGGATTTCGGGCTGAATTCCCAAACGTGGCTGCAGGGTTTGTTTTCCGTAGAAATCTCCAATGATGTTCGACATGAAATTATAAGTCTGATTGGCGAGGTTGAGGTCTGTTCCGTCGTTAATAAGCTGGATTTGTGTTCTTTTACCGGTGACGATGTTTTGGGAAAACTCCGCAGGAATCACGAGGATCATTTTTATTTTTCCGCTTTTGAAAGCGTCTTCCGCTTCGTGAATGGATTTCAGATTAAGGTCAAGATCAAAATATTGGTTTGCGTCAATTTTAGAAACGAGTTCAGCCGAGGTTTGCGTTTTATCCTGATCCAAAACAGCGATTTTGGTGTTCTTCACTTCGGTGCTCAGCGCAAAACCAAACAGCAGGATCTGAACAACGGGCATGCCGAAAAGAATGAGCAAAGTCCTTTTGTCACGCAGCACGTGCAAAAATTCTTTCCGGACAAAAGTTAATAACTGTTTCATTTTATTTATTCTTTTAACCTATATCAGTTCGATCATCTTTGTGACTTTTGGTTTAAAACTAATTACTGCGGCTTAATCAATCTGCGCTGCGTTTTGCGCCTCTTGCCAGTTCATAAAAAAGGTCATCCATACTCTGCGTGCCGAATTGTTTCTTCAAATTTGCCGGTGTATCCAAAGCCGCTATTTTTCCGTCTACCATAATTGAAACGCGGTCGCAGTATTCGGCTTCATCCATATAATGGGTGGTCACGAAAACAGTAATTCCACGGTCTGAAGCTTCGTAAATCATGTTCCAGAACTGCCGCCGTGTTACAGGATCCACACCGCCGGTGGGTTCGTCTAAAAACACAATTTGAGGCTCATGAAAAATAGCGACCGAAAATGCCAGTTTCTGTTTCCAGCCCAGGGGAAGTTCTGAAACCAACTTGTTTTTTTCGTTCTCGAGCCCAAGTTTAACGATAAGCTCGTCACGTTTAATGATTAATTCTTTCTTTGGAATTCCATAGATTCCGCCGAAGAATTCTAAATTCTCTTTCACGGTCAGGTTGCCGTACAGCGAAAACTTCTGGCTCATGTAGCCGATGCTTTTCTTGATTTTTTCAGTTTCCTTATAGACATCAAAACCAGCGACCGTTGCTGTTCCCGAACTTGGAACAGATAAACCGCAGAACATGCGCATTGAAGTGGTTTTTCCTGCACCGTTGGCTCCCAGAAATCCGAAGATCTCGCCTTTTTTTACTTCAAAGCTGATATGGTCAACCGCCGTAAATTCTCCAAAAATCTTTGTGATTTTTTCGGCTTTAATGGCAATATTTGGACTTTCGGAATTCATTTTAATTTGATAATAAGCGGATGAAACTGTCTTCGATGCTTGCTTTTACAGAACTGATTTCTACCTCCTCAAAACCCGCACTTTTTAAATATTCCTGAACGGATGATGTGTTGAAATTTTCACTCCGTTCAACCGTCAGATGCACTGATTCGCCGAAAGCATAGGCGTTTTTCTTTTCAGGAAAGTTTTCTAACGCCCTCAGAACAGCCGAAGTTCTGCCGGCTTTCACATCGAACAGCAGGTCCGGGAAAGTACTGCTGATATTTTCAGGGCTGTCAATGGAAAGTATTTTACCGTGCTGAATGAGCGCGATCCGGTCGCAAAGCGCCGCTTCATCCATATAAGGCGTGGCAACGACCAGGGTGATGCCCTTTTTTTGAAGCCGCTGGAGCATTTCCCAGAATTCCTTCCGGGAAACGGGATCGACGCCGGTGGTAGGTTCGTCCAGAAATAAAATCTTCGGCTGGTGAATCAGGGCGCAGCAAAGGGCAAGTTTCTGTTTCATTCCGCCCGAAAGCGCGCCGGCTTTGCGGTTTTTAAAAGGTTCGATCTGAATATAAATATCTTTGATTAAATCGTAATTTTCGTCGATAGTCGTATTAAAAACACTCGCGAAAAAATTTAAGTTTTCTTCGACGGTCAGATCCTGATAGAGCGAGAATTTTCCGGGCATGTAACCGAGAATCGGTCTGATCTTTTTATAATCTTTCACCATGTCAAAGTCTTCAACAGAAGCCGAACCGGAATCCGGAAGCAGAAGGGTAGTGAGCATTCTGAAAATGGAAGTTTTTCCTGCGCCGTCGGGACCAATCAGTCCGAAAATTTCCCCATGCCCGACCTCAAAACTCACGTCATCCACCGCAAGGATTTTTGATTTTCCCTTGCCGTAGGTTTTGGTGAGATTATTGACTCTGATGGATTTCATTTCACTTGATTCTTTTACTATTTACCGGTCTCCCCAAACTTCACATCGCCATACATCCCGATTTTCAGGAAGCCGTCATTTTTAACATGAATTTTAGTGGCATATACTAAATTCGCTCTTTCGTTTTTGGTCTGTATGGTTTTTGGGGTGAATTCGGCTTTTGAACTGATCCAGTAAATGGTTCCCGGAAATTCTTTGGTTTTTCCGTCTCCCAGATCGATATAGACTCTCACCTGCTGACCGGTTTTCACCTGAGGCAACTGATCTCCGGTGATGAATATTTTTAAAGTCATCAGGTCTAAGCCTGCCATTTTAAAGATCGGTTTTCCGGTAACGGCAAATTCGCCTTCATTCATGTATTTTGTTAGAACCATTCCTGAAATCGGGCTTTCGATCGTATTGTTTTTCAGCTGCTCATCAATCTGTTCCACTTTTTTCTGGGTAGGCTTTCTTTCGCTTAAAACCGCCCGGTTCTGAATTGATACATTTTCTTTTACGCTTGCAATTTGCTGCTTCAGAATATTCAGTTGGCTTTGTGCTGCAGAAATCTGTTTCTGAATAACTTTCACCTGCCCGTTGGCATCATCCAGCTGTTTTCTGGTGGCGGCATCTTTGGCTACTAAATTTGCAGTTCTGTTTCTTTCTCTTACTGCATTGTCAAGCTGTTCATTCAATACGGAAACATTCGCAGACTGTGTAGAAATCTGAGTCTGAAGCACCTGAATCTGAGGAACTGCTGAATTGGTCTTTTGGTCCAGAGCTTCGATACTCGCGACGACCTGTTCCTTTTGCAACTCCACATTTTTTGGATCAATTTCGCCGACTTTTTCGTTTTGCGATAATTGCTGGCCTTCCTCTACACGCAAGTTCAGAATCGTACCCGTGGCTTTGGCAGCAACCATAATTTCATCGGCTTCGAAAGTTCCGGAAGCTTCATAATTTTGGTCTGAATTTTTGCAGGAGTAAATGGCAAGAAAGGCTGCCAAGAGAATATATTTTTTCATCGGAGGATTACTTTTTATTGTTTTTATTGATTCAGCTGCGCTTTAAGATTATATTGTGTCAAAAGATACTGCGTTTCATGAAGGACCTTCTGAAGCCTTGCCAGCTCTTCCGCATTCACTTCCCGAAGATAATCGCTGGTGGTGATTACGCCGTTTTCGAGTTGCGCGAGACTGGCTTTTTTGATGCTTTGTCTTAATAAAATCAGGTCATCATCTTTAGTAATCAGTTGCTGAAGTTTTTCCAAATCTGAATTGTTCTGGACGGTTGAAAAATTCTGATTAAAGAGAAAATTTTCTTTTTGGATTTCGAGATCCTGCTGCTGTGTGTTCAGTAAGGCAAGATCATTTTTTTTGGTATAAAATTCTGAAATAGGAATCTGAAGCCGCACCCCACCAATATAGAAAACATCAAATTCATTTTTAAGCATATTGAAGCCGGGTTTGCCATATCCGCCCTGAAAAAAAGCACCGAGTTTCGGTAGATTTTTAGATTTAATGATTGATTTCTGGGTTTCTAAAGTCTGTTGCTGCAGATTGAATACTTTCAGTTCAGCGCGGTTGTTTTCGCCGGTGAGAAGGAGTTTTTCAGGTTTCCGGAAATCCGTTTTATCATCAATATTTTTTTTAATGAATAAAGCCAGCATCGCAATGTAATTTGTGCGCATTGACTGCAGTTCGATCTGTCTTTGTTCCAGACTGATTAATTGCGCTTTCAGAACATCAGCCTGACTTCTCAAAATGGTGCCGTACTGAAGCTGGGCTGTGGCTTTCTTCAACCCGTTTTCAAGATCGTTTTCTGTGATTTTGGTTTGCTGCAGCTGCTCCTGACTTTGCAGAATACCGAAATAAATCTGGTTGATTCTTTCTTCGAGTTTGTGGAGTTCCACTTCGTTTTTCTGAATTTCGGTTTCAGACTGAATTTTGGCTAGTTTTTTCTGATTGTTAATCATTCCTCCATCAAAAATCTGCTGCTGAAGATCTGCATAAACTTTGTACTGGTCTTTGCTCAGCGGCTCTACCGACATATTGGGAAGAGTAACAGGCAACTGAGTAACTTCGTTCTGATACGTCGCCTGACCGATCACGTTAATTTGGGGAAGCCATGCTTTGGAAGCATTTTCCAGGGAATAGGCTTCAGTTTTCTCTATCAGCGCATTTCTTTTAATGAGGGGAAACTGTTCTCTGGCGAGTAGCTGACATTCTTCCAAACTGAGCGTTTGCTGTGCACTTAAAGAAAGATTCAGCAGAAAAGCGGGTACTATTAAGTATTTTAAAAATTTCATTCTTAAATTTTTAATGAAAAGAAAAGTTGTTAACTGTTAAGAATCATTTTGATCCAGGACGGCACCAAAGTTTTTCTTTCTTCCACAAACTGCTGAAATTCTTCATCATTCATGATGCTGAAATTCTTCAGAATTGGTTTTCCAATAAAAGGAAAGGCCGTCATACCAAGAAAATTGACGATGAAATGAAAAGGATTGAGTCCGGGTTTTTTCTCTTCGATCTGCCTGAGCAGGACTGAAGTTTTAAGAACTTTATCCACCGGAATAAGCGAAGTGATGTTGGACGGTTTTTTCTGGATTTCGCTCAGGATGAATAAGGGAAGATTTGGGTTTTTGGACAGAATCTCAAAATACTTCTCGCTGACCAGATCTATTTTTTCTTCGAGGGTGGATTTTTCATTGCTGACAATGGGAATTATTTTTCCGAAAAGCAAAACAATTTTCACCTTCATCACCTGTTCGAAAAGTTTTTCTTTACTTCTGAAATAGTAATTCAGCAACGCCAGATTAATGCCTGCTTCTTCCGCAATATCCCGGGTTCGCGTTCCTGAAAAACCTTTTTCAGTGAAAACCTTCGAAGCGGAAATAAGGATTTTCTCTTCAGTAGAAATGTCTTTTTCAGGATCCATTTTAAATTTCTTTACACAAAGCTACGTTTATTATTTTGATTTAATCAAATGATTAAATTCATATTTAATAAAAAAAACGCAGCTCCGAAGAACTGCGTTTTAATTATATATTTAATATTTTCTACAAACCAAACTGTCTTGCGAACAGATCCGGGAAGATTCCCAGTGCTACAAGTGCAATAATGATAAATACTGCAACGATATTGTAAGTTAACGGTACTCTTTCAGAAGTTTTGAAACTGCTTTCTTTCGGGAAGAACATTACCATTATAAGGCGCAGATAGTAAGCGATAGAGATTGCTGACCCCAATACCGCGATCAACACCATGAAGGTTCCCATTTTCGGATACTGAATTGCCTGTGCAAAGATGGAGAATTTCCCCATGAAACCTGCAGTAAGCGGAATACCTGCCATCGAAAGCATCGAAAGCGCTGCAGCAACCGCCATAATTGGCTCCGACTGTGCAAGGCCTTTGAACGCGTTGTATGAGGTTTCACGTTTAAGTTTTTCAACCCAAATCAGGCACATCATCACACCAACCGTAGCAATAGAGTAGGCGAATAAATAAAACGCCAGGTTGTATGCGGAAAGGTTATTTAAACCGAAGAAAATCAGACCAAGATATCCAACATGAGAAACTGAAGAGTAAGCTAACATTCTTTTAGCATTGCTCTGTGCAAGTCCCATTGCGTTGGCGAGGAATAAAGTGATAATGATAAGAACCCCTATAATATTGATCCATTCTCCTGCGATTCCTGTAAATGCAATAGTCATTACTTTAAAGAAGGCGAAGAAAGCGGAGATTTTCACTACCGACATCATAAATGCGGTGATGAGTGAAGGCGATCCCTGATAAACATCCGGGCTCCACATATGGAAAGGCGCCATGGATACTTTAAATGCCAGTGCAACCAGCATCAATACTGCACCTACGGCAAACATAATGTCTTTTGGATTTTCAACTGAAAATTCATGGATTTTATAAAGGTCGAAACTTCCTGCACTTCCGTAAACCAGCGCGATTCCGAATAAAAGGAAACCGGTGGCAAACGCACCCATCAGGAAATATTTAATGGAAGCTTCGTTGGAGCGAAGATCAGTCTTGTTACTTCCTGCCAAAACGTAAAGCGGGATCGAAAGGATTTCAATTCCTAAAAACAGCGTTACAAAATTCTGAAATCCAAAAAGAATAACCCCTCCGGAAAGAGAGAACAGCAGCAATGCGTATAACTCCGACTGATGGCTTCTGTGATTGCTGAAAGCAAAACTGCCCAGAAAGAAAAGCAGAAGCGTAATGACAATAGCTACTTTGGTAAACAGGGCCGCATTCGCGCTGAAGTCGAACATTGTTTTATACTGGTTAAAGAAAGAACATTCCGGCTGAAAGCTTACGTAAAATGCAATGATAAGCCCCAAAATACCGATATATCTTGAAAATTTTCCCTTTTCAAAAACCCCTGCAAACAATGCGGCAACTGCGGTAAGGAATATAATGATTAAAACGCTCATTTAATTTAGATTTGAGATTTTAGATTCCGGAGTTCAGATCTGCATCTGTAGCCTTCCTCTTTTAATTCTTAATTATTCAATTTTTCTTAGTTCATCATGGAGGAGAAAATAAATTTCAGCGAACTGTTGACCATTTCGATCAGCGGCTGCGGGAAAAGTCCCAGCAGAATAACAAATACTGCTAAACTCGCCAACACTGAAAATTCTACTCCCGAAAGATCTTTTGCAGAAGAAAGTACCGTCTCATCACCTTCTCCGAACATCGCTTTTCCGTAGAATCTTAAGAGATAAACAGCTGAAAAAATCAGCGTAAGACCGGCAAATATAGCGGCAAGTTTACTGTAGTCAAATACGGATTTGATCAGAATAAATTCTCCGATAAAACCGTTGGTTAAAGGAAGTCCCACAGAACCCAGCAAAATAACCATAAACAGCACTGCAAATTTCGGAGCAGCTTTTGCCAAACCTCCCATCTGACGGATATCTCTGGTTTTGAATCTTTTATAAAGAATGTCAGCACAGTAAAACAGACCTACGACGTTGATACCGTGAGCAAAAGCCTGCACCATTGCACCTTCACCACCTTCTATTGTTAGCGTTCCCTTTACCGTTAAAATCGCAGAAGCCATAATTCCGGCCACAATCAGACCTACGTGCGATAATGAGGAGTATGCGATTAAACGTTTGGAGTCATTCTGGATAATAGCAATCAATGCTCCGTGAACGATTCCTATAATCGCGAGAACCAGAACAATCTGTCCTGAAATCCCGAGGATTGGGTCTGGAGTAATCGGTAAAAGATATCTTAAAAGTCCGTAAACAGCCATTTTCAGCATAATTCCCGAAAGCAGCATTGAACCCTGAGTTGGCGAATAAGTATAGGTATCCGGCTGCCAGGAATGGAAAGGAAAAACCGGAAGCTTCACTGCAAATGCAAAGAAGATGAACCAGAAAATCACAGTCTGCTCAGAAGCATTTAAATTGGCGTTATACAGATCGGTAAGTGCAAATGATGCGGAGTGGGTGTAAACGTAAATCAGCCCGATGAGCATAAATAATGAACCTACAAAAGTGTAAACGAAGAATTTCGTCGTGAACGCAAGTTTTTTGTTTTCCTGTCCCCAGATTCCGGCGATCAGCCAGATCGGAATAAGGGTTACTTCCCAGAAAATGTAGAACAATAATCCGTCCAGCGAAGTGAAAACGCCGATCAGACCAAACTGCATCAACAGAATAAGTCCGTAGAACGTATTTCTGTAACCCGGTTTTTCATTAAATGAGGAAAGGATAATAATTGGAGTTAAGATATTGGTAAGCAGCAAAAGAAGCATGCTCATCCCATCGATCCCGAAATGAAGATTACTTTTGATAAACTGTGACCATGGATAATTGATCTCATACTGCAGAACACCGTCTACGGTAGTTTTATAATCGAAATCCGACAGCATATAAAAAGTGAGAAACATCTGAACCAATGCAATTCCCAACGCCAAAAATTTACTTGCGGGGTTTTTCCACGCGAACACCACTGCAGAACCTACGAGAGGTAATAGTAACAATGTTAATAATAGATACGACATTTACTATTGTAATATAAAGTTAACAATTAAAATAATTCCGATGGCCAGAGACATAATGAGGACATAATTTTCCACATTTCCGTTCTGAAGTCTCTTGGCTGCGCGTCCTGAATCTTCTGCACCGCTTCCGATGAAATCTACGAATCTGTTCAGAATGCCTTTATCGAACATATTTCCTCCTACACCCAAACCTTCAATAAATCTCACGAAGGTTGCATTATTGAGTTCATCCAGGAAAAGTTTCCTGTTTGAGAGTCTTTGCCAACCCGTGTATTCTTCGTCCGGCAAAGCCATTTTCTTCTTATTAACATAGATGTTTTTAACAACAAACCATACTACGAAGAACATTAGAACCGTAAGTCCGAGAAGGATCATTTCTGTTCCGAAATTTACTTCAGGAAGTTCAACATCGTAAACGTAGATTGATTTCAGCCATTCGCCGAGTTTCGCATAATTTCCGTGTCCAATGAAATGAGGAAGATTAATGAAACCGCCCAAAACCGATAATACAGCAAGCACAACCAAAGGAATGGTCATATTTGAAGGGCTTTCATGAAGATGATGTTTCTGTTCTTCGGTTCCTCTGAATTCGCCGTAGAACGTTAAGTAATATGCTCTGAACATATAAATCGCTGTCATAGCTGCGACGATAAACAGAATTACCCAAAGGATAGGGTTTTTCCCATAAACGTTGGTTAAGATTTCATCTTTGGAAATCATTCCCGAAAGGAAAGGAAAACCTGAAATCGCAAGTGTTCCGATAAGGAAAGTGATATGTGTAATTGGAATTTTTTTCTTTAATCCGCCCATGAATCTCATGTCCTGTTCTCCGCTCATCGCGTGAATCACTGAACCTGAACCTAAGAACAGCAACGCTTTGAAAAACGCATGCGTCATCAGGTGGAACATCGCGGTAGTATAAGCGCCAACTCCCAGTGCAACGAACATAAATCCTAATTGCGAAACAGTAGAGTAAGCTAAAACTTTTTTAATATCATTTTGTCTGAGACCGATAAACGCTGCAACCAAAGCAGTTAACAATCCAATGAAGAGAATTCCGTCCATTGTGGTAGGTGCAAGAGAATAAAGGAAGTTAGAACGTACCACCAAATAAATACCCGCAGTAACCATCGTTGCAGCGTGGATTAACGCAGAAACCGGCGTTGGACCAGCCATTGCATCAGGAAGCCAGGTAAACAGAGGAACCTGTGCTGATTTTCCCATAGCTCCAATAAATAAACTAGCCGTAATAAAGATGATTACAGGTGAATCTAATTCAAATTTGGAAGAATTCTGTGCTACAGAAAGGAAATCAACAGCGTTGGTCTGATAAGCGATCATTAAGATCCCGATAATCATTCCAAGGTCACCAATTCTGTTCATGATGAAAGCTTTTCTCGCCGCTGCACCATATTCTTTGTTGGTATACCAGAAGCCGATGAGCAAATAAGAACATAAACCTACACCTTCCCAACCGATGAAAAGAATTAAATAGTTGCTTCCCATTACCAAAAGCAGCATCGAGAAGATGAATAAATTCAGGTAAGCGAAGAATTTATAAAAACCTTTGTCGTGGCTCATGTAACCGAT
Source organism: Kaistella soli (assembly GCF_019038595.1). Lineage (GTDB taxonomy): Bacteria > Bacteroidota > Bacteroidia > Flavobacteriales > Weeksellaceae > Kaistella > Kaistella soli. The sequence continues at coordinate 244,756 of NZ_JAHOPF010000001.1, forward strand.
AGAATAGAGGTGAATCAGTGATCCGATTCCGGTGATAATCATAATCATCATTAATGATAACTGATCGATCTGGAAAGCGAAATTCACCTGAATCCCGTTGACTCTGAACCATTCGAAAGCTCTTACGATTACAGGCTGTGAATCTGCATTAAACTGTAAAAACAGACTGACAGCAATACAGAAAGAGGCAAAAACCACGAGTGTTGCGATACTTCCTACCACCATTTTCGGCAGACTTTTTCCTAAAAGACCGTTGATCAGAAATCCGAATAAGGGTAAAAGTATAATTGCGTAAACTAAATTTTCCATCCTTTATTTATCCTCTTAATTTATTAAAAATACTGATGTCCACCGATTTTGTATTCCGGTACATCATTGCGATAATAGCTAATCCTACGGCAACTTCTGCAGCGGCAACCACCATGATAAAAAATACCAGGATCTGCCCGTTACCGTCACCTTTGTAGCTTGAAAATGCAGCCAGTAAAAGATTTACAGAATTCAGCATCAACTCCACACAACCCAAAATAATGATGGCATTTTTTCGGATCAAAACTCCTAAAACTCCCAGACAGAACAATACCGTACTCAGAATAATAAAATATTCCAGCGGGACGGTCTGTATAAATGAATTTACTTCTCCCATAATACTATAAATCTTTTTTACCGATTAATACTGCACCCACAATTCCCGCAAGGATAAGGATGGAAGCCAGCTCAAAAGGCAGTACATATTCGTTAAACAATAATCTCCCAAGGTTTTTGGTCAAACCGATACCCGAATCTACATTTCCGGCAACAGTATTTCCTTTCAAACCTCTGAAAGCGCCTAAAACTCCAATTAAAAGCAATCCGGCAGAAAATACACCGATGAATTTGGTAAGGTTCTGCTTTTTGCTCTCGTCGGCTTTATTTAAATTCAGCATCATCAGAATGTAAAGGAATAAAACCATAATGGCTCCCGCGTAAACGATGATCTGAACAATTCCCAAAAACTGCGCGTTCAGTAAAATATACATCGCCGCAATCGAAAAGAAAGTAACGATCAGGGAAAGGATAGCGTAGAGTGGGTTTCGGGCAAATACAAAGTAAACTGCACTAGTTACAGCCATCAATGCTACAATGAAAAATATAATCTGCTCCATTTATTTTACCGATTTTTTTTGTAATTCGCTCTGTCTGGCGGTAATATCAATTCTCTCATTGATTTTTTCCACCAGCTTATCTTTTCCGTATACGAAACTTCCGCGGTTGGTTTCCACATCCACCAGTCTGTCCGTAAGATATACTGCAGATTTCGGGCACGCTTCCTCACACATTCCGCAGAAAATACATCTCAGCATATTGATTTCATATACTGATGCATATTTTTCTTCTCTGTAAAGATCTTTTTCTTCTTTGGTTCTTTCAGCAGCTGTCATGGTAATAGCTTCTGCAGGACATGCAACAGCGCAAAGTCCACATGCAGTGCAGCGTTCTCTTCCTTCTTCATCACGTTTCAGAACGTGCAGCCCACGCCATACTTTCGCCCGCGGCTTCTCTACTTCAGGATAAGAGTACACTTTTCCTTTAGAACCCTGAAGAGCATGCTTCATGGTGATGGCCATTCCCTTGAAAATTTCCGGGAGGTATATTCTTTCCATAAAAGTCATCTCTTTGTTCGAGACTACTTTAGATCTGTTTGTCAGTTTCATATTGGTCTTGTTTTAGCTGTTGGCTTCTGCTTTCAGCATGAAAACTTATACTTAATTTTAATTGGCAAAAAACACAATTACAGCAGCGGTAATAATTAAATTAACCAATGCAAGCGGAATTAATTTTTTCCATCCAAGGTGCATCAGCTGGTCATATCTGAATCTCGGGATCGTCCAGCGGATCCACATGAAAATAATGATTCCTAATATCACTTTAAACAGCATCGCTGCAATACTTAAAATTCCTGCTACGTTTTCGCCCCAGTTTTCAGAAACCCAGTTAATTCCTGGATAATTGAATCCTCCGAAGAAAAGGGTAGCGATTAATGCATTTGAAATAAACATGTTCACATATTCCCCGAACATGTACTGCCCGAAGTTCATGGAAGAATATTCCGTCATATATCCGTTTACCAGCTCAGATTCGCATTCAGGCAAATCGAAAGGGTGACGGTTTGTCTCTGCCAGAGCAGCAACAAAAAAGATAATAAATGCTAAAGGCTGATAGAAGATATTCCAGTTCATCCCATCTGCCGGGATAAAGCCCCATATTTTTCCGGTTCCCTGAGAAGAGGTGATAAAATGTAAATCTAAACTTCCGGACATCAGAATGATGGAAAGCAAAGAAAGTCCCATCGCCAGCTCGTAGGAAATCATCTGTGAAGATGCACGGATAGCGCCGATTAATGAATACTTATTGTTGGAAGCCCAGCCTCCGATCATCATTCCGTAAACACCGATGGAAACCATTCCTATTAAATAAAGAACTCCCACGTCGATATTCGCCACCTGAATGTCAAAAGAAGTTCCGCCGATATTCAGCGTTTTTCCCCAGGGAATTACCGCTCCGGTAATAAGGGAAACGAACATGGTGATTCCGGGTCCTAAATAGAAAAGAAATTTATCGGCGTTCTGCGGTACAAACCCTTCCTTGAAGAAAAGTTTTCCGCCGTCTGCCAAAGGCTGCAAAAGTCCGAAAGGTCCGGCTCTGTTTGGCCCGATTCTGTCCTGCAATGCTGCCGCCACTTTTCGTTCGCCCCATGTAGAATAGGCAGCAACGCCCATGGATACGGCAAAAAGCACAAGAACTAAAATGATTTTAAAGGTAAGTAAATCCATAAGTTATATCATTTGAAATTTAAATATTGAAGCCAATATTCAAATCATATCATTTTCAAATTAAGTTTTTTTCGTCTTTTTCGCTGATTTCTTTTGCGTCCGGATTATTCAGAAGATTAATCATGTTTTTTGGTTTCTCATAATGGTTCAGCGAGATTACTGAATGTCTGTCGATATGTCTCGGACCTTCAATATTCCAAAGTGTTAAATCTTTTCTTTCGAAACGGCATTCGTTACAGATCCATTCTTCCACTTCATCGTACTGATCTTTTCTTGCAGTAACTCTGATGATCTCTTCACCTTTCATCCATACAACCGCTTTCCCGGAACATTTATCACATTTGCAGGTTGCGTTCATCGGTTTTGTAAACCAAACTCTGCTTGCAAAACGTGCTGTTCTGTCCGTTAAAGCACCTACCGGGCAAACGTCAATGACGTTTCCGATAAAATCATTATCCAGCGCTTTATTTAAGTAAGTGGAGATCTCTGCCTGTTCACCTCTGAAAAGAATTCCGTGCTCGCGCCCTTCAGTCAGCTGATTGGCTGTTAACACACATCTTGCACAAAGGATGCATCGGTTCATGTGAAGTTTAATGTAAGGACCAATATCTTCGGGTTCGAAAGTTCGTCTTTCAAATTCAGTTCTGGTCGCTTCCACGCCGTGTTCATATCCTAAATCCTGAAGATGGCATTCGCCGGCCTGATCACATACCGGGCAATCTAATGGGTGGTTTATCAACAGAAATTCAGTTACCGCTTTTCTTGCTTCCTGAGTTTTTTCTGAGGTAAGATTTTTAACTTCCATCCCGTCCATCACGCTTGTTCTGCAGCTGGCTACCAGTTTTGGCATCGGCCGTGAGTCTGCATCGGAACCTTTCGACACTTCTACCAGACAGGTTCTGCATCTTCCGCCACTGGCTTCCAACGGCTTGTAGTAGCACATTGCAGGCGGCACAGATTTTCCGCCGATCTGTCTGGCTGCTTCCAAAATGGAAGTTCCCGGCAATACTTCGGTGGTCTGTCCGTCGATCGTGATCTTAAATTTTTTAATTTCGTCGCTCATTATATTTGAATTCAAAAATGAATGAATTATTTTTTTCCTGTATTAAATGTATATCCGATTCCGAAATTGACCTGGCCGAAAAAGAAATCCTGAGACGCTTTATCCGGTTTGTTATTTAAGGTTGTTTTGATATCGGGCATATTGATATATCCTACTTTTCCTTCCACTCTTGCCATCCAGTGTTTCCAAAAGATAACATTGATATTGGTTCTCGCATCTGCTCCAAAACCGGCAACATGAAAACGGTCGCTTCTTTCGTTCCCGAAAAGTTTCACATTACTTTTAGGCATCATCATTCCAACTCCGCCGCCATAACTCCAGGCGACATCTATATTTTTTTTATTCAATAGCGTTTGGTATTTTTCCAAACCGACATTGATGTAATTTAATCCGTCCGTATGCTCAAAAGTAAGGAACTGCTCGTCTGCTAAATTTACCTTTCCATTCTGTACCATTGCTGCATAAACCGGATCTGAAATATGACCTTTAAAATCTGCAACCTGATCCTGATCCATCACATATTTCATGTGATCCTGCGCGATCACCAAAGCCAAATTATCTTTAATAAAATAACCCAACCTGAAATTAAACTGCGGAATGGATACCGTTCCGGGATTGATATAATCTAAACTCAAAGCCGAAGGTCGGTCATGTGCCACTACATTTTCCAAAGTGAAATCGTAATCAGCACCTTTGAAACGGATATCTGAATGGGTAAATCCTGCTCTGTTCCAGCCCCAGAAAACAAACATCTGTCCTTTTTTGGATAATGGTCTTATACTGAAATCAAAATCATCAGATATTTCCTTTGTTGAATCCGCTTTTTGGGCGGACGCATAATTTAATCCTACAAACAGGAATACTGCAATTTTAAAGAACTTCTTCATCTTACTCTGCCTTCGCGGCTACAGGGATTGGGTCCGCGTAATTTGCCAGTCCGTAATTTCTTGTTAAAGCTTCAGGGTTATCAATGTGCCACTCGAACTCATCGCGGAAGTGACGGATTGCAGCTGCAACCGGCCAAGCCGCCGCATCACCCAGCGGACAGATTGTATTTCCTTCTATTTTTCTCTGGATATCCCAAAGCAGATCGATGTCTGCCATGGTTCCGTTTCCGGAATCTATTTTTTTAAGAATTTTATACATCCATGGTGTACCTTCGCGGCAAGGAGTACATTGACCGCAGCTTTCGTGGGCGTAAAAATGGGCTAAAGTCATCGTATGTTTTACCACACACTGGTCTTCATCCAAAACGATAAATCCTCCCGATCCCATCATGGTTCCGGTTGCAAAACCACCGTCTGCAAGAGACTCATAGTTCATATATCTCGGTTCTCCGTTGATGGTTTTCAGCAATAAATTAGCAGGAACAATCGGCACGGAACTTCCGCCCGGAATACAGGCTTTCAGTTTTTTACCGTTCGGGATTCCGCCGCAGTATTCATCCGAATAAATAAATTCTTCAACGGTAATCGTCATGTCTATTTCGTAAACACCCGGTTTGTTGATATTTCCGCAGGCTGAGATCAGTTTTGTTCCGGTTGAACGGCCAACCCCAATTTTCGCATATTCTGCTCCGGTAATATTCATGATCGGAACCACTGCAGCGATAGTTTCTACGTTGTTTACTACCGTTGGAGATTCCCAAAGTCCTTTTACAGCAGGGAAAGGCGGTTTCAGGCGCGGGTTTCCTCTTTTTCCTTCGAGGGATTCCAGAAGCGCTGTTTCTTCACCACAGATATATGCTCCGGCACCACGGTGAACGTAGATTTCCAGATCATAACCTGTTCCTAATATATTTTTACCTAAGAATCCTGCTTTTTTAGCTTCTTCAATGGCTTCTTCCAGAATATCGGGAATCCATGAATATTCACCGCGGATATAGATATAAGAAGTATGCGCACCCAAAGCAAAAGACGAAACAATCATCCCTTCAATCAAAAGATGAGGAATGAATTCCATTAAATAACGGTCTTTGAAAGTTCCGGGTTCCGATTCATCGGCGTTTACCACCAGATATCTTGGGATTCCTTCCGGTTTAGCCAGAAAGCTCCACTTCATTCCCGTTGGGAATCCTGCACCGCCACGGCCACGCAGACCGGAAGTTTTCACTTCTTCCACTATTTCGTCCGGTGTCATTTTCAGGGCTTTTTCTACAGCGCTGTAACCGCCCTGTTTGCGGTATACATCGAAGTAACGGATTCCTTCAATATGTGCGTCTTTAAGTAAAAGTTTTTTACTCATTTTATATTAAAATTAATCCAAAGCAATGGCTCCCTGTCTGCAAAGTTCCAGGATTTCATCTACTTTTTCTTTTGTTAAATGTTCATGATAAAATTTGCCGAGCTGCATCATTGGTGCATAGCCGCACGCGCCCAGACATTCCGCTGCTTTCAGAGTGAAAAGTCCGTCAGCTGTGGTTTCTCCGTTCTTAATGTTTAAAGTTTCACGGATATGGTTTAAAATTCCGTCGCTTCCGTTCAGCATACACGGACCGGTTTGGCACACTTCGAGTACATATTTTCCAACCGGCTTCATATTGAACATGGTATAGAAAGTGGCAACTTCGTACACTTCGATCGGTTTGATGCTCAGGAGTTCCGCAACGTAATCCATCACGGGAACATCCAGCCAGCCGCCGAATTCTTTCTGTGCAATGTGCAGGATCGGAATCAAGGCAGATTTTTGCTTTCCTTCCGGATATCTTGCGATAATTTTTTGGACCTGTTCTAATGACTCAGGTTTAAAAGCAATAGTTTCGCTCATTATTATTGATTTGAAATTGAAGACCTGAAATGAGTGATTACAAGTCTTTTTTCTATTTATTTTTAATAAAGGTTTTAAAAACCTTAGAGGAATTTAATTCAATTTATGCATCCAGTTCACCTGCGATGACATTCATGCTGCACATCGTAACAACGGCATCAGATATCATTCCGCCTTTGATCATCTCAGGATATGCCTGATAATAGATGAAACACGGACGTCTGAAATGCAGTCGGTAAGGTGTTCTTCCACCGTCACTTACAAGGTAGAATCCAAGTTCTCCGTTTCCTCCTTCGACACAGCTGTATACTTCTCCTTTAGGAACATCGGTTTCTCCCATCACAATTTTAAAGTGATAGATCAATGCTTCCATATTATTGTAAACATCAGCTTTTTCCGGAAGGTAAAATTCAGGAACATCTGCATGGAAAGGTCCTTCGGGCAGATTTTTATAGGCCTGCTCGATAATTTTTAAACTTTCCCAAACTTCCTGCTGACGCACCATAAAACGGTCGTATGTATCACCGGCAGTTCCTACAGGAATAATGAAATCGAAATCGTTATATGAAGAATAAGGATTGGCAACGCGTACATCGTAATCAACACCTGTTGCACGTAAGTTCGGACCTGTGAAACCGTAGCTCAGCGCTCTTTCTGCAGAGATTGGTCCGGCTTTGATGGTTCTGTCCATGAAAATTCTGTTTCTCTCGTTCAGAGCACAGAATTCACCCCAGATTTTAGGAAATTTTTTAAGCCATGTCTGTAAAAGCTCATGGAATTTCGGAGTGAAATCTCTTTCGAAACCTCCGATTCTTCCCATGTTCGTGGTCATCCTGGCGCCACAAACCTGCTCATACATTTCGTATATTTTTTCTCTTTCCTGGAAGAGGTAAGTAAGTCCTGTAATAGCACCTGCATCCATCGCAATAACGCCGTTACATACCATGTGGTCTGCAATTCTTGCCAATTCCATCATGATGACCCTCATGTAATCAACTCTTTTCGGAACTTCACAGCCGATGAGTTTCTCAACGGTTAAATGCCATCCGATGTTATTGATAGGAGAGGAGCAGTAATTCATCCGGTCCGTAAGGGTGGTAATCTGGGTGAAATTTCTGCGTTCAGAAATTTTTTCGAAAGCACGGTGGATATAACCGATCGTCTGTTCTGAATGGAGAATTCTTTCGCCATCCATCGTAAGGACATTCTGGAAAATACCGTGGGTAGCCGGGTGCGTGGGTCCCAGATTCAGGGTGTAAATCTGCCCGTCAATCTGTTCTTTTGATTCGTGCTGGCTGAGTATATTTGATAGCGCGTTGTCTTTCATGTTTTTACCGTTGATCTTTAATTATCTTCCGAACATTTTATCATCTTTATCCATTCTGGTACCGTCTTCGAGGCGGTATTCCTTAAGCATCGGATGATAACCGATATCTTCCATATTAAGGATTACCCGAAGATCCGGATGTCCTTTAAATTTAATTCCGTAAAATTCAAATGTTTCCCTTTCCATCCAGTTTGCCCCGGCATAAAGATCGGTCATCGAATCTATTTCGGCGTTTTCTTTTGGCATAAAAGCTTTGAGGCGGATCCTGAAATTGGTCATCATGTTATGAAGGTGATAAATCACACCGAGTTCCTTATCAGGATTTTCAGGGTAATGAATTCCGCAGAGATCGGTAAGGAATTTTATTTCTAAAGACGAATCCCTGAGATAGTGAATCACCTTTTTAATGTCTTCTTTCTTTATTTCCAAAGTCAGGAGATCATAAGGTTCGGAATGTGAAATTACTGAATCCGGAAATTCTCTTGTAATGGCTTCTAAAACAAATTCGTTTGTCATTTCCAATTAATTTATGTCGTAGGATTCGAGTAAGTTTTTATATTCAGGCATGTCTCTTCTTCGGATGCTTTCGCTTTCGCAAAGTGCCTGTACCTGCATTACACCTTCAATAATCTGTTCCGGTCTTGGCGGGCAACCCGGCACATATACATCTACAGGAATGATTTTATCAATTCCCTGCAATACAGAATAAGTATCGAAAATACCACCGCTTGAAGCGCAGGCTCCAACAGCGATCACCCATTTAGGTTCTGCCATTTGGGTATAAACCTGTTTCAGTACAGGTCCCAATTTTTTGGATATCGTACCGCAAACCATCAGCATATCAGCCTGTCTTGGGGAGAAAGAGTTTCTTTCCATCCCGAATCTTGAGGCGTCATAAGTGGGGTTCAGTACGGCCATAAATTCAATACCACAACACGAAGTGGCAAAAGGCAGCGGCCAAAGCGAAAATTTTCTGGCCATCCCTATTACACTGCTGAGCTTGGTGGCGAAGAATCCTTCCCCCTCAAAACCTTCCGGCGCTTCAGCATCCATTCTAATGATTGGTTTATTATCAGACATTTTTTGTTTTCTTAAATTAATAAAGTAAATGATTTGGCACTATCTGTCCCAATCCAGAGCGCCCCGCTTCCAAACGTAGATAAATGCAATGAAAAATACGGCAATAAAGGTAAGTACGGCTAAGAATCCTTCTACACCAAATTCACGGATGTTTACCGCGTAGGGATAAAAGAAGACGATCTCAATATCGAAAAGGACGAACAGAACAGCAGTAAGGAAATATTTTACCGAAAAGGGATTTCTGGCATTTCCTTCCACATCGATACCGCACTCAAAACTTTCGTTTTTCTTAACGGAAGTTGCTTTCTGACGGGGTCCTAAAAAGTGGGTTCCTAAAATACACAGAACCACGAATCCAAAACCTACCGCAATCTGAATAATAATTGGGATATAATTTTCAGGTATATTCATATCATTGTTTTCTCTACCTGCAAATTTAAGGAATTAAGTATTATAGAAAAAATTTAAAGGTTCAAATGTGAAAGAAATCATAAATTTAATTGAGAATAAAAAGTAAAAATCACTTCCGGCTGTCTTTTTTCAGTCGTTTTAAAACCAGATACGCGATGTAGCCGATGTACAAAAACAGAAAACTCGCAAAAAGAATGTTGATAAGGCTGTTAATGCGCTCATCAGGCACCTGGAAGAACTGGTTGTAGATCACAAAGGCTGCGATCATTGCGATATAGAAATAGAGTTGCTTTTTCATTTCTTTATAAATTCAAAAATGGTAATCTAAGAGTTGGAGGAACATTAACTGATTTCCATGGAGTAAGTTCTTCTCCGTTTGTGGTTCACAGGGTTATAATCCTGCCACAATACCTGAACGCTTTTGTTTTCCTCAAGCTCAGGATTGGTTTCAGCAAACTTAATTCCCATCCGGTTGAACCTTAAGAAGATCTCTTTAAAAATAATCGCTGTCACGCCCCGTCTTTGATATTCCGGATGAATTCCGATGAGATAAAAATTGGCGCGGTCGTTTTTCTTTCCTGCCTGTAAAAAATGCCACCACCCGAAAGGAAGAAGTTTTCCTTTGGATTTCTGCAGCGCCCTGGAATAGGAAGGCATGGTAATCGCGAAGGAGACCAGCTGATGGTTTTCGTCTTCCACGCAGATCACATAATTCTTGTCGATAAACGGGAAATATTTTTCGCGGTACGTTTTTATCTGTTCGTCGGAAATAGGAGTGTAGGTAGAAAGGGAATTGTAAGTCTGATCTAAAAGTTTGAACATCGGTTCCACCAAAGGAAGAATTTCCTTTTTGTTTTTAAAATCGATAACCTTCAGCTTGTATTTCTGTGCAATCAGTGAACTGAATTTTTCAACTCTTTCAGGAAGAACGGTAGGGAAGTCCATTTCGAATTCCACCCATTCTTTTTCTTTTACCAAACCCAGTTTTTCGATATGCTGCGGATAGTATTCGAAATTATAAAGTCCGATCATTGTTGCCAATTTGTCAAAACCCATTGTCAGCATTCCGGCTTTGTCAAGATTGGTAAAACCCATCGGCCCTTCAATTTTGCCGATGTTTTTTTCTTTGGCGAAATTAATGGCGACATCAATCAGTGCTTTCGAAACTTCAAAATCGTCAATAAAATCGAGCCAGCCAAACCTTACTTTGCTTATGCCCAGCTCTTTTTCTTCTTTGTGATTAATCATCACGGCAATTCTCCCCACAATGTTTCCTTCTTTGTAAGCGAGGAACTGTTTCGCTTCAGAATAGCTTAAAGCCGGGTTTTCTTTTGGATTCCAGATGTTTTTCTCATCGTTGATTAAGGGAGGTACATAATTTTTGCTATTTTTGTAAAGTTCCATCGGAAATCTGATGAAATTTTTTAATTCTTTATCGGTTTTTACTTCAGTTACTGAAATTTCGGACATGTTGTTGTGTTTGAAAAAACAAAGATAATCATTAAAACAAATATCAGAGCTTTGGCACGTTTTTTACATCTTAAAAGCGACTTAAAAATAGAAATAAATTAAGAAAAAATGACAGGGTATTATGTAATTATTGGGCTTTCAATGCTCGTAAGCTGGTTGGTTTCCTCAAGGCTTAAATCAAAATTCGAGTATTATTCGCAGGTACATCTCCGAAACGGAATGTCCGGAAAGGAAGTGGCAGAAAAAATGTTGAGAGACAACGGAATTAATGATGTTAAAGTAATTTCGGTTCCGGGTCAGCTGACGGATCATTATAATCCTGCTGACAAAACAGTAAACTTATCTGAAGGCGTTTATATGCAGAGAAATGCCGCAGCGGCGGCAGTCGCAGCCCATGAATGCGGACACGCTGTACAGCACGCGGTAGGATATTCCATGTTACAGCTCCGATCCAAATTGGTTCCTGTGGTAAGCATCAGTTCCAATTTAATGCAGTTTGTGCTTCTTGGCGGTATCGTTTTAATGGGGGCTACCAGAACCATTGAAAATCCGAACGGTAACACAACCGTGCTTGCTATTGGCGTTGCGATGTTTGCATTAACGACTTTATTTGCATTCGTTACTTTGCCGGTAGAATATGACGCAAGTAACAGAGCGATGAAGTGGCTGAAAGATACGGGAACGGTAACCGCTGAGGAATATGTCGGCGTAAAAGATTCATTAACCTGGGCTGCCAGAACGTATCTGGTTGCAGCGCTAGGATCATTGGCGCAGCTTCTTTACTGGGCATCAATGCTCATGGGAAGAAGAGATTAAAGATTTTGTAAAGTCTCAAATGGACTTGATTTAAAATTTAATCATTAAGAATTAAAAGAATTCAAACGAAATATTCTGCATCTCGGACAACTGCTCCGAGATGCTTTCTTTTTGGGAAGTTTTTATTTTTGCCTTGATGGTGCATTTTTCGTCGGTCAAAAAGTCCTGAATTTTGCCGTCGAATTTATTCAGTAAAGTAAAGATTTGGTTTTGCTGGCTGAAACTGAAAGCAATTTCAATATCGGATTCCAGTTCTTTGGTGATGATCTCTGCTTCTTCCAAAACAAGTTTTGCCGATTCTTTATAGGCTTTTACCAAACCAGATACGCCAAGTTTTGTTCCGCCATAATACCGGACCACAATTAACAGAACATTCGTGATATCATTTGCCAGAAGCTGATTGTAAATGGGAAGTCCGGCGCTTCCGGAAGGTTCACCGTCGTCGTTGGCGCGGTAATTTTCACCTTTCATCCCGAGTCGGAAAGCATAGCAGTGGTGCGTCGCTTTCGGATGTTCCACTCTGATCTTTTCCAGATTTTTTTTCAGGTCATTTTCATCATTCAGAGGAAATACGAAACTGAGAAATTTGCTTCCTTTTTCTTTTAAAAGAACATTTTCTACAGCGGATTTTATGGTATTGAAGGAGAATTCCAAACTTAAAAATTTTTATAAAATTCCATGATATTATCCCGAAAAGTCTCCGTTCTGTAAGATGCGAAATGAAATTCCGGTGCTTTGGTTCCTTTTTCCAGCAGCAGATTTTCATTTTTAATGATAATGGCTTCATCCCAAATACCTGCATCAATAAACTGCTGTAAGGTAAATCTTCCGCCCTCAATGATTACCGATTGAATCTGTTCTTCATAAAGCGTATGCATCAAATGATGAACTAAATTTTCTTTTTCAGTTTTAATAAATTTTATATTTCCTTCCTCTGAATCTTTAACGGAATTAAAAACCAAGGTTTCCGCTTCCTGATTATAAATATTGAAATCTGCGGGAACTTTCAGATCAAAATCAATCAGAATTCTCACCGGATTTCTTCCTGAGATTTCCCGCACCGTTAAAGCCGGGTTGTCAGTTAGAGCCGTATGGGTTCCTACCAGAATCGCATGTTCCTCACTTCTTAACTGATGAACAAACTGTTTGGTTAAAGGATTTCCAATCGGTGTGGGCTGAAAATCTTTATCTAAAAATCCGTCCCCGGACTGCGCCCATTTTAAAATGATATAAGGTCTTTTCTTTTGATGAAAAGTAAAAAAGCGTTTGTTAAGTATCTGACATTCTTTTTCCAGAACTCCGGAAACTACTTCGATACCTGCATTTTCCAGGATCTGTTTGCCTTTGCCATTCACTTTTTCATGAGAATCAAGTGTTCCGATCACTACTTTTTTAAAACCGGTTTCTACAATCTTATTGGCACATGGCGGCGTTTTTCCGTAATGTGAACAGGGTTCCAAAGAAACATAAATCGTGGAATCTTTTAAAAGTTCTTTGTTTTTTACAGCATTTATCGCATTGATTTCAGCATGGTTTTGCCCAGCTTTTTCATGAAATCCTTCTCCGATAATTTCTCCGTTGTAAACAATAACGCTTCCGACCAATGGATTGGGGTAGGTTCTTCCCAAACCTTTTTTTGCAAGTTCGATGCAGCGTCTGATATAGATTTCGTCGGTCATCATGTGATATTTTTTAGCGGCAGGTTTTTCATGAAAAACACCCAACAGTTGCCGGGTGTTTTTAGTTTTAGTAGTCTTGATTTTATTTTCCGGGGACAGCTGCAGCAACTTTTATTTCGGGAATTTTAAATTCAATCATTGTGGCCATTAGATGGTCGCGCTGTTTTGCCAAAGCTTTTGCGGAGCTTTTCAAATCTCCGTACACGCGTTTCGCATAAGACAGAATCAGAAAACTTTGTTGGGTTCCGTTTTCAAACTGCTTGAAGCGGTACACGTTATATTCAATAAAAGGATCGCCTTTTTCGGGCGTTTCGGAGATGAAATAATCCACGATATATTCTTTTCCGTCCGGACTTTCGGTTACGTTTACTTTTGCAAACTTATCCTTTGATGCGCGCTGCTGGATCGCTTCCACTTTCTGTCTTACGGCAAGTTCCATTTCAATCTCCTTATTGAAGAATGAAAAATCAAGAAGCTGGGTAAAATCTCCCAAACTTTCGTCTTTCGGGATATACTGCTCCTGAAAAAGAGTTTTGGAACGCTGCTTTGATTGGGTAAGGAAAAATTCAGTTCCGTCGTATTCAATAGGATTTGGAAAAGAAAGAATGCTTGCGGCGGTTTCCTGCGCTTTCACGAAAGATAACGAGCCGATCAGCAGCAATAAAAATATCTTTTTAAACATCTTTTAATTATTGATTTTCACCACTAAGAATTTTATGAAGACTCTGTTTCATGACCTCAAGCTGACTTTTTTTCTCGTCGATTTTTTCGAAAGTTTCCTTCAGTAAAGGATTTTCGCGTGTTGAGTTGCTGAAGAAGCTCAGGTTGTTTTCCATTTTCACGATTTCAGCTTCCAGATCAGCAATCTGATTTTTGATTTTTCTTGCTTTATCAGTCAGTTGATTTTCAGAAAGACCTTCTTCTTTCAGGTCGTACTCGTGAATTTTGTTAAGTTTCAGTTTTTCTCTCAGCGTTTTATTGAATTCTGTATTAATCGAAATTTTCTCCCGCGGAACTTTTCCGATATTGTTCCAGCTTGTTTTGATATTTTCGATTTTTTCCACACTTCCTTCTTCGTCCGAAATCTCTTTCAGTTCATCAAGAAGCTGTTTTTTATTTTTATAATTTTCTTTCCAGTTGTCGCTTACCGCGTTATTTTTCTCTCTGTAATTGTTGAAAAACGCATTACAGGCTTCACGGAAATCGTCCCAAACTTTATTCGTCATGCTTCTCGGAACGTGACCGATTTTTTTCCAGTCTTCCTGAAGTTTTTTGAAAAGCGGAACCGTAATTTCCCAGTCTTCGGAAAGGCTGTTGTCTTTCGCGGTCTGTATGAGTTTCAGTTTCTCGTCGAGGTTCGTTTGCTGCGAATTTTTCAGCCCTTTGTAGAATTCATTCTTTTTGGTATTGAAATTTCTGAGATGCTGTTTAAATTCATTCCAGTTCTGGTTGGAAACTTTTCTTGGAACGCTTCCCAGTTTAAGGAATTCGCTTCTCAGATCTTCAATTCTCTTGATGGAACTTTGCCAGTAATTGTGATTCGGCTCTTTTTCCGGAGTGCTTATTTTCTTAATTTCCTCGATGATCTTATTTTTCTTTTCGAGGTTTGCGTTCTGCTCTTCGTCAATTTGCGCGGAAAGCTCAGATTTTCTCTCATGAATTTTATTGGAAATTTCTTTGAATTCCTCCCAGGTTTTCTCCCGGAATTCTTCTGCAACAGGTTCTGCCTCTTCTTTCCAGAGTTTGTGCAGATACTGAAGTTCATTCAGTGCTTTCTGTACAGCAGATTCAGTTTCGAGTTGTTTGGCTCTTTCGATGATATGAAGTCTCTTTTCGAGATTATGGGCATATTCCTGCTCCATATATTCCTTGTTCATATCGAGCATCTGATAAAACTGATTCAAATGATGAAAGTAATTGTTATTCAGTAGTTTGAATTCAGATTTAGCCACCTGTCCCGCATTTTTCCAGTGTTCTTTAATCTCGCGGATGGCTTTAAAAAGGTTGGTTCCTGCTTCAGTATTGGTATAAAGATTCTTTAATTTCTCGATGATGTTCTGGCGTTCTTCCAAATTCTTAGAATGGTTTTCTTCCTGTTTTTTGGAATATTCTTCATTCTTTTCGCGGAAGACTGCAATCAGCCCGGAAAGTTTCGCCTGTGCCGGATGATGGAAACTGAAATTTTCTTCAGCGTTTCCCGCAGCAACGAATTCGTTTTTCTGATCTTCGGTTTCGTCGTGAATGAAATGGTTAGCCTGTTCTTTAAGCTGACTGAATTTTCTGAAATTCGCTCCCGCATCTTCTTTATTGATGATGGCTTCCATTTCTTTCAGCACTTCAGGTAATGTTAAATGAGCAACCGTATCCAATTCAGTTTCGTCATGATGTTCTTCGTGAGGTTCGCCGTCGTCGGCTTTGTCGGGATCAATTTCGGAAAGCACTTTTTCCTGAGGAATTTCTACTGATTTCTGAGTGTCGACATCTGCCTGATGTTCCGGTTCTTTCTGTAAAATTTCCGCCGCTTCTTCTTTGTTTGCTGTGCTGGTATCTGATGCCGCTTCTTCTGCCGCAGTTTCTACGTTTTCAGTAGCATCGTTTTCTTCAGGAACTTCTGCAGCATTTTCTGCAGTGGTTTCTGTAGTGTTTTCGGAACTGTTGTCCTGTGTAACCTCTTCCGTAAAAGGTTTTTTCTCATTGTTGTCAGAGATTGAATCTTCTGTAATCATAGCAAACATGGTATTAGAATTAAGCGGCAAAACTTCCTGAATGAAATTTTGTCGGTAAGCAAAGCACTAAATTAACTTTTTTTTATTAAATGTTCCAAATTTCCCAGTTTTTTTCTGCCTGCTGCTCAAGCATATAGAAACCGTTCACTGTTTTGGCGCCTTTTTCCGCAGCTTTTTTAATGAAACTCGTGTAATTTGGATTGTAAATGAGGTCGATAATCAGGTGTTTTTCGGAAATTCCTTCAAACGGAAAATCAAGGCAGTCATCCACATTTGGGAAAGTTCCAACAGGTGTGCACTGAATAATCAGCGGATGTTCAGAAACGGTTTCCGCAGTAAGGTTTTCAAAATTAAGTTCAGTATTTCTTGAAACGGTTTTATAGGGGATATTGTGCTTTTTGAGGACATATTGTACAGCTTTTGCGGCGCCGCCGTTTCCTAAAATCAGTGCGGAATCGTGGGAATCTTTCTTGTGCAGGAGCAGCGTTTTTTCAAAACCGAAAACATCAGTGTTAAATCCTTTTTTTATGTTGTCTTTAATCAAGATGCAGTTTACGGCTCCCGTTTTTTGCGCTTCGTCACTGAGTTCATCCAGATAAGGAAGAATTTTTTCTTTATAAGGAATTGTAACACTAAGACCGGAAAGACCAGCGTTTCCGAAAATGTTTTCCACTTCAGAAATATCCTGTAAATCGTATAGGTCGTAGAAATGATTTTTCAGCATCAGACGCTGAAATTTATCTTCAAAATATTTTTTGGAAAATGAATAGGAAATGTTTTTCCCTATGAGTCCCAATTTTTTCTGTTCCATTCTTCAAAATTAAAAAAAGACCAGCTATAAACTGGTCTTTTGGAGGAATTATTTTTGTGTATTTCGCTTTTAGGTCTTTTTCCTAATGGGCGATTTTAATAAAATCTTAAAATATATTATATCCAAAAATAAGTGAAATGTTTTGGTAATTATTATTCCAGGCCAGGTAGCCATTTGTGATATTCCTTTTGGTATAATATCTTGCCTCAACTGCATATTTATTATTATAATTATAACCAACACCAATGGCAAAATTTGGTTTCGAATCCACGGTCAGGGTTTCATATATTGAATTGTCACTGCGTTTAAATTCAATAGAGGAATTCATCACGAAATCTAAAACGTATTGAGCATTTACAAATAATTTGGATTGGTCGTTCAAGTACATATAATGTCTTATACCTATTGGTATTTCGATAGATTTATAATCTACATCCGCAATAAGTTTGTTGCCCACCAAGTAATTTACATCGCTTGTGTTTTCTGATTTATAATATTGGTAGCTCGGTTCAATAATAATTGACCATTTGTTTTTATTAAACGGGAAAACATACTCTGCCTCTAAGCCAGCACTAAAGGCTAATTTGTTCGAGAGATCTAAATTGATTCGGTTTGAATTGGATAATGAAACACTTGAAGAATTGATTCGCGGTCGAATACTTAGGTTAATTTTCCCTTTATTACTATTTTTAATAGAGGTGTTTTTGTAGTTTGGATCCGAGCATTCGTTGTATTTGATAAATAATTCGGTCAAAGGTTTTTCTTTGTATTCAATCTTTTGTATTTCGTTGCTGGAGATGTTCGGGCAGACTAAATTTTGTTCTAATTGTTTTTTGTAATCAGTATTATAACTCTTGTAAATCACCGATTCTTTTTCTGCTTGATAGGGTTTGTAAATTAACTGCTGAATTTCGTTACCTCCCATTTGGAAAAAATATCTAATCAAATTGCCGTCTGAATATTTATATAAATTCGCATTTCCCGAGGTAAGTTCTTTCAAGAAAAGCTGTTCTTCAATAAATTCAGGTTTTCGTACTTTGCTTAATTTGTTTACATCTTGTGATGATCTGTCTATTTTTACAGTGCTTCTGACATATTTTACTTGATTATAAATTTCAAATTCTTTTACATTCCTGATGTCTGCTGTTTGGATTTTTGCGTCTTCCCCTGTTTTATATTCGAATGATGTTGGGTTGCTTTTCCAACCGATGTTTTTTATCAAGCATTCAGTTTTCTGGTCAGAATTGGTTACGAAATAAGCTTTTTCAAAATGGATCTGAGAAAATGAAAGCATCGAAATAAATAATGCAAAAAATAGAGCTGTTTTCTTCATAAATTTTAGTTGTATATTAATAATTTTATATTCTATTTAAATAGGTTTCTGCAAGGAGGGGTATTAAGCTTGAAGAATTTACTAAAGTAATAAAATTTTTGCTTAGAACAGGGAATAAAAAGACCAGCTGTAAACTGATCTTTGGAGGAATTATTTTTACTGACATTCGTTCTGTTTGATTTCAATTAGGATTAAAAGATTTTAGATCAGTTGTGCCCCTTAAATATTTTTCAGGATATAATCCACCCGTTCTTCGGGTGGTAAAACCGGTACATGAACCAGCGGATAGTGTAAACTTTCGTACACACTGATGATAAGGTGATGGATCCGCAACTGTTCCGATTCATCTTCCAGCCGTGCATAATCATTGGTTAAAGGGAGACGATCTAAAATGAAAACTTTGTGGTACGCATATTTATGGCAGTGCCGCATGAGCAGATCATCATATTTCAAACCTAAAAACTGATAGTACGCCATAGCATCGGGTAAAGCCCGGTCCAGAAAGACCTGTTCATGAGGATCCAAGCTTGACTCTTTGGCAATCTGCATTTTCAGGACGTTTAACTGAAATTCTTTTTTATTCTTCCTTATTTCCTCCACGGTCCGTCCTTTTATTTCCTGCATATCAATATAATGACGGGCAAACTCAATGGTCGTTTTATAGCCTCTTTTTGCAAGGAGGTCCACTACTGCTGTTTTGCCGGTACAGGGTCCGCCTGTTATGACGTTCCAGTTCGTCTGGATTTTTCTGTTTTCCATCGTCAGGAATTCGATTTTTGATTTTACGGAATGACAGTGATTTCAGCATGATCATTCAAAGCGGGAATTTCAGCACCCCAATCATAGACTTTTTTAATTTGATGCTGCAGACCTTCTGCTCCCTCTTTTTCTGCATGAACGATGAAAATATTTTCGGGTTTGGTGGTGAGTTTGCTCATCCAGCCAATTAAACCATTCTGGTCAGCGTGGCCGGATAGTCCTTCGATGTTTTCAATGGCTGCTCTTACCGTAAAATATTTGCCATAAAGCTTCACTTCTTTTGCACCTTCAAGTAAAGCCCTGCCTCTGGTTCCTTCTGCCTGAAATCCTGCCAACATAATGGTAGCACTTGCATCCCCCAAATATTTTGCAAAATAGGTGAGTACCCTTCCGCCTGCTGCCATGCCGCTTCCGGCGATGATGATTTTCGGGCGGGAATCTTTTGCCAAAGCAAGGGTTTCATTAATGGTACCGATAAATGAGATCTCATCACACATCCCGTAATATTCTTCTGGAGAAAGCCTGTGCCAATCTCTGTACTGATGGAATACTTCAAGAACATCCCGGCTCATCGGACTGTCCATATAAATGGGTGTTTTTGACATTTTTCCGCTTTTCTTAAGCTGCCAGAATAGGTACATGAGCTGTTGGGTGCGCTCCACTGAAAAACTTGGGATAATGATGGTACCGTTTCTTTCGGTGCAGCGGTTGATGAGTTCCTGCAAAGCATCAATAACCGGAAGAGCAGGATGCAGGCGGTTTCCGTAAGTGGCTTCAATGAAAAGCAGGTCGGCTTTTTCCGGCTTTTCGGGCGGAAAGAGTAAAGGATCGATTTCCCTTCCAATATCACCCGAGAATACTAAAGTTTTGTCCCCGATTTCCATCTCGATAAACGTCGCACCAATGATATGTCCGTTGTATCTGAAGCGGTAGCGGATATTTTCGTTAATACTTTGCCATTCATTTAAAGGTTTTGATTTGAGTAAAGGCAAAGTTTCTTCTACATCATCAAGGTTATATAAAGGCAGGGCAGGATGGTGCTTTGAATATTTATATTTATTGGCTCGTGCGGTATCTTCTTCCTGAATTTTAGCGCTGTCTTTTAAAATGATTTCCGTGATCTGAAGTGTTGGTAAAGTTCCAATGATATCACCGGAAAATCCTGCTTTTACCAACCGAGGTAAATAGCCGGTATGGTCTAAATGCCCGTGAGTAAGCAGAACCATATCAATTTGATCGGCGGGAAATGCCAGCGGTTCCCAGTTAAGCAGCCGCAGTTCTTTAAGTCCCTGAAACAGTCCGCAGTCAATGAGGATATTTTTTCCGTATGCGGAAATTAAGTGTTTGGAACCGGTGACAGTGCCTGCTGCTCCCAGAAATTTGATTTTGAGTGCGCTCATGATTTTACGTTTTAATGGAGTTGACTGTTGTGGTAAATGGTTCACACAATGCGGTGCATTCGGCCTGTACTTTTTGAAGACGTGGAGATCTCACTCCAATATGTTCCAGAAGTTCGCGGCTGTTCACGATGCTTTTGCACAGCACGATTTTATCATCCAGTAACTGTTGTTTTTCTTTTTGGGTGAGTGTGGTTAACGAAGTGATGGGGTGGAGCCCGGAACGGTCTATCCAGTCTTTCAGTGCATTGTTTTTCGGGTAATCCCAGCTGACCAGCTGCATCCCCATACACTTTGCGTACCGTGCAGCATCTTCCGAAAAGCGGGTATTGGTAATGACCCACCCCTGATCAAACTTTTCAGGCTGACCCGTTGCAACATTCTTTGAAGTGGCCACATCGCGAAATCTTGAATGGAGATACAGTGGTATTTTGATGTCGCATACATATCCGGGCCGGTTATGAAATTTACATTCAATCATGATTTGACCGTCTTCTTTTTTGGCAGTGATATCCACTTCATGGGTAACGCAATGTCCCTGAAGAAAAACACCAACCTGGGTTTTGTATCCCTGAACCTGTAAAAGTTCAGCGACATACCGTTCGAAAGGAAAACCGGAAGGGCCCAGTTCCAGCAGTCCCCTTTTTAGTTTATACCTCGCTGCGACCGGACGGGAAACATTTTTCAGTAAACGGAAGGCAACCTTATGGATTTTGCCCGTCGACATGCCTTCAGCCAGTAACGAAATCACTTCACTGATCACTTCCTCCGTCTCAAAATTATTTGCGCCCGCACGTAAGAGGGATTTTTTAAGTTTCCCAACATTAAATGGCACTTTCTGTCCTGAAGATTTGGTGATGAGTATGCGTTCAGCTTTATTCTTCATGATGGGTAATTTTTAAAATATCAGAAATAACTGCTCAATAATGGAGGTTGCGCCGCAGTAAACAAACTGGTATTGAATTTCAAACTGTTCAATATCAAATGAATAGTGTTTTCGTAATACTAATTTACGAAAAAATGGGTACATCGGAATTACTAAGGGATTACAAAAATGGCCGGAAAAATATTCCGGCCATTGCACTTTTTTAAAGTGATTCTCTGAAAAAAAATACTGAATTTATTTCAGATAGTTTTCTACCAACGCTACCCAATATCTTGCTCCAACAGGTAATAACTCCTGGTTGAAAATATATTGAGGATGGTGAACCATAAAAGTATCGCCGTTTCCTACCATGCAGTAATTTCCTTTCTTTTTTTCAAGCATGAAAGCAAAATCTTCGCTGCCCATATAAGGCTGTGCATCGGTAATCACATTTTCTGCCCCAAAAGTTTGCTTTGCGACATTGGCTGCCCAATGGGTTTCCTCATCAGAATTTACCAGTACAGTTCCCGGAATTCCTTCGCGGATTTCCACCTGACAGTTAAAAGATTCAGCCTGTGCTTTGGTGATTTTTCTCACTTTATCCAGAACCATTTTTCTGTCCTCAGGATCCATATTTCTTATGCTTAGCCGGAGAATTGCTTTCTGTGGTACCGCATTTCCTGCAATTCCGGACTGGAATGCGCCAACATTCACTACTGAAGTATGCCATGGTGAAAGATTTCTGGAAACAATAGTCTGAAGCGCCATGACCAAAGCTGAACCACAAACGATAGGGTCAATACCCAATTCCGGCATAGAACCGTGACTTCCCTTTCCGGTAATTTCGATTTCCCAGTTGTCTACGGCAGCCATAAATTTGCCGGTGTTGAAGTAGAATTTACCCAGTTCAAGCCCCGGCATATTATGCATTCCGAAAACAGAATCCACCGGGAATTTTTCAAAAAGTCCGTCTGCAATCATTGCAGGAGCACCTTCCATGGTTTCTTCACCGGGCTGGAAGAACAATCTTACGGTTCCGTTGAAATTTTTGTTTTCTGATAAATATTTTGCAGCACCCAGCAACATCGTAGTGTGTGCATCGTGTCCACAAAGATGTCCTTTTCCGGGAAAGCCGCTTTTGTAAGGAAGATCATTATCTTCTTCAATCGGTAGCGCGTCGAAATCCGCACGCAAACCGATTGACCTGTTACTTTCACCTACTTTCATTGAGGCTACGAGGCCGGTTTTTCCAACGCCTTCCACGATTTCCCAGCCGCCGATTTCGCGAAGTTTATCTGCGATAAATTTTGAGGTGTTGGTTTCGGTCATTGCCAGTTCCGGCATTTGATGCATATGGTTCATCCAGGATTTCAAGGTTTCCTGTCCTGATTTGATTTTTTCTAAAACTTCTGTACTCATTTTCTTAGAGATATTATTAAAATGTATGATTATTTTTTTTGTTCCAACTCTGAATTTTTATGTTTTGGAACGGTTAATACAATGGAGATGATGGCTAAAACAACCATTAAGAGATTCACACCCAATGCGATCATCGCACCCTGTCTGAGGGCAAGATTATCCTGTCTTCCAACAAAACTGATCAGTCCGTCTATCCATTGAATGGATCCCGCTTAATGCCGTGAAAATTGCTGCTGAAACCGCAACACCCAGTGCTGCACCTAAAGAAGATGCCATCTTATAAATTCCTGCTCCTGCTCCTGCCTGATCTGCCGGAAGGTTTGATAATGCCGCATCCGTAGAAGGGGTCGCATAAAATGCCAAACCTAAACCGAAGAGGGTATATGAGACAACAGCCAGAATTTTATAAGTTCCGGTCATTACCTGGGTTTGCATCAGTAAAATGATAGATAATCCAACGATTAATGAACCCCAGATCATTGGTTTTCTGGCTCCGAATTTCTGCAGAAGTTTTTCACCCACTCTAATGAATGATACGATGGCGATGGCATAACCCAAAGTTAATAATCCGGATTCCTGTGAAGTTAATCCTGCTCCGAGCTGAACTAATGAAAGAGAAACTATCAGGATACCGGCAGTAGCATTCAGAAGGAAATTTGAAATGGTGGCCCCGGTGTAAGTAGAATTTTTGAAAAGTTTGAAATCTACAAATGCACTGGTATTTTTAGATTCAAGTTTATAGAAAATGAAACCAAAAATCGCGAAAGCGGCAAACAAACCCAGTGAAATTCCACTGGTCCATCCAAAAGAACTTCCTTTACTCAGGAAGATCTGCAATCCGATGATGGAAAGCATAAAGGTAATCACACCGGCAAGGTCAAATTTATAATCCCCTTTGGTCTCGCCTTTACTTTCTGGTGTTCCTTTTACCATCAGGAAACCGATAATGGAAATCACCACGGTAGCCCAGAAAATATATCTCCACCCCAGATTGGATGCTACCAAACCGCCGAAAAGGGCACAGAAACCTGAACCTCCCCAAGATCCGATGGACCATAAACTTACTGCCCGCTGTCTCGCGGCACCGTCCCAATATGCTTTTACCAAAGCTAAACTTGCAGGCATCAGTGCGGCGCCTGAAAGTCCCTGAAAGATTCTGCCTGTCATTAAAACAGGAGTTGCCAGCGCTCCGCTGGGTGTTAAAGCCACCATCGCGGAACCGATAATACTGAAAATGAAACCGATCTGTATCATTTTCACACGGCCGATTCGGTCGGCCAAACCTCCCAGAACGACAATGAAGATCCCGGAAAACAGGGAGGTAATGGAAACCGCGATGTTCATCATATTGGGTTCCATTCCAAGATCTTTTGCCATTCCTACGTTGATGTTAAGGGTAGTTTGTGCGAATAACCAGAAGGCTAAAACCCCTAAGATAATTCCGTAAAGCAAACGGTCGTTACCTTTGTAAGCCTGCTGTACTGTTGAATTTTGCATACTATTGTTTTTAAATTATTATGTATTGATTTTTCCTCCGTCCTTCGGAATTTTAATACCGGCTACCACTGCTGAGAGAAGTGCAAACAGCAGAACAGAAGTAAGTGCCAGAATTGCCGCAAGACGGAAGTTGATATTATCCTGTCTTCCTGAAAATATATTTGGAAACCATTCCAGAGTATCCGTGGATTTCGAAACGGCAGTGAAAATTCCAGCTGAAATTGCAATGCCGAAACCCGCGCCGAGTGATGAAGCCATTTTGAAAATTCCTGCCCCAGCTCCCGACTGTTCTGCGGGCAGATTTGAAAGCGCTGCTGTAGTCGCCGGAGTGGCAAAAAACGCCAGTCCTGTTCCGAATAGGGTGAAGGCAACAAGGGCCAGAACTCTGTACGTTGCAACCATGACATGAGTCTGCATCAAAAGAAGGGTTGCCAAAGCCACAATGAGGGAACCCCAAACCATCGGTTTTCTTGCTCCGGTTTTACGCATCAAGCGTTCGCCGGTTCTGATAAAAAGTATGACCGAAACAGCATATCCTAATGTCAGCAAACCTGCTTTCTGTGCGCTGTAATTGGCTGCGGTCTGCATTAATGTTAATGCTACAATGACGATTCCAGCCGCAGCATTCATTAAAAAGTTACAGATGATGGCTCCGGAAAACACTTTGTTTTTAAATAAACTCAATTCAAAAAAATGATTTGCAGAACGTTTTTCATAATAATAGAAAATGGCGAAAGTGACCGCTGCCCCTAAAATCAGAAATATTGAAGTGAAACTCAACCACCCACAAGCGGCACCTTTGGTAATGAACAGTTCAAGACAAATCATCGAAACCAGGAAGATGAGGATTCCGATCCAGTCGGGTCTGTATTTTTCTGAGGATTCTTTTTTGCTTTCCGGAAGGTCTTTCAACAGAAATAGTGCAGTGAAGGCGACAATAACTGAGCAGATAAAAATCCATCTCCAGCCCAAATTTGTAGCCACAATTCCTGCAAAAAGTGCAGAAAGTCCTGATCCTCCGAATGTCCCCATGCTCCAGAAGCTGATGGCGCGCTGCTGTGCAGGGCCTTCCCAAAAAATCTTAAGCAAACCTAAACTTGTCGGCATGATGCAGGCCGCAGAAAGTCCCTGTAATGCACGGCCGGTTAATAAAAGAGGTTCAGCAAATTTTCCGGAAGGAGTAAGCGCGATAATCAATGAGCCGGCGATGCTTAAATAAAGCCCTGATCTGAGAATTTTTGCCCTTCCGATACGGTCTGCCAGACCTCCGAAAACCACCACGAAAATCCCTGAAAACAAAGCGGCAAGCGATACTGCAATATTAACGGTATTCGATGCTATCCCAAGTTCTTTACCCATGACGGAACCGATATTCATCATCGAATTGGCAAAAAGCCAAAACGTGAGAACAGCAAGAATAAATCCTGTAAGAATTCTGTCGTTGCCCTGGTTGGTCAGTGTGTTTTTCATTTTCGGAGTAGTTTATTTCAACTTTAAATTCACGGTGCAGCCACCAACAATGTGAGACATCTTTGAAACGGGATTGTGAGCGAGTTTCACAAAAACCGGAAACGGAACATTCTTATGAATAAGGAAATTATACTGAATTTTCGCCTCCAGATTAGTGATTCCTGCTTCTTTGGCGTAAAGGCCTTTCCAAGGAGTACCGCCTATATAACCGTCAACCTGCCATCCGCGCATTTTAAATCCTGAAGAAATCTCCGCGTAAGAGGAAAAATTTCTTTCACCGTCTGCATTAGCGTCTTTACCCAAAAATATGCTTGCCCATTTCAGCTGCAGTGGAAATTTCTTAAAACGGTAAACCATATAATAATCTACAAAATGTTTGGAAGTGGCAATATTGAAGTCAAAGGGCTTTGAGTGCCAAAAATTGGTTCCGGGAGAATAAATATCCTGTACTGCTACTGAAAATTCAGGTGTAACGCTGTAAATAACGAAAGGCAGAACGGTTTTGTAAATATTGTCAAAAGAAGCTCCGGCGGAAATCCCGAAAGTCCATCTGTTTTTTGCGAAAGTCAGCTGAGGTTCAAAAGAAGGTGCCTCGCCGAAGAGCTTTCCGCGCCCGATGCCCCGCCAGTAATGCTGAGTTACGTATGTAGCACTTAAAGTTATTTTAATAGGATGGGCCACCGTATCAGTTTTAATTATTGTATCGGATTCTGCCTGCTGTGCAGCACATAAACAACTGACGAATACCGCCAACACCAAAAGGAGTAACTTTTTCATTTGAATAAATTATTAATGAAAGCTCACTCTACCTGATCCGTCTGAAATTTTCCAGGAAAATTCTATATGAAATTACGGATTTTTTAGAAGCACGTGAGTTTTATGGTCTTAAATATTTCTTAAAACAGATTGGACCTTATTTAAAACCTTGCGGTTTTTTTTGAAAGATCTGAGAATTCTGCTGTATTTTGGCTCGCGTTGAATGAATCTTTTTAGCGTGCGTCCACGGATTCTTTAGCAGTCAGATGATACTTAAGAGCAGAGTTGGAAAAAAAGGATTAAGAAGCTCGCTTCATTGCTCAGAATTCCTTTTTTAAAACTGACGCAAAGGTAAATTGAAATGAAGTGTCAGAACAAATCAAATCCTATGAGATTTCTCATAACGTTCTGATTATGAGATTTCTCATAATTTAAAATGAAAAAATAATGTTATGAAAGCACCCCGTAATAAGCTGTAAAAACTTGGGAAACGCCTGTTGTAAAAAGATAAATGGCTGAAGTTTTCATGCTGTTATTTTTGAAAATAAAAAGGCCGGAAGAAAAATCTTCCGACCATAAAAGGATTGAAAACCGGTCTTTAATTAAAACCGAAAGTCCTTAAAATTATTGAACAATAAATTTCGCAGTGCTGTTTCCTGCTTTCAAAATGTACATGCCTTTTGGTAAGTTTTTCAAAGTAATCTTACCTGAGTTTTTGAAAGGCTGAGCTACCGTCTGTACCAATTTTCCGGTGAAATCAAAGATCTGTGCTGCAGAGATTTCGGAAAGGTTTTTACCGGTTACGTTGATTTCCCCGTTTTTCACAGGATTTGGATAAATGGAGATGGCATTTTTGTTAATACCGCTTTCATTTACGGCTGCAAGGGCGTAACACGTCCATGTCATATCGTCGATCGCGACTCTGTTGGTGGTGCTTGTGTTCTGTAACGTGATTTCCACTGTTCCGCCAATATTAATTCCGGTTACGACAGTAGTGGTCGCTGTAGAACTGTACGGAACTGTTTTTCCTGTATCGGTACCATTTACAAAGATTTTCAGCGTTCCAGCTGTACCTGAAAATTTAAGTTGAGTTGTTACTTTTAAATCACCAATTCCGTTCGGTACAGAAAGCGCTGTAAGGAAACCGTCTCTTATTGTGATCGCTCTTCCGTTGATAGTCTGATCTGTTCTGGAATCTTCAGAAGTCCATGAAACGCCGTTGCTGGTCCAGTTGTATGTGGAATAAGTGGAAGAGCTTGCCGGGATGGTTTCGAACTTCTCATCGCCACAGTTTAATCCTAAAGCCAATGTAGTTGCCGTAACAGAATTGCTTTGCGGAGAAACATTGTTTCCGCCGTCTTTTGCCACTACGTAAATGGTATAGGTGGTTAAAGGATTTAAATTCGCAATGTTGGTAGAGGTAGAGGAAGTAGATCCCATTAATTCTCCGTTTACATAGATATCATAAGATGTTACTCCGATATTGTCTGTAGAGGCATTCCACTGTATTGCGATGCTATTGGTGCCTACAGAGGTTACCTCTAAATTCGTAGGTGCTGTAGGTGCCTGAGTATCCACTAAAGTAGTTCCTGTAGCGGTGTTGCTTTGAGGGGAAGTGTTTCCTGCTGCATCTGCTGCAATCACGTAGAAGTTATAGGTTGTACCCTGAGTAAGTGCCGAAACAGTTGCAGTAGTAGAACTTGAATTGCTGTGGAAAACTCCGTTAACGTAAATTTTGTAATAAGCAACTGCGATATTGTCGGTAGAAGCTGTCCAGGTTAAGTTAGCAAAGTTGGTAGAGGTGGAGACAACCGCTAAATTCGTTGGTGCAGTCGGAGCCTGAGTATCGATAACCTGAGTTCCCCAAATCTGCTGTACCCATTCCGGGTGATCGATGAAAGGGTTTCTGTTTTTCTGAAAAACAAACGATGCATTGTTTCTTTCGATTTCGGTCGGTGATACCGGATCCTGAATTGCCCAGCTCAAAAGTACATCTTTTTCCCAGCTCTGTAAACCCGGATATGGAGATCCTCCCAGCATATTTCCTGTAGAAAATCCTGACAGCTGGCTTTCATATCTTGTAACAAAATAAAAAATCATCCTTGCGATGTCCCCTTTGAATTCATCGATAGGTTCACAAACTGTTCCGCCGTAACCGGGAGAAGTGCTTGGTCCTACCTTTGTTCCGTTTTTAGAAGTGAAAGATGCATTGGTAACGGCACCAAAAGGATAGTTACTTCTCATTCCGTTTACTTTTCCGTCGGTCGGACGGATGAAGTTGATGTCAGAAACCATCGGAGATTTGGATCCGAAAAAACTTTGAGGCACGACGTGTTCTCTGTTGTAGCAGTCTCCCTCAGCACTGTAATTTCCGCATTTTTTAATCCCGTGTCGGTAAGTATAAGGATCTGTACCGGTAGGATTTTCAGAATACATATCTAAAACTGAACCGTCATTTTCGTAGTAATGATCGGTGTCTGTCGTCGTATATCCTGTGTAAAGACCGTCATAACCATTGTCTTTGTGACCGGCGGTAATGATGGCGCTTAGTTTTGTTTTTAAAGCAGCTCCGGTTAAGCCTTCGGTGCCGCTGTAATAATTGGCGGGTGCCTGAGCAAGTGCTATAGAAAACACGAAGCCAAGCAAAAGAGTTGTGAATTTTTTCATTGAATTATAAATAAAATTGGGGGGCAAAGTTAGCAAAAAAATGAATCGGACGATTTAATTTTTGTTGATATCATTATTAATTTTACGCTATATATGTTTTATGTCATAAAAAGTCCGATTTCACTGAGAATCAAAAAATTATTAATTTCAATAAGAACTGAAAATAGCGTTTATTTTTTACTGAAATTGGAGTTCTATGGCATCAGTATTCACTAAAAAACCGACATCATGATGCCGGTTTTAAATATCTGTAATGTAAAAATCATTTATTCTACCAAAAATTTAACGGACTGCGATTCTGTTTTCAGAATGTATGCACCCTTTGGCGTGTTTTTTAAAATGATCTTGTTTGAGTTTTTAAGATTCTGGTTCACGGTCTGAATCAGTTTTCCGTCGATGGAATAAATCTGGACTGAACCGATCTGATCCAAACCATAACCTGCAAGATGCAGTTCCCCGTTTCTTACCGGGTTCGGATAAACGGAAAGTGTTCGGTCAAATGCAGCAGTTTCGGATGAGGAAAGGGTAGAAGTCCAGATCATGTTAATCCATTCCGGATGATCGATAAAAGGGTTTCTGTTGTGCTGTCTTGCGTAGACGGCGTTGTTTCTGTCAATTTCTCTTTGAGAAACCGGATCCTGCGCTGACCATTTCAGCAGCAAATTAATATACCACTGTTGGAAACCGCGGTTGGTGCTTCCGTCTAACGGGTTGGTTGCGCTTTGATATTGCGAAAAAGAAGCGAGTTTATCTTCATATCGCGTGATGAAATACAAAGACATTCTGGCAAGATCTCCTTTAAACTCATTAATAGGTTCAAAAATAGTCCCGCTATATCCCGGAAAACTGGAGTTTCCTAATTTAGTTCCGTTAGTTGAAGTCCAGCTTGGTGCTGCAGTTTCTCCATAAGGATAATTAGATCTTCTGCTGTTTACATAATAATCTGAAGGAATAACGAAATGCGCGTCATTGGCCATCGGTACGGCTGACTGTCCGCCAAAATTAACTTTCGGAAAACTGTGCTCTCTGTTATAGCAAAATCCTTCGTTGTTTTGGTTCGTACTTCCGCACTGGTTTCCGCCTGCTGTTGACTGTCCCAGATTATATTCATACGCATCCGGACCTGAGGGTTTTTCGGAATACATATCGAGCAAAGTGCCGTTGTTTTCGTAATAATAGTCACGGTCGGAAGTGAAATAGGTCGTCCACAATCCGCCGGTACCGCTGCCGTAACCCAAATCCAAAGCTCCGTTGGAAATGATCTGATTGAGTTTGGTTTTCAGTGAGTATCCAGTCAAACCGGATGTTCCGTCGTAATATCCGGTAGGGATTTGTGCAAAACTGAAGCTTACCGTGAAGACAGCAAGTAATAAAGTAAAGGTCTTTTTCATTGTTTTGAGTAAAATTTTAGGAAAACAAAGTTAAATAAAAAACCTTCTCTCTAAATTTTAATTATTGGTAAAATACGAGCGGTTAATTTTAGAGAAAAACCAGGAAACCCCGAAACCGAAAACTGCTGCAGTAGCACTTACGATAAGATAATTGATGAATCGGATCTGCACAGGAAATGCAAGATCGGTATTGGCTCCCGCTTTAAAAAAACCTGTTTCAATCTGGAAATAGCTGATTGCGGTTCCTAAAAGAAGTCCGCTCAGAATGCCGAAGATTACGATTAAAGTTCCGGTGTAGAAATAAATGTTTCGTAAAGATTTTAAATTCATTCCCAAAGAAATCAGCGATTTTGCCTGCTCTTTTTTGTCAAGCTGCAGAATAATAATGGCCCCAGCCAGGTTGAAAGTCGTAATGAAGATAACCAGAGCAAAAATAAGATAGATGAACAGTTTTTCGGTGTTGATCATTTTCCAGAACGCTGCGTTTTCTTCGGCTTTCGTCTTTACCTCATATTTGTTTCCCAACTGATTCTGGAGGTTCTGTTTTACCAGATCGGCATTTTCAGGATTTTTGAGTTTGATTACAATTTGATATGCTGAGTTCTTAGGCAGATCAAGAAGTTCTCTTGTGAGCTCGATGGGAGATATAATAGTATTGTCGAGCTGGTCGTTCCCAGGAAAAACACCGGAAACGAAAATTTCTCTTTTATTGAAAATATCTTCCTCCTTGCTGATGATTCCTTTTCCCGGTTTGGGCATCATCAGGCTCGCAGCTTCCGAACCTTCACCCACGGGGATGGCAAGTCGGTTATCGAGTTTGTTTTCGATTAAAACTTCGTTGGAATATTTAAAACTCGGGTAGGAGCCGTAAAAAATATTCCTGTGGATAGGATTCACGAAAATATAGGCAGAATCTACACCTCTCAAATTGGCAATATCTCCGTTTTCACGGAAATTGATGTACACCTTTTCTTCAATCACTTTTGAGAAATGCTCAATTTCAGTGTTTGATTTAAGAATTTTTGCGGCTTTATCAATATCAGGAAGTGTTTTTCCCTGTTTGCTTTTCAGTGTAATGTCCGCATGAAGGTTGGCAATAAGATCCTGATTAAGATCTTCCAGCCCTGAAAAAACGGAAATAATAATAAACATTGCAGTTACCGCCACCATCATCGCCAAAGCAGCAAGCCAGGTAATAAAAGTTACCGCCGTGCTTCCTTTTTTGGCAAGAAGATATCTTGTCGCTATATATATTGCAGTGTTTCTCAAGAACTGAAGTTTATCAGGATTTTAAAGTACAGGATTGTCGCCTTCGCCTCTCAGCTCTTTTTCGATTTTTTCCACATCATCCAGAGTAGTGTCGAGATAAAAATTGAGTTCCGGGATAATTCGGACCTGCTTGCTCATTTTCTGGCCAATATAGTTTCTGTACTGGGCCTTGTTCACCAGGATTTCTTTCATAATATCTTTACGGAATTCCTGAGGAAAAATGCTTAAATAGATTTTTGCAATGCTTAAATCTGCTGTTACCTTAACATCCGAAACTGTAACCAAAAAGCTCTGTTTGCTTTCTGAAGCCTGTTTGCGGAAGAGTTCAGCGAAATCTTCCTGTATAATCTGTGCGACTTTTTTCTGTCTGTTGCTTTCGTTCATGGCGCAAATTTACTATTTTTGTTTGAAATATGCCGGAAGATTGAAGAATCAAAACGGCCTGCTGTAACAAAAGTATTTATGAAAATTGAACATCTCGGTATTGCCGTAAAATCCCTGGAAACATCCGATCGGCTGTTTTCAAGACTGTTGGGAAAAGAATTTTATAAGCAGGAAGCTGTAGAACGGGAAGGCGTTAAAACTTCTTTCTATGAAGTGGGGGAAAGCAAAATCGAACTTCTGGAAGCCACCAACGCCGACAGTCCCATTTCAAAATTCATTGATAAAAAAGGGGAAGGCATCCATCACATCGCATTCGGTGTTGAAAATATTGCTTTCGAAATCGAAAGATTAAAGAAAGAAGGGTTTATGTTTATCTCCGAAGAACCGAAGGAAGGAGCCGACAATAAGCTCGTGGTTTTCCTTCATCCCAAGTCCACCAACGGTGTTTTGGTAGAATTATGTCAGGAAAAGCCTTAAAAACTTTTGAAATTTCAAAAAAATATTTACATTTGCACACTCGCAAAACAGAGGGATAAAACCTTTTGTTTTCTGGCCTTGTAACTCAGCTGGTTAGAGTAGCTGACTCATAATCAGCAAGTCCTTGGTTCGAGCCCAAGCTGGGCCACTTGAAATTCCGCAAGTTATTGCGGAATTTTTTTTATTTAATATTTATAAGCTGTTAATAACAATAATTTTGCTGTCTTTATAATATGGTTTGTTCAAGAATTATGTGGCGCGTATTTTCCTATAATTCGTATTCGGTTCGAAACAGTACCATTATTAAAATAGAAACCAATCAAGTATTTAAAATAAACCATGTATTAATAATTATGTAATGAATTATTAATCTGGATTATCAGATGTTTGTAATTCTGGTTCAGCTTTATTAAAAATTTCTAAAACCCTCAATCATCATTGGATTATATTTTGTTTAATGCATAAAAAATGGTAATATTGTTATCATTCCTTATTCACTTAAATATTAAAACATAAATCCTATGAAACCCAGCGTTATCTCAATAGTACTTGGCGGCGGAAGAGGAACGAGATTGTTTCCTTTAACCTATTCACGCTCGAAACCGGCGGTTCCTATTGCCGGGAAATACAGACTGGTGGATATTCCGATTTCCAACTGTCTGAATTCGGGCTTTAACAGGATTTTAGTTTTAACCCAGTTTAATTCTGCATCCCTCAATTCGCATATTAAGAATTCTTACCATTTCGATATTTTCAGCAGAGGTTTTGTGGATATTTTAGCCGCGGAACAGAATGTTGAAAATGATCAGTGGTATCAGGGCACCGCCGATGCAGTAAGGCAGTCGATGAAGCATCTTGCGAAATATGATTATGATTATATACTGATTCTTTCTGGAGACCAGCTTTATCAGATGGATTTTCGCTCAATGATCGATTTTCACTGTAAGAACAAAGGCGATATTACCATTGCAACCATTCCTGTGAACTGCAAAGACGCACCCGGTTTCGGAATTCTGAAATCTGATGATGAGGGAAATATTACTTCTTTTATCGAAAAACCGTCAGCAGATGTTTTGGATAACTGGAAATCGGAGGTTTCGGAAAAAAGCAAATCGGAAGGCAAGGAATTTCTCGCTTCGATGGGGATTTATGTCTTCAGCAAAAATCTTCTCAAAAAAATGTTTGACGAAGATCCCGGCGATGATTTTGGCGGCGAACTTATTCCTAATGCCATAGGTAAATACAAAATGCTGAGTTATCAGTATGACGGATACTGGACGGACATCGGAACTATCGATTCCTTTTTTGATGCCAATATCGACCTTACAAAGGATTTTCCCAATTTCAATCTTTTCAGCAATGCACCCATTTATACCAGAGCAAGGATGCTTCCGCCTTCGAAAATTCTCGGCTCTTATGTGAGTAAAGCGATTTTCGGTGACGGATGTATCATTATGGCAGATAAAATTGAAAATTCGATTGTCGGTAACAGGGGCAGGGTTGACCGTGGCAGTACGCTGATCAATACCTATATGATGGGAGCGGATTTCTATCAGGAAACTCAGGATATTGTATCCAATGACGAGAAGGGGCAGCCCAATTTAGGAGTAGGGAAATACTGCTACATCGAAAAGGCTATTCTCGATAAAAACTGCAATATCGGCGATAATGTGAGGATTATCGGCGGCAAACATCTTCCGGACGGGGATTTTGAAAACTACAGCATTAAAGACGGAATAGTAGTCGTGAAAAAAAATGCGGTGATACCACCGGGCACAATTATTCCTTAAAAAAAACATCAGCTAGGTACTCACGGCAATATTTTTATTGCCGTGTTTTTTTTGCAGAGGTTTTTTGTATTTTTGCCCCATGCGTTGGTTAAAATTTGGGAGTTTAATAGTACTTTTTGTGCTGGCTGTGTATGCCGTTTCTATGACATTCGTTGATGAGGCGAAAAGTATTACTGTTGAAAAAGAGATCAGTTATCCTGTCGATAAGGTTTTTCCGCAATTCAGTAATCTGCAGAATTTTACCAGATGGAATGCTTTCTTTTCCGACAATAAAAATCTAAGCTTTGATTTTTTTATGCCATACGAAGGCCAGGGAAGCTCAATGAGTTATCATGACACGAAAGATCCGGATATTTCCGGCGATCTTTTTATCCGGTACGAAAACCCGAACAGAACCCTGCGTTACCAGCTGTTTGAAGGAAAGGACAGCAATCCCTATTCAATAGATCTGAAATTTAAACCGCAAAACGGTAAAACCGCTGTTATCTGGTATATTCACACCCCCAAACAGTCTTTCCTTAAAAGGTCTCTGAATTTGGTTTCTGAAGATCTTTTCGCAGAGCAAATTGACAAGAGCATGAAGAATCTTTTCAACGTTCTGGGGAATAAGGTGAGTAAGGAACAGCAGCGTGAAAGTTTGAAATTTGACAGTTTAATGGTTGAAGATCAGGACGGGCAGCTTCTTTTGGGCGTGAATGTCAATTCAAAAAATGTTAAAGATGCCCTCTTTAGAAATATCGTCATGAACCACAACAAGACGCTGAATTACATAAAGATGGATTTAGGTAAAAGAGATGACGAATACGGAGAACCCATCTTAATTACCGACGCTGATAATTTCAAAGACAAGGAAGTTTCTTACTTCTACGGAATTCCGCTTTCTAAAAGAATTGGGGTTTCTGATAATAATTTCAGTTTCAGAACTTTGAATGCGTCAAAAAAATATGTGATTTATTACCGCGGAAGTTACAGCGGACGCGTAAAGGCTATTCAGCAGTTATTATTAAAGGCTAAAAAGGATACGATGAGAACCGGGGATCTGCAGCAAACTTTCCTCGAAGAACCTTCGGTTGAAAATAATACCGTCATGAAATTGTCGCTGCCCGTTTTTAGGTAATATAATTCAGTTTTTTTTAGGTCTTTTCGGCTTTAGTACTTCACTTTTTTTTGCTAAATTTGTCTTTTAAATAAAAATCAACAGTTAATCTGTAAATAATGGACAAATATTCATTCCTGAATGCGGCGCATTCGCAGTTAATAGAAGACTTATACCAACAATATTTAAAATATCCCGATTCATTAGAGCCTTCCTGGAAGGCATTTTTTCAGGGATTTGATTTTGCTTTAGAGAACTACAGCGATGAAATCCCGGGGAACTCCTCAGCACCCACTACTTCAAATGCTGTTCAAATCGCAAATCAGGCAGCTTCCAACGGACAGATACCTGATGATATCCAGAAAGAATTTAAAGTTTTAAATTTAATTGAAGCTTACCGACAGAGAGGGCATCTGTTTACCAATACCAATCCCGTAAGAGCGAGAAGACATTATGAGCCGACCTTGGCTATTGAAAATTTTGGGCTTTCCCAGGCGGATCTGTCTCAGAAATTCAATTCTGCTACAGAAATAGGGATGCAGGGCGGAGCAACACTGCAGGAAATTATTAAGCGCCTTGAAAATATTTACTGCGAGTCGATCGGTGTAGAATATATGCATATTAATAATATTGCAGAAAAAGTATACATCAGAAAATGGCTTCAGGTCAATGAAAATCACGCCCAGCTAAACGCTGCCGAGAAAACAGAGATCCTAGGAAAGCTGAATCAGGCAGTTGCATTTGAAAATTATCTTCATACCAAGTTTGTCGGTCAGAAAAGATTTTCACTGGAAGGCGGTGAATCTCTTATTCCTGCTTTGGACCAGCTGATCACCCGTTCATCACAATTGGGCGTTGATGAGGTGGTTTTGGGAATGGCACACCGGGGAAGATTAAATGTACTGACGAATATTTTCGGGAAGTCTTACAAACAGATTTTCTCAGAATTTGAAGGTAAAGAATTTGAAGAAGATGTATTTTCCGGCGACGTGAAATATCACCTTGGCTCATCAAAAAAAATAAAAACAGCTTCCGGCGAAGAAGTATCCATCAACTTAACTCCGAATCCGTCACATCTTGAAACAGTTGCCGCTTTGGTTGAAGGGATCTGCCGTGCAAAAGTTGACGACAAATACAAAGATTACAGAAAAGTTTTACCCATCGTGATCCACGGAGACGGTGCAATTGCAGGTCAGGGAATCGTGTATGAAATTGCGCAGATGATGACTCTGGAAGGCTATAAAACCGGGGGAACAGTTCATATCGTTGTGAACAACCAGGTTTCGTTCACCACCAATTATCTGGACGCAAGATCTTCAACCTACTGTACCGATATTGCAAAAGTAACAGAATCTCCTGTAATGCACGTGAACGCGGATGATGTTGAAGCGGTAGTACATGCCATCAGATTTGCTGCTGATTTCCGTGCAGAGTTTGGAAAAGACGTGTATATCGATCTTTTAGGATACAGAAAATACGGTCATAATGAAGGTGACGAGCCTAGATTTACTCAGCCGAATTTATACAAACTGATTTCTAAACACCTTAACCCGAGAGAGATCTATAAAGATCAGCTGATCAAGGAAGGAATTGTTTCGGATGAAGTGCTGAAGAAGATGGAAACTGAATTCAAAACTCTTTTGGATGCAGATTTTGATGCTTCCAAAGAAATTGAAAAAAACACGATGGATATCTTCATGGCCGATGACTGGAAGCAATATCCAATCGGTCCGAAAGGATCTATGCAGCATCCTGTTAATACAGGTTTTAATCTTGAAGAGCTTAAAAAACTGGCGGTTAAGATGACCACATTGCCGGCAGATAAAAAATTCATCAGTAAAATCACAAGACTTTTCGATAACAGATTGAAAATGATTGAGGCCAATTCTCTGGATTGGGCGCTTGGTGAATGGCTTGCATATGCGACGCTTCTTGTGGAAGGAAACAATGTACGTATTTCAGGAGAAGATGTTGAAAGAGGAACTTTCTCTCACCGTCACGCTGTAGTAAAAACTGAAGATACAGAAGAAGAATATATCCCGTTAAGACATATCACGGAAAGCCGTTTTGATATCTACAATTCGCATCTTTCAGAATATGGAGTTCTGGGTTACGATTATGGTTATGCGATGGCTTCGCCGAACACGCTTACGATTTGGGAAGCTCAGTTTGGAGATTTTGTGAACGGCGCTCAAATTATTGTAGACCAGTATCTGGCTGCCGCAGAAGAAAAATGGAAAATTCAGAATGGTCTGGTGATGCTACTTCCACATGGTTTTGAAGGACAGGGAGCAGAACACTCTTCTGCAAGACTCGAAAGATTTTTAGGACTTTGTGCCAACGAAAATATGACCGTTGCTAACGCAACAACTCCGGCGAACTATTTCCATTTGCTGAGAAGACAGCTGAAGTGGAATTTTAGAAAACCGTTGATCGTCATGACACCAAAATCTCTGCTGAGACATCCAAAAGTAGTTTCTCCGTTGGAAGATTTTGCAACAGGATCTTTCCAGCCAATCATCGATGATGCAACTGCCAATCCTGATAAAACAGAAAAACTTGTACTTTGTTCAGGTAAAATTTACTACGAACTTTTGGCTAAAAAAGAAGAGCTGAACTGCGAAAATATTGCCTTGGTGAGATTCGAACAGCTGTATCCGCTTCAGGTGGATAAAATTGAAGAAATTCTGACCAAATACAGCAACAGAAAAGAGTTGCTTTGGGTTCAGGAAGAACCTGAAAATATGGGAGCATGGGGTTATATTTTAAGGAATTTCAGAAATACTGGGATTCAGGTGATATCTCCGGTTCCGAGCGGTTCCCCGGCACCGGGAAGCCATAAAATGTTCGAAAGAAATCAAAATAACGTGATTAACAGGGTTTTTGACAGAGACGATGCACCAGCCAAAAGGCCGGTAACTGCTTAATTTCAATTTTAAATAATAAACAAAAATATTCACGATGTCAATATTAGAAATGAAAGTCCCTTCTCCGGGAGAATCCATCACAGAAGTTGAAATCGCATCTTGGCTGGTAAAAGATGGCGATTTTGTTGAAAAAGACCAACCGATTGCCGAAGTAGATTCGGACAAAGCAACTCTTGAACTTCCTGCAGAGCAAAGCGGTATTATCACTTTGAAAGCTGAAGAAGGCGAAGTAGTGCAGGTAGGCCAGGTGGTATGCCTTATTGATATGGATGGTGCAAAACCGGAAGGTGCTGCGGCTCCGAAAACAGAAAACGCTGAAGCTCCGCAAGCTGAAGAGAAAGTGGTTGAAAAACCGGCGATCGTTCAGGAAGCTAAAAAAGAAGAGAAACCGGCTGCAAGTTCTTATGCAACAGGAACTCCTTCACCGGCTGCGAAAAAAATTCTTGATGAAAAAGGAATCGCTCCTGCGCAGGTTTCAGGTTCAGGGAAGGACGGAAGAATCACCAAAGAAGATGCTGAAACCGCTAAAGTTCCTGCAATGGGTGCTGCTGCGTCAACAGGTGGTTCCAGAGGTTCTAACACGACCAAACTTTCAGTTCTGAGAAGAAAATTGGCAGCAAGACTTGTTTCTGTGAAAAACGAAACTGCGATGCTGACTACTTTCAATGAAGTGGATATGTCTGAAATTTTCAGATTAAGAAAACAGTACAAAGAAGAATTTTCACAAAAACACGGTATTGGCTTAGGATTCATGTCTTTCTTTACCAAAGCGGTTACCAGAGCATTGCAGATGTATCCTGATGTGAATGCTTCTATTGACGGAGATTACAAGATAAATTATGATTTCTGTGATATTTCTATTGCCGTTTCAGGACCTAAAGGTCTGATGGTTCCGGTTTTAAGAAATGCAGAAACTATGTCTTTCAGAGGTGTTGAAGCGAATATCAAACAGCTGGCAGAAAAAGTAAGAGACGGTAAAATCACTGTGGACGAAATGACAGGCGGTACTTTTACCATTACCAATGGCGGTACTTTCGGATCCATGATGTCAACTCCGATTATCAATCCTCCTCAGTCTGCGATCCTTGGAATGCATAACATTATCCAAAGACCGGTTGCGGTAGACGGGCAGGTGGTAATCCGACCAATGATGTATGTTGCAATGTCGTATGACCACAGAATTATTGACGGTAAAGAATCTGTAGGATTCTTAGTTGCAGTGAAAGAAGCAATCGACAATCCGGTAGAATTTTTAATGAACGGAGACGAGAGAAAAGCTCTGGAGCTTTAATTAATTTCCGGTATTTATAAAATAAATACAATCCCGTCCGTAAAAGGGCGGGATTTTTGTATTGATATCATTAAAATCTAAAAACCAAACGAAATGTTTTCTACCACTACTTTTGATATTAAGGTTACGGTAAGTCCGGAATACGACATAAAGAGCAGTTTTCCCTCAGAAAACCGTTTCGTTTTCCGTTACAATATTACCATTGAAAACCTAAGTGAAAATCCTGTTGTACTTCTGAAAAGGAAATGGCTCATTTATGACGTCGGTTTCGGTTTTACTGAAGTTGCCGGCGAGGGTGTAATAGGTCTGACACCGGAAATTAATCCGGGTGAACAGTTTAAATACTTTTCCAATGTTGTGTTGCGTTCTGGCGTGGGAAGTATGAGCGGAACCTATTACTGTACCAACCTTCTGACCAAAGAAGCTTTGGAAATCGAAATTCCAAAATTCAATTTGATGGCAGAGGTTTTAAGTAATTAAATGGCCGTAATGTCGAATTTTTAATACATTTTCGGGCGAAAAGCTTATTCATTAAGGTTTATTTGACGAAATACTTTGATCACTGAGGGTGGATCATTTGAACATGCTCCGAAGTTCACAATCTACAACTATTAAAGAAATTCCTACTTAAGATTTTCCATCTGAAGAGCGTATTTAAAGCGACTTCATTGTGGAGACGTCTATAAAATCTTCAGGTTTTTTTTCAGCACGTCTTTTACTTCATCATTTCTTGTGACCATTAAATTATTGAAAGCCAGAAGCGATATTTTTGCGCAGACTTCCGCATCAGCGCCGGCTCTGTGGTGATTGAAGGTAATAGCATGATGTTCGGCTAAACTTTTTAATCCGTATTTAGGCAAGTTTTTCCACGACTTTTTAGCAATCTGAATGGAGCACAGATAATCGATTTTCGGTTTAAAAAAACCGTAATAATCCAGACAGCTGCGAAGAACTCCGGCATCGAAAGAAGCATTGTGGGCAATCATAAGATTTCCGTACATCAGATTTTCCGCTTCATGCCAAATATCTTCAAACGTTGGCGAATGCTGCACATCTTCCGGACGGATTCCGTGAACATCAATATTTCTCTGATGAAAATAAGGAAAACTTGGCGGCTTGATGAGCCAGGTCTGGGTTTTTACTATTTCTCCGTTTTCTACGACGCAGATTCCCATTTCACAAGCAGAATGGCGTTCGTGGGTTGCGGTTTCAAAATCGATGGCACAGAAATCTATCATTTTAAGTAGGGCATTTGTTTGTTTTGATTTTTACTGAGGCGGTCCGGCAGGATTTTTCATCACAAAAATTTTCTTTATTTCGCTGTTAAATTCCTCAAAATTTACCAGATCGTGATGGTTTCCGCCCTTTATTTCAATGAATTTTTTTGGAATTTCAGGATGTTCTTTTTCAAAAACTTCAAACAGCTTTTTTCCGGATTTCAGTGGAATCACGGTATCTTTTGTTCCATGAAACTGATAGAGCGGAACTTTGAGACTTAGAATATTTTCATTGGAAAGAAAGTGATAAGTCATTCTCAGCGACACTCTGTCTGTTACTTTCCCCGGAAGCCAACGGTTTGCGATATCCTGAAGATTATAGAATGTGGCTTCCAGAATGACCATTTTAGGCATATAGTCGGCAGCAACTTTCACGGCAAAGGCGCCGCCCAAACTTCTACCGT
This sequence comes from Kaistella soli, assembly GCF_019038595.1. Taxonomy (GTDB): domain Bacteria; phylum Bacteroidota; class Bacteroidia; order Flavobacteriales; family Weeksellaceae; genus Kaistella; species Kaistella soli. Next base: position 286,187 of record NZ_JAHOPF010000001.1, read on the forward strand.
AAACTACAATTTTTTCTTCGCCATAATTTTTCTTCGCAAAATCATAGAAAAACTGTGCATCTGAATACAGATAATCTTCATTTCTGACACCTGAGCTTTTTCCGTAGCCGCGGTAATCCATTACCAAAACATTATAGCCGTATTGGGTAAATTCTGCCGCGATGCTGCCCCAACGGTGGAGATTGTCGGAGTTCCCGTGGAAATATAATATAACGCCTTTCGGATTATTAATTTTGAAATGCAGCGCATTGATTTTTCCGTCAAAAGGAGTGTCCCAAAGATACTCTTCAAAATCCCCTTCAAAATCAAATTGGTGCTCCTCCGGAAGAACAACCGGAAGAAACACTACTTTTTCCTGAAGGAATTTAAGAAGTTCAGACATCTTTAAAAATTTAAACTGTTTTTAGTTTTGGTGATCAGAATTTTATCTACACGCTGACCATCTTTATCGATAATCTCAAGCTCGAGATCTTCAACTGTTACTTTGTCCCCAACCTGTGCTACGCGGTGATTTTCATTAAGGAAAAACCCGACAATGGTCGTGTAATTATCTTTATTTTCAAACTCGTAATTGAGTTTAAAATACTTGATGAATTCTACGATCGGAACCTGTCCGTCGGCGAGCCAGGAGTTTTCGTCCCGTACCGAAATCCGGTAATCGAAATAGTCGTCATTCACCGTGTCTCCTACCAACGCATCCAGAACGTCATCCATCGTCACCATTCCGACGGTGTTTCCGTACTCATCAATTACAATCCCGTAATGGTTTTTCTGTCTCTTGAAAAGTTCCAGCACTTTATATGCGTAATAGTTTTCATTCAGGAAAACCGGCTGTTTCAGGTGTTTGCTAAGGCTAAAGTTTTTGGGATCGTCTATGGGAAAAAGGTCTTTAAGGAGGACGATTCCGATAATGTCATCGAGGTTGTTTGCTTTGGTTACGGGATAGGCAGCATGTTTGTCGTTGCGTATTTTTCCCAGGACAACCTCCAGCTGTTCATCTATACTAAAAAATGTCATTGCGGTACGGTGGGTGAGCAGAGTGTTTATTTTTCGGTCGCCAAGTTCGAAAACCCGTTCAACGATGTTATGCTCTATTTCATCTATTTCGCCTTCCTGTGCACTTTCTTTTACAATTGATTTTATTTCCTCTTCGGTAATAATACTGTCCAAACCGCTTTTAATTCCCATCAGTTTAAGAAGTAAATTATTAGAAGTGCTGAGCAGCCACACAAAAGGTGAAGTGATTTTAGAAAGGATATCCATCGGCTTTGCAACTAAAGTGATAATACGCTCCGGATGGGTCATTGCAATCCTTTTTGGCAGCAGCTCGCCCAGAAGAATGGATAAATAAGTGATAAAAATAACGATACCGGTTGTGGCCAGGGTTTTGGAATAGGGTTCCAGAATGGGAAAAGTATTTAAGAAATTCTGGAAGTCGGTAGTGAGATTTTCACCCGAATACACCCCAAGTAAAATCCCGATCAGTGTAATGCCAATCTGCACTGTAGAAAGGAATTTGGTCGGATGTCCCGAAAGTTCAAGCGCTTTTTTCGCCCCGGAACTTCCTTTCTTTCCCGCATTTTCAAGTTTAAATTTCCTCGATGAAACCAGAGACATTTCTGACATCGAAAAAATGCCGTTTAACAGTACGAGAAAGATAATAATAATCAGTTCCATTTAAGATTTTAAAAGATACAGCAAAGATAATTCAATTGTTGCGAGTTGAAATAATTATTCGCTCCTGTGATTTACATTCAGGCTCGTCTTTTCTGTGTCGATAAAAACTTTTCTTTCTTCAAAAATTTCTTCCATCACCCGGTGATATTCCTCAAACTGATGGATGTTGATATGCCCCGCTCCCAAAATTACATATAACCGGGTGAGTACCGGATTTATTTCAGAAAGGTCTACCGCAGTACTTATGGGAACCAGCCGGTCATCGCTGCCGTGAATGATTTTGATCGGACAGCGCACATTTTTCAGATATTGGAAAGTAGGAATGTTGTAACGCAGAAAAGGTTTCGCAGGCATAAAAGGCAAATAGCGGTGAACGGTGCGCAGTAAGGAATAGAGCGGGGAAGTAAGGATGAGCAGCCTCGGATTGTTTTTGGAAGCAAGCCTTGCCGCAAAACCTGCACCGAGAGAGCGTCCGTAAACAACGATTTTTTCTTCTGAAAATTCGTTCTTGACAATATTGTAGATAAACTGGGAATCGCGTTTCATCGCTTCAACAGTTCGTTTTCCTGTGCTTTTTCCGAAGCCGCGGTAATCCATCATGATTACTTCGTAACCGAGTCGTGTGAAATCAATGGCAAATTTTCCCCAGCCTTTGATGCTTTTGGTGTTTCCTTTCAGGTATATCACGGCACCTTTCGGCTCGTCCACCTGAAAATGGAGGTAGTTGATTTTTGCGCCCGGTTCAGGTTCCACTGTTTTTTCCTCGGCTTTTAAATTGTCGTAAGCGAATTTGAAATCAGCAGGAAGTTTTTCCGGATGAAAGAAAAATTTATGCTGAAAGAAATAGATAAAAAGGCCGAGGATCAGGATGACAGCGGAAATCGTGACAAGAATAAAGTAAATGTCTGCATTCATTGGTAGTATAAATGTAGCTTTTTTTATTCATTTTCTGGGGAGGTGCATAGAACTTCCTTGTCATTCCGAAGAATTCTGTGCTGTGATTTTTTACAGAAAATGTTTAAAAATTAACCATTTGGTCTGGTAATAATTTTTAATCTGATTATTTCCGCGAAGCTTCAGCGTTCCCGGAACCTGTGCATAAAAACTGAAATGCGCTCTGATGACCGCCCAGAAATGCGGAAAACCCATTTTGATTCCAAAGTAAACCGCGGCTGCGGCATCCAGACAAAGTCTTAGAAAAAGTACCCACAGCAATTTGGGAAAAGGCATATTTTTAAGAAGCATCGAGAAATTGTTCCGGATATTTAGGAAAGTTTTTTGCGGACTTTGCTTGTTCAGCGTTCCGCCGCCAACATGATAAACTGTAGATTTTCCGGTGTAGAAAACTTTCTTTCCAGAATTTTTTAAACGCCAGCAAAGATCAATTTCTTCCTGATGTGCAAAAAACCTTTCATCGAAACCTTTCATCTGCCAAAAATCCTTTGACCTTATAAATAAACAGCAGCCCGATGCCCAGAAAATTTCGGTTTCGTCATTGTACTGGCCCTGGTCTTTCTCAATATTTTCAAAAACCCGTCCGCGGCAATACGGATAACCCAGATTGTCAATCTGGCCGCCTCCGGCACCTGCAAATTCAAAGAAGTTTTTCCGGTTATAATCAAGAATTTTGGGCTGAACCGCCGCAATAGAGATGTTATTTTCAAATAAATTGAGAACTGGTTTCAGCCAGTTTTCGGTCACTTCAACATCGGAATTCAGCAGACAGTAAATTTCCGCATCAATCTTTTTCAAACCTTCATTGTACCCTCCTGCAAAACCGAAGTTTGTCAGATTCCTGATAATTTTTACATTCGGAAAATTCGATGTTAAAAACTGTACAGAATCATCGGTTGAGGCATTATCAATCACATAAATTTCTGCATTTTCGGAATGCGCATTCACGGTGGGAAGAAATTTTTCCAACCAGCTTTTTCCGTTCCAGTTTAATATGGCGATTGCTAAATTCAATTCAGATGATTTGAGATTATTAAATTTCAGTTTCCATTACTTTAATCGCGTGCTGATATTTCCATCTTCTGTGCGACCAAAGATAATTGTCGGGTCTTTTATTAATGTTGTTTTCAAGCAGTTTGTGGAATTTTTTCACCACCTCATGCTCAACAAATTTTTCTCCGTCCGGATAAATTCTGTAGTAGTTGATCTGATAATAGCCTCGCTTCACTTTTTTCATTTCACAAAAAACAAATGCCAGATCCATCCTTGTAGAAAGCTTGTCGTAACCGATAAATGCAGGAGTTCTCTGATTCAGAAAGTTTAAACCGTAAGTTACTTCCGAGACGTGCGGAGTTTGGTCCGCCACAAACATATACACTGAATTTCCGTCATTCTTATTTTTGAAAATGTGACGGATTACTTCTTTCGCTTCTAAAGCCTCGTTGCCAAACCTGTTCCGGATTGCTTTGATCCGTTCTTCCCAAAAATTGCTCTGTACCCTTCTGTAAACGGGAAAACAGTTTTCCTGAGGAATGATGGTTGCCAATGCATTAAACCATTCCCAATTGAAAATATGGCCGGCCAGAAGAATTACATTTTTGTTTTCTGCTTTAGCTTCGTGAAATACATCCTGATTGATATGCTGCACCCGCACGCGGAGCTCGGTGGACGAAACGGTAAACGATTTCAGGGTTTCAACGATATAGTCAGAGAAATTCAGGTAAAATTTTCTCTGTATTTTATTGCGTTCTCCGGGTGTTTTGTGAGGAAAAGAATTCTTCAGGTTTTCGGAGACCACGGTTTTTCTGTAACCCACCAGAATGTAGATTACGAAAAAGATCAAATCTGAAATCAGATACAAAACTTTTAAAGGCAGTTTTGAAAAAAGGATAATTATTTTAAATAGAAAATTCATAAACAGTTTGCAAATTTAGTAATTATAAAGTGGATCATTGGCTCTATTTTTGTTATTTTGCACCGTTAATTTAATTTAAAGATCAATGAAAAACAGTAAAATAAAAGTTTTGGCGTTTTCAGCGCTTCTTATCACGGGTTTAGCTTGCTCCCAAAAAGCAGATTCAAAAATTGAAACGAAGGCTGACGCGGCATCTGTGGCGGTTGTTTCCGACAGTACTGCCATTCTGGAAGCGAAGAAAAAACTTGCAGCAGAAGAGAAAGCAAAGCTTCCTAAACCTTATAATGCAGCCGAAAATGCGGAAGCGAAAATTGCCGAACTGGTAAAACAGGCTAAGGCTGAAAATAAAAACGTGATCCTGCAGGCGGGCGGAAACTGGTGTATCTGGTGTCTGAGATTTAATAATTTCGTGCAGACCACGCCTGAGTTAAAAGAGATTGTAGACAAAAACTACCTATACTACCATTTAAATTATTCTCCGGAAAACAAAAACGCAAAGGTTTTTGCTCAGTATGATAATCCAGGTGAAAAATTCGGTTATCCGGTTTTTATCGTTTTAGATAAAAACGGAAAAATGATTCATACCCAGGACAGCGCAGTGCTGGAGGAAGGAAAAGGATACAGCAAAGAAAAGGTAAAGGAGTTCTTTCTGAAATGGACTACGAAGTCTTAAAATAAAAAAAATCCCGCAGATTTGCGGGATTTTTTTTTACAGTAATTTTTTGATCCAGTTCAGTTTTTTCTCTGTATACGGCGGATATTTAAAATCCGGTTCGCCCCAGGTTGCTCTTTCCAAAACCGCTTTTTGATGCGAGAAAGAGTCAAAGCCGAATTTTCCGTGATAGTTTCCAATTCCGGAATTTCCGACGCCTCCGAAAGGCAGGTTTTCATTGCTCAGATGCATGATGACGTCATTAATACACCCACCTCCGAATGATATTTTGGAACAAAAGTTTTCCTTTTCTTCAGAATTTTTCGTGAATAAATAAGCGGCGAGCGGTTTTTCATTCTCTGCGATTCTGATTAAAGCTTCATTAAAATTGCTGAAGGTTAAAACGGGCAATAGCGGTCCGAAAATTTCTTCCTGCATCACAGGATCTTCCCAGCTTATATTGTATAAAACAGTAGGTTCAATATATCTTTTTTCAGCGTCGTAATTTCCGCCGGTGTAAATTTTTTCCTGCTCAATTAAACTCACCAGTCGGTCAAAATTTCTTTGATTGATAATTTGAGTGTAATGTTCGGATCTGGGAGCATAATTAAATTTCAGAATGTAAGATTTCAAAGCATCCAGAAAACTGTCTTTTACCTTTTCGTCGACTAAAATATAATCCGGAGCGACACAGGTTTGGCCGGCATTCAGGAATTTTCCCCAGACAATTCTTTTTGCAGCCACTTCGAAATCTGCGCTTGACGTGACAATTGCCGGGCTTTTTCCGCCGAGTTCCAGAGTTACGGGAGTTAAATTTTTCGCTGCAGCTTCGTAAACGATTTGTCCCACTTTCGTGCTTCCGGTGAAAAATATCTTGTCGAATTTGAATTTCAAAATCTCTATAATCTCATCCACACCGCCTTGTGCAACAAAAAGATATTCCTCAGGAAAATTCTCATTGATGATTTTAGCCATGGCTTTCATCGTGTTTTCCGCCACTTCACTTGGTTTCAGAACGCAGGTGTTTCCTGCGGCTAAAGCGGTGATCATCGGAGAAAGTGAAAGCTGATAAGGATAATTCCATGCGCCGATCACTAAGGTGCAGCCCAGCGGTTCGCTGTAAATTTTACTCGACCCAAACTGATTGGCAAGGTTTGTTTTTACTTTTTTTGGTTTTGCAAGTGAATTGAGGTTTTTTAAATAAAAATCAATATCCTTTAGAATGAAAGCGATCTCAGTTGTGAAAGTGTCGAACTTTGATTTTCCGAAATCCTTATAAATAGCTTCATATAAGAGCTCTTCATATTTGATGATAAGATCCCGAAATTTTTCCAGATTTCTCTTTCTAAACTTTAAATTCTTGGTCTTCTGGCTGTTGAAAAATGTTCTTTGAGCCACAATTATATCTTCGAAATTCATTACTTTTAATTTATTATTCTAAACAAATTTACTTTAAAAATCACAGATAAAAATAAAATGGATTTTAGAAACAAAACTGTTCTCATTACAGGCGGCTGCTCCGGAATCGGTAAAATAATGGCTAGGAAATCTTTGGAAAGAGGAGCAAGAAAACTGGTGATCTGGGATATTAATGAAGATGCTTTGGCCAAAACCAAGGAAGAATTTTCCGGGATGGGCGGTGAAATTTTAGTTTATATAACTGACGTTTTTAATCTGGATGATATTAAAATTAATGCACAGAAAGTAAGAACGGACGTGGGAAAAGTTGATGTTCTGATCAACAATGCCGGAATTGTTGTTGGTAAGTATTTCCATGAACACACGCACGACCAGATTCATAAAAGTATGTTGATTAACTCCAACGCGTTCATGCACGTCGGTTTGGAGTTTTTATCAGGAATGATGGCTGAAAATTCAGGTGCAATCTGCAACATTGCTTCTTCCGCGGGCTTAATTTCGAATCCTAAAATGTCGGTTTATGCTGCTTCCAAATGGGCCGTTGTAGGTTGGAGTGACAGCCTGCGGTTGGAAATGGAACAACTCGGCAAAAATATTTCTGTTACCACGATTATGCCGTTCTACATCAACACCGGAATGTTCGATGGCGTAAAATCTAAACTGTTGCCAATTCTGGAGCCTGAACCAACTTCCGAAAGAATTATTAAAGCCATTGAAAGCAAAACTAAAATGCTTGCAATGCCATTGCCTTATTGGTTTATCCGTTTGTCCCAGGGAATTTTACCGATCCCAATCTTTGACTGGGTGATGAAGAATGTTTTTGGCGTTTACGATACAATGAAGGATTTCCGCGGACGCTGACAACTACTTTAATTTTAAATTTTAATCATAAAATCGGAAGGATTTGTTGGTGAAAAATTCGCCCGGCTTCTCTGCAAATTCTTTTAATTTTCTTAAATTTGTGCATCTAATAAAGTAAAAAGAAAGAATGAATTCCTACAAAAATCCTCTTGAAGAACGCTATTCAAGTGAGGAAATGCTCTATAATTTCTCCCCGAACAACAAGTTCAGGAACTGGCGGAAATTATGGATCGCTCTTGCCGAAATCGAAAAAGATTTAGGGCTCGACATTTCCGACGAACAGATTGCGCAGCTCAAAGCCAATGCAGATAACATTGATTATGTGAAAGCCGCGGATTACGAGAAAAAATTCCGTCATGATGTGATGGCACATGTGCATACCTATGGTGACGACGCGCCTCTGGCAAAGGGAATTATTCACCTTGGAGCCACTTCTGCTTTTGTAGGAGACAATACCGATTTAATTCAAATGCGGGACGGATTGCTTCTTTTAAGAAAGCAAATGGTCAACGTTATTAAAAATCTTTCAGATTTTGCTTTAAAATACAAAGATCTGCCGACGCTTGGCTTTACCCATTATCAGCCGGCACAGCTTACGACGGTTGGAAAACGAGCGACACTTTGGCTGCAGTCTTTAATTTTAGATTTTGAGGAACTTGAGTTTTTCCTGGAAACACTAAGATTCCGCGGAGTAAAAGGAACAACCGGAACCGCCGCGAGTTTTCTGGAACTTTTTGAAGGCGATTATTCCAAAGTTCAGCATCTGGATAAAGAACTATCAAAACGTTTTGGCTTCGAAAAAGTGTTTGGGGTTTCCGGACAGACTTACGACAGAAAAATCGACGCGAAAGTGATGGCGCTGCTTTCCAATATCGCACAGTCAGCCCATAAATTTACCAATGATTTAAGGCTTTTACAGAATCTAAAGGAAATAGAGGAACCTTTCGAGAAAAACCAGATTGGTTCTTCCGCAATGGCTTATAAAAGAAACCCGATGCGTTCTGAAAGAATTGGAGCGCTGTCCAAATTCGTGATGTCTCTTTCTTCTAGCTCCGCAATGGTAGCTGCAACGCAATGGTTTGAAAGAACACTCGATGATTCCGCAAACAAAAGACTTGCAATTCCGCAGTCATTTCTTGCGATAGATGCCATTCTGCTGATTTGGAATAACATCATGAACGGAATTGTGGTTTACGAAAACCGAATTCACAAACATATTATGGATGAATTGCCGTTTATGGCTACCGAATACATCATTATGGAAGAAGTGAAGGCGGGCGGCGACCGGCAGGAAATTCATGAAACTATTCGCGTTCACTCCATGGAAGCCAGCAAAAAGGTGAAGATGGAAGGAAAGGAAAATGATCTGATTGAAAGAATCATGAACGACTCTTCTCTGAAGCTTGATAAAACCAAATTCATGGAAATTCTCGACCCGAAAAACTTCATCGGTTTTGCTCCGGTTCAGACTGAAGAATTTATCAGGAACGAGGTGCAGCCTATTTTGGATAAATACAGCGACCTGATCGGCTTAGAAGCTGACCTTAAAGTGTAAATTTATGCAGGCGATTTTGTCTGCATTTTTTTTGGTAATTATCTTCAGTAAAATAAAATACTTACGCAGTCCCCCGAAGGGATTTTAAACAAAGAATAGAATTAAATTCTATTAATAAAAGTAAAAATGAAAAAAAGAATCTTCGTAGAGAAACGTGGAATTTTCGATGTTGAAAGTCCAAAAATTTTCAATGAAATAAAGAATATCGGTCCGAATATTCAGGATGTAAAAGTCTATAACATCTATGATGTTTTCGGGATTGACGAAAGTGAACTTAACCTGGTTGTTTTTAATACTTTTGTGGATCCGGTAACCGATATTCTGCATCATGAAAATCCGGCCGGCAATATTCATTTTGCAACAGAATTTTTGCCGGGACAATATGACCAGCGCGCAGATTCAGCAGAACAGTGTATCGCTTTGCTCACTGAAAATGAAAATTCGAAGGTAAGAAGCGGAAAACTGATTGAACTTTTTGGTATCGATCGGTCTGAGGTGGAAAAGATAAAAAATCATCTTATCAATAAAGTTGAAAGTCAGGAAAAAGACCTTTCAAAACTTGAAATTCCGAAAGAAGAAACTCCGGATCCGGTAATTGTTCATGAAGGTTTCATCGGTTATTCTGCTGCTGAACTGCGGAATTTCTATGACGGGCATGGTTTTGCTTTAGGTTTTGATGATCTTGAATTCATCCAGAATCATTTTAAGTCTGAAAATAGAAATCCTACAGAAACCGAACTTAAAGTTCTGGATACCTACTGGAGCGATCATTGCCGTCACACCACTTTTGAAACAGAATTAACTGATATTCAGTTTAATGGATTGTTTAAATCTACTTTAGAAAATATATTCAACGATTATTTAGAAAAAAGAAAGTTTCTGGGACGGGAAGCGAAGCCCATTTCTTTAATGGATTTAGCTACCGTTTGTGCGCGTTATTTTCACAAAACCGGAAAGCTCGAAAATCTTGTTGTTTCCGATGAAATCAACGCATGTACCATAGAAATAGAAGCAGAATTTGACGGTAAAAAAGAACCTTGGTACTTATTATTCAAAAATGAAACTCATAACCACCCCACTGAAATTGAACCATTTGGCGGTGCTTCAACCTGTTTAGGCGGAGCAATCCGTGATCCTTTATCAGGAAGAGCTTTTGTGTATCAGGCGATGCGGCTTTCGGGAGCAGCTGATGTTTTAGAACCGATTTCTGAAACTTTACCGGGAAAACTTCCCCAGCGTACGATTACCAAACAGGCTGCAAACGGCTATTCTTCTTACGGAAACCAAATCGGTTTAGCCACGACTTTAGTGAACGAAATTTATCACGACGGTTACAAAGCAAAGCGAATGGAAGTTGGTTTCGTTGTTGGAGCTGTTAAAAAAGACTGGGTAAGACGGGAGAAACCTCAAGCCGGCGACCTTGTGATTTTATTAGGTGGAGCAACCGGAAGAGACGGCGTAGGTGGTGCAAGCGGAAGTTCTAAAGTTCAGGATGAGACTTCAATCCATACTTTGTCTACCGAAGTTCAGAAAGGAAATGCGGTGGAAGAGCGGAAAATTCAAAGACTTTTCAGAAATTCTGAGGTCACGCGTTTAATTAAAAAATCAAACGATTTTGGTGCTGGCGGAGTTTCTGTTGCAATCGGCGAAATTGCGGATTCGCTCGAAATAAATCTTGATATTCTGCCTCTGAAATATGAAGGTCTGAATGGAACTGAACTGGCCATTTCTGAATCTCAGGAAAGAATGGCGGTTGTAATTGACGCAAACGACAAAGAAAAGTTTATCAGTTTTTGCGAGAAGGAAAATATTAAAGCGGTAGAAGTGGCGAAGGTAACGGATTCCGGAAGAATGCAGATGTTTTGGCAGGGAAATAAAATCGTTGATTTAAGCAGGGAATTCCTGGATACCAACGGCTGCGCAAAATCTCAGCATGCTGAAATTTCTCATTTAAAACCTGTTGAAACTCAAAATATTTCTTTTTCCGGGGAAAATTTCCGGAAAGCACTTTCTGATAAAAATACAGCTTCACAGAAAGGCCTTGCTGAAATGTTTGACGCTTCTGTTGGCGGAACGTCAGTAGCGATGCCTTTTGGCGGAAAATATCAGGAAACGGAAATGGAAGGAAGCGTTCAGACTTTACCGATTCTGAATGCTGAGAATATCGAAACCGTTTCTCTTGCGAGTTGGGGGTTTGATGCTGAAATTTCTGCACAGAATTCCATGATCGGTGCTGCGAATGCCGTGTTGGAAAGTGTCGCCAAAATTGTTGCAATGGGCGGAAATTATAAAAATATCCGTCTGAGTTTCCAGGAATATTTTGAAAAATTAGGAAACGACCCTCAGAAATGGGGAAAACCTCTGGCATCACTTCTCGGTGCATACGATGCCCAAATGAATTTTGAACTCGCTGCAATTGGCGGAAAAGATTCTATGAGCGGAAGTTTTCAGGATATCAATGTGCCGCCGACTTTGATTTCTTTTGCCTGTGCAAATGGCGAAAAGAAAAATATTATTTCTCCGGAGCTTAAAAAAGCCGGCAATAAACTGTATTTCTTCCATCATATTCCTGAGGAAAATGGTTTGCCGGATTATGAAAATTTAAAGAAAGTTTTCAATTTTATTTTTGAAAATATCAAGTCCGGAAAAATTGTTTCTGTTAAAACGGTAAAAGACGGCGGAGTGGCTGTGGCATTGGCTAAAATGAGTTTCGGCAATCAGTTGGGCGCTGAAATTTCATTGGACGAGCAATTGCTTTTAAACAAAAATATCGGCAGTTTAATTATTGAAAGTTCTTCAGATTTGGAAAATGATCTGTTGCAGGTCATCGGTACGGTCAGCCATAATAAAAGTTTAATTATTAATGACCAAGAATTCAGTATTTCAGATTTGTTGCCTGTTTGGAAAGGAACTTTTGAAGGTTTGTTTCCTACTGTTGAAAAGGAAAAAACGGTTATTGAGATCGATGGAAAATTCAGCGCAGTAAATGCAGCCACTGTGAATATCCGTAAACATCATTTGGCCAAACCGAAAGTTTTTGTCCCTGTTTTTCCGGGTACAAACTGTGAATATGAAACGCAGAACGCATTCAGAAAAGAAGGTGCCGAAGTGGCGAGTCTGCCGCTTATCAATCTGAATCACAATCTTCTCAACGAAAGTCTGGATGCCTGGATTTCTGAAATTAATCAGTCGCAGATTTTAGTGTTTTCAGGCGGTTTTTCAGCAGGTGATGAACCGGACGGTTCTGCAAAGTTCATCGTAAACGTTTTAAAGAACGAAAAGATGAAAAATGCGGTTCACCAGCTGCTCGAACGCGATGGGATGATTCTGGGAATATGTAATGGTTTTCAGGCGCTAGTGAAATCGGGGCTTTTGCCTTTCGGGGAAATTCGGGATTTGGATGAAAATTCGCCGACTTTAGCGCACAATGCAATCGGAAGGCACATTTCGCAGATGGTCAATGTCAAAGTGACCAATGACGGTTCGCCGTGGCTGAAAGGAATGCAGGATCAGATTTATACCGTTCCGATTTCTCATGGCGAAGGACGTTTTATGGCTTCGGAAAAGGTGATTAAAGAACTGTACGAAAACGGACAGATTGCAACACAATATATCGACTTCGATGAAAATATCGCTCACGGAATGCCGTTTAATCCTAATAATTCGTTGTTCGGTATTGAAGGGATAACCAGTAAATCCGGGAAAATTTTCGGAAGAATGGGGCATCCCGAAAGATTTGCAGAAGGTTTACTTAAAAACATTCCAACGGTGAATTATCACAATATTTTCAGAAACGGAGTTGAATATTTTAAATAAGCTTTTTAGCTGATAAATAAGAATTATAAGGTTTTTAAATAATAATCTGATTTATAAGTGTATTTCCTTATAAACCGAATATATTAGCTTTTTAACTTATATTTTTAGTTTATAAGTATAATTGCTTATATTTGTAAAATGATTGCCATTATAACCGGGGATATTATCAATTCTCAAAAAAATGATTCTGAACTGTGGCTTCCTAAACTGAAAAATCTTTTAGGAAGCTGGTCAGCAACACCGGAAAACTGGGAAGTGTACCGCGGAGATGAGTTTCAGGTTAAATGTTGTGTTGATGAGGTTTTTCGGAAATGTTTAGTCATTAAATCTTTAATCAGAACTTTTGAAAATTTAGACGTTAGACTGGCAATCGGAATAGGAAACGAAGTTTTTTTATCTGAAAAAATAACCGAATCAAACGGTTCAGCGTATGTTAATTCCGGAAGACTTTTAAACGATATCAAAGCAGAAGGAAAAACTTTGGCGATTAAAACCGAAAACGATAAAGTGAACCGCGATCTCAATATCCTTTTTAAATGGGCTTCCATCGATTTTGATAACTGGACCGTAGCAACGGCAGAAATAATTCACCGGTTGCTCACCAACTCTGAACTCACTCAGGATGAACTGGCGAAAGATTTTAATATTACCCAATCATCGGTCAGTCAAAGAGTTAAACGATCCAATTATGATCTTATTCACGAAACAGATCTATATTTCAGAAAAAAAATAACAGAACTGTAATGATTTTTATTCCCCTCATATTAGCGCATCTATTGGGAGATTTTCTTCTCCAGCCAAATTCATGGGTTGCTGATAAAGAGAGAAAAAAAGCCGGAAGTATTTATTTATATCTCCACGTGCTGGTTCATACCGTTTTTTCTTTCGTTTTTTTGTGGGATTTAAACCTTTGGTGGATCGCCGTGATTATTGGCGTGACGCATTTTCTAATCGACTGGATCAAACTCAGCTTTCAAAATCACAAAACAAAAAGAACGTGGTTTTTTGTGGATCAGCTGCTGCATGTTGCCGTAATATCAGTATTATCAGTGATTTATTTTCCTTATTTCAGATGGGAAGATTTCTTCAATCCGGAAAATTTAAAACTGCTTACTGCCGCTGTATTCTTAACCGTTCCTTCTTCAATATTAATTAAAACTTTAATCTCGATCTGGACGCCGGTTACTGTTGAACACAGCAAATTACAGACTGAATCTCTCGTCAACGCAGGTAAATATATCGGTATTTTAGAACGGCTTTTGGTTTTTGTGTTTATCGTTGTAAACCATTGGGAAGGCGTGGGTTTTATGATTGCCGCGAAATCGGTTTTCAGATTCAGCGATTTGGCAGAAGCGAAGCAGCGTAAACTCACAGAATACGTTTTGATAGGAACATTACTGAGTTTTGGAATTGCTGTGATAACAGGAATTTTAGTTAAAATTTAAGTGAAAAGAATAAAAATAAAATCAAATAAAAAGTAAAAATGACAAAAGGAGCAATGCTTTATGAAGGAAAAGCAAAACAGGTCTTCGAAACGGATCATCCGGATGAAGTGATTGTACGTTTCAAAGATGATGCAACCGCTTTCAACGCACAGAAAAAAGGAAGTGTAGATTTGAAAGGAGAAATGAATAACGCCATTACAACGCTGATTTTCGAATATTTAAATGAAAAAGGAATTCCAACTCATTTCATTAAAAAAATCGATGAAAGAGAGCAGCTGGTGAAAAAAGTACATATTATTCCGTTAGAAATGGTGGTCAGAAATTACTCCGCCGGAAGTATGGCTCAAAGACTTGGAGTTGAGGAAGGCATTAAATCGCCGGTAACCATCTTCGATATCTGCTACAAAAAAGATGAACTGGGTGATCCGTTAATCAACGATCATCACGCGGTTTTTCTTGGCGCTGCGACTTATGATGAGCTTGATGAAATGTACGAGCTTACTTCCGATATCAATGATATCCTGATCGATCTCTTCGATAAAATGAATATCATACTCGTTGATTTCAAAATAGAATTAGGGAAAACCTCCGACGGACAAATTATTCTGGCTGACGAAATTTCTCCTGATACCTGCAGGCTTTGGGATAAAGATACCATGAAAAAACTCGATAAAGACCGTTTCAGAAGGGATTTGGGCGGAGTTACCGAAGCTTATGTTGAGATCTACGAAAGATTGAAAAAAGTTTTGAACAAATAATTTTTTTGGAGAAAAGTAAAAAATGAAAGATTTACAACGACACAGAGATGATTATTTAAACCAGTTTAAAGAAAGAACATACGGAAGAAATCTGCTGAAAACAGAAGACGTTTTTGATGCTCCGTCGGAAGAATGCGGGATTTTCGGGATGTATTCCGATACTGATCTGGATACATTTTCGCTTTCCCAGTTCGGCCTTTTTGCACTGCAGCACCGCGGCCAGGAAGCTTGCGGAATTTCTGTGATGAAAAACGGAAAGATTTTCAATATTAAAGATGAAGGTTTGGTGCTTGATGTTTATAAAAACATCCGCGAACCAGAAACTTTTATGGGAAATTCAGCAATCGGGCATACCAGATATACGACCGCAGGTGACAAGAAGAAGTACAATTTCCAGCCATTTTTTGCGAAGAATGAGTATGATCAGATTATCCTGTCCATCGCACATAACGGAAATTTAACCAATGCTGACGAACTCAAAAAAGAACTGGAGGCAGAAGGTGTGGTTTTCAAAGCAACTTCGGATTCGGAAGTGATCTTAAGGCTGATTCAGAAAAACCTGGATTTAGGCTTAAGAGGCGCCATTAAAGCAACCATGGAAAAAATTGAAGGTGCATATTCAGTGGTTGGAATGACGAGAAATAAATTTTTTGCTTTCCGCGATTTTCACGGAATCCGTCCTTTGGTTTTAGGAGCAATTGATGAAAAAACTTTTGTCGCGGCTTCAGAATCTGTTGCTTTAGACGCGGTAGGTGCACAATATGTGAGAGACATTTTGCCCGGAGAAATTGTCTATACCAGTGAAAATGAAAAAGGCCTGAAATCGTTTTTAGTTAAAGAAAACTGCGAAAACAGGATCTGCGCTTTCGAATATATTTATTTTGCCAGACCCGATTCCACTTTGGAAGGAATCAATGTTCATGAAATCCGCGAAAAATCCGGTATGAAAATCTGGGAGCAGGCTCCTGTGGAAGCTGATATTGTAATTGGTGTTCCCGATTCTGGAGTTCCGGCGGCGATTGGTTTTTCCATTGCGTCAGGCATTCCTTTCCGGCCGGTTCTGATTAAAAACCGTTATATCGGCAGAAGTTTTATTGTCCCGACTCAGGAAATGAGGGAAAGAATTGTCAACTTAAAACTTAATCCGATTGTTTCAGAAATAAAAGGGAAAAGGGTAGTGATCATCGATGATTCCATTGTTCGGGGAACAACTTCGAAACGTTTGGTTAAAATTCTGAAAGAAGCCGGAGTCAAAGAAATTCATTTCCGAAGTGTTTCACCGCCCATTATTGCACCGTGCTATCTGGGAATTGATACACCTTCAAAAAAAGATTTAATCTCCGCAAATATGACAGTTGAGGAATTAAGGGATTATCTTGGCGTAGATTCACTGGAATTTTTAAGTATGGATAATCTCAAAGTTATTTTGGGAAGTTCTAGCCACTGTTTTGGCTGTTTTACGGAAGTGTACCCGGTACCCGCAGGTCCGAGTCCTGATTATACAGATGAATAAAATAAAAAGGTTGGGAATAATTTCCCAACCTTTTTTATATGAATGTAATAAGTGTGTGAGTCTTAGAATTTGTAAGCCAATCCTACTTGGAATACATTGTTTTTCACTGAATCAGATCCGCTTGGTCTGTCTTTAGCGATATCAGTAAGACCTGCTACATATCTTGCAGTTAAGCCTACATTAGGAGTAAAATAGTAACCTGCACCTAAACCAACACCGAAATTAAATCCGTTGATGCTGTCTTTGTAGTTATCAGATTCTGCTAGAGTTTCTCCAGTTGTTTCGTTTTTCACTTTGTCTTTTGCACTTACAGATAATCCAAATTCAGGACCTGCTTCTAAATAGAAACTTGGAGTTGCGTTGTATTGGAACATTACTGGCAATGCGATGTAATCTAAATGAGTTGCAGAAGAAAATTTCTGATTCTGTACTCCGTTTGGAGTTACAACATCCGCATTATAAGTACCTTTTGCACCATACTGAGTATAGATAAGCTCTGGCTGAATGCTGAAGTTTTCTGCTAAAGGAGCATTCATAAATACACCTGCATTAAATCCGATTTTTGATTGCTGATCACTTAGTGATGAATCGTTAGAAAGTGAAGATACGTTCATCCCTGCTTTAATACCAAACTGTTGTGCGAATGTCAATGAACTCATTGCAACTGCTGCACCTAAAAATAACTTTTTCATAATATTAAATTTTAATTAATTTTTTTGTGAATTTGATAATGGCTATTGGGCTAAAAAAAATTGTATTGCTAAAATTTGTTTTATTTAAAAAGCCTTGTCAAATTCACGTTTTTAAATTCGTTTTACATGAAGGAGGTGACAAACGCTGTGCCAAAATCAATTAATTTAAAGAAAAACTAAACAGCAGTTTAAAATTAAATATGTATAAAAAATTGATTTTCAATTAATTAAAATCAAAAAATATACGAAAGAAAATGGAGAAAAAATAATCAGTATTATGCTTTGAATAGCTCTGAATTATTGGGATTAAGCTAAATTCTGGTAAAAATCTAATGTGGAAACGATATTCTGTTCAGGAACTGAGCAGTCAAACTTACAGCTGCCAATTTTATTAATCAGGGAAAAACTGATATTTCCGTCCGTATTTTTTTTATCATTCTTCATCAGACCAATGATATCGGCGGTTGCAAAACTATAGATCGGTATATAAGGATAGAATTTTCTGATGTTTCTGATGATTTCATTTGAAGTCTCTTCGCTGATTAAGTTCTCAAGAAATGAAAGCCTGGTTTCGCAGATCATTCCCAGTGCAACCGCTTCACCGTGCGGAATCTGTTGGTTTCTCTGGAGAAATAAACTTTCAAGTGCGTGCCCGATCGTGTGTCCGAAATTTAAAGTTTTCCGGATATTCTGTTCCCTAAAATCCATTTCCACCACTTTCTGTTTGATCTTCATTGAAGTTTCGATGAATTGGAAAATATCTTCCGGCGTCAGATGTTCTATAGAAATTAAATCGCTCCAGTGTTTTCCGTCCGCAATTAATCCGTGCTTCAGCATTTCCGCAAAACCACTTCTAAGTTCTTCAAAAGGTAAAGTCAGCAAAAAATCCGGGTAAACAAAAATCTGTTCAGGTTCGGCAAAAGTCCCGATCACGTTTTTAAGAAACTGATGATCAATGCCCGTTTTACCTCCAATGGAAGCGTCGCACATTCCTAAAAGTGTCGTCGGAAGATTGATGAATTTAATACCTCTTTTATAAGTGGAAGCTACAAAACCACCCAGATCGGTAATCACACCGCCTCCAAGGTTGATCATCAAAGATTTTCTGTCAGCTTTAAATTCGGAGAGTATTTCCCAAAGCTGGGTCGCGGTTTCAATGGTTTTGAGTTCTTCTCCGGCTTCAATTTCAATAATTTCGAAAGGGATTTCGGTTTCCAGATTGCCCAAAAGCGCGGGAAGACAATATTCATGTGTATGTTCATCAACCAGAATAAAAAGTTGAGAAGGTTTTAGCCCTTCTATAAAAATGTTGAGCTGAGAAAAATTCTGGTCTAAAACTGTAATCATATCATGAAATTTGTCACAAAATTAAACTATAAATTCGTTTTTTCAATTCATATAGTATCGTTAAATTTGCTTAATTTAAAATTACCCATGAGCATTTTCAACAATACCCAAATTGCGTTCGCCGACAAATCCGATTCACAACTCAGAAAAGCATACTGGATGTTCAAAGCCATTGAGCAGCCGGTTGTAACAAAATTGGGAATTTCTGTACTTAATTTTACCGTAGAGAAAAATTTTCCTTTTGTGACCGGAGTGGTTAAACAAACTTTGTTTGAGCAGTTTTGTGGCGGCGAAACCCGCGAGGAAAGCATGAAAGTGGTAAAGCAGATGTTTAAACATCACGTCGGAAGTATTTTCGATTATGCAATTGAAGGTAAAGCCGAAGAAAGTGTTTTTGACGATACCTGTGAAGAAATTAAGCAAAACATCAAATTTGCTGAAGGAAATCCGGCGATCCCGTTTGTGGTTTTTAAACCAACCGGTTTCGGACGGATTGAAATTTATGAAGAAGTAGGAAAAAAGGTTGAACTGACGGCTTCCCAAAAAGAGGAATGGGCTAGAGTAGTGAGAAGATATGAGGAAGTTTGTAAGATGGCATTTGACAGAAATGTAGTATTGATGATTGATGCCGAAGACAGCTGGATGCAGGATGCGACCGATGATCTGGTGAACGAAATGATGGAAAAATTCAACAGAGAAAAAGCCATTGTTTGGAATACCATTCAGATGTACCGAACTGGCAGATTGGAGTATCTCGCGAAAGATTTAGAAAGAGCAAAAGCGAAAAACTATTTCCTGGGCTATAAATTTGTCCGCGGAGCGTATATGGAAAAAGAAAGGGAACGCGCAGCAGCGATGAATTATCCTGATCCGATTCAGCCAACCAAGCAGGCTTCTGACGACAACTATAATGCAGCGATTGATTTTGTGTTGAACAATTTAGACGTTGTTTCCGCATTTTTCGGTACCCACAACGAAAAATCTACCGAACTGGTTATGGATAAAATGAAAGCGATGGGTTTACCTCACGATCATCATCAGATTTATTTTGGACAGCTTTACGGAATGAGCGATAATATTACTTATTATCTCGGTGCAGAAAAATACAATGTCTGCAAGTATCTTCCTTATGGTCCGGTGAAGGATGTTGTACCTTACCTTACAAGACGGGCCCAGGAAAATACTTCAGTTGCCGGCCAAACCGGCAGAGAACTTGGACTGATTGATAAAGAACTGAAAAGAAGAAAAAAGTAAAGGCAGGTTCTATAAGAACGGGCAAGCAGTTTGGGTTTTTTTTCAGACAATAATATAAATAAACGGGCTTTTGCCCGTTTTTGTTTTTAAAATCATCCTTTTAGTTGGTATTCACAGCAAAATTTTTACGGACCAAGAGTTACTTATCAACGCTGTATTTTTTTCATTAAATTTGTCCATGAAAACGGATCCGAGAGATTCTGATTTAACTTAAATCCCCAAATTTCAAACTTGACATTCGCCCAGATTATTTTACCGCTTAACCTTAAAGGAACTTTTACCTACAAAGTTCCGGATGAATTACTTGGGATTATTGAACCCGGAATGCGGGTTTTGGTATCTTTCCGCGGAAAGAAAATTTATACAGGAATTGTCATTGAAATTCACCGCAACGATCCTGAAACTTTTGTCCCGAAAGAAATTATTAATATTCTGGATGATTTTCCGATCTTACCGAAAGAACAGATCCGTTTCTGGCAGTGGCTTTCCGAATATTACCTGTGTAATTTGGGTGAAATTTACCGCTTTGCGTTTCCGTCTTCCTTAAAACTGGAAAGTGAGACGTATCTAAAATTAAAACCGAATGTGACTGTTGATTTTCAGAATCTGGATGTCAACGAAATGTATCTTATTCAGGCATTGGAAGTTCGGCAGCTCATTAATGTAACGGAGATCGAAGCATTTATTCCCAAAAAAGAAATTGTAAAAACCATCAATTCACTCATCGATTTGCAGTACATTGAAATTGATGAAAAAATTGCGGAAAAATACAGAGCGAAAGAAGTAGCATATTTAAAAATAAATGAAGAGGAATTAGGTAAAAGAAAACTTCCGGAAATACTTCTGGAACTTAAACGTTCTCCAAAACAGCAGGAATTCTTCCTTTTACTTCTTGAAAAACATACCGAAAATCCTGAAAACCCTGTAAAAAAATCAGACTTTTTTGAAGAAGGCAATTTTGCACATGCTCAATTGAAATCTCTGGCAGAAAAAAATCTGGTTTACGAGTATTTTATTCAGAAAGACCGTCTGGAAACTTATGAAGGCGAGATAGAGAATATTGAAAAACTCACGGATGCTCAGCTTCTGTCCGGAAAAGAAATTGACGAAGCGTTTGAATCAGGAAAGAATGTTCTGCTGCACGGCGTCACTTCTTCAGGCAAAACACATATTTATTTAGAGAAAATTGAAGAAACAATTGCTGCCGGGAAAAACGTCATATTTCTTCTTCCCGAAATTTCACTTACGAAACAAATTGTTCAGCGTTTAGAAAAAAAATACGGCAAACAGCTTGGCTTTTATCACCAGAAACTTACCGATTTTGAGAAAGTGGAAGTATGGAGAAATGTGAAGAACAATAACCTCAAAATACTTATCGGAACCCGTAATGCGCTGTTTCTTCCTTTCCTGAATTTAGGACTGATTGTGGTGGATGAAGAACATGATTCTGCTTACAAACCGAGAGAAGTTTCCCCATTTTTCAATGCGAAAGATGCGTCGCAGCTTTTGGCAAAATTTTATCATGCACATGTGATTTTAGGGTCAGCAACGCCGTCCGTGGAGTCTTTTTATCTGGCGCAGAAAGACAAACTGAAATATGTTTTCCTTGGCGAACGCTTCGGAAATGTAAAGCTTCCAGAATTTGAACTGATCAATTTTAAAGAAGAACAGGATTCCAAAAAAGTAATGGGGAATTTTTCTTTAAAACTGATAGATGAAATGAAGCGGGAGCTGGAAAGGAAGAAACAGACCATGATTCTTCACAACCGCCGAGGCTACGCTAATGTGATTGAATGTGAAAGCTGCGGCTACGTCAATTACTGTTCAAATTGTGATGTGGTAATGACTTACCATAAATATTCGAATGAGATGAAATGTCATTATTGCGGGCAAAAAGCTTCAAAGCCCAAGGTCTGCCCAAAATGTCATTCTGAAAATCTTAATGAACGCGGCGTTGGCGTAGAGCAGATTCACGAGGAAGTTTCGCGGCTTTTCCCTGATTCAGAGGTTGACAGAATGGACGTCGATTCGATGCGGAAAAAGTTTGCCTACGAAAAATTATACGAGAAAATTGAAGAAGGCGAAACCGATATCGTGGTAGGAACCCAAATGATTTCCAAAGGTCTGGATTTCGATAATATTGAACTGGTCGCGATTCCGAGAGCCGATTCAATGCTGTATGTTCAGGATTTCCGTGCGGAAGAAAGGGCTTTTCAGCTCATCACACAAGTTTCGGGCAGAGCAGGAAGAATTTCCGGTGAAGGTAAAGTGCTGATTCAGACTTACAATCCGCAACATTCTGTCTTTCAGCTAATCAAAGAAAATAATCCTGCTAAAATTTATGATCATTTTCTGGAGGAGAGGAAAAAATTCCACTATCCGCCTTATGTAAAGCTCATTATGATTGAGCTGAAACACCGCAAAGAAGACAAAGTAAACCGTGCTTCTCAGTTTATGGGTTCTATTCTGCGAAAATATTTACCCGAAGAATGCATTCTTGGCCCTGAAAAGTCACCAATCGGGAAACTGAATTTAATGTATCAGTACCAAATTTTACTTAAACTTCCGCGCGGCAAAAAATATGCAGAATTTAAACAGCTGGTTCTGAAAAGTTTCGAAGAATTTGACGAAATAACTGCATATCAGAGCATTAAAAAGATGACTTTTGTCGATTTTTAACTAAATTTAACAAAATTAACGGCGTTTTATTAGGGTGAAAACACGGTACGTCAGCAATAATTTATATTTTTGACCGTTGAAATTATGTTTTGCATTTCATACTTCAACTTAACAAAGAGTTACTCAGATAATCAAACAGTAAAATTAAATGATTCAACTTAAAAATATATTTATCGGCTCTGCGCTTGCGTTTTCGTCGCTTGCATTCGGACAGGGCACATTCGCTTCTTCTAATTATCCTCAATCTTACGACAATCATTCCTCCAATTCCGGCTCGCCGGAAAAATTAATGTCTCCAAAAGAACTGGTGGACATTAATCTTAATTCAATGATGAATGATCCGGTTCTGCGTAACGCATCATGGGGTTTTGTGATCTATGACCCGAAAACCAAAAAAGTAGTCAGTTCGTATAATGAGAATGCTTCTTTGGTGCCGGCTTCTACCACAAAACTTCTGACGACAGAAACTGCAATGAATTTACTGGGGGAAAATTTCCGTTGGAATACCCAGCTGGAATATTCGGGAAATATTGATGCAGAGGGAAATCTTCAGGGAAATCTTTACATTGTTGGAAGCGGCGATCCCTCTCTCGGAACCAATAAAGCAGGAGCATCATCTTACCGTGAAATTATCGCTGATTTTGTAAAAGCGATGGGAGATAAGGGAATTAAGAAAGTGAAAGGTGATATTATTATTCAGACTGCGGTTTTCAAGATCAATAAAACCCAGAAACTTCCTGAGAATATTGTTTGGCTGGAAAACGGAAATTATTACCTGCCGGCAGGATCTACTTTAGACATTAACCCACAAAATGAAAAGCTGATCTCCAAACAGCTGAACCCTTTTGCAGACAATAAAAACTTCTATTACATTTCGCCATATATCAAACAGATGGTATATGCTGATAAATTTGAAGGTGCAGGTTTAACTACTAAATTACCTGACGCGCCTGCTTATCTGGCCAATACGCTGAGAGCAACGATGCTGAAAAGCGGTTTGTCAGTATCCGGAAAGGTAATTACTAAAACTACGGATCTAAATCCTGAAAACAGAGAGATGATTACCGTTTATCAGTCGCCAACTTTAGCCGAAATTGTTTTCTATACCAATCAGCACAGTGATAATGCACTGGCAGAGGCTACATTGAGAATGGTAGGATTTCAGAAAAATGGCGACCAGACACTCGAATCGGGTAGAAAAGTTGTCACTGATCATTTAAATGCAGTAGGTTTTGATACCAACGGTTTAAACTATATTGACGGAAGCGGACTTTCCCGGAATAATCTTGTTACTCCTATTTCTCAGGCTAAATTCCTCACGAATCTGATGGGTGAAAAATATTATAAAACATATTTTGATTCTCTGCCTGTGGGCGGTCAGTCGGGAACTTTGAAAAAATGGTTTTACGGTAACGGCAACGGACAGATTTTTGCTAAGACAGGCACTCTAAATAAAGTAAAGACTCTGGCGGGTTATATGAAAACAAATACCGGCAAAACATTGGTTTTTTCTTTACTGATTAATAATTATGCAGGATCCGTAGATCAGGTAAAAAGCAGAATGGAGCAGATTCTGGAACCTGCGCTGAATCTTTAATCTTCAAACAAAACATAAAATTTTTAACCTTTCAATAATTATTGAAAGGTTTTTTTTAACTTTAGCCAAAAATTAATCTGAATGAAAAAATTTTATGTAATTGCTCTTTCTTTTGTTTTTAGCCATGCTTTTTCCCAAAAACATGAAGAGGCAGACCGAAAAAGTATGATGCAGAACGAGCTCACTACATATTCGAAAATGATCGGATACAATGTGAATCCCAATACCTTAAATTACGACCTAAAATATCAGAGACTTGAACTGGATCTGGATCCGGCGCAGCGGTTTGTAAGCGGCACAGTGACCAGCCATTTTGTTCCTAACCAAAATATTTCAAGTATATACTTTGATCTTTCTGACGGCCTTGCTGTGTCCGAAGTAAAATACCACGGCAGCAACCTAAATTTTACGCAACTGGCGTCAAAAGAATTAAAAATTGATTTTCCCACAAATATTGCATCTTCAACGCTGGATTCGCTGTCGGTAAAATATTCAGGAGTTCCAACCAGTGTGGGGAGTGCCGGAGATGCTTTTACAACATCGACGCAGGGCGGTACTCCGGTTCTGTTTACCCTTTCCGAACCGTACGGAGCTCAGGAATGGTTTCCAACCAAACAAAGTATGAATGATAAGATTGACAAAGTTGATTTTAAAATTACCACACCTTCCCAATATAATGTAGCTGCCAACGGAAAACTCTTTTCGGAAACCCTCATAAGCGGCGGAAAAAAACTAACTTTCTGGCAAACCAATTATCCCATTCCTGCATATCTTATCGGTCTTGGTATCACCAATTACACAAAATTTAATGACACCATGGGCACACCGCCTTTTCCGTTCGTAAATTACGTGTATCCCGCTACTGCTGCTAACGGTACCATTATGTCAAATATCGACTGGACCAAAACGGTGATGAATACTTTTGAGCAGTTTTTTGGACCATATCCATACAGAAACGAGAAGTACGGACATATGGAATTCGGCTGGGGCGGCGGCATGGAGCATGCTACAATGTCATCCATGGGAGCATGGAGCAGAGGAATTATTGCACACGAGCTGGCTCACCAGTGGTTTGGTGATAAAGTTACCTGCGGTGCATGGAATGATATCTGGCTTAACGAGGGTTTTGCAACCTTCGGAGAACATGTCGCGAATGAAAAATTACTGATGACTAATACTCAGTTTATGAGTTATCTGGCAGGAGAAATGAACAGTATCACAAGTTCAACTGGAGGCAGCGTTTACGTTGCAGATGCAAATTTAAATAATATCAACACCATTTTTAGCGGCAGGTTAACTTATTCTAAAGGAGGATATGTGGTACGGATGATAAAATGGATTCTCGGAGAAAATGCATTTTATTCGGCCCTTAAAGATTACCACGCGAGACCCAATCTTGCTTACAGCTATGCCAGGACAGAAGATCTGAAAAATTCACTTTTTCTCTCGACAGGTAAAGATTTTACAGAATTTTTCAATGACTGGATCTACGGACAGGGTTACCCAACTTATCAGATCCGCTGGAACCAAACTGCAGATCAAAACGTAATATTTCAGGTATCACAAACCCAAAGCCATCCTTCTGTAAGTTTCTTCGAAATGCCTTTACCGATTAAGGTAAACGGGACAGGCGGAGAGGTTGCATATCTGGCTCTGAATAATACAGTGAATAATCAGGTGTTTTCTAATCAGGTTAATTTTCCGGTTGCGTCTGTTCAGTTTAATTATGAAAACCAAATCATCCAGAGAAATTCTACTGTAACAAAAGATACAGGTTTTCTTGGCGTGAATGCCAAAAATAAGGATGTCATTAAGATATATCCAAATCCTGTCTCCACTCAGCTTTCAGTTTCCGGAATTACCAAAAACCAGAAATATGAAATTTACAGTTTGGATGGCAAACTGATTAAAACCGGCACCTATTCAGCCGGCCAGATGATCGATGTAAATTCACTTACTAAGGGTGCTTACCTCCTTAAGATAGACAGTCAGAATCTCAAATTTATTAAAGAATAAAGAGAAAGCCTTCAGAAATGAAGGCTTTTTTCTTAAATTAGCACTTCTAAAAATTTCAATTATGATTTCTAAAAATTATCTCGATAACCTGCAGAACGAGTTACAAAATATCAAAAACGAAGGACTTTTTAAAACCGAAAGAATTATCACCTCCCAACAATCCGCGGAGATCGAAGCCAACGGAAAAAAACTGCTGAATTTCTGCGCCAATAATTATCTGGGACTTTCAAATAACCCTCAGGTGATGAAAGCTTCCCAGGATATGATTGAAAGCCACGGCTACGGAATGTCATCTGTCCGTTTTATCTGTGGAACTCAGGATATTCATAAAGAACTGGAAGCTAAGATTTCGACGTTTTTGGGTATGGAAGACACGATACTTTATGCGGCCTGTTTCGATGCGAACGGTGGGGTTTTCGAACCTTTATTTTCTGAAGAAGATGCCATTATTTCTGATGAACTGAATCACGCTTCAATTATTGACGGTGTCCGTTTGTGTAAGGCAGCAAGATACCGTTACAAAAACAATAATATGGAAGATTTGGAAGCTCAGCTGAAGGCAGCTTCTGAAAAAAATCACCGTTTCAGAATCATTGTTACAGACGGTGTTTTCTCCATGGACGGAATTGTTGCCGATTTAAAAGGCGTTTGCGATCTGGCGGAAAAATACGACTGCCTGGTGATGGTTGACGATTCCCACGCTACTGGATTCATCGGAAAAACGGGACGCGGAACTCACGAAGCAAATGAAGTAATGGGCAGAGTGGATCTCATTACCTCAACTTTAGGAAAAGCTTTGGGCGGTGCTTTAGGTGGATTTACGTCCGGAAAGAAAGAAATCATTGATATGCTGAGACAGCGTTCCAGACCGTACTTGTTTTCGAATTCTCTTGCTCCGGGAATCGTGGGCGCAGCGATGAAAGTTCTGGATATGATTTCTGATGATACTTCGCTGAGAGATCAGGTGATGCAGAACGCTGAATATTTCCGAAACGAAATGAAAGCGAAAGGATTTGATATTCCTGATGGTGATGCAGCGATTGTTCCTGTGATGCTTTACGATGCTCCGTTAGCCCAAAAAATGGCGGAAAAACTTATGGATGAAGGAATTTATGTCATCGGGTTTTTCTATCCTGTGGTTCCGAAAGCAAAAGCCAGAATCCGGGTTCAGCTTTCTGCGGCACATACCAAAGAACATTTGGATAAAGCGATTGCCGCGTTTGAAAAAGTAGGAAAAGAACTGAATGTTATCTGATTCAGTCAGACTTAAATGATATAAAACCTTCCGTTTGGGAGGTTTTTTTATTTAAAAGAAAATTTTATAAAGATTTCTAGCACTTGAAATAATCAGCAGAGCGGCTACAAAAATCAGCGCTGTTTTTCTTGGCATTTTACCTGCTAATCTCGCTGCAATGGGAGCTGCTAAAACTCCGCCGATAATTAATCCCGAAATGATCTCAATATTTGAAACACCCAAACTTGAAAAAAAGACAATTGCTGCAGCCAGCGTGACGAAAAATTCCGACATGCTTACCGTTCCGATCACATAGTTGGTTTTTCTTCCTTTGGATAAAAGGGTAGAAGTGACAATCGGTCCCCACCCGCCGCCGCCAAAAGCGTCCATCATTCCTCCCAGAAAGCCAAGTCTTCCCATGTTTGTTTTCTTTTTTATGACGGTTTTCCTGAATGCTAGCCGCGTAATCCGATAGCCCATCAACAGCGTGTAAGTTGCCATTAAACCTTTCGCAAGGTCTTCATATTCGTTGCCGAGATAAATAAGGAGCAGCGAGCCGGCGACCGCGCCAATAATGCCTGGGACAGCCAAATAGAGCAGCATTTTTTTATTTACATTTCCGTATTTATAGTGTGAATATCCGCTCATTGCGCTCGAAAACATTTCTGCAGTGTGAATAGAGCCGGAAATGGAAGGAAGTTTTACACCCATTCCCAACATGAGTGTAGAACTCGTTAAACCATAACCCATTCCTAAAGCACCGTCCACCATCTGCGCGAAAAATCCGATCGCAAGCATCCAGTAAAATTCTTTGGGAATCTCAAAAACAAAATCCTTCGCCTGGGCATAAGAAAAATATTTATCGAAGGCAATACCGAGGAAAAACGCGGCAAAACCCAGCGAAAGGTAAATAACAAGTCTTCTGTATTTTTTCGCTTCTTTGGAATATTGCCATTTCAGTTTCTGGTCATCCTGCAAAGGGCCGTTAGTTTTCGAAATAAAACTTTCAAGTTGAAAATCACTGAGTTCCGGTTTGTTTGCGATGCTGATCAGCACATTTTTCTTTTGGACAATATCAATGATTTCGGTGTAAAAACTGACGCCGCAATCGGTGATTATAGCGATGTGCGCATTATAAAAATCATCTTCAAAGAACCGTCTTTCATGTACTCTGATGTTTTCCTGTTTTTCAGAGAAGTTTTTGATTTCCTCTGAAACAGTTTCAAAAATCAGGCTGATTTCGGTTTTTGGAAAACTTTCAATAAGTAACTGAAGACTTTCAAGAGCTTCAGTTCCGCCGCCTACAATAAGCACTTTCAGGTTTTCCAGGTTCAGGAAAACGCTCAGTGATTTGTTGTGTATTTTGCTTTCAGGCGGCATCAAAAAGATTTATTGTGATGTTCTAAGGGAAAACTATAATTAAACTTTTTAAAATCTACAAAAGCATTACAGCGCCAACCGTAGAATTGCTGGTTTCGTCGACCAGAACTGCACTTCCTGTGGCGTTGTTTTTTTCGAACGCATCGAAAACCAACGGTGATGCAGTTTTCAGTCTTACCTTCACAATTTCGTTCAGTTTTATGGAGTCGGTAACAGGTATCTGCTGCAAAGTATTGACATCAATTTTATATTCAATTTGTTTAACAACAGTTTTGAGGATTCTGCTTTTATGCTGCAGAAAATATTTGTTTCCTTCGATAAATTCCTTTTTGTCAAGCCAGCAAACCAGTGCTTCGAATTCATTTTCAACTTTGGGCTGGTGGTCAGTTTTCACAAAAAAATCTCCGCGACTTACATCAATGTCATCCTCTAAATGAATCACTGCAGGCTGCATCGCGAATACCTCCTCAACTTCAGTTCCGCCGGTTTCCACTTTAGAAATGGTGGTTTCTATATTCTCCGGAAGAATGGTTATTCTGTCGCCTTTTTTATAGGTTCCTGAAATAATCTGTCCTGCATAACCCCGGTAATCATGAAGTTCTTCAGTTTGGGGACGGATGACATACTGAACCTGAAATCTTGCATTTTCATAATCGACATCATTGCTTACTTCAATATTTTCGAGAAACACCAAAAGAGGTTCCTCTTTAAACCACGGCATTTTTTCTGATCTTTCCACGATATTGTCGCCATTGAAAGCGGAAATAGGAAAGTATTCGACATTTTCAAGATCTAAGTTTTCTGCTACTTGTGCGTAATCTTTCCTGATTTTATTAAAAACTTCTTCGGAATAATCCACTAAATCCATTTTATTTACCGCCACTACCACGCGCTTCATCTTCAGCAGCGATGCAATGATTGAATGACGCTTAGTCTGCTCGATAACGCCTTGTCGCGCATCAACCAAAATAATAATGAGTTGGGAATTTGATGCGCCTGTAATCATATTTCTGGTATATTGGACATGTCCCGGAGCATCTGCAATGATAAATTTTCTGTTCGGAGTTGAAAAATAGCGGTAAGCGACATCAATCGTAATTCCCTGTTCTCTTTCCGCACGCAATCCGTCGGTCAGAATGGCTAAATCAATCCCGTCTGAATTTTTGTTTTTCGACTGCTTTTCCAGGGCTTCAAGCTGGTCTACCAATATACTTTTGCTGTCGTATAGCAGTCTTCCGATCAAAGTGCTTTTTCCGTCATCAACACTTCCGGCGGTGATAAATCTTAATATATCCATTTTAAAAAAGTAATAGTTAGGGGGAACGAATGAGGTTTTCTGATTGTTCCGGTTAGAAGTAGCCGCCTTTTTTTCGGTCTTCCATTGCAGCTTCGGTCACTTTGTCGTCAATTCTGGTTTCGCCCCGCTCAGAAATTCGGGACGCTGTAATTTCATTCACCACTTCATCTAAAGTTTCTGCGTTACTTTCTACCGCCGCAGTGCAGGTCATATCACCAACTGTTCTGTAACGCACTTTTTTATTTGCAATGGTGTCATTTTCATCAATGGTAATAAAATCGGAAACCGCAATTAGCTGGCCTTCGTATTCAATTACATCCCGCTGGTGTGCGAAATAAATGGACGGAAGCTGAATTTTTTCTTTGCGGATGTAATTCCATACGTCGAGTTCTGTCCAGTTCGAGATTGGAAAAACCCTTACGTTTTCTCCTTTGTGAATTTTTCCGTTGTAGATGTTCCAAAGTTCAGGTCGTTGCAATTTAGGTTCCCACTGACCGAATTCATCACGGACAGAAAAAAAACGCTCTTTGGCTCTGGCTTTCTCTTCGTCCCGTCTTGCGCCGCCAATACAGGCATCGAACTTAAATTCATCAATCGTGTCGAGCAGCGTATGAGTCTGAAGCCAGTTTCTGGATGCGAATTTACCTTTCGGCTCGGTGAGCTTCTTTTCGCGGATCGTATCTTCCACTTTTCTTACGATGAGTTCAGCGCCTATTTCTTTAGCTAAATTATCGCGGTACTGTAAAGCTTCTGTGAAATTATGTCCCGTATCAATATGAACCAGCGGAAAAGGGATCTTCATCGGCGCAAATGCTTTTTTAGCGAGATGTACCAAGGTTATGGAATCTTTACCGCCACTGAAAAGCAATGCAGGTTTTTCGAACTGGGCAGCAATTTCACGCATGATGAAGATACTTTCAGCTTCTAACTGTTCCAGATAGTCTAATTTATATTTGCTCATATTGATTGTAAAAGTTGGTGAGTACTTTTAAAGAATTTTGATGAAAATAGTAGGAATTATTTTGAATGTAGACCGCACTCTTTCTGGGATTCTTCCCAAAACCAGCGGCCTGCTCTCGGATTTTCTCCCTCAGTGATTGCTCTTGTGCATGGTTTACAGCCTACGCTGATAAATCCTTTTTTATGAAGAGGCAAGTCCTGAACATTATTGGTTTTGATGTAATCTAAAACATCCTGATAAGTCCAGTGGATCAGCGGATTGAATTTGAACAGTTTTTTCTCAGTGTCCCACTCAATCATTTTCATGTTTTCCCGGTTCTCCGACTGTTCGCTCCGTAAACCGGTAATCCATATTTTGGCGCCTTCCAAAGCGCGGTTCAGCGGTTTTACTTTTCGGATGTAGCAGCATTCTTTTCTGTTTTCTACGGAATGAAAGAACGCGTTGATCCCTTTTTCGTTCACATATTTTTCGACGTCCTGCGCATCGGGAAAATACACTTCCGTTTTGGTTTTGTACCGTGCGTTGTTTTGTGAAAGCAGTTCATAATGTTCATAAAAAAGCCTTCCGGTATCCAAAGTGAAAACTTTAATATGAAGCTGATTTCTGAAGATCATATCGGTGATTACCTGATCTTCCTGTCCTAAAGATGTGGAGAAAACAGCGCCTTCAGAAAATTTTTCTGAAATGAGACGTAAACTGTCTTCAGCCGGTAGATTTTCGATGTACAGAATATCTTCTTGTGAAAGCATAAAATAGGGATATGTTGCCGGCAAATTTAGTTTTTAATTATTAATCTACAAAACTGGTAGACTAATAAATCAAAAAAAGCTAATCCTTCAAATCGAGAAGAGATTTTTTTTCCAGCACCGCGAGTGTCGCGTCACGGGCTTCTATTAAAACATCGTGTAATGCACAATGCTTCTCATTGCAGTTGATGCAGTTTTCATAAAAATTAAGGCTTACACACGGCAGCATTGCAATAGGTCCGTTGACAAGACGTATGATTCTGGCAAGAGAAATTTCTTTTGGATTTGCATTGAAAAAATAACCTCCGCCTTTCCCTTTTTTACTGTCAAGAATTTCTGCTTTTTTTAATTCGAGTAGAATATTTTCGAGAAATTTAATTGGGATTTTTTTCTTTTCCGCAATTTCTGAAATCAGAACAGGACCTTCTTCCTGTTTTGCAACAAGATAGGAAAGGGCCCGTAAAGCATACTGTGATTTTTTAGATAACATGTTGTAAAAATAATAAAACCTTCTGAGATAGAAAGTGTCGGCTAAAGACTGAAAAATTCCTTAAGTTCGCAAAACAAAATTTCACTATGTTCAGTAAGCAGGAGGCACAGCAGCTTAAAAAAGATTTTTGGATCGCTTTCGGGAAAAGTTTTCCGAGGAAATGGCTGTTATATGATACCAAAATAAAAGATTTTTCCTTTAAATTTTATGCAGATAACAAAAAAGCAGAAGTTTCCATTGATATCGAAATGAAAGACGAGCTCTTCCGTAATGCTTACTACGAGAAGATTTGGTCTTTGGAGGATCTGTTGAAAGAAGAGGTAGGTGAATTCATGAAAGATGAATTTTACACTTTGGAAAACGGAAAGGTGATCTCCAGAATTTGGGTAACTAAGGAAAATGTTTCGATTTTCAATAAAAATACCTGGCAGGAAATTTTCGAGTTTTTTGTAGAAAAAATGGAAGGCTTTGAAAGATTTTATTACGAATACGAAGATTTCATCAAAGACGTATAAAAGAAAAGGTTTCAAAATATTTTGAAACCTTTTTTTATCTTTTAAAATTATTTACCCGAATTTCTTTTTTCGGAGCCAGAAGAAAAGTGCGCCCAACAAACCGATAATGGCTAACGGAAGAAGTAAATTAATCCATTGCCAGTTCGTTTTTTCTTCATCAATTCTTTGCCTGTCGAGGAGGCGGGCTTCGATATTTCTGTTTCTCAGTTCCATTAAATTGGAATCGTCCAAAAGAAAATCCAGCGCGTTTCTCAGAAACTGTTCGTTCCCGTAAGTTTGTTTTGTAAGCAGATCCTCACCTAAAGGAAGTGGTTTTCCTTTATAAACCTGGTTTCGCCCGACATCACCATCAGCAATAACGATCATTTTATTATCCTTGCTTTGTGCTTTAAAACCCGGATAAGTATTTTTTTCGCTTCTGGACGCATAAGCTGAAGTAAATCTTCCTTCTAAACTTACCGCGAATATTTTCGGTGCAGTAGGTTTGTCGAATTCGCTTAAAGAATCAGCACTTACGATTTCGCCCAAAGCAACATAATTAGGGACCTGTTTCACATTCGTTCTTTCGCTCGATTCGAAAAGTACGCGGGTTTTAATATTTTTTCGTCCCAGCGTATCAATCGAAGTCGGAAATTCAAATTTCACAGGATTGATATTTTTGGTAATCGGGTTTTTGGTCTCCGCAATTCCGAGTGGAAAATAGGGCCAGAGAAAACTGCTGAACTGCGGATTTCCAGCGACTTCTCCGGACACAATTCTGATCAGTGCAGATTTTTTCATGTCTTTCACCAATCCCGGATTTATCCGGATTCCGTAGTTGAAAAAGAAATCTGTAAGATTAGTGTCCATCGGATACGCCATGATTTTTTTCGACTGAAAAAGGGTGTCCATTTCTGCGTTCACGGCATCAATCATCCAAAGGGTTTTTCCGCCGTTCATGATGTACTGGTCCATGATTACTTTTTCGTTTTCAGTAAAAGCTTTTCGGGGCTTGGCAATCACAATGGCGTCCATATTTTTCAGTTTCGGGACGTCAGCTAAGGAAAGTTCTTTCTGGTTTCCGGGAATTATCGGACCGGCATTATAACTCTCGAGCGCCATTTCCATAAAGCCCTGAAACTGCTCCGGACCCAATTCATCCTGATTGATCAGAATTCCGATGTTTTTCTTTTTCTCTTCGGTAATTGCTTTAATATTTGAAGCAAAATTATATTCGAGATTTTCGATGGATCTGGTAAGCTGTTCGGATGCGTCGATTCCGGTTTGATTAATAATTAAAGGAATTGACGCTCCATAAGAATCATATTTAATTGCGGCGAAAGGAAACATTACGATTTCCGAAATTTTGCCGTCTTTCATATCAGGAAGGATAGAAGGCTGCATGCCCATCGCTGCCAATGTATCTTTTGACATTTTGGTTTTTATGGGATCAATGAATCTGAAATCGATTTTAGGATTGATCTTTCTGAATTCCTCAAGCATGAATTTCGTCTCGTTCTGCAGCTGACGGAAACTTGCCGGAAAATCGCCTTCCAGATATACGTCTACTTTGAGCGGTTTTTTTACAGATTCCAGAATTTTTACTGTCGAATCGGAAAGGGTATATCTTTTTTCCTGAGTCAGATCCAGACGTTTGGAAAAAATCCCGAAAACACCGGCTAATAAAAAGACCGCAAGAATAATATAGATGATATTTTTTTTGTTCATTTTTTAATTTCTAAAATAATTTCTGCTACTTTTTCTTTTCCACAAAAATTTTAGCTGAAAACAGAGACACTGCAATCACTAAAAGAAAATAGAAAACATCTTTTGTATCGATCAAACCACGCGTGAATGCAAGAAAATGCTGATAAAAACCAAGAGTCGAGAGGAAATAATCGGCACCGCCCAATAATTTATAACTTGCGAGCTGCTCAATTCCAAAATAGAAGATAAAGCACATGAAAACGCCGAGCAGATAAGCCATGATCTGGTTTTGGGAAAGCGAGGAAGCTAAAATTCCCACCGCGGAGAAGGCGGCAGTTAGAATTATTAAACCAAAATAGCTTCCGAAAGTAGCTCCCAAATCGATATTTCCTTCAGGAACGCCCAAGACGTAAACGGTATAGAGATAAACAAGCGACGGCAGCAAACAGAGAATCCCAACCAGCCAAACGGAAAGGAATTTTCCAAGAACGATCTCAGAGATTTTTACAGGTTGCGAAAAAAGCCAGTTCAGCGTTCCGGACTGTTGCTCTTCCGCCAGTGTTTTCATCGAAACAGCAGGAATAATAAACATCAGCAGCCACGGAACAAGAACAAAATAACTTTGCAGGGAAGCCGTCCCGATATCGAAAATGTTTGAATCATTTTCGAAGAAAAACAAAAAGAGTGTTCCTATGAGACTGAAGGCAGCGATAATCAGCCATGCACTCCAGTTTCCGAAATAGCTCCAAAGTTCCTTTTTAAATATTGCGATCATAATTAAATTCAAATATGAAGATTGAAGTGGGAAATTCGCCCAATAATATTCAAGCTTATTTCTTGTTTTTGTTTACCAGTTTTACAGTCATCAGAATTACAAAGACCAGAACGAAAAATCCTGTGATTAATTGCCACCAGTATTCAATCACCATTGATTTTAAAATGACGGTGAACACCACCAGAAACAGGATAAAAGTTGCAATTTCATTGGCCTGTCTGAGTTTGATGTTTTTGATGGGAAGTATATTTCCGTTAAGATTTTTCATCTGCAGTACTTTTTTCCAGCACCAGTAATGATAAATCCCGAGTCCTAAAAGTAAAGTGAGTTTCAGGTGGAACCATGGCATTTTCATTAATCCAGAATTCAGAATGATTAATGTTACCCCGCTCAAAAGCATGATAACCCCTGCCGGAACGGTGATGATGTTCCAAAGTCTTCTGGCCATAAACACATATTGTTCGCGAAGAACCTGCTTTTTATTTTCATCAAAACCGTCGGTGTCTTTGTAATAAACAAACAACCGCACCAGGTAAAAAATACCTGCGAAATAACTGACCATAAAAATGATGTGAACAGCTTTGAGAATGGTATAAAGCATCTGAAAAATTTAGTGCAAAGATAAAAGATTTTGGTTATAAAAATTGTAAATGGGCATTGTCATAAGTTTCTGTTAAAATCAGTTTTTTAACGTAAAATATAAATTATATTTAGTTTTTTTGCATATTAAATAACACAAATTTATATGTGAAAAAAATTTTCCAATTGTGTTTCAGTTTGGTTTTTTTCTTCATAGGTTTTTCGCAAAATCTAAAGCCAGTTGCTGAAAAGGTTAAGAATTCGCACAATGCGAATAAGACGTTTGTTAAATACAGTTTTTTTACTGCAGATCCGTCCCAGCAGAAGCAAAATATGTATCAAGATGCCGCTGAGGGTATCACTGTAATGAAGTTAAATAAATCGGAAATTCTGCGGGTAACTGCCGAAAAGCCTGACGCACTGGAAATGAGTTTTCCGTTTGAAGGGAAAAATATTACGGTGGAGCTGATAAAAAATAACTTTCTTACCCAGGATTTTAAGGTCAATACTTCAAAAGGCCCTATAAATTATACGCCGGGAGTTTATTATCAGGGAATTGTAAAAGGTGACAACGAATCTCTGGTAGCGATCAGTTTTTTTAATGATGATGTAGTAGGGGTGACCTCCGTGAAAGATGTGGGAAATATAGTTATCGGTAAAGTAAAAAATGCTGAAGATTATGTTTCATACAACGATCAGAAACTTAAGGGCACCAATCCTTTTTCATGTTCTGCAGATGAACTGACTCAAAACCAAAAGCTGACAAAGCCTTCCTATAATCCTCAGACAATGACGGCGATGAAAACCGTGAACTGTGTGAGGATTTATTATGAGGCGGGTTTCGGACCTTACACCCAAAACGGTTCCAGTGTTCCTGCAACGGTAAACTGGGTAACCGCGATGCACAACAATGTAGCCACTTTATTTGCAAACGACGGAATTACCGTTGCTCTCAGCGAGGTTTTTGTATGGACAACTCCTGATCCTTATGCTGGAACTGCCGGGGAAATATTAACTCAGTTTACCGAGAAACGCACTACATTTAATGGGGATGTGGCTCAGCTTTTAAGAAATCCGGCGGGTACAAGTATTGCCTGGGTTAACTCGCTTTGTACGTCTTTTCGACATTCCTATTGCGGTGTAAATTTAGCGTTCAGTAATGTTCCCACCTATTCCTGGAATATCGAAGTAATGACCCACGAAATTGGGCATAATTTAGGATCACCTCATACGCACGACTGTGCCTGGAACGGGAATAATACAAGGATCGACGGTTGCGGACCGGTATCCGGAGATCCCGGAACCGGAACATGTCCTCCCGGACCGCTTCCTACCGGAACAGGGGGAACGATTATGAGTTACTGTCATTTAGTGTCTTCAGTAGGAATTAATTTCGCAAACGGTTTCGGGCCGCAACCGGCAGCCTTAATCAGAAATACCGTAGATTCCAAGGCATGTTTGGGAACTAACTGTATTACTATCTGCCCAGTGACAGTCACCGGATTAACGGTTTCAAACGTTACTGCAAATTCCGCTACTGCCACCATTGTTGACAATACCGCAACCAGCTGGAAATACCGACTCACCACAAATGATGGAACTGTGATCGCCTCGGGATTGACTTCTTCTAAAGTATTAAATTTTACAAATCTTAGCCCAGGAATTTATTACACGATTTCTGTAGGAAATGAATGCTCCGGTCCGCTGGCGTACAGCAACTCGCAGACTTTTCTTACTGACGCAAACTGGTGTACCGGAATAGCTTTTACTGATCCTGGCGGTACCGCTGCAAATTACGGCGATAATATAAATATGACGAAGACGTTCTTTCCTGCCAACCCAAGTGATAAATTAAAACTTACGTTTACGCAGTTTAATACAGAAGCAGGTTTTGATTTTATGGATGTTTATGACGGACCAAGCACTGCTTTTCCAAGATTTTCCAATGGAATCCAGTTAAGCGGAAACACCATTCCCGGTCCTTTTCAGTCTACACATCCGACGGGTGCGATTACCGTGAAATTTGTTTCTGACGGAGCAACAAATGACGCCGGCTGGAATGCTTCGTTCCAGTGCGTCAGTCTTGCAACGGATGAAAATTCGGTAACAAATTCAGTACATATTTCGCAAACAGACGCTAAAA
Source organism: Kaistella soli (assembly GCF_019038595.1). GTDB lineage: Bacteria > Bacteroidota > Bacteroidia > Flavobacteriales > Weeksellaceae > Kaistella > Kaistella soli. The sequence continues at coordinate 324,143 of NZ_JAHOPF010000001.1, forward strand.
GTATATTCTCGATTACATCAGGAGATAAAATACTTTCATATTCAGTATTTGATGTTTCAGGCAAATTGCTGAAAAATGCCGTTAAGCTGAATGCAACGGAAGGAAAACTTGATCTTTCAACATATCCAAAAGGAACTTATGTGGTGAGTGTAAGCACTGCTAAAGAAACTGTCACAAAGAAAGTAATCAAATAGAACACTTTCTATAAGTATAAACCGCCAGTTCTTATGAACTTGCGGTTTTTTTGTTTATTATGGCGGGAACCATTCAGTAAAGTAGAAGATTTATGTTTATAAAAGACTCTGCCGATTTCATGCCCGTCTTTTATGTTAAAATTGATTTTTTTTGGGAATTTTCAATTTATTTTTAGTTTTTTTGCACCATAACAAATTATAAATTGATAATTATGAAAAGAATTTTCCAATTGTGTTGCAGTTTGGTATTTTTCTCTTTTGGCTTTTCTCAGAATTTGAAACCTATTGCTGAGAAAGTAAAAAATTCGCATACCGCTAACAAAACGTTTGTAAAATACAGCCCCTTCACTGTAGATCCGTCAGCACAGAAGCAGGCGCTTTATAAGGCTGCTGCCGAGGATATCACAGTGATGAAATTAAATTCTACGGAGCTTCAGCGAATTAATTCCGAAAGACCCGAAGCGCTGGAAATGAATTTTCCGTTTGAAGGAAAAAATATTACGGTAGAACTTGTAAAAAACAATTTTTTCACTCAGGATTTTAAACTGAATACCGATAAAGGGTATATCAATTACACTCCAGGCGTTTATTACCAAGGAATTGTAAAGGGTGATAATGAGTCTCTTGTGGCCATTAGTTTTTTTAATGACGATGTGGTTGGAGTTACCTCAATCAAAGATCTTGGTAATATTGTAATAGGTAAAACAAAAAATGCTGACAGTTATGTTTCATATAATGATCAGAAACTGAAAGGAGACAACCCGTTTTCATGTTCAGCAGAAGACCTCATTGAAAACCAGAAAATGCCTGCACCTTCTTACGATCCTAAAACAATGACGGCAAAGAAGACAGATAACTGTGTCAGAATATATTATGAGGCAGGTTTTGGTCCGTATACTCAGAACGGATCTAATGTTACCACTACAACAAACTGGGTAACCGCAATGCACAATAATATTTCTACCTTGTATGCCAACGATGGAATTACAGTTGCTTTAAGCGCGGTTATGGTATGGACAACAACAGATCCTTATGCTGGAACACCTTCAGAAATTTTAAATCAGTTCAGAAATACCCGTACCTCATTTAACGGTGATGTTGCTCAGCTGTTGAGAAATCCTGCGACAACAAGTATCGCCTGGGTAAACGCGCTTTGCGGCCCTTATAAATACTCTTACTCAGGAGTGAATTTTGCTTACGCTAACGTACCAACTTATTCATGGAATATTGAAGCGATGACCCACGAGATCGGTCATAATTTGGGATCACCCCATACTCACGACTGCTCTTGGAACGGAAACAATACAAGAATTGATGGCTGCGGACCTGCATCCGGAAACCCAGGAAATGGAACTTGTGCTGCCGGACCGCTACCTACAGGAAGTGGAGGAACCATCATGAGCTACTGTCACTTGGTTTCTTCTGTTGGAATTAATTTTGCAAATGGTTTTGGCCCCCAACCCGGAGCTTTGATCAGAAATACAGTGAACTCAAAAGGATGTTTGGGAACCGACTGTGTTACATCCTGTGCCCTGACCATAACCGGAATGACTGTTGCAAATGTCACTAACAATTCCGCATCGGCAACCATTATAGACAATACAGCTGCTAGCTGGAAGTATAAACTGGCTAAAATGGACGGTACTGTGGTAGTTTCAGGAGTTAGCTCTTCTAAAGTGCTGAATTTTACAAATCTAAATGAAGGAACCTATTACAATGTATCAGTTGGAACAGAATGTTCAGGTCCACAGGCATATGCTTACGAGCAACTTATCCTTACTGATGCGAACTGGTGCAGTGGAATTCAGTTTACCGATCCTGGAGGCGCAAGCGCAAATTATGGCGACAATCAGATTATTACTAAAACATTTTATCCGGCAAATTCAAGCGATAAATTAAAACTTACGTTTACCGAATTTGATACAGAATCAGGTTTCGATTTTATGAATGTGTATAACGGTCCAACTACAGGTTCGCCAAGGTTTACCAACGGAACTCAGCTAAGTGGCAACACGATTCCTGGTCCTTTCCAGTCCACTCATTCAACAGGTGCGATAACCGTGAGATTTATATCTGATGGAGGTGTATCAGGAACTGGCTGGAATTCTACTTTCGATTGCCTTACTTTAGCAACAGGCGAAACTTCAATGGCTAATTCGGTGAAGATTTCTCAGACTGCTGTTAAAAATATTTTCTCGATTACTTCGAAAGATAAAATCCTTTCCTACTCGGTATTGGATGCGTCAGGAAAACTTGTAAAAAACGCTGTGAAGCTGAATGCAACGGAAGAAAAACTTGATCTTTCAGCATATCCAAAAGGAACTTATGTGATTAGCGTCACTACCGCAAAAGAGACTGTAACAAAGAAAGTAATCAAATAGAAAACTTTCTGTACATAATAAACAGCCGGTTCAGATGAGCCGGCTGTTTTATTTTATTATTCAAATAAATTACTGGAATTCGATGTAAATATTTTCACCCACTTTCAGACCGAACAGGGTTTTTGCTCCGTTTTGGCTGTTGCCTTTATAGATTGTAAGTTCAAGCAATCCGGCATCATTGAAAATGGCCGCTGATTTACCATGAAACTCATGTTCATTTCCCCAGTCGTTTACAAATTCAGTGTACTGACCGTAAATTTTTGAAAGCGCTAAATTCCTGAATTTTACAATGAAACTCTCGAAACCTACCGCGTTTTTGTCAAAGAATTTTTTGCTGATATTCGACACTACATTTCCGAAATTATCGATGTACATAATTTCGCCGATAATCATCTTCTCGTTTTCGCTGAACACAGGTCTTGGAAAAGAAAGCTGTTTTGGATTTTTGAACTTTCTGCCGATTACTTCAGGTAAACCTCCGTTTTTAAGATGAACTGCTACGGGTGCGAAAATATCGGTGGAAGTAAAATTCACTTCATCATCAAACCTGTTATTGAAGGTGATTTCATAAACAGCTTCGGGCTTGATGTCATAAAAAATTAAACTCAAAACCCCGTTGTCTGCCGCGATAAAGTAATGGCCGTCCGCCTGATATAAAATAGATTTTCTCTCTTTGGTATAAAAACTGTCTACAGAAATAATATGAACAGTGCCCTTCGGGAACGAAGAGTAGGAGTTTCTTACGATATATGCAGTCTGAAGGAGATTGTACGCCTGAATTTCGTGAGAAATATCAATGATATTTACATTTTCATTTAAGCTCAGGATTTTTCCTTTCACAGAAGGAACCCTGTGATCTACCAAACCGTAATCTGAAGTGAATGTAATAACAGACATGATGAATTTTAAAGAATCGCAAATTTAACTTAAAAATAAATATTTACCCTTCAATGTGGAAAATAATAATCGGATATTTAAAATTAATTCGATAATTTTAGAAAAAATATTAATCCTAAACATCGCATATGTTTGAACTTAATTATGAAATTACAGGCATCGATGCCAAAACTTTTTACGGTGTAAACAACCAGCATTTTAATTTACTGAAATCGAGTTTTCCTACACTGAAAATTACAGGAAGAGACCATTTTGTGTTTGCGTTGGGCAACACTGAAGCGTTAAATGTACTGAAAAGCAAACTGGATGATATTGTAAACTTTATCTCCGAAAATAATACCATCACCTTAAAGGATCTCGAAAATCTTCTTAATATAAAAGACGAAAACGAAAAACAGTTAGTATTCGATCAGGATATCATCGTAAAGGGAGTTAACGGCAAAATCATTAAAGCCAAAACTACCAATCTGAAAATACTCGTAAAAGAGTGTGAAAAAAAAGATATGGTTTTCGCCATAGGACCTGCGGGCACGGGAAAAACATACACAAGCGTGGCATTGGCTGTGAAGGCAATGCGTGATAAAGAGGTGAAAAGAATTATTTTAACAAGACCTGCAGTGGAAGCTGGGGAGAGTTTAGGTTTTCTTCCTGGCGATTTAAAAGAAAAATTAGATCCTTATTTACAGCCTCTTTATGATGCGCTTCGGGATATGATTCCTCACGAAAAACTGGAAGGTTATATAGAGAAAAAAGTAATTGAAGTGGCGCCTTTGGCTTTTATGAGAGGAAGAACTTTGGATGAGGCTTTTGTGATTTTGGATGAAGCGCAGAATACCACTCATTCGCAAATGAAAATGTTTCTCACCAGAATGGGAATGAATGCCAAATTCATTATTACCGGCGATCCTAGTCAGGTGGATCTGCCGATGCGACAAAAATCCGGATTGAAAGAAGCGATGAGGATTCTGAAAGATGTAAAAGAAATCGGTTTTGTGCATCTTACGGAAGAAGATGTGGTGAGGCATCCGGTGGTAAGAAAAATCATCAACGCTTATGGAAACGAAGAAAAAAGGCAGCGCGAAGAATAATGAGTAATACACACTTCACAGTGTTTTAGACGATTATTATTAATTGTTTGCTGGTATTTTATAATAAATTTTAATAAAAAACGTTAAAAAGTTGTTAATTTCAGAAAAATAAATTTTATATTTGATTAACCAAATAAATTATTAATCATGAAAAAATTATTTTTTGTAGGTGCCTTGGCACTTTTTACTGCAGCGAATGCGCAAACTTTCGGGTTAAAAGCCGGAATGAATGTTTCCAGCTTAACCAACTCGGATGGTGCTAAATCCAAAATTGGCCTTAATGCCGGAGTGTTTATGAATGCACCATTAGGAGAGAGCTTCAGCATACAGCCCGAGCTGCTTTATAATGGTAAAGGAGCAAAAGAAGATGGAAGCGGCGGTACTACCCTGAATCTGGATTATCTCTCTGTTCCGGTGATGTTCCAGTACAATGCTACTCCTCAGTTCTATCTTGAGGCTGGGCCAGAATTCAGTTTTTTAATGAGCGCTAAAGCGAAAGGCGGCGGTGCTACACTGGATGTAAAGGATGAGATCAACAGCTTTGATTTTGGGATCGGATTGGGTGCAGGATATTATTTCATTCCTAATTTTGGTCTTACAGCAAGATATGTCGCAGGCTTTACCGATATTGCAAAAGATAATACGGGAGATTCTGTAAAAAACAATGTATTCCAGGTAGGTTTAGCTTATAAATTCGGTAAGTAAACCTTTTTTAAATAATTTAATCAATCCCGCAGAAACGCGGGATTTTTTATGACAAATGTCATGTTAAAATGTGTTAAAAGCATTTTATATTTGTAGGTCAAATAATTAAATTATGAAAAAACTATTCTTAGTAGGTGCTTTAGCACTTTTTGCAGCGGTTAACGCGCAGACAAAATTTGGGGTGAATGCCGGGATGTTATCAGGTTTTGCAAAAGCAAAAACTCCTATGAGTACTGAAACCAGTAACAGTACAGGTTTTTACGCAGGATTTTTTGCTGATATTGCTGCAGGAAATAATTTTAGAATTCAGCCGGCGCTGAACTTTGCTTCAATTGATAATGCTAATGCATTACAAATCCCTGTAATGGTTAAATATTACGCAGCTCCGAAGTTTAATCTTCAGTTTGGCCCTCAGTTTACTTTCGATCTGGATGAGAATCCAATCCCTGATTATTATAATACACTGAATTTTGGTTTGGCTTTAGGAACAGCTTATGAATTTACAGATAAACTGTTTGTTGAAGCAAGATATTCTTTTCAGCTGAATGACCATTTAAAAAATGCACCAAGCGGATATTCTGTTAAAGCAAATTATTTAAATTTAGGTTTAGGTTATAAGTTTTAAAATTTTTAAAGAGCATAAAAAAAATCCTGAGGAATTATTCTCAGGATTTTTATTTTTTTATGTTCGGTAAGTATTTTTATTTTCCAAAAAGATTACCGCCCATGCCAGGCATTTTCGGCATTCCTTTGCTCATCATTTCCATCATCTGTTTGCCCTGTGGACCCTGCATCATCTTCATCATTTTACCCATCTGATCGAACTGTTTCATCAAAGCATTCACGTCTTCGATTTTTCTTCCGGCTCCTCTGGCAATTCTGTTTTTTCTCTGGGTATTGATAATCGAAGGTCTTCTTCTTTCATCCGGTGTCATGGAGTGAATGATTGCTTCAATATGTTTGAATGCATCATCCTGAATATCTACATCTTTAATAGCTTTGCCCACTCCCGGAATCATTCCCATTAAATCTTTCATATTCCCCATCTTTTTAATCTGATTGATCTGTTTTAAGAAATCATCAAAACCAAATTCGTTTTTGGCAATTTTTTTATGGAGTTTTTTAGCTTCTTCTTCGTCAAACTGTTCCTGAGCTCTTTCTACGAGGGAAACAACATCACCCATTCCAAGGATTCTGTCAGCCATTCTTTCAGGATAGAAAACGTCCAGCGCTTCCATCTTTTCACCTGTTGAAATAAATTTAATCGGTTTTTCAACCACTGAACGGATCGTTAAAGCCGCACCACCTCGGGTATCACCATCCAGTTTGGTAAGAACAACTCCGTCAAAATTCAAGGCTTCATTAAAGGCTTTCGCAGTGTTCACTGCATCCTGTCCGGTCATCGAATCTACAACGAACAGCGTTTCATTTGGTTTAATAAAATAATGAACAGATTTTATTTCGTTCATCATCTGCTCATCAATTGCCAGTCGTCCTGCAGTATCTACTATCACAACATCATGATTGTTCTCCTTCGCAAATTTCACTGCGTTTTCGGCAATTGAAGAAGGATTTAATGCGCCTTCCTCCGTGTAAACAGGAATTCCGGTCTGCGATCCCAAAACTTTCAGCTGTTCTATTGCTGCAGGTCTGTAAACATCACAGGCAACCAATAATGGTTTTTTATTTTTTTTCAGTTTAAGATAGTTCGCCAGTTTTCCGGAGAACGTGGTTTTACCGGAACCCTGAAGTCCTGCAATAAGAATAACGCTTGGTTTTCCGGAAAGATTTATTCCTTCATGGGTGCCGCCCATTAAACCTACCAGTTCGTCATGAACAATTTTGGTCATCAGCTGTCCCGGCGTCAGGCTTGTCAAAACATTCTGTCCTAAAGCGGTGTCCTGAACTCTCTTGGTTAAATCTTTCGCAACTTTATAGTTAACATCGGCATCCACCAATGCACGGCGGATTTCTTTTACCGTTTCCGCAACATTAATCTCGGTGATTTTTCCGCGCCCGGAGATATTGTGAAGCGCTTTATCTAACTTATCCTGTAAACTGTTGAACATTGTTTTATATTTAAGATGGGCAAAAATACAGAAATTTGATGAAATTTAAAATTCAAAATTTTTCTATTGTGCTATAATCATTAGATTTGCAGAAACGAAACAAAATGTCCGACGAAAATCCAACAGAACAGGAATTCAGCAGGGAAGACGAAAAAAAGTTTGAAAAGAACGGTTTCCGGCAATACGGCGTTTATTCAGCCATCGTTTTTCAGATGCTTGCCACGATGGGACTTGCTTTCTGGGGCGGCAAAAAACTCAATGACTATTTCGGGATTGAAAGCAATCTGTTAACCGTCGGAATTGGGTTTTTAGGGATGGGACTCGCTTTTTATAATCTTCTGCATCAGTTGAAAAACGTACAGAACGATGACGAGAAGAAAAGTGGCAGCAGCAAAAATTAAATTCAAAATTTTACTTTTTTTAAATTAAATATCCGCAGATGAAATTAAAAAACAATACGTTATACATTGTCCTATATTTTTTAATGTTTTTTGTCCACTTCGCATTCTGGCAGGTTCTGGAAACAGGTTTCGAAACCACTTTTATTAAATATTACCTTTTTCTGACGCTGCTGTTCACGATGGTGATTACGATTCTTTCAATCATCAAAAAGATATATCCCACTTACATCGGTTTTGCTTTTATGGGTTTGGTAATGTTTAAACTGATGATTATGTTTCTCATCATGAAAAAACTTAATCTGAGCGAAGTCCCTCATTATAAGATTCATTTCATTATCCCGTATCTCATTTCGCTGGCTCTGGAAACCCTGTATTCGGTAAAGTTGATCCAAACTACAGATACCGAGGTACAGGAAAAAGATGAAAAAAATCAGTAAAAATTGATTTTTATATTATGATTATTTGTTCTATTTTTGCAAAACTTTAAAATAAGATATATCAATGCTGAAAAGAGTAGTACTTGTAATAGGTTTTTTATCGACATTTTCAACATCGTTCGCACAGCACGGAACTGTAGAGGCTCCTGCAAACGGAACAGCGGTTACAGCAGCTCCTGCACATGGAACTGAAGCTGCCGCACCGGTTTCTGAAGCTGATAAAATCAAGACGGAGAACAAGAATTTTATTGATCACCACTTGTTGGACGGGCACAGTTTCGATATCATGGTGGCGAAAAATGCAGACGGTACCGAAAAGCACATTGGTTTTCCTCTGCCCGTAATTTTCTATGACAAAGCTAACGGCTTTCATGCTTTTATGAGCTCTGAATTTCACCACGGTGAAGCTACTGTAGAAAGCAAAGGAGGTTATTACAAACTTTCACACGAAAAAATCTATAAAACTGACGCTGCCGGAACTATTAATCTGGATGAGCATCACCACGCAACCAACGAAAAAGTACTGGATCTTTCCATCACGAAAAGTGTTTTGATGATTCTCGTAACCGGTGTACTGATGTTGCTGATCTTTGGTTCAATGGCAAGAAGCTATAAAAACTCATTGGTTCCGACGGGAGTTGGGAAGATATTCGAACCGCTTATTCTGTTTGTAAGAGACGAGATCGCAAAACCAAACATTGGGTCAAAATACAAGAAATACATGGGTTATCTTTTAACGGTGTTTTTCTTTATTCTTTTCCTTAATATTTTTGGTTTGATGCCTTTCGGTATTAATGTTACCGGGAATTTAGCAATCACTTTTGCTTTGGCAGTTGTTACATTTTTAATCACTCAGTTTACCGCGAACAAAAATTACTGGCAGCACATTTTCTGGATGCCGGGATTGCCTTGGCCAATGAAAATTGTCATGATGCCTATCGAGATCGTGGGACTGTTCATTAAGCCTTTCTCACTGTTAATACGTCTTTTTGCAAATATGTCTGCAGGTCACATTATCATCATGAGCTTAATTGCTTTGATATACTACTTCCAGAATGTAATTGCAGGAGTTGCTTTCCCTTTCTTAACCTTCGTTTTATATCTATTGGAAGTATTGGTAGCATTTTTACAGGCGTATATCTTCACGATGCTTTCTGCAGTATATTTCGGAATGGCGAATGAGGAGCATCATCACGAAGAGGCACATCATTAATAGGGATTTGCTTTGGGCGAATTCGCAAAGAAAATAAGAATTCATTTTTATTGGATTCAAAATAAAAGAGACTAATTTTTTAAAATTATATATTATGGAAATTCCAAAAATCATTGGAGCAGGTTTAGTAGTAATCGGAACAGGTATTGGTATCGGTAAAATCGGTGCTGCTGCTTTGGAAGGTATGGCTAGACAACCAGAACAAGCTGGTAAACTTCAAACAGCGATGTTGATCGCTGCAGCTCTTGTAGAAGGAGTTGCTTTTGCTGCATTATTCGCGGTAAACTAAGAAGTTTCTACACAATTTATCACTTGCCGGGAACGGTTGGTTACGGCAGGTGATTATTTTAAAAAATTAAAAATAAATAATAACAATATTTTATTATAACTCATATGGGATTATTAGAAAATTTTTCATCCGGTTTATTTATCATTCAGTCCGTCATCTTTTTGATTTTGCTTCTGGTTCTCTGGAAATTTGCGTGGAAACCAATTATGGAGGCGGTAAATGAAAGAGAAGTAACCATTGTAGATTCCCTTAACCAAGCGAAACTAGCAAAACTTGAAGTTGAAAACTTAAAAGCTGAAAATGAAGTGATCATCCGTGAAGCGAAAGTAGAGCGTGATAATATTTTGAAAGAAGCAAGAGAAATCAAAGACAGAATTGTTGGTGAAGCGAAAGACATCGCAAAAGCTGAAGGTGATAAGATGATCGAACAGGCAAGACAGTCTATCCAGGCGGAAAAATCTGCAGCAATGTCTGAAATCAAAAACCAAATCGGTGTATTGTCTGTAACAATTGCAGAATCGATCTTGAAACAGAAATTGGATAACGACGGCGCACAAAACGCTTTGGTTGAAAATATTCTTAACAAATCTAACTTGAACTAAAATGCTTACAAGTAAAGTAGCAAAAAGATACGCACAGGGTTTGCTTAATTTCACTCAGGAGTCGGGAAGTACCGATGCTGTTTTCGGTGAAATGGGCGACATTGTGAAAACCATTGAGAAATCAAGAGAGCTTCAGAATTTTTTCGGTTCTCCGATTATTGATGTAAAGAAAAAAGTAAGCATCGCGCTGGAAATTTTTAAGGATTTCTCGCCGGTTACCAAAAGCTTACTTCAGCTCATCATCAAACACGGCCGTGAAAACCAGATGCAGAACATTGCGCAGGAATTCATCAACAAAGTGGAGGATATGAAAGGCGTTCAGCGAATTACCTTAACCTCTGCGACAGAACTTTCTTCTGAAAATATCAGCAGCATCCTGAAGTCATCCAATCTGGTGAATCATGATAAGCAGTTTGATGTGAAATCAGTAATCAGTGCTGATATTCTGGGAGGATATATCTTACGTGTTGGTGACCAACAGGTAGATGAATCGGTAAAATCAAAACTGAGCAAGCTTAAAAAAGAATTTCAATTAAATTAAGACAAAAACAACCATAAAATGGCAGAAATAAATCCGGCAGAAGTATCTGCAATCCTTAAACAGCAGTTGGCCAACTTCGACACACAGTCGAATGTGGAAGAAGTAGGAACTGTATTGACCATCGGTGATGGTATCGCTTTGGTATACGGTTTAGAAAATGTTCAGTACGGTGAATTGGTAAAATTCGAAAGCGGTATTGAAGGAATTGTTTTGAACCTTGCAGAAGATAACGTAGGTGTTGCACTTCTTGGTGAATCTAAACTGGTAAAAGAAGGTGATACGGTAAACAGAACCAAAAGAATTTCGTCAATTAAAGTTGGTGAAGGGATGTTGGGCAGAGTAGTTGATACTCTTGGTAACCCTATCGACGGTAAAGGACCAATTACTGGAGATCTTTTTGAAATGCCATTGGAAAGAAAAGCTCCGGGAGTAATCTTCCGTCAGCCGGTAACTGAGCCGCTTCAAACCGGTATTGTTGCAATTGATTCCATGATTCCTGTAGGAAGAGGACAGAGAGAGCTTATTATCGGTGACCGTCAGACAGGTAAAACTACTGTAGCGATCGATACTATTCTTAACCAAAAAGAATTTTATGAGGCAGGGCAACCTGTATATTGTATTTATGTAGCAGTAGGACAAAAAGCTTCTACCGTTGCACAAATCGTTAAAACTTTAGAAGATAAAGGAGCAATGGCTTATACTGTTGTAGTAACAGCTAACGCATCCGATCCAACTCCAATGCAGGTTTATGCGCCAATGGCGGGAGCTTCAATCGGAGAATATTTCCGTGATACTGGTAGACCGGCTTTGATCATTTATGATGATTTATCCAAACAGGCTGTTGCTTACCGTGAGCTTTCTCTATTGTTGAGAAGACCACCGGGCCGTGAGGCTTATCCAGGTGACGTTTTCTACCTTCACTCCAGACTTTTGGAAAGATCTGCAAAAGTAATCGCTGATGATACTATTGCATCTCAGATGAACGATTTACCGGATTCTTTAAGACCAATCGTTAAAGGTGGCGGATCATTAACAGCTCTTCCGATTATTGAAACTCAGGCTGGTGACGTTTCTGCGTATATCCCGACCAACGTAATTTCAATTACTGACGGACAGATTTTCTTGGAATCTGATTTATTTAACTCTGGTGTTCGTCCGGCGATTAACGTAGGTATTTCTGTATCACGTGTTGGAGGTAACGCTCAGATCAAATCAATGAAAAAAGTTTCAGGTACTTTGAAACTGGATCAGGCACAGTACAAAGAATTGGAAGCATTTGCTAAATTCGGTTCTGACCTTGATGCTACAACTCTTGGAGTAATTTCTAAGGGGGAAAGAAACGTAGAAATCTTGAAACAGCCAGTAAATTCACCACTTCCTGTAGATTCTCAGGTCGCAATGATTTACGCAGGTACTGAAAACCTTTTGAGAAATATCCCAATCAGAAAGGTAAAAGAATTCCAGAAAGAGTATGTAGAATTCCTTAGATCAAAACACCCAGATACTATGGCAGCTATCAAGGCAGGAAAAATTGATGACAGCATTACAGGAGTTTTGAAGCAGGCTGCTACAGAACTGGCTTCTAAATACAACTAAAATTAATTCAATATTCAATATTCAGAATGAAAACTTCTGAATATTGAATTTTAAATTTTCAATCCATAGAATGGCAAACTTAAAGGAAATACGCGGAAGAATTACTTCAATCTCTTCTACAATGCAAATCACGAGTGCGATGAAAATGGTTTCGGCAGCGAAACTGAAGAAAGCAACCGATGCTATTGTTATGTTGAGACCTTACTCCGAAAAACTGCAGGAAATTATCGAAAACGTAAGTTCCACAACAGATCTTGAAGGTGTTTCAACTTTCACCGCAGAAAGAGAAGTGAAAAAAGTTCTTTATATTGTAGTTACTTCAAACAAAGGTCTTGCAGGAGCTTTCAACTCTTCGGTAATCAAAGAACTGAACAGCACTATTGGCAATACTCAACACGAAGTAGAAATCCTTTCTGTTGGTAAAAAAGTATATGATGCAGTAAGAAGAACCAGAAAAGTGTACGATAATCAAAGTGCAATTTTTGACGGGATGAGCTTTCAGGTTGTTTCCAACTTTATGGAGCACGTGATGAAAGATTATAAAGAAGAAAAATTCGATAAGGTTTTTGTGATTTATAATAAATTTATTAATGCAGCAACTCAGGAAGTACAGACTGAACAGGTTTTACCAATTGCAATGGCCGAAAAAGAAGGTGCTGCCAATACAGATTATCTTTTCGAACCGAACGCTGCTGAAATCCTTAATGTTTTAATTCCTAAATCGATCAAAACTCAGGTTTACAAAGCGATTCTTGATTCAATTGCATCAGAGCACGGAGCAAGAATGACGGCGATGCACAAAGCAACAGATAATGCTGAAGCATTGAGAAATGATCTGAAAATTTTCTACAACAAAGCGCGTCAGGCAGCAATTACCAATGAAATTCTGGAGATTGTATCCGGAGCGGAAGCACTGAAAAATTCTTAAGGAACAGTATTCAAATAGATAAAAGCACCGAATAATTTCGGTGCTTTTTTAATGATATCCAATGCAGCCAACTGTCACCGTTAGTGAAATGTGAAATTTTTAATTATTAAATTTTATATATCTTTGCATCAAATATTTTAAAAATTTAAATGGACTCAGACGTCGTCAAGCTTTTATTAGCGCTATTCTTAGTTGTACTCAATGGTTTTTTTGTAGCCGCAGAATTCTCTATCGTTAAAGTTCGTTACTCTCAAATACAGCTCAAAGCCGCCGAAGGTAATTCCATGGCGAAGCAGGCAGAGCACATCATCAAACATCTTGATGAATATCTTTCAGCAACACAGCTCGGTATCACACTCGCTTCTCTTGCCTTAGGGTGGGTCGGCGAAAGTGCGATGCATCATGTCATCGAAAATATTTTCCATTACTTCAGTGTAGCCATCGATCAGGCAACGATTACAACGATTTCTCTGGTTTTGAGTTTTCTTTTAATAACGGTAATGCATATCGTTTTCGGTGAATTAATTCCAAAATCAATCGCGATCCGTAAATCGGAATCAACGACCATGGCCATTGCAATGCCTTTAAGAGTATTTTATGTGGTTTTCAAACCTTTCATCTGGACGATGAATAAGATGTCGAACGGGGTATTGCGTTTGATGAAGATTCATCCTGCTTCCGAACACGAAATTCACTCCACAGAAGAGCTTCAGCTTTTGGTGAAACAGTCGGCTGATTCAGGAGAAATCGAGGAAGAAAATTACGAGATCATTAAAAATGCTTTTGATTTTACTGATCACTCTGCAAAGCAGATTATGGTGCCGAGGCAGAACATTTCGTCTATTGATATCGAAGATCCGGTGGAGGAAATCATTTCTAAAATTATGGACGGAGGTTACTCCAGAATACCGGTTTACAGCGGTTCCATTGACAATATTATCGGGATTTTTTATGCTAAGGAAATCATCCGTGAATACATCAAAAGAAAAGGTGAAATTGATCACGTAGTTTTAGAAGAACTCATGCGTGAAGCTTTTTTCGTTGTCGGAAGCAAAAAGATTTCCGACTTACTGAAAGTTTTCCAGCAGAAGAAGCAGCATTTAGCGGTTGTTATTGATGAGTTCGGAGGTACTGAAGGGATAATCACTCTGGAAGATATTCTTGAAGAACTCGTTGGGGAAATTCAGGATGAGGAAGATGATGAGGAAAAAATTGTAGACAAAGTAGGGGAAAATGTTTTCTGGGTTCAGGCGACGCAGCCACTAGACGAGATTAATGAACATTTGCCGAAGAAATTCCCGCTTTCAGAAGACGGGGAATACAATACACTTGCCGGATTTATTCTGCATGAACTGGAAGATATTCCGGAAGAAAATCAGGAATTTAAGATAAATGATTATCACGTAAAAATTCTGAAAATGCAGAATAAGAGTGTTGATCTTGTAGAGCTGGTTTATGAAGAACCGCGAATTGCTGATGATCTTTCAGAAGAAATCAATGAAATTTAAAATTAAGATTCCATGCTTTTTAATTCAATATATCCAACTTTCATAAAAGATTATGAAAAACCGGAGCGGGAATACGAAGAAGACGTTGCCCTGCTGGAAAAAGAAGACGAAGTTTACAAACTCGTTCTCTGGAATGACGATGTAAATACTTTCGATTACGTGATTGAATGTCTCATCGAAATTTGCGGACACACGCTGGAACAGGCCGAGCAGTGTACTATTTTAGTGCATTATAAAGGAAAATGTACCGTAAAAACTGGTAGCCTGGAAGTGCTGAAACCGATGCACGAAAAATTAATATCCCGAAGTTTAACTTCAGAAATTGTTTAAACTAAAGTTTCAGGTTTCTGAAACTTTTTATTTTATTAAAAAATATGAGCACAGTACTTATCATTATTATCGCAGCTACGGCAATCATCAGTTATTTTGGGTTCAACAACCAGGGTGTTTTCGAAAAGTACAAATTCAATGTGGGCGCAATTCTTAGAAATAAAGAATATGTGAGGCTGATTTCAGCAGGTTTTCTGCATGGTGATCTTATGCATTTGCTGTTTAACATGATGACGCTTTATTTCTTTGGGCCAATTGTTATTCAGGCTTTCGGAGATTTGGGCTTTTTAGTTATTTATTTTGGTTCCATTCTTCTTGGGAATCTGTTTTCACTGTATCTGTATAAAAACCAGTCGTGGTATTCGGCGATCGGCGCGAGTGGTGGAGTTTCAGGTATTTTGTTTGCGTCCATCGCCATGATTCCTGATTTGGGAATTTACTTTTTCTTCATTCCGATTCCAATTCCGGGATATATTTTCGGTCTTGTTTACTTCGGATATTCGGTTTACAGCATGCTGAATCCTCGCGAGCACGATAATATAGGACACGCGGCGCACATGGGAGGGGCGTTTTTCGGATTGGTATATGCCGTGGCGCTGCAACCTGCAAGAGCTGTTGAAAACGCGCAATTCCTGGGAATCATGGCGCTTCCATTAATTTATATGGCGTATATGGTTTTCGTAAAAAAGAGAATAGGATAATTTCTTAGGAGCAATAAAAGGGATATCTTCTTTTTAGAAAGTGATCCCGTTTTCCGTTACAATCTTTTAAAAAGTCGCGGCGGCGCAGCCGCCGCGACTTTTTAAAAGGATTTCCACTGCAACCGGGGCTAAAAACTTCTTACGTTTTTCTTTTCACAGGATTTACAACTCACTTTTCGGCGCTCGCTTCGCTCGCGCCTCACATAATTTTTTCGTACAATCGTAAAGATTCTATTTCTTCCCGAAAACAAACCGGTCATTCCCGGAAAGATCTTTCACCAGATGAACTTGGGATAAAACATCAGAAAAAAGACTTCTTGTTTCCTCACCAAGTTTCTGATTGATTTCCAGAAAAACCATTCCCTTTTCAGAAAGATGACTTTTGCAGTCTTCTGCAATTTTTTCATAGAAAATTAAGGCATTGGAAGTTGGTGAAAACAAAGCCATTTTGGGCTCAAATTCCTTTACAGAATCTGCAATTTCAGTTTCTTCCTCAATTCCGATATAGGGCGGATTGGAAATAATGATATCATAAACTTCATTCAGATTTGCATTTAAATAATCCTGATGAATTAAGTTGATTTCCGCATGATGAAAAACTGCATTTTTCTTCGCTGTTTCCAGCGCTTTTTCTGAATAATCAATCGCAGAAACGATCGCGTCAGGAAAATGTTTCTTCAATACCACGGGAATAATTCCGCTTCCGGTTCCAATATCCAGAATTTTGAAAACAGAATTATTCGGTTTCAGTTTCCTGATTTCTCTGATCGCAATTTCCAGAAGTTCTTCTGTTTCCGGTCTTGGAATCAGTACATTTTCATCCACGGAAAATTTCAGACCATAAAATTCGGTTTCACCTAATATCTGCTGAAAAGGTTTTCCGGTTTTCAGTTCAGCGATAATATTTTTAAAATTTTCGAGTTCATCATGTGTGAGATTCCGCTCTGAGGACCGTCTTTGCTGAAATTTATCCAAACCTAAAATTTGGCTGCAGAAAATAGAAAAAAGTTCGTTGTTTTCAGATTCAGAATAAATTGCAGAGAGTTCTTTCTGGAAGAATTGTTTGAGTTCGGAAACGGTCATGATATAAGTTCGTAATTGCGAATTTTAAATATAAATCCTTTTTTTTGAAATTGCTGAAAATTTCCGCTGAAACTTTAAAAAACATTTACCAACAAAGGAAAAATAAGCAAAACTGCCGTACATTGAAAATAAATTTACTAATTTTGAAAAATCGCTCTAATTAAAAAATGAAAAACGCAATATTTGCCTTACTTGCATTACTTTTTGTGGTGTCCTGTGGTACTTCAAAAACTGTTGTAAAGAGAAGTATTCCCACCAAAACCGTCGCCAAAACTCCTGATCTGAAAACGCTGGAATCCAATTTTTCTGGAAAGGTAAATGCGCAGATTCAGGAAGTGCTGAAAGATGCACAGAAATACCTCGGTGCTCCTTACAAATATGCCGGAAATACGTCTGCTGGCTTCGACTGCTCAGGTTTGGTTTCCAAAGTTTTTGACGAAAACAATACCAAACTTCCGCGTCGCTCAGAAGATCAGTCCAATACAGGAAAAGAAATTAATATCAGAGATGCAAAACCGGGTGATCTCGTGTTTTTTGCCACAGCCGGAGGAAGTAAGGTTTCACATGTGGGTATTGTTCACGATATCGGAAACAACGGCGAGGTGAAATTTATTCATGCCTCTACATCGAAAGGTGTTATTATTTCTTCTCTTAACGAAAGATATTGGAACAAAGCTTACCTTTTCGCAAGGAGAGTTTTGTAAATTTGCAGCAATTATCATTTATCAATAATCAAAATCAATTATGTTACAGCAAACCATCGAAAATATTTGGGACAACCGCGAACTTTTAAAAAATGAAGACAGCCAGAAAACGATCCGTGAAGTGATCCGTCAGTTGGATTTGGGAGAACTGCGCGTTGCGGAACCTACAGAAAACGGCTGGAAAGTGAATGAATGGGTGAAAAAAGCAGTCGTGATGTATTTCCCGATTCAGAAGATGGAAACCATTGAAGTGGGACCTTTTGAATTCCACGATAAAATGCCTTTGAAAAGAAATTATGCAGAAAAGGGAGTTAGGGTAGTGCCGCATGCTGTTGCCCGTGAAGGTGCTTTTATCGCTTCAGGAGTAATTTTAATGCCTTCTTACGTGAATATCGGAGCTTATGTAGATTCGGGTACAATGGTGGATACCTGGGCAACTGTAGGAAGTTGTGCGCAGATCGGAAAAGATGTTCACCTGAGTGGAGGAGTAGGTATTGGCGGGGTTTTAGAGCCGCTTCAGGCTGCACCTGTAATCATCGAAGATAACGTTTTTGTTGGGTCAAGATGTATCGTTGTGGAAGGTGTTCACGTGGAGAAAGAAGCAGTTTTGGGCGCGAATGTTGTGCTTACCGCTTCTACCAAAATCATCGACGTTACCGGACCTGAACCGGTTGAAATTAAGGGAAGAGTTCCGGCGCGTTCTGTGGTAATTCCCGGAAGTTATACCAAACAGTTCCCGGCAGGCGAATATCAGGTTCCTTGTGCCTTAATTATCGGACAGCGGAAAGAATCTACTGACAAAAAAACTTCTCTTAACGACGCGTTGAGGGAAAATAATGTAGCAGTTTAAACTTTAATACGACATCATTTGAAAGATAAATTCTTAAAGTTTATTGCAAATCCTCAATATATTTTTGGGATTTATCTTTTGATTTCTGTCGTGTCTGCTGTTCTCAAATATATCGGCGGACCGCTGAAGTATAACAATTACATGATTTTCAAAAATGTTTTTACCAATACTTTAGCACAGAAAAATATTTATCTTTATTATCCTGAAGTACATTTCGATTCCAATCATTACGGTGTTTTTTTCAGCGTTCTGATAGCACCCTTTGCACTATTGCCCGATTGGCTGGGAATCGTTTTATGGAATATTGCGAATACTTCCGTTTTTCTTTTTGCTATACATAAACTTCCATTTTCAAATGCTAAAAAGGCATTTTTTGCCTGGCTTTGCCTGCAGGAGTTTATCACCGCAGCGGTAAGTTTACAGTTTAATATCGCTTTAACAGGATTATTGATGCTTTCTGCAGTTTACGTGTATGAAAGGAAAGAAACAAAATCTGCGATCGCAATCCTTATCGGTTTTTTTGTGAAACTGTACGGAATTTCCGGACTTTCGGCCTTCTTTTTCATGAAGAATAAATGGCGGTTTATCCTCTCATTCGTAGGTTTCGGAATCTTATTTTTAATTTTACCGATGCTGCTTTCGAGACCGCAGTTTGGGATTCAGTCTTATGCTGATTGGTTTCAGTCACTTTCGGAAAAAAACCTTTCCAATCAGGTTTTGGGGAACCGTCAGGATTATTCGCTGATGGGAATCGTCCGGAGAGTTTTAGGCAATGCAGAAATTTCTAATCTGGTTTTTCTTGTTCCCGGAATTCTGGTTTTTGGTCTGCCTTATTTAAGAATTAAACAATACAAAAATCTCCCTTTTCAATTGATGATTTTGGCTTCCACGCTTTTATTCATCGTGCTTTTCAGTTCAGGTTCAGAATCCCCAACTTATATTATTGCTGTTGCCGGCGTGATGATTTGGTTCATTATGCAGAAAGAAAAATCAGCTTTAATTATCGGTCTTTTAATTTTCGTGATCATTCTTACCTGTTTTTCATTTTCAGATCTGTTCCCGAAATTCATCAAAGAAAATTACATCATGAAGTATTCTTTAAAAGCATTACCTTGCTGTATCGTTTGGTTCAGAGTGATTTATGAACTGATGACCAAAGATTTCGCAAAAGATTATAAATTAGATTAATTAAACAGCAGCAGTGAAGAAAATCTCCGTCGTTATTCCCGCTCACAATGAAGAAGGCAATATTTCCTTGATTTATCAAAGGCTAAAAGACGTTTTTTCTAAACTTGAAAATTACAGGTTCGAAATTATTTTTGTGAATGACGGAAGCCGCGATAATACGCAACAGGTAATTGAAGACCTTGCTCAAAATCACGAAGAAGTAAAATACATTGAATTTTCCCGCAATTTCGGCCACCAACCCGCTGTAAAAGCCGGAATGGACTGCTGCACAGGAAACGCAATGATTTCTATGGATGCCGATTTGCAGCATCCGCCCGAATTGATTCCTGAACTGATTAAAAAATGGGAAGAAGGTTTTGATATTGTTTTTACGATCAGAACTTATCCGAAGCAGATTTCAGCTTTCAAACGGAAAACTTCATCCATCTACTATAAATTTTTGACCAGAATTTCGGATGTGAACCTAAGCGAAGGAGGCGGCTCAGATTTCAGGCTTATGGACGCGTCAGTAGTTGATGTGGTCCGAAATATGAATGAAGCCGATATTTTTCTTCGTGGACTTTCAAACTGGATGGGGTTCAGAAGAACCGGCATTCATTTTACCGCCGGTGAAAGAGCGACCGGCGAAAGCAGCTACGACCTCAAAAAAATGATGCGTTTTGCCTTCACGGGAATTACGGCATTCAGTGTAAAACCGCTGTATCTGGCGGCTTATTTGGGTTTCATATTCTCTGCTATTGCGGCGCTGGGTTATGGCATTTATGTCGTTCATTCTTTCATTGCGGGGACCGAAATTTCAGGTTGGGCTTCTCTCATTATGACCGTTGTCTTTTTTGGCGGTGTTCAGCTTATTATCTTGGGAATTATGGGGATTTATCTCGGTAAAATTTTCAAGCAGGTAAAGGAAAGACCGAACTATATTATCCGTTCGAAAAATTTTTAATCATGGTTTTACTCAGTTTTGATATTGAAGAATTCGATATGCCGTTGGAATACAATGGGGAAATTGGTTTTGAAGAACAGCTTTCGATTTCAAGAAATGGACTGCAGAATATTTTGTCATTACTGAAAAAACATCAAGCCAAAGCGACTTTTTTTTCAACCGTAGTTTTTGCCGAAAATAATAAAGATTTAATTCAACAGTTACTTGCAGAAGGTCACGAACTCGCTTCTCACACCTGGTTCCATTCAAAATTTGAAATTGAGGATTTAAAAAAGTCAAGAGAAAGGCTAGCCGAACTTTTCAATACTGAAGTTACAGGCTTAAGAATGCCGAGAATGATGAAGGTGGACGAAAAGGAAGTTGAAAAAGCTGGTTATTTATATAATTCTTCAGTGAATCCTACTTTTCTTCCGGGAAGATATAATAATTTAAAAGTGTCCCGGACTTACTTTAAAGAAGGTTCAGTTTTACAGATTCCGGCGTCGGTTTCGCCCAATTTCAGGATTCCTTTATTTTGGCTGAGTTTTCATAATTTTCCTTTGGGTTTTTACAAGAAACTGGCGAAAGATGTTCTGGATAAAGATCAATATCTGAATGTCTATTTTCATCCGTGGGAATTTGCCGATATTAAAGATGAGAAGTTTAAGCTTCCGGGTTTTACAACCAAAAATACAGGAAAAGCAATGGTAGAAAGATTTGATGAGTTTTTAACTTACTTAAATAAGACGAATTATAATTTCGGAACATTTCAGGAATTTCAAAAAAGTATTCGGTAATGAAAATTGCATTTGACGGTAAACGTTTTTTCAATAACGGATCGGGGCTGGGAAATTATTCCCGGGATCTTGTTCGGATTTTGGCTGCTTATTTTCCGGAACACCAATATCTGCTTTTCAACAAAAATCTATCCGAAAGGGGAAAGGAAATTTTAAATCTTCCAAATGTTTCGTTCAGAGAAATATCGAAAGGAAACCTTTCAAGGCAGTTTAAGATGGGAAAAGACGCTCAAAATGCAGATGCTGATATTTTCCATGGACTTTCAGGCGAGCTTCCTTTAAAATGGACTAATAAACCCATCAAAAAAATCGTCACCATTCATGATTTGATTTTTCTTAGATTTCCGCAATACTACAGTTTTTTCGACCGCAAAATACATTTATGGAAATTCAGGAAAGCTGCAGAACAGGCAGATTTGATCATTGCCATTTCTGAGCAGACCAAACGTGATATCATCAAGTTCCTGAAAGTTCCTGTAAGCAAAATTCGCGTTGTTTACCAGGGTTGTCACCAGTCATTCAAGGAAATCCAGTCTCCGGAATTTTTAAATTCAGTAAAAGAAAAATTTAAGCTTCCGGAAAAATTTATCCTGAATGTTGGAACCATTGAAGAAAGGAAGAATCTTTTAAACATTGTGAAAGCCGTTAACGGAACAGAAATTCCGTTGGTTGTTATTGGAAAAAAGACCAAATATTTCAATAAAGTGGAGCGGTTTATCAAAAAGAATAAACTTCAGAGTCAGATCGTTTTCCTTGAAAATGTTTCGATGGAAGAGTTGGCTGCAATTTATAAACTTGCTGAAATTTTTGTATATCCGAGTTTTTTCGAAGGTTTTGGGATTCCTGTGATAGAAGCGCTTTTTTCCGGAACAGCCGTCATTACAAGCAATACAAGTTGTCTTCCTGAAGCAGGCGGAAAAGATTCGGTTTACATCGATCCTCATAATTGTGCTGACCTGAAATCCAAGATTGTTTTCCTCTGGAATAATGAAGCAGAACGCAAAAGGCGTGCAGAAAAAGGTTTAGAATATGTTCAGAAGTTTAAAGATAAAAATATTACGGATGAGCTTATGAGAATATATAATGAGGTTTTATGTTGACGGAAGATATTTTTAATTATCTTTAAGTTAAATACTACAAAATGAAAAACATTTTATTTTTGACTTTTTTATTTTTTTCTTCTTTACTTTTTTCGCAGGCTTCGGGAGAGGCAATTGCTGAAGGACATTATAAAAGACAGGTTTCAAATGCAGCATATGAAAAGGCATTAAATGAAATGCAAACCAGTGCTAAAAGGAGTGCAGACGAAAAATTAAAACAGCTTAATGAAAAATTTGAATTGAATTTCGCTCAGAACAAAAAATTTAAATCTAAACTGAGTTTGCTTCAGCAAAAAAAAATGAAGATTCAAAGTGAAATTATGGAGTCAAACTCGGAAACCGAAAAACACAAGTTGGACGAAAAAATTTCTACTTTTAATTTGGAAATTGAAAAATTAAATGAGAAAATAAAAGCCAATGAGAGTGAACTTGTAGTTCTTCAGGAATCTTATAATAAAATTATTAAATAACTATAATATTTAACCCTTTGGCTTTTGCTATTTTGAAATGACGATTTTCTTTGTCAATTTCTGGTCTTCAACAGTCATTGTTGCGAAATAAATTCCGCTGGAAAGTTTAGAAACATCAATTTTTTTTGAGTTTTCAGATCGAATGAGAAGTTTTCCTGACAGGTCAGTAATGCTGAATGAAAAGTCTTTTAAGTTCGTATTCAACATTTCAATATTTATTAAATCTGATACCGGGTTCGGATAAATCTGCAAAGACTGGAGCATCTTTTCTGGAGGACAATCGTTGATGGAAAGTCCATTAATTTCTGCAGTCGCGAAATGCTGGACTGCGCCTAACGCGGCTTTGGTGACATTGTAAACAAAGACAGGATCCATATTTACATAAGTATCGCTTGAAGAATGCGGTTTAGTACTTTCATTAAATTCATAAAAACCGGTAATTACTTCTCCGTTTGCCTGGAAAGGCATATAATCTGACCCGTAAGCATACGATAAATTGGTTTGTAACTGCGAATAAAGAGAAACACACGTCATCAGTTCTTGGGTAACTGCATTGGAGGCTGCATTGTTTGTGGCGGGATTATTATTGGTATCACGTTCACACGTGATCGTATTATTTACTTCTCCAGCAACACCTCCAACCTGATCAATATTAAAAATCACCTTAATATCCATTTTAGGATTGGTGGTATTTACAACGGTATTTACATAATTTTGACTTCCGCGAAGTCCCTGTTCCTCTCCTGTAAAATTGATGAATTTTATTGAATATTCTGTGGGTACGTCCTTTAGAATTCTGGCCATCTCGAGGATAACAGAAGTTCCGCTTCCGTTATCATTGACACCTGGTCCCACGATGGTATCGTAATGTCCACAGACAATCACAAATGTATTTGGGTATTTAGTGCCGGTTTTTGTCAGAATGAGATTCTTGGTTATCGTGGTGTTATAAGTGAAAACATTCTCTGAAATCTGAGCTTCGGTGTATCCAAATGTCAGATATTTATTTTTCAGCCAGGTGAATGTATTATTATTGTTTGCACTGCCCGTAGTTTTTACACCTAAATATGCAAACTCAGTAAGATAATTATTAATATTGCTTTGGGTAATTTGGTTGATTCTATTTTGATAGGCCTGTACAAAGGTTTGTGCAGGATAGTATAGTGAGACACAAAGCGCAGAAAGGATAAATGATTTTTTCATTATTTATAATGTAGGTCAAAACTAATAAAAAAATCCCATACAATTTTGCATGGGATTTATAATTGATAACAAAAATTTTACATTTATTTGATTTGATCAACAACTGCTTTGAAAGCTTCAGGGTGATTCATTGCTAAATCTGCTAAAACTTTTCTGTTCAGTTCGATGTTGTTGCTTTTAAGAGCACCCATAAATTGGGAATAAGACATTCCGTGTTCTCTTGCACCTGCGTTGATACGCGTAATCCAAAGGCTTCTGAAATTTCTTTTTTTCTCCTTTCTACCGCGGTAAGCATATTGCATTGCTTTTTGTACGGCGTTTTTAGCTACAGTCCAAACGTTTTTTCTTCTACCGAAAAAACCTTTAGCCTGCTTCATAACTTTTTTTCTGCGAGCTCTTGAAGCTACTGCA
The DNA here is from genome assembly GCF_019038595.1 of Kaistella soli. Taxonomy (GTDB): domain Bacteria; phylum Bacteroidota; class Bacteroidia; order Flavobacteriales; family Weeksellaceae; genus Kaistella; species Kaistella soli. Next base: position 348,751 of record NZ_JAHOPF010000001.1, read on the forward strand.
TTTACTGATCTTGGCATAATCTAAATTGTTTTTTTGAAAAGGGCGGTAATTTATTTCATTACACTTTTTTGCTCCGTTTCAGGGTTAAAATTTCTGAATTTTTTTGAATTCTTATAAACCGATAAGATTTATAAAAACTACTTGATTGCTAATTGACGTAAAACGCTTTTTTCGTCCACAGTAGCAACGTAAGAAGTTTGCGTAAGATTTCTCTTTTGCTTCGTTTCTTTTTTCGTCAAGATGTGGCTTTTGAAAGCACCTTTTCTTTTAATCTTACCGGTACCGGTAAGTTTAAAACGCTTCTTAGCACCTGATTTAGTTTTTAATTTTGGCATTTTTGCTTAATTTTATCTATTTGTTATCAATATCTTTATGTTTTTAAATTTAAAATGATTTAAATCTAAAATCTGCAATTTCTACTTCGCCGGTTTCTTAGGACTCATCATCATGATCATCCTTTTACCTTCCAGTTTTGGCAGCTGATCAACTTTCCCAACGTGTTCCAGTTCCTGAGCCAATTTTAAAAGAAGGATTTCTCCCTGATCTTTAAAAATAATTGAGCGGCCTTTGAAGAAAACATAAGTTTTCAGTTTGGAACCTTCTTCAAGAAATTTTTCAGCATGTTTTTTCTTGAAATCATAATCATGATCATCCGTTTGAGGACCGAATCTGATTTCTTTTACAACAACTTTTACCTGTTTGGCTTTAAGTTCTTTCTGCTTTTTTTTCTGCTCGTAAAGGAATTTTTTATAATCCAGAATTCTGGAAATAAAAGGTTCAGCTTTATCTGAAATTACAACCAGATCCAGCTCCTGGTCTCTTGCAATCTCCAAAGCTTTTGCTAAGGGATACACTCCCGGCTCCACGTTATCACCGACCAAACGTACTTCCTTTGCACGGATCTTTTCATTGATCTGATGCAAATCTTCCTGTACGCGTCTCTGTGGACCTCTACCGCGGTAATTAAATTTCTGTGCTATGGTGTTATATTTTAAAGTTAATTTTAAATCTGAGCTTCTTTTTTGAAATAGGTAATGAAATCTTCAATACTCATTGTTCCTAAATCTCCCTCGCCTCTTCTTCGGACAGAGATGGTTTGGCTAAGTTCCTCACTTTCACCTACAACCAGCATGAATGGAAGCTTTTTCAATTCTGCGTCCCGGATTTTTTTACCCGTTTTCTCATTTCTGTCGTCAATTAAGCCGCAAATATCGTGATTTTCCAGCAATTGTGAAACTTTTTTTGCATAATCAACATATTTTTCGCTGATCGGCAAAATCGTAAACTGGTCCGGAGCCAGCCATAGAGGGAAATCACCCGCTGTATTTTCTAATAGTATAGCAACGAATCTTTCCATGGAGCCAAAAGGCGCTCTGTGAATCATCACCGGTCTGTGTTTTTCGTTGTCGCTTCCTGTATACCACAAATCGAATCTTTCCGGTAAATTATAATCAACCTGAATGGTACCAAGCTGCCAGCTTCTTCCCAGCGCATCTTTTACCATGAAATCGAGTTTTGGACCGTAAAAAGCGGCCTCACCGTATTCGACTTTGGTTTTCAGACCTTTCTTTTCTGCTGCCTGAATAATCGCGTCTTCCGCTTTTTTCCAGTTCTCGTCGGAACCGATGTATTTTTCTTTGTTATCCGGATCTCTTAAAGAAATCTGGGTGACAAAATCTTCAAAGCCTAAGGATTTGAATACATAAAGCGTTAAATCAATTACATTTTCAAATTCAGCCAAAAGCTGATCAGGAGTACAGAATAAATGCGCATCATCCTGGGTAAATCCTCTTACTCTTGTTAAGCCATGAAGCTCACCGGACTGTTCATATCTGTAAACTGTTCCGAATTCTGCAAAACGTTTCGGCAAATCTTTATAAGACCATTGCCCAACTTTATATATTTCGCAGTGATGAGGACAGTTCATTGGTTTCAGCATAAACTCTTCCCCCTCATTTGGTGTTTTGATCGGCTGAAAACTGTCGGCACCATATTTATCCCAGTGACCGGATGTTACATATAATTCTTTGGCACCGATATGTGGCGTCATTACGAATTCATAACCTGATTTTCGCTGAGCTTCTGAAAGAAAATTCTCCAGTTTTTTTCTTAAAGCGGTTCCTTTTGGTAGCCACAAAGGAAGACCTGCTCCCACTTTTTCAGAGAAAGCAAAAATTCCCAATTCTTTCCCCAGTTTTCGGTGATCGCGGCGTTTTGCTTCTTCAAGCCTTTCTAAATATTCGGTTAAATCCTTCTGTTTTGGGAAAGAAATACCATAAACTCTTGTGAGCTGTTTGTTTTTCTCGTCGCCCCTCCAGTATGCACCGGCCGCGTTCAAAATTTTAACCGCTTTTACAATTCCGGTTGAAGGGATGTGGCCTCCACGACACAAATCAGTGAAGTTATCGTGTGAACAGAAAGTAATTTCGCCATCATTTAGATTCGAAATTAATTCGGTTTTATACGGATTGTCTGCATATTCTTTCAACGCATCGGCTTTGGAAACAGGGTAGAGGCTGAAGGTTGCATCTTTCTTCGCGTTTTCCAGCATTTTCTTTTCGATTTTTTCAAAATCTTTTTCGGATAAACTTTCGTCCCCGAAATCTACGTCATAATAAAATCCCTGTTCAATAGCCGGGCCAATGGTAAGCTTTGCTTGTGGATAAAACTCCATGATTGCCTGCGCCAAAAGGTGGGCAGAGGAATGCCAGAAGGCTTTTTTTCCCAAATCATCATTCCACGTCAGAAGCTGTAGCGTAGAGTCTGTCGTTATGGGCGTGGTAATTTCAACCTGTGTTCCGTTTACAATTGCGGAAATGGTGTTTCTTGCCAAACCTTCACTAATTGATTTTGCTACTTCAAGCGGAGTTACCGCGCTTTCAAATTCTCTGATGCTTCCGTCGGGAAGAGTGACTTTTATCATGTTGAACTAAAAATTTAGTTGCAAAAATACGGATTTCCTGCGAAAATTAAAGTGTTTTTCACTTACTATTTTATGAATTTTGAATTGAATTCCAGAAAAGAATTTACCAATTATCTTTTATGTTTTTTTTAGTTTGTAAATTTACAAGTAGAATTAATAATTCTGTGATGAGTTGATAGTGAATAATTTATTGATCTTCGATGAGTGGAAAAAAGAAAACAGCGCTGAGGAAATTCTGGAAAATGATAGGTCCCGGTTTAGTAACGGGAGCCAGCGACGATGATCCTTCCGGAATTGCCACTTACTCGCAGGCCGGTGCCGCATTCGGGTTGGCTACGCTTTGGACCGCCATTGTAGCATTTCCGCTTATGGCCGCGATTCAGCAAATGTGTGCTAAAATTGGCCTGGTTACTTCTCACGGATTGACTGGCACTTTGAAAAAACATTATCCCAAGCCGATACTTTATATCATGCTTCTCTTCAGTTTTCCGGCGATAATAATGAATATAGGAGCCGATATCGCTGCGATGGGAGAAGTAGGTAATCTGTTGTTCCCGGCAATTGAGGCGTCTTTTTTCAGTGTTTTTTTTACGGTCCTCCTGATATTTTTAATCATTTATCTCCCTTACCGAAAAATTGCTTCAACGCTCAAATATTTGTGTATTGTAATGTTGGTTTATTTTGTAGTTCCTTTTCTTTATGAACAGGATTTAATCGAAATTTTAAAAGCTACTTTTATCCCCACAGTTAAATTCGATAAGGAATTTATTGCGATTTTAGTTGGAATTTTGGGCACTACTATTTCTCCTTACTTGTTTTTTTGGCAAACTTCGGTAGAAGTCGAAGAAACGAGAAGCAAGAAAAAACAGTTGGTTATTAATAAAAAAATCATCTATGAAATGAAGACTGATGTTGATTTCGGGATGACTTTTTCTGCGTTGGTAATGTATTTTATTATTTTAACAACTGGGACAGTACTTTATAACAGCAACATCCATCAGATTGATACGGTGGAAGAAGCAGCAATGGCGCTGAAGCCTCTGGCAGGAAACCTCGCTTATCTGCTTTTTGCGATAGGAGTGATAAGCACGGGTCTTATTGCAATACCGGTTTTAGGAGGTTCTCTTTCTTACATTTTTGCTGAAACATTTGGGTGGGAAGAAGGGTTGGATAAGAAATTTCATGAGGCAAAAGGTTTTTATCTCATTATTGCTGTTTCTCTATTGTTGGGACTGTCTTTGAATTATGTGGGAATTTCGCCGATTAAGGCTTTAATTTACACCGCAATTCTCTACGGAATCACCGCGCCGGTTTTAATTGGGATTATTCTGCACATTTCGAACAATAAAAAAATTATGGGAGATTATGTAAACGGAATTTGGATGAATATTCTGGGTTTTGCGGCATTGATTATTATGCTGATTACCTCAGTTCTGTTGTTTTTTATATGACAGATTATAAACAGACAATCACAATAAAGTAAAACAGCGAAAAAATTAATTTTCGCTGTTTTTTTCTGTATTGTCGGTTTTGCCGTCTTTGTGAAGAGTTGAACTTTCTCTGATTTGCTTTTTTACCGTTTTTTCTGAATTTATCTTTTCTGAAGCCGCAGGTATGTTTGCAAAATCCTGATTTTCTTTTTTAGTGTCTGATGCTTTTGTTTTGCTCAGAGATTTGTCATTTTCCATAACAGATTTTTTAAAGTTTCGAAATATCGATCTGACCGGTTTGGTCTTCGATCTTATAATTCAAAGCCTTTGCCAAAACGAAAATACTGTTGAGATTTTCTAAAAGCTGTTTTCTTCCTTCGGCACGTAAACGCTGCTGATTGACAGTTTTGTAAGCATTATCTTTTGCGGATTTAGTTACTTTCTGAAGGTCCTTCTGATTAAAGCGGTCCAAGAAAGAATCATCCATCGACTGAATTTCTACGCTCGGCGTTATTTTAATATCCGCGTTTGGAAGTTCTTTAATAATCAGTTTTTTATTGGCGGAATCTACTTCCAGTTTCATTTTATTTAAGTCGTAGGAAACCTGTGCATTCGTTTTGGTAAAAGTAATCAGTTCTTTTTCCATGTTGGGAAGCATGCCTCCAAGAAGCTGCGAAGTGATTTTAGTTTTCTGCATGCTCGAAAAATCCTGTTCCATCACTACCATTTTGTTCATTTTTCTGATCTGGTTGGTGATAATATAGAAATCGTTCTGAACTTTATCTTCCGTCTTTTTAGTAAGTGCATTCCAGAGTAAAAACACGAACAGCATTGCTATTGCTCCGAGAATGAACGGTAATATTCTTTTGTCTGTTTTCAATTTATTTAAATAAATCTGTGATTGCGGCATTATCTTTTTTCAAAATTTCGAGTAAGTCTCTTTCCAGATATCCTGTCGAAGGACTTTCGATAATTCTACCAATTTCTTTGCCATACTTCTGAACAATAATTGTAGGCACTTTCTGGATATTGTAAACACTTTCCTCACCGCCTGGAGATTCTCTTTTGCGGTTTACTGCAATCAGCGTAAGTTTTTGATCGGGAAAATTCACGGTTTCCAAAATTTTCATCAGACGCGGAACTTCCCGGTGACTGTCTTCGCACCACGTTCCCAAAACCACTGTAATCGCATAAGAACTCAGTTTTTCTTTTTTCAGTTCAGCTACCGCCTTCTGATCGATGGCATATTCGTCATGTTCCTTTACATACCAGTCGCTGTAAGGAGATTGCAGAAGCTGATATTTTTTCTGGGTTCCGAGAAGCATCTTTCCGTCGCTGGTTGTTTCTACTTCACGGTTTAGGACTACTTTCTGTGCGTTACAGGACTGAAGGGTCATCAAAAAAACTGTGGCAACCAATATCGTTTGGGTAAATTTTTTCATCTTAATTAAATATAGATTAAAGTATTGGGATAAGATAGGTTTAAACCTCTAAAATAGATTTTAAATCCGCTGGAGAATAATATTTGTTTTTGAGAACTTTGTAATCAGATTTTCGGTGAACATTGATTTTGTTTCCTGAAATTTCTGAAAATGCATCTTCTCCTTTTTCCTGATAAAAAGCAATAGTTTCATCAGCTTCTTCCTGATTTGCACACGCTTTTGACATGTTGGAACGCTGAACTTCATTAAATAATTCTACAAATTTCTCACCCAAACCGAACTCTAAAACAGCGCCGCTCAAAACATACTGCAAATCGCATAAAGCATCCGCGATTTCTACAATATTATTGTCTGCAATGGCTTCTTTCAGCTCATTCAGTTCTTCCTGAAGCAGGGAAACTCTGAGTTCGCATCTTTCTTTGGAAGGAATTTGCGGAGTGTCCAATATAGGAGCGTTAAAAGTTTTGTGAAATTCTGCAACCTGATTCAGTGAATCTATTTTATCCATTAATTTTTAATTTGAACAAATATAGAAAATCAAAACAGATTTGAAAACTAAAGGCGTTTCGAAAATACTTAAAAGAAATAGAAAATTCCGGAATATTATAGAAAAAAAACACCGAATGGTTCGGTGTTTTAAATTGTTGAATTCAATTAATTTTATTTAGAGATCAGCCTTCCGATCACCAGTTTCTGTATTTCTGAAGTTCCTTCTCCAATGGTACACAGTTTAGAATCCCGGTAATATTTTTCTGCCGGAAAATCTTTCGTATAACCGTAGCCGCCAAAAATCTGTACGCCGTTATTGGCAATTCTGACACATGCTTCAGACGCAAAAAGTTTTGCCATTGCTCCTTCTTTGGTCATTGGTTTTTTAGCGTTTTTCAAAGTGGAAGCGCGTTGGATCAATAATTCTGCAGCATCAATTTCCGTTGCCATATCGGCAAGCATGAAATTAATTGCCTGAAATTCGTTAATGGCTTTTCCAAACTGTTTTCTTTCCAATGAATATTTCAAAGCGGCCTTGTAAGCGCCTCTCGCGATTCCTAAACTTAGAGCAGCGATAGAAATTCTTCCGCCGTCCAGAATTTTCATCGCCTGTTTAAAGCCTGATCCCACTTCGCCCAAACGGTGAGAATCCGGAACTTTTACGTTGTCGAAAATTAATTCAGCAGTTTCCGAAGCTCTCATTCCAAGCTTGTTTTCTTTTTTACCGGAAGAGAATCCGGGCATTCCTTTTTCCAGAACAAATGCTGTGGAATTATTTTTAGCTCCAATTTCTCCCGTTCTGGTCATTACAACGGCAATATCTCCGGAAATTGCGTGAGTGATAAAGTTTTTCGCTCCGTTCAGAATCCATCCGTCGCCATCTTTTACGGCAGTGGTGCTCATTCCTCCTGAATCTGAACCTGTGTTGTGCTCGGTCAAGCCCCAAGCGCCGATTACCTGTCCCGAAGCAAGTTTTGGAAGCCATTTATGTCTTTGTTCTTCGTTTCCGAATTCATAAATATGATTGGTACAAAGCGAATTATGTGCAGCGAGTGAAAGACCGATTGAAGGGTCAACCTGGGAAATTTCATCCAGAATCGTTACATACTCATGATAACCTAAACCTGATCCGCCATATTCTTCAGGAATTACGATTCCCATAAAGCCCATTTCGCCCAACTGATGGAATAATTCAACCGGAAATATCTGGCTTTCGTCCCAGTCCATAATATGGGGACGGATATTTTTTTCTGCAAAATCTTTGGCAGTTTCTGCAATCATATTAATGTTGTCTAAAGTCTCACTGTTCATATATATTATTTGTTTCCAAAGATAATTAAAATGGTGATGCATGAAAATATTTTCTTATTAAAAATGTTAATTAACCGATGCCGTGTTAAAGAAATCGCTGTGTTAGAATCAAAAATTAATTTTATTTTCATTTTCGGCGTCAGTTTATTGTTTAATTTAGCAATCCAAAAATTTAGCAATGAAGAGAATTTTATTTTTGTCTTTTTTAATTCCTTTTGTAGGATTTTCTCAAGCTCCGGCAGGATATTACAACGGAACTTCCGCACTTACAGGTTATGCTCTGAAATCAAAACTTCATGATATTATTTCTGAAAAAAACATCAACTGGCATTACGGAGATTTAACGGCGTTTTACAACCAAACGGATTTGGACAGATATTACGACCATGATGCAAGTAACAATACTATTCTGTTAGATATTTATTCCGAAATTCCTGCGGGACCGGATGCTTATGAATATACCACAGCAAACCTAATAGGTTCGGCTGCGACTGAAGGACTCGGTTGGAACAGAGAGCACATGATGCCGCAAAGCAGTTTCAACAGTAATTATCCGATGTATTCTGATCTGTTTTACGTGGTTCCCACTGATGCGAGAATCAATCAGCTGAGAAGTAATTACCCTTATGGAATGGTGAAAACCACAACGACACCATTTTATACTTTTACCAACGGATCCAGAATTAACAGCAATGCTACGGCAGGATCCGGGTATACAGGAAGGGTTTATGAACCCATCGATGAATTTAAAGGGGATGTTGCACGAAGTCTTCTTTATTTTGCAGTGAGATATGAAGGAAAGCTGAACTCTTTTAATTTCTACAACGGTACTTCGGCTGCCAATGATACAAGTCCTTTGGACGGTACAGAGGAAAAGGCTTTTGAAAACTGGTATGTGGCAATGCTGCTGCAGTGGCATAACCAGGATCCGGTTTCACAAAGAGAAATTGACCGAAACAACGCGGTGTATGCGATCCAGAAAAACAGAAATCCTTTCATCGATCATCCGGAATGGGTGAATGCAATCTGGTCTCAAACTCCTGATGTAATGGCTCCGCAGGCTCCGTCAAATTTGAGCGTGCAGCAGAACAGTGCTTATTTTGTGACTTTAAACTGGTCTCCTTCCCCTGATGCTGACGTAATCGGGTATAAAATTTATCAGAATGGTATCTTAATCGACAATACCAAAAATACAACTATCAGTATCGATCACTTAATGCCAGCTACACCTTATAATTTTACTGTAAGAGCTTATGACAATGGTTATCTGGAATCTCCGGAGAGTAATCTGGTCTCCACAACAACATTAGCTTCCGACATTTACGCAAAAGATTTGCTTATTACGAAATATCTGGAAGGTACTTCCAATAACAAAGCAATCGAAATTACCAATAAAACAGGACATCCGGTGAACCTGAATAAGTATAGGCTCAGCATACAGTTTTACAGCGGTACAAACTATTATTTCCCGGCACCTTATGAACTGGAAGGTATCGTACAGAATAATGCAACCTTTGTGGTTCTGAATCCCAATGCTAATTTTTCATGCATCAATAATGATCAGGCCCGATTTGTAACAGCAGCTCCGCAACTTACATTTTCCGGAAGTCAGTATGTAGAATTGCGTTACGCCTCTGCTACCGTTGATGCTGTGGGGATTAAAAATGCAGGTAATACGGCAGTTTTAGGAGATGTTTCGCTTTACAGGTTAAGTTCTGTGAACCAGCCATCCACTGCTTTTAGCCTTTCCGAATGGGAAAGTTACCCGACTGATTATTGCGAAAATCTTGGAGTCTTGGCAACATCTGATGTCAATAATTATTCGGAAAGTGGCTGGTCAGTTTATCCTAATCCGGTGGTTGGAAATGACCTGTATATAAAAGGAAAACAGCTTGAAAAAGTTCAGAAAGTTTCTGTTTTTGATGTTTCCGGTAAATTAATTAAACAGGAATCCATGCCTTTTAAAAACAAAAATTCTGTTAACGTTCAAAATCTGAAACAGGGAATTTACATTTTGAAACTCGACGATCAGTCTGTGAAGTTTATCAAAAAATAAATCTTTCGAATTGCATTTAAAATCTCCCCAAACTTATTTTTGAGGAGATTTTTTTGATTTAAGAATACGTCTGAAAACTATTTCAAATACAATTTCATTCGTGCTTCATATTCGGGTTTTACTTTAATGAATTTCCAGATTTTCTTTTCATCGGGATAGGAAATTCGGTAATAAATAATTTTGTCAGCGGAGTACTTAAAGTATGGATGATTTTTCAGCCATTCTTCAGGAGCGTCAACCAAAGTGTATTTAGCTACTTTCGAATCATCAAGTTTAGCCGTAATCACAAGTTCCTGAGCTAATTCCTTATCAATGTCGTAAGTGTCCACAATCTGCTGTTTGCTGACGAAACCTCCAAGTTTTTTTCGGTAACCCAGCATCATTCCTGCACTTTTTTCATCAAAGCCGAATTCCAAAAGCTGTTTGTAAGTGATTTGGTTTAAATCAATTTTAGAAAAATCGGTTTTGATTTCCGTAGTATTTTCGTTTTTCGAAACTGAAGAATAGGAGGAAGTAATTTTGGGTTGAGAATTTGCCTTGAAGTTCTCCGGATTTAAAACAATAAAAGGTTTCATTTCCTCAAATTTTTCTTCAGAAATCACAAAGCATCTTTCAATATCTTCCAATGTTTTAAAACTTCCCTTCAGATTCCGGTCCCGGTAATTGATAATGACCTGTGCCTGTTTTTCAGAAAACCCAAATTTTTTCCAGCCTTCCAAATCTGTGCTGTTCGGATCAAAATTCTGGTAATTTATTTTCGCTTTTTCCGGTGCATTTGTTCTGAAATTGGTTTTTCCTGAAAAATTTTCGGGAGTTTTTTGTGGAAGCAAAAGGTAAGGCTCCATTTTCCGGTAATTTTCTTCGCTGATGATAAAACAGTCTTTGAATTTTTCTTTGCTGACGAAACTTCCGCCAAGATAATTTTTATATTTCAGAATTGAATTTGCCTGATTTTCGGTAAAACCCATTTTCTCGAAATCTGCTGCGGTGAAATGATCCGGATTAAATTTCCCCGGAATTCTCAGTTCTTTTTTCTGATAACCTTTATAGTTGTTATATGCGACAAATCTTTTGCCGTTTGAGTTTACAGAGTAATTTGAAGATTTTTCCGGAAGTAAAATATAAGGTTCCAGCTCAGAAAACTTTACCTCGGAAATTGCATAACATTTTTTAAGCTGTTCTTTTGAACTGAATTCACCACCTACAATATTTTTATATTTCAAAATGGTGGCAACCTGTCTTTCCGAGAATCCAAGGTTTTTCCATTCGTTCTCGCTTAAACTGTTCGGGTTGAATTCCTTCAGCGGGATTTTCTCTTCCGTTACATATTCAACATGACTTGCCGTTTCTGGCATGTCTGTATCTTCACTTTTTGCATTAAAATAGAAAAGACCGCATAAAAGAATTGCCCCTGAAGTTGCAAAACCGAAAAAATAATTTTTTGCGGCGGAAAATTGTATAGGTGATCGCATAGTTATTATTTTATGCAAACATAAAATGAATAACCGATTTATTTTAAGGTGAAAAAACCTTTTTAATATGAGGAAAACACCCTTTTAGTAGGGTGAAAAACACCTTTTTTTATTCAGGTTTGTCTACCAGTGAGTCTTTAAGCTTCTGTAGTTCGGCTTTTACAAATTCCAGTCTGTCGATCATGGTAACGGTTTCCGAAATTTTTGAATTGGTCGTCAAAGCGATTCTTGCGCCATCCAAAGTGTACCCTTTTTCTTTTACAAGATGATAGATGATCTGTAGATTCTTGATATCCTGAGGAGTGAAATAGCGGTTTCCTTTTTTATTTTTTTTAGGCTTGATGATAGGGAATTCCTGCTCCCAATATCTTATCAATGAAGCGTTTACATTGAAAGCTTTGGCTACTTCGCCAATTGAATAATAAAGTTTATCAGGTAAGTTGAGTTTCATAAGAAAAGGAAATGTCTCGTTGTAAAGTTAAAAATTTTCGCGATAGAATGTTAATACGCAACCTCCATTTTTACTTTTTTTCCTTTTAACTTTTCGTTTGCTAATTTTTTCAGTAAATCTTTTACTTTTTTACGGTCAACTGCAACATAGGACGTCGTGTCTTTTACTTCAATTAAGCCAATATCGCCTTTTTCAAGTTCTCCTTTTTTGATGAGATAACCAACAATATCTACTTTATTCACTTTGTCTTTTTTTCCGGCGCTGATGTAAACGGTCTGAAAAGGTGTTTTTCCCGGAACTCTGTTGCTTTCTGAAACGTTTTCTTCCGGCGTATTGTTTTTGATAAAAGGGAAGTTTTCATCCTCAGTTATTATTAAATAGGCAAAACCTTTCGCATTCATTCTTGCGGTTCGGCCGTTTCTGTGGATAAAAGCATCTTCTTTTGGCGGTAACTGATAATGAACAATCGATTCCACTTCCGGAACATCCAATCCTCTCGATGCCAAATCGGTGGTAATTAAAATTCTTGCGGAGTCATTTCTGAATTTCAGCAGCGCGCGTTCTCTTTCGTCCTGTTCCATTCCGCCGTGGAAAGTTTCGCGGTCGATTCCTTTTTCTCTTAAAAGTTCTGAGATCCTGTCCACAGCGTCACGGTGATTGCAGAATATCAGTGTTCTCTTGTTTCCGATTTTGCAGATCAGGTGAAATAAGGTGTCTAATTTTTCTTCAGCAGTTGTCATCACTTTTCTCAGCTGAATATCAGGTTTGGAATCGTGAATTTTGAGGAAATTAATTGTTTTTTCATTCTTTAATCCGACAAAATGGGGAATTTTATCCATCGCTGTGGCGGAAGTAAGGATTCGTTGAGTACAGTTTTCTAATTCCTCAATAATGAAATTCATGTCTTCTTCAAAGCCAAGTTCAAGTGCTTTGTCGAATTCGTCTAAAACCAAAGTTTTAATGGTGGATGGATCGAAATTATTATTCCTTAAATGGTAAGCAATTCGTCCCGGCGTTCCAATTAATAGCGCAGGCGCTTCTCTGAAATTATTGATTTCAATCTTTTTATCATGTCCGCCGTAGCAAATCGAGATTTTAAAATCGGTTCCCATAGCTTTAAAAACCTGCTCAATCTGCAAAGCAAGTTCCCGGGCCGGAACCAAAATCATGGCCTGAATTCCGGACACATCACTGCGTAGATTTCTAAGCACCGGAAAGAGAAAGGCCAATGTTTTCCCAGATCCAGTGGGAGATAAGAGGATAATGTCGTTTTCGTTTTCAGTTGAGGTATAGGTAGATTTCTGCATTTGATTCATATCCTGAATCTGCAGTTTTTGATAGATTGATTCTAAATTCATTTTGCAAAGGTAAAAGAATTGGGCTTTGCTAAAAAATGCAGACCTTAATATTATCAATTTTAGTAGCTGTAAGTATTGTGATTATCAAATAATTTCTTAATTTTGCACCACTTTTTGTGGGAGCATTTGGCTGAGTTAAAATATTCAAAACTAACATCTTCCGTATTTTTCACGAACCACATTTAGCCAAGCAGTGAAAAAGAAGGAATACAAAATTTTTAGAAAATGTCAAAAGAGACAAATTCAGCAGAGGTTTTATTAAACCAAAACGTAGCACCAGAACAGTTTGATTGGGATTCTTTCGAATCAGGATTAGATGCTGATGCTAGAAAAGAGAAAAGCGATTTAGAGGAAATCTACAATGGCTCTCTTAACAACCTTCAGGATAACGACGTACTTGTAGGAAAAGTTGTAAGACTTACCGACAAAGAAGCGATTGTTGACATCAACTTCAAATCTGAAGGAGTTATTTCTCTAAACGAATTCCGTTACAACCAAGGTCTTGCTGTAGGTGATGAAGTGGAAGTAATGGTGGACAGAAGAGAAGACAAATCTGGACAGTTACAGCTTTCTCATAAAAAAGCAAGAACACTTAAGGCTTGGGACAGAGTAAACGAACTTCACGAAACTGGAGAAATCGTTAACGGTTTCGTTAAATCAAGAACTAAAGGTGGTATGATCGTAGACGTTCACGGTATTGAAGCATTCTTACCAGGTTCTCAGATCGACGTTAAGCCTATTAAAGATTACGATCAGTTCGTAGGTAAAACAATGGAATTCAAAGTTGTGAAAATCAATCCTGAGTTCAAAAATGTTGTTGTATCTCACAAAGCGCTTATCGAAGCAGATCTTGAAGGTCAGAAGAGAGAAATCATCGGTCAGTTAGAAAAAGGACAGGTTCTTGAAGGAACTGTTAAAAATATTACTTCTTACGGGGTATTCGTAGACTTAGGTGGTGTTGATGGATTGATCCACATTACCGACCTTTCTTGGTCTAGAGTTAACCACCCATCTGAAATCCTTTCAGACGGTGAAACTGTAAAAGTTGTAATCCTTGACTTTGATGACGAGAAAACAAGAATCCAGTTAGGTATGAAGCAATTGGAAGCTCATCCTTGGGATGCTCTTTCTGCTGATATGAAAGTAGGAGACAGAGTAAAAGGAAAAGTAGTTGTTCTTGCTGACTATGGTGCATTCGTTGAGGTTGCTCCAGGTGTAGAAGGATTAATTCACGTTTCTGAAATGTCTTGGTCTACTCATTTGAGAAGCGCAGGAGATTTCGTAAAAGTAGGTGACGAGGTAGAAGCAGAAGTTTTAACACTTGACAGAGAAGACAGAAAAATCTCTTTAGGTATGAAACAGCTTAGCCAGGATCCTTGGTCTAACATCGAAACTAAATATCCAGTAGGTTCTAAGCACGTTGGAACAGTAAGAAACTTTACTAATTTCGGTGTGTTTGTAGAATTGGAAGAAGGTATCGACGGATTGATCTACATCTCTGATCTTTCTTGGACTAAGAAAATCAAGCACCCATCAGAATTCTGTGCGGTTGGCGATAAATTAGACGTAATCGTTCTAGAATTGGATACAGCTGCAAGAAGACTTTCTTTAGGCCACAAACAACTTCTTGAAAATCCTTGGGATAAATTCGAAACTAAATATGCTGAAGGTACTGTACATGCAGGAAAAGCTACTGAAGTTTTCGATAAAGGAGCACAGGTTCAGTTCGAAGATGCTGAAGTTGAAGCTTTCTGCCCATCAAGATTATTAGAAAAAGAAGACGGTTCTAAAATCAAGAAAGGTGAAGATGCACAGTTCAAAGTAATCGAATTCAACAAAGAATTCAAGAGAGTAGTAGTATCTCACACAGGAATCTTCAGAGACGAAGAAAAGAAAAATGTGAAAGAAGCTTCTTCTAAACCAGCTGCCTCTTCAAGCAACGAAGAAAAATCTACACTTGGTGATTTAGATGTATTAGCAGAATTGAAAAAGAAAATGGAAGGAGGAAACTAATTCCTGATTTTTCAACCATAAAAATGGCGCCTCAATAACATGAGGCGTCTTTTTTTTTGCTCAGAATTAAAAGAATATGAAGAGAGAATTGCTTATTTTAATGGTGGAAATATCTCTTCGATAACATTTAGTATTTTTTTGTGTTAAAAATGCAAAACATATCATTTTTTTTTATAAATTCGACGCCAATTAATTAATATATATGAAAAATAGAAATTTACCCTTGAAAATTGCGGCGGTATGTTTGATGTTTTCTTTTGGGACAGCAAATGCTCAGGATTACAAATCCTTAATTCAGAGTCAGCTTTCTGCAAAGAATACCTTTCTGAAACCCAACCTTACCAACTTTGAAATTATCAATCAGGATTTTTCCAAATCTATGAATGCTGATATTGTAAAAATTCAGCAGTCTTTTAACGGAATTCCTGTTTACAATGCGCTTGCAACAGCACTGATTAAAGATAAAAAAGTTAATTACCTTACCGAAAGTTTTGCTAAAAATTATTTAAATGCCTCTCAACCCAGTTCTGCGCGCCCTGCTGCAACCGTTTTTGCAAGTATGGCTAAGAACTTTGGATTGAAAAACAGCAGTGATTATACGTTGCTTAAGTTTGATGACGCAGATTTAGATGGAGTAGCTTTTGCAAAAACCAAATTGGTTTACTGGCAGTCGGAAAACGGTGATTTAAGATTATGTCATCAATATATGTTTGAAGAAAAAGGAACTTCAAACTATTGGGATGTTTTAGCAGACGCGACTACAGGGGATATTTTAAGTAAGGAAAATTTAACACTTTCTTGCAGTTTCCCTCATGGTACCTTTCAGCATGATTATTCGTCGCATGCTCCTGAAGGATTCACTACAGATTTCAGTCATAAATCAGCAGGAGAGTCTGCAGCACCGACGGCTTTAGCGGCACTCGATGCAAGTTATATGGTTTTTCCTCTTCCAATTGAGAGTCCGAACCACGGCAGCAGATCTTTAGTTTCCAATCCATGGTTTTCAGATGCTTCGCCGGATGGATGGCATACAATTGCCGGGTCTACTTATGCAGGATCATACAATACCACGAGAGGAAACAATGTAATGGCTTATGATGATGCAGCAAACGTAAATGGTCCTGGCTCATACGCAGATGGAGGAACGGGCCGTATTTTTAATTTTCCTTTTGTTGCAAATGATACAGCAGGAAATAAAATGGCGGCAATTACCAATTTATTCTACATGAATAATAAGATGCATGATGTTTTCTACCGGTTGGGCTTTACTGAAACAGCAAGAAACTTTCAGGCGTGGAATTTTGGTAAAGGAGGTGCGCAGAATGATTATGTACAGGCTGAAGCACAAGACGGAGGCGGTACCGATAATGCGAACTTTAGCACTCCGTCTGACGGTTCCAGACCGAGAATGCAGATGTATCTCTGGAATCCTGCTTTAATTGAAAGATTTTTTTACAATGCTCCAACTCAGGCGGTGGGAAGACCGGTAAGTACATTGATTTCTACTACTTTTGGTCCTGCACTGACACCAACCGGGGTTACTGCAGATGTTAAGCTTTCACCTGTTCTGGACGGATGTACACCACTTCCTGCCGGATCACTGGCCGGAAAAATCGGTCTAATTGTAAGAGGTACATGTGAATTTCAGGCAAAAGTACAGGCTGCCCAAAACGCAGGTGCTGTAGCTGCTATTATTTACAGCTTGCCCGATTCTACGCCAACTTCCGGTATGGGTGGGACTAATGCTAATATTACCATTCCTTCTGTGCTCATAGAAAACTCTGAGGGTTTATACATAAAAGGTCTTTTAGACGCATCAACGAATGTAAATGTAACTTTAAAATATGATCCTGCAACTCAAAAGATCAGAGACGGAAGTTTCGATAACGGAATCGTTGCGCATGAGTACGGGCACGGTATTTCAACAAGATTAGTAGGATCACTTAGTTCCTCACTAAATAAGGAGCAAATGGGAGAAGGATGGTCAGATTTCTTTGCATTAATGCTTACGAACAGACCTGGTGATAATGCAAGCGTACCAAGAGGAATTGGCACTTATGCAGTTTCTGAACCAAATACCGGAGGCGGTATCCGTCCTGCACCTTATTCCCCTGACTTTGGAATTAATAATTACAGCTATGATGATACGAACGGTATGGAGTATACCAATACTTCCGGGCAACTCGTGCCGGATGTGCATTCCATCGGTTTTGTTTGGGCGACTATGCTTTGGGATCTTCACTGGAAGTACGCAGAAAAATATGGTTATTCGTCAGATGTAATGGCTAATACAACTAATGGCAGTACCAAAGTACTTCAATTGGTTGTTGATGCGTTGAAACTTACCGCTTCCAATCCTGGATTTGTAGCGGGTAGAGATGCAATCTTAGCTGCTGAGGAAAATACCAGTCAAGGTAAAGACAAGTGTATGATTTGGGAAGTTTTTGCGAAAAGAGGATTGGGAGTAAATGCTTCTCCAGGTTCTAATCTTAATATCAATGATCAGGTCGCTGATTATAGTGAGCCAACCCCTGATCCACGTTGTACAACCTTAGCGGCAAGTGATGTGAATGCTGACAAAGCAATCAGCATCTATCCAAATCCTGCGAAAAACGAATTTTTCCTGAAATCAGCTAATAAAGTACTAGGAAAAGTAAACGTTGAAATTTTTGACGCTTCAGGAAAAATGGTTTCCAATCAGAAGATTTCTTCCGCTGAAGCAGTAAATACACAGGCTCTTCCAAACGGAGTTTATGTAGTGAAAGTTTCAGGAGTGGGAGTAAATTACTCTTCTAAATTGCTGATCAAGAAATAATTATTAATTAATATTTCTATAGTCGTCCCGCATTTTGCGGGGCGGTTTTTTATTTATTGACTTTAATATTCGTGCAAACAGAGTAGTGTCCGGTTAGTTTTAAGGGTGGTCTGGGTGATTTTTCAGGATATAATTTTTGTAATTTTCATATGAGAAAACCAATAAAAAATTATTTCTTTTAAAAGAACGCCGACTGGAATGTTCAAAAATCAGTAAATCTTAGCAAGCTATATTTAAACCCGATGCAGTAATTATAAAATCTCTAAAATACAAAAAACCCATCAGATAAAATCTGATGGGTTTTCCTATTGTTGTTGTCTGAATTACTTTTTGTAAGCAGCGTCTTTAATTCTCGCTTTTTTACCTCTAAGGTTTCTGAAGTAGTAAATTCTCGCTCTTTTCACTTTACCTCTTCTGTCTACTTCGATTTTCTGTAGAGCTGGCAAATTGATAGGGAAAACTCTTTCTACACCTACATCACCACTCATCTTTCTGATGGTAAATGTTTTAGTAAGACCAGTTCCTCTTAACTGAATTACAGTTCCTTTAAAGAACTGAGTTCTCGTTTTAGCGCCTTCTTTAATTTCGTAATACACAGTGATGGTGTCACCGGCTTTGAATTCAGGGAATTCGTTTTTAGCAATGTACTTTTCCTGTACGTACTTTAATAAATCCATTTTTATAATAAAAATTTTTTGTCAAGCCAAGCAACATTCACGTCCTTCGTCAGAGGTTGATTAACAGGTTGCAAAAATACTACATTTTTTCTATTTTCCAAATATTTCATTTACAATATCTTAATTTTTTTGTAATTTTTAAGTCGTACTAATAGACAGAGCTTTATCGTAAAGGGTTTATAGTAAAATATCTATATTTACGTTTTTAAGTCGCATGTGAATATTTGGATTACAAATCATCTGCTTATAATTTTATTAGTTCATTTGTTCAAAATAAAAAATAATATGAATCCTGAAAACAACTGGACCCTGCTTATCGGTATTGTACTCTCACTTTATGCTGCCGCCATCATCTTTTTCGTAGTTAGAGGAGCACGTAAAGCAAAAGATATGAAAGATTATGCGGTAGGAAACATCAACTTTTCTCCGTGGATGGTGGGGCTTTCATTAGCAGCTTCCATGACAAGTGCAGCATCTTTTATAATTAATCCCGGATTTATCGCGCTTTATGGAGTTTCAGGATTTATTTCATTAGGTGTAATTCTTCCTTTGGCGGCGTTTGTTTCCCTCGTTATTCTGACTAAAAGTTTCGCAAAAGTAGGGGTTCAGTTCAATGCTAAAACAATGGCCGAATGGATGGGAAACCGTTTCGGAAGCAAAGCATACCGTTTTTTCTTCGCGGTTATGGGTTTGCTGCTCATCTCATTTATCGTCTTAATAAATGTAGGGATTACCAATGTGATTTCGAAGGCGCTTCAAGTAGAACCGTTTTATGTATTGCTGGGAATTACTGTTTTTGTATTCGGATATATGATGTTTGGCGGTGCAAATTCTTTAATGTATACCAACTCCATGCAGGTGTTTTTTAAGCTTGCTGTAGCACTCATCATGCTGGGATCGGGATTCTACCTTTTTAAAGACGGCTTTGCACCTTTTATGCAAAAGCTGCACGACATTGATCCGAATCTAACAGGTTTAAGCAATAAGGAAAGTCCCTTATTCCGGGATTTTTTTGAAATCGTAATTTGCCAGATCATTGTCGGGATGGCCATTGTCTGTCAGCCTCACATCATCACCAAATCTTTGATGCTGAAAAGTCCGTCGCAGGTAAATAAATTTTTACTCAGTGCCATTGTATTTATGATATTTTTCTTTCTTGTAGTGGCAGTAGGTTTTTACGCGAGAATCTTCTTTCCAGATCTTACAGTGGACGGTAAAAAAATGAAAATGGACGAAATAATCTCCAATTATGTGGTAGCAAGATTTTCAGTCTTTGTCGGAATGATCGTGGTTATCGGTTTGGTTTCTGCCGGCCAGGCAACTTTGGAAAGTTTAATACAGTCCATTTCAAGTTCGGTGACGCTGGATATTTTAGAACCGATTTTTGGTGAAGGTGTAACTAAAAACAGCCTTCTCACCAACAAATTCGTTATAATCGTTCTGGCTGCGGTAAGCTTTCTTATCAGTTGGCAGCAGATTGTAAACCCAACTTTAAGCGTAGGGATTTTTGCGCAGATGGGAGTTTACGGATACTTCGGGGCGGCTTTTGTGCCTATTATTTTCGGAACTTTTGTTAAAAATGTAAAAGCTTCTACGGTTTTTACCGCATCGGTAGTGGCTATTATTGTTCATTTCGGAATCTTCTATTTTAAACTCACACCTTACATGAAAGGAACAGTGGGTAATCCAGGAGTTTCTGTGGCGATTGCAATCTGTTGTTCTGTCCTGGTTGCGGTAGTTTTACATATCTTTAACAAAAATAAAGCGGTAGCTTAATGAATGATTTAGACTGGATTGCGAAGTGGGCGGATTATAAGCCCCATAAAACTGCAGTTTCCGATTTGGGAACGGGCGAAACCTTTTCTTATCGGGATCTTCATTATCTTTCGAATGCTGTTGTTTCCTTATTAAAAGATGATTTTAAAGAAGGCGAAAGAATTGCGGTATTAATGGAGCATTCTCCGTTTCTCATTGCGCTTTTTTCGGCATGTCAGCGCTTAGGACTGATATTAGTGCCTCTGAATTACAAGCTTTCAGGAAAAGAAATTTCAGATCAGTTGAACGATTGCGAGCCATCCTTATTAATTTATAGCGAGTTTTTCGAGCATCAGATTTCTTTAATTAAAGATGTTTTTAATACCACTAGATTAATTGCTTTTAAAGATAAAGTACAGAAAAACCTTAAAGAAAAACAAGATTATCATTTTGAAATTAACGCAGAACTTCCTGTTTTTTTGTTTTATACTTCAGGTACAACCTCTTCACCGAAAGGCGTTTTATATACCAACACGATGCTTTTCTGGAACAGTCTGAATACTTCCATGCAGCTGGGAATTACCGAGGAAGATATAACACTGAATATTTTACCTCCGTATCACACTTCCGGATGGAATATTTTTCTTACCCCTTTGCTGCATAACGGCGGCAAGATTGTGATGCAGAGTAAATTCAATGCAGAAAAAGTTGTACATTATCTTGAGGAAGAGAAAATTTCCCTGTTGCTTGCGCTTCCTACGGTTCTTCAGATGATTTCCAAATCTGAAAGTTTTAAAACAGCGGATTTATCTGCTTTAAGATATATTATTTCCGGTGGAGAAGCTATTTCCAGGGAAGTTATTGAACGGTGGAAGTTTGAAAAAAACGTGGACATCCGTCCGGGTTATGGCTTAACAGAAGCGGGACCGAGCATTACCTCGCTTCATCAGGATTTCATTTTAACCAAATCAAATTCGATCGGGAAACCTAATTTTTATGTACAGCTTGACATTGTGGATAGTAAAGGAAATACTGTACAGAACAATCAGCTCGGAGAACTTAAAATAAAGGGCGAAATGGTAACTCCCGGTTACTGGAATAATTCTGTGGCAACCAAAGATAAAATTAAAAATTCGTGGTTTCATACCGGAGATTTGGCCTACCGTGACGAGGAAGGTTTCTACTATTTATGTGGAAGAATGGATGATATGTACATTTCCGGTGGAGAAAATATTTTTCCTCAGGAAATCGAGAAAGTCTTAAATCAGCATCCTCAGATCGATCAGTCTTTAATAATCCCAATGAACGATGAAATCTGGGGCAAAAAAGGAGTCGCTTTTATAAAGACCAATTCTCAGATTACCGATGAAAACATCCGTGACTTTCTCAAGGACAAGCTCGCGAAATTCAAACAGCCAAAAGAATTTTTTCTGATGAAAGATTTTCCTGTAACCGGGTTCGGTAAAATTTCGAGAAAAGATTTAATTAGGATTTTTCATGAAAATAAATATGAAACCCGTTTGTAATATGAAAAAGTTATTCATTTTAGTTCTCCATTTTTTTGTTCTGAACTGTTCTGCACAAAACACCAAAACGATGAAAGAAATACTTTCGCCTTATCATTCAGTCACCAACTTTGTTCAGCTTAAAGAGGGCGATATCGCGTACACCAAAGAAGGAACAGGAAAGAAAACACTGGTTTTTGTGCATGGCTTAAGCAGCAATGCCGATGCATGGTACAGAAACATTGAAGAACTGAAAAAGAATTATACCTGCATCGCGATAGATCTGCCCGGTTACGGAAAGTCTTATAAGAATGCGGAAGCTTTTACTCCAACTTATTTTGCGGAGGTTATCAAAGAATTTTCAGAGAAACTAAAACTTAAAAAATTCACCCTGATCGGTCATTCCATGGGTGGACAGGCATCCATCAGATTTGCGGCAAAATATCCGGAAAAATTAGAGAAACTTATTTTAGTCGCTCCGGCCGGAATTGAAGAATTTTCGGAGTTTGAAGGCAACGCAATGAAATCTGTAATGAAGCAGCAAACCATCATGGCCACTTCTGAGGATCAGATCCAGAGGAATTATCAGCTGAATTTTTTCAAAATGCCGCAAGAAGCGGAACATATGATCGAAGAGAGAAAAAAAATTACCCAAACCACCGATTTTGACCTTCATGCTTTGGCAATTGAAAAAAGTATTGCAGGTATGCTGGATGATGTGGTAATTACTGATTTGCCGAAAGTTAAAACACCTGCTTTATTGCTATTTGCGAAGAATGATATGCTGATTCCCAATAAATATCTTCATCCGCTGATGACCCTGGAAAACGTTGCGGAAAAAGCACAGAAATCTTTGAATGGCAGTAAGCTGATTATTATGGATGAAGTGGGACATTTTATGCAGTTTGAAAAGCCTGCTGAAGTAAACCGTGAAATCGAAGCTTTTATGAGAGGAAAATAATGAAACCGAAACTGCAGATATTTGAAAACTTCAGTAGATCACTTTTGCCGCACGAAGCAAGATATTTGCACAGTTTGGGCAATTTTCAGGATCCGGAAAAACATGAAGTTTTTAAAACCCTCATTAATAATTCCCTGAATCCTGAAGGTAAAATTCCCTTTAATACCGAGATTGATAAGAGAAAATACTACCATATAAAATCTTGGGCTGAAAAAAAACTCATGACCCGTGATGTGGATAAGATCGCAGAATGGCTGCTGGATTTTGATAAAAAGCTTTCCCTGGATTTGGTGAATGCTGAAGAAGAGCAGCAGATCCTTGATTATGTAAAAAATTACAGAGACATTACTTTCAATTTTCAGATTCTTTATCAGATTATGCGCGATTACCGTTCTTATCTCCTGATCAGGATGCGTTATGAAGATCACGTGATCATTTCGGATTTTCTTGAAAAATATAAAGATCCGTACAGCCGCGCCATAAAAATTCAGGAAAAATTGTATCAGGCAACCATTGAAATTACAGATCAGTTTACCCAAAACAAAAGCACTTCGCTGTATTGGGAAAAATGGCTGCATAAAGTTTTTGTTTCGGAAAACATTAATGGCAATAACCGTTACAAAGCATTTATACTTCTAACTTTTTTATACAATAATACCGGAGATTTAGAAAAACTGCAGCAGATTTTTGATGAAATCGACGGGTTTTTCAGTCAGGGAACGCTGTATTGCAGACGGCTGCTTTACAACTATTATTCGAGCAGGGTTCTGCTGCATTCCCGGCAGAGAAATTACGAATCAGCGGTATATTACGGGAAACTTTCGATCCGGCAAATGAATGAGGATATCTTGATGTACGTTAACAATTTGGTGTCTATTTATCTTCGTCTGGGTCAGGATAAAGAAGCTTTAAATTTAATGGAAGAGTACAGAACAGTGTACGAAACCAACCATAATGATTTGCAGAAGATCATCTATATTTCCTATAATCTGCGTGCGCTTACCGAACTTAATTTAAGCAGGAAAGCTGAAAATATAGGAATCTACTTTCTTCAGAAATATGAATCTGAAATCCTTAAACTCCGCTGGCACCACTTTTTTACTTCCTACTTCAATACGCTTTTAAGCAACGAAAACTATGAGGTAATTCTTCAGCTGGACAAGAAATACGGTTTATCCGATTTGGAAGATTTAAGAAAAAATTCAGCCAGCTACGTTCCCAATATTAAATGGGCGGTTTCCGTCGCAGCTTTTCTGGAGAACAAAATTTCAGCCGATAAACTGTATCATACTATTTCTGAAAGCTTTAAAGACTTCAAAATTACCGAGAACAATAACGAACTTCTTGAAAAAAACCTCGTTCTGCTTTCTAAAAACCTTCCGGAACTTAAAGAATTTTTTAAGTCGCATTTGAAATAATTGTACTGGAACAAATGTTCAGGCTTCTGTTTTACTGTTTTCATATTAAGTTCTTCTATAAGTCACATCTCAAAATTTTATATTCTGTTAAATGTTCTTAATCAAGTTCACTTATCATTGTATCAACAATTAAAAAAAATTAATACGATTATGAAAAAATCAGTTATTTTGGCATCCTTGTTAAGCGTGGTTTTTGTGAGTGCACAGGTTGCTGATTCCACAAGAACACGGGATATCGATGAAGTTACCGTTTCTTCCAGCAGAAAAGTACAGAAGGTGGTAGATGTGCCTGCAACGGTAAATATTATCAACGCAAAAGATATTCAGCAGTTTACGAGCTTTAATGTCGGCGAACTTGCCGCAAGACAAAAAGGAGTAGATTTTGTGAGAGCCGGCGTTTTGGGAACAGGAATCAACATCCGTGGGTTTAACTCTGCCTTTAACTCGAAAAACCTCCAGATTACCGATGACAGAATTTCAACCCTTGTTGCTACCGGTCTTCCGTTTGGAACTTTCAGTACGGTAATAAAAGAAGATATTGAAAAAGTAGAGATACTTTTGGGTCCTAACGGAACACTTTACGGTCCCAATGCACATAACGGTTTGGTGAATACTATTTCTAAAAATCCGTTTAAGTCTCAGGGTACGATCATCGCACTTGGAGCAGGAAACCAGAACGTTTTAACTTCAAGAATCCGCCATTCGCAGGAAATCAGCAAAAAAATCGCCTATAAACTGGCTTTTGAGCATATTCAGGGAACGGAATTTAATTACACAGACTCAGTTTATGTAAATAACATCGCTTATCCGGAACTTGATTTGGACCGCGATTTCAACAGTACAAAATTCAACGGACAGGTCAACTATAAAGTAGGTTCGCTTTCAGAATTGGTCGCATATTACGGACACAGTAACAACAATAATATTGCGGTAACGAGTGCCGGAAGGAACCAAATAAAAGACTGGAATATTGATGAGCTTCAGTTGAAATATCTTCATCCGAGATTTTTCTTGAATTCCTACTACCAGTGGAGTAATACCGAGGATACTTATGCAATGAACCAGAGAACGCAAAACTATGTGTCCTTCATTAACGCTGGTTTTTCTCCTGATGTCGCACGGGAGAGATCTTATATGGAACAGTGGTTTGGGGCTTCTCCAACTGCCGGTATAGCTTTGCAGAGAGGTTCACGTTTCAAAGATGATTCCAAAAGATGGGTTGCTGAAGGACAGTATAACAACACCTGGGGCGGATTCACAGTGATCGGAGGGGCGCAGTTCCAAAGAGACATGGCTTTTACGAAAAACACTTATATGCTGGATTTCAACGGACCCATTAATGTCAATCAGTTTGGCGTGTACGGACAGACCGAGTATAAAATTGACGGTTGGGCATTCCTCGCTGCTTTGAGAGTTGATAAGCACGATTATTATGGAACAAACCTGCTTCCAAAAGCTGCAATTACTAAAAAACTGGGTGACGGAACATTCAGGTTAACCTACGGAAAAGGGATGGCGGTGCCTTCACTTTTAAATCTTGAAGGTTATTTATTTGGCGGGCTTATTCTTGGAAACGGTGTTGGATTCACTTTGTCTGACGGATCCAAAATCAATCCGCTGCAGGTGGAAACCATCAATTCATTTGAAGTAGGATATAAAGGCTCGCTGCACAAAAAATTATATATTGACGCAAATGCATATTATAACCTTTCCGAAAATTTCATCAGTCCTTTAACGCAGCTGGCGACTAACGGGAGAACAGTAACTCACCGTGGCGATACGCCTCTTTCGCAGATTCCGGGCGCAAACCCTGCGTATGTATTAACGTATTCCAATTTTGGAAAAGTAGATACTTATGGCGTTGATCTGGGCTTGAGTTATTACTTTACGGATGCATGGAAAGGAGTTGTAAATTATTCTTATTTCGGAAGAAAAATGGATAAAAGTGATATGGCGAATGACGGCAATAAAGACGGAAAAGTGTTAGATACCGATTTACCGGTAAACACTCCGGCAAATAAAGTAACAGTAGGATTAAATTATTCTTCCCCGACGTTCTTTGGTGCTGTTTACGGAAGATGGGTGCAGGATTATGATTTCTTCTCAGGTGTTTCTACGGCCGCTAAAACACAGGATTTAGACGGAAACGGTACAATTGACATTACCGAAAATGCTTATTATGCTCCCGCAAGAACCTGGAATTATGGCGCACTCGGTGGCTTTACGGTAGACATGAATGCAGGATACAATTTCAGCAACGGAATGACGGTCGGGGCCAATGTAAGCAACCTGCTTAATGCAGATATCAGAGAGTTTGCAGGATCGCCTTTCATCAAAAGACTGGTTTCTCTGGAATTCAGATATCAGCTCGATTTTTTCAAAAACAAAAACAATTAAATTTTTTCACCAATGGCTTTAACAACCATTAATGGGATTGATATCGACTATGCAGATGTAGGTGAAGGTAATGTTGTAGTGCTTCTGCACGGTTTAGGATCTACCAAAAAAGACTGGGATTTACAGATCCCGGTCTTATCCCAAAAATTTAGAGTGATAGCGCCGGATTTTCGTGCTCACGGAAATTCCGAAAGAGTTCCAAAGGAGCAGGGCGTTGAAATGATGAGCGAAGATATTTATGAGTTACTGAATTCACTGAGTATTAAAAAGGCTAGTTTCGTCGGCTTTTCTATGGGAGGCGCAGTTTCCTTTCAGATGGCATATTCACATCCGGAAATGGTTGATAAACTGGTAATTCTGAATTCCGGTCCCGATTTTAACAATGCGAAAGATGCTGGTATTGATATTCTGGCAGAAAGAACAAAGATTATTAAGGAACAGGGATTCCGGACATTAGCTAAAACTATTTCTTCAGGGATGTTTCCGGAGGAGAACCAAAAAAAATGGCGCGACGACTTCGAGCACAGGATTGTCAGTAATGATGAGGATGCTTACCTCCATACTTTCGGCCAGCTGATGAAATGGGGAATGAGTGATAAAGTTTCAGAAATTCCTCACAAAACCTTAGTTATTGCTTCCGATATGGATTACACCTCACTGGATTATAAAAAATCCTATGTCGACAGAATGCAGAACGCAAAACTTGTAGTGGTTGAAAACTCACGGCACGGGATTGTTTTAGACCAGGCAGAAAAACTGAATGAAGAACTGATGAAATTCTTATAAAATGAACAGAAAAGTTTTAATTACAGGAAGTACAAGCGGAATCGGTTTAGGCATCGCGGAAGCTTTTGCCAAAAACGGGGACCATATCATCTTTAACGGTTTGGAAAAAAACGGCGCTGAAATCGCGGCTGAAATCGGAAACAGATATGGCGTGAAAACGGCCTTCAAAAATTCCAATCTGATGACTCCGGAAGGAGTTCAGGAATTGGTTGATTTTGCTTACACCGAGTTTGGGACCATAGATGTTTTAGTAAATAATGCAGGAATTCAGCACGTTTCTCCAATCGAGGATTTCCCGTTAGAAAAATATCAGCAGATTATAGCGCTGAATATGAATTCCGTTTTCTACGCGTCCAGAGCAGTATTAAGACAGATGAAGGAACAGCGCTTCGGCAGAATTATTAATATTTCTTCAGTTCACGGTATCCGCGCATCAGAATATAAATCGGCGTATGTTACCGCGAAACACGGTGTGATAGGACTTACAAAGGTTCTGGCTCTCGAAGGTGCTGCATTCAACGTAACCTGTAATGCAATCTGTCCGGGCTATGTGAAAACACCTTTGGTAGAAGGTCAGATTAAGGATCAGGCCATCTTCCATCATATGAGCGAGGAGGAGGTGATCGAAAAAGTGATGCTGAAAAAACAGGCTGTAAAAAGTTTCATTCCTGTTGAGAAATTAGGAGAAATTGCCGTATTTTTATCTGCAGAAAATGCAGCTGCTGTTTCCGGATCGGTTTTTACCTTAGACGGAGGTTGGAGTGCGCAATAATAATTAAATTATGATCGACAAAAGAGTAAAAAACGCAAAAGAAGCCATTGAGGGAATTAGCAACGGAATGACTTTAATGCTAGGTGGATTCGGCCTTTGCGGAATTCCGGAAAACTGTATTAATGCTTTGGTAGAAAGCAATGTTTCAGACTTAACCTGCATCTCAAATAATGCTGGTGTCGATGATTTCGGATTGGGATTATTGCTGCAGAAAAGACAAATCAAAAAAATGATTTCCAGTTATGTCGGCGAAAATGCAGAATTCGAAAGACAGATGCTTTCCGGAGAACTTGAAGTAGAATTAACACCTCAGGGAACTTTAGCTGAAAAATGCCGCGCTGCACAGGCCGGAATTCCCGCGTTTTACACGCCTGCAGGTTTCGGAACCGAGGTAGCAGAAGGGAAAGAAACCAAAGATTTCAACGGGAAAACGCATATTCTTGAACATGCTTACAACGCTGAATACTCCATTGTAAAAGCCTGGAAAGGTGATCACGCCGGAAACTTAATATTCAAAGGAACCGCCCGAAATTTTAACTCACCAATGGCAGGAGCCGGAAAGATCACCATCGCCGAAGTTGAAGAACTGGTAGAGCCCGGCGAACTTGATCCGAACCAAATCCATATTCCGGGAATTATGGTACAGAGAATTTTTCAGGGCGAGAAATTCGAAAAAAGAATTGAGCAGAGAACCGTAAGAAAACGTGACTAAAGAAATAAAAAAAAGCGCTGAAAAAATTCAGCGCTTTTCTTTTTATGCTACAATATTGTCTGTTTTTCTCTCCCCGATCTGCTGTCTCCACATCGCGTAATAAAGTCCTTTTTCATTTAAAAGATTTTCGTGGGAGCCGGTTTCGATAACACGGCCGCGTTCCAGAACAAAAATCCGGTCCGCATGCATAATGGTGCTCAGCCGGTGCGCGATCAGTACGGTGATCTGCTCTTTTTCTTCGGAAATGTTTTTAATCGTGGACGTAATTTCCTCTTCGGTAATGCTGTCCAAAGCAGAAGTTGCCTCATCAAATATCAAAAGGTGAGGTTTTCTCAGTAAAGCTCTGGCAATGGCAATTCTCTGCTTTTCTCCGCCGCTCAGTTTTAGGCCGCCTTCACCGATAACGGTTTCAATGCCTTTTTCCGCTCTTTCCAGTAAAGCCGTACAGCTGGATTTTTGCAGTGCGATACGCAGATCTTCATCACTGGCGTTTGGATTTACGAACAACAGATTTTCTTTTATTGTTCCTGCAAAAAGCTGGGTATCCTGCGTTACAAAACCAATCTGATTTCTTAGTTCGTCAAAATCAAACTCTTTTCCATTGATATGATTAAAGAAAATTGTTCCTTCCAGCGGACGGTAAAGTCCTACTAATAATTTGACCAAAGTACTTTTTCCGGATCCGCTCGGGCCCACAAATGCGATAGTTTCGCCGTTTTTCACATGAAATGAAATGTTATCGATCGCTTTATACTGCGCACTTTGGTGTTTGAAAGAAACATTTTTAAATTCCAGTTCTTCAATTTCACCGATCTGTTTCGGAGTGCTGGGCTTTTCTTCCGCAGGTTTTTTCATCAAAGTGTCGAAATTATGCAGTGATGCTTCCGCTTCACGGTACGAAATAATAATATTTCCTATTTCCTGCATCGGTCCGAAGATGAAAAACCCATAAAACATCAGTGATAAATACTGTCCCGGCGTTACTACGTTTTTAAAAATCAGAAAAAGAAGCGTAAACGTAATCATCTGCTGAAGAAAATTTACCATTGTTCCCTGGATGAAACTTAATGAACGGATGCTTTTTACTTTCTTCAGCTCGAGGCCCAGAATTTTATAAGTATTGTTGTTAAGCCGTATAACTTCCTGATTCGTTAGTCCTAAACTTTTTACGATTTCAATATTTCTTAAACTTTCAGTGGTACTTCCAGCTAAACTGGTAGTTTCGGAAACGATGGTTTTCTGAATGGTTTTAATTCTTTTGCTCAACAAATTGGTCACAAATGCAATAAGAAAAATCCCCACGATATAAACCGGCATGATCGACCAGTGCAGACGGATCGCATATACAGAAACGAAAATGATACTCACCAGAATTCCGAAAAAAACGTTGATGAAATTAGTAATGAATTTAACTGAATCTTCTCTTACTTTGGTTAAAATAGATAAAGTTTCACCACTTCTCTGGTCTTCAAATTCCTGGAAAGGCAGCGCCATAGAATGTTTCAGTCCGTCAGTAAAAATATTGGCCCCGAATTTTTGGGTGATGACATTCACTGTATAATCCTGAAAAGCCTTTGCGATTCTGCTGATCATCGCAGTTCCTATCAGTAAGCCTAAAAAATAAAAGACACCGTGATAAATACTGTCTCCGTAAAAGTACTGATTGAGATTTCGCGGCAGCAGTTTTTCTTTGTCGAAGAAATTGGGATGGGTAACCAGCTGATCCAGAATGTTTCCGGTAATTGCAGGTGCAAATAAAGAAAATACCTGATTGGTTGTGGCTAAAAGCAAAGATAAGACAATCAGCCATTTATGGGGTTTTAGATAATAGAATAAGGTTTTCATTTGTTGAGTCTTGTCTGCAAAAATAATGATATAATTAAAACCGCCGTGTTTATTTTTATTGGACTTGTTTTTCCTTTTGTATTAAAGGTAAAATGTTTAAATTGCAGTTAAACTTTTAATTATGCTCACAAAAGAACAGATCGCACAGAGGATTTCCAAAGAAGTAAAAGACCGCTACTATGTCAATCTCGGAATAGGGATACCAACATTGGTGGCAAATTACGTCCCACAGGATATTTCCGTGGAATTTCAAAGTGAAAACGGTGTGCTCGGGATGGGGCCTTTTCCGTTCGAAGGTGACGAAGATCCGGACCTGATTAATGCAGGAAAGCAGACTATTACCACACTTCCCGGAGCTTCATTTTTCGATTCCGCTTTCAGTTTCGGGATGATCAGAAGCCAGAAGGTAGATCTTACCATTCTCGGAGCAATGGAAGTTTCAGAAAACGGCGATATTGCCAACTGGAAAATTCCCGGAAAAATGGTAAAAGGTATGGGCGGCGCAATGGATTTGGTAGCTTCTGCAGAAAATATTATCGTTGCGATGATGCACGTCAACAAGGCCGGTGAAAGCAAAATCCTGAAAAAATGCACGCTTCCTTTAACCGGAGTGGGCTGTGTAAAAAAAGTAGTGACCGAATTAGCAGTAATGGACGTTACGCCAAATGGTTTCAAACTGCTGGAAAGAGCGCCCGGAGTTTCCGTCGAGGATATTGTAAAAGCCACAGAAGCAGAATTAATCATCGAAGGTGAAATACCCGAAATGCAATTTTAAACAGAATTTAGATCCAAATATTATATCCTTTTCAATTTGAAAAGGATTTTTTTTTTTGGAGCAGGAAGATTCTTTCTTCTTTTGAATTACGGTCCCGCTGTTCATTGCAATCTTTTTTACGGGCGCGGCGAAGCCGCGCCCGTAAAAAAGGATTTCCATTGCCATCGGGGCTAGGAAGAAATTTCATTTTTTTTCAGAAACCACAACAAATTTTCTGAAATTATTTTGATAGGTTAAAAAAAACATTATATCTTTATGATATCAAAACAATATCAAACACTCAAAATTATTAATCATGGAAAAAACTTTAAAACCACTCTCAGGCTACCTTGCTTTGGTTATCAGTCTTCTTCTTTTCGTTGCAGGACTTTATTTATTCATCAATGGCGTTGATCAGAACACCACTTTTGTCATTCTGGGAATTATCTGCTTTATTGCATTTGCCTTTTTTATGAAAGGTTTAATGATTATTCAGCCCAACCATGCACGGGTACTCAATTTTTTCGGAAAATATGTAGGCTCGGTGAAAGATAACGGCCTGTTTTTTATCAATCCTTTATACAATTCTCAGAAAATTTCACTACGTTCCGAAAATCTGCAGGGACAAACCTTAAAAGTGAATGATAAAATGGGAAATCCTATTGAAATTGGTGTGGTAATGGTATGGAAAGTGGGTGATACTTATAAAGCTGCTTTCGATGTTGAACGTTATTCAGATTTCGTGAAAATGCAGAGTGAAGCCGCAGTTCGGCATTTGGCAATGAGTTTTCCGTACGATAATTTAGAAGATGACCACGCTCCGATTACTTTACGGGAAGGCGGTGAAAAAATCAACCAGATCCTGGAACAGGAACTTACAGACAGGCTTTCAAAGGCCGGAATCATCATTCAGGAAGCCAGAATTTCTCACCTTGCCTATGCTTCCGAAATTGCAGGCGCAATGTTGCAGCGTCAGCAGGCAACAGCGATTGTGGCTGCAAGAACAAAAATTGTTGAAGGCGCAGTTGGGATGGTAGATCTCGCCCTGAAAAAACTTTCCGCAGAAAATATTGTTGAACTTGATGATGAAAGAAAGGCGGCTATGGTATCCAATCTTATGGTGGTTCTTTGCGGTGAAAAAGCCGCCCAGCCCATATTGAATGCCGGAACTTTATACAACTAAAAAAATAATCATTTTGGCTAAGAAAAATTTTGTCCTCCGGATAGATGAAGACACCTACAAACTTCTGGAAAAGTGGGCGAATGATGAATTCCGCAGTGTGAACGGACAGATTGAGTTTCTGCTGCACAAAACCCTTGTGGACTCGGGAAGAAAAAGTAAACCAACCGGGTCGGAGAGGAAAAAAAATTAAGACAATTATCATTTAATTATAATAAAGCACAGATTTTATCTGTGCTTTTACTGTTTTATAGATATTTTAATTAAATTCCAATCGTTATTCAAAAATAAAATCTAAAATAGTTTGTTGATTTACAAAAAATATCTAATTTTGCGCTTTAATTTAGATAATAGTGGAGACCAATAATGGATTTATAGTTGTAGTTGCTGAAAGTCAGCACCTTAAATATGTTCCGGCGATTCTGAAAGAAATAGAGGAATCTGCAAAAGAGCGCGGAACCGGAATTGCAAAACGTACAGCTTCATATCTTGAAGAGAAAATAAATGAAGGGAAAGCCGTGATGGCCTTTTCACCTGAAGGTGAGTGGGCGGGTTTCTGTTATATCGAAACCTGGAGCAACAAGACGTATGTTGCGAATTCGGGGCTGATTGTCTCAAGAAATTTCAGGAAAGCTGGTTTGGCTCGGGCTATTAAAGAAGTGATTTTTAATTATTCAAGAACAAAATATCCGGACGCAAAACTTTTTGGCTTAACGACAGGCCTTGCCGTAATGAAAATAAACAGCAATCTCGGCTATAAACCGGTCACCTACTCGGAACTGACGCAGGATGATGTTTTCTGGAGCGGCTGCAAAAGCTGCGTAAACTATGAAATTCTGATGAGCAAAGAACGCAAAAACTGCCTTTGTACCGCAATGCTTTACAACCCGAACGAAATCACAGCAACAGAAATTAAGAATAGTACCAAATCGGAAAATGACCAGAAGTTGTTTTCAAAATTCAAAAAAATAAAGACAATGTTATGGAAAAAGTAGTTTTAGCTTATAGCGGCGGCCTCGATACTTCTTTTTGCGCCGTTTACCTTTCAAAAGTAAAGCAGCTGGAAGTGCATGCGGTAATGGTAAACCTCGGCGGATTTTCCGAAGAGGAAATTAAAAAGACGGAGGAGCGCGCTTATCAGTTGGGCGTAAAGTCTTTCCATGTGATCGATGATGCGGAGAATTATTACGAAAAATGTATCAAATATTTAATCTTCGGGAATGTTTTAAAAAACAATACATATCCGCTTTCGGTAAGTTCTGAAAGAGTTTTTCAGGCAACTGCAATTGCTGATTATGCCAAAAAAATCGGTGCAAAAGCCATCGCGCACGGAAGCACCGGCGCGGGAAATGATCAGGTTCGATTTGACAGTATTTTCCAAATTCTTTTGCCGGAAGTTGAAATCATCACGCCAATCCGCGACCTTAAACTTTCCAGAAATGAGGAAATAGATTTTCTGAAAGAAAACGGTTTCGAAATTAATTTTGAAAAATCACAATATTCAATTAATAAAGGACTTTGGGGAACTTCGGTAGGCGGAAAAGAAACGCTTACTTCAAATCTTTCATTGCCAGAAACCGCTTATCCAACTCAGATTTCAAAAACAGAACCCGAAGAAATGTCTATCACTTTCGAAAAAGGGGAAATTAAAGATGTAAACGGTGAAAAGTTTTCAAAACCGATCGAAGCGATCCAGAAAATCCAGGAAATTGCGCAGACTTTCGGAATTGGCCGCGACACGCACGTTGGCGACACGATTATCGGAATCAAAGGACGTGTAAGTTTTGAAGCGGCTGCTCCATTAATCATTCTGAAAGCGCATCATTTGTTGGAAAAACATACGCTCACTAAAAATCAGCTTTTAATTAAAGACCAATTAAGCATTTCTTACGGAAATTATTTGCACGATGGTTTGGTCCTCGATCCGGTAATGAAAGATTTTGAAGCATTGTTCGAAAGTTCTCAAAAAACCGTAAACGGTACAGTTAAAATTTTACTCAAACCTTATCATTTCAGTTTGATTGGGATTGAATCTCCAAATGATTTGATGTCATCTGATTTCGGTTCTTACGGAGAAATGAACAAAACCTGGACGGAATCTGACGTGAAAGGTTTCTCAAAAATTTATTCGAATGCGCTGAGCATTTATCATCAGGTAAACAACAAGAATTAACATGGAAAAAATAAAAGCAGGAATTGTTGGCGGAACAGGATTTACAGCAGGAGAATTAATCAGAATTTTGCTGTATCACCCAAATGTGGAGATTTCTTTTGTGACGAGCCAAAGTCTTCAGGGATATTTTATTACTGATGTTCATAAAGATCTTGTCGGTGAAACCACTCTGAAATTTGAAAATTTAGCACAACCCGCGGATATCATTTTTCTCTGTCTTCCGCATGGTGAAAGCAAAAACTGGCTTATCGAAAACGAAAAAGGTATTGCTCCAGAAACCAAAATCATCGATCTTGGAAACGATTTTCGCGTTGATGAAGAATGGAACGAAAAGAAATTCATTTACGGACTTTCAGAATTCAACAAAGAAAAAATTGCGAAGGCTTTGTACATCGCGAATCCGGGATGTTTTGCGACCGCAATTCAACTGGGAATTCTTCCGATTCTGAAACAGGAAAAAATTGAAAAAATCCATTGTGTCGGAATTACGGGTTCTACCGGAGCGGGAAAAGCGCTTCACCAGTCACTGAATTTCAACTGGCGAAATGATAATATTTCTCCTTACAAAACCTTTACGCATCAGCATATCGCGGAAATTGAAAAAAGTATTTCCCTGATTTCTGATACCAAAACCGACATTAATTTTATTCCTTGGAGAGGCGATTTTACACGGGGAATTTTCGTTTCCCTGATGATGGAGAGCGATCTGTCTCAGGCCGAAATCGAGGAAATTTATAAATACGCATACAAATATTCAAAATTTGTCTTCGTTTCAGCAAGCCCGATTGATATGAAACAGGTTGCTAACACGAATAAAGCCTTGATTTATATCGAGAAAGTCGGAAAAAATCTTGCGGTTCACGTTGCGATTGATAATCTTTTGAAAGGCGCGTCGGGACAGGCGATCCAAAATATGAATCTGATGTTCGGTTTTAATGAAAAGGCCGGGCTTAACCTTAAACCTTCCGTTTTTTAGTCATGAAATTATTTGATGTATATCCGCTGATGCCTGTAAATATTGTAAAGGCAGAAAACTGTAAACTTTGGGATGAAAACGGAACCGAATACCTCGATTTTTACGGCGGTCACGCGGTAATTTCTGTCGGGCACACGCATCCGCATTATGTGGAAAAAATTCAAAATCAATTGGGTCAGATTGGATTTTATTCAAACTCTGTGATCAATAAACTTCAGGAAGAACTGGCAGAAAAGCTTGGAAAAATTTCCGGTTACGAAGATTACAGTCTTTTCCTTTGTAATTCCGGTGCGGAAGCCAATGAGAATGCGCTGAAAATTGCGTCGTTTACATCTGGGAAAAAGAAATTTATTACGTTAAGAAATTCTTTTCATGGAAGAACTTCCGCGGTGGTTGCTGCAACCGACGATCCTTCGATTGTCGCTCCAGTAAACGAAACCGACAATTTTATTTTCTGTGAATGGAATAATGTTGAGCGATTTACAAAGCTGTTTTTTGAAAATCTTCAGGACTTGGCCGGAGTGATTATTGAAGGAATTCAGGGCATTGGTGGAATTCAGATTCCGACTCAGGAATTGATGGACAAAATTTCGGAATTGTGCTGTGAGAATAACGTTTTCTTCATTTCCGATGAAATTCAGTCGGGTTACGCGAGAAGCGGAAAGTTTTTTGCTCATCAGCATTTCGGTGTAAAACCGGATATCATTACGACCGCAAAAGGAATGGCGAACGGTTTTCCGATCGGCGGCGTACTGGTTTCTCCGAAAATTCCGGCAAAACATAAAATGCTGGGAACCACATTTGGCGGAAATCATTTGGCTTGTGCCGCTGCAATTGCGGTTTTGGAAATTATTGAGAAAGAAAATCTTATTCAGGAATCTTTTGAAAAAGGCGAATATTTAATTCAGAAATTAAAAGAAATTTCGCAAATCAAAGAAATCCGCGGAAAAGGACTTCTTATCGGAATTGATTTTGAAATTCCGGCGTCTCAGGTTTCCAAAAAATTAAGGGAAGAATTTAAAATTTTTGTCGGAAGCGCAACCAATCCTTTAACCATGAGGCTTTTGCCACCACTCACAATTTCTTATCCGGAAATGGATTATTTTATTTCTTCTTTAAAATCAGTCTTAAATTCTATTTAAAAATGAAAAATTTCACTTCAATTAACGATATATCAAATCCTGAAAACCTTGTTCAGGAAGCTCTGGAACTCAAAAAAAATCTTTACGGTTTCGGGGATTTAGGAAAAAACAAAACACTCGGTTTGGTTTTTCTGAACCCGAGTTTAAGAACCAGAATGAGTAGCCAGAAAGCAGGAATGAACCTCGGAATGCAGGTTCAGGTCATTAACGCCGGACAGGATGCCTGGAATTGGGAATTTGCGGAAAATGCTGTGATGGATGGTTCGACGGTTGAAAATATTAAAGACGCCGCAAAAGTTTTAAGCGAATATTGTGACGTGATTGGTTTAAGATGTTTTCCCGGTTTGAAAGACCGCGACGAAGATTACAGCGAGTTTGTGCTGAATTCTTTCATCAAATATGCAACCGTTCCCGTGATTTCTTTGGAATCTGCGACCCGGCATCCTTTGCAGAGTTTCGCCGATTTAATTACCATCCGTGAAAACTGGACTCAACCACAAAAACCAAAAGTCGTTTTATCTTGGGCGCCGCACATCAAAGCGCTTCCACAGGCGGTTGGAAATTCTTTTGCTGAGTGGATGAATGCTGCGGATGTGGATTTTTGTATCGCAAATCCTGAAGGTTACGATTTAAGCGGAGATTTTATAGGCGATGCGAAAGTATATCATAATCAGGAAGAAGCTTTGAAAGACGCTGATTTTGTCTATGTAAAAAACTGGTCGTCTTTTGATAAGTACGGAACGATGCCGGAAGTGAAAGGAAACTGGCTTTTAGGTGAAGAATTTTTGAAAACAAATCCTGAAACAAAATTCATGCACTGTCTTCCGGTACGCAGAAATCTCGAAATGAGTGACGCGGTTCTAGATTCTGCGAATTCTCTGATTTATCAGCAGGCGAATAACAGAACGCTTTCCGCGCAGTTAATCATCAAGAAAATCCTTGAAAATTCTTTTTAAAATGGAAGATTTATATGTCATAAAAATTGGCGGTGAAACCATCAACAGCAAAGATTCGCTGAAAGCCTGTCTGAAAGCAATATCGACGGCGGGAAAAAAGGTGGTTTTAGTACATGGCGGCGGAAAAAAAGTCACCGAACTGGCGCAGAAACTCTTCATTCCCCAACAGATGGTGGAAGGGAGACGGATAACTTCCTTGGAAACTCTAGAACTCTGCACAATGGTTTATGCAGGTCTCATCAATAAAAATATCGTCGCGGGATTATCAGCTGAAAAACTCTTAGCAATAGGACTTTCAGGAGCTGATCTGAACTGTATTGTTTCGAAAAAAAGAGACGCTTCTGTGATTAATTACGGTTTTGTGGGCGACATCGTGAAGGTAGATGAAACAGTTTTTGAAAATTTTATCAGTCAAAATATAATTCCGGTGGTTAATTCGATCAGCATCAGCGAAGAGGGAGAGCTTTTAAATACGAATGCAGATGTTATGGCGGCGGAAATCGCGAAAGCAATGTCGGTAAATTATAAAGTGCATCTCCTTTACTGTTTCGAAAAAAGCGGAGTTTTACAAGATATTACCGATGAAAATTCAGTAATTCCGGAAATTTCAAAGACAGATTTTACACACATGAAAGAAACAAAACAGATTGCCGACGGAATGATTCCGAAACTGCAGACCGCTTTCCGTGCACTGTATCACGGTGTGGATGAAGCAAGAATTCTTAAAAGTGACGCGCTGGAAAATTATTTTACCAACGAAAACCCCGGAACAAATATCAGCTTACATTAATGGAGATTTTAAAAAACGAAGTCAGAAATTTTTTGATTGAATTGATCGAAACGCCTTCTTTCAGTAAAGAAGAGGAAACTACTGCGCTGATTATCGAGAAATATTTGAATCTTAAAAACATTCCGTTTCAGAGAAAGGGAAATAATATCTGGGCAAAGAATCTTTATTTCGATGAAAATTTGCCGACAATTATGCTCAATTCCCATCACGACACGGTAAAGCCAAATTCCGCGTACACACTGGATCCGTTTAAAGCGGTGAAAAAAGACGGCAAAATTTTCGGTTTGGGAAGCAACGACGCAGGTGCAAGTCTGGTGAGTTTATGGGCGGTTTTTACGCACTTTTATGCGCAGAAACTCAAGTATAACTTAATTTACGCAGCCACGGCGGAAGAAGAGATTTCCGGTGAGAACGGAGTGAAATCGATTTTGGAAGATTTAGGAAAAATTAATTTTGCCATTGTGGGTGAGCCTACGAAAATGGATTTGGCGGTTGCGGAAAAAGGTTTGGTTGTTCTAAATTGTGTTTCGAAAGGAACGGCATCTCATGCGGCACACATTAATGATGATAATTCCATTTATAAAGCGGTTCGCGATATTCAGAAAATACAGAATTTTGAGTTTGATAAAATTTCTGAAGTCCTTGGAAAGGTGAAAGCGACCGTTACGATTGTAAATGCAGGTTCACAACACAATGTGGTTCCGGATCAGTGTCATTTTACCATTGATGTGCGCACGAATGAACATTATTCCAATTCAGAAATTGTGGAGATTTTTGAGAAAGAGCTGGAGTCTGAAATTCAACCGAGATCTTTGTCTTTAAATTCTTCAAGAATTGATCTGGATCATCCTTTTGTTTTGGCAGCGCAGAAAGAAAACTGTAATTTATACGGTTCTCCGACGGTTTCAGATCAGGCTTTAATGCCTTTTGACTCTGTGAAAATCGGGCCCGGAGATTCAACGCGGTCTCACACTGCGGATGAATTTATTTACGAAAAAGAACTCGGTGAAGGCATCGAAAAATACATTAAAATCCTCTCTCATATTCTTTAAAAATGGAAAATAAAAAACTTTGGGCGAAAGATTCAGCCAACCAGAATCATTTGGGTATCATCGAAAAATTCACCGTTGGTAAAGACAAAGATTTCGATATTTTATTGGCTCAGTACGATATTCTTGGGACGAAAGCACACTGTAAAATGCTTGCGAAAATCGGTTTTTTAACAGAGGAAGAAAACAGTTCTATTCAAAAAGAGCTGGATGAAATGTATCTTTTGGCAAAAGAAAATCAGTTGCTAATCAACGATGGAGTAGAGGATATTCACAGCCAGATTGAGTTTAATTTAACCCAAAAACTGGGAGATGCCGGAAAGAAAATTCACACAGGAAGATCAAGAAACGATCAGGTTTTATTGGCGATCAAATTATATTTAGCGGCAGAAATCAAAGAAATTGCACAGCTTTCTAAAAATTTATTTGAACGCTTAATTATTTTAGCAGAAACGCACAAAGCTGCATTAATGCCAGGTTACACGCATTTTCAAATCGGGATGCCTTCTTCGTTTGGATTGTGGTTTTCTGCTTTCGCCGAATCTTTATCTGAAGATTTAGAGGTTTTAGCAGCGGCTTTATCCGTAGTTCAGAAAAATCCTTTAGGTTCGGGTGCCGGTTTTGGATCTTCTTTTCCACTGGATCGGGATTTTACAACAAAAGAGCTGAATCTTGAAAAAATGAACATCAATTCGGTTTACGCACAAATGACGCGCGGAAAATCAGAAAAAATCACTGCAATGGCAATGAGTACGGTGGCTGCAACTTTGAGCAAACTTGCATACGATATCTGCATGTTCAGCAATCAGAATTACGGTTTTATCAGTTTTCCGTCCGAACTAACGACCGGAAGCAGTATTATGCCGCACAAAAAGAATCCTGATGTTTTTGAACTGATTCGTGCTAAATCTGCCAGAATCCAAAGTTTACCCAATGAACTCACGCTGCTTACCAATAATCTTCCGTCGGGCTACCACAGGGATTTTCAGCTGACGAAAGAAATTGTTTTCCCGGGAATCCAGGATCTGAAAGACTGTTTAAGTATTTTTGAATTTATGCTGAAACATATTAATGTGAAACCGGATATTTTGAAGGACGAAAAATATGATTATCTTTTCAGTGTCGAAAAAATCAACGAACTGGTGATGAACGGCGCAAGTTTTCGGGAAGCTTACCGTGAAGTGGGCAATTCAATTGAAAACGGAACGTACAGCTACCGGAACGACGACCTGAAGCATACGCACAAAGGAAGTATCGGCAATTTATGTCTCGAAGAAATTTCCCGGAATTTTGAGGAAATCTTCATGAAATTTGAATAAATATATGAAAACATTAGACGCTACGGATCACAAAATTCTCAATTTTCTACAGGAAGATTCTACGGTTTCTGTAAAGGATCTGGCCGAGAAAATCGGGCTTTCCTTCACGGCGACGTATGAAAGAATTAAATCTTTAAAGAACAGCGGTATCATCCGCAAAAACGTAGTGCTGATTGACGCAGAACTGGCAGGATTCGAAATTATGGCCTACTGCAATATCGTGTTGAAAGAACAGTCGAACGAGAAACTTCAGGAGTTTGAAGCGAAGATTAAAGCACAGCCACAGGTTCTTGAGGTGGTGAGTCTTTCCGGACAGTATGATTATGTGATTAAAGTGGTTGCTAAAAACATTAAAGATTATAATAATTTCATGACGACGGTGGTTGCGAATATTCCTAATATTGGTCAGTATCACAGCAATATTGTGCTTTCGGTGATTAAAAATGATACAAAATTTACATTTTAAAATCAGGAATTATTTCCTGATTTTTTTATTTAATTTTGAAATAAATTTAAAGAAATGGCAAAATATAAAATTCAGAAATCCCCTTTCGTAGTTCCCACAACCGACGGAAAACTGATCGAAGAAATCTGGGGAAATTCCACGGGAAATTCAAATATTTCTATTGCACATATGGTCGCACCTCCAAACTGGAGCGAGCCGCATCAGACTCCTGAATTTGACGAATTTACCTACATTATGAAAGGAAAGAAGCAATTCGAAATCGATGGAGAAACCGTAGTTTTAGAAGCTGGACAAAGTATTCTGATTGAAAAAGGAGCCAGAATCCGTTACAGCAATCCGTTTGAAGATCCGTGCGAATATTTAGCGATCTGTCTGCCGGCTTTTTCTATGGATTTGGTGAATCGGGAAGAATAATTACCTTTAAAAACGGATGCCTAAATTTTTTAATTCTTCCTCCAGATTTGTTTCTTCAGTAATATGAACCGTATTAAAGCGCAATGTTTCAGCTACTTCGATATTCCTCGGATTATCGTCGATAAAAACTGATTCTTCCGGTTTCAGCTGATATCTTTGGAGCAGAACTTCCCAGATTTTCGGATCAGGTTTGATGAGCTTTTCAGTGCCGGACACGACGATCTTACCATCGAAAATTTTGAAAAAATCATAGTTTTCCAAAGCGTAGGGAAAGGTTTCTGCAGACCAGTTGGTTAACCCGAACAGTTCATATTCGGAATTTTCAAGTTTTCTCAGGACGTCTACATTTTGAGGAATATCCGATTTTAACATGGTGGTCCAATTATCGTAATAAGCACGGATTTCTTTTTCCCATTCCGGGAATTTTGCGACCTGAAAATCGGTTCCTTCTTTTAAACTTCTCCCGCGGTCCTGCTCAGCGTTCCATTCATCTTCGGCGATGTTTTTAAGAAAAAATTCCATCCTTTCATCATCCTTAAAATAATCTCTGAAAAAATACCTCGGATTCCAGTCCATTACCACGCCTCCAAAATCGAAAATGATATTTTTTATATTGTTTGTCTGCATTGATGTAAAGTTTTAAAATTATTTTTTTCCAATGAAAATACTCAGTAAAGTAAAAATCAAAAGAATGTGAAGATAAAAGGAATACTGCACCAGATCGACATAATTGATCCTGAAACTGCTGAGTGAAACCAAAATAAGGATCTGCGCGCCATAGGGAATCAAGCCCTGAATATAACAGGAAAAAATATCGAGCACAGAAGCACTTTGCTGGGGCTTCAGATCATACTTTTCATTGATTTCTTTGGCTACTTTTCCGGAAATGATAATAGCGATGGTATTATTGGCGACACAAAGATTCGCAACGGTTACTAAACCCCCAATGCCCAAAAGTGCGGTTTTTTTAGAACTGATAATCTTGCTGATGTTTTTAATTAAGAATGAAATTCCTCCTGCTTTTTCTACCAACGCAGCCAAACCGCCCGTGAGGAGTGAGAGAAGGAAAATCTCCGTCATGCTGGTAAATCCTTCATAGGTTTTCTTTGCAAAGCCAATAAAGTCAAAACTTCCGTAACCGAAGCCAAGCAAACCTGCAAAAGCAAGTCCGGCGAACAGAACGACAAATACATTCAGACCGATAAGCGAAAGCACAATGACCAAAATGTAAGGCAATATTAAAATAAGGTTGAAATCTTTAAACTCGCTGATAACCGATGTGTTTTCCTGACTGAAACCCATCACTACTAAAATCAGAACCGTAACCAATGCTGCCGGAAACGCCAGTTTGGAATTGAACCGGAATTTGTCTTTCATCTGACAGCCCAAACTCTGAGTTGCCGCGATCGTGGTATCAGAAATAACGGAAAGGTTATCACCGAACATCGCCCCGGAAAGCAGGCAGGCGCCAATTAATCCTAACGGAGAGCCGCTTTTTTCAGCCAAAGCAATCACAATTGGGCCAAGTGTGACGATAGAACCCACTGAAGTTCCGGAGGCAAACGAAAGAAAAGAGGCAATCACGAAAACACCTACCGGAAAATATGCCGGCGAAACATAATTTAATCCAACATTAACGATAGAATCTACACTTCCGGTCGCAGCAGTTACCGTTGCAAAAGCGCCCGCTAAGAGATAGATAATACACATGGTGAGTATTTTTCCGTCACCGCAGCCTTTCAGGAAGGTATCAACTTTCTGGTTGATTTTCCCTTTCAAAAGGATAAAAGCTGCCGTGATTCCGATCAAAGCTGCTACAGGAGAGGGAAGGGCGTAAAAATCATTATAGTAAATCCCGAAACCCAAAAATACCAGTACAAAGATGAGCAGCGGGAAAATGGAGATCAGGGAAGGGTTTATTTTAATCATGCTGCAAAATTAGTATGCAAAAGGCGAAAAGACATAACGATTCTCGGAAAACTTTGCAAAAACATGCTGTAAACCGTTGCTAAGAATAATTTCTTCAGCACCGATAATCGAGTTGTAGCGGGCAATCTGTTCGAAAGTTTTTTCGGTGATTTTAATTTGGGGAGCTTTGCATTCGACGAGGATTTTCGGTTCCGTTTTTTCGGTAACCAGCAAATCAATTCTCTTTGTTGTTCCGTTCAGTTCGAGTTTTTTTTCCAAAATCAGTGAAGACAGATTTCTTCCTTTTTTCCGATGAAAATAATGCACCCAATGCTGCCGCACCCATTCTTCAGGAGTAAGCAAAAGCCAATTTTTGCGGACCAGATCATAAATAAAAAACTTATCTTTGTCTCTCTTGATTTGGAAATCAAAAGTATCCTCAAAATTCAGTTCCGGAAGTTGCATTTATGAAAGAATTAGATTTAATCCTCAAAAATATTAAAAATAAAGAGTTTC
This sequence comes from Kaistella soli, assembly GCF_019038595.1. Classification (GTDB taxonomy): domain Bacteria; phylum Bacteroidota; class Bacteroidia; order Flavobacteriales; family Weeksellaceae; genus Kaistella; species Kaistella soli. The sequence continues at coordinate 392,982 of NZ_JAHOPF010000001.1, forward strand.
TGCCGATTTATTTTTTCCACGGTGAAGAACCTTTTTTTATGGATGTTGCCGTAAAATCATTTGAAAATGATGTTTTGGAGGAGGATGAAAAAGCTTTTAACCAAACGGTGGTTTATGGTAAAGACACTACTTTCAGCGACGTACTTTCACTCGCAAGACAGTTTCCGATGATGGGTGAAAAGCAGGTCATTATTCTCAAGGAAGCGCAGGAAATCCGGATGACGGAAAAAGAGACAGAAGCGCTGAAAATCTATGCTGAAAACCCTGTCGAATCTACTCTTTTGGTCATTGCCCATAAATATAAAAAAGTAGATTCCCGGAAAAGTTTCGCAAAGACGCTTTCGAAAAACAAGATGCTTTTCCTGAGCGAAAAAATGCGCGATTATGAAGTCCCAAAATGGATTGATCAGGAAATCAGGAGTTTGGGTCTGAAAACAAAACCCAATATTCCGGCTTTGCTTTCAGAATACCTTGGAACCGATTTATCCAGAATCTCCAACGAGCTACAGAAACTCAAAATGATTCTTAAAGGGGACGAAATCCTCGATGAGAAAACCATTGAAACCCACATCGGGATCAGCAAAGAATTCAACGTTTTCGAACTCCTCAAAGCGCTGGGTAAAAAAGACGAAGGCAATGCACTCAGGATCGCCCATTTCGTAGGGAAATCGCCGAAGAACAACCCATTGCCGATGATGATGGGCAACCTTTATAATTTTTTTTCCAATCTTATAATTTTTCATACTTCACCGGGCATTCCTCCGAATGTTTTGGCCGGTCAGCTCAATGTGAATCCGTATTTTATGAAAGATTTTGCTGAGGCGGCGCGGTTTTATAACCTTAAGCACTGCACGCGGATCATTTCAATCCTCCGCGAAATCGACCTTAAAAACAAAGGACTCGGCGCAGTAAATATGGACGAAAGCGAACTGCTTACGGAAATGGTGTATAAAATACTGAACGTCGATAAATATAAAGTAAAAACCTGATGTTAATGAAGTTTGCAACGGAAAGTATTATTTTTATGGCGACTTTTTCCGCCCTCCGTTCCCGCTTTTTTGCTCCATTGCATTCCGCAAAAGAGCTTCACTCAGGTCGGGTCGCGGACACAGTTCTCAGGAAATCCAGTTATTAAAATTAAAACCGGGAAATTTCATCCAATTTAGTTTTAAACCAAATTTCGAATATTGAAAAAATTCATCATAAAATAAACTTCAACCCAAAATAAATAACGATTTTTGAAAATTCAAAATCTTAATCTCAACCTTAATTAATGGAACAGAATATTTTAGACTGCGTGATCGTAGGTTCCGGACCTTCCGGATTTACCGCAGCAATTTATGCAGCAAGAGCCGACCTGAAACCTGAATTGTACACCGGTCTTGAGCCAGGCGGACAGTTAACCACCACCACAGAAGTTGATAATTTCCCGGGATATCCGGACGGCGTTACAGGTCCGCAAATGATGATGGATCTGCAGAAACAGGCCGAAAGATTTGATACCAAAGTTCATTACGAATTAATTACCAAAGTTGAATTTTCAAGGGAAGCAGGCGGTGTTCACAAATTGTGGGCAGGAAATAAGGAGATTTTCGCAAAATCGGTGATTATTTCTACCGGCGCTACCGCAAAATATCTTGGTTTGGATGACGAGAAAAAATATTCAGGAGGCGGTGTTTCTGCATGCGCAACCTGTGACGGATTTTTCTATAAAGGAAAAGATGTTGTAGTAGTGGGAGCGGGTGATACTGCTGCTGAAGAAGCTACTTATCTCGCTAAACTTACGAATAAAGTAACGATGCTTGTAAGAAAACATGAGTTCCGCGCTTCAAAAGCCATGGTTCACCGTGTGGAAAATACGCCCAATATTGAAGTGAAATTCAACCATGAACTGATCGCTATTGAAGGCGAAAATTCTTTAGTTGAAAGAGCGGTGGTTATCAATAACCAAACTCAGGAAACATCAAAAATAGATGTTCACGGTATTTTCATTGCCATTGGTCACAAACCGAATACGGATATTTTTGCAGGTCAGATCGATTTGGATGAGAGCGGATACATCAAAACTGTTCCTGGTTCGAGTTTAACAAATCTGCCGGGCGTTTTCGCAGCAGGAGACGTTCAGGATCATATTTACAGACAGGCAATCACTGCAGCAGGTAGCGGATGTATGGCCGCGATGGATGCAGAGAAATATCTGGCGGAATTGGCATAACTGTCGGAATGTGCCTGTGGCGCATTCAAATTCATTCATGAGAAATATTTTTTACATATTTATCGGTGGAGGTTTGGGAAGTGTGCTGCGCTTCCTGGTATCAAATCATACCCAGAAACTGTGGAACATAAATTCCTTTCCCATGGGAACATTCGTGGTCAATATTATTGGGTGTTTTTTGATAGGGATTTTCAGTTCTTATTTTCTGAAAGCCGATAATTATCTGAAGTTTCTGCTGATCACCGGATTTTGTGGAGGCTTCACCACTTTTTCCACCTTTTCGGCAGAGAATATTTCATTATGGGAAAGCGGAAACTATTTTATTCTGGCAGGATATATTCTGCTGAGTATCGTAGCAGGCTTTGGAGCTGTTTATTTGGGTCTTAATTTATCCAGGAATTAAATTTTTCCCTTTGAATATTAGGTTTTTAACATAAAATTTAAAAAATTATTTGGAGGATAGGCAAAAGCTTTCTATATTTGCACCACTGAAAATGAGAAATCATTTACTGGAGGAATGGCAGAGTGGTCGATTGCGGCAGTCTTGAAAACTGTTGACTGTAACAGGTCCCGGGGTTCGAATCCCTGTTCCTCCGCCCAGTTTTATAAAACCTACTGATTGACAGTAGGTTTTTTTTGTGCTTATTTCTTTCCTCCATTTTCACTAATTTTACACGATGGATCCACTGGAGCAGATTATAGAATTCAAAACATCACCCGAACTTATCGCTAAACTGAAGGAGTACAGCAGCTCAAAGGTGTACAAAGCAGGAGATTTAATTCTGGATGAAAACTCATCGGTCAGGGCCATACCTATTGTAACCAAAGGAACCCTGAAAGTCATGCGCACGGAAGAAGACGGCCGCGAAATTCTTCTCTATTACATTAAAGCCGGTGAAAGCTGCATCATGTCATTTCTGGGCGGAATGCACGATGAAAAAAGTAAGGTGAAAGCTGAAGTGGAAGATGATGCAGAAATCCTTTTTCTGCCGATGGATAAAGTTTCCCTTTTCATTAAAGAATATCCCGAGTGGCTCGATTATATTTTTCGGCTTTATCACAAACGTTTCGAAGAACTTCTGGAAATTGTAAATGCCGTCGCATTCACGAAAATGGATGAAAGACTTCTTTCCCTGCTGCAGAAAAAGAAAGAATTAACAGGAAGCAAAATCCTTAATATTACTCACGAACAGCTGGCCAATGAACTCGGAACAGCCAGAGTAGTGGTTTCAAGACTCTTAAAACAGCTCGAAGAAAGCGGCACCGTAAAACTCGGAAGAAATAAAATTACCCTTATGTAACCAAAGTAACTGTGCAGGTTTCTGACTTGATGCAATTTTGCAGCATCAAATTCAGCAAGCATGGATATATTAGGTTATACAGCCTCAGTTTTTATCGGAATTTCTTTAGGGCTCATAGGCGGCGGCGGAAGCATACTCACCGTTCCGGTTTTGGTCTATCTTTTCCGCATTGATGCTGTGTTGGCTACAACATATTCCCTTTTCATTGTCGGGATGACGAGCGTTGCAGGTTCAGTTTCTTATTTCAAGAAAGGACTGATCAATCTTAAAACCACACTTATATTTGGCGTACCGTCCATACTTTCTGTATTTCTCACCAGAATGTACATTGTCACTGCCATCCCTGAAGTGATTTTTACCACAGGAAATTTCAACTTTACCAAAAACATGATGCTCATGCTGGTTTTTGCGATACTGATGATTTTCGCCTCTTACAGCATGATTAAAAAATGTACCGGTGAAGACTGTTTCCCGTCTGAAGATCAAAAAGTAAAAAACGCAGCAGTGATCCTGCATGGTATTGTGGTGGGGTTTGTAACGGGCCTTATCGGTGCCGGCGGCGGATTTCTGATTATTCCTGCATTGGTCAATTTACTCAAGCTGGATATTAAAAAAGCCATTGGAACTTCGCTTTTCATTATAGCCCTCAATTCTTTATTTGGGTTTGGGGTTTCAGTTTCCCATTCGGTCATTGAATGGAATTTCATCTTAAAAATATTAGGCCTTGCTATTTCTGGTGTTTTTATCGGAAGCTGGCTTTCTACTAAGATTGACGGTAGGAAACTGAAGCCCGCTTTCGGATGGTTTGTTCTCATCATGGGAGTGTATATCATTATCAGAGAAACTTTCATCAATTGATGTTTCCGTTAATTATTCCAATTTAAAAATTCTAACAGTAAAAATTAAATATCATGTCACAGCAACATTATTACGAAGTAAAAGCAGAATGGAAAGAAGGACGTAAAGGAACATTATCTTCCCCGGTCTTGAACGAAACCATCGAATGCGCAACACCACCTGAATTTTCAAACGGAGTCCCCGGTATCTGGTCGCCGGAGCATTTGTACGCCGCAGCCATCAGCAGCTGCTATCTTTCAACTTTTCTGGCGGTTGCCGAAAATTTCAAACTTTCTTTTCAGAATTTTTCATGTAAAACAGTCTGTAAACTGGAAGTCGTAGAAGGAAAATACCAGATCACCGAAGCAGAAATAACGCCTGAACTTCTGCTTGAAAATCCTGAGCAGGACCGAGAAAAAGCTTTAAAAGTTCTCGAAAAATCAAAGGCTGCGTGTTTAGTCACAAACTCGATGAAAACGGCTGTAACGCTGAATACTCACCTTCTGTAACAAAAGTAACTGTGCAGGAAATTGGTTTAAACGAATTTTGCATCACTAAACAAAATAAAAATTGAACAATGAATATCGAACAGATTTATACCGGATGTCTGGCTCAGGGAGCATATTACATCACCTCAAACGGAGAAGCGGCTATCATCGATCCTTTAAGGGAAACTCAGCCTTATATTGACCGCCTCGAAAAAGACGGTGCGAAACTGAAATATATCTTTGAAACCCATTTTCACGCAGATTTTGTGAGCGGACATGTGGACCTGAGTAACAGAGCAGGAGCGGAGATCGTTTATGGCCCTACAGCAAATCCGAAGTTTAAAAGCATTATTGCTGAAAACGATCAGATTTTCGAAATCGGAAATGTAAAAATTAAAGTATTGCATACTCCCGGGCATACCATGGAGAGTTCATGTTTTCTGTTAATTGATGAACATGGGAAAGAATCTGCGCTGTTCAGTGGGGATACCCTTTTTCTCGGCGACGTCGGAAGACCGGATCTTGCCCAGAAAGCCTCGCACCTCACTCAGGACGAACTGGCGGGCTTGCTGTACCAAAGTTTAATTGAGAAAATTATGCCGCTTGCAGATGATATTACGGTTTATCCGGCACATGGAGCCGGGTCGGCTTGCGGAAAAAACATGCAGAAAGAAACAGTAGACACGCTCGGTAACCAGAAAAAGACCAATTACGCCCTTAACCAGCGCAATAAAGAAGCGTTCATTAAAGCAGTAACGAACGGTCTGTTGGCGCCTCCCGCTTATTTCGGAATGAATGTCGCGATGAATAAAAATGGATACGGCAGTTTCGAGCAAGTGCTGAATATGGGAATGACCGCTTTTTCTGCAGATGACTTCGAGATGACCGCAGAAAACAGTGGCGCATTGATTTTGGATACGAGAAGCAATGTAGATTTTGCCAAAGGTTTTATTCCGCAGTCGGTGAATATCGGGCTCAATGGAGATTTTGCTCCTTGGGTAGGTGCCATGATTGTCGACGTAAAACAACCGATTTTATTGGTCAATGACGAAGGTCAGGAAGAAGAAGCAATTACCCGGTTGAGCCGTGTAGGTTTTGACTCTGTTTTAGGTCACTTGAAAGGAGGTTTTTCAGCATGGAAAAACTCAGGAAAAGAAACCGATGACGTGAACAGAATAACTGCAGATGAATTTGCATCGCGTTTTGAAACAGGAAAAAGTATTGTAGTAGATGTCCGCAGGGAAAGCGAATATGCTGCGGAACATGTCGAAGAAGCTTACAGCAAACCACTGGCGTATATCAATGACTGGATTAAAGATGTCGATTCTCAAGAACATTTCTTTCTGCACTGTGCAGGCGGTTACCGCAGCATGATTGCGGCTAGTATTCTGCAGGCACGAGGTTACCGGAATTTTACAGAAGTGGAAGGAGGTTTCAGCGCGATTGTACAAACCAATGTTCCCAGAACTGATTTTATCTGTCAAAGCAAAGTCTTATCACCCAATTCATAATTAAGTATAAATATTAAAGAAGAAATCATGTTTAATTTATTTAAAAATCTTTTTACCCTGGACAACAGCGCTTTGGCTGAGATTATCAACAGCGGAGCCTATCTGGTAGACGTGAGATCTCCCGGCGAGTTCTCCTCCGGAACTGTAAAAGGCGCAGTAAACATTCCGCTGGATGCTATCCCGAAACATTTAGGTAAATTTGCCGGTAAGAAAAACACAGTGGTTTTCTGCAGAAGTGGTAACAGAAGCAGCCAGGCCAAAAGAATCCTGGAACAGAACGGCATCAGTAATGTGAGCAATGGCGGAGCCTGGCAAAATGTACAACAACTCTTAACAAAGTAAACGAAAATATGACAGAACTTATTCAGCAGCCGTGGCCTTGGTATATAGCAGGACCATTGATCGGACTTACCGTTCCGGCGCTGTTAATCCTCGGTAACAAATCATTCGGAATCTCATCTTCGCTGCGGCATATCTGTGCATCGTGCATGCCGGCCAATATTCCATTTTTCAAATACAACTGGAAAAAAGAGGTGTGGAATTTATTTTTTGTCTTCGGAATTTTTATCGGCGGTGTAATTACCATGCTGTTTTTTTCAAATCCTAATCCGATTGAGGTAAACCCCAATTTGGCGAAGGAGCTCGCAGGATATGGTATTACCGATTATAGCAACCTTGTTCCGACAGAACTCATGAACTGGGAATCTCTTTTCACGGTACGCGGTTTACTGATGATGGTCGGGGGCGGCTTCATGGTTGGATTCGGTACCCGTTATGCGGGAGGGTGCACGAGCGGACACTCGATTATGGGAATTGCCAATCTGCAGCTTCCGAGTTTGATTGCCACAGTGTTTTTCATGATTGGCGGCTTTTTGATGGCCAATGTATTACTTCCGATAATTCTTTCTCTTTAAAATTAAAAAAATGCAACAGAATATAGATCCTAAAGACGATCTCGAACTAAGGTCACTGGATACCATGTGTGTGAACGAAAGCCACCTGCAGCACCGCTGGTATCATAATCTCAAATATCTTGTACTCGGAACCCTCTTCGGAATTCTCTTTATCAAAGCTGAGGTAATCAGTTGGTTCCGCATTCAGGAAATGTTCAGGTTACAGTCTTTTCACATGTACGGTATCATTGGCAGTGCTGTTCTGGTCGCTATGATTTCGATATTTCTGATTAAGAAATTCAATGTCAAAACCGTTTATGGAGAAGAAATCGTTTTCCACAATAAGACCTTCAATAAAGGCCAAATCTATGGAGGACTCATTTTCGGCTTAGGCTGGGCACTTACCGGCGCATGTCCGGGGCCGCTTTTTGCTCAGATCGGAACAGGTGCAACCGTGATAGCGGTAACTTTGTTGAGCGCTATTGCCGGAACATGGGTGTATGGATATTTCAGAGAGAAATTGCCTCATTAAACTCTGTAAAACTTTCAAAATAAATCACAAAGAATGAATTCGGAAAGAAAAGCACACTGGGAAAAAGTGTACGAAACGAAAAACCCAGACGAAGTGAGCTGGACTCAGGAAGTTCCGATAACTTCGCTGGAAATGATCCGCTCGTTTAACTTAGACCGTTCTGCAAAGATCATTGATATTGATGGCGGCGACAGCAAACTCGTGGATTTTCTCCTCGATGAGGGATTTGAAAATATTACCGTTCTTGATATTTCCGCGAAAGCGCTTGAAAAAGCCCAGAAAAGGTTAGGTGAAAAAGCTGAAAAGGTGACATGGATCGTGAGCGATATTACGGAATTTAAACCGGATACGACCTACGACATTTGGCATGACCGCGCTACCTTCCATTTCCTGACGGAGGAATGTCAGATTAAAAAGTATGTGGAAATTACTGAACACGCCGTAAGCGGTTATCTTACCATAGGAACATTCTCAGAAAACGGCCCCGAAAAATGCAGCGGTCTGCTAATTAAACAATATTCTGAAGAAAGCTTTGCGAGGTTTTCGGAAAAGGTTTTGAGACTTTAAATTGTCGGCTCGAAAATCATCTGACTCCTTTCGGAACGGAGCAGAATTTTGTGTTCTGCAGTTTTGTAAGGAAAGTATAATCCGTGGAAAATAATTTTTATTTCCGCAAGTAAGGAGCCATTGTACTTTAAATGATTTCTTAGAATCTAGAGTATTGCGGCCAAAGGAAAAACATGTTTTTTTTTTAATTTCAGAAGGTGAAATCAATCTTTGGAATGATTTTCACTGTGAACTTAAATACTTATGTTAACCTTTATAACCAATACTATGAAAATAAAAATCAACGGATTCGAATACACCAAAGAAGAAGTGCTGGAGGGACTTAAAGAAAAAGGTTACCTGATTCTCAAACATACCATTCATGTGGAAAAGTGCATCAACGGCTGTTTTCACGTCAGAAAACACTATCATACCGAATGTGCCCTGAAGGGAGAGGATCTTCCGGATGAAAACACCCAGTGGCACCATGTCGCTTCGAAAGTATTTAAAAGGTTCTACTCTAAACCGCCTCTTGTGTAGTTTTCATCGTTTCGGACAGTTCTCATCCCTTTTTTCAGTAATTTAAACGTAGGTGCTTAGTGACGCTCAATAAAAATATTAGCTGTTTAATATCATTTATTTAGAGATGTCCGTGCATTGCTGCGTTGTGTTTAAATCTTTATATTTGTTCATCTAATCAATACTTTTGTCCCGTCCGTGGACAGAGGTTACCTTATAACCTTTTTTTAAGCATGAACAATAAACCCTTACATCATTTCCACATTCCGGTCATGGGATTGGCTTACACCATCGACAGTCCTATCCGGGTAGCCCAGTACGGTATTTCCTCCGTTGTCTCTATCATCGATGATGAAATTGTAGAGCGAATGAGAGATTTTTACAGCAGCAAATTCAATTTTGATTTTTCTGCAATTTCAATTAAGTCCGAAGATTACCGAGCCAAAAGAGTAACCGCGTATCTTGATCTCATGGACGGTATCGTAAAGAAAAAATTTAATGAGTTTAAGGATGAACTCAGCAAAAATGCGGATGCGCTTCAGAATTTTATGGGTATGCTGCCGAATGCCTCCGATTTTAAGGAAGGTCTGCAAAGTATTCTTGATAAAAAAGATGATCTTGCAGGACAGATTAAAAATTATCTTGAAGCTCATCTCAGTCCGGGTGAAATAGATGTCAACATCATGACAAAAGTGGACAAAGATAACTTTGTGAAAAATGAACAGCTTCCTACCATGTACAACGATGCACATGCATCATTACGTGGTTTTGCAAACAGTCAGCTTTCCAGTTCTGTGGTATTTTCTGCCGGAATGAATCCGCGGCTTTACAGCTATTTGGAAGAGTTTGATGATTTTTATCCGGATAACGCCGGAACGTTGAAAAAGAAGATTATTCTAAAGGTCAGCGATTTCCGTTCGGCAATGATTCAGGGAAATTTTCTGGCAAAAAAAGGACTTTGGGTATCGGAATACAGAATAGAATCAGGATTAAACTGCGGCGGACATGCATTTGCCACCGAAGGCCTGCTGCTTGGACCTATCATGGAAGAATTCAAACAGAAAAAAACTGAACTTCAGACTTCTGCGCATTCACTGATGAGTGCTGCTCTCCAACAGAAAGGCAGAACGGTACCTGCACAGCCTCTTGAGATAAAAATCACGGTACAGGGCGGTGTCGGTACTGCTGAAGAGCATGAATTTTTACTTTCCCATTATGAGGTCGACAGTGTCGGCTGGGGGTCGCCGTTTTTACTCGTTCCTGAGGCTACTTCTGTAGATGTTGAAACCAGAACCCTTTTAGCACAGGCGAAAGAAGATAATTTTTATTTAAGTAATATTTCACCGCTTGGTGTGCCTTTCAATACGGTAAAAGGAACAAGTAACGAGTTCATCAAACAGCACAATATTTCAGGAAATAAGTATGGAAGTTCATGTCCGAAGAAATTTCTGGCTTTAAGTAAGGAATTCGGTCCGAAAGGAACCTGTACCGCTTCAAAAAAATACCAGGACATCAAGCTTGCCGACCTGGAAAGCGAAAAGGAGAATCTGAACCCGAAACAGTATGAAATTCAAAAAAGCAAAATCACCGATAAATCCTGTTTATGTGTAGGATTGGTAAATTCAGCATATATGGAGCAGGGGATTGCGGTAAAAGGCGAAAAGCAGGGAGTAGTGGTGTGTCCGGGGCCCAACCTCAGTTATTTCGATAAAGAGGTGACGCTTTCCGAGATGGTAAGACATATCTACGGAAACGTGAATATTCTTCCTGATCACCGACGTCCTCATGCTTTCATCAATGAACTGAAACTCTATGTAGATTATCTGAAGAAAGAGATTGTTGAATTTTCGGATGAAATTACAAAGTCTCAGGTTAAAAAGTGGGAGGGATTCAAAAATAATTTGCTGAGCGGGATTCAGTACTACGAAGATTTATTTGTGAATACGAGTTTCTTTAAGCCCAATTTGGAATTAATTACTTCTGAATTAAAAGATTTTAAACTGAAAACCGCTCATATTGAAATTCCCCAAATTAAAAGTGAGTAAATAATCATACTTCATCATACAACCGCTTCTGAAAAGAGGCGGTTTTTTTATATCTTGTTTTCCATTAATAGCAATCGTGACTGTGCTTTTAATTTTACAATTTCTGTTTATCTTCGGATCGATTTGCTGTATTTTAGAATTAAGTTTTTTCAGGAACAAGATACATCGGATCCTCCAGAATATTGACCTCAATGATGGCTTCTGCATTTTTTAAAAGGGTAATACAGTCCGGACTTAAATGCTGCAGCCTGACGGTTTTACCGGCATTATGATATCGCTGGGTAATGGCATTCAGGGCTTCGATAGCCGACATGTCAACCACACGGCTTTCCGCAAAATCGATGATAATTTCAGCGGGATCATTCGCTACATCAAACTTTTCTGAAAAATTGGTCACTGAGCCGAAGAACAGCGGGCCGTAAATATCGTAATGCTTTACGCCGTTTTCGTCCACGTGTTTTCGGGCACGGATCCGCTTGGCATTGTCCCACGCAAAAACCAGGGCAGAAATAATCACTCCAATTAAAACTGCCAATGCAAGATTATGAAGGAAAACGGTAATTAAAGTCACCACAATCATTACGAAAATATCAGATCTCGGCATGCGTTTAAAAATTCTCAAACTTGCCCATTCGAAAGTTCCGATGGCTACCATAATCATCACACCGGTCAGCGCTGCCATCGGTAATTTTCCAATGACGGGCGCGCCGACAAGGATAATCACTAATATAGTGAGAGCAGCAACAATTCCAGAAAGTCTTGCGCGCGATCCTGCGGAAAGATTCACCAAAGTCTGCGCGATCATCGGACAGCCGCCCATTCCGAAGAAGAAGCCGTTTAAAATATTGGCACTTCCCTGAGCCACGCATTCTCGGTTAGAATTGCCTTTGGTTCCGGTGATTTCATCCACCAGATTCAGCGTTAAAAGTCCTTCCGTTAAACCAACGGCCGCCATAATCATGGCATAGGGAAAGATGACTTTCAGTGTTTCGAGGTTCAGCGGAATGTTTGGAATGTGGAAAGGTGGTAGACTACCGCTTACCGAAGCAATATCTTCCACCTGTTTGGTATCGATATTAAAGATCATGACGATGGCGAAAACAACTGCAATAGCGACGAGGGATGCCGGGATTTTTTTGGTGAGTTTCGGCAGCAGCAGGACAATGGAAATGGTGAGCGCAACTAAAACTGCCATGATCAGAAACGGTGTTCCTGTTAGCCACTCAGTGTTTCCGTTGACGGTCATTTTAAACTGCTCGAGCTGAGACATGAAGATCACAATGGCAAGTCCGTTCACAAAACCGAACATTACAGGTTGTGGTACCAGTCTTATGAATTTCCCGAGTTTCAATAATCCTACGCCGATCTGCAGCACACCGGCTAAGGCGATGGCGCCGAAAACATATTCCAACCCGTGTGATTTCATTAAGGCGATGAGAACGATAACTGTTGCGCCTGCACCGCCGGAAATCAGTCCGGGTCGTCCTCCGAAAATTGCGGTCACAAGTCCCATAATGAAAGCGCCGTACAATCCAACCAATGGCGGAAAACCAGCTAAAATGGCGAATGAAAGTGACTCGGGAATCATCGTCATTGCGACGGTAAGACCGGCCAGAATTTCAGTGCGGTAGTTTACTTTCTGGGAGAAATCGAACAGGTTCAGAACAGCTTTCATCGGAGTTATTATGCTGCAAAAGTAGGAGTTTGAGAAAGAAAGGACAAATTGCTTCCCTCAAACCAACTCCAGACTAGATTATATAGATAAGACCGGAAAGTGTGTGATATAAATCTAATTTCCATTCAGGCTCCAAATCAAAGCCTTTTCTTTTACCGCGCGGAAAATCGTACTGTGCTCTTCAGTGGGAGCGGGGCTATAATTCCATTTTAAATTGGGGAGGTTTGCCGATTTTAAAGTTTGAGAAATCTGCTGGGTAAATTCGGAAGTGCTTGGTTCTTTGGAACTGGCAAACCATAATTTTTTTTGGCTTCCCGCAGGAAATTTCGTCAAATAGTCTTTCGCCGTTGAGGTTAAATGATGATTGTTCCACCACAGCGAAGGATCAATAGCAATATAATTATCGAACATTTCCGGACTAGTGAAGAAAGTTTCCATGATGAATAATCCGGCCAAAGATTCTCCGATAATGCTTTTTTCCTGCGTCGCTCTGTATTTTCCGTTGATTTCTGGAAAAAGGTCCTCTTTAATAAAATCCCGGAATGTTGCCGAACCTCCTACAACTGCGGCGATTTTTTTATCCTCTTCAACGCTGGTAAATCCAGTGAGATCTCTTCTGCGCTGCGTATTTTCAATTCCGACAAGAATGACCGGGCGGATCCTTTTTTCCTTGATCAGTTTTGCAACGGTATTGGCAAGATGAGGAAAATCTTCCTTAATTCCGCCGTCCGCCATATAAAGAACCGGAAAAGAGGAATTTGTGGACAGGTATTCTGATGGTTTCCAGACATTAATAATTCTTTTTTCACCCAACAGTTTGGAATCCAGTATAAAAGAGTCATGCACCGGAACTGGATCGGTTTGCTGCACGCTGCTTGCGCAGCTGCTGAGTAAAATAAGGAGGAATAAGGACAGATAATGCATTGTTTTTATATGGATGAATTCTGAGGTTCTTAAAGGGTTCCGGATTAAATTAACGGTTTTTTTGAATGTGTCAGTGGTCTTTTTTCATAACAGTAAAAAGCACGGCTTTAACCGCGCTTTGAAAGTTTAGGCCTCGTGGCCATACATTTTATTGTAAAGTTTTATATAGCGTTCTTTTACTGCTTTACGTTTAAGTTTTAGTGTCGGTGTGAGAACGCCGGAGTCAATTGACCAGATTTCCGGAGTGAGTTCGAAAAGCTTGATCTGTTCCCAGCTGCCGAGTTTGGTATTCAGATAGGCAATTTCCTTGCCGATTCTTTCCTTAAGTTCAGGGCTGTTTGCCATTTCTTCCGGCGTTTTTCCGATGTTGATGTTTTTTCTTTCTGCCCAGTGCTGTGCGAAGTTGAAATCGGGCTGCACCAGCGCACATGGCATTTTTTCTCCATCACCTACTACCATAATCTGCTCGATGAATTTCGATGCTTTTGCCTGATTTTCAATCACCTGAGGTGCAATGTATTTTCCGCCTGAAGTTTTGAACATTTCTTTCTTACGGTCGGTGATATGAAGGTAACCTTCTTCATCGATATGTCCGATGTCGCCGGTTTTGAAATAACCGTCTTCTGTGAAAACTTCTTTCGTCATTTCCTCGTTCTTAAAATATCCTTTGAATACGGAAGGACCTTTAACGGTAATTTCCCCGTCTTCCTGAATTTTTACATCCAGATTTTCCAGCACATGACCTACAGTGCCTACTTTTATTTTTCCGAAACTGTTCACTGAAATTACAGGCGAGGTTTCCGTTAATCCGTAACCTTCCAGGATTGGAATTCCGGCGTTCTGGAACATTTTGTTGAGTCGGGGCTGAAGTGCAGCTGAGCCCGAAACCAACGTAATGATGTTGCCACCCAAACCTTCTCTCCATTTGGAAAATACCAGTTTGTCTGCAATAATTTCCTTTAAGCCTGAAGGTTTGCCGAGTTTTTGTTTTGCTTTGTTCACGCCGAGTGCCCAAAGGAAAATTTTTGATTTCAGTCCGCCTGCGCTGGTTCCTTTATCGTAAATTTTATCGTAAACTTTTTCGATCAATCTTGGCACTACCGACATGATGTGCGGCTTCACTTCCTTGATGTTATCGCCCATTTTTTCGATGCTTTCCGCAAAGTAAACGGAGTAGCCGTTATACTGATAAAGATAGAAAAGCATCCTCTCGAAAATATGACATATCGGTAAGAAACTTAAAATCCTGATATCCTGATAATCCAGTCCTTTTACGCGGGGAATTCTTGGATCCGAAGCCAACACGTTCGATACAATATTATGGTGAGTCAGCATAACGCCTTTAGGTTTGCCTGTGGTTCCGGAAGTATAAATAATGGTGGCAAGATCTTCAGAGTTAATGCTGTTGGCCAGATCATCCACTTCATTTTGGGTGCTTTCGTCTTTTCCTAAATCAAGAATTTCGTTCCAGTTCGGTGCGCCGTCTACCTCATCGAAAGTAAAAACTCCTTTCAGCGAAGTAACATTGTTTTTAATCTTCATCACCTTTTCGTAGAGTTCAGTGTCGGAAACAAAACAGTACTGCACTTCAGCATTATTAAAGATGAAATCGTAATCTTCGGGTGAAATGGTCGGATATACAGGAACTGAAACTGCTCCGATCTGGGCAATACCCAAATCCATCACTGCCCATTCCGTGCGGGTTGCTGAAGTAATAAGTGCGATTTTATCGCCGGGCTGAATGCCCAGTTTTAAGAGACCTCTGGAAATTTTGTTTCCCAGATTGATGAAGTCTTTGGTTGAAGTTTTCTCCCATTCGTCATTATATTTCGTATTGAACATGTCTTCGCGGGAGTAATTCTCTGAGGCATGATGAGCAAAATCGAAAATTCGTTTTATAGTCATAGTAAGTTTATTTAGAAAAGATATCGCTGTTAACAAAAATTAACATTGCTTACGGGTAAAAATATCATTTTTATTTTAAACAGCAAAAAGTATTTTTTACTGCCGGTTTCATGAATTTTCGTCATTTTTAAAGGATGGCGAATTTAAATTTCCGCGTTTTTATGAATTATTTGCACCATTAAGATTTAAATTTTTTAATTTTTAGAAAAATTGTAGATTTACGGGCAAACAATTATATACTTTTATGGACTTTAATTTATCTGAAGAACAGTTGATGATTCAGCAGGCAGCAAGAGATTTTGCACAAACAGAACTTTTGCCCGGCGTTATAGAAAGAGACAATGCACAGAAGTTTCCTCACGAACAGGTGAAGAAAATGGGAGAACTGGGTTTCCTGGGAATGATGGTGGATCCAAAATACGGCGGCGCCGGCATGGATAGCGTTTCTTACGTTTTAGCCATGGAAGAAATAGCAAAAATAGATGCTTCAGCTGCGGTTGTGATGTCAGTAAACAATTCTTTGGTATGCGCAGGACTTGAAAAATTCTGCAACGAGGAACAGAAAATGAAGTATCTGAAGCCTTTGGCAAGCGGAGAAGTAATTGGTGCTTTTGCTCTTTCTGAGCCTGAAGCAGGTTCTGATGCTACTTCCCAGAAGACCACAGCTGTAGATATGGGCGATCATTACCTCCTTAACGGTACTAAAAACTGGATTACGAACGGTGGTAACGCAACCTATTACATCGTTATCGCACAAACCGATCCGGAGAAAAAACATAAGGGAATTAATGCTTTCATCGTAGAAAAAGGATGGGCAGGTTTCGAAATCGGGCCGAAAGAAGATAAGCTGGGGATCCGCGGAAGTGATACCCATTCTTTGTTATTCACTGATGTAAAAGTACCGAAAGAAAACAGAATCGGTGAAGACGGATTCGGATTTAATTTCGCAATGGCAGTATTGAACGGCGGTAGAATAGGGATTGCTTCCCAAGCGTTAGGAATTGCTTCCGGTGCTTACGAACTGGCGCTGAAATATGCCAAAACAAGAAAAGCTTTTAAAACCGAAATCATCAATCACCAAGCGATTGCCTTCAAATTAGCCGACATGGCAACCTCCATTATGGCGGCAAGAATGTTGTGTTACAAAGCAGCAACAGAAAAAGATCAGGGAAAAGATATCTCAGAAATTGGCGCAATGGCCAAGTTATACGCTTCTCAGGTAGCGATGGATACTTCCGTTGAAGCTGTTCAGATCCACGGCGGATATGGGTACGTAAAAGAATACCACGTGGAAAGAATGATGCGTGATGCAAAAATCACCCAGATCTATGAAGGAACTTCTGAGATTCAGAAAATCGTGATTTCAAGAAGTATCGCGAAGTAACATTTAAATCACTAAAACGTTCGGCATGAAATATATGTGGATCACCCTTGCAGCAGTTCTGCTGCTTTTATCCGGAACTGTTTACTACAAATATTATTTTGTTTTCGGTGAAGGAGTAAAATCGGGAATTCTAAATTATGCGGTGAAAAAAGGCAATGTCTTCAAAACCTACGAAGGCAAACTGATACAGCAGGGTTTTGGAGCGAATCCGAAAACCGGCAGTTTGACAAGTTATGAATTCGAATTTTCTATTGAAAACGAAGAGATTTTCAAACAGTTTGAAATCAATAACGGAAAAACCTTTGATCTGCATTATAAAGAATATCACGGTGTCATTCCGTGGCGCGGAAATACCACTTATGTAGTCGACAGAATAGTGAATATGAAATAATGAAAAGCCTTCCAATCCGGAAGGCTTTTTTGATTTATTGAATCTTAAATGTTTCTCTTTTGGACCTGAAAATTAAAATAAAACATTCTAATTTTTCGGAAGATACTTCGAATAGTCTGTATCCGTAGTTTCGGTGGGTTTCTCTTCCGGAACAGGATCCGTGGATGTTTGGTTCTGAGTGGGATAATGGGCAGCAGTCTGTTGAGTATTGAGCTGTTCTCTTTCAAATTCTGTCTGCATTTTTTTCTTTCTGTTTTTGCTCACAAAGTACCAGATTCCGCCTGCGATCAGGAATATGGGCCAAAATGGAAGCAATAACAGAACGCCGTCGCCCAATACTTTAAATCCTTTCATAAAAGCGCTGCTGAAGTTGTTGTTATCTTCTTCTTTTTTGGTGTTTTCGAGAGAAGTGCCTGCAATATTCTCATTCTGAATCAAAGTAATTTCAACGTCGCACATTTGTGAGCCTATATAATCTTTCCCTTCAGAAGCCGTACTTTTCGATTTCACGTCACCCAGTTGTGTGGAAAGGTTTTCAACCAGATTGTCGAAATGCTGAAGCGGGATTTTTGCAGTAATATATTCGCGCTGAATACCTTCATTCTGATTGAAGTTTTCGGTGACCAAATCAGCATTGTTTTCCCTTATTTTTTGTCTTAAGACAGCTTTAGCATTATTAAGGTCTTCCACCTGAATTTCCAGTTTGGCTGTTTTTACCAGTGGATCCTTGTCCGCAATTGGCGGAACGGTAACCGAATTGTTTTGATCTGGCTGTGTTGAAGGAGTTTTAGCCGCTGAATTTTCTGACGCAGGATTCTGTTTTTTAGTCTGCTTCAGGATTTTATCGGCTGTTCTTGTAAGGACTTTAATGGTGCTTTCACCGTTTTTTAAAGACTGGTTTGCAGAATCAAGTGTTTTTACTACTTCGGTTCCTACCACTACATTTTTCGTGATTTTCTCAATCTGTTTGTTGATGGAATCGATTCTCCAGCTGCCTGATTTTATCGTGCTGTCGATCGATTTTTTCTGCTTTTGGATTTCGGGAATGATCACTTTTTTTGCGATCCCGTCGGAATCTGTAATGGTTTTGGATATGGAATCCAGGGTTTTGATGCCGTTATTGGCTTTGGTAAACAGGCTATCGGCATGTTTGATGTTATCCGTTGTCTGTTGAATTGAATTTTTATCACAGGAAATTAAAGCACCTGTAATAAAAAATGAAAGAAGTATTTTCTTCATGATTGATTTTGAATTTAAAACAGTGAAACAGAATCAAATAGTATTCCCTAAAAACACTGAAAACATTTAAATAACTGCAGATGAGTCTTTTGCAAATCAATTTACAACCGCTTTACAAAAGCAGAATTAAATTCTCCAGGTAAATAAACCGCCGTTTACCTCTGCACAAAAAAAATCTCCGGCAGAACTGAAGATTTTGATTATTATTTTACTGTGGATTTCTGAATTCACTGATGAAATGCAGTTTCACATTCGGGAATTTCTCCTGGGTCATATGAATCGTAAATGACGAATCTGCAAGGAAAACGGGCTGTCCGTATTTGTCTTTTGCCATGAAACGCTGTTTCAGTCGTGCAAACTCCTTGAATTCTTCTGATTTTTCATCCGCTTCAATCCAGCATGCTTTATGAATGGAAAGCGGCTCGTAATTACATTTTGCGCCGTATTCGTGTTCCAAACGGTACTGGATGACTTCGTACTGTAAAGCCCCGACGGTACCGATGATTTTTCGGTTGTTCATATCCATCGTGAACAGCTGTGCTACGCCTTCGTCCATCAGCTGATCGATTCCTTTTGCGAGCTGTTTCGCTTTCAAAGGATCCTCATTGTTGATATATCTGAAATGTTCCGGTGAAAAACTTGGGATTCCTTTGAAATTAATTTTTTCTCCGGCAGTGAGTGTATCACCGATTCTGAAATTTCCCGTGTCGTGAAGTCCTACAATATCGCCGGGGAAACTTTCATCGACCACTTCTTTTTTGTCTGCGAAGAAAGCGTTGGGTGAAGAAAACTTCATTTTTTTGTTGTCTCTTACCAGCAGGTAATTTTCATTTCTTTTGAATGTTCCCGAAACAATTTTCACAAACGCCAGTCTGTCGCGGTGTTTAGGATCCATATTTGCGTGGATTTTAAAGACAAATCCGGTAAAATCTTTTTCCTCAGGTTTTACAACCCGGGTTTCGGACTCTTTTGGCTGCGGTTTCGGAGCGATATCAATAAAAGCATCCAGTAATTCCCGAACTCCGAAATTATTCAGGGCAGAACCGAAGAACACAGGCTGCAGATCACCGTTCATATAATCTTCACCGTTAAATTCAGGATAAACTGACTGCACAAGTTCGAGTTCTTCTCTTAAATTGGCCGCGGCTTTTTCACCGATCACTTCATCTATTTTCGTATCACTGATATCGTCAAATTTGATCGCTTCGCCAACTTTCTGCTTTTTCTCTTCCAGAAACAGCTGAATATTGTTTTCCCAAATATTATAAATTCCCTGGAAATCAGATCCCATCCCAATCGGTAAAGAAAGCGGACATACGGTTAAACCTAATTTCTGTTCTACTTCATCCAACAAATCGAAAGCATCTTTACCTTCCCGGTCTAATTTATTGATGAAAACCAACATTGGAATATTCCTCATTCTGCAGACCTTAACGAGCTTTTCAGTCTGTTCCTCAACTCCTTTTGCCACGTCGATAACCACAATTACAGAATCTACTGCTGTTAAAGTCCGGTAAGTATCTTCCGCGAAATCTTTGTGACCGGGCGTATCTAAAATATTTATTTTATGGTCTCTGTATTCAAATGCCAGAACGGAAGTCGCGACAGAAATCCCTCTCTGTCTTTCGATTTCCATAAAATCGGAGGTTGCTCCTTTTTTAATTTTGTTCGATTTTACCGCACCGGCCTCCTGAATTGCACCTCCGAAAAGAAGCAGTTTTTCAGTTAAGGTGGTTTTTCCGGCATCGGGATGCGAGATAATTCCGAAGGTTTTTCTTCTTTCTATTTCTTTGATGAGTTCTGACATAATTAAATTTGAATCTGCAAAAATCGTGTTTTTTTATGGAAAATGAAAAAGAAGTTTTTGGTAAGCTTAGATTCGCTTTTTTATCTTTTTAATTTATATTTGTTGAAACTAAATCTAAATGGAAGAAAGCAATCCGCGGAAAAAATATATTTTCGACTGGAAAGGAGCATTTGCGCTTATTGGAGGGATGATTGTAGGAACTGCAGCAATATCTGTTATCAACGTATTTTCTATGTTTGTTTTCAATGAGAATCTGCAGTACAGAGATTTTTATTTAATGATTGTAAATGCAGCGGGTTTTTTGGGAGCGATTTTCGCCTTTGATTATTTTATTGCGCGTCCCCAAACCGGAAGAGCGCTTCATTTCAATCTTTCTCCAACGAATATTGGTACTTACATTTTAATTTTTCCAATGATGCTGGGAATGATGTTTATTGCTGAATTTATTACAGGACAGATTCCCGTTACCGGACCGTTTTTCGGGAAGTATTATGAGTTTTTTACCAGATTAATGGCTCAGATGACGAATGATAAAGCTACCATGGTCGTGCTTGCTGTCATCATGGCACCAGTTTTCGAAGAGATTGTTTTCCGTGGAATTATCCAGAAAGGACTAATTAATAAAGGCATGAAACCATTTTCGGCGATTTTGGTTTCTTCACTGATCTTTGGGCTTGTTCACGGCAATCCGTGGCAATTGGTGGGTGCGGTGATGCTTGGCTGTGTTTTGGGCTTGGTGTATTACAAAACAAAATCGATGCTTCTTCCGATGCTGTTGCATGCTTTTAATAATCTCTGTTCTTCTCTATTAATATTTTACGGAAATACTGAAAGTTTTGCCGAAACCTTCAAAGTCTCCGAATGGTACGTTTTAGGATGCGGAATCATCCTCTTGTCCTTATTTTATTACCTGTTCATGAAAAAATACAGGGTTCATTATTCTGAAAATTAAATTAATTCATTTGCCACCTATATGACCAGAGAAATTCTCATCGCTACCCATAACCAGCATAAAAAAGAAGAAATTCAGCAGATTTTGGGAGAAAATTTTAAAGTGACCTCTTTAACGGATTATGATCTTCACGAGGAAATTGTAGAAGACGGAACTACTTTTCACGAAAACGCATTAATTAAGGCTAAATACTGTTTTGAAAAAACCGGAAAGCCAAGTTTGGGAGACGATTCCGGATTGGTTGTGGAAGCGCTGGACGGAAGACCGGGGATTTATTCCGCACGGTACGCCGGAAACCATGATTTTGCTAAAAACA
Organism: Kaistella soli; assembly: GCF_019038595.1. Taxonomy (GTDB): domain Bacteria; phylum Bacteroidota; class Bacteroidia; order Flavobacteriales; family Weeksellaceae; genus Kaistella; species Kaistella soli. The sequence goes on from NZ_JAHOPF010000001.1 coordinate 414,462, forward strand.
TGGCAAAGGTATTGGAAGAAATGAAAAATGAGGAAAACCGGAAAGCTTATTTTGTTACGGTAATGTGTCTGGTAGATGAAAGCGGGGAGAGGTATTTTGAAGGCCGGGTTTATGGGAATTTAACACGCGAAATCCGTGGTGAAAAAGGCTTCGGTTACGACCCGATTTTTATTCCGGAGGATTACTCAATCACTTTTGCTGAAATGAAAGCGGAGGATAAAAACGCCATCAGTCACCGGAAAGAAGCCATTGAAAAATTCCTTAATTTTCTGAAGGTCTGATTAGTATTTCTGAGTAAAAATTAAATACAGTAGAATTTAAGCGTGAAATCACCCTTAAATTTTCAGTTAAAAATTGTATTTTTGCACCTCACTAAAGAAAAAAGATGTTAGAAAAGATTGATGAATTATTGGTTGAGGTTGGCAATTTCAGCACAGCGAATAAAGATGAAATTGAGCAGTTTCGGATTAAGTACAGCGGTAAAAAGGGAATACTCAACGATATTTTTGCTAAATTCAAGGATGTGCCCAACGAACAGAAAAAAGAATTCGGCCAAAAGATCAACACCCTGAAACAGGCTGTTGAAGCAAAACTTGATGATCTGAAAAATGCTTCCTCTTCTAACCTTATCCTCGAAAAAGACGATTTAACGAAGCCCGGTTTTTCTTCAGAACTTGGGACCCGTCATCCGATTAATCTGGTGAAAAATAAAATTATTGAAATCTTCAAGTCGATCGGTTTTGCTGTTGCAGACGGACCGGAAATTGAAGACGACTGGCATAACTTTACCGCATTAAATCTGCCGGAATATCACCCAGCGAGAGATATGCAGGATACTTTTTTCATCGAAACCAATCCGGATATTCTTTTAAGAACTCACACTTCTTCCGTGCAAATACGTTACATGGAGGAAAATCAGCCGCCGATGAGAATTTTATCACCGGGACGTGTTTTCAGAAACGAAGCGATTTCTTCCCGTTCGCACTGTATTTTCCATCAGATCGAAGGCTTGTATATCGACGAAAATGTAAGTTTTGCAGATTTAAAACAGACCATTCAGTTTTTTACCACTGAACTTTTCGGAAAATCTAAAATCAGAATGAGACCTTCTTATTTCCCGTTCACTGAGCCGAGTGCAGAAGTGGATGTTTACTGGGGTTTGAATTCTGAAACCGATTACAGAATTACCAAAGGAACCGGCTGGCTCGAAATTATGGGCTGCGGAATGGTAGATCCTGCGGTTTTACAGAACGTAAACATTGATGCTGATAAATATTCCGGGTACGCTTTTGGAATGGGAATCGAGCGAATTGTGATGTTATTGTATCAAATGAGCGACATCAGGATGTTCTTTGAAAACGATAAAAGAATGCTGGAGCAGTTCAAAAGTTTATAATTAAGCAGACATTTCTGGGTTGATTTAATTTCAAATATTAATAAAACAAAAACTTCCGGGTAATTCCGGAAGTTTTTGTTTTAAAGTAATACTAGAATTCACTTTTTTTGCTGCAAAGCGAATTTTACTTAAACCAGTGTTTCGCCTGGTTGTAATCGATATAATAAGAAAGTTTCAAAGAAATATTATTCACCATAGGTTCCTCGAAAAGCCTTTTGAAATTTTGATTAAGACCGATTTTAGATTCGTTTAAATAATTTCCCACTGCATTTCTGTACAGTAAAGTTAGCTGACTTCCAGGCGCAAACCACCACGAATACCTCAAATCTACATTCCAGGAATTGAAAGTTCCGTTTCGGTTTTGGGTAAACTGATCGGTATCAGTAACACTTCCGTCCGCATTTAAGGTGTGGAAGCTTTTATAGGTCACTTCAGATAAATAATGTCTGAAGGCAAGATTTACCGCCATTTTATTGTTGAAAGTATATTGTGAGGATATCCCGTTTTCGATGGTGAAGCGGTTTCTTGTCCCGATGAAAATATCGGTGTCATTTTTTCCTACAAAACCCTGATCATTATTGATATAATTAATATTTGCATTATAAAACAAACGCAGCTTATCGGAAAATTTATAGCTTGGACTGATGTCATAAATCAATTGATATCTGCCTTTTTGGTCAAAAGCATAATAATCAACAAAAGTATTCAGGCGGAAATTCTTGCGGCTGTCGGTATTGATATAAACCCACGGGTTGATCATCGCCGGAACTTTCAAATATCTGCCGTTTTGCCGCGGTTCATAAATGTCGTTTTCCCCGAAAGGCCAAATCATCAGTCCGCCGCCAAGACCAAAAAAGTTTTTTTTCGTGGTGTCGAAACTGTTGTGAATAATGAACTGATTGAAAAGATCATTATCAAGCCTTCTCCGGTGTGTTACTTCCAGTCTGTAGCTCAGATTATTCAGATTTCCCTTCGGCTGAAGATAACGGTAAGAATAGATTCCCTGAAAAGACTGAAAATTGGTTCGGTCATAATAACCCAGATCTCCGATGTCATAATCTTTTGTTCTCATGAAATAATTTGCGCCAAAACGGTTTGCACCGGAAACTTTATTGAAACCTCCGGATGTTTCGTTTCCGTGTTTGGTGCCGCCATCCATCACAAAACTTTCTTTTGTTCCGCCGAAATACTGGTATGTATTTTCCTTGTTTCTGATGTCGAAAAGCAGAGCCGTTACATTAGCATCACGAAAGCTGCCGTCTCTTGTCACGTTGGTATTAACTAAAGATACCGACGAGTTTCCTCTGAACCGCTGATCAAGAACCAGAACGTTGTAATTTGACCAGGGTTCGGTAACTTCTTCTCTAATTTCGCCGGTGTTGATGTTTTGAATTTCAGCATTCATCTTTTCAGTCACGGCGTTAAAAAAACCAATCCCGAGACCTTTGTTGGTTCTTCCTGAGATTTTCACTGCATTGAAGAGTTTTACTTTGTCAGGATTTTCAATAAATTCTTCATCCTCGTTCAGTGTTGGCTGATGGGACGGACTTCCGCCGATCCTTCGCGAATAGAAGAGGTTTCCTTTACTGAAAAGCTCAGTTCCTTCCGTGAAGAACGGCCTTTGCTCCTGAAACTGCACTTCGAAAGGTGATAAATTCAAGACCGATTTATCGAAAGAAGTCTGCCCAAAATCAGGAATCAGCGTTAAGTCTAAGGTGAAAGCATCGTTGATGCCGTATTTTACATCCATTCCGCCATTGATATTGGCGGTGGTTTTTCCGTTAAATTTATTGACATAGGTGGACATATAAGGCAGGAAGGAAAGGCGGGTAGGAGGATTTATTTTTTCAACACCGTGCAAAACACCGTCGTAAAGCATATAACTTCCTTTCTTATTGTCAACAAAATTCCAGTCGTAGATAGCGTTGGTTCTTTTAATCAGGCGCAGAAAATTTATTCCCCATTCCTGCACATCATTTTTTGGAAACCGCAGCTCCGAATAAGGAATTTTCATTTCAACCGTCCATCCGGTTTCTGTAATTTTCACTGCGGAAAACCAAACGGCATTCCAGCTGAAATCCTCTCCGAAATCGTTGGTTAATTTCGCATCTGCCTGAACGCCTTCAGGGGTAAGAAGAAACTCTAAACTCTGCTGGTGATCATTGTAACCGTTTAAAGTCACTCCGAAGATGTCATCATTTTCAAGATTGTCTCTTTCTGTAAGTTCGCGCGCAATTTTTCCGGGTTCGTTATCGTAGAGCGTGGCGCCGAAATAAACGCCGGTATCATCATAAAGTATTTTTACTTCCGATCTGAAATTTTCCTCAATTGGCTTTCCATTATTGGGTCGGCGCTCGATAAAATTACTGGCTATGGGAGCATTCTGCCACATTTCTTCATCCAGTATTCCGTCGATTTTCGGCGGAGTGGCTACTTTAACAGCAGTTATCTTTTTTCGGGAAATACTGTCGTTTTCGCTTTTCTGGGAAAAACACATGCTGAAGACAGCGGTAAAGGCAAGAAAGTACAGGCGGGTTTTCATGGAGTTTTATTTCTTGAGAATAAGACAACAAAAAGACACTATTTGTTACATATAAAACAAAAAAAACCGGACGGAGCCGGTTTTGAGTATAATCAGGTTTAAATTTAATTTTAAAAAAAACTTAGCGGGTACTTCACATTTCTGTAGGAATCAAGACTTGCTTTCAGAGATCCCACGGCAAGTTCTGCTTTAATGGCTACAGGAACGTAATTTCTGTCGTTACTTACCCAAAGCGTTACCCCTTCTTTATCCTTAAAGACTCTTCCGCTAATCACCTGCGGTACTATTCTCAGACAGTTTACTGTTCCGAACTTGGTTTTTACATTTTCCGTTCCCACTACTTTCAGCTGAAAAGGGAACAGTTCGTCATCAATCCATACGTTGAGTTTCTTTACACTTCCTATTTTAAGTTCGCTGGAGTCCAGACTTCTAAGATAATAGAAAGCAGAAAGCATGTCCTGCACGCCCTTCACCGATTTTTCAACGGTTGATGTGTTTTTCTCCTTATCGGTTAAAACCAGGGTTTGGTTACTGTGGTTGAAAACCGTTTCGAAATGCTGCGTATAGCCCCCTTCCTGAACATTTCTTACATAGAAACTCGGTAAACCTGTATTGTAATTAATGAAACTTTCGTAATGGTCTTCCACTTTGAAAAATGCGCGCACTGCACCCGTTGTTCTTCCATATCCTTTTACATAAAAGTGAGGCTGGCCTTTGTAGGTGGTTTTGAGGGTGGTTAAGGTGGCTGTTCCAGCATTCAGAATTCCGTAATGAATTCTGTAATTTAAAACTTCACCGGACTGAATATTATCGAACTTTTGGGAAAATCCCAGGGCAAAAAAAAGAATACCCAAAACACTAAAAAACTTTTTCATAGACTTAGTTTTGCAAAAAATTTGCCACAAATATAAAACATTGATTTTATTGAAATTTAAAATGATAATTGTCATTGGTATGCAACCCGCCGTTCTTTTATTTTTCTTAAATTTGCAAAATTAATTTTTTTAAAAAATCATCCATGATTACAAGCGATATATTGATAATAGGAGCAGGACCAACAGGGCTTTTCGCTGTTTTTGAAGCAGGTTTGCTGAAGCTGAAATGTCATTTAATTGATGCACTTCCACAACCGGGAGGCCAGTTAACCGAATTATATCCTAAAAAACCTATTTTCGATATTCCTGGGTTTCCTTCGATTAATGCAGGGGAACTGGTGGATAATTTAATGGAGCAGATAAAACAGTTCCAGCCGGGATTTACACTGGGTGAAACTGCGCAGACTTTAACCAAACTTGAAGACGGCACTTTTGAAGTTATTACCAATAAAGGTACGGTTCATCATGCAAAAGCGGTGGCAATTGCAGGAGGTTTGGGAACTTTCGAACCCAGAAAACCCACTATAGAAAACATCGCCGATTATGAAGAAAAAGGTGTTGAATATTTTATCAAAGAACCGGAACATTTCCGCAATAAGAAAGTGGTGATTGCAGGTGGAGGAGATTCTGCTTTGGACTGGAGTATTTTCCTTTCCAACATCGCCAGTGAAGTCACTTTGATTCACCGTAGAAACGAATTTCGTGGAGCGCTGGATTCTGTTGAAAAAGTTCAGGCGTTAAAAGATCAGGGAAAACTTCATCTCATTACTCCTGCCGAAGTTATCGGAATTAAAGGAGAAGGCAAAGTTTCGGCAATCACTATAGAAAAGGACGGAGAAATTTCAGATCTTGAAACCGATTACTTTATTCCTCTTTTCGGATTAACTCCGAAATTGGGAGATCTTGGCAACTGGGGTCTGAATATCGAAAAAAATGCAATTGTTGTAAATAATGCTTTGGATTATCAAACCAATATTCCTGGAGTTTATGCGATTGGAGATATCAATACTTATCCGGGTAAACTTAAGCTGATTTTGTGTGGTTTTCACGAAGCGACGCTGATGTGCCAGAGTGTATACAACATGCTGAATCCGGGCAAAAAGTTTGTCCTGAAATATACTACGGTAAGTGGAGTGGACGGTTTCGACGGAAGCCGCAAAGAAGCAGAAAAAGCTGTTGTAAAGAAAATCGATTAAGAAATACTGATTATGCAGGACATTAATTTAAAAATAACCGACCGGAACGGCGATACTCATGAAGTAGTGGCTCCTACAGATATGTCGATGAATTTAATGGAAGTCATCCGCTCCTATGAGTTGGCAGATGACGGAACCATCGGTGTGTGCGGCGGAATGGCAATGTGCGCTTCGTGTCAGGTTTATGTAGTGGATGGCGCAGAAAAACTGGTCCCAATGGGCGATGAGGAAGATGCAATGCTTTCTGAGGCGTTTTATGTACAGGATAATTCCCGCTTAGGATGTCAGATTCATATCACTGAAGAAATAGACGGTTTAGAGGTTGCTATTGCACCATATCCATAATAATTCTTAAAAGCAGAAATAAAAAAAATCTCGAAAATTATTTCGGGATTTTTTCTTTTTAATCAGGGTTTTATGCCAATTCCATTTTAGGATTTGCTCCATATCTGTTGTTGCCTGGAGTTCCTTCAGTTGCGTGCAGAATAATCAGCCACACAGCGCCAATAAACGGAATTAAGCATAAAAGCAGCCACCATCCGCTCTTGTCTTGGTCATGAAGTCTTCTTACACTCACTGCTAATCCCGGAATAAATACAGCTAAAACATACACCAGGTAAATGAAGCCGTACGGAATTGCGGGAGCGAAAGTCATATTGAGCATATTGTCTAAGACTGCTGCACATGCTGCAAAAATTAAATTGAAAAGAACATACATCCAATATTCTGTTCTTCTAGATCTTCCACTGAAATCAAAATACTGATTCAATACTTTTAAATACCATTTCATAGTTTATTGTTTTTAAATTTTGTTAAATATAGTTAATTTAATAAACATTAAGCTAAAATTGTATGTAATTATTCAATTCAATTATATTTTGTAAGCTTTAAACAGTCTAATGATCAATATTGAAGTTGAGTATCATTAAACTTTCAGCTTTCCCCGAAATCCGCGCGCAGCATAATAAGAATCTGCTCCGTTGTGGTAAATAAATACCGTTCCGTAACGGAAATCGCCAAAAATTGCTCCACCGAGTTTTCTGATGTTTTCAGGAGTCTGCAGCCAGCTGGAAGTTTTCGTATCGAAATCCCCAAGGTTTTGCAGGTAACGGTAATCCTCTTCTGTCAGGAGCTCGACTCCAATTGAGGACGCTGCATCCAGCGCGTTATTTTTAGGTTTGTTCTCCTTTCTCTTGTCGAGTGCAGCTTTGTCGTAACAAAAACTCCTTCGTTCCTTTGGGCTTTCGTTTGAACAGTCGAAAAAAAGATATTCACCGGAATCTCTGTCAAAACCTACCACATCAGGTTCGCCGCCGGTTTTCTCCATTTTAATGAGGATTTCAAGTTTTTGTGGATTGGCTTCAAGTTTTTGCTGAATTTCAGTCCATTTTAAATTTTTATGGCGATGAGTGTGTTTTTGAAAGCGGTTTTCCAGAATAGAAAGCATTTCAGCAGGAGTGGTAGTTTCGGAAGACATAAGATTAATTTTAAAACCAAAGTTAGGAAATATGAAATTAAAATTTTAGAAATCCACTTTAGGAAAATGTTCTTTTATTAATTCTTTCGTATGTACTTTTAAGTTAAAAAAAAATCCAAAATGCGAAAGCGTTTTGGATTTTCATTTATTATTTTAATTACTTCTTCGGAATCTCTTTTAATATTTCTTTTAAAAATCCCCAGAATTTCTGGGTGGAAGCAATATTGGCTTTTTCTTCGGGTGAATGTGCGCCGCGAATAGTTGGTCCGAAACTCACCATTTCCATTTGAGGATAATTGGCACCGATGATACCGCATTCCAAACCGGCGTGGCATGCCACTACATGAGGTTTGGAACCGAAATCTTTTTCGTAGATTTTTTCCATCAGTTTTACGATTTCCGAACCTGGTTTCGGTTTCCAGCCCGGATAGGATCCGCTGAATTCCACTTTCATTCCGGCAAGTTCGAAGACCGATTTTAGTTGTTCAGCCACCGCGTATTTCGTAGATTCTACTGAAGAACGGGACAGATTTAATATTTTTAATTGCCCTTCTTTCAGTTCTACACGTGCCACGTTGTTGGAAGATTCCACCAAATCCGCAACATCGGGACTCATTCTGTAAACACCGTTATGAGCCGATTTTAAGGCTAAAATGATTTTTCTGGAGTCTTCCTCAGAAATGGCCTGGTCTGCACTTGAAAAGTTTTCGATATTAATCTGTAAATCTTTTTCCACGCCAGCAAATTCTTCAAGAATCTCTTTTTTCAGAGAAGTAAGATTATCAATAAATTCTACAGAATTTCTTACCGATACTACTGCGTTTGCTTCTCTTGGGATGGCATTTCTGAGACCGCCTCCGTCAATAGAAATCAGCTGAATATTCTGATCAGAAATTCCGGGATACAAAAGCCTTCCCAGAATTATATTAGAGTTCCCGAATCCTTTATGGATATCCATTCCCGAATGTCCTCCCTGCAAACCTTTTACTTCAATTTTTACGAGTTGGCCTTTGGCTGCCTCCAGATGATAGGTTTGGGTTGTGGTTACATCAATTCCCCCGGCGCAGCCGATATCGATCTCGTCATCTTCTTCAGTATCCAGATTCAGCAGAATCTCTCCGTGCAGCTGTCCGGGTTTCAAACCCATCGCTCCGGTCATTCCGGTTTCTTCATCAATAGTAAAAAGCGCTTCCAAAGCGGGATGCGGAATGTCAGTACTTTCCAGAACCGACATGATTGAAGCAACTCCGATTCCGTTATCGGCGCCCAGAGTGGTTCCTTTGGCTTTCACCCAGTCTCCGTCAACTTCCATCTGTATTCCCTCGTTTTCGAAATCGAAATTGATGTCGTTGTTTTTTTGATGAACCATATCAAGGTGCGACTGCAGGATGATGGATTTTCGGTCTTCCATCCCCGAAGTTGCGGGTTTTTTGATGATCACGTTGCCTACTTCATCCACATTTGTTTCCAAACCGAGGTTTTCGCCAAAATTTTTAATAAATTCAATTACTTTTTCTTCTTTTTTGGAAGGTCTGGGCACAGCGTTAAGCGCTGCGAAATTCTTCCAGATGAGTTGTGGTTCGAGTTGTGTTATTTCCATTTTCATTTATTTAACCCAAATTTACAAATAAAAATACGCCTCCAAAAACTGAAAGCGTATTTTCTGTATTAAATAAGATTAGCGAAGAGTTAACCTCTTGCTCTTTCCAGAAGTACCATCATCAGAAAACTCAGTACAACCAAAGATTCATCTGAATCATCGATGTCGATCAGCCGGTCGAGCTGGAATTTTCTGCCGAAGAGCGACGGCATTTTTTTAAGCCTGAAATATTCTTTTCCCACATTGTCTTTTACGGTGTAGGAAGGATTTAGAAAGTATCCGGTAAACATCCCAACGACAGGAATTTCACCTACTAATCCGTCAAGAATTTTCGTCCATGCATTGTCTTCATTAATTTGATATTTAACCTGGTCATTCTGATCTACAATATCGTATTGTGATTTCCATATAGACCGCATTCCTCGTCTGGCAAGCCGTCCGAAGTTTTTTCCGCTTTCCAGATCAGTCATGGAATAAGAGGCATTAAAATCAATCCATTGGTTAGCCTGAATTCTGAAAAGTTCTTTCGACCGCGATTCGTCATTAAAAACAATAACGTCTTCTTTCAGTTTAAACATTTTCTGGCGCACGTAAGCAACATAATTTCCGTTCCTGTCCGTAATGTTGAAATCGCTGGAGAGGGTTGTAATTTTGAATGTAAAATCGAGGGGATAATTTAAGTTTTGAAGAACCATAAAAGCTATTTTTTCCAAAGATAATAAAAGGGCTGAAACTTGCATCTTGGCGGATTAAATTTTATTTTTGTGAAATGGATTATCCGAGTAAAGTATTGGCAAAAGCAGTGGAAGAAATATCTGGGCTACCCGGTATTGGAAAAAAGTCAGCTTTAAGATTGGCTTTGCACCTTCTGAAACAGCCGGAAAGTCAGGCAATCGCCTTGGGAGATTCTTTAAAAAAACTCGTTACCGAAATTAAATACTGTAAGGACTGTCATAATTTTTCAGACTCGGAGATTTGTGAAATCTGTATCAATCCCAAAAGAAACGGAGAAATTCTCTGTATTGTAGAGGATGTCCGTGATGTGATGGCTATTGAAAATACAGGAAAGTTCCGCGGGAAATATCTGGTTTTGGGAGGCAAAATTTCTCCTATGGAAGGAATCGGGCCCAATCAGCTTCATATTTCTTCGATTGAGAGAAAGCTGGAAAACGGCGAGGTAAAGGAACTGATATTCGCTTTAAGTGCTACAATGGAAGGCGATACCACGGCTTATTACATTTATAAAAAATTCAAAAATTTCAACGTGAGTTTTTCTACCATCGCCAGAGGTATTTCAGTGGGTGATGAGCTGGAATATGCGGATGAAATTTCGTTGGGCCGGTCAATTCAAAACAGGCTGCCTTACAACGAAAAGGATTAAAATTTAATTGAAATTCCCTATTTTAGCTTTTTATAAATTGTTTTAATAAAAATTTAAAAAGTTTTCAACCGTGATTTCTGTAATTATTCCTGTTTTTAATGCTGAAAAAAGCATAGAAAAATCTTTGGATTCCATTAAGAACCAAACCTGGAAAGGGGATTTTGAAATCATCGCGGTGAATGACGGTTCTACAGACCGAAGCGGAGAAATCATAGAGAATTATAAGCAAAAAAATCCTGAAATGAATATCAGGATCATTCATCAGCAGAATGGCGGCGTTTCCAGAGCGAGAAATGCAGCGCTCAAACTGGCTCAAGGTGAATATATTGCGTTGTTGGATTCCGATGATGAGTGGCTGACGGAAAAGACGGAAAAACAAATGAAATATCTCACCGATCCTCAACTGAATATTGATTTTATCACTACACTTTGGAATGATGAAAAAGTATTGTTTCCTTACCGCGTAGATCCGAAACAGCTGGTGAAAATTACGCTGAAAAAACTTTTGATTAAAATTACCGGACAAACTTCAACGGCACTTTTTAAAAGGAAAATTTTAGAAAATACAGGCTATTTTGATGAAAACCAGCGGTATTCGGAAGACGCTAACTACTGGATGAGAGTCTCTGCAAATAACCAAATGTATCTTTTACCGGAAAAACTGGTGATCGCTGGCGCAGGAAAAAGATCTTTCGGAGCATCAGGACTTTCTGCCAATTTAGCTGAAATGGAAAAAGGCATTCAGAAAAATATTAAAGAAATGCGTCAAACTAAAAGAATTAATATTGCAGAATATATTTTATATTTTGTATTTTCAAAGTTGAAATATATGATGAGACCTTTACGAGCAAAAATATGATGGATAAATTATTTTGGGGATTACGGGCGCTGTGTTATTCGCCGTTTTTTGGGAAATTTGGGTTGCCTTCCTATTTGGGCAAACCGGTATTCCTTAAAGGTATCCGCAACGTATTTATCGGAAAAAAAGTAAGGATTTTCCCTCATCTGCGAATGGAAACTCACAATGGGGGAACAATACACATCCAAGATGATGTCGTGATTTCGCAAAATGTTCATATTACTTCGGCCGGAAACCTACAGATTGGTAAAAGTTCGCTTATTCTGGCGAATGTTTTTATCACTAATATTGATCACGATTATACAGCGATCGGCCAACATGTGGTGAAGCAGAAGATAGCGGTGAAAGAAACTCATATTGGCGAAAACTGCTTTATTGGAATGGGAGCAGCTATTATGGCGGGAACCGTCTTGGGAAAACAGTGTGTGGTAGGTGCAAATTCAGTAGTAAGAGGAACTTTTCCCGACTATTCTGTTATTGCAGGAGCACCGGCGAAAATTGTAAAAAAGTATAATCAGGAAACCCAGATTTGGGAAAAAACAATTGGGTAAATTGAAAAACATATTAATTACCGGAGGTGCCGGATTCATCGGAAGCAATCTGGCTTTAAAGCTGAAAAATCTTGGTTATTCGGTGACGGTTCTGGATAATCTGTCCAGTCAGATTCATGGGGAAAATCCTGAAAAGGATTCACCTTTGTTTCAAAGTATTTCGGGGAAAATTAATTTTATTAAAGGCGACATTACCAACAGGAAAGATGTTGAAAATGCCATTGAAAATCAGGATGCAATCATCCATTTGGCCGCGGAAACCGGAACCGGCCAGTCCATGTATCAGATCGATAAATACAGCCGCGTAAATGTTTTAGGAACTGCCTTGATCCTTGATGTCCTGGTCAATAACAGGAACTCAGTAAAAAAGTTTGTTCTCGCATCTTCCAGAGCGGTTTACGGAGAAGGAAAATACCGGAATTCAAAGTCGGAAAATGTTTATCCTGAGCATAGAAACACCGATCTTATGCAATGTGGGATTTTTGAAATGACGGATGAAAACGGGGAAATTCTTCAGCCCCAGCCAACCGATGAAAACTCAAAACTTCACCCTAGCTCTTTTTACGGCATCACCAAACTTCAACAGGAACAGATGGTGGAAATGGTCTGTCGGTCTGTAGATATCGATTTTGTGATCCTGCGTTATCAAAATGTTTTTGGAGTGGGGCAGTCGCTGCTGAATCCTTACACGGGAATTTTATCAATCTTTTCCACACAGATTTTAAGCGGAAAAAGCATTAATGTTTTTGAAGACGGTTTGCCGACGCGGGATTTCATCAACATTGACGACACCGTAGAAGCAACCAGAAGAAGCCTGGAAATGGAAACTGCCAATAATCAAATCATCAATGTCGGAACCGGAATTGCAACTCCCGTGCTTACTGTTGCGAAAATGTTGGTTGAAAAATATGGGAAGGAAACTGAGGTGAATATTTCGGGAGACTTCAGAATCGGAGATATCCGCCATAATTTTGCAGACTTTTCCAGGCTGAAGAGTCTCTTAAATTTTGAGCCAAAAGTTACTTTTGATCAGGGAATAAACGGTTTTGCTGATTGGGTTTTACAGCAGCCTGTCCACGAAAATAATTTCAGCCGTTCCCTTGAAGAAATGAAGGAAAAAGGCTTCTTGAAATCATGAACCTCAAACAAAAGAAAATACTGTTCTTATCTGCCAGTTTTTTCGGCTACGAAAAAGCCATTATGAAAAGATTGCGCGAACTCGGCGCCGAAGTTGACTTCTTCAACGAGAGACCTTCAGATTCTCTTTTGTCAAAAGGTATTATCAGAGTGAAAAGCGCATTGTATCAAAAAAAGATTAACCGCTATTACCATAAAATTCTGAAACTTACGGAAGGTAAAAATTACGATTATTTTCTTTTGATTAAAGGCGAAACCGTTCCATGCTTTTTTTTGGAAAAGTTTAAGGACAGAAATCCGTCAGCAATTAAGATTTTCTATTCTTATGATGCTGCTACGGAATATCCAAAATTCTTAAAATTGTACCCGTATTTTGACAGGAATTTCACTTTTGAACCTGCGGATGCAAAAAAATATCAGCTGCATTTCCGCCCGCTGTTTTTTTTGAATGAATATTTGGTTTCTGAAGGTAAGGACCAGCCAAAAAATGATATCGCTTTCATAGGAAGTGCCCATACCGACCGTTATCTGATAGGAGAAAAAGTTCGCGAATTCTGTGATAAACTGAATTTGAAACCGTTTTTTTACTATTATGCTCCGGGGAAAACTGCGTTTGTTCTCAAGAAAATTTTCGATAAGAATTTGAAGCAGTTTGATATGAAAAAACTGAGCTTTAAAAAGCTGAAACATTCAGAGATCGCTGAGATTTATAAAGATTCGTTTTCAGTTATGGATATTAATAAACCTTTCCAAAAGGGCTTAACGATGCGGACATTTGAAGCGTTAGCGTCGGGTAAGAAATTGTTGACGACCAATTCAGATATAAAGTATTATCCTTTTTACGAGCCTGAAAACATTCATATTCTTGACAGAAATCAGTTGAGTCTTGAAGCCGGTTTTTTCAATACTGAATTTAAAAGAATAGATGCCGATGTGTTAGATAAAATGTCTCTCGACAGCTGGCTGCACTGTCTGTTTTTTGAAAGTCAGGATGAGTATTGGGGAATTAATAATCTAAAATTTAATTAATTTTTCTGAAAAATTTTTACATACAAAAACGGCCTGGAAATTTTCCAGGCCGTTTTGTATAATGTTTATTTGATTCTTAGTTTCCTGCCGGAGTCGGAGTTTGTACCGGTGCGGTAGTATTGTTTGTACCAGGAGCAGTTTGCGGCGCTGGAGCTTCTGTTCTCACAGGAGCCTGTTTCATTTGTGCGCTCGGTTTTCCTGTTAAAATAACACTCAATAAAATTAAGAACACAATTGCACCACCCAGCATCCATGTGGATTTCTCCATAAAATCATTGGTTCTCTGTACTCCGAACTGAGCAGAAGACGTTCCGCCAAAAGTTCCGGATAAACCTCCGCCTTTTGGATTTTGTGCCATAATAATGATAATTAGTAAGATACTGCAAATCATGATCAGAATCATGAATAATGTAAATATTGTGCTCATTCTATTTTAAATATTAAAGAAGTGCAAATATAATTATTATTTTCAAATATAAAAGATAATTTGTAGTCTTATATCAGTTTAATTTGGAACGGTTTTGGATATTCTGCACCGGGCAAATCAGCAGCAAAACTTTGGGAGGATTAATTAACTATTTACATCATACTAAGTTGCTTAACAGGTTCCGCATATTTTTTTTAAATTCGCACCAATGAAAAATTTTCTCCTTAACAATGTGAGTTTAGACTCTTTAACTACTCTTTTCAGTCAAGCTCCGGTTGCTTTAGCCTTGTTAATGGGAGAGGCGCAGGTTGTAGAAATTGCCAACCAACAAATCCTCGACTTATGGGGTAAGGACGAAAAGGTGATCGGTTTGCCTCTGTTAGAGGCTTTGCCGGAAATAAAAGACCAGGAATTCCCGAATATTCTGAAGGGAGTTTATAATACCGGAATTACATATAAAGGAAACAGCGTGCGCGCGATGATCGAAAAGAGTGGTGTTCTGAGCGAATGCTATTTTGATTTTGTTTATGCGCCGATTTTCAATAACGGTATCATCACGGGAGTCAGCGTAGTGGCAACTGAGGTTACTGAAAAAGTACTTTCGGAACAGAAGCTGCGGGAAAGCGAAATCCGTTTCAAAGAACTGATGGAGATTTCCGATTATTCTACAGGAATCTATACAGGTGAAGACCTTATTATCGATTTTGCGAATGATCAGATGATCAGGACCTGGGGAAAAGATAAGTCGGTAATCGGTAAAAAGCTGGAGGATGCTCTTCCAGAATTGCAGGGACAGCCGTTTATAAAAATCTTAAAGGACATTTTTAAAACAGGTATTCCCTATATCGCGAAGGAAGACAAGGTAGATCTTGTTGTTGATGGGATTTTGCAAAGCTACTATTACAATTTTTCTTACAAACCGCTTCACGATGATCAGGGTGCCGTTTACGCCATTATGAATGTCGCGATGGATGTTACTGAATTGGTAAATGCCCGTAAAAAAGCACAGTCCAACGAATACGAATACCGAACATTGGCAGAAGCAATGCCTCAAATGGTTTGGACTGCCGACGCTTCCGGGAAAATCGATTTCTGCAATAAAAATATGATGGAACTTCTGGACTGTAAGGAGGACGAAATTAAAAATGTTGATTTCACCAGATTAATACATCCTGAAGATCTTATCAGTCTTAAAGCCACTTGGGAAATCGCAGCCAGCAATAAAAGCAATTTCGAACTGGAGTATCGCATGTTAGATATGCAAACGGGCGGATATATCTGGTTCTTAAGCCGCGCCACTCCGGTGGTAGAAAACGGCGAAATCGTAAAGTGGATCGGAACCAGCACGAATATCAATGAATTTAAAAATTTAGTTACCCAAAAAGACACTTTTTTAGGAATTGCCAGTCATGAACTGAAAACACCTTTAACGTCGCTAAAACTTTATGCACAGGTTCTTGAAAGAATGCTAAGAAAGACGGGTGATGAAAAGAATGCTGAATTTGCCAAAAAGATGGATATGCAGGTGATAAAACTCACTTCTTTAATCGGTGATTTGCTGGATGTGACCAAGATCAATTCGGGGAAAATACATCTTAATCAGAGCAATTTTGATTTTGAAAAACTCGTGAAAGAAACAGTGGAAGAGTTGCAGATGTCAACTTTGCATAAAATTGAGCTCTCTACAGAGAATGTAGGTATGGTTTTTGCAGATCAAGAACGTATAAGTCAGGTTATCACCAACTTAATCTCCAATGCTATTAAATATTCTCCTGAGGCGGAGAAAGTGATGGTGGAGATCAAAAATGAAGGAAACTCAGTGAATTTTATGGTGAAGGATTTTGGAATCGGGATGCCTGAAGATAAAAAAGACAGAGTTTTCGAACAGTATTACCGCGTAAGTGGTGATGAACAAAGTACTTTTCCAGGGTTGGGTTTAGGTTTGTATATCGCATCTCAAATTGTTGAGCGATCAGAAGGGAAAATATGGGTTAACAGTATTTTAGGAAAAGGTTCCACATTCTGTTTCTCACTTCCAAAAGTACAAAGTTAAAAAAGCAAAAAGATGAATTCAAAAAAAATAGTAATTGTTGACGATGATGTTTCGATTCTGGATTCGTTAGGTATCATGCTCGATTTCGAGGGCTTTGAAGTAAATGCTTTCGAACGCGGGTCAGAGATTTTCACCTACGTCGAATCCGTTTCAAAACCCGATATCATTCTTTTAGATATGTGGCTTTCCGGTGAAGACGGACGCGATATATGTAAAAGACTGAAGGAAAATGAAATCACCAAAAACATTCCGGTGGTGATGATGTCCGCAAGCCGTGGCTTGGAACATACGGCGATACAGTCGGGAGCCAATGCGTTTATTGCAAAACCTTTCGAAATTGATGAAGTGGTGGATAAGCTCAATCAGCTTACTGCTTAATAATCATCCTAAAAGTAAAAGAAGACAAACCGAAAAGTTTGTCTTCTTCTTTTATATATGTTGGTTAAAAATTTAAACCCGTACCACGTCAAAGCTGAAAGAACTTGAAAAATTCATCTGAAAGTTTGAATTAAGTCTGTATTTTAATTTCTTTGAAATCTCATTAAGAAGATTGAAATAATCAGTCTTATCAGAATCATCAGTCAATAAATTCTGGTTGTTGATTTTTATTCCGCTGTCATCAAAACGGATAAATTCCAATCCATAATGCGAATGAAGTTTTTCTAAAAATTTAAGGTCTTCTAAGGAAAGTATATTTTCTGACATGGCGTATGTTTTTCAATTATGTTAAAAGATTTGCAATAATTGTGCCCTTATAATTTCAAAAAATCACAATCTTCACTTTTTTTAACAAAATTTAATCTGTTCCAAATAAAAACGGCAGCGAAAGCTGCCGTTTTTATTTATTTAATCAATGGATTATTTAAAATCTGAATCTTTCGCCTGATTAACCTGGTAAGATTTCACAGTGAAGTCAACGGGCATACCGCCCATGTTCTGCGAAATTTTATAAGGAAGCTTCACTCCGGAAACGTCTTTATAATCACCAAAAGTGGTAGGTACAGCCATTTCTCCCTGAGGACCTTTCTGCATTTTGGTTTCACCAAGTTTCAAACCTGTCTTTACGCTGTAGTAATAAGTATTTTTACCACCTTTCACGACATAAGCATCTTCATTTCCGAATTTTTCAATTCCCGATAATTTGTGATCTGCTGATGTGGAGAAATTAAGTTCCGGGAAAAGTTCAGGAGAAGCAGTCAGTTCTTTTTTTGCATCTTCAGGAAGTGGATTTTTTTGTCCCTGAGCTTCCATAAAACCTTTCTTACCGTCGAAAACGATCTTCTGCAAAGTGTTGCCCATCATCTTCATTTCCATTTTCATTTTGCTTCCGCGGGCCTGCACCATATTCATGTCCAGATCCATACCCTGAACTTTTGCAGAAGCGTCTGTAGTAATGGTATTTACTTTCTGTACTGCAGGCAGACCTCCGATAGCAGTGATGTATTTATCAACAACCGAAGAAAGCGTTACATTAGCATCCATTTTCTGGCTGGAAGGTTTTGCAGCAGGATTTGCTTCCTTGTCATAATATGTTACTGGGTAACCAAGTTTTTCCAGACTGTCGGAAATATCAGAGCCTTTTCCTGCAACAAAAATACGGCTTTGGTTAGGCAGTATCGTAGATTTTACTGCAGCGGAAACATCAGCTGAAGTTACTTTGTCAATAGATTTCAGATAATTTGCATAGAAATCTGCCGGTAAACTCTGTACTTTTTCATTTAAAGCAAAGCGGGCAATTGTTTCAGGTCTTTCTAAAGAACGGATGAAATCTCCTTTGAGTTTCGCTTTTGCATTCGCAAGTTCTTCAGGTTTTACGGTAGAAATTCCTTTAAGCTCATTCATGAATTCAACGACAGCCTTATCCGTCACTTCGTTTCTTACGCTTGCATTTGCAGAAAAGCTGGGTGAATATTTACTCGCAGTCATTGAAGAATAAGCTCCGTAAGTAAATCCGTTCTTTTCACGAAGGTTCATAAAAAGTCTCGCTTCACCGCCGCCGCCTAAAATGTAGTTGGCAATCATGGAAGGGAAATACTGAGGATCGTTCATCTTCAGATTGGTAATATTTCCTACAGAAACTACTGACTGTACTGCCGTAGGAACGTCTACTACATTGATCTCGGTTTTTGCAAGATTTGATGCCGGTTCCAAAGGAGCGAATTTAGTATTGGATTTTTTCCAGCCGGAAAACGCTTTTTCGATCAGTTTTTTAGTTTCATTAAATTTTACATCTCCAACTACCACTAAATAAGCGTGATCCGGTGCGTAATATTTGTTGTAGATATTCTGAACATCAGCCAGCTGAATGCCAGCGATAGTTGCTTCCGTTTCAAACTCACCTCTGGAGGTATTTTTTCCGTAGGTTAGCGCGCTGGAAACACGGTTTGCAATGGAGGTTGCATTTTTTTCGTCGGCTTTCAGGCCTTCAATCATTCTGTCTTTTGAATTCTGAACCTCGGTAGCTGAAAATTTAGGATTCACGATGGCATCAGCCATTAAACCCAAAACCTGAGGGAAATATTTGGACAGCGTGTTGGCATTTGCGCCGGATGAGGAAAAGTTCAGGTTTGCGCCCAGGAAATCAATTTTTTTGTTGAACTGTTCCTTGCTCAATGTAGTGGTTCCGTTCCCAAGCTGATCGGCCATAATCTCGCTCACTCCAACAATTTTTCCTTCGTAGTAAGGCGGTCTGTCCATGGAAAGGCTCATGTTGACTCTTGGCAGTTTGTTGTTTTCCACAACCATCACAGTAAGTCCGTTTTTCAGTGTGAAAGTTTTGGGTTTTGCAATGTTGATGGTAGGAGTAGGGCCGGGTTTCGGCATTTCGTCCTTATTTATCTGTTGTGCAGATAGCATTCCCGAAAGTAAAAATGCAGCCGCGATATATTTAAAGTTGTATTTCATGGATTTATTTTTTTTCAGGTAAATAATTAATAACAATTCTTTGGTTAGGATTCAAGTACTTTTTTGCAGCATTCATAATATCCTGTCGGGAAACACTTCGGTAAATGTCGATTTCCTTATTGATAAGATTGGTGTCGCCCATCAGCACATGATTGGTAGCCAAAGAACCTGCGATTCCCTGAATAGAGGAGTTTGAGTTTACAAACTGGTTTTCGTACTGGTTCTGAAGTTTCTGATAGTCTTCTTCTGAGATCAATGTGGTCTGCAGTTTTTTAATTTCCGCATCAATATCAGTTTGAAGCGTGTTTTTTGTAGTTGCGCCCATAGGAATAGCAAAAAAAGCAAAAATTCCAGCATCTTCAAGTCCCTGATTAAATGCCTGAACCTGAAGTGCTTTTTTATCTTCATCCACTAATTTTTTGTATAGTACTGAAGATTTTCCGCTGCTCAGATATGAAGAAAGCATATCGAGGATGTACGCATCTTTTTCTCTGTTGGCAGGTGTTCTGTAAGCAAAAACGTAGGCCGGAAGCTGAATATTTTTATCAGTTACTGTCACCTCTTTTTCTTTGGTGATAGGTTCGTCTTTCGGGAAATTTTTCGGAGTAACGCTTCCTTTCGGGATATCGCCGTAATATTCAAGAATCCATTTTTTGGTCTGTTCAGGTTTAATGTCTCCTGCAACTACCAAAGTAGCGTTGTTCGGAACATAGAATTTTTTATAAAAATCCTGAAACTCCGAAAGTTTTGCAGCATTAAGGTCTTCCATAGATCCGATTGTTGACCAATGGTAAGGATGATTCGTGAAAAGATTGTTCTGCACTGCAGTAAAGAGGTTTCCATAAGGCTGGTTATCCATTCTTAAACGCTTTTCTTCTTTTACCACTTCTCTTTGCGTATCTACCCCAATCTGATTGATGGTGCCGCTTTTCATCCTTTCGCTTTCCATCCATAAACCAAGCTGTTCGTTATTGGAAGGGAAAGTTTCGTAATAATAGGTTCTGTCGTTGGTGGTGTTGGCATTATTGGTGCCTCCGTTTGAAGAAACAATTTTAAACCAGTCGCCTCTTTTGATATTTTTGGTCCCTTCGAAAAGCAAATGTTCGAAGAAGTGAGCAAAACCGGTTCTTCCTACCAGTTCGTCTTTTGCCCCTACATGATACATCACGCCTGTAGTAACTACCGGAGCAGTATTGTCCTGATGAAGAATCACATGCAACCCGTTCGGAAGGTCATATTCTTCAAATTTAATTTGCTGTGCGGTGGTACCCATTGCCAGGAACGCAACTGCTACAGCAGAAAGAAGTTTTCTTTTCATATTTAATTCAATTTATTTATTGGTCTTAAAATTACTTTAAATGTTACATATTTAAATTTTTCAGAAATAAAATTTTCCTATTATAAAAGGGGAATTATTAAGCCTTCGATGGTATTGAAAACTTGTCCGGGAGCGGCGTGATTTTATTAATTTGAATGTTTGCCCGTTTCTTAATTATATTATCGTATCTTTGCAGTATAATTTATAAGAGGCAACTGCCTGCTTTCTCTATTACATTTTAGAATTCTACATTTTTTCTTATCAGTTTTCGCTATTCCGCAGCTGCTTTTATACTTTATTACCCGATTATTTTTAGGCTTAAAAGGCACAGGGTGATTTGCTTTGCAAAAAATCGGAGGATAATATGAACAGCTTTTAAAAAAGCTCAGAACAGAACAAACTTAAATACGATAATAATATATGGCAGATTCTTTCTCAAAAAAAGAAAATTTCAAGAAAAAATTACAGAAGCAAAAAGAGAAAACTCTTAAGCGTGAAGAGCGCAAAACCAACAACAACAAAGGGAAAGCTTTAGATGAAATGTTCCTTTATGTTGATGCGAACGGGCAGTTAACAGAAACCCGTCCGGAAGATCAAAATCGCGAGGGTGTAGATCTTAATGATATTCAGCTTGGTGCAGCACCAATAGAAGCTGAAGAGACTCTGAAAACAGGGATTATAACCTTCCTGAGTGATAAAGGTTACGGATTTATTGCAGAAAACGGTACGCAGGAAAATGTTTTCTTCCACGAGAACAACTGTGCACACGCAGTAAAAAAAGGCAATAAAGTTTCTTTCGAAAAGGAAAGATCACCAAAAGGTTTTTCAGCTGTTAACATACAGCTTGTCAAATAAATAATACAAAACATAATTAACAACAATACAATGCAAGAAGGCACCGTAAAATTTTTCAATGAAACCAAAGGTTTCGGATTTATTACTCCGTCTAACGGAGGAGAAGACATCTTTGTTCACACATCAGGTCTTAAATCACAAGTTCGTGAAAACGATAAAGTGGTTTACGAAGTAGAACAAGGTAAAAAAGGATTAAACGCAGTAAATGTAAAATTAGCATAAGCTAACCTTATATATCACTACATAATGAGGCTCCTGTTTGGAGCTTCATTTTTTTTTTAACCGTTTTTTTAAGACCTTCCAAATGCCTTGTTACTTTGAGGTCCGTATATATTTCACTAAATTTGTTCCCCTAAAATTTTTGTTCCAATGGATTACTTGAAAGGATTAAATGAAGCACAGTATGAAGCCGTTACCACGCTGGAAGGACCTTTGATGGTTCTCGCAGGCGCTGGTTCCGGTAAAACACGGGTGCTTACTATGCGTATTGCGCATTTAATAACCAATCTGGTGGATCCTTTCAATATTCTGGCGCTTACGTTTACCAACAAAGCCGCCAAGGAAATGAAAGAACGTATCGCAAAAGTCGTTGGACAAAGTGAAGCAAGATCGCTCTGGATGGGAACCTTTCACTCGGTTTTTGCCAGGATTCTTAGAAGTGAAGCTCATCTTCTCGGTTTTCCTTCAAATTTTACCATCTACGATTCTCAGGATTCTTTGAACGTGATCCGGAAAGTATTGAAGGAGCTTAAAATCGATGCGGATTTATACAAACCGAAAAAAGTTCAGGCGAGAATTTCAAATTACAAAAACAATCTCATCACTGTAAAAGCATATTTCGGAAATCCCGAACTCATCGAAAATGATGAACGTGCCAATATGAAACATATGGGACTGATCTATCAGAA
This sequence comes from Kaistella soli, assembly GCF_019038595.1. GTDB lineage: Bacteria > Bacteroidota > Bacteroidia > Flavobacteriales > Weeksellaceae > Kaistella > Kaistella soli. Next base: position 436,970 of record NZ_JAHOPF010000001.1, read on the forward strand.
GTATGTTGAAGCCTGTTTCCGGAACGGCGCGATGGATTTTGATGATCTGCTTTTAAGAACCAACGAACTGCTGACGAGATTTCCGGAAGTTCTAGCAAAATATCAGGACAGATTCCGGTATATTTTGGTGGATGAGTATCAGGATACCAACCATTCACAGTATTTAATTGTAAAAGCTCTGGCTTCAAAATTCGAAAATATCTGTGTGGTAGGAGACGACGCACAGTCCATTTACTCTTTCCGAGGTGCGAATATTTACAATATTTTGAATTTTAAAAAAGACTATCCTGATGCGGTGACGGTTTCTTTGGAGCAGAATTACCGTTCAACGCAAAATATCGTAAATGCTGCAAATGTTGTTATTTCTAAAAATGTTCAGCAGTTCAAAAAAAATGTTTTCAGTGAAAATGAAGAAGGTGAAAAAATTAAGGTTTACCGCTCTCTCTCTGATGCTGACGAAGCGAGTTTTGTAGCTTCCAATATTTGGGAGAAGCACAATTCTGAACAGCGAAAATTCACAGATTTTGCCATTCTGTACCGAACAAATTCCCAGACGCGTGCTTTTGAAGATGCGCTGAGAAGGAAAAATATTCCTTACAAAGTTTATGGTGGACTTTCGTTTTACCAGAGAAAAGAGGTGAAAGATCTGGTAGCTTATCTGCGTCTTTTGATCAATGAAAATGATAATGAAGCACTTACGAGAATTATAAATTATCCTGCCCGCGGAATTGGTGAAACTACCCAGAATAAACTGATTGTCTTTGCTGACAGTCAAAATGTTTCTGTTTCCACCGTTCTGGATAATTTAGGACTTTATGCTCCGCAGTTAGGTTTGAATAACGGAATTCTGACAAAACTTGCAGATTTCTGGTCGATGATTAAAGCTTTTCAGGTCATGCTGAAAACCGAAAATGCGTACACCGTTGCGATGGAAGTCGCCAAAAGAACAGGTCTCATTAAATTTCTGAAAGACGATCAAACGCCGGAAGGGATTTCCAGAGTTGAAAACGTTCAGGAATTGATGAACTCTATGCAGGGTTTCATTGAAGAACAGCAGCAGATCGAAGACGGCGATCCTTCGCTTCCCAATTTCCTGGAAAATATCGCACTTTCCGCAGATACGCAGACCGATAAAAAAGAAGATGGTGATCAGGTTTCACTGATGACTATTCACCTTTCAAAAGGGTTGGAATTTCCGATCGTACATTTGGTCGGTCTGGAAGAAAATTTATTTCCGAGTTTTATGAGCTCTTCAACCCGTGAAGAACTGGAGGAAGAACGCCGTTTGTTTTATGTAGCATTGACGAGGGCTGAAAAGCAGGCCTATTTTTCCTATGCAGTTTCGAGATTTCAGTGGGGCAAGATTACAGATGCCGAACCTTCGAGGTTTTTGAGCGAAATGGATTCTGAACATATAGAATTTATCAATCCTGCTGTTGAAAGCCGTTTTATCAACCGTTCAGGTCTGAAATCGAGTATTTTTGATGATGAACCCAGCGAACCGAGATTTTTCAAAAAGAAAGAAGAAAAGAAAAGTATCCAAAGAAGCGAACCGTTACCGATTTCTCAGAATTTGAAACCTGTAGCTACCGCAAAAATTACCAATCCGAGCGGAGTTTCCTCGGAAAATATTGAAGTGGGGGATAAGGTGCGTCACGACCGTTTTGGTGTTGGTGAAGTGCTTTTCCTGGATGGCACAGATCCACAGAATATCAAAGCAAAAGTGAAATTCCAGCATGAAGGGGAGAAGAATCTGATTCTGAAGTTTGCGAAACTCACAAAAATTTAAAACAGAAATAAAAAAGAACGCACCTTTTGGAGCGTTCTTTTTTGTAGGTATTTACATGTTTAAATACTCCTAAAAATTGTCGTCAAGCCGCAATGCTCTGTTTTTAGAATTATTATTTACATCATTTCACCAATTCCTCAAAAAGCCTTTCAAAAGTCGTATCCAGATTCTTTGCTTTTCCCGGATGGGGTCTCGAGGTCTGCACGACAGAACTTCTGACCGCCGTGAGCCAGCGGAATCTTTCCGGAATATCAAGAGCGGCAATTTCCCCGCCGGCTTTTTCGCCTTGTGCAACATGTTTGAAATTTTCAAGATTCTTTAAAATGTCTTCAAAATCAAGTTCAGAATGCATCACCGCAAATTTTTGGGGACAAAGATGAAATTCTACCCGGATGTATTTTTCTTTTTTCGAAAACATCACAAGACCGATGTTGAAAAATTCTTCTCTCTCAACCTTGGGAACAAGCCGTATTACTGCGTATTCGTAAATTTTAACCTCTTGCATTTTTCGCTTCATTTACAAAGTTATCTGAATTCTCGAGTCGGGTTTTCAGGAAATTGAAATAGATCTCTTTTATTTCATCAGGAGAATTATCGGTGTCGTTCCACTGAAGCCATTCTGAAGGGATTAATTCAACAATTTCTCTCAGTTTTTCATCATTTAAAACTGTCTTGGCAAAAGCATTTGCTTCATCCAGCATTGTCGCCTGGGAAAGTAAAACATGATCTTTTATATAAGCAAACGGACTCAGTGCATGCTTTTCAAAATTCATCCATGAATGATGAAAATAAAACGAAGCTCCGTTATCAATCACCCAAAGTTCCTTATGCCATAATAACAGGTTGGTGTTCTTAAAAGTACGGTCGATATTGGTAATAAACGCATCAAGCCACACAATTTTGGATGCGAGAAGCGGATCGATTTTCACGGAAGCGTCGTAGGCAATCGCTCCGGAAAGGAAATGCAGGCCTAAGTTTAGACCTTCGGAAAACTTCAGCAGATCCTGAATTTCTTCGTCTCCCTCGGTTCTTCCGAAATCTACATCAAGATTGGCAAAAACAAGCTCAGGAATTTTAAGTCCCAAAATTTCAGTGATTTTTCCGCCCAAAAGTTCGGAAATCAGCATTTTCACACCGTGTCCGCCACCACGGAATTTCAAAACATATTTAAAATCGTCATCTGCCTCGGCAAGCGCAGGAAGCGAACCGCCTTCGCGCAAAGGCAGAATGTAGCGCATCACCGTAACCGTTCGTAAAGATAAATCTTGCGTCATGAAGCAAAAATACGAAAAACACAGAAGCTGAAAGTTGGAGGGCGAAGTTTTTTACTCTTTCCTAAGGAATAATAAATATAAGATCAATCGTTATGATAAGGTTTCCCTTGAAGAATCTGATCTGCACGGTAAATCTGTTCTACAAAAAAGAGGCGGATCATCTGATGTGTAAAAGTCATTTTAGATAATGACATTTTTTCATTGGCGCGCTGATAGATTTCTTCGGAAAAACCATAGGCTCCGCCAATAAAAAACGATACCTTTTTAACGGAAGAATTCATCCAGTGATCGATTTTTGAGGCAAATTCACGGCTGGTGAACTGTTTTCCTTTTTCGTCGAGAAGAACGATGAAGTCTGAGTTTTCGGTTTGGTTGAGAAACAGTTTTCCTTCTTCTTTCTTAAGAAGTTCTGGCGAAAGATTTTTGGCGTTTTTTACGTCCGCGATTTCTGTAATTTCGAAATTCCAGTGTTTTGGAAGCCGGTTCTGGTAATATTTTACGAGATTACTGATTTCTTTATCGTCGGTTTTTCCAATACATACTAAATTAATCCGCATTTCTTATCTTTGTTCTGCAAATATAGATTAATGGGCTTTAAAACTCCTAAATTCATACTCAAAATACATGAATTTCTTGACGATATTCACATTCCGTTTTTAGGGATTTCGCTTTGGAAAATGTTCGAGATTTACGGACAGGGAGTTTTCAAAATGCAGATCGGAAGAAGTGCAGCGAGTATCTCGTGGAGTTTTTTCCTGAGTCTGTTTCCGTTTATTCTGTTTTTACTGTCGCTGCTGCCGTATCTTCCGCATTACGACAAACTTCAGTTCTATATTTTCGAGGTGCTGATGCATAATATTTTCCCGGCTCATATACAGAAAGATGTCAGCGGATATATACAGACCTTTCTTATTCCGAATATGCAGAATATCAGCAACCTCACCATTATTTTTGCAATGATTTTTGCGGTGAACGGAACGCATTCTTTAATCAACGGTTTTAATCTTAATACCAATCTGCAGAGAGGTGCTGTGAAGGAATATTTGGTGGCTTTTGTAATTACCATCGCATTTATCTTTTTAATTATTGCCTCGCTGCTTGGTATTTATTACAGTGAAGTTGTTCTTAAGCTTTTCACACCGGAAATCAATATCTCCTGGCTGGTCGATAATATGTCGAAGATCATCGGTTTTTTTTCTTTTCCGTTTTTCTATTTTATATTGCTCGCGCTTTTTTACTGGGTAGGCTGTCTGAAAATCACCACTTTCAAACAGGCAATCCCGGGCGCTATTTTAACGACTGTACTTTTTATCGTCCTCACTTATATCTTCGCGATTTATGTTAAAGATTTTGCCCGTTACAACGTGCTTTACGGGTCTATCGGGACGATAATTTTAGTGATGGTTTGGGTAAATCTAAATATCATTCTGATTCTTTTGGGGAACGAACTGAATATCGCCATCAAGAAAGTGAGGGTGGAAAAAATGATCGCTGATGAAGTGAAATTAAACGCATTTCATTTCAATGCAGACCTTCTGCCGGAGCTGGAAGATTCGCCCGATACCCACAAGATCAGGATAGAAGAGTAGATGCTGAAAGTTTTTCCGCTTAAATTGCAATCAGATTTATGCTGAAGTTTTTTTGGAAATAAGTCTTAGTAAGGTATATCCTGCCAATCCTGAAATTACTGAAGCTGCGAGAATTGCGAATTTTGCTTCATCCTGAATTTCCGGGTGATCTTTAAAGGAAAGCAACGCGATGAAAATCGACATGGTAAAACCAATTCCTGCCAAAAGTCCAACACCAATCATTTGATTCCACGAGCTTTTATCCGGCAAAGTGCTTATTTTCAGTTTGATAAAGACGAATGAAAATAAATTAATTCCTATTACTTTTCCTAAAAATAACCCGAGAATTATCCCGTAACCGAAATTCGTAAACAGACTGTCGACCATCCCATCCTTAAAAGTAATATTGGTATTAGCCAGCGCAAAAAGCGGCATAATTAAGAAGTTCACCGGAAGATGAAGTTTTTGCTCCAGCTTTTCAAGGGGTGAAACTTCTGTATCGGAAACATTTGTCGGAATGGTAAAAGCCAGAAGAACGCCTGCAATAGTTGCGTGAATTCCTGAGTGATGCATGAAATACCAGAGGAAAACTCCGGGAATGATATAAAAAATATGTTTCTTAAACTTCAGGAAATTTAATGCTATTAAAATCGTCACCATCAGAGCACTCAAGCCTAAATAATCCCAGTGAATCTGGTCCGTATAGAAAATTGCAATCACCACAATTGCGCCCAAATCATCAACAATCGCCAGTGCAGCCAAAAATATTTTCAACGAAAGCGGAACACGCTTTCCAAGCATTGAAATAATCGCAAGAGAAAATGCAATATCTGTTGCCATCGGAATTGCCCATCCTTTGACATAATCTGTACCCTGATTAAAAAGAAAGAAGATTAGGGCCGGAACCAACATTCCGCCTAATGCAGCAACAATAGGTAATGAGGCGCTTTTGAAGCTGGAAAGTTCGCCTTCCACGATTTCCCGTTTAATTTCCAGACCGACAAGCAAAAAGAAAATGGCCATCAGACCGTCATTAATCCAAATGCTTAGAGAATAATTCAGGTGAAAGATTTGGGTGCCGATTTTGGTATCGAGTAATCTCTGGAAAGCCTCTCCTGCAGAGGAATTGGCAATAATGAGCGAAACTGCAACACAAATAATGAGTAAAATTCCCGATGATTGTGAACTGTGAAGGAATTTTTTGAAATAATTGGTAATAAGCATGAATATTTTTCCTGGTTTAAAGTCGTTTTACGCGTGAAACACCGTTAATGTTTTTCAGCTGTTTGAAGGTTTCTTCCAGTTGGCTTCTGTTTTTCACCTCGAGGTTGATATTACCCAGGAAAATACCGTTGTTCGATTCAATTGACATGCTTTTCATATCCATATTCATCGAGTTACTGATGACTGCGGTGATGTCGTTGATCATTCCCATTCGGTCAAGACCTTCAATTTCAATTTTAATTCTGTTTTTGAAGCTTTCTTCATTCACCCATTTTGCCGGTAAAACCCGGTAGTCATATTGTGCGCGGAGGTTTATCGCGTTGGGGCAGCCGTCATTATGTACTTTTATTCCGTCCGAAATGGTGATAAATCCAAAGATTTTATCTCCCGGAATCACAGTGCAGCATTTGGCAAAAGAATAATTCATCTTTTCTTCGTCTTTGCCGAAAACAATCAGATCCAGATTGGTGTCAGGCGTTTCGGTGAAAAGTTCGTTTTTATTCGGTGACTTTCGGAAACGCTGCATTATATTACTGAAAAGGCTTTTGCCTTCAGTATATTTTTTAATATCACCTGCATCTAAATCTCCGCTCTGAAAACTCAGAAAAAGTTCCTGAGAAGTTTTCAGATTAAAGAATTTCTGCATTTTGTTTATTTCCTCATCATTGAAATTCAGTTTCGCATGACGCAGTTTTCTCTGCAGAATTTCTTTTCCTTCTTCTACCAGATGATTTTTTTCTGAATTAAGGATCGCCTTAATCTTTGATTTTGCTTTCGAGGTAATCACAAAATCCAGCCAGTCTGCTTTCGGTTTTTGATTTTGGGAAGACAGAATATCGACCTGATCGCCGTTTTGCAGAACATAGGAAATGGGAACTAATTTTCCGTTTACCTTTGCGCCAAGACATTTGGTTCCCAAATCTGAGTGTACAGAGAAAGCAAAATCAAGCGCGGTGGAACCGATCGGAAGAATTTTTATTTCCCCTTTTGGAGTAAAAACAAAAACTTCCTTGGAATACAAGTTGAGTTTGATATTATCTAAAAGTTCCGTCGTACTCAGCGACTGTTGGTTTTCCAACACTTCCCGGATTTCCGTTACCCAGGTTTCGAAATTTTTCTCGTCGCTGTTTTGCCTGAAACCTTCCTTATATTTGTAGTGGGCAGCTACGCCTTTTTCAGCGATATCATCCATTCTTTCGGACCTGATCTGTACCTCAATCCATTTTTTATCAGGACCCAAAACGGTTAAATGCAGACTTTCATAACCTGTCGACCGCGGCTGAGTGATCCAGTCGCGCATACGCTGAGGATTGCTGTGGTAAAGGTCTGTAACGATCGAATAGATTTTCCAGGCGAGAAATTTTTCGTTCTTCGCATCAGAACGGTAAATAATTCTGATCGCGTAATTATCATACACTTCATCGAAAGTGACACCCTGTTTCAGCATTTTCCGGTAGATGGAAGAGATTGCTTTTGCCCGGCCTTTTATTGAAAAATTTAAACCTTCGTCTTCGAGCTGTTCCGAAACTTCTTTTTCAAATTCCTGAATGTATTTTTCCCGGCTTTCTTTGGCGAGTTCAAGACGTTGGGAAATATCAAAATAAACATCGGGATTATTGAATTTCAATGACAAATCCTCAAGTTCAGATTTGATGTTGTACAGGCCAAGACGGTGGGCAAGCGGTGCATAAATATACACGGTTTCCGAAGCGATTTTTTTCTGCTTTTCCGGAGTCATGCTTTCCAGCGTCCGCATGTTGTGAAGCCGGTCTGCAATTTTAATCAGTATCACCCGGAAATCTTCGGAAAGTGTCAGCAGAAGTTTGCGATAGTTTTCAGACTGAATGGAGATATTCTGATGGTTCATCACCGCTATTTTGGTGAGGCCGTTTACAATATCAGCAATTTTTTTCCCGAATATTTTTTTGAGGTCTTCGTAGGTGTAATCAGAATCTTCAATAACGTCGTGCAGAAGCGCACATGCAATGGATGTTGCTCCCAAACCGATTTCGTTTGCCACAATTTTCGCCACTTCAATTGGATGGTAAATATAGGGCTCACCGGTTTTTCGGCGCTGGTCTTTGTGGGCATCCAAAGCAATATCGAACGCTTTCCGGATGAGTTTATTCTGTTCCTCATCCAAAGTGCGGTAGGTATTGGAAATTAAATCTTTGTAGCGCGCAAGAATTTCCTTATTTTCCTGTTCTAAGTCGTATACCATTAAGAAAACTGTTTAAGATACGAAAATAAGTAAAAATGCCAGAATATTGGATAAATATACCCAAAAACCTTCATCTTTAAAAGATAAAAAAGTCCGCTTCATCAACTGAAACGGACCTGTTGTTATTCGTCTTTGCCAAAATTCACTTCAGAGTTTATGCCTGAATGCGGATCATGATGCTTTACTTCGGGTGAAGAATATATTTCGGATTTTGCCCTTAGAGCAACAATTCTTTTTATATAATCGAGAGACTGGGCATCCTTAAATTCGATATTCTCAATTAAGTTTTGATGAATCACTTTATTGTCTGCAAAAACCTGATTTGCTTTTTCTATAGAATCCTTTTCTGTTACTTTTACACTTACTGCCAAACTGTCGTCTTCAAGTGAAGCTTCGTCGTTAAAAAAGGACCGCCAAATGGATGTTTTTACTTCTTTTGCAATAGGTTCGGTATGTAAATAAACGATATAATCAGAATCATTGAAACCTGCGTGTTCTAAGTCTTCAGAAATTTTCTTTGACTGACTTTGGCTGTTAAATAAGCCTGTTATAATTGTAGCCATGATTTCGTGTTTGAATATTCCATACAAATTTTACAAAAAAATCAGGATAAAAACAAGATTTTTGTTTCATTTTTAAGCTTTGAAAATTCGTTGCTCTCATGTTTTCCGAATTCATCGTACTTCAGGAAAAGATTATTCGTTATATTTGAAAATAAAAAGGAAAATGAACAGACTCATTCCCATCATTCTGCTGAGTTCGCAGGTTTTTTTTGCTCAGAATATTGCGCAGAAATTAGATGTTGCGACAAAGAATTTACTCAGTTCTCCTGCTGCATATTCTGCAAATCTTTCGGTTTATGTTGCTGATGAAAGCGGAAATTTCGTTTACGAATATCAGGGAAATCAGGGACTTTCAACGGCATCGACCCAGAAAATTTTCACCGCGGCAGCAGCGCTGGAAACTTTAGGTAAAAACTATCAGTATACGACAACAGCTTTATATTCCGGAACGATTTCTGGCGGTAGTCTTTCGGGAAACCTGTTGATTTCTTCGAACGGTGATCCAACTTTAGGAAGCTGGCGTTATGACAACTATAAACCGGAAAATTTCAGAGAAAAACTCATTGGAGCGCTCAAACAGAAAGGAATTTCTAAAATTTCGGGCGATCTGATAATTGATGATTCTTATTTTGATTCTCAAAAAGTTCCCGGCGGATGGCCGTGGAATGATATGGGAAATTATTACGGAGCCGGAGTTTGGGGCGTAAACTGGCGCGAAAACCAGTTCGACATCAGCATGAACGGAAAGGTCATGAAAGGCATAAACATAGATTTGCCCAATGTGAAATGGATCAACGAGGTGAAAACGGACAGCACTTCGGACCAGAGCATCGTGTTTACAGCGCCTTATTCTGAAGTAGCGATGATTAACGGATCTCTGCCGACCAAATCTTCAACGGTTTCGGGAGCGACTCCCAATCCGCCGCTTTCTCTAGGAAGCGAAATCCAAAAATGGCTGAAAGAATCGGGGATTGAGCTTAAAGGAAAAGTAACCTCTGTTTCGATGCAGAAAATTAACGGTGAAAGTGTGACGGCAACACCTAAAAACAATATTCTTCTGGAATATCAGTCTCCGACGTTAGACAAAATCATTTTCTGGTTTCTGAGAAAAAGTATCAACTTTTATGGCGAAACTTTAATTAAAACTTTAGGAAAGGAAAAGAAAAATGAAGGCAGCTTTGACGCCGGAATTTCCTATCTCAAAGATTTCTGGAAAAGCAGGGGAATCAATCCGACAATGATTAATTTTGCTGATGGCAGCGGACTATCCCCGCAAAATTATGTATCAGCAAGAGCAGAAGTACAGTCGCTGCTTTGGAGCAGAAAACAACCGTGGTTCAATAAGTTTTATAATGGTTTTCCTACGCAGGGCAACGGCATGAAAATTAAGAGCGGAACAATGAAAGACACCAAATCCTATGCAGGATACCACACTGCTAAAGACGGAAAAAAATATGTTTTCGCAATCATCATCAACAATTATCAAAACGGTGACATCGATCAGGTTCTGTTTAAAGTTTTAAATGTTTTAAAATAAAGAGTTTTGATGAAACGGAAAAGTTTTCTTTCTAAAATAAATAACTGGATCATCTATCTTTTGCTCACTGCTGCGGTTGCGGGAGTCGTAATTGCGTCGGTCATTCTGATTGATTATTTAAGAAAGGAAGAAATAAAAAGGATTGAACTTTTTGCCACTGCGATGAAATATCAGCAGGAAGAAATTATTGAGGATCCCATGACGCTTGATCTGCTTTTACAGATCAGCAAGACCAATAATACCATTCCGGTGATTGTAACCGATAAAAACAAGAAACCTATTGGTGTTGATTTTCAAAAGAATATTCCCGAAAATGTTCAGAAAGATCCTAAAAAAATGCTCACTTTGCTCCGGAAAATGGAAAGTTCCTACAAGCCCATTGAACTCCAGATGCCTGACGGAAACAACCAGTATGTTTTTTACACCAACTCCAATCTCCTGAACAATTTAAGGTATACCCCATACATTCTGGGATTGCTTGTGGTTGCTTATATTTCTTTCTCGTTCTGGTTTCTGAGGACCATTAAAAAGACTGATGAAGGTTATGTATGGGCAGGCTTGGCAAAAGAAACTGCGCACCAGATCGGAACACCGCTTTCATCCATGATTGGCTGGATCGAAATTCTCCGCATGGAAAACGAAAACAGTGAAGGCGTAAGAGAAATTGAAAACGACATCAACAGGCTGAAAACGATTTCTGAAAGATTTTCGAAAATAGGCTCTGTTCCTGAGCTTAATGATTTGAATATCAATGAGACCCTGCAGCAGAATTTTGATTATCTGAAATCCAGAATTTCAACAAAAGTTCGCTTCATGCTTATTCTTCCCCACCAGAATGTCCTTATCCCACACAACCGGATTCTTCTAAGCTGGGTAATCGAAAATATCGTAAAAAATGCAGTAGATGCGATGAAAGGTGAAGGAAGACTGGAAATAGAACTGTACGAAAAAAATAAATACATCATTGTCGATTTTAAAGATTCAGGTTCAGGGATGACAAATTTTCAGGCAAGAAATGCATTTAAAGCAGGATATTCCACAAAAAGGCGAGGTTGGGGATTAGGATTGTCTCTTGCAAAAAGAGTGATTAAAGAATACCACAACGGCGATATAAAAATCGCCCACACCGAAGTCGGGAAAGGAACCACGTTCCGTATCCAGATGAAAAATTCTTGATTTTTAAGGTAAACCTCTGTTTATCAGTTCATAAATATTATGTAATTTCGTAGGAAACTAATAATATTTATCATGAAAAAACTAATTTTCCTTTCTTTTTTAATAACTTTTATGTGTTCTAATGCACAGATTCTGGACTTGCTGAAAGATAAGGTTAAAGACAAAACAATGTCTTTCGCCGGCGAAAAAGTGATTAATGCCATTACCACTGAAGCCATTACTACCAATTTTAAAGACTGCAATACAACAGACGTGAAAAGTCCAGGTTTTGGAGTGAATGAAAAATTTACCGATCTGTGCAATGAGAAATTTTCTCAGACTGACGGATATATTCTGAAACCCGGCTTCTACCAGATTAAACTGAAAAGCTTCTGTCTGAAAGCAGGAACTTACGCGCCAAGCAAAGGAGATGGATATATTTATGCTCCATTAAAAGGGCCGAAAAAAGAAATCATTGACGCATTAGTGAAAAACTGGTATAACAATCAGGAGATTCCGCAGCAGAAAGTGCAGTCGTTAATTTGGGCAGTTATTGCAAAATCAAGTTTAAAAAATCTGGATAATGAAAGTAAACTGGTAGCAGCTAAACTGCTGTCGAAAGACCAGCTTTTGAAACTTTCAAAAATGGGTCTCGATTTTATTCCCGCAAGCGTTATGGATAAAGCGAAAAGCAATCTTCTGCAGCCCGTGCAGGTCGCTTTGGATGCTGAAAATAAGATCAGAAATTTTTTCAGTACGTCTTCCTCAAATTATGCCGATCTTGAAAGACTTGCAATGATTTCAGGCATCAATCCCGAGAAATCTGACGTGCAGTACGGTACATGGGGTCTGCAGCCCGAAGGATATTGGATATCTTACCAACCGCATGGGTACCGGGAGATGGAGGTGAAAATTTATGTGCCTTCGACCGTATCTTCTGTGAATTTCATTCCGTCCGATCATGTCGCGGTTCCGGCGAACACTTCCAGCCAGAGACTGATGCTTTCGGATATGCTCAACTGTAATTAAACTTAATAAAAAGAGGCGACTTTGTGTAGCCGCCTCTTTTGTCAAATTAAGTTTTATATTTTCTTGTAAATCACGTAGTAATTCGGATTAAATTCCACCGGATTTTCACTGTTCAGTTTCACCGTTTGCCATTCGGTGGTAGGATTGATCAGTTGATTATCTTTAAGCCTCAAAGGAAGCGAAAACTTATCAACCACATTGCTGTAACGGAATTTCAGGATGTTTCCGGTTTGCGAATATTCAAGGTTTGGGATTTTTACCGTTCGTAAATACTGATTGAAAACTGAGGAAAAATCAATACCGGATTTCTGCGAAATATAATCTTCAATCTGCTTCGTCGTGACGGTCTGATGGTAGAAATCCTTATTCAAACCTCTTAAGATCTGCCTGAATTTTTCATCATCATTAATCACCTGTCGAATGGTGTGAAGCATATTGGCGCCTTTAGGATACATATCGCTGCTCCCTTCGTTTCTTATGCCGTAATGCCCGATAATCGGTTTGTCATTCTGAATGCTTTTCCGCACGCCGATAATATACTTTTCTGCAGCGTCTTTATCCATATAGTTTTCTGTGAAAAGGGTTTCCGAATAACTGGTAAATCCTTCATGAACCCACATATCGGCCTGGTCTTTGGCCGTGATATTGTTTGCAAACCATTCGTGACCGGTTTCGTGAATAATAATGAAATCCCAGTTTAGGCCAACTCCGGTTCCGGACAAATCTCTTCCTAAATAACCGTTTGCGTAGTTATTTCCGTACGCAACGCTGCTCTGATGTTCCATTCCCAAATAAGGGCTTTCGACCAATTTATAAGAATCTTCGTAGAAAGGATAAGGCCCGAACCAATATTCAAAAGCCTTCATCATTGGTTTTACCTGCTGGAACTGCTTTTTCGCCTTTTCTAAATTATAATCCAAAACCCAGTAATCTAAATCGAGTTTTCCTTTTTCGCCGTCATAAGAATCTTTAAAATTCACATACTTCCCAACATTCGGAACAATAGAGTAGGCATTGATTGGGTTTTTCACTTCCCAGGTGAAGATATTTCTGTTTTTCTCGCTGGTCTTTTTAATAAGGCGGCCGTTTCCGACACCCACGAGATCTTTGGGCGTAATAATTTTCATCACGATTCCGCGGTCGGGTTCGTCGCTCCAGATATCTTTTACGGGAAGCCAAACGGATGCACCTTCACCTTCCTGAGCAACACTGATAAAAGGGTTTCCGTTATTGTCTTTGCTGAAAACCCAGCCGCCGTCCCAAGGCGCTTTTTTGGCGATCTTCGGATTTCCGGAAAACTGAATGTTGAATGAACAGGTGTCACCTTTCTTAATAGTTTTTTTTGCTTCAATAAAAATGAAATCACCGTCTCTTTTTGAAGTGTATTTTTTATCAGAACCAATCAGTTTATAATTCATCGGCTGCTGCAGATCAATTTGAAATACCGGATTCGTAACATCTTTTGTGATTTCAAAAGTAATTTTATTGGTTCCTGAAACTGATTTTTTATCAAAATCGGGTTCAACGGAAAGTTCATATTTTTTCACATCCCAAAAATTCCTGAATGAAGTGTTGGAGCCTTTCAGGGAATCTTCTCTTTGAGGAGCATCATTTTTTGGGAAGAGATTTTGCGCAGAGGAAATTCCGTACAGTAAAATAAGTGCGGCAAACGTAAGTTTTTTCATATTAATTTTGAGTATAGCGAAAACAAAGATAAATATTATTTGAATGCAGAAAATATCCTTTTCCGCTTTGGCTCGCTTTGTGTTCGGAAAAATGAGTATTTTTGAAAAAATTATCTGAATGAAAATTAGAAACCTTATTGCTGTTTTGGCTTTCACCTTGCTTTTTTCCTGTAATAAAGACAAGGAAATTCTCAATACTTTAAATGAGTATAACACCACAATGGAAGCCAAAGGTTATCATTTTGGTGACGCTTTGGCACTTCCGAAAGAAGTTACTGATAATGCTGAAAGTATTTCGATCAGTTTTGGCGATAAAGAAACTTCCAGCCTTGTCGTAGACCCGAAATTTTTCACTTTGGGTGATAATGCGGTAACTTTTAATATCAAAAAGAAAAACGGAGAATTTCTTACTCAGGATGCTACCATCAATGTTTTTGCTAAAAACCCGGAAGCAAAACTCAGTTATGAGATTGTCAAAGACTATCCCCACGATCCGAAAAATTTCGTTCAGGGATTTCAGATTGAAGGAAATGTAATATATGAATCTGACGGTCAAAACGGCTCTTCGAGAATAATGAAGTATAATCTGGGAACCACAACTCCTTTGGTTTCAACACCGCAGTCTGCAGAGATTTTTTCTGAAGGTGCAGCTATTGTTGGCGACAAAGTATATCAGTTGACCTGGAAGAATAAAAAAGGTTTTGTTTACAATAAAAGCGATTTAAGCCTCATCAGGGAATTTGCTTATCCAAATGTGATTGGCGAAGGTTGGGGTTTAACTTATGACGGTAAAAACCTGATCCTTTCTGACGGAACCAAAAATATCTATTTTCTTGATGTGAATGATCCTTCAAAAATCGTCCGTTATATTTCGGTGGCAGGCAGTACCGAGGCTTACGAGCAGCTTAATGAACTGGAATATCATAATGGGTTTATCTATGCCAACGTTTGGCAAAAACCGATTATCCTCAAAATAAATCCGGCAAACGGCGAAGTGGTAGGAAAATTTGATTTCTCAGAAATTGCAAAACGTCACACGACAAATGAGGACGACGTTCTCAACGGAATCGCTTTCAAAGGCGACAATATGTTGGTCACGGGAAAGAACTGGGACAAGATTTACGAAGTCGTAATCAAGTAAAATTACTGACTGTATCTTAAAATGACGTTTTTATCGACGTCATTTTTTATATTTGATAAAATCATTCAGTTTGAAAATTATACCTTTCATATTCTTTTTTATCTGCTGCGGCTTTTCGGCTCAGCAAAATCTGCCTTTTGACTCTTTGCGATTAAAAGATGTGAAAGATTTATTTGCGGACGATTACGGAAATATTTATCTCTATAAAAGCAAAGATTTCAGTTTTACTAAATATGACTCGCTCGGGAAACAGAAAGGGAAACTGATGTTTGCACTTCCTTTTAAAATTCAGTCGGTGCAGAATCCTTTGAATATTCCTTCTTTTTCGGAAAATGCGCAGGAACTGAAATTATATGATCAGAATTTAAATGAAATTCAAACCGTAAATTTCCGTCAGAAATTTGGAATGATCAAAATGGCGTATGCTGAGGATCTACAGCAGATCTGGCTGCTGGATGAAAGCAGCAAACGTTTGATCCAGTATGCTTTCCGGGACGACAGAATTATCAATTCATATCCTTTTGATATTGATTTTGAGCATATCATCGATCTTCTTGCTTATAACAATAAAGTATACGTTTTAACCAAAAATCATTTTTCTGGCTATAATTTCAAATCAGAAAAAATATTTGAGATTCCTTCCGAAAACGGAAAACGTCTCCGACGGGAGAACGACAATATTCTGGTTCTCAGCAAAAATGCGGTTAAAAAACTCGTCAGCAATTCACTGATTACTGTTTTCAAAGAAGAAAAAGCGCAAATTGTGGATAAAAACTCAGCTTCTAATTTTGTTATCAAAGACAACAAACTTTATCTTTACCCCATTCAAAAAGAGCCGGCAAAGAAGTAAAAATATTTCATTTTTATTATGCTTTACCGGCAAGTTTCACCGAACTTTTAAACAAATTTAGGAATGCACATTGCGGTAACAGGAAATATCGGCGCGGGAAAAACTACATTAACAACGATGTTATCAAAACATTACGGTTGGGATGCGCAGTTCGAGGATGTAGATCATAACCCTTATCTGGAAGATTTTTATGCGGATATGAGCAAGTGGAGTTTTGCGCTGCAGATTTACTTTCTTGGAAGCCGTTTCCGACAGGTTAAAGAAATCCGCGACAGTGGCAAAAATATTATTCAGGACCGAACGATCTATGAAGATGCCCACATTTTCGCTGAAAACCTTAATGATATGAGCCTTCTGACTGACCGTGACTTTAATAATTACTCTGCTGTGTTTGATTTGATGAAAAGTTTCGTTTCGGCACCGGATTTGCTGATTTATCTGAAGTCGGATGTTCCCAATCTGGTAAAGAAAATTTACAAACGCGGACGCGACTATGAAGCAACGATTTCCATTGAATATCTTTCCAAACTCAACCAGAAATATGAAAAGTGGATCTCGGGCTACAAAGAAGGAAAATTGCTGATTATTGAAGTTGATGATTTGGATTTTGTGGAAAGACCTGAAGATTTCGGGTATATTTTGGAAAGAATAGAAACAGAATTGCACGGATTGTTTTAGATTAATGTGAAATGTTAATCTGAGCTTTGACAGCAGGTTTTCAGAAAATTAACATTATATCATTAAAAAACTAAACGTCATGATAAAAGTTCTTTATAATCATTCGTGTTCAAAATCCCGTGCGATTTTAGAGCATCTGGACGAAAATAATGTTCCGTTTGAGATTATAGATTTTGTTGAAAATCCGCTCTCTGAAATGGAACTGAAAACGATTCTGAAAAAACTTAACACCGATGTTCACGGCCTGATCCGTAAAAGTGATCCTTTGTATAAAGAAAAATATGCAGATAAGGAACTGTCAGACGATGAATGGGTAAAGATATTGATTGAAAATCCATCATTAATTCAGCGGCCGATTCTCATCAAAGGGCATATTGCAATGATCGCAAGACCTGTTGAAAATGTAAAATTTTTTATTGAAAATTAATAAATAGAAATTTATTTTAAGCTTTCAAAAGCTTTTTCAAGTTTCGAATATTTAAAATCAAATCCCAGTGATTTGATTTTTTTATTGGAAGCGCGGGTTCCTTCAAGAATAATTGAACTCATTTCCCCAAAAATTAATTTCATAACGAAGCCGGGAACATTGATGGGAAGGAAAGACTTTCCGGAAATATCGGCAAGCGTTTTCATAAACTTTTCATTGGTGGGGATTTCATCTGCAACTGCATTAAATTTTCCCTTTATCTGAGGGTTTTCAAGAGCAAAAACATACATATCGACCAGATCGTCAATGTGGATCCAGTTCATCCACTGTTTTCCCGAACCCACCGCAGAACCGATGTTGAAATCCACTGTCTTTTTCAACATCGGAAATCCACCGCCATTTTTTGCCAAAACCATAGAAGTCCTTAAACACACGACTTTATCAGCTATATCAGAAAAACGATTGGCAGACTTCTCCCAGTCTTCACAAAGTTTTGCCAGAAAATCATGTTTGATAATTCCGGAGTTTTCGTCCAGAATTTGATCAGAAGTAAAAGTTCCGTAATAATTGATTCCTGAAGCGGAAATGAAGGATTTTAGATGAATGTTGTGTTTAACGCAATATTTTTTTAAAAGTTCGGCAGTATTAATCCTGCTGGCGAATAATTCCTTTTTATATTCATCTGTCCATTTTTCACTGATGCTTGCACCGGCAAGATGAATGATAGAATCCAGATTTTCAAAGGCTTTTTCGTCAATAAACTGCTCGGCGATGTTCCACTGAAATTCATCAGGTTTTACAGCATTGCTTCTGGTTAAGATCCGGACCGTATGATTTCTTTCTCTGAGTTTTTTCACTAAAGATTGCCCAATCAGCCCGTTTCCGCCTGTGATCAAAACATTCATTTTTCTTCTGTTTTTCAGCTTTTAAAGCATCATTACGCCCTGGATCTTTCCTACCTCTTTGTAAATTTTAATAACCTGATCTGCGTCAAGCACAAAAGCGTTAATGCTGATGGAAGTATATTTTCCGTTTTTGCTTTCTTTGGTGTTCAGCGTGAACTTTATGTCATCAAAAACCCTGTAGATTTCGGTGTGTTTCGCTTCTTCGTTAGTAATGATGAATTTAAAAAGATAATCTTCCGGAAAATTGTGGGTAGCCTCCAGTTTTTCTTTCAGTGAGGCATAAAATTCGTCCGGATTTAAATTGGTTTGGTTATCAATGATATTGACCATTTCTTTTGTTTTAAGTGTTTAAAAAAAGTTTCCGACAAAGCGGAAACTCAAAATTAAAGATATTTTTTCAGATTACTTCATGCCGCTCAAAGAATTCAGGATTGTTGCTGAATTCTGCTGCTCGTGGCTCTGAATAATATTGAAAAGACCGTTAACCATTTGTTGAGAGGCAAACCTGCTGATTCCGCCAGTAATTGAACTGTTGGAGTTCTGTCCTCCAAAAATGGAACCCAAAATATTGGATCCTGCCAAAGCACTGTTTAATGAACTTACAAGCCCGAACTCATTCAGTTTTGCATCTACCTTCGGTGCAATTGCAGCCATTAACTGTTCAGAAGTTCTTTCTTTGAGAATTTGAGTTGCAGCACCGGTTCCTCCCTGCGCGATTCTTGCCGCGTCCTCCGCAGTAAGACTGTTCACTGCATTCACCAGAATTGGCCGCGAAGTGTCTACGGTAAAAGCCGCAGCCTGCGCGATATATTCTTTTTCTTTTTGTACTAAATTGTTCAGACCCAGTTTCTGTAAAGTGCTGTTCACATCTTTTAGCTGCTGAGGAAGTGCAGCGTCAATAAGCTGATTGGCGAGAAAACTGTCTTTATTGCTGAAAATATTGAGTCCTTTTGTAATTCCTCCCAGAAGAATCTGTTTCAAAACTGCTAAACCTACACTGGATGTGGCCAAAGCCAGGCAGGATTGTGTAGTGGTTCCTAGGGTAGCAACAGCCATTGTTGCCACTAATATTGTATTTCTTCTCATGCTGATTTTTTTTTGAAGTTAATGGGTATTGTTTCTCAAAAATTAAGCCAATTTTAAAAGACCCGAAATCAAGGGATTAACATAATTTTAAATTAAAGTTAACATGATGTTAATTTTATTTTCTAACTTTGAGATAATAAAGCCGAAAAGTTAAATTATAACCCGGATTTTAAAAACAAAAACTACTATATGAAACACATTAATTTAAAAGCACCTTGCTTGGTTGCTGCGTTATACTTCGGTATGAATGTCAGTGCGCAGGTCGTTTCACAGGACTCTTTAAAAGAACAGAAAATTGAAGAGGTGGTGATGATTGGTTATGGGAACCAAAAAAAGGAGAATGTCACCGGAAGTATTGGTTTAATTAGTGCAAAAGATTTGGCAGATAAGCCGAACCCTAATCCAATAAGTTCAATACAGGGTAAGGTTGCGGGTGTGCAAATCTTAAATTCCGGTGCGCCTGGAGGATCGCCGAGAGTGGATATACGGGGGATCAGTTCTATTTCCGGTAAAACGGTATTTATTGTAGACGGGATGATTACCAATGATATTTCGTTTCTGAATCCTCAGGATATTGAATCGATGAGTATTTTGAAAGATCCTTCGAGTTTGGCAATTTTCGGTGCGCAGGCATCAAACGGTGCCGTCATTATTAAAACCAAATCAGGAAAAGGAAAGACTGTATTTAATTTCAACACTTATGTGGGGATAAAAACAGTAACGAATATTCCTAAAATGGTAAATTCTGATCAGTACGTTGAGCTGTATAATGAAAAGCTGAGAAACGATGGCGTGACGGACCCAACTAAATTCTTGGACCGTTCTAAAATTGCAGCAGATACAGATTGGTTTAAAGAAGTTTTCAACCCCGGAATTATTAATTCAACTGATTTTTCTGCTGCCGGAAAACTGAAAGATTTAGGTTATTTTTTAAGTGTAGGATATTTAAATGATGGCGGAACTCTTGCTGCAGGACGTGGCGTGAATTCAGGAAATGATTTCAGGAAATTTACAACAAGAGCGAACCTTACCTATAAAATTAACCCGAACATTACGGTAGGTAATAACTTCACATGGAGTCAAATCAATACCAATAACGCTAATAATCCATTGTTAACAGCATACGGAGCTCCACCGATTTATTATCCTATTAATCCGGCAACAGGGAATTACGATTATTTTTCTGTCGTATCGATAGCCAACCCACGCGCAACTTTGGATTTATTAAGATCTAAGAATGACGAAAACCGTATTTTAGAAAATGTTTGGGGAGAAGTTAAATTCCTGAAAGATTTTACCTTAAGAATCAGTTATGCTTTAGATCATAGAAATATTAATAAATATGACTACAACGCGATAAATAATTATAACCCTAACGGTACTCCAACGAGAGCGACTCTTGAAGATTTCGATCTTTTTTATAAAAGTTATGTTTGGGATAACACGCTTAAATGGAAAAAAACCATAAATAACCATAACTTAGAAATTCTGGGAGGTTTTTCCCGAACTGAGGACCATCATAACGGAGTTTACAGAAAATCATGGGACGTAAATTTTAACGGGAATGACAGTTCACTGGATGTGTTTTCGGGAGCAGATTTGTTCGTTAGAGACAATATCCAATACGCCGGAAAATTAGATCCTTATAAAAACAGAATTGAATCACTTTTTGGCAGAATCAATTATGATTATGCAGGGAAATACTTATTAAATGCATCAGTGAGAAGAGATGGTGCTACAGGTTTTTCTTCCGATGACCGGTATAGAACCTTCCCCGCGGTAAGTGCAGGTTGGGTAATATCCAAAGAAAATTTCATGAGTCAACAGAATGTTTTTGATTTATTAAAATTGAGAGCAAGCTGGGGTAAACTTGGAAATCCGGAAGTGCCAAGAAAGTATACACTTACAACAACGGTTTTCAATGACGGAGCTTATTATGGCGGTGCCGGTTATAATGCGGAAACGATTACAGAAGTAATTGATCCAACGATCGGCTGGGAAACGACAGAAGGTAAAGATTTCGGAATTGAAATGGCTTTTCTGCAGAATAAATTAAAAATTGAAGCGACCTATTTTGACAAAGATTCCAAAGATATAGTGTACGCCATTAATCAGCCAGCGATTTCAGGAGCCAGCAACAACTCCAATTTTGTTACCAATGCTTACTCTTTTAATAACAAGGGTTTTGAAGGTTCTGTAAGTTTTGACAAAAACATCAGTGAAAAAGTGCGTTTTGGGTTGTATGGTAATATCACTACACTTAAAAACCAAATTACTGAGGTTTATGGAGGGTCTTTCAATGAGCCGGGAGCCCATTTATTCGGGAATACATTAGTTAGATTGCAGCTTGGGCAGCCTGTGGGATCTTTCTATGGTTATCAAGTGGAAGGAATTTTCCAGAACCAGAACGAAGTAAATGCTGCTCCAACGCAAAACGGAAAAAAAGCGGGCGGATTCAGATTTGCTGATTTAGACGGCAATGGACTTATTGACGAAAGAGACAAAACATTCCTTGGAAGTCCAGTTCCTAAATTTACTTACGGATTTGGTTTTAATTTAAATGTTTCCGATTTCGATTTTGCGGTAGATTTCCAAGGAGTTTACGGTAATAAAATTTACAATTATAACCGCGAACAGCGTTTTAGTAACGAAAGCTGGGATCTGGATATGTATAATAACAGATGGCACGGAGAAGGAACATCAAATTCCTATGCGATGATCACCAACGACCAGGCTATTATTTTACCCAACAGTTTCTATGTAGAAGACGGAAGTTTCTTCAGAATCAGAAATATTCTAATGGGATATAATTTCTCAAAAAATATTACCCAATCGATGAATATTGAAAAAATGAGGATTTATGTAAGCGCGCAGAATCCATTTACAAGTTTCAAATACCACGGTTTTTCACCAGAAATTCTGAATACGGATAGAGTACAGATGGGAATTGATAATAATATCTATCCAATCGCAGCGATCTACACTTTTGGGATGACTTTAACTTTTTAAAATTGAATTATGAAAAAAATAATATTAGCAGCAGCAATGCTCTCCGTAGTTCTAAGCTGTAAAGATGATTTCTTGGATATTCCTGTAGAAGGACAGACGGAAGCTACAGAATTTTTCCAGACAAAAGATGATGCGATGAAAGCTACCAGTGCAATCTATAGTTTTCTGAGAAGTTGGGACAATTCTGCATTCCCGTACCAGTTTTTATTTGGAGTTCCTGCCGATGATGTGGTGAAGGGTTCTAATCCTGGTGATGCTTCATTTATTAATGTATATGATAATTTCACTTATACACAAAGTGATGAAGGAGTTGCAGGGTACTGGAATGGACAGTGGCAGGCCATTGGAAGATGTAACCAGGTTGTTACCCGGGTTCCTGGTATCGATATGGATGCAAATCTTAAAACCCGTCTTGTTGCAGAAGCAAAAATGTTAAGAGCTTACTTTTACTTCAATCTTGCCCGAATTTATGGTGGTGTTCCGTTATTTGACGGTTTGCAGGAAAATTATAATGTTCCAAGAAAATCACAGGCCGAAGTTTTTGACTTTATCATTAAAGATTTACTTGAAGTTTCGGCAGTTCTTCCTGCAACATATCCTGCTTTAGATCAGGGAAGGGTTACCAAAGGCGCAGCGCTGGGTTTGCTTGCTAAGGTGTATCTTTATAAAAAGGACTGGCAAAAAGCATATGACACTTCCAATCAGGTAATGTCAATGGGATATGCACTGGATCCGAGTTTTAACCATGTTTTCCGTTTAGGAGGCGAGTTCGGTCCTGAGTCTGTTTTTGAAGTAGACTGCAGTTGTGTTCCCGGATTTGGAGGTTCACAGTACGCTGAAGTTCAGGGAGTGAGAAATCAGTTCGGATGGGGCTTCTTTACACCGTCTGCTGCATTGGAAAATGCCTTTGAACCAGGAGATATCAGAAAAGAATTGACAATACTGAGAGAAGGAGAAATAACTCCCGAAGGCGATTTGATTAAAAAAGGTGATCCTCTTTCTGTAGATACTTACAACCAGAAAATTTATGTGCCAATTGCCCAGAATAATAATGCATGTGGCTATGGTTCAGTTCAGAATATTAGAATTTTGAGATTTGCAGAAATTTTGCTTATTAATGCTGAAGCAGCAAATGAGTTAGGAAATACTGCCGCTGCCAAAACTTCACTTAATAAAGTAAGAAACCGTGCACAGCTTGCCGATACAACAGCCGCAACACAAGCAGATTTACGTGCTGCAATTTGGCATGAAAGAAGAGTAGAACTTGCTATGGAAGGTGACCGTTTTGTAGATCTTGTCCGCACTGGGCAGGCCGCAACTGTATTGGCTCCTTATGGTTTTACGGCAGGGAAAAATGAGTTATTCCCAATTCC
This sequence comes from Kaistella soli, assembly GCF_019038595.1. Lineage (GTDB taxonomy): Bacteria > Bacteroidota > Bacteroidia > Flavobacteriales > Weeksellaceae > Kaistella > Kaistella soli. The sequence continues at coordinate 460,484 of NZ_JAHOPF010000001.1, forward strand.
ATTGAAAGAAATTAACCAAAGTAATGGAGTACTGACCCAAAACCCTGGATATTAATTGATGTCATAAAAAAGGCTGCCACATTTTTGATGTGGTGGCTTTTTCATTTATTCAGGCTCATTAAAAAGATTGAAAAAATCATAAATCAAAAAAAATGAAAAAACTCATTGCTGCTGCAATACTTACCTGTTCTTTTTCCCTCTCCTGCACTAATCTGCAGAAAGCCACGGCAGAGTCGGTACTAAAACCTACTCCAGCCGATATACAGTTAATGAACAAAGTGCAGCACGATGCCCTGAAATATTTCTGGGATTTTGCTGAACCTAATTCAATGCTGGGCAGGGAACGGTATCATGAAGACGATATCTACCCGCAGAATGATAAAAATGTAATCACAACAGGTGGTTCAGGATTTGGCTTAATGACAATTATTGTAGGCGTGGAGCGTAATTTTATTCCAAGAAAAGAGGCGGTAAAACGTTTAACAGTAATGGCAGATTTCCTCGCAAATGCCGACCGTCACCACGGCGCATGGTCACACTGGATTGATGGCGAAACCGGGAAAACCGTTCCTTTTGGTAAGAAAGACAACGGCGGAGATTTGGTGGAAACCGCATTTTTAGTCCAGGGAATGATTGCCGTACGCGAATATTTCAAAAACGGGGACGAAGAAGAAAAGCTCCTTGCCAAAAAAATGGACGACCTCTGGAAAGGCGTAGAATGGAACTGGTACACCAAAGGCGGAGAAAAAGTCCTTTATTGGCACTGGTCACCAACTTACGGCTGGGAGATGAATTTTCCCCTTGAAGGATATAACGAATGTCTTGTAACCTACATTTTGGCGGCTTCCTCACCAACCCATCCTATCGATGCGGAAACCTACTACAAAGGCTGGACAAGAAACGGAACCTACACCACGGATAAAACAAAATACGGTCTTCCGCTTTATCTCAAACACAATGGCGCCGAAGAATATGGCGGTCCGCTGTTCTGGTCTCAGTATTCCTATCTCGGATTGGATCCTACAGGTTTGTCAGATAAAACAGTTAAAAATTATTTTGATGTCAATAGAAACCATGTGCTTATTGACTATAAATACAGCGAAGAAAATCCAAAAAACTGGAAAGGTTACGGCAAAAATTACTGGGGTCACACCGCAGGTTATACCAGAAATGAGGACGGGTCAACAGGTTACACAGCACATTCGCCCGCGAACGACAATGGTGTGATCAATCCGACGGCGGCATTAAGCAGCTTTCCGTATACGCCAAAAGAATCGATGGATTTTCTTAGATTTATCTACACCGAAAAACCCGAGTTTATCGGTTCCGCAGGTCCTTACGATGCAACTTCCATACATTACGGCAACTGGTTTACGCCAAGATATCTGGCCATCGATCAGGGAACGATTTCGCCGATGATAGAAAATTACCGCACCGGACTGATCTGGAAATTGTTCATGAATGCACCCGAAATCCGGGAAGGTTTGAAAAATTTAAGTTTTAAATCCGAAAAGTATAACATTAAATAAATGTTTTTTTTGGAGCTTTTCCCCGCTTTCCGCTATATCTTTTGTTCCGCTGCGCTGCACAAAAGGATGCCGCTTCAATCGGGGCTAGGAGCAATTTAATAACAATAAAAATATGAACTTTAAATTAAAATACCTGTCAACAGTTTTTCTTGGATTGGCTTTCATGGTAAATGCTCAGGAAATCAAAGCTGAATTCAATAAGGAAATTAAAAAAGTCCAGAAGATTTCCTATGTTTTAGATTATCCGCAGAACGCAAAAGGAAAAGTTCCCTTGATTGTTTTTCTGCACGGCTCGGGCGAAAGAGGAACCGATTTGGAAATGGTAAAAGCACACAGCCCGTTCACTTACAAGAATTTAATAAAGGAACCGGTGGCTATTTTGGCACCGCAATGTCCGGAAAATGTTTGGTGGGATACTGAAGCGGTGTATTATTTAATTAAAGATATTCAGCAGAAATATAAGATCGACGAATCCAGGATTGTTCTTACCGGGCTGTCCATGGGAGGTTGGGGAACACTGAAGCTGGCCATGGAGCATCCCGAAATGTTTTCCGCGGTCGCTCCGGTCTGCGCACCGGTAGACCGGCTGATGAAAGTGAGGGCCAAACAGTATAAAAATCTGCCTATGAAAATTTTTCACGGGGGAAACGATGATGTTGTATCTCCCGCAAATTCAATCGAAATTTATCAGGAAATAAAGAAATACAATAAAAATGTTGAATTGACAATATTTCCGGATGATAACCACAACTCATGGGATTCCACCTATTCAGATCCGAAACTGTATGAATGGATGCTCTCTCAAAGAAAAAATTAAAATAAAAAGTAAAAGAATATGAAGAACCTGATTTTAATTGCAGCACTGGCGCTGTCACCATGTTTTCTTTCACAGGAAATGGTAACAAAACCTGTTCAGTCTTACCAAACCGAACAGTACAAAGCGAAAAAGAAAATCTTTGTTGATGCGCTTTTATCTAAAATGACCGTCGACGAAAAAATCGGACAGCTTAATTTGCCGAGCGCCGGAGATTTTACGACGGGGCAGGCCCAAAATTCTGACATCGGTAAAAAAATTGAAGACGGCTTGGTTGGCGGACTTTTTAATATCAAAGGAGCCGAAAAGATCAGAGCCGTTCAGAAAGTTGCCGTTGAAAAAAGCCGTCTGAAAATTCCGTTGATCTTCGGGATGGATGTCATTCACGGTTACGAAACCAATTTCCCGATTCCTTTAGGTTTGGCCGCTTCCTGGGATATGAATTTGATTCAGCAGTCGGCACGGGTTGCTGCTAAAGAAGCCACTTCAGACGGAATTTCGTGGACTTTCTCTCCGATGACTGATATTTCCCGTGAACCAAGATGGGGAAGAGTTTCTGAGGGTTCCGGAGAAGATCCATATCTCGGAAGCGAAATCGCCAAACATATGGTGTATGGCTATCAGGGAAAAGATCTTTCGCTGAGTAATACCATTATGGCTTGTGTAAAACATTTTGCGCTTTACGGAGCCGGAGAGGCAGGCCGTGATTACAATACCGTGGACATGAGCCATGTAAGAATGTTTAATGAATATTTTCCGCCTTATAAAGCCGCTGTAGATGCAGGGGTAGGATCGGTAATGGCTTCTTTCAACGAAGTGGACGGAATTCCGGCAACAGGAAACAGATGGCTTCAGACCGATGTTCTGAGAAAGATGTGGGGCTTTGACGGTTTTGTTGTGACTGATTATACCGGAATCAATGAAATGATTGACCACGGAATGGGGGATTTACAGCAGGTTTCTGCCTTAGCTTTGAAAGCCGGAATTGATATGGACATGGTAGGTGAAGGTTTTTTGAAAACTTTAAAACAGTCTTTGCAGGAAGGAAAAGTTACCCAAGCTGAGATCGATTTGGCGGCGAAAAGAATTCTCGAAGCGAAATACGATTTAGGTCTTTTTGATGATCCTTACCGTTATGGCGATGCGAAATTGGCTAAGAAAGAAGTGTACAGCATGGAAAACAGAAATATTGCAAGAAATGCCGCTGCACAGTCAATGGTTTTAATGAAAAATGAAAATGCTGTTCTTCCGCTAAAAAAATCAGGAACCGTTGCGGTAATCGGACCGTTGGTGAATAACTCACTGAACATGGCCGGAACCTGGAGCGTTGCCGCAAAACACGCCGATGCGGTTTCCTTAATGAAAGGTCTGCAGGATAATTTTGGGAAAGAAGTGAAATTTATTTCTGCAAAAGGCGCCAATATAGATTACAGCGAAAAACTTGAAAATATTTACGCAGCCCACGGAAAGTTGACCGACCGTGATAACCGTCCGAAAGAAGTCCTTTTAAAAGAAGCCGTTGATGTCGCCAACAAAGCGGATGTTATCGTTCTGGCAATTGGCGAATCCGCTGAAATGAGCGGTGAATCATCTTCGAGAGCAGAAATTGATATTCCTCAGTCTCAGATTGATCTTTTAAAAGAGCTTAAAAAAACAGGCAAACCAATCGCAGTAGTGCTTTTCACCGGAAGACCTTTGGCTTTGACCAATATGAAAGATATTCCTGATGCTATTCTTAATGTTTGGTTTTCAGGAACTGAAGCAGGAAACGCAATTTCTGATGTCCTTTTCGGGAAAGTAAATCCGTCAGGAAAGCTGCCAATTACGTTCCCAAGAAGTTTAGGGCAGATTCCTATTTATTATAACCATAAAAATACGGGGCGACCTTTAAGCCAGGAAAAGACTGATAAATGCGAGTACGAGAGATTCCGTTCCAATTATATGGACGAATGCAACACACCGCTTTATCCGTTTGGATATGGCTTAAGTTATACGAAGTTTAATTATTCCCCGATGTCGGTTTCAGATTCCAGTCCGAAGGGAAATCAGACCATTCAGGCTTCGGTAACGGTTACCAATTCCGGAAATTACGATGGAGCAGAAGTGGTGCAGCTTTACATCCGCGATATGGTAGGAAGTATCACGCGTCCTGTGAAAGAACTCAAAGGTTTCCAGAAGGTTTTTCTTAAGAAAGGGGAAAGCAAAAAAGTCACTTTCAATATCTCACCAGAAGATCTGAAATTTTACAATAATGCGCTGAAATTCGACTGGGAAGCCGGCGAATTTGACGTCATGATCGGAACCAGTTCTAATGATGTGCAGCACACTAAAATCAACTGGAGTAAATAACCTAAATTAACTGTAAAAAACCGCTTTCATTTTTGTGAAAGCGGTTTTTTTTGTCGGTTATTTATTGCTAATTTTGCCGGTCAATCTAAAACGAAATGTAATGAGAGACAAATTCATTAAATGGGGAATTGTTATTTTAATTTTGGTTTGGGCGACATCGCTGCTTATCAAAGCCCATTACTGGATTCCAATTTTATTAACCTGCATTTATGCTGTAGGAATATACAACTGCTTTCAAACGAAACATGCAATTCTTAGAAACTTTCCTGTAATCGGTTATTTCCGTTACTTTTTTGAGGGGATTTCACCGGAGATGCAGCAGTATTTTATTGAAAGAGAAACAGACGGGAAACCTTTCCCGAGAAACCAGCGTTCTGCTGTGTACCGACGTTCAAAAAACATCAGTGATACCGTACCTTTCGGTACTCAGCTGGAGGTGAACCAGAGAAAGTATGAGGGAATCAAACATTCCATCTATGCAAAATCTCCCAATGAGGAATTGCCCAGAGTTTGGGTAGGCGGCGAGCAGTGTACCCAAAAATACCACGCTTCCTTATTTAATATTTCTGCCATGAGTTTCGGGTCTTTGAGTGACCGTGCCCAGATGTCATTGAACAGAGGTGCCAAAAAAGGCGGTTTTTATCACAATACCGGTGAAGGAGGAATTTCTCCCTACCATTTGGAAGGCGGCGATTTATGCTGGCAGATTGGGACCGGATATTTTGGATGTAGAGACGAACAGGGTAAATTTTCACCGGAAATTTTTAAAAAGAATGTGAGCATTCCTAATGTTAAAATGGTGGAAATTAAAATTTCTCAGGGAGCTAAACCGGGCCATGGAGGGGTTTTGCCGGGTGCAAAAAATACTCCGGAAATTGCGGCGATCAGACACGTACAGCCTGGACTTACCATTATTTCGCCACCTTCGCATTCCGCGTTTTCTGATGCTGCAGGTTTATTGAGATTCGTTCAGGAATTAAGAGAGTTATCTGGCGGAAAACCTGTAGGTTTCAAATTGTGTATTGGTGATACCAAAGAGTTTGAAGATATCTGTGTACAGATGAATGTTCTTAAAATTTATCCTGATTTCATCACTGTTGACGGGGCAGAAGGAGGTACAGGAGCTGCACCGCCGGAATTTTCTGACGGAGTGGGAATGCCTTTGGAACCTGCCTTGATATTTGTGAACAGAACCCTGAAAAACTTTAATCTCCGCGATAAATTAAGAATTATTGCGAGCGGAAAAGTATTGACAAGTCTGGATATTCTGCGCGCAATAGCGATGGGAGCCGATATGTGTAACAATGCGAGAGGATTTATGTTTGCCCTTGGATGTATTCAGGCATTAAGATGTAATACGAATAACTGCCCGACCGGAGTTGCTACACAGGATAAGATGCTTATCAAAGGTCTTGATGTAACGGATAAAAGCGAAAGAGTATATCATTTTCATAAAAATACACTTCACACCTGCAATGAGCTGATTGCGGCTGCAGGAAAAGATTCTTACGATCAGGTAGATGCCGATATGTTTATGAGAGGTGATGAATTCGAACATTTGGCTGATATATATTTCCCGGATATCTTAGGGAATGTAAAGCAGAAAGCGAATCCATATTAATCATACAATGTGAAAAATCCGGTAAGAATTACCGGATTTTTTGTTGGTTATTTTCATCAGATCCGCGGAGATCTTTAAGAAACGAAATCTTCAGTGAGTCATAGAGTGACCGTCTGCTTACCATGAGGGAAATAAGAGAAGAAACCATTCCTGCAAGCATTAAATGAAAGATCAGAGAATGTCTGTCCGTCATTTCCAGAACAATGATAGCGGAGGTGAATGGAGCTCTGGTAATGCCCGTAAGAAATGCCACCATTCCGGCGAGTATTACGACATTGGTTTCGTTCGGCGTTAAATGAATCCAGCCGGAAATGACAGAACCTACACTTGCACCCGCGGAAAGCGCCGGTGCAAAAATTCCTCCCGAACCGCCTGAGGTAAAAGATAACGCCGGTCCTATCATTCTGAAAAACGGGATATACCATTCTTCATGTTTGTTAGCTGTAAAAAGCGTTCTCTCCATAATTTCCTTTCCGGAACCCAATATTTCCCTGTTAACAAAAAAGGCCAGTGCTGCGATAATTAAAGCTGACAGCACTAAAAAAGCTATATGGGCTTTATCGGTTTTTAATCTTTTTTTCCACGCCGTTATTTTCAGCATAACAACGGAAAGCTGACTTGCAAATATTCCACAGATTCCCGAAACTAAAATTACCGGGAACATAATGCTTAATCCTACATCTGCAGTTTTGGGATATCCTAAATAAAGGTAGGAACCAGCTAAAGTCTGCGCCGTTAAACCAGCAATAATTACCGCGGTGAACAGCGCAGTTTTAAAGTAATTAATGTGTGTCTTTGAAAGTTCCTCAACGGCGAATACAATTCCGCCTAAAGGAGTGTTAAATGCTGCGGAAAGCCCGGCTGCTGCGCCGGTCATAATCATGTTTTTCTTTGAAATTTTAGGCCACCAGTCCGGTAGAAGTTCATTTACTTTCCGGAAAACAGATCCCGCAATCTGAATGGTGGGACCTTCCCGGCCTACCGCTCCGCCGCCAATAACCAACGCAACACTGGAGAGGATTTTGAAAATGATGATTTTAACACTCAGAAGATGTCTGATTTTGTAATGTTCTTTCGGGTTTGCCAGCTCTACCGCAGCCATCACCTGCGGAATACCGCTTCCTTTTGCGTAAGGCGCAAATTCCTTTACCAGCCACCACGATAGAACAAAGCTAATGGGTGCAATAATGAAGATCATCCAGGCATTCCAGTCAATGATAAAATTCATCAGTCTTTCGCCCCAGGTAAAAATCTGTGCATACAGAACAGCGAAAACTCCGGTGATCAGTGAACCTATCCAAAAGGGAATAGCCTGTAACAGGTTGTGTTTCAGTTTTTCGTTTTGGAGGTTATCAAAAGATTTTTTAATACTGAGTCGCAGGTAAAGAAAAATTCGGAGCATTAAACAAAATTATCAATTTATATTTAATAGTTCAGGTAATTGCAAAAAAAGAATCCGGTAAAATTAATTACCGGATTCTTTTAAATATGTAAGGAAATCTTATGCTTCTTCAGCAGGAGTTTCTTCTACTTTTTTCGGAGCTGGAGCAGCTTTAGGAGCAGCAGCAACTGGCGGAGCATCAGAAACGATATCGAATGCAAAGTTGTGCTCTACACTTCTGTGAAGTCTGATTAACGCTTCTACTTTACCTGTTCTCTTGATAGTGTTCCCAGGAATTTTGATATATTTTTTGTCAACCGCAACACCTGCTTTAGCCAATTCTTCAGAAAGGTTAGCATTGTTGATAGATCCGAAAAGTTTGTCACCTGCACCTACTTTAGTAGCGATAGTGATAGATGTTTTCTTCAGCTGTTCAACGATAGCGTTTGCAGCAGCAATAAGTTTAGCTTCTTCTTCTTTTCTTGCTTCCAGAGTTGCCTCAAGATTAGCTTTGTTTTTTGGAGTTGCCAAAAGAGCTAAACCTTGTGGTAACAAGAAGTTTCTTGCATAACCTGGTTTTACGTTTACTGTATCGAACTCAAGTCCTAAGTTTTCTACGTCTTTTTTTAGGATAATTTCCATTGTTGTTGTCCTTTTTTAATTAGAAGTTAGGCGTTTTTATGAAACAGCCAACAACTATTTTTGGTTTGTATTATTTTAATAAATCAGCTACATAAGGCATTAAAGCCAAGTGTCTTGCTCTTTTGATTGCAGCAGAAACTTTTCTTTGGTATTTCAAAGAAGTTCCTGTGTATCTTCTTGGTAAAATTTTACCTTGCTCGTTTACGAACTGAAGAAGGAATTTTTCGTCCTTATAATCTACATGCTTGATTCCGAATTTTTTGAATCTACAGTATTTTTTATCAGTTTTTGTGTTGATATCAAGTGGAGTAAGAAATTTTACTTCCGATTCACCTCCAGCAGAGGCTTGTTTAGCCATATCATCTATTGCCATTGTTGTAAATTTTTAGAGGGTTAAAATTAAGCTTTTGCAGTTTTTACTTTGGTTCTTCTTGTTACAGCATACTCGATCGCATGTTTGTCAAGTTTAGTGGTAAGAAAACGGATAACTCTCTCATCACGTTTGAAAGCCAGTTCTAAATCTGCAACTACAGTTCCTTCACCTTTAAATTCGATTAAAGTGTAAAAACCATTCTTTTTCAATTGAATTGGATAAGCCAATTTCTTAAGTCCCCAATTTTCTTTGGCAACGATTTCGCAATTGTGTGAAGTCAAAAGATCTTCGAATTTTTTTACTGCTTCCTCCACCTGTGCGTCAGATAGAACGGGAGTTAAAATGAAAACAGTTTCGTAATTGTTCATAATGTTAAATAAATTTGTTAATTATTTCGAGGTGCAAAAGTAATCATTATTTCCTAAAGTAACAATTTTTCAGTAAAATAAAAAAGGCCTGCTAAATTGCAGGCCTTCGTATTAATTCAGATTAATTTACTTTTTAATCATTTTTACTGACTGAACTCCTTTGTCAGTTTCAATATTCACGACATAAACTCCGGAAGCTAATTTAGATAGATTAACCTGGGATTTTGATGCATTTAGAACATGAGTGGAAACTGATTTTCCGGTAGCGTCAAAAACAGTAATGGATTTCACTTTTTCAGGTGATTCAATGTTAAGAACATCGACTACAGGATTTGGATAAAGCTTAACTGCGTTTTTAGCCTGATCGTTTACTCCTAATGCACCTACCGTAATGGTGTAATCTTCTACCTGGCCAAATGCAGCTCCTGCACAAGGATCAACATAATTGGTAGTACCAAAAATCTTTTTCACTCTCATTCTGGTATTGCCCAAGGTTGCATCTGAAGGTACAGCAAGAGACTGTACAGCCTGTACTGCGTCGGTTCCGTTAGAGTTCACAATAGTTTGTGTAATCTGATATACTTCACCGGCATCATTCAGGACGCCGTTTTGGTTCCAGTCGATAAATACTACAAATCTGTTGGTAAAGTTTCCGTCAGTATTGCCTTTTAATGTAATAGGATAAGAAGATCCCTGTACTACGTTTCCAAAGATTGTTGTGAAGTTTTCATGATCTGGTGTTGCGTTTACCGTTGCTGAAGTTGCGTTGTTGATTCCGGCAAAATTAACGAGTGTAATCGGTTCCGTATTGGAAGTGATTACTATTGGTCCGCAATATGGCGCGAATGGATTGGCCATCGTGGTGAATGAAAATTCTGAACATCCTGTTGCATCTCCGGCACCATTTTTAGCAATAACTTTCCAGTAATAGGTAGTTGAAGCGGCGAGTCCATTTGCTGAAGTAGTTGTACCTGTTACATTTCCAAGCAGGGTCGTAGGGTTCGGAGCAGTACCTAAATACACATCGTAGCTCGCAGGAGCAGGTCCTGTTGAAGCTGCTGTCCAGGAAAGAGTTACCGGTGCTGTATAATCTATTCCGGTTGCAGCATTGGCTGGAGCAACCTGAGTTACACAGTTAGGAGGCGAAGTTGGTGCAAGATTCACTGAAATATTATCTATCAATAAAACAAATTTATCATTTGAATTATTAACAAATGCAACACGTACAGTCGTTCCTGAATATGCTCCAAGATTTGCGGTTCGTGTAACCCATGCAGAATTTTCACCAGCTGTGCTGAATAACTGTACAGTAAAATCACTTACCGTATTTCCACCGTTCGGAGCTAACATTACTTTGTAACCATCAGGAAATAGAGCATCCTGAGCTTTAGCATCCCATTGCAAATAAGTATTTGCAGCAGGAAGTAAAATTTGTGGAGAAACCAGCCAGTCATTAGAGGTGCCGGCAGGGCTGTACCACGAAGAACTCATCGCGGCGAAATCATTATCCGGTCCGCCGTAGTTGGGAGTTGGTCCACCTCTGTTTTTTCTAATCCAGGCACCAGCGTCAAATTCAGCTACTGTAGGATCATGGGTAAGACCGTCGACGTCGATAAGTGTCCAGGCTGCGATACCGGGACCTGCCCCGTCAAAGTTTTCCTGGAAAATTTGTGCATTGCCCAAGAAGGGAATTGCCAGAAATGAGGCAAATAGTAAAATTTTTTTCATAAGTACTAATTTAATTTGGTTAAACTTACTCTCAAAGCTAAGTATAAAAAATTAAATCACCAATGAAAATCATTTATTTTATTGAAATTAATATTAAATTTAATTAATAATTGATAATTTGATAACGGTTTTATGATTTGGATCATACCCGCATCGGAGGATTTAAAATACAAAATCTTTCATTCTGGCAAAAGCAAACTCATTTTCATTCATCCACTGAAGAAAACTTTCCAGTTTGTCCTCCGTTTTTCGTCCGGTGTTGTACCTGCGGTAAAAAGGAATTTTAAATTTAAATTTTTCGTAATCTGTAAACTGCCAGGAGTTGAGATAAATCAGCACAAAATCGTCCTGTTTGATCGTTTCCACCACCATGTTTTGATAAAAGTTCAGTGGAACGGTCTGAAATACAAAATCGTTATAAGGAATCTGCGAATAGGGCGAAATGCTTTCCGGAACGATACTGATCCCGTTTTCTTCAATAATTTCTGTGCTTCTTTCCAGTCTTTTCAGCGGAAAAAGAATATTGGCATTTTCGATATTAGAAATATAGCTGAATTCAAGGTTTTTCAGTTCGCTCACAGAAACGGTGACCTCTTTCTGCCGGATACCGCGGATGAGTTTTTCAATAAAATCTTCGGTTGCTTTCTTGGCGCTTTCGATTTGCTTTATATCAGAATCGGCGTTGTACAAAGAAATTTCATGACCCTGACTTACGATTTTCTTAATTAAAGGCTTCAGTTTTTCTGTGATCGAAATCTCAATAAAAAAAGAAGCCAGTATGTGATGTTTTTCCAAAACCCGAAGAATCTGGGAAACATTGTTTTCAGTGATTTTTAAAATTTCGTCATCAGTAATCCGGTAATTATTTTTAAAATCCCTTTTATTATTAATGATGTTGAAAGTAAGTAAAATCATGCAGATTATTTCCCCAGTTTCACTTTAAGGTTCTTCAGCATATCTTTCGTCATCGCAGTAATATCGAAATCATAGGTTAAACCCCAGTCTTTTTTCGCGATAGAATCATCAATAGAAGCCGGCCACGAATCCGCGATGGCTTGTCTGAAATCAGGCTGATAATCAATTTCAAAACCTGGCATTTCCTTTTTAATTTCTTCCGCGAGTTCTTTTGGAGTAAAAGATAATCCGCCCAAATTATAAGAAGTATGAACAGTTAAACTTTCTTTTGGCGCTTCCATCAGTTTTAAAGTAGCATTGATGGCATCATCCATGTAAAGCATCGGCATAGCGGTGTCTTCGGAAATGAAACTCGTGTACTTTCCTTCCTCCACAGCTTCGTAGAAAATCTCTACAGCATAATCGGTAGTTCCGCCACCTGCAGGTGTTTTCCAGGAAATCAAACCGGGATAACGGATGCTTCTCACATCTACACCAAATTTATCATGGTAATATTCGCACCATTTTTCACCTGCCATTTTCGAAATTCCGTAAACAGTAGTTGGATTCAAAACAACATCCTGACCTACATTTTCTTTAGGGATCCCCTTTCCGAAAACAGCAATAGAACTGGGCCAGAATACTTTTTTCAGCAGACCTTCCTTAGCCATTTCACAGAAATTCAGCAACGGTTCGATATTGAGTTTCCACGCAAAAAGCGGCTGTTTTTCAGAAGTTCCGGAAAGTAGGGAGGCCAAATGATATACTGTAGTGATTTCGTAATCTTTTACCACCTGTCTCACCAATTGGGTATTGGAAACATCCATCCGCTCATAAAATCCTGCAGAAGTAAGGTTTTTGTCCCAACGGTCGAGGCCTGAAGCCACAACGTTTTCTGCGCCGTGAATTTCCACTAATCTGTTGGTAAGTTCGGTGCCGATTTGTCCCAGAGCACCGGTAATAAGAATTTTTTCCGTGTAGGATTCCATTTTTAGAATTTAGAATTAGATTATAGCAAATTTAAAAATTTTAAGGAATTTTCAGGGATGAATTCCTTAAATAATTATCAGGGCGACAATTTCCGTCTTCCACTCCCAATTTTTTTGGCGGCGGCGAAGCCGCCGCCAAAAAAGATTTCCGTTCAAGCCGGTCGCAATTTGGTTTTATCATAAAGCATTCAGCAATTGTTTATTCATTTTCCTTACTTTTACTCAAACTTTTAAAAATGAAAAAACTGCTCTTTTTCCTTATTCTCTCGTCTCAGTTTGCATTCTCTCAATTCACAGATATTAATATCGTTAAGGAAATCCGGTCCAAAGACAAAGGTTTGGTGGTTTCTGCGCATCCGCTGGCGAGTGAAGCCGGGGCAAAAATGATGAAAATGGGCGGCAACGCTTTTGATGCCGTAATTGCCACTCAGCTGGCGTTAGCGGTGGTTTATCCGCAAGCCGGAAACATTGGTGGCGGCGGTTTTTTGGTTGGAGTAAAAAACAATGGTGAGAAATTCACTATTGATTTTCGGGAAACAGCACCTTCAAAAGCCTCCCGTGATATGTATCTCGACAAAAACGGAAATGCGAATACCGATCTTTCCCAAAACGGAAGATTAGCTGTCGGGATTCCCGGTTCGGTGGCAGGTTTTTATGCCACATTAAAGCACGCGAAACTACCTATGGAAAATCTTATTCAGCCCGCAATCGATTTAGCGGAAAAAGGATTTGCTGTTACTGAAAAAGAAGCTAGACTTTTGAACAGCCAGATGGAATATTTCAACCGGCACAACAAATTACAAACCGTCTTCCAGAAAAAAACGCCGTGGAAACAGGGCGATATTCTGATGCAGAAAGATTTAGCGGAAACACTGAAACGCATTCAGAAGAGCGGTGAAAAAGGTTTTTATGAAGGAAAAACAGCGGAATTGATTGCTGAAGAAATGAAACGCGGAAATGGAATCATCACTTTAAATGACCTGAAAAACTATAAAGTAGCGCAAAGAAAACCTATTGTTTTCGATTATAAGGGAAATGAAATCGTCTCCATGCCTTTGCCGTCAAGCGGTGGAGTTTTATTGGCCCAAATGTTAAAAATGTCAGGTTTTGAGAATTTGGAGCAGTATCAGCAAAACTCAACCGAGGCAGTACAGATTATGGTGGAAGCAGAAAGACGCGCTTTCGCTGACAGAGCGGAATTTATGGGCGATCCCGATTTTATAAAAGACCAGACCGAAATGCTTATTTCTGATGAATATTTAAAGAACCGTTGGAAAAGTTTCAGTAAAAATCAGGCAACGCCAAGTTCGGAAGTAGGGAAAATAACGCCGCAGCCCAAAGAATCTACCGAAACCACGCACATTTCTATTATAGATAAAGAAGGAAATGCGGTGGCGGTCACTACAACCCTGAACGGACTTTACGGAAGCAAAGTGGTTGTTTCCGGTGCCGGATTTTTCCTGAACAATGAAATGGACGATTTCTCCATAAAACCGGGAGTTCCGAATATGTTTGGTGCCGTGGGCGGGGAAGCCAATTCCATTAAAGCCGGAAAACGGATGCTGAGTTCAATGACGCCAACGATCGTGCTGAAAAACGGAAAACCTTTTATTGTAGTGGGTACGCCGGGTGGAACGACCATTCCGACTTCGGTCTATCAGTCGGTGGTGAATGTTATTGATTTTAAACTCAATCCAAATATGACTGTTAATTCACCAAAATTTCATCATCAGTGGCTGCCTGAAAGTGTCATGGTAGAAAAGAATTTCCCGGAAACAACAATTAAAAATCTGGAAAAAATGAATTACAAAATTGAAAGGGTTGCTCAAATCGGGAGAACAGAAATGATCGTGGTTGATGAAAATGGAAACGCCACGGCAGTTGCAGACGGTAGAGGAGATGATTCGGTGGCGGCAGAATAATTTTATATGGTAAAAAATAAAGAAAACAGAGATTTTATAAGAACAAAAGTACTTTCATATAAACCCGATTTTAATTTAGAAATTTTAGAACTCGGTTTAGAGGAATTTGAGGTTTGGAACTGTAAAAGCGGGGAGTTTATTTTAAAAGCGGGTGAGATATGTAAAAGGATTTTCATGGTTGAAAACTCAATTACACGCTGCTATTTTGTGGATAAGGACGGCGAGGAAAGGACGGTTTGGCTGGAAGAGCAAAGTACTGTGATTACGGAATATGAAAGCTTCAGTTCACAGACAGTCAGCAAATGCGATATCTGCTGTTATGAAGATTCTGCGGTTTATTCGATCGATAAGGAAAATTTAATGAAGCTTTACGCAAGATATCACGACTGGGCACTGTTTGGATTACTGGTAATGGAAGAGCATTATGTCAATCTGCTGAAATTCGGAAATACAATTAATTTTAATAATGCAAGTGAAAATTATGATCTTGTAGAAAGCTATTTCTCCCGGTATTTAGATGTGGTGCCTCTCAAACATCTTGCTTCCTGGCTCAACATTTCTGCAGTACATTTATCCCGGATTCGTAAAGAAAGAATTAAATTACGGTAAATAAACAAATGTTAAGTGATATTTAATATCGCCATAATATCTTTGTAATGATTGCAGAACACAAATGATGAAATGAAATTATAGCAATCGCATTATTTTCTTGCCTTTGTTGTATCGATTGATAATTGTACAACAAAGCGCAAGTTTTTTAAGCTTCTGAAGCATTTATTTTCCTGCCAGTTTCTTTAGCATTCCATTAAAAATAAGTCCGTGGAAAGGCAGGACAGAATACCAGTATAATCTTCCCGATAATCCCAGCGGACGGAAAGTAGCTTCCTGATAAAGCCTGCCGTTTTTAATTTTAAATTCCAGCCATGCTTCGCCGGGAACTTTCATTTCAGCGAACAGAAGCAGTCGCTTTTCTTCTTTATCGGCATACAGCACGCGCCAGAAATCTACCGAATCACCGGCTTCAAGATGGTTTAGATTTCTTCGTCCACGTCTTAAACCGACACCTCCAAAAAGTTTGTCTAAAAATCCGCGGATCCTCCAAAGAAAATCTGCATAATACCATCCGGTTTTTCCGCCAATGCTGAAAATACGTTCCAGTGCGGCAGTTTCATCGTCAACTTCCATGTTACGTTTATCGGTAAAACAGCCTTCTGCAGGAACTTCCAGATATTGCCAGACTTTCCGGTCGTGAAACTGATTGCTGAATGAATCGAACCAGCTCGACAACACATCATTCTGCTTAATTTTATCGAATGCCATCCTGATCGCCTCTTCGTAGGAAAAAAGGTGAATATTGAGTTGTTCTGCGAGGTTGTTTTTGTTGGCTACAACATCAATTTTCATGGAATCCACCAAATTTTTCGCTAAAGGATAACTTGTAGAAGTCACGAAATATAGCCAATAGGAAGACAGCCGCGGTGTCATCACGGGCACGATAAAAATCTTTCTTTTCAGCCCGCGGATTTTAGCATACTGCAGAAGCATCTGTTTGTAAGTCACAACATCGGTTCCGGCAATATCATAATGCTGATTGTAAGTGAATTTCTTACCCAGAACTCCAACTAAAAACTGAATCACATTCCGTATGGCAATAGGCTGACATTTGGTTTCCAGCCATTTCGGCGTTATCATTACGGGTAATTTTTCGACCAGATCCCGGATGATTTCAAAAGAAGCACTTCCTGATCCCACGATTATACCGGCGCGAAGACTCGTTAAACTGTATCTTTCACTCTGTAAAGCTTCCTCTACATTTTTTCGCGACTGAAGGTGTTTGGAAAGCTTTTCTTCATTAATGATTCCCGTTAGGAAAATAACCTGTTCTGCTTCCGTTTTTTCTAAAGCCTTGCGGAAATTATCAGCTGATATTTTTTCCTTTTCCTCAAAATCTCCTTCTCCGGAAGACATGGAATGAATTAAATAATAAGCATAACCAATATCTTTCGGAATATTATCTAATGTTTTTTCATCTAGAAAATCGTTTTCAATCACTTCAATCTGGTCTAATCTGTCCTTGAACAGTTTTAAACCAAACCTGTTTTTGTCTCTTACAGAACATACGATATGATGGCCTTCCTCCAGTAACTGAATCAAAAGCCTTTTGCCGATATATCCGGTGACGCCTGTAAGAAGTATTTTCATGATATAATGAGTTTTTCAAGAATTCGGTAACGGCTTTCGAAGATAAATTTCACTTTATTCCTCACGATTCTTCCTGCAATGAGTTCGCCAAAAATACCAAAAGGCATTTTAAAATTCACAATGTCAGTCATTAATACTTTTCCCTCCTCAATCTCCTGAAAATGATGTTCGTGATGCCACATCGCATACGGGCCGAAACGCTGTTCGTCCACGAAAAATTTTTCCTTAACCAGATGGGTGATTTCAGTAATCCAGTTGCTTTTTACCAGAGGAAATATCCCAATTTTGTAAGTGATGATCTGTCCCTGATAAGTTTCGCTTCCGGGATGATTGGTGATGTGAAAATTCATTTCTTCAGGCGTAATCTTATCAAGATTCGTCGGGATAGTAAAAAATTCCCATGCCTTTTTTAAAGAAATCGGCAGAAGCTGTTCGGAAGTCAGCGTGTAAATTCCCGACTGTTTGGTGATGGTAATTTTCATTGATTTGTTGATATCGGATTCCATTTTGTTTTAAAGTATTCAAAAACCAAAACGATACTGTATAAAAGGGTAAAACAGTAAAAACTGTCTTCGAGCGGCATAGTTCCGACGCGGATTCCCAGGTTTTCGGAATTGTCGTAAAATACTACGGGATTTTCAGAATAATTTCCCGTTAAAGCATTGTTTACAAAGAAAAAAGGAATGTAAATTATAATAAAACTCAAATAAAACCTTTGCGCATCTTTCCATTTAAAAATAATCTGAAGCAGCATCAGCAAAGCAAAAAGACCAAAACTGCAGACCGTATAAATTTTATCATAATTAAACACAGCGACTACAAAACTCAGAGCAAAAAAGAAATAACTGATCCATTGCGTTGGCTTTTCTTTCAGAACAATTTTAGGAAGAAAATATTCCAGGGCATAATGAATAAAAACGCTGGCGTACGGGATTAGCAGGAAAAAAAGATATTCTTCGAGCGGCATTTTAAAGATCCGGATTCCGATTAAATAGTCATCGTTGAAGCCCCAGACTTTCTTATGGGTAAAATAAATGTCCCAGGCTATAAAAAACAATCCCACGAGCAATATGGCTGTGAAAAACGCTTTCCAGTACTGAATGAAATGCATTTTCTTTCTTTCAAAACTGAAAATGAAAGGAATTGAAAAACTTAAAATATCCAGTAACAGATAGTAATACGATTGCAAAATTGTTTTTTTTATGAGGTTGATAATTTGGCTTCCCTGAAATATTTTAGCGGGACGAAGAGCATTCCGAAGCATTCTCCGTCTTCTTTATTCAGGTGTTTGTGGTGAATTTTATGAGCTTTTCTTAAACCTCGGAAATACCAGTTATTCGTTTTGTCAAACCATTTAAAACGTCGGTGAATCAGAACATCATGAACCAGAAAATAGCAGATTCCGTATAATAATATTCCGAGTCCTACGAAAAACATCCAGTTGAGTTCTCCCCGGGTTCCAAAATAAAACAGCAAAATACTTGGGGTTGCAAAAATCACAAAAAAGAAATCGTTTTTTTCGAAAACATGCGGATAACCGGGTTGATGATGGTCTTCATGGAAATACCAGCCCAAACCGTGCATGATGAATTTATGCGTAAGCCATGTAATGCCTTCCATTGCTGTAAAAACTGCTAAAGTAAGCAATATATATCCTGTCGTTTCCATTAAAATTATATTTTAAAATGCATCTTAATTCTTTTCACTAAATCTTCGTCATTCGATTTTTTGTACTCAGACAGAATAAAAGTTCTGTCGCTGCTTAAATCCTTATTATATCCAAGAAACGAAGGAGTTTGTTCCTGAGAAATATACCGCATAAAACGGATTTCCAGATTTTTCGGATCTTTAATTACTGCGCTTTCAAGTGCTTTTTTACCTTTGTTAAAATACGAAAATTTGCTTAGCGGATTTACAGCATGTTTAGCCATAAAGAAATTCCCGACTGCATAAAAGGCTTCAAAAATCGGTTTTTTGGTTTTGTGATAATTTTCACTTGAATTCGTAATCAGAGATTTGGTCGCGCTCTCAGATTTTTCCCCCTTTTGGAGAAGGACTCTCAAATCCGATAAATCCTGTGCGTTAACCGTCATCGCAAAAAAACAAACTAAGATTAAAAAAACTTTTTTCATGATAAATCTTAGACTAATTTAAGATTTTTATTCAGCACCATTTCTCCGAAAAGATATATTTTTCTCGCATTGGAAACGCTGATTCTTTTGGTAAGCAGAAGTTCAGGTCTTGTTCTCCTGATTTTTTTAAACAGATTGATGTAGTATTTGTACGCCATGAAAACTGCAATTCTGCTCGAAATTGGAAGCATTTTAATTCCGGTAAAAGCGTGCTCGAAATCTTTTGCAATATCTTTTTCAATCTCTTTTTTGTCTGCTTCGCTGAATTTTCTGAAATCAACATTCGGGAAATAAGTACGGTTCAGATCATTAAAATCTGCACTGATATCCCTTAAAAAATTTATTTTCTGAAAGGCCGCTCCCAAACTTTGAGCGTAAGGCTTCATTTTATTATAATCGTCAACATTGCCGTTCACAAAAACCTTCAGACACATCAGACCAACGACTTCCGCCGAACCATAAATATACTCGTTATATTTTTCGTCATTCAAATCTTTAATTTCACCCAAATCCATTTTCATCGAATGCAGAAATGCATCCACCAGATGCTGAGGAATGTTTTTTTCTTTCTGAGTCAGACAAAATGAATGTAGTATAGGATTAAGCGAAATGCCGTGCTGAAGCGCCGAACGGTAACTCTGTTCAAATTCATCCATCAATTGCGCTTTGTCGAAACCGTGAAAAGTATCCACGATTTCGTCTGCAAATCTTACAAATCCATAGATATTATAAATGTGCTGTCTGATTTCCGGCTGAAAAAGGGTAGAAGCCCAGGAAAACGAAGTGCTGTATTTTTGGGTCACTATTTTGGACGAGAGCCCGCAGACGTTATTAAAAATTTCTAAACTGTTCATCGTGTTATGTTTTTAGAGAATACGGTTTTTGTTTTTAAGGATGTAATCGGTCACTACTTTTCCTGATATTAAAGCAGGTGGAACGCCGGGGCCGGGAACGGTCAGCTGGCCGGTATAAAATAAATTCTTAATCTTTTTATTGTCAATCTGAGGTCTCAACACTGAAGTCTGCAATAAGGTGTTTGCGAGTCCATACGCGTTTCCGCGGCAAGAATGATACCGTTCTTTAAAATCGTTAACGCCAAAACTTTTCATGAAAATAACGGCACTGCGGAGGTTTTCTCCTGTGTTTTTTTCAATTCTGTCCATAATCAGCTCAAAATACTGATCGTGAATTTCCTTTGAATCCTCTAAATCTACCGCAACCGGGATAAGAAAGAATCCGATCTCTTTTCCTTCCGGACAAAGATCCGGGTCTGTTTTACTTGAAAAATTAGCATAGAACAAAGGTTTCTTCGGCAATGATTTGGTGTCATAAATTTCTTCAGCGTGCTGCTCAAAATCGGTATCGAAAAAAAGATTGTGATGCTGAAGCTGAGGAACCTTTCTGTCAAATGCGACATAATAAAGAAAGGACGAAGGAGCAAAAGTTTTTTTCTGCCAGTAATCTGCAGAATAATTCTTTTCATCTCTATTCAGGAGGGTTTCGGTGTGTGCATAATCTGCTCCGGAAATCACAATATCTGCTTCAAATATTCCAGTTTCAGTAATGACTGATTTGGCTGAATTATTTTCGGTCTGGATTTTTAAAACTTTCTCATTCACTAGAAATTTCACTCCCAATTCTTCCGCCAGTTTCTGCATCCCTTTTGCTACGGCATTAAAACCGCCTTTCGGATACCAGGTTCCCATACCAAAATCAGCATGATTCATAAAATTGTAGAAAGCCGGAGTATTGTTAGGTTTTGCACCAAGAAATAAAACCGGAAATTCCAGAATACTTCTGAGCTTAGGGTTTTTAATATTTTTACGAACCGTTTCAGAAATGTTATGAACAAAAAGAGGAAGGCGTTTCGCTGTTTCCACACTTACCAGCTCCAGTACAGATTTTCCCGGATTGTAAACAAGATCCTGCATCGCAATTTCATAGTTGGACTTTGCCTTCTTCATGAAAGTTCTCAAATGCCTTGCGCTTCCGTTTTCAATCCTGTCAAAAGTTTCAATGATTTCTTCAGGTTCATCAGAAATATCGATGAAATCATTTTTGCCAAAATAGACACGGTAGCCCGGGGAAAGTTTTTCCAGTTGATAGTAATCTGAAACCTTTTTGTTGAAATCAGCAAAGAAACGTTCAAAGATATCCGGCATCCAGTACCAACTTGGTCCCATGTCGAATTTAAAACCATCAATTTCCATCAAAGAAGCACGGCCGCCAATCTGTTCGTTTTTTTCTAAAACGGTTACTTCAAACCCCGCTTTTGCCATGTAGCACGCGGAAGCAAGTGAAGAAAATCCTGAGCCGACGATGATGATTTTTTTCATAAAATTTAATAATGGAACAAAACTATACTTTTATTTTTTAATTAGAAAATAAATTTACTAATTTTGTTATTCAAATTATCAATGATGAGCATTTTTAAATCTTATAGGAGTAAATTTCAATTTTCTAAAATCGGATAAGTTTTGCATATTAAATATAATACGAAATACCGTACATTACGCGAAAATTTTTACCTCCGTAAATTGTGCAGTATCTTTGCGGGAAATAATTGCGTTTTCCTGTTTTGGGTTGAAATCATATAAATGATAACAACAATCAAGGTTACGGAAATTAAATACATACAAATGGAGTTAGATTTAATCATTGATGTTTTGAAAGAACTGGATGATTTTCGGAAAAATCATCCCAACCAGACAGGTTTGGATGATTTTAGACTTTACCTTAATCAAAAAGCGTACGAAAAAGAAAATCCAAGAAATTTAACCGAAAAATTTGATCTCGATGTTTACGATCTTGAAAATGAAATTGCAAAGCAGGTGATTATGCTCGGAAGATATTCGAAACAGCTGATCCGAAAGTCACTGGAAACGCATCCTGATCTTGTAAATGAAGATTTCACTTACCTTTTCAGAATGATGGATTATGACAGCCTCACTAAGATGCAGCTCATAGAGAAGAATGCCCACGAGAAACAGACAGGTATTGAAATCATAAAGCGTTTGGTTAAAAACGGTCTCTTAGCAGAAAGCCCAGACCAGAACGATAAAAGAAGCACCCGGATTTCAGTAACAAAAAAAGGAAAAAGCGTTTTTCTGGAGTCCATGAAGGATATTACCGTGGTTTCGAAGATCATGTGCGGACAGCTGAATAAAAAGGAAAAAGAGAATCTCCTGAGTTCTCTTAAAAAACTCAACACTTTCCATCATACGGTTTATTCCAACTTTAAAAACGAAAATACGAACGAAATTCTCAAATTAATATAAAAATGTCCGGCGGAATTTCCATTTTCTGGTTCAGAAGAGATTTACGGTTGGATGACAACCACGGGCTTTTTCAGGCTTTGAAATCTGAAAATAAAGTGCTTCCTGTTTTCATTTTTGATACTGAAATCCTTTCAAAACTTGATGATAAAAAAGACAGAAGAGTAGATTTTATTTTTCAGACGCTGCAAAATATCAACCGCGTTTTAGAAAAAACAGGAAAATCCATAAAAGTTTTCCACGGCAAGCCGCTCGAAATTTTTAAATACCTGACCGAAAATTATTCCGTGGAGAAGGTTTTCTGCAACGAAGATTACGAACCGTCCGCCATTAAAAGGGATTTGGAAATCAGGGCGTTTTTAAATCAAAAAAATATAGAATTTCAGTCGTTTAAAGATCAGGTGCATTTCCACAAAGATGAAATACTGAAAGCCGATCAATCGCCTTATACCGTTCACACGCCTTATTTCAAACAGTGGCTTTTAAAATATAATGCAGAAGAAATAAAAAATTATCCCTCTGAAAAGTTCTTGCATAATTTGGAAGATGTGGAAAGACAGGAGTTTTCACTGGAAAAAATTGGTTTTCATAAAACCGGTCTGCAGTTTCAAAGTCCTGTAGTGAATGTCGAAATTCTAAAACATTACCACGAAACCCGCAATTTTCCGGCAACCAAAACTTCAGAAATGAGTGTTCATCTGCGTTTCGGTACCATCAGCGTCCGCGTATTGGGAAAAGTAGCTTCATCTCTTAACGAGACTTACCTCAAAGAACTGATCTGGCGGGAATTTTTTATGCAGATTCTGTATCATTTTCCGCAGGTTGTTAATCTTGCATTCAAACCAAAATACGAAGGAATTTCCTGGCTGTACAATGAAGAAAACCTGAAAAATTGGCAGCAAGGTAAAACCGGTTTTCCTTTGGTAGATGCAGGGATGCGTGAGCTGAACGAAACGGGACTGATGCATAACAGGGTGAGAATGCTTTGTGCAAGTTTTCTCATCAAACATCTATTGACCGACTGGCGGATTGGCGAAGCTTATTTTGCAGAAAAACTGCTCGATTATGATTTGTCAGCCAATAATGGAAACTGGCAGTGGAGCGCAGGTTCGGGTTGTGACGCAGCGCCGTATTTCCGGATTTTTAATCCCGAAGAACAGCAGAAAAAGTTTGACCCAGATTTTGTGTACATAAAAAAATGGGTGAAAGAGTTTGGAACTTCAGCATATCCCAAACCGATGGTCGACCATAAGTTTGCCCGCGAAAGAGCTCTGGAAACGTATAAAAAAGGCCTGCAGGAATTACTGTAGAATTTTTAAGCTCTTTGGCTGCACTTTTATTTTTACCGGCGATTTGATGTTGTTGAATTCCCCGTCAAGATGCCAGTTTGTGGTGTTTACCTCAAATTCGATTTCAGCGACAGGAAGGTAGGTGACATAACTGTCATCTTTCAGCCTTTTTGTAAACATCCGGAACGCAAAAAAAGGCGAGTAGGTGAGGGGAAACTTCTTTACCAGCACTACATCCACCAAACCGTCGCTTTTGCTGGCTTTGGGCGCAATATAGGCGTTATTCCCAAACTGCCGGGTGTTTGCAATGTTCAGCATCAGATATTTCCCGTTGTACTGCTGAAAATTTTCAGTTAAAAACTGAACATTGATCGGTTTGTAATTAAAGAAAGTCTGGATAGAAACTTTAATATAATTTTTAAAGCCGCGCTCTGTTTTTTCGAATTCTTTTACTACTTTCCCGTCGAAACCTGTTCCTGAAACATTGATAGAGAGTTTTCCGTTTACCGTAAAAGTATCAATTTCCTTGACCTTTCTGTTGCTTAGTTTGGCTAAAAGTTCGTCGAGATTTTTGGAAAACTTTGTTTCGTTGGAAAAACCGTTTCCAGATCCTGCAGGAAATATAGCGAGAATTTTATCACTATCAATAAGCTTTTGTGCAACCGTCGAAATGGTACCGTCACCGCCTACCGCAACAAAAATATCGGTGGTGGCAAAATTTTCATCAATAAAATTGAAAGTTCCTTCAATAGAATCTGAAATGTAAAACAGCGGATTGTTTACCTTTTTTTGCAGAGCATTGAGAAAAGGAGCATAGTTTTTTTTCGCCGAAAAAGGATTAATGATAAAGGCAACGTTTTCCATGAGTGCAAAAATAGAAAAAAACTTGTGTAAAAGACTTGCTTTAGGTTTTATAGATTCATTTTGTTTCTGAAGTCAGCATTCAGAAAAGGTTTGATTTCAGAAAAAGGAATTTTGATAAGAACAGGTCCGGCTGCATAGGCCGCTATCTCATATTGGTTATAAAGGAAAAAGAGATGCTCTTTGTCGAAATAGAAATTGTTGTTTAAAGGGATTTCTTTCACCAAAAGCATTTTTGCCTGGCCTTTTTCCAGATCATTTTTTAAGAAATGATCCATCAGAATACGTCCCCAGATTTTCGCATCACGGACTTTTAAGACATCCGTAAGCTGTATGGTTCTATTATTTTTCACATCGAAAACCTTATAAAGCTCGTTATAATATCCGTGCGCACCGCCTGTATAACCGCTGCTGGTGTATTGAAGCGTCATATAATCGTTCAAAGTGGAAAACAGTTTCATGTCTGAGGTCTGGTTCCAAGTCTGCTTAAAATCGGGTTTCCAGTCCTGCAGAGATTCTTTGGTTCCTTCATAAAAGGTCTGTTTTTGCAGATTTAATTCAGCCAGAAGACTTGCTTTGGAATACGCTTTAAGTTTGATATTCGCTGTGGAATAAATACTGTCCAGCAAAGTCTTGTTTTTAAGATTGGGAAAGAATAAAACCGTTGATTGAAAAGCCGCGGTGAGATTTCTGTCAATTTTCAGCGAGTCGTGAATTTTTACAGAATCGGTATCAAAAACATTGGTAACAGCTTTGTTGGTTTCGGTCTTTTCCGCCTGAACGGAGGTTGATTTTTCCGGTTTTGTACAGCTTAAAAATAATAAGATAAACAGGGAAGAAAGGGCGGTGATATTTTTCATTTTTTCAGGGTTATGTTTAAATTTTGGAGCAAAAAACCGTCCAAAAGTGAACGGTTTTTTTATAGGCTGTATGTTAAATCATATTACACATCGATTTTTGCGTATACCGCATTTTTCTCGATAAATTCTCTTCTTGGAGGTACTTCATCACCCATCAGCATGGAGAAAACGTTGTCGGCTTCTGCCAGGCTTTCAATAGTTACCTGCTTAAGGATTCGGTGTTCTGGGTTCAGAGTAGTTTCCCAAAGCTGCTCAGGATTCATTTCCCCAAGACCTTTATAACGCTGTACGTCAACACCTTTTCCGTCCGGAGCCATTTCCAGCGTGAATTCTTCACGTTCTTTTTCGTTGTAGGCATACACTTTTTTATTTCCTTTTTTAAGTAAATATAAAGGCGGTTGCGCGATATAGATATATCCGTTTTCGATGAGTTCTTTCATGTAACGGAAGAAGAAGGTAAGGATCAAAGTTGAAATGTGAGAACCATCGATATCAGCATCGGTCATAATCACTACTTTATGATATCTTAATTTAGTGATATTTAATGCTTTGCTGTCTTCTTCAGTTCCAACTGAAACGCCGAGAGCAGTATAAATATTCTTGATTTCTTCATTGTCATAAACCTTATGAAGCATGGATTTTTCAACGTTGAGAATTTTACCTCTTAACGGAAGAATTGCCTGGAAATGACGGTCACGGCCTTGTTTCGCCGTTCCACCTGCGGAATCTCCCTCGACAAGGAATAATTCTGAAATTGCAGGATCTTTGGAAGAACAGTCGGAAAGTTTCCCTGGAAGTCCGCTTCCTCCCATTGGAGATTTTCTCTGAACAAGTTCTCTTGCTTTTTTAGCTGCCTGTCTTGCTTTTGCCGCTAAAACTACTTTCTGAACGATAAGTTTTGCCTCATTTGGATTTTCTTCCAGAAAGTTGGTCAGCATTTCGCCTACGATCTTGTCAACAGCACCGGAAACTTCAGAGTTTCCAAGTTTTGTTTTAGTCTGGCCTTCAAACTGAGGTTCCATCACTTTTACAGAAATCACAGCCGTTAATCCTTCACGGAAATCATCACCGGTAACTTCTACTTTCTCTTTTGCAGGAAGCCCAATTTCATCAGCAAATTTCTTTAAAGTTCTTGTCAAAGCTCTTCTGAAGCCTGCAAGGTGAGTTCCGCCTTCATGGGTATTGATGTTATTGACATATGAATGCAGATTTTCGGTATAAGAAGTGTTGTATCTCATTGCCACTTCCACAGGAATACCGTCTTTTTCGCCTTCCATGAAAATTACATTATTCATGATGCTTTCGCGGTTTCCGTCGATATATTCTACAAATTCTTTCAAACCTCCTTCGGAGAAAAACAGGTCATGTCTGGCATTTCCTTCTTCATCTTTTTCTCTTTCATCGGTGAGTGATATTCTGATTCCTTTATTCAGATAAGAAAGCTCACGCATTCTGTTCGCTAAAGTATCATAATTGAAAATTAATTCCTGAAAAATGGTATCATCAGCCTGGAAGAAAACTTCAGTTCCACGTTCTGTAGTGGTTCCGATTTCTTTTACATCTTCAAGGGCTTTCCCCTTTGAATATTTCTGCTGATAGGTTTTTCCGTTTCTGTTTACCGTTGCAATAAGCGAATTGGAAAGGGCATTTACCACGGAAACCCCAACTCCGTGAAGACCACCGGAAACTTTGTAGGAATCTTTATCAAATTTTCCACCGGCTCCGATTTTGGTCATAACAACCTCTAAAGCGGATTTTTGTTCTTTTTCGTGAAAATCCACCGGAATCCCACGGCCGTTATCTTTTACAGAAATACCTTCGCCCTCATGAATCACCACCGAAATGGTGTCACAATGTCCCGCTAAAGCTTCATCGATCGAGTTATCCACAACTTCATAAACCAAGTGATGCAAACCTCTTAAACCTACATCACCGATGTACATTGAAGGCCTCATTCTTACGTGCTCCATTCCTTCCAAAGCCTGGATGCTGCTCGCTGTATATTCTTTTTGACTCATATTTTTTCTTTTTCCAACAGAAACGATGTTGGTTTTACAATAATTTTCAATTAAATTTTTGCTTGTTTTCGGTCTTTTTTATTATTTCAAAAGACCAACAAATATACTGATTTTTATCCGAATATGAAACTTAAAAACTTTCTGAAATCGGGGAAGTTTTCCACAAAAAAAGTCCCCTTACTGTCGGGGACTTTTTATAGGAAAGAAGTATAATTTTAAGCAAGTTTCATTAAAACAGCCTCATCAGTTTTTTCGACTTTTATTAAATTATATTTCGTAAGATTTTTGGTGGCTTTGTCCCATTTTTTACCTGAAAGCTGGCTTTTTGCTTTTACGTCGGCAAGAATCATCGGTTCTTCCTGAGAATTGAGAATTTCCAGAACCAATTTCTCCTCTTCATCCAATTCAAATTGAGGTACGGCTTTTTCCGGTTTCATTTGCGGGAAGAATAAAACCTCCTGAATGGACGGATTATTCGTTAAAAACATGATCAGACGGTCCATCCCGATGCCTAAACCTGAAGTTGGCGGCATACCGTATTCAAGTGCGCGGAGGAAGTCGTTATCGATGAACATTGCCTCATCGTCACCTCTTTCAGAAAGCGCCATTTGCGATTCGAAACGTTCTCTCTGGTCAATCGGGTCATTTAATTCTGAATACGCATTTGCGATTTCTTTTCCGCAAACCATTAACTCGAATCTTTCCGTTAAACCTTCTTTGCTGCGGTGTTTTTTTGTTAAAGGCGACATCTCAATCGGATAATCGGTGATGAATGTAGGCTGAATAAAATTCCCTTCACACTTCTCTCCGAAAATTTCATCAATTAATTTTCCTTTGCCCATTGTTTCATTCACCTCAACTCCAATGGATCTTGCGAAATCAAAGAGTTCTTTTTCGGATTTTCCGGTGATATCAAAACCTGTAAATTTCTGAATGGCTTCCGTCATTGAAATTCTTGGATAAGGCGCTTTCCAGTTAATGGTGTGTTCCCCAAAAGTGGATTCAGAATTTCCGTTAACCTGAGTGGCGCAAAACTCCAGTAATTTCTCAGTGAAATCCATCATCCAGTTGTAGTCTTTGTACGCAACATAAATTTCCATTGCGGTAAATTCCGGGTTATGGGTTCTGTCCATTCCTTCATTTCTAAAGTTTTTGGAAAACTCATAAACACCGTCGAAGCCACCAACAATTAATCTTTTCAGATATAATTCGTTCGCAATTCTTAAATATAACGGAATATCCAAAGCATTGTGATGCGTTATAAAAGGTTTTGCAGCAGCGCCACCCGGGATCGACTGTAAAATTGGGGTTTCCACTTCGAAATATCCGGCGTCATTAAAATAAGTTCTCATGGCGTTGAAAAGTTTTGTTCTCTTCACGAAAACTTCTTTTACATGCGGATTTACGGTTAAATCTACATAACGCTGTCTGTATCTTAGTTCCGGATCGTTGAAGGCGTCAAAAACATTTCCGTTTTCGTCTGTTCTTGGTTGCGGAAGCGGTCTTAAAGATTTCGTAAGGATTTTGAAATTCTCTACTTTTACCGTCATTTCTCCAACCTGAGTATTGAAAAGTTCACCTTCAATCCCGATGATGTCACCGATATCTAAAAGATGTTTGTAAACCTCGTTATAAAGGGTTTTATCGTCACCGGTACAGATTTCATCACGGTTAAAATACACCTGAATTCTTCCTTCTGAATCCTGCAGCTCAGCAAAACTCGCTTTCCCCTGAATTCTTCGGCTCATCAGTCTGCCTGCGATCTGCACTTTTTTGCCTTCAGTAAAGTTTTCCTTAATGGATTTTGTAGATTCCGTGATTTTATATTCTTCAGCAGGAAAAGCATCGATTCCCATTTTTTGTAGGGTTGCCAACTTTTCTCTTCTGATCAATTCCTGTTCTGATAACTGCATGTTTTCTTGCTTTTTAAGTCTGCAAATTTAGTGATTTTCTCTGAATTCCTGATGGGTTTTTACACAAAAAAAGCAGCCGCTGACGGACTGCTTTTAAAAAAGAGTTTCTGAGATTATTTAGCTGCAGCAGAATCTGCAACGGTTGCTGTCGCAGCAGGCGCAGGAACCGTAGCTGCACTGTCTGTTACCGTTACTTCAGGTTCTTCCAGCATGGTGTTGCTTTCTGTTGCTGTTTCTTTTTTCGCGCAGCTTGCCAATACCAAACCACCGATGAATGCGATTGCAAATAATTTTTTCATAATTAATTTAAATTTTTACAAAAATAAAGATTTACTTATTAATGTTCAATTTTAGATCAAAAGATTGTGAAAAATAGGCATGTACTTATTTTTAATTAAAGTAATTACAAATTAATAACTTGCTCATTCTTACCAGACTATAATGTGTAACTTTGCATTGTGAAACGGCCGATTATATATTTCTTTCTCTCCATTTACCTCTTATCTTTTACAGAGGCAAAACAGTTGCTGAAATTTCCTAATCTGGTCGAACACTATATTTCTCATACCATCACCAACAAAAATACCACACTCATATCCTTCGTTAAAATGCATTATGTGGATAAACATGTTGTTGACTCCGATTACAGACAGGATATGAAACTTCCGTTCAAAACCCACGAAGCAAATACTTTTGTGGTGAATCCGCTTACCATTCCCGAAAATTTCGGATTTGCGGTAAATATTCCCAAGCTTTTCAAAGAAAAAACACTTATTTTTTCATACAGTCCCAATTATGCTTCCAATCCGTTAGCATCCATTTTCCGTCCGCCGATTTTAGTTTAAGCAGTAATCAAGCACAAGAAATATTTTCAATAAAACTGTTATTGAAGAGGTTTCGCGATTCATTATTATTTAAATTCTAAAATCATACAAAATGAACAATACACATCTGCATTTGGTAGTTAACCATTTGCCAATCATATTTCCTGTAGCAGGACTGATTATTCTTCTCATCGGTATTTTTACAAAAACCGAAATTTCCAAACGTAACGCATATATCACTTTTATTTTGGGCGCTCTTGCTTCAGTAGCCGCGATGGCCACAGGCGAAAGTGCCGAAGAAGGCGTAGAACATCTGCCTGGCGTCGCTGAAAGTCTGATCAAAACCCACGAAGAAGCTGCTGAACTTTTTGCCGGTCTGTCGTATGTCTTAGGCGGTCTCAGTGCAGGAGCGCTTTTCGCGAGTTTCAAAAGCTATACATTTTCTAAAATAATGCCTTTTGTCGTCGGTCTATTTGCTTTGGCAACATTATTCTTTGCGCAAAAAGCAGGCACCACAGGTGGAGAAATCCGTCATACGGAAATCAGAAGCGGCTCTGCAGTGCAAAACGGAAACACATCTGAGCATGGAGACGATAATGATTAATATCACTTTAAAGATTTTTATATCGTAAGGCTCTTAAAATGAGCGTATTAGTTTGTAAATTTATTATGGTTATTAATTATAAAGTGAAAAAATGTTAGACAAAATCATAAGTTTTTCCATAAAAAATAAGCTGATCATCCTCTTGATGACCCTGGGCTGGATTATTTATGGAATTATAGAACTCAGAAAATTACCTATTGATGCGGTACCTGATATTACCGATAATCAGGTACAGCTTATCACCTCATCGCCGAGCCTCGGAGCTCCCGATGTGGAGCGTTTCATCACTTTTCCTTTGGAACAGTCGATGAACAACATTCAGGGCATTAAACAGATGCGGAGTTTTTCCCGCTTCGGGCTCTCGGTAGTAACCATTGTTTTTGAAGAAGGAGTCGATCTTTATCTCGCAAGACAGCAGGTTTCGGAACGCCTCCAGAATGTTTCCAAAGACATTCCGAGGTCGCTCGGTGTTCCGGAAATGGCACCAATTTCAACAGGTCTTGGCGAAATCTATCAGTACATCCTCAGGCCGAAAACCGGCTACGAACACCGCTATAATGCCATGGAACTGCGAACCATTCAGGATTGGGTGGTGAGAAGACAGCTTTTGGGAACCGATGGCGTTGCTGATGTGGCAAGTTTTGGCGGAAACCTCAAACAGTATGAAGTTGCAGTGAATCCGGCTCAGCTTAAATCGATGGGAGTAACAATGCAGGAGGTTTTTGCGGCACTGGAAAACAATAATCAGAATACCGGAGGTGCTTATATTGAAAAAGGTCCCACTATTCTTTACATCAGAACAGAAGGTTTAATGGGAAAAATTAGAGACATCGAAAAAACCGTAGTCAAAAACCTTCCGGACGGAACACCTGTCCTGATTGAAAATATAGGAAAAGTGCAGTATGGAAACGCCATCCGGTACGGTGCAATGACCTATAACGGAAAAGGGGAAGTGGCAGGTGCGGTAGTAATGATGATGAAAGGCGCCAATTCAAATGAAGTAATCGGAAAAGTAAAAACAAGGATCGAAGAAATCAGGAAAACCCTTCCGGAAGGCGTGGTGATTGAACCTTTCCTTGACCGGACAAAAATGGTTAATAACGCCATCAGCACGGTGTCGAAAAATCTGGTGGAAGGCGCTCTGATCGTTATATTCGTATTGGTAGTTTTTCTTGGGAACCTTCGGGCCGGATTTATTGTTTCCTCTGTTATTCCGCTGGCGATGCTTTTCGCGTTCATCATGATGAATATGTTTGGCGTCAGCGGAAACCTGATGAGTTTGGGAGCTCTGGATTTTGGTTTAATTGTGGACGGCGCTGTGATTATTGTTGAAGCCATTCTTCACCGGCTGCATGGGCCTACACTTCAACACAAAAGTTTGCTTACCACAAAAGAAATGGACGAAACAGTGCAGGCTTCTGCTGGTAAAATGATGAATTCAGCGGTGTTCGGGCAGATCATTATTCTGATGGTTTATCTTCCGATTCTCACCCTTGAAGGGGTAGAAGGAAAAATGTTCAAACCCATGGCGCAGACGGTAATTTTTGCACTTTTAGGAGCATTTATCCTGTCTTTGACCTATGTTCCGATGATGAGCGCCCTGTTTCTGTCAAAGAAGATATCGCACAAAAAGAATTATGCAGACCGGATGATGGAAAAGCTGGAAGCGGCCTACGATAAAATTCTTAAAAAAGTTTTAAAATATCAGAATCCATTGTTCTTCAGTGTTATAGGTCTTTTCTTTGTTTCCGTTTTTGTAATGACCAAATTGGGCGGCGAATTTATTCCAACCCTTCCGGAAGGTGATTTTGCTGTGGATACCAGAGTTTTGCCGGGAAGTAACCTGAAGACTTCCACAGAAGCGGTTTTGAAAAGCCAGCAGATTCTTTTGAATAAATTTCCTGAAATTGAAAAAATTGTGGGGAAAACCGGAAGCAGCGAAATCCCTACGGATCCGATGCCTATTGATGCAAGCGACATGATGATTATCCTGAAACCGCGGAAAGAATGGACTTCAGCGAAATCATATAATGAACTTTCCGAAAAAATGTCTGCGGAACTCAAGAAAAATCTTCTCGGCGTTACGTATTCTTTCCAGTATCCGGTGAATATGAGGTTTAATGAACTGATGACCGGAGCAAGACAGGATGTGGTTTGTAAGATCTTTGGTGAAAATTTAGACTCCCTGAAAGTTTACGCTGAAAAACTCGGTGAAATTTCAAAGAAAATTAATGGAGCCGAAAATATTTATGTGGAACCGATTTCCGGAATGCCGCAGATTGTTATTGAATACAATCGTGCGGCTCTTTCGCAATACGGACTGAGCATTGGTGACGTCAACAGAATGGTGAATACTGCTTTTGCAGGCCAAAGTGCGGGATCTGTTTTTGAAGAGGAAAAAAAGTTCGATCTGGTCGTTCGCTTAGACGGTGAACTCCGGAAAAATGTGGAGGATGTGAAAAACCTGCTGATTGCGTCACCTTCCGGTGGGGAAATTCCTTTAAATGCTGTGGCAACGGTAGATGTAAAGGAAAGTGTAAACCAGATTCAGCGCGAACAGGCGCACCGCAGGATCATTGTGGGTTTCAACGTGAAGGGTCGCGACATAAAATCTACCGTTACAGATCTACAGCAGGTAGTTGATAAGGAGCTCAAGCTTCCCGTCGGTTACACTATTAAATATGGCGGAACTTTCGAGAACCTTCAGCAGGCGCAGAAACGTCTGGGAATCGCAGTTCCGGTGAGTCTGGCCTTAATTCTCCTGATGCTGTATTTTGCTTTCAGTTCAGTCAAATACGGACTGATTATTTTTACAACAATTCCACTGTCAGCCATTGGCGGCATACTTTCCCTCTGGCTCCGCGGAATGAATTTCAGTATTTCTGCAGGTGTTGGTTTTATCGCACTATTTGGGGTCGCGGTGCTTAACGGAATTGTGTTGATTGCCGAATTCAACCGTCAGAAGGAAATCCATTCAGATTTGAATGAAGTAGTGCGGATCGGAGGAAAAATGAGACTGAGGCCGGTGTTAATGACGGCTTTGGTTGCCTCACTGGGATTTCTACCAATGGCTTTAAGTCAGGGCGAAGGTGCAGAAGTGCAGAGACCGCTCGCTACGGTTGTGATCGGCGGTTTGCTGCTGGCAACTTTCCTTACGCTATTCATTTTGCCAACCGTTTACATATGGTTTGAAAAACATTTTCCACAAAGGAAAAAAAACTTTAATCTGGATGAATAAATTTAAAATAATGAAAAGTAAATATTTCAATACCATATTTCTGGTTTTCTGTATTCAGATTTTTTCCCAGACGCCGGTTTCATTAGAGACCGCGTACGAAAAAGCACTGGTGAACAATCTAAATCTGAAGTCCGGACAACTGAAAACAGAGTATCAGGACAGGATTAAAAAATCTGCTGTTGCGATCGACCCGCTGAGTATTACCGGGGAAATCGGCCAGATGAATTCCGCGTATGCGGACAACGCCGTTTCCGTACATCAGACACTGAGGTTGCCTAAGTTCTACAAAACCCAGAAACAGGTTTTAATAGAAGAGTGGAAAAATACGATGCTGGCCGCTGATGTTCAGAAAATGTACTTGAAAAGGGACCTCGCATTGGTTTATAATACCCTGAATTATCTGGATGAAAAGCAGAAACTTCTGGAGAAAACCGACAGCATTTATTCCGGATATCACAGGAGGGCAGAACTTCGTTTACGCGCCGGTGAAAGCAATATCCTGGAGAAAACAACAGCAGAGAATTACAGAAGTCAGGCTGAAATTCAACTGCAGAGCTTAAAACAAGACCGTCAGTTATCGTTGCTTCAGTTTAATTATCTCATTAATGATGCTGATTCCTATTCCAATGAAAAAGGCGGTTTCTACGATATGGAAATCTCAGATTACGGAATTTACGTAGGAAATCCAGCCGTTCTTAAACAGTTTGAACAGCAGAAAAACATTGAAAATGCAAAACTGAATGCAGAAAAAACGAAGCTTTTACCAAGTTTTAATTTTGGCGTAACCTCCGCAACACAGTATGGGTTTGGGGCAGATGAGAGATTCTACGGCCACGGAAAACGTTTTCAAAGCGGAATGATCGGTGTTGGTCTGCCTGTATTTAATACTGCGCAGAAATCATTGATTGAAGGTCAGAAAATCAATCAGCAGATAGCAGAAAACAATTATCAGATTGCCGTTAAAAATCTGAAAAATCAGTATGCGATTACCTTTGGCGAATATCAGAAAATGAAGTCAGAACTTGATTATTACAGAAGCAATGGCCTGAAAAACGCGGAAACCATTATGTTTACGGCAAATCTGCTTTTAAAGGAAGGCGAAATAGATTACCTCGAATACACCATGCTCGTCAATCAAAGCCTCGGAATTCAGAACCGATACATTGACACCCAAAAGCTGATTAACGAAAAACTAATTGAACTGAACGCTTTAAAAGGCGAATAATTTAAACGATTAAAAATGAAAAAACTCATAACAATAATAAGTACTGCCGCGCTCATTTTTTCCTGCTCAACCAAAGAAGAAACGGAAGTGAAACAGACTTTTGCAGTCACGGGCGACCAGATCACCCTCACCAACCTGCAGCATAAAAACGCAGGTATAGAAACCAAAATCCTTGATAACAGAAATATTGCCAGCAAGATTATGCTGCCGGGACAGATCAGCGTCCCTCCGGAAGCCATGTCAGGTGTTTCATCTGCATCCGGAGGTATAGTGAAAATCGCCAGGTTTATGCCCGGAAATTATGTATCGAAAGGTCAGACACTGGCAGTTGTCGAAAATCCGCAGCTGGCAAAACTCCAGCAGGATTATCTTCAAGCAAAATCCAGCCTCGGCTATGCGCGGAAAGATTATGAAAGACAGAAATACCTTAACCAGTATCAGGCAAGTTCCAACAAAGTTACCCAGCGTGCAATGAGTGAGGAACAAAACCAAAGTGCAGCATTGCGCGGAATAGCCTCGCAGCTTCAATCTTATGGAATCAGTCCCGGAAAAGTAAGTGCGGGAAATATTCAGAAAAGCACTGCGGTTACAGCACCGATTTCCGGCTATGTATCCAACGTGAATGTTACCGTGGGACAGTATGTTTCGCCTGCCGAAGTGCTTTATACTATTGTCAACAGCAGCCGGACTCATCTGGAACTGAAGGTTTTCGAAAAAGACCTGAATAAAATTTCGGTAGGACAGCGGGTATATGCTTTTACCAACCAAAATCCTGAGAAAAAGTACGCTGCCACAGTCAAACTCATCGGCAAAGATTTCGCCGCAGACCGCAGTGTCTTGGTGCACTGTGATTTAATTGATAACGATCAGTCTTTAATACCCGGAACTTTTATGAATGCTGAAGTTGAGGTGAACGCCGAAGAAGGTTTTGTAGTGCCCGACGATGCTATTGTAACCTGGGAAAACAGACAGTACATCTTTGAAGAAGTGAAACCCAAAAGTTTCAGAATGTTTCCTGTCACCATCGGAAATTCAGAAAACGGATATACAGAACTTTCGAACTTCGACATGAAAAACGCCGGTAAAAAGTTTGTAATTAAAGGCGCTTACACCCTGTTAATGGCCATTAAAAATGTAGAAGAGTAATAAAACTCTTGAGTTTTTAAACTGTATAAAAATCAGTAATCCAGTGTTTTATGAATTAAAAATGATTAAATTTGTATAAAGCGCTGGATTAAAACTGATATACTTGTTATCAACCTCTTAAAAACAGTAAATAATGAACTTAAAAAACATACAGACAGAAGTTGATGCTTCTTTTCTTTACCGAATTTTAGCTGAAAAAGAAGAAAATAAGAATGTAAAAGAGGTCTTCCGGCAAATGAGTGAAATTGAAAAATCTCATGCTTTGGCATTCCTGAAAAAGACAGGGCTCACCGAAAACCAGATGCCGAAACCGTCCGGAAGGGCAAAAACTTTAAAGGTCATCGGTTCATTAATTGGTTACGATTATGTTCTTGGTGTGTTAATGGATACTGAAAAAAGCCTTGCAAATTCGGTGGGAAAAGCCAGAATAAAAACCGGCACACCGGCGTCTGTTTCCGATACTTCGCATGTGAAAATTTTGGAAACTGTCCTGGAAAACAATCCTGAAGTTGCCGGCAATGTGCTTTCAAGATTTGAAAAAAGACACCGTTCGGTGGGAGGAAATGCTTTAAGAGCTGCGGTTTTAGGCGGAAATGACGGTTTGGTTTCCAATTTTTCTCTCGTGATGGGAATTGCGGGAGCGACTTCCGGACAAAGTGAAGTTTTGCTGACAGGTTTGGCCGGTTTGTTAGCCGGAGCACTTTCCATGGCGCTTGGCGAATGGATTTCGGTACAGAGTTCAAAAGAACTTTACGAGAACCAAATGTCTCTGGAAATGGATGAACTGGAAGTGAATCCTGAAGGCGAACTGAAAGAAATCGCCCTCATCTACCGCGCAAAAGGAATACCGCAACAGCAGGCAGAAAAAATGGCTGATCAGATGATGAGTGATAAATCTTCAGCGCACCAGTTTCTGGTGCAGGAGGAGTTGGGAATAAACGTTGAAGAATTAAAAGGATCCGCGATGGAAGCAGCTTTAGCATCGTTTTTCCTTTTTGCAGTGGGCGCTATCATTCCGGTTATTCCGTTTTTCTTTTGGGGCGGAACCAAAGCTATTGTTTTCAGCGCAGGATTCAGCGCAGTCGGTTTATTCCTGATTGGTTCGGCAATCACGCTGTTCACCGGAAAAAGCGTCTGGTTCTCGGGAATGAGACAGGTCATTTTCGGTCTTTTGGCGGCGGCAATAACCTTTGCGATCGGAAGACTTATTGGAGTTTCTGTGATGGGGTAATTTAAAATTCTGAAAAAAATTCTGTTTTTTTGAAAAACATTTCTATATTTGTCCCAATGAAAACGATCAACAATACAAACTGGTGGTGGCCTCAAAACTTTCAAAGTCTTGAGCACTGTTCTTTTGTGTAAATATATCCCAACAAAAAAATAAGAAGACTTTGACATTGCGTTAAAGTCTTTTTTTATTTTTAAAACCCAGGAATTACAATGAAATTTAATCAACATATTAAACTGAAAACCACCGTAAAATCTACACTGAGCGATCTTTTTACGCCCATCGGAATTTACCTCAGGCTTCGCGACCAGTTTCGGGATACCATCCTTTTAGAAAGCGCCGGAAATCAGAATACCGCCAATAATTTTTCATTTATCGCAGTGAATGCCATTGCCGGAATCGAAATCAGAAATTATCAGGAAGCACAGATTAAATTCCCGCTTGAAAGCGCCGAAAAAATCAATATAGAAAAGGAAAAACTTACTGATCTACTTCAGAATTTTTCAAAAACATTTGAATGCCAGGAGCCGAATTTACCTGTCGGAAAATCTGCACAGGGATTTTTTGGTTATACTTCTTATGATGCAATTCCGTTTTTCGAAAATATTAAATTTAAAGAGGTTTCAGAGGAAAACAGAATTCCATTGTTGCGTTACCGCCTTTATCAGTACGTGATTGCCATTAATCACCACAATGATGAAATGTTTCTGATTGAAAATAAAATTGAAGGTTTAAAATCTGAAGCTGCAGTCATTGAAAATTTAATCCAGCAAAAAAATGCCCCGATTTTCCCGTTTGAAAAAACAGGAGAGGAAGAATCAAATTTGACCGATGAAGAATACAGAAATTCAGTGGAAACAGCAAAAAAACACTGTTTCCGCGGGGATGTTTTTCAGTTGGTTTTGAGCCGCAGATTTCAGCAGAAGTTTGTTGGCGATGAATTCAATGTTTACCGCGCCTTACGGAATATCAATCCATCGCCTTATCTGTTTTTCTTTGATTATGGAGATTATAAACTGATAGGTTCAAGTCCTGAAAGTCAGCTGATCATCAAGGATAATCACGCCATTATTCATCCGATCGCCGGAACTTTCAAACGGACCGGAAACATAGAGGAAGATTTAAAGGCCGCGGAAGAACTTAAAAAAGACGCAAAAGAAAATGCTGAACATACGATGCTTGTTGATCTGGCGAGAAATGATTTAAGTATTCTCGGGAAAAATACTAAAGTTTCCAAACTGAAAGAAATCCAGTTTTTCTCTCATGTGATTCACATGGTCTCGGAAGTAACAACCGAAATTTCCGAAGAACAGAATCCTTATGAAATGATCGCCGCTACCTTTCCTCAGGGAACATTGAGCGGCGCCCCAAAATACCGCGCCATGCAGCTTATCGATGACTATGAGAAAACCTCACGGAGCTATTATGGCGGCTGTATCGGATTTGTCGGTTTCGACGGAAGCTGCAATCAGGCGATTATGATCCGCACATTTTTAAGCAAAAACAATACTTTGTATTATCAGGCCGGCGCCGGAATTGTCGCGAAATCACAGGCGGAACTTGAACTCCAAGAGGTAAACAACAAGCTTGGAGCTTTAAAGAAAGCAATTCTGAAAGCAGAAAAACTCGCTTAAATCATTATCCACAATTAATAAATCCACATGAAAATATTAGTCTTCGACAATTACGACAGTTTTACCTACAATCTCGTTCAGATGATTGAACAGATTATCGGTGAAAAAGTAGAGGTTTTCAGAAACGATCAGATCTCTTTGGAAGAAATAGAGAAATACGACAAGATTATTCTTTCACCGGGTCCGGGAATTCCCGAAGAAGCCGGAATCTTGCTTGAT
Source organism: Kaistella soli (assembly GCF_019038595.1). Taxonomy (GTDB): domain Bacteria; phylum Bacteroidota; class Bacteroidia; order Flavobacteriales; family Weeksellaceae; genus Kaistella; species Kaistella soli. The sequence continues at coordinate 499,762 of NZ_JAHOPF010000001.1, forward strand.
GTTATTAAAAAATATGCGCCTATAAAATCAATTCTCGGAGTTTGCCTTGGTCAGCAGGCAATTGCAGAGGCTTTTGGCGGAAGCTTGATCAACCTTTCAGAAATCTATCACGGTGTTGCGACGGAATCCACGCAGATTAAGGAACATAAAATTTTCAGGAATTTACCTGAGACTTTGGAAGTTGGCAGATATCATTCGTGGGCAGTAAATCCTGAAGATTTCCCTGAAGAACTAGAAATCACAAGCATCGATAAAAACGGAATGATCATGAGTTTGAAACACAGAACTTACGATGTTCACGCTGTTCAGTATCACCCGGAAAGTATTTTAACGCCGGATGGAAAGCAGATTTTGGAAAACTTTCTTAATGATTAATTGTTGATAACTATTTGTTAATTATTAATTATCAAATTCTAACCACTAACCATTAAAAATGAAACAGATTTTACAATATTTATTCAACCACAATACGCTTTCAAAAGCTGAAGCGAAATCCATTCTCACTGAAATTGCCCAAAACAAATTCAATGAAAATGAAGTCACCGCATTTGTTACGGTTTTTCTGATGCGCAGCATTACGCTCGAAGAAATGGAGGGTTTTCAGGAAGCGCTTCTGCGGCTTTCTGTAACGGTTGATTTGGGAACCGAAGATTTGGTGGATATCGTAGGAACCGGCGGTGACGGGAAAGATACGTTCAATATTTCTACGCTCGCAAGTTTTGTGGTGGCCGGAACCGGTCAAAAAGTCGCGAAACACGGCAATTACGGCGTTTCATCCATTTCAGGTTCGTCCAATGTGCTGGAAGAGCTCGGCTATAAGTTTAAAACCAGCTCAGAAGATTTACGTGGAGATTTGTTTAAAGGAAATATCTGTTTTCTTCACGCGCCGCTGTTTCATCCGGCCTTACGCTCGGTCGCGCCTTTAAGAAAAGGATTGGGCTTAAGAACGTTCTTCAATATTCTGGGTCCGCTGGTCAATCCTGCAAAACCTAAGTTTTCGATGATTGGAGTGTACAGTTTAGAAATTGCTCGGATTTATCAGTATCTGCTGCAGAAAAAACAGGATAATTTTCTCCTCGTTCATGCACTCGACGGTTACGACGAGATTTCACTGACTTCAGATACCAAGATTTTCGATAAATCCGGAGAATATATCTTTTCTGCCCAGGAATTGGGATTTAAAAATACAGACGCCGAAAGTATTTTCGGGGGAAGTACTAAGCAGGATGCAGCAAAAATTTTTAAATCCGTTCTGGAAGGTAATGGATCTTACGAACAGAATTCGGTAGTGCTTGCCAATGCGGCTATGGCTTTAAAAAACACAGAAAAATACGGTGATTACAGCGATTGTCTCGCTTTGGCTGTAGAAAGTTTAGAAAGCGGAAAAGCGCTCAAAAGCTTACAGAATATATTAAATTAACAGCTGGAAATGAATATTTTAGATCAGATTATCGCAGCGAAGAAGAAAGAAATTCAGGTTTCAAAATCTCAAATTTCAGTGGAGCAGCTGAAAGATTCCGAGTTTTTTGACCGTGAAACTTTTTCATTAAAAGAAAGCCTGAAATCAAAATCGGGAATCATTGCAGAATTCAAACGGAAGTCACCGAGCAAAGGAATTATCAGCGAAAAAGCTAACGTTTTGGAAGTGGCAAAGTCATATGAAAACTTTGGCGCGAGCGGAATTTCAATTTTAACGGATTCTGATTTTTTTGGTGGAAATTTTGTGGATATTTTAAAGGTCAGAAAAGAAATTAATATTCCGGTTTTGAGGAAAGATTTCATGATTGATGAATATCAGTTTTATGAAGCAAAATCCATCGGGGCGGATGTTGTTTTATTAATAGCTGCCTGTCTGTCAGCAAGTCAGGTTCATGAATTTACAGAACTGTCACATCAGTTGGGTTTAGAAGTCCTGCTCGAAATACACACTGAAGATGAACTCATGCATTTCAATAATAACGTTGATTTAGTGGGAATTAATAACAGGAATCTGAAAGATTTTAAAGTGGATCTGCAGCATTCCGTTAACCTTAAAAATCTTTTGCCCGAAGGTACCTTATACGTTGCAGAAAGCGGAATTTACAGCGTGGAAGATTTTAAATTCCTTAAAGAAAAAGGCTTTGACGGTTTCTTAATGGGTGAATATTTTATGAAAAATGAAAATCCCGGGACAGCTTTTGAAGAATTTATAACCAAAATATCATCATGAAACTGAAAATTTGCGGCCTTACAAAGCCTGATCAAATTCAGGAATTAATTGATCTGAAAACCGACTTTCTGGGCTTTATATTTTATGAAAAATCTCCCAGATATGTTTTAGATCATTTAAGCTTAAACGAGATTTCAGGAATTAATCATGCTGGAAAAGTGGGAGTTTTTGTCAATGAGACAGTAGAAAATATTGCGGCAGTTGCTGAAGATGCAGCGTTGAATTATATCCAGCTTCATGGCGACGAAGACGAAAACTATATTACTGAATTGCGTAGTAAATTAAATAGCGAAATTAAAATCATTAAAGTGATAAGAATCGGAAACCAAACCACCGAAGAACTTCAAAAAACCATCAACCATCAACCCTCAGCCATCAACTTTATTCTTTTCGATACCGATTCAAAAGTATTTGGCGGTACAGGAAAAACATTTGAATGGCAAATTTTAAACAGTATAGAAATCACCAAGCCCTACTTTTTGAGTGGCGGAATTTCTTTGGAAAATATCAGTCAGCTATCAACTATCAACCATCCACCTTTTTCACTGGACATCAATTCAAAATTTGAAACCGAACCCGGCGTAAAAGATCTTCAAAAAATAAAACAATTCTATGAAAAATTATAAGAATCCTGACGAAAACGGCTATTACGGCGAATTTGGCGGCGCCTTTGTTCCCGAAATGCTTTTTCCAAATGTGGAGGAATTACAGAATAACTATCTCAACATCATCGAATCTTCTGAATTCAAAGAAGAGTTCCGGGATTTATTAAAAAACTACGTCGGGAGAGCCACACCATTATATTTTGCAGAGAATCTCAGTGAAAAATACCAGACTCAGATTTATCTTAAAAGAGAAGATTTGAATCATACCGGCGCACACAAAATCAACAATGCTTTAGGACAGGCTTTGCTTGCCAAAAAACTGGGAAAACACCGGATTATAGCGGAAACCGGAGCCGGACAACACGGTGTCGCTACCGCAACAGCATGCGCACTGCTCGGTTTGGAATGTATCGTTTACATGGGCGAAGTCGATATTGCAAGACAGGCTCCAAATGTAGCGAGAATGAAAATGCTCGGCGCCACTGTGATTCCTGCAACTTCAGGATCCAAAACGCTGAAAGATGCGGTGAATGAAGCTTTACGCGACTGGATCAACAATTCCACAACAACGCACTACATCATCGGAAGTGTGGTGGGTCCGCATCCTTTTCCCGATTTGGTGGCAAGGTTTCAAAGTGTGATTTCAGAAGAAATAAAATGGCAGCTGAAAGAAAAAATTGGCAGGGAAAATCCCGATTATGTAATGGCATGTGTGGGCGGCGGAAGCAATGCTGCAGGAACTTTCTACCATTTCGTGAATGAAGAGGATGTAAAACTTATCGCTGCAGAAGCCGGCGGTTTTGGTGTGGATTCCGGTAAATCTGCAGCCACGACATTTCTCGGAACTTTGGGCGTTTTGCATGGCAGCAAAAGTCTGGTGATGCAGACAGAAGACGGTCAGGTGATCGAACCGCATTCCATTTCCGCGGGACTGGATTATCCGGGAATCGGACCATTTCATGCGAATCTGTTTAAAGAAAAAAGAGCGGAATTTTTCTCCATCAATGATGATGAAGCTTTAAAATCTGCGATGGAACTCACGAAACTGGAAGGCATCATTCCTGCTTTAGAATCTGCTCACGCTTTAGCCGTTCTGGAAAAGAAAAAATTCAGGGAAGACGATGTCGTCGTGGTCTGCCTGAGCGGTCGCGGAGATAAAGACATGGAAACTTACCTTAAACATTTGTAGCAGTATTTGGGCGCCTTAATCCGCCTTCCGCTCCCGCTTTTTTGTTCCGCTCCGCTGCACAAAAAGAGCTCCGCTCACGTCGGGGCGTGGGTTTCGGTATTTTAAGAATATTTAGTAAAAACAAGAATTATGACTAACACAGATAACATCCAGCATCCAGCATCCAACATCCAACACCACAAAAAACTCAATATATACTTCACTGCCGGAATTCCCGGACTGGAAGACACTACAGAAGTTCTGAAAATCATCCAAAGTTCCGGTGCGGAAATGGTGGAAATCGGGATGCCTTACTCCGATCCTGTTGCTGACGGTCCGGTAATTCAAAAGGCGCATGAACTAGCACTTCTTAACGGAATGACGATCGTTAAACTTTTTGAACAGCTGAAATCTATAAAATTAGAGATTAAAATACCTGTTGTTTTAATGGGGTATATCAATCCCGTTTTGAGTTTCGGTTTTGAAAATTTTTGTCACGAATGCGCTGAATCAGGAGTTTCTGGATTAATTATTCCTGATCTTCCGCCAATCGAATTTGAGAAAAATTACAGACAGATTTTAGAAAAATACCAGCTCAATTTTTCTTTTCTGGTAACGCCGGAAACTTCGGATGAACGCATCAGATATCTGGATTCTTTAAGTTCAGGATTTTTGTACGCGGTGTCCAGTTCGTCTACAACGGGAAACGCTTCGAAAGAAATCAATAACGGACAATACCTGCAAAACCTCGCTGCGCTGAATTTGAAAAACCCGGTAATGATTGGGTTCGGGATAAAGAGTAAAGATGATTTTCAAAAAGTAACAGCAAATGCGGCGGGAGGAATTATCGGAACTGCGTTCGTGAATATTCTTTTGCAGAAAGGAGATTGGAAAGGAAAAGGCGCAAGTTTTATTCGAAGCATAATAAATTAATTTTGTATTTTTGCGGTGGATAAAATAGTTTGTGATTTAATCATTTTCCTGAAGCAGGAATTGATAAAAGATTTACTTTTTTCTCTTAGAATGAGGGTTTTCACGATTCTAAAATATTATTACAAGACATGACAGCGTTACAGAACAGAAGGTTAAAATTTGAGGAATTGGGTTTGATGGATTATGAACCAGCCTTCAGTTATCAGGAAAAATTAATGAAGGAAATCATCGATCTGAAACTGAAAAACCGAGCCAGAACAGATGGAGAATACGAAGAAACACCAAATTATCTTTTGTTTGTGGAACATCCGCACGTTTATACTCTAGGAAAGTCCGGCGATGAACATAACATGCTGGCTAATGCTCAGAAACTCGAAGAAATCAATGCCACATTTGTGAAGACCAATCGGGGCGGAGACATCACTTATCACGGTTTCGGCCAGTTGGTAGGTTATCCCGTTTTGGATTTGGATAATTTTAAATCCGACATCTTTCTATATATGAGAAATCTGGAGGAAGTAATCATCCGGACCATTGCTGAATACGGACTGAAAGGCGAAAGAAGTGAGGGCGAAACCGGCGTTTGGCTGGATGTGGGCAAACCTTACGCCCGCAAAATTTGCGCAATGGGCGTGAAAACTTCAAAATGGGTGACGATGCACGGTTTCGGGTTAAACGTGAACACGGATCTGCGGTATTTCGAATATATCATTCCGTGCGGAATTAAGGATAAAGCCGTTACCTCGCTAAAACGCGAACTCGAAAGAGAATTCTCTGCGGGGGAAATTGTAGAATTGAAGACGAAAATAAAAAAACACTTCATGGAAGTGTTTGATGCTGAATTGTATTAAAAAAGTTTCGATCCCCGGTAAACCTCCGAAGCACTTTCAAAGAGAGGAGCCGCGCTTTTCCGGAATTCAAAAAGATTTTCCGAAGCGTTGTGCTGGTGATGGTGTTCCTCAGTTTCCCAAAGTTCTACCAGGAAAAAAATGCCCTTATTTTCGCTGTCTTCAATCAGATCGTACTGCAGGCAGCCTTCTTCTTTACGGGTTTCAAATACTAATTTTTTCAAAAGTTCAATAGCGTCCATCATGTAATTTTCTTTGAAACGGAAGAGGGCGACGATGTATAAATTCTTCATTTTTCTTTTGGATTATGAATGCAAATTTAATCATTGAATTCTGAAAATACTCCAAATATTTTTCCACAATCAGTTCTGGTTTTTTGTCTTACTTAATCATTACAAAAAAACCAAAAATCTGGCTTAAAAATTCAGATTTCGTTAATCAGCAAAAATTTTTATCTTTGTCAAAACCGAATTAATAAAAATGGCAGAATATAAATTATTACTTCCTTCAATGGGAGAAGGTGTGATGGAAGCGACAATCATCAGTTGGCTGTTCAGCGAAGGAGATATGGTGAAAGAAGACGATTCTGTCGTTGAAATCGCGACCGACAAAGTAGATTCCGATGTTCCTACACCGGTTTCAGGAAAAATTATTAAAATTCTGAAACAGAAAGATGAAGTAGCCAAAATTGGAGAGGCAATTGCCGTTCTTGAAGTTTCAGGTGCCGGTGAACCGGTTGCTGAGCAAACGCAGCAACCTAAATCTCATGCCGACGTACAGACTGAAATTCCACAGCTTTCAGCCGACGAAGTAAAAGAACTGGAACAGCCATTGGCGAAGTCTGCGGGCCAGAATTTCTCAGGTGATATCTATCTATCTCCTTTGGTTAAAAATATAGCACAGCAGGAAAATATTTCCGAAACCGAATTACAGTCTGTTAAAGGAAGCGGATTGGAAGGCAGAATCACGAAAGAGGATATACTGGCTTATGTAGCTGACAGAGCAAACAAACCGGCTCAGACTGCTGCTGTAGCTGCTCCGACTCAAACTCCGACTCAAACTCCGGTTTCCGCTCCGGCTCCGGTTGCTGTTCCGGTTAAAGTAGGAGAGGGAGATGAAGTGATCCAGATGGACAGAGTGCGGAAAATTATCGCCGATGCGATGGTGAATTCCAAAAGAATTTCTCCTCACGTTACCTCATTCATCGAAACTGACGTAACGAACGTTGTAAAATGGAGAACGAAGCATAAAGATTTATTCGAGAAAAGAGAAGGTGAAAAACTCACTTACATGCCGATTTTCGTGAAAGCAATTGTGAAAGCCATTCAGGATTTCCCTCTGATTAACGTGTCAGTTGACGGTGACAAAATTATCAAAAAGAAAAACATCAATATCGGAATGGCAACCGCACTTCCGGACGGAAATTTAATTGTTCCTGTGATTAAAAACGCTGATCAGCTTTCCCTTTCAGGTCTTGCAAAAGCGATCAACGACTTGGCTTACCGCGCAAGAAATAAAAAACTGAGACCCGAAGATACGCAGGGCGCCACTTACACCATTTCCAATGTGGGAGGTTTTGGCAATTTAATGGGAACGCCTATTATTCCTCAGCCCCAGGTTGCTATATTGGCGGTGGGAGCTATTGTGAAGAAGCCTGCTGTACTTGAGACGAAGGACGGCGACGTTATCGCGATCCGTAACCTGATGTTCATGTCACATTCTTACGATCACCGTGTAGTGGACGGTTCTTTGGGCGGAATGTTCCTGAAACATGTCCACGATTATTTACAGAATTGGGATTTGGATACAGAAATCTAAAATAAAATTGTTTTCAATAAATACTAAACCTTCGGAAATTTCCGGAGGTTTTTTTTGAAGCTTTTTCCCGCTTTCACTACTCGCTTTTTTCGGCGGCGGCGAAGCCGCCGCCGAAAAAGAGCTCAGACATGCCGTTCAATCGGGGCTATGGTAAGTTTTTTCTTGCAAAAACCCGATGAAAATCATTATTTTTGATCTTTAAAATACAGAAAAATGTTCCAGATCAGAAAAGCAACAGAAAATGATACTCCCGTTATATTTGATTTAATTAAAAAACTGGCGGTCTATGAAAAATTGGAAAATGATGTCATCACCTCTGTTGAAGAACTCAGAAAGAATATATTCAGCAATAATTTCGCGAAAGTTTTAATCGCTGAAGAAGACGGAAACCCCGTGGGATTTGCGCTCTATTTTTACAATTTTTCCACCTTTGTCGGCAAGCCGGGGATTTATCTTGAAGATTTATTTGTAGAGCCTGAACACCGCGGAAAAGGCTACGGAAAGTCCCTGCTGATCGAATTGGCAAAAATAGCAAAAGACGAAAACTGCGGCCGCTTCGAATGGTCGGTACTGGACTGGAATACGCCATCTATCGAATTCTACAAAGCATTGGGAGCCAAACCGATGGAAGAATGGACAGTTTTCCGGCTGGATGCAGCCGGAATATCAGATTTGGCGGAAAAATAATGAATTAAAGAATCTTCGCAACCTCGCCGCAAAGCCATTCCAGCATTTCGCGGTCTTCGTTCGTGAAAGGATTCAAAGTGTGGGAATCAATATCGATCTGCCCGATGTTTTCACCGTCTTTAATAATCGGAACCACGATTTCTGCTTTGGTATCGATGGAACAGCTTAAGTAATTGTCCTGTTCATGGACATCAGGAACTACGAATGTCTCATTGGAAACAGCCACCTGTCCGCAAATTCCTTTTCCGAAAGGAATAACGGTGTGATCGGTTTCAGCACCCACATAAGGACCTAAAATCAATTCCTCTTTATCACCGTTTTTAAAGTAAAATCCTGTCCAGTTAAAGTACGGGATTTCCTGATCGAGGAGGAAACAGATTTTCTGCAGTTTAGCTTCCGTATTATGATTCGGGCTTTCCAGAATAGAGGAAAGTCTTTTTTTGATTTCAGACATGATATTTTTTAAGAAAATTCTTTAAGTTTTAATTCTTCCTTGTAACCGAACATTCCGCGTTCTTTGATCATTTCGGCAACGCCGTCCGGTACCTGTTTTTCCCAGCCGGTTTCGTGATTGGCAATTTTATTGAGGATTTCGCGTGAGTAAATTTCAGAGTAGTCTGGATTATAGTCTTTAATATCCACAATGCGCTGATTCAGTTTGAAATATTTATACAATTCTTTAAGGTTGTCATGAACCTTTAAATTGTTGGAAGTCAGTAGTTCATGGGTTTCAGGATCTTTGTAAGGATATAGATAAACCCTCATATCCTGTTTGAAAAACTTACCGAAAGCCTCCAGAATGCCTCCTGACAGGTTTTTATAGTAATCCTCGTCAAAGACGTCGAGAAGATTGTTAACGCCCATTGCAACGCCTATTTTTCCGTTCGTATAATTGGCAAAATAATCAATAAGACGGTAATATTCTGAGAAATTCGAAATGATGACCGTATAACCTAACTTCGCAAGTACATCAACCCTGTCAAGGAAATCGCGCTCGTCAATATCGCCTGCTGCTCTTAAATTGGAAATGGTAATTTCAAAAAGCACTACTGTTTCTTCAAAACTGCAGTTGGAATCTTTCATGAACATCTCGAGCCCTCTCTCGAACATATCAATATTCACAAGGGTTACAGGGCGGAAACTTCCGCGCACTGCGAAAATGTTTTTCTTATAAAGAATATCCGCAGGAAGCATATTGTTTCCTTCCGGATTGAAAATCACAGCATCAGTCATCCCGTTTTTCACCAGCTGCAGACTCATCAGTCGGTTGTCAACATAAGTAAAAGCAGGTCCGCTGAAATCGATCATATCGATCTCCACATTGTCGGTCGAAATATCATCGTATAAAGATTCAATCAGCTTGCGGGGATTATCTGAGAAATTATAAGCACCGTAAATTAAATTGACCCCAAGACTTCCCAAAGTTTCCTGCTGCAGCGTCGCATCATTTTCCATAAACTTTACGTGGAAAACAATTTCATTATAATCTTCCTTCTCATCGAGCTGAAAACGTAAACCCACCCAGCCGTGACCTTTCATCGTTTTGTTGAAATTGATGGTCGTTACCGTATTGGCATAGGAAAAGAATTTTCTGCCTGGGTTGTTTTCCCGCGTCAGCCGTTCTTCAATTAACGAAACTTCATACCGGAGCATCTTACGGAGACGGTTTTGCGTAACATATCTGTTCTTGGCTTCCTTTCCGTAAATGGCATCACTGAAATCTTTGTCATATGCCGACATCGCTTTTGCGATCGTGCGCGACGCGCCACCGGCTCGGAAAAAATGCCGAACAGTTTCCTGACCGGCGCCAATCTCGGCAAAAGTTCCGTAAATATTGGCGTCTAAATTAATGGCTAAAGCTTTCTGTTTGGGTGTCAGTTGTTGATTAAGCACGGGCAATTTTAATTTTGCGTAAAATTAAGAATTATTCACGCAATAACATAATTTTTCTTGCAGATGCTCGTAAGTAGGGCACATGATCTTTGTCTTATATGCATTGGAAAAGATTCGCATAAAACTGATAGGGAAGAGTTGCCGAAATTTCATTATTTGTTAAGAGAGTAAGTGCTATTTTACTATTTTTACAGATAAATAACAGTCATTAAGATATGAAGTTGAAATTTTTAGGAACCGGTACTTCGCAGGGGATTCCTGTCATTGGCTGCCATTGTGAAGTTTGCACATCATCAGATCCCAGAGATAAACGTTACCGTTCGTCGGCTTTGGTCACTACAGATGGCGGCAAAAAAATTCTGATCGACTGTGGTCCGGATTTCCGGATGCAGATGCTGGATAATAAAGAAGACCATCTGGACGCAATTCTGCTAACCCACGAACATAACGACCATGTGATCGGGTTGGACGACGTGAGACCTTTGATTTTCCGCACCGGAAAAGATGTATCCCTGTACTGCGTCAAAAGAGTTGGTGATGAAGTAAAGCAGAGGTTTTCGTACGCATTTGCCAATGTGAAATATCCCGGTGCTCCTTCTTTTGAAATGCACGAAATCGATAAAGAGTTCAGTCTGTTTGATGCCGAAGTGATTCCTGTAGAAGTGATGCATTATAAGATTCCGATATTGGGTTTTAAGTTTAAGAATCTCGCATATATTACGGATGCAAGTTATATTTCAGAGATCGAAAAGGAAAAACTGAAGAATCTGGATTATTTGATACTGAACTGTATCCGAAAGGAGAACTTTCACCCTGCACACTTCATTTTACCGCAGGTTTTGGAACTTTTTGAGGAACTGAAACCTAAGAAAATGTATCTTACGCATATTTCCCACCATCTAGGCAGGCATGGTGAAACACAGAGTGAACTTCCTGAAAACGTGTATCTTGCTAATGACGGACTGGAGCTGGATTTTTAATGTAGTAAAATTTAGTTTTCAGATTCTCAGATCAATGCGGCTCAACTTCGCATTAATATTGAAAAATTATCATAAATAGTTTTTCGGAAATAAAAAAAATTCTATATTTGCACACCAATTTAAAGCTGCCCGGTTGGCGGAATTGGTAGACGCGCTAGACTCAAACTCTAGTATCGAAAGATGTGCCGGTTCGATTCCGGCACCGGGTACAAAACCTCTGTTTCATTGCAGAGGTTTTTTTGTGCGATCATCTGTCTATATATTAGATGAGGGCGTAAATCAGACTGAAAGAGTTTAATATTAGTTTGGCTTCATAACGTCCACCGGTCCAAACATTTAATTCCTATTAATATATGTGCCTAAATAACTAAAATTTATTAATAAACGTCATTCAGCACAATTCTTTCTATAAATATATCTTTTATTTTCACATATTTATATTCTTTGATATGACTTCTGTCACGCTTTATTAAATGGATGTTTAAAATTCTTTTTAACATTATTTAACGTTGCATTCTTTTTTTTAAGTATAAACTATAAATTATTTCATATTTTAGTAAATTATTAAATAATATACGGTTTTTATTGTTTATAATTTAATCATCTTCCGCAATAAGATATATGTCATATGAATTTAAAGCTGTTTTATTATGGATTTGATAAATATCGTTCTATCTTTGTAGTACAAAATAAGGGAACAGATAAATAACGATAATTATTAAATTTTAGAAACATGAAAAATTTAGCAAACTTCAAAATCTTGGTTTTAGCATTCGGACTTTTTTCCGGCCTTGTAGCTGCACAGAAAATTAGCAGTAAAACAGTTAAAACTACCGTTACAGGAACTTCAACCATGCACGACTGGTCTATGACTTCCACAGCAGGATCTTTCTCCGGAAACGTTGCAGGAAACACCATTACCGATATTACTTACGGAATGGGTTCTAAGACACTAAAAAGCGGAAAAGGAGCAATGGACAGCAATGCTTATAAAGCGCTGCAAGCTGACAAGTATCCTAACATCACTTTTACTGCGACTTCTGTAAATATGGGTAAAGGAACAATGACAGGAAAACTTACAGTGACCAACGTAACTAAAACAGTAAGCTTCCCGGTAACTGTAGCCAAAAGCGGTAACAATTACACCATCACAGGAACAGAATCTATCAAATTAACTGATTACGGAGTGACTCCACCATCATTTATGATGAACACTGTGAAAACTGGTAACGATGTGAAAATCACAGTAAATGTGGTAGCCAACTAATTTAAATATAAAAATTAAAATTTTAAGAATATGAAAACTATGTTAATGAGAGCTTCAATGCTTGCAGTACTGTTCTCCGGAGTAAGTGTACTAAACGCTCAGGAAACTACAACTTCAATGAGAGACTATCTGGCTCCGGAAAAAACAACCCGTAACATCTTTGAAGATCCAAAAGGAGAATCTCCTGAGTATGATGGAGTACAAGTTTCAGTAGGCGGCGATTTCGCTTTACAGTTCCAGGCTTTGGATCATTCCACAAAAGCAGCTTTAGGTAAAGATTATGTACTCAATACAATGGGTAGCGATTTCAACTTGCCGACTGCGAATTTAGATATCAACGCTTACCTTGCAAAAGGAGTGAAAATGCATTTGAGAACTTATCTTTCTGCACGTCACCACAACGAAGCTTGGGTAAAAGGAGGATATATCCAGGTTGACAATCTTGACTTTATTTCTAAAGGATTTTTGGAAAATGTAATGAAAGATGTTAGACTGAAAGTGGGTATGGACGAAATCAACTTCGGGGATGCACATTTCAAAAGAACTGATAATGCTGAAGCAATCAACAATTCATTTGGTGAAAACAACATCATGGATTCCTTTACAACACAGGCATTCGGAGAGGTTTATTACTACAAAAACGGTTTCATGGGTATGTTAGGGGTTTCTAATGGTAAACTTAACCAGACTGCTACTAAAGGAACTGCCGACAACAAACCGTCTATCTATGCAAAATTAGCATATGACAAACAGATTCAGGAGGATTTAAGATTGAGATTATCCGGATCAGTAATTAAAACCAACGGTTTAAGCACTAACGGTAAATTATACGGAGATGACAGAGCGGGTTCAAGATATTATTATCTTTTATTGGTAACCAACACCGCAAACAGTGCGTTATCTGATGCAATGGGTACTTCAAATCAGGCAACTGGTAGATTTGACCCTGGTTTCAAAGAAATGACAGCTGTTCAGATTAACCCATTCGTTAAATACAAAGGTTTGGAATTCTTCGGAACATACGAATATGTAACCGGTAACAAATTGCTCAACGCTACTACTAAGAGAGATTCAGATGGTACTTATAACCAGTATGCAGGAGAGTTATTGTACAGATTCGGTGGAAAAGAACAGTTCTACTTAGGAGGAAAATACAACTCTATTAACGGTAAAGATTTTGATGGAGCTGCAGAAAGAAAAATCGACAGATTCAACATCGCAGGCGGTTGGTTTATGACTAAAAACGTTCTTGCTAAAGTGGAATATGTAACTCAGAAATACAACGAAAGCACTGTATGGGATGTAATGGATACCTCAGTACCAAAACAACAGAAATCAGCACTTTCAGGAGGTAAATTCAATGGAATTATGTTCGAAGCAACCATAGGTTTCTAATTTTTAATATTTCTTTGGAAAGGGGTTTTGTTCAAACCCCTTTCTTTTTAAAAAGCCATGAAAAATAAACTCATCATATTGCTGCTAAGTATCTTCCCGGTGCTTCTGTTCTCCCAAAACAACGGAGTGGAAATTACAGGATGGACCAACGTAAGTACTTTCAAATGCACGAATGACAATTTCAAGAACTCAGGTTCGATCTACTCATTCAGCGGAAACCAACTTCCAAATGTGCAGCTGCAGGTTAACGATTTCGACTGCAGAAACAAAATGATGACTTCGGATTTCCGGAAAACCCTGAACTCAGAAAAATATCCGGTATTAACCATTAAATTTCTGAATTTCCGAAAAACGACAGCCAACAGATTTTCAGCGACCGTAGAAGTGAAAATGATGACGGTAACCAAAAAATATGCAATCGAATTCAGTGAGTATAACAACAGCCTACTTGGCAACAAAAGGTTGAAGTTTTCAGATTTCAATATCATACCGCCGAAAAAAATGGGAGGCATTGTTTATGTGAAAGACGAAATCGATTTATTTTTCAGTTTGGCCATTAAAGATTAAATAAGACCTAAAAAAAATATTAAAAACGCATCACCACAAATTCAATCAAATTAAATTTTTTCATAATTGATGTCTTTTGATAGTAAACTCCCTTATTGCGGGAGTTTTTTTATGGGTAATGCTGAAAAATTCCACGGTCGGTGGGAGTCCAAAGCGCCGCTTTTTGTCCGGCTGCTTTCAGACCGCTGTTCGTCCAGGTATTGCAGGTTTCAAGGAAATTATAACTTCCTTTAGCATCATAAAAAGCGTCATTTTTTCCGTAAACCGCATCCGTTTTGATGAGGATTGGCTTTCCGTTTTGGTCGCGGTCAAATTTATTCCGGATGAAATGTATTAAATCTAAATACTGCTGATGGGTCAAAGTCAGTTTTTTGCAGTCTTTACCTTCAGTCATTTTAGCGTAAAAGGTACAGTGCATCGCAGATTCGCCCAGCCAGAATGCAGCTTTAAAAGCCGTTGAAAATTTCAGTTCTGCCCAGGTTGGGGTATCGAGATAGAAACCTTTATCGCCCCAACCGATGGAAAGGTAATTGAAATCGGTCCTTTTTGAAATCGTGTTATCGAAAGGTATTTCTTTGCTCCAGTCGATTTCCGCAGATTTTATCGGAACAACCAGATCTGTATGAACACCGTTTGTCAGAATGTATACGGTAATATTCTGGGGTTCAGAAACAGGTTTTTTCGCAATTTCGATATAAGGAATTAAAAATCCGCAGAGAACATAAACGGCGATTACACCAATAATCGCCCAAATTGTTTTAAGAATGACGAGAACGGTTTTCTTCATTTTTCAAATGTAATAAAAAATTAATATTTAATTATTCGCAGAGTATTGTTGTATCTGAAAATAATTATTACATTTAATCATCACAAAAACGATGATATATGCCAAAAAACTCTAAAACGGTTAAAAGATTCAAAATCCGTGTAAAAAAAGCACCAAAAAGAACTCAGAAAAGACACTGATTTTTGCAGGATTTTTTTCTCCAAAATCACTGTCAGTTTTAACGGAAAGTGTTCGTGAATAATCAGGCAAGCTTTAATAAAATTTAGTTACAAAGTTGTTTGCCTGTATCGGAAACCGAAAATTTCCGGAAGCATTACTATCCTAAGAATTCAATGTTTCGCTTCAACCCTGCAAACTTTGTCCTTTTTACTGGGGACTTTCGGAAAATTTCCGAGAACAGCTCCTGCGTCAGTTCTTTCCAGTCCTCCTTTCTGTAATTTTTAAGAAAATCATTAGGTTTGAATTTTTCCTGGTGATGAGGTGATGAAAAGCGGTTCCAGGGACACAAATCTTGACAGATATCACAGCCGAACATCCAGTCTTCCATCTTGTCTCTGAAACTTTCAGGGATCTCGGTTTTAAGCTCGATTGTTGCGTAGGAGATGCACTTGCTTCCGTCGATTATTTTGTCAGAGACAATAGCATCTGTTGGGCAGGCCTCAATACATTTTGTGCAGGTTCCGCAGTGATCGGTAGTTGCGTAATCTTCCTGAAGTTCCAGATCACAGATGATTTCCGCCAGAAAATAAAAGGAACCGCTCTGTTTGGTGATGAGGTTGGCATTTTTTCCCACCCAGCCAATTCCGGATTTTCTTGCCCAGCTTCTCTCCAGAACCGGCGCCGAATCGGTAAAAACCCTGCAGTGAAAATCGCCAATTTCTTCCTTAAGTTCAGCAACCATTTCCTGCAGGATTTCTTTGATGATTTCATGATAATCCTGGCCGTAAGCATATTTTGAAATCTTATAGGTTTCAAAAGCTGAAATCTTTTCTTCCGGGAAATAGTTATAGGAAAGCGAAATCACCGATTTGGAACCTTCTACCAAAATAGTAGGATCCAGCCTTTTATCGAAATGGTTTTCCATGTAGGACATTTCCCCGTGATAATTTTTACTCAGCCAGCTTTCAAGTGGACGTGCGTCTTCCTCAAGAAATCCTGCTTTGGAAATCCCACAGTTCTGGAAGCCAAACTTTTTCGCTTTGGCTTTAATGAGTGCTGAATATTTTTCTGGTAATGCGTTCATTTTTATTAGTGCAAAACTAACATTATTTCATAAATTTGTCTTAGAAATGCTGATGAAGGTTAATGTTTTAGAATTCAATCTTCAGAAAGCTTTTAAAGATAACCTTAAATTAAATTATTATGTCATTAGTAGAGGTATTACAGTCAGGAAACTATCACTTAATCGATGTCCGCGAGCCTATGGAGTTGGAAATGGATGGCCATATTGAAGCAGCGCAGAATATCCCTTTAGGGGAACTGGAAGACAGAAAGCAGGAAATTCTGAACCTGAGTGGATTTAAAATTTTCTTTTGCAGAAGCGGAAACAGAAGCGGAAAAGCAGTGGATTATTTCAAATCAGAAGGAATGACAGATGTTTATAATGGCGGAGGTTACGAAACAATGAAAGAAACTTTAGAAAGTTTGTAAACTTTAATATAGAAATTGGAAGAGTCAGATTGAAGAATCTGGCTCTTTTTTTTGCTCACAAATTAAAAATTCGGAGAATTATACTTAAAAAATGAATGCAGAATATAAATGGATGTTTAATTTTTTGGCTGTGATTATCAGTTGCTTAAAGCTGGTTTGTGTCCCGGATGATAATGCTGATAAGGGTTTTGGCACGATTTTGACAAGGAACTAACCTGTAAAACTTAAAATTTAAAATTATGAATTCAATGAAGAAAACAATCCTAGCATTAGGATTAATGTCAGCAGGTTTAGTTAGTGCACAGAATGCAGATATGAGAAACATGATTAAAGTAGGAGTAAATGGCGGTTTGGCAGTTCCTGCTGAAAATGCCGGCGGAAATTTAGGTTTGGACGTTTCTTATCAGAATCTTGTTACTCCCGGATTTGGTTTAGGTATCGCAACCGGTTATAGCCATTTCTTTGGAAAATCCAACACGGTAAACGGTGTAAACATTGATAACAATGATTTCGGCGTAGTTCCTGTAGCAGCTTTGATCAGAGTTTATCCTAAACAGTACGGATTTTACCTTGGAACTGATCTAGGTTACGGATTTATCGTGGGCGACAGCAAAGTTGCAGCAAATAATACTACCGACAGACCAGACGGCGGTTTCTATATCAAACCTGAAATAGGATACCACAACGAAGACTGGAATTTCTCCCTGCAATACCAGAAAACTTTCACCGGAAGCAAAGGTGAAATTGGTGATCAGAAATACAACGCCGGTGCAATTGGTGTAGGTGTAGGTTACAACATTCCGTTAGGAAAATAAGAGGAAAACCTCAGTTATATAAATTAAACCTTCTTAATGTCAGTGCTTAAGAAGGTTTTTTATTTTTTCTGATATTTTTTAAAAACAATTATTATCTTTGGTAAATAACATTATTAAAATGGAAACTAAGAATAAATTTAAGCTTTTTTTGCCCGCTATTGCAGAGGAAAGTAATAATAATATCGCTGTGGTTTCGGCCGATATACGGAGCGAAGTAACTTATTTGGCGCTTTATATCACCGAGAATAAAAAGGTGAATTTAAAAAATGAAAGCACCTACGTAACTAAAGATTTCGCTTCATTTTCAGAAATGGTTAACCGCTTTGTTTCAGACTTTTCCCTCTCCAATATTTCCAAAATTGCAGTCGCGGTTCCCGGTCCTGTGATCGGCGGAAAAAGTGTACCGCTGCGTTTGCCGTGGAAACTGGATGCAGAAGAAATTAAAAGAGATACGAATGTCGAGAAAGTTTATCTGATCAACGATTTGGAAGCATCGGCTTACGGCTTGGGAAATGATGATGAAAGCCATTTTCTAACGATTCATCAGTCGGAAGATTTTACACCCGGAAATATCGCGGTTTTAGCGCCAGGCGCTGGTTTGGGAGAATCGGCTTTGTTTTGGGACGGCAACTGTCTGAGACCTTTCGCAACGGAAGGCGGCCACTGTGAATTTTCCCCGAGAACAACCGAAGAAGTGGAATTTTATCACTTTCTGCAGAAGATTTACGGAATTGTAACCTGGGAGTCAGTACTTTCCACTTCAGGTTTATTCAATATTTACCGTTTTCTGAGAGATGTGAAACAGCAGAAACAGCCGGATTGGCTTACAAAGGAAATCGACGCCGGAAACTTTACCCAAGCAGTAATTAACGGCGCTTTGGAAAACAAAGACCGCATCTGCAACATGACTATCGATACTTTTCTCGTTTACCTTGCCCGTGAAGCGAACAGTTTGGTTTTGAAACTGAAAGCAACTGGAGGTTTGTTTCTGACAGGTGAAATTCCGGTGATGCTACAGCGTTATCTGAAAAACGATCTGTTTTACAAAAACTTCATCGTCAGTGATAAAATGGAAGTTTTACTGCAGGATATTCCTATCTACCTGGTAAAAGACGAAAAAACGATTATCAACGGCGCAGCGCTGTATGCCGCTTTTTCTTAAGAACAAAAAAAATAGCAATAATAGACTTCGGCAAATGCCGGAGTTTTTTTATATGCAAGAGGTAGTAAAATAATATTATTATTAAATTTTTTTGAAATATTACCATACATCAAGAGGATATTCGGTTTTCAAAGAATACTTTTGCATCAAGATTTTAACTAAGAAAAAATAAATGAAAAAATTAGCATTATTAGCGGTTTTAGCGGGAGGTTTAGCTTTCGGGCAGTCTAAAAAAGTAGTGGCATCTGATGTTCACTGGTGGGGATATAAAATTGCAAAAACTGAAGCATCTTCGCATGACGGAACAGTAAACGTAAAATCAGGAAACATCGTAATGAAAGGAAACCAGGTTGCTGGCGGATCTTTTGTTTTGGACATGACTTCTATTAACGCAACCGATTTGTCAGGAGAATATCAGACAAAATTAAACGGTCACCTTAAAAACGGAGATTTCTTCGAAGTGGACAAATACCCTACAGCGACTTACACCATTACTTCGGTAAAGAAAAATGACGATAAGATTTATAACTATATCGTAAACGGAAACCTTACAGTAAAAGGAAAAACCAACGCCGTTTCTTTCCCTGCAAAAATTTCTTACAGCAAAGGGGTAGTAAGCCTGGTTTCTAACAAATTTTCTTTCGACAGACAGAAGTTTGATGTAGCTTATAAAGCAGCAATGCAGGATGTTTTGGTAAAAGACGACATCGATATGTTGGTAAAAGTTACCGCAAAATAATTCCTTAAAAATATTTGGATTGAAAGAGCAGGTTTTCCCTGCTCTTTTTTTATTTTTACATTATGAAACTTTACGTGATAAGCGGACTTGGTGCCGATTTCAAAGTTCTGGAGAAACTCAGGTTCCCTGCCCATCTGGAAGTGGTTTTCATTGATTGGCTGATTCCTGAACGCGGCGAAACTTTTCACCGATATGTGGAAAGGATGGCTGAGAAAATTGACGCCTCAGAGCCTTTCTGCCTTTTAGGATATTCCTTTGGCGGCATTATGGTGCAGGAAATTGATAAAATAAAACCTGCAGAAAAAATTGTTATCCTTGGAAGCATAAAATCAGATAAGGAAAAGTCACGTTTCATTAAAGTGGGAGAAATTACCCGTCTTCCCAAATACCTTCCGGAAAATATTTTTACCGAGAAATCTGCTTTGGCTTATTCATTTTTAAGGAAATTTTTCGATCCGAAAAATCCAAAAATCATGGAATACTTTACGGTAAGAAATCCTTATTACCTGAAATGGAGTATTGAAAAAATCGCTGCCTGGAAATTTGACGAAAACCCAAAAGTGATTCAGATTCTGGCAGATAAAGACATTGTTTTTCCAATCAGATATTCAAAACCAAATTACGTGATCGAAAACGGAACACATCTTTTCCCGGCTACAAAACCGCGTGAAGTCTCCGCTATTTTGAATGAAATTTTCAGTTGATTATTTTTTCAGTTTAAAATCTTCGTCTTTCATCATCATTCGTAAAACCATCCATAAGCCTATGATTGCGGCCGCACAGAAAAAAATCATGGCAACACCGGGATAACCCAGAATCGTGAAGGAGGATGGGATTCTCATGAGCAGTGCGGCACCGATAATCAGGGAAGCTACAATTAAACCTATGGAGATTCTGTTTGCGACTTTTTGAAAACCGTCTGTCAGCCTCTGTTCGTCAATGGCGTCTATTTTCAGTTCAAATTCGTTATTGGCAAGCTTTTCTGTGATAATGTTGAGTCTTTGGGGAAGTTTTTCTGCGAGTTTTTTAGCTTCAAGGGCTTCTGCGAAAAAATTATGAGGTTTGAGTTCCTGCATAATTTTTTTCTGCATCATTTTTTCGACATTTCTTTCGATCGCCCGCTGCAGATCATATTCCGGAGTCAGTACAGCTACAATCTGATCCATATTCATCAGGATTTTTCCAAGAATGTTAAGTTCAACCGGAAGTTTAATACCTTTTTCAGCCGCGGTTTTATTCATCTGAATAAGCAGTCTGCCGGTCTGCATGTCCTTGGCGGTTTTATTCTGTGAATCCAAAACGAGGCGGTTAATGGATTTCCTGAAATTCGAAAGGTCTGCCGTTTTATCATATTCGCTCATTTTCAGCAGCTCTTCGGAAGTTTCGTCGCCATTATATTTGCTGATTGCAATGAGTAGTTTTAAAATATTTTCCCGGAGTTCGGGTCCGAATTTAGCCACCATTCCCAGATCCATCAGGGCAATTTTGTGATCTTTGGTAAGATGCACATTTCCGGGATGTGGATCGGCGTGCGCAAAACCGTCCAGAACAACCTGTTTGAGATAACACGCCACGAGATCGTCAATCAGCGGCCGGTAGTTGGTTTCAATTCTTGAAATAGGAGAGATACCGGTGATTTTCTGCCCGTCGATATATTCCATCGTGAGAACTTTCGAGGTAGAATAGCCTGCTATCGGCTGAGGAACGATAATGCGTGGATATTTCTCCATATTTCTTCCCAGAGTCACCAGGTTTTCTGCTTCTTTTACATAATCGAGTTCGTTCAGAAGGATAAACCGGAGTTCATCCAGAATATCATCAACGGCATATTTTTTCGCGGTATTATTATGTTTTACGGCAAAATCGGTAAGTTCTTTTAAAGTGTCAAGATCTTCAATAAAATTTTTTCTGACGCCGGGTCTCTGAATTTTAACGGCAACTTCCTTTCCTGAGCGCAGAACGGCTCTGTGAACCTGGCCGATGGATGCGCTGGCAACAGGCTCAATTTCAAAGCTTTCAAAGGCCTTGGAAATTCTCTGCCCAATCTCTTCTTCAACAATTTTCTGAATCTCGCTGTAGGGAATTTCGTCCACATGGTCCTGCAGTGCTTCGAGGGCTTCCAGATAAGCTTCCGGAATCAGATCGGGTCTGGTGGAAAGCAGCTGTCCGAGTTTAACATAGGTTGGCCCCATTTTTTTTAGGTCTTCCGCCAGTTCTTCGGGCTTTTGGTATTGATATTCTGTGTCATCACTGGTCTGCTCGCTATTAAGTGCGTTGTCGGCTGCAGCTTTAAAAACATCACTGTTCCAGTATTTCAGGATGAAGGAGATAAATTTTGAATAGGTATTGAATTTTTCAGGGATTGTCGCCATATTTTCATGTTTGAAATTATCGTTACAAAAACTGTGCTTAAGCTCTGATTTTTTATTTGGTCAATTAAAATTTCAAATGGCATTTCTAATCTGGTGAGAAATTCCCTTAAAATTTTCCGTAGTTCAAGAGTATAGGAAACTATATCCCGTCAAAGCTGAAATCTACATTGGGTTTTTTCTTTTTTATAAAGAGGTAAAGTTCGGCTGCCAGTAACATTCCGATGGTCGGACAAAGCATATAAAGCCAAAAATCAGTATAAATATGTGCAGGAACTGCACTTGCAATGGTTCTTGCCGGATTCATTCCAAACCCGGAAACCGGCCCGGCGATATACACATAAATTCCGACCAAAACAGCAGATGCATAGGGAACAGCATTTTTAAACCGCGTATCCGAAACGAACAAAACCATTGCAATCATTAGAAATGCGGTGAAGGTCTCCATCGTTGCAGCTTCAGTTATTGAAATGGTTTTCCCCGGAACGGTGACCGCAAAATTTACCGGAGGATCTGTTAAAAACCTGCCCATCAGAAATGACATGATATACACCGCCAGCATGCCGCCAATCGTTTGAAAGACAGAGTACCATATTAAATTTTCCAGGCTCAGCTGGCCAAGTCTCCACCGCATAATGCTGACAGAAGGATTGATAAATGCGCCAGAAGGAGAGGTTAACGGTGACAAGAAAATAAAAAGTGCCGTTGTTCCCATCGCCGCTGCCATGATGAATAACCTGATTTTGGGATTAGGTATTGCAGCATTTAAGGCAGAACCGTGATGTTCCAGCAGTCCGGAAAAAAAACAGGCAGATACCATAAACAGGAAAAGTCCCAAACCCTCCATCAGGAAAAAACGGTAGTTGGATTTTAAAACTTTTAGCAAGGTTTGAAGGTTTAAATTAAATTTTTTAAATATTCGCCCACCCGGATTGCATTGGCAATAATTGTCAGAGACGGATTTACAGCGCCTGAACTGGGAAAAAAGGAGCCGTCAACCACATATAAATTATCAATTTCGTGAGTTTTACAGTTGATGTCAAGCACAGAAGTTTCAGGATTGTCGCCAAAACGCAGAGTTCCGACCTGATGGGCAACTCCTGCAAGTGGAATCTTTTTGCTGATGTTAATGTTTTCAGGCAAAAACTTTATTTCGTCTTCAATTTCCGTTAATATTTTTGAGAACTTTTTGATCAGTCTGTTAAATCCGTCTTCGTTATTTTCGGTGTAATTCAGCTGAACTTGTCCTTTATTCCATAAAACGCGGTTTTCATAATCGGGTAAGTCTTCGCCGGTAAACCACCAGTCCACCGAATGTTGCGACATTTCGTCAAGGAATTTTCCAGGGGTAAAAATGGGTGCATCGTCTTTCAGCATGTACCGGTTGCTTTTTCCCATCAGCTGCACGGTTCCCATAGGGAATTCAAAATCTTCATCACCGAAATAAAAATCAGTAACCGCAAGGGTTTTCTGAAATTTAGTTCTGTTTTCCTTGGTGGAAATGGCAAGCATTGCCGCATTTTGATGTTTCATAAAATTCCGGCCAACCTGATCGCTTTTATTGGCCAAACCATTAGGGTGTTTCTCATTGGCAGATTTTAAAAACAAAAGTGCAGAATTGATGGCACCACAGGAAACAATCACGGTTTCAGCGGAAAAAATCTGTTTTTCATTCTGGAGATAAGTTTCCACTCCTACAATTTTGTTTCCTTCATCGTTGGTCAGAAGTCTTTCTGCCATTGCTTCTGTAAGCAGATTGACATTTTCTTTTTTCATTATCGGACGGATGCAGTTGATGTCCGCATCGGCTTTGGCATGAATTAAACAGGGAAAACCATCGCAGGTATCACATTTTATACACTGGCTTTCAAGCGGATTTCTTTCATTTAATTTAATCCCCAACGGAATATCAAACGGTTTCAATCCGTAATTTTTCAGTGCTGTCCGGATGTCAGCGATTCTGGGTTCATCCAAAACCGCTTCGAAAGGAAAAGGTTCTGATCTGAAAGGCTCCGTCGGATCTTCTCCGCTTTTACCATGCACATCGTACAGTTTTTCTGCTTTGTCATAGAATTTTTCGAAATCCTTATATTTTATAGGCCAGGACGGGGAAACTCCTGCGCAATGCTGTATTTCTTCAAAATCTTTTTCGCGGAGCCGGAACAAAGCCGCACCGTAAACTTTGGTATTTCCACCCACCCAATATCCGGTTCCGGGATGGATGCTTTCGCCATTTTTATCCTTCCAAACCTCTTTTGTATGATAGCGTTCTTCGCCGAAAACGGCAACCGAATCCCAGTTTTCCTTTTCTTGGGGAAGAAATTTCCCGCGCTCTAGGATCAATATTGATTTGCCTGAATCTGCCAGGATTTGTGCAATAGTGCCGCCGCCCGCTCCGGTTCCGATGATGATATAATCGTAATGTGTTTTCATCTATTATTAACTTATTATCAAAATCAGGTCCTGGATGATTATTTTTAAAAACTTTTTAGTATTTAAGTACTGCAGTTAGATGGAAATGTAAATCTCAAAAGTGGTTTTATTGATATTTTTAATTTTACCGGCCCTGATTTTTCTTTTGTTTTTCAAGTTTTTTAAAATATCCTCTGAACAGAAAATTGTGTTTCAGAGCCTCGAGATTCTGGTTAAGATTATAACTCGCTTTATTGATATTTACCATCGTAGAATCGATGTTTTTAACCAGCGTAGAGTCGTTCGACAGGTAATTGATGGCTCCCTTTCCTTCCTTTGCGTTACGGATCGTGGCATTCAAGTTGTCTACCGTTCTGTTGATGCTTGCGGAGGATTGGTCGAGATTTATGATGACTTTTTTTACTTTATTGGCAACAGCGGTATCTTTCAGAACGCCTATTACATTTTCTTTCCTGTCGAGCCCGGAAATCATTTGGTTCAGCTGACTGATCGTTCGCGTAGTTCCACGGCTTGTATTTTTCAGATAGGCAATACTTGCTCTGAGTTCGCTGACGCTGATTTTCAGATCTTTTCCCATATCCTGATCATTCAGCAAAATGCCTAACGGTCCGTGTCCTCCATTAATTTTATCAGAAATTTCCAGAAAATTTTTGGTGATCATCTGGGCATTAGTGTTGGTTTTGCTCAGGGTTTTGAGTAAATCGTCGGTGCTTACTTTTCGGTCTGTTTTAATGAGATCTCCGCTCGTAACGCCGGGCTGATTTCCGCTTCCGGGGATGATATTAATGACCATGTTTCCCACCAGTCCGTCGGTTCCGATACTTGCATGTGCATCTTTTTTAATGAAACGGAAAACGTCTTTTTCGATCACCATTTCCACGCTGATCAGGGTGTCGCTGATGATTTCTATCTCTTTAACGGAACCGGCATTGATCCCCGAAAACCGCACTGCGTTACCAGGCTGTAAACCGCTCACGTTATTGAAGTTGGCTCTCAATGTTTCGGTTTTTCCAAAAATCTGCTGTTTGCTGCCGATATAATAAATGGCCAGGATAAAAATTATTAATCCGATGAGGACAAATAAACCGAGCCTTAGTTTTTGTGATACTGACTTTTCCATTTTCAATAAGTTATTTAAAAAACGCCTGCACTTCCGGATCTTTGGATCTGGAAAGTTCCTCAAAGGTGCCTTCGGCGTAATTTTTTCCGTCAATTAATAAAATCATTCTATTGGAAATCACTCTTGCACAGTCTACGTCATGGGTTATGATAATTGAGGAAGTATTGTATTTTTTCTGGACAGATTTCATGAGAATAATAATCTCTTTTGCTGTAATCGGATCCAGACCTGTGGTAGGTTCATCATAAATAATGATTTTGGGCTGCAGGATCAGTGTTCGCGCGAGTGCGATTCTCCGCTTCATGCCGCCGGAAAGCTCACTGGGCATCAAATCAATTGAATGGGCCAATCCAACATTTTCCAGGGCTTCAACAACAAGTGGAGTAGGATCTTTCAGGATACCGAATTTTTTGGTATGTCTTCTCAATGGAAATTCTAGATTTTCTCTCACCGACATGGAGTCATACAGTGCGCTTCCCTGAAAAAGAAAACCGACTTCAGTGCGGAGATCATCCAGTTCTTCATGGTTCAGAAGATCTGTTTCTTTTCCCATAATTTCAATGGTGCCGCTGTCCGGGATTTCTAAACCGATTAAACATTTAATCATTACTGATTTCCCAGCTCCGGATTTTCCCATCACCACTAAGTTTTCACCTTCAAATAAGGTGAGATTGAAATGGTCGAGCACAACATTTTCCCCGAATCTTTTTCCCAGATTTTTTATATTGATTAACGGCGTTATTTGGTGATCTGTTTTCATTTCACTGCACAAAAATATTGGTAATAAGTACGGCGATAAAATCGATAATAAACAGAAACACGGAGGAATAAACCACCGCTGAATTGGCGGCAACTCCTACACCTTCTGTCCCTTTGCTGCAGTAATATCCTTTGAAGCAGCCTACTAAACTTATCGCAAAACCGAAAAAGAAACTTTTGATGGTCGCCGGAATCAGGTCACTGAATTCCAGACTGTTAAACACCTGATTGAAATAAAGCGTAAACGAAACCTGACCTTTGGTGCTTTCCACTAAATAGGAACCGAAAATTGCAATAAAATCACTGTACATCACCAGAACCGGAAGCATCATGGTTGTTGCTAAAATCCTGGTTATCACAAGATATTTGAAAGGATTGGTTCCGGAAACTTCCATGGCATCAATCTGTTCTGTGACCCGCATGGAACCGATTTCGGCCCCAATTCCTGAACCTACTTTTCCTGCGCAGATCAGTCCGGTAATAATAGGTCCTATTTCCCTGATGATCGAAATGCCCACCATGGCCGGAATCATCGAAACGGCGCCGAATTCCTGCAGCGTAGGCCTGGTCTGCAAAGTGAAAACCAAACCGATGATAAGTCCTGTAACCGTCACCAGAAACAGAGAAAGGTTGCCGATATAAAAGCACTGTTTTAGAAATTCCTGAAATTCATAAGGCTTTTTAAATACCTCTTTGAAAAACCGGAGCGAAAAATAACTGAGATCACCTATTTCAACAATAAATAATTTTAAAGGACTGATGATATGACTAAAAACATTCATATTAAATCAGATGAAAATAGTATTCAGAAATTTATCACTATCGAATTTACTTATTTTTCAGCATAAATTCATTAAATAAAAGAGGAAATATAGAGGTTATGAGTTTCGGAAGACTATTTTGATTTTTATTAAATATTATATCCCAATAAAGCCTTATTTTTGTAACATTATGCAGTCAATAAGTGTTTTTGAAATTATCAAAGTGGGTATCGGTCCATCCAGCTCCCACACTATGGGACCGTGGAATGCGGCAGAAAGTTTTTTAAATTTGATCGGTAGAAGCCGTCCGCTTTCTGACGTAAAAGAAGTTTTCGTTGAATTTTTTGGATCACTGGCTAAAACGGGCATCGGACACGGAACTGATATCGCAGGAATGTTGGGGCTTTCCGGCGAAAATTTCAAAACAATTGATACCACATCCATCGATTCAAAAATTGAGGCGATTAAATCTTCCAATCAAATTAATTTGGGCGGCGAAAAAGTCATTCCTTTTTTCTACGGAGTTCATTTGATTTTAAATAAAGGGAAATCTTTAGATTTTCATCCGAACGGAATGATCTTTAAGGCTGTTTTTGAAAACGGTGAAGAGCTGAGCCAGGATTATTATTCCATAGGCGGCGGATTTATTGCCACCCAGGAAGAAAATTCTTACGAAAAACATTGTATCAGAACCCTCTATCCGTGTCATAACGGCGATGATATAATTAAATATGTGAACAGATTAGGTCTGGAAAAAATTTCAGATTTAATTTTCATGAATGAAGAATCGTGGCGGACAAAGGAAGAAACGGAAAAGGAAGCAATTTATATCTGGCAGCAAATCAAAGAATGTATTTACAAAGGCGTCAATAAGGAAGGAATTCTTCCAGGCGGACTGAATGTAACGCGCCGTGCAGCAGGTCTGAACAGAAAACTGCTCGGTGATAAAAGATATAATAATATTGATGAATGGTTCAAACTGGTCGTGGATGCAGAGGAAACCTTTATCAATATCAATAAATGGGTGTCGTGTTTTGCCTTGGCGGTGAATGAGGAAAATGCCAGTTTCGGACGGATTATTACAGCACCTACCAACGGCGCAAGCGGCGTCATTCCTGCAGTTTTAATGTATGCACAGGCTTTTACAGAACATGACAGTCAGGAAGATATCATCCGATTTCTTTTAGTGGCGGGAGAAATAGGGACTTTATTCAAAAAAAATGCGACTATTTCCGCAGCGATGGGAGGCTGTCAGGCAGAAGTGGGCGTTTCTTCGGCAATGGCCGCGGCAGGACTTACTGAAATCATGGGCGGATCGCCGGGACAGGTTCTGATGGCAGCAGAAATTGCAATGGAACATCATCTTGGAATGACCTGTGACCCGATTGCCGGTTTGGTGCAGATTCCCTGTATTGAAAGGAATTCGATGGGAGCAATAAAAGCGATTACTGCAGCAAATATCGCAATAGAATCTGATCCTGCAAAAGCAAAAGTCTCGCTCGATCAGGTAATTCAGTCGATGTGGGATACGGCTCAGAGTATGAGCGACAGATTCAAGGAAACCTCAGAAGGCGGTTTGGCAATTGCAGTAAATGTAGCGGAATGTTAGTGAAGGTTTTTTTATTTGTCTTGAAACTGTTATTTTCTTAGTTTTAGGCAAATTTAAAATATATATATGAAAGGAATTTTTACAATCTTATTTATTTCGTTCTCTCTGGCTGTTTTTGCACAGTCCAATATCCCGGAAACTTCGGAGAAAGGCATTCTCATACTGAAAGACAATACTTCAGTGTCGTATAAAAACCTTAAATACGAAAAAGGAAAGTTGACTTATACCAACACTGCTAACGGCAAAAATGAGTTTGTTTACGATGCTTCCGTACAGGAAATTAAAGACGGTATGGAAGAGCATTCGTCAATCCTTACGAACCCAAAAAAGTTAACCTCTAATGAGGAGATAAGAAGGTATCTGGAAGCTGGTAATAATGATGTTTATATGAAAGGTAAGAAAACCAGTTCCCTTGGAACGGGGTTTCTGGTGGGAGGTGCCGCATGTTTTGTTGTCGGAGCCGTTTTAAATCTTTCTGCACCCGCTGAAACTCCTTCAGTTACAAACCAGACCACTGAATCCACAGGAAGCCCGGTGCCTCTAATTATAGGTTTAGCTGGGATGGGCACCGGATTAGTTATGAAAATTTCGGGCAATTCAAAAATGAAAGAAGCTATAAACAGTTATAAATCTGCAGATAACAGCAAAACCAAAACCGAATACTTTCTGGTGAATAACCTAAATGGCATTGGTTTAAAGATGAAGTTTTAAAAAAAAGACGCTTGATAATTTCAGCGTCTTTTTTTTTTATCTCAGTTCAATTATTTCTCTAAAATTCCCCGGATTTTATTGGCGTTTCTGATGAGTTCTTCGAGAAGTTCATAATTCTCTTTTTCCAAAGCAGACTTAAATTTTCTTAGCTGTGAAATATGCTCATTCAGAACATCCAGCACATTTTCTTTATTCTGTTTGAAGATCGGAACCCACATCTCCGGATGCGATTTTGCGAGACGTACTGTACTCGAAAATCCAGTACTTGCCAGTTGAAAAATCGTGTCTTCTTCACGCTCTTTCTCTAAAACCGTATTGGCCAAAGCATAAGAAGTGATGTGCGAAATATGCGAAATATATGCGGCATGAACATCGTGATCATCGGCATTCATATAAATCAAATGCATATCGAGATTTTCTGCCGTATTTTCAACGGTTTTTAAAGCGTCTTCAGAAGACTGTTCGCGGTCGCAAATCACAGCGGCTCTTCCGGCAAAACTCTCTGAAACGGCGGATTTAGGCCCGGAATTTTCCGTTCCCCACATCGGGTGAAAAGCAACAAAACGGTTTCTGTTCGGATGGTTTTTTACAGCATTTACAATTCCTGATTTTGTAGAACCTGCATCCATTACCGTTTGATTTTCCGTAACTAAATCTAAAATTCCCGGCAGTATTTTTCTTGAAGCATCCACCGGAATCGCAATAATAACAAGATCTGAATGGGAAACAGCATTTTCAAGTGTGGAAGCCTCATCAATTATCCCGCGTTCTTTGGCTTCAAGCAGGTGGTTTTCGTTCTGATCAACGCCGAAAACATAAGAAGCAAAACCTTTTGCTTTAAGTTTCAGCGCCATTGATCCGCCAATTAATCCGACTCCGATGATGGTAATTTTCATTGCTGCAATGAGTAATTAAATGTCAATAAAATTTATCTGATTTTTTTTAGTGAATGAAAAGTGGCTTCCTCTTTACATTTTTCGAAGCTTACCTCATATCTTGGATTTTTACTGGGATAGGCCAATACATAATCCGGACACGGTTTTTTCTGGGCATTGCTCTTTTCAAAGTTTATTTCGCCTTTGGTAATTATACTGTCTTTTAGGAATTTTTCATCAATTTTATTTTCGTCCATTGCCTGGGAAAAAGCAGGAGAGTATACCATTTTTTTCGACAGGGTTTCCGCAATTACCCTTGAATTTGGCAGGTAGCCGCTGCAGCTTGCGCCTTTTTTATTCAGAATGAAAAATACGAGTAAAAGTCCCGGAACCAGTCCGATTAAGAAAAATTTTAATTTCCTCATTTAAAAAATCAAAAGGTTAATATCGTGATAAGTAAGATCGAAACGGTCGCACACCAACTTTTTCGTATGACGGCCTTTGTACATGTAAAGGGACTGCTTTATTTCGTTTTTACGGACAAGCATATTGTCGAAGCCGCCTTCTTCATCGTAATTTAAGAGATAACTCAAGAAGAAATTAGAGATCGCTTTTGTCGTCGTTCTCGGCATTTTGGAAGTAAGATTCGGTAAACCGCAATGAATAACGCCGTGTTTGATAATATACGGGTTTTCCATATCCGTGAGTTCGGATGTTTCAATAACCTTTCCGTTGTCAATCGTCACATCAATAATAACGCTTCCTTTCTTCATTTTAGTTACCATTTCTTCGGTAACGATAGGGGACAGACTTAATTTTGAAAGTGCACCAATCACGACATCTGCTCTTTTTAAACTTTTTGAAAGTTCTTTAGGATCAATGATAGAAGTCGGAACTCTGCCGTCCACCATCATATGAAGTCTGCGGAGTTTCGAAAGGGAATTGTCAAAAACTTTTACACTTGCTCCTAGACCTAAAGCTGCCTTTGTCGCGAATTCTCCCACAATTCCGGCACCCAGAACCACCACTTCTGTGGGACGTACACCTGTAATTCCGCCCAACATTAATCCGTTTGAAAGTGCAACCAGTTCGGCTGCATAAAGGATAGAAATGCTGCCTGCGATTTCACCTATAAGCCGCACGAGTGAGAGCTGTTTGTATTCGTCTACGATAAATTCAAACGCAATTGCATTCACTTTTTTCTCGGCCAGCTTTTTAAAATACTCCTGGTCCCTCAGATTGATCTGAAGCGCTGAGATAAGATAAGTACAAGGTCTCAGATACTCGATCTCATCCATGGTAGGCGGATTTATTTTCAAAACCAAATCCTGTTGGTAAGCTTCTTTGGGATCGTAAGTGATTTTCGCACCTGATTCCGAATATTGCAGATCTGTGAAAAAAGAGCCTTCACCGGCACCGGTTTCAACAATAATCTGATGTCCGTGGGCCACAAGAACCTGCACGGCATCGGGGGTGAGGCAAGTTCTACGTTCATTAAGGCAGGTTTCTTTCGGAACTCCTATGCTGAACTGTTTTCCTTTTTTAACAACTTCCAGTTTTTCTTCTTTAGGCATTAATTCCTGTTCAGAAAAAGGGGTGAAAATATGTGTAGTGCTCATATTATGATTAATATTCCAATTCTGTCGGGTGTGATTGAATCAGGTTTTTTTAAGGGAACAAAGATACAATCATTTCACCAGTAAATAATTAAATTTATTTGAAGCTGATAAGACGCTCTTCTCCGTTGTTTTCAATCTTCATTTCGTGATGCGGGAAATCAGCAAGATCTTCCTCATACACTTCAGGCCATTCAATAATGCAGAGGTAAGCGTTATCAAGATATTCTTCCATCCCGATATCATACACCTCACTGATGTTTTTCATCCGGTAAAGATCGAAATGGAAAACGTTTCCTTTTGGAGTATGATATTCGTTGACGATGGCATAAGTAGGCGAGGATACTTCATCTCCGCTTCCCAGACTTTTTAAAAAAAACTGCGTGAAAGTGGTTTTCCCGGCTCCTAAATTTCCTTTTAAAAGCAAAATGTTATGCTGAAGCTCCGGCACGATTTGGTCAACCACATTCTGCCATTCTTCAATTTTATGAATATTAAATTCCATCTTTATTATTTGTAAATCTCTACTTCTATTTCCCCGTTTTCACTTACTGCGCCGCGATACATTCCGGCCGTGTTAAAAGGCATGGCAATATTGCCGTCTTTATCCAATGCAATAAGTCCGCCGTCACCGCCCATTTTTTCTATTTCGTCGATGGTCTCCTGAGCGGCGGTCTTAAGGTCTTTATTCAGATATTCCATCTTGGCAGCGACGGTTCTTGCGGCAGTAGCGCGGATAAAGAATTCTCCCCAGCCGGTTCCTGAAATGCCAACCTGTGTATTAGCATAAGTTCCAGCACCAATAATGGGTGCATCGCCGATTCTGCCGTATTTTTTGTTGGTCATGCCGCCGGTTGAAGTTCCCGCAGCGATATTTCCTTTACGGTCCAGAGCCACAGCTCCTACTGTCCCGAATTTCTGATCAATTTCGTAGGAGGCGGGTAAATTATTCTGAGATATTTTAGTTGGGTTTTGGGCTTCTTTTTTCTTTACCTTCTGCAAACCGTCCCAGCGTTCCTTGGTCCAGAAATATTTTGGATCTACAATCTCCAGACCCTGTAACTTCGCAAATTTTTCGGCTCCTTCACCGCTCAACATTACATGCTCCGATTTTTCCATCACTGCAATTGCTGCTTTAATAGGGTTTTTGATGGTGTGTACTCCTGCAATCGCTCCGGCTGATTTATTTTTTCCGGACATGATCGAGGCATCCAGTTCATTTTTCTCATCACTGGTGAAGACCGCACCTTTGCCTGCATTGAAAAGTGGGGAGTCTTCTAATATTACAATGGCAGCCGCTACAGCTTCTACAGAAGTTTTTCCGTAGGTAAACTCTTTATACCCTGCTTTTAAAGCTTCGGTAAGTTTAGCTTTGTAGGCGTTTTCTTTCTCCTGCGTCATTGCTTCTCGCGTAATGGTTCCCGCACCTCCGTGAATCACCATCACATATTTTTTCTGACCGAAAAAAAATGTCGAGATGAAAATAAACAAAGTAACAGCAGCGTTTTTCATGGATAATTTTTTTTCAAAAATAATGAAAATTTCATGGTGCGGGCGAAGGAAGTGCTGAAAAGTTTCTCGGGAAATTTACATTTCAACTACTTATTTCCTATTTTTACCGAATGATTTCGAAAGCGACCATTGATAAAATTTTTTCTACAATCCGGGTGGAAGAAATCATCGGCGAATATGTGCAGCTGAAAAGGGCAGGCTCTAATTTTAAAGGGCTGAGCCCGTTTCATGAAGAGAAATCGCCAAGTTTTGTGGTGTCGCCGAGCAAGCAGATCTGGAAGGATTTTTCTAGCGGTAAAGGAGGTACAGCAATTTCTTTTCTCATGGAAATTGAGAATTTTACTTATCCTGAAGCCCTGCGGCATGCTGCAAAAAAATACGGCATCGAAATCGAAGAAGATATCCGGGAATTAACAGAGGATGAAAAACAGTCGCAAACCGATAAG
Organism: Kaistella soli; assembly: GCF_019038595.1. Classification (GTDB taxonomy): domain Bacteria; phylum Bacteroidota; class Bacteroidia; order Flavobacteriales; family Weeksellaceae; genus Kaistella; species Kaistella soli. The sequence continues at coordinate 533,496 of NZ_JAHOPF010000001.1, forward strand.
GAATTGCTGTTCAAAATCCATGAAGTCGCCAACACTTTCTTTCAGGAACAGCTTTTTGATACGGAAGAAGGAAGGTCAATCGGATATTCCTATTTTAAAGAACGGGAACTCCGCGACGAAATCATCAAAAAATTTCAGCTTGGTTATTCGCCGGAACAGAAAAATGCTTTTACGGAATCGGCGTTAAATAAAGGATATTCCAAAGAAATTTTAGAAAAATCAGGACTTTCTATTTTTCCTGAAAATTCTCCCAACGGTATTGACAGGTTCCGTGAAAGGGTGATATTTCCTATTCACAGTTTTTCCGGAAGAGTACTTGGTTTCGGAGCAAGGATTCTTAAGAATAACATTAAAACCGCAAAATATCTCAATTCTCCGGAAACCGAAATCTACCATAAATCCAATGTTCTTTACGGTTTAAACCAAAGCAAGCAGGCGATTTCTAAAAATAATCTCTGCCTTTTGGTGGAAGGTTATATGGACGTTATCGCGCTTCACCAGAGCGGAATTGAAAACGTAGTTTCAAGTTCAGGTACGGCGCTGACAGTAGAACAGATAAAGCTCATCAAAAGGCTTACTGAAAATGTAACGATTCTTTTCGATGGCGATAAAGCAGGAATTAAAGCGAGTTTCAGAAGTATCGATATGCTGCTTTCAGAGTCGATGAACATTAGAGTACTGCTATTTCCTGACGGTGATGATCCGGATTCGTTTGCGAGAAAGCATCCTCAGGATTATGTGGAGAATTTCATTAAAAATGAAGCGAAAGATTTTATTGATTTTAAAGCCGAAATTCTTTTAAAAGAAGCCGGCGACGACCCGATTAAAAAAGCAGAATCAATCCGTGATATCGTAAAATCGGTAGGTTTTGTACAGAACGCGCTGAAACAGGAAATATATTTAAAAGAGGTTTCGAATAAATTTAAACTTTCAGAGCAGTCGCTTTTTAATGAGCTGAACGTTCAGAAACAGCTTCAGAAACAACATGTTTCGCCACAGCAAAGACAGGAAACGCAGGTAAAACCCAGGCTGGAGAAAGTAACCGAGGTTTTTGAAACCATCAATTCGCTCTTGATGTTGGAAGACAAACTGGTGGACCTCATGTTAAATTATGGTGACCGGGTTTTGGATAGAAAAGACGACGAAAACAAACCTTATCAGATCACCGTCATCGAAGAAATCATCAATCATCTGGATGAGGATGAATGCGAAATACAGTCTGAAATCAATAAAAAGATCATTTCGGAAATAAAAGAAGGAATCGCGGAAAATAAGCTTCGTTTCGGAAACTTTTTTATGACCTTGATGGATGAAGACATTCAGGGAAAAATAGCTGATGCATTGATAGAACCTTACGAACTTAGTAACTGGGAAAAGTACAGCATCACGCCGATAAAGCCCGGATCAAAACTGTCGGAACAGATTTCAGAAACATTATTTAAATATAAAAGAGATTATGTTTTGAAAATTGTGGAAGATTTGAAAAAAGAACTTGTCAGCGCTGAAAACAAGGACGAAATCTATATGAAGCTGGTGAAACTTTCTCAGCTCAAGAACAAACTTTCCGAAGTTACCCACCGGATTTTATGACAGATTGTCGGTTTTTTGGTTGTGGAATATTGTTTGCGTAAATTTGAAATACAGGAAAAATAATAAGCCTTAAAAATTTATAAATAAAATTAAAATGGACATAAAAAAAGATTTCAGAGATTTCTCTGTAAAACATTTAGGAAACAGCGGATTGGCTACGGATCAGTATATGGGAATGTATGGCCCAACCAATCTTACCCCGTATATCATGGAGGAAAGACGTTTAAACGTAGCTCAGATGGACGTTTTTTCGCGTCTGATGATGGACAGAATCATCTTTCTCGGAACCGGAATTGACGATCAGGTTGCCAACATTGTAACTGCGCAGCTTTTATTCCTCGAAAGTTCAGACGCTTCCAAAGATATTCAGATTTACATCAACTCTCCGGGCGGAAGTGTATATGCCGGTTTAGGAATTTATGACACGATGCAGATTATCAAGCCTGATGTTTCCACGATCTGTACAGGAATGGCCGCTTCAATGGGTGCCGTTCTTCTGGTTGCAGGTGAAAAAGGAAAACGTTCCGCGCTGAAACATTCCCGAGTGATGATTCACCAGCCTTCCGGCGGTGCACAGGGTGTGGCTTCCGACATGGAAATTAATCTGAGAGAAATGCTGAAACTCAAAAAAGAGTTGTATGATATAATCTCTATTCACTCCGGACAAACCTACGAATGGGTTGAAAAAGCGTCTGACAGAGACTACTGGATGACTTCCACTGAAGCAAAAGAATTTGGAATGGTGGATGAAGTTCTGGAAAGAAAAGTAGAGAAATAATTTCGCAACTCCTGTTAAAAACAAAAAGAACGCAATTTGCGTTCTTTTTTTATGAATGATTTTGGAAGTTTTTTAAGAATTAAAACCCTGAATAATTTTTGCGAAGTCATCAATTTTCAAAGCTGCGCCTCCGATTAAACCACCGTCGATATCAGGTTGCGAGAAGATTTCTTTTGCATTGTCAGGTTTTACAGAACCGCCGTATAAAATAGAAATTTCATCCGCTACTTCCTGTCCGTATTTTGCGGCAATCAGACTTCTGATGTGTGCATGGATTTCCTGCGCCTGTTCCGGACTTGCAGTTTCGCCTGTCCCGATTGCCCAAACGGGTTCGTAAGCGATCACCACTTTTTTAATTTCTTCAGCTGAAAGTGTGAAAAGTGCAACTTCTGTCTGGTTTTTTACGACTTCAAAGTGTTGTCCGGATTTTCTCTGTTCCAAAGTTTCTCCGTTGCAGTAAATTGGGATCAAACCTTTATCCAAAGCCAGTTTTACTTTTCTGTTGCAGTGCGAATCGGTTTCGCCGTGGTACTGTCTGCGTTCTGAATGGCCGATAATTGCTCCGGTAGCTTCGATGGATTCCAGCATGTCTGCGGAAATTTCGCCGGTGTAAGCGCCACTTTCATATTCGCTCATATCCTGTGCAAAAACGCCGATTTCATCCTGCTCATATAAATCTTTCGCCATCATCAGATAGAGGGAAGGAGGTGCGATCCAAACTTCACAGTTGGTGCTGTTGTTCTTTTTGTATTCGAGTAACTGAAACATCAGCTGTTGTGCTTCAATTACGTTTTTGTTCATCTTCCAGTTTCCTGCAACAATATTTTTTCTCATAGTACAATTTTATTTTTAACAAAATTCCGAAATACCCAGTAATAAAAAAAATAAAGCGGAATGATTACATTCATTACGCCTCAGTTTTTTTAAGAATTTTAATCCAGATTCCACATCTGTTTCAGCAGTTTGTAGAAACGGTGCTCGTCTTCACTTACATTATTGTCCGCCTTGATCAGCGATTTTGCGAATTCTGCAAAACTTTTTCTCTCCTCTTCGATAGAATCGTCGTGGAAGCAGCGCGCATGAAATTCGAAATGATCTTTCCAGTCTTCTGGTTTCAAAGTGGCAATCACATCCAGCTCGTTGTCCAGATTCATTTTAAAGGGAAATTCTTCCGCAAGATATTCCTGCACTTTTAATCCTTCAGCCGGAGCAAATTCTCCGTCAACAGACGATAGAATCATTAAAAGATGATAACCTGCGATTGATTTATTTGATTTTTGCATCTGTTTATTTATTTTAGTTTGTTTGAAATTGTGGTCACGAATACCTGAAATATTCGGTTTTTATTGCTTTAAATAGTCTTCAGCAGACATTTTATCAATGATTTTTCCATTCTGTAAAGTTAAAACAAAAGGGTTACTTCTTGCAATTGTTTTAATGGCAGTGGCGTCCATCATTGCATTATTGATGGTTTTGAATGTATTCGGATTGGTGGAAACTCCCAGGATCAGCGCATCTTTCTGCGATTTCAGCTTGGCTTCGGTTTCCGCTAAAACGGTTTTGTCCACCTGATTGGGTTTGTAAGAGAAAACCAGCACCGCTTTTGGCGATTTCAAGATTTCTTCCGTTAAATCCATTCCTTCAGGACTTTCAGGTTTGAATTTAGCGATCTCAGATGAATAACCCTGCTTTACGATCTTGGAAGTTGTTTTTCCGTCCTCTATTTTCCATGGCGAGCCTTCTTCCCAGTATTTTTTATCGTTCACGTAATCATCCTGATTTACTTCCAGAACTTCGCCCGTTTTTTCGTTTTTCAGGGAATAGAATGTCTTATATTCTGAAGGGTTCTTTTCAATTTTTGCTTTTTCTGAATTTAAATCCGTTCCTGTTTTATAATCCCGGAAATCAATTAATGGCTCATGGAAAATTCCGTGCGCAATGACCATCGCCATTCCCAAAGCAAAAACAGTAAGGACAATAAATTTTGAAGGTTTGTTGGGTTGAAGCTGCTGAAACTGGTTTCTGTATAAAAACCAAAGCACTATCAATCCGATAAGCAGGATTAAATCCTTGACAAAACTCTGCCACGGCGTAAATTTGAGAGCGTCTCCAAAACAGCCGCAATCGGTCACTTTATTAAAATATGCCGAATAGAAAGTGAGAAACGCAAAGAAAACACAAACGGCAATTAAAGCAGTTAGCGTGAATTTAAGACGGATTTTCAATAAAAGCATCAGTCCTAATATCAGTTCGAACGCTACGACGAAAATGGCAATCACAAGCGCCTGGCTTTCCAGAAAAGGCATATTGAAAACCGACGGTGAAAAATATTCTTCCAGTTTAAAGGAAAATCCGACCGCGTCAACCGCTTTTACAAAACCGGATGCGATGAAAATAATGCCGATGATAATGCGTAAAATATGTTTCATAGTTTTGGATAAGAAAATCACAATTAGTTTTTTTTAAATAATTTCGGGTTTAAACTCCGCGTCATTTTCTGAAAATTTAATCAGACAGAAAACCGCATAATTCAGCATATCGAAATAATTGGCGTCAATCCCTTCGGAAACGAGTGTTTCGCCTGCGTTGTCCTCGATCTGTTTGGTTCTCAGGACTTTCTGGTAAATCAAATCGGTGATTGAAGAAATTCTCATTTCGCGCCACGCTTCGCCGTAATCGTGGTTTTTCCGCATCATTAATTCTTTGGCTTCATTTGCAAACCGGTCGTAAAGTGCCAAGATCTCGTTTTTGTCCTGTTTGAAATCATCTGCAAAACCTTTCTCCAGCTGTATTAACCCAATAATGGAATAGTTGACGATGGCGATGAAATTTTCTTCCTCAGATTCGCCAACTTTAGAAATTCCGGTGGTTTGAAAATTTCTTAAACTTTTTACTTTGATGAAGATCTGGTCGGTTAAAGACGGCGTTCTCAATACCCGGAAAGACGCACCGTAATCTGTAAGTTTTTTACTGAATAAGTCCCGGCAAACACTTATAACTTCGTCGAACTGTTTTGATGTTTTCTGCATAAAATTTCTAAACTGTTCAAAGATAAGAATTTTGTGTGGAAAAGGGAAGCCGCTGTTCTGCAGATTCACTAAACAATTTACGTAAATTTGCCGCTATGAAACTTCAGACCGCCAGTGATCAGCACGCTTTTTTTTCCATCAACTGTTATGGGAAACTCATTGATTTGTCTTCACCGAAAATCATGGGAATCCTTAATCTGACGCCCGACTCTTTTTCCGATGGCGGAAAGCATAATGAAGAAAAGAAAGCATTAATTCACGCAGAAAATATGTTGAGGAGCGGTGCCGAGATCATCGATATTGGGCCACAGTCAACAAGACCAAATGCTGAGTTTTTACCTGCGGAAGAGGAAATTTCAAGAATTGGAAATATGATTTCTCTTATTAAAAAGGAATTTCCGGAAGCATTGATTTCTCTTGATACTTTTTATTCAGAAGTGGTAAGATTTGGTTTTAACGAAGGTTTGGATATTGTGAATGACATTTCGGGCGGAATGTTTGATGACAAAATGTTTGAAACCGTTGCTGAAACCGGATTACCTTATATTTTAATGCACGTAAATCCAACCTACGAATCAATGCATGAAAAACTGATTGATGACGATATCATTCTGAATATCAACCGGTATTTTTCTGAAAAGATGGGGGAGTTAAAAAAAGCCGGAGTGAAAGATGTTATTCTGGATCCTGGTTTTGGATTTGGGAAAACGGTGGAACAGCAGCATCAGATGATTGATGAACTGGATCATATCGGTTTTGGTAAATATCCTTTACTGGTAGGGATTTCAAGGAAGTCTTTTATATACAAACCTTTAGGAAAACAACCTTCCGACATTAATCCGGAAACGCAAAGGCTTCATCTCAGGCTTCTGGAGAAAGGAGCGAAGATTCTCCGTGTCCACGATGTTGCAGAAGCAAAGAAAACGGTTGATTTATTTCTGAACAGTTAATTCATCCCTGAAAGTTTTTCTGAATATTCTTTGGCAAACTGTTCGCGATCTTTATTGAGCTGATGAAGGTTTACAGGTAAGATATAATTGAACAGAATTTTTTCTTCATCATCTAAAAAGATCAGTTCTTTCTCTTCGCCGTCAATCATCTGCGCGAATATTTCCCACATCGAAGTGTCTTTCATTTTCAGTAATTCAAAAAATTGGGATGCTTTGATCTGTATGATTTTCATTGATATCTCTGTTTTAATTTTTGCAAAAATAGTGTTTTGTGCCGGTTCCCGCGTAAGCGATGTGAGAGGAATCCTTTTTGGGATTGGCGGCGGCTTCGCCGTCGCCAATCCCAAAAAGATTGTAACGGACGTAGCGACCCGCGCACTGGGAAAGCTGTGGCGAGGGATACGCCCCAATTAAAATCCTAAAAAATTAAGTTTCAGCTGGATGGCAAAATTTTCTTTAAACGGCAGCGTAGAGTAGTGCCCAACTCTGTAGAAAAACCCCAGATTGAAAGGTGTTCCCATGAAGTTATTGCTTTCAAGACCAATCTCCTGATAAAGGTGATCAAGTTTCTGAAACTCAAAATTGTGATATTCAGGATTCTTCATATCGCCGGTAATTCCGCGGTAAACCACGTCGAAACTCGAAATGTTTTTCCCGAATGTTTTGAAATACCAGGGAATCCTGTGGGTAAAATAATAGCCCACAAATTTGTCGTTGTAGTATTTTCCGCCTTCCATCGTGGCAAAACCCAGGAAAGATGTCAGGTTAAAATTAAAACTGTCTTTTCCGCTTCCTAAGCCATTCATCGCAAAATGGTGCCAAACAGGAGCTTCACCGGAAATCAAACCTCCATAAACGCGGATTCCCGTTACGCCGGCTTTAGTTTTAAAGTTGTGCTGCGCCAAAATATCGAAGCGGCTGTAATTAAGGTCTCCGCCAAATGTTTTAAGACCCTGTTCGTAATTTAGGTAAAATTCAGGGAAACTCTGTTCATAGGTAAACTTTCCTGAGGGCGTCATGATGTTTTTCGATTTCGGAGCGTATTTCAGGGTCAGCAGGGAGGCGAAATTTTCAAACTTTGGACCGCGGTTCATAAAATCATACCCGAAAGTGGCTTCTTCATTGTCTTTTTTTGCGGAAACATTTAATGTTAAAGCGTTGCTTAAATCATTCTCGAAAGAAAGTTTAAAACCGTCGTGTCGGTAAAACCTGTCGTTTTTCAAATCAATCCCGGAATTCATGATTTTCATTTTGAAGTTCCATAAATTTTCATTGAAGCGTCCTGCAGCAACTACATCATTATAATATTCGGCCCGGAAAAATGAGTTTTTTTCAAGCGTAGTTTTTACGTCAATTCCAACGCCGTATTTCCAGGTTTCGTCTTTGAAACCATAGGCAAGATAGGCGTCAGGGGAAATATATTTGTTAAATCTTTCATTAAGCTTTCCGGCGAGTCCCAAGCGGAAGCCCTCAAATTTATTGTACTTGAGAATTTGCGAGGCATCAAAATCTACTTTTCCGATGCGTATTTTCCCTTTGATTAAACCGGTAAATGCATTTAATTTCTGGTCGAGTTTATATTTTTTTCCAACGCTGTCAATTTTTTCGTAGGTCATTTTTTCACGTGCTGTCAGGGAATCAGTCCTGAAGCGATCCAGCGTTGTTCCGTCAGCATTCTGCACATCCATCGTGTATCCTGAAAAGTCTTTTCTCTTTTCTTCAATAGGAGTTTTAAAATCGAAATAATCCGCGATTACAAAGACATAGTTTCCGAATTTCTGTTTGTCTTTATTTTCTGCTTTTTCACCTGCTTTTTCACCTGTTTTTTCATCGGTTTTTTTGGAATCAAAAACAGTGGAACCCATTTTTACCTTGTAATTTTCCTTACTCAGAAACCATTTGTTATTTATCGGTTTCCAGATGCTGGTGATGGTACCTTCGCTTTTTTTCTTGCTGTTGCTTTCGATTTTTTTCAGACCGAAAGTTTCAGTGTCCACATAAATATAACCGTTGTATTTTCTTTTATCAATAGGCTTTTTGTAATCAACCTGACGGAAACGGATCACATAATTTTTTCTGCCCTCGATTTCAATGGTATCGGTTAAAAAGAATCGGTAAAGCGTACGGTTTTCTTCACGGATTTCCCTTGGGATGCGGTTTCTGTTGGATCGCAGCGTCATCATTTCATAAATCGGCTGTTTCAGTCCGGAAACCCGGTTGTCCAGAACCGTTATCTTTTCGCCGTATTTTTTCGAAAATAAAAATTCGGAAGCTCTCTCCCACAGAAAAAGTTTACTCGAGCCCATCAGTTTCATGACATTCACACTTTCAATTGAATCTTTCCGCTCTTCTTTTGACTGTACCTTTTCCGGAAGACGTTTTAAAGAATCAATTCTTTTTTCGAGGTAGTGGTTGTAGTTTTTAATACTGTCTTCATCGATATCCAGAGAGATTTTTTCATAAGATTTAAAAGAGTAGGAATCGAGGCTTTGTGGGGAGTTCTTTTGGTAATTATCGTTTACTTTCTGCAGAATCTGCAGTGCGCGGGGATCACTTTTGTCGTTGATCACCACTGTTTCGATAGACTGCGTTTTGGGATCGGCTTTTGAAAGTGCAAGTTCCATCACTTTATCCACCACGGCGTCATCGTCGTAATATCCTGCCGCTTTCACGGTTACTTTTTTACATTTTGTTCTGAATTCAAGAACGCCGCCAGCATTGGTTTTTCCTAAATTATTACTGTTACAGAAAACCGACGCATTCGAAAGCGGAGTTCCTTCTCCTGCTCTGAGAACGGTGATTTTTGACTGCCCGAAAATATTCAGAAAAATGAAAGAAAAGAGTAGCGCCGACAGTTTATTCATAGCAACAAAAGTATTCAAAAATATCTGAATCTTACTTGTCCGTCGAAAAATATTGAATGTATGAAAGTGATTCTGAAGGTGTTTCTGATTAAATAAATCAGGAAATCCGTCCCCATTTATTCTTCCCTTTGTATTGTTTCACGTAATAGTTTCTTAAACTTAAATGTTCCGGATGTTCCAAATGGGCATCTTTTTTTAATAAATATTCTACTGCAGATTTTGCGGCTTTAATGATTTTTCCGTCGCTTACCAGATCAAGTTTTTTGAAATCAACGACACCGCTCTGTTGAGTTCCCAAAATATCACCGGGACCGCGAAGCTGCATATCAACTTCGGAAATTTTAAATCCGTCATTGGTTTCGGTCATGGTTTTAATCCTCGTTCTGCTTTCTTTGCTGAGTTTATCTGAAGTCATTAAAATACAGTAGCTCTGTTCCGCGCCGCGTCCAACTCTTCCGCGGAGCTGATGAAGCTGTGATAACCCGAATCTTTCCGCACTTTCGATAATCATTACGGAAGCATTCGGAACGTTTACACCCACTTCGATCACGGTGGTTGCGACCATAATTTCCGCTTTTCCCGACGCAAAATACTGCATCGCGGCATCTTTTTCAGCAGGTTTCATTCTTCCGTGCAGCATAGTGACGTTTTTTCCTTCAAAAAACTCAACAATATGGTCGAAATTTTCCATTAAATTCTTGTAATCCAGCGTTTCAGATTCTTCAATTAACGGATAGACAAAATAAACCTGACGGCCTTTTTCAATTTCGTCTCTCGCAAACCTGAACACAGAAAGCCGGTCTTTTTCCCTTCTGTGGGCGGTAATAATTGGTTTCCTTCCCACAGGCATTTCGTCGATAACTGAAACGTCCAGATCGCTGTAAAAACTCATTGCCAAAGTTCGGGGGATCGGAGTAGCGGTCATGACTAAAATATGAGGAGGAACCTTGTTTTTTGCCCAAAGTTTCGCGCGCTGAGCCACGCCAAAACGGTGCTGTTCATCAATAATTGCCAGTCCGAGGTTTTTAAACCGGACGATGTCTTCCAAAACCGCATGCGTTCCCACCAAAATTGAAAGTTCCCCGTTCAGCAGTTCTTCATGAATGATTTTCCTTTCTGAAGTTTTGGTGGAACCGGTTAAAATGCGGACTTTAATATTGGTGTTTATCAACAGTTCATTAATTGAATTGAAATGCTGCTGCGCCAGAATTTCCGTCGGAGCCATCATACAGCTCTGAAAACCGTTGTCCATCGCAATCAGCATCGCAAGAAGCGCGACCATCGTTTTCCCTGAACCTACGTCGCCCTGAAGAAGCCTGTTCATCTGTATGGGTTTCTTCATGTCGGTACGGATTTCTTTTAAAACCCGTTTTTGTGCATTGGTAAGGTCAAAAGGAAGTGCATTTTCATAAAAACCTTTGAAGTTTTCACCGATTTTAGGAAAAGGATTTCCAACTACAGAGGTATTCTGATGCTGCTTTTTCAAACCGTAACCCAACTGAAAGAAAAATGCTTCTTCAAACTTTAACCTTCTGTTCGCGTGCTCGAAATGGTTGAAATCTTTAGGAAAATGAATGTGATAAAATGCGGGAATTCTTCCGATTAATTTTAAGCTTTTCATTAAAGCGTCGGGCATATTTTCCTCCATTAATGAAGGCAAATTGATGGTGATTTCTGAGAGAACCGTTTGAAAAAATTTATTATTAATTCCTCTTTTGGAGAGTTTTTCACTTCCCGGATAAATAGGAAGAAGCGAGCCTGAAAGTGCTTTTTTTTCGTCAATCTCAATTTCCGGATGCGGCATTGAAAAGTTTCCGTTAAACAGATTGATTCTCCCGAAAATAAAGATTTCCCGGTTGAGAGGAATCTGCTCTTTCAGCCATTTGGAATAGCGGAACCAAACGAGTTCTAAAGTCCCGGTCTCATCTCTGAACTTGGCAGACATCCTTTTCTGTCCGTTTCCGTAGCCAATTTCCTGGATGTCGGTAATTTTGCCTTTAAGCTGGATTTCAGCATCTGGTTCTTCTGTCAAGCCGCCTATCTTATGAATTTTACTTTTATCAATATACCGTAAAGGGTAAAAAGTAAGAAAATCTTCTACCGTCGCTATTCCCAATACATTTCTAATGAATTTGGCGCGTTCAGGACCGATTCCTTTTAAGAATTCTATGGAGGTTTCTAAAGTGATTTTCGTTCAGATAAGATGCGGACGAATTTCGGGAAAATAAAAAAGACTTCCAAAATTAATTTGAAAGTCTGAGTTTTTAATTAAATATAAATTTAAGAACTAATCTTTTATACCGGATTTAAATTTTTTCTGATAGTTTTCCCATTGTTCGCGGGTGTCTATCTTTTTATAGTCATCGTTCGCAATAAACGGAATATAAGGCTCCAGTTCCCGGGCTGTAAGTGCGCCCTGCAGAATGGTGATCGGCATACTTTGTTCATCCAAGAAAACGGTTGTAGGCACGGCATTGACGTTCATAAAACTGGTGAATTCGTGCATGGAATTTTTTCTTTTTCCTGCTTCAAATCCGGGATTGGAAAATGTTCTTCCGAAAAGGGTAATGCTTTCTTTACCTTCCGCATTGAATTTTACGGGATAATAATTTTCATTCAGATATTTTGCGATTACAGGATGGTTGTAGGTGTTTTTTTCCATGATTTTGCACGGTCCGCACCAGTCTGCGTAGAAATCGATCAGAATCTTTCTAGGTTGGTTTTTCTGCGCTTCCACAGCCTGTTCCAAAGTCATCCACTTTACTTGCGAATACGCAAAAGAAATTATTAAAAGAAAAAATAAGTACGTGATTTTTTTCATCAGTGGTTTGATTACAAAAAAAGGTTTTTGTTAAACGGTTATCTTACTTCCTGCATCAGTTTTTTCACCAATGGAGAAATGATAATTAAAAGCACCCCGGCGATTAAAGCATAAATCCCTAATTGTTTATAACCTTCAGTATAGGTAACGAATTTATCCATATTTGAGGCGCCTTCATCTGCGGTGGCCATGTTTGCACCGATAATTCCCGCAACATACTGTCCGTAAGCTGAAGCGAGAAACCACATTCCCATCATCATTCCCTGTAATTTTTCAGTGGAAAGTTTAGTCATAATAGAGAGGCCGATCGGTGAAAGACAAAGCTCCCCAAATGTGATGACCAATAATGCGATGGTAAAAATATTAAGTGAAGTTATACCTTGTAAATCTGCAAAAAACCTTGTTGCAAACAATACATAATATCCTAAACCAAGGAAAATAAATCCTAAACCGAATTTAATTAAAGTGTTCGGCTCCAGTTTTCTTTTGCTCAGCCAAATCCAGAATAAACCGACAAGAGGAGCAAGGAAAATGATGAAAAAAGCACCGCCTGAATTGTTAACGCCATTTGGATCCAGTCCCAGTAAGTCTTTATTCAAGTTATTGGCAGCGAAAATACTTAATGAACCTCCAGACTGCTCATAAATTCCCCAGAAAATAATAGAGAAAATAATGAAAACCAAAGCAGCCCACAATTTTTTTCTTTCTGCGGAAGTCACTTTTGTCATTTCATAGAAAAGATAGAGCAGCGTTGCAGGACCTACGACATACATGAACAAATCGGTGTATTCCGGTACAGAAACCATTGTCATAATGAGCGGAACAAAGATCAGGGATAATATATAAACTCCGTATTCTTTCCATTTTTCCAGTGGAACTGCAGTTCCGTCAGATAATATTTTTAAAGGCTGAAGACCAATGGGTCCCAGTCTTCTTTGGGTGAATATAAAGTTAATTAAGCTGATTACCATTACGATAGCCGCTAAACCAAAAGCGACATTCCAGCGTTTGTCTTCAGGAATAAAGTTTGACAGCATTTCACCTTTCCCGATTGCGATACAGAGATAACCGCCGAGAAGCGCTCCTAAATTAATTCCTGCATAGAACAGCGAAAAACCTGCATCGGTACGTGAATCTCCGGATTTGTAAAGTTTGCCCACCATCGTGGAGATATTCGGTTTAAAAAAACCTGTTCCTACAACGGTAAAGGAAATACCGAGGAAGAAAAAATCATGAGGATTGGTAGCTAAAATTAAACTCCCGACAATCATCAGTAATCCTCCCCAAAACAGTGATTTTCTGAATCCTAAAATTTTATCGGCAAAAAGTCCGCCGACAAAGGTAAAAGCATATACAAATGCCTGTGTGGCTCCATACTGAAGATTGGCCTGCTGGTCGCCGAATTTCAATTGGGAAATCATGAAGAAAACGAGCATTCCTCGCATTCCGTAGAAACAGAAACGTTCCCACATTTCGGAGAAAAAGAGTGACCATATCTGCTTTGGATATTTACCTTTAAAATCCTGTATTTGTTCGAGAGTTAAGTTCATAATGAATTTAATGAAGATGATTTAACAGTTGTTTTACGGGGAAATTCTTCGTTTTCCCACCGATTGCATTTACGAAAATAGAAAAAACCACCGAATAATCGGTGGTTTTATTCCAATATATGTTACACAGATTAATTTACTCCGTGCATTTTCTTTTCTAACCAACGGCTCATTACGAACAGAATTAATGCTGCAACACCACACATTACGATGAATACGAGGAAGAAATCGAAAAGATTAGCAATCTCATATCCTAAGAAGTGGGTAGTTTTTTCTCCCTGTCCGGCTTCTCCGTTTCCTGGAATCAATGCTGACAAAGTTCCCGCAAATTTGTTTGCAGCCGCATTTGCCAGAAACCATGTTCCCATTAACAGTGAAGAAAAACGAAGCGGTGAAAGTTTAGATACCATTGAAAGTCCTATCGGAGAAAGACAAAGTTCTCCCATGGTGTGAATTACATAAAGCGCAATCAGCCAGAACATGGAAACTTTATCCATGATTCCAAGACCGTATACTGCAAATGCGATTACTACATAACCTAATGAAACCAATGCCAAACCAATCGCCATTTTCTTTGGTGAAGAAGGCTCCATACCTCTGTTTCCTAATCTCAGCCATAAAGATGAGAATAATGGAGCCAATAGGATAATTGCCAATGGATTAACTGACTGGAAGTAACTTGCAGGCATTTCCCAACCGAATAAATTTCTGTCGGTTTGTCTGTCTGCAAAAATAGTTAATGAAGCTCCGGCCTGCTCGAATGCACCCCAGAAGAATATAACAAAGAATGCGAGAATGAAAATAACCATAATTCTCTCGCGTTCCTGTTTTGTTAAAGATTTATCTGTTAAAACGATAAGTGGCATTGCAACCATGGCACCATAAATTAAATAACCAATAATGTCAAGATCGCTTTGGAACATTGTTTTGAAATTCATCAAAAAGAAAATTACTCCAATTGAACCTAAAACAAGTCCGATCTGTGCAATACCAAATTTGTTAGTAGGCATACCGATTGGTTTGTTTTCATGGTCAATAAGTAATTTGTTTTTCTGCAGCATGAAGGTAAATAAACCGATTACCATCCCAATTCCTGCCGCAAGGAATCCCCACTTAAAATCAACTTTTTCAGCCAGGGTTCCGCAAATCAGCGGAGAGAAAAACGCTCCAAGGTTAATACCCATATAGAAAATGGTAAAAGCAGAATCAACTCTTCGGTCCCCTTTGGGATATAGCTGACCTACCATTGTGGAAATATTCGGTTTGAAAAATCCGTTTCCGATAATCAGCATCGTAAGACCGATCCACATCAAAGTAATGGCAGAACCTCCCGAGGTAGACGCACTGAAAAACATAATAAACTGACCCAGAGCCATCAGAACGCCTCCGATTTCGATACTTCTTCTGTTCCCCAGAAAACGGTCTGCAAGATAACCTCCTAAAAGCGGGGTAAGATATACCAGGCCGGTGTAACTTCCGTAAATTTGTGAAGCTTCTGCGTCGCCCATTAAAAGCATTTTCGTCATATACAAAACGAAAATCGCACGCATACCGTAATAAGAGAAACGCTCCCACATTTCTGTCATAAACAAAAGATAGAGTCCTTTCGGGTGCCCTGTTTGCACTGCTGTGTCCATATTTTTTATGTGTTAATAATTGTTAAGAAGCAAATATAGTTTTTTTTCCTTTTCTGCGGTGATAATTTTTATTTTAAAAAAAAGAAAAGTGCCGAATTTCTTCAGCACTTTTTAAGATATGTAAATAATATAATTAATTCACTCCCTTTTCCTTCATTATCTTATTTAATCTTTTCAGAATCGATAATCCGAGAAGAGTAGCTAAGAGCAATAAACCGAAGTTTACAATGAAAAAATTTGCCTTGTTTTCGTAGTCATACCAAAAACTTGCCAATACTCCAGAAAGTTTGTTTCCGATAGAAGTGGAAAGAAAGAAACCTCCCATCATCAAAGCGGTAATCCTAGGAGGAGAAAGTTTCGAAACCAGAGACAGTCCCATCGGTGAAAGGCATAATTCGCCAATGGTAATAACACCGTAAGCTGCCACCAGCCAAAGTGCGGAGACTTTAACCAAACCATTGTCACCGGCGTACACCGCGCCTATCATTACCAAACACGAAAGTGCAGAAATGAATAGACCGAGAACAATTTTGCTCGGTGTGGTAGGTTCTTTGCCTTTTTTTCGGAGGTACATAAAAAAGCCTACTACGACAGGAGTTAAAATAATTACCCAAAACGGATTTACCGACTGGAATAACTCTGTATTATAGAGATAAACATTTTTCTCCGGATTAGCTTCCATCACTGCTTTCTTTGCTGGATCTTCATTCCTGAAATAGATGTCTTTTCCCTGCTCTTTTACCGCATTTCCTGCTTTATCTTTTTGAGCCTGATATTGATTGTCATAAACATTAACTTCCTTTGTCTCATAATTTTTTGAATCTACAAGGTAAATAGATTCCAGAGGTTTCTCTGCTACAGCCGGAACACTTCTGTCCGTATAATAGTTTGCCCATCTTGTAAGCGCGGTTCCGTTCTGTTTAAAAACTGCCCAGAACATTAAACTTACCGCGAAAATTGCAAGTAAAGCACCGATAGGTTTTTTATCTTCCGCGTTGGCTTTAACATAAAGCATCACATAAAAATATACCACCGGAAGACACGCAAATATGAAGGCATCCGTAGAATCGCTACCGAAAATATTATCCGGAATTATCCAACCGATAATACCTGCAATAATTGCCGGTAAAAAAACTTTAACCAAAATATCTGAAATCTTGGTGTCACCTTCCTGAGCTGGCTTAATAACATTCGCTTTTAAAATATGCTTTCTTCCTAATGTAAAGATGATCAAACCTAGAAACATACCAACTCCTGCGGTCATAAATGCTTCTCCCCAACCGAATTTGTTACGCATGAATGCTGCGATGATATTACAAACAAAAGCACCGATATTAATTCCCATATAGAAGATGTTGTAACCCGCATCTTTATTGGCTTTATACGGTTCTTCTTCATAAAGATTTCCCAACAGGGTGGAGATACTCGGTTTGAAGAATCCGTTTCCTAGAATAATTAAACCCATAGAAGCGTAAAACAGAGAAATATCCTGAAAATATCCTAATCCGATATAGCCAAGACCCATCAATGCTCCTCCGATGTAAATCGCTTTCATATAACCTAAAACGCGGTCGGCCAAAAAACCGCCAAGAAAAGGCGTCAGATAGGTGAGGGCGATGAATGTACCAAAGATATCGTCTGCATTTTTATCATTAAAAGAAAGTCCGCCTGTTTCTTTCGGGTCGATCATGTACAGAACAAAAATTCCGAGAATGAGATAATATCCGAAACGCTCCCACATTTCTGTGAAAAACAGGTATGGCAGCCCTTTTGGGTGTTTGTTTGTGGTCTTATTTTCCATTTTTTAAGTTATTTCAGTAAATATATTTTTGATTAATAAAAAAAGCTCCGGTAAAAGAGCTTTCGGTATCATTTGAAAACGGTTTTATTAAAGGTTTTGTAAAATAAAATCGGTCATTTTCTGATAAAGTTGTGGACGGGTCTGTCCGCCGAATATTCCGTGATTTTTATCCGGATAAGCCATGAATTCGAACTGTTTTTTGTTTTGAATCAAAGCTTCAGAAAATTCCATTGAATTCTGGAAATGTACATTGTCATCAGCTGTTCCGTGGATTAACAGGAACTTTCCTTTCAACAGTTTGGCATATTCTGTAGGTGAATTTTCGTCATAACCTTTAGGGTTTTCCTGTGGAGTTCTTAAGAATCTTTCCGTGTAAACGGTATCATAATATCTCCAGTTGGTTACCGGTGCTACCGCAATACCTGCTTTGAAAACATCTGCACCTTTCGTAAGCGCCAGACTTGCCATGTATCCGCCAAAACTCCATCCGAAAATCCCAATTCTGGATTTGTCGATATAACTTTGATTTCCGAACCATTTCGCTGCGGTAATCTGATCTTCAATCTCGTATTTACCAAGGTTCATATACGTAACTTTTTTGTATTTTGTGCCTTTGAAACCGGTTCCGCGTCCGTCAACACATGCTACAATATATCCCTGCTGAACCAGATGATTGAACCACAAACCGTTCCCGCCATCCCAGGAATTCGATACGCTTTGCGATCCCGGTCCTGAATACTGGAACATGAAAAGCGGATATTTTTTATTCGGGTCGAAATTTTTCGGTTTCATCACCCACGCATTCATCTGATCACCGGCTTCATTTGGAATGGTCAGATATTCTCTTGCCACCCAATTGTCAGCCTGCAGTTTTTTCAACTGCTCATTATTGTTCTGAAGTTCTTTTACAGTTTTTCCGTTTCCGTCCTTCAAAACGTAGGTGTAAGGTCTTGTGGAAGTGGAGGAAGTCTCGATGAAATAATTGTAATTTCCGCTGAAGCTCGCACTGTTATTTCCTTCACCGTTCGAAAGAAGTGTTGTTTTTCCGTTTTCGATATTCACTTTGGAAACTACTTTGTTGATGCTTCCTTTTTCGGTGGTCTGAATAAGAACTTCTTTTGTTTTTGGATTAAATCCGTAATAATCAGTTACTTCCCAGTTTCCTTTGGTGATCTGTTTTTTCAGTTTTCCGTTTTGATCATACCAGTACAAATGGCGGTTTCCGTCACGTTCCGAACCCCAGATGAATGAGTTGTCAGCAAGAAATTCTAAAGTCACATTATCGGTATCTACCCATTTATCGTCGGTTTCTGTAAATAACTTCTGGATATTTCCTGTTTTGGTATTCACTTTTAAAACATCTGATGCATTTTGGGTTCTTTCAGAAGTAATTAAAATAATTTCATCCGCTTTTGCTGTTTTATATATGTTCGGAATGTAGTAATTTTTGAAACCTGAAAGATCTAAAGGAATGGTTTTTCCGGAATCCAATCGGAATAATTGCGCTGAAACCACTGAGTTTTTTTCACCTGCTTTAGGATATTTAAACCGCATTTCTGAAGGATAGAGCTGCTTTCCGTAAATCGGGATATACATTTCCGGAACTTCAGTTTCGTTGGATTTAACAAAAACAATCGCATCTGAATTTTTGGTCCATTCATATTGTTTTGCATGTCCGAATTCCTCTTCATAAACCCAGTCTGCAAGACCGTTAAGAATGGAATTCTTCTTTCCGTCTGTAGTAATCTGTGTGATTTTTCCTGAACTCAGATCCTGGTAGAAAAGATTGTTTTCTGAAATAAAAGCAACCTTGGTTCCGTCAGGTGAGAAAGTAGGTTCCTGAACTGAGTTTCCGTTATTTAAATTCAAGACTTTCCCCGATTTTAAATCTTTTACATCAAATTTCCCCAGGAAAGAATGTCTGTAAATAGGGTCACTGCTTTTTAATAACAGTATCTTAGATTCGTCATCATTGAAAATATAGGATTGGTAACTTCCGTCAACAATATTTCCTTCTTTCATCGAAGTTTTATAGGAATATTTTGCAATTCCTGTCGGCTCGATCACCGCGTAATTTTCACCGTTTTTCAGCGAAGCAATTCCTGAGATTCCTTTTCCGCGGTAATACCCGGAATATATTTTATCAAGTGTAATCTCTTGCGAGAAAACCATTACAGAAGCAATGACTGAGAGGGATAAAAAGATTTTTTTCATGAATTAAATTTGATAAGATCTCAAAGATAGCAAAATTCTTAAAATAGCGTTAATCTTTCCTCAAATAGTAGTATTGGTAATAAAATTGTTGCTATTTTATAAAATAACTAAAAATCATCAAATGGAAACTTTTAATTCAGAAAAATTGTGCAGCTACCGGTTAGATCACCGGAAAGTGCTTACTGGTTTTGCTAAATTCAGCGATGCCGAACGTTACGCAGAAGAAAACGGAGGTGAAGTAGTAGAAGTGGGTTTTACCGACGGAAATGATAATCCCCAAATTACGAGCGCCGGCGGACTGATTGAAAAAAAACTCCATTTCTTTGTAGAAGCCGGACCGGATTATAAATTCATTCATTCATCAGATTCAGGATTTAGGCATTATGCTGATGATCTTCAGAAGCTTAAAGCTAAAGCCGACCGGCTGAGTCCCGAAGAGAAATATATTTCCAATGCTGAAATTGAAATTGCGGAAGATCCCATTATCGTTCTGAAAAATGATCATTTTGAATCCGTAACTTCCAGAGAAAGATGCAAATATCTGAAACATGCCCACGTTTACGAAATCGGAGTTTCATTACCTGTATAACTACAAAAATTACCAAAATGGCAACGAAAAAATATTCCACCAAAGCAAGTGAAAAAATTGGTAAAGTGATGCACGAATTCAAAGAAGGCGAACTGAAATCTTCATCAGCAGACAAAGTTACTGACAAAAAGCAGGCGATCGCAATCGGTATTTCCGAAGCAAAAGAAGAGGGTTTAAAGGTTCCAAAAAAAACTAAAAAATAAAGAAATCTGGAACCGGAATATTGACCGGAACCGAATTTACTTCTGTTTTCCGTGGTCTTCGTTATGTGTAAAACCAATAGCCTTTACAGGTGCTTCTACGACTTTGTAGTTTTCAAGCTCGTCTTTCAACGCAGCCAATCTTTTAGGAAAATCATCGTAATTATTTACCGATACATCCTGTATAAAGTCAGCTACCTGGTTCAGATACTCTTCCGTAAGTTTAGTGGAAGCTTCGCGTAAAGCGGATTCTAAAAGTTTCCCTTCTATTTTAATATCTTCCGAACTGTTTTTTAAGTAACGGCTTCGGATTCGTTTTTTCAGACTTTGGGTAAAATCAATAATCATGGTATTTGAAAAGACTTTCATTTTTGAAGAAATCTCCTCCCAAAACGGAAGATGATCTGCGTTATTCTTCACTAAAATCTTCATTAGAAGTGCATCTTTGGTGAGATTTTCTGTCATATAATACAAAATCATTTCTGAACGTTCGCGTGCATTTGGGGGGAAAATAGGAATCATCACATCAAACCTTCCGGGTGCCAGAAGTTCCCTGTCAATTTCAACGACCGAAGTAGCTGAGCCTACCATCAACAGATCCTCCTGTTCAAAATGGTCAATATAATGCAGTACCATTTCTTTGGTTTCTTCGTCACATGAAGAAACAGATTTTGCGTCACTTCTTTCACTCATAATGTCATCGAAATCTTCCATGAAGAGAAGAACTTTTTTTTCTTTCATCATCTGAACTAAAAAATCGTTGAAACTGGTTTTATTCCCATCAACAAAGGAAGTTCCGAAATAATATTTCTTTACCTCTTTAAACTGATATCCCACGATTTCTGCAATTTTTGTGGCCCAGAAAATTTTCCCGCTGCCCGGAGGACCGTAAAGAATAATCCCCGCAGGTTTATTAATTCCCCAATCGGTGAGCGGTGTAAGATTGATAAATGGATCTAAGGTTTTCGAAATAAAGAAAAAAAGGTCGCGGTAACCGATGAAATCACGTTCTGCCAAACTTGATTTTTTTCCGAAATAATTATATACAAACTGGTAGTTTCCTCCCAGTTTATGGTCAATTCCAAAACTTGAAACGGAGGATTTGTACATTCCGTTATCGAAAAGTTTGCCTTTGTCTGCTTCAATAACACCGGCAACTTTATCAGTAGGCTGGTGGATATTACCTGCAATATCTTCAATAGACTTATTCTGTTCTAGATCAGTTTCATATTTTTTTAAGAAAGCAATATTTTCTCTGGCGAATTTTTCAAAATCTTTTTTAACATCAAAACTTGTGGTAATACATTCCGAAAGTTCCAGATCAAAATCCTGAATGAATTTAATAAAACTTTCTGATGATATTTTAAGTTCCTTTGCAAGTACGGCAAGTTTCATACAATAAATTTTTGTTTGATATTAATTCTACAAAAATTATGCTGAATTGGAACTTCAGTAAGATAAATGAAAATTTAAATCCTAAAAGTAAAGATTAGTGAATTTGGAAATCTTTCGTGATTAAAATTTGGGAATTAAGGTTCAAAACTCTCAAATTTTCCATTCTCGTAAAACATTACAATTCTTTTTATTTTACTGCTTTGATTATCAGTCTGTTGATTCACGGTGTTTTTTTCCTGAACGTCTAATCGCTGAGAATCCGATATTTTTTCTTTTTCGGGAATTGGTGCGTAAATTTCCGATTCTCGCGGGAGATCTTTTTTCACTTGATCTTCACTTTCTGTTATGCCAAAATTATCATCGTCAATTAAAGAGAATAAATCGGGCAGGGAAGACGTCTTTGGTTTTTCGGGAATTACTTCCGGTTCCTGAGTTTTCAACATTTCGCCGTCACCCATAATTAACCAATCCCACTGTATTTGAGGAAAACGATCTTTTATCTTAATGAGAAAATCCAGGGAAGGTTTATTTCTTCCTGACGTGATGTGCGAAATGTTCGAACGCTGCACATCGATCTCATCAGCAAATTCAGAAGAGGAAAGTTCTGAATATTCTATGATTTTTGAAATTCTCTCATTTAAATTCATAGTTACAAATGTAAATAATATTTTCACAAATATAAAATACAAAAGTAAACAAATTGATAAGTACTGCATTTACAAAAGTAAACCAACGTGTATGACGTTGGTTTGATGGATATTGAGTAAGATTAATTTAAAATTAACGATGTAAATTTTCTTCGTTTTCAGGATTTACTTTTAATTTGCGCTCTATTTTATTCTCCGGGAAAATTAAGGAGAAGAAGATACTCAGCCCTAAAATACCTACGATAATAAGTAAGGAATGAGTGGTTGTAAAGCCCAGTTCTTCGAGATAAATATGGAAAAGCATCTTTAAACCGATAAACGTCAAAAGAACTGATAAACCTATTTTCAGAAAACGGAATTTGTCGATGATACCAGCCAGCAAAAAGAACATGGAACGCAAACCGATGATCGCAAAAATATTGGAGAAAAACACGACGTAAGCATCTTTCGTTACTGAGAATATTGCTGGTATACTGTCCACGGCAAAGATCAGATCGGTAGCTTCTATGATCAGGAGAACCAGGAAAAGCGGTGTGACCTTTTTAACGCCGTCAATGGTGACGAAAAATTTATTTCCTACAAAGTGGTCGTGTACTTTAAAAAAACGTTTGGCAAACTTTACAATGGGATGGTTCTGGGTATCGATCTTTTCGTCGCTGTCTTTATCAAAAAACATTTTTATTCCCGTAAACACCAGGAATGCTCCGAATACATACATAATCCAGCTGAACTTCGCAATAAGTGCTGCACCTACGAATATAAAGATGAAACGCATTACAATAGCCCCCAGAATGCCCCAGAACAACACGCGGTGATAATTCTTCTGAGCGACCCCAAAGGCACCGAATATAAGGACCATCACAAAGATATTATCCACTGAAAGCGCATATTCCACCACGTAACCTGTGAGATATTCCAAACCTAAATTCTGGTTATATAACTGTATGCTGTTTTCAAGATCGCCCGGGATGACTTTTACCGCATGATGATGCGAATTAATGACCTGCTGCAGTTTTTCCATACTGTCGATGCCGTGGAGTAGGTGACCGTATGAGATAAGCACAAAATAAAAGCACATGGAGAGCGCAACGACAAAAAAGCTCATCAGGCCTGCCTGCTTCATCGAAATCGTGTCTGATTTTTTCTTTAATAACCCTAAATCCAGAGCGAGGATAAAAAAGATAAATACTAAAAACCCAAGTAGGAAAATTGTCTCGTTTGTCATCTTATAAAATATTGGCAAATATACTGAATTAATCATTTTCAGATTAATTTACAAATGTAACAATGTTCGAATTTAACCGTAGATTGATTTCATGCATGTTTATATTTTTTCCCGGCAAATAGGGTTTTCCACAGCTATTTGAACTTTAAGTAAGTTTAATTATTCAGTTTAGATAGAAGCAATTAAAAACTGTTTTTCAATGAGTTACAAATTTTAATTAGGAATTATGCAATCCACAATTTTACCAACAGACAATCTGACATTTTGACCCGTTTAATTAATTTACAAAAGTTAATTTTAAATTTCCGGCAAAAAAGAATTAAATTTGAAAAATGTAAAATGTTACGAATGCCTGAAAATTTCATCTACAGAAAAAACCCTGATTTCCCAAACCGTTATATTTCCCCGCAAAAATTATTTTTTTACCTACAGACGAATTACAGCGACTGTATAACTGAGATTGGTAAATCATTTTTGGAGAAACCTATTTTTAAGATGAGTCTGGGAAATGGTGACATTAAAGTACTGGCATGGTCGCAGATGCATGGGAACGAATCCAACGCAACCCACGCAATGCTCGATTTAATGGAAGTTTTTAAGCATCAGCCGGAATTAAAAGAAGATCTGTTTTCCGATATTACACTTGATTTTATTTTTATGCTGAATCCAGACGGTTCTGAAAAATGGAGCCGCAGAAATGCTTTGGATATCGATATGAACCGCGATTTTCTTAAACTTTCAAGTAAAGAATTTCCTATTCTCAAAAATATTGCAGAAAACGGAAACTACAGCTACGGACTCAATCTGCACGAACAGAGAACAATTTTTACCACTGATGGTGAACATCCGGCAACACTTTCATTTTTAGCTCCTTCTGTAAATCATGAAAGAGAAATTACGGAGACCCGGAAAAAAGCGATGGCGGTGATTGCTAAAATTTATGAAAATCTGAAAAGTGAGCTACCGAAGCAGATTGCGAGATATTCTGACGAATTTTATCCTACCTCCACCGGCGATAATTTCACGAAAATGGGAATACCTACCATTTTATATGAAGGCGGACATTTCGCAAACGATTATAAAAGAGAAGGGACAAGAAAGTTTTACACTTTGGCTTTGTATGAAGGATTAAAAGCCATATCTGAACTGAAAGGATCCACCGAAAACTGGGAATTATATCAGCAGATTCCGGAAAACAAGGAGACTCATTATGACATTATATACAGAAATGTGAAACTCAATACAGATTTTGAATGTATTCTGGATATTGCGGTTCAGTTTAAAGAAGAGATCGTAGAAGGCGACGACGAAATTTCATTTATCCCGGTGGTGATGGAAGTGGGTGATGTCGGCAGAAAGAAAGGCTGGAAAGAAATAGACTGTGAGGGTAAAACATTTATTTCTGAAAGAAAATTTCCCAAACTTGATGCAGAAGTCGATTTCCGGATTGAATAAAAAAGCGAAGTCATTGACTTCGCTTTATATATTTTTAATTGATAATTAATTAACCACCTTAATTCCGGAAGCCATAAATCTGATCTCTTCCTGAGGTTTGGTAATAGCATCGATTTCCGCCTGAGATTTTTTTGCATCTTCAGCATAATGTTTCTGTTCATCTACAGAAATTACTTTCGTTTCTGCGTTGCCTTCCAATACTACATTTTTACCGATCAGAGCGGTAGGAACGAAGAACGCATAGTCTTTCATTTTTACAAAAAACTTATCGTTATTTTCTGTTTCTACTGTTAACCAACAGCCTTTTTTATCACAAACATCGGTTACTTTGCCTTTTACCGCTATGTTTTCAACTTTTTTTGCCTTTTTTAATTTCTTCTCTAGATTCTTTGCAGAAATTGCAGTCTTTTCAGCTTTTGCAGAAACCTGAGCACCATAAACATCACCAACCAAAGCATTTCCTGCTGGCGGACCTGATTTTTTTTCTGTTTCCTGAGCAAAAACGACTGTGGAAAACGCAATAGTTAATAAAAGAGCTAATTTTTTCATTTTTTTTAATTTCCACAAAAATAATAAATATTTTTCATTCAAATTTTTATAAAACTAAATTTTGAATAAAATTGATCAATTAGTCTCACTCAAAAAGGAAAATCATTACATAAAATTAATATATTTACGGCTTTCAAATTTGAATACGGAAAATTACCGGTATTCTAAAGCGGAAAATTGAAAACTAATTTTTTATGAAGAAAAAACTCAAACTGTGGGATTCCACAATGCTCGTAATGGGCTCTATGATCGGAAGCGGAATATTTATCGTAAGTTCCGATATGATGCGGAATCTCGGCTCAGGCTACTGGCTCATTGCAGTGTGGATTATTACGGGCATCATGACGGTGGCAGCTGCAATTTCTTACGGAGAACTTTCTTCCATGTTTCCGAAAGCCGGTGGACAATACACTTATATGACAGAAATTTTCGGGAAAATGACAGGCTTTCTCTACGGGTGGGGTCTTTTTACGGTAATACAAACCGGAACAATTGCTGCAGTAGCAATGGCTTTCGGAAAGTTTACCGCTTATCTGATCCCTGCGCTTAACAATTCTCAACCGATCTTCCAAAGTGGAAGTTTCAAAATAACCTGGGTTCAGATTTTAGCAATTGTCGTGATCTTACTCCTCACTTTTATCAATACGAAAGGGGTGAAAAACGGCAAATTTCTGCAGAATATTTTTACAACTTCTAAAATTATAGCACTGCTCGGCATTATTGTTTTCGGATTTCTTTTTGTGAAAGATTCACAGTGGGCGCAAAACATGAGTTTTGGATGGAATGCCTTTCAGGATTTTGGAAAAGAAGTAGGAAACGATCTGATGCCAACCGGCTGGAAATCTATCGGAAGTCTTACCCTCTTAGGCGGTATTGCAGCAGCGATGGTTGGATCGGTTTTCAGTTCTGTTGCCTGGGAAAATGTCACATTTGTTTCAGGAGAAATTGAAAATCCGAAAAAAAACGTTGTGAAAGCAATGGTGTTGGGAACCACAGTGGTAATGGTTTTGTATCTTTTGGTCAATTTTGTTTATCTCAACGCTTTGGATCGTGACGGTATTGCATTTGCTGATAAAAACCGTCCTGCAGTTGCCGCTTCGGAAGTTATTTTCGGTAATCTCGGAACAGTGATTATGGCGGTTTTAGTTATGATTTCTACTTTTGGCTGTATCAACGGTTTGGTTTTAGCCGGAGCGCGCGTGTTCCAGACGATGGCAAAAGACGGACTGTTTTTTAAACAGGCGATCGAGAACAATAAAAATGAGGTTCCAGAAAAATCGCTCTGGATGCAGGGAATTTGGGCGTCAGTTCTTGCACTCAGCGGGCAGTACGGAGACTTACTCGATATGATTTCCTTCGTGATTGTCTTATTTTATATGATTACCGTTTTTGGAGTAATCTACCTTAGAATCAAAAAACCCGACCTCGAGAGACCTTATAAAACCTGGCTTTATCCGGTAACACCTGTTTTGTATCTCTTAATCGGAAGTGCCTTTTGTATTCTACTCATTTGGTTCAAGCCTCAGTACACATGGCCGGGATTCATCCTGATCTCACTTGGATTACCCGTATATTGGTTTATCAACAGGAGAAAAGCGGAATAATTTCTTAGAAGCAACAAGGTTTTCGCTTCTGTGAAAAACCCGTCCTGCTGTTCATTACAATCTTTCCACAGCCAGCAGGGCTAAAAGCTCTGCCGTTTCTCTTTTTAAAAAATGTCGCGCAAGTAAAAAAATGAACTGTTAATTATTTTGTATTTTTATAAAAAGAAAAAATGTCAGAATTAGTCCCTGTTTTTCAGTCCTCCTATCTCTATGAAATCGAATTGGCAAAAACCAAGCTCGCTTCAAGAGCCATACCAAGCCATATCAAAAATGAGTACGTTAATAATATTGCCGTTTTTCCCATCTCTCAAAATTACTTTCTGATGGTCAATGAAAAAGATTTAGAGGAGGCTCTGAAAATTCTTCAGGAAACGAACGAAATAGATGAAGACGAAAATCTGTTATAACCCGCGGAAAAACACCTCATCTTACTTCTAGCCCCGATTGCAGTGTAAATCCTTTTTTGCCAGGCTTAGGTTGGGCTGAAAAAAGATTGCAGCGGAAAGCGGGACCGTACTTCCGGAAAATATCACACTTTCCTGCTCCTAAAAACCCTTCGTTTTCCTTTTGTCCTGCCTCATAAATTCCTTATCTTTGGCCCAAATTTTACAACAAAATGATCGACTGGAAAACCGTAAAAGAATACGAAGATATTACCTATCAAAAAAGTGGTGCAGTTGCAAGAATTGCGATCAACAGACCTGAGGTCCGCAACGCATTTCGCCCGAAAACTACCTCAGAATTATATGATGCTTTTTACCACGTTTCAGAAGATGCTTCTGTAGGCGTTGTACTGCTTACCGGCGAAGGTCCGAGTCCGAAAGACGGCGGACACGCATTTTGCAGCGGTGGTGACCAAAAAGCTCGTGGAGAACAGGGTTACGTTGGTGAAGACGGACGTCACCGTTTGAATATTTTGGAAGTTCAGCGGCTGATCCGTTTTATGCCGAAAGTAGTCATTGCCGTGGTAAACGGCTGGGCAGTTGGCGGCGGACATTCATTACACGTTGTTTGCGACCTTACTTTAGCCAGTGAAGAACACGCGATTTTCAAACAGACAGATGCTGATGTTACAAGCTTTGACGGTGGTTACGGTTCTGCATATTTGGCGAAAATGGTCGGACAGAAAAAAGCCCGTGAAATTTTCTTTTTGGGAAGAAACTATTCAGCGAAAGAAGCGGAAGCAATGGGAATGGTAAATGCGGTAATTCCTCATGCTGAACTGGAAGAAACTTCTTATCAGTGGGCCCAGGAAATTTTAGGAAAATCACCAATGTCAATCCGGATGCTCAAATTCGCAATGAATTTAACTGATGACGGAATGGTAGGACAGCAGGTTTTTGCAGGTGAAGCCACGCGTTTAGCTTACATGACGGAGGAAGCCAAAGAAGGCAGAAACGCATTCCTTGAAAAAAGAAAGCCCGATTTCGGGGAAAACAAATGGATTTCTTAACATAAGTATTCAGTGGTGAGCACGGTGCTCATTACCATTACTTAATACTTATTTTTTTATGACTGATTGGATACAAGCCGCAAGACTGCGCACTTTGCCGCTTTCTCTGAGCGGAATTATAATGGGTTCTTTCATTGCAAGATGGAGAATTTTAGAAAACGGCGGAACCTGGGACTGGAGGATTTTTGCGATGGCCATGCTGGTGACGCTTCTTTATCAGGTGCTGTCAAATTTCGCAAACGATTATGGGGACGGCGTTAAAGGAACCGATAAACTCAGAGCAAATGAGGCAGAACAGAGAGCTGTAGCTTCAGGCAGAATAACAGCGAATCAAATGAAAAATGCCGTGATTCTGTTTGCGGTGCTTTCCCTGATTGCAACCGTTGCGCTTTTATATCTCGCATTTTTCAAAGAAAATTTAATGAACGAATTCTACATATTCGTAGGATTGGGAATAGCGTGTATTTTAGCAGCGATTGGGTATACCGTTGGAAAAAAACCTTACGGTTACATGGGTCTCGGAGATGTTTTTGTTTTCATATTTTTCGGATTGGTTTCGGTATGCGGAAGTTATTTCCTGTTCACCAAAACTTTTCACTGGGACATGCTTCTTCCAGCGACAGCGATAGGAATGTTAAGCGCCGCAGTGCTGAATCTGAATAACATGCGCGACATTGAAAGTGATGCCTTAAGCGGCAAAAAAACGCTGGCTTTAAGACTCGGTTTTAAAAAGGCGATGGTTTATGAAGTCATTCTTTTGCAGCTGCCTTTAATTCTGATTCTTGTTTTCATGATGATGAACGGCCTGCATACGGAAAGGAAATATTACGCTTTCATCTTTTTTATTCTGATGTTTCCTATGACAGGACTCCGGAGAAAAATAATGCTGGTAAAAGAACCGAGTGAACTGGATCCGTTCTTAAAACAGGTCGGTATCATGACTTTGATGATGGCGGTTTTAGTAGCGTTTGGACTCAATTATTTTTAACCGAAACACAACCAAAATGAAAATACAATATCTCGGACAAAACTGTTTTCTGTTCACCTATAACGGAAAAAATATCTTAAGCGATCCTTTTTACAATCATGGGAAAGTACAGTCGGGTTTTGATATCGCAGCACAGAAAATTGATTTTATATTGATTACTCATGCTCACGGCGATCATACCGCTGATGTAAAAGAAGTTCTGCAGCATCATCCTGAGGCCCGAATTATTGCTCAGCCAGAAATCTCTGCATATTTTGGTCATTCAAATTCCATCGATATTAATTTCGGCGGCTCTGCAAAGTTTGATGATCTGAAGATTTCCATGGTTCCGGCAAGTCACACGAGCTCTTTTCCGGACGGAACTTACGGCGGAGAACCTTGCGGCTATGTTTTCAGATTTCAGGGAAAAAACGTTTATCTGGCAGGCGACACCGGCGTAATGGCTGATATGGGAATATTTCCGCAACTGTTCGGTAATATTGACTTAGCAATACTTCCGATCGGTTCGCATTATACGATGTGTGCCAGAAAAGCAAGTTTTGCAGCGGCTGAATTATTAAAAACAAATAAAGTGATCGGCTGTCATTTCGATACGTTTGCACCGATAAAAATCAATCACGAAGAAGCTTTAAAACGTTTTGAAGAAAAAGGAGTGGAGTTGGTGCTGCCTCAACTGGGAGAAATACTTGACGTATAGACACAAAAAATGGCAAGCTACCTAAATCACACCGCTACAACCGTTTACCTTTGCTGCGTTCCCACCCTGGAGGATTCACAGGAGCTGGTTGTTTAGGACTTGCCGGTGCAAAGATAAGGGTTTAATTCAAAATTCAAAACTCAAATTCAAAAAAAAATAAAAATTATAATTTTCTGGTATGGTAAAAAATGTTTATGCTGTTGGTTTCGTGTTGTTTATTGCAACGATGGTAATTTTTTTCGGAATGTATTTTTTCGGTATGAACACCGATTATTTCAATAATTCACTGCTTTTAAACGCATTTCTGCTTCCTGTTGTATATGTAGCCGGGGCTTATATTTCTGTAATTTCCGCTAAAAAAGCCGGACAGCCGATGGGATTTCAGGCTGTTTTCGGAAGGGCTTTCAAACCGACGTTTGTCGGGGGATTTCTTTCGATAGTTACGATGTATCTTTTCCTGAATTTTGTTGATAAAGATGCAAAAGACTTGCTCAATTTCCAGTATATCGACAGACAGAAAACCGAGCTCAATAACGAATACAACAAAGCAAAAGTGGGCATGACTGATGAAGGGCAGAAGAAAGAACTCGATAAAAATTATAACGCGCGTCTGCAGAGTTTTTCCCCTGAAATGATTAAAGATAAAGACATGTTTTCGTTCCGTCAGTTTACCTATTATTTCGGGGCGATTATGGTTTTTTACGTAATTTTATCCGTGTTTTTCGGAAGTTTTTTCCGAAGCAGAATCGAGCATTAAATCTTTGCTAATCAATTTTAAAATAACTGTATATAATCTGAATTTACAATTTCAATACAATAAATGAATTTATCCATCATTATACCTCTTCTCAACGAAGAAGAATCTCTTGAAGAACTGTTCTCAAGAATCGACAAAGTGTGTAAAACGGCAAACCTGTCTTACGAAATCTGGTTCGTAGACGACGGAAGCACCGATCTTTCCTGGAGCATTATCGAAAACATGAAAATTCAGTTTCCACAGATTCATGGGATTAAATTTTCCAGAAATTATGGAAAATCCCAGGCACTTCATGCAGCTTTCGAAAGAGCAAACGGCGACGTGGTAATCACTATGGATGCTGATCTGCAGGACTTTCCGGAAGAAATTCCTGAACTCTACAAAATGGTGAAGGAAGAAAACTACGATATTGTTTCGGGCTGGAAAAAGAAGCGTTTTGATAACGTAATGACCAAAAATCTTCCGTCTAAACTTTTCAATTCAGCAGCCAGAAAAGTTTCAGGCGTTGAACTTCACGATTTCAACTGCGGGTTGAAAGCCTACAAAAAACAGGTCGTAAAATCCATTGACGTTTACGGTGACATGCACCGTTATATTCCGGTTTTGGCTGCTAATGCAGGTTTCAGAAGAATTACCGAAAAAGAAGTGCAGCATCAGGCAAGACCTTATGGTATATCGAAATTCGGTACCGAAAGATTTGTCCGAGGGTTTTTAGATTTAATTACGCTTTGGTTTGTAAGCCGTTTCGGCGGAAGACCCATGCATTTCTTTGGCGCAGTCGGCACTTTGATGTTTATCATTGGGTTTCTTTCCGCCCTTTGGTTGGGAATTTCAAAATTGATTGATGTTTCCCGCGGAATTTATGGCCATCTTCTGACCAACAATGCGTGGTTTTTTATTGCATTAACCATGATGGTTTTAGGAACATTGCTTTTTATCGCAGGGTTTTTAGGTGAAATGCTCATCAGAACCAACCGCGAACATAAAAATTATAATATTGACGAAGTAATTTAAGATGCATTCCTCAGGAATGCTGTCTAAATAAGATCTAAGCATGAAGAATATATTTTTTCTGATTTTAATCTTTTCCGTGATCTCCTGCGGAAAAATTTCTCCCAAAGGAAATATCGAAAGCAAAGATATTCCGCTTGAAGAATTTGTAAATCTTAATTTGAAAGGGAAATTCCGGGTGTTTTACATTCATTCCGACAAAAATTTTGTGAACGTTGAAACCTATCCGAATATCTTAAATAACCTGAAGATTAAAATCAAGGATAAAACCCTGAACATTGAAGAAAAAAGGAAGACTGAAGGAGTTGATTTTTATAATGTTACCATCTATTCAAAATTTAATTTAGAGAAAGTTTCCATCTCTGATTCAGTGGAAATGAACATTTCGAGCGAAATTAAGACCGATAACTTTAGGTTGAATTTAAAAAATAGCAGTAAATTTATTGGGTCGGTAAATTCACGCAGAGCAGAAGTGGAGATGACGCAGAAAAGCCGGGCGAACTTTTTGGGTAAAACCAAAAATGCTGTCTTAAAAATCTCTGACACTGCCAGTATCATTGCGCCGTACTGGTACATCGAAAACCTGAACATTGATTCCCAAAACGGAAATTATGCAGAAGTGAATGTGAAAGATTCTTTAAAAGGAAATATTAAAAACACTTCAAAACTTGTGTACTATAATGATCCGATCCGTGCTTTTAAAATAGATAAAACGGCTGACGTAAAGAATAAAAAACTGGAGTAAATCTCCAAAAAAAATAAAGTCAAATAATACCAAACTAAATTAAACATGACTACTTTAGAAAAAGCAAAACTCTGGCTTACAGATACTTTCGATGAAGAAACAAAAAACACCGTCCAACAGTGGATTGATTCTGGCTCCGATGAACTTGAGGA
Source organism: Kaistella soli (assembly GCF_019038595.1). Lineage (GTDB taxonomy): Bacteria > Bacteroidota > Bacteroidia > Flavobacteriales > Weeksellaceae > Kaistella > Kaistella soli. Next base: position 566,197 of record NZ_JAHOPF010000001.1, read on the forward strand.
TTCTTTTTACAGAGAATTAGAGTTCGGCACCGGCGGAATGCGCGGGATAATGGGAGTGGGAACCAACAGACTTAATAAATATACGCTGGGACAGGCGACGCAAGGTTTGGCTAATTATCTTCACACAAAGTTTCCAGGGGAAGAGATTAAAGTAGCGATTGCTTATGATGTGCGTAATAATTCCAAGGAATTCGGGAAAATGTGTGCAGATGTGCTTACAGCAAACGGTATCAAGGTTTTGCTTTTCAAAGAACACCGCCCGACTCCTGAGCTTTCTTTCACTGTTCGTGACAAAAAATGTAATGCTGGAATCGTTTTAACAGCGTCACATAATCCACCTGAATACAACGGTTACAAGGTTTACTGGAATGACGGAGCGCAGATTGTTCCACCGGATGACGAAAATATTATTAGAGAAGTGTATGCTACTAAATTTGATGATATCAAATTCAGCGGAAATGATGATTTGATCGAATGGATTGGTGAAGAACAGGACAAGGTTTACATTGATACCTGTATAGAAAATTCCCTTTATCAGAAAGATAAAAAAGGATATGACAATTTAAATATCGTATTTACCTCTATCCACGGAACCACGTATAAAACGGTGCCGCAGGCACTGAAAAAAGCAGGTTTCCAGAAAATTGATCTGGTACGTGAGCAGATGATTCCGAGCGGAAATTTCCCAACGGTGGATTCTCCTAACCCGGAAGAACCTGCAGCACTGGAAATGGCTTTGGATCTTGCAAGAATTACGAACGGCGATATCGTGATCGGAACTGATCCGGATGGCGACAGACTGGGAATTGCAGTAAGAAATCTTGACGGTGAAATGCAGCTTCTGAACGGAAACCAATGTAATATGATCCTCACGTATTACATTCTCGACCAGTGGAAAAAAGCCGGCAGAATTACCGGAAAAGAATTCATCGGTTCCACCATCGTTACTTCAGATGTTTTTTATGATGTTGCGGCAAAATTCGGGGTTGAATGTAAAGTTGGTTTAACAGGATTTAAATGGATCGGAAAAATGATTCGCGATAACGAAGGCAAAGAAAAATTTGTCTGCGGTGGTGAGGAAAGTTTCGGATTTATGACCGGAGATTTTGTACGGGATAAAGATTCCTGTGGTTCAATCTTGCTTGCATGCGAAATTGCAGCATGGTGCAAAGCCAATGGTAGAACAATGTATCAGTACATGATCGAGATTTATAAAGAAATCGGGATGTACCACGAAGGTTTAATTAATGTCGTGAAAAAAGGAAGAACCGGAGCTGAAGAAATCAAACAGATGATGACAGATTTCCGGGAAAACCCGCCAAAAGAAATTGCAGGATCTAAAGTTGCTGAAGTAAAAGATTTCCAGGAGCAGACTTCTCTGAATCTATCTGACAATAAAAAATCGGTGATGGACGGAATTCCAAAATCGAATGTTTTGATCTACTATACGGAAGACGGAACAAAGGTATGTGTAAGACCTTCGGGAACAGAACCAAAAATAAAATTCTATGTTTCTGTGAAAGATTCAATTGCTTCTGAGCAGGATTTTAAAGAAAAACTGGTGATTTTAGATCAGAAAATCAATCAGGTAAAAGCAGATTTAAAACTGTAAAATTGAAGAATATTTTGCACTATCAATCTAATTAAAAATTTGAAAGCGGTGAATGGCAGCCGTTTACCGCTTTCTTTTACCCTCAAATAAAAACCGACGTGAAAGTATCAAAACTCGCCCAAAACCTTATCGGTTCAGAAATTATCAAAATAGGAAATCAGGTCAATGATTTAAAAGCACAGGGAGCTGAAATTGCGAATCTTACTATTGGCGATTTAGATTCCAACATTTATCCGATTCCTGCACAGCTGAAAGAGGAAATTCAGAAAGCTTATCAGAATAACTTAACGAATTATCCGCCTGCAAACGGACTTTTATCTTTAAGACAGGCAGTTTCCAAAGATTTGAAAAACCGCTGGAATCTTGACTATTCGCCCGAAGAAATTCTTGTGGCAGGTGGTTCAAGACCTCTTATTTACGCCACTTTCAAAACCATTGTGGATGAAGGCGATAAAGTGATTTATCCGATTCCGTCATGGAACAACAATCACTATTCTTATTTAACTCACGCTGAAAAAATTGAAGTTGAAACCTCTCAGTCTAATAATTTTCTTCCTACCGCGGAAGAATTAAAACCGCACTTAGAAGGTGCAACTTTGCTCGCGCTCTGTTCCCCGCTGAATCCTACGGGTACAATGTTTACAAAGGATCAGCTCACCGAAATCTGCCAATTGGTTTTGGAAGAAAACAAAAGACGCGGCGAAAACGAGAAACCTCTTTACATCATGTACGACCAGATTTACGCGATGCTTACTTTTGGTCAGGAACATTTTAATCCGGTTTCCTTATTCCCTGAACTTAAAAAATACACCGTTTTTATCGACGGAACTTCAAAATGCTTTGCTGCAACTGGCGTAAGAGTAGGATGGAGTTTTGGTCCGGGAGAAATCATTGATAAAATGAAAGCTTTGCTTGGTCATATCGGTGCATGGGCTCCAAAACCTGAGCAGCAGGCGGTTTCCATCTTCCTCAATGAAACTGAAAACGTGGATGCTTTCGTTGATGATTACAAAGGGAAAATGGCAGCAAGTCTTTCTGCGCTTCACAACGGAATTCAGGATATGAAATCAAGGGGTTTCGCTGTAGAAAGCATTAAGCCGATGGGCGCGTTATATTTAACCATCGAACTCGATTATTTAGGAAAAATTAAACCTGACGGTTCGCAGATCGCGGATTCCTCAGATCTTGTTTTCTATCTGATCAATGAAGCCGGCGTTGCGCTGGTACCGTTTTCCGCATTTGGAAATTCACGGAATATGCCATGGTTCAGAGCTTCAGCAGGTGGTTTGTCTTTGGAGGAAATCAAAGCAATGTTGCCAAGACTTGAAAACGCACTTTCAAAACTGTCGTAATTTATGAAAATCATCGCTGTAATTCCTGCCCGGTATGAAGCCAGCCGTTTTCCCGGAAAGCTGATGCAGATTCTCGGAGAAAAGACGGTGATCGCCACCACTTATCAGAACGTCATGGAAACGGGGCTGTTTGATGATGTTTTCGTGGCTACAGATTCTGAGATTATTTTTGAGGAAATCAGAAAAAACGGTGGAAACGCCGTAATGACTGGAAAACATGAAACTGGAAGTGACCGGATTGCCGAAGCTGTTCAGAATATTGAATGTGATATTGTGGTGAACGTTCAGGGCGATGAGCCTTTCCTGAAAACAGAACCTTTGAAACAGCTGATATCGGTTTTTAACGATGATCCTGAGGAAAAAATTTCTTTAGCTTCGTTAAAAATTAAACTGAAGAATACTGAAGAAATAGAAAATCCTAATAATGTAAAAGTAATTAGTGATAATGCGGGTTTTGCTCTTTATTTCAGCCGTTCGGTGATCCCTTATCCGAGAGAAATTCATCCCGCAGTAGAATATTTTAAGCATATCGGCGTTTATGCATTCAGGAAAAATGCGTTGCTTAATTTCGCGAAACTTCCGATGAAGCCTTTGGAAATATCAGAAAAAATCGAATGTATCCGTTATTTGGAATACGGCATGAGAATAAAAATGATTGAAACCGATTTTGTAGGATTAGGAATTGATGTTCCGGAAGATCTGGAAAAAGCAAGAGCAATTCTTAAAAGTGGAATTTAATTTTTTACGCATTTAAGTTCAAAAAGTATATATTTGAAAAATAAATTGATCGATTTAATGAAAAAGATAGTATTAGTATTCATCATGATGATGAGCGGATTTGTTTCCGCACAAACCGCAAAAGAAATTATCGACCAAAATATAGAATTATCAGGAGGTTTGACAAACTGGAAGTTGTTGAATTCTACCATTTTACAGGGAAGACTTACGTTGGGGATCAACGATTCTTATCAGATCAAGATTTTTCAGCAAAGACCTAATCTGACAAAAACAGTGATCACCGTTAACAAAAAAGAAACTGCAATAGAAGGTTACGACGGAAAAAAAGGGTATGCCATGAATTATGCGACCAATAAAATTCAGGAATATCCGAATTATAACGCAGAAAGTTTTGATACCGATTTTATCGATTGGGAAAATAAAGGTTTTGAAGCAAAATATCTGGGTAAAGAAAAAGTCGGCGATATCTACTGCCATAAGGTGGAACTCACGAAGAATGTGAACAAAACAATCTATTTCTTCGATACAAAAACGTATATGCTGCTGAAAGAAATTAAAAGCGACGAAACCATGACGTACAGTGATTACAGAAAGGTTGGCGGTTTGCTGATGCCTTTCAGAATTGAATCTTCATCACCCAAAAAGGACAGCGATTATGTGATGGTGATCAATGCGATTGAAACCAATAAAGTGCTGCCGCCGAATACTTTTAAGTTCTAAGAAACAGGATTCGGGCAGTTAAAGAAATTGTGAAGTTTAATTTTTAGAAATCAATCAGAATTAAGTTTACAGCTTAATTCCTAAAACATCAATATCATGAAAAAAATGTTCATCATTCTTCTGTCAATAGGGGCTTTTCTTCAGAATTGTACCCAACAGAAAAAGGAAATTTCAAAAGATAAAACTGATAAAACTACAGCCATGAAAAGTATTTATGATTATAAGGTAGAAAGCTTAGACGGTAAAGAAATCAATTTTGCCGACTTTAAAGGAAAAAAAATATTGGTTGTAAACACTGCCTCGGAATGCGGTTTCACACCACAGTATGCTGATCTGGAAAAAGTATCTGAAGAATATAAAAATAAACTCGTTGTAGTGGGTTTTCCGGCTAATAATTTTGGCGGACAGGAACCGGGAAGCAATGCTGAAATCGGGGCGTTCTGTCAGAAAAACTATGGCGTTACTTTCCCTCTGGCAGCTAAGGTTTCTGTAAAAGGAGATGACACGGCGCCCATCTTTAAATATCTGACGGAAAAAGATCTGAACGGCGTAAAAAACACGACCATTCTTTGGAATTTTACAAAATTCCTTCTTGATGAAAACGGTAAATTAATTGACAGCTTCATCAGTACTACGAAACCTACAGACGAAGCAATTACCAAATATCTGAAGTAAAAAAAATTAAAAAATAAAGGAATCCGCCTCAATACTATTGTGGCGGATTTTTATTTTTCAAATAGTTTCTAAAGCGTGTAATCCCAACTCTAATTCCGGTTTTTTAAAGAGCCGGCAGTTCTAATTGGCAACTGTAATTTGGAATTGCTATACACCGCCTACTGTACTTCTCCTTGTGATGTCTTTATCTCGATTATTATTTTAGCAATCCTACAGATAATGTACAATGAGATATACTGTAATCATACTATAACCATACTATATCCATACTACATCATAACTGATTGCATTATTAAGATGATATGAATGCAGCACCATCTGTTTATCTTGTTTTTTTGGTAGCGACATTAAAAATCCGTCTCAGCTGTGAGACGGATTTATTTATTTGAGCGGACTTTAACGGTACCTTTGGTGTTCTTTATTTTTGGAGAATTTAGCAATAATCGGCTTGAAGAGCGTTTTATATTTTTCGATATCGAACAGTTGCGAATCGGTGAGTGCTTTGTAAGTCAGCCAGGCTCCGAAAGGGAATAGTACCAAATTGGGCAACCACGCTGCGAGGTAAGGATCCATTTTTCCGGACCAAGCCATGTTTTCCACAGAAAGATTCAATACGTAGAAAATAATGAAAACCACGATCGCAATAACAACAGGAAGTCCCAATCCGCCTTTACGGATAATTGAACCTAAGCTGGAACCGATTAAAAAGAATATTAGACAGGTCACCGAATAGGCAAAGATCCTTTGCTGATAGATAATAATTCTTGAATAATAGGCGTGCAGATCCTGTATCTGCGGATTTTTGTTAACACTTAACTGTTTAATTCCCTCAATTTTATTGTACGCTGAGTAGAGAAGTTCCTGTTTTTTCTGTTTCTGTAAAGTATCTATTTTGGGTATTGGAACTTCCTTCACCGTAGGTTTCGTTCTGTCAATATAACTTACGTAACCATTAGTTTGATTCACCAGTTCGTTGGTGATATTGCCCAGAATACCGGCATTTTCTTTTTTGGTTTTTTCGATCGTTGTATTCAGTTCAATAAAATTCTGGAATGAATAGTCATCCGTTATTTTTTCTGATTCCAAAGCTTTGTTGATGATATCGGAGATATTAAAATGGGAAACCAGCGTATCGAATTTAATCGCCTGATCGGGCTGTTTTAATCTCTGATTATAGTCAACGTTCTCAATATTGTCCTCAAAAATATGTCCGTTGAAAAGGACAAGTTTTAAGAAACTGCGGTTATCTGCCGGAACAAATTTTCCTTTCTCGGCGATAATCGACTGTTGATTTTCATAAGAATTTGCCATTTTATGAATAAAAACGCCTTCCAGATTTTCACCGTTTTCACCGGTAATCTTATCAAACTTCACGCTGTATCCCGGTATCTGCTGGATAAACTGGCCAGGAGTGAAATTCAGTGCGGGTTTGGTGGCAGCAATATTATAGAGCATATTTTTGGCCTTCCGCTGGAAATCGGGAATTACATTATTTGAAAAGAAAAAAAGAAAAAGTGAAAATATAAAAGAGACAAAAAACAGCGGCAGCATAATTCTGGTCAGCGAAATTCCTGCGGCTTTCATGGCAGCGAGTTCGTAACGTTCCCCGAAATCCCCAAAAGTCATGATTGAAGAAAGCAGAATGGTTAAAGGCAGCACAAGCTGCACGACGATCGCAGAAAGGTAGGAGAGAAGCCTCAGAATTTCCCAGTAACTCAAACCTTTCCCGGTAAACTGTGCGAGTCTTATCCATATAATGTTCACCACAAATATGAAAAACAACACACTGAAAATAAAAATAAACGGGCCGAAAAAAGTTTTAATGACGTAGCCGTCAAGTTTTTTTATCATGCGTCAAATTTACCAAAAAAAGTCACAAAATTAAAGTCAAAATATTCCAAAAAAAATCCTCTCAAAAGGAGAGGATCTGTGATTTTATTTTAAAGTTCGGTGACCAGATAATTTTTGTATTGGTTTTTATCAAAATTAAACATCGTAGTGCTTAAAGCCTGATTTTCTTTATAGTCACTGATCGCAATAACTGATACTGAATTGTCTGCAGAAAACTGCTCCAGTTTTATCAGCTGCTTTTTCGCATCATTGACGAAAAGGTTTACTTCCTGAATACCGTTGTTTTTCACCGGGATCAGTTTTATTTTATCTGCTTTCACTCCGTTTACGGTTACTTTACCCAGATATTTTACATTATAGCCTTTTTTATACTCTTCAATATATGTCAGCGGAGAAAACATCTGTTCGTCGCCGTTTGGTTTTGCTACAGTAACTTCCTGATCTTCCGCAGAAATACTGTAAATTTTGTTTCCGTCAAAAATCTGCTCCGTTCCCATAATTTTCAGTTTGTATTTGTCTTTGGCGGAGTAGAAGATGCCGGGTTCGGTTTTGGTTACTTTTTTATTCGTCCCGGTTCCGTAAACGAATTTAAAATAGACATTGTTTTTAGATTTATAATTGCTGGAAACTGCATCTAACAAAGTTTTTGCTTTTGCATCGATTTTCTGTGCAGAAAAACTGGCCGCTGTTCCCAGTACCAAGATTCCAAGAGTAATTTTTTTCAATATATTTTTCATTCTTTCTTTATTTTTTGGATTAAAAATTTAACGCAATGTTAAACCGATGTTTAAAGTTTAAGTTTACTTGCGCAATTCTTCCAAAAACTGTTCCAAAGAATTTAGATCGCTGATCTGCACTTCTCTTGCTTTCGCTCCGTTAAAGCCCCCTACAATGCCGCTTGCCTCAAGCTGATCCATGATTCTTCCGGCCCGGTTATATCCGAGTTTCAGCTGTCTCTGAAGCATTGAAGTGGAACCCTGCTGCGTTGAAACGATGATTCTTGCTGCATCTTCAAACAGTGCGTCTTTTTCATTCGGATCAAAGGCACCTACAGTTGAAGTGGCTTCTTCACTTGAATATTCAGGAAGCATAAATGCACTTGCATACCCTTTCTGTTCACCGATAAATTCAGCAATTTTCTCTACTTCTGGCGTATCTACGAAAGCACATTGTAAACGCAGAATTTCATTTCCGTTGAAATAAAGCATATCACCTTTTCCAATAAGCTGGTCAGCGCCCGGAGAATCTAAAATCGTTCTTGAATCTACACTCGAAATTACGCGGAAAGCTGCTCTTGCAGGGAAATTAGCCTTGATCATTCCGGTGATTACATTTACGGAAGGTCTTTGCGTAGCCACAATTAAATGGATTCCTACCGCTCTTGCCAGCTGAGCAAGTCTTGCAATTGGAAGCTCCACTTCTTTACCCGCAGTCATGATTAAATCAGCGAATTCGTCCACCACCAAAACGATGTATGGAAGATAACGGTGTCCGTTTTCAGGATTCAGCTTCCTTTCACTGAATTTTTTGTTGTATTCTTTAATATTCTTACAGAAAGCGTTTTTAAGCAGATCGTAGCGCTGATCCATTTCGATACAGAGGGAATTCAGGGTATTGATTACTTTGTGGGTATCTGTGATAATCGCATCGTCACCATCTGGAAGTTTCGCCAGATAATGTCTTTCGATTTTTGAATACAGCGAAAGCTCCACTTTTTTAGGATCTACCATCACAAATTTCAGTTCGCTCGGATGTTTTTTATAAAGAAGCGAAGTAAGAATCGCATTGATACCGACAGATTTTCCCTGGCCGGTTGCTCCTGCCATCAGCAAGTGAGGCATTTTTGCCAAATCTGCCATGAAAATTTCGTTGGAAATCGTTTTTCCGAAAACCACCGGCAAATCCATATCGGTATTTTGGAATTTGTGGGACGCAATGACGCTCCTCATTGAAACCATCGACGGATTTTTCCTCGGTACTTCAATCCCAATGGTTCCTTTTCCAGGCATTGGTGCGATGATTCTGATGCCGAGTGCAGAAAGATTCAGGGCGATATCGTCCTGAAGTTTTTTAATAGAAGCCACACGGATTCCCGCTTCCGGTACAATTTCATATAAGGTAACGGTTGGTCCGACGGTCGCTTTGATTTCTGCAATTCCGACATTGAAGTTTTTCAGAAGACCAACGATTTTGTTTTTATTTTCCTCTAATTCTTCTCTGTTGATTGCGATTTCTTCGTTTCCGTAGTCTCTCAGCAGTTCTACAGTAGGCATCTGGAATTTTGCCAGCTCAAGTTTATGATCGTACAGACCGTGTCTGTCTACAAGTTCCTGAGATTTTTTATCGGATTCATCCAAGATATCCACCGTTTTAGCCACTTCGACTTTAAAATCGATATCATCTGTTGCGGGAATGGCTTCTGCAACAGGATTTAAACTCACGGAATTGCCGGAAGCTTCACTTACTGTGACATTCGGGGAAGAATGGTCGTCAAAAGAAGTTTTATTAGGAGTTTTTATGGTTTCAAAATGACTGCTGTCTTCCTCTTCAAAATCTTCATTTTCCTCAATATCTCCCGGAACATTTACGGGGCTCAAAAGTTGAGTAGGAGATTTTTCATTTCCGTCCTTCGTCATTTCCTCAAGCTCTTCATCCGCCTCAAAATTTTCTGAGCTTGGCATCATTGCTTTGACTCTTCCTAAAGTATTTTCGTTTAAATCGTTGAGCTTAGATTTTACATTGGAAGGATTCAAATTAAATTCAAGAATAAAATACAGCCCGATACTTACAAAAAGAACGAGCCAAAGACCTGCAGTTCCAATCACCGCATTCAGGAAATCCATAATCTGAAAACCGTAAACACCACTTAAAACGCCCTGACCTTTCGTCACAGCACCCATAAAAATGGGAAGCCAGCAGATAAAAAACAAAGAATGTCCAACGGTTTTCCAGGGTTTAAAATAATTCTTCTTCAGGATCACCATTCCGAAAACAAAATAAAGAAAGCCCACCGCAAAAGCTGCGATACCAATACTTTCAAAAATAAAAATATTGCCCAGCCAGTCGCCTATCTTGCCGAAAATATTGGATGATTTTACGGTTTTATCCAGCATGGTTCCCGCTTGGCTCTGATCTGCTTTCCAGTTCAGGAGGTAAGAAGCGAAAGAAAAGGTAAGAACGATCGAAATAATGACGAACAGAACGCCGAAAAAGATACGTGGTTTTGAAAGGATTTTATTTTGTTCAGCCGCGGCTGACGGGGTGTTTTTAGTATTTTTTTCCATAATATCAATGTGGGCAAATTTAATAATAAAAATTAAGAGTTTTTCTCGAATAAGCAATAAAATTTCACCATTTTATTTTTCTTTTCTTCTGCTTAAATTTTCAGGAATTATTTTCAAAAGATCAGTTGTAACAGCTTCTTAAACGCTTTTTAAAGCTTTGCTGAATTTTATATTAACATTACCTCCCGATTATTTTAAACATCTAAATTATGCGGAACAGTATTTGAACGTTTAAATAAATAATCACAAATTTTAAGATCATGAACAATAATAATTTGGAAAAACCTTTTGACGACGCCAACGTCGAAAGTAATAACAACCAATCAGATCAAATTTCTGAAAACAATAGCCGCGAGCAGGATAAGCCAAGGATTAAAGACGTGAGAAATCCGGTAATCACAGAAGAAAATTTTGTGAAAGATGCTGAAAATGCTGTTCCTCCCTTAGCCTGGAAAGACCAGAAAAAAGCCTACGATGATGCCTGGGAAAATAACAGGAATCAGCAGCTTGATGATATTTAACTAAAAAAAATCCACTGTGAAGTGGATTTTTCTGATTTAAAAAACATTCTTTTTTTCTAAACCTCAAATATTTTTACAGGTTTTTTGTCAAAACCGATAGCTACCAATGTAAAATCTCCTGCAACAGCTTTTTCTCTTTTATCTTCGTACATTTCTTCGGTAAAAACTTCGATATTAACTTTGAGGCTGGAGTTTCCCACATATTTAACTCTTCCAATCAGTTCCACTAGCGTATCTGCGGGAATAGGTTTTTTAAAATCGATCCGGTCGCAGCTCACTGTCACAAAAGATTTTCTTGCAAAACGGGTCGCTGTCATAAATGCAACTTCGTCCATCATTTCCATTACCGTTCCGCCAAACATGGTGTTGTGATGGTTGGTAATATTCGGAAAAACTACCTTAAATACACGGGTTTCAGAATTTTTAATTTTCTCTTCGTAATTCATTGTTATTATTTAATCATTAAAAAATAGAATTGAACAGAAAAAAACGGATGTACCGTCAATAGAATTTCTGCTTCAAATCGCGAAAGCATTTTAAATTTCAAAGCAGGGATCTGACTTACCGTTTGGTGCGGATTACAGTTGCGCGACAGTTCATGAGTTTCACATGATTCACCTGGCGGATTGAAATAATGCTGCGAATATAGATTTTTTTTTGGCTCTAATAATATTAAACAGCGTATTACAGTCAAAAAAACATGTTCTAATTTGAACGTTTCAGGGACTTACTGAATTATTTTGGCTGTGGAATCATTTTTGCGGTAATTCAGAATCAAAAATATTTATTATGATACCCGAAAAAAACACCCACGAACAGAATGAAAAACTGAAAGAAATGAATTATAATCCGGAAGAAGATATTTTCAATAAAGAAGATCATCTCCCGTTAGACGGTGATGGAAATCCTGTTTTAAATGAATCTCCAAAGAATCTGGACGAAGACCTGGACGTTCCGGGATCTGCTGATGATGATCAGATGGAGGAAATCGGTTCGGAGGACGAGGAAAACAATTATTACAGCCGAAGCGATAATTCGGACAATCATGAGGAAACCAACGACGATGTTTTATAATAAAACATTGAGCTTCCTTTTTGTCTGAGTGTCTTATTTAATATCTAATTCTCTTCTTTGTGGAAGAGAATTTTTTTTATGCCATTTTTCTTAGGATTATATTTTCCATTTTCAATATCTTTAAAACTTAAATCATAAACTTAGAACTTTGAATACTGACAAGACCTTTCAAGAGCAAATTCAACAGGGAATTCCTAATGACCTTCCCCAGCCAAAACCATACGAACCTCAAATAAATCATGCTCCGAAGAGAAAGGAAATCCTTTCCGACGACGAAAAAAAACTCGCTCTAAAAAATGCTTTGCGGTATTTCGAGCCAAAATTTCATGCCGAATTGCTGCCGGAATTCCGTGAAGAACTTGAAATCTACGGACGGATTTACATGTACCGTTTCCGTCCGGATTATGAAATTAAAGCACGCCCGATTTCCGATTATCCCGGAAAATCGGAGCAGGCAAAATCGATTATGCTGATGATTCAGAACAATCTGGATTATGCGGTTGCCCAACATCCCCATGAGCTCATTACTTACGGCGGTAACGGTGCGGTTTTTCAGAACTGGGCACAATATCTTCTGACGATGAAATATCTGTCGGAAATGACCGATGAACAGACTTTAACAATGTATTCCGGACATCCGATGGGGCTTTTTCCGTCCCACAAAGACGCGCCAAGAGTGGTGGTGACCAACGGAATGGTAATCCCCAATTATTCTAAACCCGATGACTGGGAAAAATTCAACGCGCTGGGTGTTTCGCAATACGGGCAAATGACCGCCGGAAGCTATATGTACATTGGGCCGCAGGGAATTGTTCACGGTACTACCATTACAGTTTTGAATGCTTTCAGGAAAATTAAAAAAGAACCGAAAGGGGGACTTTTCGTGACCTCCGGGTTGGGTGGAATGTCCGGAGCGCAGCCAAAAGCAGGGAATATTGCTGGCTGTATCACGGTTTGTGCGGAAGTAAATCCAAAAATTACGCGAATCCGTCATGAGCAGAAATGGATTGATGAAATCCATGAAAACATTGATCTTCTCGTTGAAAGAGTAAGATCTGCACAGGCAAATAGGGAGACGGTTTCTCTGGCTTATTTGGGAAATGTGGTTGAAGTATGGGAGAAATTTGATGAAGAAAATTTAAGAATAGATATTGGCTCCGATCAGACTTCACTTCATAATCCATGGGCTGGAGGTTATTATCCGGCAGGTATTCCGTTTGAAGAATCCAATAAAATGATGGCGGAAAATCCTGAACTGTTTAAAGAAAAAGTTCAGGAAAGCTTAAGAAGACATGCTGCAGCCATTAATAAACATACAGCAAAAGGAACCTATTTTTTCGATTACGGAAATGCATTTCTTCTGGAAGCAAGCCGTGCCGGAGCTGATATTATGGCAGAAAACGGCATTGATTTCCGATACCCAAGTTACGTGCAGGATATTATGGGACCGATGTGTTTTGATTACGGTTTCGGGCCTTTCCGTTGGGTTTGTACAAGCGGAAAACCTGAAGATTTGCAGAAAACCGATGAAATTGCAAGGGGAGTTTTAGAAGAATTAATGAAAAATTCACCTGTTGAAATTCAGCAGCAAATGGGCGATAATATTCAATGGATTAAAGGAGCACAGGAAAATAAACTGGTGGTTGGCTCTCAGGCAAGAATTCTTTATGCAGACGCCGAAGGAAGAATGAAAATCGCTGAAGCATTTAATAATGCCATCAAGAATGGAGAAATCGGTGAAATTGTTTTAGGCAGGGATCATCACGATGTTTCCGGAACCGATTCTCCTTACCGCGAAACATCCAATATCTATGACGGATCCAGATTTACAGCAGATATGGCTATACAAAATGTAATCGGCGACAGTTTCCGCGGTGCGACATGGGTTTCCATTCACAATGGCGGCGGCGTCGGTTGGGGCGAAGTAATTAATGGAGGTTTCGGGATGCTGCTCGATGGAAGTGAAGATGCAGACAGAAGATTAAAATCGATGCTTTTCTGGGACGTAAACAACGGAATTTCCCGACGAAGCTGGGCAAGAAACGAAGGTGCAGTTTTCGCGATTAAAAGAGCCATGGAAATAGAACCGAATCTGAAGGTGACCCTGCCGAATTTGGTAGATGACAGCCTTCTTTCATAAACAAAATTTATTCAATAGATAAAACACCCCAAAACCGGGGTGTTTTTTTTTGTATTAAAATTTCATCAATTATATTAATAGTATATTTCTATACCAAAATATTTTGTTTAGTATGAAAATTGTCTAATTTTACTTAAACAAAAAACATCCTATTATGAAAAATTTATTAAAAATGTCCGCTCTGGTATTGCTGTTCGGTTTTTTGATGACCGGATGCGACGACAACAGAAATGATATGGAAACCCCAAAGACGATTTACGAACTGGCAACAGCTGACTCCGATCTGTCGAATCTGAAAGCTGCCATCGATAAAGCTGGTCTTGCAGCTACGTTGAATGCCGGAGGTACTTTCACTGTATTTGCACCATCAAATGCAGCATTCGCGCAGTTTCTTACCGAAAACGGTTTTGCAAGTCTCAATGATGTTCCCGTTGCCGCTTTAAAAGAAATTCTTCTTAATCATGTGCTTTCAGCAAAAGTAATGGCCGCTGATGTTAAAACAGGTTATGTTTCCACACTGGCAAAGGGAAGTGCTTCTTCCACAAGAAATTTAAGCATGTACATCAACGCAGATTCCGGAGTGAAAATTAACGGAATTTCTACGGTAATTAAAACGGATATTAATGCCAGCAACGGTGTGATTCACAAAGTGGATAAGGTAATCGGTCTGCCAACCATAGTTACGCACGCTTTGGCAAATCCTAATTTCAGCACCTTGGTTACAGCGCTGACGAGAAGTGATATGCCTAATTTTGCAGGAATTTTAAGCGGTACTGCAAGTTCACCTTTCACGGTTTTCGCGCCAACTAATGCTGCTTTTGGTGCTTTACTAACAGAATTAAACCTTCCGAATCTTGCCGCGATTCCGAAAACAACACTTGAAAATACCCTTAAATATCACGTCGTTGCCGGTGCAAACGTAGCTTCCACAGACATTACAAATAATATGACAGTAACTACGTTCCAGGGTGGCACTTTTAAAATAACTACTGCCGGCGGAGTGAAAATCACAGATGCCAATAACCGTGTAGCAAACGTTATCGCTACAGATGTACAGTGCAGCAACGGAATTATCCACGCAATCGATAAAGTAATTTTACCATAGTTTTATTTTTTATAGTTAAATGTTTTGATAGGCGTCCCTGAAATAAGGGGCGCTTATTGTAAATTGCAGAAAATTTCCACTCAATGAAGTTAAAATTAGCTACTCTATTCATTTTCATTACATTATATATTTCAGCACAGGTTGGAAGCATTAACATCAACGTCTATGACGAATTTTCAAAAAAACCGGTTTCTGCTGAGGCTAAAATCGTCGGAAATCCTGAAAAAACTTATTCCGGAACTGGAAATATTCTTATTTCAGAGATCAGTTCCGGGACTTACACATTTGAAATCTCAGCAGAAGGGTATAATTCCGCTCTTCTGAACGATATTAATGTCGTACCTAACCAGAATCTAACTTTCTCTTTAGGTTTAACAAAAGCTGCCGCGGAAATTCAGGAAGTAACGATCACCAGAAAAGCGTATAAAACGACAGCCGAAAGTCCTTTGTCCCTGAGAAATATCACCAGTGAGGAAGTGCAGAAAAATGCAGGATCCAACCGTGATGTTTCCAAAGCGATTCTGAGTTTTCCCGGAGTTGGAAGTACCGCAACTTTCAGGAATGATCTTTTCATCCGTGGCGGAAGTTCGGCCGAAAATAAATTTTATATCGACGGAATCGAGGTTCCGGTCATTAATCACTTTCAGACTCAGGGCGCAAGTGGCGGTCCCCGCGGAATTATCACCGTAGATTTTATTAAAGATGTTGATTTCTACAGCGGAGCTTTTCCTGCAAAAAGAAATGGCGTTCTTTCTTCTCTTTTTGAATTTAATCTGAAACAGGCAAGGAAAGACAAACTCGGTTACAAGGCGGTGATCGGATTGGATGACATGCAGCTGATGGCGGACGGTCCGCTTTCAAAAGACCAGTCGTGGAGCGGTTTGTTCAGTGTCAGAAAATCCAATCTTCAGCTGCTTTTCAAAGCGATTGATCTGCCTTTTTTACCGAGCTACTATGATGCAACTTTTAAAGTTTCCAAAAAATTTACTTCCGGAGATGAATTTTATTTCTTAGGAATTGGTGCGATTGATCAGTTTAAATTTAATGATAATGCAAAACCTACTTTTTCAAACTTAACGTTAATAGAAAGACTTCCCAATTCTCCGCAGTGGAATTATACGGTAGGAGCGGGTTACCGACGTTTGGCAGAAAACGGAAACTGGCTTTTCACCTGGAGCCGGAATATGCTCGACAATCAGTCACTGAAATATTACCGCAATATCGAAACGCCTGCTAATCTGCTTTTCGATTATAAATCTCAGGAAAGCGAAAACAAGGTGCGCATTGACAGAAATTTTGCATTGGGTGATTATCAGTTCAGCGGCGGAACCAATATTAATTTCGCTAACTACTATAATAATTCCACCGTTAAAAATGTCACTCAAAATACGGTGAATTTTGATCAGTTTCTGTCAGATTTAAATGTTATTCAATACGGTTTCTATCTTCAGACAGCAAAAAAATTCATAGATGATAGGTTGCAGCTTTCTGCCGGAATCCGTCTTGATGCGAGCGATTATTCTGAAAAAACAGGGAATCCGCTGGAGCAGTTTTCTCCAAGATTTTCTTTGAGTTATAAACTGACCGATCAGTTGGCGCTGAATTTCAACACCGGAATTTTCTATCAGCTTCCGGCTTATACAGCGCTCGGATTTGTGGAAAACGGAAATTTAGTAAATAAAAATACACTTCAATATATTAAAAATTCCCATTTGGTGGGCGGTGTAGAGTATAACGGGAAAAATAATCTCCGTCTTACCGTTGAGGGTTATTACAAGAAATACAGGAATTACCCGTTCTCGCTTCGTAACCAAATTTCCCTTGCGAACATTGGCGGCGATTTTGGAGTGGTGGGAAGTGAACCTTTGGATTCACGAGGTTTTGGTGAAACTTATGGCATCGAATTTTTAGCCCAAAAACGTACTGTAAGTGATTTCTACGGAATTATGGCCTACACGTTCGGTCATTCGAAATTCTCGAATTCGGTCGGAAATCTTCTGCCCTCAAGTTGGGATTCAAGACATATTCTGACTTTAACCGCGGGAAAATATTTCAAGAAAAACTGGAATGTGGGTGCGAGATTCCGCATGCAGTCGGGACTTCCGGAAACGCCTTATGACCTGCAGCGAAGCGCTTTGGTGAATATCTGGAATATCGCAAACGGACCTGTTCAGAACTATAATTTACTCAACACGGCCAGAGGAAATCTTTCACACCAGCTGGATCTAAGAGCTGAAAAAAAATGGATTTTCAAAAAATGGCAGTTTACCGCATATATCGATCTGGTGAATGCTTACGGATCTAAAAGCCCAAGCAATTTGCCGGTTGTTAATCTGCAGCGCGACGGACAGAATAACGGTGTAATCGCCAATCCTAATGCACCGCAAAACGAACAGTATTACCTTCTGGAGACCGGGGAAAACGACCGTTCGACGCCGTTGCCGTATTTCGGATTTATATTTGAATTTTAATTACTTCAAAAACAAAAAGTTATCAACCACAAAGTCACAAAGATTTTGTGGTTTTTTTTTTACTCCGCACTTAGTCCTTTAAAATTTTTAGGTAGAGTTGATTCAGAAGAACTTTCAATATCCTTCATAATCCAGTCGAGCTGAAGGTCTTTTTTCTCCAAAACCTGCTGTGTGGTGAGAAGAATTTCTTTGTCTGGAAGCACGCCTTTTTTGGTACCGGTAAAATTAATATTAGGCTGAATCAGCATTAAACCGATTGGCAAATAAAGTTTGGAACTGGGCAATCTTTTGATGGAGTAGCGGCCTGCAACTGTTCCGTCGTTAGCCCCACCGGTTTCTTCACCCACAAGGAAAGCCCGTTTGTCATCTTTCAGTTTCGACGGCAGAATAGAAGCCGCAGAAAAACTGCTCCCGTTGATTAAGATGTAAATTTTTCCTTTAAAGCCGTTTTCCTTAGGTTTTTTTAGGCCGAAAATTCCGTTGTTTTTTAAATAAAACTTATCATTCACTTTTTTTACAGAAAGCGCAGATCCCACAAGATAAAACGGATAACCAACAATTGCAATCGGGTAAGTAAGTACTGAAAATTCAGAAAAATAATCTGCCTGAAATATCGATGAACGTGAGGTGATTTCAATGTCATTGATAAATTTAAACCGCTCAGAAACTAAATAGGAATACAGGTTATTGATTTCCGAAAGGGAACCGCCAAGATTATCGCGGATGTCTAAAATTAAATATTTTGCCGGTGAGTTTTTCAGCGCCGCAAAACTTTCTTTATAAAATTTTCTGGAATAGGTCCCGGAAAAAGTCTTGATTTTCATGTATGCCACGGTGCTGTCCTTCGTTGGAAACTGCAGATCACGGTTGAAACTTTTGGTTACAATATTATAATCTTTCGTTTTTCCTTTTTCACTTTTCGTTATTTTTTTAGTGGCTGCTTCTTCCTCTTTCTTTTCTTTTTTTGTGATTTTTTCCCGGTTCAGGTAAAATGTTTTTACTTCATTCTGGAATTTTGCTTCTATTTTCACGCTGTCGAGAATACCGAATTCAGCGGTGAAATAAGAAGGCCATCTTCTTGCGAGGATATATTTTTGAAAAGTCTGGTTTTCGCCGTCGCTGTTGACGTATGGTTTATATTTTTGCAGAAGCTCTTTCACCGGAATATCCTTAATGGTAAGTATTTCTGTCCCCACATTCATATTGGGAATTTTGTCGGGATTGTCTTTTACAAAAATCCGGTCGCCATCCAGCACGAAATTGTATCGGCTGAGCAAGCCTTTCTGGTTTTTAAGATTTTTGATTTCTTTCCGTGTCAGACGTTTTTCCAAAGGCACAATGCGCAAATGTCCTTCTTTGATATCTGCGATAACCGGAGCCAGTTTCTGATAAAATTCATTTGGTTTTAAAGGTTTGGTAATGGTCGTTTTTAAGCTGTCAAATTTATAATTCAAACGGTCTTTAGAAATATACCAATAGAGATTCGGGTGAAGTTCCTGAAGTTTTTTGTTCGCAAAATCCACATCCTGACGGAGTTTTTCAGGAGCGATAGAAATTTCGTGTTTTTCGTTATATTTTTTTACGGAAACACACGAAGTGAGTATCACAAGGAGAAAAAGGAGGGCAGGAGTCTTCAATTCAGATAATTTTGATAAAAATAAATATTTTAAATGAGATTTAAACTTAAATCATTTCACAAAAAAAACTCTGCAAATATTGCAGAGTCTGTTTAAATTATTCAGAATTTTTTATCCTAAAACCGTTACGGAATTTTGAAGCATTTCATAAATGGCATCTTTTCCATTTTCTGGTTTTACATTGACAGCGCGGGTTCCGTTGAAATGTAAACAGGTCACATATCCAAGCTGAGCAGCATCTAGGCAGGTAAATTTTACGCAGTAATCTAATGCTAAACCTACAATTTCAAGCAGTTTAATGTCATGGTATTTTAAAAAGTCATCAAGACCGGTTTTTACAAAATGGTTATTGTCCTGAAAACCACTGTAACTGTCAACATCTGTATTTTTTCCTTTCTGAACGATGTGCGTTACTTTATCCCGGTTCAGGTCTTTAGGAAATTCAGCTCCAAAAGTTCCCTGCACACAATGATCCGGCCACATAAACTGAGGAACTCCGTTTAAAATAATGGTTTCGCCGACCTTTTTTCCGTTGTTGGAGGCAAAGCTTTTATGGTTGGCAGGATGCCAGTCCTGGGTGAGCACGATCTGGTCATATTCATTTTCTTTCATCAGGAGGTTGATGTAAGGAATAACCTCATTGGCTCCGGGAACGGCAAGTGCACCGCCTTCGCAAAAATCGTTTTGTACATCAACTATAATCAGGGCTTTTTTCATATTTTCACTTCTAATTTTATAATAACTTTAAGAAATCAATCAAACGGGAGTTTGATATTATGTTGTAAATTTACGAAACTGAAACGCAAAATTTCAGCCAAAACTATTAATCAGCCAAATCGTCAAAACCGTAAAATATAATGGACAACTTAGAATATAAAAAGTATCCGATCGGGAAATTTCAGTATCCTGAAAAAATTTCAGATGTGGAGTTGGACGGTCATATCGAAGTCGTGAAAGATTTCCCCGGAAAGTTAAAATGTTTAGTGGAAAAGTGGAGCGATGATATGCTTGATACCCAATACCGGGAAGGAGGATGGACGGTTCGGCAACTGATTAACCATCTCTCAGACAGCCATATGCAAAGCGTTGGAAGGTTTAAAATGGCCTTAACAGAAGATAATCCCACCATAAAACCTTACGATGAAACAAAATGGGCCGAGCTGCAGGACAGCAGAAGTGAGCCGATAAAAGCAGCGCTGCTCATCCTGGAAGGTCTGCACTGCAGATGGATTCATTTGCTGAAAACAATGACCAATAAAGAGTTTGACAGAACCTATTTCCATCCGGACTATAACAAAAAAATCAATCTCAGAGAAAACCTGGCCTTTTACGCGTGGCATTGTGATCATCATTATGCGCATATCGAAAACCTGAAAAAGGAAAAGGGTTGGTAAAAAGAAAGTCGCTTTTAAATCCGGATGATCTGGATGAAATTAAAGAAAGAATTTTAAGCATTAATGAAGGTTCTGAAAGAAAGTGGGGGAAAATGACCGCTGCCCAGATGCTGCGCCACTGCGACCGTATTTTACAGGTGGGTTGCGGAAAAATAATTCTTCCCAAAACCCCTTTTTTTGTGAAAAAAGCTGGAGTAATAGCAAAAATAGAAATGAAAATCTTCAATAACGGGATTCCCCGGAATATGCCGACTTTCAAAGAATTGGTCATTAATGAAAACTGTAATTTAGAAAAAGCCAGGTATGAGCTTCTGTCCTCGTTAGATGAGTTTGTAGAGAATTGTGAGAAAAATAACGTAGTTTTGGACCATGTACTTTTTGGTCAGATGACAAAATATGACTGGGGTTTCCTGCAGTATAAGCATCTTGATCATCACTTAAAACAATTTGGATTATGAGTTTTTTTAATAAATTTTTTGGCGGAAGTGAAGAAGAGAAATCTTCATCCACATTCTGGAATTATATTGAATCTGAAGAAGATTTGAACAAAGCAATCGAAGAATCGTCAGAGAAAAGAGTGGCTATTTTTAAACATTCTACGAGATGTTTTATCAGTAAGACGGTTTTGAAAAATTTTGAAAGAGAAGTACAGAGTTCAGATAAAAATGTGTCCTATTATTTTCTGGATTTGCTTGCATACCGGCATATTTCCAACAAAATTGCCGATGATTTCGGGGTGCAGCATCAAAGCCCGCAGCTGATTGTTCTCGAAAACGGAATTGCGGTAAATAATGCTTCCCATCAAGGCATTTCAGTATCTTTGACCTAATATTTGTATTTATTTTAATGGAAAATATTGAAACTTATTTATCGGAAATTTTAGAAATTCCGAAAGAAGCGGTTACCAAATGCAGCAGTTTTTATGAGACCAGGAAAGTCGCAAAAAACGAATTTCTTTTGCAGGAAGGAGAAGTATGTAACGGAACTTACTTTGTAGAAAAAGGTTTGCTGAGAATGTATTCGATTGACAAGAACGGGAAAGAACACATTATACAGTTCGCACCGGAAAAATGGCTGATGTCGGACAGAAGTTCCCTTTATTTCAATGAGAAATCGAAATACTATATTGAAGCGGTAGAAGAATCTGAAATATTGCTTCTTAAAAGTGATTTCTTCACGAACATTAATATGGAATTTCCCAACACTGCTGAAAATAATGATTTGCTTCTTCAGAAACACATTAGAAATCTACAGAACCGCGTAAATTCCCTATTGGCGGAAACGGCCGAGGAAAGATATATGAATTTTATCAAAATGTACCCCGATATTCTGTTTCGTGTTCCGCAGTGGATGGTGGCCTCTTATCTCGGTATTACACCGGAAAGTTTAAGCAGGGTTCGGAAAGAACTGGCGAGAAAAAATTTTCAGACATCTTGATAATAAAAAATATTTCATTTTTTTTGTTTTCTGTATTGCAACCATTGTACAATCATTGAAATTGCAACGAATATTTGAAACAGATATAAACAAATAGTGGCAAAATCGAATTCAAAGCTCGGTTCTCCATCTATTATAAAAACCATTATAATAATCATTGCTATGGACGGGAAAAAAATGGTAAAAAACAGAAAAGGATAATTTTTTTTATTCCAATAAAAAAAAGGAATACGGCCTCCCATAAAATGTCCAGGATTCAAACTGTTTTGATGCCAATCATCAAAGTCTTTTTGAAAATTGTCGTCAACTTCCACTTCATTTTCATCTAATTTCAAATCTTCAATGATTTGTAATATTTTGTTCCTTTCAAATTCATCTGAGGAGATGCTTAAATTTTCCAAGTCGATAGCATGCAAAATATTATGTTCTTTTAAAATTGAATGAACAAATTCTAGGTTAGAGACGAATTTAAAATTTTTAATAACTTTCATAAATTATAAATAAAAAAAGCAGGCTTTTTAAAAACCTGCTCTAATTTATAAATATTTTCTTAAAAAATTATTTCCCTAAATAAGATTTCAAAATCTTACTTCTGGTATTGTGTTTCAGTCTTTTGATGGCTTTTTCCTTAATCTGACGGACTCTTTCTCTCGTCAGGTCAAAAGTTTCACCGATCTCTTCCAAAGTCATCGGATGCTTGCCGTTCAGTCCGAAATATAAACGAACCAAATCCGCTTCTCTTGGAGTTAAAGTCTGCAATGCTCTTTCAATTTCAATCTGAAGAGATTCCAGCATCAGATCCTTATCCGGACTTGGTGATTCACCGGAACGCAAAACGTCATACAAGTTAGAATCCTCACCTTCTACAAGCGGCGCATCCATCGACAGGTGTCTTCCGGAGTTTTTCATTGATTCTTTAATATCGTCTTCGCTCATGTCCAAAACTTCAGCCAACTCTTCCGGGGAAGGCGGTCTTTCGTTTTCCTGCTCAAGGTGTGCGTAAGCTTTGTTGATTTTATTGATTGAACCAATTTTGTTAAGCGGCAATCTTACAATTCTCGACTGTTCTGCCAAAGCCTGTAAAATCGACTGACGGATCCACCAAACGGCGTAGGAAATGAATTTAAAACCTCTGGTTTCATCATATCTTTTCGCAGCTTTCATCAGACCTAAGTTACCTTCGTTAATCAAATCGGGTAAAGAAAGT
Source organism: Kaistella soli (assembly GCF_019038595.1). GTDB lineage: Bacteria > Bacteroidota > Bacteroidia > Flavobacteriales > Weeksellaceae > Kaistella > Kaistella soli. The sequence goes on from NZ_JAHOPF010000001.1 coordinate 589,415, forward strand.
CCCTGGTTTTGGTATTGTTTCGAAACTGAAACCACGAAACGCAAGTTCGCTTTGATGAGTTTTTCCAGGGCAACCCTGTCTCCTGCACGAATTTTCTGTGCTAAATCTACTTCTTCATCGGCGGTAATCAAATCCACTTTTCCGATCTCCTGTAGATACTTGTCAAGCGATGCAGTTTCTCTGTTGGTAACCTGCTTTGTAATCTTTAATTGTCTCATTATAAAATTCTGTCCACTTTAGGACTGCATTATATTATACGACAGCGAAATGCAAAAGGTTACAAAAAGAACAAAATAAAACGATAACTTTAGTTTTGGGCGACATTTTCCGTCTTCCGCTCCTGCTTTTTTACAGAATTTCCCCCTGCTTTTCCAGCACCTGAAAATTCTGTAAAAAGAGCTCCGCTCAAGCCGGGTCGCGGGTTTCGCGGTTTCGAAGACGGTTGTTTAAGGAAAATTCTTGGATACAAAGACAAAATTTTCTTTAATTTACAAATCAAGATTCTATCGCGCGCGCTTCGTACGCATTGCTTTTACCTTAGTTACCGATTCATCCTGCACGAAATTTTCATATTCTTCACTTTCGATCGGAAAAAGAGCAACTTTACCTTCCGCATTGTGATGAACCCCGAAACCGTATCTTTTCGTTAAGGCCGAAGATCTGAAACACGCCTGACCTTTAGAGAAAAATTCCTTTCTTGCCTCTTTTCTTTCACCTTCAGCAATATCGTTTTTCTGAGCATAACATTCAAACATCACATCGTCTGAAGTATATTGATAAGGATTCTGAGAAACCATTTCAAACTGAATATCCGCTAAAGTTCTGTTTCTTTTTACCGGCGGAATTTCGCTTTTCAACACCGGTGAATCTTCTGCAGTTTCTATAAAGGTATCTTTGTAATTCGTTGTATGAATTTTCATATTTAAAAGTTTTAAATTGGGTGTAAATGTATAAAAAACCTTAACGATTTAAAATTTGCCTGTCGTAAAATTTATGGTAACGGATGTATTTTAATTATTTAAAAATCAAAAAGATAAAGACAAAAAAAACTCATTCTGATGATTTCAGAATGAGTTTGAATAAATTAATTTAAGAGCGTCAATTATTTAATAATTAATTTATTAGATGTTTTTTTACCTTCCGACTGATGCACCAGAATATAAACTCCCGATTTAGCTTTTACAGATACTGTATTTTTACCTTTTGCCACAATCCCGGAGTAAATAACTCTTCCCGACATATCCGAAATCACAATATTCCCGGATTTTTCTGAGTCAAAAACGAAAGTTCCGTTGCTAGGGTTAGGGTAGATGCTGCTTTTGGAAAGTGCAGCATCGCTGGCTGACAATGGTAAAGCACACATATACGGTGCATAAGTTACGGTTCCTAAAGTTGCATTGTCCACGCTGTGTGAAATTACAGCCTCTACCATCGCATCGTCTGAAAGTTCACCTTCTCTCCAGCAGTTATTGGTTGCGCTGATCGGATTCGCTGTGTTATTATACAGTGCGTAAAGCTGTCCTCCGTTTCCATTATTAAAGAAGATATTTTCTCCCGTACTTCCTAATGTGCCACCGCCAAGGTCAGCACGTGCAGTACCGATTATCGTAATTCCCCAGAGGCTGCCTCTGATCTTATTTCTTTCCACTTTAATCGCCATTACCTGACTTCCGCTTCCTGAAAGCGAAATTCCGCTTCCGCCACTTGCCGGAACAGGTTCCGTATTATTGTCTGTAAGCGTATTATTTGAGATCGATCCGGAGGAATTATTTCCGGTCACTGTGATTCCGTATCTATTATCTTTGATGATGTTGTCTTCAATCTGTGGATGATTTTCAACTCCCAATAATGTTGAAACGGACACTCCGCCCACTTTGGTTAAAGTTCTGTCACCGATAATTGTATTGTTTATTATTTTGGTAATTCCAGTTCCGCTTGGTCCCATGTTAACCTGCGGACGGTTGGAGTTTCCTTTCGTATTGCCATAAAGATAATTCCCTGTAAACTCCAGAGCCACTCCCTGATTTGCACCTGATGCAACTGCAGGCAAGTCGTTTTCAATGAACTGTGAGTTTTTTACAACAGGGTTACCGGTAGAAAAATTAAGTGCCGCTCCTGTAACCAACCCGGATTTAAAATATCTTACAATAGAATTGTCCATTAGGAAATTTCCGGTTAAAGCCTGTATGCCGCCGCCATATTCAAATGTCGTGTTTCTGATGGTTACAGTAGATGTTGATTCGAGTCTGATTCCTTTAAAAATAACAGCAGGATCAGTCGCTGTAATTAACACATTTCCAGCATTGGTATCATAAATCCCAGCGATTGTAAGCTGCTTGCCGCCGTCTATTTTCAGCGTTGCATCTTCATTCATTAAAAGCGTGTCGCCATTGCTGATGGTAATATCAGCCTTCATCTGATAACTTGTTCCGTTATTTACCAATACTGTGGGTGCCGCAACTGAGAGCGATGCAAGATTATACGTAACACCAGTCCCCGGACTTACAAATTGTGAAAAAACGAGTGTTGAGGACAAGGATAGAAAAAGAAAAGAAAGTTTTTTCATTATAAATTAATTTTTTTCAAATATAAGGTTTATTACGTGCGGAATAAGAGATTTGAATGTTAAAAAATCAGTTTTAAATCTTTATTTTTGACTAAAATTGCTGTATTATGAAGTTTTCACCTATTATCATCGGAACTATGCGCTGGGGAATTTGGGGTGCCAATCATTCTGCGAAAGGAGTTCAGAATCTCATTGAAACTTCTTTTGAAGAAGGTTTAACAACTTTTGATCATGCTGATATCTATGGAAATTACACCACAGAAAAACTATTCGGTGATGCTTTTTCAGAAATGAAAATTGACAGGGCAAAAGTGCAGTTTATTTCTAAATGCGGCATCGAAATGCCTTGTGAGAACAGAAATTTCAAAATTAAATCCTACAATTATTCCAAAGAACATATCTCGAATTCTGTAGATAAAAGTTTAGAAAATCTGAAAACAGATTATCTTGATCTTTTGCTGCTTCACCGTCCTTCACCGTTTATGAATCCTGAAGAAATCGGGGAGACCTTTAATCTATTGAGAGATCAGAAAAAAGTCAGGCATTTTGGGGTTTCGAATTTTTCGCCTTCCCAGTTTGATCTTATCAATGATGCATTTCCTTTGGTGACCAATCAGGTGGAAATTTCGGTCAGTCAAACGGGCGCTTTTTATGACGGGACGCTTGATCAGATGATGCTGAAAAAACTGCAGCCAATGGCCTGGTCTGTCATGGGAAATTATTTTACTGAGAAATCTGAACAGAATACAAGAATCAAATCAGTTTTAGAGGAAATCTGCTCAAAATATGATGCAGAAGAAAACCAAATTCTTTTAGCGTTCATTTTGAAGCATCCATCCAAAATACTCCCTGTTATCGGGACTTCACGAAGAGATGTGATTAAAAAATTCAAACAGAGTTTATCGATAAATTTGGATCGGGAAGATTGGTTTAAACTGCTTGAAGCAGCAGAAGGAGAGGAAGTTAGATGAAAATAATAAGAAAAAAAATTGTTTTTTAAATTTATGTTGTATCTTGCACCCGTTTTTATATCCGAAATCAATCTTTGTTCATCAATTGTTGAGTTTCATTTATAATTTCAACAAGTATTAATTTTTTAATTTTTTTTATGATGAACATTTTTGTTTCAAACATCAATTACTCTACAAGAGAAGAGTCATTGCAAGATCTTTTTTCAGAATTTGGCGAAGTATCTTCTGCTAAAATTATCACAGACAGAGAAACCGGTAGATCTAGAGGATTCGGTTTCGTAGAAATGAGCGACGAAGACGGTAAAAACGCTATCGAAGCTTTAAACGGAAAAGAATTGGACGGTAAAGAACTTAACGTTTCTGAAGCTAAACCAAGAGAAGACAAACCAAGAAGAAGTTTCGACAATAACCGTGGTGGCGGTTACGGTGGAGGAAATCGTGGAGGCGGAAGCGGATACGGTGGAGGAAATCGTGGCGGTTCAAACTGGTAAGATTTGTCTACAAATAGTTAAGCGGCTTTTAAGCCGCTTTTTTTATTTAATCAATATCAGTACTGATTCCGAATTGATTAAAAACTGGTCTTTCGTATCAGCAGTTTTGCTCAAGATCACCGAATCAAACATCATCTTGAATTCATAATTTCCTATTACTTTTGTTATGAATAAATCATCAACCTTTATCTCTCCGTTATTTGGGTAATTTTCAAATAATTTCTTTAAATCCGGAACCAAATTTATTTTCTGTCCGTTAAAAATTAAATTTAATTCAGATTTAAACATGCTTACCGGCATTTTTAATTCAACGGTATTATTGTCGAATTCAAAACTGTTGTATTTATAGTTATAAGCTTTAAAAAGGTATTTATAACCGGAAATATCCGCATCAAATTTCTTGGCAATTAACGTGACGTTTTTTTGTACAGGACTGAGTTCTTTTTTAGAAATATCATATTGTACGTTTTTAAACTGATTTCTGAAATCGCTTCTAATTCCCCAAAAGTTGGCTTCATTTAAATTTTTCGCAATCAGTTTCTTGTTTTTTGCCGGAAGTAGATTCAGTAAAAATTCTTTTTCATTCCGTTTGGCCAGAAATTCAAACTTGTTGGAAACTTCGTCTGCAACGGTATCCGATACTTTCTTATTAAATGAAATCTTTCCGTTTTCGAGTAAATTATTTTGGATCAGAATATTGTGCAATTCTGTTTTCTGACTTCTTTTGGCGACAGAAAAAGTATTCAGATAAGGAAAAATTAAAGAAAATAATCCAAAAGCAAAAAGACTCATCGGCACAAATTTGATGGTCGGTTTTTTCGCAAAAACAAAATAGAGAACAACGGCTGTAAGCCATAATGCAATGAGCAGAACAAAATATCTTGGTTCGGTGTAGCCGTATTCTAAGATTCTGGTAAAAATCGCGGTGAACAATAAAACAATCAGCGGAATCAGCGTATAATAGAATATTCTGGAGAACATTTTCACCCAGGATTTCGTGGAATTTTCCTTTAAAGGATGAACAAGTAAAAGTGCTAAAATTCCGACCACAGAATAAGCTAAGATTAAATATGAAACCCAGCCTCTCGGAAGTTCCCAGTTGATCAGGATTTTCGCGGAATAAAAGTAGAGAATAACCGCGTAAATAATTAAAAGCGGAATAAGAATGTATTGGGTGAAAAATTTAAGAATCAAAGGATAAGAGCCATCTTTTTCCAGATCATGAAGTCCGTTTTCACTGAAAAGTAAAAAAATCATGCAGCTCCCGAAAACGGAGAGTAAATAAAAGGTTTCTGCGTAATATTTCTGGTTGAAATTAAAGTCAAAAAGTTTATCTACTGCCAGAATTGCAAGTTCGACTCCGCCCGTTAAAACTCCTGTAAATATTGCGGTTAAGACTACATTGATGAATAAGTTTTTATTGTACTGCCAAAAATTCAGTTCTCTGTTTTTACCAAAGAAAGCAGCGAATGACACCAGAAGATGCGATAAAATAAAAGTGGGAACGAGGATAAAAGCATATTTCTCGGTGAAATCCTTTTCTTTTTCGGGAAGTAAAAGATAAAAGAAAATCAAAAAAATAGTCCCAAGTATTTCGAGTAAAAATGCTTTTCCGATCCTTTGAGAAAGCATTTTCAGAGCAAACATCAGTGATAATCCCAAGCAGCATACCAAGGAGAACCTGATAAAGACAAAATAATTACCATTGGAATTGAAGTTACCGTGTGCAAAACACATCAGCGAAATGGCTGCCAAAAAAGCCATCAGAAGAACCATTGGATATTCGCGGACAATAAAGCCTGTTTTTCCTGAAATTTCTCTAAATTTTTTGAGCATAGTACTGTTTTTAGATCTCTGATTTCAATTTGGAACTCAATAATAACGGTTTAAAACCAAGGAAAGGAACATGAATCCATGCTCATTGAAAAGCTTACTTCTTTTTCTTCTTCTCCTTTTTCTTGCTCTTTTTCTTCGTTTTTTTATCTGAAGTAATTTCTTCAATAAAATCGCTGATTGGGTTTTCGGCTTTTGGTGTTTTTAATTCCAGAAGACGGTTAACATCTGAAGTTTTCAGCAGCTTTTCGTCCAGTAAAGTCTTTACCAGATCAGTTCCCGAATTATGAAAATACTGCTCAACGAAACTCCTCAGCCGGAATTTTTTGTAATCTTCGAAAGGGATCGCAACGGTATATTTAAAGATTCTGCCTTCTTTTTCTGTGGTTAAAAACTCTTTTTCCACCAGGATTTTTATAAAGGTGGAAACGGTATTCTGATGCGGTTTGGGCTCCGGATATTCTTCCATAACCTCCTTCATATAAGCGGAATTCAGTTTCCAAAGAATGTTCATTAAAAGTTCTTCGGCATGCGTAAGCTGGTTTATTTTCATAGGTTTAGTGCTGCATTTGGATATTGGTATAAAGATAAATAAAAGATACGATACCTGCGATTACCGCACCGGAAATCACTTCTTTCAAAGTATGTCTTTTGAGTATGATTCTTGTAATTCCTACCAAAACAGCAATTCCAAACCAAATGATTCCCATCACCGGATTAATAGAAAAGAACAGCGCCGAAACAAAGATGTTGAATGCTGTATGCATGGAACTTTTAACAAAATAATTGCTGATCTGCATCACCAGCAGTAAAATCATGAGAAATATCATAAGGATATCAACCGTTCCGTTTTTTAGATAATCATACAGAAGATATGCGCCTATTGCGCCGGCAATAAAAAAATAAAGGCTCTTTCTCTGGTTGCGGTTGGAGACATACATATTGGTGTAATTGCCTTTTTTAACATTCCAGAAAATCCAGAGAGAAATTGGCAGCATCGTCAGCAAAAGTATTGGCATGAAACGCATTGCAGCTTCTTTTGCCGTGTAATTCTCCAGACTTGAATAAAGAAAATAAAGAAAAAGCGAAACGAGCGGATTGAAAAAATTTGAAATGAATTTTGAAATTCCGTTCAGCAACGGAGTGTCGGTTTTGAACATAAAAGTAATTATAGTTTTCAAAAATAGTTTTTTAATCTGTTTATAACTAATATTTATCATCTTATGCTAACCGTAAAGACAAAGATTTTTATTATTTTTGCTGAATATTTCGATTAAACATGAAAGAATTTTCAAAAGAAGTGTACCTGCAATGGTATGAAGAAATGACAATGTGGAGAAGGTTTGAAGATAAATGCCGTTCTCTTTACCTCAAACAGAAAATCAGAGGGTTTTTACATTTATACAACGGCCAGGAAGCAATTCCCGCAGGCTTCGCTCATGCAATGGATCTTACCAAAGACAGCATGATCACAGCTTACAGATGCCACATACATCCTATGGCAATGGGAGTGGATCCGAAAAGAATTATGGCAGAACTTTGCGGTAAGGCTACGGGTACATCCGGCGGAATGGGAGGTTCTATGCATATTTTCAGCAAGGAAAAAAGATTCTACGGCGGTCACGGTATTGTGGGCGGTCAAATCCCTTTGGGAGCAGGAATCGCTTTTGGAGATAAATATTTTGAAACTGGCGGAGTAAATATCTGTTTCTTCGGAGATGGTGCTGCACGTCAGGGCTCACTTCACGAAACTTTCAATATGGCAATGAACTGGAAACTTCCGGTGGTATTCGTCGTTGAGAATAATCAGTACGCGATGGGAACTTCTGTAAAAAGAACTGCCAATCACGAAGATATTTACAAATTAGGTCTTGGTTACGAAATGCCTTGTTTTCCTGTAGACGCAATGGATCCTGAAAAAGTAGCTGAAGTTGCTTTTGAAGCTATTGAAAGAGCGAGAAGAGGAGACGGACCAACGTTCATCGAAGCGCGTACTTACCGTTACAGAGGACACTCCATGTCGGATGCGGAGCCGTACAGATCGAAAGATGAAGTTGCTGAACATAAAAAAGACGACCCTATCGAAATCGTTAAACACCGTATTTTGGAAAATAAATGGGCGACAGAAGATGAACTGACTGCAATGGACGAAAAATCTAAAGATTTTGTTGAAGAATGTGTGGAGTTCATGGAACAGTCACCATATCCAACTGCTGATAAAGTTTACGAATATGTTTACGCTCAGGAAGATTATCCATTCCTCAATAAATTAGAAAATAACTGATAATTTAATTTGAATTCCGAAGTTTGGATATGGTAATGCCATTTTTCAGATATTCGAATGTCAAAACTCAAATAATAAAAAAATTATGGCTGAAGTAATTACAATGCCGCGTCTTTCCGATACAATGACGGATGGTAAAGTGGCTAAATGGCACAAAAAAGTTGGTGATGCGGTGAAAGAAGGCGATATTTTAGCTGAAATTGAAACCGATAAGGCTGTTCAGGATTTTGAATCTGAACACAACGGAACCCTTTTATATATTGGCACTGAAGAGGGAGGTTCTTCTCCTGTAGATTCTGTTTTGGCAATTATCGGCGAGGCAGGTGAAGATATTTCTTCATTAAAAGGCGGCAGTGCCTCTTCATCAATTCCTGAAGAAAATAAAACGGAGCAGAACGTAACCGACGTTGAAACCTCAAAGCCTGTTGAAAAAGAAGAGGCTGCTTCTGCAGATATTCCTGCAGGCGTTGAAGTAATCACAATGCCGCGTCTTTCTGATACCATGACGGAAGGTAAAGTAGCTAAATGGCACAAAAAAGTTGGAGATACCGTTAAGGAAGGCGATATTTTAGCGGAAATTGAAACGGATAAGGCCGTTCAGGATTTCGAATCTGAATTTAACGGAAGCCTTTTATACATCGGAACCGAAGAAGGAGGTGCAAGTCCTGTGGACACTGTACTTGCGATTATCGGACCTGAAGGAACTGATGTTTCTTCCATCGTTTCAGGCGGCGGTAAAAAAGCAGAATCAAAGCCTGCAGCCACAGCAAGTGAATCTAAGCCTGCTGCAACTCCTGAGGTTAACCAGCCTTCAGCTGCTGCTGCATCCGGTGAAAGAGTAGCAATTTCTCCCTTGGCTAAAAAAATGGCGGAGGATAAAGGTATTGATGTGAATTCGCTGAAAGGAAGCGGCGAAAACGGAAGAATCGTTAAAAAAGACGTGGAAAGTTTCACTCCCGGTGCTGGGTCTGCAAACGCAGCAAAACCTGCCGGTGCGGAAGCGAAACCAGCTCAGCCTGCAATGAACTTCGTTCAGGGAGAAGATTCCGAAACGCCAAACTCTCAGGTTAGAAACATCATCGCGAAGAGACTTTCTGAAAGTAAATTTACCGCGCCGCACTATTATCTGATTGTTGAAATCGATATGGATAAAGCGATTGAGGCAAGAAAAGAAATCAATTCTTTACCGGATACTAAAATTTCTTTCAACGATATGGTGATTAAAGCTACGGCGATGGCATTAAGAAAGCATCCTCAGGTGAATTCAACATGGCACGCAGATAAAATCGTTCACCACGGAAACATCAACGTGGGTGTTGCAGTAGCAATTCCTGACGGCCTGGTAGTTCCTGTTTTGAAAAATGCAGACCAGATGAATTATAACCAAATTTCAGCTTCAGTAAAAGATATGGCAGGAAGAGCAAAATCCAAAGGTCTGAAAGCCAATGAAATGGAAGGTTCAACATTCTCCGTATCCAATTTGGGAATGTTTGGTATTGAAACTTTCACTTCAATCATTAACCAGCCGAATTCAGCAATTCTTTCGGTAGGTGCGATCATCGAAAAACCTGTTGTGAAAAATGGACAGATAGTGGTTGGAAATACCATGAAATTGTCTCTTGCATGTGATCACAGAGTGGTTGACGGTGCAACAGGAGCACAGTTCTTACAGACTTTAAGAACTTATCTGGAACAGCCTTTAACGCTGTTGCTCTAAGTTTTTTATAATATGTTCAAGTCCTTTCAAATTTATTTTTGAAAGGATTTTTTATTTGTAGACCGGTTCTTTTCAACGGGCAGTCGCTGAAAACCCATATAAAATGTCTTCTAAATTCAAACATTTTCACTATTTTTGAAACCATGATAAAAGCACGCAATATTCATAAATCATACGGAGATTTAGAGGTTTTAAAAGGAGTTGACATCCATATTCTGGAAGGTGAGGTGGTTTCAATCGTAGGAGAATCCGGTGCGGGAAAATCTACGCTTCTGCAGATCCTGGGAACTTTGGATACACCTACCAATCCAAAAGATTTCGATACAGAAATTGCTTTGGCAGGAAAATCTTTTATCAGCATGAATGACAGGCAAATCTCAAAATTCCGGAACGAAAATATTGGTTTTGTCTTTCAGTTTCATCAGCTTTTACCCGAATTTACGGCGCTGGAAAATGTTCTGCTTCCGACAAGAATTTCAGGAAAGAATGAAAAAGAATCTCTGGAGAAAGCTTATTCGCTTTTTGAGGATTTAAATATTGCCCACCGTCTGCATCATAAACCCAGCGAAATGTCTGGTGGAGAAGCGCAGAGAACAGCAGTTGCGAGAGCACTGATCAATTCGCCGAAAATTATTTTCGCAGATGAACCCACCGGAAATTTAGATTCCAAGAATGCGGACGACCTGCATCAGCTTTTCTTTGATTTAAGAGACAAATACAACCAGACTTTTGTTATCGTTACCCATAATACATACCTCGCAGACACTACAGACAGGAAATTGGTAATGAAAGACGGCCAGATTATATAAGTAATCCAGTTCGGGGATTTAAATTCTATAATTTTTATTAACTTTAAAGGTAGAATTTCTATTATGCCCGATGAATCTTGAATTGATATGTCCATAAAATTTCTTGCAGAAGACGACAGACCAAGAGAAAAATTTTTACTGAAAGGTAAAAATTCACTTTCTGATGCGGAACTGCTGGCGATCATTATGGGGAGCGGAAACCGCGAAGATTCCGCGGTAGAACTTGGGAGGAAAATTCTTAATTCGGTAGGGAACAACTGGCATAACTTATCTCTACTTTCCATTTCAGATTTAATGAAGTTTAAAGGAGTCGGGGAGGCTAAGGCGATTTCTATTGCAACAGCCCTTGAAATCGGCAGAAGACGTGCAGCGCAGGAAGTTCCGGAAAAAATCCAGATCAGCGAAAGCAAAGATATTTACAAAGTTTTGAAGTCTTATCTTTCCGACTTACAAACGGAAGAATTCTGGGCAATTTTTCTGAACCAAAACAACCGCATTCTGGGTAAATCCAGACTTTCATCCGGCGGAATCAATCAGTCGATCGTGGATGTGCGGATTTTATTCAGAACTGCTTTAGAGTATTTTGCCACCGGTATTGCCATTGCGCATAATCATCCGTCCGGCAATCTCAAACCCAGCCAGGATGACCTTAAAATCACCAAACAGATCAATGAAGCCGGAAAAATGATGAACATTCAGTTGCTGGATCACTTAATCATTTCCCAAAATTCTTATTTCAGCTTTGCCGACGAAAATTTATTATGATTAGAAGACTGAAATACAGCGAAATAGATTTTTCCCGATATCAGAAATGCATAGAAGATGCGGTGCAGCAAAATTTTTATGCAAAGAAGGAGATTCTTGATAAACTTTGCGAAGAGTGGGAATTACTCATTTTCGGGGATTACGAATATGTTATGCCGGTTCCGGTGAAGAAAAAGTTCGGTTTCAAGTTTGTTGTGATGCCGCTTTTTTGTCAGCAGCTTGGGATCTTCGGGAAAGCACAAAACGGAAGAATTGAACAGCAGTTTCTGGACTTTCTTTTAAAAGAGTACCGGATCGTTTATTACGCTTTCAATTTTCAAAATTTGTTTGAACAGAATTTAAGAAAGAAAAAGAATTATTTTATTGAAACTACGGAGTACCAGCTTTTAAGAAAGAATTATTTTAAAGGCAGAAAATCTACGGTAAAAACTGCTCAGTATCTTAATTTTAAAGAAGTTATGATTGCCGAAAGTTTGGCTTTTATCCGCAATAATTTCAAGGGTTTAGATAAAAAGAAAGATCTGGAAAAATTTTTTCATTATCTGCAGTTTCTTCACGAAAGTAGATTGCTGAAACTTTTTGGTTCATTTAAGGATAATAATCTTACCAATTTAGCCATTGTGATTGACGGTGAAAACCGTAATTCATTACTGGGACTTGTCAACGATGAAAAATTTAAATTGGATAACGGTGCTTCTTTTCTTATTGACTGGATTCTTAAAGACAGTATACACCAGAAATCATTCGATTTTATGGGCAGCAGCATTAGAGGAATAGAGGTTTTCTTTAAAAGTTTCGGTTCGGTGCTGCAGGAATATGCTGTCGTAGAAAATTCCAAAAAAGATTTACTGAAAAACTTCTTCAGTAAGTAGCAAATTATTAGTAATTTTGCAACCTCATTATTGCCCATGACTGAATCACCGTATTTCCCGTATGCGTTTGCTTTGCTGCTTGCATTACCGTTCCTGATTTTCATCAGACAGTTTGTTTTCAGCTATATTAAACTCAAAAACCAGGAAATAAAATTATTAACGGTAAAAGGAAATTCGGAACAGAGAGTACATGCCTATGAGAGGCTCACTCTTTTTTTGGAACGCCTGAAGCCCTCTAATTTGGTAACAAAATTTGACCGGAATCTCGCTCCGCACGAATATATTTTCCTGATCGAAAAGACAATCAATGAAGAGTTTGACTACAATGCTTCGCAGCAGCTTTATTTAACCCCAACGACGTGGAAAAATATTGTAACCTGTAAAAATAATGTCCTTCATTTAATTCATAAAACCTACGAAAACCTGAGTGATCAGTCTACTTTGGATGATTTCAAAACTGTTTTGCTGATGAATTATATGAATGAAGAGGATTTTATTTCGAAAAGTATTGAAGATTTAAGAAAAGAAAACTTAATAGTAAATTAAAATAAATAAATGATACCAAATTTTAAAGCACATCCATGGCACGGGATTTCTGCAGGTGCAGAAGCGCCGGATGTTGTAAATGTTTTTGTAGAAATTGTTCCTTCCGATACTATAAAATACGAAATCGACAAGCAGAGCGGTTACCTTAAGGTTGACCGTCCGCAGCAGTTTTCCAATATTATTCCTGCGCTTTACGGATTTATTCCGAGAACATACTGTCATGACGAAGTGCTGAATCTTGCAATAGAAAGCGGTGCCGCTGATGTAACGACGGGTGACCTTGATCCGCTGGATATTTGTGTATTGAGCTCTCATAACATTCATGCAGGCGGAATGCTGATGGAAGCAATTCCAATCGGCGGTTTCAAAATGATTGACAAAGGCGAAGCTGATGATAAAATCGTTGCAGTAATGAAAGGCGATCATGCTTTCGGCCACTTCAGAGATGTTGAAGAACTTCCTCAGGCTGAGATCAAAAGGCTGATGCATTATTTCCTTACGTACAAAAATCTACCGGATGAGCCTGCTAAGTGTAGAATTCAGGAGGTTTACGGAGCGGAGCACGCAAAAAAAGTAATCAAAGCTTCGCAGAAAGATTACGCTGATAAATTTGGCGGATAATATATAAATTAATTCAGTTTTAAAAGGACAGATGCACGCATCTGTCCTTTGTTTTTTAGCATTTAATTATACATAATTTAAAATAATTGTGTATTTTCGGTTAAGATTTTATTTAACAAAATGTTAACGTCTAAAAAATAATCTATGAATTTATTTATTTTAGTACCCATCTTTGGTATTATTGCCTTAATCTACACTTTTATTCAGAGTTCCTGGGTAAGTAAACAGAACGCCGGCAGCGACCGTATGAAAGAAATCAGCGGACACATCGCAGACGGAGCAATGGCCTTTCTGAAAGCAGAATACAAAATTATGATGTATTTTGTTGCCATTGTAGCAGTTTTACTTGCACTGATGGGAGCTTCTAATGCCAACTCACACTGGAGCATTGGTCTTGCATTTGTTTTCGGGGCGATACTTTCGGCATTGGCAGGATTTATCGGGATGAAAATTGCGACCAAAGCAAACGTGAGAACAGCGGAAGCAGCAAAAACATCTCTGTCTAAAGCTTTGAAAGTTTCTTTCACCGGGGGTTCCGTAATGGGAATGGGTGTAGCCGGACTTGCTGTTTTAGGTTTAGGTTCATTATTTTTAATTATTAAACAGATCTTCGCCCCTGACGCGATGGTAGATACCCATGAAATGGAAAGAACAATCGAGATTCTTACCGGATTTTCTTTGGGTGCTGAATCTATCGCACTTTTTGCGAGAGTGGGAGGAGGAATTTATACAAAGGCAGCCGATGTGGGTGCCGATTTAGTAGGAAAAGTAGAAGCCGGAATTCCGGAAGATGACCCAAGAAACCCTGCGACCATTGCAGATAATGTGGGAGATAATGTTGGGGATGTTGCCGGGATGGGAGCTGACCTCTTCGGTTCTTATGTTGCCACTGTTTTGGCAACAATGGTATTGGGTAGAGAAACCTTCTCTCAGGATGCATTCGGAGGATATGCACCTATTCTTTTACCAATGTTAATTGCCGGTACAGGGATTATCTTTTCAATGATCGGAACCTTATTTGTGAAAATTACTGAAAATACAGACCTGGATACTGCACCAGTGCAGAATGCACTGAATTTAGGAAACTGGGGAAGTATCATTCTTACTGCACTTTCTTCTTATTTCCTGGTGAATTACCTCATGCCGGAAACAATGACCTTAAGAGGTCACGAATTCACCAAGATGGGAGTATTTGGAGCGATTATCGTAGGACTGGTGGTAGGTACTCTGATGAGTATCATCACCGAATATTATACAGCAATGGGAAAAAGACCTGTTAAGAGTATTGTCAAACAGTCTTCCACAGGCCACGCCACCAATATCATCGGCGGACTTTCAGTGGGGATGGAATCTACTTTATTACCAATTTTAGTTTTAGCAGGAGGTATTTACGGATCTTTCCTTTGCGCGGGACTTTATGGTGTTGCAATTGCCGCGGCCGGTATGATGGCTACTACAGCGATGCAGTTGGCAATCGATGCTTTTGGACCTATCGCTGACAACGCAGGAGGAATTGCTGAAATGAGCGAATTACCGAAAGAGGTCCGTGAAAGAACAGATATTCTAGATGCCGTTGGAAATACCACCGCAGCAACAGGAAAAGGCTTTGCAATCGCTTCTGCAGCTTTAACAGCGCTGGCATTATTTGCGGCCTTTGTGGGGATTGCAGGTATCGACAGTATTGATATTTACCATGCCGATGTACTTGCCGGCTTATTTGTCGGCGCTATGATTCCGTTTATCTTTTCGTCTTTGGCAATCAAAGCGGTAGGGGAAGCGGCAATGGCGATGGTAGAAGAAGTTCGCCGTCAGTTCAGAGAGATACCGGGTATTTTGGAAGGCAAAGCAACTCCGGAATACGAAAAATGTGTGGCAATTTCTACAGATGCCTCCATCAAAAAGATGTTGCTTCCGGGCGCAATAGCACTTATTTCGCCGCTTTTAGTAGGTTTCATTTTCGGACCTGAAGTGTTGGGAGGATTTTTGGCAGGGGCAACCGTTTCCGGTGTATTGATGGGAATGTTCCAGAATAATGCAGGTGGTGCGTGGGATAACGCTAAAAAATCGTTTGAAAAAGGAGTTGATATTAACGGGAAAACCTATTACAAAGGATCAGAACCTCATAAAGCCTCTGTAACAGGAGATACTGTAGGTGATCCTTTTAAAGATACTTCAGGGCCATCTATGAATATTCTGATCAAACTGATGTCAATTGTATCATTGGTTATTGCTCCGACATTATCTGTTTTACATAAGGAAAAAATTGACGAGAACAGAAGAGTGAAGCTTGAGACTCTCAACAAAATGTCAGGAATCACTACCGGAACTGTACAGGGAATGGATGCAGGAACTGCAGTTGTACCGCAGGTTAGAGGAACTTTAAATGCAGACGGTGATTTTGTTTATGATACCGGAGATCTTCAGCAGGTAAAGTTATCCGATAAAAGCATTGCAATGGGCAAAAACAGCCAGTTATATGCTCTTTACAATGGAATAAAACTGCAGGATAAGACCGTTTTAGATGCAAACAAATGGTACACCATTGAAAACCTTTATTTCCAGACGGGAAGCAGCGATCTGAAGCCCGGATCAGAAACGGCGCTGACTAATTTGGCTGAAATCATGAATGCCTATCCAAATCTAAAAGTGAAATTAGGCGGCTATACTGATGATACAGGTAATGAAGAAAGTAATATGAAATTATCGAATCTGCGTGCACAGACTGCAAAACTGAAATTACTCGAAATTGGAATTGCAGGCGACAGAATTGAAGCCGAAGGTTATGGCTCACAGTTCCCGGTATGCGCCGCAAACGATACCGATGAATGTAAAGCACAGAACAGAAGAATCGACGTGAGAGTTTTAAACTTCTAAAAAAGACCGATCAACATTAGATCCCGGCTGCAAGTCGGGATTTTTTTTGTCCGGTTTTATAACGGTCATCTGAACCACTGATTCGTGAAAAATTTCTACTTGTCAATAAAAGGGAAAATTTTTTAATTTTTTTTCCGTTATTTTAGAAGAAAATAAAATGTCAGAAGCCTGCTGCACCCGAATATTTCTCGCAGCAGTTTTAAATATTGGCAAGCAACTTGAATAGCAACCGTTATGATTGGAAGATATTTTTTACTCTTGTTTTGCTTTTGCTTTCTGAATTTCAGTGCACAGTCAAAAGCTGATAATGTGATAGGGAACTGGCTCGCAACAGATAACAGCGTTGCGGTGGAAGTGTATAAACTTAAAGGGGAATACCGCGCAAAAGTTCTTTGGTTTGATGATACCAAAGGAAGTGGCAAGCCCATGCATCTGCGCTGCGACACTGAAAACCCCGACCCGAAAATGCGGAGCAGAAAAATCATCGGAATGGAAATTTTGGAAGGATTAAAATACAATCCTGCTTATCAGTCCTGGGAAAACGGAAGAATTTACGACGCCACATGCGGCAAGTATTGGGATTCTTCCGCAAGTTTGACACAAGACGGCACATTGAAAGTCCGAGGTTACTGGAAGTATAAATGGATCGGAAAGTCGATGTCATTTAAAAAGATAAATAATACGACATTTACAAAACTATAAACTATAAACTAAAAACAGAAAACAGTAAACTATGAATTTAATTATCCGACTTCTCGTCACCGCAGTGGTGGCATTTTTTCTCACCAAAGTTTTATCAGGAGTTCATTTTGACGGTTTTTCCACCGCACTGATCTTCGCCATCGTTTTAGGAGTGCTGAATTTAATAGTCACTCCCGTTCTCAAAATTTTAGGTTTACCATTAACGATTATTACCCTGGGACTTTTTTCGCTGGTAATCAACGCAGTGGTTATCTTAATCGCCGATTATTTCATTGACGGAATGAAAGTGGACGGTTTCTGGTGGGCATTTATCTTCAGTATTGCATTATCCCTCATTACTTCACTGCTTAGCGGCATTTTCAGTTCCTCTAAGGATTAATCATCATTACTTCTTGATAAACCTGATATATTGCAATCCTTGATCAGCATTCATCAGTTTAAGAAAATAAAGTCCGCTGCTCAGTTTGGAAACGTTTACCTGATTATTCACTAACATTTTGCTTTCAAACAGTTTTCCGGACGCGTCAGTGATCTCGTAACTTAAGAATTTTATTTCCGAATCTACTTTCAGGATTTCCTGAACGGGGTTCGGAAATATTTTTATGGATACTGCTTTTTGGGCAACTTCACCGGAAGCTAATAAACAAGCAGGTGGATCAGTAATTAAACCATTGGAAAAATCATAAAAAATATCGGTCGCTGTTATAAGACTCGGAGAAGTTTCCCAGAATGGCGAATAAACGAGACAGTTATTAAAAGTAATATGTCCAACAGCAAAACTTGCATTAATTTTCTTCCAGCCTTCACATGCAGATGGCATTTGTTGGCCAGGTTCCCAAAAATCGACCATTGTTCTCGGTTCGATGATATTCGAGTAAGCGCAGGAAGAAGTCCAGCTAGCCGGCGGTTTAAAGAATAATCTGGGAGTCGGGTAGGTACCGACATAATATTTCACCGTTTCTACTGGAGATGTTATGCCGTAACGGACAGAGAAAGCCTTAAAAGTTGTTGTTTGTGAAACCGGAATCGCAATCTGATTTACAGCGGATGGCGAACTTAAATTAGGTTCCGTTCCGTCAACAGTATAATAAATCATCGAGTTATCGCTGTAGATGGTTACAGTTCCCGAGTTCTGAAACCAAGCTTCGTAAGGCGCAAACATGCTGCTTTGCGAAAATAAAAATGTCAGCGCAAACAGGAAAATAAGAGATAGATTTTTTTTCATTTCAAAATGTTATGGCTTATAAAATTACCCATTTAATTCCTAATTGCTTTACAAATATTTAATTATTGATTACTTTTGATTATCAATTCTCCATTATGAATAAATTTTTGATCTCACTTATCCTGTTTTTTCTTGCCGGAAATATTTTCGGGCAGCAGCTTTATTATCCGAGAAATATCAAAAAGGCTTACGCAAATCAAACCCGCTCCGAAGACGGTAAACCCGGAAAAAACTATTGGCAGAACGGAGGAAATTATAAAATAGATTTTCAGGTCAATACCGATCAGAAAACAGTTTCAGGAGCAGAAACTATTGATTATTTTAATAACTCTCCTGATACGCTGAAAACCGCGGTTATCAGATTTGTCACCAATCTTCATAAACCGACTTCACCACGTTCCGGAAAAGTTTCTACCGACTTTTTAAGCGAAGGACTGAAGATCAAATCACTTTCGGTAAACGGAACAGTTTACAATGTAAAGAGTGATGACTGGGAGACTTTTTATGAACTCAAACTCACTGCACCAATGTTGCCCAAATCGAAAAATGAGTTCAGAATTGTCTGGGAATACCCATTGTCAAAGGAAAGCAACAGGGAAGGTCAGATTGATGAGGACACTTTTTTCTGTGCTTATGCTTATCCTCGGATTTCAGTATATGACGATTATAACGGCTGGGACAGGCTTCCGCATATGAACCGTAACGAGTTTTATAATGATTTTAATAATTATGAAGTTTCCGTTACTGCTCCGAAAAATTATGTCGTATATGCTACCGGAGTTCTGAAAAATCCTGAAGAAGTTTTGCAGAAGGAAATTTTAACCAAGTTTAAAAGATCATTAACAAGTGACGAAATCGTGCATGTAGCTACAAAAGAAGAGATGCTCCATCAAAAAGTAACGAAACAGAATCCTCAAAACATCTGGAAATTTTCCGCGCAGAATATTACTGATTTTACTTTCGGTTTGAGTTCAACTTACATCTGGGACGCTTCAAGTGTCCAGCTAAAATCTAAGAAAGTCAGTGTTCAGGCAACCTACAACGCGGGAACTGCCGATTTTGAAAAATATGTCGAATGGCAGAAATACTGCATTAAATGGTTTTCGGAAAACTGGCCCGGAATTGAATATCCTTTTCCGACCATGACTGCTTTTCAGGGTTTTGCCGATATGGAATATCCAATGATGGTGAATGATACGGCGATTCCGGATAATTTCGCTGATTCCAGACAAACGGTAGATCACGAAATTGCGCACACTTATTTTCCTTTCTTTATGGGAATCAATGAAACGCGGTATGCTTTCATGGATGAAGGCTGGGCGACCGCACTCGAATATTTGATTGGTGAAGACGAAAACGGCAAAGAATTCAACGATAAAATGTTTACTGATTTCCGCGTCAAAAGATACATCAATGATCCTTCCGCAGAGCAGGATCAGCCGGTTATCTCAATGAGTACGCAGGTTTCCGGAGCCGGATACGGCAATAACTCATATATTAAACCTGCGTTTTCTTATCTGGCGCTGAAAGATTTGCTTGGGGACAAAATTTTTAAAAAATCGCTTCATTTTTACATGAACACCTGGAACGGAAAACATCCGGTGCCCTGGGATTTTTTCAACAGTATGAATGCCGGAAGCGGACAGAATCTGAACTGGTTCTGGAAGAACTGGTTTTTCACCAATAATTATATCGATTTAAAGATCAATTCAGCAAAAATTTCAGGCAAGAATGTAAACCTGAATATTGAAAATACCGGTGGTTTTGCCATTCCTTTTGATGTTGAAATTACTTTTACGGACGGAACTGTTTCCACAAAACATTTCACCCCTGCAGTGTGGAAAGATGCGATGACTTTTCAAACCAAAATTCCGGCTTCAAAGAAAGTAAAATCTGTAAAACTCAACGGCGGAATTTATCTTGATTACACGCCGCTTGACAATGTTTTTAATTTTTAATTCAAATGATGATGAAAGAATTTCAAACTGCGAAAATGGATTCAATGACTAAAATTCTCTCCGCTATTTTTGGGGGAATCTGTGTCGGAGCGATTGTAATGCTGCTGTATTTCAGGAAAAGTGGCGAGCCTTATATGTGGATCACCATTGTAATTCTTTCTGCAGCATTGGTTTCTTCTTATTTAATGATACCTAAAATTTTCCTTAATGGAGAAATCATTAACATCAAAAATATTTTTGTGAACATTAAAATTCCTGTTGCGGATATCCATACTATTGAAAAATACGAAAGGATAGGATTTAATATCAGAACTTTTGGGGTTGGCGGTCTTTTCGGATATTTCGGGTATTTCAACGGCAATGATGTCTGGTATGTGACGAACATCAGAAAGAAGATTAAAATCACCATGAAATCAGGAAAAATTTATATGATTTCGCCTGAAAACGCTGACGAATTTATCAGTGAAATTCGGAAATAACAGTTAAGATAATCCCATTAATTATTTATCTTTGTCTGTCTGCAGCCCGCGGACAATAAAACTCACTTTTTATGAAACTTAAACACACCCTTATCGCCATTGTTGCGCCTTTTCTTATGAATGCACAGAATGTGATGACACCGGAAACCCTTTGGACGCTCAACAAGATAGGCGTTTCTGCCGTTTCGCCGGATCAGTCCTGTTTAATTTATAATGTCGGTAAAGTCGATCTGAAGACGGAAAAAACCCACAGAAAAAATTATTTTTTAAATCTTAAGAACGCCGAAGCCACGAATTTGGATTTAGGAAAGAAATCGTTGGTTCAATGGGATAAAAACGGAATTTATGCGCAGGAAGGCGACAAAATTTATCTTTCCAAAGATGCCGGAAAAACCTGGACTGAATTTTACACCATTGGCGAAGTTGATAATATTGTAATTTCTCCGGACGGGAAAAAAATTGCGTTCAGCAAGCAGGTTTTGGTGGAAAAAGTAATGGGAAAGGACAAGTATAGCGACGTTCCGAAAACGACGGCTCATATTTATACCGACTTAAACCACCGTCACTGGGATTACTTCAATGAAGGAAAATACAACCATATTTTTGTGGTAAATACGGCTGAAAAAATCGATGCTGCCAAAGATTTGCTGGAAGGAAAACCCTGGGATGCACCGCAGAGACCTTTCGGCGGAACCGAAGATTTTGTCTGGAGCCCGGATTCGTCACAGCTTTTATATGTAACCAAACCGCTGAGTGGCGCTGAATATGCACAGTCGACCAACACGGATATTTTCGCTTATGATTTAGCTTCAGGTGCGACTAAAAATTTGACGGAAAGCAATAAAGGCTACGATGTAGGTCCTAAGTTTTCCGCGGACGGAAAAAAAATGTTGTGGCTTTCCATGGAAAGAGACGGCTATGAAGCTGATAAGAACGACCTCAAGATCATGGACTGGAAATCAGGCAAAGTGACCAGTCTTACAGCAAAGTGGGACGAAAGCGTTACCGGTACAGCTTTCTGGAGTTCAGATTCTAAAAACATCTATTTTAATGCGGCATATCGCGGAACCCAGCAGCTGTTTTCAGTAGATCTTAAAGGTTCGAAAGTACAGCAGATCACAAAAGGTGATTTTGATATTTCTGATATTTTTGCACAGCAGAAAAATTCACTTCTGGTGTCAAGAACGGATATGAATCACAACGCCGACCTTTATTCCGTGGACTTGAAAAACGGGGAGATGACAAAAGTTACTGATGTTAATAAAGATAATTACGCTAAACTTACCCCTTCAAAAACCGAACTGAAAATGGTAAAAACCACGGACGGAAAAGAAATGGGCGTTTGGTTTGTTTACCCGCCGAATTTTGATCCGAACAAAAAATATCCAACGCTTTTATATTGCCAGGGCGGGCCGCAGTCTGCACTCACGCAGTTTTTCAGCACCAGATGGAATCCTGCTCTGATGGCAGCGAACGGCTACATCGTTGTAGCTCCAAACCGCCGCGGAATGCCGGGTTGGGGAACAAAATGGAACGAAGACATTTCTAAAGACTGGGGCGGACAGGTTATGAAAGATTATCTTGCGGCAACCGATTTTGCCAAAACACTTCCTTATGTAGATGGCGACAGAGTTGGAGCAGTGGGCGCAAGTTACGGCGGATACAGCGTATTCATGCTTGCCGGAATTCACAACAACCGTTTTAAAACTTTCATCGCGCACGACGGACTTTTCGATATGAAATCATGGTACGGAACTACTGAAGAACTTTGGTTTGCGAACTGGGATTTAGGAAAACCTACTGATCAGCCTCTGCCAAAGGCGTACACAGAATTTAATCCTTCAAATTTTGTAAACAAATGGAATACTCCGATCATGATTGTTCAGGGCGGAATCGATTACCGCGTTCCTTACGAACAGGGACAGGAAGCTTTTCAGGCTGCGAAACTTCACGGTTTGAAAACGAAATTTGTTTATTTCCCGAACGAAAATCACTGGGTGCTTAATGCGCACAACGGTTTGGTTTGGCAGAGAGAATTTTTCGAATGGCTGAAAGAAACCCTGTAGATCTTACCGATAATTAAAACAATAAAAAAGCTTCTGACCAGTCAGAAGCTTTTTTTATAATATTCACCGAAATTTATTTCCGGTGTTTACAACTGAACCTTTACTTTAAAACCTGTATTCAGTTTCATCGTAATTTGATCAGCAGTTGGGGTGCTTGCCTGAATTTCAAAAATCAAAGAATTTTGACTTGTCTTAAAATAGTTCAGCAATTCTTCATCAGGTACCGAAAAAGTTATCCTATCCGGATTGGTGTTATTGTAGGCGGTTGCAATCAGAATTTCTGGCTGATTGGGTGCTTTTAAATAAATTCGTGCATTTTTGATGACATTAAGTTTTGTGTCCAACGTCGAACTTACATAATCGATGCTTAAAGTATTCAGTTTCACCGATTTCAGATTATTGATAGAGTAGTTCGGATTGTTTTGTTTGATTTTAGCATCCAGATCAATATTCATCGCAATTTCGGGAGTTCTGGTATACGATGTGGTGCTCACCGCCGCAAACGGAACGACAATTGTTGATGTAAACGGAACGTCAAAAGGAGGTAAAACATCCAAAACCGTATTGACGATATCTCTGCAGCTGGTCGTAAAAAACAGAACCAGCATTCCCATAATTAATGATAATTTTTTCATAACTAAATTTTTTAATATTTTTAACTCCTGCATTTATCGTTCCAATTGTATGGAGGAATCGTCTAAAAATGAATAAACAACAGATGGAGAACCGAATAGCCTCTTTCAAACCAATTATTTCCGAAGACTCAAAAATACTGATCCTGGGTTCCGTTCCAGGCGTGAAATCATTGGAGATGCAGCAATATTATGCACATCCGCAAAACCAGTTCTGGAAAATTATTTTCGAATTGTTTCAGGAAGATTTCACCGCTGATTATTCATCAAGAATAGAAGTGATCCGCAAAAATCATCTCGCACTTTGGGATGTGATTGATACCTGCGAAAGGAAGGGGAGTTTAGATTCCAATATCGTCAACGAAGAAGCGAACGATATACGGAAACTGTTAAATGATTTTCCTAACATTAAAGCGGTTTTCAGTAACGGCCAGAAATCATTTAAGAATCTTCAGAAAATTTTAGGGAAAGACTGTGAAATTCCCGTATTTGTTTTACCTTCGACAAGTCCGCTGCATACCATTTCCTTTGAAAAAAAACTGACGGAATGGAAGATTTTAAAAACATTTTTATGAAAAAGCTTTATATTTTCACTGTCTTTTTTCTTTTCATTCTGGGAAACTCTCAGACCTATTCATTTGATTTTCTGACCAATTACACTTTTGAAAATACGGATAAGAAATACAGTAACGAATCGGTTAATTATTTCAATTCTGACGATTTCAGTTATTATCTGAAAATTGTAAAATTGCCGGAACGTTTTACAGGGACACTTTATGATACCAATACCAATAAGGCACACTGTTTCACGATTACAGAATCTAAAATGAAGGGTGAAATAATTTTCACCTTTCAATATGATTACTCTTACGATTTAAAACCGAATAGGGCTACTAAGAATTTCCGCGTCGAGTTTACTACACTTCCTGAAACCTAGCCTCAGGAAGTTACCATGAAGTTTTACAGTTCAAAAAAAGCTAAAAAGTCTAATAGCGAAAGTACCTTAATTTTAAAACCTGCCAATAAAAATCTTTTTCCGATGTACCGATTAAGCAGAACCGCTTTATCTGATTCGATGACCGATGATAGCGTCTCAGGCAATTATATTGTGGAGCGTGAATTGATAAAGGAAGGTAAAGCAACCTGTGAATTTGTTCTGAAAGAATATAAAAATGTAAAGCTGGATTTGGTAGTTCCAACAGCCCTGAAATAGCGTCAAATCCTTATTTAGACGATTAAACTTGACAAAGCCTTTTCAATGTCGTATATTTGCAGTCCGAAAATTATTGGGTTTTCGGACTTAATTTTTAAACCGTAATTTAAAAAATGAAAACATCTGATTTCAATTTCCATTTGCCGGAAGAACTTTTGGCAGAACATCCTTCAGAACACAGAGACGAAGCAAAACTCATGGTTCTTGACAGAAAAACACAAACCATTGAGCATAAATTATTCAAAGATGTAGTTGATTATTTTGATGAGCACGATTTGTTTATATTTAATAACACGAAGGTTTTCCCTGCAAGACTTTACGGAAACAAAGAAAAAACAGGTGCAAAAATCGAAGTTTTCCTTTTGAGAGAACTTGATAAAGAAACGCGTGTTTGGGATGTTTTGGTAGATCCTGCAAGAAAAATAAGAATCGGTAACAAATTATTCTTCACTGAAGACGAATCTTTGGTAGCTGAAGTTATTGACAATACCACTTCCAGAGGACGAACTTTAAGATTTCTCTATGACGGTTCTTACGAAGAATTCCGAGCAAAACTAAAAGAACTTGGTGAGACTCCGCTTCCTAAATACATCAAAAGAGCAGTAGAACCTGAAGATGCTGAACGTTACCAAACGATTTACGCAAAACATGAAGGTGCTGTTGCTGCTCCAACTGCAGGTTTACACTTCTCAAAACAGCTGATGAAGAAACTTGAAATCAAAGGAATTGATTTCGCTGAAGTGACCCTTCACGTTGGTTTAGGGACATTTAACCCGATTGAGGTGGAAGATCTCAGCAAACACAAAATGGAATCTGAAGAAGCGATTATCGACCAGAACAATGCCGATATTATCAACAAAGCTGTTGCTGAACAGAGAAGAGTTTGTGCGGTAGGAACCACTACGATGCGGGCTTTGGAAACTTCGGTTTCTTCCAACAAAAAAATAGGACCTTATCACGGCTGGACGAATAAATTTATTTTCCCGCCTCACGATTTTGGTGTTGCCAATGCGATGATTACGAATTTCCATACTCCAAAATCTACGCTGATGATGATGGTTGCTGCTTTTGCCGGAAAAGATTTCCTCATGCAGGCTTATGAAGAGGCGATTAAGAATGACTACAAATTCTATTCTTACGGAGACGCAATGCTGATTCTTTAAGAATACTTAATATTTAATATTTCTCGCAGATTTTGCTGATGCCGCAGATGGAAAAATCTGCTAAATTTGCACAATCTGCGAGAGTTTTATTATATGAAAGACATCCGAACTTTATCCTTAGAAGAATTACAGAATTATTTCGTTTCATTGGGCGAAAAACCTTTCCGTGCAAAACAGGTTTATGAATGGCTGTGGAGCAAAAATCTGCATTCTATTGATGAAATGACGAATCTTTCAAAAGAATTGAGGGAGAAAATCTCTCAGGAATATACCATCAATCCGATTTCGGTTGACCAGCTTCAGAAATCCACCGACGGAACCATTAAAAACGGCGTGAAACTTCATGACGGACTTTTAGTGGAATCTGTTTTGATTCCTACAGAAACAAGAACGACAGCCTGTGTTTCATCTCAGGTTGGATGTTCCTTAAACTGTGAATTTTGCGCAACCGCAAGACTGAAAAGAATGCGGAATTTGGAAGTCGCAGAAATCGTAGATCAGGTCGCGCTCATCGACAGACAAAGCAAACTCTATTTCGACCGGCCGCTTTCCAATATCGTCTTTATGGGAATGGGCGAGCCAATGATGAATTACAAAAACGTTGTAGAGTCCATCAGAAAAATTACCAAACCTGACGGAATGGGAATGTCGCCGCGACGGATCACCGTTTCAACTTCCGGAATTCCGAAAATGATCAAAATGCTTGCTGATGAAGATCTGCGGGTAAAACTGGCACTTTCTTTACATTCAGCCATCGAAGAAAAAAGGAATGAAATAATGCCTTTTTCCGATAAATTTCCTTTAACGGATATTATGGACGCGCTGAAATACTGGTACGAAAAAACGGGAAATACCGTTACTTTCGAGTACTGTGTGTGGAAAGGAATTAACGATAAGGACGAAGATATTAAAGCGCTGATCAGATACTGTAAACAGATTCCTTCAAAAGTGAATTTAATTCAGTACAATCCAATTGGCGACGGCAAATATGACCAGTGCAACAAAGATGCGGAAGAAAACTATGTCCGTCAGCTGGAACGCGCCGGGATTACCGTTTTAATCCGCAGAAGCCGGGGAGGAGACATCGATGCAGCCTGCGGACAGCTGGCCAATAAATCAGGTGAATAATGTTTAGCCACAAAGGAAAAACCCGTACCGAAAAGCACAATCTTGGGATTGCTTCCCTGCTGAGTTTCGTTGCAGGTTTGGTAAATGTGGTAGGATTTTTTTCTGTACAGAAGCTTACCACCAATGTTACCGGGCATTTCGCCTATTTCGTGGATGAGAGTTTCAAACAGGATTTCCGTAGTGCTTTTCATGTCGCACTGTATATATTTTTCTTCTTTTTAGGGGCTTTCATTTCCAATTTCATTGTTGAAATTTATTCCCGGAAAAGGGAAAATCTGATTTATGTAATCCCCACTTTAACAGAAGCACTCATTCTTGCCGTTATTGCATTCACCGGAAATGTTCTGATCAAAGAATCGCCGGATTTAATAGCGTTCAGTCTCTTGTTCGCGATGGGGATGCAAAACTCACTGGTGACCAGTATTTCCCATTCAGTGGTAAGAACAACCCATTTAACAGGACTTTTTACAGATATGGGAATTGAATTTTCCCAACTTTTCTTCTATAAAGATCAGGATCACAAAAAGCGGCTCATCAAATCCATAAAACTGCGTTTAACAATTATCTGGATGTTCTTCGGAGGTGGAGTTGTGGGAGGCATTTTATACGGAAGTTTTGGGATCAAGGCTCTGTTTTTCGGAACTGTAATACTGCTTTTTGGTCTTTTATATGATTTTATTAAAATCCGGATGTTACTTTTAAAACGGAAAATGTAATGAGAAAAATCCTTTTACTGTTCCTGTTTGTTGCTTTTCAAATCAGTTTTGCACAGCAGAGCGGTTTTCTTAAAATCAAAAAATTTAAAACTGCAGTGCTTTCAGATACTTTGAAGGAAAATTCAGGACTGAATTTTTTTAAAGGAAAACTTTACACTTTTAACGATGGCGGAAATTCATCAGAAATTTTTGAAATCGACAGGACTTCAGGGAGAATCAGAAACGTATTCAAAACAAATCTGATTAACCGGGACTGGGAAGCAATGGCAAGTGATTCTGCGAACCTATTTATCGGCGATTTCGGCAATAATACCGGAAAAAGAAAGGATCTGAAAATCTATAAAATTCCGTTTGACGGCGCAAGAATTTCGGATTCCATAAAAACCATTTCCTA
The DNA here is from genome assembly GCF_019038595.1 of Kaistella soli. Lineage (GTDB taxonomy): Bacteria > Bacteroidota > Bacteroidia > Flavobacteriales > Weeksellaceae > Kaistella > Kaistella soli. The sequence goes on from NZ_JAHOPF010000001.1 coordinate 617,440, forward strand.
TTTCTACCCGGAGCAGAAAGATTTTAGCAGCCGCAATCTGAATAACGATTTCGATGCGGAGGCGATGATTTTCCTGAATGGAAAAATCCATGTGTTTACCAAGGAATGGGCTTCAAAGGCTACGACGCATTATATTATTGATCCGCAAATTTCAGAAAACCAGCCCGCACTGAAAACCGAAACTTTTAAAACTGATTTTGTAGTAACCGATGCTGCTTATTTTCAGAAAAAGCTATATTTAGTTGGATATACCAAGAATACGGAAGTTTTTCTCTCCGTATTTAATGAAACTGAATCCGGAATTTTCTTTAAAGACAAACCTGTAAAATATTATCTCGGAAGTTCTCTGTCAGTCGGACAAATCGAAGGGATAGAAGTGGATGAAAACGGAATTTATATTTCGGGAGAAGAATTCAATACCCCTTTGGGAAAAGTAAAACCGAATTTCTATTTTATTCCTCACAATAAACTGAAATGATGTCGCATTATTTTTTAAATCCTCCTTCTGAGCTGAAGTTATTATGGATGAAAGCTTCATATCTGCGCGAAAATTAATTATATTTGTCATTATTTATCAATCACCATCCTTATTTTGTAGTTTGTGGCGAATATTGTAGAAGAAATCAGAAAACCGATTAACAGTGAAATGAAACTTTTCGAGCAGAAGTTTTATGAATCCATGCAGAGCAATGTTCCGCTTCTTGATAAGGTTACCCGTTTTATCGTGACGACTAAAGGGAAGCAGATGCGGCCGATGTTTGTGTTTCTCTGCGCGAAATTAATCGGGGAAGTCAACGAAAAAACCTTCCGCGGTGCTTCGATGATTGAGCTGATTCATACCGCAACTTTAGTTCACGATGATGTGGTGGATGAAAGTTTTAAAAGGCGTAATTTCTTTTCCATCAATGCGTTATGGAAAAATAAAATCGCAGTTTTAGTCGGCGATTATCTTTTGTCAAAAGCAGTTCTGCTTTCTACTGACCATAAAGATTTTGATCTTCTTGCCGTAATTTCCCGTACCATCAGGGAAATGGCAGAAGGAGAACTTCTACAGCTTGAAAAAGCAAGGAAACTGGATATTACTGAAGAAGTATATTACGAAATTATACGGCAGAAAACGGCAACTTTAATTGCAGCCTGCTGCGAGATTGGCGTGCTTTCAAATAATGCTGACGAACACCTGGCAAAAAAGATGATGGAATTCGGTACACTTACCGGAATGGCTTTTCAGATCAAAGACGACCTTTTCGATTATCTTACTTCAAATATCATAGGAAAACCTGTAGGCATCGATATTAAAGAACAGAAAATGACGCTTCCGCTGATTTACACTTTAAAAACCGCGAGCGAAACCGACCGGAAGTATTATTTCAACACCATTAAAAGGTACAATAACGATACGAAACGCGTAAAGGAACTGATTGATTTTGTGAAAAAATCCGGCGGTCTGGATTACGCGGTCGGCGTGATGAAAGATTTTCAGCAAAGGGCCAAAAATATTTTGAATGAATTCCCTGATTCTGAAGCTAAAAGTTCGCTCCATCTGATGCTGGATTATGTGATTGAAAGGAAGTTTTAACCCTTTTCCACCAATTTTTTCTGTAAAAGCAAAGCGTTATTCAGCGCAGCCACTCCCCAGGTATTGTTGAAAAACACATATACCGTTCTGTTTGCTTTCCTGATGGTCTCAGCGAGTTTTGATATTTCATCTTCTGAATATTCAGATTTAAAAAGCACCGGAACGCCGTGAAGCCTGTAATAAGCAAACTCATCATTATTCAAGGTAAATTCATCAGGAATATCTTTTGGAAAACTCACGCCGGAGAAGACGATGTTTTTCTTTTTTAATGTTTCAAGCACTTCGTCATTCCACCAGGATTTGTGACGGAATTCGACCACATTCAGATACTGCCCGTCAACTGTTTCAAGGACTTTCTCTAAATTTTCATTACTGAAATGAAAAGTGGGCGGCAGCTGAAAAAGAAAACCTGCAAGCTTTTCCCTAATTCCCGTGTGAATATGGTTGCAAAAATCTAACGTTTCAGTCGACATCTCTGCAAGTCGTTTGATGTGGGTGATGGTTTTGGGAATTTTCACAAAAAATTTAAAATCGGCGCCTGTTTTGGTATACCAGTTCTCTAAAGTCTGTGGGCGCGGTCTTCGGTAAAACGTAGAGTTGATTTCAACTGAGTTGAATTTTTCTGAATAATGATTCAGCTGGTCCTTTGACGGCAGATCTTCCGGAAAGAAATATCCTTTCCAGTCGCGGTTCGAAAAGCCGGAACATCCGATGTAAATTTTATGCTTCATTCTTTATAAGTCCTTCAGTAAGTGATTTCCACTGGAATTTACTGCCTGCGATCATTCCGCCAACCGCTACCAAAGTGTTTCTTATTTTTTCCAAAAAACTGAGGTGTTCCGTGTTCGGTACTTCATTTCTGCCGTGAACCTCTGCAAAAATGATATTCTTTTCTCTACGGATGAGGAAATTAGAAGTGGCTTTGGGGTCAAAAAAATGCGCAGTTGCCTGGTCGGGTTTTGTCGGATCGGAGGTAGGGCGTACTCTGATATAAACACTATGAAAATCACCTTTCTGTTCTTCCTCCAAATGTTCTACCTGCACCCAGTCATAGCCGTCCCCGGTTGGATTATGCAGGCCGGGAATTTTGATCCGGAAAAAATCACCAATCTTTGGCTCATCCAGAATAAGTTTCCCATTCCTGTCCCGGAGAGAAAACTCAGCTTTCTCTTCCCCTGAAAAAAGTTCCCAGGAATTCACATCAAGAAACCTCTTCTTCACGGTCTCAAAATGTATTCTGGCTAAAACTTCGTTTTCCATCTCAATTTCTGAAACGGTATCGGATTTTGATCCGGTATTCTGTGACGGAATCTGAGTTTTCATCTTGTAAATTTATTTATGTTCAGATTTACTCAATAATTATTCTTGAGGTGAAAATAGTAAAAAAGATCAGCCGTAAAAAAAGCGGTCATAATACGACCGCTGATTTTTTATTTTGCTTTTACGTTGATTTCGGATTTTGCCAGCTTGGTTAAATCTTTATCACATGTTTTTTCCTCTTTCAAAGTTTCAAGGAGTAGTGCAAGAACTTCTTTATGACCCAGCAATTTGGCGTAAGTTGCCAATGTACCGTAAGAAGCTATTTCGTAATGTTCCACTTTTTGGGCGGCGGCGATGATGGCAGCGTCACGAACCGGTCCGGGTTCTGTTTCTTCAAGAATTCCTTCAGCTTCTTTAAGCAAACCGTCCATTGCATCACATTTTACAGCCTGCGGTTTCAGTTTTAAAGCTTTGAAAGCATCTTCAAGACGGGTAACCTGACCTTTCGTTTCAGCCAGATGCCCGTTTACTGCTTCTTTAAGTTTAGCAGAAGTGGCGTTTTTAGCCATTTTCGGGAGATTTTTAACCAATGCTTTTTCAGCCCAGTATAAATCCTTCATTCCGTCAACCATAAAATCTTTCAGTTTGTCCGCCGCGTCAGATTTGGGCGCAACTTTACCTTTTGGAGTCTGTTTCTTTGCCATAGTAATTTATTTAATGTTTGTTTGAATTAAATTTTATTCAATTTTAATACCAAATCTGGAGCCATATATGGTTTTTTATGACACATTAATAAAATAAAGGCCTCTTTGTGATTCTTTAACGATTAATTTTCAGGTTCACGTTATTCAGTCTCAGGGAATTTAAAATAACCGATACCGAACTGAAGCTCATCGCTGCGGCTGCGATCATCGGGCTTAAAAGAATTCCAAAAAACGGATACAGTAAACCTGCGGCAAGCGGGATTCCAACTGTATTGTAGAGAAAAGCGAAGAAAAGATTCTGGCGAATATTTTTCAGCAGCGCTTCGCTCAGGATTTTGGCTTTTGCAACTCCGAGGATATCACCTTTCAGTAGGGTGATTGCTGAGCTTTCAATGGCGACATCGGTTCCGGTTCCCATTGCAATGCCCACGTTGGATTGGGCTAATGCAGGAGCGTCATTAATTCCGTCACCGGTCATGGCCACAATATTTCCTTCTGTCTGGAGTTTTTTTATCGCATTCAGTTTATCCTGAGGAAGCTGGTTTGCAAAATATTTTTTAATACCAAGTTCAGAGGCAACGGCTTTTGCGGTGTGTGTGTTATCACCGGTCATCATAATTACTTCCATTTTGTGGTGGTGAAGGAATTCGACGGCCTGTTTTGAACTTACTTTAATTTTATCCGAAAAACTTAGAAATCCAAGAACTTTTCCACCGGAAGAAAGGTAGGAAACCGTTCTTGCTTCATCCTGTTTTCCGGTAACTTTTTCTTTTAGATTTTCCGGAATCTCAATGTTGAAATGGCTTAACAATGCTTCGTTTCCGAGCAATACCGTTTCTCCGTTTACGGTTCCTTTAATTCCTTTGCCGGAAATGTTCTCAAAATTTTCGACGCTTAAAAATTCTGAATCTACTTTTTTAAACTCATGTAAAACTGCACCGGACAATGGATGTTCAGAATTCTGATTGAGCGAAGCTGCCAAATTCAGCATAAGATTTTTATCTGAATTTTCTGCAGCGAATATCTCATCAAGACTTGGTTTTCCTTCCGTAAGCGTTCCGGTTTTATCGGTGATGAGGATATTCACTTTCTGCATCTGCTCCAGGGCTTCTGCATTCTTAATTAGAATTCCGTTTTTAGCGCCTTTCCCAATTCCGACCATCAGACTCATTGGCGTTGCCAATCCTAAAGCGCAGGGACAGGCAACAACCAAAACCGCTACGGCATTAACAAAAGCCATTATCAAACGGTTTTCACCGCCGAAAAGATACCAACCAAAAAATGTTAGCACTGACACAGCAATGACCGTTGGAACGAAAATCTTAGAAACCCTGTCCACCAATTTCTGGATCGGAGCTTTGCTTCGGCTTGCATCGTGAACCATTTTGATAATCTGAGCAAGCAGGGTTTCATCGCCTATTTTTTCGGCTTTCATAATGAAAACCCCGTTTCCATTAACCGTCCCGGAACTTACCCGGTCGCCTGAAGTTTTTTCTACAGGAACAGGTTCTCCGGTAATCATGCTTTCGTCCACCGCAGAATTTCCTTCCGTAATTTTGCCGTCCACGGGAATTTTTCCGCCTGGTTTAACCCGCAACAGATCGCCGATTTTCACCTGAGAAAGCGCAACTTTCTTTTCATTTCCGTCAATGATTAAATAGGCTTCATCCGGCGAAAGGCTCATAAGTTCTTTAATAGCGTTTCCGGTTTTTTTGTGAGCGCCTGCTTCCATTAACTGTCCTAATATCACCAATGTCAGAATCACATCTACTGCTTCAAAATACAGCGGTACTTTTCCGTCATGTACCATTTCGTGAGGGAAAATATTTGGAAAAAGTAATGCTACGATGCTGAACAGAAAAGCGGCCGCAACTCCCAATGCAATCAATGAGAACATGTTGAGATTCCAGGTTTTAAAAGAAATCCAGCCCCGTTTCATAATAAACCAACCTGCATAGAACAAAACAGGAAGCGTCAAAACTAATTCTAAAATTCCCTGAAGCCGATGAGAGAAAGGAAAAGTGAAAAACATACCGCCCATAGAAAGAATGAAAACAGGTACAGTGAGCACCAATGCCGTGATGAATTTTTTCTTTAAAATAGTAAAGTTTTCATCCTCATCATCATTTGATTCAGTAAGAACAGGAACGAGATCCATACCGCAAATAGGGCAGTCTCCGGGCTCATCTCGAACGATTTCGGGATGCATCGGGCAGGTGTATTGAGTAGGTTTGGGTTTTTCGGGATATTTCACCAAATCCATACCGCAAACTGGGCATCCGACATTAGAATCATAAACCTTATCGCCTTCACAGAACATCGGACAATAATATTTTCCGGCATGATCTTCAGCGTTTCCAACCGTGGGTACCAGATGGTGAGAATGCGCATGAGTTTTATGCTGACCATGCGTTTTTGGTACTGAATTTTTAACCAATTCATCTGTAATTTCTTCCAGATGCATGTGACAGACAGGACAGCCGGTATCAGAACCATAGGTTTTATCACTTTCACAAAACATCGGACAGAAGTATTCTCCTACCTTGTTTTTGAAGTTTTCGGGAAGATTGGTTTTTGAAAAAGTGGCAGGTTTATTTTTATAATCTTCTCTTTCTTCAATCGGAACGAGAAACATATTGCAAACAGGGCAGCGTTTACCGGGGGTAAAATATACTTTTTCGCCTTCACATTCCATTGGACAGTAGTATACTGAACTAGGAGAGATCCGCTCGGATGGGTGAATGGGCTGATGATGATTTTCCATAATTAAATTTATGTTTCAAATTTCCTGAATTGAATTTGAAAGCTGTTATAAATATAAGGAAGAATCTTACAGAATTCAGATTTTATCGAGAGGAATGCGGTTTTTCTGTTTCAGTTTTTTAAATTCAGAAGGGGAAAATCCTGTGGTATTTCTAAATTGAGAAGACAAATGCTGTACGCTTCTGTAACCGAGTTTAATTGAGATTTCGGTCAAAGAAAATTCATCATATAAAAGAAGTTCCTTTGCTTTTTCAATTTTCTGAAGGATGAAATACTGTTCAAGCGTTACATTTTCATTTTGAGAGAATAATTTGGAAACTGCACTGTATTCTTTATGAAGCTTTTCGGACAGAAATTTTGACAGCACAAAATCTTCAGGAATATCCAAACCGTTGATTTTCAGGATCACAGATTTCTTTACTTTTTCGATCAGCTTTTTCGAAGAATCCTCCAGGATTTGAAAACCAATTGCTTTCAGACGGTCATCAAGTTTCCGAATCTCTGCAGAACCGAAATCACTTTTTGTTTCCACTTCCCCTAAATCGATGGTTGAAATTTCCAGTTTTAAATCATTAAAAACCTGTTCTACCGCAGTGATACATCGGGAACAAACCATGTTTTTAATAAACAGTTTCATTCTTCCATATTATTCAGACGGTCGGAGATGAATTCAATTTTTGTCTTGCCGTGTCGGGTGGGTTTTCCTTCTTCATCTACGCCCACAAATATAATTTTATCAATTGTGATAATGGTTTGGCGCGTCATCATGTTTCTTACATCGCAGGTCAGCGTAATGGAGGTATTCCCGAAATCGGTCGCCTCAATTCCAATTTCGATGATGTCACCCTGTTTTGCGGAACTGATAAAATTGATTTCAGAAATATATTTGGTAACACATCTCGGCGTTTCCAGCTGAACGATCGCATATAATGCGGCTTCTTCATCAATCCACTGCAACAGTCTTCCTCCGAAAAGGGTGTGGTTTGGATTTAAATCTTCAGGTTTAATCCATTTTCTTGTATGGTAATTCATTTTTTAACTGTATTTGATTATTAATTATTCCTGGAAGGTTATCGGGTGAAAACCAATTTTGTTTTGGTTGAAAGTTTCTCATCAATCCGGTAGCCTTCAAGATTGAACCCTTTTACGCCGTTCAGTGTTTTTACCTGATTTTGTGCACAGTAACGAATCACCAGTCCGCGGGCATGTTTGGTGTAAACGACAATAGTTTTCAGTTTTCCTTCTCTGATCTCGTAAAAATCGAAATCGATCACCGGTACATTCAGTTTCTTTTTATCAAGGACTTTAAAATATTCCGAACTGGCCAAGTTAAGGATAATGTCTTTGGCTTTGAGTTCGCTGTTGAGCTGTTCCGTTATTTTTTCGCGCCAGAATTCATAGAGGTTTTTATAAGAGTCAAAGTTGAAATTTCTGCCCATCTCCAAACGGTAAAGCATTACTTTATCGGAAGGTTTCAGCAATCCGTACAGACCGGAAAGCATTCTGTAATTTTTCTGAAGATAAGTTACGGCATTTTTATCTAAAGTTTTGGCATCAAGTCCGCGGTAAACTTCGCCTGTAAAAGCAAACATTGCAGGTGCAGACTCCTTGGAACCCGGTTTTGCTTTCCATTTCTGGTTTCTTTCCCAGTTTTCATCTGCCAGTTTTGACGAAATTTCCATGAGTTCAGACAAATATTTGGGTGATTTTTCTTTTAGAAAGGAATGAATAAAGGAGGCTTCATCAATGAATTTCGGTGTTGTGGTTTTGAATAATTCCGTGGAATTTTCAATGTTCATGAGTTTGGCAGGTGATGAGATGATTTTCATTGAGATATGTTGAAGATGAATTTTGATACTGATGTTTGATTTTTGCCTGTACCCGCGTCCCGACCTGAGTGGAGCTCTTTTTATCTGGTGGCTGAGCGGAGCCGAAGCCAGCAAATAAAAAAGCGGGAACGGAGGGCGGATAAAGACGCCCCAATCATTAAACTTCGCCTTTTCCCTGACGGATGATTTCTGGTTCTCCGCTTGTTAAATCCACAATCGTAGAGGCAACATTATCGCCATAACCACAATCGATCACAATGTCGACGAGATGATCGTATTTTTCAGCGATCAGTTCGGGGTCGGTCGAATATTCGATCACCTCATCGTCATCCTTGATGGAAGTAGAAGCGATCGGATGTCCTAATTTTTCTACAATAAGCTGCGGAATCGGATGGTCCGGGACACGGATCCCCACCGTTTTATTGCCTTTATAGGCGAGAGGGAGACTTTTGTTGGCTTCCAGAATAAAAGTAAAAGGTCCGGGAATCTTACTTTTCAGAAAACGGAATACGGAAGTGTCAATGGGCCTGGTAAAATGGGCAAGATGGCTTAAATCATTGCATATAATGGAGAACTGCGCTTTATCTAACTTTATTTTTTTGATGTGCGCAAGCTTTTCCATCGCCCTGATGTCGAAAATATTGCATCCAACAGCATATACCGTATCGGAAGGGTAGATGATGATTCCACCGTTGTTCAAAGTTTTAACTACTTCAGCGATAAGGTTTTCCTGAGGATTATCGGGATATATTTTCAGAATTTTTGCCATATACAAATTTAGGAAAAATAGATGAATAAAGAATTTCCGACAAATATTTGTGAGTTTAGAGAATAGTCGTATATTTGCACCACAATATCGCGGGGTAGAGCAGTAGGTAGCTCGTCGGGCTCATAACCCGGAGGTCGCACGTTCGAGTCGTGTCCCCGCTACTAAGCAAGAGAATCACAAATGTGGTTCTCTTTTTTTGTGCTTATGTATGAGCTTGTTATTTGGAGTCGAATGCCCGGAGATTCGGTTCTTACCCGTGAGCAAGGACAACAGAAGAACAAGGCGGCTGTGTTTTCCTGTATCTAATCCTAAACAGAAATTATTTAAAAATAATTCATAGGGTTCTGTCTTCAATCTGAAGCAGTTACAGCAATACAACCGTTAAAGCCTTTAAAAACATTAAAAAAATGCGTAAATCAATTTTGAAAAGCGATAAGATTGCGTATATTTGCACCACAATATCGCGGGGTAGAGCAGTAGGTAGCTCGTCGGGCTCATAACCCGGAGGTCGCACGTTCGAGTCGTGTCCCCGCTACTAACTAAAGACTGTTCAGAGGAACAGTCTTTTTTTTATATTTAGTTATGCAGGATCTTCCAGGAAAAGCCATTTACGATTTCCATTTTACCACCGCCAGAAAGAAACTTTTTGTGCATGACCAGTTCGGACCGAAAGTGGAAATGCCTGTTTCCTATTATTTCAGATCTTTAAAAAAAATGCCCGAGCTGGAACAGAAAGCCATTACAAGGTGTAGAGGAAAAGTGCTGGATATTGGCGCAGCAGCCGGTTCACATACACTTGAAATTCAGAAAAAAGGGCTTGATGTTTCTGCTATTGAAATATCTCCAAGCGCCTGTGAAGTGATGAAAGCGCGTGGAGTGCAGCATATTTTCTGTGAGGATTTCTTTGAGTTTGACGGACCGAAATTCGATACGCTGCTTCTGCTCATGAACGGAATCGGAATCTCATCAACGCTTGACGGCTTCAGAAAATTCCTGAAAAAGGCAGAAACGCTTTTGAATGAAGGTGGACAGATTATATTTGATTCCTGCGATATTTCCTATATGTACGAAGATACCGAAATGCCCGCGCATCATTATTACGGGGAGGCCAAATGCCGGTATGAATACAGCGGGCAACTTACCGACTGGTTTGAGTGGCTTTACCTCGACAAAATAACGATGCAGAAAATCGCTGCTGAATTGGACTTTCATTCTGAAATCATATTTGAAGATGAACACAGCCAGTATTTAGCTGTGCTCACGAAAAGTACCTAAAGCTTTTCTGCATCATAATCGCTTTCATTGCTTAATCTGTCGATTGATTTTATAGCCAGAGTATTGAGTTTTTTTCCGTTTCTGGAGGATGGGAGGGTCTTGGAACTGTTTCCCTTATCCATGATCTCAGTTTCCCAGGAGTCACCGTATTTAGCAAAAAGCACCCATCTGAACACTTTTTCCGCCTCTTTTGAACTCCAGTTAATCCGGTAAGACTCTCCTGATTTTTCAACTGAAAGTTTTGGGGTCACCGGTTTTTTAGTGCTGATCCATGGCGTTGCAGGAACCAGAGCATTCTCTCTGTAAAGATTTTTAACGGCACTCAGCATTTCTGGGTTTTTCTTGAGTCCGTCAGTGCTGTAGTGAATTTCTCCTGCAGTATTTTTCGGCAGCACTCTTCTGATGGTATTCATCTGACCTGTAATTTCAGCTTGTCTGTTATCTGATTTCACACCTACCGTATTCAGGCCGGGCCATAGATGAATATTCTTGATGTTCTCATCTTTCCACCACTTCAGAAGTGCGGAGAAACTTTGTGCACCGCCTTCTTTCCAGTAAAGCTGCGGCGAATAATAATCGCACCAGCCTTCGTTCAGCCAAAGTTTTGCATCGGCATACAACTCATCATACTGTGAAGAACCTGTAACTCCTGCGGGAAATCCTGGTTTCCAAATACCGAATGGAGAGATTCCGAATTTCACATAGGATTTTTCAGCATGGATTTCGTCGTGTAATCTTTTGATAATTTTATTGACGTTTCCTCTCCGCCAGTCTCCCTTTGAAAGGGTACCGCCTGAACTTTTATACCGGTTCCAGGTGCGGTCATCAGGAAAATCTTTTCCGCCGTGATATTCTTTATAGGGGTAAAAATAGTCATCGATGTGTACGGCATCAATATCATAGCGTTTTACCAAATCTTTGATCACGTCTGAAACATGATTCTGTACCCGTTCGTCTGAAGGATCCATCCAGTACATTCCGTTTCTCAGCCTGTACACGCTGTCCGACATCACTGAAGCCATACTGGATGATGTTACGCTGCCTCCCGTCGTATGGTGGGCACGGTAAGGGTTCATCCATACATGCAGTTCCATGCCGCGTCTGTGGGCTTCTTCAATCCAGAATTCCAGAGGATCGTAATAAGGGGACGGCGCTTTACCGGTTTGTCCGGTTAAGAAATAAGACCAAGGTTCAAGATCGCTTTTATACATCGCATCTGCAGAAGGCCGTACCTGAAAGATCACGGCGTTGAAATTGGCACTCTTCAGCATATCGAGAAGCTGAATGGCTTCGTCTTGCTGCTGCTGAGTGGTTAAGTTGTTTCTTGTCGGCCAGTTGATATTGGCGACTGTCGCAATCCAGGCAGCGCGGAACTCGCGGTTCACTTCCGGAAGGTTTAGTCTTAAAGCTTCTTTGCCCGAATAGGGAACTGTGGTGACCGGAGCCTTAGGCGGAACAGGTTTTGTTACCTGGCTGGTTTTGCCCTGGTTTTTTACCTGTGGTTTTTGGGTGGTACAGGAATTAATAAAAACTGCTGATACGATAAGGAGGGTATATTTTAAGTTTCGGATGTTCATGGGACAAAAATACTATTATTATAGGAACTGAAAAATCGGGGTTTGCGTATGTGGATTGTTGAATTATGATAATATTTGGAATTTGGAGAGGCGCAATGTATTGGAGAGACGCAAGGCATTGGAGAGACGCAAGGCATTGCGTCTCTAATTATCATTTATCCCATTTTTGTTGGATTGTCGATAATGTATTGGGAAATACGGTGATACGATTCGATATTGCGGATAATGTGGTCATGAAATCGGGGCTGCCATTGAAAATCAGGGTTTATCCGGCGCGCCGCAACGGTGACGGATGATTTGAATCCGCGTATAATGGAGGCAAGATTTTTGGATTGGGGACCGAATTGGTTTTTGGGGGGATTTGGGGGATTCATAGAGACGCAATGCATTGCGTATATACTATGCATTGCGTCTGTACGATTGTAATCATTATCGCCAATACCGATGATGGCGTGAAAATGATCGGGCATTACCACAAATTCACCCATTAATAGATTCATGTCTTTGCGTATTTCAAATGTTTTCAGCCATTCGGCTTCCACAATGCCTCCAAGAGCCGACAACTGCATTTTGCCACCGGTGATTTTACCGAAAAAATGGGCGCGGTTGTAGGTGCAGATGGTAATAAAATACAGTCCTGCACGGCTGTAATCCCAACTTTGTAAGCGGGCGGATGGGATGCGGTATTTGTTTTTAAACAGATCCATAGGCATCAATTGTGTTTTTTAGAGCGCAATCTAAATTAGGGAAAAAATGTGAATTGTGATTTTTTGGGGATGGGAGACGCAATGCATTGCGTCTGTACTGAGAATGATGATGAGGATGGGAATTAGGATGGGGATGGGAAAGGGGAAGGGGAAAGGAGACGCAATGCATTTCATCTGTACTGAAATGTAAAAAGCACAGGCTGGGGGTCTGTGCTTTTTGGAATTAGATAATGGTTCCGGCGTAGACGGAATTGGAGACCGTGTCGCCTACCATGTTGCGGAAGGAGCTCTTTGCCTACCATCTGTGCCGGTACGTTGGCGGTGTAGGTTCCGGCGGTCCGCTGTGCTGCATTTTCGACAAAGGACGTGAGGGGCTCGTCTTTCGCAGCAATTAGGATCTGAGCCCAGTCGGTTTCGCGGAGCGGATGGCCGGCGGAATTGTCCTGCCAGGTTACAGTAATAGTGTCCGGTGTAGGCAAGGTGATGTTAAGCGGCACGGCGGCCAGCAGAGGTCCCCTCGAAAATGAGATTGATGGATATTGCGGCGTAATGGTTCCGGCGACAAAATCAATCACAAAATTGGTCATGAGGTTGGTCATTGCAAGGTTGTAGCATGATTTCATGCCGACGCGTCTGCCATAATGGTCGCATGCATAGCCTCGGTAAGACTCCATGAACAGCGCACTTTTGCGCATGCGGTGGTGAATGAGCTGCTGTTTTGCGGTAGGTGGTGATGTTCTTTTCCGAGGGCGGATCTTGGAGAATTCGTGTCCGAACATGTTCGCCACTACGATGCGGCCTGTGCGGCCTGAGGTTCCCGATAGCAGGGAGTCATAGATTTTACCCATGATATTAGTTTTTAATTGGTTAATGGTGTAAAGTTGAGGAATTAAAGAATCCATTTTTAAAACGGGACAAAAGTTTCCAAAAGTTTCCACGGTTTTCCATTTTTTTCCATTAAAGGGAAGAAAAGGGCATTTCAGGGCATTTTTGGTGGTTTTATTTTTCAGGTAATCTGTTCTGTAAATGCTTTGTATCAGGGCATTTTTGAGGGGGAGCAGCAATTTTCGGGAAAATAAAATTGGTGGGTTTCTGTATCCCCTGTATATCCTTTGTTTGACCATTGGGTATGTGTTGTATATCCACAGTATCTATACTGTTCGTATACTGTTCGATGTTGGAGTGCCGGATGCTGGGTGTTTTGATGCTGGATGACCGTTGCTTTTGCCATGCGAAAAGGCTGCTTCGGAGCAAGTACCGATGGGTATCAGACTAATTTCCTGCAGGGAGAGGGTAAAAAGGGCAATTACGGTTTCCCGTATTTTTGTGGGGAAGTTTTTTGGTAGATTTGAAAATGGGTAAGGCCATGAAGTGGATCAAAGCGGGAGAGTTTGAACGGGAGGCAGCAAACGAACCAAAAATGTATTATATGGTCACACGAAAGTATTGACTTCGTCGAATTTCATTTCATGCGGCAGCGAGGGTTTGATGATTTATAAGAAAAAAATATATCTTAAAGGACAGAAATAATGTCTGATGACTTCCAGACCAATCCCGACAAAACACGTTGTATTTGTCTGACAAAGTAAACATATATACAAGTTGTCCGCAATGCAATAACAAAAACCGCTGAAATTGAGTGTAGAACAAATTGATAAAATTGATTTTATAAGCACGTCGCCAAACGGGAGTGTTAAATTAACTATTTCTGACCATCTTATATGGGATGAAGAAAATGAGCACGTACTATTACTGCAAGACAAAATAAATTCTTATTTGAATTTTGTTGATAGCGGACAAATATTTGAAGAATATCCCAATTCAAAAAATAAAAATATTGCAATCGGATTAATAATGAAATTTGAGCCAAATGAATATGCATTGAATTTCTTACAAAAATGTAAAAGCATAATTAAAGAACTGAATATTGAATTTAATTGGAAAACTCTAAAATAAAAGCACTGCGTACAATAACTAAGCTTTCGTTTTGTCTGAAAGACAAGAAATGAAAGCCCGTTGAACGGAAGCTCCGGTGGCTTTTCTCCAATATTGGTTCTTCTATGGAGTTATCGTTTTTAGAATTTAGAGATACAAAGCAGTTTTTCAGAAGGACTGCTTTATTTGTGGCATTTGGTAGCCTTTGGAAGTGGTTTTCTGCGGTTTTTTCTTCGCTGCAAAACACAGTTTCCCTTACCCGCAAAGTTTATTTCGCAGAGAAAGGTTGGGTGACGAAAAGAAAATCCTGTGGCGGACCGCGCTGCCCGAAAATGGCAATGGTGACCAGGTTTCCTTCTTTGCAACACCGGCATTTATTGAGCAAAGTCTTGGGTTTTGCTTCCGGAACCCGGATGTTTAAATCAGACTGTAAACTCTGCAGTTTCCCACGTTTCCAGCTGCTGCTTAAAATACCGTAATGGCGGATCCGCACAAACCTTCTGGGCAGAATATGAAGACTGAAGCGCCTGATAAACTCCACATGGGATAGGGTCATCTCCTTTTTTTCGCCACCTTTCCGGTAATCTTTGTAGCCAAAACGAACTTCTTTATCGGTAACTTCTTTGATGCGGTGATTGCTGATGGCGACTTTGTGGGTGTATCTGCCTAAATATTCAATCACCTGTTTCGGGCCACCAAAAGGACGTTTTGCATAGACGACCCAGTTCTTGGTAAAGAGTTTATCCATTAAATTGGAATCTTTTACTCCCGAAGTTCTCAATAAAGCCACAAACTTTGCCCGGAATACTTTGCTCATCGCTTTTACAGAGAAGAGATATTTATCGGTTCGTACTTTCTTTTTCCACTTTCCGTGATGATCAATTCCGCCGCCAGGAACAATGCAGTGCAGGTGCGGATGCAAGCTCAGGTTCTGTCCCCACGTGTGAAGTATCGCAATCATTCCGAGCTGCATTCCTTCCGTTTTGCCAAACTGGTTTAATGTTGCCCAAGCTGCTTCAAACAATGTTTTGTAAATGAGTGTGGGATTTGCAATTGCCAAACCGTTCAGCTCTTCGGGAAGCGTGAAAACGAGATGATAATAGCTGCACGGGAGTAAATCCGCTTCGCGCTTCTGGATCCATTCTTCCCTTTTATGGCCCTGACACCCGGGACAATGCCGGTTCCTACAGGAGTTGTAACTGATGGAGAGGTTTCCGCAACCGTCGCACGCATCGATATGACCGCCCAAAGCTGAAGTCCGGCAGTACGATAAGGCCCGAAGTGTTTTTTCCTGATGAACCGTAAAATTCTGAGTTGATAAACTGACTGCGCGCAGAACGTCGGCTACACTTCTGCCCTTACTTCGGGATTCCATTTTTGCGGTACAAAGCAAATACGGTATCCAAAGGACTGTGAGGCTTCTGATCCGAAAGCTGGCAGACATGAAGATATTCCATGGTCGATTCAATTCTTTCATGACCCAGAAGTTTCTGAACCATGATGATCGGAACGCCGTCTTCCAGCAGATGCGTGGCGTAGCTGTGCCGCAAAGTGTGGGTGTGAACGACTTTGGTGATGCCTGCTTTTTTAGAGATGGTTTTAATCACCCACTGCACGCCGCGCTGGCTGTAGCGGGAATCAAAGCCTGTACTTTTAGGAGTAAGAATGTCAATCTCTTCAATATTTCTATTTTGATTTCCATTGAATAAATATTGATTCGGATTTTCCACTGAAATAAAGGTTTTCAGTCCCCGGATTAAATGCTCGGATAAAAGAACATAACGGTCTTTTTGACCTTTACCCTGAACAATATGCAGCATTTTTCGATCAAAATCCAGATGCTGAAGTTCGATATTTCTTACTTCCATACACCGAAGTCCGCACCCGTAAATCAGACCGATGAGCAGTTTGTGCTTCAGCAACTGGGCAGTTTGCAGCATGCGCCAAACTTCCTGCCGGCTTAAAACAGTCGGCAGTTTATTTACTTTTGGAATGGCGGGAAGGTGTAGAAAACTATAAGGCAAGCCTTCTGCTTTTAAAAGAAACCGCAGTCCATAAACCGTGTGTTTAAAGTAGGTTTGAGAAGGTGTTTTTGATCGCTGTTGAAGTTCGAAGAGATAATCTTTAACTTCTTCCGGATCCAATTCGGTAGGAATTTTACCGAAATGAAGCGCTACGGCAGCAACATGCCTGGAATAATTATCAAAGGTTCTGGGACTTTTTCCCTGTATTGAAATATTTCTTTCGAAACGTTGTATCAGTTCCGAAAAACCATTAACTTCGCTTGAAGCGCGATTCAAAATTTTGTTCGTCCTTACATCCTCCGGAGATTTTTTTTTGTAGCCATAGTAAATGTTTTGATTGTTAAAAAAACAAAATTACTAAAACGGCGAATCGAAAAAGCTACCGGAGGTTTAGTTCAACATGCTATTTCTGTCAGCTGAGTTGAAGTTTACATCATAAAAATTTTCGCTAGTTGAAAACAAACCTCCTTTATTCCCCGGCTTCGCTCAGAAACCAGAATAAAGGAGGTTTTTAGGGATGGAATGGAATGGAGACTCCCTCTTGAAGGATAGGCGTTTGGAAGCAAGGGCAGGAAGAAGGGAGGGTGAGTTGGGAACTCAGTCGTTGCAAATCTTAATAAGGTTCAGGGCGAAAATCTGGCGGATGTAGTAATAGCGGCTGCCCAGACGGGTATAGCTGATCTTTTCTTCTCTGCAGAATTTGCGGAGGGTCTTGACGGAGATCTGGAGGTATTCGCATACATCCTGATCGGTAAGGATATCTGATTTCTGGAGGTTGGTAATGTAGGGGTGTGCTGCGAGGATTTGCTGATAATGGTGATGAAGGTCGTTGTAGTTGAGATGAGGGAATAGATTTTTCGTCATGATTTATGTTTTTATGTTATTCTTCTGTAGGGTTGGAAACGAAATTACCAAAACAAAACGATATGAATACGGGTGTTTTTCCCTTTTTTGCAGGGTGTTTTGACGGGTTTTGTGTTCCGAGAGCACCGTAAAATGTGTTGCTCCGATGATCACCTTTCGCATATTGTTTTACCATCAGCCGGTTAGGTACTAATTTTTTATATTTGATTTGCAAACCATCCTAAAGCGAAAATACCATGAGTCAGCCAACGCCTAAAATAGAAGTCATTAAAGGAGATATCACCCAGATTGCAGCAGATGCAGTGGTGAATGCCGCCAATACCTCGCTGTTGGGCGGCGGCGGAGTAGACGGTGCTATTCACCGCGCGGGCGGTAAGGAAATTCTGGAAGAATGCCGGAAAATTGTCGCCAGACAGGGAGGCTGTAAGGTGGGTGAGGCGGTGATCACCACTGCGGGAAAGCTGCCCGCGAAATATGTCATCCATACCGTGGGGCCGGTATGGAATAACGGAACTCCTGAGGAAGAGGAAAAACTGGCGCAGTGTTATACTCATTCACTGCAACTTGCGCTGGAACACGGATGCCGTACGGTGGCGTTCCCGGCGATCAGTACAGGGGTTTACCGTTTTCCGAAAGACAAAGCTGCAAAGATTGCGGTAGAAAGCGTATCGCGTTTCCTGGAAAAGCAAAGCGGTATTGAGAAAGTTATGCTGGTGTGTTTCGATGATGAAAATTATCAATTTCTGACTTATCAACTGAATTCACAGCAGTAATTATGTCCCTTAGACTGTGAAGCGGAAGCTAAGTATTTAGGCGTCTGCAATATTTTGGGTGAAGCATCAATTATTTAGACTGCCCAAAACCTGTCACCGACTTCGTGAACGCTGTTCTATTTGCCCACTAAATAATTTCAATAATAAGGTTTACATTATTAATAAGTTAAGCATAATTTTTTATATTTGGGCATTGAAATTTCTGATGCAGAAACCACAGTTTAACGCTTAGAAGTTTTCTTTTTCTCAGGAATTCCGCACTGAAATTACGGTGCGCAAACAGACCACTAACATTTAAAATAACTTAACTAAACCAATTTTATGAAAGTACTATGTACGCTCTTATTTTCGCTGATGCTCATGTTCACGGCGAACGCACAAAACAAGAAAGAAACCCTTAAATGGCTGAACAAACACCAGAAATATATTACCATGGTGAACCCCAGCGGTTACAGCAGTAAGAAGTTCGATGTGGAGATGACTGAAAGCTATATCAGCGCAACAAGCAAAATAGACGGAGAAAAATATGAGACCAAAATTTACTGGTCACAGATCAGAAGGACAATGCTGGGACTGCTTGAGGGGGAAAACGGATATGTTACCCTTAATACAGAAGATGAAGGTTATTCCGCACCTACTATTACCCTTTACCTCTCGGATTACAGTACAGATATGAGAGAAAAATTGGTGCTGATGGCGAATATGAGCGGTTCGGACGTCGTGATGCAGACCCTTGATCTGAGAGGGAAATCATTTATGGGAAACTAAGTCCACCATCACATGGCGGTTCCACGCCGCTATTGTACATAAAAAGCCCCAAGTGATTGGGGCTTTTTGCTTTTATATGAATTGAGTCGGCGTCTTGTTTAATTGCGATCAGGCAGGAAACTGTATTCTTTAGAATAGCGCAGCATCTGTTCCGAAAATGTTTGTGGATATTTTAAAACGTAATCAGTAACCTGGCCGCCGGCGGTTTTTACGGGCGTAATGTAAGGATTGACAAAACCGCGGTAAGGTGCCTCCTTATATTGGGCGTTACGCGCCAGCACTTCTTTGTGCAGGGTCTGATCTACTTTCACACCATAGTTTTCAACAAGATTTTTGGCGGCATTATAATCACCTTCAGACTTGATGCGCTGTGTTTCGCGCAGCAGTTGACCGAAAAGATCGTGCAGCTTTTCGTAATCGGTAATATTGAAATAGGTTTTCCCGTTGCGGGTCACCTTTTCGATGACATTGTCCTTCTTCCCTTTTTCAAATACCCAAGCGCTAACCCACTGGCGGTTTCTCATGTGAGCTTCTTCGATATCGGCACCGGGATCCAGCCGTACGAGCTGAGTCATGAGTCCGTTGCGGATGTAGTTGTCGTAGGCTGCTTTACCGACAGATTTCCAGTCATCAGTCAAACCAAGTTCTTGCAGTTTTGGATTGTAGAGGAAATAGAGTCCTACGAGATCCGCTCGTCCTTCTTCCATAGTGGAGGCATAGCTTTTCAGCGTTTCTTTCGGCGTTCCGACACCCGGATTAATCTGACCCGAAGCGTGACCTATAACCTCATGAAGCGCGGTGTGCAGTTTGCTTGCAAGTTCACCATATTTCTGAGCCAGGCGGAGTTCTTCGTCATCATTGACGAATTCCTTGAGGCGGCCGGAACCGGCAGCTTTATCGTAGGCATCAATAATATTACCCAGTGAAATGGATTTGGACCCATGTTCCGCCCGGATCCAGTCTGCATTTGGGAGGTTGACTCCAATCGGGGTACTCGGGGAGGAATCACCGGATTCGGAGGCGACGATCACGGTTTTATAGCTGACCCCAACCACATTCTTTTTTTTGTGTTGAGGCAGGAGAGGAGAGTTGTCTTCAAACCAATGTGCCTGATTCGAAAGGACTTCCATTTTTTTGGACATGTCGAAGTCTTTGATCTGCACTACACTCTCATAGGAGCCTTTATGACCAAGCGGATCGCTGTATACTTCGATAAAGCCGTTGATATAATCAATATTTCCTTCTGTGGCATCTACCCAAGCCACGTTATAGTCGTCCCAGGTTTTGAGGTCGCCGGTTTTATAATATTTGATCAGCAGGGCTAAAGCGTTTGCCTGCTTCTGGTTTTCGGTCACCGTCCTCGCTTTTTCAAGCCAGAAGATGATTTGGTCAATCGCTGCGCCATACATGCCGCCGCTTTTCCAGACTTTTTCGGTGAGCCTGCTGTTTTCTTTGACCAGTTTCGAGTTCAAACCGGTGGAAAGCGGACGCTGTGCATCGGGACTTTTCATGTTCGCATAAAACCGGTCCGCTTCGTCTGCCGTCACGCCGTCGCCGTAGAAATTAACAGCCGATCCCTCCAAAAGTCCCTTGCTCAAATCGAGATTAACTTTTTTAGTGTCCTTATCATTAAATAATACATCTGCCACGGCTGCGTTCAGCGGCGTGCTTGTCTCTTTTAAAAGCTGATCAAAATAGACTCTGGAAAAAGCAGGTTTCATCTTTTCGTTAGAGTAGTGATGGTGGATGCCATTTGCGAACCAGACCCTTTTGAGGTAAATCTCGAAATTCTGCCAGTCCTGAGTGGTTTTGTTACCGCTGTAATTCTGATAAATATGCTCCAGAGCACGGCGAATGGTCAGGTTGTTCCCGTAGTTTTGGTCCCAAGTGATGTCCCTGCCTGCATAGCCTGCCTGGCTAAGGTAATAAACGTATTCCTTTTCCTTTAACGTCAGATTGTTCCAACCCGGCACGTCATAACGCAGTACCTCAATGTCAGCAAAACGGTCGATGCTGTTCTGTCCCTGTGAGGTGCTTTGTTCCTGATTACTTGTGACAAGCGTGGTATTCTGCTGTACCGTGCAGGAAAAAAGCAGCCCCGCAGCCAGCGCAAGAAGAGTAATTTTGGTTATTTTCATAATTGAATTATTTATATAAAGTTACTTAATTGTGTTCACGTAGAAGTGGCCCTTTAACAGCAGCGAAGACCATGTGCCGGCCATAAGAAAGCAGAATCTGCCGCCAGTTTCTGCTGATCTGCCTGAAGCGCACTGGAATAGGTAACAAAATCCGCACCACTGCATTTTAGAGATGCCAAGAGCTGGGAAGAAGTAATTTCGAAAAAGATAACTAATAATTTTAGCTCAATCACCAAAAAAAAATCCGCTCAGCATGCTGAACGGATTATAATTTCATTAAAGTTGCGGGAATTATCCTTTTGCTCCTCTTTCGATACGTTTTCTTTCGTTTTCTGAAAGGATCTTTTTACGCATTCTGATGAAGTTTGGAGTTACCTCGATGGCTTCGTCGCCCTGGATGTATTCCATACATTCTTCCAGAGAGAATAAGATTTTCGGAGCGATGCTTCCGTCTTTGTCTTTTCCTGATGCACGCATGTTGTTCAGCTGTTTTGCTTCAACGATGTTTACCACCAAATCTCCCGGTTTGTTCTGTTCACCGATGATCATACCTTCGTAGATTTCCTCACCCGGATCAACAAAGAACTTACCTCTGTCCTGAAGTTTTGCGATAGAGTATTCAGTAGCCGGTCCCTGACCTTTACTTACCAAAACACCCACCTGTCTTCCTGGAATTGCTCCTTTGAAAGGCTTGTAATCAACAAAACGGTGTGCCATAATCGCTTCACCAGCTGTAGCGGTCAACATTTGAGAACGCAATCCGATCAAACCTCTTGAAGGAATTTCGAATTCCATGTGCTGCATTTCGCCTTTGGTTTCCATGATGTGAAGATCTCCTTTTCTCTGAGTCGCCAAATCGATTACTCTTGAAGCAAATTCTTCAGGTACATCAACTACCATTGATTCATAAGGCTCACATTTAACCCCGTCGATTTCTCTTAAGATAACCTGTGGCTGACCGATGGTCATTTCATAACCTTCTCTTCTCATCGTTTCGATCAAAACAGAAAGGTGAAGAATACCTCTACCGAATACTAAGAATGTATTCGCGTCTTCGGTAGGTTCTACTCTTAATGCTAAATTTTTCTCCAACTCTTTCATCAGCCTTTCTTTAAGGTGATTAGAAGTTACATATTTACCGTCTTTTCCGAAGAAAGGAGAGTTGTTGATAGAGAACGTCATGTTCAAAGTAGGCTCATCGATTGCCGTTCTTGGCAACGGATCCGGATTTTCAAGATCTACGAATGAATCCCCGATCTGGAATTTATCAAAACCTACGATCGCACAGATGTCACCTGCTTTTACTTCCTGAACTTTCTTTTTACCAAGACCTTCAAAAACGTATAATTCTTTTACTTTTCCTTTGATGATGTTGCCGTCTTCCTGTGCAAGACCAATCCATTCAGATTCTTTTACAGAACCCTGAGTGATTTTTCCGATTGCGATTCTTCCTAAGAAAGAAGAGAAATCAAGAGAAGTAATCTGCATTCTAAGCGGACCTTCTTTTGCTTCCGGTGCAGGTACGTGCTCTAAGATACCGTCTAATAACGGGAAAATATTTTCTGTCTGTTCCAGTGAAGAATTGAACCATCCCTGTTTTGATGAACCGTAGAATGTTGGGAAATCCAGCTGCTCTTCTGTAGCATCAAGGTTGAAGAAAAGATCAAAAACCTGATCGTGAACTTCATCCGGACGGCAGTTAGGCTTATCTACTTTGTTGATTACTACAACAGGTCTTAAACCTAATTCCAAAGCTTTCTGAAGTACGAAACGCGTCTGAGGCATCGGTCCTTCGAAAGCATCCACTAAAAGTAAAACACCGTCTGCCATCTTCAGTACTCTTTCCACCTCACCACCGAAATCGGCGTGACCAGGAGTATCGATAACATTAATTTTGGTGTCTTTATAAGTTACCGAAATGTTTTTAGATAAAATGGTAATTCCACGCTCTCTTTCAAGGTCATTATTGTCCATGATAAGATCTCCGGATTCCTGATTTTCCCGGAAAACGCTGGTTGCGTGAATGATTTTGTCAACCAAAGTGGTCTTTCCGTGGTCAACGTGCGCAATGATTGCGATATTTCTAATGTTTTGCATAATCGTTTTTTGACGGTGCAAAAGTAAACTTTTTTAGCGGATAATTTGCAAACTGATAGAGAATTAACAGAATTTAATGCAGAAAATTATAGAAAATTTAATTCTGGTTTATGTACCACTGTCTTAGAGGGGAAAAATTGGTTGGATTTAAGTTAGAAATCAATCCAAAACAGAGATTGCCTTCACAAATCTTGCAGTATAATGCGGAGAGGACAGCGCCGAAATCGTTACACCGTTTGCTTTACCGCTGGAAGCATGAATGAATTCGGAATCAGCACCCGCAGCGCGGGAAACAATACCGATATGACCGACTTCCCGTAATTCGGTATCAGTGCCGTAAAAAATAAGCAAATCTCCTTTTCTTACCTTTTCCAGAGGAATGTCTCTGCCGAAATTAAGAAAATCTTTAGATGACCTCGGAACGTCGTAACCGAAATGCCTGTACACATAATTGATAAACCCGGAACAGTCGAAACCGGTTTTCGGATCTGCCGAACCATATATATAAGGAGTACCAAGATATTGGTAAGCGAATTTCAGTACTTCATCCCGGCGTGTTACCGAGGCTTCGGAAGGTATTGCCCTGGGATTTTCCTGAGGATCAGCGGTAGTCTGTACTTCTGCGGAATCGGGTGAGCCTTTTTTGCTGAATAAATCAGAATATTGATGTTTAAGCTGTGTAATCTCATTTTTGTCGAGACAGGAAAACAGGAAGAAAAGCGATATGAGGGAAAGGTATTTCAAATTAATTTTTGAAGAACACAGAAAATAAGATGCCAAAAAAAAGCGACTGATGAAGCCGCTTTGGTAATATGTAAAAAAAATGTAAAGTCTAGTTCTGCTTGAGGTAAGTGTAAAGATGGTCTTTTAAATGAACCCTTTTTCTGCGTAAATCTGTTAAATGTTCGTCACTCGTGTGATTCTGTTCCCCTTCTTCGTAGTGCTGAATGAGTGCGTTTACTTCTTCATAATTCACATACATTCTTTTGAAACCGTCATCATTCAGCTTTAGCACATTGATCTTTTCCTCCAGTTCAGGAAATTCGTGGGTTAAATTGTGGTTTTCCATGACTTTAAATGTTTGGATTTTTAGTAAACTAAAGTTAAGGAAAATATCTTTCAATATCGATATGAAAATTGTCAGGAATTTATAAAGATTACTTCAGCAGATCGAGTTCCAGGAGGTTATTGTCTTTTGCGTTTTTTGCTTTGGCACCCTGTTCTTTATTTTTAATCATTTCTGAGGTAGAGATCATATTTCCGTTCTGATCCGTAAGCTGAATAACCGCTCCGTTGGCCAATGCCTGCTTTATGACTTTTGCAGGATCGTTGCGGTCTTCCAAAAAGATTTTCCGGTACTGATTCTGACTGATTTCAATTTCCTTCTTTTTCCCTGTAAATTCGGAAACTTTCTCAGCAACAGGCGTAAACTTTGAAGCACCGATCAGCTCGAACTGATGTGTTTTTGTAAGATCTTCAAGTTTTATGATCAGTCCCGGCAAGCCGTGAAATTTGTACGGTCCGTCCTGAAACGGCAGTTCAGTAGAAAACCACGCGACCCATTTTCTTCCGGCAAATTCTGTAGTTGCTTTTTGTGCGTTGAATTCACCGATTTTCTTCTGATCGGGCAGAATCTTCCAGAGCAGTTTCCGGTCATCGGCAACTTTATAAGAATCTATTCCGATGCTGGCGGATGCAGTTGTTTTAAAATCGGGATATTTTTTAAAGATTTTGTATCTCACGCTTCCTTTCCGCTGCGACATCATCTTCATATCCACATTCATTGAGCCGGAAGTTTTGATTTGCTTTTCAAAATAAGCATTCATCACCGAGTCTGAAACCTGCACGTCACGGCTGTAAAAGCTGGAACCGTCTTTGGAGATATCAAGATTCATCAGTTCTTTGGAAATTTCCTGTTTATTTAGCGTGTCTTTTACGAACTGATATTCATAACTGAAACGCTGATTCTGAGCAAAAAAGAAGTTGCAGATTAACAGGAAAAGGGGAAAGTATTTTTTCATATATGATTTTTAATAAAAACTGCCAGAGCTTTTTAAACTCCGGCAGTTTAGGATGAGTTATTTCTTAGTGGTGATATAGATTTCTCCGGATTTAGTGCCGGAATTTCCTTTTTTGTACACTTCCATTTTTTCAATGCGGTCCGGCGATAAGTTCTCCATTTCTGCTTTGGTGACAGGTTTTCCGTCAATGAAAATTTTGATGTTATCAGCATCTGAATTTCCGTTTTTTCCATTGCTATTCAGAATGATGACTTTGGAACCTGCGTTTTCGGCAGCCAGTTTTGCAGTTTCTTCAGCCTCCTGAATTCTCTTTTTGAATTCAATGGAATTTACCGCTTTATCTGCTGCTTCGGCAGCGCGTTTTTCCGCTTCTTCAATTCTTTTTTTAAACTCCGGAGAGTTTATCTTTTTCTCAGCCAGTAAAGCCTGTTTTTCTGCTTCCTTAATTTTTCTTTTAAATGCAGGAGAATTCACCATTTTTTCTGCTTCCTTCGCACGGGCTTCTGCATCTTTTATTTTAAGCTTAAACTCGTCAGAATTGTAATATTGATCAACCTTAGCATATAATTTATCCATTTCTGCATAATTGAAATCCAGGTTTTTCATGGAAGTTTTGAAATCTTCACTTTCAAAGATCAGATTCATTTTATCCCCAAGCTGATTCATTTCTTTTTCAAGCTTTTTATACTGGGGACTGTCGAAACCGTTTTTCTTTGACAGTTTTTCCAGCTCCTTGCTTTTAAGCTGCATTTCTGCGCTGAGTTTTTGGGCTTCCTCACTTTTTTTAATGATCACATCATTCATCGGTTTCAGTTCCTTTTCTTTTATCTGAAGCTGCTTCTGGATTTCCTGAAGCCCGGGCGGCTCTTCATTAACGGGTGCCGGCGGAGGTGGAGGTGGCGGAATGGTATCTGCTTTAAGACTGGAAACGTAATTGACAATCTCCTGATTGGTAGCTGCAATCTCTTTGTTTTTCGCACTGATCATATAAATGAAAGTAACGGCGAAAAGCAGTGGCAATGCGAGAATCTTGCGCGCATAACCGTATTTGGTTTTTGATTTTTTTAGCATTGTTAATCTTTTTTTGAGGTTAGAACTGAGAAACGGACTGGCCGCCTGAAACTCTTTTCCGGAAAAGTGACTGGCTAAAAGCATCTGCGCAAATGCTCTTGTGTCCGAATTTTTGACGGCTTTTTTATCAGCCAGATATTCGTGTATTAAACTGATTTCTTTTTTGATGAGATAGAAAATAGGGTTGAACCAGAACAAAGCGGTAATGATTTCAACAAAAATGCGGTCCCGCGAATGTTTCTGTTCAATATGAACCATCTCGTGCTTGAGGATCTGACGTCCTAAATCTGACTGTACAGGGATGGAATCTTTCCAGAACAGATTCCGGAAAAAGGAAAAAGGGGCTTCCTGCAGATTGGTGTGGTAAAAATTGATTCCCTCGAAATTTTCTTTCGTAAATTCCTTTTTGAGCCGGTCAATTTTAATAATTCCGAAAATAAGTTTTGTCAGAAAAAAGACAGAAACCAATCCAAAAGCGAGAGCAGCAAGTTGAAAATAAATGAAATCATTGTTTAAAGTTTTTGCGGTGTTAAAGTTTTGTATCTTGCTTATTAACAGGTAAATATTACTGTTTACTGCTATCGTAAAATAACTGATTTTCAAAAATGGCAGCAATATACTGATGAGCAAAACAGCCAAAAGAAAAAAACGGTTATAATGGTGGAAAGTCCTGTCCTTTAGAAACAGTTTATAGTACAGAAACATTACACCCGAGCACACAAAAACTTTGATCAGATAAATAAAGAGCGTTTCCATCAGCTTTTGTTTTTGAGTTCATTTAAAAGAAATTCCAGATCTTCTACGCTCATTTCGTTCTTTTCGACAAGGAATGAAACTGCATTTTTATAAGAACCTTCGAAGTAATTTTTCACCAGGCTTTTCATTGATTTTCCGCTGTATTTTTCTTTCGAAACCAATGGAAAATACTCATGCTGTCGGCCATGCACCTCATAATCCACGAAATCTTTTTCTTTTAACACTTTAAGTATTGTAGAAACGGTGTTGGTATGGGGTTTGGGTTCAGGAAAAAGCTCAAGCACATCTTTGAGAAATCCTTTTTTAATTTCCCACAGATACTGCATTACCTGTTCTTCCGCTTTTGTTAATTGAGTAATCTGCATATCACTAAATATTTAGTGATACAAATGTACCGATTAATTTCAATTGTACAACTATTTTTATAGTTATAAAGAGCGAATTCTTTTAAGGTGCTGAAAATCAGTCATAAAAATTTAACCTGCATGAAATCAACACTTTGTATTTTCCTACGGAAATTAGGCTAAAAATCTTATCTTTGCACACTTTAATGATGCACAGGCAGTTCGGTAAACCAACTGAGTAAGGCATTTAATAATAAACAAACAAGTTCTGTATGAAATGTGGAATCGTAGGATTACCAAACGTAGGTAAATCAACCTTATTTAACTGTTTAAGCAACGCCAAAGCACAGTCGGCAAATTATCCGTTTTGCACCATTGAGCCTAATTTAGGAACGGTTTCAGTTCCGGATCAGCGATTATTCGAACTTGAAAAACTGGTGAATCCCGAGAGAGTTTTACCAGCGGTAGTGGAGATTGTAGATATCGCCGGACTGGTAAAAGGCGCGAGCAAAGGCGAAGGTCTGGGAAATCAGTTTCTGGCCAATATCCGCGAATGTGAAGCCATTATTCATGTGTTAAGATGTTTCGAAAACGGAAACATTATTCACGTTGAAGGCTCTGTAGATCCTTTAAGAGATAAAGAAATCATCGATATCGAACTGCAGCTGAAAGATATGGAAGCGATCGGAAAAGCAGTGGACAAGGCGAAAAAATTCATCAAATCCGGAAAGAAAGAAGATGTTCTGACTTACGAAACATTACAGAACCTGCAGAAATTTGTAGAAGACGGTAAAAATGCGAGAGAATTTCCAATGGATGATTTCTCACAGTCTGTTATTTCTGAAATTCAGCTACTGACCAATAAACCAGTTCTTTACGTTTGTAATGTGGACGAAAATTCCATTAAAAACGGTAATGAATGGATTGCCAAAATAGAAGAAATGGCTGCAAAAGAGAACGCTGAAGTTGTAGTTCTCGCTGCACAGATTGAAGCCGATATCAACGAACTGGAAACTTTCGAAGAAAGACAGATGTTCCTTGAAGAGCTTGGTTTGGAAGAGCCCGGCGTTAACAGACTGATCAGAAAAGCATACGATTTATTAAAACTTCAGACTTATTTTACTGCCGGAGTAAAAGAAGTTCGTGCCTGGACCATCGGTCAGGGCTGGACGGCACCGCAGGCCGCCGGAGTAATCCATACCGATTTCGAGAAAGGATTTATCCGTGCAGAAGTAATCGGTTATGATGATTTTGTAACCTATGGTTCTGAAGCCAAAGTAAAGGAAGCCGGGAAAATGAGGGTTGAAGGTAAGGAATACATTGTAAAAGACGGCGATGTGATGCATTTCCGATTCAATGTTTAAATAGATACAGAATTTACACTATACGAAAAAGTTTACTGATTTACCAGTAAGCTTTTTTTGTTTTTAATGATATATTTGCAATTATACTATTAATAATTAATTATGATTAAAAAACTATTTTTGGCTTCGGCTCTTGGGCTTGGCGCTTTTTATTACGGGCAGACGACGACAATTTTTCAGGAAAACTTTGAACCTGCAACTGCGGCTTTATGGCAGAATGTGGATCGCGACGGAGATGGAGAGAAATGGGAATTTTATAACGCAGAAAGTGATGGCATGCCGGCTTTTACAGGTGGATTTGCGACTTCCTGGTCTTGGTTTTTAGAAGCGTTTACCCCGGATAATACCTTGACGAGTCCTCCAATTACTTTGCCAGTCACTTCTGATCTACTTTATTTAAAATTTAAAGTTGGGGCCTTTGATGAAACAGTTTTTGAAGAGCATTATGCGGTATATATTATTCCTGCAACCGAAGTATTCTCCGGCTCTGAATTTCCTGTGTTTGAGGAAACTTTAGATGCAGGCTACACCGAAACGGCAAAAAATGTAACGGTAGACATATCTACGTTTGCAGGTCAGGATGTCCGTGTGGTTTTACGTCATTATAATTGTACTGATGTTGCTTTTATCGGGTTCGATGATGTGGAGATTTACCAAATCCCCCGTTTAGGAGTCGGAAATAGCATTAAAAATAAAGCAAAGATTTATCCAAATCCTACTTCAGACTTTATTAAAATTCAAAATGCTGAAAAAGTTGATCTTGTACGGATTTTTGATCTAAGCGGTAAGTTAGTAAAAGAAACCAAATCTTCTGAAATCGATGTACGCCCGCTTTCTGCAGGTTCCTATATTTTAAATATCCATTCTGGAAATGAAATTACATCCCAGAAATTTGTTAAAAAATAAATCTTTTTCAAGACTTTAAAGACGGGCTTCAGCCCGTTTTTTTATGGATATCAAGTAGAGGTTAATCCACATTTTGCTATTTAGTAATCGTTATTGAGCACGCCGTATTTTTAGCAGAATCTTTAATAATTCCCCTTAAATTCGATATATTTGTTTGTTGCTGAATTCTAGTATTTTGTAAAGTTAAAGCAAACACAACAAAGCAGTCCGTTCCTGAAAAAACAAACATCTAAACTTTCAGGTAGGATTGCCCGGAATTCGGCCACGAAAAAAAATAATCGATGTGGTTTACTAAATCAATAGAAGACACGCTGAGAGAACTTGATGTAAATCCTGAAACCGGACTTTCTTCACAGGAAGCTGCCAGACGGAAAAAACATTATGGTGCCAATCAGATGGAAGCGAAAAAAAAGAAAAGTGTTTTTCAGATTTTTCTTTCACAGCTAAATTACTGGCTGATCTACGTCTTGTTCGCTGCTGTCGTTATTACTTTTCTGATGGGCGAATACGTGGATTCAGTGATTATTGTTTTAGTGATAGCGATTAATGCGGGCATTGGTGTGTATCAGGAGGTGAAAGCCGGAAGAGCCATCGAAGCCCTGATGAATATGTCGTCACCGAAAGCATTGGTAAAAAGAGATTCCCATACCAAAGAAATCGAAAGTTCTGAACTTGTTCCAGGTGATATTGTGATTCTGGAAGCGGGAAGAATTGTGCCTGCCGATCTCCGGCTCATCGAAACCGCCAATCTTCAGATCGAGGAATCCGCGCTTACCGGTGAATCTTTACCTGTAAACAAAAAAGCGGAAGAAGTTTACAGGGATCCAAAAACTCCCATTGGCGACCTCGAGAACGAGGCTTTCATGACTTCGGTCGTGACTTACGGAAGGGGCGCCGGCATTGTGGTAGAAACCGGAATGAAAACCGAAGTGGGAAAAATTGCCCACCTCATCGATAACGAAGAATCTACCAAAACGCCGCTGGAAAAACGTTTGAATGACTTAGGAAAGCTGCTCGGGAAAATCGCAGTAGGCATCTGCGCATTTATTTTTATCCTTTCCTGGTTTCAGGGCAGGGATTTGGCTGAAATGTTTCTTACCGCGGTTTCTCTGGCAGTTGCGTCAATCCCGGAAGGTTTGGCGGCAATTGTGGCGGTGGTTCTTTCGATTGGAGTTACCTCAATGTCAAAGAAAAATGCGATTATCAGAAGACTTCCTGCGGTAGAAACGCTGGGTTCGGTCAATGTCATCTGTTCCGATAAAACAGGGACTCTGACCATGAATAAAATGACTGTCACCCAAATTTTTACGGCGGATGGACTTATCGATTTGGATAATCAACGGAAAAATGAGATTCCCAATTCCGCAAAACTGCTTGCAAAAGGAATGATTCTCTGTTCCGACGCAACACTCGAAGACGGTGATTCGACTGGTGATCCTACCGAAATAGCACTCTTGGTTCTTGGTGATACGATTAATATTGACAGGAAATATTTAAGCCAAAACACCAAAAGAATCAATGAAAAGGCTTTTGACAGCGACCGGAAAATGATGTCAGTTCTCGTAAGGGAAGAAGATGGGGATTACAAGGTTTTCACAAAAGGAGCTTTGGGAAGCCTGAGTAAAGTATGCACTAAAATTTTTATTGATGGGGAAATCCGTGATATTACGAAATCTGACTTGGAAAATTTCAGCAAAGAAGCACGGGAGATGTCGGATCACGCATTGAGAACCTTGGCTCTGGCGTACAGACCTGCGAACCGGGAAACACGACCCGAAGAAATGGAGGAGGAATTGGTGCTCCTTGGTGTTGTAGGCATGATGGATCCCGCGAGAGATGAAGTAAAACCTGCCGTTGCACTCGCCAGAAAAGCAGGAATAAAAACCGTAATGATTACCGGCGACCACCGCAATACTGCTTTTGCCATCGCTAAAGATCTGGAAATCGCACAGCATATTTCGCAGGTCATTACCGGCCCCGAACTCGATGGTTACAGTGAGGAAGATTTAAAGAATAATTTGGATCGCTATCTGGTATATGCCCGTGTGTCACCGGAACACAAAGTAAAGATCGTGCGCGCTCTGAAAGCTAACGGAAATATCGTTTCCATGACCGGTGACGGCGTGAATGACGCCCCTTCTTTAAACGCCGCAGACATTGGCGTCGCTATGGGAATTACAGGCACCGATGTGGCAAAAGGTGCAGCAGACATGATTCTGACGGATGATAATTTCTCCACCATTGTAAAAGCCATTGAACAGGGAAGAAATATCTACAGCAACATTAAAAAATCGGTGATATTTCTGCTCACCTGTAATCTTGGTGAAGTGGTGGTGATGTTGCTGGCGTTAGTGATTGGATGGGCTTCTCCGCTTATTGCTACCCAACTTTTGTGGATCAATCTGATCACCGATTCATTACCGGCCATTGCTTTGGGGATGGACAAAGCTGATCCTGATGTGATGGCAGAAAAACCCCGTGATCCGAAAGAAAATTTCTTTTCCGACGGTACCGGCGTTTTGGCTGTCATCATGGGGATTTTTATTGGTTTGGTCACCTTCTTAGCATTTTGGTATGGCTATTATGAAATGGGTTATCTGCCATTGGATAAAGACGTACCGGAAGAAGTGGTAAAAAATGCAAGAACTTTAGCTTTCATGGTTTTAGTGTTTGCTCAGCTTTTCTATTCTTTGGGGTTGAGGAATATGAGGAAAAATGTTTTCCAGATCGGGGTTTTCAGCAATATGTATTTGGTCGGGGCTATAATCATCGGTGTTTTACTGCAGGTTATGGTACTGATTGTTCCGGTAATGCGCGAAGCTTTTAAACTTCATATGCTTGATGGTAAAGGCTGGATGATGGCCACAATTCTCGGTCTTCTTCCACTTGCATTACTTGAACTTTATAAAGCTGTTTTTAAACGTATTTAAATAGGAGCTTCAAAGAGAAGTTTTAGTTAAAACGCGCAATGTTTCTTAAATTTGAGTAAAATTCACAGACATGCAAAAACTGTTTGAGAAAGTCAATATCCAGAAAGCCATTCTGTTCCTTGCGGTTCTGCTCATTCTGATTATTTTGGTTGAGCTGAAGTACTTCATATCAGGCTTACTTGGTGCAATAACGCTTTATGTGCTTACCAGAAAATTTTATCTGAGACTGGTCGAGGAGAAAAAGCGGAATAAAAACCTTTCCATTGCCCTGATTATATTTTTAATCATCATCACCTTCGCTATTCCGCTGTGGATTATTTTGGAAATTCTGATCCCGAAAATCAATGAGTTTCTCAGTGACCGTAACGCTATTTTGGATAAATTCAATTCGATCCGCGTGCTGCTTGAAAATAATGAATTCTTCAAACGTTTTGACATTACTTTTTCGGATGACAGGGTTCTAAGGCTTATCAACAGGGTAATTTCCTATATTCCGTCGACGGTGCAGTGGGTAGGCCAAAGTTTTGCCAATATTTTTACGGCGCTTTTCATTCTTTATTTTATGCTCATCAATGCAAGAACCATGGAAGAGCGGTTTAAAGAATTGCTGCCTGTTTCTAAGGAGAGCAAGAGATTTTTCATATCGCAGACTGCTGCGCTCATCAAATCAAACGCCTACGGAATTCCTGTTTTAGGTTTCGCGCAGGGCGTCATTGCGATTATTGGCTATTCTGTTTTTGGGGTTCACAACGCGGTTTTCTGGGGATTGTTGACCGGTGCAGCCTCTATCGTTCCGGTTTTGGGTACGATGTTTATCTATGTCCCGGTCTGTGTTTATCAGATTGCCAGTGGTGATGTAAACGGCGGGCTGCTGCTTACGCTGTACTGTTTTGTTTTAGTGGGAGGGATTGATAATGTTTTGCGTTTCACCCTGCTGAAAAAGATGGCAGATATTCATCCGCTGATTACGGTTTTCGGTGTGGTTTTGGGACTGAAGATTTTTGGAGTCATGGGACTGGTTTTTGGGCCGGTAATGCTGTCGCTGCCGGGGATGCTGTTCAAAATTTTTAAAATAGAAAAAAGTCTGAATAAAAATAAACCTCCGGAAGATGCAGGTCCAACTGCAGCTTAATAATCGTCTTCACTGTGAGATTTTCTGTTTTCACTCCAAAAAATTGGGAGGAGTCTTTTACACAGCACTTTCTGAGAAATTATTTTTCCACAAAATTTTTAATATAAACTTAGTTTCGCTATTTTTGTGAGTTACTGAATTTTAAAAGCCTTTTGCATTAATATGAGCGAAAACAACACTGTAAATTATTCCGAAGATAACATCAGAACCCTCGATTGGCAGGAACATATCAGGATTCGGCCGGGAATGTACATCGGAAAGCTGGGAGACGGGTCTTCTGCCGATGACGGTATTTATATTTTGCTCAAAGAAATTATCGACAATTCCATCGATGAATTCGTGATGAAATCCGGTAAAAGGATTGAAATCAAAATTGATGAGGGCAAAGCAACCATCCGCGATTTCGGACGTGGGATTCCTTTGGGAAAAGTAGTTGACGCGGTTTCTAAAATGAATACCGGCGGTAAATATGATTCCAAAGCTTTTAAAAAATCAGTAGGATTAAATGGAGTAGGAACCAAAGCCGTAAATGCACTTTCTGAATACTTCCGCGTAAAATCTGTGCGTGAAGGCAAAGCAAAAGTCGCAGAGTTTTCAAAAGGAATTATTACTAAAGACACTCCTGAAGCTGATACTTCCGACAGAAACGGGACCGAGATCACCTTTATTCCTGACGGCAGCATTTTCACCCATTTTAAGTTCAGAAAAGAGTATATCGAAAAGATGCTCAAAAATTACTGCTACCTGAATCCGGGTTTGAAAATAGTATTCAACGGCGAAACTTATTTTTCTGAAAACGGTTTGCGCGACCTCTTGCAGGAAGAGCTGGAAGGGGAAATACTTTATCCGATCGTTCATCTGAAAGACGAAGATATTGAAGTGGCGATCACGCATTCCGACAAATCACAGTCTGAAACTTATTTTTCTTTCGTCAACGGACAGAATACTACGCAGGGCGGAACGCATCTTAACGCTTTCAGGGAAGCTTATGTAAAAACCATCCGCGAATATTTCAATAAAAACTTTGAAGCTGCAGATATCCGTAAATCGATTATCGCAGCGGTTTCCATTAAGGTCATCGAACCGGTTTTCGAATCGCAGACCAAAACCAAACTCGGTTCCAACGAAATGGAGCCGGGAAAAGAAACGGTAAGAACATTCATTACGAATTTCCTTAAAAACAAACTCGATAATTTCCTTCACCAGAACCAGGAAATTGCGGAAGCTATTCACCGTAAAATCATCATTTCCGAAAGGGAAAGAAAAGAACTTTCGGGCATCCAGAAACTGGCGCGTGAAAGAGCAAAAAAGGTTTCCCTTCACAACAAAAAACTCCGCGACTGCCGTGAACATTATAACGATCAGAAAGCAGTAAGAAAGGCTGAAACGATGATCTTTATTACCGAGGGTGATTCTGCTTCCGGGTCTATTACCAAATCCCGTGATGTAGAAACCCAGGCTGTTTTCTCCCTCAAAGGAAAACCGCTGAACTGTTACGGATTAACCAAAAGGGTAGTATACGAAAATGAGGAATTCAACCTGTTACAGGCCGCTTTAAATATTGAGGATTCCCTGGAGGATCTGCGCTACAACCACGTTATTATTGCTACCGATGCCGATGTGGACGGTATGCACATCCGTCTGCTGATGATCACCTTCTTTCTGCAGTTTTTCCCGGATTTAATTAAAAACGGGCATCTTTATATTTTGCAGACCCCTTTATTCAGGGTGAGAAACAAAAAAGAAACGCGCTACTGCTATTCGGAAACTGAAAGGGTTAAAGCTTTAAATGAACTTGGGAAAAATCCTGAAATAACGAGGTTTAAAGGTTTGGGTGAGATTTCTCCGGACGAGTTCAAACATTTTATCGGCAAAGATATCCGTCTGGAGCCGGTGGTTTTAGGAAAAGACCAGACCATTGACCAGCTTCTGGAATTTTATATGGGGAAAAACACGCCGGACAGGCAGATGTTTATCCTTCAGAATCTCGTTGTTGAAGATCCTGATATTGAAAAGAAAGAAATAATGGCGGAAGAAGTTTTATAACTTCTTAAGAAAAACAGTTTCATGAGACTTAACAACAGAAACAAGCAGGGACGCTATAATTTCCTCGGAACGCTTTTTTTACTCGCTTTCCTTTTTGGTGTTATTGCTTTTACTTTAGAAAAATACAGGTTTGATATTTTAGGCTCTGAAAGCGTCTTCTTAATCATTGTGCCTGCAGTTTTCCTCTGTATTTTTTATGTGAGAGGAAGACAGATTTTTGAATATGACAGCGATGGGGAAGCGCTGAACTTCAAGAACAGAAATGTGCTGATGTTTTTTGATAAACCCATCAGTGATGAGTTTCCAAAGTATAAACTCATGAGCTATGAAATTATAAATGCGGTAATTTTTAAAAGATTATTCATTACCATTTCAAGCAAAAAGAATCATCGCATCATTTTAAAATATGATGTATCTTATTTAACGAAAAAGGAACTGAACGACCTGAAAATTTCGTTAAGCAAAGTCATAAAAACGAACCAAGAAATAAAGAGAGAGAATAACAGTTGATGGAAGAACTAGACAATCACCACGAAGAATCCCTGAAAAAGGTTTCCGGTCTTTATAAGGACTGGTTTTTAGATTACGCTTCTTATGTAATTTTAGACAGGGCAATTCCTTCAATTTTTGACGGCTTCAAGCCGGTTCAGCGTAGAATCATGCATTCCATGCGGGAACTCGAAGACGGCCGTTATAACAAAGTTGCCAACCTTGTAGGAAACACCATGAAGTATCATCCTCACGGAGATGCTTCGATCACCGATGCCATGGTGCAGATCGGCCAGAAAGAGTTGCTTATCGACATGCAGGGAAACTGGGGAAACATCTATACCGGAGATTCCGCGGCGGCTGCGAGATATATTGAAGCGAGGTTAACGCCTTTCGCTTTGGAAGTGGTTTTCAATCCGAAAACAACTGAATGGAGCAAGTCGTATGACGGCAGAAATAACGAGCCGATCGATTTGCCGGTGAAATTCCCTCTGCTTCTTGCATCCGGTGTGGAAGGGATTGGAGTGGGACTTTCGACGAAAATAATGCCTCATAATTTCAACGAACTGATCAATGCTTCCATCGCACATTTAAAAGGTAAAAAATTTGAAATCTATCCCGATTTCCTTACCGGCGGAATGCTGGATGTTTCCAACTACAATGACGGCGAAAGAGGCGGAAGAATCCGTGCCAGAGCCAGAATCATTCAGAAAGACAAGCACACGCTCTGCATCACTGAACTTCCTTTTGGTAAAAACACCGGTGATTTAATTGATTCCATCATTAAAGCCAACGAAAAGGGAAAGATCAAGATCAAAAAGATCGAAGACAATACTTCTGATCAGGTTGAAATCAACATTCTTTTGAACAACGACGTTTCTCCCGATAAAACCATTGACGCCCTGTACGCGTTCACCGATTGTGAAATCCCCATTTCCCCGAATGCGTGTGTGATCGTTGGTGACAAACCGGAGTTCTTAACAGTCTCAGAAATTTTAAGAAGAAATACCGATCATACCGTTTCGCTCCTCAAAAAGGAACTCGAAATTGAACTTCACGAGCTTCAGGAAAAATGGCATTTTGCAAGTCTGGAGAAAATTTTCATCGAGAACGAAATCTACCAGGAAATCAAAGGAAAATCTTCAAAAGAAGAAGTGTATGAAGCCGTAGACAAAGCGCTGAAACCTTTTACCAAACATCTTCTGCGGACAGTAACCACTGAAGATATCGTGAAATTAACCGAACTTCCGTTTATGCGGATTTCGCGTTATGACCAGGATAAAGCAGTTGAAAACCTGCTGGCCTTGGAAGGCAAAATTGAGCAGGTTAAACACCATTTGGCAAACCTGATTGCTTATGCTGTTGATTATTTCCTGAATATCCAGAAAAAATACGGCAAAGGAAAAGAGCGTAAAACCGAACTCCGTGTTTTCGATACCATTGATGCGACCAAAGTGGCGGTGGCAAACGAAAAATTCTATGCTAATTTTGAGGAAGGTTTCATCGGAACTTCACTTAGAAAAGACCAGTATCTGTTCGACTGTTCTGATATTGACGACATCATAACCTTCCAGAAAGACGGTACCATGAAAGTGGTAAAAGTGGAAGCCAAAACCTTTATCGGAAAAAATATAGAGCACGTCGCCGTCTGGAAAAAGAATGACAAGCGCACAGTTTACAACATGATTTACCGCGAAGGCAGGGAAGGACCGTATTATATGAAGCGTTTTTCGGTAACCGGCGTCACCCGAAATACCGATTATAAACTGGCTTCAGATAAAAAAGGCTCAGAGATGCTTTATTTTTCTGCAAATCCGAATGGTGAAGCGGAGCTGGTTACGGTGATATTAAAACCTAATGCAAGAGTAAGAAAGAATAAAATCGAAATCGATTTCTCTGAACTGGCGATTAAAGGAAGAGATTCCAAAGGAAATCTGGTCACCAAATATGCGGTGAAAAAAGTAGATATGAAGGAAGAAGGTCATTCTACGCTGGCACCGAGAAAAATCTGGTTCGATGATACGGTAAGAAGATTAAATGCTGATGCGCGCGGAACCTTACTGGGAACTTTTAAAGGCGACGACAGAATTTTAACCGTCAATTCTCAGGGTGAGGCAAAACTCATTTCATTTGATCTGATGAGCCGTTTTGATGACGACTATTTGATTCTTGAAAAATGGAAACCGGAACAGCCGATTACCGCTATTTATTTTGACGGCGAAAAGCAGATTTATTTCATCAAACGTTTCCTTTTGGAAAACACGACGAATGTTCAGAATTTCATGCCTTCAGACCACCCAAAATCCTTTATCGAGCAGGTGATTGTGGCTGACAATGCCACCGCGGAAATCATTTTTGCCAAAGACAAAGGCAAGGAAAAGGATCCTGAAACCATCAATATTGATGAGTTTATCGCGGTAAAAGGAATTAAAGCCATCGGAAACCAGTTTATAAAAGATAAGGTAAAATCCATCAACATCACCATTCCTGAACCGGCTGAGGAAATAAATCCGGGTTTTGATGTGGTGGAAAGCACGGAAGGCCATATCAGCTTCATCGATGAAGACGTAAAAGACGGCGATTTCCCTGATGAAGGTACAATTGGAAGTCTGTTTGAGGAAGAGTAATTTTGGGTTTAATTCTAAAGATTTTAACTCAGGTTCTAGAAGACGCTAAAACAAAGTCTCTAGTCTGCCTGAATAAAATTATGGTCAAAAAGATGTGATCCAAACCAAGATGCTGCATATATACACCCCATCAAAAATAAGCAGATGAAAAGAAAAGCGTTGTTATTTTTCGTTTTAGGATTTATCCTGTTATTCAGCATCTATCATTTTCCGGAGTTTTATTCGGACTTCTGGATAATGGCCGTCTTTAAAATCGGATTTTTAGTTGTTGCCTTGGTATTGGCTTTCTTACAAGGATGGAAAGGCCTCGGAGGCTACGGACTAGGCATTAGATACAGATGGCTGATCAGTTTGCTGAAAGGGCTTTTGATCGGGATCGCAGGATTTTCCCTTTCGCTTTTGATCTCATCGTTTCTGGGATTTGAGAATATCACTTTTCAGCAGTCACTTCAGTCGGTGGTGACGCAGCTTCCTATGCTGCTTCTGATGACAGCCATTCCTTCCGTCGCTGAAGATATTCTGACCCGCGGTTATCTGTATGCACATTTGGGAAATAAAATGGGAAAAACTCCATGGATCTTACTTTCGTCAGCAATCTTTGTCCTTAATCACATTTGGCGTCTGAATGATGGCTTTGCGGTGATTACCTATCTGTTTTTACTCGGACTGCTGCTCGCATCAGCCGTTTGGTTTACCAAGTCTTTATGGATGGCTTTCGGGATACACTGGGGATCCAATATCATGTTTGAATCTTCAGGTGCATTTTTCAAAATCGTATCATTAGTAAGCCACAGCGGAGATAGTTGGGTTTTGGCAGCGGTATGGGGACTTTTCTTTTTATTAATGCTGTTATCCACCAGACAGACCGGATTTAAGAGAGAACCGGGATTCGGCATGTAGCGGGAAGAGCTCCGTTTTTCACTGAACCTCTCCGCCCTCAATAGACGATGCTGAACTGATCTCATCACGGTTGCTTTCATCGGCATTTTTCTTATTCCTTCTGTATCTTAAATAGGTAACTGTATTCGTAACTGCGAACGTTATAAAAATTAAGCCTGCGACAAAACCTTTCAAAGCTGTATTAAGGTCAAAAATAGAGAAGCTGATAAAAAGTAAAAAATAAACCAGCCCTGTAATTTGCCAGTAAACTGATGTCTCGGTGTGCGCACTGATTCTTGAAGCAGAAGGGTAGGAAAAGATCGGTTTAAGTTTCTGATAATCCCAGATCAATAGTACAGTGGACGCAAACAGCATCAGTGAAGTAATCAGCCATGTTCCTTTAAAGGACAGACTAATGGTGATGATACAGATATTGGTGATCAGACTGAAATAAATTAAATTTCCAAAAGTGGCCAAACGCTGAGTCATCAAAAGGAATCCCGCCAATAGCTGTGCAAATCCAATAAACTGATAATAAAAACCGGACTGATACAGCCCTTCAAAAAAGTACCCGATAGGATGATCCGTTGAAATCTGGGTAAACCGGTTTCCGATAAGTTTGGTATAGCCTGATGGGATAAATGCAACTCCCAGCAGATAACGCAGATGTACCATAAACCACTGGTTGAACCTGTTTTCTCTTAACTTTTCATAATTCATAAACGGTTAGTCGATAGGATTCGGCTGATTGTTACATTGATAAAGGGCTGTCAGATAAAGTCTTGCGGTACTGCAGTAAGATGTGGGATTCTGCTGTCAGAAATTTTCCTGCCATCGTTTTGTACATGCCCTGCAGACGGACATCGCGGTTAAAATTAAATATATGAAAAGCAAATTTTTCATGGTGCTGCTATTTTAAACTTTTGAGCAGGAATTCTTCCATTTTATCGAAAGGAATAATAGCTACTTTATCATACAGATCCACGTGCACAGCGTTTGGAACAATAACCAATTCCTTAGGTTCATTCGCATTCTGAAATGCCGTCTCGCTGAAATATCGTGAATGTGCTTTTTCGCCCGCAATAATTAAAACAGGTCGTGGCGAAATTTCTTTGATATAACTTAAAATGGGCATATTCATAAATGACAGAGCATTAGTAGCCGTCCATGCGCCAGTTGAATTCACTGAACGTTCGTGATATCCTCTTGGCGTGCGGTAATAGTCGAAATATTCTTTTATAAACTGAGGTTCATTGCCTTTCAGATCGTCATTTAATTTAGCACCGTAAGCAAACGTGCCTGTTTCAGCATCTTTCCAACGCTGTTCGCCCAATTTCTCAAGTGTTTTTGTACGTTCCTCCAGCGTCACCACATCATTATAGCCTTTAGACATCACCCGGGTCATATCGTACATTGTGGAAGCAATAACCGCTTTGATGCGCTTGTCAGCAGCGGTGGCGTTCAGTGCAAAACCTCCGAAACCACAGATCCCGATAATCCCGATCTTTTTTCTGTCCACATTTTTTTGAAGTCCTAAAAAGTCAACCGCCGCACTGAAATCTTCAGTATTGATGTCGGGTGACGCAACATTTCTCGGTTCGCCACTGCTTTCACCGGTATACGAAGGGTCGAATGCCACAACAGCAAAACCTCTTTCTGCCATTTGATTCGCATAGAGACCGGACGACTGTTCCTTTACAGCACCGAAAGGTCCGCCGATTGCAAGACCGGCTAATTTCCTGTTTCCGGCATTTTTGGGAAGATACAGATCGCCGGAAAGCGTGATTCCGTAACGGTTTTTAAAAGAGACTTTCTGTCTTGAAACTTTATCGCTGAGCTTAAAAGTATAGTGTTCTGTTGTTTCCATTGGTTTTGAATCCTGATTTTTATTTTGGGCAAATGCCTGACTGAAAATCATCAGAAAGGCCAATGCTGTCATTACTGTATTTTTCATATTTTGAGTTGTTTTTTAATTATTTTTCCATTCATCATTCGCATTCCCTTTTATGTTGGCTTATAATTCCTGCGCTGTGGGACGGAAGATCACTTCGTTAATATCAACATCTTCCGGTTGGCTGATGGCGAAAGCCACAACGCGTGCAAAACTGTCAGGGCTGATTCCTACTTCACCTACATAATCTTTGTTCGCCTGTTGAATATCCGCTTCGGAAATATGATCCAGCAACTCTGTTTTCACAGCTCCCGGACAGACAATCGTGGTACGGATATTATAGGCTTTCACTTCCATCCGTAAACCTTCCGTTAGTGCACGGACCGCATATTTTGTGGCAGAGTAAACCGCAGAACCATTAAATACTTTATGACCGGCTACAGAAGAGGTATTGATAATCTGACCGGACTTTTGCGCTTTCATATACGGAAGAACCGCAGCAATACCATTCAGCACGCCTTTAATATTCACATCAATCATGGTATTCCATTCCTCCACATTTATTCTGTCCATTGGCGACAGAGGCATTATACCTGCATTATTCAAAATCACATCTACTTTTCCAAATTTTTCTACAGCAGTATCAACGAGTTTTTTTACCTGCTCCAGAAAAGTGACATCCGCTGTTACTGCAAGAGCTTTTCCGCCGGTTGCATTGATGCCTTTTGCTAACTGTTCAATTTTATCAGCTCTTCTTGCGCCCAGAACAACGGTTGCTCCCAGCGTTGCTAAATGTTTCGCGGCTGCTTCGCCCATTCCGCTGCTGGCACCGGTGATAATTACTACTTTATCTTTGATATTATTTTCCATTATTAATGATGTTTAATTTTTTATTTAAAATTTATTGTACACTTTGATAAACTTCATCTGTCACTTCTTCGTTCCAGGTAACAATTCCTTTATCGGTATTCGGAACGATATATAACTGCTGTAAACCTACCTTAGCACTTGCACCGTGCCAGTGACGGACATTGGGCGGGCATTTTACAATATCGCCTTTTTTAATGATCTCAATTTCTTTTCCCTCGATCTGATGATAGCCAATTCCGTCGGTAATAATTAAAATCTGACCCGAAGGATGACTGTGCCAGTTGCTCCTTGCACCGGGTTCAAAATAAACATTACCCACTAAAGTGCTGTAAACGCTGTCTGCATCTACTAGCCCCGTTGGATAAGCATTTCCGGTAAATGTTTCACTTGATCCTTTTTCACCTTTCGGGAAAATGGCGGTTAATTCTTGTGTGGTATTGTCCATTGTTGATTTGTTTTGACTGCAGGAAATTATCGTTCCTGTTATGATCATTGAAAGGGTGATTGCTAAGGTTTTCATATTGATATTGCTCTGATAATTTTTGCCGGAATTCCGCCTGCCACTGCGTTATCAGGAACATCTTTAGAAACCACTGATCCGGCTGCCACCACAGCATTTTCTCCTACAGTTACTCCTTGCAGAATGGTTACATTGGCACCGATCCACGCATTTTTCTTA
Organism: Kaistella soli; assembly: GCF_019038595.1. GTDB lineage: Bacteria > Bacteroidota > Bacteroidia > Flavobacteriales > Weeksellaceae > Kaistella > Kaistella soli. The sequence continues at coordinate 660,507 of NZ_JAHOPF010000001.1, forward strand.
ATGTAAATGGGTTTGGGAATCAGGGACTGCCTGTCAGTGGGATCCAGCGGATGACTTTCTGTAAGCAGACTTACTTTTGGAGCAATGAGAACATTGTCTTCGATAGTAATTCCGCCTAAATCAAGAAAAACGCAGTCAAAATTGATGAATACATTTTTACCGATGCGGGTGTGCTTTCCGTAATTGATGTGTAGTGGAGTAAACACCGTTACACTTTCATCAATTTCAGTTCCTGTGATTTCACTCAGTATTTCCCTTATTTCGTTTGGGTTTGCGCTGCTGTTCATTTTAAGCAGAAGGGCTTTGGTGGCAAAGGATGCGTCCCGCATTTTATAGGCCTGGGGATCACCTGAAGAAATAGTTTCTCCGTTTCTTAATCTTTCAAAAATATCCTGTGTTTCCATTATTTGCTGTTATTGATAATGCAAATTTAAAAACAGTCTGTCGTAATTTTGTTACATATAGTACAGTAAAAATGTCAGATATTACCTATTTTAGCATACGGATTAATTGGAACTGAATACAGGTTATGGAAGACCCAAAAATCATCATGCTGAAAGCCTCAGGAAGCGAAGAATTTCCCGAAGACTTCCAGAAACATTACCATACCCACATTTATTGTGAGCGCGGAAGCATAAGTTTTGTTTTCAATGAACGGGCGTTTGTCTGCAAAGCGGGCGAATTTATTTTCTGGCTAGCCGATAATGCGGTTTCCGGATTATCATTTTCCAGAACTTTTAAAGCAACCGTTCTGTTTGTCGATAAGCAGCTGCTTTCCGATAATTATCCCAATCTCAATACGGCTACAGATGCCATTCTGCATCATAGAATTAATCCGGTTTTGCATCCGGACAAAATTAATAAGGATCGGATTTTAAAGAATTTTCAGTCCCTTTACGCCAAATCACTGGAAACCGGTAACCGTTTTTATAAGGAGATTTTAAGACTGCAGATGCAGCTTTTTATTTTAGAAATGTGGGATGTTTTTATGGATCAGCTGGAGCGGCGCAGCCGTACTTTGCAGAGCGGCACCCTGTACGAACGCTTTGTACATCTGCTGGAGCTCCATTGCATGAAGAATAGGGAAGTGCAGTTTTACAGCGACAGACTACACATTAGCCCAAAATATCTTAATCAGATTTGCAAAGCCAATACAGGCATCACCGCATCACAATGGATACAGCGCTACACTAAAGACCGTATTATCCTGCTGCTGGAAAACAAAAACCTTAATATTTCGGAACTGGCTGATGAGATGGGCTTTTCCAGCCATTCGTTTTTTACACGGTATGTAAAAAAACTTTTGGGAGTAAGTCCAAGCGAATATAGAAACCGGATCAATTAGGTCATGGAATGTTCTGCTGATAAGATTCTTGATGGTATAAGCTTTACCGCGGCAATAAAATTACGCCGATAGCTTTTGTTCCTCAGATTTTAAAACAGTTTAGGTTTTTAACAAGGCAGAATAGAGTAGTATTGAATTTGGAAATTCCTAATTTCAGGGAATCAATAAAACTTTACTGGAGCTTTTACCGCTTTCTAAATATTCGTGGGCTTTTTTTCCTTCCGACAGTTTAAACTTAATGGGTTCCTGAATAACAATTTTGCCTTCTGTGATCCACTCAAATAACTGTTTTGATCTTCTGATTCTTTCTTCAGGGGAATTGAGATAACTCCACAGATCTCCGCCGGTCAATGTTTTACTGGTGTCCATCAGCATTCTTGGGTTGATGAGTTCGGGATCGCCGCCGCTCATCCCATAAAAAACTACAGTACCGCATTCTCTGGTGACCTCAAAACTTTGCATCAGCGTTGAACCGACACTGTCAAAAACACCATCAACACCCTTTCCACTGGTAATTTCCATTACCTTTTGAGTCCAGTCTGAATTGAGCTGTAACGCAAAATCCGCTTTATTGTTTTTAATGATCAGCAGTTTGCTTTCATCTCTTGTCAGCCCTATAACTTTTGCGCCTTTCATTTTGCAAATCTGTGTCAGGATCTGACCTACACCTCCTGCAGCGGCGTGTATTAAAACCACATCATTTTCTTTCACCTTAAAACTGTCTTCCGACAGATACTGAGCGGTTAAACCCTGCAGTAAAACAGAGGCAGCCAGATCAAAACTGATATCTTCACTGATCGGAATAATATGTTCTTCCGGCACCCTTACAAATTCTGCATTGGCAAACGGAACATCAGCAAATGCCACACGGTCACCTGCTTTGGCCTTTGTACTGTTAGATTCTACCACAATTCCTGCACCTTCATAACCCGCGATAAAAGGCGGATTTCCTTTGAGGTGATAATTTCCTTTCCTTCTGTAAATATCAGCGTAATTCAAACCGATCGCTTCCATCTTTACCAAAACTTCGTGCTCTGATATTTTGGGGTTTTCAGTTTCAATATATTCTAAAACCTCTGGACCGCCGAATTTACTGAATGTTAATGCTTTCATTTTAATAAAATTGATATTACATGATTTGATGATGTTTTGTCTGACATTTTAGGCAATTACCAGATCGCCCCGCATTATATCAGTCCGGTTGAGCCTTAGTTCTTCACTAATTGCCAGTATCTAAATACGCTATCCCGCTTAATTTCTATAAAATTTAATTTCTGAAGCAAATTTATTGATCCGGTATTGCCGAGGTGAGTGGAAGCGGTGATATCAATAGATGAGTCAGTATTCAGGACCCAATCAATCAAACATTTTGAGGCTTCTTCCGCATATCCTTTTCTTCTTTCAGTTTCAATGATCCCGTAGCCAAGATCGCAGCTGTGATGTAATGCGTCGAAACCTTTGAAACCGATATCTCCGATAATTTCATTAGTCTCCTTTTTTACAATCATCCAGGACTCGAACCCGGTAGGCGAGTTTACTTTCGATAAATTGGCAATTATTCTTGGCAGCGTCTCTAAAATGTCCGAATCGGGCCAGTTTCTGCCTTTATTTAATCCGATGCTGTAGGTGATATCAAAGTTTCCATTTAAAATTTCTTCACAGATTTCGAGTGTAAATGGCAGCAATATCAGTCTGTTACTGAAAATCACTAAAGGGAGTTGTTTTTTATTTTTCAAAAAATACAGTTTATAATGCTCAAAAATAAAGATTATTTGCATTCAACGCAAAAGTGTTGAATTGTAGAGAAAAGACCGCGGATCTCAACTTGCCGGGATTTTATAATTCGTACTTATCAGTATAACAAAACAAGCATTATGCTTATTCGGTTATCCTTAAATCTTGCCTCAATTCATATTCAACCTCATCGCCGTCCAAATCTTTAATTTTTATAAAGTTAAGGTTTTCAATAAGCTGTATTGCTTTTTTGTTTTCTTGACTGGTAATTGCCCAGATGCGTTTCAGTCCGATAGTATTCAGTCCGAATTCAATGGCTGATGAAAGGGCAGAAGTCATATAACCCCGTCCGCGGTATTGAGGCAATAGAACGCAGCCCAGTTCACCTTCACCTTGGTCCAGCCCGCGATAATATCCGCAGGTACCGACAATTTATCTGTTAGTGGGTCTGCAATACCCCAGTGAATTGAACTTCCGTTGCGGTAGTCCATATCTATTTTAGCCTGCATTTCTATGGCTTGTTCCAGTGTGGCAGCCCGAACACCGTTATAGAATGAAATTTCAATAATATCATGAATGTCGAAAGACTGAATCTGTCTCAACACTATTTTTGCGTCTGAAATACTTGGATATTGTTCGTATGGTGGAAGTTTCATTTCGTTGGTTGTATTTGGCCCTGCATAGTGAGACATTTAGATACTGTTTTTTATTAAACTTTCTAAAGTTTCCAGGATTGCGAAATCTTTTACTTTTGTGGGTATTGTAACTTTCAATTTTTGATTTTCAAGAAGGAGATTTTCTACCTGATATTGTTTTATAAAATCGATTACTTCCTCAGAGATTCCTTCTTTCGAAGTTGTTATATAGAAAGGAGAGGGGAGAAATTGTTTGTTCAGTGAGCTCGTAAAAATTCTATGAAGTTTAGATTTCCCAATCTTTACGATATCATTTTTATAGATCTTACTTAATCCAATTTCGGTTTTGTAAAAGTCAACAGAATAAATTGGTTTCAGGGATCCGGCTTGGGTGCTTTGATGTTTATAAAGCTTAATGGTGGCCGGATATACGGTGCGTATCAATTTGATATCGACATCATACCCATAAGCATTGCAGAAACCGCTAAACTTTGGGCTATAGTCCTCAAGTTGCGATTGAATGTCTTCTACATAACTTTTATTTTCTATAAAGAAAGGAGAATTTGATGTTTCAAAATTGATCATAGTTAAATGCGATTTGAAAAATTACATAAAGCGAAGAGGCTTTGCGAAAGCGCTGCCAATACTTATCAGATCGTTAAGTTATTAAAATAATCAATATAAAATCTCAAAATTTGGTGATTTCGAAAAAAGTACCTGTTAGCTGATAAAGAAGTTGGAATCGGATAGCGTAAAAGTTCATACTATACTAAAACACATTTTACAAAATCGATATAATCAGCTGCCGTTTTTAAATCTGTTATTTAAATTCCGCAAAATGCCAAAGTACACCTGACGGATCAATGAGCATACATTCGTTTCCCCAATCGTTTTGCTGCACGGGAATTACTTTTACATTTTCATATTTTCTGTCAAGTTCAAGTTCCTGTAAATATTGACAGAAATTGGCAGCGCTTTCTACTTCCAGCAGAACCATTGTGTTTTCCAGCCATTCTTTCACGTAGTAATCCTGAAGTTAAAAACTTATATCACCCTTAATAAATAAACACATATTTTCCGAAATATTCCTTTCCTCAAAACCCAAATCTTTATAAAACGCCTGCGATAGTTCAAAATTCACAGAACCAATAAAAGTTCTTAGTGATTTAAATGTTGGTTTGCTTTCTTCCATGGTATTATAGGTTTGTAAACTTAAGGTTGTTTAGTAAAATTCCAAACTTTAAATAATTCTTTATATTTCTCAGGATTTTCTTGCACGAAGTTGGTGTTTAAAGCAACAGGTTTTTTGCAAATCAGAGATCAAAATTATATAATCCCGCTTAAAAGTTTTTCTCGTCATTGATTACAGTGATGGTGAATCTTCAGGTTCATAAATTCCCCAGATAGCATTCTAAAATTCACCTGCTGCAAATCGAATTATTTGGCCATTGCTGTCGAGTTCGAAAATATCAAAAACGAATTACCGATGGTAAATGGGATCTTTTACATCGATCTTTTCTCCTGTAGATTTCCACTCCTGCGTCCAGATATTAATGTCCTGAATAAAGAACGGTTCTCCATATGTAATTGTTTTTGTGAATTTCAAATTCATCATTTAGGGGATACAATCAATTCACACTGATAAACTTTTCTAAAAGCGCCGGAAGCTTAGTGCCGGGATTGATCTGATCGTTATTCCAGAAACTCATCACACAGCTCACGTTTTTGTTTCTGATGTTTTCTGCGATATAATAAATATAGTTCCCCCCAAAGTTTGGACAGTAAATTGTAAAAGTTAAGTTTGATTTTGTTTGTTTTGAGGGTAACAGTTTTGCAAATTTCCACATAGGGAAAATCCCTTCAAAGATTTTTCCGTGTAGTGTGGGAATGT
>NZ_JAHOPF010000010.1 GCF_019038595.1 Kaistella soli
CGCTTAATGCTTCAACTACTACTTTAAATTTGAATCCTGAATTGAATTTTCTTCGCTGTGACATATTGTAAATTTAATTGTTTTTTTTCAACTAAACTTACTGTCCGATTTTCCGGGGGAACTATAATAATAATTTTTGAAAGCAAATCTCAACACAACGCCGACCGTGTATTCTTACGCCAAAGTTGTGTCGTGTCACGAAGATAATAATTTTTGAAAGCAAATCTCAACGGTAAGTGCAAAACGTGTTTTTATGTATTCGTTGTGTCGTGTCACGAAGATAATAATTTTTGAAAGCAAATCTCAACGGATATGGAATACAGTTTTCCAAGCATTCAGTTGTGTCGTGTCACGAAGATAATAATTTTTGAAAGCAAATCTCAACTCTGTTTCGTTTTTCCAGGTGTTTTCATTGGTTGTGTCGTGTCACGAAGATAATAATTTTTGAAAGCAAATCTCAACAGTCAGGGCTATCTCATCTGTGAGCTCTTTGTTGTGTCGTGTCACGAAGATAATAATTTTTGAAAGCAAATCTCAACTTGGTGGTCGTCCGAAAGATTTTATTTTCGTTGTGTCGTGTCACGAAGATAATAATTTTTGAAAGCAAATCTCAACTACCTTCGTGCGCACTACTTTCCAGTTGTTGTTGTGTCGTGTCACGAAGATAATAATTTTTGAAAGCAAATCTCAACTATTTAGAACGATTCCAAATAGAGAATATTGTTGTGTCGTGTCACGAAGATAATAATTTTTGAAAGCAAATCTCAACTATCTGCATTTGTTTTTCTTTCAAAAAGGTGTTGTGTCGTGTCACGAAGATAATAATTTTTGAAAGCAAATCTCAACAATAAAGTAAAGCACAATATCGACCATTCGGTTGTGTCGTGTCACGAAGATAATAATTTTTGAAAGCAAATCTCAACTATAATAGGCGTGACATTATACTCATTTGTGTTGTGTCGTGTCACGAAGATAATAATTTTTGAAAGCAAATCTCAACATGTGCCATAATTTATGATGCAGGAATAAAGTTGTGTCGTGTCACGAAGATAATAATTTTTGAAAGCAAATCTCAACTCGATGATCTGCATTGCGGAAGCGTCTGTTGTTGTGTCGTGTCACGAAGATAATAATTTTTGAAAGCAAATCTCAACCCTATTTGTTTAATTGCGGTTTCTGTTAATGTTGTGTCGTGTCACGAAGATAATAATTTTTGAAAGCAAATCTCAACTACATTACCACTTTAAAACAACCTAAACAAGTTGTGTCGTGTCACGAAGATAATAATTTTTGAAAGCAAATCTCAACACAGGTATAGCTGTGAGTTATTACGGAGGGGTTGTGTCGTGTCACGAAGATAATAATTTTTGAAAGCAAATCTCAACTTGGACGGGAAAGCCCGTGTTCTTCCTATGGTTGTGTCGTGTCACGAAGATAATAATTTTTGAAAGCAAATCTCAACAAAATTGTCACTTGTTCCGTTTTTCTTATAGTTGTGTCGTGTCACGAAGATAATAATTTTTGAAAGCAAATCTCAACTTCCCGTCTTCGTGAATGGTCAATGTCGCTGTTGTGTCGTGTCACGAAGATAATAATTTTTGAAAGCAAATCTCAACCCTTTCTCACGCTGAATAATTATGTTGATAGTTGTGTCGTGTCACGAAGATAATAATTTTTGAAAGCAAATCTCAACCTGAAATCCTATTTTCGCAACTTTTCCTGTGTTGTGTCGTGTCACGAAGATAATAATTTTTGAAAGCAAATCTCAACCAAATGAACGCGGGAAATCTTGACGGAAAAGTTGTGTCGTGTCACGAAGATAATAATTTTTGAAAGCAAATCTCAACATATAATGTATGATATAATTCAACATACAGGTTGTGTCGTGTCACGAAGATAAATAATTTTTTGGAAGCAAATCTTAACGGTGTTGATGTATTGGGTTTCCCGATTTATGTTGTGTTGTATCCCAAAAGATATCGGGAAATGCTGTATCCCAAAAAACCCGAAAAATAAAAGAGATTGGCAGCATTTTGTAGCGAAGAGGGCAATTGAACCCGGTTGTACCGGAAACTAATAGCAAATTAAAGCAGATCTGACCTTATGCAGGTTCATCAATAAGTTGTGTTGTTCCCACAGACAAAACCTAAGGTTGCTCTGTTTCTCATTCTTTGAGCCAAACTTTTTTAGCACTCAGGTACACCCGCCCTCACACCTTCCTCGCAAAGAGATAAGTCGAGCTCCCACGAAGCGCAGCGGTGCAGTTTGGAGTCGCCGATTTGAGCAGGAGAGTGCCTGTCACCACCAGCCACGCAGGCTCATGAGGAATTTCACATGTCCAGACGGCTGGCGAGGTTGCTGAAAAGACGGAGATTTCCGCATGGTGGCTGCCGAGCAGATCAAGCGTCATGTTGCGGCCCAAAGGATTTACTGTAAAAGCATCCAGCCTCAACTCAGCGCTGTGGGCGTCCTGGGGAAGCACAATTTCACGCCCCGCCTTGAGCACCGGAATAGCACATTCCAGCACCTTGCCTTCACTCACGCTGAATTCCGGATAAAAAGCGGTGGTTTTTTCCCACAGACACAGGACATTAAAATCAAAACCCACCAGTGCTTCCGGCAGACTGAGGCTGAAATTCATAGGGTTTTGGTGGATGGGAGCCAGTGCCTTGCGTAATCTGGCGCGGTGTCGCGATGCATATTTGGGGTCGGTGATCAGCGACAGCTGACGCTCTAATGCCCCTCGGAGCAGCTTATCCTGCGCACTGGCGTAACCGAACGCCTTCGCTGCAGCTTTCGTTTTCTCGGTCTGTTGAGGTTGCGAAGGTCGGGTACGCACATGCGGAGAGTCGCTGTTAACGAACACCAGCTCTCCCAATATTCCGCTGAGCAATCCGTTTTTGGTAATTCTTGCCATAATATCCGTGTTTTGTTAAACCTAAAGGTACGGATTCTTTTACTCCTGAGATAGGATACGCGCATAAAGATGTACAGCAGATCAATGACTTAACTATAAAAACAGTAGACTGGTTGTAGACGTGCTATAGAGATGCTATGGTCTTGTTTTTTGTAAGACTCTAAATCGGAGTAATTCACAAATGTAATTGCATCGTTATTAAAGATGTTGCGCTGTGTCACATGACGAAGATAATAATTTTGGAAAGCAATTCCTAATGTGGTGCTGTAGATTTGAATTAGGATCACTCAAAAGATTATTCTCGTTACTGGTTTCTTTTAATCTGCTTGTTGAACATAAAATTAAACATCTATCTTTTAATTTGCGTTTTAAACTTAGTTGGTAGATAAACCTTTTTGCACAAAACTTGTAAAATCATGTTGAAAAAAAAGAAATAGCTTCTTTTGTTCTGTCATTGTAAACAATATCGTAAATGTTTTGTCATTTTGTTATAAATTTATTGCAAATTTTATTTAATGACAAAACCCTCCGCAATATTATTACTATTGTTTCTTTTACCCTTTCTCTGCTTTTCTCAGTCGGATTCGGAACATTGGTTTGCACCGATGGGCAGTAATACTCCTGCAGACGGTACCGGTATCCAGCGTTTATATCTTTCAACGGCAAGTCTCACCCCTGTTACTATCAAGATATACAGCGGAAACATTTTAGTCGGAAGTACTACCGTAAAGAAAGGAGCTCCGGGTTTCTTTTATGACATGCCGAGAGAACAGATGATCGTTGAGGACAACAAAGAAAAAATGAAAGTCTTAAAGAAAGGGTTACACCTTATTGGTGACGGTAATTTTTTTGCAAATTATAGATTCTCAATGAATGAAGATGCAGAGCTTATAACATCAAAAGGCCGGTCTGCTCTTGGAAAAACCTTCTATCTGGGGATGAACAGGGTAAAAGTCATCTTCAGTAATTATATCGCAGGTATTATAGCTACAGAAGACAATACTACGGTGACGTTATCAAATTATGAATCTACCCTGATCTTCACTAACGACAGTACACCCAATGCAGTTAAAAGAACGGTTCGGCTAAACAAAGGGGAGTCATACCTATTTGAAGTTGATAATGTCAATAGGGACAATTTTAAATATAACGGTTTGATAGGCGCAAAAATAGAGAGTGATAAACCTGTAAGTGTTACAAGCGGAAACTTTTTAGGGGGTGTTAATTTAGGACGCGATTATTTTACCGATATCTTTATGGATCAGGTTATTCCCGTAGAAAAAATTGGGACCGAATATATTGTAATGAGCGGCAATGGAGATATGGCTGAATCCACAATGGAAAAAACACTTATCGTTGCTGCAGAAGATAATACCGCTGTCTTTCTTAACAACAACTCTTCCGGAACGCCCGACTTCATCTTGCCAAAAGCGGGAAGTTTTCAATTTCTGGAAAACGGTTCTTACCAGGCAGCCAATACTGCCGAAAACATCTACACCTTATATATCAAAACATCAAAACCCAGCTACGTCTATCAAATATTAGCAGGAAACCCAGATAATGACCGCAGTACAGGTGCCATGAACATTATTCCACCCTTATCCTGTCTCCTTCCAAGTAAGATTGATGAGATCTCCGCAGTGGATGAGAATCTTAATATGAATGGGGGTAGTTACATGGACAATTTCGTAAAACTAAATATTATAACGCAGAAGAATGCAAATGTGTTTGTAAACAATAAGCAGGACGGTCTGTTGGGGCCTTTTCCTGTGCCGGGAACATTGGATTGGGAAGTCTATTCCCTTCCGGATGCCAAAGGTGATATTACCGTTTCTACCGATAACAAAAAATCTGTTACCGTAGGTCTGGCCGCAGGCAATCCGCTTGTTGGGTATGGCGGTTATTTCGCAGGGTTCAGCGTCGATCCTTTCATTTCAAGAATTGGCGGTTGCGATAATTTTAAATACCTGGAAGTGCAGGATAATTTCGACAGTTATGAATGGTATTACTCGGCTGATTTAATTAACTGGACTAAACTCCCGGAGGTTACCAACCGGCTGGATCCAAAGGGGCAATATGGATACTATAAATGCAGAGTAAGCAAACAATTCTGTCCTCCGGCAATTGATACCGAAGTTTTCCTGTATGACAAATGTACGGTAACCGGGCCTCCAAAAGAATTCACATTAAGTTTTTGTGAAAATCTGGCTCCGCCAATCACGCCTGAATTTTCTACCCCTCCCTCTAAACCGGTTAACCCATCCAAAACAAAAATTACTGCTCAGCCGGCAGAAGGAAAGGCTTATGTTGATAAAGACGGTAAGGTATATTATGAACCGAATAACACAAGGCTTGATCAGGTTACCTTCACTTATTATTTTGAAGGTACGGAAACTTTCCCCGATTCCGAAGAAATAAAAGTAACTGTTTTTTTAAAGCAAATGGCAACCCGGAGCATCGATCTCTTCTCCTGTGTTGACAACGATAATTTTGGAATTTATAATTTAAAGGAATTTGAAACAGCAAACAGTGATCCGTCTATTGTTAAGTTTCAGTATTATGAAGACAGCGCTCTGACAAAAGAAATTAACATGGCAGATATCAGTAATTATCGGGGTAAAGTTTCTACAGTAGTATATGTTAAAACCTCAGATTCTTCAGGTTGTTTCCGCATTACCGAGATCTATCTGAAAACTTATACACCGCCAGCGATTACCATACAGATTGACGGAAAAACAGCAACAATAAATGCAACAGGAGGACTTCCGCCTTATGAATATGCTATAGAAAATTCGAACGGTATCACACCGTATCAAAATTCTAATACATTTAGAAACCTGCCGTTTGGGTTAAATACGGCTTACGTGCTTTCATCCGACAAATGCACGATAGCGTCACAGGATTTCATGATCACGCATTTTCCCAATTTCATTTCTCCAAACGGTGACGGGTTTAATGACTATCTGGACTTTAATGAAATGAAAAACAAAGCTAAATTCTCCCTTGTTATTTTCGACAGGCAAAATAAAATTTTGTTCCGGTCCTCTGGTGAAAGTTATATCTGGGAAGGAAAATACAACTCAAAAACATTAGCAACGGACGCTTACTGGTATTTTATTACCTGGGAAGAACCCCAAAACAAACAAACCTACAAGCAGACAGGCTATATTCTTATTAAAAACAGAGATTAAATAATTGCTCCCTGAACCGGTAACACTATGTAGTCAAAAAACCGCATAAAATCAAATTTACCCGGTGGCTGAGGTACCCGCAGCCACTCGCCTTAAAACCTCCAACTTTAACCATTACTTAACCTCAATCCCAACCAAACCTCTTATCTTTGTATTTCATAAAAAGTAAAAAACCATGTCAAGAAAAATTCAGATTTTATGTTTCGTTTTTCTGTCGCTGTTCAGCCTGAACGCGCAAAAAAATAAATCGTCCCAACCCGAAAGACCAAAACTCGTAGTGGGTTTGGTGGTCGATCAGATGCGGTGGGATTTTTTGTACCGCTATTATGAAAAATATGGAAGTGATGGCTTTAAACGCCTTTTGAATCAGGGATATTCGCTGAACAATGTTCATATTAATTATATTCCGACTTATACCGCAGTAGGGCATACCACCATTTATACCGGCTCAGTTCCTGCCATTCACGGAATTGCCGGGAATGACTGGTTTGATAAAACCACAGGAAAAAATGTCTACTGTACAACGGATGAAAGTGTAAAGCCGGTTGGAACCGCAGATGCTAAAGTGGGAAGCCATTCACCGAAAAATTTGTGGGCAACTACCGTGACCGATCAGCTGAGACTGGCGACGAATTTCCAGGCAAAAGTGGTGGGCGTTTCTTTAAAAGACAGAGCCTCCATTCTTCCCGCAGGACATAACCCAACCGGAGCGTATTGGTTTGATGATTCTACAGGAAATTTTGTGACGAGTTCTTATTATATGCAGGCTTTGCCAAAATGGGTGAATGATTTTAATGCACAGAAAATACCGGACGAATTGGTGAAAAACGGTTGGAATACTTTGCTTCCCATCAGCGAGTACACAGAAAGTTCTCCGGATAATTCGCCATGGGAAGGACTTTTGGGCAGTGCAAAAACACCGACATTTCCTTACAGCAATTTGGCCGCTGATTATAATGCCAAAAAAGACAATATCCGTTCGACGCCCTTTGGAAATACGCTTACCCTGAAAATCGCAGAAGCGGCCATCAAAGGAGAAAGTCTAGGTTCCGGTGTAGTGACCGATTTTCTGGCTATTAATTTAGCTTCTACCGATTATGCAGGTCATAAATTCGGACCCAATTCCATTGAAGTGGAAGACGTTTATTTAAGATTAGACCGGGATTTGGCAGCGTTTTTTAAATATCTGGATCAGAATATCGGCAAAAATCAATATACGGTTTTTCTTTCTGCAGATCACGGGGGTGCGCATTCTGTGGGTTTTATGCAGGAACACCAGATGCCGGCCGGATTTTATGGAGAGGATAACAAAGAGTTTAATAAAATGCTGAAAGACAGGTTTAACGTGGATAATTTAATTGCCAAAGTGACCAATAATCAGGTGTATCTGGATGATAAAGTGATCGCTGACAATAAACTGGATTCCGAACAGGTGAAACAGGCACTTCTTGATATTTTAAATAAAGACAAGTCTGTTTTGTTCGCAGTGGATATGAAAAAAGCGGGTTCATCTTCTGTTCCCGAACCTCTGAAAACCCGCATTGTTAATGGATACAATTGGCAAAGATCAGGCGATATTCAGGTGATTTATCATGATTCCTGGCTGCCTGCATATTCCAAGTTGGGGACTACCCATGGTGCCTGGAATTCCTACGATTCGCATATTCCGTTAATTTTTATGGGCTGGGGAATTAAAAATGGGGAAAGCAACAGGGAGTATAACATGACCGATATTGCGCCCACGCTCTCAGCGCTTCTGCATATTCAGTTCCCAAGCGGAAATATCGGAAACCCGATTGTCGAAGTTTTGGGAGAGTAAATGAGTGAAGTCGCTTTTTCCTCTTTGGGGAATCACAGTGTTAAATACCATGCATTAGAAAAAAAAGAATCGCGCTCCACAAAGGGCGCGATCCTTTTTTCGAAATCTAAACCACAAAGTCACAAAGTTTCTCTTTTAAGCTTAATAACCTTGCCGCTTTAAAGTACATCAAGAAAATACAGTAGCTCTGCGTTAAAAATACGATAATTCAAACTACGTGTTCGTTTAATGTCATTGTAGTGACCCTCTTTATGCTCTTTTTATTAATTTTTTGAACAGCCTGCTTTGTGACTTTGTGGTTGCAATTTACAACCACAAAATCACAAAGTTTCTTGTTTAAGCTTAATAACCTGTCGCTTTAAAGTACATCAAGAAAATACGGTAGCTCTGCGATAAAAATACGATAATTCAAACTACGTGTTCGTTTAATGTCATTGTAGTGACCCTCTTTATGCTCTTTTTATTAATTTTTTGACAGCCTGCGTTGTGAGTTTGTGGTTGGAATTTACACAACCACAAAGTCACAAAGTTTCTTGTTTTAGCTTAATAACCTGTCGTTTTAAAGTACATCAAGAAAATATAGTAACTCTACGCTAAAATATGATTCAAAATTCAGTGTCCTTTTGATGTCATGTAGCGAATCTCTTTATGTTCTTTTACACAGCTTAAGAATAGCCTGCTTTGTGGCTTTGTGGTTGGAATCTGAACCGCAAAGGCCCAAAGTTTCTCGTTTAAGCTTAATATCCTTTCGCTTTAAATCAAGAAATATAGCAACTCTACGCTAAAATATGATTCAAAATTCAGTGTAGCGAATCTCTTTATGTTCTTTTACACAGTTTAAGAATAGCCTGCTTTGTGGCTTTGTGGTTAGAATCTGAACCACAAAGGCCCAAAGTTTCACATTAGGTTGAAAACCTACCGTTACGACACAAAAAAAACCGCTTTTAAGAGGTTTTTTTTATAGATGTAAATTTATTTCCCTTTCTGCGGCGGATAGTTGGCCATTATTTCTGCAACAATTTCCGGGATCTGTTTCTGTTTTGACTTTGGAGAATCTACCGAAATTCCGCTGCCGGTTCCCTGCCAAACCAGTTTCTGGGTTTTTGAGTCGATCAGATCAATAATCAAAGCGCCCTGGTTGTAATTGGAAGTCCAGGTTCTGTTCATTCCAACGCCCCAACCGAAAGGCCCGCCCCAGCCGTACATGCCGTAAGGTCTTGAACTCTGCACATCCTGAACCTTTTTGTGGTTCGCTTTCACGTTGACAATCAGATCCGGAGTTTCAGAAACATTTAAACCTTTCGTCTGCAATTGTTTTGAAACTTCGTTCAGTACGCGGTCTTTATCGATGTCATTCAGTTTAAGATCGTCGATTCTCAGTTTGTATGTTCTGTACGTGTTGAAATTTGCGGTTTCCGCGTAATCAGATTTCACCTGAAACGGACTGCAGGAAGTAAATCCTAATGTTGCAGCAGCCAAAAGAAGAAAAGCATATTTTTTGCTCATTGCTTTAAAATTTATTTTGCGGCATTCGCTGATGGTTGATTTCATCGTAATTAATTATTAAATTTTTTTAATCGGTTTTATAAAACGGTCGGTTTTTTTATCATAGCCATAGGGGCAGTGTTTACAGCCACTTTTGCAGCAATAGCCGCGTTTCAGGTGGAATTTCTCTGTAAAAACCTTATAACCCTGTCCGTTATAATAAAAGTCCTCATTTTCTTTGATGGTATTTTCGCTCATGGGTTAAATCAAAATGGCTGAAAATTTTATCTTTGTTGAATGATTATCGTCTGCCAGTCACTCCTCAAAAATACAAAAATTTCAGCGATCACGCTTTTCCCTTTTATCATCCTTAGGAAAACGGAGTCGCAGCAGGACAGGGTACTGATCAATCACGAAAAAATTCACCTGCGTCAGCAGCGTGAACTGCTGATTGTTTTCTTTTATCTGTGGTATGTGACCGAGTATTATTACTGGTATTTCAGGCTGAAGGATTCGTTTTCAGCGTACCGCTCCATTTCCTTCGAACGTGAAGCGTATGCCATGGAAAATGATTTTAATTATCTCGAAACAAGAAAATTCTGGAGTTTCCGGAAGTATATTGCTCTTTAATATTTGGGCGCCTTTTCCGGCTTTCACTACTCGCTTCCCGGCTCCTGGCGTCACCGCGAGAGCTCAGACAGGCCGTTCAATCCGGGGCGCAACAAGGTAATCATAGAAAATGCAGTTTCAAAAAAACAGTGAAAGCCATCCCACATCCATCATCCTGCACCCAACATCTAAGCAGATCTCAAAAACTTTCCCGAAATTTGCACCATGAAAATTCCCGGTATTTCAATTCCCATCATTCAGATTCCTTTGGAGAAGAACATCAGGCTGTTTATGAAAAGAGAAGATCTGATCCATCCTGAAATATCCGGAAATAAATACTGGAAACTCTTTTATAACATCGGTCATTATCTGGAACAGAATCCTGAAAAGCCTTTCATCATCACTTTTGGCGGTGCTTTTTCCAACCACATCGCTGCGGTTTCTGCTCTGGGAAGGGATTTGGGAATAAAAACGCTGGGCATTATCCGCGGTGAGGAACTCCAATATAAATGGCGGGAAAATCCGACCCTTACATTCGCGCAGGAAAACGGGATGGATTTCCGCTTTGTGACCAGAGCAGAATACAGAAACAAGGAATTTTTAACCCAAATCCTTGAAAAAGAATTACCCGACGCTTTAATTATTCCCGAAGGAGGAACCAACAAATCTGCTGTGGAAGGCGTTCAGCACATGCTGAATGACGGAACAAAAAGTTTTGATTATCTTTGCACCGCAGTCGGAACCGGAGGAACCGTTGCCGGCCTGTCGAAATTTGCAGAAGATCATCAGAAGGTTTTGGGTTTTACAGCGGTAAATGATGATTCTCTGAATGACAGTGTTTTAAGTCTTTCAGGAAAAAAGAATTTTGAACTCATCGGCGCACATGAAGGAGGGTACGGCAAAATAAGTGACGGAAATATCCGTTTTATCAATAATTTTTCCGCAAAATCCGGAATTCAGCTGGAGCCGGTGTACACCGGAAAAATGATGAAGAAGATTTTTGAACTGATTGAAGAAGATTTTTTTCCGGAAAACTCCAGTATTTTGGCTTTCCACACCGGAGGGCTGCAGGGAATTGACGGAGCCAACGGAATGCTGAAAAAACAGCACAGGCCGTTGATCAATGTAATAAAAAGTTGAACGAACAAACAGTGTATGAAGAAAATATTTTTTACCCTTACGCTACTCATTTTATCGAAATTCCATGCACAGGGCTGGAAAAACGATGATCAGTACATCCAGAAATTTGCTTCCTATGCAGTGGAAGAGATGGAAAAATACAAAATCCCGGCGTCAATCACCTTAGCGCAGGGGCTTCTGGAAACAGGAGGCGGACAAAGCCGTCTCGCGCAGGAAGGCAAAAATCATTTCGGCATTAAATGTAAAGAAGACTGGACCGGGAAGACGATGAAACACAGCGATGACGCTCCCAACGAATGTTTCCGTGTGTATGACGATCCCCGTGAATCCTACGAAGATCACTCCAAATTTTTAGCATACAGAAAATTCTACGTCAATCTTTTCAATCTTGATATGAAAGATTATAAAGGCTGGGCGCATGGTCTTAAAAAAGCCGGATATGCTACAAATCCGCGTTACGCATACATCCTAATTGATAAAATAGAAAAGTACAGACTGTACGAATTCGATAATTCGAGCTCTAAAGAAGTGCTTTACACCGTACTGAAACTGTATCCGGGATTACAGGACGACAGGATCTTTATGGCACAGGTGGATCAGAGCAAAGCAAGCCCGAAACCGTTTACGTCAGGCAACACCCATCAGCCGGCAATTTTTGCAAAACAGCAGAAACAGGATGACAGGATTAAGAGCAAATCTGAAATACTGAATACGATTCTGGTGAAAAACCATCCCAACGGCGACAGAAAATTTGTCATTATTCCGGAGGATACCGACCTGACTTCCATCTCGAAAAAATTCGGGGTTTCTGAGAGCAGACTGATGAAATGGAACGAACTGGATGGCGGACAGCTGAGAAAAAATGACGTGCTTTTCCTGGAATCCAAGGCGTCTGCCGGAAATGTTGCGACTTACAAAGCTGAAGTGGGAGAGTCGATGCACGACGTTTCGCAAAAATTCGGAATCAAACTGAGCAAGCTGTATTCTAAAAACCGGATGTCTTTCGGTGAACAGCCTAAAGCAGGACAGCTGATCTATCTTCAGGAAAGGAAACCGCGGAGTTAGATTCACGAAAAATTCAAAAAAAATTCAAAAATGTTATATCAAAGAAGTTCTGCTTTATTCGATGAAGCATACCAATATATTCCGGGCGGAGTAAATTCTCCTGTCCGCGCATTCAAATCTGTTGGGGGCGTTCCGGTTTTTATGAAATCTGCCAAAGGCGCCTATATGACGGATGTGGACGATAATGTATATATCGATTACATCAATTCATGGGGACCGGCGATTTTGGGACACACCCATCCGGAGGTTCTGGAAGCGATTAAGCAGCAGGCCGAAAACGGGTTTTCCTACGGAACACCTTCAGAACTGGAAACTGAAATTGCGAAATTAATTGTAGAAAACGTTCCGAATATCGATCAGATCCGTATGGTTTCTTCAGGAACTGAGGCGTGTATGAGCGCCATCCGTTTGGCGAGAGGTTTTACCGGAAGAGATAAATTTATCAAATTCGAAGGCTGTTATCACGGTCATTCCGATTCCTTTTTAATTAAAGCCGGAAGCGGTGCTGCCACTTTCGGAAATCCGAATTCTCCGGGAGTTACCGCCGGAACAGCAAAAGACACTTTGTTGGCGAGATATAATGATATTGAACAGGTGGAAGATCTCTTCAGACACAATCCGGGCGAAATTGCCGCGATCATTGTAGAACCTGTTGCCGGAAACATGGGCTGCGTTCTGCCTGAAAACAATTTCCTCCAGAATTTAAGAAAACTCTGTGACGAAAACGGTGCTTTGCTGATTTTTGATGAAGTGATGACCGGTTTCCGTCTAGGTTTTGGCGGTGCACAGGAAGTTTATAACGTGAAAGCAGATTTGGTCACTTACGGAAAAGTAATCGGCGGAGGACTTCCCGTAGGAGCTTTTGCCGGACGAAATGAAATTATGGATCACCTTGCTCCGAAAGGCGCAGTATATCAGGCCGGAACTTTAAGCGGAAATCCACTCGCCATGAGAGCGGGTTTGAAAACGCTGGAACTGATCAGAAAAGATGAAAATTTCTATCAGAACATCAATAAAACGGCAGAAACACTTGATTTTGAAATCGGAAAAATTTTAAATGCCAAAAATATCCCGCACCGGATTAACCGAAAAGGCTCCATGATGAGTGTGTTTTTCCATGTGAATGCAGTTTCCAATTTTGATGAAGCTGCGCAGGCCAATCACGCGCTGTTCAATAATTTCTTCCATCAGCTGCTTGCCAACGGAATTTACCTTCCGCCAAGCGGTTACGAAACATGGTTTATTTCCGATGCCATTAAGGAAAAGGAAATCGACAGGACGCTTGAGGTCATCAGAAAATTTGAGTATTCATAAAAAAATAAAAGCCAACTTTTAGAGTTGGCTTTTTTATGGAGGTGCACTTACGGTCTTGCCCTGTCGTACTGGTGAGGGAAAAAGCAATTGTCTTTATTTTTAAAAGAACCCCGAATCGGAAGGTAAGGATTTCTTAGAATTTCGCGGGCGACAAAAATCAAGTCGGCCTGCTGATTCTGTAGAATTTCCTCTGCTTGTTTTGCTGTTTTTATCATTCCTACAGCGCCGGTGGCAATTTCTGCATCTTTTTTAACAGCTTCCGCTAATGGAACCTGATAGCCGTCAAACAGGGAAATCTTTACGCCATGAATATTTCCACCGCTGGAAACATCGATGAGGTCGACACTTTTTTCCTTTAAAATCCTGGCTAATTCTACACTGTCTTTAATGTTCCAGCCGTTTGTCGCATATTCAGTTCCTGAAATTCTTACGAATAACGGGTGATTTTCATCAAGAACGTCGTTTACCGCTTCAATAATTTCCAGTAAAAACCGGATTCTGTTTTCAAAACTTCCCCCATATTCATCGGTTCTGGTATTGGATAAAGGGGAAAGAAACTGATGGATTAAGTAACCGTGTGCGGCATGGATCTCAATTAAATCAAACCCGGCATTTATTGCTCTGGCTGCAGCTTCTTTAAAATGCTGTACTAAATCCTTAATTTCTTCCACCGTTAATTCATGGGGAATTCTTTCACTTTCTTCATAAGGAATTGGGGAAGGAGCTACGGTTTCCCAGCCTTCTTCTAAAGAAATCTGTTTTCCGTTCCAGGTAGAGGCCTTTCTTCCGGCATGCGCAAGCTGAATCCCGATTTTGCTGTCAGAATTTTCATGCACAATTTTCGCGATTTTTGAAAGCGGTTCGGCCTGTTCATCATTCCAGATGCCCATGCATTTGTTGGTAATTCGGCCTTCAGGCACTACGCCGGTTGCTTCCACGATGATTAAACCTGTGCCGCCCTGGGCACGGCTTCCGTAATGAAGCAGGTGAAAATCATTGGCAACGCCGTTTTCGGAGGAGTACATACACATGGGAGACATTACCCAGCGGTTTTTCAATTGTAGATTTCTAAATTGTATTGGACTGTAAAGCATATTGTATTAAATTTTTTAAAACAGGTCAAAGTTAAGGAATCAGCTTCAGTTCACGTGTCACAAGCATCCATTGATTTGCAATCATCGATATAGACAAATTAAAAAGAGGCTTCTCTAAAGAAACCTCTCATTATAATATAACAAATCTTTTATGCAGGCAAAGGATTCATTTCGCGATCCCAGAACCGGTGCAGGATGATAGAGCCGGCAAAGAGCTTAAGATCTCCGTCAGTTACAATTCCGTCTGCGGGAAGGGTAAGGCCGCGGACTGCTTTTTCTAAAAGTTCCGCGCCGTTATCGTCAGTGCCGAAAGGTTTACAGTGCTTGTAGGCTTCTGCGATGAAGTGAAGCGCGCCTGCATGTTCCATCAGGGTGTTTACACTGTCGCCGCCCGGAATATAAACCGCGTCAAACATTACCGAAGCAGCCGTCAGTAAACTGTCATCTACCGGATATTGGTCGCCTGACTGAGTGGTAACAAAACCATGTCTCGGAGCAATAATCTGTACTAAGGCATCCATTTCGCACAGTTCTTTTTTAACTCTGGTGAAGGCCTCATCGTTCACTCCGTCAGCAGTAAGGATTGCAATTCTCCGCGCTTTAATATTGGTCGGGAGTTTATTTGCCATGCTTACGGACGGTGCTTCGCTGATCGGAAGTTCCACTTTTAAAGAGTGATGGTCGGCCGGATTTCCGTCGGCAGGAATACTTCCGGTAATCGGCTGAGGCAACCTTTCAGGAACAAGTCCCAAATGATGAGCCACCTGGTTTGCAAGATCCTCATCCACTTCAAGAAGCATATTCACCATTCTCTGCCTGATCGGCACCCGCTGAACTTTTCCCAGTTCAAAAGAGAACGCATTCTGGATGTGCCGTTTTTCATGCAGCGTCATGCTGTTATAGAAAAGGGCAGGCTGGCTGAAATGGTCGAAGAAACTTTTGCTTCTTTTTCTGATTTTGGAAGAATCGATGCGTTCTTCAAAGGATGCAAATCCGCCTTCTTTGATCATCGCCTGAAACGGACATCCCTGAGCCATGGAATTCGGGTGATAAGAAACTTTTCCTTTCGGAATCTGCATGCGGTGAATACCGTCGCGCTGGTTATTGGTTACATCCGGGATCGCTCTGTTAATTGGAATTTCATGGAAGTTCGGTCCGCCAAGCCTTGAAAGTTGAGTGTCGGTATAAGAGAATAATCTTCCCTGTAAAAGCGGGTCATTGGTGAAATCGATGCCGGGAACAACATGCCCCGGATGGAAAGCCACCTGCTCGGTTTCTGCGAAGAAATTGTCGGGATTTCGGTTTAAAGTCATCTTCCCGATAATTTCCACAGGAACCATTTCCTCCGGAATCATTTTGGTAGGATCCAGCAGGTCGAAAGGGAATTTATGCTCATCTTCCTGAGGAATGATCTGCACGCCGAGTTCCCATTCCGGATACATTCCCTTTTCAATAGCATCCCAAAGGTCGCGGCGGTGGAAATCGGTATCTTTTCCGGCAAGTCTCTGAGCTTCGTCCCATGCAAGACCTAAAACGCCCTGCAGCGGTTTCCAGTGGAATTTGACGAAATGCGACTGGCCCTCATCATTAATAAATCTAAAGGTATGAATTCCAAAACCTTCCATCGCACGAAGCGTTCTTGGAATCGCCCTATCACTCATAAGCCACATGATATTGTGCATGGCTTCGGGCATTAAAGAAATGAAATCCCAGAATGTGTCGTGTGCGGAAGCTGCCTGCGGAATTTCGTTATCCGGTTCAGGCTTTACCGCATGAACGAGATCCGGAAATTTCATGGCATCCTGAATGAAAAATACAGGGGTGTTATTCCCGACCAAATCATAATTGCCTTCCTGAGTATAAAATTTTACGGCGAAACCACGGATGTCTCTCGGTAAATCTGTAGAACCTCTGCTGCCCGCCACGGTTGAGAACCGTACAAATACAGGTGTTTTAATGGACGTGTCATTGAGGAATTTGGCTTTGGTATATTTTCCCATCGGTTGGTAGAGTTGGAACACGCCGTGTGCGCCGGATCCTCTCGCATGAACGATCCTTTCCGGAATTCTTTCATGGTCAAAGTGGGTCATTTTTTCGCGGAAAATGAAATCTTCGAGTAGAGACGGTCCGCGGTCACCCGCTTTCAGGGAGTTCTGATCATCATTGATCTTGATCCCCTGATTGGTCGTCATCATTTCTCCGTGATCATCGTTTTTGTATTTACCAAGCTGCTCTATCTTTGGATTGGCCCCGTTATCGAAAGGCTCCTGTTCGTTTACTTTCATAATGTTTAGGTTATTAAGTTATTTTTATACTGCTTTAAAGTCTTTAGACTTATGTTTTCCGGCCGCGGCCTGAGAGTTCAGTTCAGTATCCGCAATGACTGTAAGGACGCTGTCAGATTTCTTTTCTTCGCCTAAAGTGCGCAGCAGTAAGTCTAGCACTTCTTTTTCGTTTAAGATCTTAGCGTGTGCGGCTAAGGTGCCGTAAGCAGCCATCTCATAATGCTCTACTTTTTGTGAACTGCCGATAATAGCCGCGTCACGAACCGGGCCTTCAGCCGCATTTCCCACGGTTTCTCTTCCCTCAGCGAGAATTCCTTCGATGGCGAGGCATTTTTTTGCCTCTGCTTTCATGCCGAGGTGGCCAAAAGCTTCCTCGAGTCTCACTACCTGCATTTTGGTCTGGGCAAGATGATCTTTGATGGCGGTTTTAAGTTTGGTATTGCTTGCCTGATCATGCATTTCGGGCAAAGCCTTTACCAATGCATTTTCAGCGTAATAGATGTCTTTGAGGCCATCGGTAAAAAGGTCTCTCAGCCCATTCGCCGTCTGTTGCTTCTCTGCTTTCGGGGATGATTTTTTTTTGGTTTCCATTTTTATTTAATATTTAATGTTAGTGATTGCAGCTGTAGGAGCTCCGTCTGAAGACCGGAATAAAAGTTTTTATTCCTGCGGAGTATTAAAAGTAGGTGCCACAGATGAGTCCAATTTCTAAACCAAACAAAAATTTCAGACTGTTAAAATTTACTTAACATACAGAGTAGCTGATATTATATGCGAAGTGTGAGCATTTTAAATTTGCCCGCCGGGAATTGAAAAATAAGAGTTATCTTTACTCCCCAATTTTTTTTAATGGAAAAAGAATTTAAAATTACTTTTGAAGCGATCACCAATTACGAAAGTCTTGATGATACCGAAAAAAAACTTTTCGATGCTGCGAAAAAAATCCGTGAGAACGCATATGCAGCATATTCGCACTTTCATGTCGGCTGTGCTGTTTTATTAGAGAATGGCGAGATCATTACCGGAAGCAATCAGGAAAATGCCGCTTATCCTTCAGGCCTGTGCGCCGAAAGAACTACCATTTTCTGGACAGCTGCCAATTTTCCGGATGTGAAAATAAAGAAGCTCTTCGTGATCGGTGCACCTAAAGACGCCGTTTCTTCAACTCCGATTCCACCGTGCGGCGCCTGCCGTCAGTCGATTCTGGAATATGAAGCGAAGCAGAAAGACGGGATTGAGATTTATTTTGCCTCTTTGGACGGCGAAATTTTCAAGACCAAATCGATCCGCGATCTGCTGCCGTTTTCGTTTGATTCTTCTTATCTTTAAGAATATATTTAGCGGAGCTGTCAAAAAACTTCAATCTGATGACCGCACGTTAAGCTGATTTTGCCGTTTTTAACTGCCGTCTGCCTGCTGAGCAAAAATTTGAAAACTAAGGCAGACGCGGAAGTTATTTTTTTTAATTTCAACTCAACGATCATGAGAATTGCAGCAATAGATATCGGAAGTAATGCCGCCAGGCTTTTAATCAACGAGGTTTCGGAACACAAGAAAGGGAAGCCCGAATTCATGAAGCTAAATCTTCTACGGATTCCGCTGCGTCTCGGAATGGATGTTTTCAGCAACGGTGAAATAGGTCCCGAGCGGGAAAAGATGGTCCTCGATTCAATGAAAATTTTCAGCGATCTGATGAAAATTTATAAGGTGGAACATTACCGCGCATGCGCCACCAGTGCGATGCGTGATGCCAAAAACGGTGCAGAGATCATTCGGGAAGTTAAAAACACTTCCGGTATTGATATTGAAATAATTTCCGGCGATGAAGAAGCGACTTTAATTTACGAAAACCACGTTGCAGAAGGTCTTGACAAAGACTTTGCCTATCTCTATATCGATGTGGGCGGCGGTTCTACAGAGCTTACTTTCTACGAAAACGGCAAGATGAGTTATGAAAATTCTTTCAACATCGGCACGATCCGTCTGATGAATGGTCTCGTGACGGATGACCAATGGAAGGAAATGAAAGAGGAAATCCGTAAGAATATCAACAGTAAAAAACCTGTAGTGGCCATCGGATCCGGCGGAAACATCAACAAAGTATTTTCAATGAGTAAAACAAAGGACGGCAAACCTATGTCTACCGCTTACCTGAAAAAATATTACAAGGAGATGAACGAACTTACGGTGGCGGAAAGAATGAGCAAATTCGGGCTGCGTGAAGACCGTGCTGATGTGCTGGTTCCGGCTTTGGAAATATTCAATAATGTGATGAACTGGGGCGATATCAGTAAAATATTTGTTCCTAAAATTTCCGTTGCGGATGGATTGATTCACAGCATTTACGACGGTTTGCAGAAGAAAAAGTAAGAATTATTCTTCACCGTTATAACCAAAATCGATTTCGTCGTCATCTTCATCCAGAAAATCAAGTTCGTCGTCACGCTGCACATAATCCTGCGGAATACCGGGCGGATTAAAAAGTCCCCACTCATCCACGATGAAATGTTTTGGATTAAAGCCGGCTACCCATTCCCGGAACAGCAGACGGAATTCTTCAATCTGTCTTCTCACAATTAAATAATAATCGGCTTCATCAAAACCAAAGGCGGTTAAACTGTGATAGCTTATCATGAGTTCTCTGGCGCATTTCCTGATGATCGCGGCATTTTCCATTTTGATGTCCCAGAGGTTTACCGCTTCAGCACCTGAAATTTTTGCCTGAATAACCAAAGTGTTTTCGAGAAGATGAGTTTTGGTATGCTGCAGATAATCGTTGTCTTCCGGAATTAAACCGCAGATTGTTTCCACAGTTTGAGAAATCTCTTCCGCTTTTTTGTAAAGAGGCATCTCGTGCAGTTTTTTTCTCATAGCTTAGAATTTATGCTCTAAGTTAAGAATTTTGTGAGCAATCTGTTACCGCTTTCCTAATTCAATCACCTCCAGATTTTCAATTTTATCATTGGTAATTTCAAACCGCATCATGGTGCGCATTTTATGCCAGCCTTCTTTTCCGCAGGCTCCCGGATTCAGATGGAGCAAACTGTTTTTCTGATCGTACATCGCTTTCAGGATATGCGAATGTCCGGAAATAAAAAGTTTGGGCGGATTTTCTGTAATTTCTTTTTTTGCCAAAGGCGAATATTTGCCGGGATAACCTCCGATATGAATCATCAGAACTTCTACACTTTCACACGTAAAACGCAAAACTTCCGGGAAAATTTTTCTTACTTTTTCCCCGTCGATGTTTCCGTAAACGCCGCGTAAGGTAGTAATCTTTTCCAGTTCCTCAATCACAGCCGGATTTCCGAAATCTCCGCAGTGCCAAATTTCGTCGGCCTGCTTCGCGTATTCCAGAATCCTTTCGTCGATATAGGAATGAGAATCGGAGAGGAGCAGAATCTTTTTCATAGAAGGCAAATTACTCGAATTTTCTTGAATTTTACGGATTAAATTTTAGAAATTTGCAGCAATGAGATATTTCATAGAGTTTTCCTATAACGGCAAAAATTATTTCGGCTATCAGATACAGCCCAGGGAAATTTCTGTTCAGCAGGAACTGGAAAAAGCGCTTTCAACACTGCTCCGGCAGGAAATCAAAACCACCGGCGCTGGAAGAACCGATACCGGCGTTCACGCAAAAAAAATGTTTGCCCATTTTGATACTGAATCAGCACCCGACCACAATCTTGTCTATAAACTCAACAGTTTTCTTTCGCCTGATATTGCTGTAAAAAGGATTTTTGAAGTGAAAGAAGATTTCCACGCGAGATTTAATGCCACGTACCGGACGTATGAATATTATATTTCATCAGAGAAAAACCCGTTTGCTCAGGATTCTTCGTGGCAGATGTGGAGACGGAAACTGGATATCGATCTCATGAACGAAGCCTGTAAAATTCTTTTCGAATATGAAGATTTCACGAGTTTCGCCAAACTTCATACCGATAATAAAACCAATAACTGTAAAATTTACAAAGCCTTTTGGGAACAGAACGGTGCTGAACTGAAATTTACCATTTCTGCAGACCGTTTTTTAAGAAATATGGTTCGTGCTGTTGTCGGAACGATGGTAGAAATTGGGAACGGCAAAATCAAGCCTGAAGAATTAAGAAAAATCATTGAAAAAAAAGACCGCAACTCGGCAGGAACTTCGGCGCCGGCGCAAGGTCTGTTTTTAGTGGATGTAGGATATAATTTTTAAAACTAATATATGATAGGAATCTTTATTTTAATAGCAGCGTACAGATATTATGCTTCTCTGGCTGAAAAGTTTGGGAAAATAAAATGGCAGTACGGTCTTTTGGCGATCGGAGTATATCTGGGAACACAGCTGCTTTTCGGTTTGTTTTACGGAATCTATATTGCACTAACAGACCCGGATCTGATCGATGAGATTAATTATACAGGATTTTCCGGCGTGAATTTTATCAGCTGGTTACTGTCCATCGCTGCCGTGTACGGAATTTATAAATTTTTAGAAAACAGATTTCTGAAAGAAGGCCTGAAAAATCCAGCAATAGAAATTCAGGAAATCGGAAAGAAAGAGGATTAAAATATGAAGAAACAAAGCACCTGGGATATTATCAAGAGACTCTTCACCATCGGGATGAAATTCCGGTCATGGTTTATCGTCACCCTGATTATTTCAATTCTTTTATCGGTAATTTCTACCTACCGTCCGTATCTCACGATGCAGATCGTAGACAGCGATATCATCAAGCTGCGCGATAAAGCGTCGATGATGAAACACATCTATATTCTGGTGGCTTTGGTTTTCGGGGAAACCATTCTGAATTTTTTTCTCGTTTATTTCTCCAATTATATTTCTCAGAATGTCATCCGCGATATCCGTGAAAAACTGTACCATAAACTCATTTATTTCCGGACCTCTTTTTTTGATAAAACCGCAATCGGGCAGCTGGTAACAAGAGCGGTGGGTGATGTGGAAACTATCGCAACCGTATACACTGACGGATTTCTGATGGTTTTCGGAGATATTTTGAGGATCGTATTTGTGCTTGTCATGATGTTTCAGGTGGATGTGCATTTAAGTTACATCTCTCTGGCAATTCTTCCTCTGATGGTGGTTATTACAAGGTTTTTTCAGAAAAGATTAAGAAAAGCGTTCAATGATGAAAGAACATGGACTTCCAATCAGAATTCGTTCGTTCAGGAAAGGCTTTCGGGAATGTCGATCATTCAGGTTTTCAACAGACAGAAAGCGGAGTTCCAGAAATTTGATGACATTAATATTACCTTAAAATCAGCTTTGCTGAGAACGGTTTTTATATTCTCCTTATTTTTTCCTGTTGTTGAACTTATTTCTTCACTCTTCATTGGATTTGTTCTGTTTTATGGCGGCTATATTACCATTTCGGCTGGAGTAGTAATTGCGTTCATTCAGTATATCTCAATGCTGATCCGTCCGCTGAGGCAAATCGCAGATAGATTTAATAATATCCAGCGCGGAATTGTTGGTGCCGAAAGAGTGTTGGGAGTGATGGATGAAGATTTTTCGCTACCCAATAACGGCACAGTCGTTAAGAATCATTTCGACGGAAAAATTGAATTTAAAGACGTGAAATTTTCCTACGATGAGAAACAGGAAGTTTTACAGGGCATCAGTTTTAAAGTAAATCCGGGCGAGACCGTAGCGATTGTCGGAGCAACCGGCGCCGGAAAATCTACGATTATCAGCTTAATTACGCGGCTGTACGATATTAATTCAGGTAAAATTCTGTTGGATGATGTCGCGCTTAAAGATTATGAACTGTATAATCTCAGAAGTCATATTGGCGTGGTTTTGCAGGATGTATTCCTTTTCCACGGAAGTATTTTTGAGAATCTTTCGTTTGGAGATGAATCCGTGACTTTGGAAAAGATCAGAAGTATTGCAAAAGAGATCGAAGTGGATGATTTCATAATGAGTCTTCCAGGCGGTTACGATTATGTAGTGCGGGAAAGAGGTTCCTCTATTTCTTTAGGACAACGGCAGCTGCTGTCATTCTTAAGAGCTTATCTTTCTGATCCGAAAATCCTGATCCTGGATGAAGCGACTTCTTCCATCGATCACGAAAGTGAAAAACTTATCCAGAGAGCAACGGAGAAAATTACGAAAAACCGGACCTCCATCATTATTGCTCACCGGCTTTCAACCATTGAAAAAGCCGATAAAATTATCGTTATGGAGCATGGGAAAATTGTGGAAGAAGGAAAACATCTGGAACTTCTGGACAAAAACGGTTATTACGCAACTTTATACAAAGCGCAGCTAAAACACGAAGTCGAAGAAACCGAACAGTAGTTGCGAAATAAAGAAGCATTAAATATTAGAGCGGGTCAAAAACCCGCTCTAATTATTGATAACAATCTTGCTCCACCCAAAACTTATCTTCATTTTTGGAAAAGGAAATTAATTTCCAACCACCGTTTTTGCAGTAACGAATTCTTTTAAGGCAATCATCGAAAGTTCCGTGCCGTAACCTGAGGATTTTGCGCCGCCAAAGGGAAGCCGCGGATCAGAGCTTGTTTCTTTATTAAGACTTACCGTTCCGGATTCCAGATTTTCGATAAAGAACTGCTGTCTTTTTTTGTTTTTGGTCCATACGGCATTGGCGAGTCCAAAAGGAATATCGTTGGCGAGTTTCAGGGCGTCTTCATCATTTTTTGCAATCATCACCATTCCGAGTGGACCGAAAAGTTCTTCCCGAAGAATGGGATTTCCGGTTTTCACTTTAATTAATCCCGGTTTAAACTGAGTATCCGAAATTCTTTCAAGCGGTAAAATAATTTCCGCGCCGTTTTTTACCGCTTTTTTATATTGTTTTTCCAGTTCATCTGCCAGATCAGGACGCGCCATTCCGCTAAGATTGGTTTCTTTTTTCATGGGATTTCCGGGCGCGAATTTCTGATATTCTTTGATGAAAACCGGAAGGAAGTCCTTTTCAATATTTTTCTGAATGATAAATCTCTTTCCTGCGTTACAGGCCTGCCCGCAATTGGCTAACCGGGCTTTCGCACCGCTTTCCGCAGCTTTTTGAAAATTGGCATCATCCAGAACAATAAACGCGTCGCTTCCGCCGAGTTCCAGTAAGGATTTTTTAATATTTTTCCCGGCAATAGAAGCCACTTCGGCTCCGGCTTTTTCGCTGCCTGTCAGACTCACGCCTTTAATGAGCGGGTTTTCAAGGACTGATTTCACTTCAGCGTGTCCGATTTCGAGATTCTGAAAAACACCTTTAGGGAAACCGGCATCCAGAAATGCCTTTTCAATCATTTTCCCACTTCCGAAACAGATGGACGCATGTTTCAGGACCACTGTATTTCCTGCCAGAATAGCGGGAACAGCAAAACGCAGAACCTGCCAGAACGGAAAATTCCACGGCATCACTCCCAAAATTACTCCCAGGGGAACGTAATGAATTTCGGAAACTCTGAATTCAGTTTTTATTTTTTCGGGTTTCAGTATATTTTCAGCTTCTGCATAATACCGCGCCATCAAAGCACATTTTTTTATTTCGGCAATGGATTGAGAAATGGGTTTGTTCATTTCTCTGGTAATGTTTTTCCCGAACTTTTCAGCATCCTTCTCCAACAGGGCAGCTAATTTTATTAAAAGTTTCTGTTTTTGAGGAAAAGGAATTTTCCGCCATTCTTCAAAGGTTTGGTGAGCTGCCGCCAGTTTATTGTTGAGGTTCATTCTTTAATATATTAAGGAGTAATTAAACGGTATAAAACGGAACTCCGTTTCCGGACCGCGCTTTTGATAAAACAAAGATACTAAAAGAAGCAAAAACACTTCCTTGCTTTATTATATATAGGAGTATAGGATTTTAAAAAAGGCTGACTTTTATAAGGAATGTTTTCTGACTTGCATACTGTAAAGATTTTGGTGGCTGCACGGGCATAAGATTTTAATTAAATTCTTTTGAAAGATTTGAGGTTCTGATATTTTTAAGTAATTTTGAAAAACTAAAATTTATAAAAATGAACACACCGTCTGAATTAAAGTACACCAAGGACCACGAATGGGTTAGGATTGAAGGAAACATCGCTACAATAGGCATTACAGATTTCGCACAGGGCGAATTGGGAGATATTGTTTTTGTGGATGTGGACTCTGTAGATGACGAACTTGCATCAGGAGATGTTTTCGGAAGTGTAGAAGCGGTGAAAACTGTTTCTGATCTTTTCTTACCGCTGACGGGAAAAGTGACTGAATTTAATTCAGATCTGGAAGACCAGCCGGAATTGCTCAATACGGATCCTTACGGTAAAGGGTGGATTATTAAACTGGAGATCGGAGAAGATGCAGAAGTGGCAGAACTTCTTTCCGCAGAGCAATACCAGGAATCTCTTGGATAAAATATCAAAAATATTTATTAAGATTTTGCCCATTTATTGGGCATTTCTTACTTTTATGCTCCTCAGGCCGGGCGTTGAAAACATGGAGTATCCCTTCATGTTCAATGGAATTGATAAGGTTTTGCATCTGAGCATCTTCACTATGCTGGGGTTTTGTTTTATGGCTGCCTTGCCTAAAATAAAATTCAGCTATTATATACAGATCATGCTCATTTACTCGATTCTGACAGAAATTTTGCAGGACGAAATGAAACTGGGCAGATCACTCGAAGGGCTGGATCTGGTCGCAGACACCGCCGGAATATTAATAGGATATTTCCTTTTCCGCAAAATCAGAAATCTGAAATTCTAAACATAATTCTTATCTATATACAATCCCACTCTTAAAGAGTGGGATTTTTATGTTGCAGCAAGAGGGGAACTGCTGTGCTGGGAGCTTAGGACCCTCTTTCCAATGCGGTCTCTTTGATATTTTCCTTTCATGAGGACAAACTTCAAAAAGGATTTGCGCTGCAATGGGCCCGGTAAATAATGCCTTCTCTTCATTGAAGGAAGAAGCCTTTTAGAAATTTTTCTTTCACACAATCAGCGAGTTGGGGTATTTGATTAAAATTACTTCGGATAATATTTGGAAAACGGCTGAAAGTGGGTATCTTTGCAATCCCAAATCGAGAGAGGCGGGAGCGGAGTAGAAGATTGAAAAGATTGAATAGCAGAGGGATAGAGACAGTAAAAAGTTTCAGAAATTTTCCTTCAAAACATTTGGTCATTTAAAAAATAGTTTATACTTTTGCAGTCCCAATCAGAGAGATCTATGCGGGGAGCGAAGTAGAAGATTAGAGGGATTGAAAATAGCGAAAAGGATGTTTAAGGCTTACTTAAAAAAGTTTTAAAAGTTCTTTCAAAAACATTTGGTCACTTAGAAAACATTTTATACTTTTGCACTCGCAAATCAGGAATAAAACGACAGAAAGAGTTTCTGAGATACGCGAAAAGAAAAGAGATCATTGACATACAAATAACAACCAAAAAAGTAAGGAAAAACTAAAGCGTCAATTAACTTTGAGTGAGTCAGACAAACATACAATGGAGAGTTTGATCCTGGCTCAGGATGAACGCTAGC
>NZ_JAHOPF010000011.1 GCF_019038595.1 Kaistella soli
CTTAATGCTTCAACTACTACTTTAAATTTGAATCCTGAATTGAATTTTCTTCGCTGTGACATATTGTAAATTTAATTGTTTTTTTTCAACTAAACTTACTGTCCGATTTTCCGGGGGAACTATAATAGGATACCAAAAAATATATTGTTAATCATCATTTTAATAATTTTTTATTACATGTTCTATATTTGACATTCCTATGTCGCCAGCAACAAAACCTGAGGCTGTTTCTGCTGCTCTTACACTGTAAGGAATAACTCTCTTTCCTGCTTCCATTATTACTGGTTCTCCCTTAAGTAAAGTAGTTCTCGCAAAACCTCCCGTGATTTTATCTGCTGCAATACTAGCAACTTCCCAGCCCGCTTTATTTAAATTGCCTTCAGAAATGTAGGTGCCTGCATTTACTGCAGACAGACTCATAGATAAATATCCTCCATATGTCATTAACCCCCACTCCTAAAGGTGCCCCAACTCCCGTAATTGTCATTAAAAATCCAGCTCCTACTAATAAGTTCGCACCAATCTTAGCATAAGAGGTATATTGCCTGATATTGCCTTGTGAGATTTTTACAATTACACCTATTTAACCAATCAGTTTTATAGTCAAATATTAAATTAAATCTAAATCTTGCAAAGCTTTTATGACACCTGCTACAAGAAAAAATAAAATTATAATCCAAGTTTTCATTTTTTCAAAAAAATCTAGGAAAGGGTCATTATAAATTTTGAAATTGAAAAAATTTAATTTAGAAGACAGTTGGAAATAGAGCAATATAAACCCTATTAATAATAAAAATATTGCCATTTTTAATTTGTTTTAATTACATGTTCCATAATAGGTTGTGTGAACTCACCTTGACCATAAGTAACCACTTCCGTAACAGCTTTGGTTGTTAATATTTTGCCATTTCTAGCTGGAGTTCTAAGAATTCCTCCTGTAGCTCTTCCCAACAAATAAGAGGTAACAGTAGGTATTGCTGTTTGATAAAATTTTTCAGTTTTCTTCTCGAAAAGATAAGATAATGAAGTTGAAGCATCTGCTGCTAAACTGATTCCTCTCCCAATTGCCATCAAAGGTACACCAATCTCTGCTCCAACGACGCTAACTGTTAAACCAAGCCCAATCTGAGATATAATATTTCCAATGTTGCTAATTCCTGCTGCATTCCGTCTAAAATTTGCTCCTGAAGAATCATTAGTAAACCATATGATTTATTTTCCATTTTGACCACTATTTAAATTTACAACATCTTTCAATATTAAAATTTATGAAAAAATCATATAAAGACCTAAAGCAACCATTCCAATTGCTGCTAACCAGCCTTGTACAGAGAGAAATGATTCATAAGAATTCTCATCCTCCTTAAAAATCCATTTCCTTTTAATTTTTAAATAAATAATCATCATTCCTATAAAAATCCATAAAAATCCATATTGCTTATTTGCCATTTTGTGTTCCATTTAAATTAACAACTTCTTGTATTAGAGAAACTTTTAATCCCAAGTTCTGTTCAATAATTTGTTTTCCATAAGGAGAAACATATTTTCCTAATGGTTTGGCGATACTTTTAGGTATTATTTCACCTGCTGCCGCCCATCCTAATGTTTTTCCTATTTCAGAAAATTTATTTATATCATTATATTTTGCATGGGCTCCTATTGACCACGCATCTGAAATTAGGTTAATACCTCCACCAATTATAACTAATGGAATTCCTACTTCAGCTCCAAACCCAGTAAGTGTTAATCCATATCCTAATAAAGTGATGGCATCTCCAATTTTACCCAATCTACCAGCATTTGACAAATTACGATTCAAACTTCTATAATTGGAAATATTTACCTCATCAATATCAAAAAAACGATCTCCCGTTGTATTATTAATCCATGAGCCATTTTTACTTTTGGTGTAATATCCGGTATCATCTCTCCATTCATTTCCTTCATAGCCAGGTGGCGGGTCTTCATGGCTCAAGTGATTAAATACAGTTACAATAGCTCCAATCGCAGCACCTTGCCAGAAATTACCACCACCTAATGATGAACCTACACCACCTACTATGGCACCTGTAAGAAAACGACCAACAGAACTTCTTATTGCGCTGTTTTTTGGTGCAAATTTCAATAAATCTCCGGCTACACTTGCAAAAGCACCACCTAATGCGCCACTCCAAAAATTACCACCCTGAACAGAAGAAAAAACACCCTGTGTTATTGCATGAGCACCGGCTCTTGCTATGATAGTTCCCGTTTTTCCTAATGCTTCCGCAATTTTTCCACCAACTCTAAAAACATCTCCAATACCATTTGCAATTCCTGCAGACATTACAGACATTACTACAGATTGGAACATATTTTCCAAATTAACAGGTCTGTTCAGATAATAATCGGTTGCCATTGATGTAAAGATTGCTGTACCGATTGCTATTAAAACAGCCGAAAGACCAAAATCCTCTCCCGAAACATCGACATAAGCTAACGGATTATTTATGACATAAGCATATTTATTGTAAACCTGAGTATTATGGGGATCTTGTATGTTTTCATCAGCATTTAAAAACCTTCTGAGCAGAGGGTCATACAACCTTCCATTCATATGAATGATGCCGACCTCCATATAGTGCTCATGTGAAGTGTAACCTCTGTCTATTAATGACAGATCATTGAACTGTTTAACGTCCTGGTCTATTCCGTTTATTTTAAATAGTGTTAAATTTCCCCAAGCATCAAAATGACGCTGCTCCAAAATATTTCCTGCTTCATCGCTTATTGCTAAAATACTACCCAGGTAATCTTTGTGCAAAAATTTATAGGAAGCGGTGGCTTCTTGGTAATTTTTCAAATAAATGATATTGCTGTCATAAGGTGATCCGCCAATATAGATAACATGTTTTTCTTTTCCTGTGGTATGATCTAATACAATTTCGTAGCCTCCGTCTTCGCTATAAAATTTAGTGTATTTTCCATCGTTTCCTTTACCAAAATTTCCTCCATAGGTAACCTTTTGTCGCATAGAATTTAATCCATATTCAAAAGCAACGTCGCCATTTACTCCATCTATAAATACAGGGTCGTTGTTTTCATTATAAGTGATTTTTTGGATGAGATCATTTGCTAAATTTTGTTGCCCCGCAGTATTTAATGTGAAACCTGTCGGTTGATAAATTTTTGTCGCATTATCAAATTTTATAATTCCTACCTGATCGTTTTCTTTAATTCTTCCTTGTGAATCATATACATTATTCGAGAGCTGTCCAGTCTTACTCTTAGGATTCGTCCAGTTCAGCAATCGGTTATTTTCATCATATTCGAAGGTTTCTAAAATATTCAGGCTTCCACCTGTGATTCTGCTATTCAGTTCATTTTTAATAGCATTGAAAGAATAGGATAATTGCAGAAGCGTATTCGTATTGGCCGTGTTTTTATGCAATACATTCGTAAGCAAACTATTTGAATTATAAGTGTTTTCTATACTTGTTCCCCCAAATTTAGCTTTCACAACATTTCCTTTGGCATCCGTTTCTGTTAATTCCCACAATGTTTTACCCGAAGTCTTATCTTTGAGCTGGTAAATAGCACCATTCCAGGTTCCGTAGATGTTTTCAATTACCGCTTTGGTGTAAATTCCGGAAGAATATAAGCCTTTTTCATAAGAAACCACCCTTCCTTTGTCGTCATAGGTAATCCCTTTTTTAAGAAAATATTTACCGTTACTTTCCTCCCCGGAAGATAAAACTCTGCCCTGGCTATCATAATTTACATAAGAACTATAGGGTTTTCCGTTACTTGTTCCGTATTTCTTGGTAATTAAACCTTTTGTAGAATATTCAAATTTGATTTGTTTTATGTCGCCCGAAAACATATCGTTGCTTACTTCCACCTGATCCGTAAGCTGCCCTTTCTCATTATAGAAATAATATTTCTCTCCCTTTGGGCTGGACGTATTGATTAATTGACCGTATCCATTATATTCATACCGGTACGCATGCGCTTCATCTTTTGAGTTGGAAGGGTCATAAAAGAAATTTTTTCTTCCCCATTGATCGTAGCCTGTTTTTACAATATTGGCACCGTATTTAGATTCAATATTCTCACCGGCTGCATTGTATTTGAAATTAATAGTTCCTCCTTTATCTGTAGTGGAAGAAATGCTGCCAATAGCATCATAAACCTGTGTTTTAAAGCGATTATTAGCATTCGTTTCAGTAGCTGTAGCGGTTCTTATGTTATAAACCGTTTCAATAATTTTTCCTGTAAAGGATATTACTTTTATCGGACGGGAATACTCATCATATTCCGTTTTGTTCCATTGAGTTGCGGATGTGCCCTCAAAATAAGGCTCACTTTCTTTGTATTTTCTCCCTAGAACATCATATTCAACTTCTTGGGAAACAAAAGAATCATGTGCTATCCCTTTTACAGTTGATTTGTAATTTTGTCCTAATTTATTGGTGTAGGAAATTTTTTGGTCATTATTGGGAAAGTACACTGTTACTTTACTATCTCCATTACTTAATTTTTCATAAGTGTATGTTGTTTTTCCTCCGAGATCGGTTTTGGAAGTCAATAGTTTTCCCCAAGCATCATACGTGTTGGTAAGTTTATTATTAAACGGATCCGTTTGTGTAAAAATTTGGCCCCAGTTATTGTAAGTAATATGGGTTTCAAGACCTAAGTTATCCGTTTTTTTTATAACAAATCTTCCATGATCATCATATTGCGATTTGGTAACAGCCGCTCCAACCGCATCATTGTTATTAGGGTTTTCGATTTGTTTCTGAATAACGTTCCCAAAACCGTCATAAAGATAGGTTTCGTCAATATATTCTGAATTATTCCTGTCGAAAGTCCGTTTTTTTGTTAATAAATTACCCGTATAGGTGTATTCTTCTTTTGCTCCTTTTGTGTCACCATAAGCCTGCATTGTTTCTTTTTTCCATAGTGGTTTTCCGATACTATAGCTTGTTCCTGTAGTTATCGGAGCATTGTATGCTACTTCCGCAGTAGTAATGGCAAATCCATCATTTATATCGGTTGTAGATTTTGTAGGAAGATAAAGATTATCATAGGTTACAACAGTATGTACTGTTTTTATATCTTTCTGAAAATCTTTTGAGGTTGTAATATGAGGATTGATTGCTGTTACAATTTTTGGCTTATCCATATCACTATAGCTCGTAACTACTGTTCCATTAAGTAATTTATCAATTTTATATTCATATTGCTTAAAAGATAGTAACTGACTATTAAGGATAGAAATGTCCTTTGGAAAAACATTGCCCTCTTCAGTTGTTTTGACAGACCAGTCTTTATAGGGTAATCCCTCATTGATAGGATTTATTTCAGAACCACTCCAGATTTTAGTATTTTCGTATTCTGCTCCGGATGCAAACCATGTAGATCGTGCCGTTTGGCGAAAGCCAATCATTCCTTTGCCATGCAAATGACCGATAAAATCTCTGTAGCGGAATTCCTGTTTTCTTAATCCTTGTGTAAGTTTAGAAACAACCTCATAGTTCAAGTTTTCTGTTAGGTTAGCAAAAGGATATTGAACAGGATTTGTATCATAATATGATTTATAGATATTTCCGGTGGATGTTAATGGTGCATAATCAACATCTGTTTTTAAACCTCCCTGAGTAATAGACTTAATTCTAGAGATTTTATTGAGCTTGTTGCCTAAATCCCATGTGATTAATTTTGTCTTATGGATAATAGCAAAATCAGTATTGAGCTGTGCTATTCTAAAATTACCAAAGAGAGGAATATAATGCTCTCCATACATGGAATAATTAATATCTTCTCCATCCCAATTTAATTCTTTAGGAGCAATATTATAATCATTGGAGAAAATTGGTTTTCCTGCGGTATCAACACCCTCATTCCGTAAATAATTGAAACCATAACTAGAATCCGGGTTATTCCAATCTTTTATACCATCTCTAAACCAGACCTGAGATTCGAAAATAACAAAATCGCTTTTACCATCCTTATTGAAGTCAGGGGCAGCATATGTTCTTTGAATATTTCTGCTTTTTCGAGGTGATCCTTGCCACGAGGGCTGATACAAAAATAAATTAGAGTAGTAAAATTCTTTAAAGCCACTTCCCGTAGAAACATACATTTTCCAATCGGAAGAATCAATACCATTTGGGAGTAGAATATCTGTTTTTCCATCCCCATTATAATCACCTATAACTGGATTGGGCCTAATACCTCCACTACCTCCTCGTTGAATATCAGCAATTTTTTTACTAAAGGTCCCACTTTGCGTATCAAATGAAAAAAAACTGATTGTATTTAATTGTGTATTTTCAAGAAGTTCTACCTTACCATCACCGTCTAGATCGATAACTGAAGTGTTTTCATAATCAATATAATGGCCGTTTTCATTTACTTCCATAATTTTATTATTATGAAAGTCAATGTATAATGCTATACTTCCATTTGAAGTTGTTTGTATATATGTAGTTCCATCATAATCAGGGCATCTCCATGTATTTACATTGCTTAAAACTAATATTAATTCAGATAACCCATCTCCATTAAAATCAATTTCTTTACCTATAAAATTAATATCCGGAGAGCTTTCTAAAGTACATCTTGGATCTGATGATGGATCAGCGGACTCAAATAAATATGAATAATTACTTAAATCAATTTCTTTAAATGCTATTTTATTAAAATCCTCATTCTGATATTTATAAAAAAAAACGTTAAATTTTTTAGATATGCTATCAACTTTCCCTGTAATTAAAACTTGATTATTAAGTGGGGTAACTGCATCAGCGTAGGTTCCCACAGCAAGGATATTACCGTCATAATTAACATTTTTAAAATTATTTGTTCCGTCTAATCTTGAAAGCATTAGAGTATAATTTTTAATAATATCCAACTTCCCATCCCCATTAAAATCTCCACTGAAGTTTTTTCCCCTTAAATCGTCAAACCTGGAATCTTGTCTGAATAAATTTGTAACAGTTCCATCAGTATTATTTTCAAAAACTACAGTATTTGCTTCTTCATCAGCAGAGTTTTTTTCTTTTATATAGTCTACAAATTGATAGCTTGTATTTAGTTTTTTATATTTTATCTCGTACTTTTTAAATTTATCACCGTTCGTGGTTACTACAATATTAGATAAAAGCTTATCTTGTACGAAAGGGAAACCATTCACGTAAGAATTTTCTTTTAAGCTTCTTGTGCTGTTTTCATCTGCATTATAATTAAACTGCATTTTATTAAAATGTGGCAGATTTAATTTTTCATTGCCTCCCCATTCAATACTTGAAATTATTGCGACATTACCGTAAACAAAACTTTGCGAATAATTATAGGTTATATAGTTTCCCTGAGCATCTTTCCATTTTGAAATATTATATTCAAGCGGTGTTCTTGAACTTGCAAATAAATATTCATCTTTACCATATAAACCATACCACGCTTGAGAACCGTCTTCAAAAGTCACTTCCCAGTGTTGCGGCCCATGACCTACAATTGTACCTACAGATTTTATCTTAACATTCGAATATTTTTCGGTAACATATTCTGCACCATCTTCACCATAACTAGCATGACTGCCGCTCTTGAGAATCAACCTTTGGCCATTAAAACTGTAATAGTCCGAGTAATCCAGCTGAATGCCTTTTATCTCTCCATCTTTCTCAATGTTCTTTCCAACTCTGGAAATGGCAGTAATTCCCGAGATGTTCCAGCCATAGCCTGCAATTCCGTTTCCGCTGCCACTGGTATATACCAAATTAATTTGAGGTGCTACACTTTTTACCCCGGGAGGTAAGGCAATGGGTAAAGTAAACTGCAGCTGTCCTCCGCCGTTTACCTCGATATTTCCCTGCGTGTCATGAAAACTTTTTCCATCTGGAGCAGTAGTTCCTGATGGATTAGTAGAGCCTGCTGTAGAAGGGGTCACAGGACCGCCGCCAGGATTTTCTGTCGCGTCACCAATTTTCGCAACAAATGGATTTGATACGGAAGATGCGGCGTGAAAACCGGGAGCAAGTACTACCACATTAGGATCCTGAACAGTTCTTGTAGTGTTCTCCTGTTGGTTAAGAATAGTTTGGGAAAACCCAGAAAAGGAGATGAAAGTATAAAATAGGAAATAGAGTTTTCTCATAAGTCTGTAAAATATAGTGGTAGTCTTAACTTAATGGTTGTGCACCTGTTAAAATTTGGTAATATTCTTGGAAATGGTTCTGCCGTCTTTTAATTGGAAACTCAGAATGTAAACTCCCAAATAATAATGGGTCATATCGATCTGAACCTGCCTGTTAAGAGAGGGAATGTTTTTCTGCTGGAATTTCCAGTGAACCGTGTTCTGTTCATATAAGCTTACTTCTGCAATAAGATCATCTGCTTTATCCGTCCAGTTAATGGTTAAAACATTTTTTACCGGTACAGGATAAATCTGTACTTCATTCCAGAAAGCTTCCTCATCAATATTTAGAGCAGTTGCGCTTTCTGAGATCTTATTTTCATTACTTTCTTCCACCAACCCTAATGGACATCTGGAGCACTCATACCCTCTGAAAATCTGATTGCCGGCTTCGTCATATCTAAACACGTTCGCACCCTGTGGTAAAGGGGCCGCTACGTTCATCTGCGTTTTTCCTGAAAATCCTATCATTAAAAAACACATCATAATAAATTTAATCAAATAACTCATGTGTTTATTTTTTTGGGGATAGTTGTTTTTCCAGCTTTTCAATCCGTTCAGACTGTTTCTTTATCATTTTGCTCTGTTCAATCGTATAGAGTGTCAGTTCTTCAATTTTCTGAAGCAATTTTATCTGAAATTCCCCTACATTAACCCCGTCCCTTTCCATTTCCGCTGCGGATGCAATTTGAGGAAGGTGTTTTTTCTCTTTAATATGCTTTTCCACTTCTTCCAATTCCGGCAGCTCATAGGTTTCTTCGAATACAAAATCAGCAGTAGGAGTTGTGGTCACTTTGACCTCTTTTGCTTCGAACTTTCCATAAAGAGCCATATCACCATCATCTGATAATTTTAAACGCGGCACCGACTTGGTACCATCAGCAGAATAATTCCAAAACTGAAGAGAATTTCCGTAACCACCTGCCATATTGTATATGACCCATGAATTGTATTGCGATCCAGTTTTGAAATTATTTAATAATGTGAGAGCCCCACCAATATCCCCGGCACGTGCAGAAAGTAAACCGCCTCCATCAGCGTGAACATATCCTTGAATATCAATCCCAGAAGGAAGGACAGATAAAGTCTGCTTTTTAGCACCTGTTTCCGAAACTAAATTAAAAGTGACTTCATTTTCCAGCAATCTCATATAGGATCCACCTTGTGTCGGATTAATTCTTGAAAAAGCCTGTCCATTATAAAAATTCCTGATATTATTTCCCACTCCTACACCACTATATGTGACAAGAGGTTCGGAAGCCCATAAAGTTAAATTAGCACCAGGATTACCACCTATATCTGCATGCAGCAGGAAAGTAGAATTAGTATGGGTACCAGAAATGGTTAATAGATCCGTCAAACTATTGGTTCCTATTCCCACCCGTCCTACGCTATCCTCCATCAACACCTTTCTCCACGGCTGCGATGCAACATTATCTGTTTTTCTGAAGTATAGATTCTGATCGGAGAAACTCCCGGAAAATTGCATGGCGTAATTATTAGAAGGCTCACTATGTCGAACATCTAACAAGTGCCACCAACCAGCTGCCCCTGAAGGATAATTGATCGGGTTTGCTGTTTGGAAAAAACCGCTAGTTGCACCCTGATCACCCTGTAATCCAGCATTGTCACGTGTTTGTGTAGTTTGAGAAGACAATAATGCTGTATTTAAAAGTAATGCAAATTTTAAAATTCTGAATTTCATATTTATTTTTTATTATTTTATTCTTAAAAAGAGCCTAGGTTCTGATCGAGTTTTACAACGCGGTAATTATAGCCTTTTGTTTGCTCTGCTTATTTAACTTCCTCCAAGCAGCATCTCGCGGTGTACGGTATGAGTCATCGCTGAAAGAAAATCCTGATTGGAGGTTTTGAGATTCTTTTGCCATGTAATCTTGCTTTCCCGTGAAAACCCGAGCCTGAACAAAACGAAAACACCGGTATAAAACTTTGTCATAGTCTGCTTTTTCAGTGATTGAAAAGTAAATATTAATTACAACATGGGAAAATAGTAAATCACATGTGGTGGCCCAAATTGAACAAAACATTAACCTCCAATCACAACAAAACACCTGTAACAAGCTGTAATTTAGCATATAAAGAAAAAGGACTGAAAAACTTCATGTCAAATTATTTTACAAACTTCCTGTTGTTTTTTATAAATCGCCTGCCAGGCAAAGTTAAAACCGGTGAAACTGCTCAATAAAATCACGCTTTCAACTAACCCAAAACAGCAGCCCTGAACGAAAATTTCCTACAAGGCACACCATTGAGAATGGAATATCTCCCTGCTACAGTAGCGAGATTATCTAAACAAAATAGCCTACACAAAACATCCTTCAATAAACCAGAAAGCCACTAAGGAAACAGAAACCGCAATTTTTATTCAATATGTTGCTGGATGATATGCCTGGTAATCGGTCGCAGCGTTTTTCCATTAAGAGGATGAATGCCATAACCTGTAAAAAAATCCAGATGATTGTTGGACTTATCATACCACACTTTGCCCAATGAGTTTTCTACGGTTAGCGTATCGGGTAAGGTGATTTTTTTCAGCTGCTTATATTGCCCTTCATCAAGTGCTATGACCGCATTTCCTGAAATTTTTTCATCGCAGAATACCGCTTCGTAGTGGTCTTCTTTCCAGTACATACATTCTTTCTTCCTTTCAGGGATTATTGTTTTAATGCCATCGGGGCCGTTTTCTGTACCCGAAACAGTTACAGGAATCTGTGAAATAACGTCGTGGTTTGAGCCGGTTTCCTTTTGTACAGGAACATGGCGGTTTAGGCTGTTCTCCCTTTGTACAGTATCCGGCATTTCAACCAGTGACTTAACGGTCTGTTTCTGAAAATACCCTGATTGACTGGCTATAAAACTGCCCAAAAGCAGAAAGCCCACTACACCGAAACTGTTTTTATGCTGGGAAATAAACTCGGGAATAGTGAATACGGGAGAATTGGTGATATGGATTACAATATTCGACAGCGTCTCCGAAAGATTACTGACAGAATTTTCTCCATCAGAAACCGTGACCTTTAAAGGACGGATAAGGTCGGAACCATCACCTTTTACTTCACGTGCAAATGCCTCAAAATTCCTGAACCCAATGTATGTGCTTAACTGATCCAGTGTAATTTCGTCGATCGCATAATCCGTATGGTCCACAACGAGATTCTTATAATACCGAGCAAATGTCCTTTCATTTTTTGAGTGCCCAAATTGTTCTTCGAAACGAGCACTTAAAAATGCCGCTAAAGACGTAGTGCTTCCGTTTGGAAGTTCTGTTTTGGCTCGGTCAAATACCATTTTGAGAAGGGCTCGTTTTTTTTGCATATCAGTAAGAAGGAATATTTATAATTTTTGTCCAAAAATAGACAAATTGATGTCCTGAAAAATAAGGTTTTCCATAAAAGACAGCAGATGTGTTGTCTTAACACTGTCTTTCCACTGTCTTCCGAATCCCTTCCAAACTCCGTTACTTTGCCCTGTAAATCAGTGAAATAAAAAACACTTAATAAAAAAAACTGATTTTAAAAAACGGCAGTTAAAGCTGAGGTAAAACTGGTTTTAGGGAAGCGGATTTCCCTTTGCTGATAACCTGCCACACTTCCCTGAAAATTTTAAGAAGCGCTTCTTTCTTTCATGTCCTCTGATCAGAACCTGTGTTTTGAACACGCATGAGTATTATTAAATCTTAAATTTTTTACCGATGTTCGAATTATTCATGATCCTGCTTGGATTAA
This sequence comes from Kaistella soli, assembly GCF_019038595.1. Lineage (GTDB taxonomy): Bacteria > Bacteroidota > Bacteroidia > Flavobacteriales > Weeksellaceae > Kaistella > Kaistella soli. Next base: position 11,923 of record NZ_JAHOPF010000011.1, read on the forward strand.
ACTTTACCAATACCATCAATTTACCGGCAGATATAGGCCAAGGCTACCAGACCGAAACGGAGCAATCACAGAATGATGTGCCACCGGATACGGGCGGCGAAACGCAACCTATTCCACCACGCAAGTAATCATAATATTTATTATTTTAGGGGAATGAAAATATTTCATTCCCTTTTTTTCTTCCTTTTGGTTCTCCTGTGTTCCTGTCAGAATACCAGAGAGGAAACCTCTGCAGACAAAGTGTATAAAAAAGCTGAAAAATTATATGACAATTCGAACTACGACCAAGCTTTTATTTATTTTTATGAGGCTTACCAAGGATACCGCAGTGAAAAGAAATATACAGATGCCGCCTATTCGCTCATATTTTTAGCTATTATTCAGACAGAAAAAGGAGATTTTTTAGGCAGCAACGAAAATCTAAGCAACGTGACACATTTAGCTGGGAAGGATGAAGTTTTATTGACCTCGGTGTATAACCAATTTGCCATCAACCACAATTTCCTGAAGAACAATAAGGAGGCTATATATTGGTATCATAAAGCCTTATCGCTTTCACCTGATCAATATGCTGAGTTAAGCATTAAAAACAATATCGGCGTCTCTTATCTGAAGATGGGAAACTACACTCAGGCAGAAAGCATTTTTAAAGAGATTTCGCAAAACCCTGCGATCAGGGACAGCATTAATTTCCGGAACAGGGTTTCGGACAATTTTGCATACGCCCAATTTTTATCCGGCAAAAGGAATCCCGCAGAACGGGAAATGTTGGACATTTTAGAAAGCAGAAAAAACCAAAAGGATCGGTTCGGAATGACCGCCAGCCTTTCGCACCTTGCTGATTATTACGGTGCTGCAAATCCTCAGAAATCCTACGAATTCGCTACGGCTATGTATAATAACGCATGTAAGACAGGAAATTCGGATGATCAGCTAGAGGCGTTAAAAAAGATGATTAATGCCTCTGACGGAATGAACAGTAAACCACTTTTCCATCAATACTGGAAACTGAGTGACAGCCTTGAAAACGTTAAAAACAGCTCAAAGAACCACTTTACCTCAGTCATATATGAGGCCGAAAAGAATAAGGCAGATATATTAGCTTCTCAAAATAAGATCCTGAATCAGCATATATCTATCTTGTCCCTTGTTGCTTTTTTAGGATTCGGTGTCATACTTTTCCTAAAGTGGCGCAAAGCACAGACCTTCCAAAAAGAAATCGCCATAAAAAACACCCAAATAAAATATTCGAAGAAAGTTCATGATGTGGTTGCAAATGGCCTGTATCATATGATGGTGGGAATAGAAAATAATCCTGACCTCAACAAACAGAATGTGCTGAGCAGCATTGAAAAACTATATGAGGACTCCAGGGATATTGCCCGGGATGACCTTGATTCCATTTCTCCTAAAGACTTTTCCATGCGTTTGTATGAAATGCTGGCATCCTATTCATCGGACAATAACCGGGTACTGATTATTGGAAATTCGCCACAAATGTGGAGTGCTCTGTCTTCTGAGATGCAGCTGGAAATCTTTTACGTCTTACGGGAATTGATGGTCAATATGAAAAAGCACAGTTTTGCAAAATTTGCCTCCCTTAAATTTGAAAAATCTGATGAAAACATCCACATAAGATATACCGATAATGGAATCGGAATGGATATTTCCGGCACAATTAAAAAATCCGGCATCCAGAATATGGAAAACCGTATTGAAAATCTGGGCGGAAAATTTAATTTTGAACCGAATCCTAATGGGGGTCTGACGACTGATATTTTAATTCCATATAATTGAGCATGTTTACCAAAGTCCTTGTTGCAGAAGATCACGAAATAGAAAATTTAGGCGTAATAAACACCCTAAATGAACTGATGATTACTGAATTTTCGTTTGTAAGTTATTGTGATGAAGCATACAGTAAAATTGGTCAGGCATTCAAAGACGAAGTCCCTTTCGATTTACTTATAACCGATTTAGGATTCATAAGTGATCACAGAGGTCAGCACTTGAAAACCGGACAGGATCTGATCCGGGAAGCAAGAGCTCTGCAGCCCGACCTCAAAATAATCGCATTTTCCGTTGAAAAAAAAGCAGCGGTAATTGACGAACTTTTTAAAGATTACCAGATTGATGGTTTTGTGAGCAAAGGCCGGAATGATGGGAGGGAACTGATCAGCACCATAAAAAAAGTTTTTGCAGGAGAAAAAGTCATACCACAGCACATTCTCAATTCTATCAGAAATACCACCCAAAGCCTAACTCCATATGATCTTAGCCTCCTGACACTTATCGCCAAAGGATGGAAACAAAAAGAAATTGTTACCTATTTTAACGAGCATGGCATACAACCGGATAGCCGGAGTGCTGTGGAAAAACGTCTCAATGACCTGCGGGAAATATTTGATGCCAAAAACAATATCGAAATGATTGTACTCTGCAAAGATTTAGGCGTACTCTAAAAAGAAATATTCTTAAAATTTTGAACTTTTTGCACTTACAGAAGTCGCTTGGTGGTTTACGGTTTTCCATAATGTAAAAGCATAAGAAGTTTTTACTTTTGGTAAAACCAATTAAAACCAGTACAATGAAAAAGTATTACGTCAACAAAAATGCCCAATCAAATGGAGATCATGAAGTTCATCATGCGGTCTGTCCCTATCTACCGTCTTTGGATAACAGAAAATATTTAGGGGAATTTCATTTTTGCGATGCCGCGGTGAAGGAAGCAAAAAAAACATATCCCAAATCGAATGGATGCAAAACATGTGCTCCTACCTGTCATACCTCTTAAATTTAATGGCTATTGTCCAATCAGAAATTTATAGAATAATAATAAATTATGGAAACTAACAACGAAACAATTTTTTATCAGGATTCCTCGGTTACGGTAACCGCTTCGAGATATGTCACGCAGTCTAAGACCTATGCAATGCGAAATATTTCTTCTGTGCATATTTTCGAAATTGTCAAAAGCAAGGTGAAAGCTATCTTCACCGTACTTATTGGACTTACCGCTTTATTTTCAAAAGATCTATTTTATATCGGAATAATTTTAATTCCTCTTGGAATATGGTGGTTCATTTCAATAAAGAATGAGTATGCTGTGCGCATCAGCACCAACGCCGGCGAAGCAAACAGCATTATTTCCAAGGACAAAATCTATATACAGAAAATCGTCAATGCCCTTAATGAGGCCTTTATTCACAGAGGATAAAAATAAAAATATGAATAAAATTTTACAGATTGTTATCAGTACATTCTTGTTGCTTTCATGCATCGATGCAAAGGATATTCCTAAAGAAAATACAGAAGAAGCAAGATGCACGGGCTCCTCTGCCTGCGCAGCCTGCTCCAACTGTTCCCGCTGTGCACACTGCTCTGCAGGAGGCAGCTGCGGAGTATGCAGCGGAAAATCTTCAGGTAGAGGGTTCTCTTCCTATAAAACTGCAAAGAAAAAAAACAAGCCCCTTGTCAATAACCGTAAAAAATCTGCGGTAAACCCTAACTACCACATCTATAGCCAACAAAGTAAAAAAAACATTTCCGACGGTGGTAAAAACCTTGCCGTAGGTACATATGTCAGTGTTAAAAAGCAGATGATCACCATCAGAAAACAGCCAGATGTGAATTCCCAAATCGTTGAAATATTACCGAAAGGATCAAAATTAACGATTTTAAATTACCAAAAGTCATGGTATAAAATTAAAGTAAAACAAAGCGGAAAAACTGGCTATATCCAATACAGAGAATTGCAGTAAAAATGATGCTTATTATTTCATGCGAAAAAAAGCAGTGACTTCCCTGTGACAGCCAACGGCATCGATTTGTAACCTAAAAACTCCCGCTGATTAGCGGGAGTTTTGTTTGCGCGCAGGAGGTGGTGCCTGCGAGAATAATACTACTCAGTATCGCTCACAACAGCTGGGATGTCTAAAATGTCTGACCACACGATGCAATCGTGCCTTTACTTTGTATTCTATAAATAAATGTAAAACCTTATCTTTAGAAAGAGAAGTAGAGGTGAACTATGATTCGCGCTAAGTTCTACGACTTATCTGCCGCATTAGTCCTCTACTTTCTCTT
>NZ_JAHOPF010000012.1 GCF_019038595.1 Kaistella soli
TAAAAAACTCAAAAGTCTGTTGAATATGTGTGCATTAAGCGCTAATAAATACGATATTGAACTGAAAGAATATTTTCAAAGAAAGGTTGGCGAGGGCAAAAATAAGATGCTAGTTCTAAACAACATCTGAAATAAGCTTCTGGCGAGGGTTTTCGCAGTTATCAACAGACAGGAACCATATGTTAATTTGAGAAAGTATGCCGCTTAAAAAAATGAGATTTTACTTGTTTTATACGATAGAATGCGGCAGCGGCGGTTAGAACATTAACGCCATTAAGAAACCAAATTACGCCGTCAGACACTGGAATGCACATGTTTTAAAAAGCTTGGTTTGTTAAATTAGCGGGCGGATTGCAACACACAACTTAAATCAAATCCACAAAAAAACCGCTCAGAAAACTCTGAGCGGATTTGATCTTTCCATAATCCTTCAAGGTTTTAAAAACGTTGAAGGATTGGGTTTTTATTTTACATCATTCCCGGCATACCGCCGCCCATTGGCATAGCTGGTTCTGCGCTTTTCACTTCGGTGATTACACATTCTGTAGTCAGCAACATTCCTGAAACGGATGCTGCGTTTTCCAATGCTACACGAACCACTTTCGTAGGATCGATAATTCCTGCTTCATACATGTTTACATATTCGTCAGTCTTCGCATTGAATCCGAAATCGCCGTTTCCTTCTGAAACTTTCGCAACGATTACTGAACCTTCACCACCTGCGTTGGCAACGATCTGTCTCAACGGCTCTTCAATCGCTCTTTTCACGATTTTGATCCCTGTAGACTCATCCTGGTTTGCACCTTCCAGATCTAATGCAGCGATTGCTCTTACCAAAGCAACACCACCTCCGGGAACGATACCTTCTTCCACCGCAGCTCTGGTTGCGTGTAAAGCATCATCCACACGGTCTTTTTTCTCTTTCATTTCTACTTCGGATGCTGCTCCTACATACAGTACGGCAACTCCACCTGCCAATTTAGCAAGTCTTTCCTGTAGTTTTTCTTTGTCGTAATCGGAAGTTGAAGATTCCATCTGCGCTTTGATCTGGGAAACTCTTCCTTTGATCTGCGCTTCGTCTCCTGCACCGTTTACGATGGTTGTATTGTCTTTATCGATCACAATTTTCTCAGCTGTTCCAAGCATTTCCAAAGTAGCATTTTCCATCGTGAAACCTCTTTCTTCAGAAATCACCTGACCTCCTGTCAAGATTGCGATATCTTCGAGCATTGCTTTTCTTCTGTCTCCGAATCCTGGAGCTTTTACAGCAGCAATTTTAAGTGAACCTCTTAATTTATTTACTACCAAAGTAGCCAAAGCTTCACCTTCAACTTCTTCGGAGATAATCAATAAAGATTTCCCTGCCTGTGCAACCGGCTCAAGAACCGGTAACAGTTCTTTCATTGAAGAGATTTTTTTCTCTACCAAAAGGATATAAGGATTCTCTAATTCAGCAACCATTTTTTCAGGATTGGTAACGAAATACGGAGACTGGTAACCTCTGTCAAACTGCATTCCTTCCACAACATCTACAGTAGTATCTGTTCCTTTAGCCTCTTCAACAGTAATTACTCCTTCTTTACCTACTTTCCCGAATGCTTCAGCAATCAAAGTTCCGATAGTATCATCGTTGTTTGCTGAGATCGATGCAACCTGCTTGATTTTTTCCGATGAATCACCAACTGCCTGAGACTGAGTTTTAAGGTTTTCAACAACAGCGATCACCGCTTTGTCGATTCCTCTTTTCAGATCCATTGGGTTTGCTCCTGCAGCAACGTTTTTCAAACCTTCACGTACGATAGCCTGTGCAAGAACAGTAGCGGTAGTAGTACCATCTCCTGCGATATCATTGGTTTTAGAAGCAACTTCTTTCACCATCTGAGCTCCCATGTTTTCTACACGGTCTTCCAGTTCAATTTCTTTTGCAACGGAAACTCCGTCTTTGGTAACGTGAGGTGCACCGAAAGATTTTTCGATTACTACGTTTCTGCCTTTTGGTCCCAAGGTTACTTTTACTGCATTAGCCAATGCATCCACTCCTCTTTTCAGAGCGTCTCTTGATTCAATATCGAATTTTATTTCTTTTGCCATAATATTTTTGCTTTCTGCTGTCGGCATTTTGCTTTCAGCGGTTTTAATAAGTATTTTAATTAAAAAATCCAACAATCAAAACAGATTGCTGAATGCAGATTGCTAATTGCTATCCGATAATTCCGAACAGGTCGTTTTCTTTTACGATAAGATAATCTTTACCGTCTAATTTCAATTCGGTTCCGGCGTATTTGCCATAAAGAACTTTGTCACCAACTTTTACTGTCATTGGTTCGTCTGTTTTTCCGTTTCCGACAGCGACTACTGTTCCTTCCTGTGGCTTTTCTTTTGCGGTGTCCGGAATGATGATTCCTGATGCAGTGGTAGTTTCTGCAGCGTTTGGTTCAATAAGAACTCGGTCTGCTAATGGTTTGAAATTTACTGACATATTTTTTTGGTTTAAATTATTAATGTATAGCCGTATTTTCTCTAAAAGAGTGCCAACAAAAGTAATCTGAAAATCTGTCATTCTCTGTTAAAGGAATGTGAAATTTTGGCAGAAAAAAAGTCATTCAGAAATCCTGAATGACTTTTTTATCTTTTCATTTTTATTAAGGCATTTTAAAGCCTCTTGTTGTAATTCTGCCGTATTCGTCGACATATTTCACCTGTACATTTCCGCTGTATCCCTGAAGGATTTTTTCAACATCCTTTTGGGAATTTACCGGTTTGCCATTCACTTCAATCACGATATAATTATCTACCACTCCGATTTTGGCCATTTCGCTGCCGTCCGCAACATTCTTAGCAATTACTCCGCTTGTTAATCCGTAATCTGTTTTGAAACGTTCGCTAAGCGGTTCAAATTCAGCCCCGATTTTTTCGGTTACCGTAAGGTCCGCTTTGCTTCGGAAAGAAGTTCCACCTTTCTGATCTTTAAGGGTAACGTTTACGGTATTTGATTTTCCGTTTCTCAGATATGTGACTGCAACTTTATCGCCAGGTCTCTTACTTCCCACCGCAAAGGAAAGGTCATAATAACTTGATACGACAGTATTGTCAACTTTAGTTACAATATCGCCGGTTTTTAATCCTGCGTCTTCTGCCCCGCCTTTTTCAGCAACCTCAATCAAATAAACTCCGTCCCCGGATTTTATATTGGTTTTCTTCTGCTGGTTATAAGCGGCAACCTGTCTCTGGTCAGACAAATCTAAAGGCACAACACCTAAAAATCCTCTCTGTACCAAACCGAATTTCTTAATATCTTCCACCACTTTTCTGGCCAGATTGGAAGGAACTGCAAATCCGTAACCTTCGTAATAGCCGGTTTTTGAAGAGATCGCAGAGTTAATTCCGATAAGTTCTCCGTTAGGATTTACCAATGCACCACCGGAATTTCCCGGATTAATTGCCGCATCCGTCTGGATGAAATTTTCAATCGGTGTTCTGGATTGCTGACTTAAAAGATCGATACTTCTACCTTTAGCGGAAACAATACCTGCAGTAACAGTAGAGTTTAAGCCCATCGGGTTTCCAACGGCCAATACCCACTGTCCAACTTCCACATTATCTGAATTGGCGAAATTCAGATAAGGCAAACCTTTTTCCTCAATTTTCAAAAGAGCGATATCCGTAGTTGGATCTGTTCCTACAAGATTTGCGATATAAGATTTCTTGTTGGAAAGAACGACTTCCAGTTTAGTAGCTCCGGCAATTACGTGGTTATTGGAAATAATGTAACCGTCCGGCGAAATAATAACTCCTGAACCCATCCCCGAAGGCATATCTTTTGGTGGCTGCTGTTGCTGTTGTTTTGGCTGTCCGCCGAAAGGGTTTCCGAAAAACAGATCGAACATATCCTGCTCGCTTCTGTTGGAAGTTCTGTTTGAATAATTCTTGATACTTACTACAGCGGGTACCGTCATTTTTGCGGCTTTCACAAAATCGTCACCAACGCCGGCCATATTGAATGATGCATATTTTGCATCGGTATTTTTAGGAGCGAAATAGGAAAACTCTGAGTCTCTGTTTCCTCCGTCAAAATAATTAATTGCTCCGAAAGTCGTTGCTCCGGAAATTACACCTACAAGCGCATAGGGAATTAGTTTTTTTAAGCTATTCTTCATTTCCATAAATTATTAAAAAAATTTATTAGTACTTACAGCACCAAATTTAATCCAAATCAGTATCAGATTAAAATGCATTGTTTCAATTTTAACTAAAAATTAACAACAATTATAACATTTTAATGATATCCTTCTATTTGATTGAAATTTTCCGGCAAAGTTAAAGATGAACAATCATAACTGCCGACATGAACGCCTTCAGTTTAGGTTAGCCAATCTTCATAAGAGAAGTGCCTTATCTTCTATTATTATTAAAAATTTCTTCACCTCAATTCCTTTGTTTAAATTTGTTTCAATCACTAATTTTTATGAATCTCAATATTACCAACGAAACTTCAAAACTTAAATCTGTCGTACTCGGAATGCCCAATTCAATGGGACCGGCGCATTCTCTGGAAGACAGCTACGATGCAAAGTCATACCATTCAATTCAAAACGGAACATACCCGCAGGAAAAAGACATCATTGATGAGATGACCGCATTCGAAAAAGTCCTGAAAAAGCATGGCGTTGAAGTATACCGACCGCATCTTATTGAGAATTACAACCAGGTTTTTGCGCGAGACGTCGCTTTTGTTATTGAGGATAAAATGATTATTTCAAATATCATTCAGGACCGTTATGACGAGCAGGATGCTTACCGTAAAATTTTCGCAAGAGTAGGCTGGAAAAAAATCATTAATCTTCCGGATACTGCCCACATCGAAGGCGGAGACGTAATTGTATGGAATGATTTCCTCTTCATCGGCACCTGTTTTTCTGAGGATTACCGCAATTTTAAAACAGCAAGAACCAACGAATACGCAATCGAAATTTTAAAAGAATATTTCCCGAAAAAGCGGATTATCGATCTTGAACTTAAAAAAAATGACACCGATCCTTTTAAAGGAATTCTGCATCTTGACTGTACTTTCAACCCTGTGGGCGAAGACAAATGTATTATTTATAAGGACGGTTTCGTAGATGAAAGCGATTACAGGCTTCTGATTGATATTTTCGGGGAAGAAAACTGCTTCCATGTGACGCAGCAGGAAATGTTCGAAATGAATCCCAATATTTTCTCCATCTCCAACGACATCGTTGTTTCGGATTCTTCTTTCACCAGAATGAACAATCACCTCAGGAATGAATGGGGAATGACGGTTGAAGAGATTCCGTACCGTGAGATTTCCAAAATGGGCGGACTTTTGAGATGCTCGACTTTGCCTTTGGTAAGAGAATAATTCAAAAATATCAAAAAGAAAATGGCTGTCCGTTTGACAGCCATTTTCTTTTAATGAAATTTAATTTAAAGTGAAAGTCACCTTCGTTTTAATGGCGTCGGAAGAATTTCCGATCAGCGCTTCGAACTCGCCGGGTTCTGCAACCCAATCATGCTTTTGGGCATCAAAATAACTTAAGGCAGTTTTGTCTATGGTAAACGTAACTTCTTTCTGCTCGCCTGGATTCAGAAACACTTTTTCGAAACCTTTCAGTTCTTTTGCAGGTCTTTCTACAGAGGATTTCACGTCTCTGATATAAAGCTGCGCAACTTCTGCCCCAGCTTTTTTACCGGTATTTTTTACAGAAACAGTAAAGGAAATTTGATCATTTTGTCCCATTGAAGTTCTGTCAGCTTTGGCTTTTCCAAATTCAAAACTGGTATAACTTAAACCGTGACCGAAACTGAACTGAGGTTTAATGTTTTTGGTATCGTGCCAACGGTAACCCACGAAAACTCCTTCGTTGTATCGGATATTAATGATGTTTTTCTGATCTTTCCCTTTTCCTGCCGCTAATTCTTCCTTATTTCCGGGATATTCACCCAATTGGTGAGCAGAATTATCTTCCAGTTTTACCGGGAAAGTGAATGGCAGTTTTCCTGAAGGATTTGCGTCCCCGGCTAAAATGGAAGCCAAAGAATTACCCGCTTCAGAGCCTAAATACCAACCCTGCAAAATTGCCGGAACCTCTTTTACCCACGGCATTGAGACCGCATTTCCGGTGATCAGAACGACCGCTAAATTTTTGTTGGCTTTTGCCAGTGCAGAAATTACTTTATCCTGGTTGTAAGGCAAATCCATGTTTTTTCTGTCGTTTCCTTCACTGTCCTGAAAATCACTTTTATTCAATCCTCCAACAAAGATTACAAAGTCTGATTTTTTCGCCAAAGCTACCGCTTCATTAATCAGTTCTGCTTCAGAACGGGAATCTTTCAAGTCCTGGCCGGTTTTTACACCGTTATAATCTCCGGTTACGTCTCCTACATATCCTCTTGCATACTGTACATCAGCTTTATCACCAAATCTTGCTTTAATTCCTTCCAGCGGAAGCGTCTCATGTTTCACTTTCAAAGACGAAGATCCTCCACCCACGGTCATCATTTTAATTGCGTTTTCGCCAATTACCGCGATAGTTTTTGTTTTATTAATATCAATCGGCAAAGTGTTTTTCTGGTTTTGAAGCAACACGATTCCTTCTTCACCAACCTGTTTTGCAACCGCTTTGTGTTCTGCCGAGGCAATGCTGCCAAAAGGTTTGTTGCGGTTCATCGTGGTATTGAAAGCCAGACGGAGAATCCTTCTGACCTTATCATCTAATTCTTTAGTTCCAACTTTTCCTGATTTAATAAGTTTTAAATAAGGATATGCCAAATAATAATTATCATAAGCGTTGCTGGTTCCTTCGGAAAGTCCGTTGGTCCATGATCCGAACTCCATGTCCAGTCCGTTAAAGATCGCCTGTTCAGTGCTTGTAACCGCGCCCCAGTCGGAAACTACCACTCCTTTGTAACCCCATTCTCCTTTGAGGATATCATTCAGTAAATATTGATTCTGACTGGCGAACTGATTTTTATAAAGATCGTAAGCTCCCATGATTGTCCAGGAATCGCCTTCGGTTACGGCTGCTTTAAAAGCAGGCAGATAAATTTCATACAGCGCACGGTCATCTACAATCACATTGCTGGTGTGACGGAACATTTCCTGATTGTTCAATGCAAAATGTTTTACGCTGGTTGCAACACCGTTCGACTGCACTCCCTTAATATATGGAACAACCATTTTCGAAGCCAGAAACGGATCTTCTCCCATATATTCGAAATTTCTTCCATTTAAAGGAGTACGGTAAATATTAACTCCAGGACCTAAAAGAATATCTTTTTTCCTGTAACGCGCTTCTTCGCCCAATGCTTTTCCGTAGTTCCAGGACATCTTTTTATTCCAAGTTGCTGCCAAAGCTGTTAAAGCCGGATAAGCGACAATCGAATCATTTGTCCAGCCGGCCTGATCCCACTCATCCCAAAGCACTTCCGGACGAACGCCGTGCGGACCATCTGTTGCCCAGAATTCAGGAATTCCTAACCGCGGAACACCCGGAGAACTGAATTTAGACTGTGCATGAAGCATCGCCACTTTTTCTTCAAGAGTCATTTTAGATAAAGCATCTTCTATTCTCTGTTCTACAGTTTTAGATTCGTCCAAATATACCGGAACAGTAGCGTTCTGCGCATTTCCATGGAAATATGTTACAGTAAGAACCATAACCATGATAATTTTTTTCAACATAAAATCTTTATTTAAGCAATGATAAATATAGTAAAATATAATTTATGTCTCAAATTGAGAAAATAAAAACCTGTTGTGAGATTACATATTTTATAACAAACTAATATTCAGTACCATAAATAAAAATCAGTTTATTTAAAATGAATTTTAAGCTTCCGGAAAGTAAAATGTAATGCTGTAGTTTTAGCAAAATTTTCGGTTCAGATCTTTGAATTTGCTTTCTTGATAAAAATTGTTCCATAAAGATTTAAGAAAGAAGCTATTTAAAACAGATATTTATCAGGAACATTTCTTTAATCCGGGGAATTAATTATTTTTGTTACAATTAAAGAAAAATGCAGACAACAGACACCGTTTTAATGATTGAGCCGATCGCTTTCGGATACAATGCACAAACCGCCGAGAATAATTATTTTCAGATAGAACAGAAAAACACTGGCATTCAGGAAAAAGCACTGGAAGAATTCAACAGTTTTGTGGAAAAACTTCGCAATAAAGGAATTAATGTAATTACCATAAAGGACACGCTGGTTCCCCATTCTCCGGATTCGATTTTTCCCAACAACTGGGTGAGTTTTCATAAAGACGGAAAAGTGGCTCTGTATCCCATGTTTGCGCCGAACAGAAGAGTTGAACGCCGAGAGGATATTTTGGAAACGCTTAAAAACAAAGGTTTTGAAATCACTAAAACGGATGATCTTTCCCATTTTGAGGACGAAAATAAATTCCTGGAAGGCACCGGAAGTATGATTTTCGATCATGACAACAAAATTGCTTACGGCTCAGTATCACTTCGTCTGGACGAGGAACTTTTCAGAAATTTCTGTACAAAATACGGCTTTATACCTGTGGTTTTCCATTCCTACCAAAATGCCGGCGGCCAAAGACTGCCGATATATCACACCAATGTGATGATGTGCGTTGCCGATCAGTTTGTGGTTATTTGTCTGGACTGTATCGATGATGAACTTGAGCGGGAAAAAGTTCAGGAAGTAATCAAATCAAGCGGAAAACAGATTATAGAAATTTCGGAAGACCAGCTGCAGCAGTTTGCAGGAAATATGCTTCAGGTACAGAATACTGAAGGCAAAAAGTTTTTGGTAATGAGTAAAACGGCTTATAAATCATTGACTTCTGACCAAATCTGGAACATCGAAAAATACTGCGAAATCATTTATTCAGATTTAAATACTATTGAAACCAACGGCGGCGGAAGCGCAAGATGTATGCTTGCAGAAGTATTTTTGCCTAAAGCAAAATAAACAGACTAAAAAATGAAAATCCCCGGAAATTTCCGGGGATTTTCTTTGAAAAATATAATTGAGTTTAGAAAAAATTTATTTTGTTCTCGATTTTATTTCGTCAGAAGCATTCTCGATGTTTCTCACTTTTTTTACCTTCTGGTTTCCGAAGTTATAAACGATACTTGCGCCAACACTCTGTCTGTACATGTTATTTTGCACATAGTTGTAATTTCCGTTTGCCTGGTAATCTTCAATTTCTACAACATTGGTTTTCAAGATATCATTTACGTTTACGGTAAAGGTCCAGTCGTTCCAGATTTTTTTCAGGCTCAAATCCAGACTTGAAAGATTTTTGAGCATTCCCAGTTCGATTTGCTGTTGGTCAACGTAAAAGAAGTTGACGCCTGCAAACCATGTTTTTTTCTTGTCAAGCCTGATGTTATTATTGGTTTGGATTACAAAACTTGTCGAGTTGGTATTGTTGGTATACATCGGGAAAATATCTCCGGTTGTCGGATCTACACTCAAACTGCCATTATTTCTGTTATGCTGCACACCGATATTGAAATTGGTCGTCCAGGCCTGTTTAAAGAAAGACTTCTGAATTCCGAACATGGCAGACATTTCCTGTTTGTCTCCAAAATTGGTTCTGATATACCGCAGCTGGTTCTGTTCTCCAACGCTTCCGTCAGCGTGAACAGGAATCCCCTGTAACGGAACCTGTGTGATAATATCTTTCTCCAACGAATGATTCAGAATAAGGAAATATGAATTTTTAAACATATAAGTAAGCTCCTGATTATAAGATGACGAAGCTTTTACGAATGGATTATTCTGCACGTAATTGTTTTCGGTAAGAATATTTTTAACCGGATTAATTTCCCAGAAACTCGGTCTTCTCATTCGGCTTGAAAAAGCGTAGGAAATATTGTTTTTATCGTTAATTGCATAGTTCAGGCTTATGTAAGGAAGTACATTGCTGTAATTTCTTTCAATTTTCCGCAAACTTATATCCTGTGCGTTGTCCGAAGTACCTGTGCTTTTGGTCATTTCGTAGCGCGTCCCGGCTTTTCCGGAAAATTTATCTGAGAATTTTTTCTCAACGGTAACATACAGGCCGTAAATATTTTCATCGTATAAGAAATGGTTTGGCGCAGATAATTGTTTTTCATGATTCAAGCTTCCGTTCGCATTATAAAAATAATTGGTGGTTTCGCTTTTAGTATCGTTGTCTGTTTTTGTTTTGTTGTAATTCCCACCTACCGAAACGGTAAGATCATTTTTAAATTTCTGGATATAATCTGCCATTCCGGAAAAATTATTGATCAGCTGCGGAAGATTCTGAGTCACGAACTGCAGTCGTTCTCCATCAATACCATTTGCGGAACTCTGCAATGTTTCATTATCAGTACTCTGAAATCTTTTAAAATTTAAATAAGCAGCGTTTAAATTTAACTTACTTCCTAAACTGTCAGTTTTGAGTTCATAATTAAGATTCAAATTATTGTTGTAAGAACGCGCATCTTCTTTGTTTTTAGAACGGCTGTACTTTGTTTCCCATACATTGTCATTATTCAGCGTTCTGATCGTATTAAAAAGATCAACGGTAGAATTATAACTTTTATTCGCCCAGGTATTCCATGAGAGCGCCATATTTGATTTTTCGGTTAACTGATAATCAATATTCAGATAGCCACCGAGATTTTTGTTTGGATCTACAATATCACCGACAGATTCATTAGTAGCTTTGCTGTTGCCGTTACGCAAAACATAACTCTGAGGCTGTATGTTTTCGCTGCCTGTGACATTCGCCGAGATGCCTAATTTATCCTTTCTGTAATTTGCGGAAAAACTTGAGGAATTGGTGCTATAAATATTAGCTGAACTCGCCATTCTCATATTTCCGTTAAGACCGTTGGTCATTTTTTTCTTCATTACAATATTGATGATGCCGTCAGAAGCTTCCACCTGAAATTCACTTCCCGGCATCGTAATCACTTCGATTTTCTGAATATTTTCTGCCGGAGTATTTTTAAGAAACTGAGCTAAAGACTGTGCATCCATATTCGACTTTCTTCCGTCAATATAAATAACTGCATTATTTTTACCTGCAATTTTCAACGTACTTTCATCAGTGGTGGAAATTAGCGGTGTCTGCTTAAGAATATCAAAAGTCGTACTTCCCTTTGCAACAGGAGCGTTTGAAATATCATATACGAAACGGTCACTTTCTTTTTTGAAGACTTTTTTGGTCATCAGAACTTCCTGAATGTTTTGAACTTTTGTACTGTCGTTCTTGGTACCCTGCCCAAAGGCAACAATTCCGGTAAGCAGCGACAGAGAGATCAGTAGTTTTTTCATGGTTTTGTTTTTTTTAAAAAAGGAAAGAAGGAACCGCGGTTATTAGTTTGTAAAATGGTTATCAGCGAATTATTAGTTTTTTGATTCCTTCTTTCTTTATAGTTATTAGTTTTATTTAGTAGTATTACAATGCAAAGATATGTGAATTATTTAGTAATATGCAATACAAAGTAGTAAATAAATATTAATTAAATGTTCAACTTGCTGATTATCAGCTATAATAATTTCATCTTAAATTTAAGTTCTACTATAATAGACAACAAAACTCACCTCTTTGTTACATTAAAAACAAAAAAAGAGCAGAAATTTCTGCTCTTTTTAATAATTTGGTGTTAAAAAAGATTATTCTCTGTCGAAGCGGGCAAGTTTTTTATCAATCCAAATCGTTGCGAATGGAAAGAAAGCGGAAACTAGCGCAAAAACGCTGTCTTCATCATCCCAGTTATATATTTTTCTCGCCGACATCAGCAGCAGAAGATAAAGTGTAAAAAATAGTCCGTGAATATTACCGATGATAATAATATAGATTGTAGGCAAAAGTCCTTCCCGGTCATAACGGATCCAGATCATTGCGGTAAAAAGAAAAAACCAGGAAACCGCCTCTGCCAGACATATTTGTTTAAACCATTTGACCAGTTTTTCTTCGGGGTATTTTGCAAAATATTTTTCGATACTGTTCATTTACTCTACTCTTTTTATTCTATTTATAAAAATTACTTCCATCCAGATATTCAAAAACTTCAGGCGGCAACATCGGTCTTACATTTTTACCGGCTTTAATCATATTTCTGATTTCTGTTGCAGAAAGTTCGATAACCGGTGCACTGATCAGCGAAATATTCTCATGCTGCAAATACTCGTGATCTTTCTTTTCTCCCTCGAAAGTTCTTGGATATACAATAATCTGGTGGTTCTTAATCAGTGCTTCTGAATTTTTCCATTTGGAAAGCCCATCCAGATTATCTTCGCCCATTATCAAAGCAAAAGAATTAGCCGGATATTTTTCCTGAAGGTAGGTTAACGTGTCGATTGTATAACTCGGTCGCGGTAAAGAAAACTCTACATTGGAAGCTCGCATTTTCGGATAATTCTTTACAGCAAGCTGCACCATATCAAGCCGGTTGTGATCTTTCAGCAAAGATTTTTTTTCTTTAAACGGATTTTGCGGACTCACGACGAACCACAGCTCTTCCATATCCGAGTTTTCCAGAATATAGTTCGCCAAAATTAAATGACCGATGTGAATGGGATTGAAACTCCCGAAAAACAAACCTACTTTCTTCATGAATCTTATTAAAAAACTAGGATAAATCCAGAAATTTTTATGATGGTAAAGGTAAAGAAATAATTCCTATACCCCAAGAAAAGGGTAATTACACCAGTGAATCTGAAATTAAAAAGGTCAGAATTAAAGTTGCTTCTTTTTAAAAATATAAGTTTGAAATATAATAAACTTCCGTAAATTGAGTTCAAATTGTCAAACTTCATTATTGAAAAAATTCCCGTCCATATTTCTCATTTTTCTCTGTGTTTTTATCAAAGCACAGGAAAAGCAATTTTGGATGGTTGATGTTGAGACTAATCATAAAACATTGGTTAAAGATTCAGTTGCTGCAACAAAATTTCTCGATTCTCTTTCTCAGAATAATTATTATTTAACTCAACTGACGGATGTAAAAAAAGAAGGTAATATAACCCAAATTTTTTTTGATAAAGGAAAAAACTTTAATCAGGCTATTGTAAAAACCTCCGACGAAATTGCTGAAAACGCTAAATTAAAAAAAGAATTCTTTACCAAAAACCTTGATTCTCTTAAAAAAGCAATCAGCGAAAACTTCCGTAACCAGGGTTTTGCTTTTAACCGTGTAAAAGCAAAATTTTTAGGCATTGAAAACAACGTCCCAAAGGTTGAAATTTCCGTTATCAAAGGAAACCGCAGAATGATTGACGGCTTTGTGATCAAAGGTTACGAAAAAGTGCCCAAACGGTTTATTAAAAATATTGAAAAAGAGTTTAAGGGAAAAAATTGTGATGATAAAAACTTAATTCAACTTAACCAGTCTTTGCAGAATCATCCTTTTATTTTACTCGACAAACCTCCCCAAACTCTTTTCACGAAAGATTCTACACATGTATTTCTTTTTCTGCAGAAGAAAAAATCAAATACTTTCGACGGAATTATCGGTTTTGGAAATGATAAAGCTGATAAATTTTCTTTTAACGGAAGCCTGAATGTGAATTTCAGGAACATGTTTAACGGTTTTGAAACGGTGAATATTTTCTGGCAAAGAAACCCGGACAAGGGTCAAACTTTTGATCTGAAAATCGATATCCCTTACCTTTTCAGCTCTAACATCGGGACGAATGTGAATGTGAATATTTACCGGCAGGATTCTGTTTTTGCAAATGTTAAATTTCTTCCAAGTGTGTACCTGCATTTAAGCAACCGCCAGAAACTGGGACTTCGCGGCACTTTCGAAACTTCTGCAGTGATGGATTCTCTATATGTTCAGGGAAAAGATTACAGCAAAAAAGGAATTGGGGTTTGGTATGATTTCACTGAACCATCCGATGTGGAACTCTTTCTTTATAAAACAAGAATCCGCGCCGAAGCTGATTACGTTGCCACCAACTATTCTAAAGAAAACAATAATGTCAGCCAAAATAACTTCTACTTTTCAGGAGAAAGAAATTTCTATATCTCCGGTAATAATTATCTGAATCTGAAGGCTGAAACGGCTTTAATGAATTCAAAAAATGAACTGGCTTCAAATGAATTACTCCGTTTTGGCGGCTGGAATTCTTTCCGTGGATTCAACGAGAATGCGCTGCTGGCAGATTTTTACTATTTCGGAACTGCTGAATACCGTTATTTGGTAGGAAATCAAGCGTTTTTTGATGTTTTCGGACAGTATGGTGAGCTAAATAATAAAAGCCTTTCTCTTAAGCCCAAATTATACAGTTTTGGTTTGGGATTCAATTTCTTTTTACCGATTGGTTTAATGAGTTTTCAGATTTCGAATGGAAACGAATTCGGAAATGCTGTAAAGTTTGGGGATACTAAAATTCATTGGGGAATTCTGAGCAGGTTTTGATTCAGTTACTATTTATTATATAAGCGTCCAAGCTCTTTATTTCATAAAACAATCACCAAAGACATTCACTTCAGGGTTCAATCCCAATTATGAGATTGTTTTTAACCTAATTATTTCATCTTAAAACTTGGAAACACCCACCTGATTCGGATTTAATGAGGATCTGCTGCTATTAAATAAGTTGAAAACAGATTGCAGTTCTTATTGGCTAATGGAGCTGATAAGTCTAAAATATGAAAAGGTATCGTAACAAAAATTCTTGATTGCTTTATGAGGAACTGATAACTTGGCGGTTTGATATTTATAATTGTCGGTTAATATTATCCTTTATGCAGCCGTTTAACGTTGTTCCCAAGTTTATGGTTTAGTTTGAGTGGTTTGATCTTGAGGTTTTCGGCAAGTTTATACCAAAAAAAATCCTCAATCAAGTAAATGATTGAGGATTAAAAAAAACTGGCGGCGACCTACTCTCCCGCTTTCGCAGTACCATCGGCGCTAGAGGGCTTAACTTCTGTGT
>NZ_JAHOPF010000013.1 GCF_019038595.1 Kaistella soli
GTGGTTGCTCAGGTATTTCGGGCGGATCGTATTGCCATCTTCGTCTTTTCTATCGCTTTTGTTGTTGCCGGGCATTCCTTTGTAGGCTTCTTCTTTCCAGGCGTGATGACGGTCTACAAGCTTTTTCCTTTGGGTGGTTACTTTAAATTCACTGTTTTCTTCCAGTTCATCCACAAAGGCAGAAGCATCTTCCAGAACTTCTTTTTCCACCAAAGAATCCATACTTGCATTGGCTTTGATGAAGGCTGAGTCTACTGCCTGCCGTTTGCCACGAACCATGCCCTTCTCCACACACAGCGAAAGTACTTTCCTGAAGAGTTCCAGAAAAAGTTCTTCGCCAAACAGCTGTCTCGTACGGCTCAGGGTGGAATGCCAGGGAAGGTCTTCATCGAGGTCATAGCCCAGAAAAAGACGTACATCCAGACTGTTGCTGCAGTAGCGAAGCAAAGCCCGGTCGCTGTTGATATTGTTGAGATAGCCAACTAAAAGAACTTTAAAGAAAACCACCGGATCGATGCTGGCCTGGCCTTCTTTCCCGTAATAGTCTCTTGTGGTACGGTAGAGGAAATCCAATGGAAGTTCGGCCTGGAGTTTCCTGTAAAAATTATCTTCCGGTACCAGTGCATCGAGACTGAGCTGGTAGAAGATTTTCGGTGTGTATTTTTTCTTTCCCTGCATAGGCTAATTTAAGGAAATGAATCAAACTATGCAACTGATTATCAATTATTTAATGAATGTTTTTATGGTTTTTTCACTCATGCAGGAATTTGTAATTTATTAGTATATTTGGTTGTGCAACAGGCACAAAGTATTTCTGTTAGCGGGTTTGAAGTTTACCTCATAAAGATTTTCGCTAATTGTTCTTTTTGTTATATTTACAAAAACCAGTTATAATAATCCCCGCCAACAGAAATACCCACCCGTTATCTGCAATGCTACCAAAAATGCGTATCAATCTGAAACTACATATTTTAAATTTAGTGATTCTTCTATTACTACTAATTTCGTGCAATAAAAAATCAGAAAATCTAAATCATCAAAATCAATCTAAAATTGAAAATGAAATTTCAGAAAAAATAATTTATGATTTTGTTAATGAAATCCTTTCACAAAATGGAACTTCAGAATTTTGCAAAAATGTAATGGATAGAAAAACTTTTATTGCGATAAATGGAGATAGTATTTTTATTGAAAAATTTAAAAATGAATTCAATGAAAATGATTTGGAATTTATGCGAAACCAATATTTAACTGCAAACAAATTTATTTGGAAGAATGAACTGAAAAATAGGCAAATTATTAAATTGGACACAACAATAAATAATGATATATCTAGAGAACAGTTTTGGAATAAAACTTTAGAAAAATATGGATGCATAAGTTATGTTGATAAACCAATTTTCAACAAAGAAAAAAATATTGCAATTATCGAAATAGGATATAATTGTGGCTTTTTATGTGGAGCTGGAGCAACATACATTTACAAATTAAATGAAAATAAAAAATGGATATTATTTAAAACCATTGATAATTGGGTAAGTTAAAAGCACTGCAGATAATAACTAAGCTTTCGTTGGGCTTAAAAAGCCAACAATGAAAGTCCGTTGAACGGAAGCTCCGGTAGCTTTTCAGCAGCATTTTGGTCCTCTTATGGGGATGTCGTTTTTAGAATTTAGAGATACAAAGCAGTTTTTCAGAAGGACTGCTTTATGTGTGGCATTTGGTAGCCTTTGGAAGTGGTTTTCTGCGGTTTTTCTTCGCTGCAAAATACAGTTTCCCTTACCCACAAAATTTATTTCGCAGAGAAAGGTTGGGTGACGAAAAGAAAGTCCTGCGGCGGACCGCGCTGCCCGAAAACAGCGATGGCAAACAGGTTTCCTTCTTTACAACACCGGCATTTATTGAGCAAAGTCTTGGGTTTTGCTTCCGGAACCCGGATGTTTAAATCTGACTGTAAATTTTGCAGCTTCCCACGCTTCCAGCTGCTGCTTAAAATACCGTAATGCCGGATCCGCACAAACCTTTGGGCAGGATATGAAGACTGAAGCGCCTGATAAACTCCACATGGGATAAAGTCATTTCTTTTTTTTCGCCGCCTTTCCGGTAATCTTTGTAGCCAAAACGGACCTGCTGATCCGTCACTTCTTTGATGCGGTGGTTGCTGATGGCGACTTTGTGGGTGTATCTGCCTAAATATTCAATCACCTGTTTCGGGCCACCAAAAGGGCGTTTTGCATAGACGACCCAATTTTTGGAGAATAAGGCATTCATCAACGCTCCATCACCGTTTCCTGAAGCCCGAAGCAGCGCCACAAACTTGACTCTGAACACTTTGCTCATCGCTTTTACACAGAAGAGATATTTATCCGTCCTTACTTTCTTTTTCCATTTCCCCTGTTTATTGATTCCACCACCCGGAACAATGCAGTGCAAATGCGGATGCAGACTTAAATTCTGTCCCCAGGTGTGTAAAATGGCAATCATTCCCAGTTGGATTCCTTCGGTGTTACCGAACTGGTTTAAAGTCGCCCACGCTGCTTCGAACAGGGTTTTGTAAATGAGTGTGGGATTTGCGATTGCCAAACCGTTCAGTTCTTCGGGAAGCGTAAAAACCACGTGGTAATAACTGCAGGGTAATAAATCCTGCTCGCGCTTCTGGATCCATTCTTCCTTTTTATGTCCCTGACATTGCGGGCAGTGCCGGTTCCGGCAGGAATTGTAACTGATGGAAAGGTTTCCGCAGCCGTCACACGCATCGATATGACCACCCAGAGCAGAAGTACGGCAATACGACAAAGCCCGCAGAGTTTTTTCCTGATGAACCGTAAAATTCTGAGCCGATAAATTGATTTTGCGAAGAACTTCGGCTACACTTCCGCCTTTACTTCGGGCTTCCATTTTTGCGGCATAAAGCGAAAACGGTATCCAAAGGGCTGTGCGGTTTTTGCTCCGACAGTTGACAGACATGGAGGTATTCCATGGTCGATTCAATTCTTTCATGGCCCAGAAGTTTCTGAACCATGATGATCGGAACACCATCTTCCAGCAAATGCGTGGCATAACTGTGGCGCAAAGTATGGGTGTGGACTTCTTTGGTGATGCCGGCTTTTTTTGAGATGGTTTTGATGACCCACTGCACGCCGCGCTGGCTGTAGCGGGAATCAAAGCCTGTACTTTTAGGAGTAAGAATGTCAATCTCTTCAATATTCCTGTTATGATTCCCATTGAATAAATACTGAACCGGATTCTCAACTTTAATAAAGGTTTTCAGTCCCCGAATTAAATGCTCGGACAAAGGCACATAACGGTCTTTCCGGCCTTTCCCCTGCACGATATGCAGCATCCTGCGGTCAAAATCCAGATGCTGAAGTTCGATATTTCTTACTTCCATACAGCGCAGTCCGCAGCCGTAGATGAGCCCGATGAGCAGTTTGTGCTTCAGCAACTGGGCAGTTTGCAGCATGCGCCAAACTTCCTGCCGGCTTAAAACAGTCGGCAGTTTATTTACTTTTGGAATAGCGGGAAGATGTAGAAAACTATAAGGCAAGCCTTCGGTCTTCAGCAGGAACCGCAGTCCGTAAACGGTGTGTTTGAAATAGGACTGAGAAGGGGTTTGGCTTCGTTGCTGGAGTTCAAACAAGTAATCTTTCACCTGTTCAGGATCCAGTTCCGTAGGCAATGTTTTGAAGTGCAGCGCCAGGGCTGCCACATGCCGGGAATAATTATCAAAGGTTCTGGGGCTCCTGCCCAGGATGGAAATATTTCTTTCGAAACGTTGCAGGAGTTCGGCAAAACCGTTAACTTCGCTCGAAGCACGGTTCAAAATTTTGTTCGTTCTTAAATCCTCCGGAGATTTTTTTTTGTAGCCATAGTAAATGTTTTGATTGTTAAAAAAACAAAATTACTAAAACGGCGAATCGAAAAAGCTACCGGAGGTTTAGTTCAACACGGTATTTCTATTAGCGGGGTTGAAGTTTACAGCATAAAGATTTTCGCTTATTGTTCATTTGGTTATATTTACAAAGATTAGTTATAAAAAT
Organism: Kaistella soli; assembly: GCF_019038595.1. GTDB lineage: Bacteria > Bacteroidota > Bacteroidia > Flavobacteriales > Weeksellaceae > Kaistella > Kaistella soli. Next base: position 4,041 of record NZ_JAHOPF010000013.1, read on the forward strand.
CCCCGCCAACAGAAATACCCAACCGTTATCGGCAATTCCCCTACTCGAAAACGAAGTTGTTTTTAGCCGCTAACGGAGCGTGTGACGATTTCAAAAATTCAATATTCTAAATCCATTATTTCTTACCTTAGTACTTGCTCCTTGAAAAGACCGGTTTAAGCAATGGTGTTTAAAAAACCCGTCTGCAATTCAGGTAAGATTGCACAATAGTCTTTGGTAGTAATACTTCGGACGGTGTTAGTTTTTAATGGTGAGTCCGCCCAAAAGCAGATATCCCGATCAGAATAATTTCAAATTTAGCAAAGTGCAGTCCTTGGAGTTTTTATTGGTTTAATTTAAAAGATTAAGACATGGAAACTAAGAAGCAGATTTCGCTCGAAGTGGTAAATTCCAATGCCTGTGGAATTGACATTGGAAGTCGCAGCCATTGGGCAGCTGTAGGGCAAAATGCCGAGGATGTAAAAGAATTTGGGGTGTACAGCCAGGATCAACTCGAGATGTGTAATTGGCTACACTCGAAAGGTGTTACCTCCATTGCAATGGAATCCACAGGAACTTACTGGCAAAACCTGTTTTCCACTTTGGTGGGCCAGGGTTTTGAGGTGATTTTGGTGAATGGCAGACAAACCAAAAACATTAAAGGAAAAAAGACCGACATTAAAGATTGTCAGTGGATTCAGAAACTGCATTCCCTGGGGCTTTTGAGTGCCAGTTTTTTGCCAGATTCGGACACGGACACTGTAAGGACCTATTCCAGACACCGGCAGAACCTGCTGAAGCAATCCGCATCAGGCATCAGGAGAATTCAAAAATACCTTCGGCTGATGAATATGCGGCTGGAAGTGGTGGTGAGGGATGTAGTTGGCCTTACGGGATCCTCCATTATTGAAGCTTTTTTAAATGGTGAGCATCAGGGTGAGGAATTGGCAAAACTCCGTCATTATAATTGCCGGAAATCAGAGGAAGAAATTGCAAAAGCCCTGCAATTTAACGGCCGCAAAGATTATCTTTTTGCTTTGCAACAGGAGTGGAACTCCTACAAACACCTTCAACAGCAAATCGCTGATACAGATTTGCAAATTGATCAACTGCTGAAAGAATTAATCAACAAAGACGACCATAAAAAACAGCATACCATTGAAAAAAAAAGCACAAGCGAAAAAATAAAAATGCGGTAAGCCAAACGGATGGATCTAATTGCTTATCAATACTTTGAAGGTGTAGATTTGATGGCTATTGAAGGAGTAAGTGAGGGATTGATTATGACCCTTATTGCTGAAATCGGATTAGACGGCATTAGAAAATTCCCCACTGCGAAACAATTCACGGCCTGGCTCAGGCTTGCGCCAAACAACAAGATAAGTGGTGGCAAAGTGCTGTCCAACCACATCCCGAAAGGAAGTTCAAGGCTCAAAATTGCTTTTCGAAATACGGCCAATGCCATTGGCAATCTCAAGGAAGGCTGGCTGGCAGATTTTTTCAAAAGACTGAACTACAAAAAAGGAAGAGCAACGGCAGTCTCTGCACTGGCTCGTAAACTCGCCGTCATCATCTGGAACATGCTTGTAAAGGGTCAAAGCTACCAACCACCTTCACCCTACCTTTTCCTTGACGAGAAAAGAAAAATTGCTGCAGCCAAAAGAATTCAAAAACAAATCACTAAATTTGGATTGACTGACAGGGATATTGAAATCGCAAAATGTTGATTATCAATATTTAAATTTAACGTTAGTCAGAATTTTAAACAAACACTCTTCACAAATGAAATTTATTGTTTTTTTTCTTGGAATTTCTACCTTTTGCTTCTCACAAAAATTTAGTTTTATTTACGAAACAAAATACAAACTGGATATAGAAAATCCAGATGATATTAATTCCAAGAAGATGATTTTGGATTTAAAAAATAATATTTCAATCTTTAGAGATTCACTAGACAAAAAAAACGATTCAATAAAGTTTAATAATGGAAACGGAAGGTATAATATGGGTGTTGAAAACAAATTCTATGTCAAAAAGAATCTTGCTCAAAAAAGAATTGAAAAAGTAATAACCTATTTGGGAACAGATTATCTTCTTCCAATTGAGGAAAACTTAAATTGGAAAATAACTTCCGAACAAAAAATGATTGGAAAATATAAATCTCAAAAAGCAGAAACAAATTATGGAGGAAGAAACTGGATTGGTTGGTTTACAACAGAATTACCTTTTACTGATGGTCCATATATTTTCAATGGTTTACCTGGGTTGATTGTTTCTATTCAAGATTCAAACAATGAATATTCATTTAATTTGGTAGAAGTCAAAAAAGGCGGGAATATTTTTGACGTACGCACAAAAACAGTGAAAATTGATTGGAAAAAATATGAGTCGCTTGCAAAATCATATTTTAATGATCCATTTGATATCAATTCAAAAGGTTGGAAGAACGCTACATTTACCGACCCGAAAGGTAATACAGTGAATATTTCTATTAAGAATAAAGAGATGCAAAATATTATTTTACAAGAAAATAATCCAATTGAGTTAAATCATAAAATAAACTACTAATAAAAACTTCTGCTGCTAACTAAGCTTTAGTTTCACTCTATTCGGCTGAGCTGAGGGTCGTTTTGTCGGCCTCAGGGTAGACTCCAGCTCCAGTCGTTTTTCAGCAACATTTTTGTAGCCGATTGTACAAGAAAAATTGCTTCAGGCAAAAGTTGAGCGAATATTGAGTTGTCATCTAGGTTTTTTGATTAGTGACATTTCATGCAAATATTAAATTTTTCATATTTTCAGCCTTCAGAAATTAAAGCTAAAATTTTAATAAATATGATATACATAATCTTTTTAATCTTTTATGTGATAAGGACTCTATGTATTTATTATTTAATGAATTCTCAAGTTAAGAATTTAAGAAAAGTTAATGTCATTTCTATTATTGGAATTTTTATATTAGTTCCTATTCCATATTACTTGTTATCTATATTTTTCAACGAGAGGACATATTCGGGATTACTAAACTCCATTTATACATTCTTTACAGATATTATTCTTTTTTTATTTTTTCTTTTTTTTACTTTATATAAAAATAGAAAAATGAAATAAACTATTGATCAATGTGACACTACAGCATCAGTAACTACAATACCTTTTATAATTTGAGAGTTATACGCCATTGACGGCGTGCGTAGAAAACCTTGGGTAAATTTGGAAGTATTAAAAAAAGTAATAACTTTGTGGTTACAAAAAAATACGGCTATGGATATTTCTGTAATACCAATTGGGAACTCAAAAGGAATTCGTTTATCGAAAACCTTACTTGAAAAATATAATATCACAGATAAAGTTGAACTTATTCTGGAGAAAGGTTATATCATTTTAAAACCTAAATCTGAGCCGCGAACCGGGTGGGAAAAAGCTTTTAAAAAAATGCACGAAAACGGCGATGACAACTTGCTGATCCACGATGCTTTCGATGACGAAAATCTTGAAGAATGGATTTAAGACAATATCAAATCGTTTTAGTAAATCTTGATCCAACAATGGGAAGTGAAATGAAGAAAACCCGTCCATGTGTTGTGATTTCACCAAATGAAATGAATAAATATCTCAATACAATTGTTATAGCCCCTATGACAAGTAGTTCAAAACCATATCCAACCAGGATCGAAGTAAATCATGACAGGAAAACCGGTTGGATTGTGCTAGATCAAATTCGAACTGTCGACAGGCGAAGAATTATTAAAGTGTTAGGCAATTTATCTGAAAAAGAATTCCAAAAAGTTAAGGAAGTTCTGCGAGAAACATTTGTAGATTAAATTTCGACGGCAGATAACAGCGGTAACCGCTGCACCACCTCAAATTTCATCATCAAGTTCTGAAACTCAATAAAAAACGACGCCGATCTCCTAAGTCTCCCGACTTTGGAGTTTTATTTTGCCGATACATTTTTTATAAGAAAAGAGTCGGCCTCAGGCAGTTCAATTAGAGTGCATCCTAGAGATGCTCCGAAGTGAGGACACTCCGGAGAGCAAGGGTGATTAACTGATAGCTACTTCTTAATAATCCTTCAAGGCTTCATAAGCCTTGAAGGATTTGTTACCCATCATAAAGATTTTTGCTAATCGTTCTTTTCGTTATATTTACAACAACCAGTTATACTAAGTCCCGCCAACAGAAATACCCAACCGTTACCGGTAATTTCATAAACTCCGAACTAACCAAGAAAAAATCTTTCCGTAGAAAAAAATGAAAAACTTTACACTTTGGCTGGAATTTGAAGCCGTTGACCCAAATAATTGGAATGTGGAAAATGATTGCTGCAATATACATATTGAACTAGATAACGGAAAGCAGTATGGACTTAATGTTTGGACGTATAAATTTTTACAAACCGCGGCTGACATGGACAAAAAAAATGGAGAAAATTTAAATGGATTGTATCAGGTTCCACCAGATCTATTCGTTAAAGAGTTAACAAGAGAATGCATTGAAAAAAGTATTCAAGATTTATTAAAAACTGGTGATTTAGAAAAAGTACTAAATCAAAGTATTGTCTCTAAGCCCTAGAAACTACCGGTAACACCGCATTTACGCAAAAGATAGTATTTAGTAAGTTGAACTTTTATTCAAACCAAGAAAGTCATAAATTAGCAGAGAGAACTCTGCTCCTATTTCCGCTTCTGTGCAAATGCAAGAAACGTTATCTGCAACACTTAAACAAACTGTATAATATGAAACAAAAAATTATAATTTCAATATTTTTCCTGAATTTCACATTGATCTTTGCGCAAGTTGAAGAAATCAGAAAAATTGACAATATTTATGATAAAAAAACTAAAGAAATAAAAGAGGTAAATAAACGAGCAAAAAAATATTTACCAATTTTATCTGAACTTAACAAGGAGAGAATTGCTGAATATGACAAAATCTTGAAGCCTTATTATTTGAAAGATAGCACCGAATTCACCGATCACCAAAATGAGTTCATGGAAAAAATCGAAAAATTTGAAAATGGCGAAAAAGTAGAAGGCGTTTTGAAAAACCAGATTCCAGAAAAAACAAAAAATCTTGATTATAAAAATGGAGGCATTGGAGGTTTTAGAAATGAAATTGGAAAGTTTGTAATAATTGAAAATTTACCATTTTTCTATAATTATAATGGAATTCCTTTACGTTCTGAATTAAAATTTACGATTGACAAAGAGGGTCTTATCAAAAATGTAACGGCAGTCGGCGATAATGAAGCTTTCAACACATTAGTAAAAGTAGCATTATATAAAACTAGTGGAAATTGGATTCCGTCAGAAATTAACGGACGTAAAGTTAATGACCAATTAAGATTTCCTATAAATTTCCAAGTCAACTGAAAAGTGCTGCAGATAATAACTAAGCTTTCGTTTTGTCTGAAAGACAAGAAATGAAAGCCCGTTGAACGGAAGCTCCGGTGGCTTTTCTCCAATATTGGTTCTTCTATGGAGTTATCGTTTTTAGAATTTAGATACACAAAGCAGTTTTTCAGAAGGACTGCTTTATTTGTGGCATTTGGTAGCCTTTGGAAGTGGTTTTCTGCGGTTTTTCTTCGCTGCAAAACACAGTTTCCCTTACCCGCAAAGCTTATTTCGCAGAGAAAGGTTGGGTGACGAAAAGAAAGTCCTGCGGCGAACCGCGCTGCCCGAAAACAGCGATGGCAAACAGGTTTCCTTCTTTACAACACCGGCATTTATTGAGTAAAGTTTTCGGTTTTGCTTCCGGAATCCGGATGTTTAAATCTGACTGTAAACTCTGCAGTTTCCCACGCTTCCAACTGCTGCTTAAAATACCGTAATGCCGGATCCGCACAAACCTTTTGGGCAGGATGTGCAGACTGAAGCGCCTGATAAACTCCACATTTGGTAAAGTCATCCCCCCGCTGCGCAAAGTCTCCTGACTTTGAGCCCATCCGTAAAGTCTGACTTCGTCGAATCTTCGATTTCCCGACTTTAAGCAATTTAAAAATCCTCCGCTGCCGGCCCCAATATTTTAAACATCATTAAACATCCTAAACACTTCTATATCATCCAAAAGCCCTTTTTCTCTCTGCTGCGCAAAGTCAGGAGACTTTGAGCAATTTAAAAATCCTCCTCTTCATCATTATTGGATTTCCAGAACTCATTCCTGCCCCAAACATCAATGACAGGGTTATCTGCGATTTCAATGTCGGTTAGTCCCTTCCCAAAAGAATAATTTGAAGCGGAAGAATACAGGTATTGATTTCCTTTTTCCACAATTCCGGCACGCACGGGGTGGCGTATTAGTCCTGGATTTTATACTGTAGGTGCAAAGTCAGAGCTTTACAAGCGTGCGCAAAGTCAGGAGACTTTGCGCAGCGGGGACTTTTTTATCCACAAGCTTTTAATTTAGGAGTTTTAACCTGCCTAAAGTTGTTTTATGAATTGGCCGTTATTATCGAATGAACCACTATAAAAAGATTCCACTGTTCCTTTGTCTGCTACTACTGACGTATAGCGAACACGAATAGTCCATGAATCTTCGTGCTTGGCAGCCATAACATGAATGATTCTGAAAGTGCTAGGCGTTGTCGAAATCATTTTTGCTTTCAAGACAGCGTTATTAATCATTTGATCAAATTTACTGTAATCAAATTCGCTGGCAGTTTTATAATCCCCGTAAACCCATAAATTTGTATTTACTTCTTCACCTTGTCCGTATTTCAGGATGATATTCTTTTTAATATTAAATCCTCCACCGTGTTCTGTACCAGTTCTGATTTAGTAAAATACTGTCCGAAGGCTACAGATGATATAAGCAATAAAAGGAAGGAAAGATTTTTCATGTCAAACTAATTTTTTGGAGAGCGATTACTTTTGCCTTAAATTCAAGGGTGTGTAAATATAGAAAGAATTCTGAAGAGCCAAAGGAAGAATCAAAAGTAAAGAATTTCTACAAATTATTTTATCCTTTACCTGTTGATTAAATCAGTCAGATCAGGCGAATTTTCACAAATAATTATGGTTCTTTTCGGATCTTTTTTATGAGCACCGATTATGAAAAATATTTTTATATTTACGATAACATTCCATAATTATAGTTGACTTGCAGTCCCGACTTTATAGAAGCGAATTGTTAAAATAACTATTAATCTTAAAATTTTGTATAATGAAACAAATCCTATTTTTGGTCATTCTTGCTTTTTCTACCTTTTTATCTGCTCAGACAAATGATTGGAAATTTGTTGGCAAAGATGAAGATCAAATGTCATATTATTATAAAATAAATGCCAACGGTACCGGTTCCATCAAAAAATATTCAACAGAAAAAAAAATTATTGCCTATGTCGGAGGGGAAAACAAGTATTTACCCGGGTATTATGTGGAAACCTATAAATTTGATTGTGCTAACAGGAAGATTAATTTGCTTCTAACCTTTGCCTATAGCGATAAGGATAAGATGTTAGAGGAAATTACATCAACCTCAAAGGACGATCTTTTGCTAAAACAAGGTGATGCCGATACAATATACGGTGCTTTCCTAAAGGCATTCTGTACAAATTGATAAATGATATACTCAAAAAAGCGAGAAGCAAAAATCTTTAAACCTCCGTTTACTTTACTCTTACTCATATTATTACATTTCTTTCTGTTTTTTACAATTTAAAAATTAAATTTTATAGATAACAATGTCGGTCACACACGAGGTGGTGTAATAGTCCTGGATTTTATATTGTGGGTGCAAAGTCAGCAGCTTTACAAGCGTGCTCAAAGTCAGGAGACATTGCGCAGCGGGGGGGGCAGACCTGCGCTATATTCAGGAGCTATGGGGCATAACAGCAGCACAACTACAGAAATCTATACGCATGTGAGCACAAAAAATCTGCAGCATATAAAGAGTCCTTTTCATGATTTATAAAGAAAAAAAATATATCTTAGGAGACAGAAATAATGTCTCACGACTTTCAGACCAATCCCTACAAAGTATGTGGTATATGTCTGACGAAGTAGGACATATATAAAAGTTGTGCGCAATTGCTCGCCCCCGTTATCTGATAAATAGGATTAAAAATTCAACCTGGAAACGGAAAGAGTTAAGGGATGTAAAAGAGGATCTTTTTCGTCAAGCCTTGCAAAGTTGGATTTGCTGAAAGTTTACTTTCAAAGCGGAGCCGCTTAAAAGGCTTGCCAAAGTTATAAGAAAAAATTGATAAAGTCAAGTTTTTTATTATGTAACTGACTTAACTCTAAAGTGTTGCAGGAATTTTAACGCTGAGATTTTATAAAGCTGCGCCTATCATTACGGTCTGATAGGAGACAATTTTCTAAAATCATTTATCCGGATTCCGAAGTCGGCAACTGTAAACTGTTTTTGTTATCTTAGCAGAGAAACAAGCAACAGCGCACAACAAGTGATAGGCGCCATTGCAAGCAACGGCGCCTATCACCAACCGTTATCTGCAATTCCCCTACTCGAAAACGAAGTTGTTTTTAGCCGCTAACGATAAAATTTTCCTTATTTTTGATAATCAAATAGAAAAATAAAATTTATAAATGTTTGATTATCAACATTATAAATTAACGTTAGTCAGAATTGCAAAATAATGCTTATAAAATTTAAAGAGATGAAAAAAATTAAACTTAACTTATTATTAAATTTTTTTCCATTATTTCTATTTTTTACTTCTTGCACTCCAACTTCAAATCTGACAAATGGAACAAAAGTTATTTCTAAAGAATTCAAAAACATAAATAAATTCGACAAAACTTCCTTAAAAAATATTGACACTAACTATTTTTATGAAATAGTAGATTCCTACATGGCAGATATTAACTTCAGCAAAATTAGGGACGTTGGCGAAGATGTTCCGCGTAAAATTCAGTTCTATAAAAATGGACGAGTAAGATTCTTCAGTTTTGGGATAGAGGATGCTAATCCTCTAAATGCGGGTACACGAGGAATTATTTACAAGAACAACAATTCAATTCGAATCGATTTTACTAATGCCGATCAGGACGGTACTTTATTTGTGGGAACATATCAGGTTAAAATAGAAAATGACAAAATTTATTTATTAGAACTTGCAGGAACATTTTTGTTCAAACCTTCTGAATATATTTGTTATGAATATAAAAAATCAAATAAAATACCAGAAAATTGGAAAGAATATTCATCCGAATGGTAAGACAACTGCAGATAATAACTAAGCTTTCGTTGGGCTTAAAAAGCCAACAATGAAAGTCCGTTGAACGGAAGCTCCGGTAGCTTTTCAGCAGCATTTTGGTCCTCTTATGGGGATATCGTTTTTAGAATTTAGAGATACA
>NZ_JAHOPF010000014.1 GCF_019038595.1 Kaistella soli
ACTACACGGAAAAATCTTTGAAGGGATTTTCCCTATGTGGAAATTTGCAAAACTGTTACCCTCAAAACAAACAAAATCAAACTTAACTTTTACAATTTACTGTCCAAACTTTGGGGGGAACTATATTATCTTCGTGACACGACACAACCGGATCCAGAAAAAAGAAGATTTAACGGAAGTTGAGATTTGCTTTCAAAAATTATTATCTTCGTGACACGACACAACAATATTCGCGTATTCAACATCAATGGCAAAGTTGAGATTTGCTTTCAAAAATTATTATCTTCGTGACACGACACAACGATCTTTTTTCTTTTGAGAGAAAGTAGGTAGTTGAGATTTGCTTTCAAAAATTATTATCTTCGTGACACGACACAACTTGACTGTATTGAAACTCCTAACTGCATTTGTTGAGATTTGCTTTCAAAAATTATTATCTTCGTGACACGACACAACATACCGCGTTTTTCAAACCATTGCACCGCAGTTGAGATTTGCTTTCAAAAATTATTATCTTCGTGACACGACACAACTTCTCGGTTAAATTAAGATTGTTTTTCCCGGTTGAGATTTGCTTTCAAAAATTATTATCTTCGTGACACGACACAACTTTGAAGACGATAAGGTTTTAGCACTTGGTGTTGAGATTTGCTTTCAAAAATTATTATCTTCGTGACACGACACAACATATATGATTCAAAAGATTGGCTTTTAATTGTTGAGATTTGCTTTCAAAAATTATTATCTTCGTGACACGACACAACTACAATTCTTTCGTGAACAAACCGGCCAATGTTGAGATTTGCTTTCAAAAATTATTATCTTCGTGACACGACACAACATCCGGGCGATCAATGAAATTAAAAAAGATGTTGAGATTTGCTTTCAAAAATTATTATCTTCGTGACACGACACAACAAAGTGCTGGGGTTATGAGAAGAGTAGTATGTTGAGATTTGCTTTCAAAAATTATTATCTTCGTGACACGACACAACCTCAATCAAAAAAACCTCCTGTAAAAGGAGGTTTATGGGGTTTTTTCAGGATTAAAAATCAGGTTTTTTCAGTTGGTCATCTTAACCGAGCAACTCATTTCTGAAATGCTAATGTTCAATTTATGAGCTTAAAATGAATTCTAAAAAAGTTCCAGTTGCTGAGAAGTAGGAGGCGGCTCTTCTTTATTTCTTGCAAAAAAAATCTCAATGTCACCAAACTGTTTATCGGTAATGCACATAATGGCCACCTTCCCGGCTTTAGGCAACATTAATTTCACCCTTTTGATGTGTACTTCCGCATTTTCCCTGCTTGGGCAGTTGCGCATATACATTGAAAACTGAAACAGCGCAAAACCATCATCCAGCAATCTCTTCCTGAAAAGATTGGCATCCCTCATATTAGCTTTGGTTTCGGTCGGCAGATCGTATAAAACTAAAACCCACATAATTCGGTATGCATTAAACCTTTCGGCATTCATATCAGTTCAGGATAAGAAATCTGGCGTTTTTCACCGGTGTAACATCTGTACAGTGAAGAGGCCGTCGTTTTAACCGCTACCATCAGAGGCCTTGTTTTGCCGTCGATCTTTATATCTTTGGTGGCAATTTCCAGAATGTGGGCCTTGAATTCTTTTGTTAATTGATCGGATTCCGGATATCTGTTTAACCAACTCATTACGAGCAAATCTATAAAGGGACGATAGGGCTCCATCATATCATCCGCCAGGCAATACGGGTTGTATTTGTTTTTATGAAAAATTCCCAATACCGGAAGTAATCCTGTCTCGACAATAGCTCTCGCAACAATGCTTCTGAGAACTGCATATCCAAAATTGAAAAACTGATTGGGCGAATCGCCAAACCGCTGCCGGAGAAAATCCAGACTTATAAGATATTTCCAGTAATGCTGCGCGGCAATGCCTTCCATATTGGTGATATCGCCACTTTTTACACTGCTCTGATAGCCGGTCATCGGTTCATAATAATTCCCTAATCTTCTGAGGACTTCTTTCTGGTTTTCAATTTTACACTCTATGGTCTGTTTCCAAAGCTGTTTTTTGAGGGGTTCACTTGCCTCCAGTTGGCTTTTGACTCTGTCGGAATGTTCGCTATGACCGTGAAGCGGCAGCATTATTCCATGCGGAAGATGGTGGGCATCGCAACTTATTACGACCACATTATTTCCCATCATCTTCTGAATGAGCTGATGGGAAATGGTAATCTGGAAATGATCCAGCATCAGCAATCCCAAGTCTTCCACCGGCACCTTGCCTTTCATTTGTCCGCTCTCCGGCTCCATAATACACATCTGCTCGTCTTTAAGTTTAAGATAAGCGGGATTGCCGATGTAGATGGAGCGAGTGATCATTTTCTTTTAATTAAAATTATAAAACACATTCTATTTCTCCTAAAATATTAAGTTTAATCTTTATAAAATTAAATTTTGTATGAGAAATAGTTTCTTCATCTAATCTATTATTGTGACTCACTTTAGTAACATACCCATACGAATACTCACTTCCGTTAATAATTCTACTATCTGCAGTTATTCCTTTAATTTTATAGATTTTCCCAATTGGAATATTTTTAGGCGATTCTAAGTAAATCTTCATTTCATTATCATCTTCATAAACTGCTATAAAATCTCCTTTTTGAACCCAATTCAAATGATTTTTTAGGCCAATTTCATTTTTTTCATCTGAGAATAACGTTTCACCATTTCTTTTTTTCTTTACATATTGATAATAGGAAATTAGTTCATATTCACGAGAAGGTTTTTTCTTTTTACCCTTATTATCAAAATTATCTTTTTCATAAAGAACCAGTATCGCATTTGTTTCATTATCTACATATCTATTTTCATTAATGATATTTCCTTCTTCATCTTTTGCTGGTAATTGAATTAAGGTTTTGTCAGCAATGAATCGTTTTCTAACGGACTTCACAATTGGCAATTGTTTCCCTTTTTTTGAAGTTGTTGTACCAAGAAAGTCTGGACTGGCTCTAAAGAATGGTTCTTGTTCCATTATTTCTTTTGTGAATGCTTTTTTTCCAAATTTTTCAAGTCTTTCTTTTGTAATTTCATAAAGTGCAGAATCATCTATATATGCCCATTTTTCGCCTTTACCATTATAATTTAGTTTTTCTGTTGAAATAAATGAAACTTTTTCTTGAGCTTGTGTGTCAAAAAGTTTTACCCTCCTTACGGTAACACCATTTCTTTTTGCGTAAAATGATTCTTCATGTAATTTTCCTTGTGGAGCATAAGTTATTGATTCTTTCACACCCTCTTTTGTATTTATTCTGTTAATCCTTTTTTTGATTAATGATTGTTTTTCGCTGTGACTTACAAGTATGGATTTAAGGCTTTGTTTTAATTCTTCATAATCAAAATTCTTTTCTACTTTTTCTCTACTCTCAAGATTTAATTCTTCTTTATGAGCATAGTAAGTGCTCAATATTTGTGTAATTCTCGGAGAACAAGCTGCGACGATAAATGCATCCAAAGCATGCTGTCTGTGGTCGTTTCGGTCTTTTTTAACTCCTTTACTTCTAAACTCATTAAATTTCTGTATTTCTTCGTTGAAATAAATTAAATCATTATTAGTTTCTTCAATGTAATTTTTCACATCTTCATTTTCGATTATATTTATTTTTCTGAAATCAAAATCTGTGGTTTTATATTTTTTTTCATGCCAAGATTTAAAGTCATTAATAAACCTATAAAACAAACTGTATGTATCATCTATATTTATCCCAGTTTCATCTTCAAATCGAATTTTATCTATCAAATGAGATAAATTCCAATCAAAATAACGAAGCTCTGCTGTTGCTCTTCCATTAGTAAACTGAACATTTTTGCAGACTTCTTCAATTTTCTTTCTTGCAAATTTTGCAATGTAGGAAGTATTTGAAAGTTGGTTATTTGAAAATCCTAATTCAACATTTTCTGCAAGAAATAATTTCTTTTTAGAATCTGAAAACTTATTTAAAGAGTTATTAATACGAGCTTTGAACGACGTTAATGAATCCTTCCCTTGTTTGGAAGCTAATTCAATTGGTGTCATTTTACCTTTAAGTGTATTCGTTACACCATAGCAAAGTGTTTTATTGTTGAATGAATTGTCCAAACTTCTACTCATTGGAATAATATGTTCTATTTGTACATTACCCCCCAATAAATCTGAAAAATTAATGATTTTACCAGTGTAAGGGCATTGTCTCCCACATTCTAACCATAGTCGATGTTTTAATTTATCTTCTGATTTTACAATTTTGCTGAAATTTTTAAATTCCTCTTTGAAAACTTCATCGTCTTCGTTAAAATTCATTTCCAACCACAACTCATATTTTTTAATTAATGAATCGTTTTTATAAATTTCTCTACTAACTCCAATATTCTTTTTGTTTTCATTTAAAAATTTCGCATAATCTTCACGCAGTTTATCTTTATCAGAATTTTGTTTTCTATCTTTTTCTCTTTCATTTCTTGGTTTCCTAAGTTGTCTTGTTGACTCAATTCTTACCTCAAAATTTTCTTGAGTTATTTCCTCAAATTTTTCCAAAATCGAATTAACCAATCTTACTGTTTTAGAGATTGCTTTTTCGACTACAGGGTTTCTAAGTTCTTGGTATTTTAATTGAGAGATTTTAGATTTTAATTGAACTTTATCTCCAATCGTATTATCCTCATTAATATATCCTTTATTGATAATTTTAAGTGCATCATATTCATTAAATCCTTTGCGCATTTCTGGCAGAATGGCTTTTAAAACTTTTGAAGAATAGGAACTATAGTCAGGTTGTAACCCTAATTCAATCAATCTTTCTACGGAATCTTTCGTCAAATTCCATTTCTTAGATTCAACCAAATAACTCATCAACCAATCATCTTCTTTGAACAAACCATCTTTTGCCATATATATAGTCTGCCATAATGCAAATAATTTTGATTCTTTGATTTCAACATTTTCATCTATACCTTTTTGCTCTTCTTTAATGAAAAATTCATTTAATAAGTCATTAAATTTCTCTTCCCCCAATGCTTCTACAAACGATGCATAAGTAACGTTACCTGTTATTTTATTAGCATTTTTTTCTTCGTGAACTATATCTTCATCGGCTTTGTCAATAAAAAATGTATATGAATTTGGACTATTTATTAAACCATTTTCATATAATATTTTAGAAATCCAAATTTTTTCGTCTTTTTCAACTTTTGGCGTTTTATTTAAGAAAATCAAATAGTTTCTCATCATTATATCAACAATTGGCTGCAACCATTCTTTTTTCAATGGTTGTTGAAACACATCTTCCGCAATTGATGAATAACTTATTTGATGAAGCTTTTGCCAAATTCTAAATTCTTGAAACAAGGGATTACTTACAGGACATGCTTTTTTCGCTTTCTTTTTCCATATTTTCTGTACACTTCCATCCTCTTTTGTTTCCGTTTCAAGAAATCCTCTTTCAAATTGGCAATTTGAAACAAACCTTTTGGAAGATTTCAAAGGTCTTTGATAGTAAATACAATATTCCTTCAAATTCCAATAATTGGTATTTTTGAATTGTTTAAGCTGATCAATCTTTTCTTGGTATGGTAATTTTAAAATCTCATCATATTCTTCTTTACTTCCAGTTAGTTTTTCTGGATAATGATTTTTTTGGGCTGCCCATATTTTATCAAACTCGTTTTCATACATTGATCGTAAAGTATATCTACCAAAGTGCCTACGAATCCCATTAGAATTAAACAACACAAATTCTCCATTTTCATTAAACGCTCTTTCATCTAGTGGTTCGTTAGGATTATGCCATTTCCCTTTCTCATACCAATCTTTTCCAATTTCATGCATTTTAAAGAAGTATTCTCCAATAGTTTGAGTATTTTGTTTTATCATAAAGTCTTGAAGTTCTTCATATCCTTTTTTAACTACACCTGCATCTTTATCATTATCATTTAATTTTTTAGCATTACTTTTAAAACCTCTATATTTATTAAGAAGCATAAAAATTCTTCCGATCTCATCTAATGGAATCTTTATATCAGAATTAATTGCATCTGCTCTAAGTTTATATAATTCATAAGATTGTCCTTTTCCTCTTTGCTTATGATATTTAGAAAAATCTGGTAACATTCCTAAAACACCTAATGCTTTTTTAAGGTTACTCCTTCTTAATTTGAATCGATATCTGTTTCTACTGGCTCCACGATAACCCCTTCTTTGCTCATTTTTTGTTTTTTCCTTACCTGTTTTATCATCTACCATAGTACCTATTGGAAAAATATGTACTCCCGTTTTTACAATTTCTATTTTTCCGTTTTCAAATTCTTTAATTATAGACCAGCCCAAAGAATTTGTTCCAATGTCTAATCCTAAAATAAATTTATATTTCATATTTTAATTTTTTATATATTTGCAATTGAAAGCTTATTTTAACAAGGATTATTCCTTAGGCGATTAAGCCCTACCCTTGGTTTGTCCCGGGGTTTTTTATTTTGGAACTGATACTTAATAAATATTATTTTATTAAATTAAAACTTCTTTTATAACTTCCTAAATTAGTAAAAAGATTTACTAAAAATTACGGAAAACCATAATAGAATTATTAATATTCAATAAACAACTCACAATAAAGATTTTTCCGTTGTCAAAATATGTTGTTGTTGTTATTGTTGTTGTTGTAAATTCTCTATAGTAGATATGATGGTTTTAGTTGTTTGCCCCACAAGATGCAATCGTGCCTTTACTTTGTATTCTATAAATAAATGTAAAATCTTATCTTTAGAAAGAGAAGTAGAAGGGAGCGGGGAGGTATCCTGATTACCGCGATATAATCGCGCGGTAGCGAGGGGGTCATTATAAATTTTGAAATTGAAAAAATTTAATTTAGAAGACAGTTGGAAATAGAGCAATAAACCCTATTAATAATAAAAACATTGCCATTTTTAATTGTTTTAATTACATGTTCCATAATAGGTTGTGTGAACTCACCTTGACCATAAGTAACCACTTCCGTAACTGCTTTTGTTGTTAATATTTTGCCATTTCTAGCTGGAGTACTAAGAATTCCTCCTGTAGCTTTTCCCAACAAATAAGAAGTAACAGTAGGTATAGCTGTTTGATAAGATTTTTCAGTTTTCTTCTCGAAAAGATAAGATAATGAAGTTGACGCATCTGCTGCTAAACTGATCCCCCCAATTGCCATCAAAGGCACACCAATCTCTGCGCCAACGAAGCTAACTGTTAAACCAAGCCCAATCTGAGAGATAATATTCCCTATTTTGCTAATTCCTGCTGCATTCCGTCTAAAATCTGCTCCGGAAGAGCACACAATATAGTTACCCCCAAAGTTTGGACAGTAAATTGTAAAAGTTAAGTTTGATTTTGTTTGTTTTGAGGGTAACAGTTTTGCAAATTTCCACATAGGGAAAATCCCTTCAAAGATTTTTCCGTGTAGTGT
>NZ_JAHOPF010000015.1 GCF_019038595.1 Kaistella soli
GATATTGAAAACTCCGGTGGATAAAGATGGGCACGCGCAAGATTAGATAGTTGGTGAGGTAACGGCTCACCAAGTCAATGATCTTTAGGGGTCCTGAGAGGGAGATCCCCCACACTGGTACTGAGACACGGACCAGACTCCTACGGGAGGCAGCAGTGAGGAATATTGGACAATGGGTGAAAGCCTGATCCAGCCATCCCGCGTGAAGGATGACGGTCCTATGGATTGTAAACTTCTTTTGTACAGGGATAAACCTACTCTCGTGAGGGTAGCTGAAGGTACTGTACGAATAAGCACCGGCTAACTCCGTGCCAGCAGCCGCGGTAATACGGAGGGTGCAAGCGTTATCCGGATTTATTGGGTTTAAAGGGTCCGTAGGCGGGCCCGTAAGTCAGTGGTGAAATCTCATAGCTTAACTATGAAACTGCCATTGATACTGCGGGTCTTGAGTAAATTTGAAGTGGCTGGAATAAGTAGTGTAGCGGTGAAATGCATAGATATTACTTAGAACACCAATTGCGAAGGCAGGTCACTAAGATTTAACTGACGCTGATGGACGAAAGCGTGGGTAGCGAACAGGATTAGATACCCTGGTAGTCCACGCCGTAAACGATGCTAACTCGTTTTTGGATTTTCGGATTCAGAGACCAAGCGAAAGTGATAAGTTAGCCACCTGGGGAGTACGTTCGCAAGAATGAAACTCAAAGGAATTGACGGGGGCCCGCACAAGCGGTGGATTATGTGGTTTAATTCGATGATACGCGAGGAACCTTACCAAGACTTAAATGGGAAATGACAGGTTTAGAAATAGACCCTTCTTCGGACATTTTTCAAGGTGCTGCATGGTTGTCGTCAGCTCGTGCCGTGAGGTGTTAGGTTAAGTCCTGCAACGAGCGCAACCCCTGTCACTAGTTGCTAACATTCAGTTGAGGACTCTAGTGAGACTGCCTACGCAAGTAGAGAGGAAGGTGGGGATGACGTCAAATCATCACGGCCCTTACGTCTTGGGCCACACACGTAATACAATGGCCGGTACAGAGGGCAGCTACACAGCGATGTGATGCAAATCTCGAAAGCCGGTCTCAGTTCGGATTGGAGTCTGCAACTCGACTCTATGAAGCTGGAATCGCTAGTAATCGCGCATCAGCCATGGCGCGGTGAATACGTTCCCGGGCCTTGTACACACCGCCCGTCAAGCCATGGAAGTTTGGGGTACCTGAAGTCGGTGACCGTAAAAGGAGCTGCCTAGGGTAAAACAAGTAACTAGGGCTAAGTCGTAACAAGGTAGCCGTACCGGAAGGTGCGGCTGGAACATCTCATTTTAGAGCGTCTTTAGACGTTAAACAAACAAAACGTACGCAAGTACAAGCACTTACTCAAAAGATGCTTTAGTTTTTTTACTTTGGTTGGTATTTAAAAATATACCCACTAGAAATTAGTACAGGGAGAGAGATATAGAGGAAATGAAGAATGAATATGGAGTTATACACTTGATACTCATTACTTATCACTCAAAAACAGTCTCGTAGCTCAGCTGGTTAGAGCGCTACACTGATAATGTAGAGGTCGGCAGTTCGAGCCTGCCCGAGACTACTAATTTAGAGTATATGAGTTGTAAAGTAGATGAGTTGTAGAGTATTAATACTCCATCACTCGGATACAGAATTACTCAAAGACTCCACTAGCGGGGAATTAGCTCAGTTGGCTAGAGCGCCTGCCTTGCACGCAGGAGGTCAAGGGTTCGACTCCCTTATTCTCCACAGTATTAGTAATCTGATTTAAAAGTTACGGATAGAGCCAAAAACAATATCTGTTCATCAGGGAACTAATAAGATTTAAAGATCATTGACATTAACGATAAGAACATCACAAAGAGAAAACCGAGCACTTACGGGTGCGAAAGTTTACAAAATAAAAAGCAACACGGTTGTGTTGTATTAAAAATACTGAACTAATTTAAAATTAGGAAAGAAATCGTTAAGGGCGTATGGCGGATGCCTAGGCTTTCAGAGGCGAAGAAGGACGTGGTAAGCTGCGAAAAGCTGCGGGGATCGGCACACACGAATTGATCCGCAGATGTCCGAATGGGGCAACCCGGCTGGTTGAAGACCAGTCACCTCGTAAGAGGAGCAAACCCGGAGAACTGAAACATCTAAGTACCCGGAGGAAAAGAAATCGAAGAGATTCCGTAAGTAGTGGCGAGCGAAAGCGGATTAGCCCAAAAGTCTTTATATGTTTAAAAGAACGTTCTGGAAAGAACGGCCGTAGAGGGTGATAGCCCCGTACTTGAAAGGCATATTTGGATGATAAATGAGTAGGGCGGGACACGTGAAATCCTGTCTGAATATGGGGGGACCATCCTCCAAGGCTAAATACTCCTGAAAGACCGATAGTGAACAAGTACTGTGAAGGAAAGGTGAAAAGCACTTCGAATAGAAGGGTGAAAGAGAACCTGAAACCGTACGCCTACAAGCGGTCGGAGCCCACAAGTTGGGTGACGGCGTGCCTTTTGCATAATGAGCCTACGAGTTAATTTTACTAGCGAGCTTAAGCACTTCAGGTGCGGAGGCGGAGCGAAAGCGAGTCTGAATAGGGCGCATAGTTAGTAGGATTAGACGCGAAACCTTGTGATCTACCCATGGGCAGGTTGAAGCTTTGGTAACACAAAGTGGAGGACCGAACCGGTTGACGTTGAAAAGTCTTCGGATGACTTGTGGGTAGGGGTGAAAGGCCAATCAAACTGGGAGATAGCTCGTACTCCCCGAAATGCATTTAGGTGCAGCGTCGATGTTAAGTTTATTAGAGGTAGAGCTACTGATTGGATGCGGGGGAGTCAAATCCTACCAATTCCTGACAAACTCCGAATGCTAATAAATGTTCGTCGGCAGTGAGGGCATGGGTGCTAAGGTCCATGTCCGAGAGGGAAAGAACCCGGACCAACAGCTAAGGTCCCCAAATCTATACTAAGTTGAAATAACGCGGTTGAACTGCATTGACAGCTAGGATGTTGGCTTGGAAGCAGCCATTCATTTAAAGAGTGCGTAACAGCTCACTAGTCGAGCGGTTCGGCATGGATAATAATCGGGCATAAGTATAGTACCGAAGCTATGGATTTATAATTTTAGAATTATATCTGGTAGGGGAGCATTCTGTTTGCACAGAAGCAGTATCGTGAGGTATTGTGGAGCGTACAGAAAAGAAAATGTAGGCATAAGTAACGATAAAGCGGGCGAGAAACCCGCTCACCGAAAGACTAAGGTTTCCTCAGCCATGCTAATCAGCTGAGGGTTAGTCGGGACCTAACGCGAACCCGAAAGGGGAAGTGGATGGACAATGGGTTAATATTCCCATACTTGCTCACACTAAAAAGGGGACGGATTTACGTACTTGCTGGAGACTGACGGAATAGTCAAGGCCTAGCCTTCGGGCGAAGCTGCTGCAGGGAAATAGATTCCAAGAAAAGCCGAAGTGAAGCAACCCGTACCAAAACCGACACAGGTAGTCGAGGAGAGAATCCTAAGGTGCTAGAGTGAATCATGGTTAAGGAACTAGGCAAAATAGTCTCGTAACTTCGGAAGAAGAGACGCCAGCAGCAATGCTGGCCGCAGTGAAGAGGCCCAGGCGACTGTTTATCAAAAACACAGGACTCTGCTAAATCGAAAGATGCTGTATAGGGTCTGACACCTGCCCGGTGCTGGAAGGTTAAGGAAGGTTGTTAGCAGCAATGCGAAGCAATTAACTGAAGCCCCAGTAAACGGCGGCCGTAACTATAACGGTCCTAAGGTAGCGAAATTCCTTGTCGGGTAAGTTCCGACCTGCACGAATGGTGTAACGATCTGGGCACTGTCTCAACCATGAGCTCTGTGAAATTGTAGTATCGGTGAAGATGCCGATTACCCGCAATGGGACGAAAAGACCCTGTGAACCTTTACTATAACTTCGTATTGACTTTGAATAAACAATGTGTAGGATAGGTGGGAGACTTTGAAGCTGGCACGCTAGTGTCGGTGGAGTCAACGTTGAAATACCACCCTTTGTTTATTTGGAGCCTAACTCCGACTTGTCGGAGGACATTGCGTGGTGGGTAGTTTGACTGGGGTGGTCGCCTCCAAAAGAGTAACGGAGGCTTTCAAAGGTACCCTCAGCACGCTTGGTAACCGTGCGTAGAGTGTAATGGCATAAGGGTGCTTGACTGTGAGACCTACAAGTCGATCAGGTGCGAAAGCAGGACATAGTGATCCGGTGGTTCCGTATGGAAGGGCCATCGCTCATAGGATAAAAGGTACTCCGGGGATAACAGGCTAGTCTCCCCCAAGAGCTCATATCGACGGGGAGGTTCGGCACCTCGATGTCGGCTCGTCACATCCTGGGGCTGGAGAAGGTCCCAAGGGTTGGGCTGTTCGCCCATTAAAGTGGCACGCGAGCTGGGTTCAGAACGTCGTGAGACAGTTCGGTCTCTATCTATTGCGGGCGTTAGATGTTTGAGAGGGCTTGAATCTAGTACGAGAGGACCGATTTGAACAAACCTCTGGTGTATCAGTTGTACCGCCAGGTGCACCGCTGAGTAGCTACGTTTGGAAAGGATAAGCACTGAAAGCATATAAGTGCGAAACCTGCCTCAAGATGAGACATCTTTTAAGGGTCGTTGGAGATGACAACGTTGATAGGCTACAGGTGTAAAGTCAGTAATGGCATAGCCGAGTAGTACTAATTACCCGTAGATTTATAGCCTAATTAGGCGCGCTCCGTAAGTGCATAAAGGTTTACTCTTTGTGAAAGTTTTTATCGATAAATATAGACACGAGATCTATAGATATGAGACACGAGACAATAGTCTCCGCTCTCTAATCTAAATATCTCACGTCTCTAATACAGCCTTTAGGGTGGTTTTAGCAGAGGGGCTCACCTGTTCCCATTCCGAACACAGAAGTTAAGCCCTCTAGCGCCGATGGTACTGCGAAAGCGGGAGAGTAGGTCGCCGCCAGTTTTTTTTAATCCTCAATCATTTACTTGATTGAGGATTTTTTTTGGTATA
>NZ_JAHOPF010000016.1 GCF_019038595.1 Kaistella soli
CCATCCGAAAATCCGAAAAACTTTCACCGCTAAAAACAAAACCTCCTTTAAATCGCTTTAAAAGAGGTTGTTTTTTATTGAGTTTTCAGAACTTGACGCTGAAATTTGAGGTTGTGCAACGGTTACCCATGTTAGCTGTAGGCTTTTATTCTTCAATTATTTTCTTCACTTTCTCAAATATGTTTTTCTCGTAAGTGTCAAAGCTGTTTCTAATATTTCTTGCTTGTTCGGGTGTTTTTGCATCATAATAAGCCACAATTTTGTTTGGAACTCCATAATCACTAGCAATTTTTGCTTCCTCCGAAAATGCATTGTATTCAAGTTTAATTAAAAGTATGTCGATACCAGAAGTCTCCTCTAATGGTTTGTTTTCTAATTTTGAAATATAGTATTTATACATCAAGTTGAATACACCTAAATATTTAACCAGTTGATACTTAAATGTATTATAAATTAGTTCTGCTGTTTCTCTCATTGCGGAGTCAATACATTCCGAAATTTCCTTTTCCTTGGAATTTGAAGAGAACTCTCTTGGAGTTACTTTCTTGCTATTAAGTTTTCTTGATAATAGATAGTTGTAGTTACCTTGAAAACCACCAGAAATATAGCTGCTTAATGCGGCAAATAAAATGGAATAATCATTAACATCATTTGGTTTAAACTTGAACCTATTTTCTATTAATGCTTTGAGCTTTTCGTTTTCTACGCGCGGTAGAATAATGTCTAGTATTGTTTGAAAACCATCTTTATCTAAACTCATTGTAATAGAGTTTAAACTACTTATCAGTTTTTTTATTAGTGATATTTTTGTAGATCTCAATTGCGAAATGTCTTTATAAATTTCTATTTTTTGTCTTTTACTAATAACCTTGAATTGATTGATTATGTAATCTGGAATTCCAAATTGTTCTTGAAGTTTTTTTAATTCTTCAATTTGTTCTTTTGTTCTATCGTCTAGATACTCGGCTTTAGTCATTTCAAGTTCTACTTCGTTTTTCGAAGTTTCAATATCATAATTTTTATGTTCTATTGGTTTTCCTTCTTGTTCAATTACTTCTAAAAATTCATTGTCAAGAGTAATAACTCTACCAACATAATGCTCCATAAATCGACCGGCTCTTCCTGCAATGTTTTTTGCATCAAATTTTAGTAACGGTTTGATATGTTGACCACCACCTTTACTGCTTTTATAAACAATCATATTTTTTGCAGTCGTATTTACGCCTTCTGTTATTGTAGTTGTAGCGGACAAAATATTCAAATTGTTTTCAGCTTGATTAAATAAATCAATAATTTCTTTCTGAATGTATTTTGGAACAACACCGTGGTGAACACCAATCCCTTTTTTTAGAGCTTTAATTACAATCCATCTTTCGTCAAAAGTTGTTACTAGGTGATTTAAGAAGTCAGAAAAGCTTTCTGTTGAAATTTCGGTTCTTTCGTATTCTCGAGCTACACTTTCTGCAATTGATTTGGTGTTACAATAAATTATTGCGTTTTCGTTTTGTAAAAGAATACGGTCAAATAATTCTTGAATCTTGGCTTTTTTTGTTCCTTTTCCTTTCAAATTGACATCAAGAGAATCAAAATTGGTTTGTATTTTAATATCAGCAGAGTATTTATTTACTTTTACAATCTCGTATTCATTAAGAAGTATTTTTTCAATCTTAAAGTCCTCTAAAAATAAATCAAATGACGGATTGTATTTGTCATCGGTTTTTTCAAATACATCAATGTATGGACCAGCAATAAATAAATCAACATTTGTATTGATTGTTAAACCAAAAAATAATGACATTCTATAAGCAATATCTCTTTCATTTTCTTTGCTCTCATCGTCAATAATATAGCTGTTGTCAATTTTGTAAACTTCATCAACAAAAATAAAATCTACTTCCAGTTCTTTATTTTTGTCTAGATATGACAAATACCTTTCTGGTGTGAAAATTAATATGTTATTTTCTTCGGGATTTATTTCAGAATCACTCAGAGTATGGATTTTGAAACCATTTAATAATTTAATCTTTCCCTCTTTTATTCTTGATAGATTTTCTGATAATAATGCAATGCTCGGAAATATTAGAATTACGTTTTTGTAATTCATTTTATTGATTATTTCATAAACTAAATGAGTTTTTCCAAATGAAGTGGAAGCAGACAAGAAGTAGCGATTTAGTTTTCCAGTTGTAAATAAGTCTAAAACTTCTTTTTGATAGAGATGAAGTTTTGAATTTTCGTTTGTATATAAAGTCGATTCAAAAATTAGAGCAGAGATAACGTCTAGTTTCACATTTTCTTCATTTTTTAAAAGTATTTTGTCTTCATTGAATTTATATAAAATATCATAGTAATGAGGTACTCCAGCCTTTGAAGACAGGTGAATTAAAAAACGGTAATCTGAATCATCTAACTCGTAACTTTTAATAAAATCAAAATATTCACAAACTTTTTCTAAGAATTTATGTCTTGGTAATTCTTGATTTTGAAATTGATTTAAAGCAATTACGACATCAACGGTTCTTTGTTGTCTATCCATTCTATAATTTGTTTTTTACATTGCTTTACATCAGATATTGGAAGTAAAATGAAAAAAATTGAATAATCGATTCCGATATTTGGGAAGCTTGTAGTGCTATATTTTGTATTAATGTGCGTAATTATTTCGTTGATAGAATCATTGTAGCCATCTCTATGCTGATCATAGGTTATTAGAATTGGATAAACTAATTTAATATTATTGCTATTTAATTCATCCACTAAATTTGAAATTAGAGACTTTTCCCATTTATCTAGAATCTTATAAATTGTACTGTCTTTATCCTGAATATTTCCTTTGCTTTGTAAGATTGTAGTAAAGTTTGTGTCGATAAGATAATCATTTGATATGGCTTTAGTAATGTTGCTAAAAACGCTATCTACAGCAGAAGTCCCATTTTGATAAAATTTTGTTTCTCCAAACCAAAGTTGTAAATCACTTTCATTTTGAATTAAGTGGAAACAATCATAACCTGTAACTTCTGACTTTTTTTGAATGTCATAAAAATAGCCACGACAAACTAACGTTTCGTTGTTGTAAAAAATCTTTAGTAATGAATATAATAGCGCTTCACCGTAGAAACCTAACTTTAATTTGGCTGTTTCATCAGCAGCCTCATTAAACTTG
This sequence comes from Kaistella soli, assembly GCF_019038595.1. Classification (GTDB taxonomy): domain Bacteria; phylum Bacteroidota; class Bacteroidia; order Flavobacteriales; family Weeksellaceae; genus Kaistella; species Kaistella soli. Next base: position 3,164 of record NZ_JAHOPF010000016.1, read on the forward strand.
AATTTTCGCTTAAAAGCATTTTCAAACATACCTTGATGATAACCACCTTCGAGTTGATATTGGTCGTATGAATAATACAACACACTTTCATAAACAATTCTTGATAATTTTTCTAAATCATCAATTTTATAACAGTCATCATTTAGATTAGTATGTGTTATACAAGACTTTTGATAACTTAATGTGTTGTTAGGCAAATTATATTCTAAAAGTATGCTCTCTGTAATTAAATCTAGTAAACTTTGTTTCATTCAATTTGTGCGTAATATTGGTTTAAGCTTCTGACTAACGTTAAATTTAAATATTGATTATCAAATAGTTATGTGTTTTCATTTTTTGACTATTTGATTATCCAAAATAGTAAAAATTTCTTCGTTAGCGGCTAAAAACAACTCCGTTTTCGAGTAGGAGAATTACAGCTAACGGTTGGGTATTTCTGCAGGCGGGATAAAAATACGAAAACTTTCTACTTGCTGAAAACTTAATTAATCGCTATAATCTTCAACTGAAAACTTCGTACCCGCTTGTAGAAATACTGTGTGCCTGTTGCACAACCAAATATACTAATAAATTACAAATTCCTGCATGAGTGAAAAAACCATAAAAACATTCATTAAATAATTGATAATCAGTTGCATAGTTTGATTCATTTCCTTAAATTAGCC
>NZ_JAHOPF010000017.1 GCF_019038595.1 Kaistella soli
CCATCCGAAAATCCGAAAAACTTTCACCGCTAAAAACAAAACCTCCTTTAAATCGCTTTAAAAGAGGTTGTTTTTTATTGAGTTTTCAGAACTTGACGCTGAAATTTGAGGTTGTGCAACGGTTACCGCTGTTAGTGGCTGGGCTTCTTTATTTCTGTCCGTTAGCAACATTTTTTGTCTTGCTGAATTGGTGGACAAGCTACACTTCCGTAACTGCAATATACACAACAGTCGCCTTGTTTTGGTTTAAGAACTTGCTTACATTTTTCACATTCGTAAAAATATTGACAAGCGTCTGTCGGCATTGTTTCTTCTTTTTTGTGTCCGCAGTTGGGGCAAGTGATTGTTGATTGTAATATTACTTCCATTTTAATTTTCTTTTTTGTCGGTTACAGAATATCCTGTTGAGTTAATTGCTTTTTCAATGTCTGCAATGTTAGTTTTTGAGTTGTCAAATTCTACAATTGCGTTTCCATTTTCGTATGAAGCGTTTGAACTTATTATTCCTGTCAATTTATTTACTTCGTGATTTACGTGTTCGCCACAACTTGCACAAGTCATTCCGCTAATGGTAAATTCTACTTTTTGAATATTGGATTTGTCTACTACTATGATTTGCTTTTCTGACTTTGGATAGAAAATGTTGGAGTAGTGTGGAAAGGCAAGCATAACGATTGCAAATGCTGTTACAATTCCTAAAAACTTTTTTGATTGAATGAATTTAGGTTTTACTTCTGTTTCACAGTTACAGTTAATTTGTTTTTTTGGTTTCAACTTTTGATACCAAGCAAAACCAAGAACCAAAATTGTCAAACCGATAAAATACGGTCGGAAAGGTTCAAGCCAAGAAAAAGTTGAAGCAAGTCCGCTTGTCCCTGCAATGAGAGCCAAGACTGGTGTAATGCAACACAATGAAGCGGCAATTGCTGTCAAAAGCCCTGCTCCAATTAGTTTGTTGTCTGTTTTCATATTGTTTCTAATATTTTATTCTCGTCAAGTATTTTGAAAAACGGTCTCAGCATTTTTTCATACTCTTTTGTCAATGAGTAAAAAATGGTTTGAGCTTCTCTTTCTGTTTCAATTAGTTTTCTGTCTTTTAGTTTTCGCAAGTGTTGTGAAACTGCTGAAATTGTCATTCCAAGAATGTCGCTTATATCACAGACACAAAGTCGTTTTTCTTCATAGAGCAGAAACAGAATTTTGAGTCTTACGTTGTTTCCCGCTAATTCAAGTCCGTTCGATAAATAGTCAAACGAGCCGTTGAGTTCTGAAACTCGGTCTTTACAGCGATTTATTTGTTTAATGTCTGCTTGTTGTCGTATGCAAGAATTATTGTCCATTGAGCAAAGATAGTTAATTTGTTTATTTAAGCAATTGCTAAAATATGAAATATCAAAAAGAACCCGATTTGTCTGTCGGGTTGTGTCGTCATAGCCTTGCCACTAACGGTTGGGTATTTCTGTTGGCGGGGATTATTATAACTAGTCTTTGTAAATATAACTAAAAGAACAACTTGCGAAAATCTTCATGATGTAAACTTCAACCCCGCTAATAGAAATACTGTGTTGAACTAAACCTCCGGTAGCTTTTTCGATTCGCCGTTTTAGTAATTTTGTTTTTTTAACAATCAAAACATTTACTATGGCTACAAAAAAAAATCTCCGGAGGATGTAAGGACGAACAAAATTT
>NZ_JAHOPF010000018.1 GCF_019038595.1 Kaistella soli
CCCCCAAAGTTTGGACAGTAAATTGTAAAAGTTAAGTTTGATTTTGTTTGTTTTGAGGGTAACAGTTTTGCAAATTTCCACATAGGGAAAATCCCTTCAAAGATTTTTCCGTGTAGTGTGGGAATGTGAAAAACTGTGTGAATATTCATTAAGCTGCTATCTTTTTTGAAAGGTTATAAATTGCTGCGGGTACTTCATATCCAAGACTTTGATGCCTTCTCTCTTTATTGTAGTATGATATGTATTTTTTAAGACCCTCAAAACACGCTCTGCCATCCTGATAAGCATAGAGATATACATTCTCATATTTCACACTTCGCCAGAACCTTTCAATGAAAATATTATCCAGAGCGCGTCCTTTGCCATCCATGCTTAAGGCTATTCCCTGCTTGGTGATAAATTCGGTGAAGAGATCTGCCGTAAACTGACTGCCCTGATCGGTATTGAAGATTTCCGGTCTTCCGTATTTTTCAATGGCCGTCTCCACGGTATCGCGGCACCATTCGGAAGTCATCGTGTTGCTCAGGCTCCAACCTACCACAAACCTGCTGTACAGATCTATTACCGCACAAAGATAAAGATAGCCGCCCTGCACAGGTATGTAAGTAATATCCATTGCCCAAACCTGATTGGGAGCTGTAATTTTTAAATTTCTCAAAAGATACGGGAAGATCTTGTGTTTCTTGCCTTTTCCTTTTTTGGAGGTGGCGGGTCCCGGTGCAGAAGCACTCAAACCCATTAGCCGGTAAAGCCTTTCCACTCGCTTTTTGTTAATAGTATACCCCATATCCTGCTGTAGCCAGTTGGTCATTCTGGGAACGCCTTTCCATGGACGGTTCAGAAATTCCTCATCAATCAGGCGCATCAGTTCCAGATTCAGACTGCTCTGCGGAACTTTCCTGTAATAATGGGAGCTGCGGGAAATCTGCAATACTTCACACTGCTTTTTAACGCTGAGTGCATTTGCCTTGTCAACATGAGCTTTACGGGCTCTGCGGGACTGTTTCATGACAAGGCTTTTTTTAAAAAATCGATTTCCATTTTCTGCTGACCGATAACCTTATAAAGCTTGTCGACATCCTCTTTTTTCTCTTCCGCAGGAGTTTCCTTGCCAAAAACATCGGCACCTTTCTGCAGGAATTCTTTCTTCCATGAAGAAATCTGATTGGGGTGCAGGTCATGCCTTCGGGCAAGTTCCTGCATCGTGTAGCGTTCGCTTAATGCTTCAACTACTACTTTAAATTTGAATCCTGAATTGAATTTTCTTCGCTGTGACATATTGTAAATTTAATTGTTTTTTTTCAACTAAACTTACTGTCCGATTTTCCGGGGGAACTATA
>NZ_JAHOPF010000019.1 GCF_019038595.1 Kaistella soli
GGTAACCGTTGCACAACCTCAAATTTCAGCGTCAAGTTCTGAAAACTCAATAAAAAACAACCTCTTTTAAAGCGATTTAAAGGAGGTTTTGTTTTTAGCGGTGAAAGTTTTTCGGATTTTCGGATGGCTTAAATGGAAGCTATTGAAGTTGTGGAAAAGAGGTTCTGCCAAAACCAAAACTTCCCTTTTGAAAGGTTCATGATTTGGGCATTGCGGTGAACTTTTCGGGTGATGAATTTCAGGTATTTCTTCAGATTGTATGTAAGCGCAGCCATTAAAACATGTTTGTTCGCCTGAGCCATACCTCTGGAATTAATCCGTTTCATATTGTGATGGTTGATCAGCGTGCCCAGAACCGGCTCTACGCGCGAACTTCGGCGCTTGGTGAGGAAACGGGTATAATTGGGATCGCGCCGCAGTTTTTCGTGCATTTCATCGTACAGAGGTTTATGGATGCTGTCATCCAGTTTCTTGAACTTCGTGACATTTCCGCAGCATTCCGACCGTAACGGACATTTGCCGCAGTCTTTTTCCGAGCTGCGGTACACATTCTTCGAGTAGCCTTTGCTGTCGGTTTTGGTGCCTTTGAAGAGCAATACGGCATGGTTTCCGCCGGGCTTTTGGCATTCGTAACGGTTTTCGGATTTGTTGTAATAAAATCCTTCGCGTTCGGGTTTGTATTGCCCGAAGTTGGCGATGTAGGCGTTAAGGCCTTTTTCTTTGCAGTACTTTAAAGCCTCGCCGCTGCTGTAGCCGGCATCGGCCAGAACTTCTTCGGTCTGCATTTTGTTCAGGGAAAGATTTTCAAGCGTCTGGTTCATAATCTCCGGGAAGATCACGCTGTCTTTGCTGCCCGAAGTGCTTGCACAGGCGCCGGTAATGATATGATGCGCATCGTCTACAGCGAGCTGTCCGGAATAATTTAACTGGCGCGCTTTGCCGGGTTTTACGGAGATCTTCGCGTCGGGATCTGTTGGGCTGTAATGCGTGTGGTTGCTCAGGTATTTCGGGCGGATCGTATTGCCATCTTCGTCTTTTCTATCGCTTTTGTTGTTGCCGGGCATTCCTTTGTAGGCTTCTTCTTTCCAGGCGTGATGACGGTCTACAAGCTTTTTC
>NZ_JAHOPF010000002.1 GCF_019038595.1 Kaistella soli
TCGCTTAATGCTTCAACTACTACTTTAAATTTGAATCCTGAATTGAATTTTCTTCGCTGTGACATATTGTAAATTTAATTGTTTTTTTTCAACTAAACTTACTGTCCGATTTTCCGGGGGAACTATAAAATGGTCAGGGATTTTCCACCCGACATTCCGGCTAATGCAGAGGTCAGCCCGGTGAAATCATAAACCACTTTCTTGGCTTTTGTAGGAACGCCTTCGAAAGTGAGATCTACTGTTTCTTCAGAGGTAACCTTTCCACCTTTTCTGGATTTCGTGACGTTTAGTTGATTTTCAACTGATTCTTTTGCATCCTGCAGCGTTCTGTGAATACTCCAGTTCATTTCTCCTGAATATGGACATTGAACGGTATTCAGAAAAGTCCAGTAACACCTGTTTCCCAGTTCCACACTTCTTCCGGCAAAATCAATCGAACCAATTTCCATAGAAACAAAGTTTTCATCCGGAATTTTATTGTCGATAATGGCGTTAACTAATTGCTCTTCGGTTTCCTTATCCGGTGTACCGTTTTTGATAAACCAAACAACATTCGTCTTTTTATCCGGAGTTTCGACGAAATAATAAGTGTCCGTTTGATAGTTATTGTCCGTAATTTTTTGCTGTTTTGATACAGACAGATTATTATACCTGATCCGGTTGTTTTTTAGCTTAGCATCTGATTCCTGGATCTGGTGTTTCCTGAAAATCTTTTTCAGACCTTTTTCATCAAATGCAGTATTAAATGTTTCGCTCGTTACACTGTAACCATCAATATTATACCAAATCTTTCCGTTATTTTTTAAAGCAGAAAGTCTTTCATAAAGAGTATTCTCCTGCGAAAAGCAAACAGAAAAAATGAAAATGAATAAGAGTTGTAGTGTTTTCATGTAGAATGGTATTTGTCATTACGCCTAACGGCTTTATATTACTAATCTTTGTAAATATAACGAAAAGGACAATTAGCGAAAATCTTTATGATGTAAACTCCAGCCCCGCTAATAGAAAAAACATCTTAGCTGAAATAATTTTTAGTATTCCTCATCATCAGGTTTCCAATTAATTTCATTTACAATATCCTCAAACTGATATTTTCCAAGTTTTAAAATTTCTCCATTTTCATTGATGAATCCTTGATTTTCACAAACAATAGAATAATGGTGACAATCTCCTTCCTTCGCGTGCTCATCCCAGGGAATTTTTTTACATTTTTCTCCAACAATCGCTTTTCCCTTATGAAAAGAGGTTGCAATTTCAAATTGCGGTTTAATCAATATCTTGCCATATTCATTGGCAAACCCGATTTTATCTTCACTGTCAATTATTCTGATTTTGTTTTCACAGACTCCCAACATCGAACAGTATACGAACAGTGTATATACAACGGATATAGAATGGATATACAACGGTTAGACAAAGGATATACAAAGGATATAGAAACTTGTCATTCATTTTCTTTGTTCAGGATGCTGTTTCCTCTGAAAATCTCAGTCATACCGCACGTTTAGCTAAGGTTGCCTGAGAATAGCAGTCTTTCCTTAAATGCCCAAAACTGCCTTTTCTTTCCCTTTTATGGAAATTTTTGGAAAAAAAGCGCCTTTCTTTACATTTCAGAACCTTCCTTTCCACTTAGGAGATTTTTGTGTTAGGAGATTTTCAAAAGCAAGGTTCAAAACCGACCTAGGAGATTTTTGCGTAAAGAAAATTGCAATTATTTCACCTCCGATCCTGTCAACTTCTCCCGCATAAAAATCCCCACTGTTCGAGTGGCGACAAAAACCTATCATCGAAGCGATACTCACCTTAACGGCACCCCACAAACGACTTAGGAGATTTTTGCGTTAAAAAAAATTGGAATTTCTTCGCAACCAAATCTTCAATTGGCAATACCTAAAAATCCCCATTGTTTGAGTGGCGGCAAAAAATTGTGTACACAAAAACTTGTTGACTTCCCGCCCGAGTTTAGGGGATTTTCTTGAAGAAATTGCAATTTTTTAGCAATCCGCCTTAGGCGGATCGCCGATTCAATTAAAAATATATAAAAGATGAGGCAAAAAGATCCAGTCTTGATTTTTTCGTTCTCGTATGTTTGCAATACTATAAATATCAGTTACTTTGGAGAATAAAGCTAAGAGGCAGAAGAAATATTTTGGTTCAGGTAATTAGCTCTAATATACCGTAAAAAGAAAGATTCTCTGTCTCTAAGTTTCTCCGAATCTGAACAGTACTTAGGGAGTTTTATACATCCCGCATAAATGCGAGAAAAGATGAAAAGGAACTGTAGCTTTTTTCCAATCAAAAAATAAATCTATGGAAAAGCATTGTGTCGGGATTGATGTCTCAAAAGATTACCTGGATTGCTGTTTTGGAAGTTCAGACAGCTTTCAGAACCAAAAATTTACAAAGAGTAAAAAGTTTGGTAATGACAAGGCCGGATTTAAGGAGCTTTTAAAGTGGGTGAATGCCCAGAAAGTTTCAGAAGAGATGTTGTTTGTAATGGAGGCCACTGGAGTTTATTACGAACATTTGGCCTACTATTTAAGCGAACATGATTGTAAATTATCAGTCTTACTTCCCAATATGGTGAAGCACTATTCAAAGAGTTTGAATGTGAAAACCAAGACGGATCGGAAGGACTCAGAAGTTTTATCCAGACTGGGTTTGGAAAGAAAACTCACCAGTTGGAATATGCCTACGAAAATCATGCGAAATCTGAAGTTTTTGAGTAGGGAATACCGTGAAGTAAAAGATAAAATTAATCAGGTCAAAAATCAGTTGCACGCTCGACATCATAGTTATAGTTGCCCTGTTTCTACTGAGAAAAGATTAAAGAAGCAGCTGGCTTTGCTGGAAACGCAAGTGGTGGAAATAGAGGCGGAACTAAGGATGTTGGTGATGTCAGATTCAGAGTTTTATGAAAAGGTTCAAAAAATATGCAGCATTCCCGGTGTAAGTTTTATTACGGTGATTTGTATTATCGCGGAAACTAATGGATTTGCGTTAATCAGCAATACAAGGCAATTGGCTAGTTATGCAGGATTGGATGTCCAGCACAACCAATCAGGGAACAAGCAAGGCAAGAGCAGAATATCCAAAAAAGGAAATAGTTTTATTCGGTACGCTTTATATATGCCAGCATTGTGTGCGACCAGGTTTAATCCCGTGATGAAGGATTTTTACAACAATATGAATGACCGCAAACCAGCCAAGAAAATAGCAATAACTGCGGTGGCGAGAAAGCTATTAATCCTGATCTATATACTGTGGAAAAATGCCGATGAGTTTGATCCGGCTTATGAGGAAAATAAGAAAGTAGACAGGGTTGCGCCTGCCTACACAGGATGAACATAAAGTTCTCCTTAAAATAGTTTAAACAAATATCGAAAAATATTTGGAAATTAACACAGTACCTTTTGCATCAAGGCAAAAGAACTTAAGTAAAAAACAACGACTTTTCTAGCACCCTCCTTTGGGAATCCTTGCCGCCGCTTCCCAAAAAACTCCCTTTTTAGCAACAAATCCGCAACAAACCCGCAACAACATCTCCAGAAATTCGCTTCAGTTTATAAAACCACATCACTCCCTGAAATAATAACTCACCTCAAAGGAATGTCAAAGCAAGGTCAAAGGAATGTCAAAGGAAAGGGTAACTAATGTCCTCAATATTAGATTCACGAACGGAGTAGAAGAAACGGCGGAGTAAAATGCTCGAAGATGACGCAAAAAATACTTCCTGCATTTCCAACAATAATTTTTTCCAGGTATTTTTATCTTCTCAATTATTTCCCTATTTTTGACCAATGGAAAATTTCGTGGTTTCTGCAAGAAAATACCGTCCCCAAGAGTTTGATACTGTAGTGGGACAAGCTCATATTACAGATACTTTAGAACACGCCATTGAAGAAAACCAGCTCGCGCAGGCGCTTTTGTTCTGCGGTCCGAGAGGGGTGGGGAAAACCACCTGTGCACGAATCCTGGCAAGAAAAATCAACGAAAGAGACGGTTCCACATCAGAAGACGGTTTCGCTTACAACATCTTCGAACTCGATGCTGCTTCCAACAACTCCGTGGAAGACATCCGCGAACTGACCGATCAGGTACGTTTTGCGCCTCAGGTCGGGAAGTACAAGATTTATATTATTGACGAGGTGCACATGCTGTCCTCGGCAGCGTTCAACGCCTTCCTGAAAACACTGGAAGAACCGCCCGCTCACGCAATTTTCATCCTCGCAACGACGGAGAAACATAAGATCATTCCTACCATTCTTTCCCGCTGTCAGATTTACGATTTCAAAAGAATCACCATTGAAGACATTCAGAGTCATCTGAAGAATATCGCGGTAAAGGAAAATATCAGTTATGAAGACGACGCGCTCTACCTGATCGCTCAAAAGGCCGACGGTGCCCTGCGTGATGCACTTTCCATCTTCGACAGGCTTTCCACCTTTACCCAGAAAAACATCACTTTGGCAAAAGCCGCCGAAGTTTTAAATATCCTCGATTACGACCAGTACCTCAATATCGTGGATCTTGCACATGAAAACAGAATTCCCGATGCGCTTTTTGCATTTAATGATATTGTGAAAAAAGGTTTTGATGCGCACATTTTCATTGCAGGTTTGGGCAACCACTTCCGCGATTTGATGATGGCCCAGAATCCGCATACTTTAAGCTTAATTGAAGTAGGGGAGAAAACCAAAGCAAAGTTCTCTGAACAAAGCAGAAAATGGAACGCCCAGCAGCTTATTGATGCCATTGAGATCTGCAACCATGCCGATATCAATTATAAGAACTCAAAGAATCCAAGGCTGACGGTAGAAATTGCTTTAATGCAGCTTTCTTCAATTACAGCCGCCGGATCTGAGGTTAAAAAAAAAAGTATCTGATATTAGCGCCGCTTCTTAAAGGCACCCCGTCAGTAACTTCCGAAACCCCCAAAACAGAAACTAAACCTGAGGCTGCAAAAGCAGTCCCCAGCGCAGCATGTGAACAGCCTGCACCGGTAATCCTTAAAACTGCGGAACCGATCGCAAAGAAAAAGGTTTCTTCAAAATTCAGCATCAATGCGGTTTTGAATCAGGCGGAAACGGAGGAGGAAGAACAGGCCGTAACTTCAGTAAAAGAAGACCTGCCCAGCAAACATTTTACCGAAACCGATCTGCAGAAAGAGTGGCAGCTGTTTTTAGCAGACCTGAAGCGGACAGAGATTCTGATTTACAATGCCATCAGTTCTTTTAAACTGCAGAAAAAAGGCGAGGATATCATCGAGATTACCTATCCGTCAGAATCGGCAAAAACCGAGTTCGAGAAAATACGCGGCGATTTCTTCAATCATTTTATGCATAAGGTGAGTCATTTCAATCTCAGCATTGAATATAAAAATGATGTAAGCCTGAAAAAAGAAATCATCACCAAACGGAAGATTTTCGATAAATTTGCCGAGATAAATCCTGTTTTGCGGGATTTGGATGAACTTTTCAAATTTGATTTCAATTAAATATATAAATAAGGGTCAATGAAATTTTGACCGATGCAAAAGATTATAATGAATTTACACGAACTGGAAAACAACTGGGTGAAAGATTTCCCCACTCCTTTGATTATTGCTGGACCATGCAGCGCAGAGAGCGAATCACAGATGCTGGAAACAGCCCGAAGAATAAAAGAATCCAATGCAGAAGTTCCTATTTTCCGTGCCGGAATATGGAAACCGAGAACCAAACCCAACGGCTTTGAAGGCGTTGGAGTAATCGGTCTGAACTGGCTGAAGAAAGTGAAGGCAGAATACGGCTTTAAAACAGCAACCGAAGTAGCCAACGCTCATCACGTGGCGGCAGCACTGGAAGCGGATGTAGATATTTTATGGATCGGCGCACGCTCCACCGTGAATCCTTTTACCGTACAGGAAATTGCAGAAGCATTAAAAGGAACCGATAAACCGGTTTTCGTTAAAAACCCTGTAAACCCGGATTTGGCTTTATGGATCGGAGCGCTGGAAAGACTTTTAGGTCAGGATGTGAAGAACTTAGGCGTTATTCACCGCGGATTCTCAACCTACCAGAAAACAAAATACAGAAACGTCCCGAACTGGCAGATTGCATTGGATTTTAAGAATCAGTATCCGAATATTCCGATGTTGGTAGATCCTTCCCATATTTGCGGAAACAGAACCGGTTTGGCGGGAGTTGCTCAGGAAGCATTGAACGTAGGCTACCAGGGAATGATTATCGAAACCCACTGTACGCCTGACGAAGCATGGAGTGACGCGTCCCAGCAGATTACACCGGAAGTTCTGGCTGATTTAATCGGCAATTTACAGATCAGAAACTCCGATATCTCCGCTTTCGATGAAGAGATGGGAAGACACAGAACGTTGATATCAGATCTGGATTTCCAGTTGATTCAGTTGCTGTCTCACAGAATGAAGATTTCTGAAAAGATCGGTACCCTGAAAAAAGAAAACAACATCGCGATCTTCCAGCCGGAGCGTTGGAAAGTCATCACCGAATACGCAAGCCAGAAAGCTGACGAAACGGGAATGTCACAGGAATTTATAGAAAAGGTTTTCAAGGCGATTCATGAGGAATCGATTGAAATTCAGAATAATATTTAATATGACAGCATCAAATTTTAATTAATGCACGGGCTCATCACCAAATCTACCGGCAGCTGGTATCAGGTTCTGGAACAGGAAACCGGAAAGTTTTTTGAAGCCAGAATCCGCGGAAAATTCAAACTGATTAAAACCAGGCTCACCAATCCGCTGGCGGTGGGCGACAGGGTAGAGTTTTCTCTGGAGCAGGACGATGTCGCATGGATTACGAAGATAGAACCGAGAAAAAACTATCTTATCAGAAAATCGGTGAATCTTTCGAAAGAAGCACATATCATTGCTTCCAATATTGATGTAGCCTGTTTTATATATACTTTGATACATCCGGAAACATCTCTTGGATTTCTTGACAGGTTTTTGGCGTGTTGCGAAGCGTACAACATTAAACCTTTGATTCTGTTCAATAAAATGGATGTTTTAAACGATGAAGCACAAGAAGTCGTCGAAAATATCCGGGCACTTTATGAACATATTGGTTATGAAACCCTGGAGATCTCTTCCTATTCGAAACTGAATTTAGAAACGCTGCAGGATATCATTAAAGACAAAGTCTCTGTTTTTTTCGGTCATTCAGGAAGTGGGAAGTCTACTTTGGTGAATGCGATGCAGCCCGATTTGAATATTAAAACTTCTGAAATTTCGGCATCACAGCTGAAAGGAAAACACACCACCACTTTTGCCCAGATGCATTTCTGGGATTTTGGAGGCAGCGTGATCGATACGCCGGGTGTCCGCGAATTTGCGATGATTGATGTGGAAAAAGAAGAAATTCAGCATTATTTCCCTGAAATTTTCAGGACAGGAAGAGAGTGTAAATTCCATAACTGCATGCACATCAACGAGCCGAAATGCGCCGTGCTGGCCAATCTGGAGACCGGTGAAATCGAAGAGACCCGCTATCTGACCTACTTAAAACTCATGGAAGAAGCAGAAGAAAACACTGCGCAATAAAAAACCCAGCCGAAGCTGGGTAAAAACTAATAACCATGAAAACTCAAATTAAACATGAGAATCGGAATGTAAATTACAATATCCGTGCCAAATAAATTCGGCTCCTCATCATGAGAATTTTCATTACAAATGTAAGAACTTTTTTGTACTTTTGCAGCACAAAAAAACAAGATATATGTCAGGTAAAATTACATTCACCATGATCAAACCGGATGCTGTTGCAGATGGTCACATCGGTGCTATTTTAGGGAAAATCGCAGAAGGAGGTTTTAAAATCAAAGCTTTGAAACTTACTCAGCTGACCGTTGCTGATGCGCAGAAATTTTATGCAGTTCATTCTGAAAGACCTTTTTACGGAGAATTGGTAGATTTCATGAGCTCAGGACCAATCGTTGCGGCGGTTCTTGAAAAAGACAATGCTGTTGAAGATTTCAGAACTTTGATCGGGGCTACAAATCCTGCTGAAGCTGCTGAAGGAACCATCAGAAAAATGTTTGCAAGAAGCATCGGGGAAAATGCAGTTCACGGATCTGATTCTGATGAAAACGCTTTGATCGAGGCTCAGTTTCATTTTTCCGGAAGAGAGATTTTCTAATTCTTCTGAAAAATTAAATATAAAACAGGCTGTCAAAACTGACAGCCTGTTTTTATTTTTTTAATACCGACCCACTAGCCCCGATAGAAGCGGCATCCTTTTTTTTCATGGGAAAGCCGTGGCAAAAAAAGATACAGCGGATAGCGGGATAAAGCTCCTAAATTTTCAGAAGCTCAATAGTTCTTTCAGGATTTTCTGAGGAAAAAACCGCATTTCCGGCAACCAGAACATCAGCGCCGGCTTCGAAAAGTTTTGCTGCATTATCCAGATTCACTCCGCCGTCAACCTGAATTAACGCGGTAGAATTGTTGGAAAGGATTAAATCTTTTGTTTCAGCAATTTTCTTGTAGGTGTTTTCAATAAATTTCTGGCCTCCAAACCCAGGATTCACGCTCATCAACAGCACTAAATCTACATCGGAAATGATGTCTTCGAGCATCAGCACAGGCGTCGCAGGATTCAGAACCACTCCGGCTTTTGCGTCTTTATCCTGAATCAAACTGATGGTGCGGTGAAGATGCGTACACGCTTCATAATGCACGGAAATGAGGTCTGCGCCCATATCGATAAACTCCTCAATATATTTTTCAGGTTCAACGATCATCAGGTGAACATCCACAAACTTTTTGGAAAATTTCTGCACGGTTTTCATTACCGGAAATCCAAAAGAAATGTTCGGGACAAATCTTCCGTCCATCACATCAACATGCAGCCAGTCTGCCTGAGAACGGTTGAGCATTTCGATATCCCTTTCCAGGTTTCCGAAATCTGCCGAGAGCAGGGAAGGAGCGATCAGTTTTGTTTTCATTTTTGAGTTGATTTTTCTTTTTATTATTTCAGTTTACTTTTCGGGAAGGAAGATTTAGTGGTATTTCAGTTTCATGTCCGGCTTGATCTGCAGCAGTGTTTCATAAATTAATTTAATCACATTAGAAACATCTTCTTTGGATACCATTTCTACCGTTGTGTGCATATAACGCAACGGAAGAGAAATCAGTGCTGAAGGAACGCCGCCGTTGGAATGCGCGAATGCATCGGTATCGGTTCCTGTTGCCCGGCTTGCTGCAGCTCTCTGAAACGGGATTTCCTTGGTTTTTGCGGTATCTACAATAAGTTCGCGGATAACGTGATGAACGCTGGGTGCAAAGAAAACAACGGGCCCGTCGCCACATTTCTGGTCGCCTTCTTTTTTCTTTTCAATCATCGGAGTAGTCGTATCATGGGTGACATCGGTGATGATGGCAATGTTAGGTTTAATGGTGTCTGCGATCATATCGGCTCCGTATAAACCAACTTCTTCCTGTACGGAATTGGTTATGTAAAGTCCGAAAGGGATTTTCTTTTTGTTTTCTTTTAACAGACGGGCCACTTCGGCAATCATAAATCCGCCGATTCGGTTATCCAGCGCTCTGCAGACAAAATATCGGTCATTCAGTTCGAAAAATTCGTCAGGATAGGTAATCATTGTCCCTACGAAAACTCCTAAATCTTCCACTTCTTTTTTGGTGGTTGCGCCGCAGTCGATAAAAATATTTTCGAGTTTCGGAACCGGTTCGTTGGAACTTACGCCTCGGGTATGAATGGCCGGCCAACCGAAAACACCTTTTACTATTCCTTTTTCTCCGTGAATGTTGACCACTTTTGAAGGGGCAATCATCTGGTCGGAACCGCCGTTTCTGATGACATAAATTAACCCTTCATCCGTAATGTAGTTCACATACCAGGAAATTTCGTCAGCATGGGCTTCAATTACCACTTTAAATTCAGCTTCCGGATTGATGATTCCATAACAGGTTCCGTAATGGTCGAATTCAATTTTGTCAACAAATGGCTTGATGTATTCCATCCAGGCTTTTTGTCCGTTATGCTCGTAACCGGTTGGACTTGCAGTGTTTAGATATTCTTCTAAAAATTTAATGGATTTATTTTCAAATTTCATAAAAAAGGGAATGAATTTTGTTAGTAATATTTGATTTTATAGGAAGTAAAAGTAATGAAATTTAATAAACTGATAGGTACCTTTCTTCTGTTTTCGGCGCTTTTAGTCAACGCACAGAAGGATTCACTTTTTACACCAAAACCTTTAAGCCAATATCCACCGGAACTTTTAAAAACCGACGAGTTTGGAAATAAATACTATTACGACGAAGCACAGAAAGCAAAAATATACGAAATTGACGGAGAAAATGTTGTGGTAATGGATGAGCTGGTGCTCCTGAACAAGCCGAGATTCAACAATCAGCTTGATCAGAACTATTACTTCTTTCTCAATAAAAAGCTCAACCGCGTGTACCCGCTTTTTGTAACCGCTTTGGCGCAGTATGAGGACATACAGAAAGATTTAAAAGATATGGACAAGCGTTCTCAGCGAAGGTATGTGGAAAGCCGGCAAAAGGCTTTGGCTGATCAGTACGAGCTGCAGCTGAAAGATTTAACCACAACCGAAGGGAAGGTTTTTGCAAAACTGATGAACCGCGCCACCGGTAAAACGGTGTACGAAATCATCAAAGAGCTCCGCGGCGGATGGAGTGCTTTCTGGTGGAACGTAAAAGGCAATATCGCTGATGTTGACCTTAAAGAACCCTACGACCCGCACAAAAACAGGTCGGACGAATTTGTGGAATCTCTTCTTCAAAGCAACTGGAATGCCGGGTATTTTCAGCCTTATCCGGGTTATCTGAATTTTAAAATCAAGAAATAAATTAATGAAAAAGTTTTTTTTAAACTTAGTGCCTTTACTTGCGGTATTGAGTTTTACTTCCGTTTATGCTTACGGAACGACAGGGCACCGCGTTGTTGCGGAAATTGCTGAAAATCACCTTTCGGGAAAAGCGAAAAGACATCTTAAGAAGATTATCGGAGACGAAACACTGGCGTATTGGGCAAACTGGCCGGATTTTATCAAATCTGACACCACCGGAGTCTGGAAACATACCGATCAGTGGCATTATGTGAACATTAATCCCCAACCGAACTTGAAAATGTTTTCCGACAGCCTACAGGCTCAGACCGGTCCTAATCTTTATACCCAGATCAAAACCCTTTCTGCGCAGATTAAAGACAAAAACACTTCCGATAAAGACAGAGAAATTGCTTTAAGATTTCTTATTCATTTAGTAGGGGATTCTTCCCAGCCGATGCACGTCGGAAGAGCAGAAGACCTTGGCGGAAACAGAATAAAGCTGAAGTTTTTTGGAGAAAACACCAATCTGCATACACTTTGGGATTCCAAACTGATTGATTTCCAAAAATACAGCTATACAGAATACGCGAGAGTTCTGGATGTAAAATCTAAAGAGGAAGTAAAACAGATACAGTCCGGAACGCTTGAAGAATGGCTTTATGACAGTCATCAGAGCGCCAATAAAATTTACGCAAACACTTTAATGGACGGTTCTTATTCCTATGATTACAATTACAAATTTGCCGGCCTTATGGAACAGCAGCTGTTGTACGGAGGTTTAAGACTTGCTAAGATTCTGAACGAAATTTTATAGAAATTTTTCTTTCAGTTTTTCAAAAACAATTTTATCTACAGGTAAAGGAAATGGGTTCTCATCAGTATCGATGGGAATCCATTCTGTTTTTTCAATGCACGGATCCATGATCAGAAATTCATTTTCATCTTCTATTTCAACGTGATAATATACCGTTAAAAGTTGCTCATTATCCCGGAAACGCGATACCAAAAAATCTTCCTGGGTATATAAATGACCGATGATTTTAATCTTTACATTCAGCTCTTCCTCGAATTCGCGGTGAAGACATTCCAGCACACCTTCCCCGAATTCCAGTCCGCCGCCCGGAAGTTTCATCAGATGCTCGCCCGCATATTCTTCGTGCAGAACCAAAACCTTTCTGTCTTTTACTGCGGCAGCGTACACCCTGATATTCATTTTGTCGATCATGATTGATTTTTTTTTTTGAAGTTAGACAAAGTTATTAAAATTCATCAATCATTTTTTACGGCATTAATCATTTCCCTTTTTCCCGGAGGTCCGGCTTTTTTTTCTATTTTAAAATTGAGCTCCTGAAGGATTCTTCGCACACTTCCTTTGGAGGAATACGTGGTAAGCAGACCGCCTTTTTCCATTTTGTCTGAAACCATTTCGAATAAAGGTTTTTCCCATAAATCGGGCTGCACCCTAGCTCCGAAACAGTCATAATAAACCAGATTAATCTTCGGTAAATCAAGGTTTTTCAGGTCGAAGAAATCGCAGTGGAATTTGGTGAAGTGAAAATTGGGCAGAATTTCGGTAGATTTGTTCCATTCGCAGTCATGAATTTTATGATAATAATTTTTCATTTTGCTGTCCTTAAAAAATGAATCATAACCTAATTCATCCACTTCCTTTTTATTTACGGGATATTTTTCAATCGTAAAGAATTTCACAATATGACTTTTGTCAGTTTTCAAAAATTCATCAATAGTGACTAAAACATTAAGACCTGTCCCAAAACCGAGTTCTAAAATGTTAATTTCATAAAAATCAACCAGATTTAATCCATTTTTGATAAAGACATGTACTGCCTCCTGAAGTGCTCCGTGATGCGAATGATAATTCTCATTAAGATCATTGATATATAGTGTTTTACTGCCGTCAGCGGTCGTTTTTATTTCTCTTTCCATCTTAAATTTTTTCAAAATTAATTTAAAATTTTGATATTTAAAAAATTATATTAAATTTGTAGAACATCAATTAAATTTTTTAAAATGATAATTCAAAAAACTACAAATCCAAGAATTTCAACTTTCGATCCTGAGAATTTTTCGTTTGGAAATACTTTTATCGACCACATGGTCATCTGCGAATTTGAAGACGGCAAATGGGGTGATGTGAAGCTGGTTCCTTACGGTGCGCTGCCATTTTCACCTGCGATGATGGGTGTAAACTATGGCCAGGCATGTTTCGAAGGAATGAAAGCCTATAAAGATAAAGACGGCCAGGTTTTCCTTTTCCGTCCGGAGAAGAATTTCGCCAGAATTAATAAATCAGCTACCCGTCTTGCAATGCCGGAAATTACTGAAGAAATGTTTTTGGATGGCTTGAAAGCTTTGGTTGATATCGACCGTGCATGGATCCCTCAGGGAGAAGGAAATGCTTTATATATCCGCCCTTTGATTTTTGCTACGGAGGAAGCTTTAAAAGCAAGAATATCCAATAAATATATGTTCGCGATTGTTGCAACTCCTGCAAAAAGCTATTATACTGAGCCGGTTTCAGTTTTAATTTCAGATTTCTATTCAAGAGCAGCAAACGGTGGAGTAGGTTCTGCAAAAGCAGCCGGAAATTATGCAGCTTCTTTTTATCCTACACAGTTAGCGATTGAGGAAGGTTATGAGCAAATCATCTGGACCGACGATGCAACGCACGAATATTTCGAGGAAAGCGGTACAATGAATGTTTTTGTAAGAATTAACGATACTATTTATACGCCGCCAACTTCAGAAAAAATTCTTGACGGAATTACCAGAGACAGTTTCATACAGCTGGCTAAAAAAAGAGGTATCGAAGTGAAAGTGGAACCAGTGGCAGTGAAAACGGTCATTGAAGCGCAGAAAAACGGAACCCTGAAAGAAGTATGGGGCGTAGGAACTGCAGTAGTGACAAGCGTTTTCCGTGCTTTAGGTTACAAAGGGGAAAAGCTGGAACTTCCATCACTTTCTCCTGAAGAAAGTTTTGCATTAACCTTACAGAAAGATTTGGTAAATATCCAGACCAACCATTCAGAAGATCCTTTTGGATGGAGAGTTTTGGTTGAAAAAAAGATTTTGGAAACTGTATAGTTTGAATTAAAACAATATAAAAAAAGCCGGGAAAATTTTATCCCGGTTTTTTCGTTTTATCATTTGATACGAATTGCTTATTTTCGCAAAAGTTTTTATGGAATCGCTTTAATTTTAAATGCCTTTTTTATTTGAATTCATCGATTGCGGAAGGCTCAAAAGTTAATATTTACATTTGAAAAGAATATTTTTAATATCGTCACTAGTGCTCATCGGCTGTGCTCAGAACCAGCAGACTCATCCTCCTGTAGGCGGTTTTTTGAGTGAAAAGGATTTGACTACTTCTAAAAACAGAGCTAAAAATCTCAACGCAACGGAAAGAATACAAATTCAGGACTGGGTGAATAGCCAGCAGGAAAAGTTTTATCCGATGAGCCTTAATTACTGGGTAAACGTAGAGAATCTGCGGCAGAATCCTAAGAAAAATGATGGAGAAACCGTTTCATACCAGTATGACATGTACGATTTTGATGGGGTAAAACTGTATGAAACTCCTAAAAAAAATATTAACGTTCAGTTAGGGCATTTCGAAGAATTAAAAGCGGTGGAAGATGCCTTGAGATATCTGAATAAAGATCAGGAAGCTACTCTTTTAGTACCGTCAGTTCTGGCTTTCGGAACTTACGGAGACAATGAAAAGATTCCGAACGATATGCCTTTAATCATCAAAATAAAAATACTGTAAAAATTAAAGTTAATGGTAAAGAAAAATTTTTTAATCGCATTAGCAGCGGTTTCGCTGATTAGTTGCACCCCAATTTATAAAAAAATGAACGTAGACAAAGAAACTTACGAAGGCTTGAAAGACGGCCTTTATGCAAATTTCCAAACTTCAAAAGGAAATATGATTGTGAAATTCGAAGACAAAAAAGCACCGGTAACGGTTGCTAATTTTGTTGGATTGGCTGAAGGAAAAATCGAAAACAAAGCCAAAGCGAAGGGAGTTCCTTTTTATGACGGAACGATTTTCCACAGGGTGATCAAAGATTTCATGATTCAGGGCGGCGATCCTCAGGGAACAGGAATGGGCGATCCGGGTTATAAATTTGATGACGAAAAAAATGATCTGCAGCACACAGGGAAAGGAATTCTTTCCATGGCTAACTCCGGTCCTAATACCAACGGTTCTCAGTTTTTCATTACTGAAGTGGCTACCCCTTGGTTAGATGGAAGACACACCATTTTCGGTTCTGTTGTAAAAGGAGAAGATGTGATCGACGCTATTGCAAATGTGGAAAAAGGAGCTCAGGACAAACCTAAAACTGATATTGTCCTGGAGAAAGTTTCCGTATTCACTAAAGGTGATGAATATAAAAATTACGACGCTGCAAAACTTTTCAGCGAAGGTAAAGGGAAGATCAAGGAAAATAATAAGGCAGCAGAAGCTAAAATTGAAGCTGATAAAAAGAAAAAAGAGGAAGAGTTTGCTGCAAATCAGCAAAAGCTTGTAGATGATTTAAAAGCCGGAATGCAGGTAACTCCATCAGGTTTATATTACAAAATCACCAAAACAACTTCCGGTGTTTCTCCGAAAGCAGGTGAAGAAGTGGCAGTGCATTACGCAGGAAAATTAGTTGACGGAACTGAGTTTGATTCTTCATTCAAAAGAAACCAGCCTATCGAAATTCCAATCGGAGTAGGACAGGTAATTAAAGGTTGGGATGAAGGAATTTTATTAATGAAAGAAGGAGAAACTGCTACACTTTTAATCCCGTCTGAATTGGGTTACGGAGCTAGAGGTGCTGGAGGCGTGATACCGCCAAACGCATGGTTGATCTTTGATGTGGAACTTGTAAAAGTAAACAGCAACGCCGTAAAATAATTGAAACAAGAAGACTGTTTTATTCGGTCATTCTGATGTATTTCAAAAATGTAGAACGCCTCAAAACAAATGTTTTTGAGGCGTTTTTTTGTTTAGCACTGCTGAGCGCTGAGAAAATAATTAAGAAAACCAAAGCAAAATGAATTGCTTTGGTTTTTAAATGTATTAAATGTTTCCTAAATCTGAAAATCAAATGCTAGCCAAAAGCATTGATTCCGGTAACATCCATACCGGTGATCAGCAAATGAATATCATGGGTACCTTCATAGGTAATCACAGATTCTAAATTTGCGGCATGGCGCATCATTGGAAACTCGCCCATGATTCCCATTCCGCCCAGCATTTGTCTGGATTCTCTGGCAATATCGATGGCCATTTTTACATTGTTTCTTTTCGCCATTGAAATCTGCGCGGGACTTGCCTTATGTGCATTTTTAAGATTTCCAAGCTGAAGACAGAGCAACTGTGCTTTGGTAATTTCTGTTAAAAATTCTGCTATTTTTTTCTGCTGTAACTGGAAGCCGGCAATTGGTTTTCCGAACTGTTTTCTTTCTTTGGAATATTGAACAGCCGTACAGTAACAGTCGATTGCAGCTCCGATAACGCCCCAGGAAATTCCGTAACGTGCAGAATTCAGACAGGACAAAGGTCCTTTTAATCCAACCACTTTCGGTAATAAATTTTCTTTTGGAACCTTTACGTTATTGAAAACGAGCTCGCCGGTTTTAGAGGCACGGAGACTCCATTTGTTATGGGTTTCAGGAGTGGTGAATCCTTCAAAAGCACGTTCCACAATCAGTCCCTGAACTTTTCCTTCTTCATTTTTTGCCCAAACAACCGCGATGTCGCAAAGGGGAGCGTTGGTGATCCACATTTTGGCACCGTTCAGTAAATAATGGTCGCCTTTATCTTCAAAATGAGTTTCCATTGAACTTGGATCAGAACCGTGATTAGGCTCAGTAAGACCGAAGGCGCCAATCATTTCGCCGGAAGCTAAATGGGGTAAGAATTTTCTTTTCTGTTCTTCGGAACCGAATTCATTGATCGGGAACATCACCAGCGAACTTTGTACAGAAGCCGCGGAACGTACAGCGGAATCGCCTCTTTCAAGTTCCTGCATGATAATTCCGTAAGAAATCTGATCCAGACCGGAGCCGCCGTATTCTTCAGGAATATATGGACCCAGAGCGCCAATTTTCCCCAGTTCTTTCATCAGGTTAGGAATATCGGTATGATTTTGTGCCGCTTCATCAATTTTTGGCATCACAAAACTTTCAACCCAATCTCTTACAGATTGCCGGATTAACTTGTGTTCATCGGTTAAAAGATCATCCATCAGATAATAATCAGGGATGGTTGTGAGCGGGTAATATGACATAATTTTTAGATTTGGCTAAAATTAGGATTTTTCGGAAAGATGGCGAAATTTTAAAGCAAAATAAAAGCAGAAAACCTATTTTTTATCTACAAATTTGTAGAGATAGGGCGCTTTGTTTGCAGAACCGTCAAAAAACTTTTCCAGCCGCTCCAGTGAGTTAAGAGCAAGGATTTTTCGCTGAAAATTATTTCTTCTGAATTTTTCATTAAGGACAGTTTCGTAAACGGTCTGCAATTCTTTCATCGTGAATTTTTCCGGAAGCAGGTTGCTCGCAACGATTTGGGTGTCAATGTTTTTACGGATATGATTAAGTCCGATACTGATAATTCTTTCATGATCGAAAGCCATATTCGGAAGTTTATCTACTTCGAACCAGGCACAGGTTTCATTAAACGCATCCGGAAAAGTATCTACCAGTGTGAAATCAATTAAACTGCAGTAACCAACGGTAATGAACCGCTGAAAGATCCAGTGTTCCTTTGGAACTTCAATATTTTTATTTTTCAGAAGAATTTGATGAACGTTATTTTCTGTTCTGTCCTTTCGCCCAAAGGTGTGGAACTGCTCCAGAAAAATATCGGAAAGATGCGTCCTTTCATAAAGTACGCGGGATGCTGCCTCGCGCAGATCTTCATCATTAAAAACAAAACCGCCCGGAAGCGACCATAAATCGAGATCGTGATATTTTAAAAGCAAAACTTTCAGAATTCCGTTGGAAAACCCAAAAATAGCACAGTCCACAGAGAGGTGGTCCACGAATTCTTTAGTATCGATAAGCTGCTGTAAATTCTGTTTGTTCTTGGTATCGTCGATTCTCATAGTAAGACAAAATTAATAATTATTTTCTTTTTTTGAGACATAAGATTTAAAATAAATAAAACTTAAACCAAAAAGTACAATTACTGCTAACGAAATGAAGAATGCGTAATAATTTCCGTAATGGTACTGAAAAAGATAAGACATCATGACCGAGCCGAATGAGCTGCCCATGGATGAGAAAATGACGATGAGTGAGGTGAAGATATTGATGTCGTTTTTGGGAATGTTGGTGATCATGCGCGAACTGATGACCGGATAAAGCGGCGCCAGGAATAACCCGATGAGCGGAAAAATAAACAGGGAAACTTTGGTAAAACTGTTTAACAATAAGGTTTGGGAAAATATCAGCATCAGAAATATGATAATAACGCAAACCATGAAATAACGGAAAAGTGAAAAACGCTGAATGATATTTGCGGTGACCATTCGGCCAATAAAAGAGAAAAGCGCCAGAAATGCCGATGCCTGCAGTGCAAAAAATGAATTCACATTCAAATGGTTTTTATAGAAAGAAGGCAGCCAGGAATTGAAATTCTGCTCGATGAACACAATACTGAAAATAATCATTAAAAAAAGCAAATGACGTTTATTGAGAAACTGAGTAACTGAAACCAACGAAGTTTTCTTATCAGTGGTGGAATTATCTGAGATTTCTGTTCTGAATAATATGAACACATTTAAGAATGCTAAAAGGGAAATCAGCAGGAAACCGAATTTCCAGTATTCCGAATATTCACTTGCGATCAGCCATCCGAAACCAAGGTTCACTACGAAAATACCGATCATAAAGGAGGCTTCCACGCTGCTCATCACTTTAGCGAGGGCAGTTTCGTTAAGAATATTATTTCTGAGGATTCCGTATACCGAAATTTTCGCCAGAGAAAAACTTATACCGATCACCGCAAACCAAACTTTGAAAAACCAGAAAACATCAAGCAATGGAAGGAGGAAACAACAGATCCCAACCGTCAGTAAAGACAAGATCAGGGATTTTTTTGTTCCAAAACGGTTGATAAAACTGGCTGCAAAAAGTGATATAAACGCGATCGGCAAATCTTTAAAAGCCTCTAAGAACCCAAGTTTGCTGTAGGAAATATCGTTTCCCGCAAGCTGCAGGATGACGATGCCCATACAGTTCAGCACCATAGAAAATATCAGAAAACTGATCTTTAACGGGAATGAGATGGATTTATATTTTAGAGACATTCAAATAAATTTTTGTTCCAGCGTTCAATTTTGGGGATTAATTTAACAGTAATTTAGTCTTAAATTAACAAAAATTAAACATTACAAGGCTCAAAAATACTGGAAAAATTGAAATAAGTTAAAAAAAAATAAAAGTTGTCAAAAAAAAAGATAAATTTATTGTCTCATATTGAGATAACAAAAACTAAAATAATATGAATTTAAAGTATTCTAAAAGTCTGGGATTAGTCGCAGTACTTTATTTTACAGTAAACATGAATGCTCAGGTTTCCGATTCTTTGAAAGAAAAGAAAATTGAGGAAGTAGTGGTGATTGGTTATGGAACTCAGAAAAAATCAAATTTAACCACTGCAATTTCTACCATTAAAGCTGATGCTTTTGACAACAGACCTATCACCAATGTTGCCCAAGGCTTACAGGGCAATGCCTCTGGCGTAAATGTTGTACAGCCCTCGGGGAAACCTGGAGGAAATTTAAAGGTCAACATTCGGGGTTTAAGTTCTGCTTATTCGAGCAATGATCCGATCTTTATTGTGGATGGTGTACAAACATTTGATGTAAGCGGAATCAACTCTGAGGATATTGTGGATATCTCCATTTTAAAAGATGCAGCTTCTGCTTCTATTTATGGGGTAAATGCAGGTTCCGGCGTGGTTTTAATTACTACTAAAAAAGGAAAATCAGGAGTGGGAAAATTAGATTTTCACACCTATTTTGGTTTTTCAAAACTGGAAAACAATATTTCAGTCTTAAATACTCCGCAGTATATTGCTTTGCAACAGGAAAGGGGAGTTAATATGAGTTCTTATTTAAACAATTCTAATCCGGATGCCAATTCATTAATTAATACTGACTGGCAAAAAGAAACATTCCAAACAGGAGTGGATCAAAACTACAATGTCTCTTATGGAGGAGGATCTGACGAATTGAGGTATTTTGCTTCCATCGGTCATCAAATTACTCAGGGAATCGTAAAGCCTTCAGATTACACAAGAACGTCTCTAAGATTAAATTTGGATGCAAAAGCCAATTCCTGGCTGAAAATGCATGCTAACTTAAATTATATCACCTCAGAAAATAATTTCATTGGGGATAATTTATCTTCGGCAAGTGGTGGTGTGGTTTTGGCCTCATTGCTTACTCCACCTATTTTAGCAATTTACAAGAGCGACAACAGCGGCCAGTTCGCACAAAACCCTTTTCAGAGTTCTTGGGAAAATCCATTGGCTTACACCACTAGAGTAAACAGAAATAACATTGACCGCGTAATGTCAAGTTTAGGATTGGACGTGTCATTACTAAGTAATTTGGTCTACAGACCTTCAGTTTCTTTGGATTTCTCTGCCTTAAATAATGATTATTTCGTTGACGGCTACCGAACAAGCTATGGAAGAGAAAAACAAGGTGTGGGTTCTAACAGAAGAAACAATTACAGCAATTTAATTTTCGAACACACTTTAACGTATGATCTTAAAGATGCCAACAACAATTTCCAGATGTTATTAGGAAATGCTGTGGGGCAAGCAGATTATGATGGGAAATATGTTTATGCTGAAAAGTTTCCTTCAGATTTGCGCGAACTCGATTTAAGACTTTCAACACAGGTAAACGCACCGGTTTACGAAGCAAGCAGAGTAAATACGGTTTCCGGTTTTGCACGAGCCAATTACAGTTATCAGGATAAATATTTACTTACAGCTACAATGAGAGCCGATGGTTCATCTAAATTAGCGGAAGGCAAGAAATGGGGATATTTTCCTTCTTTTTCCGCCGGATGGATTATTTCGAAAGAGAATTTTTATGGAGAAAACAGACTGATGAACCTTCTTAAAATAAGAGGTGGCTGGGGAAAAACAGGAAACATTACAGGAATTACCCCTTATTCTTCTTATAATTTAGGTGTTTATAATGCTGAAGGCACTACACTTTCTCAAACTCAAATCGGAAATTCAGATTTAAGCTGGGAAACTATTACCCAAACCAATATCGGTTTAGATTTAGGATTCTTAAATAACAGAATTTCATTAAATGTGGATGCTTATCAGAAAATAACTGACGATTTATTGGTAAGTTTTGTTTCGTCAGCAAACACGAATCCAGTTTGGGCAAATTTAGGAAGCATAGAAAATAAAGGGATTGAAGCAACTTTAAACACCAAAAATATCGTCTCTGACAATTTCACATGGACTTCCAATTTCAACATTTCCTTCAATAAATCGAAGGTAAAAGATCTAGATACTAAATTCAGTTCAATGGTTGGAAATGTTCCAATGTCCGGTAACGCTGTATATTTTACAGAAGGTCAACCCCTAAGCTCATTTTATGGTTTGAAAGTAGATCATGTGGATGCCAATACGGGATATATTATTTACAAAGACCTGGATGGTGACGGTATTGCATCAAGCAACACAGTGTACGATTCCGATGACAGAACCTTCCTGGGCGATGCGCAACCTGATTACGTTTTTGGATTCAGTAACAATTTCTCCTATAAAGGCTTTAATCTGGATATGTTGATTACGGGTTCTCAGGGAAATGAAATTCTGAATGCCTCAAAAATCCAGTTGGAATCAATGCGGGATTCAAACAACCAATCCGTAGCAGTACTGGACCGCTGGACCGCACCAGGACAGATTACCAATATTCCTAAAGCAAATGATCCTTTGGCCTCACAAATTTCAGACCGTTGGGTAGAAGATGGTTCTTATATCCGTTTAAAAAGTGTAACATTAGGATACACCTTCAATAAAAACGGTTTTGTTAATAAATTAGGCCTTAAAAATCTAAATGTCTATGCAACTGCACAGAATTTATTTACCATCACTGATTATACAGGTTTTGATCCGGAAGTAAGTGCTTTTACGACCGGTTTAAGTTCTGGAATTGATTTCGGTACTTATCCTCAGGTAAAAACATACATAATGGGATTAAAAGTTGGTTTTTAATAAAGTTTACTAAGAAGAAAAATTATGAAAAATACGATAAAAATATTAGGAATTGCTTCCATTGCTGTTATTAGCTTAAATTCTTGCAGAGATTATCTTTCAACGGAACCCATTGTAGAAACTACATTTCCCTATGAAGAGTTTAAAATTAAAAACGGTGCAGAAGCTGAATTATTAATGAACTCAATCTACTCAGAATTTGGGGGGGAATACTGGCAGTTAGATTACTTTGTTATCGGTGATTCACAAACCGATAATTCTTACGCGGGAGCAGATAATCCGGAAAATTTCCAGCAGGATGAATACCGTATTTATACCACCAATGGAAATGTAAACCGTGACTGGAACTATCTTACCGGGATGGTGAACAAGTGTAACAAAATCATTTATTATGTGAATGAAGTTTCAGATTTATCTCCATCAAGAAAAGATGAAATGATTGGTGAAGCTTATGCTTTGAGGGCTTTAGCAAATTTTCAGGCAGTACAGCTTTGGGGAGATTTCCCACTAATTACAAAGGTTATTACCAATGTAACTCCCGAAAATCTGGATGAGCTTTATCCGTTCATTTATCCCTCAAGAAACAGTGTCGAAGAAGTTTATGCTTCCATTATTGAAGATCTTACGCAATCCATTGCAAAAGCACCTACTTCTAATGCTGCTAATAAAGGAAAAGCTACCAGAAACGCAGCAAAAGGTCTTTTAGCTAAAGTATATGCTACTAAGCCAAGCCCCGATTGGGCAAAAACAGAACAACTTTCCTCAGAAGTTATTAATGGCGGATATAGCTTACTGCCGGCTTACGAACATCTGTTCGATAACCAACACGAACTTAATGCAGAATCTATTTGGGAAGTTGACGGGCAAGGATGGGGAAGTACCATCGGAGCGTGGGGAACCGGTATGTTTTTAGGAACCGACTGGAAAAAATTCATGACACCTTCCAATGATTTGGTTCAGTCTTTCGATAATGAAAATGACACCGAAAGAAAAGCAACCTCCGTCAAATTTACAAACGTGACCTGGCCTGATACATATTGGGGCAGCAATTTCCCTTTTGCGAATAAAATGCGTGATACCAATGGAAATCAAAATTTTTATCTTCTTCGTCTTGCTGATTTAGTTTTATTAAAAGCTGAAGCAAAAGTAAATTTAGGTGATTTATCAGGTGCCGCAGATTTAATTAATCTTGTTAGAGGAAGGGTAAATTTAAGTCCGGTTTCAATCGTATCTAAAGAAGACGGAATTAATAAAATTCTGCATGAAAGAAAACTGGAACTCTCATTTGAAGGACAGCGCTGGTTTGATCTGAAACGAACTGGAAAAGCTGTTGAGATTTTGTCCAAACAGAAAGATGGAAATGGGGCAATACTTCCGTATGCAGCCAATATTAATCAGAACCGATTATTGTGGCCGATACCGCAAAATCAACGAGATAAAAATATAAATCTTACTCAAAACCCAGGTTATTAATTATGAAGATCATAAAAATAAAGAGTTCTTTTTTAAAAAGTGCTGCACTTAGCGGTGTAGCGCTTTTTTCTTTAATTTCCTGCGGGAACAGAGCCGCGGTAGAAACGGAAACTCCCGCAAATAAGAAGATTGAATTCTGGCTTACCAAAGGCGATGAATCAGTAAAACTGCAGCAACAGAATTCTTTTCTGTTTTCTAATGTTTCCAATGGTTTTCAAACCATCGAAATTGACGGATCACAGCAGTTCCAGACTGTTGACGGGTTTGGTTATACGCTTACAGGAGGTAGTGTACAAGTCATTAACAGACTTTCAGCAGCTAAGCGAAAAGCTCTTTTGAACGAAATTTTCGGAAGTGCTGAAAACGCAATTTCTGTGAGTTATTTAAGGCTGAGCGTCGGCGCGTCAGATCTGGACGGTGAAGTTTTTTCTTACAATGACCTTCCGACAGGACAAACGGATATTAATCTGGAGAAATTCAGTTTAGCGAGAGACAAAGATTTAATTGCAATGCTGAAAGAAATTCTTGCAATCAATCCGAAAATTAAAATTATTGCCGCACCGTGGTCGCCTCCGGTTTGGATGAAAGATAATGGAAGCTCAGTGGGAGGCAGTTTAAAACCTGAATTTTATGGTGTTTATGCTAAATATTTCGTGAAATATATTCAGGGAATGAAAAAGGAGGGAATTACCGTTAATGCGATCACACCGCAAAACGAACCGCTGCATCCAGGAAATAATCCAAGTCTTTTGATGACTTCCGAAATGCAGAAAGATTTTATTAAAAATCATTTAGGTCCTGAATTCAAAAAGTCAGGAATTTCCACCAAAATTGTAGTTTACGATCACAACTGTAATAAACCGGAATATGCCATTAATATTTTAGATGATCCCGAAGCCAACAAATACATTGACGGCTCAGCATTTCATTTATATGAAGGTGATATTTCCGCGTTAAGTACCGTCCACAATGCTCATCCGGACAAAAATTTATATTTTACAGAGCAGTGGACCGGTTCCAGAGACAGTTTTCACGGAGATTTAAACTGGCATACAAAAAATGTAATTATCGGCTCGATGAGAAACTGGAGCAAAATCGCTTTGGAGTGGAATCTTGCGAATGATGCCAGTTTTCAGCCTCATACACCAGGCGGATGTACCGAATGCAAAGGAGCCATTACCATTAATTCTTCTGAAGAATTTACAAGAAATGTGGCTTACTATATCATCGGACACGCTTCTAAATTTATCCCACAGAACTCTGTAAGAATTGCTTCAACACAGACCGAAACTCTTGCTACAGCTGCATTTAAAACTCCTTCAGGAAAAACAGTGCTTATCGTACAGAACGACAGCGAAAATGTTGAAAACTTCAATATTAAAATTAATGAACTTTCAGCACCGGTTTCAATTCCGGGGAAATCTGCGGCAACCTATATTTTTTAAAATTTTTAAATGAAAAAGCTCTTTCTTTCCCTGTTCGTTATAAGTTTCGGCATTGGCATTTCAGCACAAAAATCTGTCGCTCAAAAAGTTTCAGAACTATTGGCAAAAATGACAATTGAAGAAAAAGCCGGTCAGCTCAGTCAGCTCAATTCCGATTGGGAAGATCTTACCGGTCCTATTCTTCAAAAGAAAGATGAAGACAAGGTTGCGCTTATTCAACAGGGAAAATTAGGGTCTGTTCTCAATGTCCGTTCGGTCGCACAAACCAGAATGCTTCAGGAATACGCCATGAAATCGAGGCTTAAAATACCGTTGCTTTTCGGGCAGGATGTGATCCACGGTTTCCGGACCTCATTTCCGGTAAATATCGGTCAGGCAGCAAGCTGGGATTTAGGTCTAATTGAAAAATCAGAAAGAATAGCCGCTACAGAAGCCTCCGCATTCGGAATACACTGGACTTTTGCACCCATGGTGGACATTTCAAGAGATCCGAGATGGGGAAGGGTGATGGAAGGAAGCGGTGAAGATACTTATCTGGGAAGTCTGATCGGCGTTGCGCGGGTGAAAGGTTTTCAGGGAAAAGGATTGGGAAATATTGATGCGGTAATGGCGACTGCCAAACATTTTGCAGCTTACGGTGCTGCAGTTGGCGGACGCGATTATAATTCGGTAGACATGAGTTTGCGCCAGCTTCACGAGATTTATCTGCCGCCCTTTAAAGCAGCTGCAGAAGCGGGAGTTGCCACTTTTATGAATTCATTCAATGATATCAATGGAATTCCCGCAACCGGCAGCAAATATTTGCAGAGAGATTTGCTTAAGAATAAATGGGGATTCAAAGGTTTTGTGGTTTCAGATTGGGGAAGTGTCATCGAAATGGTGAATCACGGCTTTGCTAAAGATAAAACCGATGCTTCTCTGAAAGCCATTCTTGCAGGAAGCGATATGGATATGGAAAGTCGCGCTTACATTGAAAGTCTCCCGCAATTGGTGAAAGACGGAAAAGTTGATATCAAGATCATCGATGATGCGGTGAGGAGAGTTTTAACTAAAAAATTTGAACTCGGTCTATTCGATGATCCTTTTAAATTCTGTAATGACGAGAGACAGAAACAGCAAACCAACAACGCAGAACACAGAAAATTCGGAAGAGAATTCGGTGCTAAAAGTGTTGTTCTTATTAAAAATGAAACTCAAATTCTGCCACTTTCAAAATCTACAAAAACCGTTGCTTTAATAGGTCCTTTTGGTAAAGAAACTGTTGCCAATCACGGTTTTTGGTCGGTTCCGTTTAATGACGATAAAGAAAGAATCATCACTCAGTTTGACGGAATTAAAAATCAGCTTGATAAAAGCTCCACATTGCTTTACGCAAAAGGTTGTAATGTCGATGATCAGGACAGATCGATGTTCGAGGAAGCAGTCGAAACTGCAAAAAAAGCAGATGTTGTGATTATGACTTTAGGGGAAGGCCACGATATGAGCGGTGAAGCGAAAAGCCGTAGCAACATTCACTTTTCCGGTGTTCAGGAAGAATTGCTGAAGGAAATTCACAAAACCGGAAAACCAATTATTTTAATGATCAACGCCGGAAGACCTTTGGTTTTCGATTGGGCATCCGACAATATCCCCACCATAATTTATACCTGGTGGCTCGGTACAGAAGCCGGAAATTCAATCGCCGATGTGATATTCGGAACCGCAAATCCGGGTGGAAAATTACCGATGAGTTTTCCAAGAACCGAAGGACAGATTCCTGTATATTACAATCATTACAATACCGGAAGACCTGCCGCAAAATCTACTGACAGAAACTATGTTTCCGCATATATCGACCTCGATAATGACCCGAAATATCCTTTCGGTTTCGGATTGAGTTATACCGATTTCTCCTATTCTGATTTTAAACTGAGTTCAGAAAGCCTTACCGCAAACCAGACTTTAACCGTCAATGTAACCATCACCAACAAAGGAAATTTCGATGGGGAAGAAGTTGCGCAGCTTTATATCCGCGATTTGGTGGGAAAAGTGGTTCGCCCTGTGAAGGAATTAAAAGGTTTCCAGAAAATATTCCTTAAAAAAGGAGAAAGCAAAACTTTGACCTTCAAACTGTCACCTGAAAGTCTGAAATTTTATGATGACGATTTGAATTATGATTGGGAAGAAGGCGAATTCGACATCATGATCGGAACCAATTCCAATGATGTTCAAACCAAAAGAATTTATTGGAGAAAATAAACACTGATTATATAATCCGGGTAAAAGCGTCCGGAATATTTAAAAATATGAAACGAAAAATCACATTATTATTTTTGATTTTCTGTGTTAAATTATTCACGGCAAATGTTTCGGTACCGCATTTTTTCTCTGATAATATGGTGCTGCAGAGAGACGCTGAAATTCCGATTTGGGGATTTGCAAAACCGAATGAAACCGTTACCGTAGCATTTAAAAATCAGATCAGAAAGACAGTTGCTGACGCGTCAGGCAACTGGAAAGTCCTTTTGAATAAAGAAAAATTCGGCGGTCCCTTTGAGCTGAAAATTTCAGGAGAGAACGAAATTATTTTAAAAAACATCTTAATTGGTGATGTATGGCTTTGCAGCGGACAAAGCAATATGGAATGGAATTTGGCCCAATCTGACGGTTTTCATAATGAACTTTCTCAACAGAATTTCCCTTTAATCCGTCATATTAAAATCAACAAATCCATCAATACCTTTCCACAGAAAAATATTGAACAGACGGAATGGAAAGTTGCAGATGCCACCACCATCGGAGATTTTTCCGGAGTTGCTTATTTTTTCGCTAAAAAAATGTTTCTGGAAACAAAAGTCCCAATTGGATTGATCAATTCTTCTTGGGGCGGAACGAATATTGAAACCTGGATTCCAGGAGAAGGTTTTGAAAATTCTGACGATTTTAAAAACATGATTTCTAAAATGCCGAAGATTTCGGTTGATTCATTACTGAACCTTTCCAGCGCTTCTAAAATTGCCAATATTGAAAAGAATCAGAAAATAAAGATTAAAGATTTCAACGGGCTTGAATTTTTAAAAAATAATTTTGATGAAACAAATCTTGCAGAAATTAAGCAGCCGAAAGCTTGGGAAGAACAGGGCTATGAAGGTCTGGACGGAACAGTATGGCTGAGAAAAACCATTAATTTAACTGAGGAAGATCTCGATGGAAGTGCGAAACTGTATCTTTCAAAAATTGATGATGAAGATATAACTTATTTCAACGGAATCCAAGTGGGAAGTACCAATGGTTATGATGTAAACCGCATTTACGAGATTCCAAAAAACCTGCTGAAGATTGGAAAAAATGTGATTGTCATTAAAGTAACCGATAATGGAGGCGGAGGCGGAATTTGGGGAGACTCCGAAAACCTTAAACTCATCACCTCAAAAAACACCCTTTCACTTGCCGGAAACTGGAAAATTGCCGTTGAAAAAATACTTAATAAAATCAGTGAAAATGAGTTCCCGGATTTGGCCTACAATGCTATGATTGCGCCACTTGTTCCTTTCCAAATAAAAGGAATTTTGTGGTACCAAGGCGAATCGAATATCGACCGTGCTGTTGAATATAAAACGAGTTTTCCATTATTAATTAAAAGCTGGCGCGGAAAATTCGGTAAAGATCTGCCGTTTTATTTTGTGCAGCTCGCCTCTTTTGCCATTTCAGGCAATAACAGCAATCAAGGAAATTCCTGGGCGGAACTGCGTGAAGCCCAAACCAATACTTTGAAAGTGAAAAACACCGGAATGGTGGTTACAACGGACATTGGAAACCCGCGTGACATTCACCCGACCAATAAAAAATCAGTGGGAGAGCGCTTAGCGGATTTGGCGCTGAAAAACGGAAATATAAGTCCGGTATTTAATAATTTTAAAATTCAGAAAGACGAAATTTCTGTAGGATTTAAACCCGATTTAAACCTAAAAACTTCTGATGACTCAGGCATTGTAAAAGGATTTGAAATTGCCGGGAATGATAAAATATTCTATCCGGCGTTGGCAAAACTGGTAAAAAACAGAGTAATGGTTTCCAGTGAAAGCGTAAAAAATCCTGTTGCGGTAAGATTTGGCTGGAAAGGAGATGCTTCGGAAAGTAATTTATTCACAGTTCAGAATTTGCCTGTTTCTCCTTTCAGAACAGATAATTTCCCTTTGACCACTGAAGATGTTTATTATCAAATTAATTTAAAATAATGAAAAATTCAATCTATAAAAATATTGCAGCTTCGGTTTTATTTCTTGGAATGATTGCAGGTTGTAAAAATCAGACACCGCTGACGAAAGACGGTAAAACCTTGGTTTGGAGTGATGAATTTAACGGAAAAGGGTTGCCTGATTCCACCAAATGGAATTACGATGTGGGCGGCGATGGTTACGGAAACAACGAAGCACAGTTTTACACCAAAAACCGTCTTGAAAATGCAAGACAGGAGAACGGAAATTTAATTATCGAAGCAAGAAAGGAGAACTGGGAAAACAGCAAATATACTTCTGCAAGACTATTGACGAGAGGAAAACATTCCTGGAAATACGGAACTTTCGAGATCCGTGCAAAACTTCCGAAAGGCCGCGGAACCTGGCCTGCGATCTGGATGATGAGTGAAAATATGAAAGAATGGCCTGATGACGGCGAACTGGATATTATGGAACATGTAGGTTTCAATCAGGGTTTTATTCATGCCACAGCGCATACCAAAAAATACAACCACATGATCAATACCCAAAAGACAGATACTTTGGTGGTGAAAGATGCTTCAGAGAAATTCCATGTCTATAAAATGGACTGGACGCCTGAAAAAATTGACGTTTACGTAGATGACCAAAAATATTACACCTATATCAATACTGAAAAAACCTATGACGCCTGGCCTTTTGACCAACCTTTTTTTATGATTCTTAATTTGGCGGTCGGCGGCGACTGGGGCGGACAGAAAGGAATTGATGACAGCATTTTCCCACAAAAATTCTATATCGATTATGTGAGGGTTTACGCACCAAAACAATAAAAAAGCAAATAGTGATATGAAAAAAATAATGATGTCATGTTTCATGATCGGCGCTGTTTTTAACGGATATTCACAGAATTACTGGAAGAATAACACGAAAAAAACTGCGAAGGTTATTTTGACCAATTCAGCAACCAAAGAAAAGCTTTCAGATAAAGGACAGGTGCAATTCGAGAAATTTCCTCAGCCAAAGGAAACCGATGCGTGCATTTTCGTCGATCCCGATTTTAAATACCAGAAACTGATCGGCATTGGAGGCGCAATTACAGATGCTTCTGCCGAAACCCTTTACAAAATGCCGAAAGCTAAACAGAAAGAAATTCTTGATGCTTATTATGGTAAAAAAGGTCTTGGATACACGGTTGTCCGCACGAATATGAATTCGTGCGATTTTTCCAGTGATTCTTATACTTATGTAAAGGACAACGACACGTCTCTGAAATCATTTTCGGTTGCACATGATGAGAAATTTAAAATTCCGATGATCAAAGAAGCACAGAAACTCATCGGCAAAGATTTCACTTTTTACTTCTCACCGTGGAGTCCGCCTGCCTGGATGAAATCCAACAATAGTATGCTCAAAGGCGGAAGACTGGAAAATAAATATTACCAGACCTGGGCAGATTATTATATTAAATTTATCAATGAGTATCAGAAAAGAGGCATCAATGTGTGGGGATTAACCATCCAGAATGAACCGATGGCAACGCAAACCTGGGAATCATGTATTTATACCGCAGATGAGGAAGGCGACTTTTTAAGGAATAATTTAGGTCCGGCCTTATGGAAGAACGGTTTTAAAGACAAAAAAGTAATCATCTGGGATCATAACCGGGATTTAATTTATCAGCGCGCGACAACGACTCTTCAGAATCCGGAAACCGCGAAATATGCGCACGGTATAGGTTATCACTGGTATGAAACCTGGAATAACAAAACTCAGTTATTTGATAATCTAGGCGAAACGCAGCGTGCATTCCCGAATATGTTTCTGGCATTTACGGAAGGCTGCAAAGAACAGTTTAAAATGGATGGGATTTACGATGTCTCTCTCGGGGAGTTGTATGGCAGAAATATGCTGAATGATTTCAACAAAGGAACCGCACTGTGGACAGACTGGAATGTTTTACTTGATGAAACCGGCGGCCCGAACCATGTAGGAAATTTCTGTTTCGCGCCAATTATTGCAGACACAAAAACCGGCGAAGTACATTATACTTACGAATATTATTATATCGGACACGTTTCCAAATACATAAAGCCGGGTGCACAGCGCATCGGAAATTCCTCCAACAGAGCGGCTCTGATCTCAACTGCTTTTTTGAACAGAAACGGTGAACTGGTTACCGTAATTATGAATGAATCTGATAAAGATACTGACGCTTACCTTTGGATTGAAGGGCAGGCTGCGAAATTATCAGTTCCGGCACATTCAATACAGACCATAATATTATAGTTAGATTTTTACATTAAAAGGGAAGAGCAACTAACGGGTTGCTCTTCTTTTATTTTTACTGATCTCAAAACATTATTTCGAAGTGAATTTTTTCTCAAAATCTTTACAGTCTACCTGTTTTAGGGCCTGTCCGTCATATTTTATTTTTGCTGGATTTGCGTATAGGTCTTTATTTCCTTCCACTTTATGATCGCCGATTCCTTCAATTAAATTTCCTTCTTTTTTAAAGAAATAAATTTCTCTTTCCGAGGTAGTTCCTTCCGCCTGGAAAGTATAGCTAAGTTTCAGCGTATCACCGTTCTGCGTTCCCATCACATCCCCGAAAGAACTGTCTTTTTCAAAATTCTTGTAACGCATTTTCCCGGTAATTGTACCTAAATTATCATCTAAAGAAACAAAAACCGAATCTTTACCGGTAGCAGCTAAATAGCAGGTCTGCAGCGTAGAGGACTCTACAGGCTCGTTGGATTCCGGAACGGTCACAGAGTCGGGTGGAGTGGTTTGATTATCAACGGTTCCGGTGATTTTTTTTTCGCAACTTACCGCTGTAATAACGATGAATGCTGATAAAATGTAATTTTTCATAGAATTATTTATAAAGGTAAAACTACTGAATATTTATTGTATAAATTGTTTATTATGTTAAATGCGCTCAATCTTTGTTTTTAGACTGTGTAGAATTGATTTGTTTTGGCTTGGGGAATCTAATAATCTTTTTAAATGTTGGGCGATAAATAAAAGTGCAGAAACAGTTAAACACGTTAGGGAACAAATTTGGTTCCTAAAACTTCAGTGTTATGAAATCCTTAGAAGAATGCATTGGAACGCAGTATAATTTTTTTTAA
The DNA here is from genome assembly GCF_019038595.1 of Kaistella soli. Lineage (GTDB taxonomy): Bacteria > Bacteroidota > Bacteroidia > Flavobacteriales > Weeksellaceae > Kaistella > Kaistella soli. Next base: position 32,366 of record NZ_JAHOPF010000002.1, read on the forward strand.
AAATATTTCTAATCGCTGAGAATTGTCTGGAAAATATTTTAGAGATATTTATCAATTACATTTAATTAAAATAGATTTGACTCGTAAGCTGGAATCTTCATTACATTTTCTAACCGCTGAGAATCCTCTCTATAATATTATGGAAAGTAATTCGTTATGTAAGCTTTTTGATTCAATCAAGGATTCTTGTTTTGAACAGGATTTGAATCTGCTAGCTATAATAGCTTTGACTCCAATTTTTAAATCATTTAACAATGTAAACAACTTATCATAAAAAGTCCTATAATTTATATTATGTTAAATTAGATTTGTTTTTCACAATCTGAAATTATTTGTCCTAAAACGACATTTAATTCCCTAATGATTGATAAACCTGCTCCTTTCATAAATTAGTTATTTTCCAAAATATTCTACCACAATTGCAACTTGAAAAAAATATGAAACAAAACAGTTCCAAAACAGTATAAAAAAAGTCTTCCGTTTCCGGAAGACTTTAAAAATTATTTTTTCAGACATTTTTCAAGGAACTGATCCTGTTCCCATAATACATGCAGAATATTTTCTTTCGCTGCATAACCATGAGCTTCTTTTGGTAAAAGTACCATTCTTACAGGTGCTCCAAGGTTTTTCAGTGCCTGGAAATATCTTTCAGTCTGTAATGTGAAAGTACCCGGATTATTGTCTGCATCACCGTGAATAAGCAATAATGGCGTCTTCATTTTGTCCGCATTCATAAAAGGTGACATTGTATTATAAACTTCAGGAACATCCCAGTAATTTCTCTGCTCGCGCTGGAATCCAAACGGCGTTAAAGTTCTGTTATAAGCGCCGCTTCTTGCAATTCCACACGCATAATCTTTGGAATGCGTAAGAAGATTAGCAGTCATAAATGCTCCGTAAGAATGCCCTCCTACAGCCACTTTTTTCCTGTCGATATAACCGCGCTCATCCAAAGCATCTATCGCTGCTTTTCCGTTCGCTACCAGCTGAGAAATGAATGTATCATTCGGTTCTGTTTTTCCTTCGCCAATAATCGGAAACGCAGCATCATCCAAAACTGCATAACCTTTTGCAACCCAATAAATAAAAGATCCGTAGCTTGGGAATGTAAAATCATTCGGGTTTTGGGTATTCTGTCCTGCGGTATCCTTGTCTTTATATTCCGTCGGATATGCCCAAATAAGGAGCGGAAGTTTTTCCTTATGGTTTTTTCTGTCGTAGTTTGCAGGCAGATAAAGGGTTCCGGTAAGTTCTACGCCGTCGTTTCTTTTGTATTTGATCACTTCTTTATAAACATCTTTAATGCTTTCAAACGGGTTTGCAAACTGAGTAACAGCCTTTCCTTTACCGTTCTTGATATTTCTTACAAAGTAGTTTGGATATTGACTGGAGGACTGTTCCACTACCAGAACATCTCCTTTTTTGGCGTCCAGAATATCTACAATGTTTTCTTTGGAATTTTTAAGTTTGGAAGTGTAAACTCTTTTCTTCGCTAATGAATTGAAATCAAATTCATCAATGAAAGGAAACTGACCGTCTTTCGTAAATCCGGCTCCTATCAGGTTGGTTTTATTGTTTTTAACGTCGATAACGTATCTTCCATATTGGTTTTTGGTCGTATTGAAAGTTCCCGGATCGCTGTAAACGTCCTGAGAATTGCGGTCTTCAATAATCTTCGAACTGTTATCTTTCAGATTAATTAAATAAGATTTTGTATTTCTTGTGTCGTACCAACCGTCGGAAACTACTGCGAAATCAGCATTAGACCAGTCAACGCCGTTAAAACGCTGCTGAGTTTTAAAGAAAGATTTCGGTGCATTATTAAATGGTGCCTCCCAAAGGAAAATCTCATCTCTGTAATCCGCTGTTTTAGCCTGATCACCTCCATCCAAAGCTTCAGCATAAACCAGTGTAGAAGGCTGATCATCACGCCAGCTCATGTTTCTTTTGCCGGTTCTTACCGATGAAAAACCTTTCGGCATTATTTCGTTCAAAGGAACCTCATTTACGGTTTTCACTAAATTTCCGTTAGCGGCGTAAACACTGGCAGTCATTGGAAATCTGCTTAAAGGAACAATATAAGAGTACGGTTTCTGAATGGTGGTAAGCATTAAATAATTACCGTCCGGGGAAAAACTTACTCCGGAATAAATTTCGGCAGATTTATAAGGCTGGGAATTTCCGTTTAAAGAAACCTTCACTAATTCCGATTTTGCCAATGTTTCAAAATTAGCTTCATCCTGTGGATTTTTAAGCAGATCCTGGTAGGTTCTGTTTTGTGAAACTTTCCCGTCAGAGCTGGAAACTGTCGGCCCGGTTGGAAGCGTGGTTTTATCGTCTATGAGAGCGTTTCTGCCCGCCGGAATCTGTCTTACCAAAAGTGTTTCGGAATCTTTCATCCAGACATAAGGCATTCCCAAATTAGCATTAAGGTTATCCGCAGTAATTTTTTTTGCGGTATTGGATGCCAGATCCAAAATCCACAATTCAACTCCTTTTGCCGTGGTATTGGTAAAAGCCAGTTTTTTTTCATCCGGTGAAAAAGCGGTGTAAGCAATTTTCGGATTTGCCGGCAATCCGTGCACCTGAACTTCAGTTTTATCAGTAAGTCTTCTGATCTTAAGGTTGTTGGAATAAGTGATGCTGCTGGAAATATTGGTCACAGGATTCACCCTTAAACCGGCCAGTTTCATTTCTTCCTGATTGAGGTCGTCCAATGATTTATAGGTCGGGCGGTAAGAAAAAACCATCCAGTCTTTTTTGCTGTTCATCATCACACTCGGTGCTCTTTGGAATTCCGCAAGCTGAAGGATTTCAGACGAAGGTTTTTGGTAAGTGACACTTTCCTGCGCATTGGCAAACACCGCAAAAAGAAATGCAACTGCCGTTAATCTCAGATTCATAAATATATTTTTAAAAGTTTATTACAAAAAAAAATGCATAAACAGCCGTTAATGCATTGCAGATGTTATCATCATGATTACCATTTAGATTCCTGCCTTTTCCCGATCATATAATCGATGGAATATCGTCCAGGTCCAAAAGCGAAAAATATTAGATACACCGAAAGGTAAAGCAAACTTGTTTCTTTTTTCGGGAAAGGATCGCCACTGTGAATTACAAGCCCGGCAACTGCCATCGTTATAATTAAAAAAAATACAGCAAACCGCGTAAAAAGTCCCAAGATGATAAAAATTGAGCATACAAATTCTGCAAAAACAGCCAGAATCAATGAGGTTTTCTGGCCCATTCCGAGAAAATCGTAAAACTGAATTTCTTCACCCGAAAGCAGGTCCTGAAGTTTCGGAAAGCCATGTGAAAGCATAGCAAAACCAACAAAAATTCTAATAACAAGAAGAACAATATCCACCAGAATGGGATTGCTTTTTGTTGATGTAAAATAATTCATGCAGCAATTTTCACCAAAAATAAGAAAAATCCCCTGTATAAAGGCATTATTACTGCGATATGTTTAGCGGTAACCGAAGTTTTTCAGATCTCTGTCATTTTTCCGCCAGTCTTTTTTCACTTTTACAAAAAGATTCAGGTGTATTTTTTTGGAGAAGAATTTTTCCAGGTCCAATCTTGCCTCAGTTCCGACTTTTTTAATGGCTTCGCCTTTGTGGCCGATGATAATCCCTTTCTGCGTATCTCTTTCCACATAAATTACTGCATCAATAAAGATGATGCCTTCTTTTTCGTTGAAAATTTCAGTCACCACTTCTACAGAATAAGGAATTTCCTTTTCATAATTCAAAAGAATTTTCTCCCGGATTGCTTCGTTTACAAAGAATCTTTCAGGTTTATCGGTATATTGATCCTTGTCGTAATAAGGCGGATTTTCCGGAAGCAAAGATTTAAGTTTAGGCAAAATAACCTCAGTATTAAATCCTTTCAGCGCAGAGATTGGAAGAATTTCCGCCTTAGGAATTCTTTCGTGCCACAACTCCATCACTTTTTCCAGATTTTCCTGGTTCGATTCATCAATTTTATTGATCAGAATTAAAACCGGCACCGGAATTTTATTGAGCTTATCAACCAAATATTCAAAAGGTTCTGTTTTATCCAGAATATCAACAATGAAAAGAAAAACATCGGCATCCTGCAAAGAATCTTTAACAAAATCCATCATTTTTTCCTGCAAACCGTATTTAGGATCTAAAACTCCTGGAGTGTCAGAAAAAACAATCTGTAAATCCTCCTCATTATAAATCCCGAATATTCGGTGTCTTGTGGTTTGTGCTTTTTGGGTAACGATGGCCAGCTTCTCTCCCATCAGTTGGTTCAGAAGTGTCGACTTGCCTGCGTTGGGTTTACCAACGATATTTACGAATCCTGCTTTGTGCATTGTTGTATTTAAAAAAGATTAAGGGGTTTTCAGCTTAGAAACCTGAAATTTCTAAATTCTGAAACTGTGTGCAAAGATAGTGAATCTGGAATTGTATTATGGTTTAATCACCACCGGAAGTATCTCATTTTCCATCAACCCGTATTTCTTTCTTTCTTCATTTGAAAATTTCCTTGAATAGAAATTGATATCGGTTTGAAAACCAGCGTTTTTAAGCCTTTCAAAATAATCCATTCCGTACCAGCGGACATGGTCGTACTGGCCGAAATGTTTCTGTCTTTCTTTGGGATCTTTAATAGAAAAATCTTCGTAAGTTTTTTCCAAAGCGTTTTTCATCGGAACCTGAAAGATTCCCCAACCGCCTTTTTTCATGACGCGGTATAATTCGCTCATCGCCTTGCTGTCATCTTCAATATGCTCCAGAACGTGATTACAGAAGACTACATCAAAACTTTCATCCTCAAAAGGAAGATCCAAAATATCAGCTTTCACATCAACAATCGGTGAAAATAAATCAGCTGAAGTATAATCCAGATTATCCATTTTTTTGAATTTCCTCAGAAATTCCTGCTCTGGTGCGATGTGAAGAACTTTATAGTTTTTAGTAAAAAAATCGGTTTCATTCTGCAGATAAAGCCACATTTGGCGATGTCTTTCGAGGCTTAAAGTTCCGGGAGAGAGCGCATTTTCCCGCTGTTTTCCGTAGCCGTATGGAAGAAATTTCCGGTAAGATTTTCCGTCAATAGGATCTGTAAACTGATCGCCTTTAAAAAACTGGTAAATTAAAGGACGGAGAAAAATACTTAAATTAATAAGCATCGGACGAGGAATTTTATTCAGCAAAAATTTTGCTATTTTTTTCATTAAAAATTCAATGTAAATGGTGCTTCTTCGTCACTTGTGATTCCCAAAGCATCATAAATATACTGATATGTTGACAGCAAAACCGGTTTACCGTTAATGATGCAGACATCATGTTCGAAATGTGCGGAAGGAGAATTATCGAGAGAGGTCACCGTCCAGCCGTCATCATGAAATTTAACTTTTTCTGTTCCTAAATTTACCATAGGTTCAATGGCAAGAACGATTCCGTCTTTCAGAACTTTTCCGCTGCCTTTTCTTCCATAATTCGGAACCTGAGGATCTTCGTGCATTTTGCGTCCTAAACCGTGACCCACCAATTCGCGTACAACGCCGTAACCGTGTTTCTCGCAATATTCCTGAATGGCATTAGAGATATCTCCTACTCTTTTCCCGCGGACACACTGTTCGATGCCTTTATATAGCGATTCTTTGGTGATTTTAAGTAATTTTTTTGTTTCAGGAGCTACTTCACCAACTTCAAATGAGTATGCATGATCTCCGTAAAATCCGTTCATATAGACGCCACAGTCAACAGAAAGAATATCACCTTCTACCAAAGGTTTATCGTTGGGAATACCATGAACAACTTCTTCATTTGGAGAAATACAGAGGTTTTTCGGGAAACCGTACATTCCTAAAAATGCTGGCTCACCGCCATGATCGCGGATAAATTCACCGCCCAGTTTATCAAGATGATTGGTCGTTGCACCGGGCTTTACCTCTTTGGCAAGCATGCCTAAAGTTTTCGAAACCAGTTGCGCACTTTCCCGCATTAACCGCAGTTCGTCGAGTGTTTTTAATATGATCATAACTTATTGCCTTTTACCAGAAAAGTCCTTTTTTCTTTTCTTTTTTCATTTTAGAATAAGGTAAAACTTCTTTACCTTCAACACGAAATTCTATTCTGTCATTGATGATATTATAGATTTCGCCCCAGCCAGGAAAACCACCAAGATTTCGGTCATCAATAAATAAATCGGCATCAATTTTTCTGGAAGCCTGTTCGTTACTGAACACTTCACCTTCAAAACTTGAATTAACGGCGTAAAATTCCACCCCGTGTTTTTTACAGAATTCTACTGCTTCATCCAAAGTTTTGCCGTGACGGTAAGTCCACAGAATCAAACGATAACCTTCCGACTGAAGTTTTTTCAACGTTTCGAATGCGAAAGTTTTTGGTTTTCCGATCCCGGGATATGCGTCTTCTACAACGGTTCCGTCAAAATCTATAGCCAGTTTTTTATTGCTTTTCATTGTTCTAAAATTTCAGAATGTGCAAAGATAAGAAAATAAAAGAGTGGTTGAAAAAATCGACCACTCCTGAGAAAATAAAATTTAATAGATAATATGGTATTACGATTTAACCCATTTAAACTGATATTCCTGATCCGGTGTGGAAATTCTATCAGTAATTTTCTGTAATCTGCCCGGCAGTTTCATCAAGTATTCCTGAGCTTTTTCGGCTTTTTCATTAAGTCCGGAAATATGTTCAATTTTCCAGTCGTTTAGAAGTTCGCTTAAGATATTGATGTAATCCTGACCTGTATATACCATCGCTCTTTGAGCAGCGTCAGAAAAATGTCCCCAAAGTTCACCGGCTTTCTGACCAGATTCGCGCATCAAATGGGCAGGCATTACAATTTTTTTACGCATCATATCTTCGAAAGCTAGCATCATTTCAGAAGGATCAAGTTCAAAAATTCGGGTAACGAAATGTTTGTATGCTTTTGCGTGACGGGCTTCATCAGCAGCAATCACTCCGCACATTCTGGATAGTTTTGTGTTTCCGGTCTGCTTTGCTAAAGAGCCAACTCTACGGTGCGAAATATTGGTAGCAGTTTCCTGAAAACTTGTATAAACAAAGTTTCTATACGGATCCATTGAGGTTCCGATATCAAAACCATCCTGAATTAAATATTGCGTGGTAATTTCCATTTCACGCATATTCACCCGGCCACAGAGATACAGATATTTATTAAGTAAATCGCCGTGACGGTTTTCTTCCGCTGTCCAGCTTCTTACCCATTGCGACCAGCCTGAACGGTTTTCCTGTTCCACACCGTCAATTCCCATAATCCACGATTCATAGCTTGGCAAAGCTTCCTCGGTAATACAGTCGCCAATTAAGGTGACAAATAAGTCATAACCCATTTCGCGGGCATAAGTTTGAAGTTCTTCTACATCATATTTAAAACTGTCAGAAGATGGATCCGGAAGAAAATCAGTAGGTTGCCAAATTTTTTCAACCGGTGTTAAGTAAGAGGAAATAAAGTCGTCTACTTCTTTTCCCAAATTCTTCATCACCTCAAGTCTTACTAATTTATTGTACATTTTTTACTTTTTAGAAGGAACAAATATATATTAAAATATTATTATTTAATGCATAGGTCTTTAAAAAATACAGCCGCAGAGTGAATTTCGGGCTGTACATTGCAGTTGTTATAACAGGATATCTCTTAAGAAATTCTTTTATAGCAAAAATTAATCCACCAAAATCTCCCCAGTCATTATTTCAGGAATTTCTACACCCATCACTTTTAAAATGGAAGGTGCAATGTCTCCAAGTTTTCCAGGTTTCAGGTTCCAAGTGTGATCTTTATCCATCACAATAAGCGGAACTAAATTGGTTGAATGCTGTGTATTCGGGCTTCCGTCAGGATTCTTCATCACATCCGAATTTCCATGATCGGCGAGGATAAACACGGCATATCCATGTTCATAAGCTGCTGTCGCTACTTTTTCGATACATTTATCCACAGTTTCTGCGGCTTTTACAGCAGCGGAAAAAACTCCGGTATGACCAACCATATCAGTATTTGCGAAATTGAGACAGATAAAATCCGCGGTTTCGTTTTCGATTTCCGGCAGGATTTTTTCGGTGATATCATAAGCTGACATTTCCGGTTTGAAATCATAGGTAGGCACATCTTTGGGACTTGGACAAAGCAATCTCCTTTCTCCGACAAATTCTTCTTCCCGGCCTCCCGAAAAAAAGAATGTAACATGAGGATATTTTTCGGTCTCAGCAACACGAATTTGAGTTTTACCGTTTTTTTCAAGGATTTCTCCCATCGTTCCTTCCAAAACGTTTTCGTCAAAAACAACCTTTACATTTTTAAAATCTTTATCGTAATTTGTCATCGTAACGTAGTACAAATCAAGATGATGCATACCGTACTCCGGGAAATCCTGCTGCGAAAGAACTTCTGTAATTTCTCTACCTCTGTCCGTTCTGAAATTGAAACAGAAAACAACGTCCTCGGAATCGATTTTTGACATCGGAAGATTACTGTCTTTCAGGCACACAATCGGCTTAAGAAATTCATCGGTTATTCCGGCCTTGTATGAGTTTTCTACCATTGCCAAAACATCATGTGTGGACTCACCAATGCCATTCACCATTACGTCATAGGCTAATTTTACACGTTCCCACCTTTTGTCGCGGTCCATCGCATAATATCTTCCGGTAACGGTTGCCAGTTTTCCGGTCGTTAAACTCATGTGATTCAAAAGGTCTTCCAGAAAACCCTTTCCGGAATGAGGATCGCAGTCGCGCCCATCTGTAAATGCATGAACGAAAACGTTATTATTTAATCCGTATTCATGGGCTGCAGTTAAAAGTCCTTTTAAGTGATTAATATGTGAATGAACTCCGCCATCAGAGACCAAGCCCATAAAATGAACTTTTTTATTATTTTTCACAGCGTATTCAAACGCCTGGGTAATCACATTTTCTTTTCCTAATGTAGCATTTTCAACAGCCATATTAAGTTTAACCAGGTTCTGATACACTACCCTTCCCGCTCCTAAATTCATATGACCTACTTCGGAATTTCCCATCTGACCAAAGGGCAAACCTACTGCAATACCGCTGGCCTCCAGAGTCGTATGCGGAAATTTTTCGTAACAGGAATCCATAAAAGGGGTGTTGGCCTGCGCAATGGCAGAAACTTCCGGATTGAGACCTAATCCCCATCCGTCAAGTATCGCTAAAATGGCTTTTTTTGACATTTTATAATATTTTTAATAGTACAAATTTAGTGAATTGTCCGCGATTTCGAAGGTTTAAACGCTTTTGATTTCCGTCATGTGGATAATATTTTTTCAAATGCTTTCCTCGAAGCTCCCCGGAAATAAACTTCGCCACAATAAGTATAGCCTAATTTTTCCAGAATTTTTAACATGGGAGCATTATCGAAATTGGTGTCAACTTTGATGCTGAAAACCTGGTTGCTCTTTGCGACACTCTCAATTTCTTCAAAAATTTTTGTTGCAATACCCTGTCCTGCAAACTGATCAGAAATTGCAACGCGGTGAACTACAATATATTCACCATTGCTGAGCCATTTTCCTTCAATGACTTCATAGGCCGGTTCAATAGCGAAAATAATGGCAGCATAACCTGCAATTTCACCGTTGATTTCAAGAACAAATCCGTAATTATTCTTAATATCGGCCTCAACGGTATCCTGATTCGGATAACCGTCCTGCCACTGGCTGCTTCCGTCACGCCTTCTCCTTTCAACAGCCTGCTGAAGGATTTTCCAGATTATTTCCTGATCTGATGATTTTGCTTGTCTTAAATTATAATTTTCTGTTCTTTCGGGCATTATTAATATTTATCAGACAAATTTATGCAAGTTTTTTTCATCTGACTTTGAGTTGTAAATCCAAAATTTTGTATTTTTAAAGAAAAAGGAATGAAAAAGAGATTTGTGGTTCTGTCGGGTGCCGGTATCTCTGCGGAAAGCGGTGTGAAAACTTTCAGGGATTCCGATGGATTATGGGAAAATCACAGGATTGAAGACGTAGCGAGTCCCGAAGGTTTTGCGAAGAATCCACAAATGGTGCTGGATTTCTATAATGCAAGAAGACGGCAATTAAGTGAAGTGGAACCCAACGATGCACATTACATGTTAGCTGAACTGGAAGATTTTTTCGATGTGGAAATTATCACTCAAAATGTAGACGATCTGCATGAAAGAGCCGGATCTTCTAAGGTTAGTCATCTGCATGGTGAACTGAAAAAAGCGAGACCTATAAATTCTACTGATAACATCATTTCCTGGGAAACTGACTTAAATTTGGGAGATTTGAATGCGGAAGGAATTCAGCTGCGTCCTCACATCGTTTGGTTTGGCGAAATGGTTCCGGAGATGGAAAAGGCTATACAGATTACGGAAAAAGCGGATGTTTTTTTAATCATCGGAACGTCAATGCAGGTTTATCCGGCAGCAGGGCTGATCAACTATATCCCGGAACACTGTGAAGTTTTTGTCATTGACCCTAACTTAAAAAACAGTTTTGCTACAAACGAAAACTTCTTTAAAACTTCAGCAACCGAAGGAATGAGACTGCTGAGTGCTTTGCTAAAAAAGAAAGAGTAACATGATGTTACTCTTTCAATCGCTTTAAAAAAAATAAATATAAAGAAAAAATTGTTCGGTTTTGTTATATCAAAATTATATCAAAAATTTAAACTGTAAAAGAGTGAAAACACCCTAAATTTTAGGCAAGAAAAAAACCGGTTAAAAAACCGGTTCTTTTCTTTTCATTATTTGTGTGATATTTGATGTCTCAAAACTACATTATTAAAAAGATACAAAATAGCGTGAAAACACCCTTTTTTAATACAGATTGTGTTTTATCGCGAATAAAACAATTCCCACTCTGGTTTTCACATTGAGTTTTATAAATACGGAATCTCTGTAACCGTCAATAGTTCTGGGACTTAGAAACATTTGATCCGCAATTTCTCTGTAAGTAAGTTCGGAGCATGCCAGTTTGATAAATTCAAGTTCTCTGTCTTTTAAAGTGTCATTGAGTGAATTCATAAACTTTTCTTCGGTCTTAATTTTCAGAAGACTTTGGGTAAGAAGATCTGTGTAAAAAATTCCTTTCTTATGAACAATATTGATGGCGTCAAAAAGAATGTCAGGTGACATGTCTTTGAGCAGATAACCTTTAGCGCCTGCTTTCAGCATTTTGATGATGGTACTTTCGTTATCCTCCATCGTGAGCGCGATTACTTTCAGATTCGGAAATTCCTTCGATATTTCTGCGGTGGTTTCGATACCGTTTTTAATAGGCATATTGATATCCATTAAGACTACATCCGGATACGTTTTCTTTGCCCTTAATTCATCCAGAAAATCCTGTCCGTTAAAGCAATTCATGATCACTTCAAAATTCGGGTTGAATGAAATCATGTTTTCCAGAGCTTTAGAAACCAATTTATGATCATCAACAATAGCTATCTTTATAGTTCCCATACAGATTATTTTTTATAAATAATGGTTACTTTCGTTCCCTCGTTTTCAACAGAATTAATACTGAATTCAGCATTGATAATTTTTGCGCGGCTTTTCATATTTCTAAGTCCGCTGCCCTCGCTGTCAGGACGATCAATAAAACCGACTCCGTTATCATTCACATTTATTTTAATAAATTCGGGCTGATCTTCAACCAGAAGCTGAATCTCCTTAGACTTGGAATGTTTAATAACATTATTGATGCACTCCTGTACAATTCGGAATAAGATAAGGGCGTGATCGGAATTAATTCTCAGATCGTGATTATTGATGTGATAATCTACCTCCATAAGTTCCAGTCTTTTAATTCGGAAGATTTCCCTTTCGACAGATTCAATAAATCCGAACTGTTTTATCTGTTTGGTAATGAAAACTTTAGAAAGATTTCTAATATCCTGAATGCATTCACCAACAAGAAGATTAATCTCTTCAGCAATTTGTTTACGGTCTTCGTCACTGGAAAGCGCAATTTTATTGGTCATCAGTCTGGCGACAGATAGTTTCTGTCCCAAATCGTCATGCAGTTCCTGGCCGATATAATTCAGGGTTTGTTCCTGAATTTCCACCTGAGAGATCGCAAGTTCCTGTTCAAATACAGCATCTTTCCGTTGCTGAGTGAGCATCAGCTGTGATCTTTTTTTAACGAAAACACCATAAATTGCAACCATCATCAATACTACAAAAAGTATGATGATGGTTGAAATGATAATCAGTATGTCAACTTCATTCGTTTTCAATGAGTCTTCCTAATTAATTTTTCCGTCTTACTAAATAAAATGCCGATAAACATAATTGCATATCCTGTAAAGTTAACGGAATAAAGTAAGATGAAAAAAATATTTTTTGAAATTGACAGTTCCACTGCTCTCTTGCTGATGACGATAAGCGGAACAAGTCCCACATAAAGAACAATCAGACTGATAGCAATCCAGAATGGATAGTAGCTCAGGATATTCAGAATTTTTTCCGAGTTGAAAGTTTCAAAGAAAAACAGGGTTACTGAGGCTAGAAGTAAAATAATAGTCACAAAATAAGTTGGATAAGGAAGGAAGATGAAAAAGTCTTTAATAAGAATTAAAGAGAGAATCACATTTACACAATTTACCGCAATTATTCCCAATTGAATCCGCTTTGACCATCTGTTTTCCAGAATTTTGTAGAAATAAATAAATACAGTGACAAAAAAGCAAATAATAATACCGCCTGCCATAAACGGTGTGGAATTAAACTGCTCGCCATATATCACTTTTCCTACTGTTGAAAAAAATTCAGAGCAGAAAACAATAATCATTGCAAAAATAAAATACGAGATATGGTTTCTCAATTTTTGTCTTTTGGCAATTAGCAATACGATAATGGCCAAATAAATAACAAGCAGTGCGCTGCTAAAATATAGTCTGTTAATTTCCATAGCAACACTTAGTAAGGAGGGTTAGTCCATGAAAGATCCATTCCGGCAATACCATCTATTTCTCTTCCTCTATCAAGTGAATCCTTTACGGCTGCTGATTTTTCGTGCGTGGCTTTTGACGGAAGACCTGTAGGTACTAAATATACGGCCTGATAACCCAGATATTTCGGATTAAGTCTGGGATCGAACGGTTCCTTTTCGGGATACTGTCCCATTTTTATTTTCATCCCTACAATTTTATAATCCTTGTTTGCTGCTTCCTTCTTTACAAATGCAATATATCCTTCCAACTCTTCAATGGAGTACCAGTACTCTTTTGAATCCGGACTTCCTTCCGGGCGGGTTTTATTGATGATCTGATAATTTTTCTCAGCATAATTTGCATCGAGTTGCGCCATCAGATTTTTGTCGATCAGTTTCTCTTTGTAGCTTTCACCGAAGGTGGGTTCATTGTTTTTGTTGTTGCACATTACCAGGACGAAAACTGCGAGAAAACTCGTGACAGCGCCTAAAAGAAAGAATTTTATTTTCATAGTTTTTTATATTTAATCAAATTTACTTTATATTTGAATATAATTTCAGGTAAAATCACCCTTTTTTATAAATCCTCATTTAATTTACAAAATGTCTTTAGAAAAAATCACAAAGAGCTACGAAAGAATTAAAAATATACTCCCGGACGACGTACAGCTTGTAGCAGTTTCAAAAACGCATCCTGCAGATCAGATTCTGCATGTTTATAATTTAAGACAGCGAGTTTTCGGTGAGAATAAAGTACAGGAACTTGTTGAGAAATATCCTCTTTTGCCTAAAGATATTCAGTGGCATTTGATTGGGCATCTTCAGACGAATAAAGTAAAATATATTGCAGAATTTATTGATACTGTTCAAAGTGTAGATTCTGAAAAACTTTTAGAGGAAATTAATAAGCAGGCCGGAAAACATCAGCGTAAAATCAAAGTTTTACTTCAGGTAAAAATTGCTGAAGAAGAAACAAAATTCGGATTGGAAATTCACGAAGCCAAAGAAATTTTTCAGAATTATATCAACGGCAAGTTCCCTAACGTAGAGATCACAGGTTTAATGGGAATGGCCACTTTTACAGATGATCAAAACCAGATCGTAAAAGAATTCACTTTACTGAAACAGATTTTTGATAAACTGTCACTGTTAAAAAAATTAGATGTGCTGTCGATGGGAATGAGCGACGATTTCCCTGTTGCAATTCAATGCGGTGCCAATTCGGTGCGCATCGGTTCGGCGATTTTCGGGAGCAGACAATATGACTTATAATACCACTTAGGTATGATTGTTGCTCAATAATCAGGAAATTTTTAAACTAATTTCATTAAATCCATAAATTTTTACTAATGCAAAAAATCTTAATTGTTGAAGATGAAAAAGCCATTTCAGGCGTACTTCAAAGTATTCTGTCCGACGAACTGCCGGATTACGAATTCATCATTGCCGAAGACGGTTTAGAAGGCTTTAAACAGATTGAAAAAGAAGATTTCGCCTTGGTGGTTTCAGATATTAAGATGCCCAAACTTTCCGGTACCGAACTTCTGAAACAGGCCTTACAGATTAAACCGGACACTACCTTTGTGATGATTTCAGGTCACGCAGATATCGATACTGCAGTTGCATGTCTCAAAGAAGGCGCCTATGATTTTATTTCAAAACCCATAGATATCAACAGGTTGATTACCAGTGTTAAAAACGCGCTGGACAAAAGAATTCTCCAAAAAACAAATCAGGTTCTGAATATCGAGAATACGACTTTAAAGAAAAAAGTCAACAAAAAATATCAGATGATTGGTGAATCTCCTGCATTGAAGAAAATTCAGGATATGATTGAAAAAGTAGCTACTTCTGATGCCAGAGTTTTAATTACCGGACCAAACGGGGCCGGAAAAGAGCTTGTTGCACATGCTATTCACTCACAAAGCGACCGGAGTAAAGGTCCAATGATTGAAGTGAACTGTGCTGCGATTCCTTCTGAATTAATTGAATCTGAACTTTTCGGACACGTTAAAGGAAGTTTTACTGGTGCCATTAAAGACAAACAGGGGAAATTCGAACTGGCGAATAACGGAACGATTTTTCTGGACGAAATAGGTGATATGAGCCTTGTTGCTCAGGCTAAAGTTTTGCGTGCATTACAGGAAAGCAAGGTATCTCCTGTCGGAAGTGACAAAGAAATTAAAGTAGATGTTCGTGTTCTTGCAGCGACTAACAAAAACATGCAGAAAGAAATTGCTGCAGGTAAATTCCGGGAAGATCTTTATCACCGTCTTTCAGTGATTGAAATTTATGTTCCGCCTTTGGATGAGAGAAAAGAAGACATCAGACTTTTGGTTAATCACTTCTCAAAAACGATTTCTGACGAACACGGAACGGCTAAAAAAGAATTTGACGAAAAAGCAATTAAAGCACTTGAGGATTTCAGCTGGACCGGGAATATCCGGGAACTTAGAAACGTAGTGGAAAGGCTGATGATCTTAGGATCAAATCCTGTTTCTGCGGACGATGTTGCAAGTTTCGTAAGAAAATAAATTACATTAATTTAAATAAACTAGAAAAAGTTTGCAGTATTTTTGCTGCAAATTTTTTTTTCACAATATGGCATTTCTCAATAAACAATACACCAAAGCCTGCCTTACCCTCGCACTTCCCGTAATGATTACTCAGGTTGGGCAGGTTTCTGTTAACTTATTCGATAATATTATTGTCGGGAAATTACTGGGAGCACAGGCTTTAGCGTCGGTTTCTTTAGGAAATGGCGTGTTTTTCTCCATTTTTGTTTTTGCTTTGGGATTTTCGTTTGCAATTCCGCCTTTGGTTTCTGAGGCGCATTCTCAGGAAAAACATGATACCATTAATTCGGTTTTCCGTCACGGCTTTGTAATTAATCTCGGTATCGGATTCCTTCTGATGCTGCTTCTTTATTTAGCTTTACCGCTACTCTATCACATGGATCAGCCCAAAGAAATTATCCCTGATACCATTGGATTTTTGGGGATTATGACTTTGAGTATTCTCCCGTTCATGGTATTTCAGACTTTAAGGGAAGTTTCTGAAGGTTTATCTTTTACCATCGGCGTTACTAAAGCTACAATCATCGCAAATGTTATCAATATCGCATTAAATTATGTCTTTATCAAAGGGATGTTCGGATTGCCTCCGATGGGCGTAAAAGGCTCTGCATTGGCGAGTTTGATTGCAAGAATTTTCATGATGGTTTTCCTTTACTATGTACTGTTAAAAGAAGAAAAAACCAGAAGGTACATCAAAGATTTCTCATTAAAAATTACTGAATTTTCAAAAGCGATGTTCAGTAAAATGCTGAAAATCGGTTTTCCTACAGCTTTGCAGATGTTTTTTGAAGTGACGGCTTTTGCGGGTGCAGCTTTTATCTGCGGATTAATTTCTGCGAAAGATATCGCGTCCCACCAAATTGCACTTTCAATGGCATCTTTTACCTTTAATCTCTGCATCGGATTCAGTGTTGCATCTACGGTTTTAATCGGCCGGAAATCTGGCGAACATGATTTTGTGGGACTGAAGAAAATTGGCGTCAACAATCTTAAAATTGTGTTCCTTTTTATGTCGGCTTGTGGAGTGCTTTTTATTTTGGGAAGACATATTCTCCCGACTTTTTTCACTAAAGCTGAAGATGTTGAAGTCATTCAGCTTGCGGCCAAACTGATGATTATTGCGGCATTGTTTCAGCTTTCAGACGGTATTCAGGTTGTAGCGCTTGGAAGTCTGCGCGGCATTCAGGATGTGAAAATTCCGTCGATGATTACTTTTGTCGCTTATTGGCTGCTGGCTATTCCTTTAGGTTATTTCCTCTGTGTAACAATGAAAATGGGTGCTTTCGGGATGTGGATCGCATTAGGTTTGGGACTTACGGTTTCGGCTGTTCTTCTTGTATTCCGATTTTTGAGTCTTTCCCAGAAAAAGATCGATTCGCTGGAGAAAACTACCGCTTAATTTATAGCCCCGATAGAAACGGCATCCTTTTGTGAGGACGAAGGACGAGCAAAAGATACAGTGGATAGCGGGACGGGTTTATCAGAGCAGCGACCGTCTTCCTGCTTCTCATTATTACCAAAATATATTATTTATTAAAATAGAAAAGCCGTTTCAGTAATTTGAAACGGCTTTTCATTCTAACACTAAAAAACTATAATTTAAACTTTATGTTTCGGAGTAAATCCGTCATCGCTAAGTTCGTTGTGTTCGTACTCAGCGGTCATTTCGTATTCAAAATCTATTTTCTGATCCTTACCCATTCTTCTGAGCAGTGAATCGAAAAGTGAATAAACCACCGGAACGATAATCAAGGTAAGGAAAAGCGAAGAGGTTAATCCTCCAATTACCACCCAGGCCAAACCGTTGTTCATTTCTGCACCTGCTCCTTTTGCCAAAGCAATTGGAAGCATCCCGAAAATCATCGCAATGGTAGTCATCAGAATCGGACGTAGCCTTGCGTGGTTTGCCTGAATCAGCGCATCGTGAGTGTTTGCTCCTGCTGCTTTTCTCATGTTGGCAAAATCGACAATCATAATCGCGTTTTTCGCTACCAAACCAATCAGCATGATCATTCCTAACATGGTAAAAATATTCAGCGTGTTTCCTGTCAGAGCCAGAATTACCATCACCCCGATGAGTGCCAGCGGAATGGAGAACAATACCACAAACGGATATACAAAGCTGTCATATAAAGAAACCATTACCAGGTAAACCAATACAATTGCCGCCAGTAAAGCTACTCCCAGAGTACCGAAACCTTCTGTCTGGTTTTCCATATCACCACTCCAGATGTAATTAACGCCTGCAGGTTTTGTTTTTTCGTTATCCATGAACTGTGCAGCCCATTCATTCGCCACATCTCCCGCAGGCCGGCCTACTACTTTTGCAAGTACTTTTACCGAAGGTGATTTGTCTCTACGCTGAAGTAAACTTGGCCCTGAACTCATATCGACAACAGCAAACTGGCTCAGTCTGATCTGCTCTCCTTTTGAATTGGTAAACATCAGATTTCGGACATCATCAATTGATTTTCTGTTGTTATCTGCAAAACGGATGTTGATATCGTATTCATATTCTCCTGTTCTGAACTTTCCGTCGGTGTTTCCGTTAAATGCAGTCTGCATCGCCTGTCCCACACTTGAAAGATTTAAACCTAAAGCGGACATTTTATCCCGATCGATATTTACACGCACTTCCGGACTTCCAGTATCAGTTGACAGTTCGGCATCTACAGCTCCCGGAACTTTTTTAAGTAATTCGAGGATTCTCGAGGCTTCTTTGTTTGCTGTTTCATTATCAGCGGCCGTTACCACCATCTGGATCGGCGCCTGATTAGCTCCCATCAATCCTATCGGTGCAGTTTTGAATTCTACCCCGGTGAATTTTTCTTCAAGATCTCTTTTGATTTTTGCCGACATAATATCGGTCGTTTCAGAACGTTCGGATTTATCATTTAAAATCACCTGAACTTCCGACTGATAAGCTGTCGCCTGAGCACCGCCAAAACCTGAGGATTGCTGCCCTACTGTCGTGATTAAATTCACAACATTCGGGTTATCTCTTAAATATTTTTCAACCTGCAGCGTAACCTGATTTGTTTTTTCAATGGTTGCATCTTTAGGTAATTCCATCTGTACAAGGAACTGTCCGCGGTCCATCTTAGGGAAAAATTCACCTCCGATAAATCCGAATACCACCAATAAACATGAAGCAACCAACACGAAAAATGTAACAACTACTGTCATGATCCTTCTTGCACCTGTTTTTAAGCACCATTCCAGGATGTCGGTGATCCAGTGGGTGAATTTGTCCAACTGTGTTTCAAACCAGAGGATGAATTTTTCAAAAGGATTTTTACCTGTAAGATGCACCACTTTCCCGAATCTTGAAGATAACCAGGGAATAATTGTAAATGAAGATAATAATGAAAATAAAGTAGCAATAACTACTGTTACACAGAACTGTGCAAGAATATTGGATACCAAACCGGAGCTCATCGCGATCGGTAAAAATACCACAACAATTACCAAAGTAATCGCTGTTACGGTAAAGCCGATTTCTGATGCACCGTCATACGCTGCACGAATCCTGCTTTTACCCATTTCCATGTGACGGTAAACGTTTTCCAAAACTACAATGGCATCATCCACCAAAATACCAACTACCAGGGAAAGCCCAAGTAAACTCATCAGGTTCAGGGTGTATCCCATTAAATACATCCCGATAAAAGTTGCGATCAGGGAAATTGGGATAGAAACCATCACGATGAACGCATTTCTGATATTGTGAAGGAAAAGAAGCATTACAATCGCCACCAAAACAATCGCTAATACCAAATCGAAAATTACGTGATTGGCAGATTCCAATGTAAACTCTGTACTGTCATTAACGATATTCACCTTTACATCCTGAGCTTTGTAATTGTTGGTTACGTCAGCCATTGTTTTCTGAATACTTTCAGACACTGCAACGGCATTGGCATCAGACTGTTTTTTGATCTGCATCAAAATGGTAGGGTTCTGATTGTATCTTGCGATTTTGTCTACATCTTTCTGCGTGTCAAAAACTGTTGCAACATCTGAAAGACGGATCTGCGCACCGTTTTTTGAAGAAATCACCAAGTTATTCATCTCCTCCACCGATTTATACTTTCCGGATAATCTGATGGTAGATTTTGTAGTTCTGGATTTTAAACTTCCGGTTGGGAAGTCAAGATTTGAGGATAGAATTGCCTGCTGAACTTCCCCAATGGTAAGCCCGTAACCCTGCAGTTTTTTATCATCGATGCTTACCTGAATTTCTCTTTCCTGTCCACCGATAAGATCAACCTGAGCAACACCGTTTACACGGGAAAATATAGGTTCAATTTTCTTATCCAGTAAGTCGTAAAGCTCTTTGCTGTTGAGTTTGGTACTGGAAACACTCATAGTGATGATCGGTAAATCATCCAGGGAAAACTTATTCAGTGAAGGTGCATCTGCGTCATCCGGAAGTTTGGATAAAATAGCGTTCACTTTACGCTGAGCGTCATTCAATGCATAATTTACATCTGCACCGGTATTCAGCTGAACCATGATCACGGAAAGGCTTTCGTAAGATGAGGATTCTACTTTCTTTACGTTTTCCAAAGATCCTACCGCATCTTCAATTTTTCTTGTTACCGAAGTTTCTACCTCACTTGGCGACGCACCGGGGTATACCGTAGAAATCGTTACCATATTGGTTTCAAACTTCGGGATGAGCTCGTACCCCATCATGGAGTAGCTCAGTAAACCGCCCAGAGTAAGTATTGTAAATAAAACAATAATTAAGGATGGTCTTTTAATAGATATTTCTGCTAACTTCATCTTTCTACTTTACGATATTTATTTTTGCTCCGTTCTCCAGGTTGATCTGTCCGCTGGTGATTACCTGTTCACCTCCGTTCAGGCCGCTAATAATCTGTACTTTATCACCATATACTTTTCCGGTTTTTACGGTAGTAAGTTTTGCAGTTCCGTTCTGTACAATAAATAGCTGTCCTGAGCTTACGCCGTTAACAAATGCAGCAGCAGGAACGGTTAACAGATTCTGGTTTTCTGCTCCGTAGTTTGTTTTAAACAAAGCTGTTCCGTACATACCCGCTTTTAACTGTCCGTTGTTTGAAACTTCCACTTCTACAGGGAAATTTAATGAGGCATCACTTTTTGGGGCAATAAATGTAATTTTTCCGCTGAAAGTTTCATCAGGCAAAGCGTTCACATTAATAGAAACCTGCTGACCGATCTGGATTCTTCCAACCTGGCTTTCATCCACTAAAACTGAAAGTTTCAAACTGTTGATGTTCACAATTTCGAATAAAGGGGTTCCCGGTGACACAACCATTCCCGGCTCCACCATTCTTTTATTGATCGTTCCGCTGATGCCTGCTCTCACGCTTGTATCATTAATTTTCACTCTTTGGGCACGTACGGCAGCCTGAGCATTTTTAAGCTGCAATCTGGAATTATCAACCTGCTGTTTGGTCACACCGCCGGTTTTATAAGCATTTTCGTAACGCTGATTGTCGATAATTGCATTCTGTAAAGTATTTTGCGCCTGAGTAACATCGACTTCTATCGCATCTCTTTTAATGGTCGCCAAAACCTGCCCTGCTCCCACCCTGGAACCTTCTTTTGCAAATACACTTACAACACGTCCGGAAATATCAGCACTCTGATTTGTTTCCTGTTTTGGGATAAAAGTTCCGTTTGCAGAATAGTCGGTATTAATGTTTTCTCTTGTTGCAGTTACCACGTTCACGTTGATTTTATCAACCTGTTTTGCCACTTCTTTTACTTCAGTTTCCTGTTGCTTTTTGTTGCTGGAAATTTTGTATGCTCCGAGGCCGATAAGTACAGCTGCTACGATGATATATATTAAAGTTTTTTTCATGTCAGTTTTATTTTAAATAAGTTTTAAGTTCTCCTTTTGCTTTATAATATTGTATTTCTGCTATTTTGTAATCTAAAACAGCATTGCTGTAATTATTTTTAGCTTCAACCAAAGCGTTTTCGGCTTCCAGCAATTCCGTAAGAGTTGCTAAGCCGTATTGGTAATTGCTTTTTGTGTTTGCAGCTACCGTTTCGGCCAATGCGACATTCGCCTTTTGGCTTTCTAAAGATAAAAGGCTGTTTTCAATCTGGGATTTTGCATTTTGGTAAGATAAATCCAAACCAAGCTTTGCATCCGCAATGTCAACTTCCAATTTATCGAGTTCTATCTGTGCCATTTCCACCCGGGCCTTCGTAGCAAAACCGTTGAAAATAGGGATATTAACTCCTAAAGTTACTGCCGAATAATCTGCCCAATAAACGCCGTCCTTATTTCCATGAGTTAAAGGAAATTTATTTCCCAACCCTTGCCAGCTGTAATTGGCATTTAGGTTTACCGTCGGATAATAAGCTGCTTCAACCGCTTTTTTATTATATTGTAAAAGCTCTTTTTGTTTAGTTAAAATTTTAATTTCAGACCTTTCGTCGGTGCCTACCGTTTCCTCCAGTAAATGAGGTGTTACTTCCATATCGGATTTTACGAGTTCAATTTTGTTTTCAATCGGCATTCCCATATAGAATTTCAGGGCATTTTCCGCCTGATTGATGGCGTTTTGCTGTTGTTTCAAAATGGTGCTGATGTTGGTAAGGTTCACGTTGGTTCTGTCTAAATCTACTTTTTTAGCCAAACCATTATCAAATAAACTTTTAATGATATTTCTTGCTTTTTCAGTGCTTGTAAAACTACTTTCCAGAGTTTCTTTCTTCTGCTGAATGGTAAAAACCTGAAAATAAGCATTTGAAACCCTTTCTATAATCTGTTCCTCCGTTAATTGAGCATTAAGCTGGTAGAATTCTTTAGTCGATTTTGCGGCTTTAAGACCAACAAATACCTGCTGATTAAATAGTGCCTGAGACAGTTGCAGACCACCTCCGGCATTCCATTTCTGACCTAAGGAAATCAGCTGAATATTGCTGGGACCGCCACTGAAAGCTCCTGTATCTAAAGCAGTTGTCTGTAATATTGGGTTGTAGGTAATGTTTGCGACTCCATTAATTTTTGGTAGGGCTCCAGCTTTCGCTTCCATAATTTGATAATCGGCATTGCGGATATCCAGTTTCGCTTTCTGTGCTTCTGCTTTATTCTGCAGAGCGTACTCGATGGCTTGTTTGAGGGTGACGGTTTCCTGTGCCTGCAATTCTGTCATTGAGAACGCAAGTAGAAGTACGCCGAGCGCCATTTTTCTCCAGTTGGTCATTTTATATTGGGTTATTATTTATTATAACGTTGAGAGTTTCCTTTTTACTTTAATTGAAAATATTTTTCAAATTAAACAGGATCTTTTTTAGCGGTGATTTTCTTTAAATAATCTTTGCCTTTCTCTGTCGTGATGGCGTTCATGAAAAACATCAGTGCTTCATTATTATAATGTGCCCTGTCTATTTCATTGGTGTCGAGAAACGGCGAACTGTCATATGACATCACAAGCTGGAAGAAAATCTTTCCATAAATTCTGGCGTCGAAATCGTTTCTGTAATATCCCTGATCTCTGCCTTTTTCGATATTGTGGACCAGCACTTCCGAAAACCTTTCTGAAAATTCCATCATGTGCTTATTGAAAATTGCTGGATAATACTTAATCAACTGTCTTATCAGAATGGTATTATTAGATTGGGCAGCTTTTTCAAAATGTTCATCACGGCAAAACATTCTTTCGATGGCATTTTCAATTTTCGCATCCAGTTCGTTGAGTTTTTCAATAACTTCGTTGAGTTTGAAATGAAGTACATCACCCAAAAGAGCTTCCTTGTTGGTGTATTTTTGGTAAAGCGTTTTTTTGGACATCCCGAATTCTTTGGCAATATCATCCATCGTTAATGTCTTAGCGCCATTTTCAATGAAAAGATCTACTACTTTTTCTATAAACTTTTTATCCATTATCAAATATTACGGGGGCAAAGCTACAAAGAAAACTTAAAAACATAAAAAGTTTCCTAGTTTATTTTAATAGACTACAGCTATCTGTTTTATTGACAACACCATTATGTCTATTAAAAAAAGGGTTTTCAGCTTACTCCAGGAAACTCTTTTACGGTAAAAATTATCATCTTTCAAAAAGAAAAATTTGAAAAGGTGATTTAACGATACGCCTCATAGTTTTTATGGATATTTCTAATTTCATTGTTATCTGTGATTTATTCAGTCTTCAATCACTATACATTTGTACCACAAACTAACCAATAAAATTATTTAACCATGAAAAAATTATTTGCAGGTGCATTCGCACTAATGGCAGTTACAATCGGTTTTGCACAGAATAACCATGATGTAACAACTCAGATGGGTAATCAAAACACAGCTAACGTTGACCAACACGGTAAGGAAAATTCCAATACCATTTATCAGAAAGGAAACCAGAACGAAGCAAAAGTATCGGAGTACGGTAGAAAGAACGTAAATAATACTGAAAGCCTTGGTGATAAAAACAAGGAATTAGTGTATCAAAGCGGTAAATCCAACGACAATGATACCTGGCAAAAGGGTGATAAAAACTCTGCTACCACCAAACAGTACGGAGAATTCAATAAAGTTACCCAAAAACAGAAAGGTGACAATAACTCTGTTTACGCTTTACAATGCGGCGATAAAAATATTGCGATGCAAAATCAAAACGGTGATCATAATAAATTGACATCAGAGCAATATGGAGATAACAACAATGTTAATCAAATGCAGAAAGGTGATCGTAATAGTGCTGATGGATGGCAAAATGGTAAAGGAAATAAAATTACCCAAAACCAGGATGGTGATCATAACGATGCCAAAGCAACACAGACTGGATATGACAATAAGATTACTCAAAAACAGGATGGTGACTGGAATAGAGCTATTGCCACCCAAACAGGTGACAGAAACACTATCAGCCAAACTCAACTTGGAAACGGACATTATTCAAAAGATACTCAAGTGGGATGCGATAACAAGATTACTGTTTTACAGGAAACAAATCATTCCAATGGCGGCGATTGCTGTGCACCTCCAATGCCTCAGCCAAAATGTAACCAGCATTCAGGAGACGGTTGCTAATAAACTGCTCATCTGATATTAATTCAACCCTTGGGAGAAACTATCCAATAGTTTCTCCCTTTTACCCAAAAAATAATATCATGAAAAATTTATTTTTAGTTAGCATGATTTTATGTAGTTTTTTGATGAGTGCACAAAGCATTGATTTTGGCAATATCAACAGTCAAAATATTTTAAATATCCTTGCTGCCCCGGAAACGAGTCCTTCTGCGGTGTCTTCAAAAACGTCAGTTACACAGTTAGGAAATAATAACAATGCTATGATTTATAATAAAAGTAAAAGAAGTGATTTAATGATTCGGCAAACGGGTGATTTTAATACCACTTTGATGACTAACACTAATCCTCATTTGGAAAACAAACAGAAAGTAAATGTTGAAGGCAATAATAATTATATCGACATTACAGGAAACAACAGCAACGCTAAAGAAATGCAGATCAATCTGAAAACCAACGACAAAATGATTTTTGTCCGTCACTACTAACTTTACTTTATAATAATTATGAAAAAGTTTATTTTAAACCTGTGCTTCATCTTTCTCCTCATCTTCGGGATCAGTTGTAACGCTCAAGATGCTCAAACGGTAACAGCAAAAATTGAAAGTGAAAATATAGAAGGAACACTCAATCTGAAGGCAGTTGCAAAAAACCAAGGTCAGGTACATCAGTCACTGAATTATATTTTTCTTGCCGTAAAAAAGGACCGAGGAAAAAACATGTCCTCCTCCCAACAGCAAAATAAATTTACCCTACTTCCGAAAGAGAGCAAAATTCTTTCGGAAATATCTATTAATGTCAATAAGGACGATGCGCTGAAAGTTTATCTATTTATTAAAGATGAAAAAACCGCAAAAGTTATCGCAAAGGACAGTTTGGAAATGAATGCAAAAAGCTTTAAAAACAATGTATCCTATGAAAAAACTACCAATGAGGAGAATATGATGATGAAAGGTTTAATCATCAATGAGACAAAAACTAGAATTGGCGACGATTTTTACAGCAGATTCTATTCACTCCTGATGCTGAATGCGATTGAGTTCGGTTTTAGAATCAGAGTTTCGGAGGTTCCTTCTACGGGTACAAACACACAACTTCAGATTTTTGCGGATGATGAGAATATTCTGACATTTTTTGCAAGGCCTGAAGATGATTATCTGGATGATATCGTAAAAGAAACGATTGCAAGCCTAATACAATACGACAATGACCGGCAAGTCACCGATAAAGGCTTCATTTATTAACCAAAAATAAAATTATGAAAACACTTGTTTTTTATTTTGTCTTTGGGGTTAGTTTTGCCTATGGACAGCAGTTTGTTTATAAACCGGTAAATCCTGCTTTTGGCGGAGATACCTTTAATTACCAATGGCTTTTAAGCTCTGCTTCCTCGCAAAATCAGTTCAAAGGAACTACCTCAGATTTCGGCTCACTCAGCACTCTGGACAGCTTTACAGAAAGCCTGAACAGGCAGTTATTGAGCCAGTTATCCCAAAAGCTCTTCGGAGATCAGTTTGGGAGCGGAAATTTAAAACCGGGGAATTATACCTTCGGTTCTATGTACATTCAAGTTACACAGTCTGACAAAGGATTATTAGTAAGAATTTTAAATACAACAACAGGTGAACAGTCAGAAATCATAATCCCGAACTAAAGAATTAATATCATGAAAAAGTTTTTAACAGCCAAAATTATATTGCTCCTTACAATATTAGCAGTAATGGGAAGTTGTGGCACAATGATGAATCTTCCTGCTGAAGGTGATACTTCCACTTTAGGAGAAATGACACCTTACACTAAACAACTGAAAGAACTCCCTGCTCCAGACGAGAAAATTGTAATCGGAGTTTACAAATTCAAAGACCAAACCGGTCAGTACAAATTAGCGGAAAACGGCAGCAACTGGAGCACCGCAATTCCACAGGGTACCACCTCCATTTTATTAAAGGCATTAGAAGACAGCAAATGGTTTCGCCCAATCGAACGGGAAAACATTGGAAACCTTCTTAATGAAAGACAAATTATACGTTCTACAAGAAAAGAGTACGAAGTAGCCAAAGACGGAAAAACGGTGATCAGTGACCAGCTCCCACCGCTGCTCTACGCCGGAATTCTTCTTGAGGGTGGAATTATTTCTTACGATACCAATGTAATGACTGGCGGTATTGGAGCCAGATATTTTGGTATTGGCGGAGGCACCCAATACAGACAAGATCGCGTAACTGTTTATCTGCGGGTAGTCTCGAGTATGACCGGCGAGATTCTAAAAACAGTATATACATCCAAAAACATTCTTTCGACAACGGTGAACGGAAGCTTTTTCAGATACATCGATACTGACAGAATTCTGGAAGCTGAAATGGGGTTTTCCCAGAACGAGCCCGTCAGTTTAGCAGTTACTCAGGCTATTGAAAAGGCGGTGTATACCTTAATTTTAGAAAGCGTGCAGGACGGAACTTTCAGAATTGAGAAAGTTCACGAAAAAGAGATGATGGACCTTCTTTCAAAATATCACGCCGAACAGGAAAAAAACACTAATCAACTGGTCGGAAATAAGTTTGCAGATAAGGAAAGATCTAAAGCATCGGTGTTATTCATGGCCAACGGAGACTTAATAAAAGGCGATTATACAAATGCAAAAATGAATATTGGAGGAAAAGCGGGCTTCAAATACTTTTTAACACACCACCTGAACGCTGAAATCAGTGCGGGGTTTGAAACCCTTCAAAATAAAGATATCGTTAGAAACAATTTCATGTACACTGATCTTAACCTGGAATATCTTCTTTTGCCAAAATTTACTCTTTCTCCATATGGTTACATTGGCTTGGGTTCGATGTTCAACGGTAAAAATTTTCTGAAATATCAGTTTGGAGGAGGGTTAGAATATTTGGTAGGCAGCAATCTCGCTTTACGCCTAAACGCGCAGTATGACATGGGTTTTGATGATACCTGGGATGAATTTACCAATGGTAAAAGGAAAGATCAGGCATTTCATATTGGTGTCGGGATTAATTATTACCTAAGGCAGGCGAAAAGACTAAACACAAAAAAATAAAATCATGAAAACTCTAATATATATAGCATTCCTATCTCTCTTTTTTATGGGCTGCGTTTCCTGCAGTGAAGATTTAGTGGGAAAAACAACCAATTCGATGATTACGGGAAAGGTTGTTAAAAAAGGAACGAATACTCCGCTTGCGAATGTGAAAATTTATACCTCTCCAACTACCCAGACGGTGTTTTCCGGGGCTGACGGAACTTTTAAACTGGAAAATATTCCTTTAGGCGATTATTCTGTAAAAGCCGAACTTACAGGTTATCTGGCCAGCTTTCAGGGTGTCAATTTAAAAAATGAAAGCCCGGTCACTATTGTTTTTGAAATGTCAGATGATAATTCGCTGAATTCTCCTCCTTCAGTTCCGCAATTGCTTACACCTGCCGACCAGGCTGTTGATCAGCCCACTTCTGTTACCTTATCTTGGAGCAGTACAGACCCTGATCCGGCAGATTCTTTGAAGTTAAAGTTTAGGCTGATCGTAAAAAACAGTTTAAACAATACCGTATTCGAAAAAGCCGACATCAAGACAAAAAGTTATGTATTAGATAATCTGATTTATGGCGTTACTTATTTTTGGCAGGTAGTGGCGAATGACACTGTAAATCCTGATGTATACAGCGAAATAAAGCAGTTTAAAGTTTCAGACACTCCAAATAACCGCTTTCATTTTGTAAGAAAATCAGGTTCAAGTTATTATATCGTATCCAGTAATGACAGCGATCAAAATTTTCAGTTTACTCCCAACACGGTGAACAGCTGGAGACCAAAACTGAATAATGCTGCCAATTTAATCGCATTCTTGAGAACAGTGTCGGGAAGTACGCAAATTTTCACTGCTAAAAAGGATGGTTCTGATCTTAAACAGGTGACAACAACCCAGCCGGTTTTAGGTTATAATTATGAAGATCTGGATTTCAGCTGGAGCACAAACGGCAGTGAACTTCTGTATCCAAGTTTCAATAAACTTTATAAAATTAATAAAGACGGAAGCGGTTTAACTTTGATTTATACGACGACAGATGGAAACTTCATTACAGAATGCGACTGGAGCAACGACGGTTCCAAAATCGCATTGAAAACCAATGATGTAAACGGTTATAATGCCAAAATTTTCATTATTGATACCCTGGGGAATGTTACCAAAACAATTTTAACAGGACTGCCTGGTGCAGCCGGAGGACTTAATTTTTCAATTGTCGGTGATAAACTCCTCTATACAAGAGACATTACGGGTTACGAAAACTCCAATCACAGACAGCTGGATTCGCGGATTTTCTTATATGATTTGACCACTACTGTTGCCACTGACATCTCGGAGCTCAGCGGAAAGGCTTTAGGCTCCAATGATCTGGATCCGAGGTTTTCACCCAACGATGCAGAAGTGATTTTCACGAATACCTCGAACGACGGTATTTCACAGAAAGACATCTACAAATTATCCTTTAATACCTCAAATACAGCGTTTACAAGAACTTTACTGTTCAGCAACGCCGAAATGCCGGATTGGGAGTAATACTTTGGCAGCATAAAAAAAGAAGTGAGCTAAAATTGCTCACTTCTCTTTTATTTAAAATATTATGCAGATTTATGAATGTATCTTGAAAGTTTAATTCCTAAATCAGTCCACACGATTTTAGCGTTGGCGTTTCTTTCAAGATGATAATCAGCGTCCGAAATTTCTTCGAGAATAGCTTCTATATTCGCTCCGTGAATAAATCTGGAAAAACTTTCCCACTTGAAACCTCCGGAATCGATCTTTTTATACACTAAACTTTCGTTTCCATAATTCTGAAGCAACGCGAGACGGAACATTTCCGAACAGTAATCCAGAAAATTTTTCTGTTTTTCACGGTTCCAGCCTGCGATATTACGGCCCCAAAAAACGATGTTTTTCAAAAACTCGGGTTTCTTTTTTACCTGAAAAGCTTCACGTACCCAGTTTACAAAAAGCTGCTCAAACTCGGTGTCAGCATTTTCGGACAGCAGAAGTTTCTGCGCAGTATTCCAGTCGCCCTGGGACTGAAAAACAGTTTCCCTCATTTTCTCATCAGTGATCTGATAATTGTTTTTCAGAAAAATCTCAATATCTTCATCCTGAATTCTTGGGATTTCAACCAATTGAGTCCGGGAAATAATCGTGGGGAGAATAGAATCGGTATTTTCTGCAGTAAGAATAATCAAAGTATCCTTTGGCGGCTCTTCCAAAAATTTCAAAAACTTATTTGCAGCCGAAATATTCATTTTGTCGGCTTGCCAAACGATGAGTATTTTACTGCCACCTTCGAAGCTTTTCAGGGAGAATTTCTTGTTCAGTTCATCCACTTCATCGGCGTAAATAGTGAGCTGTTTGTTTTCTGATTCCAAGATCCTGCTCCAGTCTTCATTATTTGAATATGGATTTTCGAGAATCATTTCCCTGAAATTTTCGATGAAATTGTCTGCAAGACCGCTGCTTTTCTCTTTGAAAACAGGAAAACTGAAATGCAGATCCAAATGATTCAGATGTTCCACTTTTGAAGATGAATGTTCATTTTCTTTGCGGAAAATCTCTTTTGCAAACGCCATAGCCAAAGGTAAAGTGCCGTAACCGTCTTTTCCGACGAAAAGCTGCGCATGGCCTACTCTATTGTCGTAAATGCTTTCTTTGAGGAGGTTTTTCAGTTTTTCCTGACCTGCGATC
The DNA here is from genome assembly GCF_019038595.1 of Kaistella soli. GTDB lineage: Bacteria > Bacteroidota > Bacteroidia > Flavobacteriales > Weeksellaceae > Kaistella > Kaistella soli. Next base: position 62,675 of record NZ_JAHOPF010000002.1, read on the forward strand.
TGTTCCCAATTCATTTTTCAAAGATAAAAAATTTTGTCTGAAAAATAATTGCGGAAAGTCAGCTGTATGGTTTTCAGTTTTTCCGAAAAGTTATCCATTTTTTATATAAAATGGTACCTGCAAACTGCCTTAACAAACTTTAACCAAAGTAAATTTCCTCAATTCAGTAATATTTAAGATATTTGCGCATTATTTTTAAAAATAGAGAATGAAAAGAATTTTTGTATTACCTCTCCTTGCAGCCGGATTTTTCCTGAATGCGCAATCGATTGGTAATTCTCCTTACGCTGCCTTCGGAATCGGGGATGTGAAGTATGATAACACAACTGATGTGAATGCGATGGGCGGTATTTCTACTGCATATATCTGGGACTTCAATAATAATTTTAATTTCAGTAATCCTGCTGCTAATAAAAACTTAGAGTTGGCTACGGTAAAAATTGAAGGTACCAATGAAAATAATTTTTTCAAATCTAATTTTGATAATGCGAATGTAACCAAACATTCTTCTTATCTATCCAATATTACTGTCGCTTTCCCGCTTTCAAGCAAAGTGAAATTTGGTTTGGGCTACCAGCCTTACAGCTCCAAAAAATATTCTGTACTTAATAAGCAAACTTTATCAGATGGTACTGTAAAAGCCGAGATGTTTCGTGGCGAAGGTACTTTAAGCACCGTTCAGGCAGCTTTATCTTATCAGGTTTCCCCGGAATTGGGTTTTGGTTTAAGAAGTAATTTCTATTTCGGAAATCTTTATGATATCAACGAACTGACCTATTCCACGGCTGAACTGATCAATGGTTACGAGACTAAAAATAAAATAAAAACTTTTAATTTTACCCTTGGATCCGCTTATCAGAAGAAGCTGCAGAATGACAGAAGACTTACTTTAGGTGCAACATATACTTTTGGGAATACCGGCCAGATGGAAACCAGCTATACGAACAGCACTTATTATTATTCGGCAGGAGAAACCAAAAATAACGTAAGTATTATTGACCAGAATTTCAGCAGCGACAAAAACTTGATTCCTATGGAGTTTTCATTGGGTGCAGGTTATGGACATGATACAAAATGGTTTTTAGGAACTCAGTTTGATTATAAAAAAGGAGAAACCATTCAGTTTTTGGGACAGCCTTTTGCTAATCAGAATTCTTACAGATTTGCAGCTGGTGGTTGGTATCTGCCTAATTATAATAACTTCCGGAATTATTTTTCAAGAGTTACTTACCGATACGGAGCGTATTACGAAAAAGGAAATCTTTCTCTGAACGGAACCAATATCAATCAGTTTGCTATAACAGGCGGTGTTACTTTACCATTCGAAAACAGAAGTGTTAACAGAATGAGCGGTATCGATTTAGGTTTGGAAATCGGGAAAAGAGGAACTTTGGATAACAACATGATTCGCCAGAATTTCATCAACCTCAGAGTCGGAATTAATTTTGCTGATAAATGGTTTGTGAAACGTCTATATGATTAGAAAATGAAGTTTTTCAGACAAATAATATATAAAAATATAGCCGGCCTTTTGGGTTGTGCTATATTTTTTGGTTTAATTTCCTGTGATGAAGACCTTACCAAGATCAATAAAAACAACAATACCAATTTCCCTTCACAGATTATTAATAATGCCCATATCGTTCAGCGCGATTCAGGAATGGTAAAACTTCGTGCTACCGCACCGCTGATTGAAAAATACGAATATATCGATTCTCCATATATCGTCGCCCGAAAAGGAATTCAGATTCTTTTTTACGATAAGAAAAAGCCTAAAGTTCCGGGCAAAATCAACGCGAAATATGCCAAATTTAATGAGAAGAAAAAATTTTATGAGGCAAAAGGAAATGTGAGGATCGTAACGAATGAAAATCAAATGTTTGCGATGCGGTCGGTATTTTGGGATCAGGGGAAAAGACTTATTTATACTACAGACACGGTTTATGTAACCGATAAAGACGGCTCCACTCTCGTGGGTGCCAACGGAATGAAAGCTAAAGACGACTTCTCCGAGTATACGTTCTACAACAATTCAGGTAATATTAACGCTAAGAAAATACCGGAAAAAGGAAGATAAATTTTCGTAAATTCGGTAAAATTTTTCTTTATGGTTTTTCATGCAATTGGCTTAATGTCCGGAACGAGTCTGGACGGACTCGATATCTGTTACGCAAAATTCAAAAAAGAAAATACCGTTTGGAAATTCGAAATCCTGCAGGCGGAAACCCTTTCCTATTCTACTCTTTGGGAAGAAAAACTCAAAAATTCAATTCATTTAAACTCAGAGGAACTTTTAGCGTTAAATTCGGAATATGGTTTTTACCTTGGTGAAAAAGTACAGCAATTCATCACCAGATATTCTTTAAAAAACATTGATTTAATCGCTTCTCACGGCCACACCGTTTTTCATCAGCCTCAAAAAAAATTCACGTTACAGATTGGTGACGGCAGGGCAATTAAAATTTTAAATAAAATTCCGGTAGTTTACGATTTCCGGAGCCAGGATGTTTTAATGGGCGGAAACGGCGCGCCGCTGGTCCCGATCGGTGATGAACTTCTTTTTCCGGAGTTTGACGCATGTTTAAATCTTGGCGGATTCTCAAATATTTCCTTTAAAAAAGACGGAAAACGGATCGCTTTCGATATCTGTCCCGTGAATATTGTGCTGAATAAATTCGCGCAAGCGCTGCATCAAAAATATGATGAAAACGGAAATTTGGCTAAAAATGGAAATGTGAATGAAGAAATTTTATCTTCCTTAAATTCCATTGGATTCTACCGAGAGAATCCTCCAAAATCTTTAGGAATTGAATGGGTTAATAAGCATATACTTCCTAAACTTACTGATGAAACTCCGGAAAATATTTTAGCGACTTTTACCGAGCATGCGGCCATTCAGATAGCAGCAGTTTTCAAACAGTTTAATCTAAAGAAGGTTTTGTTTACAGGCGGAGGAACCTATAATGATTATTTACTGCAAAGGATAAAAATAATGTCGGATACCGAAATTATTGTTCCCGAAAAAAAAATCATCGATTTCAAGGAAGGTTTAATTTTTGCTTTCATGGGAGTTTTAAGAATGAACAATAAGATTAATGTTCTCAGTTCTGCGACAGGAAGTGCCGAAGATCATTCTTCAGGTATTATCATTTAAATTTATAAAATAAAAGTTATGCAAATAGATATCAGAAAACTGGCCATTGAAGATTATGACGAACTGAAGGAGACGATGCAGAAAGCCTATCCGACGATGTCAGAAAGTATTTGGTCTAAAAAAAGTATTCAGAAATTACTGAAAATTTTCCGCGACGGACAGATCTGTATTACCGTGGACGGAAAAATTGCCGCAGTCGCTCTTTCGCTGATCGTGCAGTACGAATTGTACGGCGACGACCACACCTACAAGGAAATTACCGGAAATTATACCTTCAATACCCATTCCGACACCGGAAATGTGCTGTACGGAATTGAGGTTTTTGTCGATCCGGAATACCGGAAACTCAGACTCGCGAGAAGGCTTTACGATGTAAGAAAGGAACTGTGTGAAACCTTAAATCTGAAATCGATTATGGTGGGTGGAAGAATTCCGAATTATCACCTTTACAGCGCAGAACTTTCACCTAGAGCCTATATTCAGAAAGTGAGAAACAAGGAGATTTATGATCCGGTACTGAGTTTTCAGCTGGCCAATAACTTCCTGCCGGTAAGGATTCTCAAAAATTATTTACCTGAAGATTTGCATTCCGAGGAAAACGCGGTGCTGCTTCAGTGGAATAATATTTACTACAGCAAAAAGCCTAATACGATGCAGGATTCTGTCATCAGATTGGGTTTGGTACAGTGGCAGATGAGACATTTTAAGACCATCGACGCATTTTATGAACAGGTTGAATTTTTCGTAAATGTAATGGCAGATTATAAATCTGATTTCATCATGTTCCCGGAACTTTTCAATACGCCACTACTTGCACCTTTCAATCATCTTTCTGAGCGGGAAAGCATGTTTAAACTGGCCGAGCTTACGGAGGAAATTAAAATTAAACTCTCAGAATTTGCCATCAGTTACAACATCAACATTATCGCCGGAAGCATGCCGATTGTGGATAGTGGAGAACTCTACAACATCAGTTATCTGCTTCACCGGGACGGAAAAATTGACGAACACCGCAAAATTCATATCACTCCGAACGAGAAAAAATATTACGGAATGAAAGGCGGTAACGAAATAAAAGTGATTGACACCGATTGCGGAAAAGTAGGATTAGTCATTTGTTACGATGTAGAATTTCCTGAACTGCCGAGAATTTTAGCCGATCAGGGAATGAAAATTCTTTTTGTTCCTTATCTCACCGACACGCAAAATGCGTATACAAGAGTGCGTCACTGTGCTGCTGCCCGTGCGATAGAAAACGAATGTTATGTTGCCATCGCAGGCTGTGTAGGAAATTTACCCGGTGTAAATAATATGGATATACAGTTTGGTCAGGCAGCGGTTTTCACACCTTCAGATTTTGCTTTTCCTTCCAATGCCATTAAAGGGGAAGCCACACCCAATACCGAAACCACTTTGATTGTAGACGTAGATCTTAATTTACTCAAAGAGCTGCACCATTACGGCGCCGTCCGCACGATGACAGACCGGCGGAGAGATCTTTATGACACTGTAAATCTAAACAGTGATACAGAATAAAACGAAAATCCCAAAACATAAGTTTCGGGATTTTTATTTTGGAAATGTTTAAAAAGAATTAAAGTTTAAACTCAAGTTTTACATTGAAGAATCTGCCTGTCAGACGAACCGGAACCGGATAATTATAACCCGTAGAAACATCATTGATCCATTGGTTGGCAACAGTATTATTGATGTTAAATGCGTTGAATATCTGTACACCTAAGATCAGTTCATTAAAGTTACTCCAGAAACCACCGTTTACTTTATTATCCTTCTGATCAATGAAAACTTTGGATAAACCGATATCCACTCTTTTGTAAGAAGGTAAAGTCCGCTGATATCTGTAAGGCGCTTCAAAATCAGGTTTTCCGTTTTGATCAAGAGAAACCGGCGTGCCGGAAGGAAGTCCGTTTGCATAAGTTAAAGTAAGATTTACCCGCATGGAAGGGAACTTCGGCATATAATCCTGATAGAACATTGAAAATCTGAACCTCGGATCTGTGGGTCTTGGGATATATCCTCTTCCGTCGATGTTTTCATAAACTCTTGCATAACTTGCAGAAACCCAAGAATCAACACCCGGAACAAATTCACCGAATAATCTTGCATCAAGTCCATAAGCATAACCTTCGGAATTGTTTTTACCGGAATAACGGATTCTTACATTATCCAGATAATAAGGAATCAGATGATCCATTTTCTTATAATACGCCTCGGTTGTTAATTTAAAAGGTCGGTCTGCCATACGGAATTCATAATCGTTGGAAAGAATTACCTGCATGGAACGCTGTGATTTGATGTCTGAATTAAAGTTTCCGTCTAAATCTTTAATCTCTTTATAAAACGGTGACTGGTAATAAATTCCGCCGGAAACCTTGAAAAGCATATCCATGTCCCAGTCCGGTTTGATCGCAAACTGAGCCCGCGGAGAAATAATGGTTTCATCATTAAAATCCCAATGCGAAGCCCGGACACCAGCATTTAAGAAAACTCTGTTCGCACCCCAGTACAGTTTTTTAGAAAATTGTGCATATCCGGAAAGTCTTGTCGGCTCGATGTGGTTCGCACCAGAAATATTGAAACGCAAGCGGAGATCTGCAGCATTTAAAGTTCCCGGATTGGTATAGTCGATCGGGGTGCTGTATCCTAAAGAATCTACAAGCTGCCATTCGTTGGTAAGATCTTGCAGATTTTCTTTTTCGAATTTCACTCCGACTTCAAAATCAGTATTGATATCTGGTGAAAAACGTGTTTTCAGCTGAGTACCGTACGTTTTTACCAATAAATCGTTTCTTGCATGATCAATCTGGCCACCCACATCATAAGAGGTTACCGGTGCGCCGGTAATTGGATCAAAAGTCTGCAAACGGTACGCAGACGCAATGGAATAATACTCTCTTTCGCGGTTTTGGTAGGCAAAATTATCTAGACTGAAAGACCACTTTTTATTCGGTTTAAAATTCACGGAAGCTGTACCCATCATGTTTTTGTACGCATCATCTTCCTTTCCGTCATAGAAAACATTTAATTTCAATGGCGTCTGTAAACTTCCGAAATTCACTTCCTTCAGTTTCGGAATCATTTCGTAATCGTTTTTACTCCAGTAGCCGATGAATGAAACATTCCATTTTTCGTTAAATTTATAATTGATGTAAGACTGAAAATCCATGTACTGCGGATTGAAATCAGTGTCTTCATTCAGTGTATTTAAAACCAGATTGGTATTTCGGTATCTTCCCGAAAATAACGCTGACAGTTTTTTATCCTTAGAGGCAAAACCGGTAGAAAGCCTTCCGCCGATTAAACTTGCTTCACCAGCAACTTCAAATTTTGTGGGCTGTCTGTAATAAATATTTAATGCTGAGGACATTTTATCGCCGTATTTCGCTTCAAAACCTCCGGCAGAAAAATTAATCGCCTGCACCATATCCGGATTAATAATACTCATTCCTTCCTGTAAGGAATTTCTGATCAAAAACGGACGGTAAATTTCAATATCGTTAATGTAAATAAGGTTTTCATCGTAGTTACCGCCTCTCACCATGTATTGGGAAGAAAGCTCCGTATTTGAATTGACAGATGGCAAAGTTTTCAGAAGACCTTCAACACCGCCGGAAAGTGAAGAAACCTGCTGCGCTTCTTTTGCAGAGATTTCTATAGAAGTAAGGTCAGTAACTTTCGGTTTTCCTTTTTTCTGAAAAACGACTTCCTGGATTTGAGTTTCTCTTTCAGCTTTTACAAATAACACATTGACATTCTGAATCTTAGGAACTGTTTTGATGTTTTTCCTGAATCCTTTGAAATTTTCTTTATCCACTGAAAGTGTCTGTTCTGAATTAGCGATCGGAATTTTCACAAATCCGTTATCATCGGTTGTAAAATTCTGGCTGTCATAAGAAACATTGGCTTGAGAAACAGGTGCGCCGTTTTCGTCTAGAACTTTAAGATTAATTTGCGAAAAGACAAAAAGCGGCGACAATACCAGGAATAAAAGTATTTTTTTCAATGCGGTGAATTTAGTTTTTAAAGATAGCAAAAAATTACAGAATTGCCTGTCTTACACGGGTTAATTTTTGAAGCAGATCCTCCAGTTTATCCAGCTGCAGCATGTTTGCGCCATCAGAAAGTGCAGTGGAAGGTGTCGGGTGAGTTTCAATGAAAAGGCCGTCTGCTCCTACTGCGATTCCGGCTTTTGCGATGGTTTCAATAAGTTCGGGTCTACCGCCGGTCACTCCGGAATTCTGATTAGGCTGTTGCAGCGAATGGGTCACATCCAAAATCACCGGTGCATAATTTCTCATGGTAGGAATTCCGCGGAAATCTACCACCAAATCAGTATAACCAAAAGAGTTTCCGCGTTCGATGATCGCCGTTTTGCTGTTCCCGGAATCTACTACTTTTTCCACTGCGAATTTCATCGCTTCCGGAGAAAGAAACTGACCTTTTTTCAGGGTAATACATTTTCCTGTTTTTGCCGCAGCGACTAATAAATCGGTTTGCCGAACCAAAAACGCAGGAATCTGCAGGACATCTACATAATTTGCCGCTAAAGCTGCATGTTCGTTTTCGTGGATATCTGTCGTGGTAGGAATATTGAACGTCTCTCCCACTTTTTTAAGAATTTCCAAAGATTTTTCCTCACCGATGGTCGTGAATGAATCGACGCGGCTTCTGTTTGCTTTTTTAAAACTGCCTTTGAAAATATAAGGAATTTCGTATTTATTGGTAAGTTCTATCACTTTTTCAGCAATTCTGAGCGCCATATCTTCGCCTTCAATAATGCACGGACCTGCTATAAGAAAGAAGTTTTTTGAATTTTTGTGGTGGATGTTTTCTAAGTATTGAATCATTACTTTTCGGTTTAAAGTTTAATCTTAAATTAAGACTTCAAAAATACGGATTTTTTTGTTGAAGTGATTTCTGGGCTTTGGCTTAAACCTACAAACTTACTCCATAAAAAAAACGGGCTGTGGCCCGCTTATTTTGTAATTTTGAATTACTAATTTAAAACTTTTTAAGAATCTTTTCAAATGTGTTCATATTCCTGGAAGTCATCTGTGCCTTCAGCGTCTTTTTTCCCAATACTTTTCCGAATGAAGAATCCAGGGTATTTCCTTTCGGAACCTGCCAATAGAATATATTTTTTATGATGGTTCCTTTTTCGTTCTCTGTTTTTTTTGAATTATTAAATTCTTCCAAAAGTGTACTTTCAATACCTTCAGTTCCGAGAAAGGCATAAATATGCAAATCATCAGCTTTAGTGAAAGGACAGTTTTCAAAGATTGCTGCCACTTCTTTTTCGGATTTAAGAAAAAGAAAAGCTTCATAACTGAAATGATCAGACATTGCTTTTTCCAAAACAGTTTTCAGTTCCGAAACCTTTTTATCAGACGAAAACAAAATGTTTCCGGAAGCAAGAACGGACGAGACCTCTTTCATGCCCGCATCAGCAAATACTTTGCAGACTTCCGCCATTTTCATGGAAGTTCCGTTAACGTTTACACCGCGAAGAAAAGCACAGTATTTCATGTTACTGGGTTGCTTTCATGATTGCATTCGTAATCTGATCTTCTTTTTCTTTGGAATAAGTGGAATCATAAGGATTCATCACATCAAAAAGATAGGTGTAAAAAGGAGTTATTTTCTGCACTTTTTCAGCTTCATTGAAAGCTTTTTCTTTCCCCATCTGCTGCAGGGTTTTCACAAATGAATTGAAACGTTTATCGATCGGCTCAATGGATTTAACCAAATAGCTGTACCCTTTATCTTTTTGTCCGATTTTGTTGTAAGCATCAGAAACGGCACCAACAATCAGTGAATATTCCATTGGTTTTGTACGCATCTGTCTGGATACAAAACGCTGCTCTGACTGACTTAAGTTACTGTAATAGTCGTATTCGGTAAAAATTCCTTTTTTAAGTTCTTCTGCTAACTGAAGACCTTTCTGTTCCTGTCCGGAAACGATGTAACCATACACCATAGAACTTAATGAACGCGGATCATTGTATTTGGACACCGGAATTTCTCTCGATGCCAAATCCAAAACTTCAATGGCTTTAGCCTTCTGTCCGGCAAGTGTAAGAGCTTCTGCAGCGCGGCTTGCAGAGCTTCTATAGCTTACAATATTCTGTGTGCACGTTTCATCGAAATGAACATTTAAATCTTTAAAATTCCCCCACTTGTAATTTTTAACAATATTATAAAGTGAATTGGCGTCCACCCTTCCCATTTCCCCATCTTCCCGTTCCGGCGTGTGGATAGGAACCAAGCGATAACTGAAACCGTCATACTGAAGATAATTGCCTAGATAGAAAATGTTTTCAGGATCGTAAATTCCACCCGTCGAGAAATTAATCGGTCTCTTCCAGTCGAAATTGGCAAGGATATCAAGCATCATCAGGTTATTTTTGAACATGCTGTTGCTTTTGTACTCTATCGTAATGTTATCCACGGTTTGCGCTAAATCTTTAGCGTCGATAATACCTGCTTTTACTGCATTGGCTTTATTTACCGGTAATACTAATTTAGAAACCGGCAAGAAATTGAATTTTTCATATTTCGCTTCTCCAAAAAGCATTTTTAAGATCTCATCTTTATCCTCAGATTTAACTTTAATAAAATTCATTGCTTCTTTCAAAGTCATTGAATCCTGAGTCTCAAACTTTCTGAAACCTGCAAATGCAGTATCCGGAGCACCCTGATCTTTGAGGTTGGCGAAGACATTTTTCCAGTCTTCTTTGCTCATCAGATAAATCTGATCATTGGTTCCGTCGCGGTAATCTTCGTGTTTCAATATGGAAGGAACCGGCATTGCATTATAGGTTCTTCTTTTTACCTGATCGATATTCCATGGTGTTGAAAGTAAAGTGAAATTGACCACTTTCACGTCATCCCGAAGTCCTGAAGTTTCCTGCATTCCCCAAATCGGATAGGTATCATTATCGCCATAAACGAATAGGATATCGTTTTTCGGTAAAGATTTTAAAGTAGAATATGCATAATCATAAGCGGTATATCTTCCGCTTCTGTCATGAACATTATAGTTCTGAAAGCCCATCATTAAAGGAATTCCTAAAAGCACAATTCCGGCGACCGTATTTACCGCATTTGACTTCACTTTTTCCTGGATAAACCACAGTATCGCTGCTGCACCGAGGCCGATCCAAATGGCAAATGCGTAGAAAGATCCCACCATGGCGTAATCTCTTTCACGAACCTCGAAAGGTTTTACTCCTGTGTAGAAAACAATGCCGACACTGGTTAAAATAAAGAGTGATAATATCGCATAGAATCTTCCGAAATCTTTGTTCAGCTGGAAAAAGAATCCAATTAAACCAAGCAGTAACGGTAAAAAGAAAAACGCAACAGTACTTTCGTTTTTGAATTTTGCAGGCATTTTGCTCTGATCGCCCCACATTGCATTATCAATAAAAGGAATTCCGGAAATCCAGTTTCCTCTGTTGTTTTCCATGTGGCCTTCAAGGTCGTTCTGTCTTCCGACAAAGTTCCACATGAGGTATCTTACGAAATAATAGCCATTCTGGAAAGTGAAAAAATAATCAAGATTTTGTCCTAAAGAAGGTCTTTGAACATTGATTAAATTATAAGGTTTTACTTTCAGATAATCCTCAGCTTTGATGCTTCCCTCTTCATATTTCTTGCGAAGATCATCAAAAATCTTTTTGGCTTCCGGGCTGTCAGCAACATCGCTGTTACCGTAATTGAACGAAAAGTCCGGGGCACCGTACATGGAAATATAATTTGCCATCACATCTTTATCTTCGCTGAACATTCTCGGCATAAAACTGATATGATCTGTACTGTACACATAATTGAAGCGGTCTCCTACTTTTCGGTAAGTTCCTGTCTGCTCATCTTTTTCATAAACATCGCCGGTTTTTTGCGTTTTGTAACTTCCGTCATCATTTTTCTGAATTCCGTTTGCATCAAGATAAGCGGTATAATTCTGTCCGTAAGAAGTCGGCCAGTCGCCGTACTGTTCCCGGTTGTAATAATCCAGCATTCCGATCGCGTTATCCGGATTGTTAAGGTTCATCGGCGGATTTGCGTTCGCACGGATCGGAATTACCATCCAGCACGAAAAACCGATAATCATATAGATTACAGAAAGCACAATCGTCTGATAAATGCTTTTTCCTGATCTTTTAGCATATTTGAGAGCAAAATAACATACAGCAATTAAGATAACAAATGCAATGATGGTTCCGGAATGGAAAGGCAGACCAATCCCATTCACGGCAAAAATTTCCATCTTGCCGAATAAAGTCATAATTAAAGGAAATATCCCTTTGAAAACCGCGGCCAGAATCACCAGCGTGAAAAAATTTGCCCAAAGAAAACTTTTCCACGTAAATTCATAGTTCCGTGCATAATAAATCAAGCAAACTGCAGGAATAGCAAGCATTCCCATCATGTGAACTCCAATGGATAAACCGGTTACGAAAAATATTAAAATAATCCATCTTTCATTGTCAGCGTCATGGTATTCGTTTTCCCACTTGGTTATCAGCCAAAGTAAAAGTGCGATAAACATGGAAGCCATGGAATATACTTCTCCTTCCACTGCCGAAAACCAGAAAGTATCCGAGAAGGTGAAACATAAAGCTCCGATTGCTCCTGCAAAAAGGATAGATATTTCCTGAGGTTTTGTGATCTGATCAAAGTCTTTATTGAGAAGTCTTCTTACCAAATGGGTGATCGTCCAGAACAGGAAAAGAATCGTTAACGCACTGAAAAGCGCCGACATTGCGTTAATCACTACGGAATAATTCTCCCCGTTACCGAAAGCAAATATCGCTGCAACCGCTCCCAGCAACTGAAAAAGTGCCGCTCCCGGTGCGTGTGTAACCTCGAGCTTAACCGCCGAAGAAATATATTCGCCGCAATCCCAGAAACTGAAATTCGGTTCGATAGTTGATAAGTAGGTAAAAAAAGCAATCACGAAAACTACCCATCCCAAAAGGGTGTTCCACTGTTTAAAAGACCAGTTTTTCATATTTAAAATTCAATGTTGCGAAAATAAGGTTTTTCCTCTATTATCTTCTGATTTTAACAAAAATTAAATGAAAAGTCTTGATTTTTAGTGAGCATATCCACGCTATTTTTTGTTAATTAGTACAAAAATGTTATGCATTAAATCATGTTCCGAGGCATTAATTATTATATTATTTATTTTTTAGTATTTTTGCACACGGTTTTCTAGAGAAAAATAACGAAAAATGACTAATGTTCACGATAATATTCTTGGCTTAATTGGCAATACGCCATTGGTAAAACTTAATGCAGTTACCAAAGAAATTCCTGCTACAGTGTATGCCAAATTAGAATCATATAATCCCGGCCATTCTACAAAAGACAGAATTGCGATACATATTATAGAAGCGGCTGAAAAAAAAGGACTTTTAAAACCCGGTTCTACCATTGTAGAAACAACTTCGGGAAATACAGGCTTTTCTATTGCGATGGTTTGTATTATTAAAGGTTACAAATGTATTCTTGCAGTAAGCAACAAAACAAAAAAAGAAAAAATCGCCTATCTGAAGGCGCTTGGAGCTACAGTTTACATCTGTCCTGCAAATGTTCCTGCGGACGATCCTAGATCGTATTATGAAGTTGCGAAAAGAATTGCTTCAGAAACTCCGGATTCAATTTACATCAATCAGTATTTTAACGAACTGAATATTGACGCGCATTACCAGACAACGGGTCCTGAAATCTGGGAACAGACAGACGGAAAAATCACTCACCTTATTGCCTGCACAGGAACCGGCGGAACATTATCCGGCTCAGCAAAATATTTAAAGGAGAAAAATCCAAATATCAAAGTGATCGGCGTTGACGCTTCCGGTTCTATCCTTAAAGGTTTCCACGAAACGGGAAAAATCAATAAGGACGAAATACATCCTTACCAGATCGAGGGAATGGGAAAAAACTTAATTCCAGCCGCTTTGCTGTTTGATAAAGTAGATGAATTTGTAAGAGTAAACGACGAAATGTCTGCTTACCGAACCCGCGAAATCGCTTTGAAAGAAGCTATTATGGGAGGTTACACCACCGGCGCAGTTACCCAGGGGCTTTTACAGTATGCCAATTCACACCCGTTTTCAAAAGATGATGTTGTGGTAGCTATTTTCCCTGATCACGGGTCTAGATACATTACCAAAGTTTACAGTGATGAATGGATGGAAGAACAGGGATTCATCAATAACTGTGTTCATAATTACGACGAAGTTTTCAAAACTGAAATTATCAAGTAATCCGATTGTGAAAATAAATTGTATTGAGACCTTTTTGTACCCTTACGAAAAGGTTTCTTTAGTCAAATTTTGTTAACTTTGTGCCTACTTTATATTAAAAAAAAATTAAAAAAATAATGACAGATATTTTTGATCGGTTACGACAAAATCCAGGACCGCTCGGACAGTTTGCAGATTATGCAGAAGGATATTTCGTTTTTCCAAAATTAGAAGGACCTATCGGACCCAGAATGAGATTTCAGGGAAGAGAAGTTGTTTTCTGGAGTGCTAATGATTACCTGGGCCTTTGCAACCATCCTGAAGTTTTGGAAGCAGATGCAAAAGCTGCCGCAGAATTCGGAATGTTTTATCCAATGGGAGCAAGAGCAATGTCCGGCGAAACCGAGCAGCATCAGCAATTGGAAAGAGAACTTGCTGAATTTGTCGGAAAGGAATCAGCTTATCTTTTAAATTTCGGATATCAGGGAATGGTTTCTACCATTGACGCGCTGGTTTCCAGACATGATGTTATTGTTTACGATTCCGATTCTCATGCCTGTATCGTTGACGGTGTAAGGCTTCACATGGGAAAAAGTTTTACTTTCAAGCATAATGATATTTCGAGTTTAGAAAAAAATCTTGCCCGTGCTACGAAAGTGGCAGAAGAAAATGGCGGAGGAATCCTCGTGATTACTGAAGGTGTTTTTGGAATGCGCGGAATGCAGGGGAAAATCAAAGAAATCTGTGAGTTAAAATCTAAATTTAATTTCAGACTTTTAGTTGATGACGCTCATGGATTCGGAACTTTAGGTGCTACAGGTGCAGGAGCCGGTGAAGAACAGGGCTGTCAGGATCAGATTGATGTTTATTTCTCCACCTTTGCAAAATCAATGGCCGGTTTCGGTGCTTTTATCGCGGGTGACAGTGATATTATCAGAATTTTAAAATATAATTTACGTTCTCAGGTTTTCGCCAAATCTTTAACAATGCCAATGGTAATCGGTGGTTTGAAAAGATTGGATCTGCTTCGTTCCCGTCCGGAAATCAAAGCAAAACTTTGGGAAAATGTAAACAAACTACAAAACGGACTGACGGAAAGAGGTTTCAATATCGGCGGAACCAATACCTGTGTAACTCCAGTAATGATGCAGGGTTCAACCGTTGAGGCTACCCTTCTGGTTCAGGATCTGAGAGAAAATTACGGTATTTTTACTTCAGTAGTAATTTATCCGGTAATTCCGAAAGGAATGATTTTGTTGAGATTAATTCCAACTGCTTCTCATACCGATTCTGAAATTAATGAAACTTTGGAAGCATTCGACGCTATCCACGATAAATTAACTTCCGGTTTTTATAAAGAGCAGGAACAGAAACTGTTAGAGGAAAAAGGTTTATCCTTCAAATCATCATAAAATTTTTCAGTATTTATAAATCATATATAAACCGCCTGAAAAATTCAGGCGGTTTTTTATTATAATAATCCGGAATTATAACCATTGACTTTTAATTAAATCACACAAAAACAGTAAGATGAAACAGATCATTATCAGCAAACAGGATTTTACGAGAATTCATAAAGCCATTAAGGATGCAAAACTGAGAAATGCCATTAAAAAAGAGGATGCAGAAAAGCTTCTCCACGAATTGCACTCTGCAAAAGTGGTTGAACCTGAAGATATTCCGGCAGATTTGGTAACCATGAATTCAGTGGTGAAAATTCATTTTCAGAATAATAAAACGGTTACTGAATTCAAAATTGTTTATCCCGATCAGGCCAATATTAAAGAACATAAAATCTCTATTTTTTCACCCGTTGCTTCCGCATTGATCGGTTACAGCGTAAATGACGAAATCGACTGGATCGTTCCCTCCGGAATGACCAAAATAATTATTGATGAAATTATCTATCAACCGGAAGCGGCCGGCGATTTTGATTTGTAAGCGTTCATTTCAAAATTCGCTTTCCGAAAAACATAATATAGAGAACCGGTAGAAATTTCTACCGGTTTTTTAACATGAAACAAATCTTCATATTAAAAAGATTTAAAATAAATTTGCAAAAATAATTCTGTGAAAGACCTCTTACTTATAACGCCTCCATTTACGCAGCTCAATACGCCGTACCCGGCGACCGCATATTTAAAGGGGTTTCTTAATACCAAACAAATTTCAAGTTTCCAGATGGATCTGGGAATTGAGGTTATTTTACAATTATTTTCCAAAAACAGCCTGTATGAGATTTTCAACCGTTCAGATGGATTCAGAAATCTTTCAGAAAACGCACAAAGAATCTTGGCTTTAAGGGATGAATATATTAAAACCATTGATCAGGTAATCCTTTTTCTTCAGGGCAATAACCCAACTTTGGCGAGACAGGTCTGCAGCATGAATTTTTTACCCGAAGCGTCCCGTTTCAACGCCATCGATGATCTTGAATTTGCCTTTGGAAATATGGGTTTGCAGGACAAGGCAAAACACCTTTGCACCTTATATTTAGAAGATATTTTAGATTTCATTGTAGAATGTGTGGATGAAGATTTCGGGTTCAGCAGATATGCAGAACGTTTGGGAAGAAGTGCGAATTCATTTGATGAGTTGTATTTAAAACTTTCCGGACCAAGGACTTTCATTGATGAAATCACCTTGAAAATTCTTAAGGAACATATGGATTTGGTGCAGCCGAAGATGGTTTGTTTTTCCGTTCCGTTTCCCGGGAATTTATATTCTGCTTTCCGCTGTGCACAATTTATTAAAGCCAATTATAAAAACACCAAAATCGCAATGGGAGGCGGTTTTCCGAATACCGAATTAAGGGAGGTGAATGATCCGCGGGTTTTTGAATTTTTCGATTATATCAGTTTGGATGATGGTGAATTGCCCGTTGAATTAATCTATGAAAATTTAGAAAAAAATACCGACGCTGAATTCAAAAGAACTTTCCTGTTGGAAGGTGGCAAAGTAGTTTATAAAAACAATTCAGAGAGAAACGACTATAAACAGTTTGAAGTTGGAACTCCGGATTATACTGATCTGCTGCTTCACCGCTATATTTCCGTCATTGAGATCGCCAATCCGATGCACAGCCTGTGGAGCGACGGAAGATGGAACAAACTTACCATGGCACACGGCTGCTATTGGGGCAAATGTACATTTTGCGATATTTCTTTAGATTATATAAGACTATATGAACCTGTTTCGGCTAAAATTTTGGTCGACAGAATGGAGGAACTGATTGAAAAAACCGGAGAAACCGGATTCCATTTTGTGGATGAAGCTGCTCCGCCTGCCCTCATGCGCGAAGTTGCGCTGGAAATTCTTCGGAGAAATCTTGTTGTCACTTGGTGGACCAATATCAGATTTGAAAAAAGTTTTTCCGCCGATTTGTGTTATTTGCTTAAAACATCCGGCTGTGTCGCCGTTTCCGGAGGATTGGAAGTAGCTAGTGACCGGTTACTGAAGTTAATTGACAAAGGTGTTTCGGTAGAGCAGGTCGCCAAAGTAACAAGAAGTTTTACTGAGGCGGGAATAATGGTTCACGCTTATCTCATGTATGGCTACCCTACGCAAACCGAGCAGGAAACAGTAGATTCTCTGGAAATGGTAAGACAAATGTTTGAAATGGGGATTCTGCAAAGCGGTTTTTGGCATCAGTTTTCAATGACGGCCCATTCACCTATCGGAAAAAATCCGGAAGAATTTGGCGTAACGCCGATTATTAAAGAAATAAATTTTGCCAATAATGATATTGAATTTACAGACCGAACCCAAATTGATCATTCTAAATTCGGTTACGGTCTGAAAAAATCGCTTTTCAACTTTATGCATGGAATTAATTTTGAAATTCCTCTGCAGGACTGGTTTGACTTTAAAATTCCAAAAACAAAGATTCATCCGGATTATATTCATGATGCTCTTCTGGAGAATGAAAATTTCAGCTTTAAAGGGAATTCGAAACTCGTTTTCCTTGTAAATAATATTGTCACTGAAAATGTCGTGAAAACTAAGAAATCGGTTTCGTGGCAGAATACCAAACTCACTTTTCACCTGAAAACAAATATGGTAACCATTCTTTTGGAAGAAGAAAAAGCTTCCTGGTTACTGAAGATTTTTAAAATTAATGTCATCCAGAATTTAAAGGTGATGACCCTTCAGCAGCTGAAAGACGATTACAGCCAGACGATGGAGGATTTCGAACTGTTTTGGTTTTCGAAACCTATGAAACAACTGAGAGAGAATGGCGTGATTCTTACTTTATAAATTTTCTGAACTTAAAACTCAAAACAACGGTATGGAAAACTCAGAGAAATTTACTTTCAACAAAGTAGCAGAGATTACTTTACTGTTTTGGTTCATGAAAATCATCGCCACTACTTTAGGCGAAACACTAGGCGATTTCATTGCACAAACCCTGAATTTGGGTTATTCCGTGGGAATCGCAATAACATTAGTTTTCTTTCTTTTGGTTTTAGGATTTCAGCTTGCTGCCAGAAAGTATATTCCCGTTTTTTACTGGCTGGTGATCATCGGAACAACAACTTTCGGAACAGAAATTTCCGATTATATTGACCGGAGTCTGCATTTAGGCTACGCCTGGGGAAGTTTACTTTTGGTTTCATGTCTCTGCATTACGCTTTTTCTTTGGTTCAAAAAATTTGGCAATTTAGAGTTCTACCCTATTTTCGAGCGCAAAAAAGAAATATATTTCTGGATAGCAGTTCTGTTTTCAAATAGTTTGGGAACGGCTTTCGGAGATTTTTTAAAAGATAATCTGGGGTTGTCTTATCTTCAGGGAGCATTAATTACCGGCGGAATTATTGTGTTTGTGGTTTTGATGCACTATTTTACCAAGATCAATCATATTGTGCTATTTTGGATCGCTTTTATTTTTACTAGACCTTTCGGCGCCACTTTTGGGGATTTCCTAACTAAACCGTTGGAAAAAGGCGGTCTGGATTTGGGAACGCTTAATGCATCGATTGTTTCGGTCGTTTTAATCGGAATTTTAATTATAATATCTCATCAGAAAGAAAAAAAGCTTGTTAAATAATAACTGCTGAATTTGGCCCGATATTTTCTTTGTTTACAGTAATTAAAATTGTAAAACATGAAATTTAACTGCTGGAAATGCGTACTCATTCTATCTGCAACATTCGGATTAATGAGCAGTTTGGGACTGATATAAAAAAATCCCGACTTTACTCAAGTCGGGATTTCTATTTATGCTGATGTGTTTGGTAGTAAACAGCAATACTGGTTTGTTAAAATTTAAAGAACCTTATATTTCTTTTTCTTTTCAACATTACAGTACGCTCCTGTTTTCTGTAGCAAAACTAGCTTTTCCGCCAGTTTTATTTTTTGCCCATTTTTGCCCAAATTATTTGTATATTGAACCCCTAAAATATTAATCTATAGCATGATTGAGAAATTAAGGAAGGAATTTGAAGAGATTTATTTCAGTGATATCTCAACAACAAAAGGCCTTGAAAAACTTTCAAAAAGAATCGGTGTATCGAAAAATTCATTAAGGAGGTTTCTCGGAAAACTTCGGGATGATACACAGCTTCGCATATCAACGCTCAATTTAATTGCCGAACGTTTAGGTTATAAAAATTTTCAGGACTTTTGTAATAATGAAGGACAGAGAAAAAATGTACTCGATTTTGAGCTGCTTGATATCTATTACGGCAGTGTAAAAGGACAGGGTACTACCGCAAATGAAACCCGTTTTCAGAATGCAAACTATTACTTTGCTAAAAAAATCATCTCAGACCCTTTTAATCTAAGGGAATTTGTCAAAAGGTTTGCGGAAAACGAGGAAGCGATGGAATATGTTTTGGTTTGGCATCCGTCTTACGAGAATATTGCCAATGAGAATTACCAGCTGGCTTTGCTTAAAATGGCCAGAACCACCACTAAATCTCACGCTAAGGTCTTTGCATATTCATTTATTTACTTTGGAAAATTTTTGTCGGAAACGCTTGATGAGGAAGAGGAAAAATATCTTTTGAGCCAGATTGAAAAATACGCGTTAAAAATGCGGAATGAATCGTCGGAATTTACTCATGTTGTGGAAGCCAGATATGCTATTGCAAAATGTATTTCCCTGTTTCGGGAAGGAAAATTAGCGGATAAAAGAAACAGCGCAGCGTTCATCAATATGATTACCCTTCGCAATACTTCAGGTGTCGCTTTGAATGACAGAATTGTCTACAGCATGTTTGTAACCAACATCCTTAATATTCTGCAGGAGTATGAAAGTGCAGATTTATGTTTCAGCGAAGATATCAGTGACAGAAAGCTGGAGCAGTTTGCTGTAGAAAACCCAACTTTAATTTCACATATCTTTGTGTACAGACTCAACAAAGCCATCACCAGGTTTTATCTGGGAAAGAAAGAAGAAGCAGCGAGAATTTTTGAACTTCTGCCAAGTGATATCAGCCAACTTAAGACCTATTCATTCGACAGTAAAATTTATTATGAATTAAAATATACCTATTTTGCCACCAAACTTTATCCGAAACGGGAAAATTTTGTGAAAAAATTTGATGAACTTGTAGGAAAGACCCAATTCACTTACCTTAAAAAAATATAGTCCCGAATTTTATTATCTTTAATTACAGTTCAATAAAAAAATCCCGTCTTTGAAAACAAAGACGGGATTTTATGATAATTAAGGTGCAATTATTCAGCGAGAATAATTCCTTTATTGTTGTTGAATTCAATAACGCCACTTTTCACTGTGAAAGAGAATACGCTGTCTTTTTCGTTTTCTTTCGTGAAATGTTTCTCATACTGCTCATCAATTTGGTTGGTAAAAACTCTTACTTTCCCACCGATTAATGATGCAACGATAGCGGCGTGATCTTTCATAATATGGAAATCGCCGTTTTTTCCGGGAAGCAAAACTGAATTTACCTCACCATCAAAAACTACAAATTCCGGAGTTAAGATTTTAATATTCATTTCTATTTAGATTTAAAGATTTCAGATTTCAGATTTCAGACAAAAAGTCTAGTGTCTGCTTTCTGATGTCTTGTGTCTAATTACGCGTTTTCCGCCAACATTTTTTCTCCAGCCTCGATAGCCTCTTCGATAGTTCCTTTCAGGTTGAAAGCAGCTTCAGGTAAGTGATCTAATTCACCGTCGATAATCATGTTGAATCCTTTGATGGTATCTTTAATATCAACCAATGCACCTTTCAGACCTGTAAACTGTTCTGCAACGTGGAAAGGCTGAGAAAGGAAACGCTGTACTTTTCTTGCACGGTAAACGGAAAGTTTGTCATCTTCTGAAAGTTCTTCCATACCAAGAATCGCGATGATATCCTGTAAAGCTTTGTATTTCTGAAGGATTTCCTTTACTCTCTGTGCACAGTCATAATGCTCATCACCTAAGATTTCAGGAGTAAGGATTCTTGAAGTTGAAGCCAATGGATCAACCGCAGGATAAATACCTAATGAAGCAATTTTTCTGTCCAATACTGTAGTTGCATCCAAGTGAGCAAATGTAGTAGCCGGAGCTGGATCCGTTAAATCATCCGCAGGTACGTAGATCGCCTGTACTGAAGTAATGGAACCGTTTTTAGTTGAAGTAATTCTTTCCTGCATCGCACCCATTTCAGATGCCAAAGTTGGCTGGTAACCTACCGCTGAAGGCATACGCCCAAGAAGTGCGGATACCTCAGAACCTGCCTGAGTAAAACGGAAGATATTATCAACGAAGAAAAGTACATCTCTTCCTTGTCCCTGTCCGTCACCGTCACGGAAATATTCCGCAATTGTAAGACCTGAAAGTGCAACACGTGCTCTTGCTCCAGGTGGCTCGTTCATCTGTCCGAAAACGAAAGTACATTTAGAGTCTTTCATTTCTTCCATATTCACTTTTGATAAATCCCAACCTCCATTTTCCATAGAGTGCATGAATTCGTCGCCATATTTAATAATGCCTGATTCAAGCATCTCTCTCAAAAGGTCATTTCCTTCTCTTGTTCTTTCACCTACACCGGCAAAAACAGAAAGTCCACCGTGACCTTTTGCAATATTGTTAATCAATTCCTGGATCAATACTGTTTTACCAACACCTGCTCCACCGAACAAACCAATTTTACCTCCTTTTGCATAAGGCTCTACAAGGTCAATTACTTTAATTCCTGTGAAAAGAATTTCAGCAGAAGTAGATAACTGATCAAATTTCGGTGCTTCTCTGTGGATCGGTAAACCGCCTGTCTCTTTTGAAACCTGCTGAATCCCGTCAATAGCATCTCCTACTACATTAAAAAGTCTTCCGTAAACACCTTCACCTGTAGGCATCGTAATCTGTCTGCCTTGTGAAATTACTTCCTGACCTCTCTGAAGACCGTCTGTTGCATCCATTGCGATACATCTTACTGAATCTTCGCCAATATGTTGTTCTACTTCAAGAATTACCTTGTTACCGTCAACTTTAGTAATTTCCAGTGCGTCATAAATTTTCGGAAGCTCTGCTGCATCTGTGAAAACTACGTCGATTACCGGACCGATAATTTGAGAAATTTTTCCTTTAATTTGGTTTGCCATTGCTAATTTTTTTCTTGAGTGCAAATATAATGAAACTTCCCAAATCTGCAATTGCTTAAAAAGAAGATTTTTATCATATTTGCACAGAATTTCTCCGGCTCATTAAAAACACGGCTGAGACCTTCTATTTTTAAATTATTCCATTGAAAATTACTAAGAATTTAAACGGATATCACTCGGAATCTCCCCTTTCTTTATCGATTGGTATTTTTGATGGTGTTCATATCGGTCACCAATCCATCATTAAAAAACTGAATACTATTGCCGCAAAAAAGAACCTGCAGTCTGCAATTCTGACTTTCTGGCCGCATCCGCGCACAGTTTTTAATCCGAACGACGATTTGAAATTTTTAAATACGATTGAAGAAAAAACCTATCTTCTTGAAAAAAACGGAATTCAGCATCTGTTTTTAAAGGAATTTGACGAGGAATTCAGGAATCTGACCGGTGAAGAATTTGTAAAGCAGATTCTGGTAGAAAAACTGAATGTGAAACATTTAATTATCGGTCACGATCATACTTTCGGGAAAAACAGAAGCGGCGATTTTAATTTATTACAGAAAATGTCTTCTGAATTCGGTTTTGAAGTTGAGCAGGTTGAAGCCGTAGATTTTCAAAGCAGACATATCAGCTCCACCCAAATCCGAAATGCTTTGACAGAAGGAAACGTAAAAGAAGCGAACGAAATGCTGGGTTATGTATATTCGGTTTCCGGAGAAGTGATTCACGGGAAGAAAATCGGCAGAACCATCGGCTATCCTACAGCAAATATTGCCGTTAATTCAATGAAACTTCTTCCTAAAAAAGGTGCTTATATTGTAGATGTTTTCGTGAACAGCCAGCATTTCAAAGGAATGTTAAGCATAGGCACCAATCCTACTGTTGATGGTAATTCTCTGAGTGTTGAAGTGTACATTCTCGATTTTAATGAAGATATTTACGGTAAAGAAATCTCAGTGAACTTCCGCGAATTTCTGCATGATGAAATAAAATTCGAAAGTCTGGAAAAACTCATTGAAAGACTGGATGAAGATCAAAGAATTACCGAAAACTTTCAGTTTTAATTAAATTTCATAACAAATTTAAAACCTCTTCCCTCTTCTTTTTAGTCAAGGAATTTAAGATTAAATCATAAGAAGAATCTATCAGTTTTAAAATTAAATCCCGTTTCAAACCTTCGCATAAAACCGAATTCCAGTGAGTTTTGTTCATATGATAAGCGCCGGTAATCTGCGGATGCTTTTCACGAAGTTCTTCGCTCCATTCCGGATCTGTTTTTACCGCAATGCTTAAAGGCTGTTTTTCCAGAGCCATCAGCAAAAACATCTTGCCTCCCACTTTCAGTACGAGGGTTTCTTTATCGAAGGGAAAAGTTTCCTCCACTCCTTTTTTAGCAAGACAGTAATCGAGAATTTCGTTGGCATCCATATAATATGAGTAATGTTTAGAAGTAATTTTCCGGTTATCCCACAAATTTAGTAATTTTAATGAAGCAAAATTATTGCTCAAAACTAATTCATGAAATTATGAAAGCACTTGTTATCGGCGCAACCGGCGCTACAGGAAAAGATTTGGTAAATAAGTTACTTGATGATAAAGATTATGAAAAAGTGGATGTTTTCGTGAGAAAGCCTTTGCCTATTGATAATCCAAAACTGAACATTCATATTGTCGATTTTGAAAAGCCTGAGGAATGGAAAGATTTGGTGAAAGGTGACGTGGCTTTTTCCTGTCTCGGAACCACTTTGAAAGCTGCCGGAAGCAAAGAAGCACAGCGGAAAGTAGATTATGATTACCAATATAATTTTGCAAAAACAGCTAAAGAAAATGAGGTTGACGACTATATTTTGGTTTCGTCCTATGGCGCAAATCCGAAATCAAAAATCTTTTATTCCCGCATGAAAGGCGAACTGGAGCAAAGTATCAAAGATCTGCATTTCAACAAAATCACTATTTTTCAGCCCGGAATGCTTGAAAGAAGAGACACCGAAAGAACCGGCGAAGTTCTTGGTGGTAAGATTATTAAATTTGCCAATAAATTCGGAATCTTTACCCAACAGAAACCTTTGCCGACCGACGTTCTTGCGCAGGCCATGATTAATTCATCAAAAATTAAATCCTACGGCTATTCCAAAATAAAACTCGGGAGTATTTTTGGATTTGCGAAAAAGAACAACGGGCAATAAACAAAAGAAGCCCTGGAAATTCAGGGCTTTTATATTTAAATAGAAATTTGAGTAGATTATACTTTCATAATTTCTGCTTCTTTCACTTTCAGATGTTCGTCACAGGTTTTGATGTACTGATCGGTAACTACCTGGATTTTTGCTTCAACATCTTTAATTAAATCTTCGGAAACGCCTTCCAGTTTTTTAAGCTCTTTCATTCCGTCCTGTCTTGCATTTCTTACGGTAATTTTCGTAGCATCAGCTTCAGTCTTCGCCGTTTTAGCCAGTTCACGTCTTCTTTCTTCTGTTAATGGCGGCACGTTCAGAATGATATTTTCACCGTTATTCATCGGTGCAAATCCAAGGTTTGAGTTGATGATGGCTTTTTCAATGGCTCCAATTGCAGTTCTGTCCCAGGGCTGAATGGAAATCGTCATCGCATCGGGCACCATTACGTTTGCAACCTGGTTAAGAGGTGTAGGTGCGCCGTAATATTCTACCATGACGTCCTGAACCATTGTTGTAGAAGCACGCCCGGCTCTGATTTTCTGAAAAGCATGATCCAAATGTTTGATGGCTGCATCCATTTCCTGCTTCACCATGTTCACAATAAGTTCTAAATCTTCCATAAATTTTAAGTTTCAAGGTTAAGTTTCAAACACTGATGTATCACTTTTTATTTGATGCTGCTTGTGAATAAACTGTTTAAATTATAATTTTAATGGTCCCGCAAGTTCGGGATTTTTTATTGATCTGAATTAAACTGCAATAAAGTTAAATATTAACCAATGTTCCTATCGTTTCCCCTTCTACAATTTTAAGAAGATTTCCTTCCTTATTCATATCAAAAACAATAATCGGCAATTTATTTTCATGGCTTAACGTAAATGCCGTCATATCCATTACTTTCAGTCCTTTTTCGAAAACTTCATCAAATGTTAATGAATTGAATTTTACTGCATCTTCATTAATTTCAGGATCCGAATCGTAGATACCGTCCACTCTTGTTCCCTTTAAAATTACATCTGCACCGATTTCAATAGCTCTTAAAGTTGCGGCGGTATCAGTTGTAAAATAAGGATTTCCTGTTCCAGCACCGAAAATCACAACTCTTCCTTTCTCCAGATGTCTTGTCGCTTTTCTTTTAATGAAAGGCTCTGCCACTTTATCCATTTCAATAGCGGACTGCAGACGCGTATAAATTCCGGCATCTTCCAGCGCGCCCTGCAAAGCCATACCGTTAATTACCGTTGCCAGCATTCCCATATAATCACCCTGAACTCTATCCATCCCTTTTGCAGCACCAGCCAACCCACGGAAAATATTTCCACCGCCAATCACAATCGCTACTTCACAGCCTTTATCTACTACTTTTTTTATTTCTGCAGCATAATCTTTCAGCCGGTCGTTATCTATTCCGTACTGTCGGTTTCCCATTAAAGCTTCGCCGCTGAGTTTGAGAAGAATTCGTTTGTATTCCATTTTTTTAATTATATTACTTTTTTGCACTGCAAATATAAGGAAACGCAAATAATTCCGTTAATAGATTTATATTTACAGAGAAATATTTTTGAAAAAAAATTAAAAAAATTATTTTTGCAAACATAAATACAGATTTGAAAAAAATTACCGTAGTCTCAGCACTTTTATTTTCCGTAATTTTTTATGCTCAGGAAGGGACCAACGTATATCCTTTTCTTAACATTCCGGTTTCGGCGCGGCAAGCTGCTTTAGGCGGTGATGCCATTTCTGTTCGCGATTATGACGTTAGTTTTGTAGGCGTGAATCCGGGTCTGATGAATATTGAACAGGACAGAATGATTGCCCTCAATTATTCTTCCTATCTCGCCGGTTCCCAATATGGTACAGTCAGTTTTGTAAAAGATTTAAATGAAGCGCACCTGATCTCGTTTAATGCGAGATACATGGATTACGGGAAAATGCCGAGAACCGATGAAAGCGCAAATATTGATGGCGAATTCGGCGCAATGGACGCCTCACTCGGCCTTGGTTACGCCTATCAGTTCGAAGAAAACTGGACGATTGGCGGAGGAGCAAATTTCGTTACCTCAAAAATTGATAATTACACCTCAATGGCCGTGGTTGGCAATGCAGGCATCACCTATTACAACAACCAAAGTAATGAAACAGTAGCATTGGTTTTCCGAAATTTCGGATATCAGTTTAAATCCTTTAACGGTCTGAGAGAAAATGTTGCTTTCCGGGTAGATCTGGGATACACCAAGATTTTAGATGAATTTCCTTTGGCCTTTACCATTACCGCACACGATTTACAGAAACTGAATATTTCACAGGATTATAACAATAACGGCCAGGAAATTGGCTGGACCAGAAAATTTGCAGACCATCTTTCCTTTGGAGCAGAGATATTCCCACAGCAGGCATTTAATATCCGTTTCGGGTATAATGTAAAACGCGGGAATGAACTTGCAGTGCTGGATCAGAGGAGTTTTGCAGGATTGTCTGCCGGTTTCGGAATTAAGATATCTTCTTTCCGATTCGATTATGCTCATGTAAGATACCACAATTCGTCAAACGTTAATATGTTTGGTCTTACCCTCGATCTGATCGAAGTAGGCGGAAACAGACGGTAAATTTCGTATTAAATTCCATTTTCCCTCTTTAACCGTTTCGCAAATTGAAAAAAAATGATGAAATTTGCGGGATGAGAAAACCCGTAATCGCCATCGACGGCTATTCATCCACCGGAAAAAGTTCAATCTCCAAAGTCATTGCCAAAAAACTCGGGCTTATCCATATGGATACCGGCGCACTTTACAGAGGAGTGACCTATTTCGCCATCCTTAAATGTCTCAATGAAAACGGGGAAATTAATCTGCAGCAGCTTTTCAGCACATTAGATGAGATCAAACTTGAGTTTAAAGAAGTTGATGACGAACTTATCCTTTTCCTGAACGGGAATGATATTTCCAAAGAAATACGGGGCAATCAGGTTTCGGCTCATGTAAGTTTAATTGCCTGCCAAAAGGAAGTAAGAGATTATCTGATGGAGACCCAGCGGTCTATTGCAGAAAAAGGCGGCGTAATTTTAGATGGACGGGATATCGGAACCGTAGTATTGCCTAATGCTGATTATAAATTCTTTCTTACCGCGAGCATTGATGAACGCACGAAAAGACGTTTCCTGGAGCTCAAGAGTTTAGGCATCGAAACTACCGAAGAAGAAGTAAAGCACAATCTGATCACCCGAGACAAAATTGACAGTGAAAGAGAAGTGGCACCATTAAAAAAAGCTGACGATGCCATTTTAATTGACAATTCTTCTTTAACCAAAAAAGAAACAATAGACTATATGATTTCGCTTATCAGCGATATTTAACAAAATTTTAAGAGTGCCACTTTTTTCTTTGGTATATAAATTGTAACTTTATGAGAGTTGAAAAACACAATTACAATATTATTAACTATTAAAAATTATTACGATGTCTAAAAAAGGAAATAATGCAGCAGGAGTATTAGCTGGTTTACTTGCAGGTGCTGCAGCAGGTGTAGTTTTAGGAATGCTTTATGCGCCTGAAGAAGGTAAGGAAACAAGAAGAAAAATTAAAACCAAAGCCAATGACCTGAAAGACCAGGCGGTTGATCAGTACGGTAAAGTTTCTGAGAAAGCCAGAGAGCAGTTCGAGGAAGTATCCGGTAAAGTAAAAGACCAGTACGGAAACATCTCTTCTCAGGTTAAAGAAACAGCTGATAAAGTAGTTTCTTCAGTAAAAGAAGGCTATGACAAATACAAAGATCAGGCTATTGCAACCACCACTGAAGTTGTAAAAGACGTAGAAAACGAATTGGGCGGATTGAAATCATAATTTCCGTTTTATTCTTCCAAATAAAAAGGAACTTTACATTTAAGTTCCTTTTTTTGTAACTTTAAAAAAAATATCATGCTGGACCTTGTTAAAGAATATGCATCAAAAAGAATCGATCTTCTGAAAATGGAAGCGGCAGAAAAATCCTCTGTTACTGCAGGAACTTTAACCTATATGGTGATCGCAGCGATTGCAGGATTATTCTTTATTGTTTTGCTCAATATCGGTCTCGGTTTTCTCATTGGTTCTTATCTGGGAAATTATGCATACGGCTTACTCATCATGTCAGGATTTTATCTGTTGATTCTCCTTATTGTGTTATTCTCGAGAAATGCCATTAAAAATAAGATAGCGGATAAGATTATTAAATCATTAAACGATTAAATTATGGGATCGAAATACAGCAGTCTGGAAGAACTCCGCAGAAAAAAAGCACTTCTTAAAAAAGAAGTTTCCGAAATGGAGGATTTAATCACTTTTGACAACACGAAAGAAAGCCTAAGCGCATTTACCAACGGTTTTACAGATAAATATCTGAAAGAAGAAATTCAGGCTGACGGCGAAAAAAAAGTATCACTTGATACCACCGAAATTGTAAAGGAGTTTTCCAGCAGTGTGAAAGACTCAGTACTGAACCGTCATTCTGTGTACGGCTTTGCCAAGAGCGATGCGGGAATGAGTTTGGTTGAAAATGCCTTAAAAATTGGTGCCGTTACTTTTGTCGGAAATTATGCCCGAAAAAGCCTCACCAATACAAGCTGGAAGAAAAGAATTATTGGATTGGCTTTAATTTATTTAGCGCCAATTGCTTTGAGATTTATTCGGAAAAAACTTGAAAACTACCAACGAAACCAAACAGCATCCAGTATGGAGCAACTGATATAATTTTAAACCGCTTTTTTAAGCGGTTTATTTTTTGGAAAAAATTTGTCCGAGGATAATTCCTGCAGCCATCGAAACATTTAAACTTTCTGTGGAACGTGATTTTCCGAAACGCGGAATGGTAATTTTTTCTGTCAGCAGATTTTCAATTTCCGGACGGATGCCGTTTCCTTCGTTACCGAGAACTAAATTAAATTTTTCGGGAAAACCGAATTCATAAAAATTCGTTCCATCCATATCAGTTCCGATAATGGCTGCATCTGAACTAGTGAGATACTCTTCAATATTCTGGTATACGACCTTCACCCGCAGAAACGAGCCCATACTCGCCTGAATTACTTTCGGATTGTACAAATCTACCGTATCTTCACTGCAGACAATCTGATCAATCCCAAACCAGTCGGCAAGTCTTATCATTGTTCCCAGATTTCCGGGATCCTGAATTCCATCTAAAACAAGCTGTGTACCAACATGTTCCGAAACCTCAGAATCTAAAAGTTCACAAACTGCTACAGAATCTTTGGGATGCTGTAAAAAACTTATCTTTTTTAGGTCATTTGGCGTAATTTCTGTTGCGTTTGCATCGTTAATACCTAATTCACCGGGATTTACAGAGAATATTTCACTGATTTTGTAGTGTGAAAAGGGTATTTCTTTAATCGTTTTATTACCTTCAACCAAAAACAAATTGTATTTTTGTCTGAACTTCTTTTTGTCTAAAGACTGTAAAATTTTTATTTTATGAGCCGTAAGCATGTATCAAAATATTTCCAAAAGTATTACTTATTTTTCGCTTCTGCAATTACTGTAGTTTTTCTCTACGCCTGCAGTACGACAAAAAAAGTCCCTGATAATGAATTTCTTTTAACGAAAAATTCTTTCAGATATGAAGACGGAAAAATACATGATGATGAAGTTCCTAATTATGTAAGTCAGAAACCCAATAAAAAACAGCTTTTTCTTTTCCCGATTGGGCTTTGGATGTATAACGCAACCAATCCGAAATACGACTCGATCCTAAATGAATACATGACTTATCCATCGGAAATGAGGGATCAGAAACTCCGGGATTCGCTTTTTATTAAATACAAACACCCTGAATATGTCGGTAAAAGTCTTTTCTACGAAAGATTTATGCATAATATTGGGCAGCCTCCTGTAATCCTTGATCAGGCAAAAACCCAGATCAGTGCCAATTCCATCCGGAAATTTTTCGTGTTTAAAGGATATTGGGACGCAGATGTGAAATTCAGTCATGATTTAGATTCTGCCGCAAAAAAAGCGAAGGTCAATTATTTGATTACTCATAAAGATCCTACCTATATCAGCGATTATTACTATAACATTCCGGATCCCGCGATTAAAAGTGTTTATGAAGAAGATTTATCTAAAAGCCTTGTAAAAGGCAAGGAAATTCTCGATCAGAGCGTTCTGGAAAAAGAAGTAAAGCGAATTAACGATCTGATGAAAGGCCGTGGATATTATAAGTTCAATAATTCTAATGAAGAAATTTATTTTACCGCCGATACTTTGCAAAGCAGGAAACAGGTTCCGCTTACGATGGATATTCATCGTGATTCTGCCGATTCTCCTTACCGTTTAACCACCATCGGTGACATCAAGATCCATTTTCTTGAGAAGTTATCAGACACCGTAGATACTGTAAAAGATTCCCTTTTAGGAATCAACTTTTATAAACTCGACGATCAGTATAAAACAATGGCTTTGTGGAGACCCATTATCCTCAAAAAAGGTGATATTTATAACCAGCGGAATCTCGATCTCACCAAGCGGAACATCACATCGATGAATAATTTCAATATTCTGAAATACAGTGAAATACTGCGTAAAGAAAATGACAGTATTCTGGATGTGAGCTATTACCTTTCACCACTTCCAAAATATGACCTTAAAATTGCAACGGATATTAATTACTCTCAAATTTTAAATTTCGGTGTTTCGCCGTCAGTTGATTTAACGACAAGAAATGTTTTTGGAGGCGCAGAAAACCTTACCACAAGTGTTGCCGGGATTTTCGGCTCCGTCGTGAATACTAAAGATCCTTCCAAAAGAAGTCTGGCCTACGAAATATCTACCCAAGCCTCATTAAATTTTCCGAGGCTGTTTTTACCTTTCAAAACCTGGAAAGTGATACCTAAGCGGTACTCTCCTACTTCTTCTATTGTTTTGGGTGCATCTAAGCAAAACAATATCGGTTTGGGCAGAATCGGTTTTAATGCAGGATTAAACTATTTCGCGAATGTTAATGATATTGTGTCACACCGACTTACATTGTTTAACACACAGTTGAGTTTTACCCGGAATAAAGACCGTTATTACGACTTTTTTCCTGCGGATCAGGCCGTTAGAGACAACATTTTCGCCGCTTATTCTCCTGCTTTAAATCAGGAATTTCTTAACGGGCAGATCAGTTCAGACGATTTGTCTTCCATGATTGTCAATGACACCAATTATCAGAATAGTCTTTCGGGAGATGACCTGTCTCTTTTCAATACATTCAGGCAGACTTTGATTAATAAAGACCGGCAGACCCAGGATGTTCTAATTTCCTCTATGATTTATAACTTTATTTATAATGAAATCGGAAAGAAAGACCGTCCCAATCCGTTTTACCTGAATGCTAAATTCGAACTGGCAGGAAATGTTTTCAGCCTGTTCAACAACAGGGAGAGAGAAGCGGGTGTAGTTTCAGGAACCACGCAGAAAATTCTCAATATTCCGTACTCGCAGTTTGCTAAATTCGATTTTGACGTAAGAAAATATTTTACGTTTTTTAATAACAAACACACCTTGGCAGTACGGCAGTTTGTCGGTGTCGGTATTCCTTACGGAAATTCTTCTACCATGCCTTTCGTGAGGTCTTATTTTAACGGCGGCTCCAATGACATCAGAGCATGGCGAGTTTTCGGAGGTTTGGGACCTGCAGATTCGCAGCTTGATGAAAAAGTGCGTTCTTACATTATGGATAATGTAAAGCTTACAACTAATATTGAATACCGCATGCCTTTTACGAATATGTTCGAAGGAGCAGCATTTGTTGATGCAGGAAATATCTGGAGTTTAAAAGACAATGGATTCGGTGATGAATTCAAATTCAACAAATTCCTCTCTCAAATGGGCGTAGGAACAGGACTTGGAGTGAGAATTAATATTGCTTATATCACTTTGAGATTAGACGCGGCCTACAAAGTTTATGATCCTAACAAACCTGTTGGAGACCGGTGGGTGATCCAAAAATGGCAGCCTTTGAAACCAGTTCTTAATTTTGCTTTCGGTTATCCTTTTTAAACATAGAAAGGTTTAGGCTTGGTAAAGGAGATCTGTCATTCCGTATACAGTAAAAGCTTTTTGGAGACACGGCTTGTTTCAGCAACGATAATAAAGTAGATTTCGTTTCTTTGATAAAGTCACTACATAATTATTTACTATTTAAAAATGCCAGAAATTCTTTTGGCATTTTTTATTATATTTGATATCAATCAATTACATTCTATGAATTTTCCAAAATCGGTCGCAACGCTTGCTTTTCTGAGTTTATCAGCTTTAATTTTTTCCCAGGAAAGAAACCTTAGAAATATTCAGAAACTCACTTTTGGCGGTGATAATGCTGAAGCTTATTTTTCACCCGACGGTAAAAAACTTACCCTACAGGTCACCAATCCGGAAATCGGTGCACACTGCGACCAGATTTATCTTCTTGATTTATCCAAAAAGAACATCGGCACTAAAGATCTTCAGCTGGTTTCTACAGGTGACGGGAGAACAACTTGTTCTTTTTTTATGCCCGACGGAAAGCATATTCTCTATGCTTCGACGCATGAAGCTAAAAAAGAATGTCCTGCGAAACCAAAACCCAGAACGGACGGAAAATATCTTTGGCCGGTATATGCGGAATTTGATATTTATGTAGCTGATTTAAATGGAAAAATCACTAAAAAATTAACCGATGCTCCCGGCTATGATGCGGAAGCGGTAGTTTCACCGGATGGTAAATA
This sequence comes from Kaistella soli, assembly GCF_019038595.1. Taxonomy (GTDB): domain Bacteria; phylum Bacteroidota; class Bacteroidia; order Flavobacteriales; family Weeksellaceae; genus Kaistella; species Kaistella soli. The sequence goes on from NZ_JAHOPF010000002.1 coordinate 95,572, forward strand.
CATTGTTTTCACTTCTACGCGAAGTGGCGATCTGGAACTATGGAGAATGGATATTGACGGAAAAAATCTGAAACAGCTTACTTTCGGATTGGGGTATGACGGCGGAGCTTTTTTCTCACATGATTCCAAAAAACTGGTTTTCCGCTCATCCAGACCAACGACTGAAAAAGACGTGAAAGAATATAAGGAGCTTTTGGCTGAAAATCTTGTTGCTCCTACCAACATGGAAATCTACACCATGAATATTGACGGTACCGGTTTAAAGCAGGTTACGAAGCTTGGGAAGGCAAACTGGTCTCCTTATTTTCATCCTTCAGACAAAAAAATTCTGTTTTCCTCTAATCATCACTCCACAAAAGGTTACGATTTCCAGATTTACTCCATTGATCTTGACGGAAATAATCTTCAGCAGATTACCTATGAAAGCGAGTTCAATGCCTTTCCAATGTTTTCGCATGACGGAAATAAACTGGTTTTTTCCAGCAACCGTCAAGGCGCAAAGGCGCACGAAACCAATGTGTTTGTCGCGGATTGGGTGGAAAGGGATTCTAATGAAAATGTTTCAGAACAGAACCTTAAAAACACGGTTTCCTATTTGGCTTCAGATGAACTCAAAGGCCGCTTAAGCGGAAGTGAGGGCGAAAAGAAAGCTTCAGAATTTATTGCAAATGAATTCAGAAAACTTAATCTTAAACCGTTTGAAGGCAAAAATTACATTCAGAATTTCAATTATGCGGTAAAACTGAATCCGCATGAGGAAAGCTCGTCCGTAAATATCAATGCGCGAAACGTGATTGGGTATTTAGACAATAAAGCTTCCAAAACCATTGTTATCGGTGCTCATTATGATCATTTGGGTATGAACGAACATCACAACTCCACGCTGATGAATTCCGAAGGACAGATCCATAACGGAGCTGACGATAATGCTTCCGGCGTTTCCTCAGTGATGGAGCTTGCAAGAATGTTCAGCCAAAATAAAACAAAAGAAAAAGTAAACTATGTTTTCGCATTGTTTTCCGGTGAAGAAGACGGTTTGATGGGATCAAAAAAATTCGCTGACGAAGTGAAAACTAAATATCCGGATGTTGTTTCGATGATTAATCTTGATATGATCGGCAGATTAAATAAAGACAAAGATTTAACGGTAGGCGGTGTAGGAACTTCCCCAGTTTTCGGAGAAATGATCCCGAAGTATAAGCCTGCTGGCTTTAATCTCGCGATTGACAGTTCCGGCGTTGGTCCGTCAGATCACACCAGTTTTTATTTGAAAGATATTCCTGTCTTATTCTTATTTACCGGCACTCACAGCGATTATCACAAACCGACTGATGACACCGATAAAATTAATTTTACTGGTTTAAAAAACATCACCAATTATGTTTTCAATTTAGCAAACGGACTGGCTTATACCGATAATATTCCTTTTACCAAAACAAAAATTTCCCAAAGCAAAGCCATTCCAAAGTATAAAGTTACTCTTGGAATAATGCCGAGTTATGCAGATACCAAAGACGGGCTCCATATTGACGGCGTCACCGAAAAGCGTCCCGCTGATCTGGCAGGAATAAAATCCGGCGACATCCTGATTAAAATTGGTAAATGTGAGGTGAAAGAAGTTTATAGTTATATGGATTGCCTCGCTAAAGTAAATTCCGGGGATGAACTTCCTGTAACAGTAACCAGAGACGGCAAAGAAATGACGGTGAATGTGAAGTTTTAATTCTTTCCCAAAAAAGGGATAATTAGAATTCAGAGTTGTCACAAAATGGTTTTCAAAAATTTTTTCCAAGATATTTTTAAGAATATCAAAAATAATCCCCGACACTTTTGGTATCGGGGAAATATTTGTAAAGACTTCTGAATAGTTCTCTTAACTAAATTATAGCGTCCTAAGAATTTTTCCCGTCATCCAGAATTTCTTTATGCTGGTATTCCTGCACCAGATCAATCGCATTGGAAATCACATCGCTTAGAGCCGTGATAAAGGTGTTTTCTTCTGCAAGACTCATAGCGTGTTTCAGGGCGTCGATTTCTTTAGGAATGATCTCGTAGCTCAGATCTCTGCCCGAACTTTGAATTCCGGAAATGACCAGTCCGTTGATCTCATCCTCGGTTCTTCCGCGAAGATGCTTTTCGTTGCGGATAATGATATGGTCGAACATTCTGCCCGCAATCTTTCCGCACTCTCTGATGTCTTCGTCACGACGATCCCCTACGCCGGAAATGATTCCGATTTTCTTGGGAGAATCAATATTTTTGAGATAATCTTCAATGGCTTCATAACCTGCCGGATTATGGGCAAAATCAATCAGTACCTTGAATTTTTTAAACTTGAAAACATTCAGTCTTCCGGGCATCAGCGCAGGACTTGGAATGAAAGTCCTCAATGAATTCGCGATGTCTTCGATCTCGAAGCCATAAAGATAAGCCGCCAAACTGGCTGCCAAAACGTTCGCGATCATAAATTTGGCCTTGCCTTCCATCGTAATCGGCACATTATGAGCTTTTACGATACGGATCTTCCAGTCGCCTTTTTTAATGGTGATAAAACCTTCTTCGTAAACGCAGGTAATTTTTCCTTCCTTGGCGAACTTAGTAACATGAGGATTATTTTCGTCCATACTGAATAAAGCCACTTTAGAATCCAAATCGGACATTAATCTCATCGAATAGTCGTCATCAGCATTCAGGACGCTCCAGCCTCCTTTTTTCACGGAGTCCAGCACTACCCTTTTAACCTTGGTTAAATCTTTTAGGTTGTGGATATCGCTTAGGCCAAGATGATCTTCTTTGATATTGGTTAATACCCCGATGTCGCAATGGGTAAATCCTAAACCCGAACGCAGGATCCCGCCGCGGGCAGTTTCCAGCACTGCAAACTCAACGGTAGGATCTTTGAGAATAAATTCAGCAGATATAGGACCTGTAGTATCGCCTTTTGTCAGCATCGTGTTCTGGATATAAATTCCGTCAGAAGTGGTAAATCCTACACGGTAACCGTTGTTTTTAACAATATGTGCAATAAGTCTTGTTGTAGTTGTTTTACCGTTGGTGCCGGTGACCGCAATGATGGGAATTCTGAATGCTTTTCCCTGCGGATACAGCATATCAACTACTGGAGCTGCAACATTTCTCGGAAGCCCTTCACTGGGTGCAAGATGCATCCTGAATCCTGGTGCTGCGTTAACTTCCAGTATGGCTCCGCCGCTTTCCTTGAGCGGCTGCGTAAGGTTTTCAGCCATGATATCGACGCCGCAAACATCGAGGCCGATGATCTTTGATATTCTTTCGCACATGGTAACATTCTCAGGGTGAATCATATCGGTTACATCGATGGAAGTTCCGCCTGTGGAGAGGTTTGCAGTAGATTTCAGGTAGACAATTTCCCCTTTCTGAGGTACTGTTTCCAAAGTATAATGTAATTTTTCAAGAAGCTCGTTGGTATCTTTGTCCACTAAAATTTCGGTAAGCACATTTTCATGTCCGTATCCCCTCCGCGGATCAAGATTTTCTTTGTCGATGAGCTGCTGAATATTCATCTCTCCGTCTCCTACAATATGTGCGGGAACCCTTCTTGCCGCAGCTACCATTTTGTGATTGATGACCAAAACCCTGAAATCATATCCGGTAATGTATTTTTCAACAATTACTCTGTGGGAATAGTTTTGAGCATGCTTCAGACCTGCAATTGCCGCTTCCAGATCATTTACATTGATTGACGATCCTTTACCGTGATTTCCGTCCAGAGGTTTCAGAACAATTGGATAACCTATTTTAGCGATTACTTTTTCCAGTTCTTCAGGTTCAGTAACCAAATCTCCTGACGGTACCGGAATGGCTGCTTCATCCAGCATTTTTTTTGTAAGCTCTTTATTGCAGGCAATATCCACCGCAATGGAACTTGTTTTCCCGGTAATGGTTGCCTGAAAACGCTGCTGGTTAACGCCATATCCCAGCTGTACCAAAGAATTTCTTCCTAATCGGATCCAGGGAATGTTTCTCGCAACCGCTTCTTCCACAATACTTCCGGTAGATGGTCCCAGACGCTCTCTTTCGCGGATAACTTTCAACTGCTGAATACATCCGTCGATATCATACTCCCGTGCTTCAATCAGGCAGTTCGCAATTTCAACGGACTGTTCCGCCGCATAAATACCTGAGTTTTCCTCCAGATAACTGAAAACGACATTATAAATACCAGAGGTTTTTGTTTCGCGGGTTCTTCCGAAACCGGTATCCATCCCCGCAAGGGTTTGAATTTCCAGCGCGATATGTTCAATGACGTGGCCCATCCAAGTGCCCATTTCCACTCTCTGAAAAAAACCGCCTTCCACGCCTTCAGAACAGCGGTGGGTAATAAGTGAGGGAATCAACTGCTCCAGCCTTTCACGGAAACCTGCTATTTTATTGGTCGGCAGGTGTTCCAACTCCTCTAAATTGAGTCTCATCTGAATGAGTTTTTTTCTCCTGATGCTCCAAATATTGGGGCCCCTTAAAACCTGTATTTTTTCAATTTTCATAGTATGATTCTGTGATGTTAGTGGTGGTATTTTTTCGGAACGAAAATCAAAGATAAAAGAAAAGCTTAATAATTGGTATTTTTTTTAGAAAAAATAAAACGGAAACCGAGACAAACAGAACACTTACTGTCTATAGTTTTCATTATTTTTTCTTATTGAAGTTGAAGGTCAGGATATTATTAATTTTTTTAAATTTGCAAGCTATGAAAGCAGTGGGAAAATTAATGATTATCGGCGGAGCCGTTAACAAAGGCAGTTTTGCAGAAACCGAATACGACCAGAATGTAGAGAAAAACCTTAATTTTTTTGAAAGAGGAATTCTGAGGAAAATCATCGACGAATCCCGCCTCAAAGAAAATTCAGTGATTGAAATTATCACTACTGCTTCCCAAATTCCCCAGATTGTAGGCCCGGAATATAAAAAGGCTTTTGAATTTTTAGGTTCTAAAACCGTGAATATTTTAGATATCCAAAACCGTGAGCAGGCGAACAGCGATGCGATGGTTGCAAGAGCCAACGCTGCCGATGTGGTACTGTTTACGGGCGGCGATCAGCTGAGACTTACGTCCATCCTTGGAGGCACGCGCTTTCATGATGCGATCCTTCTTAAATATCAGGAACAGGATTTCATCTATGCTGGAACTTCCGCAGGCGCTGCCGCAGCTTCTGAAAACATGATCTATCAGGGTTCCAGCAGTGAGGCTTTGCTGAAAGGTGAAATTAAAACAACACAGGGATTAGGTTTTATTGAGAATGTTATTGTCGACACCCATTTTGTGCAGCGCGGAAGAATCGGAAGACTTTTTCAGGCTGTCGTCAACAACCCACGTACTTTAGGCATTGGTCTTGGTGAAGATACCGGGCTTTTTATTCATGGAGATACCATGACGGCGATTGGTTCCGGACTTGTTATTTTGGTGGACGGCAGATTTATTAAAGATACCAACTTAACCAATATTAATCTGGGACAGCCCATTTCTATCGATAATTTAATTGTTCATGTAATGTCACAGAATGATTTTTACGATTTGAAAACTAAGAATTTAACTATTGTGAACTCGCAGTATCATCCGATTCCGCAGGCTCAATAAAACGTCTGTTTGAACCATCAAAACACTTTGGTTCATTAGGATAAAAATTGATTTACGAATTACCTTACCTTAAACCCAGCAAATGAAATTAATCATCCACGGCGGATTTTTTTCCGAAAGCGACCAAAGCCACGAAGTGAAAACGGCCAAGCAAAATTCCCTGAAAGAAATTGCAGCCAAATCCTTTGACTTTCTTAAAAACCATTCCGCAGAAGAAACCGTGGTTTACGCTGTTTCTTTGCTGGAAGATGACGCGCTTTTCAATGCCGGAACAGGTTCTCAAATCCAGAGTGACGGAAAAATAAGAATGAGTGCTTCTCTGATGAACGGACAGAATCAGAAATTCTCCGGTGTTATCAATATAGAAAATGTAAAAAACCCGATCGAGGTTGCGCAGATTCTGATGAAAGAAGATGACCGTGTTCTAGGTGGAAACGGTGCAAAGATTTATGCATCAGAAAACGGTTTCGAAGATTTTTCTACTGAAATTCCACAACGGAGAAAGGAATATGAAGAAAAACTGAAGAACGGCGGAAAAGGCACGGTTGGCTGTGTTGCTCTGGACCAATACGGGAAACTAGCTGCAGCAACCTCGACCGGCGGAAAAGGTTTTGAGATCGTGGGAAGGATTTCAGATTCTGCCACCGTAGCCGGCAATTATGGCAATCAGCACTGCGCTGTAAGCTGTACCGGAGTTGGTGAAGACATTGTAAGCAATGCCACTGCCGCGAAAATTGTAACGCGCGTAACCGATGGAATGAGTATTAAAGACGCCTTTCAGCGGACTTTTCTGGAATTAAAGGAGATTGACGGTTTCGCCGGAGCCATCGCCATTGACCAAAACGGGAATATCTTTCATCAGGATTCACATCCCACTATGGTTTTTGCCAGCTACGACGGAGAGCAATTCGAAATATTTGAATAGTATTATTCATCATTCAAAAGAAACGGTCCCTAAATTTTCGGGACCGGTTTCTTTTTATAATACTATAATTGATTTATTTCTCTTCAATCGCGGCCTGCGCTGCAGCCAGTCTTGCAATCGGAACGCGGAAAGGAGAACAGCTCACATAATCTAGCCCCAGTTTATGGCAGAATTTCACTGATTCCGGATCGCCGCCGTGTTCACCACAGATTCCTACTTTCAGTTTCGGTTTTACGGAACGTCCTTTTTCCACACCAATTTTAATCAGTTCGCCCACTCCTGTCTGATCGATGGAAACAAACGGATCCTCAGGAAGCAGTTTCAGTTCCAGATATTTTGGCAGAAATCCGCCGATATCGTCGCGTGAAAAGCCAAATGACATTTGGGTAAGGTCATTGGTTCCGAAACTGAAGAAATCGGCAACAGCAGCCATAGAATCACCTTTGAGTGCTGCTCTTGGAGTTTCGATCATGGTTCCGTAGAGGTAAGGAATGTTTTTAAGTTTCATTGCTTCACAAACTTCAGCATATACTTTATCCACAATCGCTTTCTGATGACTCAGCTCGTGACGGCCCATCACAACAGGAATCATAATTTCCGGCAATGCTTTTTTTCCGTCTTTCTGAAGTTCAGCAGCAGATTCCAATATCGCGCGGACCTGCATTTCGGTGATTTCCGGATAGGAAACTCCCAAACGGACGCCGCGGTGACCCAACATTGGATTATTCTCATGAAGGGCAAGAATTCTTCGGTTCAGCACGCTCATTCTTACGCCCAATTCTTTGCTGAGTTCCTGCAGTTTTTCTTTGTCATGTGGAACGAATTCATGCAATGGCGGATCCAAAAGGCGGATGGTGACAGGATTTCCGTTCATCACTTCCAAAGTAGCTTTGATGTCTTTCTTTACAAATTTAAATAGTTCGCTTAGAGCAGATTTACGCTCTTTTTCGGTGGTGCTCATGATCATTTTTCGGAGCAGGAATAAAGGTTTTTCACTTCCTTCCCCATAAAACATGTGTTCTGTTCTGAACAATCCGATTCCTTCAGCGCCAAAATATGCAGCCTGCTGAGCGTCTTTCGGTGTATCAGCATTGGTTCTTACGCCTAATTTTTTGGCTTTATCCACTAAAGTCATCAGGGATTTATAGGAAGTGTTTTTATTTAAATCGGTATTGGAAAGTTCGAGGACGCCTTCATAAGCAAGACCTTTGGTTCCGTTTAAAGTCAGCCATTCCCCTTCATGGATTTTTCTGCCGTCTTTGGTAAGAAAGTATTTTTCTTTTTCGAAGATTTCGATGTCATTACAGCCAACGATACAGCATTTCCCCCAACCTCTGGCGACGAGAGCTGCATGCGAAGTCATTCCTCCTTTTGTGGTTAAAATCGCCTGTGATTTGTGCATGCCGTCCACATCTTCAGGAGAAGTTTCTTCCCGGACGAGGATTACTTTTTCTCCTTTTAATCCCCATTCAACAGCGTCTTCGGAGGAAAAAATCACTCTTCCGACTGCACCGCCCGGACCAGCCGGAAGTCCTTTTGCAATGGGTTTGTTTTTCTTTTCTTCTTCAGGATCGATCATTGGAAGCAAAAGCTCAATGAGCTGATTGGGACCCACGCGCATTACGGCGGTATCGGCATCAATCAGTTTTTCGCGGTACATATCAGCCGCCATTTTCACCGCTGCAACGCCGTTTCTTTTTCCTACCCTGCACTGCAGCATATAGAGTTTCCCTTTTTCAATGGTAAATTCAATATCCTGCATGTCTTTATAATGGGTTTCCAGGCGTTTCTGAATTTCATCCAGTTCTTTATACTGCTGAGGCATGAATTTTTCTAAAGTGGTTAAATCTTTAGAATGATCGTTTTTAGAAGAATTATTGATTGGTGCGGGAGTCCGGATTCCTGCTACCACATCTTCACCCTGAGCATTCACTAGATATTCGCCATAGAAATGATTGTCACCGTTTCCGGGATTACGCGTAAAAGCTACACCAGTACAGCTGTCGTCGCCCATATTTCCGAAAACCATTGCCTGCACATTCACGGCAGTTCCCCATGCGTCAGGAATTCTTTCGATTTTACGGTATTCGATAGCACGTTTCCCGTTCCACGATGCGAATACAGCGCCGATACCGCCCATCATCTGATCCCATGGATTTTCAGGAAATACTACTTTCAAATGTTTTTTGGTTAAGGCTTTAAATTCTTTGACCAGTTTTTTCAAATCTTCAGCAGAAAGTTCAGTATCCAGCTCTACGCCTTTTTCTTTTTTCATCTCGCCAAGACGTTCATCCATAATTTTCCGGATGCCTTTTCCTTTAGCGGGTTCCATTCCGCCTGCTTTTTCAATCACCACATCTGCATACATCATAACCAATCTTCTGTAGGCATCGTAAGCAAATCTTTCGTCACCTGTAACCGCAATCAATCCTTTAACCGTTTCATCATTTAAACCGATGTTCAGAACGGTATCCATCATTCCCGGCATTGATCTTCGCGCTCCGGATCTTACGGACATCAGCAGCGGATCCTTGATATCACCGAATTTTTTGCCCATCAGTTTTTCAACTTCGGCCAAGGCATCTTTTATCTGTTTTTCTAAATCGGCGGGATAAGTCTTCTGGTTGTCGTAAAAATAAGTGCAGACTTCAGTAGTTACCGTAAAACCGGGCGGAACCGGAAGTTTAAGGTTTTTGTGTCCAGCCATTTCTGCGAGATTGGCTCCTTTTCCTCCAAGAAGATTTTTCATGGATTCGTTTCCGTCTGCTTTTCCTCCTCCGAAGGAATACACATACTTTTCTGCTTTCTTTTCTTTACTGGTCATCGTATGTTGATTTTAATTATTTGCTCTGAAAAGACAAGTAAATTTACTGCGAACTGTATTTTTAAAACGTATTAAAAAAATGATAAATGTTAAAATTGACAAATATCATATCCACTCATTTTACATCAACATTTGAAAGCGGACTTTATTTATTTGCTTAGTATCATAATAGTCCAGAAAGAATTGCATCATTTTTGCAGAAAACAGTTCATATCAAAAAATAAAATTATGAAAAAGTTATTGGCTTTTGCAATTTTCGGAACTCTTTGTTTTGCAAGTTGTGCCCAGAAAGAAGAAAAACGTGATCAATACAAAGAAACCCACTCCGTAGAAGAAAAACGGAACGCGGGAGTTGACTCGGCAGCTATGGATAATATTTCGCAGAAAGAAGATTCGCTTAAAACAAAGTAAAAAAAAATGCGTCCGAAGACGCATTTTGTATTTTTAAAAATTAAAGAGCACCGAGCCCCAGGTAAATCCGCTTCCAAAAGCGGAAAGAAGTACTAAATCTCCCCTTTTTATTTTCCCCTGCTCAATGGCTTCACTCAGAGCAATTGGGATTGATGCGGCGGTCGTATTGCCGTATTTCTGAATATTATTAAAAATTTTATCGTCCGGAAGACCTAATTTTTGCTGCACAAACTGAGCGATTCTAAGATTGGCCTGATGAGGGATGAACATGTCCAAATCATCAATGGTTTTTCCGGCAGCATCCAAAGCTTCCATCATGGTTTGAGGGAATCTTGTGACTGCATGCTTGAAAACAAAGTTTCCGTTCATCACCGGATACACTTCAGCGTCTGTAACGTTTTCGGGTTCAAGCCTCATTCTGTCGCTCCAGCCATATTTCGAGCCTGGAAACTTCGTACAAAGTTCATCAGCATATTTCCCTTCAGAATGCATATTCGTACTTAAAATATCACCTGCGTTTTCGTCTTCGGTCGCAGACAAAATTACTGCTCCTGCCCCATCTCCGAAAATCACAGAAACGCCTCTTCCAGCATCTGAAAAATCCAGACCGAAAGAATGAACTTCTGCTCCTACCACAAGAATGTTTTTATACATTTTTGATTTGATAAAAGCATTGGCAACGCTCATCGCATAAACAAATCCTGAACACTGGTTTCTTACATCCAGCGCACCGATCGTTTCACAACCCAACATTTCCTGCAATAAAACACCGCACCCAGGAAAATAATAATCTGGTGAAAGGGTCGCGAAGACAATATAATCGATATCTTTCGCCGTTATACCTGCCATTTTCAACGCTTTTTCAGAAGCTTTAAAAGCCAGAAAAGCGGTGGTTTCTTCGGAATCGTTACGGTTTTTACGGTGATGTCTTTCTTTGATTCCTGTTCTTTCGGTGATCCACTCGTCATTGGTGGTCATCATTTTCGACAAATCGTCATTGGTTACTACATTTTCGGGAACGTAATGGCCAATTCCTTTAATTATACTTTTAGTCATGCAGATTTTTGAATTTGTACAAATATAAGTTTATTTAAAACATCAAAAAAACTATAATTTCTACTTTAAAAATAATCATTAAATTTGTTGAATGCCAATAGAAATAATTTACCGTAACGACCACTGTGAGTGGATTGATGTGGAAGCTCCCACCGAAGAAGACTTAGAGTTTCTTCACCAGCGGTACAAAATTAATCAGCTCCTTCTGGAAGATACCATTGATCCCAATCACCTCCCGAAATTTGAACAGGACAATGAAGTGAATTTTTTTCTGATGCGTGAAAATACCGAACTGGAGCGCGCCCACCTCAATACCATAAGTGATATTTCGACGAAACTCGGCGTTTTCTTGATCGGAAATCTGATCATTACCGTTCACCGGATGAAAAACCGCAGCATTTATGAGTTCCGGAAAGAAATAGAACTGCCCAACAATAAAGATATCAATACAGAAAAAATAGCTTTGAACCTGGCTTTAAAAGTGATGAAATCTTTCGATGACGAGTCTCAAAACCTCATGGAAACCATGGACAACATCGAGAATGAAATCTTTCTGAAAAACACCAACAGCCCCAATCAGATCCGCCGGCTTTACAAGCTGAAAAGAAAATCGGGCCTGAACGCCAGAATTCTGAATATTTCGACCGACTGGGTAGATAAATTCAAGACGCTGAAACTAAACGACGCAGAAGTAACCGATCTGAAAGACAAACACAAAGACGTTATCGCAGATTTTGAGCATCTGAATGCACAGGTGACCAACCTTATTTCGATGTTTCTGGCGATGAGCGACCAGAAAGCCAATCAGGTAATGAAAGTGCTTGCGATTTACTCCATGTATTTTTTCCCGATCACCTTTATTGCCGGAATCTACGGAATGAATTTCGACAATATGCCGGAACTCCACCACCCGCTTGGATACTTCCTTACTTTAGGATTAATGGCATTTATTTCCATTCTTACTTTTGTGTACGTAAGAAGAAAACGCTGGTAAATTCTTTAAAAATAAAAGCGGTTTCAGAAATTATAAAACCGCTTTTTGGTAAAATTATCAATAGCTGATCGCCAGATCTAATCCCATTTAATGCATCGCCTCGCTTACATCGATCGGTTCCCGGCCTTTTCTTTCTTTCACGAACAGCACAAACGGAATACAGATTAAAAACAGCAGTCCTAGATAGAGGAAAACATCCATATAAGACAATACTGAAGCCTGTTTAAGAACACTTAGATCCAAAATTTTATAAGCAGACTGCAGTGCAACATCCGGTGAAAATCCTTTGGATATAAAACTCGCCTTCAGTGCCGCAACTCTTTGCTGAACGTCAAAACTGTTCGCATCTAGATGCTGTGCGATATTGGCTTTATGAATAGAGGTTTGGTTAGAAATGAAAGTCGTAATTGCTGCAATACCAAACGAACCGCCTAACTGACGCATCATTCCGGTAAATGCTGCTCCCTGACCAATTTCCTTGCCTTTTAATGTACTTAATGAAAGCGAGGTGATCGGAATAAATAGGAGTCCCAAACCTGCACCCCGGACCATCAGCATCCAGAAGAAATCGTCTTTTCCTGTATTCGGAGTAAGAATTTTGTAGCCCCAAAAACTGTAGATAAAGAAAATCAGCAAGCCTAAAGACACCAGAAACTGCTGTTTCACACCCCTTGTCAGTAATTTACCGATAATTGGCATCATCACGGCGGTCGTTAAAGCTGCAGGAATCATCAAAGCTCCCGATTGCAGCGCTGTCCATCCCAAAATACTCTGGGTGTAAAGCGGAACAATAAACGTAGAGCCGTAAAGCCCGAAACCGAGGATGAAAGACATTGCGGTACCTATCCGGAGATTTCCGTTTTTAAGCACTCTTAATTCCACAATAGGATATTTGCAGGTAAGTTCGCGCCAGAGGAAAAGAATAAATCCTATGACTGCGACTACCGTTAATATTACGATTTCCCTGCTTTCGAACCAGTCTTCTTCATGTCCTTTTTCGAGAATATACTGAAGCGACCCTACAAATGCCGCGAGCAGTATAATGCCGTACCAATCGACATCTTTTGCTTTTCTTTTTTCTGAATATTTAGGACTTCTTACAAACTGCAGCGTCATTAAAACTGCCGCAATCCCAATAGGGATATTAATATAAAAGATATAAGGCCAACTGTAATTGTCAACAATATACCCTCCAAGAGGAGGACCAAGAGTTGGACCAATAATGACTCCCAAACCATAAATTGCCTGTGCCATGCTCCGCTTTTCTATTGGGTAAGATTCGGTAATAATAGTCTGCGAAGTTACGAGAAGTGCACCTCCGCCAATCCCCTGCATGAGCCGGAAAAACACAAGTTCCCAAATATTGGTCGCGTTACCGCAGAGAAAGGAAAATACCGTAAAAATTATAATGGAAGCCGCGAAATAATTCCGGCGTCCAAACTGTTGGGAAAGCCAGCTCGTCATTGGGACGATAATCACGTTCCCAATTGCGTACGCCGTGATCACCCAACCTACTTCAGAAAGTGTGGCACCCAAATTTCCCTTCATCTCGTTGAGCGCTACGTTTACAATCGTAGAATCCACAATTTCGAGGAGTGCACACAATATCGCCGTAATCGTTATGATAACGCGTCTTGCGCCATATTCAACTAATGAATCCTGTTCCATAATTATTGGTTTGAAAGTGGAAAGCCGGTAACTTCAGTTATCAGCTTTCGCCTTCCGTCTATTTTAAATTCACTGTTGTTTTTACATTCATTCCCGCACGTAATTTTTTAGCTACTTTAGGATCAAGTTTTACAAAATCAATTCTTACCGGAAGTCTCTGTACCACTTTCACAAAATTTCCGCTTGCGTTATCCGGAGGAAGAATAGAAAATGACGAACCTGTCGCAGGTGAAAACGAACTTACAACACCTTCAAATTTTTGACCCGGAAAAGCATCGATTTCAATATCCACTTTCTGCCCTTCTACCATTTTAGAAATCTGGGTTTCTTTAAAGTTGGCGATAATCCAGTTGTCGCTATCTCTTACTAAACTGAAAAGCTGAGAACCGGCCTGTAAAAACTGACCTTTCTGAGTAGGAACTTTTGAAACAAAACCGTCCTCGGGAGCCGTAATTACCGTATAAGATAGATTTAATTTTGCATTTTCAACATCCACTTCCCTTTGTTTTGAAATTGAAGTTGCAACGCCGATCTGCTCCGAGCTCGCAGCAGTTTGTGAAGTTACAATTCCGGTTTGTTGAGCCGCCTGATTTCTCTGATCGATCAAAATCTGCAACTGTCGGTCAGCAGTCTGTTTTGCTGCCAAAGCTGATTCATACTGTTGTTGAGTAATGGTATGGTCTTTTACGAGATTCGCATATCTGTTTAAATCCTGAGTTGTTTTCCACACATTTACTTTTGCAGCTTCGATCTGTGCATTTGCCGTGGTAATCGCTGCGTTAGTTGAATTGATGTTTTTCGAAGCTGCGTTCGTACTTGCTCTAGCAGTAGAAATATTGCTTCTGGCCGTTCCCAATGCTGCAACTGCAGACTGCAAAGCCATTCTCTGGTCTCTGTCATCCAGAATAATTAAGGTATCTCCCTTTTTTACGAACTGGTTGTCTTTCACTTTTACTTCAGCAACGTAGCCCGAAATTTTTGAAATTACCGGACTCATATTTGACGCAATTTGTGCATCGTCTGTTACTTCGTGGGTTTGTCCGAATGAATAAGTTCTGTACCCGAAAAATCCTCCAACCAACAAAACTGTGGCTAAGATGATCGGGAAAACCATACTTTTTTTCTTTTTGGTTTCCGGGAAAAGTTCAGGCTGTTCGGTGATATTTTTATTTTCCATTTTAGATAGATGTTCTTTATATTTTTTATGAATATTTTTAGTTTGAAGAAAGAATTCCTGCAGTCTGCAACAGTTTTCTGTAAGCCAGTGCGGCATCTGCTTTTGCGTTTACCACGTTCACATTGGCGGTAATCTGGCCGGCATCAGCATCAAGCAGTTCAGTAATTGTTGCCAATCCGTTATCAAATTTATTTTTAGTTACCCGGTAATTTTCATTCGCCTGGGTTGCTGCCTTTTCATAAACAACGATTTTCTTTTTCGCGAATTCAGAGTTCTGGTAATCTCTGTTGATGTCAAGTTTTATCTGGTCATTTAGGAGATCATTTGTTGCAGCAAGCTGCTTTTCCTGCGCTTCAGCTTTCATCAGCGATGAGTTCTTCTTCCAGAGATTATCGATGTTGTACTGCACTCCAATTCCGATATTGGCGGCATTTAAAACCGTTAAGATTTTTGGAATGTCCGCCGCAATATATCCTCCAGTTAAAGCAATTGTTGGTAAAGCTTCCGCTTTAGCAGATTTAATTCCCAAAGCTGCCGCTTTCCGCTGATAATCGATTGCCTGTAAATCTTTTCTGTTATCTGAGGCTTGATTCAGGTAATAAGAAACCGGCTGATTCGCAGAAAGTTCAGAAATATAATTTTCGTCTATAGCGATTTCCGTGGTTTCCGGAAGTCCCAAAAGCAAATCCATATTGATGTTGGCGATGCTGTAATTGTTCTGTGCTTCCAGCAGCTGCAGCTCGATATTTGAAGTCTGCAGGTTAGCCTTCAATTTATCATTTCTTGCAATGATTCCGTTGGTTTCCAGTTTTTGAAAGGATTGGTCTCTTTTCTGGGATGCGCTGAGATTTTCTTCCAGAACTTTAATCGCCTGACTAGCTTTAAAAAGATTATTGTAAGCCTGAGAAACGTTGTACGCGATTGCTACTTTATCGTTTTCGGAACTTAATTTTGAAGCTTCAACTAAATATTCTGCCGACTGGATGCCATATTTAATCCGTCCGCCTGAAAAAAGAGGCAGCGATCCCGCTACATTACCATAGAATGCAGAGTTTGCTTTCGGGGAATTCCCTCCGCCTGGACCCTGGGATATTTTCAGATTTACATCAGCATTCGCTAAAGCTAAAGCACTGGCAGAAGCGGAAAGGCTTGGAAGCCGTCTGTTTTTTGCTTCCAGATAATTCGCAGTAGCCTGCTGAATTTTCGCCTCGTCAATTTTCAGATTTTTTGAATTCTGAATGCCCAACTGAACTGCTTCATCCAGAGTAAGCGATTTTTTTTCCTGTGCAGAAGCACCGATTCCTAAAGCTAAAAAGGAGAGCGCTAAAACAGAATTATTTATTTTCATCATAACCTAAGAGGTATTTTAAAATGTCTTTAATGTGAATTTTTATTTCGTCAAAGTAATTGTTTTCGTAAGCCTCATCACCTTTGAAATACTCTTTGTAAATCGGTAAAGTATTGAGAGCGGTAAAAACCGTACCTGAAATGGTGGAATGAATAAACTCCAGCCGCGGTTTTTTGGAAAATATTTTCTTTTCTAATCCTGCATCGATCAATTGCCTGTAGATTTCCAGAAATCCCATTTTTGACTGATTCAGGAAGTGTACGATATGCGGGTTTTTATTTCTAAGCTGTTCGCGCTGCATGATGACGTAAAAAGTTTTAAGATTCTTTACTCTTTCGATGTAACGGTCGATTACTGTATTGAGCTTTTCCCATTCTGTAAGGCTCTCGTTGGCCAAAACTACTTTACTGAAGGCCAGGCTTTCCGACATTCGGAATTCGAAAATTTTCTCAAAAAGTTTTTCTTTGGAGCCGAAATAGTAAGAAATCATGGAAATATTCACATTGGCCAATTTGGAAATGTCTCGTGTTGACGTTCCTTCAAAACCTTTTTCAGCAAAGAGTTTTTCGGCGTTAATTAATATATTCTCTTCCTTAGAAATCATAATTAAGATGATTTTTTGCGGGTGCAAATGTAAACAATTATTTAAATAAATCAAACGATTGATTGATTTATTTTTTAATAGCAGGTTAAACAGAATTTCATTCCTAAATGTTGCCAATTCACTCCATTAGTTTTAAAAACAATTTATTTTCTACCGCTGGAAAAGAGAATTTTATTAACTTAGCATCAATTAATTAAACAATATCAGCACATTATGAAAAAGATAATTTCAGTGTTAGCAATAACAGCTTTCACATTCAGTTTCGCTCAGGAAGCCCCAAAGAAAGCATGCTGCACAGGCAAAGACGCCAAAGAATGCAAAATGGATGCTAAGAAAACCGCACAATCCTGTGACATGAAAAATCACAAAGACTGCAAGATGGATCATTCCAAAGACAAGAAAGCAGCGAAGAAAATAGCTTAAATAAAAACCACCTTGCGGTGGTTTTTTCAGTTGACAAGTCTGTTATCCATCGCGAATTTCACGAGCATTGAGGAATTGTGTACATCCAGTTTCATCATTATATTACGCCTATGCGATTCCACCGTGTGTTTACTGATGAAGAGTCTTTCAGCGATCTCCTTACTCCGCAGACCTTCACAGATCTGGTGCAGCACATCTATCTCCCTGGATGTTAAATCTTCAATACCGTTAGCTTTTTTATCCTGTTGATCATCAATATTGCAGATAAAATTATAGAGGGAATTTTTTGTTTCCTCGCTGATGTATACTTTGCCGTCCATCACCTCTTTCAGAGCATTCAGAAACTCATGACCATGGGTGTGTTTGGTAAGAAAACTCTTTACTCCTTTGTCGAAAAACTTCTTAATATTTCTCACTTCAGCGTTCGGTGAAAGGATCATAATTTTCAGGTGTTCATTCAGACTGAGCAGTTTCTCCACTACTTCCATCGCATCATTTATACTTACTGCTGCAATGTTCATAATGACAACAGAAGAATCCTCTGATACAAGGTTTTCAATTTCACTGAATTCAACGGTTGATTTATAATCATACATCTCTGTAAAGCCATTTTTATCCAGAAAACACGGAAAAGCTTCCAGGTAGAGATAATAATTATCGTAAAGAATAATTTCAGATTTCATACTATTTGTGTTTTGTGTTAATGCGAATTTAGGAGTTTTGTATGAACAACTTATGGTGGTTTTCACCCATTTTTGATATTTAACATAATTTATGATTATGTGAAGCAAAAAAAGAAACAGCAATCAAAATTGCTGTTTCTTTATGTATTTAAAAGAATATATTTTTAATCCACTTAATTAAGAAACACTTCGTATTTCTGCATATCGTGAATTACTTCCAGAAGACCGCCGTTAATGTCAACATGCGCTTTCATTGACATCAGTTCAATAGTTGACTGGTCCTGCGGATTTTTAACATAGAAATTGAGTTTCTGCTCACCATGATTTTCAACGAAATTTTCTTTGAAAAATTCAATATCCTCCTTTCTTAAATCATTAATATCCACCACTACTGTCATCTTTTTTGCAAACTTTTCGAAAGCATCTTTCAGATCGATAACTTCCGCAACATTCACAAAAACGCGTCCGTCGGCAGCCTGCGTGAATTTGATTTTAAAAATCACAAACCGCTGAACATCAATTTTATCCCGCAGTCTCATGTAATCGCGGTCACCCAAACGGAAACCGTAACTTCCGCTGTAATCTTCCAGCGTTATAAACGCGATTTTTTCCCCGCTGTTTTTCCCGTCTTTCACGACATACTCTGTTACCAGACCTGCGACCATGTATTCGGGTGTATTATTTTTAAGGGCCTGTTTTTCCTTCCAGGTAAGTTTTTCATTATTAAATAAATCCGGTTGCTGACCGGCAAAAACGTCTTTAAAAGCTTCCACTTCATCCAAATTCAGGAAGTTGAAACTTCCTTTAGGTTCAGCTTTCTTCTGCGGCTCCTCAATTAAAGCCTCTTCTTCCCCATCGAAAATTTCTGCAGGAATATCCACCAAATCATCGTCTGCATCAGCAACGTCTGCCACTTCCACCGGTAAAATTATTTTCTCCAGCTCAATAACCTCGTCCTTTTTTCCTTCCAGAATTTCTTTCTTGCTCAGAGCGCCCTGAATAAACTGGAACTGATATTTATATTCATCCAGCGGATGGGCGGAAAGATAGAAGCCGATAATTTCCTTTTCCTTGTTCAGCATGTGCATATTCTGCCATTCCGGTGCAGGATTGATTTTTGGCGGCTCAATCTTCACTTCATCAGCAAAATCGGCAAAAAGTGAATTTTCAATTTCGTTGATATTATCCTGAAAACTCTGTCCGTAGCGTAAGAGTCTTTCTATATTAGTTCTTCCTGTGGTGTCAATGTCAAAATACTGTGCCCGGTGATAGCGGTCGACTTCATCAAAAGCGCCTGCAACCACCAAACTCTCCGCTACCCTTTTGTTCATTTGTGAAGACGGAATTTTCTCGAAAAAGTCATAAATATTTTTGAATCTTCCGTTTTTTCTGGCGTTGACAATCGCTTCACTCGGTCCTTCACCAATTCCTTTGATCGCACCTAACCCAAAACGGATCTGCCCTTTTTCATTCACTGCAAATTCATACTGCGACTCATTGACAGAAGGCCCCAAAACGTCGACGCCAATACTTTTACAGTCCTCCATGAACATGGTGATCTGTTTTGTATTATTGAGGTTATTCGTCATCACGCTCGCCATATATTCTGCCGGATAATTGGCTTTAAGATAAGCAGTGTGGTAGGCGATCAGTGCATAACAGGTGGAGTGCGATTTATTAAAAGCATATTCCGCAAAAGCTTCCCAGTCTTTCCATATTTTATTGAGTTTATCGACATCGAGGTTGTTTTTCTCGCCGCCTTCTATAAATTTGGGATACATCTTGTCGAGAACATCTTTCTGCTTTTTTCCCATGGCTTTCCTCAGCGTATCAGCTTCACCTTTTGTAAAATTAGCAAGCTTTTGGGAGAGCAACATTACCTGCTCCTGATACACCGTAATTCCGTAAGTTTCTTCCAGATATTCTTTAGTTTCCTCTAAATCGTACACTGTTTCTTCCAGACCGTTTTTCCGGTTGATAAAGTTTGGAATATACTTGATCGGCCCCGGACGGTAAAGGGCATTCATGGCAATTAAATCCGCAAATTTTGTCGGTTTCAGTTCTCGCATGTATTTCTGCATTCCGGGACTTTCGTACTGGAAAATCCCTACCGTTCTTCCCTCCTGAAATAACTGAAACGTTTTAAGATCATCAAGCGGAATTAAATCAGGATCAATATCAACACCGTGTTTTTCTTTAATGAGTCTGATAGCGTGTTTGATAATGGTCAGCGTCCGCAGACCCAGGAAATCCATTTTCAGCAAGCCCGCGCTTTCAGCCACGGAGTTATCAAACTGCGAAACGAGGATATCCGGATCTTTCGCTGCAATCGTAATCGGCACCAGATTGGAAATATCTTCCGGTGTAATGATGACCCCACAGGCATGAATTCCTGTATTTCTGATGCAGCCTTCCATTCTTTGAGCTGCTGAGAGTACTCCGAACCGTCCGTCATTGGGATCAGCCAGAATATCTTTCATTTCCTGTGCAAGAACTTTATCTTCGGGACTAAGTTTATCGAATTTCGAAAAGGCTTTGGCAATATTCATTCCCGGTGATGGAGGGATGAGTTTTGCAATATTATTGGTTTCCGGTATGGAGAGATCCAAAACTCTTCCGGCATCCTTTATTGCAGATTTTCCGCCTAAAACCGAGTAAGTGATGATCTGTGCTACATTGGTTTTTCCGTATTTTTCAACCACCCATTTGATAATTTTATCCCTGCCTTCGTCATCGAAATCAATATCGATATCGGGCATGGAAATCCTTTCCGGATTAAGGAAACGCTCAAAAAGCAGATCATATTCAATGGGGTCTACGTTGGTAATTCCTGTACAGTAAGCCACAGCAGAACCTGCGGCAGAACCTCTTCCCGGCCCTACCCAAACTCCCATTTTCCGCGCTTCATTACAGAAATCCTGTACGATAAGGAAATATCCCGGATAACCGGTTTTAGCGATGACTTCAAGTTCAAAGTCAAGTCTTTCTGTTATTTCATCAGTTATCTCTTCATATTTTTGGGATGCGCCTTCATAAGTTAAATGTCTGAGATAGGCATTTTCACCACGCTTTCCGCCATCAATTTTGTCTTCCTCGCTTAAAAATTCTTCAGGAATATCAAATTCCGGAAGTAAAACATCACGTTTTAAAGTGTAGGGTTCAAACTTTACCAAAAGCTCTGAGTACGCTTCAAACGCATCGGGAAACTGAATGAAAGTCTGCTTGAGTTCGTCCTGGTTTTTAATATAATATTCGGTGGAAGGAAGCCCTCTTCTTTTACCAAAACCTTTTCCTACAGGTGAGGAAAGCTTCTCCCCGTCTTTGATACAGTACAGGATATCCTGAATATTGGCATCGGCTTTTTCGGTGTAAAATGTTTCGTTCTGAGCCAAAATTTTAGCATCATATTTTTCGGCGAATTCCAGAAGGACTTCATTTAAGTGCTCTTCTTCTTCTACCTGATGATTCTGGATCTGTACATAAAAATCGTCACCAAAAGTATCTTTCCACCATTTGAAAATTTCTTCTCCTTTCTGTTCTCCAAACTCAAGAATTGTACTCGGAATATCACCCGCAGTACCGGCAGTTAAAGCAATGAGATCTTCTTTGTACTCAGCAATCATCTTTCTGGAAATCCTCGGAACACCAAAATAAAACCCGTTCACATATCCCAAACTTGAAAGTTTAGCCAGGTTTTTATACCCGTTAAAATTTTTTGCGAGCAGCACTACATTGGTTCTGCGGTCGGGATCATCTTTGGTAAACTGTTTCTGTTCCGGCCGGTCCGATATATAAAATTCGCAGCCGATAATTGGAATCAGAGCTTCTTTCCTCGGTTCAGGTTCATTAAACTCTTCTCCGTTTTCTTCAGCTTTCAGTTTCTTTTCTGAATATTCCTGATAGTTTTTTTTGATATTACCGTTGGCTTTTTCGATTTCGGAAACAAATTTGAAAGCGCCCATCATATTACCCAAATCCACCAAACCTGCCGCAGCAAAATTATTCTGAAGGGCTTTCTTAATGAGGTCGGAAATATGGGAAGAAGCCTGCAGCGAGGAATAAATACTGTGATTGTGAAAATTGAAATAATCTCCGATTTCAATCTCATCCGTATCGCCAAAATCGACAGTTTTTTTCTTTTTGGAGTCCGCAACCTGCCGTCTGATAATGATACCAAAAGGTGGAAAAGGATTAGGATGATTCCTGATGAAGTCCTGTAATTCTGCATCTGAAATCAACAGTTTTTCAGCTGGAATCACATCTATTCTCATCATTTCGAAGAAGACCTGCGCCGTCGCATTCACGTCTGCTGCGGCATTATGCGCTTCATCAAATTTTTCGCCATAGAGTTTTTCATACAGCTCCACCAATTTTGGGGACTTATATCTTCCGTTTCTTCCGCCGCCAAGTTTACAGAAATCTGTTCCGAGTTCCATCGTATCTGCGGACGGTATTTTTTCAAGGGTATTTTCAATTTCTTTCCGGTGAAATTCGGCACCTACAATTTTATAATCGAAATCGATATTGTGACCTGCCACTACTTTTGCCTTTTGCAGCACTTCCTGAAATTCTGCCAGCACTTCCGCTAATTCACGACCTTCTTCCCTGGCCATTTTTGTTGAAA
Organism: Kaistella soli; assembly: GCF_019038595.1. Classification (GTDB taxonomy): domain Bacteria; phylum Bacteroidota; class Bacteroidia; order Flavobacteriales; family Weeksellaceae; genus Kaistella; species Kaistella soli. Next base: position 117,923 of record NZ_JAHOPF010000002.1, read on the forward strand.
TTCCGTGAATTCTTGTCGCGTTAAAAGGGATATCATAACCTTCAGGTTTGATAATGTAATCCTGATTTTCGAGTAAGTTACCGTTCTGATCATGAAGCTGCCAGGCAATCTGAACCATTCGTGGCCAATTGTCTGAATCTGTGAGCGGTGCGTTAAAATTTTTAGGTAAACCAGTAGTCTCAGTATCAAAAATCAAATACATTTTCGGAAGAATTTTGGTAAAATTAGTTTAAAATTTCTTTAGAAAAAAGTTGCAATCGTAGAAAATAGAATAAGGAAAATTTTAATGCCATTTAAGTTCCTAAGTACTAAAAAAGGGCTTAAATAAATTTCACACATGGCTATCATATGATTTAGAATTTCAGATTATAAAAATAAAAAAGGCGGCAGATAAATCTGCCGCCTTCCTGATAGTTTAAAACCAATTATTTTTTGATTGATTTTACTGTTTTAACAGTTCCGTCTTCGTATTTTAAATTCACAAAGTAAAGTCCTGATTTCAACTGACCTAAGTGCAGTTCAGCAGCAGGTGCTAAATTTTGAACAGTTCTTCCAGACGCGTCAGTGATACTGATTGATTTCACTCCTTTGATCTCTGAAATTTTCAGAACATCAGTAAATGGATTCGGGTATAAAGAAACTTCTGTTTTAGCAACGTTTCCTACCGCCAGGAACTCCTTATAATCAATAGTATAATCTTCAGCCTGTCCGTTACCCATTTGGGAACAGCCAGTTTCCAGAGCAGGGTGAATTGTAGCAGTCGAGAAGTTATATTTCACTCTCATTCTCTTCTGACCAAAAGTAGTACCTGCCGGTATTGTAATATTTCCAGTCAAGGTTACCGGATTTGTTGCAACGCCTGCCACTCTGATCATTGAAGGAGTTGTATTGAAGTAAGATTCTCCTGCGTCATCAAAATCACCGTCACCATTCCAGTCGATAAATACAGACATTGCCCATCCGTTTAAAGGGTTCGCGTTGGTTACGCCCAAGACAGTTAATGGTAGGGAGGTTACGTTATTCTTCACTTCAAACATAGTGCTTGAGAAATCTTCGTAATGTGGCACCGAACCTGAAGCCGCAGATGAAGTTTTGGTCACTCCAGCAAAGTTCACTGAAGAAATCGGGAAAATTGCCGTTGGCTGATTGGTAGTTAATCCACAGTAAGAAACAGTACTGTTTGTACTGAAAGTAACCTCCTGGCATCCTGTCGCCTCACCTTCCGTGTTGCTAGGTACAACCTTCGCATAATACGTTGTATTAGGACTAAGCGTAATGTTTTGAGAAGTACCGGCTACAGTTTGTGAGAAAACATCCGTGCCACCAGGAGTAGTTCCTACAGTAAGAATATAGTTTACCGCTGTATCCGCACTTGCCCAATTGATTGTGTTAGTACCTGCTGGTAAAACTGCCCCATTGGTAAGTCCAACGAATGAAGTGCATGATGGAGCAGCGCTGACACCTTGCTGAAGCATAGAAATATCATCAACAAAAATATTTCCGGCTGCACTTCCTACTACCCATGCACCAATACCATAGGAGGTTCCCGGCTGCATTTTACCGGCAGGAATTACTGCCGATTTTGTTGTACAGGATGTAATTGCGGCGGTACCCAGCGCAGTGCCGGCACCGATATATTCAATACTCCAGTTATTGCCGCTTGGATTGAAAGTAAATAATGCTACATACAGGGTTCCATTAGATCCCGCTGCTTTTTTGTACTTGAAGTTCACATCCACTGCCTGTCCGTTGTTAAGTTTTCCGAACTCCTCTTCAAGAACGTCTACCAAAACCATCCAGCCGGTTTGGGAAACAGTCCCTCCAATGGCTAACTGTCCGCCAAAACTTCCGGAACAGGCAGCCGCTGCAGTCATTGTACCGCCGCCAAACTGAGCGTACTGGCCCACATCTGTTGCTTCTTCAAAATCTGCTACGTGGTTAATTTGTGCATTCGCACCGATTCCTAATGCAAGAAATCCAGATAGTAATAATTTTTTCATAAATTTTTTTTTAAGTTGGCCAAATATAGAAATAAAAACATGGAAAATCAATAGTATTCAATATTTAACAGATATAATTGCGTTTTTGACTAGATTTCAATCCATTAATTGCGGTATGGAAAATAGATGTTGAAATCCGTTATTGGAGCATTCAGTATTAAAAACTGCGAATCCGACAAAACTTCATATATATTCTGGCAAAGTTTTTCTTAAAAACCAATTGTAGTCAAATGTTTTTGCCACTCCCCTAAAATTTTTATCTTTGTTAACTATGGAAATTGGCACAAAACAAAACGTTTCAGAGGAGATTTTATTAAAGGCTTTCAACCACATGATGCTCGCCAAAGCAATGGCCGACATTTACGAGGAAAACCGTAATATTACCAAATATGTTCACAGTACTTCCCGAGGCCACGAAGCCGTTCAGCTTGCAACAGCCTATCAGCTCACCAGGGAAGACTGGGTTTCACCCTATTACCGCGACGAAAGCTTACTTCTGGGAATTGGTTTTGAACCGTACCGCTTAATGCTGCAGCTGTTGGCAAAAGCCGACGATCCCTTTTCCGGCGGCCGCTCTTATTATTCACATCCGTCCAGTCTGGAAGAAAATCTTCCGAAGATTATTCATCAAAGTTCGGCTACAGGAATGCAGGCCATTCCTACAACTGGTATTGCACAGGGTATTAAATACATTCAGGAATTCGGTTTAAAGACTTACGAGAAAAATCCTGTGGTGGTATGCAGTTTCGGCGATAATTCCGTGACAGAAGGAGAAGTTTCGGAGGCGTTTCAGTTTGCTGCACTGCATCAGCTCCCCATTATTTTTCTCATTCAGGATAACGAATGGGGAATTTCCGTTACCAAAGAAGAAGCCCGTACTTCTGACGCGTACGATTTCGCTGCAGGCTTTGTCGGGTTAAACCGGATGCGGATTGACGGAACCGATTTTGTGGCAAGCTTTGAAGGCATAAAAAAAGCAGTCGATTTTGTAAGAACGGAAAGAAAACCAATGCTCGTCTGTGCAAAAACCGTGTTAATTGGCCATCATACTTCAGGAGTGAGGAGAGAATTTTACAGAGATGAAGAAGACCTTACAAAACACCGCGCCAAGGATCCGGGAAATATTTTAAGAAACAGATTGATTAATGAAGGCATCAGCGAAGACCTGCTGAAACAGATCGAAAAGAAAGCAAGACTGGAAGCGGAACAGGCTTTTCAAAAAGCGATCAATGCACCAGATCCTAAAGCTGAAACTGTAGAAAACCACGTTTTTGCCCCGACCCCGATTACCGAAGAAGTGGGTGAACGCGAACCAAAAGGCCAGGAAAAAATCGTGATGGTGGATGCTGCCATCCACGCTATCCAGGAAATCATGTGGAAACATCCCGAAGCATTGCTTTACGGCCAGGATGTGGGTGAACGAATCGGCGGTGTTTTCCGCGAGGCTGTTACGCTGGGAGCAAAATTTGGGAACAAAAGAGTTTTCAATACCGCTATTCAGGAAGCATATATCATCGGTTCCACTGTTGGAATGAGCGCCGTCGGTTTAAAACCGATCGTTGAAGTACAGTTCGCTGATTATATATATCCGGGAATCAACCAGTTGATTACGGAAATTTCAAAATCAAATTATTTATCAAACGGCAAATTTCCGGTGAGCAATATCATCCGTGTACCAATCGGAGCTTACGGCGGTGGCGGACCTTATCACAGCGGAAGTGTGGAAAGTATTCTCGCCAATATTAAAGGGATCAAAATTGCTTATCCGAGCAACGCGGCAGATTTCAAAGGCCTACTGAAAGCAGCGTATTACGATCCCAATCCAGTGATTATGCTCGAACACAAAGGCTTATACTGGAGCAAAGTACCAGGAACTGAAGACGCCAAAACCATCGAACCGGCGGAAGATTATATTTTACCGCTCGGAAAAGGAAACATTATTCTTGAAGCCAATCCATCAGAAACAGAGAAAGGCAGAACCATGCTGATTGTCACCTACGGAATGGGTGTTTACTGGGCAAAAGAGGCCGCCAAAAACTTCCCCGGAAATGTGGAAGTGATTGATTTAAGAACGTTAATTCCTCTGGATGAAAAATTGGTTTTCGAAAGAGCAAAACTCCATGGAAAATGTTTGGTTTTAACGGAAGAGCAACTCAACAATTCATTTGCTGAAGCCTTCGCTCACCGTATTTCTAAAAACTGTTTCCGATATTTGGACGCTCCGGTGGAAGCAATGGGTTCACTCAATCTGCCCGCGGTTCCTATCAATCTTATTCTGGAAAAAGAAATGCTGCCTAACGCTGAAAAAGTGTCAAAGAAAATTGAAGAAATGCTGACGAACTAAGAAAAAAGCATATTAGTTATTTTTTAAAAGGTGAGGAATATCGGTCGTGATGTGACCGATACCGGAATTTTTAAGTTCCAGGAAAATATTTATATCATTTACCGTCCAGGAGTTTGTTATTAAACCTAGATTTTGGGCTTCCTGAATCCAGGTCGGATTTTTCTGCAAAACTTTGTAGTGATAGCCAAAACCGTCTATATCAAGTTTTACCAGTTCCTGTGGGGAAAGGTCGCCGTTGAGATACTGTACCACTGCCTCTCCATTGCGTTTCTTTATTTCTTTGCAGATATTTAAACTGAAAGAAATGAATTCACACTGCCCAAAAAGTTCCAGACGTTTAACTTCTTTCAATGCTTTTTCCACCATTTCGATTTCGAGGTCTAAGGTTTTTGCAGGCTTAAGTTCAATAATCAGTTTTACTGAAGAATCTTTTCCGCCGTGTTTTAAGTACTGTTTTAGTGTTGGGATTTTCTCCCCGTTCTGAAGTTTTTGCTTTTTCACTTCCGACCAGTCGGATTCAGAAATTTCCAAACTGTTGAACTTTTCGTCATGATTGATGATCAGTTTACCGTCTTTCGTCATCCGCACATCAAATTCAGATCCATACACTTTAAGTTCCTGTGCATTCTGCAAAGAAGAAATTGAATTCTGAGCCGAATTTTCGGTTTTCCAGAAGCCTCTGTGCGCAATAATTTTGGTTTGCGCGGAAAAAACAGCTGTGGCAAAAAGTAACATTGCTGATAATTTGTTCATAAAATTAAGATTAATTTCCAGTATTTTCACTTTTCTTAGAGTTGCAGAAGCGTATATCAAATTCAAGCCTTTGAATTACTAATCATTGAGCTGATATATTCAAAAATGCAGTTATAATTTTAGAAATCCGGATTCATTTAATTATTTTTGTGCAAACCTCCTTAAGATGCCCGAAAACATTCAGCAAAAAATAGAAGAACTCCGAACAGAACTTCATCAGCACAATTACAGCTATTATACTTTGGATGAACCTACCATTTCAGATTTTGAATTTGATTTGAAATTGAAGGAACTTCAGGATCTGGAAGCGAAACATCCCGAGTTTTACGACAGCAACTCTCCTACTTCACGTGTCGGTGGGGAAATCACCAAAAATTTTCCGACCGTTCAGCATCAGTTCAGGATGTATTCTCTGGATAATTCTTACGATTTCAACGACCTTGAAGACTGGGAAAACCGAGTACAGAAAACTGTGAACGGACCAGTGGAATTTGTTGCGGAACTCAAGTATGATGGCGCATCAATCTCCATTCTGTACGAAAACGGCAAACTGAAAGAAGCTGTGACGCGCGGTGATGGTTTTCAGGGAGATGAAATCACTGCAAACGTGAAAACGATTTCTGAAATACCCATGCAGCTTCACGGTGATTTCCCGGAGCGGTTTTTTATACGCGGTGAAATCTATCTGACCAGAAAAAACTTTAATAAAATCAATATAAGACGCGAGGAAGAAGGTTTGGATCCGTTTATGAATCCAAGAAATACAGCTTCCGGAAGTTTAAAAATACAGGATTCTGCGGAAGTAAGAAAACGCGGTCTTTCATCGGTGCTGTATCAGTATATTTCTGCTGAATTTCCGGCTAAGACTCACTGGGAACTTCTTCATAAAACAAAATCCTGGGGATTTCATATTTCAGAACAGGCAAAACTTTGTAAAACGCTGGACGAAGTAAAAGAATTTATCAGTTTTTGGGATCTTGAAAGACACAAACTTGGTTTCGATATCGACGGAATTGTCGTCAAAGTGAATGATTTGGCTCAGCAGAAAAATTTAGGATATACCGCAAAATCCCCGCGCTGGGCGATGGCTTATAAATTCAAAGCCGAAAAAGTGGAAACCGAACTGCAGGCCGTTACTTACCAGGTCGGAAGAACGGGCGCTATCACTCCCGTTGCCAATCTGAAACCTGTTCTGCTGGCCGGAACAGTTGTTAAAAGAGCAAGTCTGCATAATGAAGATATCATCAAAAAACTGGGTCTTCATGAGCACGATTTTGTGTATGTCGAAAAAGGAGGCGAAATTATTCCGAAAATCGTAGGGGTAAATCTTGAAAAAAGAAACACTGAAAATCCAGAAATCGAGTACATAAAAAACTGCCCGGAATGTGGCACCGAACTCATTAAAATTGAGGATCAGGCGATTCATTTCTGCCCGAACGAACTGCACTGCCCGCCGCAGGTTGTAGGTAGAATGATACATTACGTTTCCCGAAAGGCACTGAATATCGAAAACCTTGGAAGCGAAACGATCGAGCAGCTCTACCGCGAAAAGCTGGTTGAAAATCCTGCCGATTTTTATGCGTTATCCAAAGAACAGCTTCTCCCGCTGGAAAGAATGGCTGAAAAATCTGCACAGAATATCATTGACGGAATTGAAAAATCGAAGACCGTTCCTTTCGAGAAAGTATTATTCGGAATCGGAATTAAACATGTTGGCGAAACCGTTGCAAAGAAACTGGCAAAGAACTTTAATTCCATAGATGATCTCCGGAAGGCTACTGCGGAAGAACTAGTACAGGTAGAAGACATCGGCGGTAAAATCGCGGACAGCATCATCGCATTCTTTCAGAACTCCGAAAATATTCTGATGGTAGAACGATTGAAATCCTATGGTGTTCAGCTGGAAAGAGGCGAAAACACCAGCGAAGTTTTAAGCAACGTCCTTGAAAACAAGACTTTTCTGTTCACCGGGAAACTCTCTCTTTTCACGCGTGATGATGCCGAAGAAATGGTGGAAAAACATGGCGGTAAAAATATTTCTGCAGTTTCCAAAAATCTCAATTATCTGGTCGTTGGCGAAAAAGCCGGAAGCAAGCTGAAAAAAGCCCAGGAAATCGGCTCGATAGAAATTTTGGACGAACAGGAATTTCTGAATCTTATTTCAAAATAAATATTGATTTTCAAAATGCTTAGAAAAGACGCTGTATTCCTATTTTCGCAATAATTATTAAATTTCATTTAGGAAAACATAATGATATTATGCAATAAATAAGTTTTCCTAAATATTACTTCGTTGAGGTTAATGTCATAAAAAATCTATTTACTTAAGAATAAACTACTTAATACGCCTTATAAATAAATTTTCAAAAATAATTTGCTGATTTATTTTTTGTATTGCAATTTTATTTACATTTGATCAAATTATTAAATAAATATTGTCTTATGAAAAAACATATATTTTCTGCAGGATTAATAATGCTGCTTATTGCGGGTCAGGTTTCAGCACAGGATTTTGTGAGTAAAAGAAACATTGACACCAATGGCAGAGTTGATTTGATCACCTTTAACGGTGGACTGAGCGCCAGATCAGCAAACATAAATGAAATTTTAAAACAAAGCCTGAACCTTGACTCGAGGGCAAGTTTACAAAGTGTCAAGACTCAGCTTGATCCGTCGAGTTCTTTCGTTGACGAAAAATTCCAGCTTTATTACGACGGTATAAAAGTTCAGTATGTAGTGTATACTACGCATTCTCAAAATGGAAAAGTGGCAAGTTTATCCGGAAATATTTTCCCGATTACTGATGTTACTACCCAACCTGCATTAAGTGCTTCTTCAGCTTTAAATTCTGCCCTTAAACATACCGGTGCCGAAAAATACATGTGGGAAGATGCAGAATACGCTAAAGAAAACAATTATAACAAACCGCAAGGCGAACTGGTTCTCGTTCCAATTGAGCAAAATGACGGTTCATTCAAATTATTACTGGCTTATAAATTTGATATTTATGCCGCCCAGCCTTTAAGCAGAGAATATGTTTATGTAGATGCTTTGGATGGAAAAATTCTGATGACCGACGCGATCATTAAACATGCAAAAGGAATTTTCGGAGATTCTGCAGCTCATAATGAACATATTGAAAAAAGTTCAGACATTGAAGCTGCAAAATTAGCTTTGGTTGATGGCACTGCGGCTACAAGATACAGCGGCTCAAAAACTATTTCTACAACTTTAGTTGGGACCAATTATACGTTGCGCGATGCAACCCGTGGGAGTGGCGTTTTTACCTATAATTTAAAAAAAGGAACGACTTTAAAAACAACCGATTTTACCGATGCTGATAATAACTGGACTGCTGCTGAATTTAACAACGCAGCGTTTGATAATGCAGCTTTAGACGCACATTGGGGAGTCTCCAGCACGTATGATTATTTTAAAAACACCTTCAACAGAAACAGTTACAATAATTCCGGAGGTGCTCTGAAAAGTTACGTTCATTACAGTTCCGCATACGAAAACGCGTATTGGTCAGGAACAGAAATGGTTTACGGTGACGGAGCCTCCACTTTTGCACCGTTAACTTCTTTAGATGTAACTGCACACGAATTGGGACACGGAATCTGCGAATATTCTGCAAACCTGGTTTACTCCAGAGAATCCGGCGCGCTGAATGAAGGTCTTTCTGATATTTGGGGATCTGTAGTGGAAAATGCTTTTGCACCGACCAAACAGAATTTCTTAATCGGTGAAGATATCACGAAAACTGCTCCGGGATATTTAAGATCAATGAGCAATCCGAAATCCGGATTAAGTGCACAACCGGATACCTATTTAGGAACAAACTGGAAAGCTGCAACAAGCAGTTGTACACCGACCAACAATAATGACCAGTGCGGCGTTCACTACAACAGTGGAGTTCTTAACCATTTCTTCTATATTTTGACTCAGGGAAAAACAGGAACGAATGACAAGGGAAATTCTTATTCTGTAACCGGAATCGGTTTTGATAAATCTGCGAAGATCATCTACAGAATGGAAACTTCTTACCTTTCTTCTACATCAACTTATGCAAGTGTTTTAACCTATGCAATTCAGTCTGCAAAAGATTTATACGGCGCAGATTCCCCTGAAGCAATCGCAACCCAAAACGCATTGTACGCAGTTGGTTTAGGAACAGCATATTCCGGCGGTGGAACTTCTACGGATACGATTGCTCCTTCTGCTCCGACCAATCTTACTGCAAGCGGAACAACTTCTGTGGCGACTAATTTAAGCTGGTCAGCTTCTACTGATAACGTTGGTGTAACAGGTTATGATGTTTACAGCGGCGCAACTTTATTAGGAAATACAGCAGTAACTTCTGCATCAATTACTGGCTTAACAGCTTCTACAACCTATAACTTCACTGTAAAAGCAAAAGATGCAGCAGGAAATGCTTCCGCAGCAAGTAACGTTTTATCCGTAACTACAGGATCTGGTACCACTCCACCGGTTGCTTACTGTGCTTCAAAAGGAAATTCTACATCTGATGAAAAAATCAACAAAGTAGTTTTCGGAACCATTAATAATACTTCTACCGGAACTGCAGGTTATGAAGATTTCACAGCTCAGATTGCGGATGTAAATAAGGGAACTGCTTACACCATTACCATTACTCCGAAATGGACTTCCACAACTTACAATGAAGGCTATGCGGTCTTTATAGATTATAACGGAGATGGAGATTTTTCTGATGCTGGAGAAACCGTCTTCACAAAAGCTGCTTCCAAAACGACGCCGGTTTCAGGATCAATCACAATTCCTGCAACTGCGCTTACCGGCAACACCAGAATGAGAGTTTCCATGAAGTATAATGGAATCCCAACTTCCTGTGAAACCTTCTCTTACGGACAGGTTGAAGATTATACCTTAAACATTAAACCTGCAGGAACTGTTTCTTCATTAGCTGGAAACACTGTTGAAAACGTAAATGTTTATCCTAATCCGGTAAAAGATGTGTTGAACATTAATGCTAAAGGAGATTACAGCTATCAACTTATTTCCACAGACGGAAAAATTGTTAAAGATGGCAATCAGTCCGAAAGCGCGGTCAACGTTCAGAATTTGCCAACAGGAATGTACATCATGAAGATTACGCAGGACGGAAAAACTTCCACTCATAAAGTGATCAAAAAATAGGCTTAATTATTTTAAGTAGCGACTTCGGTCAAAGCCGGGAGGATTTATTCTTCCGGTTTTTTTTTTGATAATGGTTCTATTGGAAAATTTCTGTGCCAGTGTCCTTTTCCGTGATTTCATAAATTTTGTTATCTTCACAAAAAAAGTTAATATAATGAAGAATTACGCGAAGGTACTGATGGTATCAACGGTTTTTGCAGTCGGATTAAATGCCCAGACGAAAGACCAGATGGTAAAATCTATTATGGAGGAAACCTACCAAAACTCTCAGCTTGAACATCTTGCCTATGAATTAACAGATGAAATCGGTCCACGGTTGGTCGGAAGCCCGAAAATGCAGCAGGCACACGACTGGGCGGTAAAGCGCTTCCAAAACTGGGGAATTGATGCGAAAAATGAGCAGTGGGGAGAATGGAAATCTTGGGAAAGAGGAACTTCAAGCATAGAAATGGTGCATCCTTACACCAAATCTTTAGAAGGAATGCAGCTTGCTTTCAGTCCCGCAACATCATCAAAAGGTCTTACTGCTGAAGTAATAATGCTGCCGGAATTTAAATCCAAAGAAGAATTCAGCAAATGGCTTTCAAAAGTGAAAGGAAAACTGGTAATGGTTTCACAATACCAATCATCCGGCAGACCGGAATACAACTGGAAAGAATTTGCGACGCCCGAGTCTTTTGAAAAAATGAAAAAGAATGCGGAAGCAGAATCAGAGCAATGGAGAAAAAGCATTCAGAATACCGGGGAGACATCAAGAACCCTGAATAAAAAATTAGAAGAAGCCGGCGCTGCCGGAATTATCTCTTCTACCTGGTCAAGAGGTTTTGGAGTGAACAAAATATTTGCTGCCGGAACAAAAAAGATTCCGGCTGTTGATATCTCTCTTGAAGATTACGGCCAGCTTTACCGAATGCTGCAGCACGGAACCACACCGAAACTGAAAATTCAGGCCAACTCCAAAGACAAAGGAATGGCGCCGACTTTTAATACCGTTGCGGAAATTAAAGGTTCTGAAAAACCTGATGAATACATCATCCTTTCTGCCCACCTTGATTCATGGGACGGCGGAACCGGTGCTACTGACAACGGAACAGGAACCATCACCATGATGGAAGTTGCCAGAATTATCAAAAAATTATACCCAAACCCTAAGAGAACCATTATTGTCGGTCTTTGGGGAAGTGAAGAACAGGGACTTAACGGCTCCCGCGGTTATGTGTCCGCACACAGAGACCAGATGCCAAAAGTACAGGCTGTTTTCAATCAGGATAACGGTACCGGAAGAATTGCAAATATCAGCGGACAGGGCTTTCTGAATTCTTATGATTATTTAAGCCGTTGGCTTAGTGCCGTTCCAAGTGAGCTTACCAAAGATATTAAAACTACCTTCCCGGGAACTCCCGGTGGTGGCGGTTCTGATCATGCTTCTTTCGTAGCGGCGGGTGCGCCTGCATTTATGCTCGGATCGCTCAACTGGAGTTATGGTAATTACACCTGGCATACCAATCGCGATACTTACGATAAAATTGTTTTTGATGACGTAAAAAGCAACGTAGCACTTATTGCGATCCTGACGTATATGGCCAGCGAAGATCCTGAAAAATCTTCTGCTGAAAGAAGCAAACTTCCCATTGATTCCAGAACCGGCGAACCAATGAAATGGCCGGAAGTGAAAGAACCGACCAGAAAAGGCGGTTTGGATTAATAATTTTGCAATCATAAAAAAAACGTTCATCATTTTGGTGAACGTTTTTATTTCCATTAAATCAAAACTTAATTCGTGATTTCATTTATTAAATGACCTTCTGATCAGTTTATAAATCTCAAACCAAAGCACAGAAATAACAGCCACAGATAAAGCAGTTAATAATTGTTCTGCATTTAATGCACTTAGCTTAAAAAACTGAGTTACCGGTTCGTAATAAAGCATGATGGCAAGCAGAATAACAGTTGCTCCCGTAACATAAACCATCAGATTATTTTTATTCCTGAAACTCTCAAACATCGAATAATAAAAAGAACGGTTTGCAAGGCTGAGCAGGATGTTCGCAAAAATTAAGGTGGTAAAAACCATCGCCCGAACAGTTTCCTCATTTCCGCCGTTTCGGTAAGTGAACTGATAAATAAACATTACTCCGGCAGCGATAATCAATCCCTGAATGACACTTAAAATCAATTCCTTCCAGGTAAGAAAAGTTTCTGACATCGGTCTCGGCTTTTGAAGCATCGTATTTTTTTCCATCGGTTCATTTTCATACACAATGGAACAGGTAGGTCCCATCACCAGCTCCAAAAAGATAACGTGAACCGGCGTAAAAATCTGCGGAAACGCCCAACCCAAAAACAGCGGAAGCGATACCGTAAGAATGATAGGAATGTGAATGGAAATGATATACTGCACCGCTTTTTTGATATTGGTGTAAATCCTGCGGCCTGCCGCAATTCCTGTGACGAGTTTTCCCAAATCATCATAAGTCAGCACTAAAGAGGCTGCAGCTTTTGCAATTTCGGTACCTTTAACGCCCATTGCAACTCCAATGTGCGCTGATTTTAATGCAGGCCCGTCGTTTACCCCATCGCCAAGCATGGCAACCACTTCCCCATTTTTCTTTAAAGCATTGATGACTTCAAGTTTAGCCTCAGGAAACATTCTTGTAAACAAAACCTTTTCTGCTGCGGTTTTCATTAAATCACCTTCTGACAAACGGGTTATTTCAGCACCGTTTACAGGAATTCCGCTGTGATGAATTCCTGCCTGTTCGGCAATACTTTTGGTTGTTTCAGCATTGTCTCCGGTAATTACTTTCACCTGAATTCCTGCTTCATAAATTTGACGGAAAACATCCTGAATTCCTTTTTTTGGCGGATCATAAAAAACGACAAAGCCCAGAAATTCAAAAGAAAGCTCCTGCTGTTTTTGGGGAAAGTCTGCTCCTTTAAAATCTGATTTTCCTACGCCTAAAACACGGTAACCTTTTTTCCCGAAATCCTCAATACGTTTTTCTAAATGTTTTTTTTCAGTTTCCGTTAACCTTGAGACATTCAGGATCGCTTCGGGAGCACCTTTTGCAGCAATAATTCGTTCGCCGTGGGGATTCTCAAAAAGATGGGTCATCATCGGAGGTTTTCCGTCGAGCGGATATTCGTGAAACATACAGAAATCTTTCCGTAAATCCTTTTCCTGTGTTTCTGCATAAACATGATGCAGCGTTTTTTCCATAGGATCAAAAGGAACCGGCTCGCTGCTCCACATCGCGTAACTGATGAGCTCAGAGATATTTTGATTATTAAATTCTTTATCGGAATAATTCCGGTTCGTTTTAAAATCATACACTGTTTTCAGGTGCATTGAATTTTCGGTTATTGTTCCGGTTTTATCAGTGCAGATCACTGTCGTACTTCCCAGAGTTTCTACAATGCTGCTCTTTTTAATGATAATTCCTTCTCTCATTAGCTTCCAGGCACCCAACGCCATAAAAGTGGTAAATGCAACAGGAATTTCTTCCGGAAGTATCGACATTGCCAGCGTAAGACCATTTAATAAAGAATCTACAATATTCTGGGTATGATAAAAATTAACGCCGCATACGAGCAGAAAAACAATAATCCCAATAACGGCCATTGATTTTACAAACTTTTCGATCTGCAGCTGTAACGGTGATTTCTCTTCCCTGATATTGATGAGGGATTCGCCTATTTTGCCCAGTTTTGTTTTCTTTCCGATTTCCTCCACCTTAAAAACGGCAAGTCCCGAAGCGGTTAAAGTTCCGCTATAAACCTTGGAATCTTCTGATGAACTGTCTTTAAATACAGAAAAACTTTCTCCGGTGAGGGAAGATTCATTGACAGAAAAGTCGTTGCTGTGAAGGATTGTGCCGTCCGCGTTGATCATTTTTCCTTCTTCAGTGATGCACAAATCCCCTACCGCAATCTCATGCGTGGGAATTTCTGTAATCTTCGAATTTCTAATGACTTTGCTTAAAGGTTCATTCAGTTTTTCAAGCTCTTCCAGAGCTTTTTTACTTCTATTATCCTGATAAAAGGAAATGCCCGAAACCAGAATAATGGCCGCGAGCATAAACAGCGATTCACCGTAATTTCCTACTGCCAGATAAATCAGTGCGATAACAATGAGTAAAATAAGCATCGGCTCTTTCACGATATCAATCAGAAGATTGAGCCAGTTGCTTTTCTTCGGCGTATGCATCTGATTAAAACCATTTGCTCCCTGTGAGCGTTTTACTTCCGCATCGTTTAGGCCGGTTAAATGTTCGGGAATATTAAAAGGCATTGTATTGAATTCTAATACCTAAAGTTACTGAAAATCAAAAGAAATGTGAGAATGAATTATATCAGATTTTCAGCTCTATCCATACCGGAGCGTCATCGCTTGATTTTTCCCAGCCACGGACAAATTTATCTACTTCAGCTTTTTTCAGATGCGGTACCACTTCAGTGGAAAGGAGAAAATGGTCAATTCTTAAACCTGCGTTTCGTTGGTAGGCATTCCGGAAATAATCCCAAAAAGTATATATTTCCTCATCCGGATGCAAATGTCTCAATGCGTCAGTCCACCCCTGACTGATTAAATTATGGAACGCATCCCGGACTTCCGGTAAAAACAGCGCATCATTCTTAAATTTCTCCGGTTTATAAACATCCTTTTCCGTCGGCATTACATTAAAATCGCCGATGAGCAGAACTTTTTTATTTGAAGTAATAAGCATTTCCGCATGTGCATCCAATCTTTCAAACCAGCGCATTTTATAATCGAATTTCGGTCCCGGAACCGGATTTCCGTTCGGCAGATAAATGCATGCAATAATTAAATCTTTAATTTTCACTTCAAGATAACGGCTCGCTTCCACTTCCTCTTCGCCCGGAAGGTCAGTTCGGGAAACTATTGGCTTTCCCAGTTTTGATAAGACTGCAACTCCATTCCAGCTCTTTTGTCCGAGCCAGACTGAATGATATCCTGCTTCAAGAATTTCAGCTTCCGGAAATTTTTCCTGAGGCGCTTTCAGTTCCTGAAGACACACAATATCCGGCTGAGATTCCTGCAGCCACTTAAGCAAAACAGGAAGCCTTCCGTTGACACCGTTTACGTTGTAAGTTGCGATTTTCATGATCTAATATTTTGATTAAAGTTAGGGAGTTTAATAAAACCAACATTCCTTTTGGACGAATTTTTGATGGCTTTTAAAAAATAAACCACACATTATGAGAGCAATTTGGAATGGATCCATAGGATTCGGGCTGGTAAATATTCCTATCAAACTTTATTCCGCAACAGGCGAAAGTAATCTCGATTTGGATATGCTGGATAAAGATGACCTTTCGAATATACAGTTTAAAAGAGTGAATGCCACAACCGGAAAAGAAGTGAAATGGGAAAACATTGTGAAAGGCTACAAACTCGAAGACCGTTACGTCGTGCTTACTCCGGAAGATTTTGATGAAGTAAATCCGGAAAAATCCAAAATGCTCAACATTAAGCAGTTTGTCGACATTAATGAAATTGACAGTGCTTATTTTGAGTCTTCCTATTTTCTGGAACCTCAGAAAAACGGCGAAGAAGCTTATAAATTATTGCTTAAAGCCCTTTTAAAAACAAAAATGGCGGGCATTGGAACTTTTATTCTTCGGGAAAAAGAAATTCTCTGTCTCGTGCGTCCATATCAGGAAAAAATTTTAATGGTCAACCGTATGCGGTACCCAGAAGAACTCCGCAGTTTTGAAGATTTAAAAATACCGGGCGCAAAAAACCCGAGT
The DNA here is from genome assembly GCF_019038595.1 of Kaistella soli. Taxonomy (GTDB): domain Bacteria; phylum Bacteroidota; class Bacteroidia; order Flavobacteriales; family Weeksellaceae; genus Kaistella; species Kaistella soli. Next base: position 133,970 of record NZ_JAHOPF010000002.1, read on the forward strand.
GCAGACGAACTCGAAATGGCTGAATCCCTGATCAAGCAACGCGCGACGAAATTTGATACTGCAAAATATAAAAACACCTACAACGATGATTTAATGAAAATCATTGAAGCCAAAGCCAAAGGAAAAACCAAAAAAGTGGAAACCAAGAAGGAAGTTTCTGCAAAAGCAACAGATTTAATGGCACAGCTGAAAGCCAGTCTCGAAGCAGGAAAAGTAAAAGCGGGATAATTGTCTAATTCTTGATCAAAAAAAAAATGGCATTAGAAAAGTACAACAGCAAACGAGATTTTAAGCAGACCGCCGAACCTAAAGGAAAAGCGGAACGCGGAAAAGGCAAACTGAAATTTGTGATTCAGCGTCATGCAGCAAGTCGGTTGCACTACGACTTCCGGCTGGAAATGGATGGCGTTCTGAAAAGCTGGGCTGTTCCGAAAGGTCCTTCGCTAAATCCAGCCGACAAACGCCTCGCCATGATGGTTGAAGATCACCCTTTTGCTTACCGCACTTTTGAAGGAAGCATTCCAGAAGGCAATTACGGAGCCGGAGAAGTGGAAATATGGGATGAAGGAACTTATGAGCCGCTTGACAAAGTGAAGGGAAAAACCGATGATCTTGTGATGCAGCAGGAACTCCACAAAGAATCTTTAAAATTTGTAATGCACGGCAAAAAATTAAAGGGTGAATTTGCGCTTGTCAAAATTAAAAATTCAACAGAAGGAAATTCATGGCTTCTCATCAAACATAAAGACGAATTTGCTACCGATACTTATGATGCCGAAGAAAATACAGCTCCCGATTCCAAAGTTTCTGAATACCTTATTTCAAAGGGAAAATTAAAGAAAAAGAAGACTTCCGCTGATGAAAGTGTGAAATCATTTAAAAATTATACTCCTGCCCTTACCGGCGAAAGAAAACTGAAAAAATTTATCACTCCAATGCTTGCGGGCATTGCTAAAGAGCCGTTCAGCGGGAAAGAATGGGCATTCGAGATCAAATGGGACGGTTATCGGGCAATCGCGGATTTAAGGAAAAATGTGCAGCTCTATTCAAGAAACGGATTGTCTTATCTTGAAAAATTTAAAAAAGTTGCCAATTCGCTCAAATTTCAAAGTCACGAAATGGTTTTGGATGGCGAGCTTGTGGCTTACGATGATAAAGGAAAACCGAATTTCCAGTGGTTGCAGCGGATTGGAGAAAACCCGGATATGAACGTCATTTTTCAGGTGTTCGATTTGCTTTGGCTGAACGGACATTCTACCGAAGATCTAAGTTATCTACAGAGAAAAGAACTGCTTAAAGACGCGCTCACTGAAACAGAATTTGTAAAATATTCCGACCATGTTCTGGAAAAAGGTGAAGATTTCTTCCGCATGACCGAAAAAATGGGACTCGAAGGAATGATTGCCAAAAGAACCGATTCTCTTTACCGGGAAGGCACGAGAAACGGTGACTGGCTCAAAATAAAAAGTCAGCAGACTGAAGAGGTGCTCATTTGTGGATTTACCGCACCGAAAGGAGCCAGAAAGAAATTCGGGTCGCTGATTCTGGGAAGATATAACGGTAAAGATCTTATTTTCTGCGGACACACAGGCACGGGTTTCAGCGATAAATCTTTAGTGGAATTGTACGGAAAAATGGAACCATTGATTACCTCGGAAAGTCCGTTTGCCGAAACTCCGAAAACCAATGACAAAGCAACGTGGATTAAACCCGAGCTTATTGCAGAAATAAAATTCACCGAACTTACCAAAGACCATATTTTCCGTCATCCGGTTTTTCTGAGACTGCGGGAAGACCTCAATCCTGAAGATTTGAATTTTAAAAAAGAAGAATTAAAAAAAAGTCCAAAAGCTGCTCCACTAAAACAATCTGTTATGAAAAGGGAAAATGAAACACTCACGAAAATTGACAAACAGGAAGTAAAGCTCACCAATCAGAATAAACTGTATTTTCCGAAAGACCAGGTAACCAAAGGCGATGTAATTGCGTATTACCAAAGCGTTGCCAAATATATCTTACCTCACCTTAAAGACAGGCCCCAATCGATGAACCGTTTCCCGAACGGTATCGACGGGATGAGTTTTTACCAGAAGGACGCCTCCGAGGAAACTCCGGGCTGGATTGATACCGAAAAAGTACATTCCGAATCCGGTGACAAATTCATCAATTATATTCTCTGCAACAACAAAGCAACGATGGCTTACCTTAACAATCTCGGCTGCATTGAGCTGAATGTCTGGACGAGCTGCGTAGATACCATTGACAAGCCGGATTATCTGGTTTTGGATCTGGATCCGTCAGAAAACAACAGTTTTGAAGACGTCATCGAAACGGCAAAAATGGTAAAAACGGTAATGGATAAAGCAAAAATAAAAGGATACTGCAAAACTTCGGGAAGTTCCGGAATTCATATTTATATCCCGACCGGCGCGCAGTATTCTTTTGAACAGGTAAAGAACTTCGCTCACATTATGATGCAGATGGTTCAGAAAGAACTGCCCGATATTACAACGCTGGAAAGGACTTTGCAGAAACGTGACAAAAACAAAATCTATCTTGATTATCTTCAGAACCGGCGCGGACAGACTTTAGCGAGTGTTTACAGCTTAAGGCCTAAAAACGGCGCCCCGGTTTCCATGCCGATTGAATGGGAAGAACTGAAAACCGGTTTAAAACCTACAGATTTCAACATTGAAAATGCGCTGGAACGGATAGAAAAAAAAGGTGATCTCTTTAAACCGGTCCTTGGGAAAGGTTTTGATATGCTGAAAGCGATCGCGTTGCTGGAAAAAGAATAAACTGAAGCATCTGATTATTAATTTCTTACAGAATATTAATTGAAAGTGGTTGCATTTTTGATAGAGAAATTTTATGAAAACCCAAAATTACACCAACCATAAAAAATATTATCCGCCACATCATTTTATATTATTGCCGATTCTGATCTTTCTTTTTGTTTTTGGTATCAGGAAAGCATTCAAAGATGAAGAAAACCAGCTGATATGGATTTTGTTTTCAACGGTTATTTTTCTGCTGTTTTATTTGGCTTTCATGCTCCGTCAACACTACGCTTTGGGAAATCAGAACAGAATTATAAGACTTGAGTTCAAACAGCGTTACTTCGAAATTTTCGGAAAAAGATCGGATGATGTGGAAGAGCAGCTGAATTTCGGGCAGATTGCCGCACTCCGTTTTGCTTATGATGACGAATATAAAATATTGCTTGAAAAAGCCCTAACCCAGAAAATTTCAGGCGACGATATAAAAAAATCAATTAACAGATGGCGCCCTGATTTTCACCGCGTCTGAAAAGTTCTCCAAATTCAGAATAAATTAAACTATTAAAATAAACGTTATGAAAAAGTTCACATTACTCAGCTTAGCAGTTTTCGCACTGATTTCTTTAACTTCCTGTGAAGCCATAGGCACTATTTTTAAAGCAGGAATGTGGTGGGGAATTATCCTCGTCGTTGGTGTTGTCGGATTGATCTTATGGTTACTGACCAGAGGAAAGAAATAATTTCAAAATGTAATGCAAAAGAAAACGAAAACCAAAATCCGTCCTTTGCAGAAACAGCGGAAGCCCGGTCTTGAGGCCCAGCTTTCTCCTGCTCCCAAAAGCGCCCCTTTAAGCAGAGAAGGAAAACTTAAAGGCAAAACAGCTTTGGTCACCGGAGGCGACAGCGGTATCGGAAAAGCGACTGCACTGCTTTTTGCAAAGGAGGGAGCGGATTTGGTTATTGCGTATCTCAGCGAAGTTTCTGATGCAAAACAGACCAAAAAAGAAGTAGAGAAACTCGGCGGCAAATGCGTTCTGATAAAGGGTGATCTAGGAAAAGAAAATCACTGTAAAAAAGTCATTGCCAAAACGATCGCTGAGTTCGGTCAGCTTGACATTCTCGTCAACAATGCCGGAAACCACTGGGAAGCAGACCGCATTGAAGATATTTCGACAGAACAGGTGATGAACACTTTTCACTCTAATTTTTATTCCGTTTTCTGGCTTACGAAATATGCCATGAAACATTTAAAAAGCGGAAGCAGCATCATTAACACGACTTCGGTTACGGCATATCGTGGTAGCGATCATCTCATGGATTATGCCGCGACTAAGGGTGCGATTTTATCCTTTACCCGAAGTCTTTCCGCTAATTTGGCAGCAAAGAAAATCCGGGTGAATGCTGTAGCTCCCGGCCCGATATGGACTCCGTTGATAGCTTCAACATTTTCAAAAAAAGAAGTTGCTGAATTCGGGAGTGATACCCCGATGAAACGCGCCGGAGAACCTAATGAAGTAGCTACCTGTTTTCTTTTTCTGGCTTCTGAAGAATCATCTTACATCACCGGACAGGTTCTGCACCCTAACGGCGGTGAAATTGTTAATGGTTAATTTAATGTATCAATTATCTTATTAAATGAATAATCCCAATAATGATATAGTCATCTCCTTAAGTCCTTCAAAAATCATTAAAATCATGAAGGATCCGGTGAAATCTGCGAAAGCGGTAAGCCTGGTTTACACCACCGACCGCGAAGCGGATGGAATCGTTCGCAAAAAATGGGGGAAGAAATTTGTATATTATAATGGGGATGAAAAAATAAAAGATTCGGAAGAAATTCAGCGCATTAATAAACTCGCGATTCCTCCCGCCTGGGAAAATGTATGGATTTGCGCGGTACAGAATGGTCATCTTCAGGCTACGGGAATTGATGCTAAAAACCGAAAACAGTACCGTTATCATCCGGTGTGGAATGCATTGAGAAATCATACCAAGTTTTACCGCATGCTTCAGTTTGGGTATGCCCTTCCTCAGATCAGGCTTCATCTCGAAAAGGATTTGGCGTTAAAAAATCTGGAAAAAAGAAAAGTTCTTGCTGTGGTGGTAAGTTTAATGGAAAGAACCAATATCCGGATCGGCAACAATGTTTATGAGAAACTGTACGGCTCTTTTGGGCTGACAACCCTTAAGGACAAACATGTTAACATCAAAGGCCACCGAATAAATTTCTCATTTAAAGGAAAAAAAGGAATTTATCACGACATTGATCTGAAAAACGCCAAACTTGCAAAAGCCGTCCAGAACTGCAAAGACATTCCCGGAAAAGAACTTTTTCAGTACTACGACGAGAATGGACAGCGGCATGCGATTGATTCCGGAATGGTAAATGAATACATTAAGGAAATCAGCGGTGAAGATTTTACCGCAAAGGATTTCAGAACCTGGTCCGGAACGGTAAACGCACTGATCGCTTTCAAAGAAATCGGGGAAGCGGAAAGCGACAGAGAGTACAAAACCAAAGTAAAGGAAGCGCTTGAAATGGTGGCGTCACACCTCGGAAATACCGGTAATGTCTGCAGAAAATATTACGTTCATCCGTTAGTCATCAATCTGTACGAGAATAATTCCATTAAAAAATATCTGGATGAGCTGGATGAGATTGAAGTAAATGACGGCAAAACCGGCCTCACAAAAGAGGAAACGATTGTGATGAAAATGCTGGAAAATGAAAAACTTTAAATTTTAAATATTAAAAATCAAAGCTATGAAAATTGAGATTCAGGGAAACGAAATCAGTATCCTCAGCTTAGGAGCAACGCAGGAAGATCACGGTGTAGTAAAACGCGAAGTTAATTTTGAGATCAAAGGCACACCCTTTCAGAGATACATTATTTTGGGAATGAACGGAACCGGCGCAGATTATCACGATCCTCAGCATTTTTACAGGATGAATAAAGATCAGGTGGATGCAAGCCTTATTGAATATTTGTCTGAAAATCATCTCTACGAAACCGGGGAAGATAAAATCATCTAAAGATAATATTCTGCTCAGATTATGAATTCTTCATGATCTTGTTGAGATATTGCTGCTTCAGTGGTTCTTTGTTTTTCTTGCAGTACGCAGTATGATAGTGATGTTTGGAAATAAAGGAAACCTGGTTTTTATTCCACTCTTCCAGACTTAAATCCGGATTTAATGAATGTAATTCCTTAAAAAGTTTCTGAGAAAAAGCTTCTGCATTTTCGGTGCCCAGATATTCAAGATCCGCATCGCAAATCACCCTTTGAAGCATGTTTTTGGGATGCTGCGGTGTTTTTGTCGCCATAATTAAATCCAGTATTTCATCAGTTTCCTCTTCGGAATATCCAAAAGTCCGGAGATTATTTTTTGCAACCTCACAGCTTTCTTTTTCGTGGCCTTTATACTTGCATATATAACCGACATCGTGAAGCAGTGAAGCAGCGAAAAGCAGTCTTTTGTCCTTCTCTGTGAGTTTTTGCGCCTGCCCTATTTCAAGAGATTTTTCCGCGACGTACAGCGTATGTTCCCAATTATGATAAACGTAATTTTCGGGCAAAAGGGTGGTCAGAAGATTTTCTGTCCATATTTTTAAGGGAGTATCGGGTAGCATGGTTTTAGTTTTTTAGGTCATATTTCATTTATCAAACCGTCAATAACCTGAATGTCGAGGTCAGGAATGTGATCCTAAAATCTTTCAGCAATAAATACTGAAGTGATTGAAGGATAGGCTTTAAAATCTAAAGAAAAATGATTGGAGAATTACCTCTTACGGTAATTAAGGAAGAAGGTTGATATTTTTTTCATAATGGTGTGTTTTATTGTTCATTATCTGATCTCAAATAATAATTATAAAATTACAAAGTTTTTATATCATATCCTTTTTTTATTTAAAAAAGATTAGTAAAAAGCAAAAATAAGCAAAACGGTTAAAACCGTTGCTATGCAGGGTTTTATAAAACAGTAGTCTTAGTTCGGAACTCGGTGTCTGATAGGTTTTGGTCATTAAAACACAAAGTTAGGTTACTAATTCATTACCGATTTATAAAATAACCTATCAGTGTAAGTGATTATATTTCAGTGTTTTGCGCTATTTTTCATATTCCCTTGTAACTCAATGTAATTTAATTTTAAACATTAAACATTTGAGTTATGGAACAGACAAAAAAATCCACGTTCAAGCTACTTTTCTACTTAAAAAAGAACGAGCCGAAAAAGAATGGTAATGCTCCAATTATGGCACGCATTACCATTGATGGGACACCTAAGACTTTGGGAACTAAGTTAGAAATCAACCTCAATAATTGGGATTTAAAGTACGGAAGAGTTGAAGGCAAGAGTGCGAAAGCACTAGGTATTAATCAAAAATTGGATAATATACGGGCACGTATCGATACCCTTTATGAAGATATGCTGAAACACGAGGGTTTTGTAACGGCACAAAAGCTGAAGCTTGCATTTCTCGGTGTTGGTGTTATGGAAGATTCTTTGCTGAAAGTATTTAAAAAGAACAATGACGATTTTGGAAAAATGGTAGTACAAGGAGAACGCTCCGAAAGTACCTACTACAAGTACAAAATTGTCTATAACCACGTTGCTGAATTTATCAAAAGCAGGTATCATCGTGATGACATGGCGTTCAGGGAATTGACGTGTGATTTTATCAGAGAGTTTGATTTCTTCCTTAGAATAGACAAAAAGTGCACACACAATACTGTTTGGGTATATACTATGCCACTCTATCGTGTTGCGGAAATAGCTGTCAAAAACGGTCTTATCAGGAAAAATCCTTTTGAAGATTATGAAATATCGATGAAGGAAAATGACCGTAGTTATTTACTTAAGGAAAACGTTGAATCCCTGTTATTACACAATCCTTCAAAACAAAATTATGAAATTGTAAAGGATCTTTTTGTATTCAGCTGTTTTACAGGACTATCTTATATAGATATTAAACAACTTAAAAGTACTAACATACAATCCTTTTTTGATGGTCACGATTGGATTATAAGCCGAAGACAAAAATCTGATGTTGCTTCTAATGTAAGGCTTATGGAAATACCCAAACGAATTATTGAAAAATATAAAGGTACCACCCGAAATGATTCTATTTTTCCTGTTCCTACAAACAAAATTTGTAACAGTCATATAGACAAACTAATTCAAGAATTAGATATTGTTACAGAACAAAAAGTAACCTTTCACACAGCAAGACACACTTTTGGGACAATGTTTTTAACAGAGGGTGTACCACTTGAAAGCCTCAGCAAAATGATGGGACATAAAAATATTTCTACCACTCAAATTTATGCCAAGATTACCAGTCAGAAAATCAGCAAGGATATGGATTTGGTTTCTGATAAATTTAGGTCTATGGAAAATGCTTTTATGGAATCAATATAACATATTAGATCAAGAAGTAGGATCATAGAATCCTGCTTCTTATTTACATTCATTCCTCCAATTTTGAACGCACTATTTTTTATATTTACAGTTGGGAATGATAAAAAGAATCTCCCAAGAATTCAGCAGAATTTCTATTAATATAAAATTTATCCTGTGGAAGAAATAGACCTTACCAAAATAAAATATTATCCCGACAGATTTTATATATGTCTTGATGGATTTGATATCCAAAATTTAACAACTTTCATTACAGATCTCAATATTGGTCAACAACAGTCCATATTTATACACGAGTACTACCATTATCTAACTAACATAGCAACTCTTCCCGGAATCCGCCAGTTTGCCCTCAATTTTTGCGACAGATTTAAGGCAACGACAATCTTGACTGTGGCAGAAGGGTTGGATGCATTCCCGATAAATTCTAACACACACGAGAAGTGTAAGGAACTGGTGCAATATTGGAAAGGGGTTATTGATCTGCTCGAAGAGGATGATATTGACTATAAAGTTGTGGAAGAAACCGAAAAGTCTGCTAACAAGAAGTTTACTATAGCATCTGTGGAAAAAATAGTAAAACCAATGGAAGTTGTCATCGAAGGAAATGTGACAAATGGGGGCAGAAATTTGATAAACATTTCAATTACTGGCTTAATTGGCATTCAATCTTTCAATCTGACCTTTGGAGTAATTGACGAGTTTCTTAGTTCATCTATTGACGAATATCTATTTGAAAATGATCTATCAGATATAAATCCAAGTATGCTTAGTAACAGACCTTTTTATCCATACTGTTTTTTTGATGAGCTACTTTCATTTTATGGCATACGAAGACCATCTGCATTTGAAAAGATTGTTATAGCCTACTTTTCCCTAAACTCTCCAAACCCTCCAATTACCCTTATCAATATTCTCGAAAAACTTCAGGATGGCGGTTATGATGAATTTCAGAAGAGTCCTGAAAATTTTCTTATGTCAAATTTTCTTGAAGCGTCCCAATATAATGAGGTTCTTGATTATATAAAATCATTCGCTGATCAGTGTTCTGATCAAGGAAGAGTCCACATAGCACAGGCGCTTTATTATTATTACGACAAATTTTATCTTGCTCAGAAATTAAAAGAAAAAGATTTCTTTTTCTTCATTAGGCCATTTTTTGTAAACGCAGAAGATACCTTGAGGATGAAACAGAGATTTCTACTTGCTCTTTCAAGAATTATCAACCTCTTTACCCCGCCATTAATACTGAAGGATAAGCAATTCTTTTATATTGATAAACTTACTTCATTTGGGGAGTCTACAGCTTTAATATTGGCTACATACGAAATTTTAGAAAGTATCAAGACCAATCAGATTGCTAAAAGACCAGCACATCTTAAAGCTAAATACAGTTTTCCTGACCGAGATCCCGATTGTGACACGTTCGAGCTGTTTACACCTCCACCCATATATGGAACTGTATTCAGATTAGCACTTAATGAAATAGGCTTGTATGGTACATATCTACAGGAACTTGAAAAACGTAACCAGAATAAAGAAAATGACAGCACTGATTAATATTTAACATGCATGACACTATCAAAAAGACACCATTATATCCCGCAGTTTCTTATTAAGAGATTTGCTGATGAAGATAATATGCTTTATCTGTATGATAAAGAAAAAGGGGCTTTCGCAAAAGAGAGAAGAAGTCCCAAGTCTGTCTTCTTTGAGATGAACCGGAATACCTGGTACTTTGACGGAATGCCAAACGATAATATGGAAAAACTTTATGCCGAACTTGATGAAAAGTTTTCAAAAGATCTTGTCGAAATTACACGTACAGGTATTATTACCGAAGAAGCCTTAACATCTATATTGGTAATGGCGTCATCGATGAAATGGCGCTTGCCGGCAAATGATAATCTTTTTGACACCAAAGACATGGAGTACCCATATGATAAACTTCCTGTAAACATAGTAATTAAAAAAGAAGATGGTTCCGATCATAAGGAGGCATTGGATTATCTATTGAATTCTGAATTGTTTAGGCATACCAAAAAATTAATATTCCCATTTCTACCTTTCTATGACAATCTTAATATAAGCGAGGAAAAATTACTCCGGGTTCATAACAACAGTTATGTTAACTCGAATCCAAATATCAAATCAATTTTAGGAGATGCTCCTTTAATAGAAAGTGACAGTAATAATCTTGATGATTTTGGAAATTTCATATTACCACTTGGCAGTAATGATACTTTTATCTGCAATAATTCCCAAGCAAAACGTGTACAACATATTGGATTCTATGTAAATAAGGACCTGGCAATGTTTCATCAGGCACAGAAATATGTTGTGTGTAAGGATAAAGAACATCTTCAATCAATCATAGATGCTTACGCCCATCTTCAAACAATAGGACAAACAGAAATGATAAATCGTTACGTATTCCGGTTAGTATAGGGAAGATTACGGTATTTAAAGGCGGAGCAAAAAAGCTCCGCCTTTTTTTATGCCCATACTTATCCTTAAAAGCACATTTATTCCTCCAGCGCACATCCAACGCAATAATAGAGCTTGGCAGGATAACTCAATAAACCATCCTGAAAAACTACCCAATCTTATCCCTCAACAAATATTTTCAGCATCGTTTACGTGGCTTCCAAAGCCACAATAGTTTAAGATACTAAAATAAATTCTGCTAAATATAATTGCAGATTTTGTAATCATAAGGCCATTTCCTCAATGCCTTTTTCACGTGCTTCCACATGTTTTTTTATTCAAGAACCGGTATGCTGTTTTGTTCCATTTCAAGAGCAAAGGTATTTCCGTGTTCTTAACGCAGGAACAAGGTCGTGCCCTCCTGGTTTGCAAAAAAATCTCCACCCATTCGGGTCGTATTTTTTTGACAAAACCTTGTTCCTGCTAAACACTAACCTTTTTATGCTCGTGAAACGAAACAAAGCATACTCCGGCTCTTTAGACGAATAAAAAAAATGTCAGAAATGAAAAAATACAGCATTGGAAATGGCAAAAGAGTGAAACGAAACTTCAGCACCTCCTCTCATTGCCGAATAAATCAAGGGAAATTAAATCAGAACAAAATTAATAACGTAAAAAAGTAGAAATCATGAACATCACAGGAAGACTGACAAGAGATGCGGAAGTACGCACAACGTCACAGGACAAACAAGTAGTAAACTTTTCAGTAGCGACCAACGACAGCTACCGTACCAAACAAGGCGAGCGTGTAGAGCAAACAACCTATTTCGACTGCTCCTATTGGATAACACCGAATGTAGCCAAGCTACTTACAAAAGGCACATTGGTAGAACTATCGGGGCGAGTAAGTACAAGAGCGTGGACAGGTAATGACGGAGAGCCAAGAGCAGGACTGAATTTCCATACCTCTCAAATCAAATTGCACGGAGGTAGCAAAAAAACGGAAACGGTACAAGCTACTACAGGTGCAAACAATAGCAAAACAGAAGACGACCTCCCATTTTAACAACAAGTATTCAATTATTTTTTAACATCAAATTTTTAAGCATTATGGCACATAATATCAATTTCAACGAGAGAACAGGACGTTATTCATTTTTTAGCGTTCAGCAAAAAGCGTGGCACAACTTGGGGCAAATCGTGGAGCAATACCCGACAAGCGAGGAAGCTATCAAACACGCAGGTTTAGATTACGAAGTCGTAAAATCCCCACTATTTACAAAAGGTTCGGGCATTATCGAAACGGCTAACGGCATAGAAATAGGAAGTAGCGAATTAGAAGTGCCTAATTATTTCGCCAACATACGCACCGATAACAATGCAGTATTGGGAGTAGTCGGTAAGGATTACCACATAGTACAAAACCGTGAAGCATTTAATTTCTTTGATGCTATTGTAGGCGGTGGCGAGGGTATTCTCTATGAAACCGCAGGAGCGTTAGGCAACGGAGAACGCATTTTTATCACAGCCAAATTGCCCGACTATATCCGAGTAGGCAGTGGCGATGATGTTACGGAAAAATACATTTTCCTAACCACTTCGCACGATGGTAGTGGAAGTATCACAGCCGCATTCACACCAATCCGTATCGTTTGTCAAAATACCTTAAATGCTTCGTTACGCAGTATGACAAATGTTGTCCGTATCAAACACACTTCGGGGGCAAAACAACGTATCGAGAACGCTCACAAGATTATGGGACTAGCCAACACATTGAGCAACCAATTAGAGGGCATTTTTAACGAGTGGGCAAAAGTAAAGGTAACAGACCGAGAGGTAAGAAAGCTAATACAGTTGGCACTTTGTCCAAATAAAGAAACGCTTGACCTAATTAAAAAAGGTGCGGAAGATGAAATTTCCACCGTGTTTAAAAACACCGTTGAAGATGCTTTTGCGTATGCGATGATAAGCGATACACAGCAAATGGACACTACAAAAGGCACGTTATTCGGGGCATACAACGCTGTTACAGGCTACTATCAGAACGTGAGAAATTACAAGGATGACGAAGCCAAGTTGCAGAGCATTGTATTAGGTGGTACTGCCCAACTGAAATCGCAGAAAGCATTTGAATTGTGTAATGATTTTGCCTTAGACGGTGCGGAAATCCTAAACCTTAATTAGATAATCATAGGCTACCACCTTAAACGGTGGTAGCCTACTATAAACAAAAGATATGAAAGTAAAATCAATAGACGAAGCGAAAAGTTTAGCTAAATCACAAAGCCTCGAAACGAAATACAAAGACGAAGCTATATATATCATTTACTGCAATAGAACGGAATTTTTCTATATAGATACAAATAGCTTGATACGGCTTTGGGAACAGCTATTTGGTTACTATGAAAATGGAGTTTATACCGCTGAAAAATCACATTCATAAAGCCATGCAAGTAACAGATTTAAACGGTTGTCCTATTGAGATAACAAACCTTAAAGAAGCCATTAAAATGGCTAGGCAATACAAAGAATACCGCCACGAAGACAAAAGTTTTTCGGAGTTCGACAAAAGACAAAAAGCCTATTGGCTAGATATGTACGAGAAACTGACAGTAATCAGAAAGCAATCTTCAACAATTAAAATTTTAGAACGATGAACACAAATTTTTTCAATCAGATACAGCAGTTGGACTTTACAGGAGTATTACAACTGAACATTTCAAAAGGAATAGAAAGCAACCTAATTGTAACGGTATTGCTTAACAACGAACAATGCGGAGATAGTGCCAAAAACGGTATTCCCCCATTAACATTTAACGCCACGCCCCAAGAGTTTGACGAGGGATTTTTTGAACAGATAACAACACCTATACAAAAAGTATCGGGCTTAATGGTGGATATGGAAAAATTCTTAAAGCAATTGGAAGAGGTTAAAAAACAGTCCGCAATCGAGAAAGAAAAAACCGAAAGAGAGAAAAAAGAAAAAGAAGCCAAAGACAAGAAGTTTAAAGATGCTATGGCAAAGGCTGACGAGTTGGAGAAAGAGGGCAAATTCCGTGAAGCGTGGATGAAAGTACCCGATATGACGGAGTTTCCCGAAAAAGCGGACGAGATACGCAAACGCAAAACATCATTATCCGACAAGTTTGCCACACCGAGCCTTTTCGGAGCAATGGAAGAAGCGACACCCGAACCGCCAGAGGAAGCAGTTACTGGCGATTATCCTATTGATGAAGCAGACGAAGAAGAACAGTATTAATAATTAAAACGAGCAATATGTTATTAGCAACCCGATTAGAGCGAGTGTTTATACTCAAAGATAAAGGACAGGAGATCAGACTGACCGACCCCGAACCACGTTGGAGCGTGGACGCAGTAATGAATTTTTACGCCAATATGTACCCGATTTTGACAACAGCAAAAGCATCTGCACCGCAAATTAAAGATGATGCAGTAGAATACAAATTTGAGAGCGTGATGGGTACGAAAGGTTAAACCAAAATTATAAAACGATGAATTATGCAACGCAACATCATATCTGGAACTATCAGCATACCCGAACAGAAACGACAACGGCAATTGCACCGACAGTTGGGCGAGTTCGCCAATTGGCTACAAAGACCAAAAGATGCAAACCAAGTGCAGAAAGACAAGCAGAAATCCGTACCAATAGCAATGCTACCAATGGTATTCTAAAGTGTACGTTTCTGCCAAAACTGAAAACAGCACAATCCGTACAGGCTTGTCAGAAAACGGAGAGGGATTTTTACAAGTCCCTTTCCAAACTTGCCGAGCATTACAGCATTGAACCAATGCAGACCAAGGATTTTGAGTTTCCATACAATATAACATTGGCTATGTGGGATATGGAAACCAAAGTAAAACGTACCAATATCAATTGGGATAGTTTCAAATTGGTACAGGACAGTAAGAAAACCTACTTCACAAGTGAGGAACGATACAATACAGGTACAACCTTGTATTACATTCCTATTGTACCGCTTTTTAAAATGCTCAAAGACCCGAAGCGTAAAAAGACTGCACAGCTTTTAATATCAGTATGTAGTTATCTGTACCATATTGCCGATGTGCCGTATTACAGACAAGAAGACAGCTATCTGTATTGGCAATATGAAATGCACAAAGATTGGGTAGAACAGGACGAGGAAACGGACGAAACCGAAGCTTATAAAAGGGAGTTGAGAAATGCCGAATACATTGGCGATAAAATAGAACAAAAGCTATTTAACCGTATCAATCTAAAGGTATTTGAACAGCGTTTGAACCGATTTAAAAGCGTTGATATGTTCGACAGGGAATGCCATAAGGTGTCTTGCAATGCGTTTGCCCTTTTTACTGAATATCCGAACGCAAGCATTTTCCGAAACGCACCAATATCCGAAGAAGACCCTTACAATGATGATTACGAAAACGAAGCAATCGGAATGGAAAAGTACATTTCATTTATTGCAGATACCAAGGGTTGGTTATACAGAAGCCTTTCCGATACCATCAACAATGAATTTAACGAGTACGGAGCAATGGAAGAACCAACCATTTGCAAGCGATTTGACGTAAGTGAAATACCAACAACAAATCTCGATTTTGAGAACTGCTTGTTTGCCTTATTGGATGACCTCTGCACAATATTAGACGACTTTAAAACAACAGAAAAATGAACATCGTAAACGACATCACCGAAAATTTTGGCACATTGTACCATCCGAAATCTGCTTTGGTTTTTTACGAAACCATAGGCACAAATACCGATGTGTATGTGGAGCATTTTGATATGGATAACAACGGAACGCCGATCAATGCCCACCCATTGACAGTAAAAGAAGCCAATGTATTGGCAAAGGCTCTAAAGACCGATGAAGAAAATAGCAAAGCCTTTTTAAAGCCAAAGGGAATTTTGCCGACCAACATTCTGCATATTAATCCGAGCGAAAAAGGTACGGTGCTATGGTACACCAAAACACAGCAAAGGCAGATATATTTTGTGGATAGTTTAGGTATTTCCAACGGCAAGGCAGAAGTACCGCCAATGCTATGGTTTGCCAATAAAAGCAGTCTTACGGTATTTGCTTTAGCAAATGACAGAAGACCCACCGAGAAAACGCCATTGCATTATGCACCTTTCTTCAATATCTACGAAAAGGGCAATGTATGTATGGGTACTGTGAGTATTGACATTAAAAATTCGGCTTCGGTTGAGGAATTTATACAGGCGTGGGAACATTATTTTTTCAATTCTTATTTCAGTCATTCATTATACGAAAACTTAACTAAAAAAAATATTGTAACCCTTTGGAAAGACCTTATCAATACGGATAAACCCTTTCCTAAAGAGGTATTGAAAAAGAATAATAAAACCCTTAAAAATCTATTGTGATGAATACGACAAAAACAGCAGTTCATTTTACGGACAACTATTTACTCAATCCTACCAATCCGATTTCGGTAAACCTTATCGGAGCAGGTGGTACAGGCTCAAAAGTATTGACCGCCTTAATGGAAATAAACGAAAGTTTGATAGCATTAGGACACGCAGGGTTGCAAGTCCGCCTTTGGGATGATGATGTTATCACGAGTGCCAATTTGGGCAGACAGCGTTTTGCAGAAAGTGAAACAGGATTATACAAATCCGTTGCTTTAATCAATCGTTGCAACCGTTGGGCAGGTACAAATTGGAAAGCCAAGACTGTAAAATTTGAAAAGGATAAGTTCGGCAGATTGCCCGAAGAAGCAAGGGCAATCATTACTATTACGTGCGTGGATAACGTACAGGCGAGGTTTGGCGTTGCTGAAATTCTTAAAGAAATAAGCTACCGCAGACACTATCAAGATGTGCCAAAATATTGGTTGGATTTTGGCAACAGCCAAGATACAGGACAAGTAATACTATCTACTATCGGAGAGATAAAGCAACCCAATTCTGAAAAGTATGAAACGGTGACAAGCCTACCATTTGTTACCGATGAATTTGGCGAATTACTGAAGCAATCCGAACAAGAGGACAACACGCCAAGTTGCTCACTTGCAGAAGCATTGGAACACCAAGATTTGTTTATAAATTCATCATTAACCCAAATGGGTTGTTCTTTGCTATGGAACTTGTTTCGCAGAGGAATGACCGAATACAAGGGATTTTTTCATAATCTGAAAGATTTCCGTACCCACCCGATAAAAGTCGCCTGACCCAAAAAATCGGGCGGGCAAAAATGCAATTCCTCACTTTGGTCGGAAACGCATTTTTGCATTTAAAATAGTTGCAACCCCTTTGTCAAAATGCACTACTACACAATTCCCTTTCCTTACATTTTACCAAACAGGTTGCGACATTATTGTGTGGGATATTCATTATCCCATTTTTTGTTTAAACCAACTTCTTTTCTTTCCACACTGCGACCAAAGAAAAGAAGCAAAAGAACGTCGCTTGATTAAAGATAGATTTTGTCTTACTTGTCCGTTGAAGGACTCTTTAATTTACTAAATTTGTTGTTAATTTTTTGAATTCAATGGACGATGGTGTCTAGGTGTCCTTTTACATACTGATTACTTTGAACACATATAAAAATAGATGTAATAGATATACTGGAACTCTCATGAAATTTTACAACACCAACGGAATACCGACAGAAACACCATTAGAAGATTGTTTTTATATTACCGAGCATATAAACTATGAGCTTGTTTTCAGTGCTGGTGATCAGACTTATGAAATTGAAAAAATATGCATCCAACTTAGGGATCACCTCGCCAAAAAAATCTTTGGCGATATAGAAACCTACCACGGCTACTTCACTACTCCTATATTTCCTTTTGCATCCCTTGCAGGTATCGATGCAGAAATTAGGTTATCTAAAGAGGACTTCGAGACGCTGGTTCATGGTATTGAGGACAAGTCAAAACTTTTTAGGTTGTTGTACTATTTTGATGTAGAGAACCTGATTAGCACATTACAGAACTCTATACTTGAGACTAAATATATTATCGGAGAATTCTACAGAACGCTAAACAATAATAGTTTTCTTGTGCATAATGACTTGACTGTAGTCGATGATGGTATTCAATATGCTTCCGGCTACATTGTCACAAATATTACGTCACTCGTAAATCACTTGTTCATCAACTTGTACAGCCAGATGGATTTTACTACTAAGATCATTTACGAACTCGAAAACCTCCATATTGATTTCTTGACTTATCCCAAACTAAAATCAAAGGATACGGTGTACGGGGATTCAAAGAAAACAGCTTTCAGAGAAATGCCAGGCTCTATCTATGAGATGAGCGACGAAATACGCATCATTATGTATTTACGGAATGAAATTGTCCATAATGCTTCCATTGATAGTGTTCCAAAGGTATATCAGAACATTAAAAATAAGAGGCTTATAGAGAAGTTTATATTGCTTCCTGATTTTAACAATGGAATAATTAAGACATTCAAGAACAGGAAACGTTTTTTTAATGATGATACAAAACTAAATGAGATTTTACCTGCACTTATCACCGAGTTTTGGAATAGCTTGAAATTTACATTATCCGAAATTAAATAAATCAAAATGGAAAAAACGGAAAAAATAACGCAGTTACTGACCAACCAGTTTGAACTTGATCTTTTTGAGGCATCACTTTCCAGTCTAAATGATAAAAGTAATAAATTACGATACAACAACTTCGCTTACTCCATAAGGGAGCTTTCACGGCATTTTCTTTATAACCTTGCGCCAGAAGATCGGATCAAAAACTGCAATTGGTTTAAACCTGAGACACCAGATGGAAAACCAACAAGAAATCAACGAATCAAATATGCAGTTCAGGGTGGAATAGAAGACGCTTTTTTAGATAGTTGGGGATTTGATGTTGACGAACTTAAAGACATGATAATGAATGTAAAAGAAACAATCAATACTTTAAGCAAGTACACTCATATTAATCCTGAGGTGTTCAATATTAGCGATTCTGAAGTTGAGCGTATGAGCCAAGATGTACTTAACTCTTTCATTAGTTTAGTAGAAACAATTGAAAACTATCGTGAAGATCTTAAACAATTCCTCGATGGGCATATCGAAGAGCATATGATATCATCTGCTGTAACTAATTTTTTCGAGAATGTTGATCGGCTTGCACCTCATCATTCATTGGAATATAGTGAGGTGTCCGAATATCATATTTCAGAAATTAACGAATATGAAATTGTAGTGGACGTCTTTGGAGATTTACATGTGATTCTTGAATATGGATCTAATAAAGAAAGACGTGAAGGTGACGGATTAGACTTGCCAGAAACATTTCCTTTTGAAACGAAGATACGCTATCAAATCGATGAGGATTTTCCCTCCACTAAGTTTGAGGTTGATGATTACGATGTGGATACTTCAAGTTGGTATGGAGAGGATGAAGATGAAGTATAGTCTTTAAACACTGAAGATAGCTTTCTTAAAGTCAATAATATCACTACCAACAAGCAGATAACTCAAAAACCCTATATCTAAAAGAGCCCTTCCTATTTTCTCATCATCAATTTCACTATGGCCAATCAATTTTATTGTTGGATATTGTGTTCTTAATTCTTGAAGTTGAGCCAGTACATTTCTGTCGTAAAAATCAAGATCAATTATACAAATTTTCGGGATTTCTTTTAATGCTGATAATTTAGATAGTGCGACTTCAATGTTTTCCGAACGAAACAATACCTCAATTCCAGAAGTAAGGAGTTCATTGTAAATCAAATCCAAAATTGGGCTTTTATCATTGATAAAGGCGAGGGTAATTTTTTGTTGAGATGTACCAGTTTCCATAGCATCATACCTTTTTAAAGTTGATGTAGCCCTGCACAAAAAGAAAGCGCAGGCAACTACACTTACCGCACATTGAGGTACTGGTATACCCGACAACGAATAAGCGAGCGCCCACGCCTATGGCATGAGCGTTCTTCCTTATCGTCCCGTTGTCTAAAAATTACCAGTTTTCAATGTGGGACTTAAAGCAAAAACACTTTAAGATTTTCTATATTTTCAAAAGCAAAGATACTAAACTCATTCTTATAAGAAGACATAATCTGGACTGACTTTGGTTATAATTTATCAGTCTTATTAGCAACGTAATTCTTTTCCAAAGCTTTCATAATATCGCTTTCCATATAAATTATTTTGCCCCCAATCTGTATATATGGCAGAATATTATCGTCACGGTATTGCTGTAAAGTCCTTTTGCTGATACGTAACAGTTTGCACACATCTTCGCCCGACAAGTAAATTTCTCCGTTCATTACAGGACGGTAGTTTTTCAATATACTTTCGATACAGCTTCTCAACTGATTTATCATTTCCTGATGGGCGATGATTTCTTCGGCTTCATTCGTCAGTAAATCCATTGCTATTGCTGTTGTACGGCTGCCCGGCTTCGAGCAAAGCCTGTACATCCGAGCGTTTATAATAATTCTTACGGTTCAGTCTGGAATAAGGTAACAACCCTTTGTCCTTGTAGGTCTGCAAAGTCCGCTTGGTAATGTTCATCATCAGACAGACCTCCTGATTATCGAGCCATTGCTCTTCTTCGAAAATTGGTGTGTATTTTTTCGTGGCATTTTCGGTCAGTTCCAAAAGTTCTTTCAGCTCATTTTTCATTCCCTCCAGTACGGATTTTTGTATTGCGATTACTTCCATTGTTTGCTCAATTTTCTGTGGAAATCGAATTTATAAAGGCTTTTAGTAGTGATGGAGAATGTTGCAGGGTTTGGCTTTGAGAGGTCGTGTTTGGCTTTAGAACCGCAATTTGAAGGCAATTTTTATGTAAATTTGGAGAAGGATAATCTTTACAGGATTGTACAAGATATGCATTGCGCATAATTTGTGTTAATAGTAATTTTTATAAATTTCCAATATATAACAATTATAAAAAATATGTCATTAGCAATAATTTTAGACAAATCTACTTTTCAAAGTTTAGGTCACCACGAATTAATACAGTTACATCGATATTACATAATAAACGTTACACCTCTACTTGTGTCTGAGATTTTAGGCGATTTGTCAAAAGAAGAAGTAGAAGGTAAACGATTACCTAAAGATGTTGTAATTGGGTTAGCGAACAAGATTTTTCCTGCTAACACATATGTTAATACCACCTATAAAAGACTTTTAGAAACATCTCTCATTGGTAAGCAAAATGATTTCGACAATAGACCTTTTTTAGAAGCAGCTAAATCAATCAACACGGGAGCAAAACAAGGACTTGTTTTTGAAGAAACGGAGGAAGAAAAGTCAATTAGACGTTGGAAAGATGGTCAGTTTAATTCTATTGATGAAATTATATCTTGGTTCTGGAGAAGCCAAAGTAAGGACGAAAATGTTGTTGAAGTTTTCAAAAGTAAAATGTCTCAATTTTCAAATATCAAATTAGAAAAAAAACTAGGTGATAATCAAGAAAATTTAAAAACACTAAAAGAAATTTTATTCAACGAATTGCACAAACCCGAAAATCAAAAGCAATATTTGGCTTTAATTATTGACTACTTCGATTTAGACTATGGTTTGGCAGCACAGATATTTTATAGATGGGAAAGTGAAAATCATACCTCTCTTGCAGAATTTTCGCCTTATGCTTTCTTTTGCTTGAGCATAGTCGCTATGTACTACGTTGGAATTAATAACAATCTGTTTAGTGAAAGGAAGACAAATTTGTTAGATTTGGAATACCTTTATTATACACCCTGTTGCAGGGTATTCAGTACCAATGATAAATTTTTAATTTCATTGTTTGAATTAATTAATCCAAAAGAAGTCCATTTCATAACGTCTAACGCTTTAAAAAGTGACCTAAACAAATTCCATCAATATCAAATAGAAAGTGGTGAAATTGTTGATACACCGCCAGACAAAGAGACAGACACATTCAAAATTTGGGATAAGGTTTTTGACCTAAAATTAAGTGATTTTTTAAAAGCACATCCTAAAAGTCAAGAGCAATTACGAACAGAATTTGAAGAGATTTTAAAAGCAGCAGAAAGTGGTGAACAAGGCAATTTTGAAGGAGAACCAGATTTTGTTACAAAGACTACATATATGCGACCAACTGACCCTTGTGTTTGTGGAAGTGGTAAGCAACTCAAAGACTGCTGTCTACTTAAAGGCCAATAGAACTCTACCATCAAATTGTTAAATATTCTATTTTTTAGTTATGAATTTTAAGGTTGTTCGAGGCTGTCCTGTTTTACTTCCTGGTGTTGTTTTTCTTTTTTCTCACGAGAATAGACCCACAGCGATAACAACCCGAAAATAATCAGGGCGTAAGCTATCCATCTTCCAACCTTTTCAGTCAATTTAATAAAAACTGAACTTTCATAAGATGAAAAACCCTCTGCTCCCATAGGACTGCGCCTGTAAAACTTTCTCCGGTTGATCCAATAACGAAGTCCCAAGCCTGCAACCAAAAATATTATCCCAATAACCAATGATGCAACCATATCCTCACATTTTTTAATTTCACAAGTATAAATTTAAGAAATATTGATGAGCCAGTAAAATACTCCTAATCATATGCTTTAAATAGAAAACGGCTTACCAATCAGGTAAGCCGTTTTTATGAACTGACATACTACTTTTAATCGCTACTGTTAAAGTGAAAACTTATCTGCTTTTCATTTCCGAAGCTGTCTGAAATCCAAACATCAAAGGACTGCGATACGGCAGATGTTGACGTGTAATACAACCTGAATTGTTCAGTTGGTAACGAATACAAATCGTTTGGCAGATATGGCGATTCATCATAATATCGAAGCGCTCCCTGTCCGTCAAATTGGAAGTAGCGAAGAAAATACTGCGTGTTGTTGTAATTCCCGGTACGCTTTATGGTAATGCGTATTTCTACCGTCTGGCCATTGGCAACATCTTTGGGTACTGGCATCATGTTTACCTCGAAAGGAAAATCGTTTTGTATCTCAAGTTCATCATCTTTGCTACAAGATACCAAACAAACCGAGGCTGTAAGGATTGCCAACAATACATATATTGGCAGTATTCCTATTCTGAATTTATTGAATATTGCTATCATTGTTTTACATTTTAAAAATTAAACCTTAATCCTATACCTGCGGATGGACGGAATTGCTTCAAGTCCGTACCCCAAAGGACTTTTGTACGTCCTTGCAGGACTAATACAAAACGGTCTGATAGGTATGTTTCAAATGTGAGCCGTCCACCAGCTCCGTAGATGAAATTATCGTCGCTCACTATCTTTGCTCCGTCATACAACATTGCTTCACCACGGTTAATGCTTTCATAACCGACTACGCCTGTTATTGCGGCATTCAACGTAATGTTCTTAAGGGCATCGCCCAACAGGAAGAAGCTGTAACCACCCTCGGTAGTGTAGGTTTCCTGAGGAATGCGGAGATCTTTGTAGTCGTGATATTGATGTGTATATTCCAAAGCCCAAAGCTGATAATTCCCATTTTTTCCGTTTACAGTCATTCCAATATTGATGTAATAATCGTTACCGATTTTATCATCGGATAATACACCAACATTTACTTCCAATCCTTTTTGCTTAGGCAGCATACGTTGTGCCTGGCTGGTCGTGATTCCTATCAATATGAGTATCACGGTATAGATATACTTTTTCATTTTATTACTATTATTTTAAAAGGTTATTAAAATTTCAGGTGCATATCGTTAATCAATCGGGCTTTTATCAAATCCGAATTTTCCACCTGAAGCGTTTGATGCCTGCCGCCGTTTTTCTCGAAAATTTCAATCAGAAGTACCTTGTCATCAGCAATGGTAAACTGGTCTAACAGGAACACGTTCTGTTCGGTGGTTTGTCCTGAAATTTCAGTAAGCGGTTTATAAGTACGAAGTGGTATCATCGGGCGTTCCTGAACCACAGTGCGTTTGGCTACTTTTTTATCTACCACTTTGAAATTGATAAAATCAATCTGGAAGGGCACATTGGTACGGTTTCTCAATTCCGTATGGAAATAGTATTTGCCATTGTGTATGTAAATTCCTTTTAGAATAAACTGAATACCGAAGCTCTTAGCCCCGATATGTTTTACAATACGCTTGTCCTTTTTGTAAATGGTTTCTAAAAGCAAACCAGCCAATGACGGCGAATTGTTGCCCAATTCTTCAAAAAGCACATCGTTACCGTTGGCTTTATCAACAGCTTTTTGCATTGTCAACAGGTCATAGCTTAATGCATCGGGATAGGAACTGTAATATACATTGAAGCTATAAAAACGCCCGTCATTGGTAATGACTGAAAAATTGGTTTCGGGTTCAAAATCCCTTACCAATGCTTTTACACGCAACACGTTTTCCGCATCTTCCGCTTTTCCGGCAATCAGGTATTCGCTACCCAAATCCACATAACGAATGGCGGTCGGGAAAATCAGGTGCGAAGTTTTATCGTAGGTAACTTCCATTTTATAAGGTTCTATCTTGCCCAATGCAAGTTTCGTTCTTACACTGTCCTGTGCGTAAGATTGTACGGCAAAGCCGAGTATCAGGGCAATTGCCCAAAAGGTTTTTAAATGATTTTTCATTGTTCTATTTATTTTGAGTTCAACATTATTGTTTGGAAACAAGGAAGACCTGATGTCCCGTTTTGAGTGTGACCTTCGGCGTTTTTATTTTTTTGGCGAAATAGCCCGAAATAGCCTGTACTGCACCACGGCTAAGGTCTCCGGCTACCTGCTGTCCGGCAGACTGCGTAAGCATTATGCTTGTTCCCGAAGTCTGGCTCATATTACCAGCCATTTCGGTAAGGGCATTCATCTCCGGAGAGTATGGAACATACAGACCTTGCTGTCCGTCCAAATCATAAATGGTTATATCCACCGGAATAATACTGCCCTCCAGCTCTATGGAAGTAATTTTTAGCTGCAAACGTCCCCCCTGAAACTTTGCATTAGCGGTTACAATCGTCCCCTGCGGAATGGTGCGGTTAGGTGTTTTGGCTGGCTCTAATAAACGCAAGCGTACACCTGTTTCGCCAATAATCGTCTGTGTTTCGTGTACACTGGCTTTGATACTGTTTTTCGGTTGTACCGCTTGCTCGGTAGAACCTACCGTATAAAATCCTCGGTTTCTTGTTTCGCTCCAATTGGCTGAAAAAGCACTATCCGTAGGCTCACGGTACAACGCAGATACCATGTTCTTTCTTGTCGGCGTGAAAGCCACAAAATGTTCTTTTTGAGTTGAACTAGTAGTAGACGTACTTGCCTCCTTAGCAGGTGGAACTTCTCCTGAATTTGTATTCGTTGGCAGATACTTTGCCGCCATCTGGTAGGATTTCTCCATCAGGGCAAGCTGGTCATCAACGGTTACAGATTTAGGTACATCTTTGTCAGCCAGCTTTTCTTTCATCTCTTCCAGTTGCCTACGGAGTTCTGTTGTTTCCGAATTGTTGTCCTGATAAAATGAACCTAACGTGTTTTGTGCATTGCGATAACTGTTCAATGTAGGATTACCGTTTCTTCCCGAGCTTCTGCCACCTCCATAGCTGTTGTTTTGGTCTTCTTCAGGAAGTTGTTCATCAATCGGTTCTTCTTTGTCTTCGGTATTCCAATAGTCAGAAAGCGTAGTTAAAGCACTGCGTTTTTCCTGCTCTTTGCGTTCGAGCATTTCCTGCTCATACGCCTTGCCTTTGTCGGCAGGCATTCCGGCTCCGGTAGCCTCTGGTACTGCATCGTTCAATCCGATATTTTCAATTTCCTTTTTATCGGAGGACGGTTTAAATATCAGATACATACAACCGAGAAATACAACGCCCATCAAAACAAATATGAGTGGCTTTTTGATTTTTTCGTTTTTATTATGACCATCTTGCAGTACATCAGTGGTTTCATTCGGGCCACCTTCTGTCACCCGAACAACCGATTTTTTGTTCTCATTTTCTTTCATAAATCTGATTTTTTAGAATTGTTGATAATGTGTCCTGCAATCTTGCAGGGCTTTCACTTTTTTTGAGGACAGGATTTTCGATATGCTCAATGACCATATGGTTATCGGACTTTGAGGTATCGTACCATACTTTGGCAATGACACCTGCGGTAAGCATCAGGTAACCCACAAAGAAGTACAGTGTATATTGGTGTTGTTTCCGCAAGGGCAATGCCCGCCAACGTTCGTCCAGCTTGTCAAAGTATCTGTCCATATTTGCTCTTAATTTTTTCATAGCCTCACTATTTCTGTTGTTATAGCTTGAAACGTTTAGGGCTTTTAACCGCCTTTTGCTTCGCTTCATCATTGACCAAAGCGACTGCCTCTAACGCTTTGGGTGCGGATATTACAGACAGGTTTGTCAGTTCCGATTTTTTGAGTAATTGCCCAAAGCCGTCTTTCTTCGCTACTTCCATACGGCTAAGTGAGAATTTGCCATTCAGGTACTTTACCCACATACTGCATTCTACACGGGGCTTTTCATCGCCCGACCATTGTAGGTAGCCTGTCAGTAGTAAGTCCTGCTTAGGCAAACTGTCTGCACCTTTTTGACAGTTTTCGAGGTATTCCCCGATGCTTTCTTTCAACTTTCCGGCATACGCACCCTGCGTATGGAAATAGCCGTTATATCCTTTTTCAGTAAGGATTTTTGCGAACGTGTTTAAATCTGATAATGCTTCCATAAAATTGTTTTTTAGCGTTCGATGACTTCTATATCCCTGTTTTCAATCACTGCAAATTTTTCAATATTGAAGCCCTGCGGATTGTTATCGGAACGAACGGAATTTACGAGATAGCAGGAGGTAATCAGGTTACGCCTGGTCACATTGCTCGAACGGATGATGAACTGTTTAGCGTAGGTACGCACCGCATAAGGATAGGTGTCGAAATTGCACACCACACTATCAACCTCAATGCGTTGTTGTACGTTTCCCGAAATGATCCTGCTGTAATAACCCTTTTCGGACAAGTCTTTGTAATAATCAAAAGCACTTTTGTCGGCAAGGTTGAATGCCCTGCCCATATTGCTTTCAATAGCGTTTTTATCAGGGGCAAGGGTAAAGAACAGTTCGTGAAATCTCCTGACGTGTTCCCTTGCTTCAACCGGGCGGTTGATGCTCGCATCCTGCGACAAGGCAAGCATCAGGGATTTGCCGTTATCCAGTACATAGATTTTTTGGCGTTGTTCTTCTGCAAAGCGGTAGGAGTGCCATACGGCGTATCCTACCACGCCAATGCAGAGAACCGCAAACACAATGGCATATAATCTTATCTGCCTAAAGCTGTTTTCGATATTTCTTAGCGTTTTAAATTCCATTTTTTAGAATGATTAATGATTATTTATTCATCAGTTTACCGCCGATGTTTCCAACTGTTGAGCCTGCGCCTGCTCCGGCGATGTTTCCGGCTTTCATTGCTGTGGAGTTTACATTGCGGGTAAAGTTTCCTGCGCCTCCGGCTTGGATTACCCAACCTGTTACTGTCGGGATAGTGAAGTACCCGATGATGCCGATAATCATAAAAATGATGTACACGGTATTGCTCGTATCAGGTATATAGGTGGGGTCGGCAAGCATTGCTATATCCCTTTCTAAAATGAGGGATTGTATTCTTGCCAACATTGAGCTGAACAAGTCCGAAACAGGAAGCCACAGGTAAACGCTGACGTACCTCGTGAGCCATTGCGAGAGCGTGGACTGAAAGCCGTCCCATACGGAAATAGCAAAGGCTATTGGTCCGAGTATGGAGAGGACTATCAGGAAAAACGTTCGTATGGTATCAATGACCAAAGCCGCCGCCTGAAAGAGTATTTCCAATAGATTGCGAAACCAATCCTTTATGGCTTTCTCTATCTTGTAGGCTTGCCTGTCCATATACATACCCGCCATTGTTCCAATGTCGGAGGGCGACCATCCCAGTTCGTCCAGTTTTTTATCAAACTCTTCGTCTGATACCATATAGGCGGTTTCGGGGTTCCTTACCATTGCCTCGTATTCCAACTGGTCTTTCTGCTGTTGCAGCTTGTTCAGGTCAAGCACCTGGTCTTCCAGTATTTGGTGGGTTCCTACTACCACCGGGCTTAATACTGCATTGATGGTTCCCAATACGATGGTCGGGAAGAACATAATACAAAGCCCTAAAGCGAACGGGCGCAGCAAAGGGAACATATCAATAGGTTCGGCACGGCTTAAAGCCTGCCAAACCTTTAATGCCACATAGAACAATGCTCCCAATCCCGCCAAACCCTTAGCTACTGCCGCCATATCGCCTGCAAGCGGCATCATATCGTCATAAAGCGAACGCAGGAGTTCGTGAAGATTATCCCATTCCATTTTTACCAGTATTTTTGGTTAGCAGTTCCGTAGAGTTGAAGCACTCTTTGGGCATCGTTTTTCTTTTTCGCTCTTAGGTAGCTTACAGAAATGTTCTTATTGGTGTAGTAGCGTACAAGGCTGTGGTAATCCTTAACTTCTTTGTACACTCGGTCAATAATATCCATACGCTCTTTGTCATTTAGCGAAAGGCTTGAAGAGGTTATAATCTGCTTCAATTCTTTCAGCAGTTCCGTACTTTCATTGAGCAGTGCCGAATAACCATTGCCGATGGCGACTAATTCCTGCGGTGTGAAATTTGGGTCGTTCATCATCTTGCCAAAATTCTGCACATACATTTCAGACACATCGCCCACCAACAATACCGTTTGTTGCACCTTACGGGCATCTTTCACAAGGTTGTTGATGGCTTTCAGCTTGTCATAATATTCCTTACCCTGGTCGTACACTTTCTTCACTTCGTTGAAGTTCTTTATCACATTGCTCACGGTCGAAGAAGTCTGTATGATTTCGTTCGCAGAGTTGATAATTCCTGAAGCCAGGTTTGCAGGGTCAGTAACTACAAACTGGGCTTTTGCTGACGGTGCTACGGCAAGCATCAGTGCCGTACACACCAGATACAATACTTTTTTCATTGTTTCTGAATTTTTAAATTGTTAATGACTATTGATTTGAATTGTCCCGCCTTTGCATTGCGATATGCTTAATGGCGAGTTCTACATTGCCGTCCAGTTCAGCAGCAAGCTGCATTACTTCCATTTTTTCGGTTTCTTCGGTCGTATAGGCGAGGTATTCCTCCAAACTAACTTCGGTGGCATAGACTGCCGAGTGCGTACCACCTAAGCCAATCCAAACCTCTTTGTAAAGTCGGCTTGCATCGTTGTTCATATTGATGGAAAGTACCTGCCCTTTCTCTTTGTCAGTAAGCCCCAACATCGCCTGTATATCATCAAACTTGTTCATATACTTGCGTTGGTCAAGCAGGATTTTACAGTCGGAGTTGTTGATGATACTTTCTTTGACAATAGGCGACTGGATGATGTCGTCCACTTCCTGCGTTACGACAATCGCTTCTCCAAAGAATTTGCGGACAGTCTTAAAAAGATACTTGATGTATTCTGCCATTCCCTCTTTGGCAATCGCTTTCCAAGCCTCCTCAATTAAGATGAGCTTGCGAATACCTTTCAGTCGGCGCATCTTGTTGATGAACACCTCCATAATGATAATCGTAACTATGGGAAAGAGGATTTTGTGGTCTTTAATCGCATCAATTTCAAACACGATAAAGCGTTTGGAAAGCAGGTCTAACTGCTTGTTGGAGTTCAGCAAATAATCATACTCGCCACCCTTGTAATAGGGTTCGAGTACGTTCAGGAAATTGGCAATGTCAAAGTCCTTTTCCCTGACCTGCTTTTCTTCCAGTACCTTGCGGTAGCCGCCTTTTACATACTCATAGAAACCGTTGAATGACGGGTAAACATCTTCCGTTTTGATACGTTCGATATAACCGCTTACCGCATTGGAAAGGGCAACTTCTTCAGAACGGGTCGGCGGTTCATCATCACGTTTCCATAAGGTCAGTATCAGGGTTTTGATACTTTCCCGCTTCTCAATGTCGAACACGCCATCATCTGTATAGAAAGGGTTAAAGGCAATCGGGTTATCTTCGGTATAAGTGAAGTAAACACCGTCTTCGCCTTTGGTCTTTCCTTTGATGAGTTCGCATAAGCCCTGATAAGAGTTACCCGTATCTACCAACAGTACGTGTGCGCCCTGTTCGTAATACTGCCGTACCATATGGTTTGTGAAGAACGATTTACCCGAACCCGATGGACCAAGTATAAACTTGTTCCGGTTCGTGATGATACCCCGTTTCATAGGCAGGTCGGAAATATCCAAATGGATAGGTTTTCCTGTAAGCCTGTCAGCCATCTTGATACCAAACGGCGAGGGCGAATTGTGGTAGTTGGTTTCTTCCGTGAAGAAGCACAGCGCAGGTTCGATAAAAGTGTAAAAACTTTCCTCACTAGGAAAGTCGCCCGCATTGCCCGGCATTCCTGCCCAATACAAAGTGGCTACGTCCGTTGTGTTGTGGCGTGGCTTACACTCCATCAGTGCCAATGCACTACCGCAATCGTTCTTTAGCTGCTTCAGTTCCGCAGGGTCTTCCGACCACGCCATAATGTTGAAGTGCGCACGGATAGAAGACAGCCCGAAGCTGTGGGCTTCGTTCAGGTACTTTTCTATCCACTCTTTGTTGATTTGGTTGGCACGGCTGTACCTCGCCAGCGAGTGCATATTCCGTGCGGACTTCTCAAACTTTTGCAGGTTGTCTTCGCTGTTATCCAAAAACAAATACTGGTTGTAGATGTGGTTGCAGCTTAACAACAAGCCCACAGGCGCAGCGAATGATAAACGGCAGTCGCTACGGTCGGTAGATAGCTTTTCAAAACGGGTATCTGCCGATACCGTTCCGGGCAGGTCGTCCGTATCGGACAAGGTGTGCAAGCTCAACCTTTTGTTCCCAACACGGACTTCTTCCGTTCCGAGAGCGATGTCCTGCATCGGTGCTCCGGCATCCCTCGATAGTGTTAGGTACTGTTCCAGTAATCCCTGCTTTTCCTCTGTTCCGATGATGTCATCTTCGGTAAGGCGTTGCAGGGTTATAAAACCGCTATCGTTCACGATACGCTCAAACTGTGTTACCGCTTCCATAAAGCGGTGTATCGTTTCCTTGTTCCTGATTTCCTTTGGTATTAATGAACCTTTGCAAAGCGAGCTGAAATTGCTTTGCATGCGCATTCTTTCCTTAGTAGTCTTGGTTAGGAACAGGTAACAATAATGGTTTAGGAACGGTCGCTCATTAAAATGGCGTTGGTAGGATTTAGCCAAAAAACTTTGGTCTTCCTTCGCCAAATCGGGAGCGTAGCTTTCTTTAATGTACCAATCCTGTTTGTGAACGACTGTAAAATCCGGTAAAGTTTTGATAGCTTTATGCCAGGCAGAATGAATGGCTTCATATTCCGCAGAAGCTACCGTAAACAGTTCTGGTAAACGAACCTCAAAGCAGGCGGTAATGTCTGCATCTTTTG
This sequence comes from Kaistella soli, assembly GCF_019038595.1. Taxonomy (GTDB): domain Bacteria; phylum Bacteroidota; class Bacteroidia; order Flavobacteriales; family Weeksellaceae; genus Kaistella; species Kaistella soli. The sequence goes on from NZ_JAHOPF010000002.1 coordinate 164,978, forward strand.
AAAGAATGCAGTTGTTTTCTACTGCCAGCAAAGGAAACTTGCTTTCCAATGTGGTGGTCTTTGCTACATTTCTCATACGGCATTCTGTTTAGAAGTGAATTTTAAATAGCGGCGTACAGACTTGCGGCAGATGATGTAGCGCGGATGCCTTTTATTGGCCGCTATCTTCATCAATCCGTGTTCTCCATATTTCCTATTCAGTGAAAATGTTTGCCATACAATGAGCGAAGCTCCGCCTGCTCCGAGGAACAGGCAGATGTAAGAGTTTACGCCTGCCATATACAGTATCATCACGAGGATAAGCGTACCGAGCAGCCCACCTGCGAAAATGAATAGGTATTGTGCTTTCAACCCTTTAAATTCTACTGTCCTGCCAATGCCTTTGTTTATGTTATAACTGTTCATAAAGCAAAGGATTAAAGGAAGAATGAACGCAGGATTGTAGCCGCCACGATTAAGAAGATACACGCACCGAACCAGCTCGCCGCAGTTTTCGATGTGTCGGGGTCGCCTGAACTGAATTTATTATACACCTTAACGCCTCCGATGAGCCCAACCACCGCACCGATGGCGTAGATTAGTTGGGTTGCGGGGTCGAAATAGCTTGTTACCATTTGGGTAGCTTCGTTGATACCGGCCGAGCCGTTTCCTTGTGCGAACGCACCAATTCCTGACAGCATTGCCATTGCTGCCAGCAAAACTTTTTTTCTCTGTTTTTCCATAATTGAAACACATTAATTTGTTATTCTTTTCCCGCACCTTGCGGGCTTTCGGGACAAAGGTGTTTCAGAAATCAGGGCGTGATAACAAAGTGGCAGTCAGAGGTATTGTTTGGCGGTGAGTGGCGGTGAAAAACGAAAAGAGGCCGTTTCTAAAATAGAAACAGCCTCTTTTTACTGTAATTTATTAAACTTAAATTTAGTTCAAAGATTCCCTAATTGTTCTGAAATTGACCAAAGCACTTTCGATATTCTCAATAATATCATCGATTAGCACTTCAGGATCAGGAAGGTTGTCTAAGTCGATTAAATTATCATCTTTAAGCCATAATATATCCAAATTTGTTTTATCTCTTTCAATAATCTCTTTGTAAGGATATTTACGCCAACGGCCGTTCAAATTATTAACAGACCAAGATTCTTCTCGTTCATTTTCAGAACCTACTTTATAATTCTCGATAAAATCCGATAGATGTTTGAAGGTTATCTGATTATTCTTAGGTGTATGATGGATATTTGTCCTGTAATCATAGAACCATACTTCTTTTGTTCCTATGTCTTCTGACTGCTTCTTTTTTTCAAAAAACAAAACATTGGATTTAACTCCCTGTGCATAAAATATCCCTGTTGGTAATCTTAAGATAGTATGTAAGTTTGTTTCTTCAAGCAATTTTTTACGAATAATTTCTCCTGCCCCTCCTTCAAACAAAACATTATCGGGAAGCACAACTGCGGCTCTTCCATTTTCTTCTAACATAGATACTATGTGTTGTAAAAAAGCTAGTTGTTTATTGCTTGTAGTAACCCAAAAATCTTTACGTAAAAAAAATCCATCTTTTTTAGCTTGATTTTCATCTGTTGTGGGTATATCGCTACTACTTTTTCCAAAAGGTGGATTGGCTAATACAATTTTTACTTTAGGAACTTCCATATTTACCTTTTGAGGATTCAAACTATCAGACACCTGTATATCTGGTGTTTTTTGCAAGTCTCCAATTCCATGTAGATACAAATTCATTAAACATAATCTTGCAGTTGCTTTTTCAATTTCCCAACCATGAAATGTTTGAAACTTCACGAAATTTTCCTGATCTTTCGAAAGACTATTATTTTCTCGAATATAATTCAATGCTCCTAAAAAAAATCCCCCTGTACCGCATGAAGGGTCCGCAATGGTTTCTTCTGGCATTGGATTAATACATTCTACCATTGCCTGTATTACAGGTCTTGGAGTAAAATACTGACCAGCCCCACTATTTTCGGCATTTTTCTGCAGTAAAGTTTCATAAATTTCTCCTTTAACATCTGAATCAGTTGAAGACCAATTATCTTCATCAATAAGTTGAAGTAATCTTTTAAGTTTAACCGAATCATGTATTTTATTTTGAGCACTGGCGAATATTTTCTCTAACATTCCGCCTGTTTCTGCCAGCGTTTTTAGTATTTGTTCATATTGCTCCAAAAGTGGTCCTCCTGAATTAACCACTAACTCTTTCCAATTACAGATATCGGGTAAATTATATTTGCTCTTATTTTCATCTGCCATTTTTAGAAATAGCAAATATGTTAATTGTTCCAAATAGTCATTATACCCTAAACCATCATCTCGTAAGGTATCACAATATGACCAAATTTTCTGTGCTATATTATTTGTCGACATATTTCGCTCTTTATATTATGCTGCAATTTTAGATGCCCATGGTAAACCAGTACTCACTAAACATGCTTTAACAGTTGCAGAAAATTCTGCACTAGGTTTTACTAAATCTTTTATTTGTTTTAATTTCTCCTTTATTTGCCCTCTTCTAAAAACGCTTGGATTTGCATCATTTAAGTCCATTAAATTTTGAGTTTCAGAAACTAGTGTCGAAATCTCAACCCAAACATCCTGTCTAGCTTCTTTTAATTTTTTGAAATTTAAGTTTAGCCCTTTTATCGTATAATCTGCCCTTTCAAAATCCCAACCGGTCGTTTTAATAGGAGTAACTTCGCCTTTAGGATTAAACGTTATCTTTAAAACATCCTCTTCTTCGCAAGGATCTAAGAAATATACTAACTCGTCTTCAATTGGTGTATTAGGATCGTTAGATTTATTATTCCTTACGGCAAACTTGTCTCGCTTCCTAACATTCCCAGCACCACCACAAACCCTATAATTTGTCCATGTAAATGCTAACCACCAATAACCTCCCTTATCTTTTTTGTCAATACCCAATGCGATTTTTTTTGGTCTGAAATGATCAACGTGTAAATGATTATATTTATCTTTTGCTTCAGAATACCAGCACTTTTCATTTGATATGGATAATAAAAAATCTTTTAACTCCCCCCATATAACCTGATTATCATCTATAATCTGATTTCTAGTAGGTGCATCCGGAGCATTAATAAGTTGCTGCGTTAGTGCATCCGTTTTATTTATCCATTCAATATCTGGTTCAAATCCGGATCTATCTATATGAATCATTTTCTTCCTCTTTTGATAGTTCTTCAAGTATTTCCATAGCTAAGGCATTTTGCTTGTCTAATTCTGCTTTTGTATAACTATTTTTTCCTTGATCTTTTATGCGATTTTTATAGGCTACAATAAACTTTTGGTATAAAGGATCTCTAAATGTATTTCCAAAACCTAGGTCTTCTAATTCTATAAAAAGCACTCTAAGTTCTTCTAATTCTTGTTCAGAAAGTAGATTGTCTTGCTGCTTTACTAATAAGTCATTCCTCCTGTCTAGCTTGTCTTGAGTAAAATCATCTATGGTAGTTGGTAATCCAAAAAATTCACTTGTTAATATCCCTTCAACACCTAATCCTCTTGGATCTACCTCTGGTTCTTCTACGATGATTTTTCCATCAGCTGTTGTCCTGAACAATCGAACTTCTTCTTTAGTAAGATTCCCAATTACTAAAGGATCGTGGGTATTGAGTATTATTTGAGTACTTGCGGGACGATCAACTACTTTATCTATAAACTCTAAATATCTCCATTTCCAAATAGGATTGAGATGAGTGTCAGGTTCGTCGAGTAGAATCAATGAATCCTCATCTTTCGTGAATCGTAACAACCCTAATACGGTTAGTAATTGTTGCTCTCCCTCACTCAATTCCTTAAATGTAATACTACCATCAACATTTTTCTTCTTTACTTTAATCCTAACTTCTGCAATAAGTTTTGAAATATATGTACTTTCTAGAGCTTTGAATAAAGCTGTGTTATTTGTATAAGTTTTAGCTAACTCTTGAAGTTTGTCTTTCCCTTTTAAATATAAATAAAGCCTTTTTTGATCTTCTGTTTCTGCAAAATCAGTTCTTATTTTCTCATCATTATATATTGGAGCGAGAGATAATTCCCAAAGCTTTTCTAGGAAAGGTCTAACTAATCCTTTTGCTGTCCAAAAGATATCATCAGGATTGTTTTTAATCCTGCTTTCAGCCCATTTCGGCATCTTAAAAACAAAAAGGATAGACTCAATATCTTCAATGCTTAGTACCTCATTTAAGAACTTCAAACTTTCTTCTTCCTCATGAGTAAAATAAGCTAGTAAAACAAAATATGAATGAACCAATTGTACATAGAAGAGTTTTCTTAAAGAATCAAGTTCGGCATCTTTAAAATCCTCTCCGATTATCTTGTTATAGAAATTGTTTTGGTGATCCCAAAAAAGTTCTTTCAATTTGTTACTTAATCCAGAATAGTAAGTAAATACATACTTAGGTTGATATTTTGCTTTCGCTTCATCTGAGAAGAAAGATTTTAATGTTTGCTTTTCTCCGTTCACGAAAATAGTGTAAGTCTTATTTTTATGAGTTACATCTACCGTGTGATTCTGAATTTTGTAAACAATATTATAATCAAAACTCGGTGTATCTCTCTTTGTATCAGTCCTCAAATCAAGATATTTAAAAATTAGAATTAAAGCCTCAATAAAATTCGATTTACCTGAAGCATTCTGTCCGAGCAAAACAGTTTTCATCTTATTTTCATCAAGATTAATGGTGAACTGTTTTAAGTTCTTATAATCTTCTATATAAACCTGGTCTATTCTCATGATTTATCAACTAATTTTAAAAATGATTCTTTGCCATTTCTAGATAATTCAATAATATCTCCCGATTCGATATGTTTTTTCAACTCAGCATAAAATTCTTCAATATCTTCTTTTTTATCAGATGATAACCAAAGCTTTTTCGAAGAAATTGGTTCGATGCTTTCTTTTAATATTTCAAGAATTGATTTTGATTCTTCAGGCATAATTTTGACTTTTATTGAATTATTTTTCTTCTCTTTCTCTCTTATTAAATATTCTTCTTTCTCAGATTTAATCAGCTCAAGTAAAATACTTGCTGACTCATTATTAAAATCTTGCTCTAATAATTTACCTGTAAATGCTCTATTCAAAACTGTCTGTTTAAATAAATCTATTTGAGTAAGACCTTTTGTAATTACTTTCTCTGTTTCTTCTAATATTGATAAAACACGTTGCATTTCTTGTACAATAGATAACTGTTTATCAATCGAGGGTATCAAAATTGGTATGCGATTAAGGTTTGACTGATTTAATTTAGGTTGAGCCGTACCTGTAACGTATTCAGTAATATCTAGAGAATTAAAATAAAAATTAAGATATTCAATAAGAATGTTCTCTTTTACTTGAAATATATGAGCATGATTATTTACCCAAAATTGCCCTTCTACAATAAATGACAGATCCTTGACTTTACTTAATAAATTAGCTCCGTCTTCTCCTAATAAAAGATATTTACCATCAAAAATATAATCGTCAATATAATCAATGACTCCTGTAGCACCATAGTATCGATATTGTCCACTTCTTCCTTTTCGAACTGAACTACTTAAAGGAATTCGTTTATTGTCATAACTCACTACGCAATTTTCAAAATTTCTTTCTACAAAACTTTCCGACGGGATTTTGCTTTCTAATAATGATTTAAAAACAGTTCTTTTGTAAATATTTAATTTGCTTAAACTTAAATCTAATTGTTCTTTACTTTTTTCAAGGCTGCTTAGCACTTCTTCCAGCTTTAGAACAATCTTATTTTGCTCATCAATACTACAAAGGGGAAGGGTAATATTAGAAAGTGAATTCGCATTGACGTTAGGTTGTCCGCTTCCAATAGCTTTTGAACTAATTTGTCTCCAGTAATTCGCACTTTGAAAGAAATAATATATATATTTTGAATCTACTTGTTTTGACAGATAAATACGTATTAAATAAGAAGCAAATACAGCTTTAGGTATATTTTTAGGAATTAAAAAACTCTTGCCAACAGTAGCTCCTGTTCTTGCAAAAACAATATCGTTTTCTTTTAGCTCAAATTTTTCAATATTATTTAACTGAATATCACAGAAAGGAACATTTTCCCAGTTAACATTGTTATCTTGTATATCTGTAATCCTTAAAAGTTTTATTCCAGTATTATTTTGAGTAGCACTAGCAGTATATCCGTAGTGTATCCTTAAAGAAATGTCTTCTATTTTTGTCCAGACCCAACCTTTAGGTAAAATATGTTGTTCTTGTTGTTTTTTCATTGTAAATCTTATCCAAAAGATTTGTATCTATTAAATTCGTTTCTATGCATATTACCTCAGAGATTTGTTTGAGATAATAGTTAATTTAGCTTGGTGGAGTTTAATAACTCTTTAATATCCACCTGTAAAAGCAATGCTATTTGGGCTAATGTTTCGACAGATGGCTGGATTTCATTAGTACACCATCGAGAAACTGTACTTTCACTTTTGCCCAATTCTTTTGCCAACCATTTACTGGTTTTTGATTGCTCAACTAATATACTTTTCAGTCGATTGATTTTCATTTCACGCTATTTAATACGCATTCTATGCGAATTTAATGTTATTAATAACATTAACAAAGGATATAGGAGAGATTTATAAAATTAGGTGCTTAGTGTCGTAAGATTGAGAAGATTAAAAAGGGAGTTTGCTCACACAAACTCCCCAATGTCAAAATCACCAAAATCACTTTTCCGCAATGTGGAAGAGCCAGCTTCCGTTTCAGATGAGAGGGTACTATCCAAAAGCTCGGCAATTTTTCTGGAAGCACCCTCAACGGAATTTTCCAGCAGGCTGAATAATTCAGTTCCCTGCAATTTTTGCACTATCGCAACCGCTGTTTCCTTTTGAGATTGTTCCAAATTTTCTTTTTGGAGCAATGCCCCTACGGAGCTTAGTTCGTCATAGGTAACCCCTTGGGCAAGACTGTCATCGCCACCGGATATTCCGTACCTGTTCCATTCTTCTTCCTCTTCCTCCAAATCAGGTATATTACTGAAAATTTCGTCCAGCTCTTCCTGCGGAATTTGAATACCTACGTTTTCATTTTCGTCGTATTCAATGTCTAAATTATCAGGTATTATTTCTTGTTCCTCTATTTGGCTTTCATTGGCAGCGTTTGGCACTAAAAGGCTTCTTGCAGGCTTGGGCTGACCCATAATATCGGGCAGTTTCGGATTAACTTTTTCCTGCACTGGCTTATGCTCCGAACTTTTTTTAATAACAATCTTGTCCTGCATCAGCAGGGCAATGACTATGAGCAGGCATATCACAATTACTGTTTCCATAGCTTATAAAATGGGTTTGTACTTATCATTGAAACTCTTGGTAATCTGCTCGCCAAATTCCTGGAAATGGTAATCCAGCAAATTGTCCAAATAGCCGTATATGGTTATCTTGTCTTCGCCTATAACCTGTACAATACGTGACATCTTTTCGTGAAAATCCGGTCGGATGTAAACAGTTTTCCCGTCACGGGCATTGGTATCAGGTTTTTTGAAAAAGATACTTTCGTAGTCTGCTTCGTTTATCCTTTTGGTTTTGCTCTTTTCTTTAATCGCAGGTTTTTCCTGTGCCAGTTCTTTAGGCTTAATCTCTTCTTTTTCGGGTTCTTGAGCAGGCGGTTCAGGTGGAAGCTGCAAGCCCTCTTTTTTTACGCCATCTACCATCAGGTTCATCATAAGTTCCTCATTAATATCAGGCGTGACTTTCTTTTTATTATCTTTCTCCATACGGCTATAATTGAATTATTTTTAAAAATTCGTCTATGAACAGGTCTAACTGACTGGCTTTCATCAAACGTTCATCGGGAGGCATTACGGTAGAACGGAAAACGGTTTTGCTGTCCGTTTCGCTTTCTTTGCGGAAGCGGGTGCTATTCTTGATTTGGCTTTGCATCAGGCTTAACCCTAATTGCGCAATAAGCTGGTTATACACGCCATATAAGGGTGTGCTTTCCCTGCCATCAACCTGGTTCCAAAACAGGTTAATGTTTTCTATTGATGTTTCCCCTTTCTTCATAATCACGTCTTGTAAAAGCTGTGTGAAAATGAGCGTACTTTCCATTACCACACGGTCTGCCGTAATGGGCGTAAAAATGTGGTGCATTCCTGCCAATGCTTTCAAAATGCCGGGCGTATTCACAGTTCCAGGTAGATCAAAGAAAACCACATCAACCGGAACGGTAGAAGTGTTTACAAATTCGTGAGCCGCTTCCAATACGCTATCCGCTTTGTACTGCATAATGGGATAGGCTTTTTTGTTGATGGTCGTAAATTGTTTATATGCCAGCTTTTTCAAAGCCTCGTTTTCCATTACCATTGCTAAGTCCCTCGTCTTCATTTTTATAAGACTGTGCTGTGGAAAATCCGCATCAAATACGGCGACGTTGTAACCCAATCGATAGTGCATCGTACTTGCAACAAGCGTTGTAAAAGTGCTTTTGCCTACACCGCCTTTTTGAGATGAAAAGGCGATAAATACTGTTTTGTGTTTTGAATTCATATTACTGCTGTTTTTAATTATTTATATATCCATTTACCTATGTCTGTATATCCGCAGTTACCTATCTGTGTACTGCTCTATATAGGTTTGTCGCTCTGTAGGTACTTTGATAGTTAGGCAGGTAATGATGCACCAAGCTATGTACTTGAATACATGCTTATAGCTGTATGCAGACAAGTATGTTAGTACCAACAGACCTGTTTATTTATGTACCTGAATATGTCAGTACCTAACTACACAATCACGTATCTCAATAGGTACTTTTTTACATAGCTGATTGAGTACTTATGTTGTTACCTGCATACTTATCTATGCCCCTATATCTATCTGTTTGTAGGCACAAAGAAATGTAGATATATAGGTGCATCTATTAACGTGGCAGTGTTTGGCGTTCAAAGGCAGCGTTTGTCCGGGTATTGCATTGCAATACTCTTACGGGCAGGGCTTTACTTTGTAAAATGATTTTTATTAACGGATTTATGCAAAAGACTATTGACAGATCAGAGGGTAACAGGAACGGCATCAAGCCATTTTTCCCTGTTACATTTAATCCGTCCCGCAGGGCGGATTTTTGTGTTCATCAGAACACGGCAAGTTGTGTTTTGAGCATCTCGGAATGATTTCCGATGCTCAAAACAACTTGCCCTTTGCAGGGGGCAGAAAACACCTTCCGAAGTCAGGGTTTTGTATGGATTTTAAAATGGATTAGTGATGAACGATAACAACAAAAAGCAATTGAAAAAGACCGGACGCCGCCCCAAAGAAGACCCGGCGACAATACGGTACACCATTTCCTTTAACGAGCAGGAACACGCCCGTTTTCTTGCCCTGTTTGATAAATCAGGTATGCAGGTAAAGGCGCACTTTATAACGTCCTGCATCTTTAACAAGACCATAAAGACCATTCAGATTGACAAGGGAACGGTTGATTTTTATATGCGGCTGACCTCTTTTCATAGCCAGTTCCGTTCCATAGGTGTAAACTATAACCAAATTGTAAAGCTGCTGTACAAGAATTTTTCCGAGAAAAAAGCCGCAGCGTTTCTGTACAAACTGGAAAAGCAGACGGCTGAAATGGCAATGCTATGTCAGAAAATCATCCAAATAAGCGAGGAATTTGAAGCCAAACACCTGAAAAAATAGCGGTAGAAATGATAGCAAAAATCGGAAGAAGCGCAAATTTATACGGAGCATTGGCGTACAATCAGCTTAAAGTAGAGAATGAAAACGGGCAGATTTTATTTGCCAATAAGATGATTGAAACCGCAAGCGGTCATTATTCCGTGGCACAATTAGCCCAGTCTTTTGCCCCTTACCTGATAGCGAACCGCAATACCGAGAAACATACGTTGCATATTTCGCTTAATCCTGACCCGAACGACAAGGTAAGCGATGATAAGTTTAGGGAAATGGCAGAACAGTATATGCGGGAAATGGGTTACGGCGAACAGCCTTTTGTGGTATTCAAACACACGGATATTGACCGCAGCCATATACACATTGTATCGGTTTGCGTGGACGAGCAGGGCAAAAAGATTTCGGACAAATTCGAGAAAATGCGGTCTATGAATGTGTGCCGTGAACTGGAAAGACAACACGGCTTGATACCCGCAACCGATAAAGAACACAAGCAGAACGACAAGATTTTCCGTCCGGTAGATTATCGGGCAGGCGATGTGAAAAGCCAAATCGCTTCGGTTGTCCGCCACCTACCGAATTATTATAAGTTTCAGACTTTGGGCGAATACAATGCCTTGCTTTCCCTGTTTAATGTTACCACCGAAAAAGTGGAGGGCGAATTGCAGGGAAAAATGCGGCAAGGCTTATTATATATTCCTTTAAACGAGAAAGGCGAAAGAGCCGGGCATCCGTTCAAGGCTTCGTTGTTTGGTAAAAATGCAGGGCTTCCGGCTTTGGAACTGCATTTTGCAAAATGCAAAGAGGATTTAAAAGACCACCCAAGTAAGCAGACCCTAAAAGCTGCAATTTCTATTGCTCTGAAATCCACAAATGATGAGCAGGCTTTTAAAAAGCAGTTGAGTGAACAGGGCATTAATGTAGTGGTCCGCCGGAACGATACAGGTCGTATTTATGGTATCACTTTCATAGACCACAATTCAAAGGCGGTTTGGAACGGTTCACGCTTAGCAAAGGAACTTTCTGCCAATACCTTTAATGATTATTGGAACAATAATATCAAACCGGAGATTAAAGAACCTGTCGTACAACTTCCAAAAACATCCACATCAAATGATGCAGATCTTCCTGCGGAAGAACCTCATCATTTGTTCGACTTCCTGAATACTACTGAAAAACACGAAGACGGTTTGATTGAGGCATTTGGCGGTTTGTTACCCGAAGCACAGGGCGATGATTACGAGGAACAGGATTTTGCTAACAAAATGAAGAAGAAAAAAAAAAGAAGACTGTAAGAGGTCAGATTTTGGAATTAAAAATCTGTTTTTAAAAAGATTTATTGAGCTGTCACTTTATAATTCTGAAAGAATTTGAGTTGTATTTAAGTAATTGCTTAAATAAACAAATTGACTATCTTTGTGCTATGGACAATAATTCTTGCATACGACAACAAGCAGACATTAAACAAATAAACCGCTGTAAAGACCGAGTTTCAGAACTCAACGGTTCTTTTGACTATTTATCGAACGGACTTGAATTAGCGGGAAACAATGTAAGACTGAAAATACTCTTTCTACTTTATGAAGAAAAACGACTTTGTGTTTGTGATATAAGTGATATTCTTGGTATGACAATTTCAGCGGTTTCACAACACTTGCGGAAACTCAAAGACAGAAAACTTATTGAAACCGAACGAGAAGCTCAAACTATTTTTCACTCACTGACTAAAGAGTATGAAAAAATGCTGAAACCATTTTTCAAAATACTTGACGAAAACAAAATATTAGAAACAATATGAAAACTGACAAAAAATTAATTGGTGCAGGACTTTTGACTACAATTGCAGCTTCTCTTTGTTGCATCACACCAGTATTGGCTCTTATTGCAGGAACAAGCGGTCTTGCTTCCACTTTTTCTTGGCTTGAACCTTTTCGACCCTATTTTATCGGGTTGACAATTTTGGTTCTTGGTTTTGCTTGGTATCAAAAGTTGAAACCCAAAAAGCAGATAGATTGCAATTGTGAGACAGAAGAAAAACCAAAATTCATTCAGTCAAAAATGTTTTTAGGAATTGTAACAGCATTTGCAATCGTAATGCTTGCCTTTCCATACTACTCAAGCATTTTCTACCCAAAGACAGAAAAGCAAATTATAGCGGTGGACAAATCCAATATTCAAAAAGTAGAATTTACGATTAGCGGAATGACTTGTGCAAGTTGTGGCGAACACGTAAATCACGAAGTAAATAAATTGACAGGAATAATAAGTTCAAACGCCTCATACGAAAAAGGAAACGCAATCGTGGAATTTGACAACTCAAAAACGAATATTTCTGAGGTCGAAAAAGCAATTAACTCAACAGGATATTCTGTAACCGACAAAAAATAAAACCAAATGGAAATCATATTGCAATCAACAATTACTTGCCCCAACTGCGGACACAAGAAAGAAGAAACAATGCCGACAGACGCTTGCCAATATTTCTACGAATGTGAAAAATGCAAACAAGTTCTTAAACCAAAACAAGGAGACTGTTGTGTTTATTGTAGTTACGGAAGTGTTCCTTGTCCACCAATTCAGCAGGACAAAAAATGTTGCTGACGGACAGAAAACAGAAGAGCAACTAAAAGTATTTTTTATTTGGATGCTTCATAAATGTTACGATACAAAAGGATCATAGAAGCTACAACTCTTATCACTTCGCCAAACACTGCCACGCACCGCCATTGACTGCCACATTCTTATAGCCGCTGTGTAGAGCCTTTAAATTCACGCCCGAACATTAAAACTAAAAAAGAATGCAGGGAGAAGACGATTTAAGAGGTTTAGCCAAAATAATGGCTTTTATGCGGGCAGTCAGTATTCTTTTGGTGCTGATGCACCTTTATTGGTTCTGCTACGGGTTCTTTTTAGAACGTGGTTGGACGTTGGAAATAATCAACAAGATATTAGGCAATTTCGACCGGACGGCGGGCTTGTTTTCACATACCCTTTATACCAAGGCGTTCGCTTTGGTTTTGCTTGCTTTGAGTTGTTTGGGAACGAAAGGCGTAAAGAATGAGAAGATAACCTGGGCTAAAATCTACGTGGCTTTGGGCGTTGGTTTTGTGCTGTTCTTTCTGAACACGCCGTTGTTAAAGCTATCTCCGGTAATAGGCACATTTCTGTATATCCTTACTATCTCGTTAGGTTATATTGCTTTGCTGATGGCGGGCGTATGGATGAGCCGCTTGCTTCGTACCAACTTAATGGACGATGTTTTCAACAACGAGAACGAGAGCTTTCAACAGGAAACAAAGCTGATGGAAAATGAATATTCCGTTAACCTGCCCACCAAATTTTACTACAAAGGCAAATGGAACAACGGTTGGATAAACATTGTAAATCCTTTCAGGGCATCAATCGTGTTGGGTACTCCGGGTTCCGGTAAATCTTATGCCATCGTAAACAACTACATCAAGCAGCAGATTGAGAAAGGCTTTAGTATGTATATATATGATTTTAAATTTGACGACCTTTCCACCATTGCCTACAATCATTTATTGAAGCATCGGGATAAGTACAAAGTTCAACCAAAATTCTATGTGATAAATTTCGATGACCCACGCAAGAGCCATAGGTGCAATCCACTCAATCCCGATTTTATGACAGACATTTCCGACGCTTACGAAGCGGCTTACACCATAATGCTGAACCTCAACCGTAGCTGGATACAGAAGCAAGGGGATTTTTTCGTGGAAAGCCCAATTATCCTATTGGCTGCCATTATTTGGTATCTGAAAATCTATGAGGATGGTAAGTATTGTACATTCCCGCACGCCATTGAATTGCTGAATAAAAAGTATTCGGACGTATTTACCATTCTGACCTCATATTCCGATTTGGAAAACTATCTTTCTCCGTTTATGGATGCCTGGCAAGGTGGCGCACAAGACCAATTGCAGGGACAGATTGCATCGGCAAAAATCCCTTTGTCAAGAATGATTAGCCCGCAGTTGTATTGGGTTATGACTGGCGATGACTTTACGCTCGACATCAATAACCCAAAAGAGCCTAAAATTTTGTGCGTGGGTAATAATCCCGACCGCCAAAATATCTACTCCGCAGCATTGGGTTTGTACAATTCCCGTATTGTTAAGCTCATCAACAAAAAAGGGCAATTAAAGAGTTCAGTAATCATAGATGAGCTGCCCACAATTTATTTTAGGGGACTGGATAATCTTATCGCAACAGCGAGAAGTAATAAGGTGGCTGTATGTTTGGGCTTTCAAGACTTTTCGCAATTAACGAGGGATTACGGCGACAAAGAAAGTAAGGTAATACAGAATACCGTCGGCAATATATTCAGTGGTCAGGTGGTTGGAGAAACGGCAAAAAGCCTTTCGGAACGCTTCGGAAAAGTATTGCAGAAACGCCAGAGTATGACCATTAACCGCAACGATAAATCTACCTCAATTTCCACACAATTAGACAGCCTTATTCCGGCTTCCAAAATTTCAACTTTGACACAGGGTATGTTCGTAGGTTCTGTATCGGATAACTTTGATGAGCGCATCGAGCAAAAGATTTTCCACGCTGAAATCGTGGTGGATAATGACAAGGTAGCAGCAGAAACCAAAGCCTATAAGCAAATACCGCAAATCCTTTCTTTCGTAAACGAGCAGGGCGAGGATAAAATGAAACAGCAGATTGAAAGCAACTACCGTCAGATAAAACAAGACATTGTACAGATTATCGAAATGGAATTGGAGCGTATCAAAAATGACCCGGATTTGCAACATTTGGTGCAGCAAGAATAAGAGCGTTTTAGGATATATCCATCAAAAACAGGGCTGTACTTTTTACAGCCCTGTTTTTTTGTACAGCACTATTACTAACCTTCTCGTTATCAAGTTTCAAGAATAATTTCGAAAACTAAATTTAATCAAATGATTAAAATATTTGGATAAATCAAGAATAAGTTTTTACATTTGTCACTGAAAAGAATTTTAATGTAAAATGGCTAAAAGTAAAGAAGTAAAGAAGTTAGACACTTCTACTGAAGAAAAGATAAAGAACGCTGCTCGTATCGTATTCCATAAAAAAGGGTTTGCGGCAACACGTACAAGGGACATTGCAGAGGAAGCAGACATTAACCTTGCTTTGCTCAATTATTATTTCCGCAGTAAAGAAAAGTTGTTTGATATTATAATGCTTGAAACCGTAACGGGTTTTATGCACACTATGGCAACGATATTGAATGACGAGAAAACCTCTTTAGAAAAGAAAGTAGAATTGGTTGCTTCCCATTATATAGACTTTATTACCCAAGAGCCGAATATCCCCATTTTTATGTTGAACGAAATCCGTAACAATTCGGGCGGTCTGTTAGAAAAATTACCAATCAAACAAATAGTAATGAGTTCTGCATTTGTCAAACAACATCAGGAAGCTGTTGCAAAAGGAAAAATTACCGAACCAAACCCATTGCATTTTTTGATGAATTTATTGAGCTTGGTTGTTTTTCCTTTTATCGGACAACCATTGTTACAGGGAATAAGCGGGTTGGATGAAACACAGTTTAACAAGCTGATGCAGGAGCGTAAAAGATTGATACCTGTTTGGATAAAAGCGATGATGAAAGCGAAATAAATTTTTTTGTCCATAAGTTAATCAAATGATTGAAACTAAAAATTAAATAAAATGATTAAAGTAATTCATAAACAAAAATCAAAATGGCTGATAGGCTTATTGCTGATGTGCAGCCATTGGGCAATGGCACAACAAAACAATTCATTGACCCTTGACCACTGCCTTGAAATGGCAAAACAGAATTATCCTTTGATAAAGCAGTACACGCTGATAGAAAAGACAAAGGAATATTCTATTGCCAACGCTCAAAAAGGGGTTTTACCTCAATTCAATATAGCAGGACAGGCAACCTATCAATCGGCTGTTACCCAAGTCCCGATTTCATTGCCCAATGTGGATATTCCTACAATGAGCAAAGACCAATACAGGTTATATGGCGAGGTATCGCAGTCCATTACCGACCTGTTTACCGTTAAAGACCAAAAGGAATATATCAATGCCAATTCGGAAATAGAAACACAAAAAACAGAAGTGGAACTATACAAGCTAAGGGAACGCATCAACAACCTTTATTTCGGAATATTATTGATTGATGCCCAAATCCAGCAGACCGAACTACTTAAAAAGGATATTAAAAGCGGCATCGAAAAAACCAATGTAGCCATTGCCAACGGCGTAGCATTGAAAAGCACAGCCGACAACCTGAAAGCCGAGTTGCTGAAAGCAGACCAGCGCACCATTGAACTGAAAGCCACACGCAAAGGCTATGCCGATATGCTGGCTTTGTTCATCGGCAAGTCGATTGATGAAAATACCGTTCTTGAAAAACCACATAGGCAAATGCTTACACCCACAATCAACCGCCCCGAACTGAAACTTTACGACTTACAGAAAAAATCCTTTGACGTACAGGAAAAGCTGATTACCGCTAAAAACCTGCCTCGTTTGAGTGCATTTTTTCAAGGCGGTTTTGGCAGACCTGGTTTGAATATGCTGGATAATGATTTTCAAGGTTACTATATCGGTGGTTTACGGTTGAGTTGGAACATTACAGGTTTCTATACTTATAAGAACGAAAAGAAAATGCTTGCTAACAATCAAAGTTTGATAGACATACAACGAGAAACTTTTTTGTTCAATACCAACCTCACATTGAAACAGCAAAACGCTGATATAACCAAAATGCAGGATTTGATTGAAACCGATAAGAGCATTGTTATACTTCGTGAAAGCGTAAAGAACACCACACAAAATCAACTTACTTATGGTACGGCAACCACAAACGATTACCTCATTGCGGTAAATGCCGAAGACCAGGCGAAGCAAAGTTTGATTTTACACGAAATACAGCTTTTAATGACAGAGTACAACGCTCAAACAACAGCAGGAAATTAGTAACAATAAAAAAAGTAGAACAATGTATAAAATAAAAACAATCGCATTGATAGCAAGCATCGCAACAGTGCTTACTGCTTGCAACAATAACAAAGTTTCATTTGATGCTTCGGGAAGTTTTGAGGCAGAAGAAACCATTATTTCATCGGAAGCCACAGGCACAATCAAGCAGTTCAGCATCGAAGAGGGGCAAACATTGGAAGCAGGACAAACCATTGGCTACATAGACAGCTTGCAGTTGTATCTGAAGAAAAAGCAGTTGGAAGCACAGGTTACAGCCATTTTGGGGAAAAAGCCCAATATACCTGTTCAGCTATCTGCCTTGCAGGAACAGCTTAGAACGGCTGAAAGAGAAAGGACAAGAGTTGCTAATTTGGTAAAAGGCGATGCAGCCACACCCAAACAGTTAGATGACATCAACGCACAGATTGAAGTATTGAAAAAACAAATCGAAGCACAAAAATCAACGTTGAGCATTTCAAGCGAGGGCTTAGGCAAAGACGTTGTGCCATTGCAGGTGCAGATTGAGCAACTGAACGACCAGCTTGCAAAATGCTATATCATAAATCCCGCAAGTGGAACGGTACTTTCCAAATATGCCGAAGCCAACGAAATGACGTCAGCGGGAAAACCGCTTTACAAAATCGCCAATTTATCCAACATTATTTTGAGGGTTTACATCACAGGCGACCAACTACCACAGGCAAAATTGAACCAAACAGTAAAAGTGCTTACCGATGACGGCAAAGGCGGTTACAAAGAAACCGCAGGTACAATCATTTGGATAAACGACAAAGCGGAGTTTACACCCAAAACCATTCAGACCAAAGACGAAAGGGCAAATATGGTATATGCCGTGAAGATAAAAGTTAAAAATGACGGTTTATACAAAGTAGGTATGTATGGCGAAATAAAATTCCAATAGCAATGGCAGACGTTGTATTAAATAACATTGTAAAGACCTACAATAAAGGCGAAGTAAAGGCAGTAAACGATGTTTCTTTTGAGGTAAACAAGGGCGAATTGTTTGGCTTGATTGGAGCAGACGGAGCAGGAAAAACAAGCATTTTCCGCATACTTACTACGCTATTGCTTCCCGATAGCGGTACGGCTTCCGTAAATGGTTTTGACGTAGTAAAAGACTATAAAGCCATTCGCAAAAATGTAGGTTATATGCCCGGCAAATTTTCATTGTATCAAGATTTATCAGTAGAGGAAAACCTCAACTTTTTTGCAACCGTATTCAATACCACCGTTGCGGAAAATTACGATTTGGTAAAGGATATTTATGTACAGTTAGAGCCGTTTAAAAATCGAAGAGCAGGAAAATTGTCTGGTGGTATGAAGCAGAAACTGGCTTTGTGTTGTGCTTTAATTCATCGCCCAACAGTATTGTTTTTAGACGAGCCGACCACAGGCGTAGATGTAGTTTCAAGAAAAGAATTTTGGGAAATGCTGAAAGGCTTAAAACAGCAGGGCATTACCATTTTGGTTTCAACCCCTTATATGGACGAAGCCACGCTTTGCGAACGCATCGCATTGATACAAAACGGCAGCATAATGTCTATTGATACGCCCGATACTATCATCAAACAGTTTCCCGACAAGTTGTTTGCAGTAAAGGCAAACGATATGGGTAAACTCTTGAATGCTTTGCGAAACAACACACAGATAAAAAGTTGTTTTTCATTTGGCGACTTTCATCACATCACGTTTCAAAATGATAATGAGCGTTCACAAAATGAACTGATACAAACCTTGCAGGAAGCCGATTTTCAAGACATTGAACTCAAACACATCACACCAAGCATTGAAGATTGCTTTATAAATCTGATGAACTGATATGACAAACGAAGTAGTAATAAAAACAGAGAAATTAACCAAGCGTTTTGGCGATTTCATCGCTACAAACGAAGTTACGTTTGAAGTGTACGAAGGGGAAATTTTCGGTTTCTTAGGTGCAAACGGTGCAGGAAAAACAACCGCAATGAAAATGCTTTGCGGGCTTTCCAAACCCTCATCGGGCAATGCTACCATTGCAGGTTTTGACATTTACAAGCAGACCGAAGAAATTAAAAAGAACATCGGTTATATGAGCCAAAAATTTTCATTGTACGAAGATTTAACGGTAATAGAAAATATTCAATTCTTTGGCGGTATTTATGGTTTATCCGATAAGCAACTAAACGCAAAAAGCAATGAACTGATTGAAACATTGGGATTGCAGAGCGAAGCAAAAAAATTAGTGGCTTCTTTGCCTTTGGGTTGGAAACAGAAATTAGCGTTTTCAGTTGCCGTAATACACGAACCTAAAATTGTGTTTTTAGATGAACCCACAGGAGGCGTTGACCCTGTAACAAGACGGCAGTTTTGGGATTTGATTTATTCGGCAGCCGATAGAGGTATTACCATTTTCGTAACTACCCACTATATGGACGAAGCCGAATACTGCAACCGTATTTCTATGATGGTGGACGGAGTAATAAAAGCATTGGACACACCTGCCAATTTAAAACAACAATATTCAGCCGCTTCAATGGACGATGTATTTTATAAGTTGGCAAGAGGAGCAAAACGAAAATCAGATTAAAGATGAAACAGTTTTTATCATTTGTAAGAAAAGAATTTTATCACGTATTCCGTGATAGCAAAACGCTGTTAATGCTATTCGGCTTGCCTATAGTGCAGATTGTGCTGTTTGGTTTTGCACTCACAAACGAAATCAAAAATTCCAAAATAGTTATTTGCGATTATGCAAAAGATGAAGCCACACAACAAATCATCAACAAGATAGAAGCAAGCAGGAATTTTGAAATTCAGAAAGCATTAATGAGCCACAAACAGATTGAAGAAGCCTTTAAGGAAGGAAACACAAAATTGGCAATTATTTTTCCTACCAATTTCAATAAAGACTTATTGCACTTAAATCAGGCACAAGTTCAGATTATTGCCGATGCTTCCGACCCCAACACTGCCAACACATTAACTAATTACGCAACCAATATCATTATGGATTATCAGCAGGAGTTGATGAAAAACAATGCAATGCCATTCCGTATAGTTCCCGAACTGCGGATGTTGTACAATCCCGAATTGAAAGGAGCAACCAACTTTGTGCCAGGCGTAATGGCATTGGTGCTAATGCTGATTTGTGTGATGATGACTTCCGTTTCCATAGTTCGGGAAAAAGAAACAGGCACAATGGAAGTGCTGTTAGTTTCACCTTTCAATCCCTTTTTGGTTATCATTTCAAAAGCCATTCCGTATTTGTTTTTGTCGTTAATCAATCTTACGATAATTCTTGTATTAAGCATTACGCTTTTGGATATGCCTATAAATGGCAGCGTTTTACTACTATTCGCAACAAGCACCTTGTTGATTATTTGTGCTTTGTCTTTGGGCTTATTGATTTCAAACGTAACACAGTCGCAGCAAGCAGCAATGCTTATTTCAATGATGGGTATGTTAGTACCTACAATGTTATTTACAGGCTTTATGTTCCCTATCGAAAATATGCCTGTTCCGTTGCAGGTCATTTGTAACCTCATTCCTTCAAAATGGTATTACACCATTGTAAAATCAATAATGATAAAAGGGCTTGGATTTAGTGCTATATGGAAAGAAATATTGGTGCTTTTCGGAATGACTTGTTTTTTATTGGTAGTGAGCTTCAAAAAATTTAAAACCCGATTGGTATGAGAACGCTAAAATTTTTATTGCAAAAAGAGTTCAAACAAATCTTTCGTAATAAAGCGTTGTTACCGTTGATTTTTGTTGTGCCGATAGTTCAGTTGCTCATACTTCCGTTGGCAGCCGATTACGAAGTAAAGAACATCAACATTTCAATCGTTGACCACGACCATTCTACTTATTCGCAACAACTGATTTCAAAAATTACCGCTTCGGGATATTTCCAATTGGCAGATTACGGAAACTCATTTCAAAGTGCATTTAATCAGATTGAAAAAGATAAATCCGATTTGATTTTGGAAATACCGCAGGGATTTGAAAAGAACTTAGTTCGTGAAAATGAGCAAAAATTATTTATTGCTGTTAATGCAATCAATGGTGTAAAAGCAGGTTTGGGCGGTGCTTATCTCGCACAGATTATTTCGGCATACAATAATGATATTCGCTTGCAATGGGTACAACCCGATAAGTATAATACTGCACCTGTTATTACCGTTGCTTCATCAAATTGGTTCAATCCATTTATGAACTATCGTTTTTTTATGGTTCCGGGCATTTTGGTTGTGTTGGTAACAATGGTAGGGGCTTATATGTGTGCATTGAACATTGTAAAAGAAAAAGAAGTCGGCACTATTGAACAAATCAACGTTACACCGATTAAGAAATATCAGTTTGTATTAGGCAAGCTCATTCCGTTTTGGGCAATCGGAATGTTAATTTTTAGTATCGGCTTGTTCATTGTAGCACGTTTTGTTTACGGCATTGTTCCTGTCGGAAGTTTGCTTTTGTTGTATGGTTATTTGTCAATTTATCTGATTGCTTTATTGGGTTTGGGATTACTCATTTCCACATTTGCCGAAACACAACAGCAGGCAATGTCGGTAGCCTTTTTCTTCATTATGATTTTTATGCTGATGAGTGGCTTGTTCACTCCGCTTGACGGAATGCCTCAATGGGCTTACATCATAGCAAAGAGTATTCCTGTAACTTATTTTATTGAGGTAGTACGAATGATAATTTTGAAAGGAAGCGGTTTTTCCGACATCAAATATCATTTTATTATTATGATTGGATTTGCTGTTTTATTGAACGGCTTGGCGATTTGGAATTATAAAAAGACGAGTTAGATGTAATGCTGATTTTCCTATTCAACAAATAGGAAAATGCCTAAATATTATGATTTAGGCATTTTTTTAATAACCGGAACATCATCCAATGTAAATTAAATGGACAAATTCTATAATGAAATATTACATAAATTAGAAACTGCAATTCAGGAACTGGAGATTGAAACCGACTGCCCGATAAAAAGAATAGAAGCGGTTATAGAGCTTATCATTCAAAGCCTTGCCGATTTAAAGGAATTTGTATTGAAGCACGACTTTAAAAATATGGAAGAGGAAATCCATTTTTTCAAGTATCAGAAACCTGTTATTGTTTCAAAGCTCATTTACTACAATTCCATCTATAAAATAGAAACGAGAAGACCGTATGGAAACAAGCGCACCAAGAAATATTTTACCAAAGAACTAAAAAAGCTAAAAAGGTTCTTTGAGAATAACCTTGATTTTTACAAGTATTACCGCAGTAACAATTCTTTCGTTGACGAGAAGTTTTTTGTACGTGGGAAGCACGATATAAGGTTATGGTTGGACACTTTTTATTTCGAGGCAGACCACCGCTTTTCTACTTCGCACGATTATAAGGTTGCCAAGATAATTGCCAATGACCTGATACAAGTTTATTTGGAAGACAGGCTGAATAACATCAATGTGAAAAAGGGTTCGGACAATTCATTGAAATGGACAGCAAGCAAAACAGCACTTACAGAATTGATTTATGCACTGTACTCCCACGGTGTATTTAACAATGGGAATGCAGACATAAAATTGATAGCTAAAACTTTTGAAGATGCCTTCAATATTGAATTAGGCGATTTTTACCACACATTTATGGAACTGAAAGCCCGTAAGATAAACCGGACGAAATTCCTTGACAGCCTGTGTGAAGCACTGATAAAGAAAATGGACGAACAGGACGAAAAGTAAACGACCATTACAATACGCCACGCGACAGATGAACACCTTTCGTCCGTATAATACTTTCCTGAACCTTTGGAGCTTCTTTCTGCTTTTCTACCTGCTCCGGGACTGCTTCCCCTTGCTTAACAGGTTCTATTGAAAGCTGTATCTTCCTTTCTACGGCTGCCAGTTCCGTTTTAAGTTCACTCAATCGACTTTCTTTAGACCACGTACCGTTAACCACTTCCTGAAGTATAGGTAGGTCTTTCTGTATTTCAGCGATTTTTTCCTGTTCCTGTTTTACAAAGCCCGGCAGCTTTTCCAAAGCCCTTAAAAAATTCATTGTGGCAGTTTCAGGGTCCTTTGCCATCAGACCGTTATTGTAGGTGTATTTGATATTTCCCTCGCCCTGTACCAAAAAGCGGTTTACCCGAATATCCGAACCCTCTTTTTCCGACATTTCTGTTTTGACCAACAGCGTAAAACCATACAAGCTGCCTATCTCTTCATACTGACCTGCGGTGCGGGCTTTGTCCGCAATCTCGTTCAGCTTCGCACCGATTTGTTTCGGATTTGCATTGGGCGGCAAACCATCCAACAGCACAGGGTTTTCGATTGTACCGTCCGAACGCTTTTGGAGGCGTTGCTGTAAGTTTTCCCAGTCTGTACTCATCCGGTTCAAACGGGATTGAGTGCTTTGCAGCATTTCCGTATAATCCTGCACCTTAAACTTAGCACTGGATTTTGAACGGTTGAAAGCCTGCTTTTCGCTTTCCAGTCCGGCAATTTGTTTTTCCAGTTTGGCTTTATCCAACAGGTCTGTATTTCCTGACAGGATTGCCACGTATTCTGAAAAGTTCATTCCCGATTTTTCGTCCATACTTCCCTCGTCAATCGTTCTTTTGGTCAGATTGTTGGTCTTTAACTGGTCGATGAAAAGCTGCTTGTTGTACAGCAGGTTGAACTTGTAACTATCCAACGATTTTTCAACGGCATAGATAATCACATCCACTTTATTATCGGCGAAGAATTTGGCAATCTCGTTGCCTTTCCGAATTGCCCGCCCGTCCCTTTGGGCAAGGTCAGACGGTCGCCACGGCGTATCTAAATGATGAACGGCAACGGCTCTTTTCTGTGCGTTAACGCCAGTTCCGAGCATACTCGTAGAACCGAACAGCACACGGATTTTGCCCTCGTTCATCCCGTTGATAAGGTCTTTACGCTGCTTATCATTTTTCGCTTCCTGAATAAACCTTACTTCGTGGGCTGGTATGCCGTGGTCTTCCACGAGCTTGCGTTTGATTTCGGAGTACACATTCCATTCGCCCGGCTTATAAGTTCCCAAATCAGAGAAAACGAACTGCGTTCCTTTCTGTGCGTTGAACTGGTTGTAATACTTGGCGATATTTGCCGCACAATGCGAAGCCTTGTTGTCGGGGTGGTCGTCGTAAATACCGCTTACCATACGCATATCGAGCGACATTTTACGGGCATAGTCCGTAGCAATGAGCATCTTTGCTTTTTCTTCGCTTTGCGATAGTGGTAATCTTCCGAGCAATGTTGCATCGCCTGTTTTGGCAAATTGCATCAGGCTTTGAATAAAGGCTTCTTGGTCGGGCGTTGGCGGTATGTTATAAAGGATTTCGTTTTTGTTCGGTCGGTCAATACCAATATCCTTTGCCGTTCTGTAATCCGTGATTTCAGAATAGAACTGCGCCAGTTCCGGCACTTTGATAAAGTAGCGGAAACGCTCTTTTGCTATAATATTGTTGGCTACCGAAAATTCATAATCGGTCGTTTTCCTTGCGTAAATTGCTGCCCAGGCATCAAATGAATGAATGCCCTGTTTTTCCATTGCTCTTGGTCGCAGGTATTTGAACAGCAGGTACAATTCCGTTAAAGAATTGCTGATGGTTGTACCCGATAGGAAGGTTGCGCCCATATCCGCATTGATGCGTTCCTGAATGGTGCGAATAGCAAATAGCAGGTT
Organism: Kaistella soli; assembly: GCF_019038595.1. Lineage (GTDB taxonomy): Bacteria > Bacteroidota > Bacteroidia > Flavobacteriales > Weeksellaceae > Kaistella > Kaistella soli. The sequence continues at coordinate 189,314 of NZ_JAHOPF010000002.1, forward strand.
CAATGCCTTTTGGCTGCCGTCCACATTGCCCAATCCGGCAACCCTTGTATGCCTTGTATTGAACATCAGGTTTTTGAATTGGTGGCTTTCATCAACGAACAAATGGTCAATGCCCATCATCTTAAAGTCCACCACATCATCTTTGCGGTTCTCAATATCGTGTTGCAGGGTTTTGAGCTTCACTTCGAGGTTTTCTTTCCGTTTGATTACTCCGGCAAGCATCCCTCTGGTCACTTCCTTGCCTTGCGATTGGAGAGCATCAAGGTTACGCTCTACGCTGTCTAATTCTATTTCGAGAATTTCCTTTTGTATTTCGGGCGACTGCGGTATCATTCCAAACTGGTCGTGTGTGAGTATCACACAATCCCAATCATTATTTTTAATATCCCCGAAAATGCGCAGGCGTTTTTTAGGCGTAAAGTCATCAATACCTGGATAAAGTATTTTGGCGTGTGGATAGGCTTTTCGGTAGTCTTCAGCAATGGCAGGTATGTTCGCCTTCAGCCCTATAATCATCGGCTTATGGGCTAATCCCAAACGCTTCATTTCCTGCGCTGCGGTACACATTACCAGCGTTTTTCCTGCGCCCACTTCGTGGTCGCAGATAGCACCGTTGTTCAGCTTTATCATCCAAACGGTGTCCTTTTGGCTTGAATACAGGTCTTCAATGCCTGCACCCTTGCGGTCTAATCCCGGAAATTCCTGATGACTTCCGTCATAGTTCGGGCGAACGAAACAGTTAAACGTATCGTTGTACTGGTCGGTCAGTCTGTTTTTAAACTCATCGTTCTGTGCGTGTAACCAGTCGGTAAAGGCGGTACGGATTTCATCAATCTTAGTATTCGCCATTTGTATGGCTTCCATATCCCGTACTTTAACCTCTTGGTCGCCAACCATTACTTTTTTGGTAATATCAGGCGTGGTATTGACAAGGGCGTGTTTGAGCAGGGCAATACCGTCAAACGTGCGGCTTTCCGCTTTGACGGCATATTTTTCCCAAATGTGCATATTGCCCTGATGACACTTTACAGAAAAGTCGTCGGAGCTTTCGGAATAATGAACCAGTACATCCGCATCAAACAAGTGCGAAGCGAAACGGGCATAAATTCCGGTAGGTATCCACCGTTCGCCGAGGTTAAAATCCAATTCCTCAAATTCAATACGTTTTGGTCGGGCTTCCTCTAAAGCGGTAAGGCTTTCTCTGGCTTCGGTATCATCGGGATTGTTTTCGAGGTAGGCTCTTACGTCGTCGGCTTTCTCAACTACGTTACCTGCAATCCAACGTTCAGCTATTTCGTATTCCTGTTGTAGCGGATTGTAGAACAACCGCCCGTGCAGGGTTTCTTTCAGGGTATCGGCAGGCAGGCTGCTGATTTCGGACATAAAGTCCAAATCCACGTTTCCGTATTTGTTCAGCGAGGCGGCTAAAGCCTCTTCGGGATTGTCGGTTGCTAACGTGGCGGTAGAAAAACTAACGGGACGGCTGAATATATCCGCTTTATGGATTATGCCGCCAATGATACGCTCCAGATAAGGAATTTCTTTGCCTGCGCTGTCCGTCTTTATCAGCTTGGCATTGTCGGCAGTATTGAGATTGCCGTATTTTTTGACAAAGCCATCGTACAGGAGGTTCAGGGTTTCACGTTCTGCCTTGTGTTCGGTCTGCTTTTCAGCTTCTTTTTGGTATAGGTTGATATAGCTGTCCCTTACGGCAATATAGGCTTCGGCTCTTGCTTTCTGTGAGGTCGGCAACTGCAATGGATGAAAGGTTGCTGTTGCCTTTTCGTCGTTCTTTTGCACCTCTTGCAGATAACCAACCCAACCGTTATCCACCACAAGGCAATCGTTACGGTGGAATGATTGCAGTTCGCCACTATACGGAGCAGGGTTAGGAATAGCATTAATATTGATAGCGGTAATGGCTGTCTTATCAGACTGGCCATTACCGTTTATTTGTGAAAACAGGTCGCCGATAGCTTCCTGTTTTTTGCCGTTAACCTGGTTGGTTCCATTAATAGCACCATTGGATTTTAGCGGTGTATAGGGCTGCTGCCTTACACTGCTGAACAGGTCGGGCTGACGACCTATTGTACCTTTTCTTTTTTTAGTGCTTTGCCTTTTAGTTTGGGTAGTTCTTTTAGGCGGAGCAAGTACCATTACAGGTTCGCCCGCACTTTCAAACAAGTCAAAAATGCTTAGTTGCTTTAATTCCTGCGGGCTTTCCTGACGGACTACCGGAGTAGGTACAGGTTGCGGCTTTTGCTGAATGATTACAGGGTCTATGACCGGAGGTGTAACTTTTGGTTCAATAGGAATTTGTATAACAGGCTCGTCGTTCTGTTCGCCTTTGTATAAACTCAAATTCAGATGCTTTCCAAAATCTTCGGAAAGCATTTGCTTCAAATCTTTGGCAATGCCCTCAACACCGTCTTTATGCGTATAGATTAAGGCAGGTTGCCCGTATGGGTCGGTATCTAATTTTTGGTCGGTATGGATAATTCTTGTACTGTCCTGAAAGAGCGCATTGCCAGGCATATTGTATTCAGATGGCTTGCTTTGGCAAAACAGATCTTCCCTGTCGGTCAGATTTTCTTTTGCCGTATTTTTTTGCAGGATAATCAGGTCGCTGCCGACTTCCGTACCTGCATAATCGGTAAACAGGTTGTTAGGCAATCTTACAACCGAAACCAAATTATTATCCTGCATCAACGCCCTGCGTATGGGTTCGTTCTTAGGGCTGTTCAGAATGCCCTGTGAAGTGATGTAAGCCAACAAACCGCCCTCACGGAGCATATCAGCACCTTTCAGAAAAAAGTAATTGTGTATGCTTCGGGCAGCTTGTTCCTTTGCGCTGTTTCTACTGCGTGAATAAGAAAGGTCAAATACGGAAGTATCGCCAAAAGGGATATTACTGGCGATTACATCATAGGTGTTTTGTTCCCTTTCGGGGATTTCCTCAAAGCCGTTTATACGGATATTGATTTCGGGGTAAAGCTGCTTTAAAATCTTGCCTGTAAGCAAGTCCTTTTCATAAGCGGTAACACTGGCTTTCTGATTTTCCGAAAAGGATTGGATGAATGAACCGATACCTGCGGAGGGTTCGAGGAATTTATCAATGTGCAGACCATTATCCCGCAAGGCAGATGAAATGGCATCTATAACTTTTGGTGGGGTATAAAAAGCCGTCAGTACGGAACTTTTCAGACTATCCACATACTTGCGGTATTGCTTATCGTCTTCGGAATTTTCTTTGAGTAGTTGGTGGAGTTCCTGCGTGAGTGGAAAAAGGTCGTGTTCTGTTTTTCTCCAATGATTGATGTCTATTTCGTTTTCTACGGGGTTCAGAACGAATTTAAGACCGCCAAATCCGCTGTATCGCATCATTAGCAGTCTTTCGCCTACGGTGGCTTGCCGTTTCTCCTTTTCCAGTTTAAAAACAATTCGCAGGGCATCAATATTCTGTTGGAGATGGAACCGCTTACTGAAGCCCATTTTCCTCAATCCATATTGAGATGGTTCCGGTCAGTTCGGTATAGAGTACATCAAACTCATTTCCGTTGGCGAAATCATCGGTTAATTCATATCCTGCGAAAACAGGCTCACAAACGGGGAACATTTTAAGGGCGAACGGTCGCAGCTCCTCGTCTGCCATTATGGCATCAAACTCATTGCATACCACTTTGAAAACCGTGTTGAACTTGGAGAAGTGCAAGCCCTCAAAAAGTATGTAGTTGGCTATTTCGTCGCATTGCTCAATGGCGTTTCCCGAACGGAAAGCACCCTCATAAGCATTGGCAGCCCACGAAGACCGTTGGTCAATAAATTTTTGGTCGTGCGCCTTTTCAGGAAAGCTGCTGTTTAATAATTCTTGCAGTCGTAATCTGAAATACGACAGGTCTTTTTGCTGTACATCCATACTTATTTTGTTTAGAATTTTACTTAAATCCTAAAATTATAGCAGTACATAAGCCCCTTTGCAGAAGTGGCAGGGTTTGGCTTTGAAAGGCGGGATTTGGCGTAGAATGGTATGATGCCAAAGATTAATTTGTACCTTTGTTAAGGTCGTAAAAAGGTATATATGAGTACACTCTTTATTAAAAATATGGTTTGCAACCGCTGTATTATGGTGGTGCAAAATGAATTGGATAAGTTAGGTCTGAACGTAAAAAAAATCAAACTTGGAGAGGTAGTATTGGATAAAGAGATTACATCCGAAGAAAAAAATAATGTAGATAAGGTTTTAATTCCATTAGGCTTTGAACTTATTGACGATAAAAAAAGCCGCATAATTGAAAAGATAAAAAATATAATTATTGACCTTGTGCATCATCAGGACAACTACGCCAAAACCAATCTTTCGGATGTGCTAAGTAGTCAACTGCACCACGATTATAATTATTTATCTAATCTCTTTTCGGAGGTAGAGGGTACTACCATTGAAAAATACTTTATTGCCCAAAAAGTAGAAAAGGTAAAAGAGCTATTGGTATATGATGAGCTTTCTTTGAGTGAAATTGCCTTTCGTTTAAACTATTCGAGTGTGTCCTACCTAAGCAACCAGTTCAAAAAAGTTACAGGGCTGACACCGAGCTATTTCAAACAGATAAAAGAAGATAAAAGGAAGCCATTGGATAGTTTGTAAATCTTACACATAAATTCCAAAATTTCACAATAGCACCCACCCATATAATAGCCAATTTTGTACTGTTAATTAAATCAGGCAAATATGGCAACGAATAATAAAGAAACTATTTATCTTCCCTTAGAAGATGTAGAAAGCGAACATTGTGCGTTAATCGTTGAAAAAGGATTGGCACAGGTCAAAGGCATCGAAACCCACAAAGTAGAGCTAAACAACCGCAGGGCAGCTATCACGGTAGATAACAGCGCAGCGATAGGCGCAGCGGTAAAAGCAATCAAAGATTTAGGTTACGGCGTTTCTACTGTAAAACATACATTCCCTGTATTGGGAATGACCTGCGCATCCTGTGCAGGCAGTGTAGAAAGTATTGTAAAGCATCAGGAGGGCGTTATAGAAGCATCCGTAAACTTTGCTACGGGAAATCTTACCGTGGAATACCTACTCAATATGACCGATGCCACCAAACTGCAAAAGGCGATACAGTCCATAGGTTACGATTTACTGGTAGAAGAAGAAAATAAGCAGCAGGAAACATTAGAAGCTATCCACGCTGAAAAGTTCCAAAAGCTAAAGACTAAAACCGTATGGGCTATTGCGCTGTCATTGCCTGTTGTATTGATAGCAATGTTCTTTATGGATATGCCCTATGCAACCCCTATAATGTGGCTGTTCTCTACTCCTATTGTATTGTGGTTAGGCAGGGATTTTTTCATCAATGCCTGGAAGCAGACAAAACATCGTTCAGCCAATATGGATACACTGGTAGCATTGAGTACAGGTATCGCTTATCTGTTCAGCGTATTCAATATGTTGTTTGCAGATTTTTGGCATCAGAGAGGACTACACGCCCACGTATATTTTGAAGCAGCAGCCGTAATTGTCGCATTTATCCTGTTAGGGAAACTATTGGAAGAAAAAGCCAAAGGCAATACCTCTTCAGCCATTAAAAAACTGATGGGCTTACAACCCAAGACCGTTATTGTTATACAAGCGAATGGAACCGAAAAACAAACCGCTATTGAAGAGGTAAACGCAGGCGATGTTATTCTTGTAAAGCCGGGCGAAAAGATTGCGGTGGACGGTATGGTTACTTCGGGCAGTTCCTACGTTGATGAAAGTATGTTGAGTGGCGAGCCTGTACCTGTACAGAAAAAAGAAAACGAAAAAGTATTTGCGGGAACGATTAACCAAAAAGGAAGTTTCCAATTCAAAGCGGTTAAAGTCGGAAGGGAAACAATGCTTGCCCATATCATCAAAATGGTTCAGGATGCGCAAGGCAGTAAAGCACCAGTACAAAAGTTGGTAGATAAGATTGCAGGAATTTTTGTTCCCGTTGTGATAGGGATTGCTATTCTCACATTTATCCTATGGTTTATTTTAGGCGGCAACAATGGCATAGTTCAGGGATTGTTAGCGGCTGTTACGGTATTGGTTATTGCCTGCCCTTGTGCTTTGGGATTGGCTACGCCTACCGCTATAATGGTTGGCGTTGGCAAAGGTGCTGAAAACGGTATTCTGATAAAGGATGCCGAAAGTTTGGAATTAGCCAAAAAAGTTGATGCCATTATTTTAGATAAAACAGGAACGATAACAGAGGGTAGACCAGAGGTAACAGGTATCGAATGGCTAAACAATGATGATGCAACGAAAGATATTTTATTAAGCATCGAAAAGCAATCCGAACACCCATTGGCAGAAGCGGTAGTGAAACATTTAGACGGTGTACAAACCACTACTTTATCACTGTTCGATAGTATTACAGGAAAAGGTGCAAAAGCCAATCACAACAACGAAACCTATTTTGTAGGCAATAAAAAGCTATTGGCAGAAAACAACATTACCATTGCGGAGCAACTGCAAAAGCAAGCGGATGAATGGGGAAAACAATCCAAAACAGTTATTTGGTTTGCCGACAGCAAACAGGCGCTTTCCGTTATCGTCATTTCTGATAAAATCAAAGAAACATCGGTCGAAGCCATCCGGCAAATGCAGGATATGGGCATAGAATTGTATATGCTTACGGGCGATAATGAAGCCACTGCAAAAGCCATTGCAAAGCAAACTGGCATCGGGCATTACAAGGCAGAGGTATTGCCACAGCACAAAGCCGATTTTGTAAAGGAACTTCAAAGCAAAGGCAAAGTAGTGGCAATGGTTGGCGACGGTATTAATGACAGCACAGCTTTGGCAACAGCCGATGTAAGTATTGCAATGGGTAAAGGTTCCGACATTGCAATGGATGTTGCCAAGATGACCATTATTTCATCAGACCTTACCAAAATACCACAGGCAATAAAACTTTCAAAACAGACCGTAGCCACTATTAAGCAAAATCTGTTTTGGGCATTCATCTATAATTTAATCGGCATTCCTATTGCGGCAGGTATCTTATTCCCAATAAATGGCTTCCTGCTGAACCCGATGATTGCAGGTGCAGCAATGGCATTGAGCAGCGTGAGCGTGGTAACTAACAGCCTGCGGTTGAAGTGGAAAAAGTAAAACATTAAATATCACAAATCAAATAAGAAATTCCACAACAATACAGAACGGTATAGTGCTGAAATTTGTGGTATCAAACAACAATCAAAATTTAAGACAATGGAAAATAAAGAATTTCAATTTAAGACGAACATCAATTGTGGCGGTTGTATAGCATCTGTAAAGCCGCATTTGGACAATGCAGAGGGCATCTGCCATTGGGAAGTTGACACCGCCAATAAAGACAAGGTACTTACAATAAAATCAGAGGGTATTACCGAAGACCAGGTAATTGAAACAGTACAAAAAGCAGGCTTTAAAATCGAACCTTTAAACGCTTAATATATTGAATTTATAATGCCCTTTTTAGCAACCTGACCTGATAAAAAGGGCATTATATCTTTAAAAATGGAAAAAAAATGCGGCTTTATTAAACATTTGGTATCAAACACCAAAAAAAGAGGGAAAGCCATCAAAAAAAGATAATCTTATTTGTAACTTTGTAGTGTTGAAAAATTTGGGTAAACATATCAGCTTTGTTCTCTTACTGTGTTTGGGATTTTTCCTTATGCCGAGCATAAGCTATGCCTGCGCCAAAAAAACAACTAAGACGGAACAAAAATCCTGCTCAAAAGAAAAATCTGAAAAATCGCAGCACAAAAACAGTTGCAAGGACAAGTCCTGTAAAAAATGTAAGGATGGTCACGACTGCGGAGGCAATTGCAAACACAGTTCTTGCAGATGCGGTGCTTCAACAACTTCTTTAAGTGTACCTGTTGTAATCGAATTGAAAGCAAAAAATCTGTTTGCAGAAGCAAAAAAGCAAAAATTCGGTTTCAAACAAGCCTATTATTCTTCAGGCTTTTTCTCCATTTGGCTACCGCCTAAAATAAGCTAAATCTGTTGCTTGACAGCCACAGGTATGTCTTGTCGAAAACCCAATCCAGTTTTCGCACCCCTTTTGTATATCTTATTAAATTAAAATTTTCAAAATGAAATCATTATCAAAAATAGTGATGGTAATCGGCGTATTACTATCATCAATAAACAGTTTCGCACAAATCAAAAATGCGAAAACAGAAACCGTAAAAATTTACGGCAATTGCGGTATGTGTAAAGCCACTATCGAAAAAGCAGGCAATGTGAACAAGGTAGCCAGTGTGGAATGGAATAAAGACACTAAAATGGCTACGCTCACTTATGACAGCGATAAGACCAATCAGGATGAAATATTGAAACGTATCGCTTTGGCAGGTTACGACAGCGAAAAGTTTTTAGCACCGGATGATGTGTATGCAAAGCTGCCGGGATGTTGCCAGTACGACAGAGAATTAAAGCCAGTCGCAAAATCTAATGATGCGGGTATGGATATGAAAAGCGGACACACCAACCATAACCACAACGAAATGGCAACAACAAAAACTGCCGATGACCAAAATGCACCACAACTGAAAGTCGTATTCGACAACTATTTTTCAGTTAAAGATGCTTTGGTAAAAACTGATGCAGGTACATCATCCGCAAAAGCTGCCGAATTGGTAAAAGCTATCAAAGCCGTAGAAATGGCAAAACTTTCTACCGGGGAGCATACCGTTTGGATGAAAGTAATGAAAGACCTGACAGCAAATGCAGAAAAGATTGCTGCTTCTAAAGATGTTGCCCAACAAAGGCAAACATTCGCTTTACTTTCTAAGAATATGTACGAACTGGCTAAGGTATCAAAACAGGAAACACCTGTTTACTATCAGCATTGCCCAATGTACAATAACGGGAAAGGCGCAAATTGGTTAAGCAAAGAAGAAGCGGTTAAAAATCCTTATTACGGTTCTCAAATGCTAACCTGTGGTAGCGTACAGGAAACAATTAATAATAAATAAATTCTTCTGTTATGGAAAATATAGAAAACAAGCACGATATGCACCACCACACGGCAAATGAGGCGCATAATGCCAAACATTCTTTAGCAATGTACAAACGGTTCGCTGTAATGGCTGTGGCGATGTTCGCAGCGATGTATTTCCTTATGTATGCTATGATTGACAGATTGGATAATCTTATCCCGAACATCAATAATTTGTATATGACCCTGCTGATGGTTTCGGCAATGTTGGTCATTGAATTATGGATAATGAAAGGAATGTATCAAAACAAAAAAATCAACTGGGCAATCATTGCATTTTCCCTCGCAATTGGCATCTTCTCTTGGTTTGGCATCAGGGAGCAAATAAATGTGGGCGACAAACAATTTGTAAAAGGAATGATACCGCACCACGCAGCAGCAGTGCTGATGTCGGAAAAAGCAAAATTAACCGACCCCGAACTGATAGAGTTGCAAAAAAACATACTTGAAACACAGGCAAAGGAAATCGAATTTATGAAGCGAAAGCTGAAAGAATTTGAAAACAAGTAAACCACAAAAATTTCTTTAACAACATTAAATAGCATTAAAATGAAAAATATATTTTTCTCCATCATCGCACTGGCTACGGTTGTAGCAATAACCGTTTCCTGCAATCAGTCTTCCAGTAAAAACAGCGACAAAACAGCCAATGATAGTACAGTGGTGTCTGACGCTCAAAATGTGCCATCATCAACACAAAATGATACGGCAACTTCTACTGCTCCAGTTGATACATTAGCTAAAGCTGCAGAAAAATCAGATGTAAAAAAGCAGGCGCAAAACTTCTCTATTGCACCCATAATTACCGATTATCTGTCATTAAAAAACGCCCTTGCTTCAGACAATGACAAAGCTGCTGCCAATGCAGGCAAACAGTTGTTCATTACCTTGAAAAATGTAGATATGAAAACCATACCTGCAAACAAACATAAGGAGTATATGGATATTGCAGAAAATGCAAAAGAAAACGCAGAGCATATTGGCGACAATGCCGGAAAGATAGACCACCAAAGAGAGCATTTAGCATCATTAAGCAAAGATGTTTCCGACCTTATAGCATTGTTCGGAACTACCCAAAAATTGTATCAAGATTATTGCCCGATGTACAATGATGGCAAAGGTGCTATTTGGATTAGTGAAGCAAAGACAATCAAAAATCCTTACTATGGTAGTAAGATGCTTACCTGCGGTTCTGTAAAAAAAGAATTTTAGAATGAAGAAAGTATTAAAGATAATTTTAGCAACAGTGCTGTTTATTTTTATTGCAATCCAATTTTATCAGCCTGCCCTTAATGTAGATAAAGGGCAGGTTTACACAACCGATTTTACACAAGTCTATAAAATGCCTATTGAAATAAAAGCGATGTTTCAAACGTCTTGCTACGATTGTCATAGCAACAATACCAATTATGTTTGGTACGACTATGTACAGCCTGCAAGAACATTGGTAGGAACCCATATCAAAAATGCAAAAGAAGATTTGAATTTCAATGAATGGGGTACATACTCAAATAGAAAGCAGGAAAGATTACTAAACTCAATTAAAGAACAAATAGAAACGAAGCAAATGCCTCTGTCCTCATATACACTGATGCACAAAAATGCAAAATTGAATAATGAGCAAATCAAAACATTAATCAATTGGCTAAAAGAACAGGAATGAGTTTCAAAAAAAAATATCAAAATGAATATACCCATAAATAGTAAAATAAGGTTGCTGCAAGCAGTATTTATACTGTTATGTTCGCAATCCCTATTTGCACAGAAAGTAGTGCATTACGACTTGTATGTAAAAGATACGCTTGTCAACTATGCAGGAAAAACAAAAAGAGCCATTGCCGTAAATGGGCAAATACCTATGCCCACGCTCACATTTACAGAGGGCGACACTGCCGAGATTGTAGTGCATAACCAGTTAAAAGAAAGTACATCACTGCATTGGCACGGCGTATTTTTGCCCAACAAAGAGGACGGTGTGCCCTGGCTTACACAAAAGCCTATTGAAGCCGGAGCAACATACACCTATCGTTTTCCAATTATCCAACACGGAACGCACTGGTATCATTCCCATTCAGGTTTGCAGGAACAGATTGGAATGTATGGCAGTTTTGTAATGAAAAAGCGGGATGACGACAAAACCTTTAGAAAGGGCATTGATGATTTGCCTACCGTACCCATTATTTTAAGCGAATGGACAAATTATAACCCCAACAACATTAACCGAATGTTGCACAACGCCAATGATTGGGCAGCTATCAAAAAAGGTGCAACACAATCTTATGCAGAAGCTATTAGAGAAGGGCATTTCAAAACCAAATTAACCAACGAATGGAAACGTATGTTGGCAATGGACGTAAGCGATGTGTATTATGACAAAATATTAATTAACGGAAATCATACTACCGATTTAAAAACCGTTGACGGCAAAATACTAAAAGCAGGTGATAAAGTAAGGTTAAGAGTTTCAAATGGTGGCGCATCCTCTTACTTTTGGTTACGGTATGCCGGAGGTAAAATTACCGTAGTAGCCAATGATGGTAACGATGTAGAACCTGTTGAAGTAGATAGGTTAATTATAGGAGTTTCTGAAACATACGATGTCGTTGTAACAATCCCCGAAGAAGGTGTTTCTTATGAATTTTTAGCCACTACTGAAGACCGAACACAATCAGCCAGTTATTTTTTAGGTAATGGTATCAAACAATTAATTTCCCCACTGCCCAAATTAAAATATTTTGAAGGGATGAAGATGATGAACGATATGATGAAGATGAATGGTGATTTGGACGATATGGGAATGAAAATGAGCCTGAACCAAATGGATATGAACGTGGTAATGTATCCCGAAATTACAGGAGAAGCCAATCAAAAGCAAGACCATAGCCAACACAATATGAATATGGATAACGACCCCAATCGTTACAATGCAAATGCTTTAGGAGAAATTAAAACCCTAAACTATGCAATGTTGCAATCGCCCTACAATACTTCACTTCCCAAAGATGCACCCGTAAAAGAACTAAAATTTACACTTACCGGAAATATGAACCGCTATGTGTGGAGTATGGATAACAAAATTCTTTCAGAAGTTGATAAAATTCCTGTAAAGAAAGGAGAAATTTTACGCATCACCATTTACAATAACTCAATGATGCGACACCCAATGCACCTGCACGGTTTCGACTTTAGAGTAATTAATAGAAAAGGCGAAAAATCACCACTGAAAAATGTGTTAGATATAATGCCAATGGAAACAGATACCATTGAATTTTTGGCAAACGAAGAAGGAGATTGGTTTTTCCATTGCCATATCCTATATCATATGATGTCGGGGATGAACAGGGTTTTTGCTGTGGATGACTATAAAAATCCAAACTTACCCAACAAGAAACAAGCATACAATAAATTACAGAGAGAGAGCAATATGCCACATTTTATGGCACAGAACGATTTTGCAACCAATGGTAATGATGGCGAGGCAATGTTTCAAAATGCAAGATGGAGTTTAGGCACAGAATGGCGTTTAGGTTACAATGATATGCACGGTTACGAAGTAGAAACACATTTAGGAAGATACATCGGAAAAATGCAGTGGTTTATGCCATTTATAGGCTTTGACTGGCGTTACCGTAAAATGGGAATAGATGAACACGAAACCAATTTATTCGGGCAGAAAAACGAAAAAGATACACGTAGAGCCTTTAGTTTAGGTTTTATGTACACCTTGCCAATGTTAGTCAATTTTCAGGCAGAAGTATATCACGATGGTATCGTTCGCCTGTCTTTAATGCGAGAAGATATACCAATTTCAAAAAGATTAAGAGCTGGTTTTATGGTCAATACCGATATGGAATATATGGCAGACTTGAAGTATATCATCAATAAGAATATAGGTATTCGTACACACTATGATAGTGATATGGGCTTGGGTATAGGGCTGTCACTAAATTATTAAGGATTATGCACCATTCCCCTCCGAAATATCGGAGGGGATTTTTTTACTTGTTTAAAATCTGCAAAACTCTACCAAGTTCAATATCCATTCTTGAAAAGGCAAACCAATTTTTGCCCAGGTCTTTGAGCGATGCCCCGATATGGTAGAGTTCTGAATGGTCAATAATCAAAAAACGGTCGTGGGCATCAGAAAACACTTCAATGTCTATCGGAGGATATTGGCTATTGTAGCGTTGTAAATCTAATCGTAGCTGATTACTGATGCTTTTGGTAAGGATTGTAGCGGTTACAGTAGTCTTACGCTTACCCAACAAAGTAAGCACCGTATCATCCACATAATTATCAAGCAAGATAATTGAGCTTTTGGCACTTCGGATAATATCGGAAACAAAGGCGTAGGCATCAAATACCTGCCCATTGTAGAAAATACCTTTCTCGCTGTACAGCTTGTCGCTTTCCAAAGCCTTAAAAATCTCTTCAAATTTTTGGTCGGCTTCCAGTTGCTTTAATTCGATATTATCCAAACGATGGAACAAAGAAGCGTTGCTAATGAGCATTTTTCGCATTTCAACAAAAGCATTCATTATTTCCACACTCATTTTAACGGCTATATCAGAACGGAGTATGGCAGATGCCATTGCAACGCCCTGTTCGGTAAAAACATAGGGCAAATAACGTCTGCCGCCGTAGTTTAAACTTGAGGTTCCAATTTGGAACCTCAAGTTTTCAATTTCCTCTTCGGTCAGTTGAAAACAGAATGATACTGGAAAACGCTCAATATTTCTTTTTACGGCTTTGTTCAGGTTCTTTGTTTCTACCTGATATAAGGCAGCGAGGTCGCTATCCAACATTACCTGTTTGCCCCGGATAGTATAAATCAGGTTTCTGATTTCTTTGGGTATGATTGACAGTTTATTTTCCATTGCGTTTACTGCTTTTGTTTTTCTCAAACTCAAAAGAACTTTCCGCATTCTCTTTCAGCACGATATAAGCATCGAATTTCTTTCCGGCTTTGCTTGTCATTCCTTTGATAAGAGAGGTTTTGCCTTTATTGACAAGGCTTGTTATGTTTTCGATACTGATTTGTACACCGCAGACGGTGCGGAACTGTACCCAGTTACAAGCCTCATCAGGGCATTTCACAATTTTGTCACGGATAATGAGTTGCTGACTTTTACATTTCGGGCAGGTCAGTTTCGGCTGATTGGTGCTTGCAATAGAGGTTTGCAGCAGTTCATCGGTAATGGATTTCGCATAGGTTTCCATTTCCTTTTGGAATGTTCCGGCATCCGCTTCGTTGTTCTCGATTTTCTGCAATGCCAGTTCCCATTCGGCGGTCATTGCCACATCCGCAATTTTCCGGTCTTTAACAAGCCCGTACACCTGTAATCCTTTTTCAGTAGGGATTAAAGAACGTTTATCCCGTTGGATATAATTGCGGGTAAACAGGGTTTCGATAATGGCGGCTCTTGTTGCAGGAGTACCGATACCGATATTTTTGAGGGCTTTTCGTTCTTCCTCGTTCTCGATTTCTTTCCCTGCGGTTTCCATAGCCGACAAAAGCCCGGCTTCGCTGTAAAGCACTGGCGGTTTGGTCTGCTTTTCCAAAACGGCGGCTTCCTTTATGGCAAGTTCGTCGCCTTTATGCAGTTCAGGTAATTCCTGCACTGGTTCTTCGCCATCGTCTGTAAAACTCCCTTTGATGGAACGCCAACCTGCTTCCTGAATTTTACAGCCTTTTGCCATAAAGTCGTAATGCAATACCTGTAATGATACATCGGTTATTTCTTTGACACAGGCTTGTGATATGGCTTCGAGCAATCGAAGCGCAATCATATTGTAAATCTTGTTTTCGTCTGCATTAAGTACCGACGGCACTTTGTCCGTAATCAACAAACCGTGATGGTCCGTTACACGGAGGTCATTCACGATACGTTTGTTGAACCGTCCCCATTTGATTTTGGTTAGAGCTTGCTTGCAATCTTCCCGGTTCTGCAAAGCCCGCACAAGGTTTGGAATTTCTGCCCACATATCTTCAGGGATGTATTTGCTTCCGGTACGTGGGTAAGTGATAAACTTCTTTTCGTACAGGCTTTGTGCGATATTGAGCGTTGCTTCAGCAGATAATTTCAGCCTTTTATTGGCTTCCTTTTGTAAGCCTGTCAGGTCGAAAAGCAAGGGCGGTTGTTCTGTAACGCTTTTGGTTGCTGCTGATGTAACTGTTTCCTTTGTACCACGCTGAATAGCTTTAAGGGTATCATCGGCAAGCTGCTTTTCTTCCCATTTGGTTACGGAAATGCTTTTGAAATCAACCTGCGCTTTATTGTGCGATAATTGTATCTGCCAGTATTTCTTTACCGTGAAATTCTTATTGTCGAGGTAGCGTTTACATATCAAAGCCAGTGTGGGCGTTTGTACTCTTCCGAGCGAATAGATACCATTGCCTGCGGCTATGCTCAATGCCTGTGTAGCATTGATGCCCACAAGCCAATCGGCTCGGCTTCTGCCTTGTGCCGCCTGATGCAATCCGTCAAATGCTGCCCCGTCTTTTAGATTATCAAAGCCTTGTTTTATGGCTTTTTCGGTAAGCGAACTTATCCAAAGGCGTTCAAAGGGTTTGTTGCATTTAAGGTATTCGTAGATATAGCGAAATATCAATTCGCCCTCACGTCCTGCATCGGTAGCAACAATAATGCTGTTGCTACGGCTAAAAAGCTGTTCGATAACTTTCAGTTGCTTTAATGCGCCAGTATCGGCAGTGTACTCTTTGTCTTTTTTGACCTTGCGGACGGTCAATAAAAAAGGGTTGGGCAATATCGGCAGGGATGCTTTATCAAATCCCGAAATGCCGTAGTCTTCGGGCATTCCCAGTCCTATTAAATGACCGAATGCCCACGTAACAAAATAGCCGTTACCTGTCAGGTAGCCGTCCTTTTTATCGGATGCTCCCAACAAGCCGGCTATTTCCCTTGCTACGCTTGGTTTTTCTGCAATAATTGTTTTCATACTGTATTACATTTTTCTGCCTTTGGATTTTGCAGGCTTATTGTCCTGTTGTTCCTGCTGCTTTTCATTTTTCGGTCTTTGCTGCCCGGACTTTAAAGGCTCTTGGACGTTCTTGGTTGCTTCGTTGGTTTTGCCCTCTGAATTGACAGCAGTCTGTGTTTTATGGGCTTCGGTGGGTTTTACCCTTTCCTTATAGTGGTTAGGAAACTCAAAATTGGTCTTTCCTGTATCCTTATTGAAAGTGATATAGCCCTGATAAGGTTGCCCTTTTTTATCTTTTAATCCATCAATGTAGATAGTTTGACCTGCTTTGAAATCCTTATGTTGCTCATCGGTTAGTTCTTTACCACGGAATGTTTTCGGGGCTTCCTGTGGTTGGCTTTGTTGGGTGTTCTGTTGGTTCGTTTGCGCTTGCTGATTGTTATTGCTTCTGTCAAACAGGAACTCAACGTATCTTTTGTCAGCATTGAATTGTACCGTTGCCGAAAACTCCGTTCCCTTAGTGGAAGTCATACCCTCTAAATAGAGTGGTTTTCCCTCCATCAGCGTTTGCTTTTGTTCGTCATTCAGCTTTACGCCCTTAATTTCATCGGGAATTTTGATAAACTCCGTGCGCAATGCAATCACATCATTGGTCAGCCTGTCAATGCTGATAATGGACGGCATCAGTTCGCCCGTTTTGGAATTTACCAAATTGACGACACGCCCCATATTGCCCGTTTCGAGCAGGTTTTTCTTGTCTTCGTCCGTAAACTTGTGACCGAAAAACTCAAAATGCAGGTTAGGTTCTCTTTTGATACCGTGTATTGCCACGATAACATTGCCGTCTTCCGCTTGCTGCAAAGACAGGCGGGCATCCGTGCGGAGGATAGAACCACCGAGGTTAATTCCTATCGGTAAAAGTTCATTGGTTTTGTAACCACGTAACAAAGGGTCGAGCAGATTTCTTTTTTCAAGATACTCTTTGCTTAATCCGAGGTTTTTCATTGTGTCCCAATCAACCTGCTCCGGCTTGTAGCGGTATTCGCTTGCTTCCGTTGTTGTTTGTGCTGTTGCCATATTATTTTGATTTTCTTGTTTTTTATCCGGCTGGGGTTCTGCTTTCACTTCGTGTTCTTTCAGTACTTTTTCGCCCTGTGGAGTGGGCTTATTTAAGTGCTTTTGCAATTCCTGTGCTTTTTCAGCAGCAACAGGGGCAGGCACTTTGAAGAAAGTAAAGTTTGTAGGGTTCTTTAACTGGCTCAAAAAATTGGAAAAGAAGTTGGAAAAGAAATCGCCCCCCTTATCCACACGCATAAACTGGTTTTGGTTCTCGTATGTTTGCAATACTATAAATATCAGTTACTTTGGAGAATAAAGCTAAGAGGCAGAAGAAATATTTTGGTTCAGGTAATTAGCTCTAATATACCGTAAAAAGAAAGATTCTCTGTCTCTAAGTTTCTCCGAATCTGAACAGTACTTAGGGAGTTTTATACATCCCGCATAAATGCGAGAAAAGATGAAAAGGAACTGTAGCTTTTTTCCAATCAAAAAATAAATCTATGGAAAAGCATTGTGTCGGGATTGATGTCTCAAAAGATTACCTGGATTGCTGTTTTGGAAGTTCAGACAGCTTTCAGAACCAAAAATTTACAAAGAGTAAAAAGTTTGGTAATGACAAGGCCGGATTTAAGGAGCTTTTAAAGTGGGTGAATGCCCAGAAAGTTTCAGAAGAGATGTTGTTTGTAATGGAGGCCACTGGAGTTTATTACGAACATTTGGCCTACTATTTAAGCGAACATGATTGTAAATTATCAGTCTTACTTCCCAATATGGTGAAGCACTATTCAAAGAGTTTGAATGTGAAAACCAAGACGGATCGGAAGGACTCAGAAGTTTTATCCAGACTGGGTTTGGAAAGAAAACTCACCAGTTGGAATATGCCTACGAAAATCATGCGAAATCTGAAGTTTTTGAGTAGGGAATACCGTGAAGTAAAAGATAAAATTAATCAGGTCAAAAATCAGTTGCACGCTCGACATCATAGTTATAGTTGCCCTGTTTCTACTGAGAAAAGATTAAAGAAGCAGCTGGCTTTGCTGGAAACGCAAGTGGTGGAAATAGAGGCGGAACTAAGGATGTTGGTGATGTCAGATTCAGAGTTTTATGAAAAGGTTCAAAAAATATGCAGCATTCCCGGTGTAAGTTTTATTACGGTGATTTGTATTATCGCGGAAACTAATGGATTTGCGTTAATCAGCAATACAAGGCAATTGGCTAGTTATGCAGGATTGGATGTCCAGCACAACCAATCAGGGAACAAGCAAGGCAAGAGCAGAATATCCAAAAAAGGAAATAGTTTTATTCGGTACGCTTTATATATGCCAGCATTGTGTGCGACCAGGTTTAATCCCGTGATGAAGGATTTTTACAACAATATGAATGACCGCAAACCAGCCAAGAAAATAGCAATAACTGCGGTGGCGAGAAAGCTATTAATCCTGATCTATATACTGTGGAAAAATGCCGATGAGTTTGATCCGGCTTATGAGGAAAATAAGAAAGTAGACAGGGTTGCGCCTGCCTACACAGGATGAACATAAAGTTCTCCTTAAAATAGTTTAAACAAATATCGAAAAATATTTGGAAATTAACACAGTACCTTTTTGGTGGGGTCAACGGTTTCCATTTTTCCGTTTTCGTCGATACTTTTTACCGCCTGGATTTTCATTTTCTCTTTATCCAGTACGAGTAATATGTCCGAAAACTGTTCGGGCATTTCCTGTTTATTTGTTGTTTCTTCGCTCATAGTCTGAAAATTTTAAAATTTCACGCTCGAATGTAAAGGAAGCCTTCACTGATTTGCTCTATGTGGCACTCAAAGGCAGTGTTTGTCACTTATTGGCATCCAGTTTGGGCAAGGGCGGGTTAAAACTTTCCCTGATGAACTGATGCACATCGGACAGTTTGTAATACAGTTTTCCGCTAATGGTATAATATGGGAGCTTGCCTATGGAGCGATACCGTTGCAGGGAACGGTTACTTATTTTCAGCATTTGCAATAAGTCCTGATTATCCAGTAATTCTTCGCCGTCTATGCTGTTGCGCTTCTTTTGTAAATCGTCTATGTGGTTGCCGAGAATGTCAAGCCTGTCCATTATGCGTTCCATCCACGCCACAAATTCCATTTTGTCGATATTCATACGGGTACGCTTTTAATTATTACCTGATTTCAGTTTTCTGCCTTTCTCGATATAGCTTTTGCCTTTCGCCATAAGCTGCTCCACATATTCATCGGTGGTCTGCACGGCGTTAGCGTTAAGCATTTCCTTAATCGCACCAATCGTATAGTAATACTGCCCGTACATTTTTGAAAAGGCTATCTGCCCGTTGGTACGCATACGCCACAATGTTTTTTCGCTGATGTGGAGATACTGGCAGACTTCGTGATTGTTGAGCCACAAACTATCGTAGCTTGTATCTTCCAGTTTGAGGATATATTCGCTAATGGCTTTCAACCGTTCATTGAGGTGCTTCCACACTTCTTCGTCAACTGTTATAATATTCATTGCACTGCTGTTTAATGTTCACAGGACAAAATTCAGAAGTGTGGCAGTGTTTGTCTGCCAATGCTTACCCATTGGTTTGGCACTTTTTTGAAAATTTTTACAATGAGAAAAACCCTTGTTTAATAAGGGTTTTAGCGGGGTTGGGATATTTTACGGTAGCCTTTTGCCAACATTTGCCAATTGGCATATATGGGCAAACAAAAAGCAGTACACAAAATGTACTGCTTTAAAACACCTATGCTGATACAGCTAAAGGTCTTTATCCATATATTCTTCGAGGGAAATTTTGAGTTGGTCTAAAAACGCTGTCCGGGAGCCTGCCCTTGTTTTCATTCGGTGGAAAGAATGATGTATATCGTTTAAGGGAGTTCGGAATAAGATTTGAAAAATCAATGCTAATTTTCTGATACCTATTTTACCGTATGCAATAGATTTGGAAGCATACAGGGCGTAAATCAATTCAATAAGCGCATTTTGTGAATTAGTCCACGAAATGTCTTTGTGTGTATCTCCGTTCATTAAAATGGTATCGGGATTTTTTTCGGGGTTAATTTTAGTAAGCATATAGGTGTAAAGTAATTCATTCGCTATAATGTGGGCTATTTTGTTATCAAAGTATGTGGAGAAACTTAGGTCGATTTCAAACACGCCACTCTTTAACCCATCGTGGTAATTGATTTGTCCGAGCCTGAAATAAATATGGTCACGGTCTGTTCTGTCAGCACGGTAGTATCTGTAAAAATCCTCATTGCAAATGCTTTCTTTATATTCTGATTTGAGGGCTTTTAATTGGTTCTCATAATAGCTTTGATGTATTTTGCCATTGCTGACAGGGCAGGTAGTTTCAATGCGGAATACTTTGTTATAGTAAATGAGTTTCCCTAAAATTTGTGGTTTAATGTTCTTGAAAAAGTCAATCTCTTGCTGTTCATTTGTAAATCCGGCTTTTAAGACTTTGGCTTTTATAGTACACAGCATTTCATTTAGGAACAAGGTCATTTGGTAAGCCTCGTCTGCCGTTCGCATCATTTGAGAAGACAGCTTGTCTTCCTGATGATGAATTTGCGATAATATTTTGTTCAACACGATTTCCATAGCTTAGACGTTTAGAAATTAGCACTACTTGTTTCGGAATTACATCTTTGTTGATTTGTCAAAACTTGGAAATAATCTTGGAACCAATATCACAGGTTGCCCCCATATTGGGAAAGATTTATTTTTAATTACTGTTTCTGAAAGAATTAGAAAAAACAGAAAAAGGGTTAAGTACGCTACGACTTAACCCTTTTTTTATTAAATTTGCAGTAATGATTTACAAGGTAATCAGATGAAAGCGAGTGCAGTAAGCACCATTACTAAATCGTTACCGATGGCACTTTCGGTTCTTGTAAACTACTCTTTATTAGCTACTTTAGGCTATATTAATCTTTTTCCGCAAAAAATTAACTTTTATTTAGGATTATATAAATTTTGTTTCCGTTCGTTTTTTGACGGAAAATGTTTTGTGTTTTTGGGAATACATATAATATCACTAAATTTATCTGCTGCGAGGAAAAAAATTAATATTCACAGCCGAAAAAATTCTATGAGCAGTCAGACAAGAACTCTAAAATCTAAAAAGACCATTGCCCTGGTCGCGCACGATCACAAAAAAGATGAACTGATTAACTGGGTTAAAAAACACCGTGCAATCCTCACTGAACACCATCTTATTGCCACGGGAACCACAGGAAAGTTAATTGAAGATGAACTGAATGTTGCGGTGCAGCGGGTTTTAAGCGGGCCTTTGGGTGGTGATCAGCAATTGGGAGCTTTAATTGCAGTGGGGAAAATAGATATGGTGATTTTCTTTTGGGATCCGATGGAATCTCAGCCCCACGACAGCGATGTTAAGGCATTTCTGCGACTGTGTGTTTTATGGAATATCCCTACAGCAAGCAATTCTACTTCTGCAGATTTCCTGATCAGTTCACATTATATGGACGAAGAATATACGGTGGAGATCCCGGATTTTGATGATTATCTAACGCGTAACATTAAAAAAGGATTATAAAAAAGCCCGGAATAAATCCGGACTTTTTCTTTTTTTCATCATACGCGATACTACGCGTAATTCGTTACAGTAAGTATTACTTCAATATTATTTCTTGTTGCGTTTGAATAGGGACATATCTGATGGGCTTTTTCGGTAAGCTCCCGCGCTTCTTGTATTGATACGCCGGGAATATTAACGTCCAGTTCGGCAGCCAACCCAAATCCTCCGTTTTCAATCTGCCCGATGCTCACCTTTGCCGTTACGGAAGTTTCACCGCTCTGAACTTTTGCAAGACCGATTACACGGTTGAGGGCACTGTCGAAGCATGCTGCATATCCGGCTGCAAAAAGCATTTCTGGGTTTGCGTAGTCATCGTTTGCACCGCCCAGACCTTTCGGCATTCTTACTTCCAGATCCACTACTCCGTTTTCACTTTTCACATGTCCGTTACGGCCTCCTTTTGCAGTAACCGCCGTGGTGTACATTGCTTTCATAATTATTTCTTTATATTGTTCAGTATTTTATTGATGGAAGTTTTCAGCTCCTGTAATTCCTCAATCTTCATATTTACTTTATCAAGTAACTGGTCAGGTACGCTGCAGGCTTTCTGCTTTAATTCCCTTCCGCTGTCTGTAAGGAAAAGCTGCACTACCCTTTCATCTCCGGAGTTTCTCTTCCGGTTGATAAAACCTTTACTTTCAAGTCTTTTCAATAATGGCGTCAGCGTACCGCTGTCAAGAAAAAGCTTTTTGCCGATATCGCAGACTCCAAGTCCGTCATTTTCCCACAGCACCATCATAACGAGGTATTGCGGATATGTGAGGTTCAGTTCCTCAAGCAAAGGACGGTAGAGTCCGGTGACCTCTTTGGAGAGAACATATAACGGAAAGCAAATCTGCTGATCGAGCCGTAAAGAATCTGAATGTTCCATAAAAAAACAGGAATATCTGTTGGGTGATTATTTATTAATAATGAACTCCTCCATCGGAAGCCTCACTTTTTTCATTGTAGAAAGCCAGTCTTTCTCTGCATCGCGGTATCCCAAATAAAGTAAAGTTACACTTTTCAATCCCAGCGCTTTTAGTCCCAGGATTTCATCAACTACTTCATTGCTGAAGCCTTCTGCCGGTGTACTGTCAATTTTCAATTCTGCGGCCTGCGCCATTGCAAGTCCTAAAGAAATGTAAGTCTGGCGTGCAGTATGTGCAAAATGCTGTTCCGCGGTCTGTGCGCCATACATATTTTTAAGCTGGTCGGTATAACTGTTGAAACGGCCTCGTGGTAAATCTCTTATATCCGTGTGCATATCATACACTTTATCTATCTTTTCAGGGGAATAACTGTCCCATGCAGCAAATACAAGAACGTGAGAACTGTCTCTCATCACCTCCGGGTTCAGCGCTCCTTTAACCATCTGCTCCTTCAGCTCCTGATTTTCTACAACAATAATCCGGAAAGGCTGCAGACCTGATGACGTAGGCGCCAATCTTGCGGCTTCAAGAATACTGTTTAAATCTTCTGTTGAAACTTTTTTGGTAGGATCATATGCTTTTACTGCATGTCTCCAGTTTAAATTTTCTAATAATGACATTGCTTGTTATATTTTAATTATTAATGTTTTTGTCAGCCCTCTTGTTTTCTGGGATTTGATGATGCAAAGGTAAGACGAAATTAAATTGTGCACAATTTAATTGCTATAAATGAATAGTAGACAGAATCAATAACGCTTGTATATACAATACTTTCTAAATGCATTAAAGAGATATTCAGAAAAAAAATCGGAAATTTGCATTTCGTCCAATAATGAAGCTGTCCTATGAAATTATGCATTGCTGAAAAGCCAAGTGTTGCCCGTGATATCGCCAAAGTTTTAGGCGCAGATATGCCTAAACAGGGCTATTTTGAAGGTAATGGCTATTGGGTAACCTGGACATTCGGACATCTTTGCACCCTCAAAGAACCTCATGATTACAGCCCGCATTTCAAGTCCTGGGATTTAATCTTCCTCCCTATTATTCCCGATAATTTCGGAATTAAACTCATACCGAATCCAGGTGTGGAGAAACAGTTTAAAACCATTGAAAAATTAGTCGCAGACTGTGAAGAAGTCATCAACTGCGGTGATGCGGGGCAGGAAGGCGAGCTCATCCAGCGTTGGGTCCTCCAAAAGGCAAAATGCAGAAAACCAATGAAAAGACTCTGGATTTCGTCCCTTACCGAAGATGCCATTAAAGAAGGTTTTGCCAAGCTGAAACCTGCGGAAGAATATCAGAATCTATATCTCGCAGGCAATGCGCGTGCAATCGGCGACTGGCTTCTGGGGATTAATGCAACCCGGTTATTTACAAGAAAATTCGGAGGAAACAAGGGCGTGCTCTCTATTGGACGGGTACAGACGCCTACTTTGGCAATGCTCGTTCAGCGTCAGAAAGAAATGGATGCATTCGAAACCGAGGAATACTGGGAACTGAAAACCAAATACCGCGACGTTGTTTTCAATGCGGCAATCGACCGTTTAAAAACCCGGGAAAAAGCCGAAAAAGGTCTCGAATATCTGAAACAGAATCTTTTTGAAATTGTTTCATTTGAAATTAAAGAAGGAAAAGAGAAAAACCCAAGACTATTTGATTTGACGGCTTTGCAGGTGGAAGCCAACAGAAAATTCGGTTTCTCTGCCGAAAACACGCTGAAATATATCCAAAGTTTATACGAGAAGAAACATACCACCTACCCCCGTGTGGACACCACTTACCTTTCCGAAAGCCTTTATCCGAAGATTGCAGGTATTCTCCGTACTATGAATTTCTACCGGGAATACACAGCGCCATTGCTGGAAAATCCTATTCCGAAATCGAAAGCGGTTTTTGACGATGCTAAAGTTACCGATCACCACGCAATTATACCCACGGAAATACCGCCTTCTTCCAGTTTAAGCAAAGAAGAAAAGCTCATTTATGATTTGGTAGCAAGACGTTTTATTGCGGTTTTTTATCCTGAATGTAAAATCTCAAACACTTTGGTGGAAGGTCAGGTAGGCACCATTCCTTTTAAAGCTAACGGAAAACAGATCCTGGAACCGGGTTGGCGCGAAGTATATGCCAAGGACAAAAAGGACGATACTGAGAAAAAAGAGAAAGACGAAGAACAGCTGATCCCCGAATTTAAAGTTGGCGAAAAGGGCGAACATTCCCCTTTAATTCATCAGGGAAAAACCAGTCCGCCCAAACCTTATACTGAAGCAACACTTCTTCGTGCGATGGAAACTGCCGGAAAACAGGTCGATGATGAGGAACTTCGCGAACTCATGAAAAGCAACGGAATCGGAAGACCTTCTACCC
The DNA here is from genome assembly GCF_019038595.1 of Kaistella soli. GTDB lineage: Bacteria > Bacteroidota > Bacteroidia > Flavobacteriales > Weeksellaceae > Kaistella > Kaistella soli. Next base: position 214,215 of record NZ_JAHOPF010000002.1, read on the forward strand.
GAGCTAATATTATTGAAACCCTTTTCAAAAGAAAATATATCGAGCGGAAAAAGAAAAATCTTATCGCTACCACAACCGGTGTGGAACTGATCGACACCATTGATGATGAATTGCTTAAAAGTCCCGAACTGACCGGCGAATGGGAATTCAAGCTGAGAAAAATCGAAAAGGGCGAATACAGCGCTACTCAGTTCAAAGACGAACTCATCCTGATGGTCACTGATTTAACCAGAAAAGTAATCAGCGAAAAAGCAAAAATCATCTCTTTTCAGGAAGAAGTTCTTCCGAAAGAAAAAAAAGAAAGAGCACCGCGGAAAACCACTGTCATCATCTGGGAAGATGAAAAGTGCCCGAAATGTAAAACTGAACAGTTGATGAAGGGAAAAACTGCCGTCGGCTGTTCCAATTATAAGGGTTGCGGTTTTAAAGTTCCTTTCACTGTTTTTGGAAAGAAACTGACAGAAAAACAGATTCAGGATATTGTGGTAAAAGGAAAAAGCACAAAACTGAAAGGCTTTACAGAACATCCGGAAAGCATCTCAGAAGGCCTTTTGCGGCTTACGGATAACGGCAGCATCGCGTTACAGTCCGAATAAATTTAAATTTATTCCTAAAAAGAATAAGTCTCTCTTTTCACATTTCTCAAATAGCATCTTTAATCAGCTTACCGATGTGGATTGATTTCACTTTATTAAATCATGTCTTAAATCCTTGTTAAAGTGATATATCTCACCAATTTCACAGTCTTTAAATCCGTAAATTTGAGATGAAATAAAAATTAAAAGTATGGGACAGTTACAAGACAAAGTCGCCGTTATTACAGGCGCGGGTTCAGGAATCGGTAAAGCAACCGCATTGCTTTTTGCGAAAGAAGGAGCAAAAGTTACGGTAAGCGACATCAATGAAGCTCATGGAAATGAAGTGGTAGAATTAATTAAGAAAAATGGCGGTGAGGCTATTTTCGTGAAAGCAAATTCGGCAAGTCCGGAAGACAATGAAAAACTGGTCAAAGAAACTGTAGAAAAATTCGGCGCACTGCACATTTCGGTGAACAACGCGGGAATTGGAGGTGAAATCAATAAAGTAGAGGATCTCTCAGTAGAAGGCTGGGAAAAGGTAATTGCAGTAAATCTTTCCGGAGTATTTTTTGGAATGAAATATCAGATTCCGGCCATGCTGAAAGCAGGAAGCGGAAGCATTATAAATATCGCCTCTATTTTGGGACAGGCAGGCTTTCCTACCTCCTCCGGATATGTGGCCGCCAAACACGGTGTAGTGGGTTTAACCAAAACCGCTGCGTGGGAACACGGCACTGAAAACATCCGCGTCAACGCCATCGGTCCCGGGTTTATTTATACAGGGATGGTCAATGAAGAAGCGATGGGTAAAGAAGCGATCAAACATCTGGAATCCAAACACGCATTCGGCCGACTGGGAACACCGGAGGAAATTGCTGCGATGTGTCTGTTTTTATCTTCTGATGCAGCATCTTTCGTTACCGGAAGTTATTACGCAGTAGATGGAGGTTATCTCGCAGTGTAGTAATAAATTAATAACCAATAAAGCAGGTTCGGAAATATCCAAACCTGCTTTCTTATTTAATATTAAAGACTCATTTTAGTCTGCTGAAACGGGATAATCGGTATATCCTTTCTCTCCGGGGGTATAAAAAGTATCAGGATCAGGCGCAGTCAGCGCTTTTCCTGAAGCAAATTTCTGTACCAGATCCGGATTCGCGATAAAAGGCCTTGCGAATGCCACCAACTCTCCTTTTCCGGCTTTCAGGTCAGCTTCTGCGCGTTCGGCATCATATCCCCCGGAAAGAATAATGGTTCCGGCAAATTCATTTCTTACCGCATCTTTTACAGACTGCGGAACGGCCGGCGTTCCCATTGAGGAATGATCCACCATATGGATATACACAATACCCATAGATTTCAGTCCGGCAGCTAACTGGGCATACTGCTGTTCAGTGGTTTCATCGGCTGACATTTCACCAAATGCTCCAAAAGGAGAAAGCCTGATTCCTGTTTTGTCTTTACCGATGGCATCTGCGACGGCCGAGGTAACTTCCAGCACTAAACGGTTGCGGTTTTCAATGGAACCCCCGTATGCATCACTACGCTGATTGGATGCTGAATTCAGAAACTGTTCCAGCAAATAACCGTTGGCACCATGCAGTTCCACACCGTCAAATCCTGCAGCAACCGCTGATTTTGCAGCGTGCACAAATTCAGCAACAATTGCAGGAATTTCTTCCGCTGCCACTTCTTTGGGAACAGGCAGGGCTTTCATCCCTTCCTTATCAGTGTACATCTGGGTACTGGTGGCAGCAATGGGAGAAGCACCAATCACTTCCGCCCCTTCTGGCATGTTCAGAGGATGGCTGATCCTGCCGGTATGCATCAGCTGAATAAATATTTTACCGCCGCCATGATGTACCGCATCCGTTATTTTTTTCCAGCCTTCAATCTGTTGGTCGCTATACATGCCCGGTATTCTGGCATATCCCAAGCCGTCCGGAGACGGAGCGGTACCTTCAGTAATAATCAACCCTGCACTTGCTCTGCTTCCGTAGTATTCCGCCATTATATCATTGGGAATATTACCTGTCGCCCTGCTTCGGGTCATTGGCGCCATCACAATACGGTTCTTTAAGGTGAGACTGCCCAGTTGGTATGGGCTTAAAAGTGTTTCAAATGAATTCATAATATGTGTTTTTATTAATGATTAGACCTTCGCAGTGCATGATAAAGATGATTAACTAAACAGGAAAATAACTTTATACTGTCTTGATTTACAATTCAATAAGTGATGATAAATGTAAATGCAATTTACGATTAAATTTTGAAGAGAGTAAGTGAAGACGCTTTTCTTCTGTGAGCTGATTTTCTATTTCAAAATGTTACCTTTGCAAAAGCCGGCTATCATCCCGATGAAGGCGACAATATTTAATTTTTAATAAAAGGATTTCAGATCCTTCATAATTCAATTATAATGACAATAGACAAAAACCACGTAGTAGCGCTTCATTACACGCTGAATTCCATTGAAGATAATGGAGAAAAAACCTTCATCGAGAAAACAGATGCTGATAATCCTTTCACTTTTTTATACGGAGTGGGAATGATGTTGCCGAAATTTGAAGAACATCTTCAGGGTCTAACTGCAGGAGATACCAAAACTTTTACCATTACCCCGGAAGAAGGATATGGCGAAAAAGCTGAAGACGCGATTGCACATTTACCAGTTGGAATGTTCGAACAGAGCGGAATGCCACCTGTAGGTGCAATTTTACCGCTGCAGGATCCTGAAGGAAACCATGTAAACGCAGTAGTGGTGGAAGTAACTCCGGAAGCTGTTATTGTAGATTTAAACCACCCAATGGCAGGAAAAACCCTGAACTTTGATATTGAAGTGGTAGCTTCCCGTCCGGCTACGGAAGAGGAACTGGCTCACGGTCATGCACATGGAATTGACGGTCACGAAGGACATTAATTTCTATAGTACCATATATTAAAAAGCTACGATCGATCTCGTAGCTTTTTGTATTTTGAAGACTCATGTACGATTAATCTTAAGCTCCCCAACTTACTTTTTCGGTTTCCACAAAATCTATTTCAGGGTTCAGAATATCGAGGATTACATTTTTAATGGCTTTCATCGGCATTTCTAAAAGCTGATTGGTGATTTCACTTTCTCCAAAAATGCTGAGGTTCTGAACACCTTTATTCACTTCGGCAAAACTCCAGATGCCGCATTCCACAAAGTTGTCCGGATATTTTTTCTCATTCAGGACTGAATACGCATACACACAAAGCTGCATCGCCTGCTTATAATCATCACGGAAAAATAATTTTTCGAGTTTTTCCTCATCCTCTGCTTTTTTCGGTTGTGAAACAGAAAGATTTTTCGTTTTTGCAGTTTTAAAATCAATAATTCTCAGGTTCCCGTTAAGCCTGTCAACACGGTCAATAAATCCGTAGAAAGAAACCTGATCAGTTTCATCCTCATCCAGATAAAAACTGATGTTCTCAAAATTTCCTTCAACACTCAAAATTTCCAGGGAATTTCCTTCCTGAACTAAATTTCTGTCATAATCCAGAACATCCCTCACTACCCTTTCAGCGATGGAACGGTGGATATAATTCATTCCCTTTTCGTAAAATTCAACCTGATGTTTTAATTTTTCAATGGCCCGGTCAACCGCTTCAACTACCGCTTCATTTGAAAAAGTCAAATCATTAACAGTTAACTGTTTACCGATTAATTTTTCATACAGATCTTGAAGTGCGTAATGCACCAGATTTCCGTAACTTCTCTGGGAAAGTTCTTCCTCAATCTCGCTGGTTTCTTTGGTGTTGAGAATTTTAGTTAAATAAAAATCCACCGGATTATAAATATATGAAGTGAGATGTGAAGCCGAAATACGTTTTTTCCATTCTTCCAGTTTTTCCAGAACTTTAGGCGTTTTTTCAATCTGAATAGCTTCCTGACTGATCGGATCTGATGTGTTTTCTATGATGATATGCTCAATCAGATGATGACGGTCCTCAATTTCCATCTGGGTGACAAAACGGCTTTTTTCTCCGGTATTGACACCTGAATTCAACGCATTGAAAAGCAGGTGAACATGCTGCGAATCCTGGATCAAACGGTAGTAGTGGTAAGCGTAAATGCTGTCGTTTTCCAGAAAAGTATGGAGTCCGAAATGCTGCCTCACATCAAAAGGCAAGTATGTATTCTGCGAATTTCCGAGCGGTAATTTTCCTTCATTGGCAGAAAGGAGAATGATATTTTCAAAATTCAAAAGCCGCGTTTCTAAAAGTCCCATCACCTGTAAACCCTGAAGCGGTTCTCCCTGAAAATCAATCGTTTCAGAATTTACAAGCTGATTGATCAGCACTTCCAGCGTTTCCATCTTTATTGCAAATGAGTAAGGCGAAATCTGATTTCTGATGATCTTAAAACTTTTTTCAAAATGGGAAATATTTTCGTACAGGATATCATCCAGCTCCCTGAATTTCAGATTATAGCAATAATCGATCAGCAAATCCAAAAATTCAGTTACAGAAGCAGGTTTGTTGAAAAGGTTAAAATAAGAAAGGCCGGAAAGAAACTCCGCAAACTGTTTTTTAGAAATATAAACAATATTTCTTTCCTCAATTTGGTTCTTAAAACCGGCAATGATATTCTGATCCGGCTCATCATTCGGAAGTTCTTCCAGAATAGACAGGACATCATTATAGTAATAGGAAGAATCTTTTTTCTCCAGCTGTTTCTGAAGGTAAAACAGCTGCTTTACGGCATTGCTGAAACCAAGGTTTTTCAGCGGAAATCCCATCGTGATATTCAGGTATTCAACCGCACTCATCGCATCCAGACTGGCGGGAAGCAGATTTTCATCCAATAACACGACTGCTGTATGTGAAAGATTCTGATCATCCAGTTCTTTAAAAATTTCGGGCAAAACCTTCGTTTGGGTAATATTTCCTGAAACTTCATAGACTTTAATCGTTTTCGGCTGTGCAAAATCGTTTTCAATCCACTGAAAACTCCGGCTGTCATTAAATTCCTTCCACGTTTTATGCTGTCTGAGAAATTTGCCTGCTTCCTGTCTGGTATCATTGATGTAATACTCGTCAGCCTGAAAGAAACATTGCGCTTTATCCCACTGCAGCAGACTTTTTACCAATTTTTCTTCCACCGGAGTGAAAGCATTGAAGCCACAGAAAACAAATTTCTGTTGAGTTTTCTGTGCAAAATCTTCAATTTTATCTTTCGCGGATTCATGAATCATTCCTGAAGTAGCCCAGTTTTTCTCATTAAGCTTCTGCTTTAAGATCGGTAAAAAAAGATTCATTTTCTGCCAGAAATTCAGAAACTTCTTCCTCGGAACTTCTTCTGATTCGCCGAGGTTTTCAGACCAGTTTTTAATTCTTTCCTCATCAAACATATATTCCAAAACCGTCTCATCCTTGCCGGAAAATTTCAGAATGTCATCCCAGTCTTTCAGAAGTGTCGGAAACCATTTGAGAAAATTGGAAAAGTCTTCGGAAGGCTGAATATCGCGGTAAATTTCGAAAGCAAAAAGCCACAGCGCAATTCCCTGGACAGGCTGTTTTCCTGAAATCTCCTGGATCAAATCTTCAACAGTAAAAAAATTGGGTAAAAAACCCGAATACTGATTTTCTTTAAGGATTTTTTTGATGAAAACAACAGGTCTTTTCCCGGGAAGAACAATATTAAACCCTGACAGATCAGAATTTTGAGACAGCACTTCGGTGATGATTTTATTAAGAAATTTCATAAGGATATAAAAATGGAAATTAAGAAAATTATAACAAAAAAGCATCAGGAAAATGAGTTATTCCTGATGCTTTCGCTGTTCTGTATATTTTAGTCAGTTATCTGACCACGATATTTCTTTCGATCCACACATTTTCACCTGCAGCATTTTTTCCGTTCCAGAATTTAAAGGTGAAAGTTCCGGTCTGCTGCGGCCTGAAATTAATCTGTGAAGCTTTGGCAACCGTATTTCCGCATGCGGCTGAAGTTTTGAATTTATATGAAGTAACACGTCGCTCTGTCTGATTGGTGTGAAAATAGTCGTAGCCATAAAAACCTTCACAGTTTGCGGTATAGTTTGAAAAAGTTTTGATGGTCTGTATCGTGAAGACATCCATTGTATCCTGAGCAACTTTTACGCTGTCGATCTTTACGGCGTCGGTATTTAAAATTTCGTCGCCATCGAAACGGTCATTACATCCTGTAAATGTCAAAATTACAAGAGCAAAAACACCAAGTTTATATAATTTTTTCATAATTAATAATTTTTAATATTAAAACGTCACTGATTAACCCTTTATTATATCAAATTATGAATTGAAATTTCCTTTAGATAAATATACCACTTTTTTGGTTTCGAAAAAATCACTTTCGAAAAAATCTTTCAGGGAAAAAATTTCCGCTTTCAAACCGGCGAGTTCTTCAGCTAAATCTCCTCCTTTTAAATACAAAACGCCGTTATGTTTAGGATTGAACTGTTCTTTTTCAAATTTCCCCCTCAGCCACCTTAGAAATACAGGCATCTGAGTTACTGCCCGGCTTACCACGAAATGAAATTTAGCTTTCAGATCTTCGGCTCTTCCGTGAACTGCGGTCACATTCTTCAGTCCGATTCCTTCCGAAACTTCTTTAACCACGGTTATTTTTTTTCCGATGGAATCAATTAAAGTAAACTGAACTTCAGGAAATAAGATCGCAAGCGGAATCCCCGGGAAACCGCCTCCTGTACCAATATCTAAAATCTTAGTGTTCGGAGCGAACTGCATCACTTTTGCTATTCCCAGAGAATGCAGGATGTGTTTTTCGTAGAGCGATTCCATATCCTTGCGGGAAATCACATTAATTTTTTCGTTCCATTCTTTATAGAGTTCATCAAGTTTTGCAAACTGATTTTTTTGGTCTTCGGAAAGGTTGGGGAAATATTTTTCAATGAGTTCAACTGCCATTTTCATTATAATTTCCACAAATTTAAAAAAACAAGTTTAGAACTCTGCATAAAAAATTTATCTTTGGGATTCTTAACAATATTTATGGAAAAATACTCTGCACGACTGAACAGAATGAGCTTTTCACAGACTTTTGTGATGAGCAACAAGGTGCGCGAAATGAAAGCCAACGGCATTGATGTGATAAGTTTAACACTGGGCGAGCCCGATTTTGACGTGCCGCAAAACATAAAAGCTGCGGCTTTTGAAGCCATTAACGATAATTTCAGCCACTATTCACCGGTTCCGGGGTTTTTAGATTTAAGACAGGCCATCTGCGATAAACTGAAGCGCGACAATAACCTGGAATATCTTCCATCCCAGATTTGTGTTTCGAACGGTGCAAAACAATCGATTCTGAATGTTCTGGCATCCATTCTTAACGAGGGTGACGAAGTGATTTTGCCTGCTCCTTACTGGGTGAGTTATGACGAAATGGTGAAAATGATGGACGGAAAATCGGTTTTTGTAAAAACCTCAATTGAAACTGACTTTAAAATAACCGCAGAACAGCTTGAAAAAGCAATTACCCTAAAAACAAAGGCTTTGCTTTACAGTTCACCCTGTAATCCCTCAGGAAGTTTTTATACTTACGAAGAGCTGGAAAAAATTGCCGATGTCATTGCCAGACATCCGCAGATCACCATTATTTCTGACGAAATTTACGAATACATCAACTACGACGGAAAGCATACTTCGATTGCCGAATTTCCTCAGGTTTACGAACAGACCGCGGTGATTAACGGGATGTCCAAAGCCTTCGCAATGACAGGCTGGAGAATCGGTTATTCGGCATGTCCGGCGTGGTTAGCAAAAGGCTGTGAGAAAATTCAGGGACAGATGACAAGCGGTGCGAACACAGTCGCGCAAAAAGCTTCAGTCACGGCACTAAAAACCGATCCGTCTGAATACCGGTACATGATTGAGGAGTTCAGGAAAAGAAGAGAACTGGTGTATGGTTTGGTTAAAGAAATCCCCGGATTTAAAGTGAATTACCCTGAAGCGGCTTTCTACTTTTTTCCGGATATCTCCTATTATATCGGTAAAAAACTGAACGGCAACCAAATTAAAGATGCTGATGATTTCGCAATGTTCCTGCTGGAGAATGCACATGTTGGAACGGTGGGCGGCGTTTCTTTCGGAAATTCCAACTGCATCCGGTTTTCTTATGCCGCATCGGAAGCAGAACTGAAAGAGGCAATGAACAGAATTAAAACATGTCTGGAAAAAGTTGCGGTAAGCTGACAGACTCCTTATGACAAAAAAAACGGTTCGAAAATTTCGAACCGTTTTTTTTTATTTTCGGAAAGAATTAAAATTTGATAATATCTTTCATTTTTTCGTTTTCTTCATTCACCAAATCGTCGTCTACAAGGATTTTTCCGCTGTGTTCATCGATGATGATTTTCTTTCTCTGTGCAATTTCCATTTGCTTTTGTGGAGGAAGAGTAAAGAATGAACCTTTTGGTGCTCCTCTTTCCAAACCTACTACAGCAAGCCCGGTTGTTGTATTGTTACGGATTCTCTGGTACGAAGCCAAGAGTCTTTCATCAATATTTTTTGCGAATTCCTCTGATTTTGCCAATAAGAAGTCTTCTTCTTTCTGAGTTTCTGCAACCAGATTTTCCAACTCTTCTTTCTTGAATTTCAAGTGATTTTTAAGTTCACCGATTTTAGAAGTAAGTTCTTCCAGAGTTTCATTTTTATGAGAAATTTTCGCCCCGAATTCTCTGATTCTTTTATCAGCCAGCTGAATTTCCAGCTCCTGATATTCGATTTCTTTCCCAAGGGCTTCAAATTCTTTATTATTTCTAACAGTATCCTGTTGAGATTTATATTTATCAATCAAAGATTTGGCATGATTAATCACTTCGTTTTTCGTGCCGATTTCGTCATTTTGCTCTTTGATTTCGTTCTGAAATTTTTCTGCTCTTTTTTCAAGACCTTCGATTTCAATTTCCAAATCTTCAACTTCAATTGGCAATTCGCCTCTTGTATTGCGGATTTCGTCTAATCTTGAATCGATGATTTGCAAATCGTAAAGTGCTCTCAACTTATCTTCAACAGAGATTTCTACAGTTTTTTTAGCCATATTTTTATAAAAAATAATTTACAGGATTGGTTTTCTCAACAGATTTTGAGACTGCAAATTTAGGAAAAATTTCCGATAAAATCTCAATTAATTGTTGGGTTACATATTGTTCGGATTCATAATGTCCAATGTCGCAGATCAGCATTTTACCTTCGTTCTGAAAAAAATCGTGATACTTTACATCTCCCGTTAAATAGGCGTCACATTTTTGGGAAAGTGCTGCCTTGATGCCGCTGGCACCGCTGCCGCCTAAAACTCCTACCCTTTTGATATTTTTTGAATTAAAATCTGAATGACGGATCAGTTTTAAACTGAATTTATCCTTTACAAATTGCAGAAATTCTTTCTCAGTCATTTCATTTTCAAGATCACCGTACCTTCCCAAACCGGAATATTGGTTTTCATTTTCCAGCCTGATGATCTGATAAGCGACTTCTTCGTAAGGATGCGCAGCCTTCATTGCAGTAAGGAGCTGATTTTGTTTATAGCTTTCAAAAATTACAGAGATCATCACTTCATCTGCATTCTCACGGACATTCTGACTTCCGGAAAAAGGATTTGATCCTTCCACAGGTCTGAAAGTTCCGTTTCCCGAAACCGAAAAACTGCATTCATCATAGAAACCGATACTTCCGCCGCCGGCTTCAAAAAGCGTGGTCTTTACCTGCTCTGAATATTCCTTCGGAACGTATACTTCCAGTTTTTTAAGATTTTCAGTTTTGGGCATTAAGATTTTCTGATTGATTAAACCCAATTCCTCACAGATCCTGAAATTTACCCCGAAATAATCATTATCAAATGCGGTGTGAATCGCATAAATGGCAATTTTGTTTTCAATGGCTTTTAAAACCGAACGTTCCACATAATTTTTTCCAGTAATAGATTTTAAACCTGAAAATACGATAGGATGAAAAGTGACGATTAAATTGAGATTTTTCGAAATGGCTTCTTCCACTACATTTTCCAAAGCATCATGACAGACCAGAATTCCTGAAACTTCACGTTCCGGATTCCCGCATAACAGTCCTACATTATCGAAATCTTCTGCCTGTTTCAGCGGAATTTTTCTTCCGATTTCGGATATCACTTCGTTTACTGTCATTTTCATAAGTTTGTGACGAAAATAAGAATTTATTTCTATACATTTATTTTTCAATAAAAATCATGGAAAAAGAACACAATTATATATCCGAGCGAACCAAGTGGAAACGCCAGATTTACCGGATTATCTTTCAGTCGGACACCAAACTTGGGAAACTGTTCGACCTTGTGCTGCTGCTTCTGATCCTCCTGAGTACTTTTATCATCATGATGGAAAGCGTACAGATTTTTGATGCAAAACTCCACCGGATTTTTGTGATTTTAGAAATCATTATTACCGCTTTTTTTACAGCTGAATATGTCCTTAGAATCATGACCATAAAAAACAAGAGAGCCTACATTTTCAGTTTTTTCGGGATTATCGATTTTTTGGCCATTCTTCCTTTTTATCTGAGCCTCTTTATCCCGATCACCAAATATTTCCTCATCCTGAGAATGCTAAGAATGCTGAGAGTCTTCAGAATTTTCAACCTTCTTGACTTTATGAATGACGGTTATTTTATCGTCAGGGCATTAAAGCACAGTTCGAGAAAAATTTATATTTTCCTTCTGTTCCTGATTATCTTCTGCGTGATTGTGGGGTCACTGATGTTTATGGTGGAAGGTCACCGTGAAGGTTTTGAGAGTATTCCTCAAAGTATATACTGGGCTGTTGTCACAGTGACCACTGTTGGCTATGGGGACGTTTCGCCGGGCACTCCACTGGGAAAGTTCCTGTCTGTACTGCTGATGCTTGCCGGTTACTCCATCATCGCTGTTCCGACCGGAATTGTAACTGCAGAAATGCGCAACAAACGCCAAAATCTTGAAAAAGTGTGCGGACGCTGCGGTAATGATGACATTGATGATGACGCCCGCTACTGTAAAATCTGTGGTGAAAAAGTGGTATAAAAAAGAAGATACAGCGAACTGTATCTTCTCCCTTTCTTTCAATCAGTTGTGTTAATTCTGATATATAATGATCATTCAGCATCTATCTTTCTTATCGATATAATTTTTCTAATCCTTGAATAATGAAACTCTTGTGATTGAATCTATAGTAACTGTACAGGAGACATCCGCTTCTAAAGTCAGCTGATAACCGGTTCCGGGCGGAATACTTTGCTGATCGGCAATGGTGTAAAAATAAAACGTAATTACTTTCGATGTTGACGATCCGGATGGGAGCAGTGCAATAGAATTAACCTCAAACCCGGAAGTTGGATTTTTAAAAGTCCCTCTTAAAGATCCACTGGAACTTGAGCCTGCGGTGACACTTGCCATCACCCGCCAAATGTGAACCTGTCCTTCAATCGGATTTTCTTTCCATCGCTGTGTGGTCCCTGTTCCTGTGTAGATATTACCAGTTACCCCAGGAAACGGTACGGTGGTTTCCGGCCAGCTTGTCGTTGGGCTGGGGGCAAAAACCAAAGGTGTATTATACAGGATCAGCGCAGGTGTACCATAGGAATTTCCACTGGCAGAAAGCGTAACGGAAGGCTTCACTCCATTACCAGAATCTACTTTCACCACGCCATCGTTTCCCGCTGCGGAACTGGTCGCAACAAAAAGCTGTCTCCAAACCACGCCATCCCAAAACTCAAACCGATCTACAGTAGTGTTATAAATAAGGGTGCCCGCAGTCAGATTAGCATTCACCACTCCGGCGGGAGGAACAGTCAGCGGATCATTATCGGCAAGTTTTGTATTACGTTCCGAATCTGAAAGTCTTGGAATCAAAATTCCTTTTTCATTGGAAGTAATATCCAGTACAGTGGCCCCGTTGGGGGTTACTGTATTGATACCAACCTGTGCGTTTAAAAGCGTGAACAGCAGAAATGCTATTCCCAAGGTAATTTTTTTCATCATTTGTGTGTTTTAGTCAATAAAATTACATCAATTAGCTAAAATAATATACCGCGAAAACACCCTTTGTGAATAATTTAAAACAACTATATATTGCAAATCAATGTATGTTTTCAACATATTCATGCACTGAAATAAAAAAAATATTTTTAATTTCTTGTGGTTTAATCATCTATCGAGCCCCTGAAACAGGAAGATAATTTGCCGAAATAAGGCACAAAAAAGGTGCACCGTTAAATGCACCTTCTTTTTAAATCCCATCATTTGTGTTCTGATTATTGGGTCTTGTAATTTTCTTTATTCCCGCTCACTTAAAACTTAAAAAGTTCTGTTTTTTTAATGGTTATTAATTTTCACCCTTTTAATAGTTTTTTAACCTTTCGATCTGATCAGACTGTCCAAAATCCTACAGAAAAAAGCGGTTTAAAAATGTGATTGAATGGTGGGAATATCAGAAAATATTTCTTATCAATTTGTTCTGTTATCTTTTCCAAATTTACAAACATCTGATAATATTCATACCGTGAAAACACCGTATTTTTAAAATAAACTATTTTTTTTGTGGTAAGCAGGAATTTCACCACGGGGAATTAAGCGAAAAACCAGCAGTAGTAAGAAAAAACGGAAAAAAAATTTAGTGATCAACCCATTCGGAGTTACCAAGCCGGACATTTTCCATTAAAGGTAGGCAAAAAAAAGAAGTACACTGTTCTGCAGTGTACTTCTTTCTGAATTTTTTTAATACTTATAGTCTGGACTGAGTATCATCATTATACCATTTTTCATAAGTAGAACGGGCATCTTCTTCATTTTTCGGTTTGTATCCCATATAGATTCCACCGTTTTTAATATCATCTTCATATCTTCTGGCTTCATCCTCCGGAACACCTGTTCCTGTAAGGGCACCAACCAATCCTCCTGTTGCAGCTCCAGCTCCGGCTCCTGCCAGACCTGCTGCCAATGGTCCTGCAATCACAAGCCCTAATCCGGGAAGCAATACGTTACTACCAATAGCTGCCACAGCACCTACTACAGCACCAATTCCGCCTCCTATCAGTGACCCTTTTCCTGCATTCTCGGCTACTTTATCGCCAAGCACAGAATCCTCGTCGCTGTTGGTAAAATAACGGTCGCGGGTGTTGTCAGACATCATTACGTTAACGTCGTCTTTGCTGTATCCTCTTCCGTGAAGGTCTTCAAAAGCGCTGTCCGCCTCATCTCTGGTTTTGAATACTCTTGATACATAGTCGCTTCTAAATTCCGGTTTGTACTGTGAATTTTCCATAATAGTAAAATTTTTAAGTTAATATTTTGTTGATTGTTTTCTCTTAAATTCAATAAAAATGCCACGCGGAGATGCTTTAACATTGTTTAACATAATTATTTTTACTGGAGGCTGTCACGTCAAACAATTATGTGTGTCTCATATTTCGCTTTTTGCCTGACGTTTCATTCATTATGAAATAATTACCTCGCGAACCGTCACTCTATCACCGTAAAGCAGTTAACCTCCCCTGCCTGGGAATCGCACATTATTAATTTTCACCATAATAAAAGCCGATAAGAAGAGTCCTATCGGCTTTTAGACCAGCTTTATATTTTATGATGCGTTACGGGTTTGTTGAGAAAATAGAACCGTTGGCGATCAGCGCTCTTCTGTTCATTTTCAGGATGTCTCTTACCCACTCTGCAAAATCTTCAGGCTGCAGCACTTTATCCGGATTACCGTCAGTAAGACCTCCCTGAATGGACATATCCGAAGCAATAGTGCTTGGAGTAAGCGTAATAACACGGATATTCTGTTTTCTCCATTCTGCCATCATCGACTGTGAAAGAGAAACAACTGCAGCTTTTGAGGCAGCATATGCCGACATGTTCGGCCCGCCTTTCAACCCCGCAGTAGAAGCAACATTTACGATATCGCCCTGTCCTTTTTCTTTTAGGTAAGGATATACGGCTCTTGATGCATAGTATACCCCAAACAGATTCGTCCTGATGACCTGCTCCCAGGTCTCTGAAGACATTTCCTCAATCGATCCGAAGTTTCCGATTCCTGCATTGTTGATCAGGATATCTACTCCTCCCAGTTCTTTTACCAAACTTTCTATGCCGGCTTTCACCGCAGATTCATCATCAATACTGAAGACTGCAAGAGAAGCTTTAACGCCGAGCTTCTTAATTTCTTCAACCGTATTTCTTAAATTTTCTTCATTCCGTCCGGTGATTCCAATATTGACTCCTTCGTTTGCCAAAGCTAAAGCCACAGCTTTTCCCAGACCTCTTCCTCCACCTGTAATGATGGCATTTTTTCCTTTTAAATTCATATCAGTACTTTTTATGAGTTACAAATTTACGAAATACATTTTTTGATACCGGCTGTTGAACAGATAAATGAGATCTGACAGCAGAGCATGAATAGCCAAAATCAGCAGCTCCATCACAATATGAATTTTCCAAGACTCATTATATTCTAAAAAAAACAGCCGGATTACGGGAAACCGTAAGGCCATGAGCTTTGCCTTTATTACTTTTGAGCAATGATTTTTTAGAAGTTCATTACGGCAGCGCTGAGATGAACGGATAAATGCCCTGCTTCCTGCAGGGCATTTTTTATTGCTGAAACATCCACCGGCCGTCAAGTGCCGGAGATAACAAGAAACATTCTGAATCTTTCAGAATGTTTAATAATAAGTGGAGAGCCTACTCTCTTGATTCGTAATATTCAATGCGGGGTGTACTGATGACTCCGGCCTGTTTCATTTTTTCTTTCAGCATTGGAGAATTCATAAAGGCTTTGGCCTTCTCCATATCCGTAATATCACAAACGACCTGCACTATGGAAGGATCGTCAATATTCCTTGCTACAACCACATCGATCAATCCCGCACTGTCTCGCATCGGTTTTCCTTTGTCGAAACCAATAATCCATGCATCAAAATCTTTCACTTTATGGGTCATTATCGCCCATTTTGTTTCTTTAGAATCGGGATTGAACCTTATTACCTGATAAAATTCGGCTTTTGGATCCGATACGCCTCTCATTTTGATCCTTTCCAGAAATGCAGGATCTTTCATGGAGGCTCTTGCTTTTTCTACATCTGCCACTGTACCTACATTCATCATTTTATGGGGATGTCCCACCTGTGAACTGATAACGATGGTTTGAATTCCGTTTTGTTTGCGTAACAGAGAATCCTTCATGAAAAGGGGTTTCCATACATTGAAATCTTTAACGTGAAATGTAGTTTCTACAATTTTGTCCAGAGACTTATTCATCTCCTGGTTCTGTGCAAAACTGCTGCTGAAAGGAATGATGAGCAACAGCATAAGGGCGTGTCTCAACGGATTGAGCATGGTTTTTAAAATTTTCATCGGTTGCGTTTTTTAGTTTTATAAATTGAATTCATCAAATTCATAAAGTAAAGCTACAACGTTTTACATCATTAATGTAGATACAAACACTAAATTTAAGTTAAAACACCCAAATTAGTTAAAAATAACCACTTAAAAACAGGTTTTAAAAAACAAATACTGCAAACAGTATCAAAGAATAATTTAGATTTTAATAGACCGGAAAAAGCGAGTATCTCTGGAATATCATAAAATTCTGCTGAAAACACGGTCAATAAGAATTACAAAGGCCATCCACAGACCAATCACGATCACCAGCAAATTAACAGCAGTGAATATCAGATAATAATTTCTCTGAAAATTGTCGGAACCGGCACTTATTTTTTTGGAATAAAGCCTGGAGAGCATCGGAATCAGAGCGAGTAAAGCGAGTACCGCAACTCCGGGATAAAAGCCGGTAAACGCAGTACCAATCGCGCTGAATACCGCAGCCATAATGAGGAAGATCATTGATATCGTGCTTACCACCGTAAAAAGTTTCTTTTCCATTTTGATCTTTAATGTAGGAATATTAAGTATTAAAAGTTCTCCGTCTCAGTCTGTTTCCGATGAAGTGACGGCATTTTTCTTACCCTTTAAATTTTCAATAAGTATTCTTATGCCGTCTTTGGGAGCTGTTGCGCTAATACCAAACCGTTTTTCAAATTTGCTGCTGTCGAAGATATAATCCTGTTCATTCTGATAATTCATTTCCGGAAGTTCTCTCATGACAGGCATAAACAATCCGAGGATCCGGATCAGCCAGACGGGTACGGTCTGAATTTTAGCTTCTACCTTCAGTTCTTCCGCAACTAACTGAATCCACTGCCGGTTCGTTAGTTTCTCTTTTGTTGTAGGTACATGCCAAACCTGGTTATAGGCATCAGCGGTATTTCCCAGTAACGCGGTGGCCACAGCAGCATCCGGAGTGTACGTATAGGTATGAATTTTATCGGGGGCACCCAATACCTGCGCCTTCTTTCCTTTTAAAAGCTGATCAATAACCAGCATATTCAAAGTACTGTTTTTATTATCCGGGCCGTAGAAATCAGCGGATCTTGCGATAAGGGCGGTAAGACTGCCATTTTTCACTTCATTCATAATCATCTCATGGAGCTGCTGCCTTACGGCCCCCTTTTTACTGGGCGCGTGGATGGGAGAATCCTCAGTCATGAATGGTATTGCAGATGAATCATACATGTAGACATTATCAAAGAAGACCAGTTTGGCGTGATGCTTTTTACAGGCATTAATTACTGCTTTCATAAATGGCGGCCATGTATACTGCCATACGCTGAGTTTGTATTCGAACCCGATGACAACGTATACCGTTTCACTCCCGGCCACTGCGCTGTCGATCTGAGAAAGGTCACTGACATCCAGCGGAAAAAGCTCATCCGTTTCGTTCACCTTTTTTGGGGTCCGGCTAACCAGACGGATGTGATCTGTAAATTTCTTTAGGGCTTTGGCTAACGGTATTCCGACAGCGCCTCCGGATCCAATGATGGTCTGCATGGTGATGTTTTTAATGCTTTTTGATGAACAGTAACAGTATGTCCTGGCATTCCAAATATACGGATTCCGGGAAGAAATGCCATTACTGTACAAACAGATTAATATTAAATATCATTCACAGGTAAAATGCTTTACCTCTGCGCTGCCACTAGATTTCCGCTTTTAAAACTTACCTTTGCAAAAATTGTAAACTGTTGGAAACGGAACTGTTATTTTATCTCTGCGGCGCGGCATTCTGTGCCGGATTTATTGATGCCATCGTAGGAGGCGGCGGACTCATTCAGACTCCTCTGGCTTTGGTTTTGTTACCGCATCTTCCCGTTTCTACGGTCATCGGAACCCTTAAGATCCCGGCTTTCAGCGGTACGGCTATCGCGACCAGCCAGTACCTGAAAAATGTTAAAATAAACTGGAAGCTTTTCGGTCTCATGGCACTTATTGCGTTTGTCTGCGCATTTCTGGGTTCACAGCTATTAACCGTCGTCAGCAATGATTTCATCAAACCCGTGCTGCTGTTCATCCTGATCGCTCTGGCTGTTTATACGCTTTTTAAAAAAGACTTCGGGCAGGCCAAAGAAAAGCAGATTCCCTGGCATACCGCTGTCATCAACGGTTGCATCGTGAGTGTTGCAGTGGGGTTTTATGACGGGTTCATCGGTCCCGGGGCAGGAACCTTTTTTATTCTGGGTTTTGTAACCCTCCTCGGAATGGATTTCCTTCATGCCAATACCAACGCTAAACTGATTAACCTTGCGACCAATGCAGGTTCTATTTCGCTGTTCTTACTGAAAGGAAAAATCATCTGGGCCATTGCACTTCCCATGGCGGTATGCAACGCGCTGGGCGGATTTGTGGGCGCCAAACTGGCGATTAAAAGAGGTAACCGGTTTATCCGCTATGTGTTTATCCTGGTCATCTTTCTGTCAATCGGAAGATTCGGGTATGAGGTGATGTTTAAATAGCATTTGCTTATAAAGCGTTTGATAAGCGCCAAGGGCAGGTGCCTGTTTCCGGAAGTTTCTTTTGCTTTTGCGCATACGCCACTTTAGCCATTTTCAGGATGGTTATCAGTTACCGCAACTCCCTGCAGACCGCCATCACCTGAAATCAGCAGCAGATCGGTGAATCCCTTTTTACTGCGGAACTGCTTTTTCAGCATCAGCGTACCCCGCTCATGGTTTTCCGGAAACGGATGCACATGACGCCGGAATTTTCCTGTATCAAAATTAAGCTGCAGCTCAATAATGGTTTCCGGAAGTATTCGGGCGGAGGAAAAATTCAGATTTAGCTGTCCTTCGATTCGTACGGCCTGTAACAGTTTTGAAAAGTTCACCTGCTTTTGATGAAAGTTGAAACCGGCAAGCAAATACCGGCCTTCAGGAGTGGCAAGTCCGCCTGTTACGGTGCGCTGGCCGTTGGGCGCAGGGTCACATGATTTAAGACTCAGCATCAGTTTGGAAACCCTTTGATAAAGATAGCGGTCGTTCAGCTTGGCGCATTCCTCAGCTAATGCAGTACGCAGAAATTTGCCCGCTGCAGAAGCTTTCCCGAATTCGGTATTGTGTTCTACCACGGTTTGCTGTGCGGAGGTTTTGGGTCCTTTTTTCTTTGTCGCTGCCCGGCGCACGATCTCTTTACCGTTCAGCTTATAGAAGACGTATTCGCCCAGTTTTCCGGTGACCCCGAATATTGAATGTACTTTTCCCATGGCTGTGTGTTCAGGACGTTAGTGTTTCAAATTTATAAAAAAAGCGGCAGAAAATTATAATGCGATTAATTTTTATTATCTTTACATCTGACTGATTACCAGCGAATAACATTTTTGGCCGCAGTAATTATATGGTCAAATTATTTCTATTAAATTCGTTCCCCCCTTCTCCAGATCGCATTTTGCTGAGGTTGACCCGTAGTTGCCCCGTAGTTGCGCCGTAGTATGTTCGACCACTGTTCGATGACTGTTCTACCTTTGTCACACCTTTGTTGTACCTAACTTCGGAAAACAGCCCTTTTTTCCGGACATTTCCCGAAGCAATCCCGAACTATGACGGGAGGATTCCGTTTATAATGCTCCTTCATTTTTATCTTTCTTTTAAAACCGATGATTGCTTTGGATACCCCATCTACAGCACAGATTTAGTGCAAAAAAAAAGCCGGAAGAAAGATCTTCCGGCTTGATAAGTCCGTCTGGTTTAGCTGGTGAAATTAATCAACAATAATTTTAGCAGACTGTGTTTTTGTGGTAATAAAATAAACTCCTTTCGGCAGTTTAGTCATATTCACTTTTTCGTTGTTGTTTACGTTGCTGATGGTCTGTAATAACTGACCGTTTACGCTGTAAACTTTTACGGTTTCATTTTTATCGATTCCGCTGATGAAGAATTCGTGACCTTTTACCGGATTAGGATAAACAGTGATTTTTCTGTTTGAAACAGCTACATCATCCGCCGCAAGTTTTTCATAGCAGGTCCATGAAAGATTGTCGAAAGATACACGGTTGCTGGTGCTCTCGTCAATCAGTTCAATTACTACATTACCTTCTACATTGATGTTTTCGATAATTTGGTTTTTAGCAGTTTTAGAATAAGGAATCTGTCCTTTCACTACCCCATTGATTTTCAGGGTGTAGTTTCCTGCACTATCTGCAAACGGAAGGTAAGTTTTAACACTTAGAGAACCGATGCCTCCTGAAATAACAGATGATTTTACTGAACCTTTTCTTATACAGATGGCTTTGTTGCTGGTGCCGTCGATATAAATCTGAGTGTCTGTTCTTGTATTGGTTGCAGTCCACACAATGCCGTTATTCGACCATGTTCTGTCGCCATAAGAAGATGCAGGAGGAGTACCTCCTGTGGAAGGAATTTTTTCAAAGTCTTCAGTACCACAAGTGGTTCCTGTCCCTGTTCCGCCTCCATTGCCCTGGTCTGCATCAGTAGTGCCGTCAACAGCGGTACTGTTAGCAGATTTGTTACCTGCAGCATCTCTTGCCACCACATAGAATGAGTAAGTGGTAGAAGCTGCCAATCCTGTTACTGTTCCGGAGTTGGTGGACACTGTAGATTTGTACACCCCGTTTACATAAATATCATATCCTGTAACTGCAATGTTATCTGTAGAAGCATTCCAAGCTAAAGAGATCGTAGAAGAGGTAGTTCCTGTAACAGCTAAATTAACAGGCACGGAAGGTGCTTCGGTGTCAGAAGAAGTTCCTCCGCTGAAAGTATCAGGCCAGGTATTCTGAGCAGCCGGTCCTTTCCAGATCAGCGTTGCCAAATAAGGGTTATCGATAAAAGGGTTTCTGTTGTGCTGAATACCGAAAACCACATTGTTTCTCTGTCTTTCGAAATCTGAAACCGGATCCTCGATATTCCATTTCAAAAGGATATCCGGGAAGTCCGCCGAATAAGTATTCGGGTTCATGGTAATGTTTAAAGGCAGACATCTGGCGTCGTATCTCACATACATGTACATGAGGATTCTTGCGACATCCCCTTTCCACTCGTCACCCGGGTACCATCCGCCACGGCTTGTTTTGTAAGCGGCAGCACCGGCTCCGTCATCAAACAGGAGACTTCCTCTGGTGCTGTTCAGGGTATTGTCCGCAGGACGCAAATGGTGTCCGTCTGCTCCGGGACCTGATGTTCCCAGGTTTGGGGTTCCCTTTGATTTCGCGTACACGTGCTCGCGGTTCCACTGGCCGCTGTAAGGACGGCTTCTCTGGTGAGTTCCTGAACTCTGTGAGCCGTACATCAATAAAATATTGGCCGGGTTTTCCGGATCTGCATCACTTGTTTTAAAAAGAGAAGCTAACCCCGCAGAATAAGAGATCGTCTGCGTGTGGGTTGTTGTGATCAAGGTTGCCAACTGGCTTTTCAGGCCGTTACCGGTTTGGGTAAAATCAACACCTGAATAATAAGACGGCGCACTCTGCGCGTAAAGTAAGAATGAAAAAATACTTACTAAAAAAGATAATTTTAGTTTCATGTTAATATATATTTATTTTTTTTCTGCAATAATGTTATTGTGATGGGTAACGGTGAACGGATGATCCTGAACGGCAATGGAAACCGGCTGTTCAAATTCAAGAAAAACATCAGTTCCGAAAACATAGAGGACAGCAGCTGTACCATTATCCATTACTGAAGAGGAAACCTCCACCTTGATACCCTGCAATGAGGCTTCACCGAGGTGTTTAAGATCTTCAGGAAGGTGCAGTTCATTTTCAGTAAAGGCAAGAACAGAAGTCCAGAGCCCGGGATGCATTTCGCCTTCCCCGACAAAGAGGCGGTTTTCTGCACGGTCGATTCCAATGACATAAAGCGGTGCTTTTTTGCCGCCCACATTAATGCCTTTCCGCTGACCCAGGATGAAATTCTCAATCCCTGAATGTTCGCCGACCAGGAAACCGTCAAACAGAGAATACACTCTGCGGGAATACCTGCAAAGCATTTCTTTTTTTGAACTGAATTCAGGCTGCGGCTTACTGTAAAGAGGAGACGTGGCTGGAATTTCGACAATCTGTCCTTTATTGATCATTACCATTTAAAGATAAGACACTGAGTCTAAGTTTTTTTAAAGCTTTTCCCTTCTAAATAAGGGGAAGCTAAAGTAGGTATTTTATTTGAAACCACAGGTGTGCATTATCAGGTTTCAAATATTTGTATTCAGAACAGATCAAATCACCAATTTTCAGATCATCACCAACCCGCTAAAACACTGAATAACAACACTATACAGTTAAACCAACACCTACCTCCTCTTCCCATAAAATAAGCATCTTAAAGATAAAAAAGAAGAGAAATGTTAAAATGAGAGCTCCCAAATGGAGAGGCTGAAACCCGGTTTAGGCAGTTCAACCTTATTTTTTCAGGCTGAAAGTTAATAATAACCCATGAAGAAGACAGAAAACATTACAGATCATGCAAGCTGCTGTAAATTTGTTACCAAAAAGATAAAATATCTGCACATTCCACAAATTACGTATCTTTACATTAAGCTGTTCTTTAAAAGCATACCGCAGGATGGACACTGACGAAAAAAAACAGTGAGGACTGTACCGAAATAAGAAATAAAATACGGATAGGCTTTCTAAAAAGAATATCCGCTTCACCAAAAAAAACAGAAAAGATGGCTAAACAGATTTTTATCAATTTACCGGTAAAGGACCTGCAGAAATCAGTGGATTTTTACAGTGCTTTAGGATTTACCAATAACCCGCAGTTTTCTGATGACACGGGAAAGTGTATGGTATGGAGCGAAAACATATTTGTAATGCTTTTAACCCATGACAAATTCTCTGGCTTTGCTTCCAAACCGGTTGCCGACAGCAGGTCACAACTCTCTGCCCTTTTTTCATTAGCAGTGGAATCCCCTGACGAAATGAACAGGATCATGAGCAGCGGACTGAATGCAGGCGGAACAGAACCCGTAGAAATGAGAGATCACGGCTTTATGGAGGAGCGCACCATCGAGGATTTCGACGGACATACCTGGGAAATTTTCTTTATGGATATGTCGAAATTCCCTTCCGAAAAGTAAGCGCGATAACATATCCCGAACCGGTTCCGCGCCCGTTTTAAGCTGCGCGAACTTGTGTTTCAATCATGATTATGCCGTGAATGCCGTTTCCGGTTACCCGGTCTTTTGCGAAAGCTCAGCTTTTTCTCCCAGCAACTGATCAATAATACCGCAGAACATCTCAATACCTGTCCCGGCGATTTCATCCGGGAAATCGTAATCGTGATGATGAAGTGCTGGAGAATTCACTCCTGCTCCGAGGCCGAACATTGCCGACGGATACTTTGCGGAGTACCAGCCGAAATCTTCCCCAAACTTAAAGGGCAGCGGTCTTTCCTTTACTTCAAGTCCATGGCCTGCAGCAGCGTTCCGGATGAGTTGATTGCATTCAGGATCATTCACTGACGCCGGAAAATAATCGAACCAGCTGATGTCATGTTCCAGCGCATGCGCGTCGCTGACAGTGGTGACGAGGTGTGATAATTTAGTTTTAAGTTCTTCCATCTTCGCATCACTCCAGGTTCTCAGGGTATAATGCAGCTCGCCGCTGCCGGCGGATATGCCATACGCTTTTTCACCCATGGTGAGATGGACCGGGGTGAGCAGTGCAAAATTTTTCTGTGTTTCATCAGTAACGTTAAGGGCAGCGAGGGCGTCAATAATTTTAGCCAAGGCAGCGGCGGGATTGATCCCGTTTTCAGGTTCGGAGGCGTGGCACTGTTTTCCCTTCAGTGAAATGCAGACGCTCTGCACGGAGGCAGAAAAAAAGTGATCAACAACAATTACCGTATTCATCTTTTCGCCGGGAAGATTGTGAAGGGCAAAGAAGTAATCGGGCTTCAGGTTTTTTAAGACTCCGCTTTCAAGCACTGCATGCGCTCCTTCTCCGTTTTCTTCGGCAGGCTGAAACAGCAATACGACCTTTCCCTTTTTCAGTTTTTTTTCTTTCAGCATTAATGCGACACCGGCCAAAACAGCCATATGCCCATCGTGACCACATTTATGCGATACCCCGGGGTTCACGGAACGGTGCTCAAACTGATTGACTTCCATGATCGGCAGTGCATCCAGTTCACAACGGATCACCACCACAGGACCGTCATCCGAAAAGCGGTATACCGCTGCCAGTCCGTTACCGCCAATACCGGTGATGAGTTCCGTATCATGGTGGGTGGAGATAAACCCTTGGATGCGCTGCGCTGTTTCTTTCTCCTTTCCTGAAAGTTCGGGATGCCGGTGCAGTGTTTTTCTCAGCTGGGTGATCTCTTTGAGTATCTCGTTTCTATTCTCAGTAAATTCGTGAGTTTCGGGGTGCATCATGGTCATTGGTTATCAAAAAGGTGTACAGGCAAATTTAACTTTTTATTCTTCAATGAGAAAGGGCTAAAAGCTGTGTTGCTTTGGGGTTAAATTTTAAACCACAAAGATTTAATAAAGGCTGATGAATTTTAAGGGAGAAAAAGGAGCAAAAAGGAGCTGTTTTGTTGTTTAAATTTTGAAACTATACACATCTAACAACAGCTGTATGAGTTTTAAAAGGAAATAAAAGAGCAAAAAGGATTGTGCTGATCGTCGTATTGCTTTGTAGTTAAATTTTAAACCACAAAGATTTAAGAAAGGCTGATGAATTTTAAGGGAGAAAAAAGGAGCGAAAAGGAGCGCGCTAACCTTTGTGTTGCTTTGATGTTAAATTCTAAACCTCAAAGATTTAAGAAAGGCTGTATGACCGTAGAATAAAACGGTAAAAGGTGTAGCTGACGTTGTTTTGGATTATTAACAAGTAAAATCTAGCTTTATTACCATAAAAAAAACTCTGCCATGTGGCGGAGTTTTTTTTGCTCACACCTTCGTGTTATGCATTCCTAAGGGGTGTATCCGCAGGTCCAGCGGTTATCAGGAATGGTTGGGAATACCAGAAAAAACTTATCGGGTCTGTCAATTTTCTCAGCTTCTCCCCCATCCAGATATCCCCCTTTGAAATAGAGGTTGCCTTTCTCATCCACCGTGTACTTACCGTTACTTGGTTTCTGAAAACCGGAATAGGTATAAGACCCGTCTTTTTTTAAAGTAAAAGATCCTTTTGGCGTGTACTGATAATATCCGCCGCTGTATTGGGAGGAAGTGCAGCCATATTTGCCCAGTTTTGGTGCATTGTTTTTGTTTTGGGATTTAACCGCTAAGGGACAGAACAGCAGCGCCGCTGTCAGCACCGAATAAAAATAATCTTTCATCATGTTTTTAAATTTAGTAATGCTAAGCTACTGTTTTACAGGAATATCAGCAAATTTTATCTCCGTATCACAGCGACATTGTTCCTTCCTCAGCACAGGCGGCGTGGATTGCTTCCCTGAAGCAGAATATTCAAAAAGAAAACCGTAACCCATTTATAATAAATTGATTATCTTTGGACTCATGACTTTTTAGTAGTTAAAAAAGAGGAGTTTTCCTTGCAAATCATGAGTTGCCCCGCCGGCCTGGCGGGGCATTTTTTGTTACTTATATTACCGATTGCACGGTGTTCCATGAAACATCCGTTTCTCTTTAGAAAAACTTCGCATTTAAATTTAAGCACAAAGGCACAAAAATTTGAAGTATTTAAACACAGTACAAAAGATCAGAGAGAATACTGAAACTCTGAGTATACGCTGTGGCTGCAATCACTGGCAAGCAGGTGTAACCACAAAGGCACAAAGGATTCAGGGAATGCAAAAGAACAGAAAGCATACTGAACTTCTGAGTATGCTCTTCGGCTACAATCACTAGTAAGCATGATGCAGCCCTCCATCCAGCGGGATATTGGTGCCAGTAAGATAGGATGCGTAATCAGAAGCCAGAAAAGCTGCCAGATGGCCGTATTCTTCAGGTTTGCCAAGTCTTTTCATGGGAATTCTGCTTTCCCTGGCTTTTCTTATTTCCTCCGCCGGAATGTTTTTTTCCAGAGCTTCTATACTGATCAGCTTAGTGATCCTTTCCGTATCGAAATAACCGGTGAGGATATTGTTTACGGTAATCCCGTTGGCGGCCACTTCATTCGAAAGCGTTTGTGCCCAGGCTGCCACCGCAGAACGGATGGTATTGGAAAGCACCAGATTATCAATCGGCTCTTTTACGGATAAGGACGACACATTAATAATGCGGCCGTGCTTCTGCTGCATCATGTGAGGCAATGCAAGCGTCGTGGTTTCACACACCGTTTTAAAAAGAAGGTCAAAAGCGGACTGAAAGTCCTCCGTTTTCTGTCCCAAAGCCATCCCTGCCTCAGGGCCATTGGTGTTGTTTACCAGAATATCCACCTTGTTTTCACTGAAATATACTGAGATTACTTTTCTAAATGCCTCAAAATCTGAAAAGTCGGCCACCAGATACCGGTGTTTCTGATTTTCATTCACCACGGGAAGAGAAGCTGCGAAGATTTTGAGTTTTTCCGCGTTACGGGCCATCACTGTTACATTGGCACCGCATTCTGCAAGCGCTTCTGCAATACCGGCCCCGATGCCCTGGGTTGCCGCTCCCACGAGCGCATTTCTGGAACTAATGTCAATCTTCATAGCATTTGTTTTAAAAGTTTTCTGTTTAATGTGCATCTTAAAAATAAAATCCAACAATAAATATACTGAATTTTCATCTTTATGAACTTAAACAGTAGGAATGACACGCCACTATACCAAATTAACTACTGCGTTCTCGGGAGAAAACTTCTTCTAAAGCCTATAAGAACAGTCTAATATAATACGAAAAACGGTTTCCCTCCTGGAGAAACCGTTTTATGATAAGTCATATTGATAGAAACAGTTTTTAAACTGCTACCGCAGAAAGCACCCCTGCCTTCCGCATGCATGCTTTCATCTTTTCGTACGTTCTTTCAATATCATGATCAAGACCGATGGAGAAACGGATCAATCCTGGTGAAAGTCCCATTTCTTTCTGTTCATCCTCCGGAATCTCAGAGGAGGTAGAACTTCCTGATGCCGAGAAAAGGGTTTTGTAAAATCCTAAACTTACCGCCAGATAACCCAGGTTTTCCTGCTGCATCATCTCCATCACTTCATTGGCTTTCTCCACCGTTTTCAGATCCAGCGCAATCAAACCGCCAAAACCGTAATTACCCTGCATCATGCTTTTATAAAGTTCATGCTGTCTGTGGCTTTCCAGTCCGGGATACTTTACGTTCAGGCCGTCCTCTTCCCAGCGCTGGGCAAGATAAAGCGCGTTTTCACTGTGTTTCGCTATTCTCAGGTGAAGCGTTCTTAAATTCTTCAGAATACTTGCCGCCCGCAAACTGTCCATGGTTGGTCCCAGCAGCATACATGCGCCGCTGTTAACGTCTTTCAGGGCATTGATAAAATCAGAGCTTCCGCAGATCACCCCGCCTACTGCATCACTGCTGCCGTTGATAAATTTCGTCAGACTGTGTACCGTGATATCAGCTCCCAACAGTTTCGGGGAAACAGAAAGTGGAGAAAAGGTATTATCCACCACCAGTTTCAGATTGTATTTTTTAGCCAGCTTTGAAAGTGCTTTCAGGTCGGCGATCTCCAGCAGCGGGTTGCTCACCGTTTCGCAGTAGATCATTTTGGTCCGGTCCGTGATCGCATTTTCAACCTTCTCCAGATAAGTAATGTCTACAAACGAAGTCCCGATCTGGAATCCCGGTAAAAAGTTTTTCATAAAAGCGTAGGTTCCGCCATAAATCGTTCTGCTCGAAACAATATGGTCGCCGCTTTTACACAGCTGAAGCAGGACGGAAGTTATCGCACCCATTCCTGATGCGGTAACATTTGCGTTTTCATACCCTTCCAGTTTGGCAAGCGCCTCCGAGAGGTAAAGGTTGCTTGGCGAAGAATGCCTGGAGTAGAGATAACAGCCCTCCGTATTGCCTTCAAAGGTATCGGACATTGTTTTTGCAGAGAGGAAGGTATAGGTTGAACTGTCAGAAATAGAAGGGTTTACCCCGCCAAATTCGCCAAAATACTGCAGATCCTGAATTGCAGTTGCGGCATCAAAATTTTCCATAGGTCTTGTTTTTATTTTCTATAAATCTCCATCCTTCCTGACTTTCAAACAAGTAATTTATCAGTAAACCGAATTTAAACCTGATATTTAGATTCATTTCAGAATTAAATTCTATATTTGAAATTATAAATGATATCCTGACCAAATAATTTTCAGATGAACCTGGATGAAAAAGATAAAAAACTGCTGTTTTTACTGCAGCTTGATTCTAAAAGAACCACGAAAGCTCTTGCCACCGAACTTGATCTTTCGGTAACCGCTGTTTTTGAGAGGATTAAAAAACTGGAAAAGCAGAAAATCATCCATAAATATGTGGCACTGGTAGACAAGAAACTCGTTCAGAAAGATTTCATCGTGTTATGCCATGTGAAGCTCAGCCGCCACAGCAAAGACTATATTACCCAGTTTGAAAAGGAAATTGCCCGCTTTTCCGAAGTCATGGAATGTTTCCATGTCAGCGGCGATTACGATTACATCCTTAAAATCAGTGTAAAAGACATTCAGGATTACCGGGAATTTATGGTGACCAAACTCACCGGTCTGCAGCACATCGCCAGTACCCACAGTTCTTTTATGATCAAAGAAGTGAAGAGTACGACGGCGGTGAGTCTGGAATAAGAGATTTTCCAGTTGTTGGTTTGGTGGGGAAAAATCACTCTATTATGATCTGCTCCAGAACTTTATTTAATCCCACTATTGCCCCAGAAGCGGCTCAGCGAGACCGATTAAAACACCTTCGGGTCCGCGGATATAACAGAGCCGGTACGAATTTCCATACTGAACCACTTCCGCTACAAGCTGTGCACCGAGCCGATAGAGGCGGCTCAGCGTGTCATCCAGATCAGCTACCGCAAACATGACGCGCAGATAGCCTAAAGAATTCACCGGAGTGTTCCTGTGGTCTTCAGCCACTTCCGGACGGATCCATGTGGAAAGCTCAAGCCGGCTGTGCCCGTCCGGAGTGACCATCATGGCAATTTCTACGGATTGGTCAGGCAAACCTGTTACCCTGCCTGACCATTCACCCCCGATAACGGTTCTGCCTTCCAGTTCCAGGCCGAGCTCGAGAAAAAAAGAAACAGCGGCGTCAAGATTCTCAACTGCTATTCCTACATTATCCATTCTTAATAACTGATTTTTTTTCATGATGTAAGATGTTTTGCCGGTTTGCTGTTTGTAGGAACTGACCTCTCCATACCCTTATTTGCCAGAAACAGAAAATTGTTATTTTAACCGCCCTGTTACTGATTAAAGATAAGAAATATTCATGGAACCGTTTAATCGGAAAAATGTTCTGGTCATGGAATTTCGGTCTGCACTGCCAAGAGCGGGGAGCAGATTTTCAGCGCATTATCTCTCAAGATCAATATTTTTTTAAAAGCCGACGTTCATTGAAAAGAAGTATCATAATATCCTGATTTACAGAAAACTGTATGGTCAAAAATAATTTGTCCCCCATTTGTCCCCCCTCTGTTTTTCAGTGTAAAGGGAGATTCTCTATACCTTTCACCCGCTATTGGTCAGACCATGAAAATACAGGACGATGGATGTCAGATTTTTCCGATGCAGCAAACCATGATAAAACCTTAACTATAACTTATGAGAAAAATTTATTTAAAATTATTACTGCCCTTATTGCTTTTCTGCGCGGAAACAGTATCGGCCCAGTCGTTTACAGAGAATTTTGACAACATTACAACGCTTACCGGCAGCGGCTGGTTTCAGCAGAACAACAGTGCGCCGGCCGGATCCAACGGCGTATGGTTTCAGGGAAACCCTCCCTCAGGCGGTGGTCCTTTCCCCTCCTATAACGGAGCAGATAACTCCTATATCGCCTGTAATTTCAACAGTACAGCAGGTAATGGAACCATCAGCAACTGGCTTGTTACTCCCAACAGAACCTTCAGGAACGGAGATGTTATTCAATTTTTTACGCGCAAGTATGATGTCGGACAGGACTATCCGGACCGTATGGAAGTGCGTCTGAGTACCAACGGTGCCAGTACCAATGTCGGCACCGGTGCAACGGCTGTCGGAGATTTTACCACAGTTCTGCTCAGCATTAACCCCAGCCTGACAGTCGGGGGCTATCCAAAGCAGTGGACACAGTATACGGTTACCATTTCCGGCTTACCCGCGCCCACTTCAGGCCGTATTGCTTTCAGGTATTTTATAACATCAGGGGGGCCCACCGGGACCAACTCCGATTATATCGGACTTGACAATGTTGTTTATACTCCGTATGTCTGCCCTGCGTTTACCATGACTTCCTCAGGAGCACTGCCCGGAGCACAGGCCGGTACCGCATTCTCTACCGTGATTTCGCAGACGGGAGCACTGGGCGCACCGAATTTTGCCGTTACAGCAGGAGCACTTCCACCGGGATTATCGCTTTCCCCATCAGGAACTGTATCCGGAACGCCTACCGCTACCGGAACATTCAATTTTACCGTTACGGTGAGTGATGCGAGCGGCTGCTCCGGGTCGGCAAGTTACTCAGTTACGGTGCTGTGCCGCAGCAACGTAGCTGCTCTTTCCGACTTCCCGGTACTGTGTACCAACAGTGGCCTCTATACCCTGTCCGAAGGTTTCCCTGCCGGAGGCACCTATAGTGGAACAGGAGTATCGGGAGGTCAGTTTGATCCTGCAGTCGGCACCCAGGTCATTACTTATGATTATACTGATCCTTATGGCTGTTCTTATTCGGTGAGTAAAACGGTAACTGTGAATGCGGCTTCTGTAATAACTACCCAGCCCACAGCAAATACCGTATGTGCAGGGGAAAACGTATCGTTCTCTGCGGCAGCAGGCAATGCTACCGGATATCAGTGGCAGGTAAATCAGGGTTCAGGATTTACCGACATCACCAACGGAGGAATCTACTCCGGAGCAACAACAGCTACCCTCACGATTAACGGAGTGACCTCAGGTCTGAACGGTTATACATACAGAATGACCGCGACAGGACTCTGTACACCGGCCGTATCCAACACTGCAGTACTTACTGTAAATGCTGCAACTGCAATTACCACCCAACCCACCGCAAATACCGTATGTGCAGGGGAAAACGCAACGTTCTCAGCAGCGGCAGGCAATGCTACCGGATATCAGTGGCAGGTAAATCAGGGTTCAGGGTTTACCGACATCACCAACGGAGGAATCTACTCCGGAGCAACAACAGCTACCCTGACGATTAACGGAGTGACCTCAGGTCTGAACGGTTATGCATACCGAATGACCGCGACAGGACTCTGTACACCGGCCGTATCCAACACTGCAGTACTTACTGTAAATGCGGTGACTGCAATTACCACCCAACCAACCGCAAGTACCGTATGTGCAGGGGCAAATGCAACGTTCTCAGCTGCGGCAGGCAATGCGACCGGATATCAGTGGCAGGTAAATCAGGGTTCAGGGTTTACCGACATCACCAACGGTGGAATCTACTCCGGAGCAACAACAGCTACCCTGACGATTAACGGCGTAACCGCAGGTCTGAACGGCTATGCGTACCGAATGACCGCGACAGGACTCTGTATACCGGCCGTATCCAACACTGCAGTACTTACCGTAAATGCTGCAACTGCAATAACCACCCAGCCAACTGCAAGTACCGTATGTGCAGGGGCAAATGCAACGTTCTCAGCAGTGGCAGGCAATGCTACCGGATATCAGTGGCAGGTAAATCAGGGTTCAGGATTTACCGACATCACCAACGGAGGAATCTATTCCGGGGCAACAACAGCTACCCTGACGATTAACGGCGTGACCTCAGGTCTGAACGGTTATGCATACCGAATGACCGCGACAGGACTCTGTACACCGGCCGTATCCAACACTGCTGTACTTACTGTATCAACTACTGCGGCCCCAACCGGTGAAGCAATACAGAGTTTCAATGCGGGAGATACGCTTAGCGTTTTAACAGTAACGGGCAGCAACATTAAGTGGTATGCCACAGCAACTGACGCTGCCAATCATGTTAATGAACTTCCAGTGAATACAGTCATTGTAAATAACACGGTTTATTACGCCACCCAGAGTATTGCAGGATGCGAATCTTCGGCCTCTTTAGCAGTGAAAGCATATAATGAATCTTTAGGAACTAATCAGGAAGCAGGTTCACAGAAAATTCAGGTTTATCCAAACCCTGTAAAAGAAACCCTGTACTTCAGCGGAAATCACAGAATTGACAGGATTATAATGATCTCGGCTGACGGAAGAAAAGCAGCGGAGAAAACACTGAATGGCGCAAGAAAAGCAGATGTTCATTCATTACCTGCAGGCGTATATATTCTTCAGATTTTTACGGACAAAGGAATTCAGACCGTTAAGATTATTAAGAACTAAAATTCAGTTCACCTCTTTAATGGTAAGCCACTGCGTTTCTGCAGTGGCTTTTTTTCATGATTCTGAGCTGTGATTTTCTAACCTCAGCAAATCAGCAGCAGCCGGTATTCGCCGTCATTTTCTAAAGGTGCGCGGTGAACACAGGGTAAAACCTGCTGTTGCGGATGATCTACCGCCAGTCTCCACAAATGTCCCAGCCCTAAATTTAAAGGCTGTGCACCGACTTTTGCCTGATAATGCAGGTCAAAATAATAATCTTTCAGAAAAGCTTCAAATTCACCGTCAGGACCGCCATGCAGTTCCCTGAGTTTTTCCCGGATTTCGGGAATCAGAATTTTCTGTTCAGCCTGGTCATTCGGTAAGAGATCACTTGCGGCACCGTAATAGGTACACAGATACGTATCGGTGGCCACGGGTGAACGGTCGACGTGCCAGGAATACACATCCGTTGAAATGAAATCCAGTTCGGCATCCCGTTCATAACATTTCAGTAAGTTAAGGGAAGGTGATGCGCCAAAGCCGGTTAATAACTGCAGATCATTCAGGATGATGGCTCTGGCTCTGCTGCCATGATCAGACAGGTGAAGTGACAGAAGATCCTGAGGCGTTACCTCTGTGATATTTTCTTTTAACAGGAGCTGAGAAACGATTTCCTTAAAATCTCCTTCCAGATTCCTTTTCCATGCGGCAGCATTTGTATTTCCCTGGAATTCTGTACCGACCAGTTCGGAAAATGAGGATACGGTCTTGAATGGGCTGGGATCAGATTTACTGCTGTTCATGGTTTGGGTTTGGAATTTTATTCCCTGGATAATGTGCAAAAGTAAGAATTCTTTCGGTTTAGGCTTTCCGGTGGCTGAGGCTCTCGAAGTCAAGGCATCGGTGAAAAAACTGTCCTATAAGAAGGCCCGGTGGCTGAGGCTCTCTAAGCCCCCATTATTTCATACCCTTCTCCTCAGCATCGAAAGCCCGGTCCCTCATGGCAGCCATTATCGTATGGGTTCATAATAAAGCGTTACTGCCCCACTCCCAAAGCTTTTGGTCTTTAAGAGTTTAAAAACAGTTCGGTCATCGACAGCCTCAAATAACAGCCTCCCTTTTCCTGCAATAACGGGATGAATGCAGAGTTGAAGCTCGTCAATTAAATTCAGTTTCATGAGCTGTAAAATTAAACTGCGGCTGCCCACCAGAATGTCTCCTCCCCGCTGCTGCTTCAGTGCGTTCACCAGTTCTTCAGGAGGCTGAGCGGCAAGTTCCGTACTCTCCCAGTCTGTGGTTTTAAGTTGGTGTGAGAAAACAGTTTTGTGTATTCTGTCTATCGCTCTGGCGAAGTTGTCGGCTGTTTCCTCTCCCGAAGGATTTTTAACCAGGGCCTGCCAGTACTGCATCAGCTGATAGGTGATCCTTCCGTAAAGGATGACGTCTGCCCGGTCTAAAAGATCAGCATAATGCTGGTGGAGTTCTCCGTCCGGAAGACCCGCCGTATGGTCGAGAACGCCGTCCATGGTCGTGTTGATGGCCGCAATTACTTTTCTCATATGATGATTTTATGAATTCGTGATTTTTTACAGTTCTGAACATTTTCCCGGCGCAGGATCTTCAATTTTTCTACAGATGCTCCGACTAAGATACAAAATACCGTCATTTCCAATCCTGAAAAATGAGGATTTTTAAATACGCACGCAGCCGGACGGTTAAAACAGCGCCAAAAAACTTTAAAAGCAAACACCTGATTGAGTGGAGGTTATTAGAGCACTCTGCATTTGTCCCCCATTTGTCCCCCCATACCCTATGGGCGGTATGAGATAACTTACTTTATTTTGCGTCAAATTCATTCTAAACCATATTTTAAACAGATTAATTAATATGATCCATCTAAGGGACGACGGTCAAAGGAGCTGTCCTGTATTACCCATTGAAACGAAAAATAACCTCAATACTACGCGATGACAAAATTTTTACTTAGCGCTGCATTTTTAGCAGCATCATTTACTTTTGCCCAAACCTATGATAACGGAGGTTTGAGTACAGGAGCTACCTCAAAAAGCGGTGTTGCTGCTCCTGCAGGCTATACCTGGTCTGAACTTCAAAATAATACAGGAAATACGGCGGAAGCTAACACCAGCCTGGGGTTGGGCGGAACGTACAGTTCTGCTTCAGCAAGCTTTTTTCTTGCAGACGATTTTACTGTTCCGGCCAATACACAATGGAATATTACCCGTATCGATTTTTTTGCGTACCAGACCGGTTATACCGGAAGTGCTTCTCCTTTCAATACGGTAAGAGTTAATATATTCAGTTCAGATCCTTCGGTGACGGGTGCGGTAAGTGTTTTTGGAGACGATACCGCCAATCGGTTTCTTTCCAGTGTAGATTCCAATATGTACAGAACCGGGAGCAGTGCGGTTCCGGTTGCTTCAGCTCCCGGAACTACCCGAAAAATATGGAAGGTTACAGCCAGTACTCCGGTTACTTTAGGATCCGGAACCTATTGGGTTAAGTATCAGTTACAGAATGCAGTTACTGCCAATGCGGGATTTTTACCTCCGGTTACCATTGAAGGGACTAGAGGGTTACCCGGTTTTAACGGAAAGCAATATAATGCCATCGATGGAACATGGACTTCAATCATCGACGCAGGAAATCCTGCCTCGGCACCGGATTATGCTTTGGATATGCCCTTTGTCATTACCTTCACCACGGGTAGTTTAGGAACAGATGCAGTAATGCAGTATGATAACAGAATAAAAGTGTACCCTAATCCGGTAAATGACTATTTCAGAATCAGTAATCCGGGAAAACTGGCGATCAGCTCAGTAGAAATAATGGATGCCAGCGCAAGAACTGTAAAAGTACTGAAAAGCGCTGATGAATATCAGGTTTCTGATCTTCCAAAAGGAAATTATCTGTTGAAAATTAACAGCAACGAAAGTCCGAAGATTACAAAACTGATTAAGCTTTAAATAAAGAAGTAACTACCTCGACGCCTTTACTATTTTTGGTATTAATCTGAAATATTAACGTAACAAAACCTCTTTTAAAACAGTTTAAAGGAGGTTTTTTCACAGGTCAGAATCTCCAATCGGGATGGATAAGGTGTTTTCTCACATGTCCAGGCTTAGGAGATACGGTAATATCCGGAATTATCTGTTCATGTATTGTGATTTATAATGGATTTTTAAAACAGTGTTTCAAGAATCCATCGCTGTCTGTTTCACTTTCTGCTGAAAGTTTCGAATATCTTAGTTCATCCTGTCAGCGGTTTAAAGGTCCATTTACCACCATTAAACAATTGCTAAGTGACTGATTTTCAATACCACTTATTTGTAAGAATACTTTGTCCCCCTTAGTCCCCCATTTGTCCCCCTCCTGTTTTTGGTTTGGTTCATCAATGCCTGTATTTTTAGCGCTACATTTTTTAAAACAATCACTATGAAAAAACGACTATCAATTTTCCTGTTGATTCTGCTGGGAACTTTCAGCTATTCACAGGTTATTTTCAAAGAAACTTTCGATGGGATCAGCGGATCTACCGCCGGCGGAGCGGGCACCTATAAATTTCCTCCGGGATGGCTGCTCAGGAATGTTGATAACAGATCCCCCAGCGGTCAGGTTGCCTATGTGAACGAGGCATGGGAAAGAAGAGAGGATTTTAAAACCAATGTTATCGATTCGGTAGCCTTCAGTAACTCATGGTACAGTCCCGCGGGACAGGCAGATGACTGGATGTGGACTCCGAAAATCACGGTCCCGGATACTTCCGCTGATGTGGTTCTGAAATGGCAGGCGATGGCTTATGACCCCGATTTTCCGGATGGATATGAGGTGAGAATTATGCCCGACCCTACAGAGCCAACTGGCGGAACCGGCGTGATGGGCAATCAGCTCACCTCTTCGGTGCAGCTTTTCAGCATACCGGCAGAAAACAGCAGCTGGACCGAAAGAACCCTCAGCCTTAATGATTACAGAAACAAGACGTTCAGAATCGCTTTCCGGAATAATTCGACCGATAAATTTATTCTTGTGATTGATGATGTGGAAGTTGCTGTCTTAATGAACACTGACGCAGCCATTACTGCAGTAAAAAATTACGAATACACCCAGTATCCGCTTTTGCATTCTGCCAGTGGCATCCCTTTAAATGCCACGATTAAAAATATGGGGTCGCTTATGCTCACGGATGCCAGAATCAAAGCCAGTCTTGTTGACGAAACGAACCAGGTGGCAGCTACGGTACTGTCAGTCGCCATGACGCTGAATCCGCAACAGGAATCTACACCTGATTTTCCTCCAATGCCGGTCCCGGCAAAGGGAAAATACCGCGTCCGTTACGAAGTGGCTTTGGCTTCCCCGGATCAGAACCCGGCCAACAATACGAAGGAATCGCTGGAATTCCAGATCACTGAATCAACGATGGCACGTGATAACGGTGTTGCTGCCGGTGCTTTAGGAATCGGTGCCGGTACACTGGGGTATCTGGGACAGGCGTTCACCACGAAAGTAACCTCTGTGGCCACAGGAGCAACCGTGAGTTTCGGAGAAAGTACAGAAGGAGCCACCTACCGTCTGGCTTTATGGAATGTTGATCCTGCCACCGGCAAACCGCAGAGTATTATTGCAGAAACGGCGAACCAGACTGCAGGTACCGCAGCCTTTACCGCCACCCTGTCTTTTGCAGGCGCACCGCTGGTTCTTTCGCCGGGTACCTATGTGCTTACCGCTGTGGAGCTCGATAAAACGCTTGCAGTTGTCATGACCAACGATGTCTTCACGCCGGGAACTACTTTTGTGAACTGGCCGACAAACCCGTTGGGCACCTGGGCCCACAATGAGGATTTCGGAAGCGGTTTTGCTAAATCGTACGCCCTGAGACTCGAAGTGCAGCAGGATCCTACTCTGGGAACCTCCGCTGCAGACCTGACCCAGCTCATCAGCGTCTACCCTAATCCGGTAACCGATGTTCTGAAAATTGCATCAAAGGAGAAAGTGCTGAATCTTCAGGTATACGCTGCCGACGGCAAACTGGTCAATATACAACCCAACAGATCATTGGATCAGCTTGAGGTAAGCCAGCTTCCTGCAGGCCTGTATGTGCTTAAAATCACTACCGGGAAAGGTGAAAAGCAGGTGAAGTTTATTAAGAAATAACAGCTGCTCTTCTTTAAATAAGCAAAGGTCGCCGTGAGGTGACCTTTGTTTTTTTTATGCCCGGTTTTCTTCACTGCTCAGCCTGTCATTGACCACGTCGAATCTTCGGTTGCTGAGAAGAATCAAGGAATGAAGAATCTGGTTTTGAGATGAGATTCTTCACTGCACTACGCTTCGTTCAGAATGACATGCATCGTTTTGCTGAATCAGAATGACAATGTTTTAGCCTATACTCTCTGTCATTCATTTCGTTGAATCTTCGGTTTGTGAGAAGAAGCAAGGAAATGAAGAATCTGGTTTTGAGATGAGATTCTTCACTGCACTACGTTTCATTCAGAATGACATGCATCTTTTTGCTGAATCAGAATGACAATGTTTTAGCCTATACTCTCTGTCATTCATTTCGTCGAATCTGCGGTTTGTGAGCGGAATGAAATAGATTAAAGAATCTGTATTAACATAAAAGTCTTCTTAATCGCGATCCGGTAACTTTAATAACGTTTAAAACTTCCGAAATATCTTTTTCCGGACGGAGAACTCTTTTATTTTCAATTAAAGCAGTTATTTGCTCTTCGGTCAGGCTTTCCACTTTAAGACTTATAACGATATTTTAAAATTTTTCCTTTTTCACCAATGCTATTAAATGTTCCAGCGAAACTTTCAGTTTTTGGGCAGTTTCTTCAGCATTGATATGCCCTAAAAGGTACTCCTCATTTTTTCCTTTTCCCGAAACACCGGTGTACATAATGTGCCATTTTTCTCCGTTATAATGCGGTTCTATGCGGAGCACTTTCACCTCTTTCAAATCAGTTTTCACGGTGTCGCTGTCCGAAAATACTTTTACCAGAAAGTTGTTTTCACACGCCACCGATACCACCTTTATCTGCCCAAACGTAAATGCAGATTTATACAAAGCATCAATGGTTTGTACCGTTTCTTCTTTGGTTTGTGCTTTTGCAGAAAACGTGCTTACTGCGAAGGCGAGGATGAGGAAAATATTTT
Source organism: Kaistella soli (assembly GCF_019038595.1). Classification (GTDB taxonomy): domain Bacteria; phylum Bacteroidota; class Bacteroidia; order Flavobacteriales; family Weeksellaceae; genus Kaistella; species Kaistella soli. The sequence continues at coordinate 252,741 of NZ_JAHOPF010000002.1, forward strand.
TCATTGTAATTATGTTAATCAGATTACACTGCGCGGAAACCGGAGCCGCCTGTGTCAGTTAAACCCTACTCCAAAGGGCATTGGAATATCTATAACTGGTTTTTGTAAATACCGCAAAATGAACAACTAGCGAAAATCTTCATGATGAAAACTTCAACCCGCTAATAGAAATACTCTGTTGAACTAAACCTCCGGTAGCTTTTTCGATTCGCCGTTTTAGTAATTTTGTTTTTTTAACAATCAAAACATTTACTATGGCTACAAAAAAAAATCCCCGGAGGATTTAAGAACGAACAAATTTCTGAACCGTGCTTCGAGCGAAGTTAACGGTTTTGCCGAACTCCTGCAACGTTTCGAAAGAAATATTTCCATCCTGGGCAGGAGCCCCAGAACCTTTGATAATTATTCCCGGCATGTGGCAGCCCTGGCGCTGCACTTTAAAACTTTGCCTACGGAACTGGATCCTGAACAGGTGAAAGATTACTTGTTTGAACTCCAGCAACGAAGCCAAACCCCTTCTCAGTCCTATTTCAAACACACCGTTTACGGACTGCGGTTCCTGCTGAAGACCGAAGGCTTGCCTTATAGTTTTCTACATCTTCCCGCTATTCCAAAAGTAAATAAACTGCCGACTGTTTTAAGCCGGCAGGAAGTTTGGCGCATGCTTCAAACAGCAGAACTCCTGAAACACAAACTGCTCATCGGGCTCATCTACGGCTGCGGACTGCGCTGTATGGAAGTAAGAAATATCGAACTTCAGCATCTGGACTTCGACCGCAGGATGCTGCATATCGTTCAGGGTAAAGGCCGGAAAGACCGCTATGTGCCTTTGTCCGAGCATTTAATTCGGGGACTGAAAACCTTTATTAAAGTTGAGAATCCGGTTCAGTATTTATTCAATGGGAATCATAACAGGAATATTGAAGAGATTGACATTCTTACTCCTAAAATTACAGGCTTTGATTCCCGCTACAGCCAGCGCGGCGTTCAGTGGGTCATCAAAACCATTTCCAAAAAAGCCGGCATCACCAAAGAAGTTCACACCCATACTTTGCGACACAGCTACGCCACGCATCTGCTGGAAGACGGCGTTCCGATCATCATGGTACAAAAACTTCTGGGTCATGAAAGAATTGAATCGACCATGGAATATCTTCATGTCTGCCAGCTTTCGGATCAGAAGCCTCACAGTCCTTTGGATACCGTATTTGCTTTGTACCGCAAAAATGGAATCCCGAAGTAAGGGCAGAAGTGTAGCCGACGTTCTGCGCGCAGTCAGTTTATCAACTCAGAATTTTACGGTTCATCAGGAAAAAACACTTCGGGCTTTATCGTACTGCCGGACTTCAGCTTTGGGCGGTCATATCGATGCGTGCGACGGTTGCGGAAATCTTTCCATCAGTTACAACTCCTGTAGGAACCGGCATTGTCCCGGGTGTCAGGGCCATAAAAGGGAAGAATGGATCCAGAAGCGCGAAGCGGATTTACTCCCGTGCAGCTATTATCATCTCGTTTTCACGCTTCCCGAAGAGCTGAACGGTTTGGCAATTGCAAATCCCACACTCATTTACAAAACATTGTTTGAAGCAGCTTGGGCAACATTAAACCAGTTTGGCAAAACGGAAGGAATGCAGCTCGGAATGATTGCGATACTTCACACGTGGGGACAGAACCTGAGCTTGCATCCGCACCTGCACTGCATTGTTCCTGGCGGCGGAATTGATCATCACGGAAAGTGGAAAAAGAAAGTACGAACCGATAAATATCTCTTCTCTGTAAAAGCGATGAGCAAAGTATTCCGGGCAAAGTTTGTGGCTTTATTGAGAACTTCGGGAGTAAAAGATTCCAATTTAATGGATAAACTCTTTACCAAGAACTGGGTCGTCTATGCAAAACGTCCTTTTGGTGGCCCGAAACAGGTGATTGAATATTTAGGCAGATACACCTACAAAGTCGCCATCAGCAATCACCGCATCAAAGAAGTGACGGATCAGCAGGTCCGTTTTGGCTACAAAGATTACCGGAAAGGCGGCGAAAAAAAAGAAATGACTTTATCCCATGTGGAGTTTATCAGGCGCTTCAGTCTTCATATCCTGCCCAAAAGGTTTGTGCGGATCCGGCATTACGGTATTTTAAGCAGCAGCTGGAAGCGTGGGAAGCTGCAAAATTCACAGTCAGATTTAAACATCCGGGTTCCGGAAGCAAAACCCAAGACTTTGCTCAATAAATGCCGGTGTTGCAAAGAAGGAAACCTGGTCACCATTGCCATTTTCGGGCAGCGCGGTCCGCCACAGGATTTTCTTTTCGTCACCCAACCTTTCTCTGCGAAATAAGCTTTGCGGGTAAGGGAAACTGTGTTTTGCAGCGAAGAAAAACCGCGGAAAACCACTTCCAAAGGCTACCAAATGCCACAAATAAAGCAGTCCTTCTGAAAAACTGCTTTGTATCTCTAAATTCTAAAAACGACATCCCCATAAGAGGACCATTATGCTGCTGAAAAGCCACCGGAGCTTCCGTTCAACGGGCTTTCATTTCTTGTCTTTCAGACAAAACGAAAGCTTAGTTATTACCTGCAGTGTTTTTATTTTGTTTCGATTATTTTCATCGTTAAATCTCTGAAAGTTAAAATTTCTCCTGTTTGGAAACTGTATCTAGATTTATCAAAAGTATTTAGTCGCTCCAACAGATTTAGTTTTCTTGTCGGTTTATAGGCAAATTCTTCAAAGATTTTCCTTCCCTTTGAAATAATTCCAATCTGTTCTAACATTTCCGAATAATATTTTTCCAAATATGGAGTAATTAATGATGAAGGTCTAATGTTAGAAACATCAACATTTCTACGTTTTAGATATTTTTTCAAAGTCAGAAAAACGGATGCACTTAAGCATTCAGTTCCAAGTATTCTTATTGGTTTTATATCTTGATATTTGCAATTTTCAGCAATTAATTCGCAAACATCTCTTAACGTTCTATTTCTAGAAGGCGTTAATGCCTGTTCCCATTTGCTTTCACTAACTGAAATTCCAAAGCATTCATTCAGGAATTCAGATAAGGGTTTCCAAGGAAGTAAATCCCCAGCACTTCTCCAATAATTTATTGTTGAGTCGAACGTTAAGATAGCATCAGGATCTGTTTCAAAATCCAATTTGCTTGAAATTCGATGCTGTTCAATTAAAATATTTAAAATATCTCTTTGAGTTAACTGTTGATTTAGAATTTCCATTTCACGCGGTTTTTTGCAACATTGCAGGTAACTCTCAAATATACAAAGTTTTTAAGCCGACAACAACATTTGATTTGTTCCAAAGTATTTCCCATGAAATATGTATTTGTCTGTAAATACTCTTCCCCAGTGCTTTTCTCAATCCTAGATTCTTCTGAACTGCGTTCGGTCAACTTTGCCAAAGTTTCGAACTTTGGCAAAGTTAAAGGCTTCCAGAATTTTCAGTTTAAAATTCATAATCACTATCCCGTTGATGCATTAATTTAAAATTCTCAATATCATCAAACCATTCGATAACAGTTTCTTTTCTAACATGGGTTTGTTTTCCCGAAACAATTGCTTTGTATGATGAAAAATCATAATTATTCAGCGATCTATTAAGATCTATTACATTCCGATGCACGCAAATAATACTTTTAATTAAATAATCCTCCGTTTCAATTCTTTTTCTTTTAAAAGGTCTTTCAAACAATGATCCGTGGCGGTTGTGATATTTATTAAATGCCTGTGTATAACTGCTTATCAATTTTCCGATCTGTTTACTTGCGATAGATTTTTCCGCATGTAATCCAGTCTCAACTTTGCCAAAGTTTGGAACTTTGGCAAAGTTATTACCGTTAATATCATCTTTAATTCTTAGAATGAAATGAAAATGATTAGGCATTAGACAGTAAGCATATACATCCGCGACGTGAAGGATGTACGCTTCTGCTTTTTGAAGAAAAAATATACAGTTTTCATCATTTTCGAAGACTTTACATCCATTGATTCCTCTGTTAAAAATGTGGTAATGGCAACCCGGTTCTAAATTGTCAAGCCTTATTTCCATGTTTTGTGTTTTAAATTTCAACTTTTAACTTTGCCAAAGTTTCGAACTTTGGCAAAGTTGGGCTGCGTGTTATTTCCAATTAGATACGTTTAGATGTCCCTCTCCTGTTCTCTGTCTGCCCGGATGCATTTCTTTACATATTCCTGAGGCGGCATACCATAGATCTTGAAAAAATGCCTCGAAAAGGTAGAGCGTGAACCCATCCCGCACTTACTTGCCAGGCCCTCATTGTTGTACTTCAGGTATTCCGGGTTTTCAGAGAGCTGCTTTGCAATATAGCGGATGCGCAGTTCATTGAGGTAGGTCCGGAAGTTTACCCCTTTGCTGATATTGATAAAGGCAGAGAGATACTGCGTGTTGGTCCTTAGCCGGTCGGCCAGTGTTTTTTCAGTCAGGTCAGCATCAAGATACTGTTCCCCGTCTTCAAAATCCTGCATTTTTTCCTTTATCCTGTCGTATATTTCCTGTGGCAGCGTAAACTTCCCCTTTCTCCGTTTCGTACTTGCGGACGGAGTTTCACCGGAAAATGCGGAAGGCGCAATCATGATCCGAAATCTTTTTTCTGTCTCCTTTTCCAGATAATACTGATAAAAGAAGATGGCCATCAACATAAGGCTCAGTATCAACCCAATGGTCATAATTCTTTTGCTCTGGGTGAGCCTCCCCTTTTCATATTTAAATCCTTCCGCATGAAGAACCGAGGAAAGGTAGATCACATCCGCCGAAATTTGGTTCTCCAGCTTGCGGTGAACATCGGAATAATACAGGGCATCATTCATGTGATTGCGGTGCTGTGCATCATGCATAAGAAGCCTGTAATTTTCGCATAGCTCGGGAAACAGAAACTGTTGGCGCCGGTACACCGAATCCACTTTCTTAAAGAGACCAATGGCCTTTTGATGCTGCCCCAGCTGAAGGCGGTTTTTACCCTGATAAAAATAAATGACAGAAGCCCAGGCAAAATCCCTGTTTCTTTCAATTTCAGGAAGTGCGATATCGAGCTCTTCAATGCTGTGCCTGTAATTCCCTTTCCGGAATTCTGAGGTGCCCCGGAACTGATGAAAGTAGCTTCTTACCAGTTTAAAATCGGGGTGCAACGGGATTCCGTTTTCCCCAATACTGATCAGGCTGTCGGCTTTTTTATCATTGTTCAGATGCTGGTGGCAAATCACCATCTGCCGGATACTGTTATAGTAGCCCTTCCTCATATTATGCAGAATATTGGGATGAGGATTTTTCTTCATTTCACTCAGAAAATAGGCCGCACCATATTCAAAATGACGGATGGCATCACAGTGATCCCCCAAATAACTTTTGACCAGCCCAAGATGGTACCCGATCTTATGAATCAGATAATGATCTTCCGTCTTTTCTGCATAACGCATTGCTTTTAAGTATTCCAGCAGTGCGGGACGGTATCTTTTATAATTAAAATAAAACACAATTCCTTTCCCCAAATAGGCGGTCGCAATCAGATCATCCTTGCAGCTAAAATGTGCAGCCGTTATGGCGCTGTCCGCGTACCGGAGTTTAAGATCTTCCGACGGGGTATAATGGAGCGCATCATGGTAGGCCTTAGTCAGTTGGGCAGCATTTTTTTCCTTTTTTGCAAGCGCAATAAGAACTCTGATCTGGGGCAACGCAGCCGAATCGTTAATCTGAATATGCGCATACGTTCTGATGATCCGCTCATAAGGCTCGTGACTGCCCTTTTGCGCAACCAGGAGTTCCGCAAAAAACAGGAAAGGCAATATCAACAGTCTGAGCATCTGCATGATCCGTCATTTTATCTATTCTTCTTTCTCTCAAAATTAGTACTTTTTAATATATAAAACGGTGAAATTCAAACCCTTGGGTAACACCCTGTTTAAAATCTTCTGTATCTGCCATGACTACAGCAATGGCACCTCATTTTTTGGTGGAACGATTTATAAATCATTCCACATTTTTATCTGCAGTTACGCTTTTCTCTTCTTTAAATCTACGGATTGGTCACCGCGCAAAGCCACCGGTCACTGAGCGAAGTCACCGGTCACTGAGCGTCGCCGAAGTGCCAACCCCAACTACAGCATAAGCCCTGTAATGATCCGATAAAAAAACCATCTGCTATTAAAAACCCGGTCACTGAGCGAAGTCGAAGTGTAACGGTTTATAAATCAGCACCCCCTTCTATTTTTTCTTTCAAAATACCCTTCTAATTTAGCTTTAGAATTGAGGAACAGAGACTCCATTTTCTCTAAACAGAACCACGCATTGAAAAATCATTAAAATACATCAACATGAAACCCCTGACAAAAACAATCCCCCTTGCGGCAAGTTTCTTTTTCATCCTCCTGTTCATTGATGCTTCTGCCAGCAGGATGTTGGATTTCGAGTACTTTCAGGTGCACTTGGCGCAGGAGTCTCCTCCTATCCCCTTATCGCCATGAACACTTATCATCTTGATCTTTTACAAAAGCATCTGAAAAAAGCATTGGAGCGGTACTGTGAACTCTGTGATTCATCACCGGAACGGAAGTATTTTACCAATGAGACTGTTTTATCGCAAACTAAAGAAATTGTTCAGCACTATATAGGGTTGTTTCAGTCCCTGCATTTTTTGAATCAACAAACCCAATATTACCATCACGGCTTCATCTTTACCTATCAGGATGAAGAACAGCTTACTTCCAGTGGGGAGTACCTCGAGATTGTGAAACTGCTCACTGAAGCTTATCAACGCATGGCGGAATCGGTGTCCAAAGACCGGTTTTTTGTGCCCATTCATGTTCAGCAGATCAACTCGGGAGAAATTCATATTTTTATAGGAGTGGTGACCAAAAAGCAGTACCACTACACCATTTCCGTTGTGACTCATCAAACGGTTTACCCCAGACCTGCGGCATCGATAGGAAATAGCCGGTACCGTTACCTGCTGAAACTGCTGGAAAGGTATGAGCCTGATGAGTACGCGACTTTAGAGGTTTTTGTGAACAGCAGAGGCCTTTCTTACCGTCAGTTTCAGAAAGACAGCACTTCGTTTTTTGAAAGTTCCTTTTACCATCATTATCTTAAAATCAAAATGATTCCTGTTCTCGAAGACCTCCTGCTGAGTTCGTTGAGCTATAAGGAAATTGCCTATAAAAATGGCTTTGCAAGCTACCATCAGCTCTATACTTTGTTCCACAGAACATACCATTTCCCGTTCCACCGGATCCCCCGGATCGCGCTGCAGCATTAACTTTACCGCGTCGACTTTATCATTCTGTTGACACTATTATACATATAAACGTAAATATTACACATAAGAATGTCTTTATTATACATATAAATGTCATTATTATACATACTTCTGCCACTAAAGTACATGTATTTGAAAAAGGGATGTCGCAATTTTACATCATCAAACAGCGGTCATGAAAAATCTGATAAAAATACTGACTATTGCCATAAGCCTCTTCTTCGCGCTTCTCTTTTCCTATGCAGCAATGAGCAAAGCCACCGGTTTCAAAAACTTCCGGGATCAGCTGGGGCAGTCACCGGGACTTGAGGGATACGGAGAACCTCTAGCTTACGGCATTATTGCATTGCAGACGTTCACCGTAGTCCTGTTCTGTTACCGCCCACTCCGGTTATGGGGCTTATGGATTACTTTTGGGATGCTTACTGTCTTTGCAGGGTATATCGGGGGAATCCTCCTCTACAGTAAAAACCCTCCCTGCACCTGCATTGGGCTGTTTGAAAAGATGAGCTGGAAAGGCAATTTGATTTTAAATATAGGATTAATGATCACCGCTCTTGTTGGCATTATCAGCATGAGGACAGGTAGAGATCAAAATAAAAAAAATGAAAAGGATGCATCCTTTTCAGAGTAGAATGTCCTAGGCATTCAGTGAACTTTGCAAACAGTGAATTCCTGTCTGCATCACGAAACGCAGAACGGTTGACGAACCGCAATGCGTCGAAGACGACCGTCTGCTTAGAAGGCAGACTACCCGAATTAATTTTAAACTTAAAGTTTTTAAGGTAATCTTTTTCAGTAAAAAGACCACAAAAATGAAACATTTACAATTTATAAAAACCAACATGATGTTGGCAGCAGCGCTTTTAACAGCAGGAATTACCATGTCGTATAAAGTGGCAGAGAAAAAAGCAAATGACACCGCTTATTTTTATAACAGCGACGATATGAGTGAAGGTGCATTTCATAACGTCAGCAACTGGACCACCTCAACGAGTGCAGGAATAGGTTGTGTGACTTCAGGTGTAAGACCCTGTAAGGTAATTGTTCCCGAAAACAGCTCTCTTTCGGATGTACTTGGTTCCAGGGACAATGAAGAAGTGCTGGACATTTCAGTGAACAGAAAATCTGCTCCGTAATAAAGAGGGATTTATTAAAAAGGGCGGGAAACAATTCCCGCCTTTTCATATTATCGGGGATTTTGAGGCATCCCTGTGAGCTTAATTATATCCTCGGGAATGGCTATGGCATATCGCAGGTCATTAGGAGGTAAAATATATGTTTGACCGTTGACCGTGCGTTGTAAAGTAATATTTCTTCCATCGCGGTTATACCTTTTAAGATCCGCCCATCGGATTCCGCGAAACAGCAGTTCTTTACGCCGTTCTCTGTAAATTATATCCAGAGCTTCGGCCTTGTTGCTTGCGCTAAAATTGACAAACGTTCCTGATTTCCACCGCTGAACCAATAGCTGATTCAGTTTCATCATCGCTTTATCAAGATCATTGAGCTGGGCGTAGCTCTCCGCAGCAATTAAATACAGTTCATCCGTTGCCAATACCGAAGATCTTGTGGAATTACCTGTATAATTGCCTTTGAAAAGTATTTCTCCCACGGCATTGCTTTTAAAATATACGGCCTTTCTTAAATCATTGTTATTATACAACTGATATAAAGATGCGGGGATTTTTGCGACGTTTGTCCCCAGTACAGGAGAATAAGCAATAAAAGTGGGCAACAGTACCTCTACATTCATTTCTTTTATGGGATAGGAATCTGTCGTATTGAGCTGATTAAAATTCATGAGTTGAGGATGTATTGCTAAAGCAGTATTTGCATACAGCAGGGCATTAGCATAATCTCCTTTGTACAGATATGCCCGTGCGAGAACTCCCAGTGCGGTTGCTTTGGATGCGCGGGCCGGCGAAACCTGTTGATTGGGTAAAAGCGCCACAGCCGCGTGCAAATCAGTTGTGATCTGGTCGTAAGTCTGCTGTAAAGTGGACCGGACGGACGGAATATTAACGTCCGGACTTAACCTCAGCGGGAGTCCCCAATCGGTATTAGCAGTATTTTTGTTATAGGCAAGACACCAGATTTGGGTGGCTTCCAAATACACCGAGGCACGGATGGTCAGGGCCTGCCCTCTTACATTTTCGGCATTGGCAATCTGGTACTGGTCCAGATTATGCAGTACGGTATTACACGTATTTATTCTGCTGAAGCAGCTTCTCCAGTCGTTTCCACTTCCCCTCGCTACGAGATCGGGTTGCCATGTATACAGTCTTTTATCTGCTTCATACGAGACGCCGTTATAATCGCTGTCGCTCATATAGATGTCATCGGCGGAAATTTCTCCGCTGATGCTGTTGTCACCTAACACATTAGAAATCCGGTCTAAAAGTGCCTGATTATCCTGAAGCGTTTCAGGAGTAACGAGCTTCGTATCCGACTTTTCTTCTAAAAACTCTCTGCATGCGGTGACTGAATTCAGCAAAGAGATCAAAATTAACAGAACAATTTTATTTTTCATAATAATAGTTTTAAAATTGGGCACGAAGGCCTAATGAGTAGGTTGTAACGGGTTTCAGCGAGTAGGTTCCCCAGTTGTAGTCAGGATCTATATCCGCTTTATTTGCTTTCCAGATAAGCCCCAGATTGCTGAGCGAGCAGTAGAGATGCAGACTCTTAATGTTCAGATCACTGAGGACTTCCTGCTTAAAGTTGTATCCAAGATTGAAATACTGTAACCGGATGTGATCTCCCTTCTCCACCAATACTTCTGAGCCATTGTAGAATGCATCCCTTGAAGAGTTTGAAACGAATGCTGCAGACGGTACATCGGTGACAAGTTCATCACCGGGCTTCTTCCATCTTTTCGCAAAATCACTATGCCCGTCCCGACCGGTGATGAGGGTGGTGTAATTAATGGAATTCCTGCGGAACCAATATCCTAATTTGTAGGTAATACCGATATCACAACTGAACTGCCTGTATTGCAGGGAATTGATGAAGGAGCCAAAATTTGTAGGAACTGCCGACCCAAAGAACTGCAGGTCTTCAATTCCTTTGTTGGAAGCCATTATTTTCGTGTAATCTTTACTGATTTCTCCATTAAGATACCCTCTCGCCTCGCCGGTATTGGGATCCAGACCTGCCCATTTGTAGGCAAAGACCGAATACACGGGCAAACCGACGATACCCGAAATCGGGGCCGTTGTACCTGCTGCGGGCACAAAATTACTTGCTAAAGTGTTGGGAAGATAATAGTCCGTCACTTCGTCCTTGTTATGGCTGAAATTAAAAATGGTGTTCCATTTGAAGATCCGATCAATGTTCTTCGTGTTGAGAACCACATCTACACCATGTCCATTCATCCCTGCGACATTCCAAAGCAGAGTGGTAATTCCGGTGGTGTAATCGATGGGTGCCCGTCCGAATAAATTCCGGCCTTTTTTGGCGTAATATTCAAAAGAACCCGAAATGCGGCGGTTTCTCATTTCAAAATCAATCCCTACATTCATGATTCCGAGCATTTCCCAACGAAGTTTGGGATTAAAATACTGATCAATTCTCGCAGTGGGCCCTCCCGTGTACATCGATAAATCTGGATCATAGGAAATCGTGGTTACAGCAACCATAGCAGGATCTATATTTCCATTATAACCATAGGACCCACGTACTTTTACCAGGGGCAGCCATTTCAGGTGGTAAAATTTCTCGTTTGATAAGTTCCAGGCAAGCCCGGCCGACCAGAACGGATTCCACTGCTCGTTTGTTTTGAGTCCGAAGAGATTGCTTGCATCCCTTCTCACACTACCGGATATGGTATATCGCTTATCAAAAGTATAAGCTCCATTGGCATAAAAAGATAAGAAATTGAGACGCGTTCCGCGCAGCGATGCATTTTTGGGGATAAAATTATAATCTCCTGTAACAAAATTCGGATAGTCGTGGGTGTAATCTACTACAGCACTGGATCTGTCATTGGAATTGTATCCATAAAACCGGTTCGCTTCGTATTCCGTAACCGTAGAGCGGGTTTCCCCTCCTGCAATAGCAGAAATCTGATGTTGCCCAAAAGTGGTATTGTAGTTAAGCTGCCCCCTGAAATTATTAATTGCGGTCTGGGTATTCCCCTTATCGAAAATACCACCTTTGGGGATGACAAATTTCGCAGTTCCGTCGGTATTCAGCGCAGCAAAGGTATTGATCAGATGTCTGGTACTGTAGCTATCCCCGTCTCTCAGCGTTGAGGTCTGCCCGTTGAGGTTTTGGTACTGGTATTTAACGTCAGCATCAAGCCCTTTAAGCAGTTTATAATTCAATCCGGCATTGATGACGATTTCATTCGTGTTGTTTTTGGCGTAATTATGTTGCCAGTCGGTAAGCGGATAATAATTCCAGTCGAGCAATCCCTTACTGGCAAGGCTGTTCTTGTAGTTTTGGTCATAATCTGCATTTACGATGAGCGGATTCCCCGCGCTGTCGGCAAACTCCAAATAAGGAACTTTCCAGTTTCCTTTCATGCTGATGGTGTTATAGGCGCTTCTTCCACTTTTAGAATCCGTATTGGTAAACTGAACACCTGTGAGGAGGGTCAACCGGTCTGTGGGTTTCCAGACATTTTGAAATCTCGTGTTCAACCGTTGGTATTTCTCTCCGAGGTTTCCGGTATTGTCGTCGAAGCCAACAAAGGAAGTCCAGGAAAAGTTCGGAAAGCCCCCCGCAATATTCACCGCATATTGCCGGTTTTCCATCGGGAGGTACATATATTTACGATATTGGTCGCGTACATCTGCCAAACGGAGCCTGTCAATCTGTTGCATGGCATCTTCATGAGTAATCAAACCCTTCTTTTCTCTGTTCAACAAATCTACGACCGGAGTCAGTACCGGATGATTGGAGGAATTGATATCGCTGTTATAGTAGCCGTTTTTAAAAAGCTGCATTTCCACGTCGATAAAATCTGAACTTGAGATCGGTTTGCTGTAGCCGAAATCCGGTTTGGAACCTAAGGTTGTGAATGCAGTAAACTCTACAGAAAGAGGCTGATTGAATCTTGCTCCTTTTGTCGTAATCACAATAACGCCATTTGCCGCTTTGGCACCCCAAATACTCGATGCAGCAGCATCTTTCAGAACAGTAATATTTTCTACCATATTGGGATTGATACGGCTGAGGTCTCCCTCATAAGGGAAATGATCTACAACGATCAACGGAGTTTTGGGACCCTGCAAAGTACTGAGTCCCCTGATCATGAGTTGTCCTTTTTCCGTGAGGCCTGTACTCACACTCAGTCCGCTCGTTATAGCGGGAAGCCGGTCCATGATATTGGTCGTCACCTGTTGCTGCAGGAGTTGGCTGCTTACCGAAGAGAAAGAACCTGTCGCCCTTTCCTTTGGTATTTTCTGATATCCGGTCGACAGACTTATTTCTTCGATATCGGTGATGTGGGGATCAAGATACACGGTAAGCGTTTCCTGCTTTGGGAGGCCGGTATTAATGTGGCTTCTTTTGTAGCCTTCACCTGAAAGAACGATGGCTATCGATTTTATCCTGTTATCTCCCACCGTAAAGCTGAATCGCCCTTCACCGTCGGTAAGAGTGACAAGTTTTGTTTCGGGAACATAGATCCTGATTCCGGGGACAGGCTTTTTCGTGGTGCCGTCCAGCACTACCCCATTCAGCTGGTGCTGCTGTGCCAGGCTCATCATGCTGCTGCAGATCAGGGGTAATAATAAAAGTTTTTTCATAATAGGCTTGGTTTTAAAGTTTTTTATCTTGAATAACGAGTACGGTCAGCTCACGTGCGGTCTCTTCCAGAGCCAGATCGTAGGCAGCGAGTTCTTTCTGCAGCATTTGTAAGTCTTTTACCGCAGAAAAATGAAGATCTACCTTCCCTTTATAACCCGTCTCGTCAATAACAGGAAGCGGGGTAAGATCTTTTGTGGCATTTATCGGAGAAAGCATAAAGTCCAGCGTAGCGTTCTGCAATACTGAAGGACTTTTTAGGAAAGCATCAATAAACACCCCGCCCTTTGTTGCGATCTTATCTTTAGAAGAGGTCCTTTTGAGCACCAGGCAACGCATCGCTTTTTTCTGAATAGTGGCGGTATAGTTTGTATTTTCATTAATCATCCTCAACATTCGGGGATAAAGCGAATCCGACTCTGTTTTAGGAACCAGATAGTCGACTGTGTACAATCGGGACTCCATCGCAGCGTCAGTCGTAAAATCAATAGCTTCAGGTTGATTAACCAAATTAATGATGCGTTTCACATTCAGTTTTTCGCCTTGCTGATTAAATATTTCCTGAGCAACTGCTCGGTAAATCTCCAGTAAAGAAAGATTGGTAAATTGTCTTCCATAGGTTTTGCCGTGCTCCCGATGAAATCTGGTACCGGATGCGAGTCCTCTCATTCTGCCTTTACCAAAAAAAGTATAGTGATTCAGTACAAAACCTTTTTCGAGAGTAAGGTCGGGCGATATCATCAGCGGTCCATCATCATCCCGCTGCACTACGGTCTGCAGGGACGACTGGCTACCTCGGAGTATTTCCGCAACCGTATTTTCGGTTACCTGATCACCATCCGTAGTGTTCAGTAGCTTACCGTCTCTGATCCATACGACAAAGGGAACACCCACATGTGGAAACAGCTTCTTCAAGAGCTGATCACCCACCACCGAATGTAGCGATGCGAACCGCTGTCCGTTTTTCGATGCGAAAAACTTCTCCAGAGCAGGCCGGTCCTGGCTGGTCACAGGGATTATTTTCACCCGGTCTCCGTATTGTTTCTGCAGGGCTTCCATCTTCGGGAATCCCTGCAGGCACGCGCTGCACCAGGTATTCCAAAAGTCCAGTAGGATCAGTTTTTCTTTCTCGGCCCCCAGTGTCATGGTTTTCTGCGGGCTGTTGACGATCTGAAGCGGGGTGCTCCACACTTCATCGGGGACGGCGGCCCCAATCTTTAAGGCTTTGAGCTGCGCAGGAACCTGCAGGAACAGCATTGCCAGGAATAACAGGGAAAGGATTCCCCTGCAAAACTTTTTTTTCATAGTTTTGTTTTTTAATTGGTTAGTTCATTTTTGTACTGATCATTAGTACTGCTCTTTCCTGTCGGGTCTGCAAACTTTAGGGAAAGGGCTTTTTATTTTGCTGGATGTTGGGTCTTGGATGCTGGATTCCAGGGTACTCATCATTCAAACCATCATCACATCATCTGCTTTTTACTTGTTTCTTTTTACTTTTATCTTTTTACTTTTATCTTTTTCCCTGCCTGTGGCTTCGGCTTCACTCAGCCACCGAAACCATTACTCATTACTCATTACTCATTACTCATTGCTCATGATATCCCTCGGATTGCCTTAGGGGAGAGCGGTGTAGAAACCTATGAAGAGGGGCACTCTCCCGCTAAAGACACATCCTTTATATTTTTGCTTGTTTTTTTTCTATTATACCCTCTTTTCACATCGGAGATTTTTTTAAATTGACCTAGGAGATTTTTGCGTTAAGAAAAATTTTAATTATTTCCTGAAAAAATCTTCAACTGTCAGGCATAAAAATCCCCCCTGTTTGAGTGGCGGCAATGGACTTAATACAAAAGAACCTATTATCTTTCCGCCCGAGTTCTGGGGATTTTCTTAGAAATAATTGGAATTTTTTAGCAAAAAGATCCAAGTCTTGATTTTTTTGTTTCTTTTTTCATCAAGGAAAAAAGAATGAAATCCCGGATTGCCTTAGGGGAAAGCGAAACACAAATGATGAAAAATAAAAACTGCTTTCCCGCTAACGACCAATCCTTTTAAACCTGCATTACATCCAAACCTACATCACTCTGTATTTACTTCTTCATAAAACCGTTCTGCACACAGATCGAGCAGCTCATTAGTTTCCTTGATCTCCTTTCTGAGCTCCACCACCCAAACTGCCAATAAAACGATCAGTATTGAAGCGATGATGTTGTAAATCTTAAGTGTTTTCATGGTTTTTTTCTTTCAAGAAGAGTTGATCTATTGATAAATATTGCTTTCCATTATTTTAAATATCAGAGGTTACATTATTTAAATATTACGTTATAAATCCCGCTTTCAATAAAAAACCACCGACCTACGGGTCTTCTATGATAATTATTACATGCCTCCCGATAAAACCCCCGACCTAGGAGATTTTTGCGTGAAGAAAAACTGATGTTTCTTCCGAAACTTCCTTTACACTCAGCAGGTATAAAAATCCCCCTGTTTGAGTGGTGGCAATACACTTCACGCAGCGCCGCTCTACTTCCGACCGCCCGAAACCGCTTGCGGTTCGACGACCGAAGAGAGTCAATTTGGGGATTTTCCTGGAAGAAACAGCAGTTTTTTAGCAAAAAGATCCAGTCTTGATTTTTTGGTTCATTTTGCATCAAGGCAAACCTAACGCAGTGGTTCGACGAAGTCAAAAGAACTAAAGCCCTTTTAGCAAAACGAAGTACGAGTTTCGCCGATTCCGTTAAAAAAACAATAAGGATGAGGCAATAAATCCAAGTCTTGATTTTTTTGTTTCT
The DNA here is from genome assembly GCF_019038595.1 of Kaistella soli. Classification (GTDB taxonomy): domain Bacteria; phylum Bacteroidota; class Bacteroidia; order Flavobacteriales; family Weeksellaceae; genus Kaistella; species Kaistella soli. Next base: position 268,559 of record NZ_JAHOPF010000002.1, read on the forward strand.
TTTTTCATCAAGGAAAAAAGAATGAAAATCTACCCTTCATCTTCACTGCTCTTTTATGGTGGAAATTCTCAAATACTTTTCATGAACTCCTCATGAGCTATCCATGAAGCATCCATGAAGCATCTACGGAGCATCCCTGTTTTCTGTCAGGTAATGCTTTTACCCATGGCTCTTTTTTACGTTGGGCTTTTCCCTGTCTCTGGCTTCGGCCCCGCTCAGCCACCGGAACCATTACTTATTACTCATTACTCATTACTCATTACTGATGGAATACCCTCGGATTGCCTTAGGGGAAAGCGAAACACAAATGATGAAAAATAAAATAGCTTTCCCGCTAAAGACCAATCCTTTCTTATCTACTTCTAAACTCCTTGGCGATTGAGCTGAGCCGAAATCACCTTCAATGTGGCTTCGACTGCGCTCAGCCACCGGAACCTTTACTTATTGCTCATTACTCATTACTTATTGCTCATTACTAATTACTTATTGCTCATTACTAATTACTCATGATATCCCTCGGATTGCCTTAGGGGAAAGCAACATCAATTAAAAACGCTTTCCCGCTAAGAACAAATCCTTCTGAAGAGAATTGATATGAATGTAAGGTTCTCTTTATGAGGTATCGGTGATGATTATTGCTGTTTTCATATTTAAGATCTTGGATTGGATGCCGGATGTTTTTCCGTTTCCGACACTTTATAGCCAGCATATTTCGTCAGTAAGCCCTGGGGCCGCAATGGCGGGTAACCATTGTTCATGTCATTCAGAATGATCCCTGTCATTCCAGGCGGAGTTATCATTCCGAGCGAAGCGAGGAATCTCTTTCGCAAAGCGAAAGCAAAACATCCAGCTTCCATCACCCCGCACCCAGCATACCTGTCATTCCGAGCAAAGCGAGGAATCTCCTCTGTCATTCCGAGCAAAGCGAGGAATCTCTTTTGCGCAGCAAAAGCCAAACATCCAGCTTCCAGCATCCAGCACCCAGCATTTCAAAAAACCAACACTCTCCCACTTCACCCACCTTTCATCTTCATTTGTATAATCGGAATAAACAACCTATTTTTAACGTACCAGTTTTTAAAGTTCCTTACTCCTACACTCAGGCTCCATCAAAGGGCTTTGGTGTGCTTAAGGGCTGTTGTATTGAAAAGATTCTGTGTGGCATTGGGCTGCACAAAACCTTACCCTCTCACGGCAGTGAGGAGCGTTGGCGTTCTTTTATCTCCTGATGGGTATCGGGAGACTGGTGGTGAGAACCTTCACGTTTCTAATTTTAAGGAGGAAAGTAGGTAAATGTCGTTCTCATAATATCGTTTAGATTTTTAAATTATGAGTCCAAAGAAAAGTGCTATAAATAAAATAGCGGAGGATAACCCCTTACCTTCCACTGCCAAACGGGCACGACCAAGCGCCACAGACACAGCTTCCAGCAAGGGACTATCCCCCGCATTTTGCAAATGTACAAAATCAACGGGGAATTAAATTCCCTTGGGTTCCGTGTCTTAAAATTGGTCGTTTAGTTTGGCGGAACTCATTAGTTACTCATAGAATATCTATAACTAACTGAAACAAAGATACAAATTAAATCGTAATAAGCAAATTTTACTTACAATATTTAACAATTAAAGATTTTGATTACAGAAAACAATAGAATCAGGGCTATAATAAAACAATACCGTGAACATTATAAGTTTACGCAGAATGAAATTGCAAAACTCTCTGGATTAACCCAAAGTGCTTATAGCGCAATAGAAATAGCAAAGGGCAACATTGATTTTGATAAGACAAACTATATTGCTCAAGCATATGGAATAAAACTTTGGGACTTCATTAATCCTAGTACAACAATTCCGGAAATCAAAAATCTACCCAACGCCACTAGAGCAATCGCATTGTTAAATAAGGATAAAATTATTTCAATTGCAAAAACCGATATTAATCTACCCGAAAGAATCATGACAATTCTAAACTCTAATAAACTTTCTGAGCAATTTACTTCTTCTGACATTTGGAAAATGCTGCCAATAGAAGTTAGGGATTTTATAAAAACAACGAGGGTCACGGACGCAATTTCTAGAGAAGCATTTAGGAATGTTATCGCCTTTACTGGACAAAAACGTGGCAAAGAGAAGGTGTACCAAAAGATTAAGTAATTATATCATGCAAATAGAAACATTTCTTCTATCTACATTTTTTGCTTTTACGGGAAACCGTAATTGGGATTGAAAAGTTGTTTGTATTCTAGACTTCAAGAAAAAAACACATTGGTAAATATGCATTATTTCTAAGTGAACATGCTTATTTTATTCTATATAAAAGTTTGTAAATTTTAAACAGAACTCAAAATGATATACATAATTCCTACCAAAGGAGGTTTAGGAGTAGAAGTATGGGGAACATACGACGATTTAAGCAATTTCTATAATGTTATTGGTAAATTTTGGAATAACAAAGATAAATTAACTAAAAAAGGATTCGACAATAGAGATAATCTAATTAGTGGTTTTTCTTATGAGATACGGAAATCAAAAGACGGAAATAGACTTAAGAGAAATAGTAGTCATTTTTCTTTTGAAGAACAAAAACATTATGGTGTCCAAATATCTTGGGTACATTTTCTGTTTTCATTAACTGCGTTAAAATTCAATATGAGATATTGTGAAACTAACAAATTTGATATTTCACAAATTCTATTAATCGAATTTTGGCTGGAAAAAGCTATGATTAGTTATGATGAAATTGGAGCTAAGAACTTAATTGGATTTATAGAAGATGGATTATACGGAGGAAATAATCATATTTATCAATGTATGAGGAGCGTAAATTTAGATTTTTTTATTCTTGGCGGCGGAAAAAGAGCTTTTAGAAAATTGCCCGACTTATTAAAAAGAGGGGTTTATTATACAGATGAATATAAGGACTATTTAAAATTTTTAGAAGAAGAAGCAAAAAAATTAAACTGTGAAATATCAGAACTTGAATTAAGCGATGATGATTTTGATTATGAAAATTTGAAATGGTAAAAAAATAGAAAGAGAGTTGTGACTTTTTGTTTATAGAGTACTTCATAAATATTATATACTAAATAATTAGTACTTTGCTTATGGATAAATATTCCCTCAATATTTATAAAAAACAAATCTAAATGAATAACGAAAACATTGTACAAGGTTTATTATTTGAGGAAGATTACCTAATCAGAACATTAGGAAACCTTGCTAATTCGCCAGAAATCGCATTGACAGAGCTAGTTGCAAATGCTTGGGATGCTGGTGCAACTACGGTAGATATTTTTATTCCTGAAGAGAAAGGCCAAAACTTGATTATTGAAGATAATGGAGTTGGACTTACCACAGAGGAATTTTATAACCGGTGGATGAAATTAGGCTATAACAGAATTAAACATCAAGGTAAAAAAGTTACGTTTCCTAAGGGCATTGATCTGCAAAGATATGCATACGGACGAAATGGAGTTGGAAGACATGGAATGCTTTGTTTTAATGAAATATACGAGGTCATCACAAACAAGGAGGGAAAGGAATCACATTTTGTTATTACAACAAAAAGCGAAAAGGAACCTTTCATCATTAAATCGGAAAATTTCAAAAATTCAAAAACCACAGGAACAAAACTTGTTGTACAAGTTCAAAAAAATCTCCCCAAAGCCGAGCAAATCTTGGAAGTAATCTCAGCTAGATTCCTTCACGATCCAAAATTTACCGTTTCTATCAATAGACAAACCATTCAATTAGAAGAGCATAATGGTCTACTTTTTACTGAAGAGGCGAACATTGACAAAATTAAGCTGAAAATTCACCTAATAGATTCTAAAAAAAGTAGAAAATCAACTCTATATCAAGGTATCGCATTTTGGCAAGGAGGTCGTCTGGTCGGAGAACCGTCTTGGATAGTAGGAAAAAACATGGTTCTTGACGGTCGAACAAAGCATGCTAAAAGATATTCAGTTGTTGTTGAAACAAATGACTTAGCAGAATACATTAGGGAAGATTGGACTGGTTTTAAGAATCAAAAAGAGCTTGATAAGGTTTTTGATAAAGTAGATGAAATAGTCCAAAAAATGTTTTCGAGGATTGCATTAGAAAATATTGAAGAAACTACAAAACAAATTAAAGATGAGTACAGAGAAGAATACGGTTCATTAAGTCCTCTTGGAAAATATGAATTCAATGAAGTTATAGAAAAATTAGCGCTAAATAATCCTACAGCAAGACAAGAAGCAATAAATTTAGCGGTAGAGACCGTTATTAGTTTAGAAAAAACTAGAAGTGGTAGTGAGCTTTTGCTCAAACTGTCTGTACTTACCGATGAGGATATCGACGGTTTGAATCAATTGCTTGATAAATGGTCTATTAAAGATGCACTTACAGTCCTTGATGAAATTGACAACAGAATTTCTGTAATTGAGGCTATCAGAAAATTAGGGAATGACAAAAGTGTTGATGAGCTTCATGTTTTGCATCCTTTGATTGCGAGTGCTAGATGGATATTTGGACCTGAATTTGATTCTCCAGAATATTCTTCGAATAACCAACTACACACAACGATTGAAAAAGTATTCGGGAATAAAATCAATAAGGAGGTATTTAAAAATTACAGAAAGAGACCTGATATCGTTGTTAAAGGAGACTCAACCTTTTCGATAACAGGCACCCAAAAGATTGATAATGAGAGTCAACTTAATACCACAGACAGAATTCTCATAATTGAGTTAAAAAGAGGTGGTTTTAAATTAAGTAGAGATGAGCGAAATCAAGCCGTAAATTATGTAGAAGATTTTCTTGGTAGCGGAACTATTATAGGAATGCCTTATATAAACGCATTTGTTGTGGGAGAAACGTTTAGTGAGAAAATTCAGCCAATACAGTCTATTAAAGATGAACATGGAAAGGAAAACGGCAAGGTTCAAATCTGCTTATTTTCTCAAATCGTAGATACGGCAGAAGCCAGACTTTTTAACTTAAGAAAAAGGCTGAACGAAAGGTACGACGACATTCCTGGGATGGAACTATATCACCGTCAGTCGAAATTTGCCTTATAATAAACAGCGCGATAGACTTTTTTTGAAAGTTTTTATAATAACTCGAAAGAATATTTTGTTTTAAATAGCACTGATTGTAAAGAAGAGGAAGAATTCCACTTTGAAGTTTATCCAATTGTAGCCAATAACTTTTAATTCTGCAATTTTATTTGCGTCAAATTGTGAGTTTTTAAATCAAAAACACAAATTTTCTATACTCTCGTAGGTAGCAATCACACCGTAATCTTGCAATATCAAGAAAAAATCTTTACGGATATAAAACGGCTATACCCAATCTGGCTGTGTGTGAAGATAATTTTTGTAGAACATCTGCAAAAAGTTTATCCTTAGTTTTCATGATTATTTTGAACTTATCTTTATTTTTTAAGTCACTTTCATTAATTGTCTGAAATCTATAAAAGTCAAAAATGATCATCTGAGGCTTTTCAAATCCTTCAATACTTACGGGATATAAGAAAGTATAAAAATTATCAGTTTTATATGGACTGTTATTTCCCTTCAAGATTTCTTTACTAAAGTCCATTTGCAATCCTCCAACAATTCTTGAAAGTGATTGCTTTTTGTTTTGGGCGAAATCGCAAGGAGGTGTTATTTCTATACATATCCTTCGTTTTTTCAAATCTTTAAAATCTGAATGAATATCTATGTCTTCATTATTCTTTTTATAGATCAATTCTTTTATGTAAAGTGGTGAGGTTTGATCAATTATCTCATAAACATTCCCTGGAATAGGAGAATTTTGAGACAAGTTTTGTAAATCTAGGAGCAATAATGAATTTAGCTTTGAAAATACTTTAGATTTTTCATCAGGTGTTTCATTAAACTGAAGGTTATTCTGTTGTGTAAACAATTCTTTAACCCCACTGTAAGAATTAGTTATTTCGAACTGTAATGTGTCCATCAAAGATTTTATCAAATCCTTCTGTAGATCATAGTTTTCTACATTGTTTTTTGGTATTCCGGTAAAATTCAGTGCTAACGAATATAAAACAGCTTCTAAATGTTTATTTTTTTTATCATTGGTATCGAACAAATTATATAAGGTTGTAATAGTGTTATCAGATCCTATTTTTACTGCCTTGTTCCATTCAACAAAAAATGAGGAAGCAACATCTTTCTTCAATTTCTCCTCTAACTCCTCTAGAACTCCCTGATAATTTCCTTGCCGTTTATATTTTGTTTTATCTAGAGGTATGACAAACAAAGGAAGTGTAAATGGATTATTTTTTTGAAATATTTTATCACAAAAATCTTCAAAATGATTAGTGTGCTTTGTCCATAAGACAATTCCATAAGCACCAAAATTCTCTCCTATTATTGATTTAAAATATTTTCTAATTAAAGCAATATTGTCTGTGCTGCTTCTTGAGTCATCCAAATACAAATCAAGAAAAATTATCTTTCTGTTATTAAAGGAATTTGTTTTTGATTCGATATCGGAAGGAGAAAAATATCTTGCCCAGATATCTTTTTCATCTTCCAAATAAGAGATCAAATCTTTAACTTCTTCAAAGTCGTCATCAATAACTAATGCGCTTGTAATAAATTCTTGCAACATACTTCTTCTTATATCTTTATTGTTTTTCTTTTGGAAAACAGAGAGCAACAATTGCTTTAGTGACCTTATTATCCTTAACAGGTTTTGGAAAATCAATCTCATTTTCATCTGATATTAATAACAATTTACCTTTCATTGCCATCATCATTTCCTTGGCTACGTGAAGACCTAATCCGGAACCAATATTATGAGGCTTTCCTGTTTGAAACGGTTCTACAGCTACATCCAAAGGCAAACTAAATCCAGGGCCATTATCTGAGACAATAATTGAGTTATAACCTTTAATTTGTTCAGTGATAAAAACAGAAATATATCTGTCAGATTTTCTGGCATAACTAAGCCAAAAAATAGAATTATCTAATAAATTCGTAACAACTGAGATAGCCTCTGCTTTTGCTAAATAGGCTTCCAGACTTGAATTTTTCCAGTTAGAAATAATATTAATCGAATGGTCTAAAAATCGGAACTCGTAATTATCTAAAGCAATTGAAACAATTTCACGTAAAGAATTTAATCGGATATCTGATTTTTTCAACATTGCAGAATATCCTCGTATAATTTTCTCTAGTGAAAGAGAAATTCTAATTGCTTTATCTTTATCATTTCGTTCAATACAACCTGTAAGTTCAGCAATCAATTTATCTAATTCGTGAATTACAATTCCCAAATTTAATCCTGCATTTGCACTTTTGATAAGGACTTCTTTTACTTCTTTATACTGATCGTTAACTCTGTACAAATATTTTAAGATTTCATCTTTTATTTCTTTATCATTGACCTTCTCTTCCACAAGTGTCATTACCTCATTTAGATCAGATAATACTGGTTCAATGGAGCGATGCTTTTTATATAAAGTTGTAAGTAAGGTTTTATCTATATTTCTTTCTCTTACCATCAAAGAGAGAGCATAATTTACGGCTTCTACAAAATCAAAATAATGTTCATTTTCAATAAAACCCTCTCTGTTTGTCTTCTCAACAAGTCCGGTACTGGAATCTCTTTTGATTTTAACGGAACCAATAACAATATTATTACTAACGTTTCCCCCAACCCTGTGAACTCTTTTTAAGTCAATACCTAACCAATCATTATCTCTTTCTCCATAGTTGTAAACTCGTACACCATCTCTATAAACCCTTACACCTCCGTTTTCTCTTAAGTAATCTTTTAATGATTTTTTTTCGGTATTTACATAGCTGAATATTTGGGCATCAGTATCAAAAATTATTAGATCAAATTCGATAGTACCTACTTTACTCTCGTCCAGATCAATATCTTCAAATTTCCTTGTATCTGAATTCCATTTTTTAATTATTTTGTCTTCATCAAGTAAGTCTTTCAATTCAAACTTTCTTCCCGAATCAACTCTGTCAAGCGAACTCCATGGTTTAAACTCATATTTAAATTCAACGATTTCTCCGCCATGCATCTTACAATGACCAAAATAAAGAGCATTATTTTTTATATCTTCAAAATCAGGTAATCCTTCAAAAACATTTGAATTACTTTTTGCTAAAACACTAAATGTATCATTACCATCAGAAAACGGGCTATTAAGAGAAGTAATATTTCTATGAACTTCTCGAAGTTGGCGTCTATCCCAATCCGTTTTAAGATCTTCTACGATTATTTTGGTTCCTACGGAATTTAAAAATGTTTTTGGTTTTACATTTTCAATTAATTGTATGGGAAAGTCATTAATATCTTTAGCACTTGAGAGTTTATTCCAGTCAATAGATAATTCAATCTCATTATTTCCCTTTGTTTTGGAAATCAATGTTATTTTATTTCCTAACTTATGGATACTCAATCTTCCGATACCCTTTTCACCTAAGGGTATTCTCCCACATTCGTTTGGTTCAAGCTTTTTCTTTTTGTTATCAGTTCCTACTACAAGCCATACAGTTTTGATAATCTTACTACTCATCCCGAAACCATCATCTTCAATAGTAAGTGACCTTAATTTTCCGTCTTGGAAGTTAAAATCAACAATACAATGCTTCGCACAAGCATCGTATGAGTTTTTTATCAACTCAAACAAAGCAATGCTCTCATTTTTTATCAGATCTTCTCCAAGATGTGATAAAATACGTGGTGATATTGAGAAATTTACTTTCATTTATGATTTTTTATTATTGCCTTTCCAATCGCAGTAGCATATTTAGGTGGTACGGCATTACCAATCATTCTGGCTATATTTGCAACACTTGTTCCTTTGAACTTATAGGTTAACGGAAAGGACTGCAATGTGGCTCCCTCTCTTATAGATAAAGCCCTGTCTTCTTCCGGATGTACAAATCTACCGTTAGAAATACTGAAAAACTTGGTAGTAATTGTCGGAGCAGGTTTATTCCACCATAAGCGTCCAAACGTGTCTTTGAAAGAGTCATCTTTCCCTTCAAAACAGTTTAACTGTAACTCTGGGTCATCTGCAAATCCCAGTCTGTCACCTCCGTCTTTATCTACTTTTTGCAGTCTTCTTTTATTGAGATCACTAATATTCGGAACGGTATGAAGAAAATCTGAATCATCCTTATGTCCAGGCGCTATTTTAGAAAACCCCTTATCCGTACCTAAAAAATCCCTTACAACAGCTTTTTTCCCTCCTAGTTCTAAAGGCTTAATTTCATCCTGAGAAATACGGGTTGCAATTAATGTAAACCTTTTGCGGTTTTGCGGAACACCATAATCATTTACATTATGGACTTTGAAATGTGGATTTTCATAGCCGTTATTTTTTAGCCAGTCAATGAATTCATCTAAACCGCTTTCTTCTTTTCTTCTCAAAACACCTGGAACATTCTCGACAACAACATATCCGGGACGAAAATATTTTACAAAACGGGAGAATTCTATCAAAAGGTTTTTTGATTTAGCTGACTTTGTTTTATCCGTATTTATAATACTCCAAAACTGGCAGGGGCTACAGCCAATTAAGAGAAGGTCATCATCATCTCTTTTTAAACAAAGTTTTTCTTCAAGCTGCTCTTCTTTTAAATTAAAAACGTCTTCATGAATGAATTCAGCACCTTTAATATTAGCTTCATAAGTATCCTTACATTTTTCATCAAAGTCAATGCCTGCAAGAATTTCTATTCCAGCCTCCTGCATTCCAAAACTCATTCCTCCTCCAGAACAAAAAAAATCGACAGCTTTAATTCTTTTATTTGACATTCATACGAATTTTTCCATTAATCACAAAAATATGTAAAAAAAGGATTCAAAACGCAGACAACTGCGATTTCTCATAAAATTTGTTAATATAGGAGGTAAATTACTGTTAAGTTTTACTTTTTTTTTGATAATATGAGTCCTGCATTGGATCTTGGTGCTCTATATTCCATTATTTTTATAAAAAAACAATACATTTTGCTGAATTAAATTTACCGTTTCTGTGAGTGGAGGATACTTTGAGAAAACATACCAGGAAGTTTCAAGGATCTATTTTAAAATTGCTATAAAATAACGAGTAGGTTCATGACAGCGGTAAAAAGATTTATTATATATTTTCTGTATCAGAAAGAAAAGTCTGCTATACTTACAGACTACTTGTCAGAAGTCGGTCAGTAATTCTTTGAACGGTATCTTCCAGCATTGTTTTCTTCAGATCGCATTCCCAAACGGTAATCACCTTCCAACCGAGTTTGATCAGTGCCTCTTCATTTTTTAAATCACGATCAATATTGCCGTTAATTTTATTCATCCAGAATTCCGTGCGTGTGTTGGGAATAACAAAATATTTACAGTTTTGATGCCCGTGCCAGAAGCAGCCGTTAACAAAAATGACGGTTCTGTACTTTTTTAAAACGATATCGGGCTTACCAGGCAGTTTTTTATCGTTTATCCGGTACCGGAAACCTTCAGCAAACAGTCTTTTTCTGAGCAGAATCTCCGGTTTTGTATTGGCACCTTTGATTCTGCTCATGTTGTAACTTCGCTGTTCTTCCGTATGTCTGTCTGCCATTAAGCAATAACGGTATTTTATAGATTAAGCATATCCAGAACTGTGTTTTCCTTATACAGATTCTTAAGAAATCCGGAGTTTATTCTGAACTGACTTCTCTTTTTGATGACCGGCCTCGATGATGCTTTTTCCATTTTGATGCCCGGATCATAATAAATGTTCCCGGCATCCATCTGCTGCAGGAACAGTTGAAAATCCGTTCCGCTGCCGAGAATAATATTGCTTCCGTATTGATACTGCCTTTCCGGCTCCTTTGCAGATAGAGACGGCACATAGCATGCCTGACTGTGTTTCCTGTTCCAGTGCAGCAGCATTGATGAGAAACTCCAGGAAGCCGTTTCATTTCCGGCACGGTCAACCAAAGCAATTCTGCCGTCCGTATTCCGGATTTTACCGGATTCGCTGTCGAATCCTATCAACTGCATCTCAAGATCCGTTAAACTGTGGCGTACTCCCGCTTTGTGGACGCCTCCAAAATTTATTCTGTCTTCCCGGCCTGTTCTGTCTGCATATCCGTATTTTCTCAGGAATGCCTCTGCACCTTCAGACTTATAAATGCCCGCTGTAGGCTCGGGGGTCATCAGGGTGATTACCTGAGAGTTTACCCTGGAAAAGTTTGTCACTCCAAACTGTTTTATTTCCCAGCCCAGAAAGTCAGGTTCGGAATATCCGTTCGGTGTGATTCCAAGTTCTGCCTCCAGAGTATATCCACCGCAGTTGGAAGATTCGCACGGCAGAATATTGCCGTTTCTGTCCAGCCTCTTTGACCTGATCCAGCCCTTTTCATGGATGCGGAGTAGCTCATGTATAAGGCGGATTCTGCTGTTCTTAACTGCCGGAAGTTCGATAACCTTAAAGACCCCATGCTGATCGGCGACTTTTTCTGAACTGAATTCAGCCGCAATCAGTGAATCAGGCGCTGCAACATATCCCAGTATTTTTCCGTCGCGTGTTACTGAAATGAACAGCAGTCTGTCCGGAAGACGCTGTGTCATTAATCCGGAAGGCGCATTTTCGGCACCTGCCAGAAAGCCGGAAAATCTAACTTCAGGATATTTGGGATAGAGAATCAGCTGCGATTTGGGCGCAGGAAATATATTACCGCCTTCACTGATCCAGGAAAAATCTATTTTAGCTTTAAACCTTTCCTTGTTCCAGTCACCAGCCTCCTCATTTATAATTTCAGTGATGGGTAAAATATTCAGAATTTCAAAACTGCCGCCAAGATAAACCTGATTTTTGGAATTGTCATTGGCTGACAGATGTTTTATATAAATCTTTTCGCAGCCGGAGTCTGCAAAGACCGATTTTAAATTCTGCAGATTCATATTTTACAGTATAACTTTTGTAATCTGTTTCCCTACAGCCTGTATGAGCGGGGTCACCACCGAATTTCCAAACTGTTTGTACGCCTGATTGTCTGACACAGGTATTATAAAACTGTCCGGAAACCCCTGTAACCTGGCACATTCTCGGGGAATAAGCCTTCTTGGATTCTTTCCTTCCTGCGGAATTAAAATTTCTGCACCGTCTTTATAATACCTGGCGCTCATCGTGCGTGATATTCCGTCTAAATCAGTCAGCCCGAAACCGAAACCGTTTCCTTTGGCTTTATGTTTTTTTGCATATTCCTGCAGGTAATTCCATAACTTATCCGATAAGGTATATTTAGGGTCCACTTCCTCTTCCAGAATGTCTTTAATCCTGTATTTTATATCGGGCATTTCGGGAAACTCAAAATTTTCCTCTCCTCCGAAAACATCTCTGTCAAAACCTACGATCATGATACGCTCCCGGTGCTGAGGCACAAAATACTTTCCGTCCAGCACTTTATAATGTACACTGTAACCGATTTCATTTAATGTTTCCTTTATAATCCTGAATGTATTTCCCTTATCATGGGAGATGAGATTTTTGACATTTTCCAGTAAGAAGGCTTTGGGCCTTTTATGTTTAATTATCCTTGCAACATCGAAAAACAACGTCCCCTGAGTTTCATCCAAAAAACCGTGTGCTTTCCCGAGTGAATTCTTTTTTGAAACGCCTGCAATGGAAAAAGGCTGACACGGAAAACCGGCCAGAAGGACATCGTGATCCGGAATGTTTTCTTCTGATATCTGTGTAATATCACCAAACGGAACTTTTCCAAAATTGGCATCGTAGGTCATCTTTGAAAATTTATCCCACTCGCTTGTGAATACGCATTTGCCTCCCAAATTCTGAAAAGCAAGCCTTATGCCCCCAATTCCCGCGAAGAGATCGATAAAACTGAACTTCGGATTTTTAACAGGTGGAAATGGTATATCCCACTCGATGGGCAGATATGTCTGAAAATCTGGCTCCGCGACTAAATTTAGTTTTTCATGAATATTATACAGGTGTTTTTCGGCCAAAGGCTTATAATACGGAGAGGTCCCGTTCTTATGGTTCTGAAAATAATGCGTGAGATATGCCAGGTTGTTTTCAGTTTCCTTTACAACTTCAAATTTCAGGCTCTCTTTTATTTTCGAATATTTCTTGCTCATACTGCACGCAATTTCGGAATTTTTTTTTTAATCTCTGTAGGGGGTTTGATTTTTAACAGTTATAACTTCACAGGTCTTCTTATGGTCTCTGGAATCGGAAAACTTTCTGAAAAAAGAAGAATGATATTACGTCACTTTACAAACAAAAAAAATCCAATGCTCCGCTGAGAATGCTGCAGAATAAATTTCAAAATCCAGAAGGGATGCGAATTTGGAGAGATAATCAATACTGCCGTTGAAATCCCCGCTTTCTCTTTTGGAAATTGTGGCCCGGGTGATCTGCATTTTTTCCGCTAACTGTTCCTAACTAAAGTGCGTTTTTCCCGGATTTCCTGATAAACTGGCCTGTCTTGAAACGGCAGGCAGTAAGGTAGACTTCAACAGAAAATCAGTTTTGTTTTTCATTGATTGATTAAGGTTCGTTAATCATTTCTGTGATTATGTCAATTGCTCTATCTTTACTGAGTATATTTCCGAATTCCCTTAAAGAGTCTTCGTCGGTGTATACGCCATTCCTGTCATTCCAGCACAGCCAGTCGATCAGTTCAGACCTTGACCAGGAGTTCAATTGGCTGTGCAGTTCATCACCCTTCAGTTCCATGATCCTGTAGTAAGGATGACTCAGTTTTTGCTGTTCACTTAGATACGTATTCATGACTAAACTATTTAATGGTTATTAAGTTCAATATTTTGACAACTGTACTGATAAATTTCAGATTATCAGTGTTTTATATGTCAAATATATGAAATATTCACCAGATTTGCAATATGATGAACACTAAGATTAAAGCCTAATACATGGAAACCACTGAAAACATAACCCCGAAAGCGTTCATGAAGTTTTTCCGCGACACCGAAAAACTTAATGAACTGACTCCTGAGGACAGAACTGAAATTTTCAGAACTGTTTTACTGGGAAGCTCTGAAATCCGGAAGAAATTTACTCCACAACATCAAAAAACAGCCTGCGAAATGCAGGCTGTTTAATGCTGATCAGTACTGTGCATTGATGTGCAGGTACCGTTAATCTAATCATAATCCTTTGTTTTTAATCAAAATAATCAATGCGCACGCCGTGGATATGCATCTCGCTGGTGGAAGTGTCGGCAGAAGGATTCTGTCCGCGTCTGAACCAGATAAATAAAAGTTTATCTGTTGCTTTCGCGGGTATATTATAGCTCACCTCCATTAAACCATTGGCAGTAGTAAGACTTTCCGGAGCCACCGTAGAAATAAGCGGTATAGGCACCACAGTAGAATCATCTATTCCCGTAGCCGCATAGGAGAAGGCGACAGAAAAGTTAGCCGAAGTAGTAGGCGACGAGTAAAGAACGGTCATGGTAAAAGAAGAACTGCCGTTCCAGTCTGCCGGTATGGGAATTTGGGTTTGGAACTGCGTAATGCTTCCTTCAGGAAGCGAGAGAACAGGCCGCTGCCATCCGCCTATCATTTTTTTCGTACCCGGAACAGCAGATAAAGCGGCCGTGGCATCCAAACTTGCAACATCTAAAATAACCGAACGTTTTCTGGAAATGGTGGTACCTGTAGCCGGGGTTTGCCAGGTCGCCAAACCTGCAGCATCTGAAGTAAGCACTTTGTTGGCGCCCGGTGATCCTCCGGTCAGTTTAATCTGAGAAGTCTCCAGCACAGCGGAGTTACCACCTAATTTTACAGCGGTAATGGATATATCGCCAATCTGTACTTTATTGCTGGCATCTACCATAGCCCTATAACCTATGGCGGTCGCGTTGGTTATAGTGCCCACAGTTACGTCCGCGTAGTTGCCAAGTGCGGTGTTATTCTGTCCTGTTGTATTACTATAAAGTGCCTGCATACCGATTGCAGTATTATTAAAACCTGTTGTATTTGCAAAAAGCGCAGAGAATCCGCTGGCCGTATTGTTATTTCCTGAAGTATTATAAGTAAGCGCACTAAAACCACTTGCAGTATTTTGATGGCCAATTGTATTGGCAGAAAGGGCGTTAAATCCAAGACCCGTATTATAACTGCCCGTCGTATTTCGAAAAAGAGACTGAAAGCCATTTGCAGTATTAAAAATGCCGGTACTGTTTTGATAAAGACTTCGGGAACCGGTTGCAGTATTTTGAATTCCGGATGTATTATTATAGAGGGCGTCAGTACCTGCCGCCGTATTATAGGAACCTGTACTGTTTAGAAGAAGTGCATTATTCCCTACAGCGGAATTATTATTTCCTGTCGTATTGGAAACAAGCGAATTAGAACCTGTTGCAGTGTTTGCATAACCTGTTGTATTGCTGTATAGCGCTAGATGGCCAACTGCAGTATTGGTGTAACCCGTGGTATTGGTAGCAAGAGCGTTTGCACCTATGGATAAATTTGTAGCAGTTTGTCCACCTCCTCTTCCAACCGTATGTCCATTAACCTTAATATCTGAGTTGAAAGTTTTTTTACCGACAATAGTTTGATCGGTGCTTAAGTCCACATAATTGCCCGCTGCGTCACCGGTACCGGCGAGCCGCTGCCACTGGCTGGCTGAATAAAAATAAAAACCGGGGGTATTATCGGTCTGGTAAATAAGCAATCCGTTGGCGGGCGCGCTGATATTGCCGCGCTGTACCAAACTAAGCCGCGGCACGAGCATGCCTTTGTCCTCAGAGACAATATCAAGCGCGGCACTGGCGTGCGGCATTGTAGTGTTGATGCCCACCTGGGCTTTGGCGGTGAAACCTATTGCGAAACTGAGCGCAAAAAAGACAAGAAGGGAATTTTTTTTCATACTGAATTCATTTGGTTTTTTATATACAGAACTTTATACGTTTTGGTAAATATACAAAACTACGGTGCTAACCATAACATTCTGCACCTGTTTCTTAAAATAATTAAACAAATCCCATTTAAAACCTCTTAATTTTGTCAGTATTAATATCCAAAATAAAACAATGAACTGATAACTTACCGGAAAAGGGGGTGTCCAAGTTGGTGGGAACGGACCGGTTAGTGTTCATAATCTAAAAGATTCGACATAATCAATGACAGGGATGTATAGCCGAAAACGGTACTATAACTTTTTAGAAAAAATAACTGTAAGTTGTTTTTAATTCCGTCATTCCAAAAGAAGAACCGCTTATTCCCCTCCTCCGGAGGGGTGTCATCCGCCCTGGCGGAGGACGGGGTAGTCTTTTACCGGGAGTAAACGCAAAGTTCTTTTTTATCCCGCCCCACAAAAGAAAAAACGCATATTCCCCTCCTCCGGAGGGGTGTCATCCGCCCTGGCGGAGGACGGGGTGGTTTTTTACCGGGAGAAAACGCAAAGTTCTTTTTTATCCCACCCCACAAAAGAAGAACCGCATATTCCCCTCCTCCGGAGGGGTGGCCTCTACCATACGTTAAACCGTCCGCTTTCATTAATTTCCATTACTTATCTTTATAAATAAATGTCATGGAAGCCTTAACTTACATTCGGGGAATACCTATCCAAAAGCACAGGGTTGAGCATCTGCCCTACAACGCAAAGCTAAAACCTCTGGTTTCCGGAAAACGGAAAGCCGGGATCCTCTGTGAAGTACTGTTCTGGAGACAGGTGCATCGTGGAATCTTCCACGGCATTGATTTCGACCGACAAAGGATTATCGGGAATTATATTGTCGATTTCTATGTAAAAGACTTAGGACTGGTCGTGGAAATCGACGGATGGATTCATGATTACACTGCGGAATACGATAAAAAACGCCAGCTGGATTTGGAACTTTATGGATTAAATGTTTTCCGTGTTTCAAACCATGATATCTTATACAACATGATGGTGGTCCTAAAAGATCTGGAAGATTTTATTATTTTGAAATATGGGATAAAAAATGCGGAAAATAATGATGGGAAGGAATAACCACCCCACCGCTACGCCTCTTGCGTACCGGTACCCCTCCAAGGGAGGGGAATATCACGTTCTATTATAAAAGACAGTAACACAAAGAAATATCAGGATACATTCCGAATAATACCCGAAAACGGTAATATAACTTTTGAGAAAAAATAACCGTAAGTTGTTTTTTAATTCCTTCATTCCAAAAGAAGAACTGCGTATTCCCCTCCTCCGGAGGGGTGGTCTTACGGCTTTGCAGTAAGGTCGGGGTGGTTTTTAGCGGGAGAAAAGACGAAAGTTTCTTTTTCATCCCTCCCTACAATAAAAAAACTGCATATTCCCCTCCGCTGGAGGGGTGGCCTTACGGCTTGCCGGAAGGTCGGGGTGGTTTTAGCACGGGAAAAAACCCAAGATATTTAAAGCCCTGTTCGGATAACAGGTGGAACTCAGTGACCTCCAAAAAAAAAGAGCAGGAATTAATTTTCCTGCTCTTTTTAAATGCGTTAAATAGTTACAGCGCCGGTTTAAATCTCATCATGACGACGTCTCCCGTCAGAAATTCCAGTTTTCCGTCGGTTATTCTATAACGGTCGATTTGTTTCATTGTCTTGCGGAAAACAGCTTCCCCATCTCCACAATACATCATCGTTGAGAGTTGAGGATCAGCAAAAGAGATCATATCTCCCTTCAGTGTAAATCGGGTAGCATACCCGTTGCATCCGCTGTTACCGGTGATCATATCCGATCCTGCTATAAACTGAATTTTAGGTTTCGTATCCGGAAATAATCCCTGGAAAGTAATTCTCGGTCCCGTGATGTATTCGAGTTCCCAGGCATTGGCATATAATTTCTGATCCTTCACAACCGTACTCGTACTGCAGGAAATCAAAATTAATGACAGGATCCCGAGGAGTAATAAAACTTGCTTTTTCATAATAGGTAATGGTACATTTATTTTCATAACTTCCCTCACGCAATAACCATGCTAAAGTCCCGCACTTCCGGTCGAAGGGTCAGGAACCGGTGTCTGAGGTTCTCGAAGCCCCTCTGCCTTCGAGAACCTCAGGCATCGGGTGGTGAATTGATCTCCAGAAAACCCGACTTAGGAGATTTTTTCGTGAAGAAAAATTGATATTTCTTCCGAAACGTTCCTAACAATTAGCAAACATAAAAATCCCCCTTGTTTGAGTGGCGGCAAAAAATTTCCCTTAGGGCCATAATCTTCCGATCCGCCCGAGTTCTGGGGATTTTCTTAGAAGAAATAGCAATTTTTTAGCAAAAAGATCCAGTCTTGACTTTTTTGTTACTTTTTGTGTTAAGACAAAAAGTAATAGAAACAATTTAGTAATCAGCCCTAGGCGGAACGTCTATTCCACTAAAACATTAAGAAAAGAGGAGGCAAAACGACGAAGGAGTTTCGCCTTCGAGAACCTCAGGCATCGGCTGGAGAATTGATCTCCTGAAAAGTGAAAAAACCCCGACCTAGGAGTTATTTGCGTTAAGAATCCGTCATAGACGGATCGCCGATTCTTCCAATAAAAATATAACAAGGATGAGGCAAACCGACGAAGGAGGTTCGCCGATTCCAATAAAAATATAAATAAAGATGAGGCAAATAAATCCAGTCTTGACTTTTTTGTTACTTTTTGCGTCAAGACAAACCGTTGAAAACGGTTCGCTGATTCCATTGAAAAAATATAAAAGAGGAAGCAAAAAGTAAAAGAAACAATTTGGCGATCAAACCTCAGCGGATCGTCTGTTCCGCTCAAACATTAACCGGAATGAAACAAAAAAATCTTGAAATCGAAAATTCGCCGATATTAAAGCTTCTTTAATCTTCAAGTAATCTATACTGGGTTCCCAAGATCAGTCATTGGTTCCACACCTCCATCACCTCAATCCCCACCCCATCCTCACTCATCATCACCACCCTTTCACCCCCTACAATCTCCTCAAAAGATACCCTGGCCACCGCGAACAGCAGTCCGCTGCCTTCAGGCAGTGCTTCCAGAGCGATCTCAAAAGACGCATCCGGAGATTCACGGTCAATAACAAAGGAATCACTGATCACCTGTTGAAAGGCAAACGATTCAAAATCGAGCCGCACAACACCAACAGTCACCTGTATACGGGATGTAGTCTCCGGAAAGCCGGCCTGATGAATATTAAAGCCCTGTACACTGAAAGTCAGCGTCTCCCGGTCAAACAGATAGGGACAGGCAAAAAGCGCTGCCCGTTTCGGCGTAAAAATAAAATCCTTCAGAAGCGCTTCCCCTTCAGGTGAGGAAATACCCTGATGGACAGACCGTTTCCCCCGCTCAGAACAGAGGTCTGCGTCTTTAATTTTTAAAAAAAGCTGCATCAGTCTGCGGTGCAGCGTACCGTCCCGGTATCCGGAAAGAAAAGGCTTCACCGCTGTTTTAAAAGCCCGGTTCACTTTGGAACAGCCCGCAAACTCCGTATAGCTTTCTTTCACCCGCTCCATGTTTTGGCCTTTCAGGATGCGCTCTCGGGTAAAACCGCCACCGGCCATTCGTGCCAGAGCTTCACCCTCCCGGATATAATAGTTAACACCATCATACGTACCTGTCACCACTTCGGGACCAATTAGCTTTGCCATAAGAATGTGTTTTGTTTAAATGAATCACCTCTCTCCTCTCGCTCATCCCGGCCAGATTCCGGTCTGTCTTAAGGGACAACCATCTTCCCTTCATAGAAAATGACTTCATGCTGTTAAAAAAAATAATCTGACAAGCCAAATTACACATTTTTATGAACATAACCCAAAGATGATCAAACAGTTGACCACCCGACCATAGTAAAGCATCCCGGATCATCTCGGCTGGAAAATACAGCCCCAGGACAGATATAAAATAATAATCTCCAAATCAGAAATCGCTACCGCTGCGCAAATATTTTAATGCTTTTAAAAACACGGAAGCATCGGTGAATAAGACCTCAGGATCAGTAAATCTAAACGGTAAGAGAGATGTTCAATACCTTAGGGTCTGAAGGCATGCTCCCCCCACCCCTAAGAATAGTCTCCTGTAGTTTATGCCGACATTGCTTGCCTGCCTACCGCTGTTAAAAACCTGATGAATCAATGACCTGCAGGTTATGAGGGTCATGAAATACTTTGGCAAGTTCATTAAGCTTTACCCGTCACGATGCGGTAACTGCCATTCTTCTAACTTTGTCCGGCATTCCCCAACCGGTCCCTGACGCTCTCGAAAGGTCCCCACTTCCGGTGGCTGAGCCTGTCGAAGCCACCAATCAACTTACACGCTCCAACCCTAGCGATTCCCCGGTCCCTGAGGCTACCAAAGGGCTCGCACTCGCGGTGGCTGAGGCTCTCGAAGCCACCAATCAACTAACACACTCCATCCCTAGCGATTCCCCGGTCACTGACGCTCTCGAAGGGTCCGCAATTCTGGTGGCTGAGGCTCTCGAAGCCACCGAACCGAGTGAGGCATTTGCGAACGATCCTGAGGCTCCCAAAGGTCTCGCACTCGCGGTGGCTGAGGCTCTCGAAGCCACCAATCAACTAACACGCTCCAACCATGAAATTCCCCAAACCCTTAGGGACATCAGAATAAAAACCCCCGAATTACGGTTTTCCGTAATGTTCTACCTCAATATCTTGATACATTTGGTTCTACTAACCAATGATAAACAAATGAAAAATTTCTATGTAAATAAGAACGCACAGAGCAACGGCGACCATGAGGTACATCATGAAACCTGCACCCATCTGCCGTCAACCGTCAACAGAAAATATCTGGGTACCTTCAGCACCTGCAGAGAGGCGTTCAAGGAAGCAAAAAAAACATATACAAAATCCAACGGGTGCAAAACTTGCTCAACCGAGTGTCACACCTCTTAATGCTGAGGTAAGCAGTTTTTTGATCGGGTCAAATCAACCTTGTCAAGGTTTTGAACCTTGACAAGGTTCCTAAAGACCAGCGCGCGATTCTAAAACCCCGGTGCTGCTAAAGTCCCCTCGGTCAACCTTGTCAAGGTTGCTAAAAGATCAGCACGCGATCCTAAAAACCTTGGTGCCGCCCCGGTCCTCTCTCTTCAACCTTGTCAAGGTTCCGCAAGGTTCCGTCCGGAATTAATACACAAAAAGATGGACAACCATTCTAAAAAACAACTGGAGAACCGCTTTATCTGTAATATTTTTTCTTAAGCCACAAGCTTGCTTTCACGAGCAGGATCAGGACCGGAACTTCTACCAACGGACCGATGACCCCCACAAATGCCTGTGGAGAATGAATACCGAAAACAGCGATTGCAACGGCAATTGCCAATTCGAAGTTGTTGCCTGTGGCGGTAAATGCGATGGATGCGTTTTTATCATAAGGCAGATTCATAGATTTGCTGATAAAGAAGCTCACGAAAAACATCAGTACAAAATAGATGATTAACGGTATTGCTACTTTTATCACATCCATTGGCAATTCTATTATTTTATCGCCTTTAAGGCTGAACATTAATACGATGGTAAACAGTAAAGCATATAAGGTAATGGGCGATATTTTCGGTATGAATGTTCTGTTATACCATTCCAGACCCTTTGATTGTACCAAGGTGTAACGGCTTATAAAGCCTGCCGCAAAAGGAATACCTAAGTAAATCATCACGCTTTTCGTAATTTCTTTCATTGATACACTGACATTGAAATCGGCTAACCCCAATTTATGGGGTAATACGTTGATAAAAAGCCATACCAGAAAACTGTAACTCAATATCTGAAAGATGCTGTTTAACGCGACCAGTAATGCCGTATATTCTCTGTTGGCTTTTGCCAAATCACTCCATACGATAACCATGGCGATACATCTTGCCAAACCTATCAGGATCAAGCCTGTCATATAGCCGGGTTCGCTGTGTAAAAATAAAACGGCTAACCCAAACATCAGGACAGTACCGATGACCCAATTCAGCAGTAAGGATATGCCGATTACTTTTTTATCCGTGAACGCTTTGGGCAATAAGGTATAATCCACTTTTGCCAATGGCGGGTACATCATCAGAATGAGCCCTATCGCTAAAGGGATGTTGGTAGTGCCTATGGACAGGCGGTCTGTCATCTGAGAAATATTGGGAAAGCAATAACCCAAACCCACACCTGATGCCATTGCGAGGAATATCCATAAGGTAAGGTAGCGGTCAGGAAATTTTAATTGGGGCTGCATCTTCTGATTTTTGAAAAGACATAAAACATTTCACTTGCGATCTCCATGCTTCTTTCTGCATATACCCTGGATTGCTCCGGTGTGTGGTCTGAAATTTTAGGATCGTCATAGGTGACAGGTATTCTCTCTTCTGCTCCTGCAATAAAAGGACAGTCACCGTCTGCCTGAGAGCAGGTCATCACTGCTGTAAACGCCGATACCGGATTGAAAAGGCTGTCGTATTTTTTAGAAAAACCAATGACAGGTAAAGCATTATCGCTGTATTTTACAGCATATACCGGATTATTGGTGTCAGCAATTTTGAAGATACTGAACCCCTGATCAGTCAATGTTTCTGCCACTTTCGGAAACAGTGCCGTTTCTTCTGTACCGCCTGAATAACAATGTACATTTGGTATGTTGAAATATACTCCTGCCAACTGCGCCCAAACCTGCGCTAAATGGCTTCTTCGTGAATTATGAGTGCAGATGAAAATAATATTTATTTCCTGCTGACGGTCTGTTCTCTGCTGTATACCATCGATCAGCGGCTGGAGGACGGCTTGGCGCTCTTCGCTGAAGTTCTGCAGCTGTAATTGCGCTATTGTTTTTGATAATGCTGAATACATAAATTTGTTTTTTGTTGGGTTCCCGTTAATCTGTTCCGGTATTTTTACTTCTGCGTTCTATGAGTACATTGTCTTTCCAGATGCCGTTTTTCTTTCCTATTTTCTCCCTGTATCCTACCAACCTGAAACCGCAATTTTCGTGCAGTCTGATACTGCTTTGGTTTTCTGAAAATATACCGGACTGCAGCGTCCAGATTCCGTTTGCTTCGCTCTGTTTAATCAGTTCATTCAGCAGCATTGTACCGATCCCTTTTCCTCTTTCTTCCTGTGCTGTATAAACACTTACTTCTGCTACTCCTGCATAAACACATCTGCCGGAAACCGGTGTTAACGCAGTCCAGCCGAGCATTTTATTATTTTCGTAAATGCTGATCCTGCAAAAGCCATGATGCCCTTTGTCCCATTCTTCCCATGTTGGCAAACCGTTCTGAAAAGTCGCTGTGTGGGTTGCCAGTCCCTGTTGATAGATTTCTTCAACTTCGGAAAAATTATCTTTGGTAATTAATTGTATTTCCATGGTTATGGTGTTCAGCAACATCCCGAGTCAGGGGTACAGCAAGCCTTATTCAGCTCCGATAATTTCAGCTTTTGCTTTTCTCCGGGAATACCGCAGGCGTCACTCGCCAGACAGGCAGTCTGTTTGTTCTTCAGTATAAAATACTTTCCGTTAAAGTCTAAATCATATTTACCGATTGTTTCGCTTTGGTATTCTACTTCGATTTCGCCTTCTTCAATACCTAATTTTTCTTCAGACAGTCTGATAATATTTAACAGTTTGGCAGGTTTTAACCGATGGTCAAAATCGTCTGCATTCCATAATTGAAAGCTGACGGATTTTTCATGTCGGATCGTTCCGCCACAGTCAATAAAGTGTTTGGTAATCACTCCTATTTCTGTAACGTGGAAGTGTTCCGGTACAGATGTTCCGTTCTCTAACTGAAACTCGACATGATTCAGTGCCGGTAAGATTTCTTTGATTTCTGAAAGTTTCATTGCTCTTTATTTAATTGTTATATTGCGATAGATCTGTTTAAAAAAATGCTTAGCAGCATTTATCAATGCCTGCGTGATCTACAAAGAAAGTATTGAGTTCCTTTTTAAGCTGCTGCCAGACATTTTCATCAATGCAGTAACACACACTAGTTCCCTCTATATTGCCTTTGATGATGCCGATATTTTTCAGTTCTTTCAGATGTTGTGAAACCGTCGCCTGTGCAAGTCCCAGTTCTTCTACCAGATCATTACAGATGCAGGCATTCTGCTTAATGATGTATTGCAGAATCGCTATGCGGGCCGGATGAGCCAGTGCCTTTAATGCAGTGGCTAAGCCGTTTTGTTGCGCTGTGAAGATTTCAGTTTTTGTGACGCCCATTTTATTTTAATTACATCGCAATATTACGATAATTAAATTAAACAGCCTTACACGATCTGGTTTTTTTCACTTTTTAAACTCAAAATTTTTCCCTTTGCTCTGTACTTTAGTTCCACAGGATGTTTCAGAGAATCCTTCGCGTGGTTATTTTTCAACCCGTTTTTTAGCCTTTCTTCGTTGAGGAGCCTTTTACGGATACCGTCTAACCGTTGAAGGCCTAAAACTCCGGTCAACTTGTCAAGGTTTGTAACCTTGACAAGGTTCCGTCTAGAATTAAACCCTAAAGATTAACAGGCGATTCTAAAAACGCCGGTGCCGCCAGAGTCCTCTCTTCAACCTTGTCAAGGTTTGAAACCTTGACAAGGTTCCTTCTCTACACTCATTTAAAAACCTCTTTTTCATTAAAATAAGTGTCTTAGGCCCCGATGCCGCACGATTGTACCGTGTGCCCTCAAGCATTTCCCCTCTTAACCAAATGAAAATCACGTTACCGCCCTCCTCTCGAAAGATATCCGGGATAAGGTCAACTTCAAAACTGATCACAGATAAAACTTTTTACTTTTAATAAACTGTACAGATATTGGGATAAATAATACCCAGGTGTTAGCGCTGCGCTTTATAATTTTGCATCAAAGAACTGAATATGAATATTTCAAAAAATACTTCCCGCAAAGATTTTCTCCTCAATTCTGCATTGGCAATGGCAGGTTTAACATTAACTTCGGGTATGATGAAGGCAACCACGATTTTTGATGATGAAAATATTTCCACAGACCAAAAATTAATCTTAAAAAATGTCCGGCTCGAAACCGGTTTTCAATATGAAGAAGGTGAAGTGACCTCCACCAAAACAGATCTGTTTCTCATCGAACTTGAAAAGGGTAAGATTGTAAAGATCGCTCCAAATAATACCGGTGCAAAAGCAATTGACGCCAAAGGGTTTCTGATGCTTCCGGCGTTTAAGGACATGCATATTCATTTGGATAAAACGTTCTACGGCGACCGATGGCAGGCAGTGAGAAAAAGGAAAGGCGGTGTAAAAGGTATGATTGAACTGGAAGAACAGCTGATGCCCGAACTGCTGAAAACTTCCACTGAGAAAGCAGAAAAAATGATTCAACTGCTCCATTCCAAAGGAAGCTCTTTTGCCAGAAGCCATGTGAATATCGAGCCCACCTCAAAATTAGATTCACTGAAAAATCTACAGACCGCGTTGGAAAACAGAAAAAAAACTTTCGGCGCCGAGTTGGTCGCGTTTCCGCAGCATGGTGTTTTTTACAGAAATTCAGTCCCCTATCTTAAAGAGGCCGCAACCATGAATATCGACTTTATCGGCGGCGTAGATCCATACAGCCTGGACGGATCGGTTGAAAAGACGCTTGATTTTACGGTGCAGCTGGCTTTGGATCATCAGAAAGGAATCGATATTCATCTTCATGAAACAGGAGAATCGGGGTTGAAAACTGTTCATTATTTAATTGATAAAGTCAATGAAAACCCGGCTTTGAAAGGAAAAACTTTTCTGAGTCACTGCTTTGTATTGGGAAAATTAGATCAGAATACACTGCAGAAAACTGCAGAAAAACTAGCAGATGCCAAGGTCGGAATTGTGTCCACCATTCCTTTCGGGAACCTCATCATGCCTCTGCCTGCATTACAGAAACATGGCGTTACGGTTTTTACAGGAAACGACAGCATCGTTGATCACTGGAATACCTTCGGAAGCGGAAGTGTTCTGGAAAAAGCCAATCTCTATGCACAGCTGTATGGTCAGTCTACTGAATTTCTGTTATCCCGATGTTTAAAACTGGCGACTGCGAATGTGCTTCCGCTGGATGACAGGGGAAATCAGCAATGGCCCAAAGCGGGAGATGATGCAAGTGTGGTTTTTCTGGATGCAAGCTGTTCGGCCGAAGCAGTTTCGAGAATATCAGATGTAAAATCATTAATCCACAAGGGAAATATCGTATTTTAATTGAATAATCAGTGAAGATCTTATTTCTTCTTTTCGCTTATTTCAGTGTCAATAGTAATGGGCACGGAAAAAATACAGTTCAGAACTCAAAAGAAAACATCATGCAACATGAAAACCTGGTAACGGCCGTCATGAAAAATGACACAGTTACCGTAAAAGATGCTTTGGAAAAAGGTGCGGACGTTAATACGACCGATCAGAAAGGCAGATCCCTCCTGCTGATTGCCGTCACCGGAAAACACACGGAAATGGTAAAACTCCTCATCGGTTACAAAGCAGATGTGAATCTTCAGGATGCGCAGAAAGACACTGCGTTTTTATACGCCGGAGCAAGCGGACAGACCGGGCTGGTAAAGCTGTTTCTGAAAAGCGGCGCCCGGTTCGATATTTTTAACAGATACAACGGAACGGCTTTGATTCCAGCATGCGAAAGAGGTCATGTGGAAACGGTGAAAGTGCTCACCAATACCAAAGGTTTCCCTCTCGATCATGTTAACCGGTTGGGTTGGACCGCGCTCATGGAAGCCGTCGTTTTGGGGGATGGAAGTGAAAAATATCAGCAGATCATTAAAATTTTAAAACAGGGAGGTGCAGATCCTGATATTCCTGACAGAGATGGAATAACGGCGCTGCAGCATGCAGAATCATCAGGATTCAGAGAAATCGTGAAAATGCTTGAGTCTTAAAATATGAACATCTGTTTTAAAAACTTTTTGTTTTAAATTTTCACTAATTTTAGGCAAAATTAACTGAGGATGAAGCGAAAGTCGGATCATTTTCCTGTTTTGGGAATTGAGGATTTCAGGGATCACCTGAATTCCGGAGATCAGCTTTTATTCAATGAGCTTCATGGTGAGCGTTCGATTGATCTGCCGCACCGGCACGATTTTTTTATCATCAATATTTTTAAAAAAGCAAAGGGAACACATCTCATCGATTTCGTTGCTTACCCTATTCACAATCATCAGATCCATGTGGTTTTTCCTGATCAGGTACACCAATGGAACATTGAAAAGGGAACGGTCGGTTATCAGTTGATGGTCAGCAGATCCTGGTTTGAAAATCTTCTTTCATCGCTTAGATTTTCGGTACTGTTTTATCAGCGTCATCCGGCTATTGACCTGGCTGAGGACGTTTTTCAGTATGTTTTTCAGGAATTTCAGCACATTCAGAGAGAAATCAGTGCACCGGATATCTTTTGGCAGATGATACAGAAGCGATGTGAAATCATCGGTTTAATGATCAGCAGATCTGCCGGGCAAAATTTTCGGGACTATGAGGCCATTCACGCCACTCCTGTCATTTCTAAATTTTTAAATTTAATAGATCTCCATTTCAAAGAAGAGCGCTCGGTGTCCTACTATGCCGAACGACTTCATATTTCGGCGAACTATTTAAATATTATTGCTAAAAAAAACCTCAACACCCCGGCTTCCTCATTAATTAAGAACAGAATTTTACTTGAAGCAAAGCGTCTGCTCAAAGTTTCTGAAATGTCAGTGAAAGATATTGTGTATGATCTAGGGTTTTATGACCATGCCAGTTTTACGAAATTTTTCAGATCAAATATGGGAATGACACCGACGCAGTTCAGGGATAAGGCTTTTTGATTAAAAGATCTGCACATCAGGTCTTGATTGTACCGACAAAGCGATGCCCCCTTCACTGTACATCGTTTCAGTGCGGGCAGTGCGGGGTCCGCCGTACGCATGAGACGCCTTGTCGTCCGTGCCGAAGTATGCTTCTGTTTCCACAATAATACCCGCCGTGATGCCGTCCTCCGTCCGGGTAAAAAGTATTTTTCCCAGCAGGTCTCTGGCCAGAAATTCGGCATCAGGATTTAAATAGTATGACAGCGGTAACTTCACAACGCTAAAGTATAAAAAGTCCACAACAATTAATCCGAAGAGTCTTCCTGATGCTGATACATTTTAATAACCTGTTAATCTGCAGCAAAACGATGACTGCCAATGTAAACTTCCACGGTCAACCTTGTCAAGGTTTAAAACCTTGACAAGGTTCCTAAAAGATCAGCACGCGATTCTAAAAAGCCGGTGCCGCCCGGATCCTCACGTCAACCTTGGCAAGGTTCCGTCCGAAATTAACACAACTAAAAAGATCAAAAAAGCGATTCTAAAACCCCGGTGCTGCTAGAATCCTCTCGATCAGCCTTGTCAAGGTTCCAAACCTTGACAAGGCTCATTCGACGGACAATGCGACCGATTAGTGATTGACGTATAACGGGAGTGATATAATGATATTTTAAGTTGGAACCTTCCGACTGCTTAGGCATTCGCAAACTACATCACAGCAAATCTGGCCTCTATGTTCTCAATAACTTTTACCGGAATATGCTGTTCCTGAGCGATAACACTGAACATCCCGGTCGCCGACACGGTTTCATCAATGACCGCATTGGGATTTTTCACTGTAAACTGATCTGCGATGATGAGCAGGTCTTCTCTGGTAATGCCGTTTCTTTTTCCGTTGACCGACAGGGCTCTGGATACTCTTGTATAATTTTTCAAAGCATCTAAAGGATAAGTCAGGTCATAGGCAGGGGCAAGATTCCACCGGTCTTTTTCTCTGTTGTAGATAAATGAAAAGTTCTTTAAATGATCGTCAATATTGCCAAAAACCAGGTTGAAAACCATCCTTCTGAACAGTTGCTCAATATCTTTATGAGGAAGCTTAAGGTCTACGGATAGCCTGAAAAGATTTTCATAGGACGAGTGGTCAGGTTTCTGAAAATCCCAGCCAGTCATCCCCGACGCGGTGAGGATATGCTGTTTTTCTCCAAACTGTCTGTCAAAACGCAAAGTGGCAAAATGCCTGTTATCGATCATCCTGGAATCCATCATTCTGATTCCCAAGCCTGTCGCAATCCGGTAATAAACAAATTCTACCTGTTCTTTGGAATACCCCGCATCTTCGTCCAGGGAAAGTTTGATGAGGTAATGGTGATAATCAGCGGAAACCGCAAGGTCACCCGGTATCAGCTGTCCTGTTTCTTTATGTTCGGATACAAGAATCTTCGGCCTCGCACCTCCGGCAGAGGTTCCGATTTTGAAAATATTCAGCAGGGCGATATCGCTGAGTCCTTTCTGAGCTGCGGAAGCTTTGATATCCAGAACCTTTTTAACCACCTCGGTAATAGCTTGCACGTCAATGGAACTGTCGGAGATCAGCGCTTTTGCAGGCATAAATTCCAGCGCACCCATCCCCCGCTCTCCCACGTAGGTCAGCTGTTCTAACGGAGAAATAGCGGCAGGATTTTTCTGCGTAGCTTCCAGCCATTCTTTAAAGACGATGTTTCCGAAATAATCCGGCAGGGAATCAGCAATTACCGGTGGCAGGCCGCGGAACGTTTCGCCTTCATATTCTGAAAAAATCTGAACATGGGGACTTCTCCTGATGATATAGGGGAACAGCCTTTTATACCTGTCGAGTTCGAGAAAAGCCGGATTGTACTGGAAAGAAGATTTGCGCTGGTCTTCATCATAACCGATCTTCCCGATTTCCAGACCCTGAAAATGTACCGATATAATTTGATTTTTAGCCATACCTAATACAGGGATTGGTGATCGTTAAGGTTTTCGGTTTTGCCGACAACGAATTGATTGAGTGATTTTATTTCGTCAAAATACTGCAGCACTTTCAGCAGGGTTTCCAGCGTAGGATTTTCTCCGTTTTCAAGTTTTGCGATAGTAAATCTGGAAAGCTCAAGCTCTTCGGCAAGTTCCTGTTTGGTCAGATTTTCTGCTTTGCGCATGGCCCTGCACCAGCTTCCGATACTGCCTTTTACCTCCTTTATCGTAATAAAATCAAGCATACCACTGTTTATTATAATAAACAAATATAGCAAAAACCTGCGATATGATGATTATAAGTATCAAAATATTGGTTTAATATATTGTCTACGGCCTGTGTACCTTGCAGACCCTGAATACGAAAATTATGAAAGCTGCATAAATCTTTGTCGAAGTAATTCTGAATATTTAGCTTTATTATCATCGTTTAAGAATGACTGGGCAAGTAAGTCGAACATCCTTTTCTCAGATTTATACCAATTCCCCGGATTCTAATTTCCGGAGAAACTGGTTTAAAGTAAACGGATTTACTTTCCGATACAGAACTTTGAGAAAATATTCCCCAATACTTCGTCGTTGGTAAACTCACCGGAGATCTCACCGAGGTATTCCAGGGCATTTCTGAGTTCGTAAGCAAGCAGTTCGGTGGAAATCTTTGAAGTTACCGCATCTTCTACCCTTTTCACAGATTCCAGCGATTTCTGTAAGGCTTCATAATGCCGCTGATTAGTAATCACGACATTGTTTTCAGCGGTTTTCAGCTGTTCTACATAGGAAGAAAGCTCGTTCTTCAGATCCTGAAGATTCTGGTTCTCCAGCGCGGAAATTTTAATAAAATCAAAAGCCTGGGGAATCTCTTTTCTGAAAACCGCTTCCATCTTTTCGTGCTGTTCAGGAATCACTTCATCTATTTTTGTCGCACAGATAATGATTTTCAGGTCAGTACGGATCAGAGGTTTCAGCATCAGAAAATCCTCGGTAAAATCTGTGGTAGCCGCATCAGCAAGATAAATCAGGACATCCGCCTGTTCCACTTTTTCAATGGCTTTTTTAACGCCGATCTTTTCAATTTCATCCGTGGTTTCTCTCAGACCGGCAGTATCGATCAGACGGAAAGCATTTCCCTTGATATGGAGGATCTCTTCAATGGTATCTCTAGTGGTTCCGGCGATGTTGCTTACAATAGCGCGCTCTTCTTTCAGCAAAGCATTCAGAAGCGTGGATTTCCCCGCATTGGGCTTCCCGAGGATGGCTACGGCAACCCCGTTTTTCACTGCATTTCCGTACTGGAAACTGTCGATCAGTGATTTAAGTTTGTCCTCAATTTTATGAATAAGCGCCATCAGAGCGCTGCGGTCTGCAAATTCCACATCTTCCTCCGCAAAATCGAGTTCCAGTTCGATCAGAGAAACAAAGTTCAGCAGATCAGTTCTCAGGATCGAGATCTCATTGGTAATTCCTCCCTTCAGCTGGTTGACTGCAACTTTTCTGGAAGCTTCGTTTTCACTCGCAATCATATCGGCAATAGCTTCTGCCTGGGAAAGGTCAATTCTGCCGTTCATAAAGGCGCGCATGGTAAATTCCCCTGCTTTGGCCATTCTTGCCCCATTTTTAATCAGCACTTCAAGAATCTTCTTCCCGATGTAAGGAGAACCGTGAAAAGAGATTTCTACTACATTCTCTGTAGTAAAGGTTTTGGGCGCGAGAAAGACAGAGACCATGATTTCATCAATAATTTCGTCTCCATCCACGATATAACCGTAATGTACGGTATGGCTTTTCTGTTTTTCGAGATTCTTGCCTTTGAAAGTTTTCTGGGCAATGCGTACTGCATCTTCACCGGAAAGCCGGATGATGCCCAGGGCTCCTATTCCGTTGGCGGTGGCTAATGCGCAGATGGTGTCGTTATTCATGCTGCAAATTTAGCAAAACTTAAATACTTATTTTTTATCCTCTTTTGTTTTGAATAAATCGATTAAGTGAGAGACAGGTTAATTGTACTTCCGCAGCCACTACATTAACGAATCTTAAAAACTTTCCGCGATCAATTGTTAAAAACGTTAAATTTCTTTAATTAATTTCAATTTTTAATAATTGGCATTTAGATTGAGTAGGTTTTCGGTATAACAATCCAAAAATTAAAAAAATGAACAGATTACTTATCGCAGGTATGTTTTTCGCGGGAATCGCGTTAGCATCTGCACAGGAAACAAAACCAAAAGAAAAAGAAGAGGTTAAAAAAACCGCGAACATCCCTCAGACCATTCACAATGTGGTAGACCCGAATCACAAACAGCACAACGGATACAAGGTAAAGAAAAAAACCAAAAAAGGAAAAAAATACGTTAAAAGGGTGAATACGATTCAGAACAAAGCGACGATCAAAACCAAAAACGCCGGCGAAATGGATAAGGAAGTAAAAACCGTCCCTATTAAATAAACTTGAGAACATAAAAAAAGTGCAGAAATCTCTGCACTTTTTTTATTGGTTGTTCCCTGTTTTAAATAGGTTTTACAAGGTCTGAGAACCATTCTTTTACTTCCCCTTCCAGATCGGCTGACAGTTTCTCTTCACACCATTGGTGATAAGCATTCAGCCACTTTCTTTCAGGCTCCGTGAGCAGTGAGGTTTCGATAACATTTCTGTCGAAAGGACAGATGGTTAAAGTTTCAAACTCGTAGAAAGTTCCGAATTCGGTCTGCTCTGCTTCTTTCACGGCAATCAGGTTTTCGTGACGGATTCCGTAGTGGTTTTCCAGATAAAACCCAGGTTCGTTGGAGATCACCATTCCCGGAATAAGTTCCTGGAAATTCATGTCTTTACGGATGTTCTGCGGACCTTCGTGAACGTTCATGAAACTTCCTACGCCGTGTCCTGTCCCGTGATTATAGTCCTTGCCTTCATTCCATAACGCCAGTCTTGCAAAAGCATCCAGCTGAACACCTCGGGTTCCTTTCGGGAATTTCACCATGGAAAGCTGAATCATCCCTTTCAGTGCAAGCGTACAGTTGCGTCTGAATTCATCAGAAACACTTCCTAAAGCCAGCGTTCTGGTAATATCAGTGGTTCCTTCCAGATACTGCCCTCCTGAATCTACAAGAATAGTGGATTCATTGGTAACGGATTTACTCCCCTCTTTGGGTGCTGAATAATGCATGATCGCGCCGTTTTCAATATAACCAACGATGCTTCCGAAACTTTCGCCCACGAAGTTTTTGCCCTCTTTTCTGAAACCGTACAGTTTTTCCCCGATCGAATATTCCGTCATCGGTTCTTTTCCGGCCTGATGCGTCAGCCAGTAAAGGAATTTCACCATCGCCACGCCGTCGCGCTGCATCACTGTTCTGAAACCTTCAAGTTCGGTTTCGTTTTTCACCGCCTTCATCAGATTTCCCGGAACCGCTGCTTTGATGAAAGTATTGTTTTCTTTCAGGAATTCAAAAATAGATTGGTTGCTGTTCGGGGAAATTAAGATCCTTTCATTCTTAATATGGTTAAGCTCGGCAAAGAAATCTTCATAAGGCATCATTTTAACCAATGATTCGTCCATCTGCTTTCTCGCGTCAACATCCAGTTTTTCCAGGTCAACAAACAGTTTTGTTTCATTTTTACTCAGAATGATATATCCTAAAAATACCGGGTTGGACTGTACGTCGCTCCCTCTTAAGTTTAAGGTCCATGCGACATCATCCAGACTGGAAATAATATGAACTGATGCGTTCAGGTCTTCCATTTTCTGACGGATGTCTGAAAGTTTCTGGGCTACTGATTTTCCGGCTCTTTCTACAGGGTGCACAAAAACAGGGTTTTTCTTTGCTCCCGGATTTCTTTCCGTCCAGATCTCTTTCAGCAAAGGATGATCGACCAGTTTAATGTCTTTAGCGGAAAGTTTTTCCTGCAGCATTTCCCAGTTTGTATTGGAAGTGGCCAAAGCGTTCACGGCAACGGTTCCGTGTTTTGGAATTTCAGAAATGATCCAGTCGATATAATTGGGGGTTCCTTCCTGTCCGTCTTTCATTAATGCAATCCCTGAATCTTTAAGCTCCAGAGGTGCCTGAACGAAATACCGTCCGTCCGTCCATAAACCGGCGTTATTCTGGGTCACCACCACAAACCCGGCCGAACCGGTAAAACCGGAAAGCCAGCTTCTCTCCTGCCATTCCTTGGGTAAATATTCGCTCATGTGTGGATCTGCGGAATAAACAATGAAAGCATCAATCTGGTTTTCTGTCATTTTCTGGCGCAGTGCCGATATTTTTTCTGCTGAGGTCATAATCTAAATTTTGTGTGAATTTACGAAAAATTGAGAATTCGGAATGTAATACATTCGTAATAATCCAAAAGTAAAAGTATAATACCTCTGGATAGTCCAAAAAAAAAGTATACTGAAACTGAATTCAGTATACTTTTAAAAATATTGGTTCTAAAACCTGTTATAAGGGATTATTTTCCCGCAGCTTTCATTGCCGCTTCTTTTGTTTTAAATTCCTGGAATTTCGCTTCTTTTTTGTTGGACAGGTAAAGTCCTTTTAATAAAGAAACTGCATCCACGCTGTTCTGGTCATTTTCATACCATTTTTCTGCATAAGGTAAAGCAGCAGCCAGTCTCAATCTTCTTGCTTCGATAATTTTGTTGGCAGCTTCTGTTTTACCGGCTTTTTTGGCCGCGTTGTAATCGTCAATCGCTTTGGCATCGTCTCCCATGGTTAAATAGGTCAAATTCTGCCAAGCCTGCGCAAAACCAGGTTTAAGTTCGGTGGCTTTTTTGTAAGACGCTACCGCATCGTTTACGGTTGCAGGATCTTTACTCTGCAGTACTCCTAAGTTATACCAGTTATTGGCATCACTTGGGTTTTTGGTAATCTGGGTTTTAAGATTGGTGATGAACTCATCCATTTTCCCTGATTTGAAATAAGCGGTTCCCTGCAGTTCTGAAAGTTTTGCACTTGAAGGGAATTTTTTAAGACCTTTATCAATAAATGCTAAGGCTTCGTCATTTCTTCCGTCTTCAATAAGCAAGGCAGCGTTGGTTTCGAAAAGTTCGCGCTCGATACTTGGAGAAGTTTCGGTTTTAAAATCGGTATAGTCAGAAGACTCGCCCATTTTTTTATAAAGATCCCATGAGGTTTTATCCAGTGAATCTACCGCTCCTGTTTTTTTGTTTTTTGCCACATAAGTGGTATTAACGCCGGTATATCCTGAATTGATCAATTCGTTATATACGTTGATCGCTTCCGCTCTTTTGTCCGCCAAAGCATAGTTGAGTCCGGAATAGTACAGATACTGTTTGTTATCCTGACCGCCCGCTTTCAAAAGATCGTAAACTTCTTTGAACTTCGGTGCAGCGGCAGTATAATTTTTAGCATTATACGCTTCCATTGCAGTCTTGTTTGCAGCTTCAATTAAAGGATTGATGGTGTTTCCTATCTTCCCGGTTAAGGTTGTAGTATAGGTTTCTTCCTTCAGTCCCTGAATTCCTGACTGATCCGCATCTGCTTTCCCGACAAAATACACTTTGTTTTTAGAAGCGTCTTTACCGGCATAGATTTTAGATTTTCCCAGGTCACTCATTTTTGCAAGATAAGTTGCACCTTCAGCGTTTTTCCCTGACTTTAACAGTGCCAGACCTTTTGCGTAGTAATACTGCTCCTGAAGAGAAGGTTCCAGCAAATAAGTCTTGCCTCCCATAGCCGCCTCTGCTGCTGCAATCTGCGTATTGGTGGCCGCTACGTCTCCCGCATCAATTGCTTTCACAGCTGCTGCGATTTCTTTCTTTTGTGCCAATGCAAAAGTCATGGAAACTAAAGCAATGCTTAAAAATATCTTTTTCATTATATTTAATTTAAAAAAAATTGGTTTTAATTATTATTCTCCGTCTTCAGATTCACCTTCGTTTTCTTTTTCTTTCTCTATCCTGCTGTTTTCCTCTGCTTCTTCTTTTTCAAGATTTTTTAGATATTCTGCATCACCCATGTTGCTTATCGCATTATCACCGGTTTGCGGAGCATCCTTGAATTCCGGAAGTACAGAATCTACCGCACCTGGAAGTGCTCCTTCAGCATTTTCGTCCTCCATTTCTTCTGCTTCTGCCACATCTTTATCCATCTCTACTTTAGCGATGGCAGCAATCTCATCATTCTTTTTCAGGTTGATCACTTTCACCCCCTGAGTATTTCTTCCCATCACCCGCATTTCGTCCATTCCCATTCTGATGGCAACTCCGGACTTGTTGATAATCATTAATCCGTCTTCATCGGTTACGTTCTGAATTGCGATCAGATGACCTGTTTTTTCGGTAATGTTTAAGGTAATAACACCTTTTCCGCCACGGTTGGTTACCCGGTAGTCTTCTACTGCCGTACGTTTCCCGTAGCCTCTTTCAGAAACAACTAACACGGTTTCATTCTCCACATCATTTACTACAATCATGCCAATAACCTCGTCATTTTCGTCGAGAGAAATACCGCGTACTCCGATGGATCCACGTCCCACTGCTCTTGCTTTTTCTTCAGGGAAACGGATACATTTTCCGTTCTTGGTGGCGATCATAATTTCTGAATCTCCGTTCGTAAGTCTTGCTCCTAATAACTGGTCATTATCACGGATTTCAATTGCATTCACCCCGTTTGTTCTCGGTCTTGAGTAAGCTTCCAGAGAAGTTTTCTTGATGGTACCGTTTTTAGTAATCATCACTACATTCATCTGGTTGATATATTCGGTATCCTTCAGATCGTTGGTTCGGATGTATGCTTTAATTTTATCGTCCGGCTCAATATTAATAAGGTTCTGAACGGCCCTACCTTTTGAGGTTTTGGAACCTTCAGGAATTTCGAATACCCTCAGCCAGAAACATTTTCCTTTTTCTGTGAAGAAGAGCATATACTGGTGATTGGTTGCCGCCACAATATACTCAAGGAAATCTTCATCCCTTGTGGTCGCGGCACGGTTTCCTACACCTCCTCTGCTCTGTACTTTATACTCGGAAAGAGAAGTTCTCTTGATGTAACCCGCATGGGAAATCGTAAGCACTACTTTTTCATCCGGAATTAAATCTTCAATAGACATTTCGCCTCCTGAATAATCAATTTCTGAACGTCTTTCGTCACCGTATTTTTCTTTCATATCAAGAAGCTCCTCCTTAATGATCTCGAATCTTCTGGATTCGTTTGCAAGGATATCTTCAAAGTTCTTGATTAAGTTCATGATCTCGTCATACTCCGCACGGATCTTGTCGAGCTCCATTCCGGTAAGTCTCGCTAATCTTAAATCAAGAATGGCCTGAGACTGAAGATCAGAAAGATCAAACTCTTTCATCAAACCTTCCTTGGCTTCTGCCGGGTTCGAACTGTGACGGATGATCGCAATAGCCTTATCCAGATCATCCTGAGTACCGATCACTTTCATGAAACCTTCAAGGATATGCGCTCTCTCTCTGGCTTTCTTCAGTTCGTATTCGGTTCTTCTGATAACGATTTCGTGGCGGTGATCCACAAAATGATGAATGATGTCTTTCAGATTCAGCTGCTCGGGTCTTCCTTTTACCAGCGCAATATTATTGACACTGAAAGAAGTCTGCAGCGAAGTATACTTATAGAGCATGTTGAGTACCACATTCGGAATCGCATCATTCTTAAGTTCATAAACAATTCTTAAACCCTGTCTGTCAGATTCATCACGGATTTCATAGATCCCCGGAATTTTATCATCTTTTACAAGTTCTGCAGTTCTCGCAATCATTTCCGCTTTATTCACCTGATACGGAATTTCCGTAACGATGATCGCGTTTCTGTTGCCTACTTCCTCGAAATTCACTTTTGCACGGAGAACGATTCTTCCTCTTCCCGTATGGAAGGCATCGCGGACACCGTCATAGCCATAAATAATTCCGCCTGTAGGGAAATCGGGAGCGATGATGTGTTTCATCAGCTCATCAATGGTAATATCTTTATTTTCTACATAGGCAACAATGGCGTCAATACTCTCAGAAAGATTGTGAGGGGCCATATTGGTCGCCATCCCTACCGCAATACCGGAGGCTCCGTTAACCAGAAGATTCGGGATTTTTGTAGGCATAACGGAAGGCTCCGTCATTGAGTCGTCAAAGTTATTCTGAAAATCTACAGTGTCTTTATCTAAATCTGCTAAAATATCGTCAGCAATCTTTTTTAATCTTGCTTCCGTATAACGCATTGCTGCAGGCGGATCACCGTCCATGGAACCGAAGTTACCCTGCCCGTCAACCTGCGGATAACGCAGACTCCAGGGCTGTGCCATACGGACCATCGCGTCATAAACTGAACTGTCACCGTGCGGGTGGTATTTACCAAGAACATCACCGACAATTCTCGCAGATTTCAAATGTTTTCTGTTTGAAAAAACGTTCAAACCATACATTCCGTATAAAACTCTTCTGTGTACCGGCTTCAAGCCATCTCTTACATCTGGTAATGCTCTGGAAACAATTACCGACATCGAATAATCGATGTAAGAGGATTTCATTTCATCAACAATGTTGATAGGAATTAACCTTTCTCCTTCTTTATGCATATTTTTTTTTAATAAAATGAAAATCAAACAGTTAGAAAACCGCATGACTGTTCTTTCGTTTCTGATTTTAAGAACGTGCTAATTTACGAAAATTTTACCGATTTTTGCGCTAGAATTTTTCAACAATAAATCATAAAAAAAGTTAAAAACTATGAGCGTTTTAAGTCTGACATTTCACTCTACTGAAAATATTAAAGAAAGCTGGGAAAACTATATTGACAGCAACCTCTATCCAATGGTTGAAAACCTTATGGATGTTGAAAAATACATCCTTTCGGAAGTGGAGAGCGAGATGATTAATGAAGGAAAAAACACCAACCTTCTGCTGGTTTTTGACAGCTCCGAAAAGCGTCACGATTTTATTGAAATCGAGATGAAAAACATTGTGGAAAGAATTGAACAGCAGTTTGCTCAGGAAGTCATGGTATTTGTCACCTATCTCAACCCGCTGAGATCGAAGTTAGGTTAAAAAAACTCAACACTCCATTCGAACGACTGCTCCGCGTAAGGCTCCAAAACCTGAATACCCTCCTTCTCCTCGATTTTTCCGGTGGAATGATGACTGTCGGCAATTCCCAGCCAGGGCTCAATACATATAAACGGAGCATCTTTTTTAGTCCATATTCCCAGAAAAGGAAATTGAGAAAAATTTACCTTTAGCAATGGAATATTATTTTTCAGCAAACTGAGAGAAGAGGTCGCGGAATTCTTTAAAACAACAGCGTCATTTTCAAACAGCGAATAATTTAAGGGCAAAATTCTCCCTTCTAAATTCACTTCCCGCGTCTTGCCGGAAAACAGATGATCTTCCAGTTGATGACTGGTTAAATTTTCTGTAAGATCAAACTCCAGAGCGTAATCCTGGAAGTTTCCGCGAACTGCAAAAGCCGGATGAGCACCAATTGAATAATACATTCGTTCAGATGAAGTATTGCTTACGGTATATTTTATAAATAACTCATTTTGAATAATATAATATTTTATACTTAAAGTAAATTTGAATGGAAATACTTTTAAGGCTTCTTCAGAATATTTTAAAGTAAAGACAGCGGAATCTTCTGTTTTACTCACCAGTTCAAAATCACATTCCCGCGCAAAACCATGTCTTGGAAGTTGGTATTTTTTATTTTGATATTCGTAAGTATTACCTTTTAAACCTCCGATAACAGGAAACAAAACCGGCGAGGTTTTATCCCAGAAATTCTCATCGATCTCCCAGATGAAATTCTTACCATCCTTCTCCACCGAAACCAATTCAGCTCCTCTCCTGTTAATTTCTGCTTTTAAAAACTGATTCTGAATAGTGATTTTCATGCCCTATTTATATTAAATGACCTCCAGAAACCTCATGGTATCCACATTATCTGCATAAGTATCCAAACCTGGATGCTGAGCCGTTCCCAAAGGAATTGAATCCAGTCCCAATTCAGCTTTTGCGGCAACCGCCTGGATGTCCTCTTTATTTTCTTCAATGAATTTCTGCACTTCACCGATCTCTGTATATCTGGAAAAATTAATCACCGATAGCGGAGAAAAAAGATCCTCGTCCTCTTTCAGCATCACGAAATTGTTATCCCAGAATTTCACCTGATTCAGCAGATAAACAGCTCGGTTGTACTCGTAATTGTTCGCGTATTTATGATGATTGATGATGTCTTTAAAATTCAGGAAATTTTCAAAAAGCGCATCAATTTTAAAGTTTTCAGGAATGAAGATTCTGGTGACATTTCGGCATCCCAAACCAAAATACCTGAAAATATCTTCGGCAAGAAGCTGCAGCTCAGCTTCAGTTTCATCACCTTTCAAAACAGCAACAGAAGTTCTGTTTTTGCGGATGATGCTCAAATGATCTTTAAAATAATATTCCAGATATCTCGCCGTATTATTGCTTCCCGTGGCAATTACCGCATCAAAATTAACCAACCTTTCCACCAATTCATATCGTACATTTCCTTCCGCAAATTCATTCCATTTTTCTAAAAGAAAAGGCAGCAGCTGCCGGTCTTTGGAGGAAAGTTTAATTAACGGAATATGATTGCTCAAAACCACTGAAATCACATCATGAAATCCAACCATAGGAATATTTCCCGCCAGAATAAGCCCGACTTTCTTAGAGGTTTTTGAAGTCTGATAATTGGAAAGCCACTGTTTCAGATGCTCTTCAGTCAGCAGATCAGCCCATTGCTTCAAAGCAAATTTTTGATTTTCGGGAGTAAACCAAGAATTTTCAATTTCCGATTTTCTCAACAAAGCAGAAAAGGCTTCATCATTTTCGTTATAATTCTCAGGTTTTGTTTCTAAAAACTTCTTAATATATAAACCAAGCTTACAAAGTCCTGAAATTTGTTTTTCTGTATTCATTATGAGGAAAATTGAGGGATTTTTAGTAATTTTGTGCAAAGTAATAAACTTCTTGGTTAGCGTCCTAAAATAGGGGTTTATCTTACTCCCTTACTTTCTGTGGTACAACATAGGTACAACATTTTAGAAACTCCCAGAAAACTTATATATTCCTGTATTGTTTGCTTTTGCAAAGTTACTCAATTGTTGAAAGTAGTGCAAATAACTGCAAAAGTAATTGTTAGAACTTTTTGCCCACCCATTCCCTACTATTAGCTCATTTAAACATTCTCCAGAAGGCAGAATAACATAGGCCAACTGGCGCAGCCAGAAGTCTAGTTGATTCTTCTTTTCGGTAAGGAGTGTGATGCGTGTTCCAGTGGGACACACCTGGAGCACGTAATCTAAACTCTGAAGTCCGAGTTCAAGCAATAAAGCTGCAGGTATGTGGCTTTTCGCTTCATCCTCGCGCATTTTCCGGCTGAGATGCACTTCCGGTGCATCGAGGCCGTAAAGGCGAATTTCCTTACGTTCCTGACCGAATTCTTCTTTGACAATTAAACTGTCACCATCCAGAACTCTTTCGACGATCCAGAATGTTTCGGTCATAATTCCCGGAATTCTAAAATACTTTGCTGCAGGAATTTCAGGTTTGCTGCTCTCGGGAAGAGTGTTTTTTGGGTTGATTTCGTTGTAATGCATTGGTTTACATTATTTTATATGTTGTTTATGTAAAGATAATTCAAGAAATTTATAACTGTCTAGACAACAGTGTTTTTCTTCAAATTATCAATTACAAAATTTAATATCATGGCAAGACAAAAAGGTCTCATGAAATACGTCGGAACAATAGGCGACGTTAGACATTTCAAAATTAAAGGGCAAAGAGGATTTTTTGCAGGAATGGTTGGCGGACCGACCGCTCAACAGGTAAAAACAGCCCCGGAGTTTGAGCGTACTCGCGAAAATATGAACGAATTCGGTGGCTGTGCCATCGCCGGTAAAGCGGTGCGAACCGCCCTCTCTGCATTGATGGGCAAATTTACCGATACTCAGGTAACAGGCAGATTAACTTCGATTATGAAGAGAATCAACCTGGAGGACGGAACCGAAGCCAGAGGTTACCGAAAGGTGGAAATCTCCACTCAGAGAAATTATCTGAACGGCTTCGAGTTCAACAAAAACCAGTCAATCAACGGAATTTTCAACGCTCCTTATGATGTGAATCATGACGTGGAAAGAAATGCAGGAGATTTCATCATAGATGAGTTTAATCCTTCTGATTTGATTTCTTCTCCGGCAGGAGCAACGCATTTCCGTTTGCTGCATGCATTGGCGGTAATTGCTGACTTTTCTTATAATCCGGTAACCGGAACTTACGAACCGGACGACAATGTAAACAACGAGCTAAGCGTGGTGAATTACTCCCCTTATCTTCCGTTGAATGCAAGTTATGCTGGATCCACGATTCCGGCAGAACTCCCAGGATCCCCGGTTTTAGGAAATAATGTTTCGGTTCTTCAGTGTATCGGTATTGAATTCTTCCAGGAAGTAAACGGACAGTATTATCCTTTTGCATCCGGAAACTGTCTCAAAATCGAGGAAGTTTTCTAGAATGAAATCATTAAAGGGCTTCCCATTTTGGGAAGCCTTTTTTTTATCTCAATATTCAATTTTAAAACATCAGCACATTATGAGAACAAAAATAGTAAGAGTAGCACAGGGCAAAGAAAGCACGCTTTCTCATCTTTATATTGACGGAATATTTCAATGTTTTTTGCTGGAAGATAAAATCCGCCAGGTAAAAATCAAAAATAAAACTGCAATTCCAGAGGGAAAATTTCACCTCAGAATTAATACCTGCGGAGGCATGAACAGGAATTATGTTCAGCAGTATGGACCGATGCACGTAGGCATGATTGAAATCGATGATCTTCCGACTTTCGATGCGGTGTATATCCATATCGGAAACACTATCGAACATACTTCAGGCTGTCCGCTGGTCGGACTCAGTTATATCAAGAAAGACGGTGATTATCAGTTTCTGCAGAGCCGGGATGCCTACAAGCAGGTTTATCCAAAACTTTTGGCGGCAGCCAAAAGCAAGGATAACCAGATTGAAATCCAGAACAATTTTCAATTTTAAAACCGAAGAGCCATGGCAAATGAAGTAACATTAAGTGTACTGTTCGGTTTTATCAGCAGTGTTCTGTTGGGAATTGTGGCGTATTTTATAAAGCAACTGCACACCGATTTCAAGAGTATGGAAAGAGATATGTCGGAAGTCAAGACCATGGCTCTGATTATCAAAACAGAATTCAGGACTTCTTATGATATCCTCACGAAGAAAGTTGAATATCTGGAACAAAGGATCAATAAATTAGAAATTAACCAAATAAAAAATCAGGATCATGAAAAATAGAAATCTCAATTTGGTAAGCAGAATGTCGGCTCCCACTCCAAAATGGTTCAGGATTGTTAGAAATGTAGGCATTACCCTTACGGCTGTTGGTGGTGCCCTGGTGGCCGCACCGGTTGCCTTGCCTGCAGCAGTGGTTTCCATTGGAGGTTATTTGCTTTTGGGCGGAACCATTCTTGGTGCGGTGAGCCAGACGGCTATCAGCTCGGAAGAGTATGGCGAAAAATCCGGTAAAATCCCCGGAAAATCCCTGGAAGATCCAGCTGATGAAGCTGTGAAATAGCACTTAAGTCACATAATTAGAATTTTTTTGGTTAACCGGCCTGTTGTCATGACAGGCTTTTTTTATGGCTTAGATTTTTTCTGCGTCTGTTTTCCCTCTTTTGTTAAAAGGGGTGAAATAAGTATGACTCTAGTACGGGATATGGGTGGGAAAAGTATAAGACCACAGATAAGTTAGAAGAAAAAATTCTTAGATTTTCTATCAAAATATAGCATAAGGAATTTGGGGAGGCCAATATCATTTTGGGGAAATCCAAAACAAAGTAAATATTTACGAAATGACAAAGTTAAGCCTTGCGAGTGCAATTTTCGGTTAATCATTGAGTTTTTTTCCTTCCTAAGGATAGAGAGTCCAAGTATAATTTTCTGAACTTCGAACTGATACATATTTTTATGTAAAATATTTACGTTAGAGTCATCTGAAATAAACCCAGTTTGCAGACCCGACGGTTGTTTTCTATAAAATACAATTTCATAATACTTCCGCGTAGTGCTAAGTGAATTTTCGTCCGTAGAATAATTCCAAAACCCTTCATTTTTAAACCATTTTTCTGTTGACCCTTTTTTAAAAGTATCATAAATTTTCATTACAACACTTGTAAAAATAACGACATCTTTAAAGTTATCCAAGTAGCTCATTTGTTTTATTTATTACTGATTATCTCTAATATACGAAAAAAATTCCCCGAAGGGAATCTTTAAATTTTAGATGCTGTAATAGTATTTCTGAATGAGTGCTGCTCGGAGCTGACTGATGAGCCGGGATTGCTGCACTTGCTTCTGTTCCAGGTCGTAAATCGATTTGATTTTGTGGATCATTTCCGGGTTTCGGATGGCTTTTTGGATGCCAGGCTGAATGAAGTTCTGCAGCAGCTTCTTCAGATCGAAGAGTCTGAGCATTTCGATGACGCTGCCGCAGAGATAAGGATGAAAGAACCCGTTTTTCCAGAGTGCGTAAAAGGTCCAGTAAACGGTTTCGAGTTCTTCCTGGTTGCCACAGTAGATGATGAAGCAGTTCGGGCAAGGTTCACGCAAAGGTTTTCCGGCATTGTGGCCACGATTCAGAATAAAAACAGCCGTTTCCGGGGCTGGGCGGTGGACTGAGTACGTCCGTACTTTGTTGGTAAGCATAACTTTTGTTTTAAAAAATTTGCTCTTCTGAATACTATTCAAAAGAAAAAAAGAAAAAAAAGAAAGTGCTCTACCCCTCGGGAGGAAAAATGCTATGCAATATTTTTTTGCAAAAAAGATTGCCGTATCATTTTTCGCGGCCTTCTTTTTTGCAAAAAACCCGGCAGGGCAAGATATTGTCAGGGCATTTTTCCGACGGTATACCTTTACTTTCTTTTTTTTTATTTTTTCTTATCCGGGTTTATCGATTGGTGCAGTAGGAGTTTTGCTTATTATAAAACTCAGGGAATCTAAGCGGTATTTTACTAAATCCCTTCAGCGGAGGGAAAGACAGCGGTATGCCGAAGCGAGGGCTCGCAGCAGCGGCATACTGCTGTGCGCGGTACCGATAGTGAATAAACTGCCACTACATTTTTCCGCTGAAACAAAGCAGTTTATTGACTAACGGTACGGGACAAATAGTTGTAGCGAGTCTTCGATGTGGGAGTTTTACGGGTCTTCGGGCAAGGAATAGATTGCTTTTATAACTGACTTTCAAGGAAAGGAAAAGCGATGGAAAAGACAGCTGTATGACGGTGTGCCGGAGCTA
Source organism: Kaistella soli (assembly GCF_019038595.1). Classification (GTDB taxonomy): domain Bacteria; phylum Bacteroidota; class Bacteroidia; order Flavobacteriales; family Weeksellaceae; genus Kaistella; species Kaistella soli. Next base: position 313,558 of record NZ_JAHOPF010000002.1, read on the forward strand.
AAATTCAATAGACAAATCCCGGTATACCGGCATACTGCTGTGCGCGGTGACGGAAGCGTATAGACGGCTGCAACGGAACGGCCGGGCACGTCCGTGAAGTGGAAGCCGGCTTTGTGCTGGAGGAACATGGGAAAGGTGCGGCAACTCCCTTTCGATAAACTAATACTAAAGGGGCTGGAAAGACAGCTGTATGGAGGGCAATGAAAAAAATGCGTGATGGTGCTGCAAGGGGGCAAAGGGAAAGCGATGGCATGCGCATTTTTTTGTTGCCCGGAATACTGCTGTGCGCGGTGCTGAAGTGCATAGCCTGTAGCCGTACCTATCTTTACAGAACCTGAATTAAGAACAGGCTATGGACTGTAGGCACATGGCAATGTTGGAACTGAACTTTTCGGGTAGGGAAGTGGATTGGGAAAATAGTCTTCTAAATTATAACTGGCCTGGCGGCTGGAAGGCGGTGGCTTGTGTGGGCTTCGCCCAGACAAAAGGAAAGCATTTAGCATAATTTCAAATTATAGGCACTATGGTGCTGGTTTGCCAGTAACGCAACGAAGTGGAGAGGAGGGCAACGGATTTGCAGATGGCAGGTGCGTATAATTTCCATTATGTTACTTGCTGTGGCAGCGGGGATATTTTGGAGGCTCATTATTTTTGCACAATATCTCCCATAAAAAAACGGACCGAAGCCCGCCTTGTTTAAAATTTCATTTTCTGAATCCTTACCGCATTTAGTATGGCAAGCAATGCTACGCCCACATCTGCAAAGACTGCTTCCCACATCGTGGCTAACCCCCCTGCTCCTAATACCAAGACCACTGCTTTTACTCCAAAGGCCAACGCGATGTTCTGCCAAACAATTTTTTTGGTTTGCTTGCCAATATTAATGGCCATTGGGATTTTTGAAGGTTTGTCGTCCTGAATTACCACATCAGCGGTTTCAATGGTGGCATCACTCCCAAGGCCACCCATCGCTATGCCAACATCACTTAAAGCTACAACCGGCGCATCGTTGACTCCGTCGCCAACAAATGCAACCGTTTCATTCCGTGCTTTTATTTCTTTGACTTTATTCACTTTATCTTCCGGCAATAAATCGCCAAAAGCATTAGGTATGCCCAGTTTTCCTGCTACAGCTTTGACTACCGTTGCTTTATCACCGCTCAACATGGTAACTTTTACTCCTAAACTTTGAAGTTTCTGTACAGTTTCGGCAGCGTCTTCTTTGATGCTATCCGCAATGGTAAGGTATCCCGCAAATTTTCCTTCATAAGCAATGGCAATCAATGTTTCTACAATATCGTTTGGATTTACATCATATTGGATATTGAATTTATCCATCAGTTTAAAGTTTCCTACGAGCAACTCTTTTCCCTGATACGATCCCTTCAGGCCATGTCCCGCTATTTCTTCTACATTGTCGAGAATTATAGTATGGTCGGGTTCACCGAGATGATCGTGAATGGCAGTTGCCACCGGATGGGTTGATGAATTTTCGATTACATTCACTAATTTTAGAATTAAATCCCGGTCAAATTCCTGCTTTAGATTGACGGTCTGTACTTTAAAGACGCCCTCAGTCATGGTTCCGGTCTTATCCATAACCACATTTTTGACCTCTGCCAACGCATCCAGAAAGTTACTGCCCTTAAATAAAATTCCATTTCTGCTTGCGGCACCAATGCCACCAAAGTATCCTAGTGGAATACTAATTACTAATGCACATGGACAGGATATTACCAGGAATATAAGGGCGCGATATAACCAGTCCCGGAAAATATATTCATCGACAAACAAATAGGGTAACAGACAGATTGCCACAGCGAGAAATACCACGATTGGGGTATAGATGCGGGCAAATTTCCTGATGAACAATTCGGTGGGTGCTTTCTGTGCAGTCGCATTCTGTACCAATTCCAGAATCTTTGAAAGTTTCGAATCATTGTAGAGGGTATTGACCTGCACTTTTGCTACCGTATTCAGGTTAATCATTCCTGCAAGGACGGTATCGTTTTTCTGTTTTGTATCCGGTTTGCTTTCACCGGTAAGTGCCGAAGTATTGAACGAAGCACTGTCTGAAATCAAAATTCCATCCAGGGCCAGTTTTTCTCCCGGTTTCAGCTGAATAACCGAATCCAGTGCAACTTCCGCCGCTTTTACCGTTTGTGGGCGGTTATCCACCAAGATGGTCACTTCATCGGGACGCTGATCGAGAAGTTTTGCTATGTTTCCTTTTGCGCGCTGAACGGCTAAAGTCTGGAAAACTTCGCCTACTGAATAGAAGAGCATTACAGCTACCCCTTCAGGATATTCACCAATTGCAAAGGCACCTATTGTGGCAATAGACATTAGAAAAAACTCCGAAAACACATCTCCCTTCCTGATACTTTCAAACGCTTCTTTAAGAACCGGTAAACCTACCGGAAGATATGCCGCTGCATACCAACCAACCCGCAACCAATCATTGAACCAAGATTGAGGGATCAAATAATCGATTCCCAATCCTGCCATTAGAATCACGAATGAAATAATAGCCGGAAGAAATAGCTGGAAAGTTGATTTTCCCTGATTAGAATGATCGTGACCATCATCATCATCATCGTGTTCATCGCCAGGTTTATGGCCATCCTTTTCTGAATGCTCGCTTTTTGAACGGTTTATTTTCTCATCTACAGCACAACATGCTTTATCGCCTAACTCTTTTTTCAATCTTTGGTCTGCAACCAAATTGATTTTTTCTTCTTCTGTACAACACAACTGACGACCATTTTCGTCGAAAGTATGTGTATGTAATTTATTATTTGCCATAAGTTTTATTTTAATAATGTATTAATTCTTATTTTGAAGTGCTATTTCTTAATGACCATCACCTTCCTCTCCCTTATTATTTAACTTAGCCAAGATAAAGAAGGCGTTCTTAATTACGATTTTAGCATCGGCAGGAATTGGTTTTAAAGGTGTAATTTGTGTGTAGCCTAAATCAGTAACCCCTTTAGCAACAGGAATTTTTTCAAAACCTACTTCCTTTTCCACAATTGTTTTTTTGTTATTTCCGTTTGTTGAAGTTGATACTTTTTCGTTATTTTCTTCTTTATCATGATCGGACTGCATTATAAAGATAAAATCCTGTCCCTTATCATTAACTATAGCTTCAGTAGGAACGGATGCAGTAGTTTGCTTATCAAGACTTATGACTGCGGTAACATTCATGCCATCAATAAGACCTGATCGGTCACCGACGACTTGTGCGTGAACAGGAACAGTTTTGCTTTCTCCTTCAAAGGCTGTACCTATTGAAGTTATTTTTGCATCATACTCTTTACCTGGACTGTTGGTAAGTGTAAAATGAATGGTTTGTCCTGGCTGTACTTTACCCAAGTCTTTTTCATATACATAGATATCTAAATGCAGGGCTGAGTTGCTTACAATTTCGGCAATTGGCGAAGCCATGTCTACATTACTCCCGATTTGCGCAATCACTTTACTTACCGTTCCGCTGATGGGCGCGCGCACCGCAAGGGACGAACTGTAACCCTGAGCTGCACCGATGCTGCCTAGCTGTTTCTGCAGTCCGGAGCGCTGGCTTCGTAATGTTGCAAGATCTGTCTGTGCCTGCTGAAATTTCTTTAACGGTGCGGCATTTCCTTTATAAAGCTGCTGGGCACGCGTTACCTCCAGCTCTGCCATCTTGATTTGGCCATTCACCTGCTGCAGCTGCTGCTGCATCACGATTAAATCGGGATTTGATATCGTTGCTATAACTTTTCCCCGCGACACATAACTTCCAGGCTGGACATACAATGAGCGCACTATACCGCTGTATGAGGGCGTGACAAATGCCTTATTCTGATTCGGCACGGTTAGCATACCGCTCACCTTGATGGTATTGGAAAGCTCCTTACTTTCGATACTGCCCATCTGGATGCCTACAGTTTTTATCTGTTCTTCGGTGAAATGTGCCACATTAGGATCTTCGTGCTCATCGGGCTTCTCTACTGCAGTTGCTTCTTTGGTTTCAGTGACTTCTGATTCTTTTTTGCATCCTGTCAACAAGACAGAGACCGCAAAAATTAGGGTGATATATTTTTTCATGTTATATTCTCTTTTGGATCCTTAATTTTTAATATAGTAGTTATATTGTATTACTGCCATGTTGTATTCGTTCAGTGCAATCAAATAGTTTTTTCTAATGTCTATAGCTTGGGTGAAAAACTGGTGCATTTCAGAAAACCCTATTTCCCCAGCTTTGTAACTCAGCATTGCCGCATTGAAAATTTGCTCTGCCTGTTTCAAACCTATACTTTCATAATATTTAAGCATTTCAGCAGCTTTCAGAATTTCAGTATAGCTGGAGCGGGTTTGTGCCGCGAACTGATTTTCCTGATAGCGCAGCTGAGATTGTTGAATTTCGACCTCGGCTTCTGCAGACTGCAATTTGGCTTTGTAAGCAGTCTTTCCAAAAATGGGAAATTCTACAGCTACTGAAAAGCCTGTTATGGGATCCTTCATTCCGTATAATCTCTGGGAAAATATTCTTCCCGAAAAGTCAGGTTTGTTCTGCATTTTCTGAACCTCTATATTCGCCCTTGCTATTTCTATATTCTGCTGCTGCAGAGCCAATGAGGGATGAAAACTGTCTGATGGTAAATCTTCCAAATCCAATTTCTGCAAGTTTGTGTCTTCCGGCAAGTATAGCACCTGACTATTAAGAAACAGACTGAGTTGTTGCTGCTGTGCCGAAATATTCTGTTCGTTTTGCTGTCTCTGAGCCTGGAGCTCTTTCATCCGTGCCTCCGCAGCAATGTTTTCGAGACCAGCAGCTTCGCCGGTTTTGAAACGAAGATTTGCTGCTTTGTACATGGACGTATAATACTCATCAAGTTTTTGGTAGAGCTTACCAACATCCTGAAGGTACCACAACTGATAAAAAGCAGTATTTACTTCCCTTTTTATCACTGCGTCCAACATGCTTTTATTCAGCTGGTGAAATTTCAACTGCTCCTCAAAATACTTTCTTTTCGCCTTATATAAGCCCGGCCACTGGACGGATTGCTGGATTCCAATTTTAAAATCGCCGTCGGGATCACTAGGCCTCATATCCTCATTTTCTACAAAGATGCCGGTTTTGGGAATTTCACGTGCAGTTTTAGTTTCCAGTAAAGCTTTATTTACCTGGGCACTGTTTACCGAGTACTGCAGATTATTTTCCAGCGCTATTTTCACCGCGTCATTTGGTGAAATTCTTTCCTGCGCAGTAAGTGCACCTGCGGAAGAGCACAGTAAAATTACCAGCGCTACAAACGACGTGTTTTTACTATTTCTCAATTTGTTTTTGATTTGATTCTTAGAATTAAATATGATATACAGTAGGGGTAAGACAAATAAGGTAAGGAAGGTTGCTGTTACCAAACCGCCAATTACTACTGTTGCCAATGGCCTCTGTACTTCTGCACCGCTACCATTAGAAAAAGCCATGGGAAAAAATCCGAATGAAGCTACTGCTGCGGTCATTAGCACTGGACGTAACCGTATACTGGTTCCCTGAATTACCCTTCGAATAATATTATTAACTCCAGATTTCTGAAGATCCTTGAAGGTGCTTACCAGAACAATGCCATTAAGAACTGCTACCCCAAATAGCGCAATAAAGCCGACTCCTGCTGAAATACTGAATGGCATATCCCTAATCAGCAGGGCAAAGACCCCACCAATAGCACTCATTGGTATTGCGGTGAAAATAAGAATGCTGTCTTTGAAGTTGCGGAAGGTGAAGTAAAGCAAAAGAAAGATAAGGGCTAAGGCTACAGGAACCGCTATTTGCAGTCGTGAAGAGGCCTGCTTCAAATTTTCGAATGTTCCTCCATACGTATAGTAATAGCCTGCAGGCAGAATGTTTGCGTCATTCAGTTTTTGCTGGATTTCGGTTACTGCACTTTCAACATCTCTATCCTTCACATTAAAGCCTACGACGATCCTGCGCTTTCCATCTTCACGGCTGATTTGCGCCGGTCCTTCTTTAAATTGAACTTTTGCTACCTGAGAGAGCGGAATTTGCAAACCATTGGCGGTTGGGATAAACAGATTGCTGACGTCTTCAATTGAACTACGGTTTACACTGTCCAGACGTGCAACCAAATTAAATTTCTTTTCATCCTCAAACACTACGCCAGCAGTTTCGCCAGCAAACGCAGTACTTACGGTATGGTTTATGTCCTCGATATTGAGACCGTAAGAGGCGAGCCTTGCTCTATCATACGTTATTGTTATTTGCGGTAAACCAACAGTCTGCTCGATCTGTGGTTCCGTAGCTCCCTGCACTGTCTGAACCACTTTTGCAACTTCGGGTGCGAGTTTAGCAAGCGTGTCAATATTTTCACCAAATATTTTCACCGCCACATCCTGCCGTACCCCAGTCATTAACTCGTTGAATTTCATTTGTATCGGCTGTGAGACTTCAAAGAATACTCCCGGAATCATTTTGAGTTTTTCCATCATCTCAGCGCTCAAATCCTGATAAGATTTACCACTGTCCTTCCATTCTTTTTTGGGTTTTAATGTAACGATAAGGTCAGTTGCTTCAGGAGGCATCGGATCTGTGGGGACTTCTGCACTCCCGGTTTTACCCACCACCGTGTTCACTTCAGGAAAAGATTTTAAAATGCGGCTTGCCTGCATTGAAGTTTCAATACTCTGGGAAAGAGAGGTGCCTTGTGGAAGTATGCAATGTACCGCAAAATCGCCTTCCTGAAGTTGTGGTATAAATTCACCTCCCATCCTCGAAAATAAGAATAGCGAAACAGCCAGCAAAGCAACTGCGGCACCGACAACCGCATATTTAAACGCAATGGCCTTCTGCAACAGCGGAATATAGAAATTGTGGACACTGGCCATCATTCTGTCTGCGAAGGTTTTCTTTGTGCTAATATTCTTAGACAGAAACAGGGCAGACATCATTGGTATATATGTAAGGGAGAGAATTAATGACCCTATAATTGCAAAAGACACCGTTTCTGCCATAGGGACGAACATCTTACCCTCAATCCCCTGAAGTGAAAGAATCGGGAGATAAACGATGAGGATGATAATCTGCCCAAACGCTGCCGAACTCATCATTTTTTTTGCACTTGACTGTACGGCTTGATCCATCGTATGTTGAGACAGTTTCTGAGATCGGTGGTGGACTGCCAGAAAATGCAGGGTAGCTTCAACAATAATTACGGCGCCATCTACAATAAGTCCAAAGTCAATTGCCCCAAGACTCATCAAATTTGCACTCACTCCAAAGACGTTCATCATCCCGAGGGCAAAAAGCAGCGACAAAGGTATTGCAGAAGCTACGATAAGCCCGGCCCGAAGATTCCCCAGAAACAGAACCAAAACAAGAACAACGATGAGTGCCCCTTCGACTAAATTTGTTTCTATGGTGCGTATAGCACGGTCGACCAAATTAGAACGGTCCACGAATGGTTCCACGATAATATCGGCAGGAAGTGACTTTTGAATAGTGAGCATTTTTTCTTTCACCCGGCTCACTACTTCCGCTGAATTTTCGCCTTTCAGCATCATTACAATGCCACCGACTGCTTCTTTATCGCCGTTATAAGTTAAGGCACCATATCTGACAGCACTGCCGATGCGGGCTTCTGCGACATCTTTTATAAGCACCGGAATGCCATTAACCGTTTTTATTACGGTATTAGAAATATCATCTAAAGAGGAAATCAGGCCAATCCCCCGGATAAAATATGCATTTGGTTTTTTATCAATATAAGCACCGCCGGTATTTTGATTATTTTTCTCAAGGGTAGTGAAAATATCAGCAATGGAGACATTCATTGCCTTAAGTCTGTATGGATTGATAATTACTTCATACTGCTTAAGCTTTCCGCCGAAACTATTAATTTCAGCAACACCCGGTGTACCGTAAAGCTGCCGGGCAATCACCCAATCCTGCATCGTTCGAAGGTCTGTAGGAGAGTATTTGTTTTCTGACCCTTTTTTAGGGTGAATCACATATTGGTAAATTTCACCTAAGCCGGTGGATACCGGAGACATTTCTGGCGTACCAATACCTTTAGGGATGTTTTCTTCAGCTTCTTTCAGTTTTTCAGTTATCAACTGACGTGCAAAATACACATCGACGCTTTCATCAAAAACCACAGTAATCACTGAGAGACCAAATCTTGAGATCGATCTCATTTCGGTAATTCCGGGAATGTTTGCGAGGCTCCGCTCAATTGGAAAGGTAACCAACTGTTCTGTTTCCTGTGCGGCCAATGTTGGTGTGCTGGTAATGATCTGTACCTGATTATTTGTAATATCGGGTACGGCATCCAGCGGGAGTTTAGTAGCACTATACACCCCCCAAAGGATTAGTGCAAAAGTCATGAGCCCAATAATGAACTTGTTCTTTACACTAAACTGTATAATTTTATATAGCATTTGTAAAAATTAAGGTTAATTGACAAGAAAAGCATGTTCCGTATTGTCTACGAAAATGAGCGACTATCAGATAGTCGTAATGTCCTACGGAAGGAATCCGAAGGAAAGAGAATTAACCTATTTTGGGAGGTTGCCAGATACCGACAGTATGGAGGACTGCGTAGTTGTAATTCTTTTCAGGAAGAGTGTCTTTAATTAAAAGAGTAATCTTTTCAGGGAGTAATTCTTTGATCTGTGCTATAGTCATTGACATCCCCGCACAGTGGCAAACACAGAAGGGAGAACAAAGATCAGCACTTTGATCCTGACCTTGTTCTAAATGAACGTTTTCCGCCAAACAAACTTTTTCGCCCAAACCTTTCGCAGCATCGCTGCATGGTACCATAGTAAGCACCATAAAGAATAAGGATAAAGAGAAGGCCAAAAATTTCACGGTGCTAATTTAATAAAAATATATTTACTTGAACGTATGTCTTAGCTTATATTACTGCAATGATTCCTCAGGTTGTAGGCTGGTATTGTTTGCCTCATGAGAATCTGTGGTTCCGGCGGTCGTTATACGCTGTAAAAAAGAGTGCAACCGGTCTTTATTTGGCAGCTGCACTCTTTAAAATTGACACACTAAAAACTCCTTTAATAGTTCAGTGTAATCCCTGCACCCCAGCTCATATCGCTGTCGTAGTGGGTTGAGATTCCGATATTTTTTGTGACGATATATTTAAGACCTGCCATATATTCTTTGTCGGTATTGACCATGAATGCCCCGCGCAAACGCGCAGTCAACGGAATGTCTTCACGTTTCAGCTGGAACCTTACAATTCCGTCTGTAAATATTTCTGCCTGCAGGTCCACCAACATCGGGAGTTTATACATGATACCAGCGCTGAAAGTTTTTCTTTCATCTTTAGTAGATGCCTGTCCAAAAAGGTTTTTTTCAATATTATTCCTGTCAATCTTTCTATAATGATAGTTAAATCCGATAAATGGTTTCAGCCACTGCATACGGTCCACATACCTGCCGAGTTGGGTTTCCACCTCGTAGCCGTGATGGGGATTGTAACCTAAACGCCATTCTGTTCCCAATTCCCAGCGGGCATTTGAGATCCTCGCCATCCCGTCGTTACCATTGGTGGCGAAATCGTTTTCGGCCATAAGGTGCCACATGTTACTTTCGCGCTGGAGCTTTTTGTAAGCTGAAGCTTTATCGGGCAGCAAAGGATTCTGATAATCACCAACAGCAAAAACACGGTTCATCCCCGCCATCATGTGATAGAGGATGTGACAGTGGAAAAACCAGTCCCCATCCGTTTTAGCTTCAAATTCGATGACATTAGTTTCCATCGGCATAATATCCAACACATTTTTGAGGGGTGCCTGAAGGCCATTTTTGTTGAGTACCCGAAAATCAAAACCGTGCAGGTGCATCGGGTGACGCATCATTGAGTTATTGAAAAGGGTAATGCGGAGAATTTCGCCTTTTTTTACCAATATTTTGTCCGATTCTGCCAGGACTCTATCGTCCATGCTCCAAACGTAGCGGTTCATGTTTCCCGTAAGGGTAAACTTGAGCTCGCGCACGGGACTGTCTTTCGGAAGCGAAGTGTCATAAGGCGACTTCATCATTCCGTAATTCAATGTGGTAATCCCGGAAGCAGGCATCTGATGCTGTGAGTGATCCATTTGCGCATCGTTGTTGTCCATCTTGTCCATCGGCATTGCTGCATTATTTTCAGCACTAATTTCAGGATACATCACCTGATTCATATCCATCGTCTGATAACTCATCTTCATGCCCATATCTTTCATGTCACCGTTCATCTTCATCATGTCGTTCATCATCTTCATCCCTTCAAAGTATTTGAGTTTGGGTAATGGATCATGGGATTTCGTAGCTCCTTCTCCAATAAACACTGACGCAGATTTTGTGCGGTCTTCGGGTGTAACAAGGAGTTCGTATGAAGTGTTTTTTTCAGGAATTTCCACTACGATATCCACTGTTTCGGAAACCGCCAGGATCAGGCGATCCACTTCGACCGGTTCAATATCCAATCCATCACTGGCCACTACTTTTATTTTTCCTCCGGCATAATTGAGCCAGAAATAGGAGGAAGCACCGCCGTTGGCGATTTGAAGCCGAACTTTATCCCCGGCTTTATATCGGGAGAGTTGACTTTCGATTTTACCGTTAATCAGGAATGCATCATAATATACATCGCTCACGTCCATGGCCAGCATCCGCTTCCACTCGTTGGTGAGTTTTGTTTTAAAGTGGCCTTCTTTAATGGCTTCTGCATAACTTTGAGTACTGCCTTTTTTTATTGCGAACCAGTCATTGGCGTTGTGAAGCATCCGCTGAACATTATTGGGGTTCAGGTTTGTCCACTCGCTCAGGATAAGGTGCTCTGTGGGCAAATCATCAATCCCCGGCCGGAAAGTAGGATCTTCGGGACGTTTTTTCAGAATCATCATCCCATACATTCCAATCTGCTCCTGCAGGCCAGTATGTGAGTGATACCAGTGGGTTCCGTTTTGGATGATCGGAAACGAATACGTGTAGGTTGAATGTGGTGGAATGGGTTTCTGGGTAAGCCAGGGAACCCCATCTTCTTTATTTGGAAGATGAAGACCGTGCCAGTGCAGAGAAGTTTCTTCGTCCATTAAATTATGGACAATCACTTCCGCCGTATCGCCCTCATAAAACTCCAGCTTTGGCATCGGAATCTGCCCGTTTACGGCAATGGCGCGTTTCTGTTTGCCCGCGAAATTTACCAGGGTGTCTTTCACATAAAGATGGTAGGTCACTTTGCGTCCGCCTTTTAGGTGCTTTTCGGGCATGGGCATGACCATTTTGTGTTCACCATGTATCTGCATGTTTCCGTGTGCAGAATGATCTTCCTTCTTTCCTTTTTGAGGCACCAGATTCATACCGCACTTGGGACACTTTCCGGGTTTGTCCGAAACCACCTCGGGGTGCATCGGACAAGTGTACATCTTTTGCGCTGCTTCATTCTGATGCGGAGCAGGTGTTGAATGTTCCGGCGTTTTGATGCTCGCTGGGTCTTTCGGTACTGCTTTAGTCTTTGGCATCACCGGTTTTTTAACTTCCGTTACCGTCTTTGTTTTTGCAGCGGTAATTTCAGGTTTCTTACCCGTAGTTTTTTTAACTACGGTGGCCTTTTTAGGAGCGGGCGCGGATTTGGCCGCCGTTTTTTTCTCAGTAACGGTTTTCTTCACCAAGGTCATACCGCAAATGGGGCAGTTACCGGGTGCTGATTTCACGACCTGCGGATGCATCGGGCAGGTGTACACGGTTTTGGTGCTTTGTGAATAACTGTTTATGGACATTGCCATAAATAGAAAGAGCGAAAATATATATTTCATCTTGTGATTATTTAATTTTTAACAAACTTGCATTAAGTGCGACCACGATGGTGCTTACACTCATCAGCACTGCGCCCATGGCGGGACTCAGGACAAATGTGGGATACAGAACACCTGCAGCAAGTGGAATAGCCACGACGTTGTAGCCCACTGCCCATACGAGATTCTGGATCATCTTGTTGTAGGTTTTCTTTCCAAAATCTATCATTTTCACCACGTCTCGAGGGTCACTGTTGACCAGAATAATATCTGCGGTTTCGGCAGCAACATCAGTTCCGCTGCCAACTGCAATGCCTACATCTGCTGCTGCCAAAGCCGGTGCATCATTTACGCCGTCACCTGTCATCGCAACGATTTCCCCTTTATCCTGAAATTCTTTTACTTTTTCCTGTTTGTGGTGCGGAAGTACATTTGCCAAATATCCGTCCATTCCTAACTGCTTTGACACCGCCGCCGCTACCTTTTCGTTATCACCTGTAAGCAGGAATGATTTAATGTTCATGCTTCGAAGTTGGTCAATAGCTTCTTTTGCGCCTTCGCGAATGGTATCTGCTAAAGAAACAATACCCACGGGCACGTCATCAATCAAAATAAAGTTCACTGTTTCTGCATCCTGGTTGATTTCTTCCGGAATGGCAGGTACCTGTTTATTGTTTTGAACAAAATAATTAGGACCAGCCGCGACAACCGATTTACCGTTTACGATTCCTGTCACTCCAATTCCCTGCATGTAGCGGAAATTGTCTGACTTCCATAGCTCCAGTTTTTTCTCGGAAAGGGTCTGCATGATTCCTTTTGCAATGTGATGTTCGGAGTTCTGCTGCACTGCTGCTGCATACTGGAGTAAATCGTTTTCCGAATAGTGTTCCGTTAGAGGAATGATTTTCTGCACAGTGTGGGAACCTTTCGTAAGGGTGCCGGTTTTATCGAAAATAATGGTCGATAATTTTCTGGTGGTTTCAAAAGCCGTGCGGTTTCTGATGAGTAAACCATTTGTCGCTGAAAGTGTAGTGGAAATGGCCACCACCAGAGGGATTGCCACTCCTAAAGCATGAGGGCAGGCCGTTACCATTACCGTTACCATCCGTTCCAGAGCAAAAGCCAAATCTCCCATGGTGATGTACCAGTAAGCGAAAGTTCCTACTCCCACCACAATTGCTACTATAGTAAGCCATTTGGCTACTTTATCCGCCAGATTCTGAGTGTTCGACTTTGCTGCCTGCGCATCCTGAACCAAATTAATGACCTTATTGAGGTACGAATCCTTTCCAACCCCTGTTGCTTTTATCTTTAAAGCACCGTCTCCATTGATAGACCCTGCGATAACCTTTCCACCGGACTCTTTTCTTACAGGAACACTTTCTCCGGTCAGCATGCTTTCATTTAAATAGGAACTGCCCTCGACAATCAGACCGTCAGCGGCGACTTTTTCGCCCGGTCTTATGATTACGGTATCTCCGTTTTTCAGCTGTTCCAGTTTTATTTTAACCGGACTTCCGTTATGCTCGACGGTTACGTCATTTGGTAGTAAGGCAACTAGAGATTGCAACGCTTTTGAAGCTGCCATCTGTGAACGCATTTCGAGCCAATGACCCAGAAGCATGATGACAATTAGGGTGGCGAGCTCCCAAAAGAAATCCATGCCCGGCAGCCCGAATACGACGGCAACGGAATAGACATAAGCTACGGTAATCGCCAAAGCAACGAGCGTCATCATCCCAATAGCTCCGGCTTTCACTTCGCCCAAAAACCCTTTGAAAAAAGGCATTCCACCGTAGAAATAAATAATACTTCCCAAAACCAACAGCACGTATTTATCGCCTTGAAAAGCTATGGTGAAACCGAGCCACTGCTGAATCATGTGGGAAAGCAGCAGCACCGGGACAGAAAGTACCAGTGTAATCCAGAATCTTTTTAGAAAATCCGGAGTATGATGACCTGCATGTTTGTCAAATCCCGCCGTTGAACTATCAGATTCTGAGTGATGATCATGATTCTGATGATGATGGCTGTGTTCGTCTTTTTCAGGTCGGGCGGTTCCTCCCAAGGGAATTAAGTTCATTCCGCAAAGTGGACATTTCCCCGGTTCGTCCTTCAATATCTGGGGATGCATGGGACAGGTGTATTTTTTCATAATTCAAATTTTTTGCGTTAAATTCTGCTATTTGAGATTACTTCCGGGTTTGAAGTTCCTTAATTTTCGCCCTCATGACGGCAATTTCTTCCTCCTGTGCTTTGATAATTTCCTCGCCCAACTTTCTCACTTCCGGATCGACCAGATTACTTTCTTCGACCATAAGAATAGCCCCTGCATGGTGTGGAATCATGGACTTTAGAAACTGGACATCTCCCACGGCTGTCTGCTGCCGAATCCCGGACCAAAACAGCACCATCATCACCACTCCGAGGCCCATAAGAATTTTATTGAGTTTTTTGTTGGGATACATCTTCCCCATTAACAGCAGTTCGATGATTAACATAGGAGAAGCCATCAGGCCTGCCATGTATAACTGGTTTATGTTTGGAATTACGTTAGCCAGCTTGTCCACCATCGCATACATTAGTATAAACATTGAAATAAAGGAAATCAGAAGCATCCAAAATAACTTTTTGTATGCAGAGGCATGGCTTTCTTGCGCGTGCTGGACAGACTCCTTGCCCGATTCCATTTCATGTTTGGAATGATTGCCTGTTGTTGAATCAGTATCCTTAAGCATGTTGTGATCATGTTCTAAATTTTTCATCCTAGTAATTTTTTAGTGAGGGTTAATGGTATTAAAAAAATCTAACAGTTCTTTTTTTTCATCCGCCGATAATCTGGCGTTTCCGTGCATCATGCGGTATGATTTTAAAGGCATTTCGTCTTTCTCAATCTGGCTGATGATGCTTTTTATTTTTGCTTTTTTACGTCTTTTTGAATAGTTATTGAACTCATCAAAATTGAGTTCTTCTTTGCCTTTTTTAATATGCCGGGCCATGAACCACGCGCCCGGCTGTAATACCGAATACCAGGGATAACGGGTATTATTTGAATGACAGTCATAGCAGGAAACTTTAAGGATTGCAGCCACGTTGGCGGGCACCTTTTCGGTTCTTTCAAAACTTTGACCTGCCGGAACGGTGGAGACATTACGCTCCACCGGTATGAATTGAATGGCTAAAACAACCGCCACTACTATCACCGACAGCCAACCTATGATATTCAATTTTCTCATATTACATGGTGCTCATATCGTGACCCGCCATGGGATCAACCCCTTTCTTGAAAATGTATTCACTGTTCAGTAAGTATGCTCCGGACACCACTACTTCGTCTCCCGCCTTAATTCCTGATGTGATTTCTATTCTGTCTTCATATTCGAGACCCGTTTCCACCATTCTGTTGACGAAGGTGTTCTTCGCGGTTTTCATCCACACCGTGGAAGATTTGCCATCCCTGATTACCGCATCCACAGGCATTGAAAGACCATCACGGGATTTGTTTTCCACCAGAACATATACCGGCATGCCGGGTTTCAGCAGATTTCCTTTGTTGGGCACGGAAATGCGAACCAGATTTATCCTGCTGGAGGCGCTTATTTCAGGGTTTGTAAAATCAATCTTCCCATTAATCTTCAAATTATCCAGATCGGGAATATACACGGTAACTTTGCTGTCTTTCTGAAGGAGAGCCATTTGAGAGGAATAGACCTGCGCTTCCGCCCACAGCGATGAAAGATCTGCCAGATTCACGATGGTGCCACCTTCTGCAAGATAATCGCCTTCGGCAATGCTCAGATCGGTGATGTAACCGGCTGCATTGCTGAACACAGTGGTGGTAGGTGTGGCTTTTCCTGATCTTTCCAGCTGTTTGATCTGGCTTTCCGACATTCCCCATAAATAAAGCTTGTTTCGGGAACTTTGGAGCAGCTGGTCAAAATCAATGGAAGTATTACCGACGAACAGCTTGCGTCTTTCTAATGCCAGCAAATATTCCTGCTTTGCATTATTGAGTTCTTCACTGTAAATATCGACCAACGGCGCCCCCTTCGGAACAAAATCGCCAATGTTTTTATAATACAACCGTTCAACTCTACCCATTACTCTTGAACTTACTGCCTGCATTTGGTACTGATTAAAATTGAGTGTTCCGGTCAGCGTAAGTTTATCAGCCATAGACCCATCTGATAGCGCGACTGTTTTGATATTCCCAAGTTTAACCTGCTCGTCATTCAAAATAATTTCGTTAGGATCAGCATTCTTTTTCTTCTCGACAGGCACCAAATCCATGTGACAAATGGGGCATTTTCCGGGTTTATCGGAGACTACCTGTGGGTGCATGGAACAGGTGTAGTATATATCGTGGCCGGCATGAGGATCTTCCTCCTTTTTACAGGAGTAAAGAAAAACCAGCAAGGCCAGCATTAAAATATTAAATTTCATCTTATCAATTTTTATCTGTTAATTTTTATGAAACTTTCGCTGTCCATCAGGTACTGTGCATTTTCGGCAACTCCATCTTCAGGAAGCAAACCACTGACGATCTGAATTTTATCGCCTACCACCGCGCCGGTAACAACCTTGTGGGCAATAAAACCGCCTTCAACTTTTTTGAACGCAATTTTATCAATCCCCAAAGAAACCACCGCTGATTTCGGCAGCCAGTCTGCCATTCTGTTGTGGCTCATAATCTCCGTTTTAACCTGACTTCCGACAGGAATTTTTGCGGTGGAATTATCAAAATAGACCCGCGCCGTTACGGTTTTGCTGCCCTGCCTGAAGAACGGTTCAATAAAACCGATGGTTCCTTTGAAGCGGCTCTCCGGATTAGCTTCTGGGATGATCATGACTGACTGTCCTTTGCTGACCAGTGCGATGTCTTCAGAGAAAATATTGATCAGAGCCCAGGTTCTGTTGGGATTGTAGACACTGAAAATATTCTGTCCTTTTTGAAGATACATTCCTTCCTTCAGCGGTAGTTCTGCGGTGACCTCGTTATTTGAAGCCATTGCGGGTGCAGATTGTGGTGATGAACCCATGCTTCCGGCCGATCCTGCCTGCTGAATGTGTCCGCTGTAATTGCTGAAAACCGGAACTGTGAGATCAGGTTTCCCTCGCTGGATGACTTTCTGTATCTGTGAAGCCGGCATTCCCAAAAGAAGGAGTTTCTGGCGTGAAGCATCGATCATTGTTTTGTTTGAGCGGTCATTTTTAATAACGAAGAGCAGGTTTTGCTGTGCGGTTAAAAGTTCCGGGCTGTATATATCTAAAATACGCTGCCCTTTCGACACTTTCTGGTATTTATACCGCACATAGAGTTTCTCGATACGGCCCGCAACGCGTGAGGAAATACTGCCAATCTGTCGAGTATCGTATTCTACCGTCCCTAAAGCATCAACCGTGGTGGGTATGTTTTCTCTTTTTACTTTTATTACGGGCTGTTCCGACACTACAAATTCATTGGTTGGTTTCAGCAGATCGTCGAGTTTAATCCCCTCTTCCTTTTTTTCAGGTGCATCTTTCAGGACCAAATCCATCCCACATTTGGGACATTTGCCGGGTTTGTCTGAAATCACTTCCGGGTGCATCGGACAGGTATAAGTATGCATTGCAGCTTCTGCCGAGTGCTTATCTTCCCAGAACTTAACTTTGTCACACGCCGTCAAACCAAATAAAAGCATAGTGAATATTATAATTTTTCTCATCTTCTTTCTATTAAGCGGTCAATTTCAGTTTGCGTCTGCAGTGCTTTGGTAAGGATCTCGAAATATTCCAGTTGGGCCATATTCAGCTGTTCCCATGCGTCATATAACATGAAGAGTTCTTCCGTATTCTGCTCATAGCCCAACTGCATGGATTTGTAGTTGTTTTTTAAGGCCGGAATAATGGTGTCTTCGTAGAGTTTCAGCTGATTTTTATTCAGGTCCAGTTCATTGCGCATTCCGTAGGCCATTCCGCTGTATTCGTTCACCATCATTTCTTTCTGTGCCTGCAAGGCTTCTTCTTTCAGTTTCAGGCTTTCAATATTGGCTTTATTCATGCCTGAAGCCCAGGATACGAAAGGCAGTTTTGCCATCAGCATCAGAGAAAACTGCATGGGCTGGCCACCAAAACCAAACATGTTTTCGAACTTTACGCCAAATTCCGGCTTTAGATTCTGCTTTTCCAGATCCTGTTTGAGTTTGGCAATATTAATTTCCCGGTCGATGCCACGCAAGTCACTTCTGTTCTGCTCAAAAAGATCCTGACCAAAGGTCTCCAGGGAATAATCGTTCAAGTTGTACTCAGGCAGGATTTCCAGCGGTGACAGGGCGTCTCTTCCCATGAGGGCATTCAACCGGATGCGGTTGACGCGCAGGTCATTCTCATACATGAGCTGCATGTTTTTTGAACTTCCGAGGGCCGCTTTGGCTTTGTAATAGGCGGATATTTTGGAAAGTCCGTTTTTGTACCGGATCTCGGCGTTTCTGATCATGAAATCCAGCATCTTTTCGTTTTCCTTAACGACCTTCAGCTTTTTATCCAGGACAATGGAACTGTAATACAGTTTTTTTGCATCCTGAAAGTTTTCATTGAGGGCGGCATAAAGTTTTTCCTTTTCTACAGCAGACATTGCCTTCATCAGATTTTCGTTGGCGTTGAGTTTCTTTCTGTTGGGCAACATCTGTTCCACCGAAACTGCTACTGAGCCCATGCCGAGCATATCGCCGTCGCGCTGCCAGAGTTTTGCATTATAGGGCGTCATGAAGAAACCTGCTCCTACGGTTGGAGGCATCCAGCTTCTTGCTCCTTTTGCGGCAGCATCCATTGACCGGATTTCGGCATTGTACATTTTTACCACCGGATGGTTGGCTGCGATACTGTCCATTACTGCGGGCAGGGACATTTGCTGAGCATCAATGGTAGTGTAAAGGAAGGCCAGTACTGCTGTTATTATTAATTTTTTCATTTTGTAATCATTTAAGGATTAATGGGCAGCGTCGAGGACGTCAATTTTCCCTAGTTTGTTCAGTTCCCATTCCTTCTGCATATAAAAGATAATTGGTGTTACCAAAAGGATGTGAATGGCCGAAGTGAAAACACCACCAACCATCGGCAATACGATTGGTTTCATCATATCACTTCCCACGCCGTGGCTCCACAGGATGGGTACAAGCCCGAAGAGGGTCACGCAAACCGTCATAATCTTTGGTCTTAATCTTTTGGCTGCACCATGAATGACATATTCACGAAGTTCTTCATTGGTGATGGTCTCCCTTGAGTTGCCATTTTTTGCAATAAGCTGAACCATGGCGTCGTTCAGGTAGATGACCATCACGATTCCGGTTTCCACCGCAAGTCCGAATAGGGCAATAAATCCCACTGCTACTGCTACGGAAAGGTTCACCCCCCAAATCGAAATCATAAAAACGCCCCCGATTAATGCAAAAGGAATACTGATGAGATTAAAAAAAGCTTCGCGGTAAGAATTGAATGCAAAATACATGGAGAGGAAAATCACGACCAATACCAGTGGCATAATCATTTTTAAGGTCTGCTCACCCCGAATCAGGTTTTCATACTGGCCGCTCCATTCCACGAAATAGCCTTTAGGCATTTTGGTGACCATGCTGTTGAGTTTTTTCTGTGCTTCTGCTACGGTACTGCCTAAATCCCGATCACGGACGTTGAACAGAACAGTTCCGCGTAACATGGCATTTTCAGAATTAATCATTGGTGGACCTTCTGTAAGGCGGATGTCCGCCACTGCACTCAGTGGGATGGATCCAAATTCCATGGTCTGCATAGGCAGTCTTCTCAGTGACTCCAGATTATTTCTGAAATCCTGGCCGTACCTGGCGTTTACCGAGAATCGCTGTCGGCCTTCGACGGTGGTGGTTAGTTTCATTCCGCCAAGGGCACTTTCTACGACTGCATTTACATCATCCACGCTTAGCCCGTATCTTCCTACTTCTTCGCGTTTCACTTGAATGTCCACATATTTTCCGCCGGTAATCGGTTCGACATACATGTCCTTGATCCCTTCAATTCCTGTGAGTTCCTTTTTAATCTTTTCTGAAAGGACGGCAATACTGTCCAGGTTCTGTCCGTATACTTTTACGCCCACATCCGTTCTGATCCCGGTTGAAAGCATATTGATTCGGTTGGAAATCGGCATGGTCCAGCCATTGGTAACGCCTGGAATCTGCAGTTTGGCATTCAGCTCATTGATGAGATCATCTTTTGTTTTGCCCTCGCGCCATTCGCTTTGCGGTTTCAACAAAATAATGGTTTCAATCATGGAGATGGGTGAATTATCTGTCGCCGTGTTGGCTCTTCCGGCTTTTCCGAGGACATGATCCACTTCCGGAATTCCCTTAATGATTTTATCCTGTACCTGCAGTAATCTTTTGGCTTCAGAGTTTGAAATATCGGGAAGGGTAACCGGCATAAAGAGCAAGGATCCTTCATCCAAAGGCGGCATAAACTCACGTCCAAGGTTCATTATCATTGGAATACTGATGAGCAGTGCCAAAATATTAATTCCCAGCGTGGTTTTTTTCCATTTTATGCACCATCTTATCAGCGGTTCGTAAATCCGTTCCAAGCCTCTGTTTATTGGGTTTTTATTATCGTCCTTAAATTTTCCCTTCATGAAAAAGGAGATGAGCACCGGGGCAAGGGTAAGCACCAAGATTGCATCAACAATCAGGATGAAGGTTTTGGTGTACGCCAGCGGATGAAAAAGTTTACCTTCCTGACCGGTCAACATAAATACCGGGAGAAAAGAAACCACGATGATTACCGTAGAAAAAAATACGCCTCTGGATACCTGTAAGGATGATTTTTCGATAATCTTCAACCGAATGTCTTCGGGAATTTTAACGTAACTGTCTTTCTCCTTCTCTTTTTTTCTGAATATATTTTTAAACCAGTTGGTTTTCATTGTTATGGGTTTTTATTTTGTTGATGGTTCTGCCAATCGGAGAGATTTTTATAGGCATTTTCGGACATGATAATTCCGTTATCCACGATCACCCCAATTGCCAGTGCAATTCCGGTAAGCGACATAATATTGGAGGAAAGTCCAAACGCATTGAGCAGAATAAAACTGATGGCAATGGTGACCGGAATCTGAATAATGATACTTAATGCACTTCGCCAGTGGAACAGGAACAGAATAACAATGATAGCGACCACGATGATCTCTTCGATCAGCTTGGTTTTGATATTGTCTATTGCCCCTTCAATAAGGGTACTGCGGTCGTACGATGTCTTGAAGGTGACGCCTTCAGGGAGTCCTTTTTCAACGTCCTTCATTTTCTCTTTCACATCGTTGATGACCTTATCCGCATTTTCGCCATACCGTGCCACCACGATACCGCCCACGACTTCACCTTCACCGTCCGCATCAAAAATACCCAGGCGGAGATCACCACCCATCTGTACAGAGCCAATGTCTTTAACCCGCACAGGAATTCCGTTGTAATTTCCCAAAGCAATTTCCTCGATATCGGCTACGTTCTTTATGTACCCCAGTCCGCGAATGATGTATGCCATATCAGCCATCTCAAATTTACGTCCGCCCACATCATTATTGTTGGCTTTCACTTTGTTCATAACATCCATGAGGGATACGTTATAGTACTGGAGTTTTACAGGATCTACAATGAGTTGGTACTGTTTTTCGAAGCCGCCAAAGGAGGCTACTTCCGCCACACCGGGAACCGTCTGAAGCGCAAACTTTACATACCAGTCCTGAAGGGCACGCTGGTCTCCCAAATCCATTTTGGGTGCATCGAAATGATACCAGAAGACGTGACCTACACCGGTGCCATCCGGTCCGAGAGTAGGGGTAACATCCTGCGGGAGTAAGCGCTGCGCATAATTGAGCCGTTCCATTACCCTGGTTCTGGCCCAATATATGTCCACATTATCTTCGAAAATGACATACACGAAACTCATCCCAAACATAGAGGAAGCCCGGATATTTTTGATTTTCGGAATGCCCTGAAGGTTGCTGACCAGCGGGAAAGTCACCTGATCTTCAATAATCTGGGGACTTCTGCCCATCCACTCCGTAAAAACGATGACCTGGTTCTCACTCAGATCCGGAATTGCATCGATGGGATTGTCCCTTACCGCAAAAATACCCCAGATAAAAAGGCCGATTGCTATCAGCAAAACGAAATACCTGTTGCGGAGGGACAGTTTGATTAAATTTTGAATCATGGTTGTGTACGGTTTTACTTAATTTCTTCCTGAACCTCGCCACATGAAAGCATTTCTTTGCCGTAATAAGGATTCTTCACCTCACGTGAATCGCTAAGCCAAAAAGCGCCTTTGTTATCATTATACATCGGGCAGAATACTTTGTACACCGGTTTTGGAGTTCCGAAATCTTTCAGCAGATCGTAAAAATCGACACTCATTAAATCCAGATGTTCCCGCTGATGATCAATATTCCCAGCGTTATCTGCAATGTGCTCCGCATGTTCACTGATGCTTGATTCCAAATCCGCAAATTCTTTCTTCTGTTCAGCGGAAAAACCGATTTTGTCTATTTTGGGAAAGGACGCCAAGATTCCTTTTGCTGCACTTACCGCTTCCTTATCATCATCACCGGACAACGCGAATGTAAGGTGGGTGTAATGAGAATAAAGCTCCGTGAGGTCAGCGGAAGTTTTTTTTGCTTCGCTTACGGTTACCTCTTTATTCATTTCCATATTGTCCATCGCTGGACTGTCAGACATTGTGCTCATATCGTGTTGCATGGTTGTATCAGTGGTGTTTTTATGTTCTTTGTTTTCTTTGCAGGAAGTAAGTGCAAATGTGCCGATTGCCAAAAGGCTGAATAGTACTGTTTTCATTATTTTATAAGTTTAAAGATTATTTTATTTATTAAAAAAGGTTTCGTAGTTTGCTTTATTTTCGAAGTACACGACATTATCATTTTTATCAGAGATTGCAATAATTGCGGTTGCTTTATCGATGAGTTGATGAGATATCGGATCATACGCCATGCGAGCATTTTCTTCCTGCGGGATTCTGAGTTTGCAGTTTTCGCAGCAACCGTAGTAGGTTTTGCCGTCATGCTTTACTTCGAGCTGCTTTTTGCCCATGTAGGCGTTGTTTACCATACAGACCTGGTCGTGGGGAACAATGTCGCCGGTCTTGAACTGTGCATTGGTAATTTGGGTAGTTTCTGCTTTTGAATTGGTGCAGGAAACGAGGAACACTGCTACAAAAGCCAGTATTCCTAAAAGAATATTCTTCATTAAAATATCGTTAAAGGTTAATTTTGAGCCTCCGTCTTGAGAGACTGTGTACGAAAATCCTGATCTTCAAGTTGTTCTTTAAAGAACATTCTTTTCTAAAAGATTACTTAAACGAGAAGTGGAAGTTCGAAGGGACATTCAGCACCGCTAAATAATCTGCGGAAAGTGTCATAAACACTTCACGACCAGACACAATTCGGGCTGTAAAAGAAGGTATTAACCTATTTTTGGCGGTTGCCAAATGGTATGGAATCCACCAGAGTAATGGGGATTCTGATAATAGAAATTGGAATTGTTGCTATAATAACCTGAGTCTTCATTTTTAGAATCCTCTAAAAATTTACTATCCGCTAAAACAGTGTATTGAGCAGAACTGCAAAGGTTTCCGCTACAGTTTCCTGAGCATCCTTCCGTTTGGCAATTGTGTGATTTGGGGTGACAGCACTCATCTTTGCAATCGCCGCTGTCGCAAGACGGGTGAAATTTCGCGAATGACTGTTTGATGAAAATCTCAGCATGCGCCTCTGCTTTAAAAACCTGCTTTTCCTTTTTGCTGCAAGCTAAGGAAATCCCCGGCGCCAGAAATAACGCGAGTGTGAGGGATAGAAACAGTATTTTAAAATTTCCGTGCATTATGAAGTAAAACAGTACAAATGTAGGAAATTATTTTAGAAGTTAAATTTGTTTAGGGATAATTAACATAGTAAGTGACTCGACAACTAACAGAGATTAACAGCTTAGAAATTGGCAAGGGCGTATCATCCAGATTTGTCTTAGGCCGCATTCACGCCAGTGTTTTTTCCAGTTTTTCTTTCCATTTTTGCCAGTCGGGTAACAATTTTGCCTGAAGGTCATAAAAATCTTTCGTGTGGTTGCGTATGACCAAATGACAAAGTTCATGAACCATTACATATTCAATACAGGCTTTTGGTGCTTTTACCAATTCGGTGTTGAGTGTGATTTTTCCATTGCATGTACAGCTGCCCCATCTTTTTTCCATCCATTTTATTACCATGTCTGGTAGGAGTAAGGACGTAAGCAAACTTTAGCAAAAGAAAAATTTTATTTTTTAAATGAAAAATTTACCTATTAATTTTATAAAGTAGAATGCAGAATAAAGAAACGGCTATTTTAGTTTGCGTCGGAAGTGGTCAAAGTAATATGTTTTTTTTCAAGAAAAAATAAAAAAAAGTTTTTTGCCCAAAAGTGGTTACTGCCCTTACTGCCACAAAATAAGGAAAAGCGATGCTTTTGACACCGCTTTTTTGAAAGGTAAATTTTATGGCTGATTTCAAAGAAAATGATTACTAATTTGGAAACCTGTACGGTAACTTTCCGACCTCGGAATTATCGGTTTCATTATGTTCTTTCTTGCGTGCTCTTCTGTCTACTTCATCAACATCGAGAACATTCACAACATAGACGTAGCTTTTATTTCTTACGATGCGGATGAAGCCATGTTTCTTTAAGGCTTTACCTAATTTATTGACTGTGCCGTCTGTTACATTTATATTCGCCACTGTAGCCAGTCGGACTGCGATTTGAGAAGCATTAAGAAAAGCATTTGCTGTTTCTCTAGTCGCTGGTTCAAACCATGTCAGCAACAGCTCTTCTTCAGGGCTCATTAACTGGTACTGTTCGTTGTTCGCGTTGATATCCTTAATTTCTTCCTGGTTGAACCAATGGCGGAAGCCATCTTTGTAAAGTTTTAATGCCTGGGCGTAGCACAGGTTAATATCTACTTGGTGTTGGTATTCGATGTTCTCCAATTCAAAACAAAGGAAGCGACGCGAGCCTGTTGTGTCGTTTAGAAATTGGGCGGTGTTTACGCTGCCGGCGAAGCTGGCACGGCGTGGCATATTTTCGTTGTTGTGGCCATAGGCTTTTCGCATTCTGATGTGCGTTTTTGTGATGAGTTCTTTCAGGGAACCGATTTCTGTACGGTTCAAATTTTCGAGCTCGTCCAGGTTGATGAGCATGCATTCTGCCAGGTGAATTAAGGTGTCCTTGTTGTTTGGGTTTACGGTTCCTGAAAAGATGTACTGTTTGAGTTCCCTAGGCATTAGTTTTTCTATCCAGGTTGTTTTTCCGAGTCCCTGTTTGCCGGAAAAGACAATTACAGTTTGATTGATTTGCTTTTCATCCAGAACACAGGCGACCATGGCGACAAACCACTTTTTGAAACATTCTTTCCAGAGGTCAGGCTTTGTAGTGGTAATCGTTAAGGCCAATTCTTCGATGTAATCTTTATCGCCCGTATATTCCGCCAAATTTTCGAAGTAATCTTTGAAAGGATCGTACATTTCGCAGAAGTCTGAGCGAAGTAAATTCCGGAGGGAATTGATGCTGCAGCGGACTTTTGCTTTCTGGATTTCGCGAAGGATGGAATTTTCTTTAAAGTCGGTGATGTATTTCCAAACTTTACCGTTTACTCTTCTGTATTCTAATTTTCCCAGGACTTCGTTGTAGCGGAATTTATAGCGATTATTCAGAAAGTTTTCCAGTTTGTCGATTTGGGCAGGTTCGTCTTCCTCGTCAATAATAATAGTTCCATCCGGGTTTATTGTCGCGGATGATTCACCTGAATTTTTCTTTACGCTCGAAGATTGCACGGATTTTGCGGATTTTTTTTGGGGTTGGTATTGATCGGTGCCATGTTCAGAGGTATTTGCATAAGCGCTTTTTACTGCATTCATTACTTCCTGACCGTTGTAATCGTAATCAGCCAAAATATATCCCAAAGCCAGCGTTTCAGGAACACCTTTCCTGTTTAGGTTGTTTGCCAGCTGGAATACGAAATTATTGCGGTTGCCCTCCACGAATGAATCTTTTTTTTCGGTGAACTGGACGCAGTGGTGGTAAAGAACATCATAATTAAGCGTAGAAGGTTTGGCAAACTGGAGCTGTTCCTGCTGAACTTTTTGCGCTATGACAGACTGTTGATCTCCACTTGAAAAAACTGCAGCATTTTCATTAAAATATAATTCCGGATCAAACGAAACAAAGCAAAGCCTGGTAATGTCTTTACCTGATTTATCAATTTCTACAGACAGGATATCTTCGAAATATTTCTGCAGCTTGAGAAAAGTTTCTTTATGTTCTTCCTTTTTTGAATCTACACGGACTAAAATTTTAAGACCATTGCCTGAGGGGCTTAGAAATGCTGCAAATGCAAATTCGTTATTTTTTATTATTGACTTGCAAATGTTTACTTTTTCTATTGTCAGCTTATCAATATCCAATACCATTAAACTGTTATAGTTGGTAAGGAGTTCCATTTTCCTACCTCCTTTGAAGGTTGCGGAGGGTGTGAATGCAGGAAGTGATTTCTTTGCTCTTTCTGCAGCTTCTTTTTTATCCTCAGCTAAAGATTTGCGAAGGTAGATGATTGCGTTTCGGTAAGTCCCGGTTTTGATATCATCCAGAATTTTAACGATGTCTTTCTGTTCGATGACTTCATTGAAGTTTTTGAATATGGTGGATTTCATTTTTTTAGATTTTTGAATTACAAAATAAAAGGTTAGAAAAAAGCCCAAAGCGGAAGCATGGGCTTTTTACAGTATGAGGCTTTAGCGGCGTACAATACTACTTTGCGAAAGATTGGTTGTGGTGTTCATTCAGGAATTTTTCAACGTCTGACATCTTATAGTAAATTTTCTTTCCTACTTGTGAAAAAGCTATTTTACCTTCGTCACGCCAGGCCTGCCCAGTGCGCTGAGAAACGCCCATAATTTCCAGAAATTTTTTGTTGTCCACGAAAGTTTCCCTGTGTGCAGCAGTACCCCTTTCGAATTTTTCTATGAGTTCGTTGATCTTAGTAACTAACTCACTGAACTGATCTGCAGATAATACGATTGCTTCCATAATTAAAAATGTTTTAAGATTATGGAGCGAAGTTGAAAAAAAGAATGAAGTCCCCAGGTCCCCAGTTGGTCCCCCGGGGACCACGTTTTTTATATAAGTTTATCCAAATCAATTCTTTTGCCTGTATTAGGACGTTTTTCTTCTTTGGAAGGTTTCAGAATGGTCTTCACTGTTTGGGGACTTATTGGATTCCCATCCTTATCCAGGAAATTATTTACAATTAAAGCAGCCATTTCATTAGTATTTGCTTCAATATAAGGTTTACCATCTGATGACTTTTCTCTACTCAATTGGTAGAATACATCGGTGATCTGGTTAATATTGACATTGATTTTGATCTTGTTAAAAACGGTCCCCGGGGACTTATCAAAAGTCCCCTCTTTTACCAGGTCATCCTTTAATTTTTTCAGAGCATAGATCTGCTTTATTTCTTTATCGCACTGTTTATCAAAAGCAAGCGTATGAATATTTACAAATTCGATATTGGCCTGCTGATATTCAAACTTCTCTTTAGTTAACAGCAGAATCTTTTCAGAATCTGATGTGACATTCTGAAGTTTATTTTTGATTTCATAGAATGAAAAATAACGCTCTTCACTTTCAGCATTGATATATTTTTTGGGAGGTTTTGATTTGCTCTTTGCTGAATTTTCATCAAATATTTTATTTCTTTTTGTTTCTATACTGGTATACAGCTTCATAAGCCTACTAGGGTTCCGGTACCCTGAAAACAGTTCTTCATTTACAGAAATTAGTTTTTCAAATTTATTAAGCCACTGAACCGGATCTTTTACCAAGCGGCAATGATGAGAAATGAACGCTGGAATCTGTGAATGGGTAATAGAGAATGCAATATTTATTAATTTTTGGCAATACTCCTGTAGGCTTTCGTTTGGTATTTTCAGGATGTCAAATACCGGATTGAAATCATCAGTAATTTTTACGGAAGAAAACTGCAGGAATGGTGCTGTTTCTTTAATGAGATTCTTTTCTGTCATTTTAACTGTGTTTTTATGGTGTTTAAAATATAATATATGCAACAAAAGAATTGATTAAGTAAATATTATACACGCTTTACGTTATATAATTGCTAACACACTACATTTAAACCAGAATTTCATCAATTAGCTAAAATAATAAATTGGTTGCATATAAAAAAAATCACTTCAAATTACGAAGCGATCTCTTTACCTAAACCCCTGATAATCATATAAAATAAATTTCAGAAGGAAATTTTTAAATGACGAATTCATCTACAGCCTTATCCAGTTCATCATTCATTACTTTTGCGTAAATCTGTGTCGTAGAAATTTTTGTGTGATCCATTAGCTTACTTACATATTCTATCCGCATCCCATTATTTAAAGCGAAAGTTGCGAATGTATGTCGGCTCAGATGGAAATGAAGATTGAAAGGAAACTCTAAATTCTTCCCGATTGTACGCAGATGAATATTACACAGAACATTAGCGTTGGCGATTAACTTCCTCCTGTCTTCAGGTGAAGCTCTATCAAATTTCGCAACGGAAACCGCCGGAAAAACAAATGATAATTTATTATTGCTTTCGTTCCAATATTTTTTAAGAATCTCAATAGCAGTGGTGCCAATTTTCAACCTGTGCGTTCTCCCTGTTTTATTGATTTTCCGTTCAATGATACCTTCTGTTAAGTTGATTTCTTCCCATCGAAGACAGGCTATATCAGAAAAGCGTAATCCTCCCGCCGAAACAGCAAACACAAACATATCCTTAAATACCCGTCCTCTCCTTCCGTGCTGCCCATCGTAATTTTTGAATTTTTCAAACTGTTCTACGTTTAAAAACTTTCGTTTGTGTTCTTTTATCTTAATTTTTATTTTGTCAAAGGGATATAGATTTTTGTCTACAAGGCCATCTGCTATCGCAGAATTATAGATCATCGCCAATGGTATCATACAGGTTTTGACTGAAATTCCTGAGTTCTTCCGTTCTGATACCAGATAATTCATGTAATCTTTGATTAATGCCACGTCAACTTCTTTCATGAGCAGTTCCTGGTTATCTGCAAATTCTGAAAACTTCTTCAGCAACTGCTTATAATTATACATCGTATTTACAGAAAGTGTATTCTCCAACCTGCCAAAGACTTTGTCCTTATATGGAAAGAATTTTAAGCCGTCCTCTCCCTTTAAAGCTTTTTTTATTTCATTTGCAGTAAGATTCTTAGTCTTTTTCTCCTCCTCCAGCACCATCATCCCAGCATCTGCTATTTTCTGAGCAAGAATAACGTTCATTCTGGTAGAGTTTGGATAATTCTTCCTTACTTTCTGAGCGTCCTGATCCCATTGACTTGCTTTCAGTTTGATTCCCGTTGAAATAAATTTTGTTTTTCTATTCTGGATTACTCTGATGTAAAGTGGTGAATGTCCTGCTTTGTCTTCGCGCTGCGTTTTTAAGATGAATTTTAAAGTTGCCATCGTATTAAAAATTAAAAGTTAGTGTTCCGGAAAAATTGGTTTTAATTTTTCGCCACATTTAGGAAAAATGGGATGATTTTTGTCATACTCTGTACCCTTCAAAAGTACAACAAGTGGTACAACAAACTCTTAATTTGGATGCTTTCAATTACTTTTAATTGAATGATTGAAAAAAATAAATGTCCTATCCATCACTAATTGAGCGAAAAGCTGGACAATACAGAGAAAATTCTTTATCTTTGTGCAAATTTAAAAAATAAAGTAGCAATGGCTATCAGAATAACAGATGAATGTATAAATTGTGGTGCTTGTGAACCCGAATGTCCTAATACTGCCATATATGAAGGCGCTGTAGACTGGAAAGCATCGGATGGAACTGCCCTCAAAGGACGGGTTGTCATGAAGTCGGGATTATCCGTTGATGCAGATGATCCGCAGGAACCTGTAAGTGATGATGTTTATTTCATTGTCGCCGACAAATGTACTGAATGTAAAGGCTTCCATGAGGAACCGCAATGTGCTGCCGTTTGCCCGGTAGACTGCTGTATTCCGGATGACGATCATGTAGAATCGGAGGAGAGCTTACTTCAGAAAAAAGCTTTTTTACACGGAGAATAAGAATTCCGCTCACTCTTTGTGGGCGTTTTTTATATATTATTAATCCAATGTCAAATACGGTGAATCCGCGGCTTGCGGCCACCGTAAAAATGAAAAAAGATGAGCAAAAAACACAATTTCAGCGCAGGACCGTGCATCTTACCTCAGGAAGTTTTCCAGAAATCGGCTGAAGCCATTTTAGATTTCAACGGTATAGGTCTTTCACTCCTCGAAATTTCGCACCGCAGTAAAGATTTTGTTGCCGTAATGGACGAAGCAAGGGCAATCGTAAAACGTCTGATGAATTTGGGTGACGATTACGAAGTGCTGTATTTGGGCGGCGGCGCAAGTCTGCAGTTTGTGATGGTTCCCTTTAATCTGATGAAAGCTGAGACCGGAAAAGCAGCGTATCTTGACACCGGAGTTTGGGCAGCAGGAGCGATTAAAGAAGCAAAAAAGTTCGGAACTGTAGATGTTGTAGGCTCGTCGAAAGAGGAAAACTACTCTTTTGTTCCAAAAGATTATACCGTCGGAAATCAATACGATTATTTCCACTGCACTTCCAATAACACGATTTACGGAACTCAGATGAAATCTTTCCCGAAAGTGGACACGCTGATGGTGTGTGACATGAGTTCAGATATTTTTTCAAGACAGCTGGATTTTTCCCAGTTTGATTTGATTTATGCAGGGGCACAGAAAAATATGGGTCCTGCCGGAGTAACTCTGGTAGTGGTAAAAAAAGATATTTTAGGCAAAACAGGAAGAGATATCCCTTCCATCCTGAATTATCAGAGCCATATCGACAAAGAATCCATGTACAACACCCCTCCTGTTTTCCCCGTATATGCCTCGCTTTTAACCTTGCAGCATCTGGAAAACAACGGTGGAATTGCCGGTGCTGAACTACGCAACGAAGCCAAAGCTCGGTTACTTTACGGAGAAATCGACCGCAATCCGCTGTTTGAAACTTATTGTGTGGACGAAGACCGTTCACTGATGAATGTCTCTTTCAGATTACTCGACGAATCCAAGAAAGAAGAATTCGACAATGCATGGAAAGCAGCAGGAATAAGCGGTTTGAACGGTCACAGAAGTTTGGGCGGTTACCGCGCAAGCCTCTACAACGCACTGCCTATCGAAAGCGTGCAGGTATTAGTGGAGGTGATGAAAAATTTAAACTAAAGTTTTCAGGATATTATTATTGAATTGATTGAATAAATTATGAAGGTTTTAGCAAACGACGGAATTTCAGAATCGGGTAAAAATGCTTTATTGGAAGCAGGAATAGAATTTCTGGAAGCAAAAGTTTCTCAGGAACATTTGGTGAATTTCATTAATGAAAATCAGGTGGATGTACTGCTGGTAAGAAGTGCAACAAAGGTTGGACAGGATGTAATTGATGCATGTCCCGGCATTAAGATCATAGGCAGAGGAGGCGTTGGAATGGATAATATCGATGTTGAATACGCTATTGATAAGGGAATTTACGTCATCAATACGCCTAACGCATCCTCAAGATCGGTTGCAGAAATGGTTTTTGCCCACTTTTTCTCCTTGGCGAGATTTCTACACGAATCAAACAGGCTTATGCCTCTGGAAGGAGACACGCATTTTAAAGCCATGAAAAAATCATTCTCCAAAGCGGTGGAACTCGAAGGAAAAACCCTGGGAGTAATCGGTTTTGGCGGAATTGGTCAGGAAGTGGTAAAAATGGGAATTTCTTTAGGAATGAAGATCAAGGTTCTTACCCGAAAACCAAGAACAGAAACCCTGTTTTTAGATTTCTTCGACGGACAGAGCGTGAATTTTGAAATCAGCTCTGGCAACGATTTTGATGAATTCCTGAAAAACACTGATTTTATCAGCATCAACACTCCGAAAACCAACGAATATATTATCGATACGCCACAGTTCGAAAAAATGAAAGACGGTGTTTTCATCGTAAATACCGCAAGAGGCGGCGTCATCAATGAAGTCACCCTGCTCCATTATATCGAATCCGGAAAAGTTGCCGGCGCGGCGCTGGATGTTTTCGAAAACGAGCCCAATCCCGAACTTCCGCTTCTGATGAATCCCAACCTTTCCCTTTCACCGCATCTCGGAGGAAATACTCTTGACGCACAGGAAAAAATCGGAACTGAACTTGCATTGCAAATCATTGATATTAAAAAGAAACTATAATATATTATGCCTATATTCAGACCATTCCGGGGAATAAGACCGAGTGAAGATTATGTTGATATATTCCCTACGCATCCTTTAGATAACTTCTCACAGGAAGAAATCAACAGGAAAGCTCAGTTAGAGTCATCATATATTCAGATGATAAAACCTTACGTCGTAAGTAAATCTAAAGATATCGACCGGAATCTGCGGAAAATACGGACTAATTTTGAAGAATTGCTTGATGATAAGAAACTCACTCAGGACAGTTCTTCCTATTACCTGTACGAGCAGATTTTACCCAATAAATCAGTATTCCGTGGATTACTGGGCTTGGTAAGTGTGGATGATTTCCGGAACGGGAAGATTAAAAAACATGAATCAACGCTTACTCACAAGAAAGAAAAGCTCGCTTATTATCTGGAGAAAGTGAATATCCAGGCTGAACCGGTGCTGCTGACCTATATGGCGAATCCGAAAGTGGAACTGCTGATGAATCATGAAGAAAAGAATGTTCCTGTTCTGAATTATCTTGATGATAACGGCACGCGGCATAAAGTATGGCGGATTGATAACCGCCTAAAAATGATGCAGTTCAAAGAAGTTCTGGAACAGATTGATTCGTTTTACATTGCGGACGGTCACCACAGAATTGGGTCCACCGCTTTAAATGCACAGAATCTTCGGAACAAAAATAAAAAACATAACGGAACCGAGCATTACAACTACGTATTCAGTTTCCTTGTTTCGAATCAGTCCATCAAAATCAACGATTACAACAGACTTCTGGAAGATCTGAACGGACTTTCCGAAGCGGAGTTTTTAAAGAAAATTGAAGAAAACTTCCTCGTTCATGATAAAGGGGAAACACCATATTATCCTTCGCAGAAGTTCCATATATCAATGTATCTGGGCGGAAAATTCTATTCCCTGCACGTAAAACACGATCTGAGAAAACAGCAGAGCGAAATGAACGATCTGGATCATTTCCTTCTGGAAGAGTTTATCATTAAGGACATTTTAGGAATTGAAGATCCCAAAACCACCGATAAAATTACTTATATCAAGGGAAGTTCAAATATTGAAGGTATCAAAGCCATTAAGGAAAGCGTGGATTCCGGGAAGTATAAGGTCGGTTTCGGTATTTATCCGGTAAGTTTTAATGACTTGCTGAAAGTATCTAACAAAAACATAAAGATGCCGCCAAAATGCACCTATATCGAACCTAAATTAGTAACGGCTTTAGTAATGTACGATATGAAACAATAACTATTTTTTTAAATTAATTTGTTTAAATTTGGGAATCAATTAAACAATTCATGAAACAGATTCTCATTAAAATACTTCCGCTCTTTCTGGGCGGAATTTTATTTTCCCAAACCGGCCGCGATTCTCTGCAGTTCAAAAACATTTCTGATGAAATGTTAACCAATGGTGCAGCCTATGAAAACTTAAGGGATTTAACGCAGAACATCGGTCACCGGTTAAGCGGTTCCGCAGCTTATGAAAAATCTACGGACTGGGCTGTTCAGAAATTAAAGGAAGCCGGCGCTGATAAAGTCTGGAAAGAGGAAGTAATGGTTCCGGTATGGGAGCGGGGAAAAGAATCTCTTCATATCAAAACCGGAAAAGGAAACTGGAAAGCGCTTAAAATGCTTTCTTTAGGAAACTCGGAAGGGACAAAAGGGAAAAACGTAGAAGCTGAAATCATTTTTGTAAAAAACAAAGCAGAGTTCGATCTGCTTCCTGAAAGTGCTGTTAAAGGAAAAATTGTGTTCTTCAATTACGCTTTTAACCAGAAATTCATTTCTACAGGTCAGGCATACGGTGACGCCGGAATCTACCGCCGTTCTGCAGCTTCATGGGCGGGCAAAAAAGGAGCGAAAGCGGTGATCATCCGGTCGCTTTCTTCTGCTTTTGATGATGTACCCCATACCGGAATGATGCGTTATGACCAGGATGACAATACCAAAATTCCTGCTGTTGCCATTGGACCGAAAAGTGCTGATGAACTGGAAAAAGTTTTAAAAACTGAGAAAATTTTCGCGCGGCTCAATTCGAACTGCGGCATGAAAGGAGAAAAACTCTCGCATTCAGTAATTGGAGAAATTACCGGAATTAAAGATCAGAGTGTAATTGTAGTGGGTGGTCATCTTGATTCGTGGGACGTTGGTGAAGGTGCGCATGACGACGGAGCAGGAATTGTTCAGAGCATTGAAGTCCTGAGAACTTTCAGAAAACTCGGCATTAAAAATAACCACACCATCCGCGTCGTATGTTTTGCCAATGAAGAAAACGGCGTGAGGGGCGGAAATACTTACGCTGATAACATCCGTAAAAATAATGAAAAACATATCTTCGGTATAGAAAGTGACGGCGGCGGCTTCACGCCAAGAGGAATTGCGCTGCTGATGGATGCCGGGAAACGCAAAGAAGTACAGTCCTGGAGAAATCTTTTTCTTCCGTATGGCGTTCATAATTTTGAGCTGCAGTATGCCGGAACCGATATCGAACCCATGGAAAAACTGGGAGTGCCTTTAGGAGAACTCGTTCCCGATTCCCAGCGCTATTTCGAAATTCACCATTCTGAGGAAGACACTTTCGATAAAGTAAACCGCCGCGAACTGCTGTTAGGCGCTGTTGTAATGGGACAGCTTATTTACATGATCGATAAAAACTGGTAATGAGAAAACCACCATTTCATAAAAGCGTCCTGAATTCCGTAAATGGATTGATCTGGATGTTGAAATCTGAAAGGAATTTCCAGCTGGAAGTATTAGCACTGCTCGTCAATCTGTTTCTTATTGTTTATCTGAAACTCGGTGCGACTGACACCGCGCTGATATTAACCGTTTGTTTTTCGGTATTAAGTTTGGAAATTGTAAATACCTGCGTCGAAAAAATTTGTGACATTATTAATCCAGAATATGATGAGAGGATAAAAATCATCAAAGACATTGCTGCGGGTTCTGTGGTTTTAATGGCAATGGCCGCTGTGTTTGTAGGGATTTTGGTGTACTGGAAATACCTGTTCTAAATCATAACATTTTCATAAGAATCTTTAGCTGCCTGATAACCGATTTCGAAAATTTCTTCCAGCCGGTTTGCTTTCCGTTCGAAAGTGCCGTATTGAGAGAGTTTCTTGGAACTGATCAGCCAGTCACAATAGGAAAATTTATGAATTTCCGTCCGGTGAGAAAGGAGTTCGTAAGCCCGGGATGTAACGGCTTTAATAGAATTAAGATCAGAGACTTCCACATCCTGAGGAAGAGAAACGTATACGCCGATGAGTTTTTCACACTCCTGATGAATGATATCTGCCGGAAAATTATTCAGAACACCGCCATCGCTGAACATTTCATTTCCCACTATATAAGGCGTTGTAATACCGGGGATAGAGCATGAAGCGATCACGGCATCCACAATTTTATCGGTATTTTTAAAAATTTTCTGGTCACCGGAAACCAGTTCGGTAGCGATGATTTTTACTTTTAAATCCAGATCACCGATAGTCATTTCCCTGAAAACCGGATTCAGATAATTAGAAAAAATCATGGAAGACACCAAGCCCGGTTTGTTGATAGCAAAGTGCTTCCAATGGAAAAAATACACCGATTTAAAAAAATCCAGGATTTCCTCGGGCGTTTTTCCGACTGCGTGCAGACTTCCGACAATTGAACCTGCGCTGCAGCAAGAAAGTATTTCCGGACGGATGTTCTTTTCCTTAAGAAATTTCAGCACTCCCGCATGCGCAACTCCTTTTGTTCCGCCTCCCGAAAGCACCAAACCAAGACTGTATTTTTCCATCATCAAAATTTCCTCAAAAATAATAAAACCACGTCCAAAAAGACGTGGTTTAAAAATATAAATTATCCGGTTTTTTATTTCAGAAGGAATTCCTGCATAAAACGGATCACAGCAAGCCTCTGAAAATCGATATTTTCTTTCTTACGGAAACCGTGGCCTTCGTTTTTCGCCTCAAGATACCAAACGGTATTGCCCTGTGCTTTCAGTTTATCTCTCATTTGGGTAGCCTCTGTAACCGGAACCCTTGGGTCATTGGTCCCCTGAATGATGAACATTGGTTTTTTAATTTTGTCAGTATTATTTAGAGGTGCAATTTTTGTGAAAAATTCACTCATTTTGGGATCGCGTTCGTCTCCGTATTCTACTCTTCTTAGATCTCTTCTGTATTCTTCCGTATTTTTGAGGAAGGTATTAAAGTCTGAAATTCCAACAATATCTACGGAACATCTGATCTTATCAGCATATTCGTATGCGGTAGCCAAAGTCATAAATCCGCCGTAACTTCCTCCCATAATCATAATCCGGTCTTTGTCGAGTTCTGGTTGTTTTGCAATCCAGTCGAGTAAAGCGCCGATATCTTTTACAGAATTCATCCGGTTAAATCCATTGTCGCTCGCAATATAGGTTTTACCGAAACCTGAAGAACCGCGGACATTCGGATAAATAAGGGCTACACCCATTTCATTGGTATAGTAATTTCCTGAGCCTAGAGATGACGCCATGGACTGCCCTTCGGGACCACCGTGAATATTAATCAGTACCGGTCTTTTTCCTGTAAATTTCTTAGATGCAGGATAATAAAAACCAGTGATCTTCATATCGTCAAAACTTTTCCATTCGATGAGTTTGGGTTGGGACATATCGGTTTTCTGCATTTCGCCCTGTTCGCTCTCCGTCCATCTTTCAATATTTTTGGAAGCCAGATCCAAACGGTAAATATCCGCGGAAGAATCAAATGTGGACTGTGAAAAGAAAAGGGATTTTCCATCATCCGTAAAGTCGAAATTATTAATTAAACCAATCGGCAGACCCTTAATTTCGCTGTATTTTTTAGCCGCGGTATCCATCAGATACATTTTGTTCACGCCGCTCTCATTGGTTTCAAAAACAATTTTAGTTTTATCTTTCGATAAAGTATAACCGGAAACTTCCCACGGAATATCGCTGGTATAATAGCTGATTTTCTTCGTTTTCAGATTGAATGTTGCCAGACGGTCAAACTCATTGTCTCGGTCGGTTACGTACCAAATCTCATCAGGATTTTTGCCAAATTTTGCGCTGCCCTGAACAATCTGCTTTTCACTTCTGTCAGTAATAGGTTCGAGTTTTCCCGTATCCGTATTGAAAAGGTAGAGATAAGACTCGTTTGCAGACACATATTCACCGATGATTAATCTTTTACCGTCACTGGAAATGTCATTAATTCCCCAGCCGCCGCCTTTTACCTCAAGAACAAGTTTGGTTTCATCAGGTTTTAAAGGATTCATATAATAGATATCACGGTCACCTCCGTTTCTTTTCGTGGAAGAAAAATAGAAGCCGCTGCCGTCTTTTTTCCACACCATTCCGCCGTTCTGAGATCTTCCTCCGTCAGTGAGCAGTTTAGATTCCATCGTTTTTAAATCAAGTTTAAAAAGCTGACCGAATTCATTTCCGCCAATATCTTTAGAATATACGAGATATTCACCTTTTACAGGTTCATAATCGGCAGAATTTACAGGCTCATCAAAAAAGGTGATTTGCTTTCTGTTTCCCATTGCCTGAGACAGTTTGTGAAGCTGGTTGGTTGATCCGAACCGCGTTACCATAATCACTTCCTTTCCGTTGGGATGAATGGAGGTAAAATTTGCACCTCTGCTTTCTGAATATTTCTTGATTTTTTCATTCAGACTTTTTGGAATGACAGGAATATTTTCTGCGATTAAATTTTCATTGGGCAGAACATTGTCATTTTTACTTTGAGAAAACACCACGGTTCCCGAAAACAACAGTACCGGGAAGATGTACTTACAATTCATAGATTAATTTTTTGTTAAGATATGAATTTCTCTGCACAAAAAAAACCGCAGAAATTCTGCGGTTAATTATTTAAATATCAATTTGATCAGATGTGAATCACCTCGCCATACGCTGCAGCAACTGCTTCCATTACCGCCTCCGAAATGGTTGGGTGCGGGTGGATTGATTTTAAAACTTCGTGTCCTGTAGTTTCCAGTTTTCTTGCAACCACTGCTTCCGCAATCATATCAGTTACACCGTCTCCTACCATGTGACATCCCAGCCACTCTCCATATTTCGCATCGAAAATCACTTTGATGAATCCGTCGGTATCACCGTTAGCAGTAGCTTTTCCTGAAGCTGAGAACGGGAATTTCCCAACTTTAATTTCGTATCCTTTTTCTTTTGCCTGTTTTTCAGTTAAACCGACAGACGCGATTTCCGGGTGACAGTAAGTACAGCCTGGAATATTGCCATAGTCGATTTTTTCAACATGCATGCCTTTAATTTTTTCCACACAGGTAATTCCCTCTGCAGAAGCCACGTGAGCCAAGGCCTGAGTCGGAAGGATATCCCCGATTGCGTAATATCCCGGAACTGAAGTCTCATACCACTCGTTCACCAAAACTCTTCCTTTGTCGGTCTGAATTCCAACTTCCTCAAAGCCCTGTCCTTCAATATTGGCGGCAATTCCAACTGCAGACAATAAGATATCGGCTTCCAGAGTAATATTTCCGGTGGCGGTTTTCACGTTGGCTTTTACGCCGTTTCCGCTGGTATCCACAGATTCTACGGAAGCATTGGTCATGATTTCAATTCCTGATTTTTTCAGAGATTTTTCAACATGTTTTGAAACTTCTTCATCCTCTACCGGAACAATGTTCGGCATGAATTCAACAACGGTAACTTTCGTTCCCATCGTATTGTAGAAATCAGCGAACTCAACACCGATAGCTCCTGAACCAACGATAATCATTGATTTTGGCTGCTCAGGAAGCGCAAGTGCCTGTCGGTATCCGATTACTTTTACACCATCCTGCGGTATATTTGGCAATTCTCTGGATCTCGCTCCTGTTGCAATGATAATATGTTCTGCTGAATATTCTGTGGCTTTACCTTCTTTATCGGTAACGCTTACTTTTTTTCCTTTTTGAACTTTTGCAGTTCCCATGATCACATCGATCTTATTTTTCTTCATCAGAAAAGAAATTCCTCCGCTCATTTTGGTAGCAACTCCTCTACTTCTCTGAATTACTTTAGAGAAATCGAAACCGGGATTCTCCACGGCGTTCAAACCATACTGATCCGCATGTTTCAGGTAATTGAAAACGTGAGCCGACTTCAGCAAAGCTTTGGTTGGGATACATCCCCAGTTCAGGCATATTCCGCCTAAATTTTCCTTTTCAATGATGGCGGTTTTGAAACCTAACTGTGCAGCTCTGATGGCCGTCACATATCCACCGGGACCACTGCCGATGACAATAATATCGTAGTTCATGAATTAATAAATTTATGCGAATTTACGGAAAATTTCTCATGATTTTATTATCCCATTCTTATTTAGAAAGAGGTTTGATAAGAGCGGCCAATCTGGTGTCAACTGTTTTTAAGCCAAAGTTGAAGCTGGGCAATTTCAGCAGTTTGACTCGTTACGATTTCCCGGCATAAATTTAACAGCTCTTTCTGTTTTCCATATTTAAGATAAACTTTGGCCATATCTACGGCACTCTGGTGATGGGGAATCATCTGTTGAGCGTAATCCTTATCGATATCGTCATAAATTTTGATTTCCTTATTCATCATCACTGACATTGATTGGTTGAGTTCCTTTTGAAAATTTTTGCTGTCCGCTGAAACTTCTTTATCCTCCGCGAATTTTTCCATCAATTTAATCTCCTGATTTTGTGCAGTAATCACTTTCCGGGCAAAAGATTTCAATTCCTCATTTTTTCCTTTTTTCAGAAGCAGTTCGGACATTTCCACAGCACCTTTGTGGTGTTCGATCATCATTTTAGCGAAATCTGCATCGTTGTTTCCTGAGGGTTTATCACTGTGCATTTCATCCATCATTCCAGTCATCAGAGCGGTCATTTCATTTTTGTTCTGTGTCTGCATTGGATGTGATTCGGATGTTTTATTTTCCTTTTTATTGCAGGCCATGCTTAATAATACAAGCGATATTGTAAATAATAACTTTCTCATAAGTCTGAAATTTCTCTTTCAGATGCAAAAACTGTGCATAAAAAAAGCAGACCGGAGTCTGCTTTTTTTGTTATTATTTAAAGATTAAATCTTTGGAAATTTTGCTGGGTTGCTCTCATTGAACATTGCATATACTTTCTCTACCATATCGTCAACACTTGGCTTGCTGAAATAATCGCCGTCACTTGCATACGCCGGTCTGTGGTTTTCTGCAGAAATCGTCAGCGGATCGGAATCCAGATATCTGAATGCTTTCTGTTTTTCAAGGATCTGCTGAAGAATGAAAGCTGAAGTTCCGCCTTCCACATCTTCGTCAATAACGACCAAACGGTTGGTTTTCTTCACACTTTTCACAATATCATGACTAAGGTCGAACGGGATTAAAGACTGAACATCTATCACTTCCGCTGAAATTCCGATTTTTTCCAGTTCTTCTGCCGCCTCCATGACGATTCTCCATGTAGATCCGTACGTAACCAGAGTAACATCTTCACCCTCTTTCGTCACTTCAATTTTCCCTACAGGAACAGTGAATTCTCCTAAATTATCCGGCTGCTTCTCTTTCAAACGGTAACCGTTCAGACATTCGACAATAACTGCCGGTTCGTCACTTTGAAGCATAGTATTATAAAATCCTGCCGCTTTGGTTAAATTTCTTGGTACCAGCACCAAAATTCCTTTTGAAAGATTAATGATCCCTGCCATCGGAGATCCGGAGTGCCAAACACCTTCCAGTCTGTGACCGCGCGTTCTGATGATTACCGGTGCTTTTTGCCCTCCTTTTGTCCGGTACTGAACCGTTGCCAGATCGTCGCTCATTCCCTGCAGACAGTACAGGATATAATCGAGATACTGGATTTCTGCGATCGGCCTTAAACCGCGCATTGCCATTCCGATTCCCTGTCCTAAAATAGTGGCTTCACGGATTCCGGTATCTGCGATTCTTAATTCGCCGTATTTTTCCTGAAGACCTTCCAGGCCCTGGTTTACATCACCAATATTTCCCGTATCTTCACCGAAAACCAAAGTTTCAGGATATTTGCTGAAAATTTTATCAAAATTATTACGGACAACCACTCTACCGTCCACGGTTTCTGAACTGTCAGAAAAAACAGGCGGTACTTCTTTTACATTAGTAGCTTTCCACTGAGACTGAGAATATAAATGGGAAGAATAATTGTCTTTTTCAACCGCATAAATTTCGTCAAATTTGCTCTGAAGACTTTGTCTTTCAGCAGAATCCTTTCCTCGAGTCAGCAATAAAGACTTTCTCACCAAGTGGAAAATATCTCTTTTGGAAACAGAAATTATTTTACTGAATTTTTCAATTTCCGGAGCGATTTCCGGCTGAACCGTTTTTAAAGTTTCCACTAAAGGCAGCACACTGCTTTTTACATCCTGAATACTTTTCTGATAATGATCCCAGGCAGCTTTCTGTCCGTCTTTAACACGCTTTTTTGCTTCTGCTTCGATCGCTTCCAATTCTTCTGCAGTTGCAAGGAGTTCATCTTTTCCTTCAATTTCGATTGAGTAATTGAGTATCCACTCTTTAAATTTTTCTAATGCGTCGAAATCAGTTTCAAAACCTAAACGGTCATGGTTTTTATATCTTTCATGCGAACCTGACGTGGAATGTCCCTGTGGCTGGGTAACTTCAACAACATGTACAACGACGGGAACGCTTTCAACTCTGGCAAAATGTTCTGCTTTTGCATAAGCATCTAGAAGTGACGGATAATCCCAGGCTTTTACCTGAATGATTTCGCAACCCTGATTTTGACCTTCCGTTCTCTGGAAACCTGAAAGCATTTCAGCAATATCCGCTTTTGCACGCTGATTATGGGTGGGAACAGAAATCCCGTAACCGTCATCCCAAATAGAAACAATCATCGGAACCTGAAGAGCACAAGCTGCATTCAGTGTTTCCCAGAAATGACCTTCAGCTGTAGATGCATCACC
This sequence comes from Kaistella soli, assembly GCF_019038595.1. Taxonomy (GTDB): domain Bacteria; phylum Bacteroidota; class Bacteroidia; order Flavobacteriales; family Weeksellaceae; genus Kaistella; species Kaistella soli. The sequence continues at coordinate 355,662 of NZ_JAHOPF010000002.1, forward strand.
AATGGTACCGAAAGCGACCTCATTACCTCCGTTGGAGAATTTTTCAGAGCCTTCAAATTTTACATCTTTATAAATTTTAGATGCCTGAGCCAATCCTAAAAGCCTCGGCATCTGTCCTGCAGTAGGTGAAATGTCAGAAGAGATATTTTTCTGCGCGATTAAGTTTTTCCAGCTTCCGTCTTCATTCAGACTTCTTGTAGCATAATGCCCGTTCATCTGTCGGCCCGCTGAGGCAGGTTCGCGCTCTACGCTGGTATCGGCATACAATTGTGCAAAAAAACTTTCCACGGTTACCGCACCAATCACCATTGCAAATGTTTGGTCCCGGTAATACCCGGAACGGAAATCACCATCTTTAAAAACTTTTGCCATCGCAAGCTGGGGCAATTCTTTACCGTCACCGAAAATCCCAAACTTCGCCTTTCCTGTCAGCACTTCCCGTCTTCCGAGATAGGACATTTCACGGGAAATTCTTCCAAGCTTATAATCTTCTAAAACATTGTTTTTAAAATCCTGAAATGAGATTTCTTGAGTTTCTATATAGGTTTCTTCCATAACAAGTGGTATTTTACAAAGATACGAAAATAAGGAAACTTAATATAACACCAAACAACAAAGCTGTTATTTTGGTGTATCTATAAAAAGGCCCTTCCGCGAATATACCGCGGAAGGACCAAACACAAATGATGAAAAAAAATATTTAGTTTAAGGGGTTACTTTTTTGGTGGAGGTAAGATTTCTCCGTCAACTTCACTTATAGGAGCAGTTGGCTGTTCTATTTCTAAAGCGTCAGTTGCATTTTTACCTGACAGGTTATTGGAAGAATCCTGTACTTTTTGTAATGTTGCCATTTCCTCCGGTGACATTACATCGTCTGACTGTCTGCAAGATTGTACTGTTAATATAGTAATAACTGCTGCTGCGATAAAGGCTGATTTTTTCATATGTTTATTTTTTTACAAATGTATCGCGGCTGACCCATACACCGCAAAAAAAACAACCGTTAGTTTATAAAAAATCACAAGCATATTGTAAAATCTATGCTGTTTTTTTAAAAAAATTGCAGTAATATTGTAAAATAAATGGTGAAAAATATCTTATATCCTTATTAACCAATTTATTAGGGCTTTATGCAGTTGAAATTTTTAACATCGCTTTTTTTTATCTTTTTCCTGTTTTTTTTTACAAATCTGCGTGCCCAAAGCTCAGCAATTGCCAATTTGAGCAATGAAGAAATAGAAAAAAAGATAGATTACTACAGTAATGATCATACTAAAGCATGGGAGCTGATTAATTTATATATTAAAAAATCAAAAAAAGAGAAAAATAATGAAGCACTGTTCTATGCTTACCGTTATGCAAGCATGAGCAGCACTTATCCTTCAAACATAAATTATGCAGACAGTGCATTAGTTATCGCCAAAAAGGCAAATGTTAAAAAGATTCTGCTTGATGGCTATCTTAACCGTGGGAACATCAATATGGCCGAGGAATTTTATCAAAAAGCCCTTGATGATATTTTGATTGCCAATAAACTTTCACAGGAATATGGGAATGAATACATCTTCAACAAAACAATTTACATCATCGCCCAAAACAAAATATATCTCGGGCAATATGAAGATGCGAAGAAAGAGTTGGTTATATGTCTGAAATTTTTTAAGGACAATCTGCAGAAACAGACATCATTGGGAAAAAACTACCAGATGTATTATGTCTACTCTTTAATGAGTCTTATCGATTCAAATACAAAACTTGGGCAGTTTAGTGAGAATAAAGCACTATTAAAAGAGGCTTTTGATTATCTTCAGGAAAATAAACTACCGCAATATGTCCCATACTTTATTTCGTCTGAAGGCACTAACGCATATTATTCGAAAGATTACCAAACTGCAATCTCCAAATTATCTGAAGCCATCAGACTTTACAATGATCAGTGGGAACATAATACAGAAGTTTTCTACCTTGGACTTTCTTACTGGAATATCGGCAAAAAGACTTTAGCTATTAAATATCTGGAGGAAATTGATAAACATTACAATAAAACTAAAAAACTCGATCCCCAGTTCCGGTCTGCCTATGAGATTTTAATTAAATATTACCATTCTATCGGCGATACCCAGAAGCAGCTTGAATATATTAATAAACTGATGTTCCTTGACCGGTCTTATGAAAAAAACTTCAAATATCTGTATCAAAGGATTGTAAAAGAATATGACACCACAAAACTGATCGCTGAAAAAAACAGAATTGAAAATACACTGGAAAATCAAAGAACTGTTTTCCTAACGGTATCGAGCTTACTCGTACTTGGGTTTCTGATTTTCGGTTTCCGCATTTATCGCGAAAAACAGAATTACAAAAAGAGGTTTGAAGAGATTATTGCCAGACAGAACAAAATACATCCGGCACAGGAAAACCTTATTACCGATCCGGCTGAGACGGAGTACAAACAGACTTTCGATTATGATTATTATAATAAAATCCCCGGACTCAACCCTATTTTTGTTGAAAACATCTTAAAGCAGCTTGAAATTTTTGAAAGCGAGAATAAATTTCTTGATCCGCAGATTTCCCAAAAAATGCTGAGTGAGGAACTCGGCACCAACTCTACTTACTTTTCCAAAATTATCAATTCCTATAAAGGAAAGAATTTCACACTCTATATAAATGATCTCCGGTTGGATTATATTATTGACCATCTCAAAAATGATGTAAAATATATCAATATGGATGTAAAAGAATTGGCCAGTATCTCCGGGTTCTCCAGTACTGAAAACTTTTCAGATAATTTCCGCAGAAAATTTGATTTAAAACCCTCCGTATTTATTAAAATGATGAAAAATAATTACAAACCGGATTCTGTTTAAAAATCTTACTGTTAATTTATTGTTTTAATCACATAAAAAATCGGAGCCTAATTGGCTCCGATTTCTGTAAAACGTAAAATTTAAATTATGAATTTAATTTTTAAGGTTAGTATTAAAGTCTAGATCTGTTTCCTTTATATAAGCATCAATAATATCAAATGCTTTCTGTTCATCCTGCAGATTCACCATCAGTCTTATCGTGTTTGCAGTGGGGGTTGTCGTAAAAGACATGTATTTGTCGTTTAAAAAACTGGTCACATCCTGAGCATCCAGTTTAGACTTTATCAATTGAATTTCAGATGGGTTTTCACTTTCAAAAACGGACACTCTTGTTTCTCTTTCCATATTCATTTCGGTTTTGAGTTTTAAAATTACTAAATATTTACCGAAAATATCTGTTAACTTTTCATAAAATTTACAAGATATTAATCACCATTAAAATTTCTCAAATCCAGGCGCACAAAACTTCAGTTAAATATGACTGATACCCCGGGCAATTTTATCCAGAGCGATTTGAATTTCTTCCTTTGTAACGTTAAGATGTGGACGGAAACGGATGGATTGGTCTCCGCACGCAAGAATAATTAACCCGTCATCGTACAGCACCTCACGCATTTTATCGCGGGCAGCTCCACTCGGCAAATCGATCGCACACATTAATCCTCTTCCTCTGGCGTTTGAAATCTTGTCAGGAAATTGCTGCTGTAATTTTTGAAGACCTTCGAGAAGATATTCGCCTACGATTCTTGCATTTTCAACCAGGTTTTCTTTTTCTATTACTTCCAAAACCAACTGAAAACGAAGCATATCAATAAAATTACCTCCGAATGTGGAATTAATTCTTGAACTTTCTCTGAACACATTTTGAGGAATTTCATCAAATTTTTCTTTATTTGCTAAAACCCCGCAAACCTGTGCTTTTTTTCCGAAGGAAATAATATCAGGTTTGGCTGTAAAATGCTCGAAAGCCCACATTTTTCCGGTAATTCCGATGCCTGTTTGAACTTCGTCAAAAATTAACAGAATTTCGTTTTCGTCGCAGATATTCCTCAATCCTACCAAAAACTCGTCACGGAAATGGTTATCACCACCTTCAGCCTGGATAGGTTCAATAATGATACATGCCACCTTATTTGGATTTGAAAGAATTGCTTCCTGGATATGAAGCAAAGCCAGCTGTTCATTTTTAATGGTTTCCTCTAAATTCTCTTCAGTAATTGGGAAATTTAAGTGTGGATTGATGATTCTGGGCCAGTCGAATTTTGGGAAATACTGATACTTTCGAGGATCTGAAGTATTGGTTAAACTCAAAGTATAACCGCTTCTACCGTGAAACGCCTGTTGGAAATGAATACAGATTCCTGCTTCCAGATCTAAACCTTTTTCAAAATTTTTGCGGGTTTTCCAGTCAAAACAGGCTTTCATTGCATTTTCGACGCCCATTGTTCCGCCCTCAATGAAAAAAGCATACTGCAGTTCTTTCGGAATGGCTACTCTTTCAAAAACCTCCATAAAGTCAGCAAATTCCTGAGAATATACGTCAGCTAAAGTTGGTTTGTTGACCGCCATTTTTCCCAGCCATGCCGATCTTTCCATTAAATAAGGATGATTGTAGCCGATCGATGCTGAGCCGAACATGGAAAACATATCGAGAAATTCTTTGCCGGTATTTCGGTCATGAATCCAGGTTCCGTGGGATTTTTCGATATCCATCACGAAATCGAAACCATCAGCAAGCAAGTGTCTGCCTAGGATTTCTTTTACTTTATTTGTAGTCTGAGGGTGAGAAGCAATTGCGTCGTTCATATATTTTGTTTAAGATTTGAGGATTAAAGTTTTATAAAATCCTGTCCGAATTTTAAAGTCCGACAGGATTATTTAATTTTAGAAATTACATCAGGAAAACATTTTACAAATCAAATTTAATTCCCTGTGCCAGAGGCAGACTTGCAGTATAATTAATAGTATTGGTCTGTCTCCTCATGTAGTATTTCCATGCGTCTGAACCTGATTCGCGACCACCCCCGGTTTCTTTTTCGCCGCCGAAAGCACCACCGATTTCCGCACCGGAAGTACCGATATTCACATTGGCAATTCCACAGTCGGAACCGGCCTGTGAAAGGAAAAGTTCTGCTTCGCGAAGATTTTGGGTCATAATTGCTGAACTCAGTCCTTGCGGAACATCATTCTGCATATCGATCGCCTCTTCAAGATTTTTATATTTCATGATATAAAGAATCGGGGCAAAAGTTTCGTGCTGAACAATTTTGAAAGAATTTTCCACTTCTGCAATGCACGGTTTTACGTAACATCCTGACCCATATTTTTCTCCGTCAAGAACACCGCCTTCAACCACAAATTTCCCGCCTTCCGCTTTACATTTCTCGATAGAATCCAAATACTGTTTTACCGCATCTTTGTCAATCACAGGACCTACATGATTATTTTCGTCCAAAGGATTTCCAATTTTTAATTGACCATAAGCTTTTACCAAACGGTTTTTCACTTCGTCATAAACAGATTCATGAATAATTAAACGTCGTGTTGAAGTACATCTTTGGCCAGCAGTTCCCACGGCACCGAAAACTGCACCGATAATGGACATATCCAGATCTGCATTTTCAGTGATGATAATCGAATTGTTTCCGCCAAGCTCAAGAATTGATTTTCCGAATCTTTCCGCTACGGTTTTCCCAACAATACGTCCGACTCTTGTAGAACCGGTAAAGGAAACTAACGCTACATTTTTATCGTTTACCAGCTGCTCGCCAATTTTATGGTCGCCTACAATCATTGTAGAAATTCCTTCCGGAAGGTTATTTTCTTTTAAAACCTGAGCAATGATATTCTGGCAGGCAATACCGCAAAGCGGAGTTTTTTCTGATGGCTTCCAGATGGTTACGTTTCCGCAAATCCACGATAAAGCAGTATTCCAAGACCAAACTGCAACCGGAAAATTGAAGGCAGAGATAATTCCTACCACTCCCAGCGGATGATACTGCTCGTACATGCGGTGGCCAGGTCTTTCGGAATGCATCGTAAAACCGTGAAGCTGCCGCGAAAGTCCTACTGCGAAATCACAGATATCGATCATTTCCTGAACTTCGCCCAGACCTTCCTGCAAGGATTTTCCCATTTCATAGGAAACCAGCTTCCCCAGATCATCTTTATATTCACGGAGTTTCTGCCCAAACTGACGTACCAGTTCTCCCCTTTTCGGGGACGGAATCATCCGGAATTCTTTAAAAGCTGATTTTGCCGTTTCGATAACGGTATTGTAATCTTCTGAACTTGCTGTCTGTATTTTTGCGATCAACTGGCCGTCGGTTGGGGAATAGCTTTCAAGCAAATCGCCGTTACCAAAGTAATTACCGCCAGATGAAACTCCTTTATTTTCTTTTGAGATTCCTAAATTTCTAAGTGTTTTTTCAATTCCGAAAACATCGGTTTTTGTAGACATATATTTAAATTTGAGTTGAGTTTAAAGATATGAATTTTAGGCAAATCTGGAAAACTTCTAGAATTAATTAAAATAAATCATGTTATCACAAGCTTTTTAATGGATATGTCACTTGATTGGGAAATAGTGTGTTGATCTGATATTCAATTTAGATTAAAAATAAATAAGTAATTTTGGCAAAAGTATAGCAATGGAAAATAAACAGCCGGAAAACGACAGAAACGGGAAAATGAAAATGTGGTTCAAACGCGTAGGAGTAGGCGGTTTGATATTTTTTACGCTTAAAGGAATTGCGTGGCTTTTTATTTTTTATTTCGGGGCTGAAATGTTTCAGGATTGTTCAGGAAATTAACTAATCCAGTCTTCTTTTTTGATCTCGTAAACCACATTTATCTTCGGCAATTCACCAAAATAGGCGATTTCTTCTTCCCGCATTTTTTCCGCTCCAAGTCTCTCCATCGCAATCTGCGAGCGGATATTATCTTTACCGACGTGAAAAATAACGGTTTCTACGTACTGGAAAATATAATCAAGCATCACTTTTTTAATCTGAGGATTTACATTTTTCCCCCACGAATTTCTTCCGTAAAAAGTGTAACCTATCAGAATAGAACTGTTTTCTTCATCGAAATCATAAAATCTTGTACATCCTAAAACTTCGCCGGAATCTTTACTCACCACCAAAAAAGCGCCTTTGCTTTCGATAGCTCCTTTGAAAAAATTCTCGAAGACTTCCCTTTTATAACGCTCTTTATTTGGATGCTGTTCCCAAACTTTCGGATCGGACGCAACATCGTATAGCCTTTCAAAATCGTTTTCCTGTAAGGGAATCAATTTAAAATTTTCGTTTTCTAAAATGGTTTGAACAGAGAAATCCATGATATTTTTTTAAAGATAAATAAGTTTTGATGAAATACAGAATTCTTAAAAATGAGTTTCAGAATTAAAAAAGGATCGCATTTTCAAGTTCGAGTAATTTCTGTTTTCGCCAGATTCCTCCTCCATAACCGGTTAATGTTCCGTTGCTCCCGATTACTCTGTGACATGGGATTAAAATGGAAATCTTATTCATTCCGTTCGCATTGGCCACCGCACGGACTTTTTTTGCATCACCCAAAACCTCCGACTGCTTTCTGTAATTCCAGGTTTCGCCGTAAGGGATTTTCTGCAGTATTTTCCAGACGCTTTTCTGAAATTCAGTTCCTACAGGACTTAAAGAAACGGTAAATTCTTTGAGTTTTCCGTCAAAATATAATTTCAGTTCTTGTTCGAGAATTTTAAAATGTCTATTTTCACCTAAAACAATGGTCCCGTTCAGTGATTTTGCCAAATCTTTGAATTCTGTTTCCAGCATTTTACGGTCTGTAAATTCGAGCATGCAGATTCCTTCTTCAGTGGCGGCTGCATACATGGTTCCGATCGGAGTTTCAATTCTTTTAAGGTCGATAATTTTCTGCTCCTTAGAATTTTTCGGTGACACACCAAATATATTTCTGAAACTTTCGCTGAACCCGCTTAAGCTTTCAAAACCGCTTTCATAAGCAGTTTCGATAATATTTTCACCCTGCTGCAGTTTTTTAAAAGCCGTGTTTAATCTGAACATTCTCTGAAAGGCCTGAAAAGTCATTCCGTGATTTTTCTGAAACCATCTTCTCATCGTAGCCGGTTCGATACCGCGTTTTACCAGATCGTAATCTTTAAACTTCTGCGCCGGATTTTCCCTTAATTCATGCAGAATCTGCTGGATATATTCCGGAGTTTCATCAGGGTTTTCCAGAGGTTTACAAACTTTACAAGGTCTGTAACCTTTAAGAATTGCAGCTTTTGTCGACTGGAAAAATTCCACATTTTCCGGTTTTGGTTTTCTGGCGCGGCAGATAGGGCGGCAAAAAATTCCGGTGGTTTTTACACCCATCCAAAAAACACCTTCAAAATCGGGGTTTTTGTCGAGTGAAGCCTGATACATGATTTCGGTTGAAAGTTCCATTGTGTAAATTTAATGCAAATTTATGTTTGGATAAAAAGCTTTGCAACCGAAAAATTGACAAGTATTTTTAATTCCTCAATAAAAAAATGTCTCAAAATTTTGAGACATTCAGTTTTACTTTTTGCGGGTATCAATAAATTCATAAGAGTCATTGCTCATGCTTATGCTTATACTCTGCGATTTGAACTTCACCTGATTTTTATTGAGTACGGAATAGGTATAAACATCCGTCTGTTCAGATTCTTCGTGAAATTCATAAAATTTATTACCTTCAACCCACCAGTTTCCGGTTTCCTGAGTTTTTTGACTTAGGCCGTTTTGAGTAAATACAAAATCTAAGATGAAAGTTCCGTCAGCATTTCGGGTCATATCCCATTTTTTTTCAACACCTTCAATCTGCTGATCTTTTTCGGAACCTGACCAAACGCCAACCAAACGGCTGTCAATTTTCTTACCGTTTTCTAAAGTTTTAACATGGTTTGAACATGAAATGACCAAAAAAGACATCAATAAAAGCAACAGACCTGATTTTAAAAATTTTGACATATTTATTTTATTTCTTAATTATTTTTTCGCGGCCGCATCTTTTTCAATCTGCTTAATTTCCTTCAGTTTTTCTACAATTTTTGTAACGGTGTCCGGTTTAGCGGTTTTCAAAGGAACGGTTACTTTTGTGACATCCCATTTCATTACCAAATCTAATGAACTGTCATCCACAGGATTCAGTTCAATTGCGAACCATTCCTGTGTTTCGGATAGTTTCTGAACCGGCACCACAATATCAGTCACATTTAATTTTTCATCGTATTCATAGGCTCCCCATTGCTGAGCGTCTTTATTCAAAATGATTTTCCATTCTTTTTCAGTTGGGATCACAAACAAACCGTAAGTTCCGGCCGGAACTGTTTTTCCGCCAAAAGTGACAGACTGCTCGAAAGTTAATTTTGTAGAAGAATTTGCTCCCGCACGCCACACTTTTCCAAAAGGAACGAGTTCGCCGAAAATTTTTCTTCCTTTTACGCCCGGTCTGCCGTAATCAACGGTGATTTTGGACATAGAGAACTGCTGTTCCACTTTCTGGCGCGGACTTGAGGCAGGAATCGTGAACTGTGAATAAGCTGAAACAGAAATCGCTAAAAGCGCAGTAAATAATAGTTTTTTCATTTTACAATTTTAATTTTTTAAAGATAAAAAAAATTGATGAATGAAAAACAGCTTTATTAATACAGAGAACGCGCCCTAAGGCGCGTTCAATATAAATTATGTAATTATAGAATTACATCTTCTCCATCTTAAAACTCATACTTTCAATGACTTTTAAAATTGCTTCCACCGTATCCATCGAAGTCAGACAAGGAACCCCGTTTTCTACGGAAGTTCTGCGGATCTGGAAACCGTCTCTTTCTGACTGTTTTCCTTTGGTCATCGTATTTACAATGTACTGAACTTTCCCGGTTTGGATGAGATCGATCAGATTAATTTCAGGATTTTCTTCGATTTTGTAACCGATTTTTGTTCGGACTCCGTTTTCTTCGAAGAACTTTGCAGTTCCCTCGGTTGCCCAGATTTTAAAACCAATTTCTTGAAAACGTCTTGCCAGTTCACAGGCTTCTTCTTTATGTTTATCCGCAACGGTGAAAAGTATCGCACCGTGGAGCGGCATTTTGCGTCCTGAGCCAATTAAACCTTTATAAAGGGCTTTTTCCAAAGTGGTGTCTTTCCCCATCACTTCTCCTGTGGATTTCATTTCCGGTCCGAGAGAAATATCTACTTTGGCTAATTTTGAGAAGGAAAATACCGGAACTTTTACGAAAATTCCTTCTTTATTCGGAGCCAAACCGTTTTTGTAACCTAAGTCTTTTAATTTTTTTCCGAGAATTACCTTTGTTGCAAGATTTGCCATCGGTATTTCGGTAATTTTAGAAAGGAAAGGAACGGTTCTGCTCGATCTTGGATTTACTTCAATTACGTAGACATTTCCTTCAGAAAGGACATATTGAATATTCATTAAACCAATTACATTCAAGCCTTTCGCGAGTCTTTCGGTGTAATCAACCAGTGTTGCAATCTGTTCTTCTGAAATATTCTGAGGAGGATAAACCGCGATTGAATCTCCCGAATGAACGCCGGCTCTCTCAATATGTTCCATAATTCCAGGAATTACGACTGTTTCGCCATCAGAAATCGCATCAACTTCCACTTCTTTTCCGGTTAAATAGCGGTCAATCAAAATAGGATGTTCCGAACTTTCCTTCACCGCATTCGTCATATAATGGCTGAGATCTTTTTCGTCGTAAACGATTTCCATGGCTCTTCCACCCAAAACATAACTCGGACGAACCAACACCGGGAACCCAATTTCGTTCGCGATAACCAAAGCTTCTTCTTTGGTAAAGCAGGTTTTTCCCAAAGGTTGCGGAATTCCCATTTCCTGAAGCGCGGCTTCAAATTTATTCCGGTTTTCAGCGCGGTCTAAATCTTCCAGGGAAGTTCCAAGAATCTGAACACCGTGTGCAGCTAATTTATCAGCTAAATTTATTGCTGTCTGTCCGCCAAACTGCACCACAACACCTTTTGGTTTTTCAAGTTCGATGATGTTCATTACATCTTCTTCCGTCAAAGGTTCGAAATAAAGTTTATCAGAAATCGAGAAATCGGTGGAAACCGTTTCCGGATTATTATTAATGATAATGGCTTCGTAGCCGAGCTCTTTAATCGCCCAAACCGAGTGAACGGTCGCATAATCAAATTCAACTCCTTGTCCAATTCTGATCGGGCCGGAACCGAGAACGATTATTTTTTCGCGGTCAGATGGAATACTTTCGTTTTCTTCTTCGTAAGTTCCGTAGAAATAGGGTGTTTCGCTTTCGAACTCCGCAGCGCAGGTATCAACCATCTTGTAAACAGGCATTACTGCATTATTTTTCCTGAAATCAAAGATGGTCTTCTGATCTGATTCCCAAAGATGCGCGATATGCAGATCTGCAAACCCAAGTTTTTTGGCCTGCAACAATATTTCTTTATCGAATTTATTCTCAGCAATTATGTTTTCAAAATCAATGAGTTTCTTGATTTTCCAGATGAAAAATTTGTCGATCTTACTCCACTCCACTATTTTTTCCCAATCGTAACCTCTTCTTAGCGCATCGCCAATAATGAAAAGTCTCTCATCGTCACAAACGCGGATTCTTCTTTCAATTTCTTCGTCGGTTAACGCTTCTGCCTGTTTGGTTTTTAATCCGATATGTCTTAAACCTGTTTCCAGAGAACGGATGGCTTTCTGTAAAGATTCTTCGAAATTTCTTCCGATAGCCATTACTTCTCCGGTCGCTTTCATTTGGGTGGAAAGTCGGCGGTCTGCTGTTTCAAATTTATCGAACGGAAATCTCGGGAATTTCGTTACCACATAATCCAGAGCCGGCTCGAAACAAGCGTAAGTCTTACCTGTCACCGGATTCATGATTTCATCCAGGGTTAAACCTACTGCAATTTTAGCTGCAATTTTAGCAATCGGATATCCGGTTGCCTTACTCGCTAAAGCTGATGAACGCGAAACCCGTGGATTAACCTCAATGATATAATATTGAAAAGAATGCGGATCCAAAGCCAACTGTACGTTGCAGCCTCCTTCAATTCCTAATGCACGGATAATTTTTAAAGAAGAATTTCGCAACATCTGATATTCCCGGTCTGATAAAGTCTGCGAAGGCGCCACCACAATGGAATCTCCGGTATGAACTCCGACCGCATCAATGTTTTCCATATTACAAACGACGATCGCGTTGTCGTTTTTATCGCGCATTACCTCGTACTCGATTTCTTTGAAACCGGCGATTGATTTTTCGATCAGACATTGAGTAACTGGTGAATATTTCAGACCGAAACTTGCAATTTCTTTGAGTTCATCGTCGTTGTTTGCAATTCCGCCACCGGTTCCTCCCATTGTAAAAGCTGGACGCACAATAATAGGGTAACCAATATTATGGGCAAATTCCAAAGCTCCCTGAACGGTATTTACAATATCAGAATCCGGAACAGGTTCGTTGAGTTCCCTCATCAGTTCACGGAACAAATCACGGTCTTCAGCCTGATTGATCGCAGAAAGTTTTGTACCCAAAACTTCCACTTTACATTCTTCCAAAATCCCGGAGTTCTGAAGTTCCACTGCCATATTTAATCCGGTCTGTCCGCCTAAAGTAGGCAAAAGCGCATCGGGACGCTCCTTTCTGATGATATGACTTACGAACTGAAGTGAAATAGGTTCAATATAAACTTTGTCGGCAATTTCGACATCAGTCATAATGGTGGCAGGATTAGAATTAATCAGAATCACTTTATAACCTTCTTCTCTAAGCGCCAGACAAGCCTGTGTTCCTGCATAATCGAATTCAGCTGCCTGTCCGATAATAATGGGACCGGAACCGATAACGAGGATTGTTTTTATGTCGTTTCTTTTCATTTTTTAATTCCTAAGATTTATTTTGCTTTAAATTCCTGCATCAACTCAACAAAATCATCAAAAAGATAATTGGCATCTTCCGGTCCTGGACTTGCTTCCGGGTGATACTGTACGGAAAAACACGGATGAATTTTGTGTCTCAAACCTTCATTGGTTCTGTCATTAAGTGCGATATGCGTTTCCTCCAGATCTGTATTTTTCAGAGACTCCTGATCTACCGCGTAACCATGATTCTGGGAAGTGATGGCGACTTTGTTTTTCTCTAAATCCAAAACCGGATGGTTTCCGCCACGGTGACCAAATTTAAGTTTAAATGTTTTTGCGCCACATGCCAAACCAATCAGCTGATGACCCAGACAGATTCCAAAAATCGGTACTTTTCCGAGCAAACCATTGATCAGTTCAGAAGCTCCTTTCACATCTTCCGGATCTCCGGGACCGTTGGAAAGCATGATTCCGTCGGGATTCATGAGTAAAATTTCTTCTGCAGTAACATTTTGGGAAACAACTTTTACATCGCAGTCTCTTTGCGCAAGTTCGCGCAGAATACCGAGTTTCGAACCGAAATCTACCAAGACCACATTCAATCCCCGTCCTGGATTTGCGTAGGCGGTTTTTGTGGAAACCATTTCCACCTGATTGATAGGAAAATCGGTTGATTTAAGCGTTTCAATTACTGAATTTTCGTCAGCATTTTCATCGACGATTTTACCTTTTACCACGCCTTTGCTCCGTAAAACTCTGGTCAGCCTTCTGGTATCAATTCCGGAAATTCCGGACAATTTCTTTTTCTGAAAAAATTCGTCAAGCGTAAGCTGATTCCGAAAATTCGACGGAAAATCGCAAAGTTCTTTTACAATTAAACCTTTAATCGCGGGTTCGAGGCTTTCGTAATCGTCCCGGTTAATGCCGTAATTTCCGATGAGCGGATAGGTCATACAGACAATCTGCCCACAATAAGACGGATCGGAAATAAGCTCCTGATAGCCTGTCATTCCGGTGTTGAAGACCACTTCCCCGTCGGTTTCCAGATTGGCTCCGAAACCTTCGCCGTGGAACACTTCACCAGATTCTAATACTAGTTTCTTTTTCATTTTTATTTCACTCATTTTTAGATTCGCAAAAGGCAGATTCCTTCAATTTTATTTAAATTCAAATCCTGATTTTTCCAAGGTGTGTTTTAAAATGGCCATTCTTGCGAACACGCCGTTTTCCATCTGTTTGAAAATCCGGGACCGTGAACATTCTACCAAATCATTGTGTATTTCTACGCCTCTGTTGATGGGCGCGGGATGCATGATGATGGCATCTTTCTGCATTATTTTTTCACGTTCCAGCGTCAAACCGAATTTTTTATGGTAACTGTCCAGAGAAATATTCATTTTTTCATCATGTCTTTCATGCTGAATTCTCAGCAGCATCAAAACATCCACTTCTCTTACCAGTTCGTCGATAGAGTGATAAGTTCCATTGATAATTGTTCCCTCATCAAACCATTTTTCGGGACCGGAAAAATAAACTTTAGCTCCTAATTTTCGCAAAGCTTCAGCATTGGAATTTGCTACTCTGCTGTGTTTTACATCGCCTACAATTCCGATTTTCAATCCTTTGAATTTCCCGAATTCCTGATGAATAGTCATTAGATCCAAAAGGGTCTGCGAAGGATGATTGCCTGTTCCGTCGCCTCCGTTGATGATTGGGATACCGATATTTTTCAGGTCCTGATAAAATTTATCCTGTTTATGACGGATAACTAAAAGATTCATGCCTAAACTTTTAAGCGTTTTCACCGTATCATAAAGGGATTCTCCTTTGTTTACAGAACTTGCACTGATATCAAACGGTATTACATTTAATCCCAATTTACGCTCAGCAATATGGAAACTGGTTTTGGTTCGCGTGCTGTCTTCAAAAAAAAGGTTGGACACATAAATCTCTTCTTTGGCTTTGAGAATTTTTCCTTTGGAAAATTCATCTGCAGCTTTCAATAAAGAATTAATTTTTTCTACGGTTAAATCTGTGGTTGTTAACATAGTTTTTCAGTTTAAATCAAAAAAAAACGAAGCCAAAAGGCTTCGTTAAATAAAACAAATATTGTTGATGTCGGCATCGCTACCTACCTGTAAATCGTCTAATGGGAATGTTCCTTTCATTAGGTGCAAAGATAGAAATTTATTTTGAACATGAAAAATCAATTTTTAAAAATGTGAACATTAGGAATCTTATATTCAGTTAAAATACAGAACAGTCCAATATAAATAGAGAGCATCTTCCAAAAAAAGAGTTGAAAAATATTCTGATAAAAGAATTAGTTTTTTCACGAAAGACATCCAAATCAAATCTTACTCATTCTACATATTGTACATGTGCTAAATTAATATATATTTGCTAAAAAAGTATAGTTATGCCTAATTCATGTCCGAAATGCCAGCAAAAGAATGTGGTGAAAAGTGGAATTGTGAAGGAACGCCAGCGGTTTCTCTGCCGCGAATGCAACTACTATTTTACCGTAAAAAAACTCGGCAAACAGATTGATGACTACTACGTCACCAAAGCACTCCAATTATATCTTGAAGGTCTTTCATTTCGGGAGATAGAAAGAATTATCGGTGTTTCTCATGTTACGGTAAGTTCCTGGATCAAAAAATACAACATCAAAAGACCTCCCCATGCAGAATTTCATACGACCTATAAAGTTTTCAAACAAAGCGAACTGATTACGTTCATGCAAAGTGAAGAAAACATCAAAGGTTCCGGACTTATCATTACAGAATTCGGCGATAAATACATGATGATCAAATGGGAAAGATTCAAGAAGTAAATGGATAAAACACCAGATTCACTGATTTAAAAATCCTTTAATTTTACTTTTATAATTACAAGACTATACTCTTAGCATAAATATATATTAAATTTCTTCAGATAAATTTTTAGTTTCATTTTCGTTCCGATAAAAAAAACTGCTAAAAATTATCAAACCATGAAGAAATTATCATTTTCATTAGGAATACTCTCTTCCCTATTCTTTAATATTTATATCACGGCACAGGAAACGCCATCTAATGCAGACCTTTTAAAGAGAATTGAAGCTCTGGAAGCCGAGAAGAACAAACCAAAAGAATGGGACGCTTCCCTTTATGGCTGGGTAAGAGCAGAATATAACTTTGACAGCCGGCAGTCAGCTTACTCAAGAGAATACCAGCTGAATCTTTATCCTCTCGATAAAAAACTTGATGCTGCGGGAAAAGACATTAATGATGCCGGGGCAAGTAATTTTTTAGCGATCACATCGCGAGTTGGAATTAAATTTAAAGGGCCGGACGTTTGGGGTGCAAAAGCCAGCGGTAATATCGAAGCCGATTTTTTCGGAAATACAGAAGTCAACAAAACCTCAGCAGGTAGCGGCAGTACAGGCCTTTTACGACTCCGCCACGCAACGGCAACGCTCACCTGGCCAAAGACCGCGGTCACTTTTGGGCAAACGTGGTACCCATCTTTTATTCCTGACGTTTTTCCCGGGGTAGCCAATTTCAACACGGGAATTCTCTTTAATCCTTTTGGATGGGCCGGTCAGATTAAAGTGACTCAAAAAATCACTCCCGAATTATCTTTCAGCGCGGTTGCTTACAAAGACCGTGAATTTCAAACTGCCAATGCAACCGGCGCTTCTCCCAATTCAGCCACATTCAATTCTTATCTGCCCACATTTCATGGTCAACTTCAGTACAGAAACAAATTTATAACTGCCGGTGCAGGTGCAGAATACCAGTCGCTGAAACCTGTTATCGAATCCGGAGGTTTATCTTCCGACGAAAAAGTAAATTCGGAAATGTTTTTTGGATATTTTAAATATTCCAACGAAAAAATTATTGCAAAACTATACGGAATCACCGGCGGAAATCTGCATCACCTGGTAATGATTGGCGGTTTTGCTGGATATGAAAATCCTAACGGACCGGAATCTTACAAACCCACCAAAACCTCTGCTTTTTGGGTAGATATTGCCAGTGCAAATCCTAAAATTGCGCCGGGCGCTTTCTTCGGATACACTAAAAATTCAGGAACGGATGCAGGTTTTAAAAATCTTTATGCCAGAGGAGTTTCGGGAACGAGAATTCTGGATGATGTGTGGCGTGCTTCTGCAAGAGTAGATTTCAAACAGAATAAATTCAGTATTTCTCCTGAAATAGAATACACTGCAGCAAAATGGGGAGATTTAACTCCGGAAGCCACTGCAGGACCTAATATTAAGGATGTTGGCAATTTCCGCGGAATGGTTAGGGTAATGTATTCTTTCTAATTTCATTCTGTCAAAGCGATATTTTACATTTTAAACCACAAAACAAATACTAATATGAGTAGAAAATTTAAAACTCAGCAGGAGCATGACGCTTATGTTGAAGAAAAGAAAAAAAACAAAACTATTTGGGGCGTTATCATGGCTTCATCTTTGGGAACCCTGATTGAATGGTACGATTTCTACATCTTCGGAAGTTTAGCTGTCGTACTTGCCACCAAATTTTTTCCGGCAGATAATCCCACTGCAGCATTTCTTTCAACCTTAGCCACTTTTGCCGCAGGCTTTGTGGTAAGACCTTTCGGAGCATTATTCTTCGGGAGACTTGGTGATATTATCGGGAGAAAATATACCTTTTTAGTGACGCTGCTGATCATGGGTTTTTCCACTTTCCTGATTGGCTGTGTACCGAGTTTTGAAACCATTGGATATTTTGCGCCGGTTTTGGTATTAATTTTAAGACTATTACAGGGACTTGCCCTTGGAGGAGAATATGGCGGCGCTGCAACTTATGTAGCAGAATATTCACAGCCCCACCGCCGCGGTTACTGGACTTCCTGGATTCAAACAACCGCAACCTCAGGTCTTTTCATTTCTCTAATTGTAATTCTTGTAACCAAAACATCACTTTCCTCCGAAGAATTTGACAGCTGGGGATGGAGAATTCCTTTCTGGATTTCGATCTTAATGGTTGGGGTTTCGTACGTGATCCGCAGAAATATGAAGGAATCACCCCTATTTGCAAAAGCAAAAAAAGAAGGGAAAACATCAACGAATCCGCTTAAAGAAAGTTTCGGGAACAAATTCAACTTCAAATTCGTTTTGCTCGCACTTTTCGGCGCTGTTATGGGACAGGGAGTTATATGGTACACAGGACAGTTTTACGCAATGAGTTTCATGCAGAAAGTAATGAATATCGATTCTGCGCAGGTAGATTCCATGATGGCACTTGCATTATTCTTGGGAACGCCGCTTTTCATCCTTTTCGGTTGGCTTTCTGATAAAGTAGGAAGAAAACCAATTATGATGATCGGGATGCTGCTCGCCATTATTGCGTACCGGCCGATCTACAAAACCATGTACACTTCCGTCAATATTGAAAGTAAAACATTGGCAGACAAAGGTCTTACAGAAAAAAGAACCGCAAAAGTACACGGAAAAATCGCTACGGACAGCCTTGTCACTTTCCATACAGAAAAAGTATTTACCGACGGAACATTGCTGAAAAAGGACAGTACCGTACACTGGGCGGCCGCAGGACCTGTAATGCAGAACGGAAAAACAGAAGCTCCGCTCATCAAAGAGAGCATCACAGTAAATCCGGATACCCGATGGTTATTGGTATTAATGGTGTTTATACAGGTCGTTTTTGTAACGATGGTTTACGGACCTATTGCCGCATTTTTAGTGGAAATGTTCCCCATCCGGATCCGTTATACTTCGATGTCTCTGCCCTATCATATCGGAAACGGTATTTTCGGAGGATTGCTTCCGGCGGTGGCGACGTATATGGTAACTTCAGGAAAAGAAGCAGGTCATGCAGAGTGGTTTCTTCAGGGACTTTGGTACCCCATCGTGGTTGCCGGTGTTTGTGTGGTCATCGGGACTATATATCTGAAAACAAAAAACAAAAGTCTTGCAGAAGATGAATAAAGCAAATAAATAGAAATATGATTTACCGCTTTAAACTCTGTAAGTTCTTCTCTATCAAATTTTACTAACTTTAAAAAACAAAAAAATGAATTCAATTAAAAAAATATTAGGGGTGGTCTGGCTGATTTTGGCAGTCGTTGTAGCCTATCTGGGACTTACCGTCTTCGGGATTCCCAAAATTATATCAGACAAGCAGGAAGACAATGTCTTCGGATGGATTATCCTTACTATCCTCATGCCGATTATTGTTGGCGGATTGGGCATGTTCGGATGGTATTCGCTGACCGGTGAATATTCTGACGAAAAACTTTAAGATCAATTGATAAGGGTGGCTGAGAGCGAGAGATTTTCAATTTATTTCAGTCACCTTCTTTCCAAAAATATTTAATAAAAATGAAAAAACGGCACAAACAAAAACTGGTTATTTTAAGCATTATCTTATTGATGATGTTTAATGTGCCGGTTTTGTTTCTGTTTAACGGTTCAGAGAAATTATGGGGCTTACCGGTGATTTATACTTATATATTTCTGGTTTGGTTTGCTTCGGGTATTGCTTCCTTTTTAATTTTTAAAAAATTCGATGAGTAGTCCGCTTTTATTTTTACTGGTAATTCTTTATCTGGGATTGCTGTTCTTTATTGCTTTTCGGGCAGAAAAAAAGAAGAGCAGTTTCTGGGTGAACAATCCGTACATCTACTCTCTTTCATTGGCGGTGTACTGCTCAGCATGGACCTATTACGGCAGTATCGGCGTTGCATCCAATCAGGGCTTGGAGTATCTCGCGGTGTACATCGGTCCGGTAATCATCATTCCGGCGTGGATTTATATCAATTCTAAAATTGTGAGGATTTCCCGCGTCAATAAAATAAGCAGCATTGCAGATTTCATTTCGCTTAGATACGGAAACAGCAGGTTTTTAGGTGCGTTGGTGGCAATTATTTGCATGCTGGCCGTGATTCCTTACATCGGTTTACAGATTAAAGCTATTTCCGAAACTTTTCACCTCCTTACTTCCACGGAGAATTCAAATAATATTTTTCTGGATACCGCTACTTATGTGGTATTGATTATAGCACTGTTTTCGGCCTATTATGGAACAAAATACGTGGACGCTTCAGAAAAAAGACTCGGGATTATTTCTGCAGTAGCTTTCGAAAGTTTTCTCAAACTTATCTTTTTCGTGATTCTTGGACTTTTCGTTGTTTACGGCGTTTTCAACGGTTTTGATGATATTTATGAACAGGCTTCAAAACTCCCGGATTTCGCTCAAAAAAATACATTTAATGGGTTGGAAGGAGGTTTCAACTGGTTTTTGATGTGTATGCTTTCCATGAGCGCAATATTTCTTTTGCCAAGACAGTTTCACACGACTATTATTGAAAACCGCACCGAAAAACATCTGAAAACCGCGATCTGGGTATTTCCGCTGTATCTTTTACTCATCAATTTCTTCGTTTTTCCCATCGCCTGGGGCGGGAAGATTCTTTTTGCCGGCCAGAACGTCGATCCGGAGTTTTTTTCCATCCTTATTCCTCAGAAATTTGGCAATATTTTTATATCAGCGATGGTATTTTTCGGCGGACTGAGCGCCTGTATTTCGATGATGATCATCTCAAGTATTTCCCTGTCCGTAATGCTTTCCAATAACATTATTATTCCTTACGGCTGGCTGAATAATTTCAAAACAGAAACCGAAAACTCCAACAGTAAAACCATTGTAAACATCAGAAAACTCAGTATTTTCTCCCTCATTATTCTTGGCTTTGTTTTCTATAAATATTTAATCACGGGATCTACATTATTTTCTGTGGGACTTATTTCTTTTGTCCTGATTGCGCAGCTGGCGCCGTCATTTTTCGGGGCAGTTTTCTGGCGACGCGGAAGTTTTACAGGTTCAGTCACTGGGATTATCGTCGGTACTTTCATCTGTTATATCAATTTAATTATTCCTAATTATTTTGAAACCACTTATCAAAACTCAGAGATTTTTAATTTCTTCAAACTCACTTATCTGTCCCCGGTTGCCAACGTTTTCTTTTGGAGTCTGCTTGTCAACACAGTACTTTTCCTTATTGTCTCTTCCTTCTCTGCCGGACATTACCGGGAAAGAAATTTTGCCGAAATATATGTAGATATCGATGATTATATCCAAAATCATGAAAACGCTTATATCTGGAAAGGAACGGCCAATATTTCTGATATCCAGAAAATTTTAACCAGATTTTTAGGAGAAAAGAAAACAAAACAGGCGCTGAAAATTTTCAATCTTAAATACAATATTACGGATGAAAATAATTCCGCAGATTCCCGTTTTATTAAATTTTCCGAAAACCTGCTGAGCGGACGAATAGGAACGGCTTCAGCAAAAATCTTAATCGAAGGCGTTACCAAAGAAGATAAAATTACCCTTCCCGAAGTACTGAAAATCCTTGAGGAATCCAAGGAAAATATTTCGATGAACAAACAGCTTACGGAACATTCGCAACAGCTGAGGAAACTTTCGGAGGAGCTTCAGAATGCCAACGAAACACTCATTATTAAAGACAGACAGAAAGACGACTTCCTCGATTCGGTCGCGCACGAACTGCGGACACCGATTACTGCGATCCGTGCAACCAGTGAACTGCTATTGGATGACGAAGAAATGCCGCTTGAAATTAAAAAAGATTTTCTTGGAAACATTATTTCCGAAAGCGACAGGCTGGCGGAGATCATCAACGACATTCTTTACCTCGACAAACTGGAAGCCGGGACAACGCTTTTAAATATGGAGAAGAAAAACATTCTCGAGACCTATCACAAGGCTTTGAAACCTTTGCTCCAGCTTTTCGGCCAAAAACACCTTCATCATTCTGAAGTGAATTTGCTCCAGACCGAAATTTTTGAATTCGATGAGATGAAAATGATACAGGTTTTTCAGAATATTCTTGGAAACGCCCTCAAATTCGCCAACGATCAGGGAATGGTTCAGACTAAATTTCAGGACAAAGACGGCGGACTGAAAATATCGGTGTTCAATACCGGAAAAACGATACCTGAGGAAGACCTGGCGTATGTTTTTGAAAAATTCTATCAGAGTAAAAACCAGAATATCCGAAAACCGCTCGGAAGTGGTCTGGGATTGGCCATCTGTAAAAAAATAATCAATGCCCATGGCGGAAACATCACTGTAAAAAACAAGGAAATCGGGGTAACATTTGAGATTTCTTTACCTCACACAAATTTAGAAAAATGAAAAAAATATTAATTGCTGATGACGAGCACAAAATTGTAATGACTCTGGAATATGCATTCCGAAAAGCAGGCTACGAAATTTTCATTGCCAGAGACGGTTCTGAAGTTCTTGAGATTTTAAAAACTCAAACTCCGGACATTATCCTGCTCGACATTATGATGCCCAATGTGGACGGCTACACTACCCTTTCTGAAATCAGAAAAAACAAAAGTTTAGAGAATGTGAAAGTTATTTTTCTATCGGCAAAAACCGGTGAAAACGACATAAAAAAAGGAATGGATGCCGGAGCTGATGCTTATGTAACGAAACCGTATTCCATTAAAAAGCTGACGGAAAAAGTAGAAGAACTGCTACAGTAACATTACCAGAAGCTCATCCAAAAAAACAAATAAATCAATAACAACAATGAAAGCGCAAGAAATGTTCCGCGAAAGTGTGGAAAACAAAGAACAGTTTTGGGCAAACCAAGCCGAAAATATAGAATGGTTAAAAAAACCCACAAAAATTCTTTCCGACGACGGAGAAAATTACCCTACCTGGTTTGCTGACGGCGAACTCAATACCTGTTATCTAGCACTGGACAAACATATCAAAGACGGGTTTGGCGATCAGGTTGCTATTATTTATGATTCACCGGTAACCGACAGAATTTTGAAATTCACTTATAATGAAGTGAGAGACCAGGCTGCAAAACTGGCAGGAGGCTTAAAGAAATTAGGCCTGCAGAAAGGCGATACAGCGATCATATATATGCCGATGATTCCACAGTCTGTGTTTGCGATGCTCGCATGTGCAAGGTTAGGAATTACCCATTCTGTAGTTTTTGGAGGTTTTGCGCCAACGGAACTCGCGATAAGAATTGATGACTGCAGTCCGAAAGCCATTATCACCGCCAGTTCAGGGATGGAAGTTTCACGCAGAATTCCTTACCTGCCGTTTGTAAGAGAAGCCATCGCGATTGCAGAACATAAACCCGAACATATCGTGGCCTATGACAGAAAGCTTTTGGGAAATAAAATAGATTTTGAAAACGAAAAAGATTTAACCGATTTCGAAAAACTGATCACAGAATCGGAGCCGGCTGACTGTGTTCCCGTAGAATCCACGCATCCGCTGTACATCCTTTACACTTCCGGAACTACGGGAAAACCTAAAGGCGTGGTGCGCGACAACGGCGGTCACGCGGTAGCAATGAAGTTTGCCATTAAAAACATTTACGGTGCACAGGAAGGTGAAACATTCTGGGCAGCTTCCGATATCGGCTGGGCAGTAGGACACAGCTTTACGGTTTACGGACCTTTGATCAACAGAAACACCACCGTCATCTTCGAAGGAAAACCCATCGGAACGCCTGATGCAGGAACTTTCTGGCGGGTTATTCAGGATCATAAGGTTTCGGTCATGTTTACGGCTCCTACAGCAATCAGGGCGATAAAGAAAGAAGATCCCAATGGCGAATTCGTCAAGAAATATGATTTGTCATCCTTAAGGACTCAGTTTCTTGCCGGAGAAAGATGCGATGTGGCAACACTGGACTGGTATGAGGAATTTGTTGGAGTGCCGGCGATTGATCACTGGTGGCAAACCGAATCAGGCTGGCCAATGCTCGGTTTGATGCCTGGTGTAGAAGACGTAAAAATTAAGAGAGCATCTGCGGGAAAACCCATTCCGGGATATGATATTAAAATTTTCAGTGAAGAAGGCTACGAACTTGAAGCGCACCATGAAGGCTACCTTGTGATTAAACTTCCGCTTGCGCCGGGAGCGATGACCGGCATTTGGGGCGATCCTGAACGTTTCAAGTTTGGTTATCTTTCAAGGTTTCCAGGTTACTATTTCTCCGGAGACGGGGCCATTAAAGATGAGGACGGTTATGTTTTTGTCACCGGACGCGTGGATGATGTGATCAATGTTGCAGGGCACCGGCTATCCACTGCAGAAATGGAAGAAGTCGTAGCTGCACATAAAGACGTTGCCGAATGCTGCGTCGTCGGAATTGATGATGAACTGAAAGGTCAGGTTCCTTTTGCAATCGCGGTGCTGAAATCCGGATCCAAAGCGGATCAGGAACAGCTGGAAAAAGATATAGTTGCGTTGGTAAGAGAAAAAATCGGAGCCGTCGCCTGTCTGAAAAACGCGATGGTAGTGAACCGTCTTCCCAAAACACGTTCAGGTAAGATCTTAAGAAAACTCATCAGAACAATGCTAGACGGAAAGGAATATCAGATGCCTTCTACCATTGATGACGAAAGTATTGTAGAAGAACTGCAGCTGATGATGGATGTGTATAAAAAAGAGAAAATTTAATAACTGTAAAATTTTTAAACAGGGTAATTTTATTTTAAATTTAAACCACCAATTTTCAACGGAAGCCCGAAACGTAACTAGCCCTGATTGAAGTGGAAATCCCACAGCAAGCGCTGGCAAAAGCCCGGGAGCGAGGAATTGCAACGAAAAGCAGGATTAAGCTCCAAAAAAAAATTAATAATAAAACTAAAAATATTATGAAGAATTATTTCATTGATGATCTTCCAGATTATTTCAAACAGTATAAAAAATCCATTAAAAACCCGAAAAAATTCTGGGATAAAATTGCGGACGAAAATTTTGTCTGGTACCAGAGATGGAGCAAAGTGGTGGATTATGACATGCAGGAAGCCAAAATCAAATGGTTTAAAAATGCCAAACTCAACATCACCAAAAACTGTATTGACCGGCATCTGAATACCCGCGGCGACAAAACCGCAATTATCTGGGAACCCAACGATCCTAAAGAAGAGGCGCAACACATCTCCTATTCCGAACTGCGCGACAGGGTCTGTAAAATGGCCAATGTACTCCGTGATTTGGGTATTGAAAAAGGCGATCGTGTCTGTATTTATTTACCGATGATTCCTGAACTCGCGGTAACGATGTTGGCGTGTGCAAGACTTGGAGCGGTGCATTCCGTCATTTTTGCAGGTTTTTCGGCTTCTGCGGTCAGTTCGCGGGTTAACGACTGTGAGGCAAAACTGATTATCTGTTCCGATGGAAGTTACCGCGGTAACAAAGCGATTGATTTAAAAGGAATCATTGATGAAGCGGTAGAAAAATGCCCAACAGTTGAAAAAGTTTTGGTGGTAAAAAGAACCGGCGGCGAAGTGAAAATGAAGGAAGGCCGCGATTTCTGGCTGGAACCGCTGTATGAAAAGGCACCGGCAGATTTTATTTCGGTCATTATGGATGCTGAGGATCCGCTCTTTATCCTTTACACTTCAGGCTCCACCGGAAAACCTAAAGGTATGCTGCATACAACAGCAGGTTATATGGTTTACACGGCCTACACTTTTAAAAATGTATTTAATTACAGAGAAAACGATATTTACTGGTGTACCGCAGATATTGGCTGGATCACAGGACATTCCTATATTCTGTACGGTCCGCTGGCAAACGGTGCAACGACGGTTATTTTTGAAGGTGTACCTACTTATCCTGAACCCGACCGTTTCTGGGAAGTGATTGAAAAACATAAAGTAACCCAGTTTTATACAGCTCCAACAGCGATCCGCTCTTTAGCGAAAGAATCTTATGAATGGGTTGAAAAGCACGATTTATCGAGTTTGAGAGTCATTGGTTCTGTTGGTGAACCAATTAATGACGAAGCCTGGCACTGGTACAACGACCATGTCGGGAAGAAAAAATGCCCGATTGTTGATACCTGGTGGCAAACCGAAACCGGTGGAATTATGATTTCCCCAATTCCTTTTGTAACGCCGACAAAACCGACCTATGCAACACTTCCGCTTCCGGGAATTCAACCCGTTTTGATGGATGACAAACGTAATGAAATTACCGGAAATCAGGTGGACGGAAATTTATGTATCCGTTTTCCGTGGCCGGGAATTGCCAGAACAATTTGGGGAGATCATCAGCGGTATAAAGAAACCTATTTTACGGCGTTCCCCGGAAAATATTTTACAGGCGACGGTGCGTTGCGTGATGAAGTGGGCTATTACAGAATTACCGGCCGTGTAGACGACGTTATTATTGTTTCCGGTCATAATTTAGGAACAGCTCCGATTGAAGACAGCATCAACCAGCATCCTGCCGTTGCAGAATCTGCGATCGTTGGTTATCCGCATGACATCAAAGGAAGTGCGCTTTACGGGTACGTCATTCTGAAAGACACCGGTGAAAGCCGCGACCGCGAAAATTTAAGAAAAGAAATCAATCAGGTGATCAGCGATACAGTGGGACCTATCGCCAAACTCGATAAAATTCAGTTTGTGTCTGCACTTCCGAAAACCCGCTCAGGTAAAATCATGAGAAGGATTTTGAGGAAGATTGCGGAGGGAGATTTCGCGAATTTCGGTGATACTTCTACCCTTTTGAATCCTGAAATTGTGGAGGAAATTAAGAACGAGAAAATTTAATCATCCAAAAGATTTCATCAATAACTAAAACCTTACGGAAACGTGAGGTTTTTCTTTTGAAATGGCAAAAGGTGAATTACATTTTTAACTATTTTATATTGCTGATTTACAGTAATTCACTACATTTATTTCATTGAAAAATCCAGATTTTAATGCGGACGTCATCATTATTGGTGGAGGTTTGGCAGGTTTAACAGCAGCGATTCACCTTTCCAAAACAGGGTTTCGCGTCATTGTTATTGAAAAAAACTCCTACCCGAAACATAAAGTCTGCGGCGAATATATCTCCAATGAAGTACTGCCCTATTTCAAATGGCTGGAACTTCATATTGAAAGTTTAAATCCCACACACATCAATTTCCTGCATTTCTCTTCTCAGTCAGGGAAATCTCTGAAAACAAAACTGCCGCTTGGCGGTTTCGGAGTGAGCCGTTTTACTTTGGATCATGCGCTGTATTTAAAAGCTGTTTCACAAGATTGTATCGTCCTGGAAGATCAGGTGAATGAGGTCGATTTTAATCATGATTTTTTTACTGTTCATCTTTCATCAGGCAAAATACTTACTTCACCGACGGTTTTGGGTGCATTTGGAAAAAGATCCAACTTAGATCAAAAAATGAATAGAGATTTTTTCCATCAAAAATCACCATGGTTAGCGGTGAAATCCCATTATAAAGGTGATTTTCCGGATGATGCTGTTGGCTTACATAATTTTAAAGGCGGTTACTGCGGCGTTTCCAAAGTGGAAAACAACGTCCTCAACATTTGTTATCTCACCAGTTTTGAATCGTTTAAAAAATTCAAAAACATTGAAGATTTTCAGAGAAAAATACTGGAAAGAAATCCTCATCTGAAAAATATTTTAAAAAATTCAGATTCCATTTTTGAAAAACCTTTAACCATCAGCCAAATTTCTTTTGAAAAGAAAAACAATGTTGAAAACCATATTCTGATGACTGGCGATACGGCCGGATTAATTCATCCGCTTTGCGGAAACGGGATGGCAATGGCGATCCACAGTGCAAAACTGGCTTCCGAATGTGTTTCGGATTTTCTGAATCAAAAAATTTCCAGAGAAGAAATGGAAAAACAATATCAAACCTTCTGGAATGCAAATTTTAAAAAAAGATTGGTCTACGGCAGGTTTTTGGGCAAAATTTTGGAGCATTCCGTTTTATCGGAAATTTTAACCAAAATGATTACTTTTATTCCTTTTATGTTACCTTTAATTATCAGAAAAACGCATGGGAATGAAATTGTGATGAAATAACGATGGCATTAGACACTACTTACAGAACAGATCTGGAGGAATCCATGGATGATTTTTCGTTGGATAACGACGACTTAACAACCGCTCTGGATGATATTGCAAAAATCAACCGGTTTCTGGGTGGGAATGCTGTAACTTTAAATGGAGTAAAATATCTTTTGAAAGAACTTCCTGAAAGTTCCGAAATAACCATTATGGATTTTGGCTGCGGAAGCGGTGACATGTTGAGAATGCTTTCAAAATATGGTGCTGCAAACAATTTGAAATTTAATTTAATTGGTATTGATGCCAATGAAGCAACTATTCGGCATGCAGAAAACTGTTCGGCAGATTATAACGACATCATCTATCTGGCGGAAGATATATTTAAATATGATTTCTCCCAGTACAAAATCGATATTGCGGTGATGACGCTTACGTTACATCATTTTAAAGACGAGGATATTTTAAAAATCCTTGGAACGGTCAATAATCTGGTAACAAAAGGCACCGTCGTGAATGATTTACAGAGAAGCAAAGTTGCGTACCGGCTTTTTCAGCTGATTATCTTTATCTTCAGGCTTGACAAAATGACAGCTGATGACGGTTTAATATCTATTTTAAGAGGTTTCAAAAAAGCGGATCTCGAAAAATATGCTTCAGCATTAAATTTAAAAAAGTACCGGATTGCCTGGAAATGGGCATTCCGCTACCAGTGGATTATCGAAAAATAAAATCAAAAAATGAGAGGAAAAGCTTCCTACCTCGCAATGATCTATGAGTGTAAAAATAATTTCGGTTGCTAAGCAACTTCCAAAATATTCGCGTAAAACGGCAGAAATCTTACCGTTTTTAGATCTGTGGCTTGATGGGCAGGAAAGCCGGTTTGTCAGGAAAGTGAAAAAAATATTTGAAGGCGCGATGGTGGACGAAAGATACTCCATTATGGATCCGGCTGAAGTTTTCACTGCCACTTCTTTCGAAGATAAAAATGAAATTTATGTCCGCGAAGTCGTCATTCTTGGCGAACAGGTTCTACAGAAATCCCTGGAAAAAGCAAACTGGGATCCCAAGACTTTAGATTATATTATCACCGTAAGCTGCACCGGCATTATGATTCCTTCCCTCGATGCCTATCTGATTAACAAATTGAATTTGCGCCAGGATATTGTCCGTTTGCCTGTAACAGAAATGGGCTGTGCTGCAGGAGTTTCGGGAATTATTTATGCGAAAAATTTCCTTCAGGCCAATCCAGGGAAGCGCGCTGCAGTTGTCGCCGTGGAAAGCCCGACCGCTACTTTTCAACTGGATGATTTTTCGATGGCGAATGTAGTAAGTGCCGCTATTTTCGGTGATGGTGCTGCATGTGTGCTTCTTTCTTCTGATGAAAACGCTGAAGGTCCGGAAATTCTAGCCGAAGAAATGTATCATTTCTATCATAACGAACACATGATGGGTTTTAAACTCACCAATTCCGGACTGCAGATGATTCTGGATATCGAAGTTCCGGATACCATCGCTGAACATTTCCCTAATATTGTTCATCCTTTTTTAGCCAAACAAAATTTAGAAATTAAAGATATCAATCACCTTATTTTTCACCCAGGCGGAAAAAAAATTGTGCAGATGGTAGAATCCCTTTTTGCGGATTTGGATAAAAACATTGATGCTACCAAAGAGATTTTGCGCCTTTACGGCAACATGTCGAGTGCAACGGTGCTTTATGTTCTGGAAGAAATAATGAATCAAAAACCGCAGAAAGGCGAGAAAGGTTTAATGTTGAGTTTCGGTCCCGGATTTTCTGCACAAAGAGTTTTACTGCAATGGTGAGAAGATTTGAAAATAAAAACTACTGGACGCTGATTCTGGGCGGAAGTTCCGGACTTGGCTTGGCGTCTGCAAAAAAATTGGCTTCCGAAGGCATGAATATCTGTATTATTCACAGAAATTCCCGTGCAGAAATGGAATTAATTAATAATGAATTTTCTTTAATTAAAAATGAAGGCATTCAATTTTTAAGTCTGAATAAAGATATTTTAAATCCCAATCATCAGCAGGAAATTATCACAGCACTGAAAACTGCTTTAGGATCTGACGGAAAAATTCGCTGTCTTTTGCACAGCATTGCCAAAGGAAATTTAAAACCGATGACCGGATCTGAAACCGAAAGTCTTTCAGCCGATGATTTCAGTATAACACTCCACGCCATGGCTACCAGTCTGTACGAATGGACGAAACTTATTTTTAACGCAAAGTTTTTTGCTGAAGATGCCCGGATTCTTGCTTTTACCAGCGAAGGAAGCACCAAACCCATGACTCATTACGCTGCCGTTTCTGCTGCGAAAACTGCTTTGGAAGCTATCTCGAGAAATATTGCTCTGGAATTCGCGCAGTTCGGAATACGGTCGAACTGTATTCAGGCTGGCGTTACTGATACACGATCTTTACAGATGATTCCCGGAAGTGAAAAAATTAAAGAATTTACCTTAAAAAGAAATCCGTTCAAAAGATTAACCCAAGCGGAAGACGTTGCGAACGTTGTAAGTTTATTATGTCAGGACGAAGCTTCGTGGATTAACGGCTGTGTCATTCCTGTGGATGGCGGCGAACATTTAAACTGATGAATACCGCAGAAATTTTTTATAAACTCCCCTACAGCACTCCATTTTTATTTGTGGATGAATTGCTCAGCGTTGACGAAAACGGCGTAACGGGAACGTTCCGGTTTGATGAAAATTCAGACTTTTATAAAGGTCATTTTAAAAATCATCCAGTCACACCGGGCGTTATTTTAACCGAAACTATGGCCCAGATCGGCGTGGTCTGCTTAGGTATTTTTTTGTGCGGAAATAAGGTAAATCCTGAAACTCAAATCGGGTTAACATCCACCGAAATTGAATTCTTAAAACCTGTTTTTCCCAATGAAAAAGTCACCGTGATTTCTGAAAAAATCTACTTCCGCTTCAATAAACTGAAATGCAAAGTGAAGATGCTGAATGAAAGGAAAGAAACGGTTTGTGAAGGTACGATTGCGGGCATTATTAAATAGATTAAAAATGGAAAGAAGAGTCGTTATCACCGGATTAGGCGTTGCATCTCCCATCGGAATCGGTCTGGAAGATTTCAGAACGGCTTTAAAAGAAGGCCGCTCCGGGATCCGTTTTGATCAAAACTTAGCTGATCTGCAGTTTTCCTGTCAGGTCTCAGGAACACCGCCCATTGTTCCGGAAAAATTAACTCAGTATTTCACAGATTTAGAATTGCGGAATTTCAGTTCCACCGGAATAATGTATGGCGTTATCGCAGGTTTGGATGCCTGGAAAGACGCGGGGTTATCACCTTCTCAGGATGAAAATCCTGATTGGGAAAGCGGAACCGTTTTTGGAACCGGAACCTCGGGAATTGAAAAATTCAGGGAAAGTATTTATAAAATTGATGCTTTACAGACCCGAAAATTGGGAAGCACTGCCGTTTCACAGACGATGAACAGCGGAATCAGTGCTTATCTGGGCGGAAAATTAGGATTGGGAAATCAGGTTACGACCAATTCTTCTGCATGTACAACGGGCACAGAAAGCCTGCTGATGGCATTTGAAAGAATTAAATCAGGTAAAGCAAAACGCATGCTTGCGGGAAGTACGAGCGATTCCGGACCTTATATCTGGGCGGGTTTTGATGCGATTAAAGTATGCAATTTTAAATCGAATGAAGAACCTGAAAAAGCATCGCGACCAATGAGCGCTTCCGCTGCAGGTTTTGTTCCCGGAAGCGGTGCCGGTGCATTCGTGGTCGAAGATTTGGAATCTGCGTTGGCGCGGAAAGCAAAAATCTACTGCGAAATATTGGGAGGAAATCTGAACAGCGGCGGACAGCGCGGCGGCGGAAGCATGACCGCACCCAATTCTGGGGCAGTTCAGAAATGCGTTAAAGATGCCCTTTCAGATGCCGGAATTCGTGCAGAAGATATCGACTATATCAGCGGGCATCTCACCGCGACTTCCAAAGACAGCACTGAAATTCAAAATCTCGCGGAGGCATTAAACCGGTATGGAAAAGATTTCCCCTACATCAATTCATTAAAAGCATTAACCGGACACTGTCTGTCAGCATCAGGAAGTATCGAAGCTGTGGCTGCCGTTTTGCAGCTGGCTGAAAATTTTGTGGCTCCCAACATCAATTGTGAAGATCTGAATCCTGAAATCACGGCGGTGATCGATCCTGAATGTATTCCGCAGCAGTTGATTACAAAGGAAATCAATATTGCCGCAAAAGTAAGTTTTGGTTTTGGCGACGTGAACGGATGTATTATCTTTAAAAAATATTCTCAATAAATTTTATTAAACCCATGAGCAGAGAAGAAAACATTGCCAAACTCAAAGAGATTGTAAAACCCTATGTAAAGGATGCACCGGCACTTGAAAATCTTACGGAAGACACCGATTTTATTAACGATTTGAATATCAATTCTGCAAATCTTGTGGACGTGATTCTGGATGTAGAAGAAGTTTTTGACATCGAAATCGACAACGAATCCATGGAAAAAATGCGCGACGTAAAATCTGCTTTAGCGGTAATTGAAGGGAAACTTGCTGAAAATTAATTTTGATCTGTGTAGATTATTTTCACTGGAAAACCTCCCATTGGTCTCTTTAATTTGACCACGTAAAAATAAATCTGAGTTTCTATTTTCACTCACAATCAATATTTTATCAGAATTTCAGATTATGAGCATTAAGAATCAGTTAAAATTTAATAAAGCCTTACTGAAGTTTCATTTTTTATTAAAAAAAACCGCAGTAAAACTTGCACTGATTACCTCTTCATTTGCCAATAAAAATGGGTGATAAAACTGTTTTTAAGTAATTATGTTATGCATACATTTGTGTAGGCAAAAGCCGCTAATAATAAATCAGTTTACAATGAAAACAACAGTTGTAGGTTTATTCTCAAGTTGTGAGGAGGCGATCAAAGCAGCAAAAAATTTAAAAAACGAAGGTTATAAAATTTTAAAACTTGCCTGTAAAGATTTGTCCGCCAAAAGAAAAAGCCTATTTGAGGAGTTTTTCGGTTCATTCAGTACTTCATTTGGTTTAAAAACAGAACAGCCAACTGACGACAGCTCCGAAAATTTAGTTGCAGGAATTTTCTCAAAAAATGTTGAAAAATTAGAAAATGCAAAACGTATCTTAAATGATTCCGGCGCGATACATGTATTTTCATTTGAAAATATGTCCAAAGCAGAATCAAAATCAAAAGCTTTCATCATGAAAATGATAGGACTTCGTGCAAAATCTGAAATTCAGCAAACACCTTCAATAAAACATCATATTTATCACGAAGGTATGTCAATGATGACTTAAAAATTCAATCTTTATAACAGTTAAAAAAAATACTTTACAGTTTTCTGTAAAGTATTTTTTTGCTGAAACTTTATTTCCTAATGATTTTGATACTCTGCCTTCCGAGATTGGAATGGACATTCAGGAAATAAGCTCCTGCAGGATATTTAAAAGGCAACGTGTAGTTTTTGATGCCTTTGTCTGCAATATCATCTTTCAGGATATACTCTAAAAACTTTCCTGAAGCATCATATAATCCGACTAAAACATGGTCGGAATGTTCGAAATATATTTTGAGTTTTAGAAAATCGTTTACAGGATTTGGTACGACTTCTACTTTCAGCTCTTTAACCGACCTGTCGTTACTTTCCACCGTTGACAGGCCTGTGGTTGTCATTTTATAAATATTGTTTCCTGAAGCATAAGCAAGTGTTTTACTCAGAAAAAATATTCTGTTCAGCGAACCACCGATTCCAAGTTCCGTCCAGGTATTACCGCCATCATTGGTTTCATAAAAGCCGGTATGATGACCTCCCATCCAGCCTTTTGTCTGCGAAACAAAACCAACCGCCTGCACATCCACATCAGGGAAATTTTTGGTCTCCCAGGTTACACCGCCGTCCGCACTCTTCAGTAATTTGCCGGTATTCGGTGCAACAGATTCGATGGAACAGAACATCATATTATCAAGAATCTGCATTTTCCATACATATTCATCGGGTATATTTCCGCCATAAATTTTTGTCCAGGAAATTCCGCCGTTTAAAGTTTTTAAAATTACCGCTCCCTGAGAATCGGTTCCGGAAACAAATCCCACATTTTCGTCTACAAATAAAATTTCAACCAATGCTGTTGCATAAGCAGACATGTTGATGTATTGCCATGTATTGCCGGAATCGGTAGATTTAATGATATACGCGGGATGAAACCACGCACCGCAGCCATAAACGGTCGATGTTCCTACCGTGTCCAAACCACAGATAGCCTGCGGATAGGGAGAAATATTCTGTACCCTCTGCCAGGAGTTTCCACCGTCAACCGTTTTGTAGAAACTGTTATTCAGTGTTCCTAAAAATCCGACATTTTCATTCAAAAATTCAATATTCCGGTAATACTCATTATTAGGATTTGGCAACGGCATCTGCGCCCAGGATGTTCCGCCGTTTACCGTTTTAAAAACCGCTCCGGTTCCGCCTCTGGCAGCCCAGCCCAAATTTTCATTCAGAAAAAAAACATCATCATATCTACCGACAGTTGATGGCGGATAGGAATAAGTGCTCCAGCTATGCTGCTGAGAAAAGACCAAAGTACTGAGGAAAAGAAAAGCTGATAAAACTTTATGCATATTTTTGAATTTGAAGCAAATATGCTACTTTTTTTGATTATCCTGACAGGTATTTTATCATATTCAGCACATTTCTGAATGAAGTGCTGTTTTTTATTTACAATAAACGAAAACCGCCGCAGCAATTCATGAGAAAAATCAACCTTATTTTAATAATACATGAATCATTTTCCAATTGATTCTTAAAATATTATCTTTGTGAAATAAAGAAATGCAGGAAACTTACGTGCTTAAAATAAACCGCAAACCAGTAAAATTTCCTTCTGACAGTAAATAAAATATAAAATATACACATGAAATTTTTTATCGACACAGCCAATCTTGAGCAGATTAAAGAAGCACAGGACCTTGGAATTTTAGACGGTGTTACCACCAATCCATCACTGATGGCAAAAGAAGGAATCAGCGGGAAAGAAGCGATCCTGAACCATTACAAAACCATCTGTGAAATTGCTGACGGCGATATTTCCGCTGAAGTTTTAAGCACCACTTATGAAGAAATGATTAAGGAAGGTGAAGAACTTGCAGCGATTCACCCCAACATCGTGGTGAAAATCCCGATGATTAAAGACGGCGTAAAAGCTTTAAAATATTTCTCCAACAAAGGTATCAAAACCAACTGTACTTTGATTTTCTCTGCAGGACAGGCGTTACTTGCTGCAAAAGCAGGTGCAAACTATGTTTCTCCGTTCCTTGGAAGATTAGATGACATTTCTGTAGACGGAATGAATTTAATTGAAGAAATCAGAATTATTTTTGACAATTATATATTTGATACTGAGATTCTTGCAGCATCAATCCGTTCGCCTATGCATATTATCAACTGTGCTAAAATCGGCGCTGACGTAGTGACTTCACCTTTGGCATCCATCCTTAATTTATTGAAACACCCGCTTACAGACAGCGGTTTGGCCCAATTTGTTGCAGATGCAAAGAAAATGGATTAATTTTTTAATCTTAAATAAAAGAAACCGTCCGGAAATTCCGGACGGTTTTTTTGTTCTTAAAAAAGGTCACCCCATTTGTGTCGGTTTTACTCCAAAAAAAAATCCTGCATTTCTGCAGGAATAGTTTTTTTTAGTGACCCGGAAGGGACTCGAACCCCCAACCCTCAGAGCCGAAATCTGATATTCTATCCAATTGAACTACCGAGCCTCACTAAATTCTAAAAAGAAATCTTTACTCCTCCCAAAAACTGTGCTCCCAAAACTTTATAACCTTTGAAAGTCTGATAGTTCGTGTTCAGTAAATTATTTCCGAGTGCAAAAATACTGAAATTTTTGTGAACTTTGTACTCTGCAGACAGATTTAAATCAGCAAAACCGCCAACTTTGTCATTCGTGTCTTCTGTAGTTACAAACAGATTAGGCGAAGTACCTGATTCTTCGAAAGAAAAGGAGTTCGTCGTTCTGTCCGAGCTGAAAATCGCTTTCGCTCCCAAATTCAGTTTTTTACCAAGGAGTGAATATTTTCCGCCCAAACTGGCTTTCACCAATGGCTTGTTATAAATATGATCATTATTATCGAGAAGATATTTTTCAAAATTCAGTTCGCCGTCCAAAACCAGATTGGCTAAAGGAAAGAACTGGATGCTTCCTCTCACTTCACTTTTTGTTCCGTTGTCATAAGCCGCAGAAAAAGTATTTGCAAAGTCGTAAGGCGCTCTGTCCAGCGTAAAACTGTTGTCAAACAAACTGTTTGCTTTGAAGAAAAGAATATTGTTCATCTTCGCAAAACCGGCGCTCACATCGTATTTAATACTCTGATCGATATCACCGCGAATCCCGAAATAAACATTATACTTTGTTTCGGTTGGATGGAGTTCCTGATCGGAAACCAGATACGGATTTTCTTCAAGCAAATTAGCGTAAGAATTCAGTTTCAAACCGCCGTCTACTCCACCATAAAATTTAAATTCGTCTGCTGCAGCGATTTGCACTTCTGCTTTCGGGAACCAATAGGTTTTATTATTTTGGTTTTCTTCGGTCAGAAGATTACTGTTGTTTTTAGCATTTAAAAATGAAAAATCCGAACCGATCATGATGTAAGATTTCCCCTGAAAGAAAGTCAGCTTAGGTGATAAAGTGGCGTTGAAGAAATTGGAAGAATTCTGATCAAGCAGTGCGAATTCAGACTTTAAAGTCTCCAGATTCACGCCCAAATCAGCATTCATCGTTAAATCATTTACCGGAAGTTCCACCGCATGTTTGGAAAGATTGACCAAAATTTCTGCCTGTGTCTCTTTTGCATTGAAATGATCACTTAAAATTGAAGATTTCAAACGGACATCATTCAGGATTTCGTTGGAATAGAAATCATAATATCCGTTCAGCTTAAAACGGTTGGTTTTCTGCTGTAAATCCACGTTGGAATCAGGTTTTAGCGCATAAATTCCGTAATAATTATAATCATTCAAACCATAATCAGCGTTGATATTGAATTTTCCTTTTTCCCCAAAAGAATTCAGATAAGCGCCAACATTCGCCGAACTTTGTTTTGAATTCCAGTCATATTCCTTTTTCAAACCAGTTGTTGAAAGGAAATGCACGTCTCCGCCAACTTCCAGCTGGTTTTCAAGTGTGGTTGAAATATTTCCGTCAGCGAGAATCTTGCCGAAATTTCCCATTCCGAGCTGGAAATAGTTATTCTGATAATCCGCATTGAATTTCGGTGAAATATCTTCCCCCTGAATGGTAGAAGTTTTAAAATCAGAAGCCGCCGGAACATCGGTAATATCATATTTGAGATTCAGCGAATCCTGAGTTTTCTTTTCTTTGGGCGGATAATTTTTTTCCGCGGCAACGGATGTTTTTTTCTTTTCTATTTTCTTTACTTCGGGTTCGCGTTTGCGGTCCAGGATCAGCTTTTCTTCTTTAATCTGAGAAAATGCGACCTGAGAAAACCCTAAAAACAATATCGATAATACCTGAACTCTCTTTTTCATAAATTCTTTTATCTAAATTTTGCGACAACGCGTTTCATCATGTTTAATTTGATATTTTTCTTATTTAATCAGCTTTTTCACCTCTTTCGCTTCTGAAACAATTTCCGGGAAATCCTGGTAATTGGCAATTATCTGATCAACCGTATAACTCGCCTGATAATTATCTTTCAGTCCGATATAGTTCCTCGCCATCAGGACTAAAGCTTTTGCGCCCCAATATTCTTCAGAAGCGTAATTGTTAGCCAGTTTGAAAATGGTTTCATTGGAAGTTTTAAACGCTTTTGCCTTGTTTTGATAAAATGCTTTTGCATAGAAAGATTCCGCTGCAACTTCGGTATTTGAAGATTTTTCCAAAGCGGCGTAAGCTGCTTTTGCATCAGTATCTTTTCCTTTGTTCATCAAACTTCTGGCTTTTATTACTTTGGCCTGTTCAATGACGGACGCTGAGTTTTTAGCATTTTTCAATACCAAATCTGCATAATTTTCAGCCTGACTGAAATTCTTCTCTTCCGCATAGATTTTCATCAGTTCCAGATTCGCGAAGTTTTTTACATTCACATTCGCTGAATTGGCTAGCGGTTCCAGATATTTTTTAGCTTCGTTTGTATTGTTCTGATCCAGATAAATCTGCGCGACTCTGGTTTGAGCGTCTTCCTGATAATCATTCTGGACATTCGCAACTTCCTGTAAAACCAACAACGATTTTGCAGAATTTTTGGTTTGGTAATAACTTTCCCCCAGTTCATACTGAGCCTGATAAAGTCCGTCGCCTGTTGGATTTTGCGTTAAATATTTTTCGTAAAGCGGAATTGCTTTGCTGTAATCTTTCGCTGCGTAATAGTTTTTCGCAGCATTCAGGTTGATTTCATCAAGTTCTGAAGCATCAATTTTCACTCCTAAACTTTGCGCAAAACTCTGGTAACCCGCAATATCATTATTTTTGATAAAAGCAGGTCTGGAAGCCTGAACGATTTTACTCGCATAAGCCGTATTTCTGTATTGGTTTCCAAGCGACTTGAATTCCGAAAGCGCCTTGTCATTCTGGTTCAGATCAATATAATTCTGCGCACGGTAAATCTGTGCATTGGCAACCAAATCTTTATCTGAACTGTTTCTGATGACCTGACCAAAGTAATCATTTGAGTTGCTGAAATCGTCGTTCGCTGCGTAAGCTGTGGCAATTTCATACTGCGCATCATCAACATATTCTGAATTTCTGTACTGTGTGATCAGCTTTTTCAAAGTTGAAATTTTCGCTTCAGTATCTCCTTTGAAACCGAGCGCCATTCCTTTCTGAAACAAGGTATAATCGTCAGCATTTTCAGCTTTGTCATAGATCGCGATGGCTTCATTTAACTGATTGTCGGCATAATAAGTATCTGCCAAACGGAGTTCTGCGTCATTCTTAAACTCAGCTTTAGGATTTTTTAAATATTCAGAAAAATACTGCTTTGCTTTGTCAAATTTTTTTGATTTGAAATAAGCATAACCCAAATCGTAAGGCAACTGCTGCTTTTCAGGGAAGTTTTCGCCGGTCAGTTTTTCATAACGTACAATCGCTGAAGGGTAATTTCCTTTCTGATAATAGGTTTGAGCCAACCAATAAGTCGCTCTGGTATTGAACTCTTTATTGATATTAAATTCCAGACTTCTCAGAAAATATTTCTCAGCGGTATCAAAATTTCCTTTATTAAATTCTTCTGTTCCCAATAAAAATGAAACTTCCTGATCGATTTTATTCAGTTCCGGAGTCGAATTGGGCATTTTATCAATCGCGCTCAATGTTCCTTTATAATCACCTGAATACAGATAAGATTTCACCAACAGTGATTTCATTTCTGCTGTTTCCGCGCTTTTCGGATATTTGCTGATATAACTCTGAATCACGACAGGCGCCGATTCGAAAGGATTTCCGATGTCGTAACTTAGTTTTGCATACTGCAAATGTGCCAATCTCTGCACTTTCGCATCATAACTCATTTGGTACGCAGATCTGAATGCTGAAAGCGCCTCCTGCTTTTTGCCCACCGCTAAATAGGCGTTCCCCAATTGGTAATACGCATTTTGGGAAGTCGCAGAATTGCTGTTGATCAGCTGGTTATAATAAGAAACGGCTTCATCATATTTTTTAAGCTGTGCAGAGACAAAACCCATCTCATACAAATCGCTTTCAGAAGGAGTGCTTTTACTTTCCAGATAATTTTTAAGATGAGGATAAGCGGAAGCGTAATCGCCTTTCATGAAATAACTTTCACCAATAATTTTGTGAACCTCAGCTTTATATTCGGAAGAAATAGGTTCAGCCAGCAAAGAATTTCCTTCGGTAATGGCTTTGTCGTAATTTTTCTGATTGAAATACATCTGCACATAATACGGTTTTACCAGATGTGCGTACTTTTCGTTGTCTTTAATCTGGTCGAAAAAAGAAAAAGCTTTGTCATTCTGACCGTCGGCATAATATAAATGTCCCAACATATAAGCAATGTCGTTTTTATCGGTATCGCCTGCATTTTTATATGCTTCTTCCAATGCTTCAATCGCCCCGGCAGAATCTCCGGTCATGAATTTTGCATATCCCAGTTTCGTGATGTACTGCGTGTTTTCTTCTTTGGAAAGCTGGTACTGATTTACGTTTTTCAATGTTTCCAGTGCTTTTTCGAAATCTTTCTGAGCTAAATAATAATCAGCCAGCGGAAGATTCGCCTGTGCAAAATATGCCGAGTTGGGATATTCTTTAATAAAAGCTTCCAAACCCTGTTCCGCATGGTTTTTCCTTAAGATAACGCCAATTACATTATCAAAAAACTGTGAGGCTTCTTTGCGGGAATTGGACAGCGATCCGTTGTAGAAATACTGTCTTGCATATTCAAACTGGGAAGCATTGTAAATTTTGTTTTGATAAAGGTTTTCAGCGAGACTGAACCGGTAGTTTTCGCGGTCGCTGAAGTATTGGGATTGTTGAGCTTCGGAAAGTCCGTAATAGAAAATTGCGGTTGCAATGATGATTTTTTTTGAATTCATTTAATCCTGTTTTTCAGAAATGTTTTGAACTGAATTAGAACGTTTTTTATGGCTTTAAGCCGCAAAAAAGCTTTCCACATTTATTCAACGAAAATAAAGAAAACTTATTGTCTGTACAAGTTAATTGAGATATTGTGGAAATGTTAATAAGTCTGGTTTTAAACTTTAATCCAGTCAGTGATAAAGTGTTATACCGACATTTAATTTCTGTTTTTAAGCATAATCCAGCCCTGGCGCTGTTCGTTCTTTTTTGTTACGGGATCAAACCATGAAGCCGTGTACCAGTACGATGCCGTTGACAGTGGATGTCCGCCGGAAGTTCCGTCCCAGGAAACCTTGTTTTTATCCTGAGTTTCGAAGACTTTATTTCCGTAACGGTCCACGATCATTACAGAAATATTTTCCATTTTATCCAAATTTTCAATGCTCCAGAAATCATTAATTCCGTCTGAATTGGGCGTAAATGCATTGTTGATTTTAATAAAATAAATGGTTTTCGGCTCGCCAAAACAGCCCGTCGCAGATTCAACCTGAATGGTGTAGGATGCTGCTGTCGGATTCATTAAAACATTTGAAGACTGCGCCACACCATTGAAATAATAGCGATAAGGTTTCACCCCGCCGTTCGCAATCACTTCAATAGAATTGTTGGTTTGGTTCACTACCTCAATTTTAGGCTGGTTTTCGTCGGAAACAATAAACTGATGCGTGTAGGTACATCCAAACGAATTGGTAAGTTCTACCGAATAATTGCCTTCTTTACTTATGTTGACGGTTGGTGAAGTTTCACCTGTACTCCATTTTCGGGAAACGTTTTCCGGTCCCGCATCGATATTTAAAGTCTCTCCGTAGCAGATGAAGTATTTATCTAAAAGTGTTGAGGATTTAGTCGGTGAATTTGCCTTCAGGTTGATTTTAGCCAGCGCCGGGCAGAAACCGGGACGCGTAATTTTTAAATATACTGTCTGTGCAAAAGCCGTTTCATTGGTATAAACCGCAGGAATAGTCTGAGTAAGAGCCTGATCTTTAAAATATTCAAAAAGGGCAGCAGGATCGTTGGTGAAATCTGTTTTTCTGGAATTTAAATCAAACGAAGTTTTGCCGTCAAAATCTGAATCACAAAGAGTATAATAAGTTTCATTGGCCAATAATACAGAAGCTGCGCCTTTAGTAAAAGTAACCGTTTCAACATTTGAAACGCATCCAGTCGATTTATCTTTCATCAGAAACTGCACCGTTTTCGGCAATACCGATACATCGAAATCAGCAGGAAGCGGATTTCCGGACACATCAGAAAAGATATACTGTGATGAATTGCTGATTACCGCATTCTGGAAATTCTGTAATGAATATGTTACTTCGTTACAGATCAGGATTTGGGAAATCTGTGATGCCGGTTTTGGATTGAACTGCAGATCAAAATTTATCACATCATCACAGGTAGAATTGTAGGTGATTTTAATATAAGGTCTGGTCCCTAAAACGGATGAATCATAATTGGCCACCTGAGCCGTTGTAAGCAGTGTTCCGTTCTGGGAATAATACTGTATAGAAGGGACAACCGGCGGCTGAGCATCGGTAAGATTTGAAACCGTCTGCGTTAAATTGAACACGCTGTTTCCCACGCAATTCTTAAGAATAATCGGATTGGGAGAAACGATGCGGGGTTTTAGATAGACCACAAGCGTGACTGTAGGAAAGTTCTGGGCTGCACAACCGGTCGCGTTATCCACCACTCTGATGTATAAAACCGTGTTTCCAAGTCCGCTTCTGAACGCGGAGGAATTCGGCACGGAATTATCACCAGCCTGTGCTCCTGCCGGTGTTGTGTGGTAAGTAACCGTTACATTTCCGGGATTTACCTCATTATCGAACAGCGCATGCAGATTATAGGTCTGGGTAGAACTGGCGCACTGCACCAGATCTGGATTATTAGGATTGGGTGTATTTGCAGTGACCTGAGAATAAGTGGTAAAGTCTACCCTTCCTGTGGTTTCGCAGGTAAAATTCGGATGTTGGATTTTTACGTACACCGGATTATTAACTGATGGATTTACTTCATTTAAATTATAATTAATACCGTCAGTGGAGAACAAAATATTAACATTCAGTGAAGGGACAAATTTGATTTTAAAATCAGCAGCCTTGTAACTGGTAAGCACCGTACAGGTTTTATCAGGAGAATACAATGTTCCGTTAACCGGCAGGGAAGCAAAGACAATATCGAAAGAATCATTAAAGGTACAGGTACCTGCAGTATTCTGGGCGGTGACGGTTATAGTTCTGGTGGTATTGGCCGAAATCGGGAAACTGGTGTAATTTGGGATATTTACTCCGTTCTCCTGAAACACCAAACTGTACTGTGAGGGGTTTGCAGGATAATAATCGTAGAGATTTACGGTTGCAGAAGTACTTCCGTCGGTTTTACAGATGTATTTCGGGCTGTTGTTAAACGGCGGGAAGCTGTTGGTGAAATTTACTGATATGGGTCCAGAATCTTTAAAACAAGCTACATTGCTGGTATGCCTCATCCTTACAAAATAAGAACCGGTAACCGACACAGCTGCCTGATTTGTGGTAGAAATAACCGCCGGATTACCGACCTGAAACCATTCATAGGTCATATCAGACACTAAGGGAGTTTCCAATACTGACTGAGAGCAGGCTGCGCTTTTTATAGAAACTGAAGGAGTTGGGAGTTCAGAAAATTTAATCTGATCTGAAACAGCCGCTCCTATCTGCGCTCCTGAAGGATCGTGGTAAGTTACCTCCACTTTCAGAACGTCGCCGTCATTAGGTGAAAAACCTAAGAGGGTGTCGGCAGTCGCTCCTGTAATTAATGTTCCGTTGCGATACCATTTGAAATGTGGGGTAAGATTTTGGTTTGGAGTGAAAACCCATGCTACGCCTTCACTTTTCCATTTTCCGTTATTATAGTTATTTGCTGTATTACTGTGAACCGGCACTTTAAATTTCGACCCGTCATCATTCTGAATCCCCAGAATTGCATTATAGGAGTCCTCAGTCTTATTGTTTACGTAGGTAATAATCCTTCCGTCTTCAAATAAAATAATATTGCTGTAATAAGTAGTGCTCGAAATACCTCCAGTTCCGTTTGATCTGATCTGATTCTGAAAGGAAACCAGCAGTCCATTTACTCCACCAAAGGTTATATTTTTGTACAGATATGTCACACTGGAATTCTGTGAACGCGGAACTAAATCGGTATAACCAAAAAATATCTGTGCAAGATTAAGTTCCTGACTCGGATTATTTTTATATACTTTGTTATAATCTGCGGAAGGCAGTATTGAATAGGTATTATAGCCCGGAATGCCGCTGTAAGTCCTATCAGTATACGTGTTGGTATCTTTTAAATTGTCAAGCTCAGGATCA
The DNA here is from genome assembly GCF_019038595.1 of Kaistella soli. GTDB lineage: Bacteria > Bacteroidota > Bacteroidia > Flavobacteriales > Weeksellaceae > Kaistella > Kaistella soli. The sequence goes on from NZ_JAHOPF010000002.1 coordinate 399,329, forward strand.
TTGGTGAAGACAAGTCTTCCGTTGCTTCCCATCACTGCTTTGGTGTAATTTTTTCCGTAAAAACTGAATGTAAAACCAATCGGAAAAGACTCACTGAATTTATTGGCTCCGGTTGCCGAAAAATTAATCGGTATAGAACCTGCCGATAGCGGGTAATTGGAAGGCAGATCTTTTGTCATGGCATAATCTCCGGTAGAAGTTGCCACTGCATCTACTTTCAGATTAAAACTGTTCCCTGCACAAAAATACTGCTGCGCCGGATAACTCATATTGGTTGCCGGATTGTAAAGGTTTACCGTTTGGGTAAAGCCTGAAATAAAAGAAAAAATAAACAGTAAAAAATAAATCTTCCGCATCAAATATGTGTTTGGTCAAAAATACGATTTTATCTTAAAACTGAAATCCAGCAGTATTTAGTATCCGGTTTCAAAAAGAAATAAGGTTCTTTTTAAGAAAAATCAGCTTAACTTCAATTCTTTTTTTGGATGATCCCAAGACCTCTTTATTACGCTGCTGTAAATTCTTTGTTAAGCCTTCCAATTTCGGGACTTGCTTATCATTTTAAGAAAAAAATGAAATGTGCAAAAGTTGTGCTAACTTTACACTGACTAAATAAAAAATCCTGAACAGACGCTATCGGATTTTCATTCAGAACAGCTGCACGGGCGCAGAAGGAATCAAAAATCCAAAGTTGGTCGGGCTTAATGTAAACCGTTTGATTCATTTTAACACTTCGCCCGAAACTCATACTAAAACCATTATTTATCCAATGTTTTATTAGACTTATAATGGACTTTTATTGGAGTTTTATTGGACCTATTCCGAAGATGACGCGGGGATGATTGGGAGATGGCTGGGATTGAAGTGCAAGCTGCCCCGCCCTGAAATAGCCTTACAGGTTAATAAAATCTCTTTCTACTTGCCTCAGAGGTTTCCCAGACGATTGGGTTCATTAATGAGATGAAAAAAGCTAATATTAAAAGTTAACCCAATATCTGCTTCCAAATTTCATTTTACTGGAAACTCGCCTGCATCAGTATGCTTCCTAATTTACATTCACCATTGAAATTCAACCGTTTACAAATATTAAGTTTACATTTTTCAAAAAGGATTTATTTTATATTTTTCACAATAAACGTATTTTAACATGTAAAAAAATTGTAACTTCGTAAAAGTTTTCTTTAAAAAAATAATCCAAGTTTAAAATAAATAAGAAATTATTTTCAGGCGAAACACCAAGTTCCGTTTGAATTTAAATAATATCATCTATTAACTAAAAACATGAAAAAATGAAAACTCTAAAAAGCCTGACTTTATCCGGTACGATGCTTTTGTCGTCAGTGTTATTTTCCACTAATGTTTCTGCACAGGAACAAAAAACGCCTCAGCTTACTGATCCGGAAATTGCCTCCGTAGCGGTAACAGCCAATAAAATTGACATAGGTTATGCTGAAATCGCACTGAAAAAGTCCCATCATAAAGACATTAAAAATTTTGCAACAACCATGAAAAAAGACCATACTGCTGTGATTAAAATGGCCGTAGATCTGGTTACAAAATTAAAAGTAACTCCAAAAACAAATGCCGTTACCAAATCTTTATTAGATGCTGCAACTAAAGAAAAAGCCGTCTTGAATGCAAAAAAAGGGAAAGCTTTTGATAAAGCATATGTGGATAATGAGGTTGCTTATCACGAATCCACTATCAAAGCAGTGGAAACGATCCTGATCCCACAATCGAAAAATGCAGAACTGAAAGCTTTACTTGAAAAAGCACTTCCAATTTTTAAAACGCACCTTGAGCATGCAAAAATGATCCAGAAAGAATTCAAATAACAGAAAAATGATTCCGCTTAAGGCCTTTTTAAAGACAGGATGCTCTGCTGCTGCAATCGCGGGTCTGTGCAGCATAACAAGTTGTAATTCGGGATCCAAGGACACAGTACCCGTTCTGAATGACAATTCCATGAGCACCGAAAAAAGTGTAAGCCCATCTTCAAAACCTGCAACGTCTCCAAAAATTGATTCTGCAGCAGGCAATACAAACACTAATAAAACCACAGCGCAGATTGTAACCATAGAAAACATGAAATTTAATCCGGCAACAATTACCGTTAAAAAAGGAGATCAGGTAACATTTATTAATAAAGATATCGTAGCACACAATGCAACAGAAGTACATAATGCATGGGCATCTACCCTGTTACAGACAGGCCAGTCCTGGACTTTTACTCCCGAAAAGACTTCAGAGTATTACTGCACTGTGCATCAGGTGATGAAAGGTGAGATTATTGTAAAATGAGGGTTCTATATTTATAACCTTTGACCGGAATTAGCCGGTCCTGCAACACTTCTGGAATCTCCGAATTTTTTAAATATATCATTTTTGTATTTTGTAATAAAAACGAACTTTACTTGAGTTGGTTTTTAATTTACTCTAAAAGGACCTTCTTTTCTGTGCCTTTTTATTCCCCAGAAAACTAAGTTAACAGGTAAAAAACATCACCTACCACAGACAAAAAAACCACATATTTCAAATTTTCTTTTACATTTGTGGAAATTAAACTATTTATGAACCAGCTTTTCAGAAGAAAACTATACAGCGAAAAGGATGCTCCTTCGGGCTTACTGCGTGTTTTAGGAGTGTGGGATATTGTTTTTTTCGGTATTGCCGCTATTATAGGCGCCGGAAGTTTCAGCAGTTTGGGTGAAGCAGTTTTCCGCGGCGGCCCCGGTGTTATCGTTCTTTATGTGATCTGTGGTTTTGCCTGTGGTTTTACGGCGCTTTGTTACGCTGAATTTGCTAGCCGGATTCCGACTGCAGGTTCCGCATACACTTACGCTTACGCGAGTTTTGGGGAACTGATCGCCTGGGTGATCGGTTGGGCACTCATTATGGAGTATTCTTTCGGAAATATCTATGTCGCATTTTCCTGGAGTGATTATTTCACCAGTTTTATGGGACGGATCGGCATTCATATCCCAGATTATCTTACCTGCAGCTACACCGAAGCAAAGAAAGCCTTCTTTGGCGCTTCGGAAAACAAGGAATTAATTAACGCCTGGAAAAGCGCGCCACTGATAGGAAACTTAAAATTCATCGTTGACATTCCTGCGTTAGTGATCAACGGACTTATTACCTGGTTATGTTACGTTGGCGTAAAGGAATCAAAAAACTTCAACAACCTTTTTGTTATTTTAAAACTTTTTATCATCCTGCTCGTTATTGCAGTTGGAATAGCTTATATCAATACTGACAACTGGTTTCCGGTAAGTACAGAAACAGGTGTACAGTCTTTTATGCCTAACGGTTTTACCGGCGTAATGAGCGCGGTTTCGGGAGTTTTCTTTGCCTATATCGGTTTTGATGCATTAAGTGTACTTTCTGAGGAAACCAAAAATCCACAGAAAAATCTGCCACGGGGAATGATTATTTCGCTCGTGCTTTGTACTGCCATTTATATTGTTTTGACCTTAGTTCTAACCGGGATGGTAGATTACAGAAAATTTGACGGTGTAGGCGATCCGCTGGCGTTTATTTTCGAAAAGTCCAATGCCAATATTGCCTGGATGGAGTTTGTGGTTTCTCTGGGTGCCATTATCGCGATTACTACTGTTTTACTGGTTTTCCAAATGGGGCAGCCGAGAATCTGGTACGCCATGAGCCGTGACGGTCTGATGCCGAAAAAATTCATGACCATTCATCCAAAACATAAAACTCCTTCCTACGCCACCATTGTCACAGGAATTGTGGTCGGAATACCTATTCTGTTTACGGATAAATCGTTTATTCTTGATTTTACAAGCATCGGAACGATATTCGCGTTCGTGCTGGTGTGTGGCGGAGTATTGCTGCTTCCTGCGAAAGAGAAACTGAAAGGCAGATTTCACTTGCCTTATATTAATGCCCGATTTATCTTCCCTGTAATTTTCCTTGGAGGATTAGCATTTTTTTACTTCTGGCAGCCGGAATTTTTCCATAATCTAAACGACTGGCACGATCCGCTGGAAGGTGAATTCAGAATTTCGATTATTGTATTTATTATTGTGAATCTTGTACTCTGCGTTTTGGCATTTGTAAGGAATCTGTCATTAATTCCGCTTATAGGGCTAAGCTCGTGTCTTTATCTTCTGACGGGAATGAGCCATAACAACTGGTTCTGGTTTCTGCTTTGGTTTGCCATTGGCATGATTATTTATTTCTCGTACGGATACAAAAACAGTAAGCTGAATAATGATCTGAATGGTGATCTAAACTAAAAATAATGTCCGACCGAATAAAAACATTCAATGAATTCTACGCGTTCTATTTAACAGAACACCGCACAACCTGGACAAGAGTTTTCCATTTCGCTGGGACTCTTCTTGTTTTTGCTGTTTTATTTTATGTAATACAGTCCGGGAAAGAAAGATTTCTTTGGTATGTGCCGATTTTCGGATACGGATTTGCGTGGTTCAGCCATGCGGTTTTTGAGAAAAATAAACCTGCGACATTTAAATATCCTTTGTGGAGTCTGCTTTCTGATTTCAAATTGTTTTTTGAGCTGCTGACCGGCAAACAAAAATTTAAAGCATAAAAAAACTCCCGTTTATTCGGGAGTTTTTTATAACTAAGCGCTTTTGATTAAAGCCAGATTCTTCGCTTCTATTTCACCTTCGTCCAGTTTAGCATCGCCTTTTCCTTTTTCTAAATCAAGTACTACACTCGGATGATTTACCTGCATGAAGGTCTTAAATTCCTCCATATTTCTAAAAAGATTGAAAGACTCTTTTTCCTCTTCATAAATAACCCCTTTGGTTCTTCTAGCGGCCGCTGCAGCAATTATTCCTCCCCATATTGCAGCACTGTTACTGGTAAAATAATCTCTTACAAAAAGATAACCTCCTTTGTTTTCAGCTTTCAGATAATAAATTCCGCCATCATATCCCTGCCCTTTATCTTCGGAATTGAATTTTTTAATAAGATTTACCACATGCAGATACACATTTTCCCCATCAGAAATGGCAAATGCTTTTTTCAGTTTTTTCCCCTTATCATCCAGGTTATTAAACCTATAAGCAATTTGGTCTTCAGTCATCGCTGCAGAGAGACTTGGATTTGAAGTTGGAGTTTTAGTCCGAAAATCTTCATAAGTTTCATAAACTCCTTTGGGATACTGATTTGGAGTAAAGTTTTGAGAAAATCCCACCGCAAAAGCTGCCAGGGATAACAAAGTAATTATTTTTTTCATATGGAAAATATTTTTTCTAAATATATAAATTTCTGAGAAAATAGAGTATTTTTAGAGAAAGAAAATTTATGAAGAAAATATTATTCATTTTAATTGCCGCTACAACAATCCTGCAAAGCTGTGAACCCGTATATAAAGCGAAAAACTTTCAGGAGACAGCTAATTCTCATCGTGTAATTGCTGTATTACCGCCCAAAGTAATTATTGAAATTAAATCTGCTAAAGAAGCCGAAGCCATCAGGAAACAGGAAAAAGTTGAAAGCGAAAGATTTCAAAATGCCCTTGTTTCATATCTCAATGAGCACCACAGCAAAAACAACGTTTTCATAAAAGCTCAGAACACGGAGGAAACCAATAAAATTCTTTCCGATAACAATATCAGCAGCCTGGCAGGACGGAGCTATCAGGATCTTGCAACTCTATTGGGAGTTGATGCAGTAGTAAGTTCAAGGGTATCCCTCGCCAAGCCGCTCACCAACGGAGAAGCATTTTTCACCAGTTTACTGACGGGGTATGCTGCACCCTCCAAAATAACCACAGTCGATTTATCCATCACCGATAAAACAACGGGGAAAATGTTCTGGAACTACAACTGGCAAACCGGAGGTACATTTATCTCCACAGAAAAACTTACCAATTCTTTGATGAAGTCAGCTGCATATAAGTTTCCCTACAAGACAAAAGATTTAAAATAAAAAAAACTACCGTTCATTCGGGAGTTTAATCTTAGTTACTTTTTCCAGCTGTCCTGTTTCACATAAAAAAGACTGCCACAACATCAGTATAGCAGTCTTTTTATTTAATATTTGATTTCGCTGAAATCTGCTCAATAAAAATTAATGAGAGTGTTTTCCCGGTGCCGGAGGATAAATTCCGCCCTGAACTTCATCCATCTTCTGCGTGGCTGCCATTGAAATCACCAGATCATTCAGCATGGAACTTGCAGAACTTGGGGAATTCGGCAACAAGACTAAATTACTTCTGTTGTTAGCTCCGATGGAATGGAGCGTATCATAATGCTGGGTGACCACAATCAGCGCAGAAGCTTCCTGGGCATTGATACCCGCATCGTTCAGCATCTTAACGGATTCTTCCAGCCCTTTTGCAATTTCTCTTCTCTGGTCAGCAATACCCTGTCCCTGCAGTTTTTTAGATTCGGCTTCTGCTTTTGCAACCGCCACGATTCTGATTTTCTGAGCTTCAGATTCATATTCTGCGGCAGTTTTTTCTCTTTCAGCAGCGTTGATTCTGTTCATTGCATGTTTTACCTGTTCATCCGGATCAATATCGGTAACCAATGCTTTAATGATATCATATCCGTAACTCTGCATAGCTTCCTGAAGCTCACCTTTCACGGCGATCGCCACATCATCCTTTTTCACGAAAACATCATCCAGTTTAAGTTTAGGAACTTCTGCACGCACCACATCGAAAACGTAGGAAGTAATCTGATTTTCCGGATTTTCCAAACGGTAGTACGCATCACCAACTTGGGTGCGGATTACCTGATACTGAACAGATACTTTCATTCTGATAAATACGTTATCGAGTGTTTTGGTATCAATAATTACATCCAGCTGCTGAATACGGAGATTGAGACGTTTTGCCACCTGATCGATGAAAGGAATTTTCAGGTGAAGACCCGACTGTCTCACGGTAAGAAATTTCCCGAAACGTTCCACAATCGCTGCAGTTTCCTGCGTGACCGTAAAAAATGAGGCGAAAAGGACTATAAGTCCAAAAAAAATAAGAATTCCTAAAAAAGCCATTGTTTAATTTTTTATTAATAGTTAATAATATGTCAGCACCTTTTTGCTGATTTTATAAAGATAGTGAAAAATATTTGCAAATCCAAGCTACAGCACCACCCGACAGCGTTTTCAGGAGATTTTGTTAAGAATTGACCAATTTCTATGAACCGGTTTTATTTTTTAATTACACCGTCATTCCTATTTCGATTCCCTTGATTTTCCGGTACAGATCTGTGGCAAAATTATCGGTCATTCCAGAAACAAAATCGATCACGCCCAGCACTTTCTGATAATCGGTGCCGTCTTCGTATAAAAACTGTTTCGGCAGAAGCTTCAGGGCCATTTTATCATATGATTTTCTTTCAGATTTTTCCTTTAAAATAGGCGGAATAAAATGATTCAGCAGTTCGTACATTACGTTATAACCGGCATTTTCAATCTCGATCACGTTTTTGTGATTGTAAATCTTATCAATGGAAAAACTCTCTATCTCCTGCAGCGATCTGTTATCTGACTTGTACATATCAAGAAGCGCGCTGTCCAAATTTCCATCTAAAATAGCAGAAAAATTGGTCTGGTAAAGTTCAATGGATTTATTGATCAATGCATTGATCACTTTCGCTCTTAAATAAGAAATTCTTTCGTTGGCGTTGGTAAGAATCGAGAGCTTCTCCTCTACCCTTTTTGTATTTTGATTTTCTGATTTAATCAAATCAAAAAACAGATTTTCGCAGTCGGAAGTCGAAACAATTCCTAAACGGTGCGCATCTTCCATATCGATGATATTGTAGCAGATATCGTCTGCAGCTTCCACAAGCCACACGAAAGGATGGCGTTTAAAAATGGTAGGATCTTCACTTTCCTGAACAAGATCCACCGATTTTGCAATCTCCAGAAACGTCTCTTTTTCATTCTGGAAAAACCCGAATTTTTTGCGGTGAATAACTCCTTTTTTCTTTGCAACTGCTTCACACGGATATTTGGCAATACTCGCTAACGTAGTGAGTGTAAGCTGCGTTCCGCCTTCATCTTTTCCGTTCTGCTGGTGTGTTAAAACCCGTATTGCATTAGCATTTCCCTCAAAATTTACAAGATCTGCCCATTCTTTTTCAGTGAATTTCGGTTTTAAACCGTTTTCGTTTTTCTCGAAATAACTCGCAATAGCATCTTCCCCGGAGTGCCCGAAAGCGGGATTTCCAACGTCGTGACAGAGACATGCCGCCGCAATCACATTATGAAGATTATGAAGGTAAAAATTCTGTGCATTTTCATCCAGATCATTTTTAAAATTTTTAAAAATAAACTCACCTACCGCGCTTCCCAAACTCCGGCCTACAGACGAAACTTCGAGTGAATGGGTTAAACGGTTATGGACGAAAACACTTCCCGGCAGCGGAAAAACCTGAGTCTTATTCTGCAGTCTCCGAAAAGCGGCTGAAAAAATAATACGGTCAAAATCTCTTTGGAAATCTGTTCTGGAAGCTGCGGTTACTGCATTCTGTCCGGTCCGCTGGCTGGTGAAAATCTTGTTTAAATCCATCTTTCAAAAATACGTTTTTTATTGAATTTTAAGGAATGGTTTGACTTTTGATTTTTGTAAGGAAAATCCAACAAGTCATGCCCGAAGGTCCCTCCATATTGATTCTCAAAGAATTGACTCAGAAATTTATCGGAAAGCAAATCATTGCTGCAAATGGCAATGCAAAAATTGAAATGGAAAAGCTTCCCAGTCTTATTTTTGAGGAATACAAGACCTTTGGCAAACAGTCCTATCTGGTCTGTAAGCCTTTTACGATACGCATTCATCTGCTGATGTTCGGCAGTTATTCGGTCGATGAGCAGACAAAGCCTGACAGGCAGCTCCGTTTGCATCTGAAGTTCGATAATGGTGATCTGTATTTTTACAGCTGCTCCGTAAAACTTCTGGATGTAACAGTGCTCAAAGAAATCGACTGGAATGCCGATGTACTAAGCGACGAATGGAAACCTTTAAAAGCAAGAAAAAAGCTGAAAGCACATCCGGAAATGATGGTTTGTGATGCTCTTCTTGACCAGAACATTTTCTCCGGAGTAGGTAACATCATTAAAAACGAGGTGCTTTTCAGAATTGGCGTACATCCCGAAAGCCTCGTCGGAAATCTTCCGTCCAAAAAACTGTCCGCGCTCATCTTTGAAGCCAGAAATTACAGTTTTGATTTCCTGAGATGGAAAAAAGAATACGTCCTGAAGAAAAACTGGCTGGTCCACACCAAAAAAACCTGCCCGAAATGCGGTGAAATTCTCACCAAGAAACATCTTGGTTTAACTCACCGAAGAAGTTTTTACTGTGAAAAAGACCAGGTCCTTTACACTGAAAAGAAATAATTTAATTTTCAGTGATTCACATTTTTACCACAAAAACCCTTCTCTATAAGCAATTTTTCTTTTATATCACAGTTGGATATCCACCTTTGTTGCGTTATTATTGCAAAAAAAATTATTTATGAAGAATTTATATTTTCTCGCTGCAGCTTTATTTTGCAACACCCTTTCTGCCCAAAACCAAATTTCATTTGAAAATGCTGAAGGTTACCAGTTAGGCAGCATACAGGGACAGAATGCCTGGCAGATTACCGATGATGGTGAAGGTAATTTTGTTCAAAACCAGATGGTTACAGATGAGAAATCCAGTAACGGTACTTTCTCCTTTAAAAATGGCTATACCGATGAATATGGAGGTCAGTTCTTTCCTATTATCGGCGCTCAGAAGGATTTTGATCAGCCACTGGATTATAACGACGCTACTGTTTCATTCGATGTTTTAGTGACTGAAACCGAAGGTTCCAATTTTGAGATGGCAGCGTACGGAATCAGCACCACTCAGGAGTATTACCCTGTTTTTGATTTGGCTTTCGATTGGGAAGGAACCCTGAAAGTAGTAAGCAACATCGATTATGATATGGAAGATACAGGATTTGCATGGGAAGCGAACAGATGGTACGCTATAAAAGTGAAGGTTTCTGCAACAGAAATTAAATATTTCGTTGATGGAGCGTTAATTTACACTACGCCGAACTTCACCCAGATTGATCTGTTAGGGATGAACTTCCTCCATGATAACTTTGCCGGTGATGCTTATATTGACAACATTAAAATCAATGAAGTAAATATGGCGGTAAGCAACGTGAAAAAAGGAAATGTTGCCGTATACCCAAATCCTGTAAAAAACAACCTGAACCTGAATCTTCCGAACGGGGAAAAAGTTTCACAAATTCAGATTTACAATATGGCAGGACAAAACGTTTTGACCAATAACGGATCCACCTCTCTTAATCTTGAGAATTTAAAAGCCGGCACTTATATAATCACGGTTACCAATACCAAAGGAGCTTCTTATTCATCAAAATTCATTAAAGAATAAATTAAACATTCCTTTATTTAAAGAATAAAAAAATTCCCGAACGGATGTTCGGGAATTTTTTTATTGATGTGATACGCAATCGCGTCTCTGTAAAATTTACATGTACGATTCAATCGGTGCGCAGGTACACACTAAATTTCTGTCACCATACGCTTCATCAACACGGGAAACCGTTGCGAAGAATTTGTGATCTCTCACCCAATCTAAAGGATAAGCAGCTTTTTCACGGCTGTAAGGCTTGTCCCAAGAATCGGAAATGACGATCTGTTCAGTATGAGGCGCATTTTTCAAAACGTTGTTTGCTGCATCAGCAGTTCCTTCTGCAATTTCTTCGATTTCTTTTTTAATGGAAATCAGGGCTTCCGCAAAACGGTCAAGCTCTCTTTTGCTTTCTGATTCTGTCGGCTCAATCATTAAAGTTCCTGCAACCGGGAAACTCACTGTTGGTGCATGGAAACCATAATCCATCAGACGTTTTGCCACATCAGCAACTTCAATTCCCAGCGGTTTAAACTGTCGGAAATCTACGATACATTCGTGTGCAACTCTTCCTTCAGCGTTCGCATACAAAATAGGGAAATGTTCCGCCAATACCGCTTTCAGATAGTTTGCATTTAAAATAGCGTGTTCCGTAGATCTTTTCAGACCTTCAGTTCCCAACATTTTGATGTAGGCATAAGAAATATTGAGGACCAAACTGGAACCGTAAGGAGCGGCAGAGATTGCTTCGATCGATTCTTTAGCACCAATCTTAATATTCGGGTTGGAAGGTAAAAACTTCACCAAATGTTCTGCAACACAGATCGGACCAACACCAGGACCTCCGCCTCCGTGAGGAATTGCGAAGGTCTTGTGAAGATTCAGGTGGCAAACATCTGCGCCGATATTTCCGGGAGAAGTGAACCCAACCTGGGCATTCATATTGGCACCGTCCATATAAACCTGTCCGCCGTTGTCGTGAATCAGTTTGGTGATTTCCTTGATGTTGTCATCGAAAAATCCATAAGTTGAAGGATAAGTAATCATCGCTGCGGAAAGATTTGCACTGTGTTCCTCAGCTTTAGCTTTCAGATCAGCAAAATCGATTTCACCACTTTCAAGATTTTTCACCACCACTACTTTCATTCCGGCAATTACCGCTGAAGCAGGGTTTGTTCCGTGTGCGGACTGCGGAATAAGAACGATATTTCTGTGGCTTTCTCCTCGTGATTTATGATATTCTCGGATGACCATCAATCCTGCATATTCTCCCTGAGCACCGGAGTTCGGCTGAAGTGAAGTTCCTGCAAAACCGGTAATTTCTGCTAAATCTTTTTCCAACTGATCAATTAAAATCTGATAGCCACCTGCCTGATCAACCGGTACAAACGGATGAACATTTCCCCATTCCGGCCACGAAATCGGCAACATCTGGGTAGCAGCATTAAGTTTCATCGTACAAGAACCGAGTGAAATCATCGAATGGGTTAACGAAAGATCTTTTCGCTCCAAACGTTTGATATAACGCATTAATTCTGTTTCCGTATGGTATTTATTGAAAACTTCTTCCTGTAAAATTTTATCTGTTCTTAAAGATTCAGCCGGAATTTGAACTTCTTCCTTGATTACTAATTTGAAACTCTGTTTGTCTTTAAACTGAGCAAAAGCATCAAACAGAAACTGAAGTTTTTCGTCGGTCGTTGTTTCATTGATAGCGATACTGACGATGTTTTCCGAATAATAATTAAGATTGATTTTATGATCAAGCATTAAAAACATCAATGCTTTTTTATCTTCTTCATTCAATCTGAATTTTACGGTATCGAAAATAGGATCTTCCACAATGTCGTATCCTAGCGCTTTCAGTCCGTTATGAAGTGCGTTTGCTTTAAAGTGAATCTGTTCGGCAATAAAATTCAAACCTTTCGGTCCATGATAAACGGCATACATCCCTGCCATTACCGCAAGAAGAACCTGCGCGGTACAGATATTGGAAGTTGCTTTTTCTCTTTTAATATGCTGCTCTCTGGTTTGCAAAGCCATTCTCAGGGCACGTTTACCGTAAGCATCCTGGGAAACCCCGATAATTCTTCCCGGGATATCTCTTTTATAATCGTCTTTACATGCGAAAAACGCTGCGTGAGGACCGCCATACCCCATCGGAATTCCGAATCTCTGTGTAGTTCCAACAGCACAGTCAGCGCCCATATCTGCCGGAGATTTCAGTTTTACCAAAGCCATCGGATCACAGGCAACAGCTACCTGAAGACTGAAGGTTTTATACGATTTGATATTCTCGGTATAGTCAAAAACTACCCCATTTTTTCCGGGATACTGAAGCAACACTCCAAAATACGACTCATCAAGCTGATGATTCTGATGGCTGCCTTCAACGATTTCAATTCCTAAACCTTCCGCTTTTGTTTTCAAAACAGCAACAGTTTGCGGAAGTACCAGATCTGAAACAAAAAACTTATTTGCTCCGGACTTTTTCTGGTCTTTTGTTCTGCTTTCAAAAAACATATGCATCGCCTCAGCAGCTGCTGTAGATTCATCTAACAACGAGGCATTCGCCAGTTTAAAGCCTGTCAAATCACAAACTACCGTCTGGAAATTCAGCAGCGCCTCCAGTCTTCCCTGCGCAATTTCAGCCTGATAAGGAGTATATGCCGTGTACCAAGACGGATTTTCTAAAATATTTCTCTGAATCGCACTCGGTAAAATGGTGTTGTGATAACCGAAACCGATGTAATTGTCAAACAATAAGTTTTTTGAAACCAAATCCTTCGAATGCGCCAGCATTTCATATTCCGAAAGAGCATCAGCGATGTTTAAATCTTTTTCTAAGCGGATTGAATTTGGGATAGTCTGGGCAATTAATTCGTCAATACCCGCAACGCCAATCTTCTGTAACATGGCCTTTTTGTCGGCTTCGTTTAAAGAAATGTGACGGTTTACAAACTGTGTTGTGTTCATATAATTTTACTAGATTTATTTAGAAATAAAGGTTCGTAAAAATACAAATTTTTAAGCAACAGTACAATTGATACTTCTCAGGTTCTGCAACAAAAAGCTATTTTATTATTTTGATTTATTCTAAATTAGCTTATATTTGCAGCATGAATTCACCAATCATCCCTTTTAAAATTGCGCCATTAACGCCATTCTACAGACCAACAGAGGAAATGTTATGCGATAAAAAGAAGTGCTGCAAAAAATTCAAGAAAGGAAAACGCTGCAAAAAATGCCCGGGAAGGCTGAAAATGGCGTAGTGTAAAAGCTGTTTTTTTTAATCCTCAATCTTCGGCTGGAATTTTTCAGTGCGAAAAACTCTTCACCAAAAGAAGTACCGCAATCACAAGAAAAAGAACCGCCAGAACTATTCTTAAAAATTTTGGCTGACCGCCAGGATTTAATCTGGAAGGTTTCTGTGGTTTAAAGAGTTCCTCCACTTCACTTCGGAATTTTTCTTTGTCATTTTCAAAAACCTCAGTGATGGTAATGCCCCGAACTACAGTTTTATTCAGCAAAGAATTGGTGGCGTGCAGCAGCAGCTGAAACTTTCCGTCTTTAAATTCAGTAATCCTGAAAGCTCTTTCCCCGTAACTTTTTTCGAGACCGAAAGGCAAAACTTTCACAATATCCGCCTGATTGGTTTGCCAGGTAATAATCACTTCTTCGCCTTTTACCGCGTGAATTTTACTGGCCGTGAAGGTTTTAATGGAAGGCGGCAAAGTAGACCGTGAAGACCTCTGCTGATGTCCTAAATTTTCATCATAAATCCTGCGCTTCTCTTTGTCATTCAGCACTTCGTATGCCTCCTGAATTTCCCGGAAACGGTGGGCAAAAAACTCATCATTATCGTTTTTATCCGGATGATATTTCAGCGACAGTTTCCTGTAGGCTTTCTTGATGTCTTCTTCAGAAGCATTTTCCTGCAGGCTGAGAAAGTAATAGTAGTTTTTCATTCTTGGAGATTCCGGATTCGAACTTTTAGGGTAACAAAAGTAATGATTTTTAAATTTTACATTCAGTCAAAACTTTTCAATTACTTAAAATAAAAAAAACGGAAAGAATAGATCCTTTCCGTTTTGAACAATAATTTAGTTGAGTTGAATTTTCTTAAGCATTCTCCTTTCTACAACTGTTGTGACAGCATTTTGAGGCGAATTTTTCTTTCATTTTGTTTTTAAGTTCTGCATACTTCTCATCATCCATTTCTCTGATTTTATCTGCAAAGCCGAAAGGTGTTCTTTCTTTGATGTCGTATTCTTCGAAAATTCCTTTCATGAATTTTCTCTTTTCGGAAATCTTTCTTGCTGCCAAAGCAACTCCTACTACTGCAAGTGCACCCAATGCACCTTTTAAACCTGAATTTTTCATTTTTTAAATTTTTAAATTTTACTTTGAACCAACGTTCTTTTTATGGTAGACGAAGCAGCGTTAGTTTTACTTTAAAAAAGAAAAAGATTTAGCTGAAAAATAATACCCCAAAATAAACTTTTTGAAAATTCAAAAAAAAAACGGGCTAAAGCCCGCTCCTTTCATTTTTACCGTTGTTTCATTAACATTTGTCCCTGAAAAAACCGCGTTCACAGCGCTGTTTCCAAATTTCTTTAAATCTCTCTTTTTCCTCGGGTGACATTGCGCTCATTCTTTCTTCCTTCAGTCTTCTGAATTTATCTTTATGGAAACCCTTTCCTCCAAAACCTCCGAACAGTATTTTGCTCAACACCAAAATTCCCATTGCCTGCCAGAATGTGATGGCTTTCACGCCGATAATTTCGGGCAGAAGACAGTTCCAGAGCCACATTACAATACCGGAAACTGCAAAAACCATGGCGATCCCCGCCAACGCAAAAAGTGCAATTTTCCCTTTCAATTTATTTCTCATAACTTTTATTACTTTTAATTCCCGTTTTCACAGGATTTTCTTTGATCTGCGGTTAACTTTTTAAATCCAGATATAAGCCGTTCATTCTTTTCCTTAAATGTTTCACCGCATAATTTTTCCGGCTGATAATGGTTTTTATGTTTTCGCCCTGTGCGTCAGCAATTTCCTGCAGTTTCTTTCCTTCAATTTCGTTTTCTACAAATGCAGACCGCTGTTTCTCCGGCAATTCTTCCAAAGCTGCAAACAGCTCCTTCCAAACTTCCTCCCGGAAAGCCAGCAGCTCAGGATTTTCAGAATCGTCCAAAAGCAAAATATCTTTTACCGAAAAACTGCCGTCCTCATCTTCGTATACGAAATCTTCCAGATTTTCAGTCTTCTTTTTCCGGTAACTGTCGGTGATTTTGTTTCGCGAGACCTGATAAAGCCAGGCGCCCACATTCAGGATCTCCGAAATATTGGTCAGGTTGGTGAACTGATACCACACTTCCTGCAGAATATCTTCCGCATCTTCCGTATTATTCACTTTCGGCCGGATAAAAGACAGCAGCTTTCCTCCGTAATTCTTTACGGTTTGCGCAATCAGGCTGTCTTTTTCGGTTTGAGACATCGGTATTATTTCCAGCTCCATACAAAGGATGACGTTTGGAGCTTCATTTTACTTTAAATTTTTTATTTTTTTTAGGAGCAACATCAGTCTGTTTGTCTTCCCACTTGCAGGCCGGCTTTCCGTTGCAATCTGCCATTTTGCAATGGCAGGATTTACACTGCAATCCGGGCTATAATTTAAGTATCTATATTCTTCGCCGGCACCTCTCACTGAAATAAAAAAACGGAAATAGTTTCCGTTTTTTCATTGTAAGCTTTGACAGGATTTATTCTTCAGCCAATTTTTTCAGAAGTGCAAAGCCTTTGTGAAAGCCGTTATTCATCATTTCCGAATAATCTTTCATCGTATGAACTACCGCACGGAGCTCCGTTGTATTTTCGTCTACAGCTCTTAAAAAGTAGGATTCTTCACTGCCGCTCCATTCCTCCACATCTTTACCTTTGATATTTTCAACTCCGTCTTTTAAGAATCCCAAATGACTGAAAACCACCTCATTTGGTTCCTGCAGACTCTTAATGGTAGAAACCATTCCTTCGCCGCTTGCATCAAAGAAATAGGTTTTGCCGTTAACTTTCCAGTCGGTTTTAAGCTGTGAACCCGGGCTGAAAAACTGTGTCCATTGCCCATAAGTCTCGTCACTCCAAAGCAGATCCCATACTTTCTGAATGGGCGCGTTGATCATTACTTCGTAATCTAATGTTTCCATGGTTAGTAGAATTTAAATGTTATTCAGATTCCGAGAGTTTTTTGATGTTCTCGAAATTCTGAGGATATTTGGTGTTAAAGAAATCAACAAATTCGTCTAAGGAATTCACCTGCGCAGTCAGAAGTGTACCGTTTTCGTTTGGTTCAAGCAGGTAATGTACTGTAGAATCTTCCCATCCCTGCGGGCTGAGTTCACCATCTAAAATCCAACCTAAATGTTTCATTTTTAAAACCTTATTGGGAATATTTTCTTCTACCAAATTGTACATTCCGTTATTTTTAGGATCCAGAAACCGCATAATGCTTCCCTGTTCCCAATTTCCTTCGAAGTAAGTTCCTTCGTTCATTGCAGATGACCATTTTCTATAACCATCCTGAGTAAAAAGGACTTCCCATACTTTCTCAGGCGCTGCGTTAATCTGCTTTGTAAATTCTAATAATTTCATAAGTGTTTGTTTTTTTTAATCATAATAAGCTTTCTCAAGATCTGCGATGACAATTTTCTGCATTTTCATCATGGCTTCCATTACTTTCTGTGCCTTTTCCGGGTCAGAATCATTCATTAGTTCAATAAGTCTTTTGGGAACAATCTGCCAACTGAATCCAAACCTGTCTTTCAGCCAGCCGCACATACTTTCCCTGCCGCCATTTGCCGTCAACGAATTCCATAAATGATCTGTTTCTTCCTGATTATCGGTCATCACCACCATTGAAATTCCTTCGCTGAAATCAAACTGATGGTCATAAGAATTATCCATGCAGAAAAAAGTGTATCCATCAAGCTCGAACTGCGCGTGCTGCACATTTTCGGGAACTTCATGGGTTTCATTTCCTACGCCGTCACCGTATTTCATCACGCCGCCAATTTTGGAGTTCGGGAAAATTCCGGTGTACAGCTCCATTGCTTCCTTAGCTTTGCCATTATTTCCGTGGATGTACATCAAGGTCGGAACAATTTTCTGGTCGCCCTGCCTTTCTCCAAGATAAAGCTGCCAAGTCACCCCAAAACGGTCGCGAACCCAGCCGTATTTTTTACTCCACGGATATTCTCCGAGTTCCATTAAAACAATTCCGCCTTCCGACAGTGTTTTCCAGTATTTTTCTACCTCTTCTTCGGTTTCGCATAAAACCATAAAAGAAACAGATGCATTTTTTTCAAACTGAGGACCGGCATTAAGAATCATTAATTTCTGGCCAAACAGTTCAAAATTGATGACCACCGGAGTGTCTACCGTAATTTTCCCACCGAAAGTATCGGTGTAAAACTTAGCAGCCTCTGTACCGTCGCCGTTGAACCAAAGGCAGGGGAAAATATCGTTATTCATATTTTTAGTTTTAAAATTTAAGTAAAAGTAGCTGAATTTAATTTTAAATGAAACTGCTTTCTTTCCGGAATTTCACGATTTCCGCAATCAAATCATACGGAATCTCTTTATCCAAAGGAAACTGTACCGAACCTTTACCCTGTTTATAAACAGAAAGTTTTTCTGCAAATTGCTCATGTCCGTTTGGAGTTGCATAAAAACCGATATGATTTTTATATCCGGCAAAATAAACTAAAGGTTTCTTATTCAGAAAATAACCCGGCATCCCGTAACTGATTTTCTCTTCTGCATCGGGAACTTCGCTCAGAATCACAGTTCTGATCTTCAGCATGATGTGCTGAACATTTTCGGGGAACTGTTCAATATATTGTTCTACCGCATTCATTTTAAAATAATTAAAAATTGCGACCCTTTATTTCAGAATGACTGCTAAAACAGACTAATTATTTTCAACGTACTTATGAAAACGGTCTAAAATCGCGTACCAGCCCACCCGCTGCATTTCTACGGAATTCTGAACTTCGGGCTCGAAAACTTCAACTACCTCTGTGGTGTTTTCGTCAATTTTATTAAAGAAAACTTCGATCTTTCTTCCGTCATCCAGATGGCTTTTCACCGATTCCAAAAGCTTGATCTCGTCAATATAACCGGCAAAATCATAACCAAAACTCTTGTCTTTATATTCCAGGCGGTAATTAAACCTTCCTCCTTCCCGGAAATCACTTTGCGCTTTTGGGCAGTGCCAATTGGTGGTAGGAAAATTCCACTTTACGATATGTTTCGGATTATAAAAACAGTCCCAGACTTTGTTGATAGGCTTTAGAATGGTAATTTTGATGGTTAAAGGATCTTTCATTTTCATTTTTTTTTAAATTTAATGAAAAAGAACGGATTTTAAAAATCCGCCCGCTGCTAATACTACTTTTCCTTTGATTTATCAAAAACCATATAGCTGCTGAGAGATCCAATCTTGCCCTCTTTTATTTTGTAAACATCTGCAAAATGGGAGGTTTCTTCCTTCCCATCTTTTTCGGTAATGATCCTTCCGTCCGCGATTACCGTATCTCCTTCTTCTATAAGGTTGTGGATGTTCAGATTTAACACCCGGTCCGGTCCGCCTTCATCAAGAAATTTGCGCAGACTTTCTTTTCCTACAATGTCATCCATCCCGAAACCCGGCCAGTTTACCCTTATATCGTCAGCCAAAACTTCGTAAGCTTTGTCATTATCTACAAACAGATTTTCGAAAAACTGTTTTGCCAATTGTTTGTTATCCATGGTAATTTTGGTTTTTTAGAAGTTTCACTTTCACCGGAAGTTCATTAATATTGTAAATTTCCATCCAGTTCATAACTCATTCCCTTTAAACCAAGAATTTTCCGCATCAAACCGATCTGTCCCAAAAGATAGTCTTCACGGCCAATACACATCCCAATCATATTTAGGACATTTTCTTTAACGAAAGGAATATTCATTCCAAAAGAAATGGGTTCTTCCAATTGTTGATCGGTAGCATCCAAAAGTTTTTGGTATACTTTGGGGGAAATCTGTGCAAAATTTTTCTTCAGCGTTTCAAGCGAGGGATAATTGAGATTTTGGTCCAGTGCTTTACCTTCTTTAAAAAGTTCTTCGTGCGGATCTTTATCTTCAATTCCGAGCAAACCTCCAATCCAGTACCGGCAGTTTACTATATTACCTGCCATCCAAATCACATGGTTGGTGTTGTTGTCAATTCTTTTCAGCGCGTCAGCTTCTGAAATTCCGTCCAAAGCGTTTTTAAAACTTTGGGAATGCATCCTGTAGGCAGGAATGACGATTTCGAGTTTTTGAGATTTTGAATTATCCATAACGTTTTATATTTGAGACAGTTATCCAAAGTTAAGGCAAAAATATGAAGTAAATCTTTTCTAAGATCGTATATTGTTTTACTGAAATTTCTTGCAGTATCCGGCTTGAATATATTCAAAAAAAAACGCAAATTGCTTTGCGTTTTTTTTTCAAGAGTTATTTTAAAGCGTTTAAAGCTTTGTCATAATCCGGTTCCTGAACAATTTCCGGTACCTGTTCTGTATAGATTACTTTACCGTGTTCATCAGTCACAATCACCGCTCTGCTCAGCAGCCCTTTCATTGGGGAATCTACTAAAGTCACTCCATAATCATCGCCAAAAGAACCACGGAAATCTGATAAAGATTCCACATGATCCAACCCTTCTGCTGCGCAGAACCTGCCCAATGCAAACGGCAAATCTTTGGACACATTGATCACGACTGTATTCTCGAGGTTACCCGCTTCCCAGTTGAATTTTCTGGCAGACGCTGCACAGATACCGGTATCAATACTAGGGAAAATATTGAAAATCTTTTTTTTGCCCTCATAATCTGAAAGCGTTTTTACTTCAAGCTTATCATTCACAAGAGCGAAATCCTTTACTGTTAAACCAATTTCAGGTAAGTGACCTATGGAATGAATTTCATTTCCTTTCAGTGTAATATCTGCCATAATTTATTTTTTAGTTTCTCAAAAATAGCGATTAAAAGCTGAATTTCATTTTAAATAAAGGTTAAATTAATCTTAAAGTTAGCCGCTGCGCTCTTTCATACTCCTATTAAATTCCTTAAATTTGTGCTTCCCGAATTCAAAAAATAAAAAATTATATAATGGCAGAAAAATCCAAAATCGTCTATACTTTGACAGACGAAGCGCCAATGTTGGCAACCCATTCTTTCTTACCGATTGTTGAAGCTTTTACCAAAACCGCAGCGATTGAAATTTCGCCTAAAGACATTTCACTTTCGGGAAGAATCTTAGCCAATTTCCCGGAATTTCTGAAAGAGGACCAAAAAACGGAAGACGCTTTGGCCGAACTTGGAAAATTAGCCACCACTCCTGAAGCAAATATCATCAAATTACCTAATATTTCAGCCTCCGCACCACAGCTGGATGCAGCAATTGCTGAACTGCAGAAACACGGTTTCGCTGTTCCGAATTATCCTGCTGAACCGAAAAATGCAGAGGAAGAAGCCATCAAGGCAAAATACGCAAAAGTTTTGGGAAGTGCCGTAAATCCGGTACTCCGTGAAGGAAACTCTGACAGAAGAGCACCAAAAGCCGTAAAAAATTACGCGAAAGCAAACCCTCACAAAATGGGTATCTGGAGCCCGGATTCAAAAACAAAAGTAGCTCACATGAGCAGCAGCGACTTCTACGGAACGGAAAAATCAGTCACTGTAGAAAACGATTCTCAGTTTAAAATAGAGCTTTTTGGAAATGACGGTTCGGTGAAAGAACTGAAAGGTCTTTCTCCTTTAAAAGCAGGAGAAATTATAGATACTTCTGTGATGAGCCTTTCAGCACTGAAAAGTTTTACTGCAGATGCTATTGCTGAAGCTAAATCTGCAAACGTTCTTCTTTCAGCCCATTTGAAAGCGACAATGATGAAAATTTCTGATCCTGTTATCTTCGGAGCAATTGTTCAGGTTTTCTTTAAAGACGTTTTTGAAAAATATGCCGGTTTATTCGATGAATTAGATATTAATCCAAATAACGGTCTTCAGGATTTATTCGACAAAATCTCAGGCAATGAGAAAGAAGCAGAAATTAAAGCCGATATCGAAAAAGCTTTGGAAAACGGACCAGCCGTTGCCATGGTAAATTCAGATAAAGGAATTACCAATTTCCATGTGCCTTCGGATGTGATTGTAGATGCTTCTATGGCAGCTTTAATCAGAGGCGGCGGTAAGATGTGGAACAAAGCGGGACAGGAAGAAGATACCATCGCGATGATTCCGGACAGAAGTTACGCAGGCTTTTACCAGGCTGCTATTGATGACATGATCAAAAACGGAACGCTCGACCCGCGTACAATGGGATCTGTCCCGAACGTCGGTTTAATGGCCCAAAAAGCTGAAGAATATGGTTCCCACGATAAAACATTCCAGATCGCCGCGGACGGAAAAGTAAAAGTTTCAGATGCTGAAGGAAATGTTTTCATGGAACAGGACGTTCAGAAAGGAGATATTTTCAGAATGTGTCAGGTTAAAGACGCGCCAATCCAGGATTGGGTGAAATTAGCGGTGAACAGAGCGAGACTTTCTGACACTCCGGCTATTTTCTGGCTTGATGATCAAAGAGCGCACGACCGCGAAATGATCAAGAAAGTAGAAAAATACCTTAAAGATTACGATACTAACGGACTTGATATTCAGATTCTGAGTGTAAAAGATGCGATGACTTTAACTTTAGAAAGAATAAGAAAAGGATTAGATACGATTTCAGTTTCAGGAAACGTTTTGAGAGATTATTTAACCGATCTTTTCCCGATTTTAGAACTTGGAACTTCGGCAAAAATGCTGTCCATTGTTCCACTGATGAACGGAGGCGGACTTTTCGAAACCGGCGCGGGAGGTTCTGCACCAAAACATATCGAACAGTTTATTGAAGAAGGATATTTAAGATGGGATTCTTTAGGAGAATTCATGGCTCTGCAGGCGAGTCTGGAACATTTGGCTCAAACCCAAAACAATGCAAAAGCACAGGTTTTAGCTGATGCTCTGGATGTAGCTAACGAGAAATTCTTAGCAGAAGACAAATCTCCGGCAAGAAAAGTAGGATCTATCGATAACAGAGGTTCGCACTTTTACCTGGCCATGTATTGGGCTGAAGCCTTGGCTAATCAGACTAAAGATGCCGACATTGCTGATACCTTCAAACCTGTTGCAAAAGCAATGTTTGAAAACGAAGCAAAAATTAATGAAGAATTAATCGGTGCACAGGGAAAACCTCAGGATATTGGCGGTTATTATCAGCCAAATTCAGGTAAAACTGATGCTGCAATGCGACCTTCAGAAACGCTGAACGGAATTATTAATTCTATTTAATATTTAAGTTTTTTAATTTTCAAATAAGAAACTTATATTCATAAAAACTTCCCGGAAATCTTCGGGAAGTTTTTTTTTGCTTTGAACTCTTAACTATTTCAACAGTTTTAACAAAATATTTCAAATTCATTAACCTATCAAATTCGTATTTTTACAGAATGGAAAACAAAAATTTTTCAGTCCTTCAAAAGTTAAACAGCGATTTTGAAAAGGTGTTCAGTGACGCTTTTTATCATATTTTCCTGTTCGATGGTGAAGGAAAAATTCAGGTCGATTTTGTAGAATATGAGTTCAAGGGCAAAACCGTTTTCTTTACTTCACCTTTTCAGAATATCCAGATTCTTAGCAAAAACACGATTGACATCCAAATGCTGAGTTTCCACGGCGATTTTTACTGCATTGAATTTCATAAAAAAGAAGTGGCCTGCAACGGTTTGCTGTTCAACAATATTTATCTTTTCCCGCATTTTTCTTTAGCTGAAAGTACTTATGACGAAATCGCGGAATATTTTAGAAAGATCAAAAGCATCAATCTTTCAGAAGATTTCTCAGTCGCAGTTTTACGTTCTTACCTGCAATTGATTCTGGCGATCAGCAGTAAGGTAAAAAGTAAATTTCTTCCTGAAAAAGGACTGATAGAGAAAGATTTTACGGGACTAAAAGATTTTCAGAATCTTGTGGAGCAGCACTTTCTTGAGGAAAAAAGTCCGGCTTTTTATGCTGATTTACTTCACATTTCGCCCAATACTTTAAGCAAGAAAATTAAAACCGAATTCTCGAAAACACCTTCGCAAATCATTCAGGAAAGGGTGATTCTGGAAGCCAAGAAACAGATTCATCTGACGAGGAAAACGATGAAAGAAATCGCTGCAGAACTCCATTTTGAAGACGAGTATTATTTCAGCAAATATTTTAAAAAGCACACCGGAATTTCCCCGACCCAGTTCCGTGAAGAGGCCGGAATTTCAATTGTGGCAGATCTGTACAAGCAATAGCCGGAAATTTCCATTTCACCAACTTTCTTTCTGACTTAAATTTGCCTGTAAATCAAATATTTATGTTAGAATTTTTAGCGAACTCACAAAGGAAGTTCATTCACCTTCTCAGAATCAGTATTTTTATTGTAATGGCCTGGATCGGCGGTTTAAAAGCTTTCCAGTATGAAGCGGACGGAATTATTCCTTTTGTGGCAAATTCGCCCTTTATGAGTTTTTTATTAAAGCATGACGTTTCGGATGCCGACAACTATAAACTTCACAAAAACAAAGAAGGAGAAGTGGTTCCCGAAAACATCAAATGGCATGAATCGAACGGAACTTATGTGTTTTCTTACGGTTTGGGAACCGTGATCTTCACCATTGGAATGCTGGTATTGCTTGGAATTTGGTTTCCCAAAATTGGCCTTGCCGGAGGAATTCTAACGTTCGGAATGTCTATCGTCACTTTAAGTTTTCTGGTCACAACACCCGAAACGTGGGTACCTAATCTCGGCGGACCTGATTTCGGATTTCCATTTCTTTCTGCTGCCGGAAGACTCGTTGTAAAAGATGTTATCATGCTTGCAGGCGGTTTGGTTATCGCTTCAGACTCAGCCAAACGGCTTCTTACGCTTAAAAATAAATAGTTTTCATAGTTTGTGTTTTTTATGTTTAAAGAAACTTCCCAAAGTGAATCACTTTGGGAAGTTTTGATTTTTCTGTATAAAAATGTTATTACATCATTTTAAGGTTGTTCACCTCTAACTCGGTAAGGATTCTCCAGTGTCCGCGTTTGATGTTTTTCTTTGTTAAACCTGCAAACATAACCCGGTCCAGAGCTTCCACTTCATAACCCAATCTCTGGAAAATTCTGCGCACTACCCTGTTCCATCCGATATGGATTTCAATACCAACTTCATTTTTAGGTTTTCCTTCGATGTAGGAGATGCTGTCCACCTCTGCAACACCTTCTTCAAGACGGATTCCTTCAGCGATAGCGTTTAGATCTGCCCTGTCAAGTTTTCTATCTAAAGTTACATGATATATTTTCTTCATGTTGAAAGATGGATGCGTAAGTTTTTTTGTCATGTGACCGTCATTGGTCAACAAAATAACACCTGTTGTGGAACGGTCCAATCTTCCTACAGGGAAAACTCTGTACGGAGAAGCGTTTGCCACCAGATCCATTACGGTTTTTCTTGCTTTTTCATCTTTTGTTGTGGAGATATACCCTTTAGGTTTATTTAAAAGAACGTAAACCGGTTTTTCCGGGGTAATTCCCTGACCGTCGAAGATTACTCTGTCGGTTTTCTGCACCTGATACCCCATTTCGGTCACCACTTTTCCGTTTACTTCTACCAAACCCTGAGTAATCAGTTCGTCCGCTTCTCTTCGGGAACAGATTCCGGAATTGGCGATATATTTATTCAAACGGATGGTTTCTTTCGGAACTTCTTTGGACAGCTTTTCCAATCTTCTTTTCTGAACATAAGAACGTGTCTTTTCACCGTCATCCTGCGGTCTTTCATAATTTTTGAAAAGCTTTGTAGGACGCGAACTACCGCCACCTTTCACAAACTTAGCGCTTTTATCAAAGGATTTTCCGGTTCTTTTTCCTGCAGGTTTTCTTGAAGCGGGTCTGTCGAAAGTTTTCTCGTAAGATTTCGCTTCAGACTGTGACATTAATCTTGGCTCTCTTGGTGCTTTCGGTTCTTTGGGAGCTTTTTTCTCGGAATTTTCAGGTTTTGGAGCGCGTGCACGGGAAGGAGCAGGTCTTGAACTTCCGGAGTTGGAAATTTTTGAAATTCGTACTTTTTTAGGTTTGTCGTTGCTGTTTCTGTCTCGGCTCATTGTCTGAAAAATTTTTGCAAAGATAAAACTAATTCGCTGATATATCGACAATTCTTTTCAAACCGCCATTTTTCGAACTTAATTATGTATTTTATCGGTGAGGAAAAGTTTCGTGATTTATTAAAATCTTTTAATAATTCCGTCGAGTAGCATCGCCAATATTCCTATAAAAACCCAGACCCTTAAAATATTCAGAACGAAAAAATTCGATTTTTTCAGAGTGCTTAGAATTAAATAGACGGAAAGTATGATCACAAATAATCCGCCAGCAAAATAGAGATTCAGGATGCTGTGAATTCCGGTTTTATTTACGATCAGCATTGAAACAATCAGTAAAAGTATAGAGAGAAAAACGATAACAAATTTAGAAATAGCAGTTCCGAAAAAATTCGGGATCGTGACGTAACCGAAAATTTTATCAGCGTTTTTGGTCAGGAAATCTTTGGTAATATCAATGATTAAAAGGATCACAAACAGGAAAACAGCCATCAGAAAAAGACGCACCGAAAAAGTACGGTAATAAACCATCATCCCAAAAAAGGGATACAGCGTTAAACTGACAAAAGTTAAATTATTTAAAATGAGAATCTTACTCAGTTTATGACTGTAAAACCACATGGAAAACTGATAAGTGAGAAAAAAAACAAAAACCCGCGGAGAGATCAGAAAAGCAATTCCCAAGGAGATTAAGTTTAACGTAAGATACGCGTAAAGAAAATATTTCTGTTTTAAGAAACTCTGGAGTTTTGTGCGGAAAGGCTTTGTAAGCTGATCTTTTTCGCGGTCGTAAAACTGATTGATAATTCCGCCGGCAAAAATGCTTAAAACCGTACAGAAAATAATGCCGTGTACTTTAAAATCGAAAACAAAATTTCTTAAACTTTCTTCCTGATTAAACAGAAAAAACGTAGAAACATACAATGCAAATGTGAGCAGTAATCCAACGAAGACGCGCGCTCCCAAAAGGAAACCGACAAACTGCGAAATTCTGTAAAGGATGGGATTGTTCATAAATTAAGCCGAACTAAAACAGTTTAAATTTCCCGACTTAATTTTTAGAATCTGTAAATGACTTCTTTGTGAAAGCCTTCAAGCATTTTTTCTGCTTTTTCGTAATCTTTCGTGAAGCCTAAAATATAACCTCCGCCACCGCTGCCACAGAGTTTAAGATAATACGCATTGGTATCCAGTCCGTTTTTCCATGCATTGTAGATGCTTTCCGGAATCATCGGTTTGAAATGTTCGTAAGCCCAAACGGAAAGACTTTTAAGATTTCTGAAAAAAGGATTCATTTCTTTTTTCAGGAAGGCGTCGATACAGGCGTTGTTGTAACGGATAAATTCCTCTTTAAGCGTTTTGCGGAAACCTTCAGTCTTCATTTTCTCAAAGAAAATCTGAACCATAGGTCCGGTTTCGCCTGTCATTCCGGAATCAATTAAAAAAATCGCGCCTTTTCCTTCCTCACTTTTAGGGATCGAAACCCGGTCAACGTTCTCTTTATTTTCAATGAGAATCGGAAGATTCATGTAGCAGATCAAAGGATCTATGCCTGAACTTTTCCCATGAAAATAACTTTCCAACAAGCCGAAAACCTTTTTGAGGTCCTTCAGTTCGTTTCTAGCAATATTTTCCGGAGTATATTTTTTAAGCGAGTATTTTTCGAAAATCGCAGCCACGAGAGCTCCTGAACTTCCTACTCCATAACCCTGAGGAATGTTAGAATCAAAGAAAAGTCCTCTTTTGATGTCTTTCTGAAAATCAGCAATATTGATTTTAAAATTTTCCGGCAATTCCAAATCCATTAAATAAGCTGAATATTTTTGAAGCGAAAGATTGGATTTCTTTTCGAAATCGCTCTCCAGATCAGAAAACTTCAGCGTTCCCTTGTAAAAACTGTAAGGCAAGGTAAGACCCTGTGAATCTTCAATAATGCCGTATTCACCGAACAGAAGGATTTTTGCGTAAAATAATGGATTGGTCATAGTTTAATTTAATCCGTTGATTTTCAGTTGCAAAGTTATTAAATATTTAACGGACTTACAACCTTTAAGTATTAACAAAATTTAAGCCAGTTTATTTTGAATTTTTTAATAGCTTTTTATGCCTTTTCTTTTCCCATTTTTACTTTCAAAAACCTGATCAATACCAATCCCAGGAAGAAAAACAGCGACATTGACAGTGCTGCAAAACGCATATTATGGTATTTCTCTATCATTGTTGCAAAAATAAAAGTTCCTAAAATAATTGCCAGTTTTTCCAAAACATCATAAAAACTGAAGAATGTGGTATTATCCATGGAATCTTCCGGTAAAAGTTTGGAATAAGTGGAACGCGACATCGCCTGTAAACCGCCCATTACCAAACCGATAATCCCTGCTATTCCGTAAAACTGATATTCCACATTCGGGTTTTCCTTGTTGAGATAATATGCGGAAAGACAAGCTACAATCCAAAGCGAAATTGCGATCGAAATCACATTTTTATTTCCGATTTTCCTGGACAGCCACGAGAAAAATAATGCCCCAATAATCGCTTCGATCTGAATCAGCAAAAGGGTTAAAATCAATTTGTCCTGCTGAAGATTGATTTCACTTTTTCCAAACAGCGTTGCCATTAAGAAAATCGTCTGCATTCCGACACTGTAAAAGAAAAAACTCGAAAGAAAGAACTTCAGATTACGGTCTGCAAAAAGGGTTCTTCCCACTTTGAAAAGTTCGTGGAAACTTTCTTTGGCTATATCGCGGTAAAAGTTAAAATTATCTTTAAAAACCACCCAAAATCCGCCTTGATCCTCATGTTTTTTAAAAATATTTTTATAGTTCAGCAAAACCAGGTCTTTCGGTAGCTGCTCTTTTACGTTCCCGAACTGAGGCAAATGTTTGAAGGTATACTGAGAAAACCCAAACCACCACGCACCTGTGAGTAAGAAAGAAATTCTGGTATATAATTTAGCTTCCTCGGGAGTCTGCGCGAATACCTGAATCAGCACAAGACAAATGACCACCAATACTACAGAACCTATATAACCATAAACGTAACCTTTGGCTGAAAGTGCGTCCTGTTTGTCGCGTGTGGCAATATCGGGTAGAAAGGAGTTATAGAAAACCAAACTGCCCCAAAAACCCACACTCGCTGTAATGCTGAAAAGAAGTCCCAGAAAAACATTCTGCATGCCTGTAAACATCGCTAACCCCATACATGAAGTAGCTCCCAGATAGCAGAAAAACTGAAGAAACGATTTTTTATTACCGATCGTATCCGCCAAAGATGACAGAATCGGCGAAAGCAGAACGACAATTAAGAAAGAAATCGTAAGTGAATAACCGTAAATCGCATCGGGCTGATATTCTTTTCCAAAAATGGTGATCATGTGTCTCACAGGCACTTTGATCCATTGCCCGGTTTCCTCTACATACTCGCTTTTTTCGGAAGCTGTCGTCAGAATAGAATAGTAAATCGGAAAAATAGTGGAAGTTATAACAAGGGAATATACTGAGTTTGCCCAATCATACAAAGCCCATGCTTTCATGATTTTCGGGTTGTTCTTGATGTTTGGAGTCTGTAAATTTTCGTTTTCAGGCATTTGAAAAATGTAATTAGTGGAACAAAAATAAAAAAACCATTAAGAATCTGATGAAAAAATTCATTAATAATTCTTAATGGCTGATTTAAAAGTTATTTGGTTTTAAACATTCTCGATCACAATCGCGCTTGCTCCGCCTCCACCGTTACAGATTGCAGCAGCGCCGTACTTTCCGTTGTTCTGTTTAAGGATGTTGATCAGACTGACAATAATCCTAGAACCTGAACTTCCAAGCGG
This sequence comes from Kaistella soli, assembly GCF_019038595.1. Lineage (GTDB taxonomy): Bacteria > Bacteroidota > Bacteroidia > Flavobacteriales > Weeksellaceae > Kaistella > Kaistella soli. Next base: position 428,748 of record NZ_JAHOPF010000002.1, read on the forward strand.
ATGACCAAGGGCGACTGCACCTCCGTTAACATTCACTTTTCCTGCATCAAGGCCCAAAATTTTATTGTTCGCTAAACCCACCACCGAAAAAGCTTCATTGAACTCGAAAAAATCAATATCTGAAATTTCAAGACCTGCTTTTTTTAAAGCGATTGGCAATGCTTTGGAAGGAGCTGTCGTAAACCATTCCGGTTCCTGTGCCGCATCGGCGTAAGAAACGATTTTTGATAAAGGTTTCAGGCCCAGTTCTTCCATTTTTTCTTTAGACATTAAGACCAAAGCTGAAGCGCCGTCGTTCAAGGTGGATGCATTTGCTGCCGTTACTGTTCCGTTTTCTTTCTGGAAAACAGTTGGTAAAGTACCTATTCTGTCAAAGTTTACCGATTTATATTCTTCATCTTCCGAAAAAATTATTGGGTCACCTTTTCTCTGCGGAATTTCTACCGAAACAATTTCTTCATTGAATTTACCTTCGCTCCAGGCTTTCGCAGAACGTTTGTAAGACTCAATGGCAAAGTTATCCTGATCTTCTCTTGTTATTTCATATTTCGCAGCACATTTTTCTGCGCAAACTCCCATGTGAACTTTATTGTAAACGTCGGTTAATCCGTCAACCAGCATTCCGTCCAACATTTTAACGTCACCTAATTTTGTAGCGTTTCTGGCGTTAAAATAATGCGGAACAGAAGACATATTTTCCATTCCGCCGGCAACGATGATATCCTGATCGCCAGATTTTATTGACTGGGCTGCCATCATCACAGCTTTCATTCCGGAAGCACAAACCTTATTGATGGTTGTAGACGGAGTTTCATTTGATAAACCTGCCCCCAATGCTGCCTGACGTGCCGGAGCCTGGCCTTCACCTGCCTGCAAAACATTTCCCATATAAACTTCCTGAACCAAATTCGGATCAAGACCTATTTTGTCTAAAGCACCTTTGATGGCTGTTGAACCTAATTTTGTAGCCGGAACCGTGGACAGACTTCCCATAAAGCTTCCCATAGGAGTTCGCGCTGCGGATACGATGAATACTTCTTGCATGTTATGTTTTTAATATTTTTAATACTGCAAATTACAAAAAAAAACACAGTTTCGGGGAACTGTGTTTTCATTTATTATAAAAGGAATTTTTAATGTTTCAAATCGGCAACATCTTCCGGATTATGCTTGTGTTTAAACATTATCGCAAACAATACCGCAACAACTAATGCATAAACCGAAAAAACAAGCCATATCTCATGCCACATCTTGTCTCCGTTTGCATGCGTAAAATATTTCTGAATCATCCAGCCACTTGCCAAACTTCCCATGATAGCGCCGAAACCATTGGTCATCATCATAAATAAGCCCTGAGCAGAGGAACGGATTTTATAATCTGTAGTGGTCTCAACGAAAAGGGAGCCAGAAATATTAAAGAAATCAAAAGCCATCCCGTACACGATGCATGAAAGAATGATCATTCCTAAACCAAGACCAACCGGAACTCCGTAGGCAAATAATCCGAAACGCAATACCCAGGCGAACATGGAGATGAGCATCACATTCTTAATACCGTATTTTTTCAAAAAGAACGGAATTGCAAGAATGAAAAGTGTTTCCGAGATCTGCGAAATCGACATGATCAGCGTTGACCTTTTTACGACAAAACTCTCAGCGTATTCGGGAATTTTACCAAAATCTGAAAGATAAGTATCACCATACATATTGGTTAACTGTAAAGCCGCACCAAGGAAAAGTGAAAACAGAAAGAAAAGAGCCATTTTATAATCCTTCAAAAGGGAGAAGGCATTGAGACCCAATTTCTCGGATAAGGTTGCATCTTTTGAAATTAAATTCTGAGGCGGGCATTTTGGTAATGTAAAGGCATAAATCCCTAATATGATGGCAAAAACTGCTGCAATATAAAACTGGTTTCCGGAATCCTTATTTCCTGAAAGATTGGTGATCCACATGGCTGCAATAAAGCCAATTGTTCCCCAAACCCTGATAGGCGGAAATACTTTAACTACGTCAAAATTATTGTTTTTCAGGATGTAATATGCAATGGAATTCGAAAGCGAAATGGTAGGCATATAAAACATCATCGCTATGAGCATTACCCAGAAGAAGTTTTCAGGTGTTGTAATTTGAGGAAGAAAAAAGAGTGTAATCCCGTAAAGAATATGGAGGATCCCATAAAGCCTTTCTGCATTAATCCACCTGTCTGCAATAATTCCTGTGAGAGCAGGCATGATGATGGAAGCAATTCCTAACGTGGCAAAAACTTTTCCAAATTCTTCACCGCCCCATTGTTTTGTGCCGAACCAGTAAACACCGATGGTAATCAGCCATGCGCCCCAAACAAAAAACTGCAGGAAGCTTACAATGGTAAGTCGTAATTTCAAATTCATAATTTATTTATAATAATTTTTTATTCTATTTTTTTATTTCGTCTTTTGATTTCCTGTTGCAGCTCCATCGCGGCATCGAAGTCTTCATCTTTTACGGCATCTTCCAGTAATTTCTGTAAATCTTCCAAAGTCAAAGAAGCCAAATCTCCTTCTGACGCAGCTTCGAAACTTTCCTCAGCGGTCGCAGGCTCATCAAGTTCAAGAAGGATTCCTGCTTCACTCAGGACCTGAGAAGTGGTATAAATGGGCGCATCAAAACGTACTGCCATTGCCACAGCATCCGAGGTGCGGGCATCCAGAATAAGTTCTTCGCCGTTTGAATTATTTTTGAAATTGATATTTGAAAAAAACACGCCGTCAATGATCTGATAAATGATAACGGATGTAAGGGTGAAGTTTGCAGAAACCACAAATTTTGAAAATAAATCGTGGGTTAACGGTCTGGGCGGATGTATGTCCTTCTCCAAACCTAAAGAAATTGACTGCGCTTCGAAATTTCCTATTACTACGGGTAATTTTACGTTGGTTTCCTCGTGTTCCAAAAGGAGTGCATAAGCTCCGGATTGTGTTTGGCTGTACGAAATTCCGCGTATGATTAATCTTTTGTAATCCATAGCTACAAATATAATTGATTTTTTAGATTCAACATTTTATTTTTAATTATAAATTGAAAATATTTCTCTAAAAACGACAATTATCATCTATGTTTGCGGAATTCGATGGGTATTGATATTAATGTGAAACTGGCAGCCTTTTTCGGAGCTGCTTTTTTTTAATTCGGCATTCAGATAACGGATCCGGGAATCGACATTGCTTAAGCCAATTCCGTGGTAACTTTTGCCCAGTTCAAAACCTTTTCCGTTATCTTTAATCATAATACTGATGCAAGGCGCATGGTGTACAATATCAACTTCTGCCTGCGTCGCTTCAGCATGGTTTACCACATTATTTATCAGTTCCTGTACGATTCTGTAAATATGGGTTTCGGCAGTTTTGCTGAGTTCGATGCTGTCCCCTGAAAATTCGAACTTGATTTTTATTCCATAAAGGTTTTCAACCTTTAAACACATATTTTTCAGCGCGGTAATGAGGCCGAAATTAGTAATGGAAGAAGGAGAAAGATTATGGGAAATTTCTCTGATCTGGAGGCTCGATTTATCAATAATTTCGGTTAACTCCTTTAAAATTCCAACATTTTCGGGGTTTCGGTTCTTCAGATTTAAATACGCGAGGTTGAATTTTATTGCAGATAAATCTCCCGCAATACCGTCGTGAAGTTCTTCAGCTATTCTTTTTCTTTCTTTCTCTTCGCCTTCCAGCAAACCGTGCAGTTTGCCGATCTGCTGTCTGTGTTTATGCTTGATCACCTGATGTTCTATTCTATTCTTTTCATCGTTAATGAGCTTTATTTTATAGGCTAAACCAAGACTGAAAAAAATGGTTTCAATAATATTTCCGATAAAGAAGAATATAATCGGGTTCTTCATATGCAGTGACGGAACAAAACTTCCTACTAATGCAACCAGCGCACATCCCACGAAAGCGAAAACCCCTGTGAGAAAAAAATATTTGTGCTTACCTGAATGCGTGATGGTTTTTACCACAGACAGAACAAAAACCAAAAGCATTAACGGTACAAAAATATAAAGATACAGCGACACAAAAAGATCTGAATTTTTCAGGATATAACTCAAAACTGCGAAAACCAAAAACAGCACAGAAATAAATTTGAGAAACAACATCACCCGGCCGAAGTATTTCTTTGTACGCCTGTCCAAATCAAGAAAATAAAGTGCAAAAATGGTATAGAAAGTATAGAAAACGATCTGTATTAAGAAATTCACAATCTGTGTGAAAACAATAGCGTTGGCGTGCCCTAAAAACCGCATCATGAAGCCTTCAAAACTGTCATAAATACCGTCGCTTCGGCTCAGTACATAAATAATGAGGAAAATATTGTACAGCGCGTAATATTTGAAACTGTTGGCTCTCAGGTAGATAAAAATCACACTGCTTATAATAATAAAGAGCAGCTGAAATGAGATTGCCATGTTCCAGACGAACATTTCCATCACTAAAATTTTAATTCACATTTGGTTTATACTAAATTAGTCTTTTTTTCGATTGATTCGGTTATTATTTTAATTTCCCTAAAAATGACTTAAAAAATAAAAAGCCGGAATTAAAAATTCCGGCCTTTCAGTTTATTGTAAAAAGATATTAAACTATCCTTTCAGTGCTTTGATTTTCTGAGTCAGTTCAGGTATAATCTGGAAAGCATCTCCAACTACGCCATAATCGGCAGATTTGAAGAACGGTGCTTCAGGATCACTGTTGATGACCACAATTGTTTTGGAGGAATTTACTCCCGCCAAATGCTGTATCGCTCCGGAAATCCCCACTGCGATATACAGATTCGGAGAAATTGCTTTTCCGGTCTGTCCAACGTGTTCTGAGTGCGGCCTCCAGCCAATATCTGAAACCGGTTTTGAACAGGCTGTTGCCGCGCCCAAAAGACCGGCAAGATCTTCGATCATTCCCCAGTTTTCAGGAGCTTTCATTCCACGGCCTGCGGAAACTACAATTTCCGCTTCCTTAAGATCCAGTTTTCCTGAGCTCTGCTCATGAGAAATCACTTTGGTATCCTCATTGGCAACCGACAGGTTTTTCACCTCTTCAGTTCCTGCGACCGGATTTTCTTTCACCCCGAAAGCATTTTGAGAAACCGTTATAATTACTCCCTGCGCATCAGCTTTTGCATGCATAAATCCTTTTCCGGAAAACGCTCTTCTTTTCACCTGGAAAGGAGAAATACTTTCCGGAGCTTCCAATACATTGGTAATTAATGAATAATTGTTCATAATCGCCAGCATTGGAGCAATAGAGGAAGCATCCGTGGTGTGAGGAAAAACAATAATATTTCCGTTTGCCACTTCATTTACCGCCTGTGCATAGGCTTTTGCACTGAAGTTTTTCAGACCGTCATCTTTAATACTGATTACATTGTCTGCGCCATATTTATACAAAAGATCTGAAGAGTCTGAAGGGTTTACGGTAATAGCACTCACCTTTTCCCCCATTTTCTCAGCAACTGCTTTTGCATAAGAAACGGCTTCAAAAGCTGCTTTTTTATAAATTCCGTTTATATTTTCTGCGTATACGAATACTGCCATTTTTTGAAATTTTAAATGTTGAATTTTAAATTAAATCACTTTTGCTTCTTCATGTAGTAATCTTACCAACTCGTCAAGATTATCAGCAGCAACCATTTTCACAGCCGCTCTCGCCGGCACAGAATCATAAGAAACTCCTTCTACTCTTACCTCAGAAGACACCGCTTCCTGTATGTGCAGAGGTTTTGTTCTTGCGGACATAATTCCTCTCATATTCGGAATGATTAAATCTTTTTCATCCACCATTCCTTTCTGTCCCGCAATCACTGCCGGAAGTTTTACAGAAATTGTTTCCTTACCGCCTTCGATTTCACGTACTGCAGTCGCCTCAGAACCGTTAACATCCAAGCCTACACACGCATTTACAAAAGGCTGGTTCAGCAGCTGAGCTACCATTCCCGGAACCGCTCCGCCGTTGTAATCAATCGATTCTTTTCCGCAAAGGATTAAATCGTATCCTCCGGTTTGAGCGATGTTTGCGATTTCTTTTGCAACAGAAAAACTGTCTTTAGGTTCAGCATTTACTCTTACTGCATCATTTGCTCCGATTGCCAAAGCTTTTCTGATCACAGCTTCAGTGGCAACATCTCCAACATTCACCACTGTTACTGTAGCTCCCTGAGATTCCTGTAGTTTAATTGCCTTTGTTAAAGCAAACTCATCCAACGGATTGATTACCCACTGGATTCCGTTCTTGTCGAAAGCGGATTTGTCCGCCGTAAAATTAATTTTTGAAGTAGTATCCGGAACACTACTGATACAAACTAATATTTTCATGTTTAATTTATTTTTATAATTACATTCACATTCACCCTTTGGTTTGATGTGATAAAATTTGCTGTTTTAATTTTTGCTAAGATAAAAAATTAAATATTATGCATGCATAGTATTATTCAGATTTTATATTTTATACATAATTTAACTGTTTGGTTTCGACGGTCTAAGCTCTACTTTGCTCGGAAGCGTCCGTGGATTCATTTTAAAAAGGTCGATGACCAATTCTCCGATATCTTCCGGCTGAATTTTCCAGGCGTCTTTTTCTGACGGTTCATTTCCATCGAAATTGGTGGAAACTGAGCCCGGCATAATGGTGGAAACTTTAATATTGTATTTCCTTAAGTCGATCATTGCGGCCTGGGTAAAGCCTACTACCCCAAATTTTGAAGCATTATAACCCGAACCGTTTTCAAAGAAATTCGTTCCGGCCAAACTTGAAATGCTGATAAAATATCCTTCAGATTTTTTCAGTTCCTTAACCGACGCTTTTAAAGTATGGAAAACCCCGCTAAGATTGGTGTCGATCATATCATTCCACTCCTCCAGTTCAAGTTCATCTACCGGTTTGAAAACGCCTAATCCTGCATTGGCAATGACATAATCTAACCTTCCGAATTTTTTTATTATTTCTGAAACAGCATTTTTTTCATCATCAAAATTCTTAACATCAGAAGCAATTCCGAAAACCTTTGTGTCATCTTCCGATAAAATTCTTGCTGCTTCTTCCGCATCTTCCTGTTTTCTTCCTGAAACCGCAACTCTGATTCCGTTTTTCAGTAAAACCTGTGCAACTCCAAAACCAATACCTTTGGTTCCGCCTGTAATATAAGCTACTTTTAAATCATTCATCACTATTTATTTTGCGTATAAAGATAAAAAAAAACGCCCTATTTGAGCGTTTTTTTTAGAATTTTAGCAGTTTAGAATTATTTTTTAATTACCTTTTTTGAATAGAAGCCACCGCTTGTTTTAAGTCCTAATATATAAGATCCTGCCGGAAAATCTTTCATATTAATCTTTCCACCAATAATATCTGAAGATTTTCTGACTCCTGAAGTGTCATAGATGTACACATTCAGAATCCTTTCTTTGGCTTTGACATATATATAATCTTCAACGGGATTGGGGTATATTTCTATTTGCAAATTTTGAAAAGTTTCATCAGTTTTCAGTAGCGACTCATTGGCGACTGCCCTAACAACCACATTATCAAATATATGAGCAGGATTTGATGCTGCGCTCGTCACCCAATACACAATGTATAAATCCTGATATAATGGATTTGAACCCCATGAAATGGTTTTGTAAAATCCGGGACCTTTAAACGTACAGGCATTGGTTCCTATTTTACAGGCAAAGCCTAAGCGGACCCACGAATCTGCCGGAAGAAAAACTTCATTATTTCCAGCGCCTATAGGATTCTCCCCTGTAGGTACACCCCAATATCTCGCTGCTGCAAATATTCTTTTCGAGCCAATCTCCATTTGAAGACCTATCCTGGAATCATAATAATCATCAATAAGCATTACTCCGCCTTTGGAAGTATTGTCGCTGGGGGAACCTGTGTAATAATCATATTCAATCTGAATAAAATCATTTCCTGGATTTCTATTTGGCGTCAGTTTTTCCTTACTTATTTCTGCCTCAAATCCTTTAAGACTCAAAGCTTTTCCATTTAATGAATTAATAATTTCATAATTAAAATCGTCTTCTCCACCAGCGGAAAGATAATTTACGTAGCTTCCCTGACCGACAATTGGTCCAGTATTTAAAGTATCGAAATTCTCCTGATATATAATCTGAGAATTTAAATTTACTGAGAAGATTACTGCAAAAAAATAAAGTAATTTCATGACTTTTATTTTTAATTACAGAACAAAATTACATTACTTCCGTATTAAATTCACAAGTCAAAAAACCCAAAATCTATACTGTTAACTATTGATTTTATTAATAGTTGCAAGATGCTATTTCAAAAAAAATTCCGCTCACTAGCGGAATTTATATTTTATTAAAACTATTTCGAATAATTCTCAAAGAAAAGCGGAATACTTTCAATTCCTTTATAGAAATTAAATAATCCGTAATGTTCATTCGGCGAGTGTATTGCATCAGAATCAAGACCGAATCCCATCAGTACAGATTTCGCTCCCAAAACCTGCTCAAACATCGCTGTGATCGGAATACTTCCCCCACTTCTGTACGGAAGAACTTCTTTTCCGAAAGCGGTTTCCATGGCTTTCTTTGCAGCGCGGAATTCTTTAGTATCGCTCGGCAGAACGTAAGGCATTCCACCATGATGAGGATTTACTTTCACTTTTACGTTTGTCGGAGCAATTTTCTCGAAATATTTCGTGAATTTCTCTGTGATTTCATCCGGAGTCTGATAAGGCACCAAACGCATTGAAATTTTTGCGAATGCTTTTGAAGGAATCACTGTTTTAGCGCCTTCACCTGTATAACCGCCCCAAATTCCGTTGCAGTCTAAAGTCGGACGGATAGACGTTCGTTCCAATGTAGTATATCCTTTTTCACCTTCAACTCCATTCAGACCGATCGATTTTTTGAAACCTTCGGGATCGTCTTTCAGCTTGTTCATTTCTGCTCTTTCTTCGTCAGAAACCACATCTACATTATCATAAAAACCGTCGATGGTGATATGTCCGTCTTCGTCAATTAAGTTGGCAATCATGCGTGAAAGCACATGAATCGGGTTCGGAACCGCACCACCGTAAAGCCCGGAATGCAGATCTCGGTTAGGACCTTCCACTTCCACTTCTACATAACTCAACCCCCTTAAACCGGTAGTAACAGTAGGCTGTTCGTTGGAATAAATGTGTGTATCAGAAATCAGGATTACATCGCAGGAAAGCTTTTCTTTATTTTCATTCACGAAAGCTTCAAGCCTTTTTGAGCCTACTTCTTCCTCTCCTTCAATAATAAATTTCACGTTACACGGCAGAGTGTTTGTTTTCATCATCGCTTCAAAAGCTTTCAGATGCATGAAAAACTGACCTTTGTCATCAGCTGAACCTCTGGCAAAAATAGCGCCCTCGGGATGAATTTCGGTCTTTTCAATATACGGTTCGAAAGGCGGTTTGGTCCACAGTTCCAAAGGATCCGGCGGCTGTACATCGTAATGCCCGTACACCAAAACAGTCGGCAAATTCTTATCTGTTATTTTCTCTCCGTAAACAATGGGATAGCCTTTTGTTTCACATACTTCCACCTGATCAGCTCCTGCATCTTTCAGGAATTTTGCCACTGCATCTGCACACTTCAAAACTTCATCTTTATAGGCTGGATCAGCGGAAATCGACGCAATCTTCAGGAGTTCAAAAAGTTCATCAACAAAACGCTGTTTGTTTTCCTGAATGTAATTTAACGTTTCTTGCATTTTATTTTTTATTAAAAATTATTAAAAATCGAATCTTGTAAAAATAAAAAAAATGTCCTGCAGAAGCAAGACATTTTAGCAGTTTATATTCAACTTGATTTTTTATTTTCCAGAATTTGCAGCAGCAGGTTTTGCTTCCACTTTCGCAGTGTCAGTTTTCACAGCCGTTTCTTTTGCTCCTGCCAATTTAACAGAATCGTTTTCCGCAACCGTAGTTTCGTGAGTTGCAGCAAGCATTCCATCACCATGAATCACATCATCGCTGTATCTTTCTGCACCTTCTTCCATTTTAAGAACTCCTTTATTTGAACCGGCCTGAATTTTTTTACAGCTGATTACCAAACTTGCAAGCGCAACACCTAAAATAATTTTTTTCATAAGTAAAATCTATTGTTTTTTACAGGTCATATGCAATCGCTGAATTTCCACAGTTTTTAGCTTTTATATATTGTGGCGATTTCATATAAATTTTTGATTGCCCAAAAGTAAGAAATATTACGATTTGCCACAAAGAATTTGAATCATTTCTAAACAGATTTCAAAATAATTTTTCCCTTTTTGGTTTGGGTAAAAATCAAATACTCTTTTCCGCCATCAGAAATTTTATATTTCTTCTTGATTTCTTCCGGCGACAAAGGATGGTTTTTTGAAATGATATTGAACTTTTCTCCTTTATTGATCTGTTTCGCTTCAACAGTTTCAATTTCCAGAACTCTTCCGGGAAATGATTCCAAACGTTCATCAGAAGTATAAAAATGAGAATTCGGATGAAGTTTTTTTACATTGAAATTTTCGGAAACCAAATTAAAACCTCCCGATTTCAGAACGGCATTATTTGGAATATAAAGAAATTTCAAAGGCTCCGAAAATTCCGAGACGGCCGCTTTTTCTTCTTTAAAATTAAAGTTAAATTCCGAGTCTCCACTTTCAAGATTAACGCAGGAAATTTCAACACCTTCAGTTTTTGCTGTTGAACTAATGAAGACCAAAAGCTCTTTCACCTCATTTTTAACCGCAATGATTTGAATTTTGGAAATATCATCCAACACCGAAATCAGGTAAGAAATATCAATTAGCGGCGAAAGTTTAATCATAATCCGGTCTGAAATTTCACTTAATTTATTTTGAATTTCAAGCAGGTTTGGAGAAAGATCTTCAAGTAGGAATTTTTTGTTTTTTTGACTGTCACGCCTCGCAGGATCGAGATAAACCAAGTCGAATCTCTCTGTGTTTTCTTCTAAAAATGTCTCTAAATTCGAATTTATAAAATATGCATTTCTTCCCAAAACTTCCCAGTTGTGTTTTACAATCTCCAAAAGCTCCGTATTCTGTTCCACTAAAGTAACTTCTTCAAAATTCTGAGACAGAAAATAAGCGTCAATCCCAAAACCGGAAGTAAGATCAACAAACTTTCTGCCTTTTAAATACCGGGCTTTAAATTCAGCTGTAGATTGCGAAGAAGCCTGCTCCAAATTAAGATTCGGCGGAAAAACGACATTCTCCTTATTTAAGAAAGGAAACTTTTTCTGCGCGACTTTCTTCCCTTTGATCTGCTGAACAATTTCAGCCATTGTAAACTCAGGAAAAGGCGGTTTCTTTAATAACAAAGAATGCAAATCGGTATTTAGATTTGCATTGATATAGTTCTGGATGTCTTTATTGAGAATTTCTTTCAAAGTCACAATTTTATTCGAACATTTCCGCAAGTCTCACAGCTTTAATCACTGATGAATCATACATTTCTTCGACAGATTTGGTCTTCTCCAGTTTGGGATAAAGATTCACACCGATTAATTTCAGCTTTCCTTCTTCTGTCCATTTCTGTTCTTCAACAGCGTGACCGTAGATTTGGTTCTGTATTAAACCGCTTTTCAGCAATGCTGAATATCCTCCGGCTTCCTCAGTTTCAAGAAATAATTTCCAGGATTTTTCACAAAACTGCTGCGTAATATTTTCAATATAATAACTTCCGTTTCCCGCATCGTCAAACACATTGATGATGCTTTCATACGCCAGAACAATCTGCTGTTTGAAAGATATTTCCTCCGAAAGTGTATCGGAATCTTCGATTCGGAAATCATTGCTGAAAACCGCATCGGCACCGCCAATCATGGCTGCGGAAAGTTCTAATGCGGAACGGATTAAATTATTTTCCGGATCTTTTGTCGATTTGTTTCTCAAAGACGTTTCGGCAAAAATGTATGGAATATCGTTCATTCGATATTCTTTCGAAAGCTGATTGAATAACAGTTTAAAAGCTCTGATTTTAGCGATTTCAAAGAAATAATTTGCGCCGACAGCGAATTTAAAAATTAATTTTTTCAGAATTTCTGCACCAAAAAGTTCGGTTAAATCTTTGGTTTTTGCCAACGCAATTCCCAGTTGTTGATAAATTGCAGCACCGGCATTCTGATGAAGTGAGACATCAACACAGATATTTCGGTCGAAATTTTTTGCTAAAAGTTCTTTCCCGAGCTGTTCATTTATAATTCCGTTTTTATCCTCAGAAAAAATATCGATCAAACTGAAATACCGGTTGCTTTCCTCCACCGAAATATGTTCAGCCAAATCTTTATTATTGATAAAAAGGATTTTCTCTTCTAAATTTTCTACATTTTCATTCAGCAAAAATGCAAAAACATTCTCTTCCAAATTTTCCTGATATTGCGCCACCAAATGGGTTGATTCTTCAACTTTCGGCAGATTTTTTAAAGACTTGGGAACAGCGTCATAATAAGGCTTCACTTCTATCCCTTCCAGATTCTCTTTGGACAGAATTTCGTAAATATCTTCTGTTTTCAGTTGTTTCTGAACCAAATTCTCCCACTCTTTGACTGATACTTTTGCAAACATTTCTTATTGTGCTTTTTTCAGATTTGTACTGTCTACAACTAGGATAAAGATTTCTTCGTTCGGTTTTTTCATGAAATAGTTTTCCCTCGCGAATTTCTCTTTCTCAGATTTGTTGTTCATCAGTTTTTTGTAAAAATCATCATTTTTCCGGTATTCTTCCTTATAATAAGCAAGCTGCTGCTCGTACTTTTTTATTTCGCCGTTCAGTTCATTTACAACCAGAAAAGAGGTATTATCAAAAAATACCATCCAAACCAAAAACAGAAAAACCGTAATAAAATATTTGTTCAGCACATATTTCTGAAAAAATTTAAACGCCGGGGTTTTAGGTTTAATGTCTTTAATTAAATCTTTCATTTCCATGTGATTATAATTTTTAAAGATAAACGGAATTCCTGAATTATATGCAATTAATGCGTTTTTTTCAGCGTATTGTTAATCACCGTAGAAAGAAAATCAATTGCAACGGTATTTTGCTTCATGTTCGGAACGATAAGGTCGGCTTCGTTTTTTGAAGGTTCTATAAATTCCTGATGCATCGGTTTCAAAGTGGTTTGGTAACGGTGCAGAACTTCCTGCAGATCGCGGCCTCTTTCCTGTGTATCGCGACGGATTCTTCTGATTAATCTTTCGTCGGAATCAGCATGCACAAATACCTTTAAATCATATTCCTTTAAAAGTTCGGAATTGGTTAAAACCAGAATTCCTTCAACGATTAAAACATTTTTAGGTTCAATTAAAACATGGTCACCGGTTCGGGAATGCGTAACGAATGAATAAAGCGGCTGCTCGATATTTTCTCCGTTTTTCAGAGCCTTTACGTGCTTAATCAGCAAATCAAAATCGATGGATTTCGGGTGATCATAATTCAAAACCTCCCTCTCGGAAAGAGTAAGCTGCTGATTATCATGATAATAATTATCCTGCGAGAGAACATTAACGCCTTCGGCATTAAGTTGTTGAAGAATTTTGTTTACAACAGTAGTTTTTCCAGAGCCTGTGCCGCCTGCAATTCCGATAACGAGCATAAATTTTTGTTTGTGCAAAGATAGAGTTTTGCGCGAATCCTCAGAAAATTTCGGCAGGGAATTTCAGTGTTAAATTTTAAAAATCAACCTTTTTTCTCGATCCCAAGTACAAAATAAATTACTGCACTCACCCGTGCTAAAAATTCCCGCGACTGATTTCTGTAATAACTCTGGTTACTCAGAACGTCCTGAGCATCGAAGCCTAAAGCATTCATATCGTTATTACGTGCATAAAAAAGTGCTCGCAAATTATGGAAACCCTGGGAAACGATAATGACGTTATTTTGGTGATAAACATTTTTGCAGTTGCTGATGCTCGTCTGAGTTTTAAAGCCTTTGGGATCTTCTGTGATAATATTTTCCGGAACACCTTCCTGATAAACAAGATAGTTTTTCATCGCCGAAGGTTCATCATATCCTTTACTTTTTTCCCCGCTTACAATGATTTTCTTAATTTTTCCGTGGTGATAAAGCAATGCCGTAGCTTCCATTCTTTTGGTAAAATACGGATTGGAAATTCCCGATTTCATTCTCGGCGAAGTTCCCAGAACAAGCGCGGTTTCCCGAGGCGGAATTTTAGAGATACGGGTAAATGTACGGCCGTTGGTTAACGCAACAACCCAAACATTTGCCAAAATCATCAGCAAAACAGCAATTTCAACCGAGGTGAAAAATGATTTTAATATGTCTAAAATTCTTTTCAGCAATTGGTGTTGAATTTAAATCAAATCAAAATTAACTTTTATTTTTTTACTCAAAACTACCGACATACAGGCGAGGATTTTCCCCGATTTTTCTTCTTTTTCTGTTAAATATTCATTTTCCAGAAGTTCCACTTCGCCTTCCTCCAGGATACATTCACAGCTGCCGCAGATCCCCGATTTACAGGAATAAGGAACAGGAAAACCCTGAATTAAAAGCTGCTGTAAAAGTTTTATTCTGTTATCATTCAGCTGTGTTGAATAATTTTTGCTGAACAGCTTAAAGTCTACTTCGATATCTTCCACCAAAGGAAAGTCTTTTTCCTGAGGATAAATATCTTCATTATACTCTTCGAAAAGCTCAAAATGAATATTTTTCTTTCTAATTCCGTTGTTATAACAGGCATTTGCAAGGGATTTTATCATGTCCCCTTTTCCGCAGATCAGCACTTCATCCACGGCGTCCCAAATCGTACTTTCTTCATCCGTATCGTCCAGATGCAGAATCTGGTTGATGATTAACTTCAGTTTTCTTTCATCCAGTCTGCCGTGAAACAGATTATCTGTAGTAGGTTCCTGCGAAAAGAAATAAAAGATCTGCAGCCTTTCACTATATTTCTTGGCCAATGCATCGAGTTCGTTTTTAAAAGCAATTTCTTCTGTTTTCCGGTTGCCGTAGAACAGGAAAAGCCTTGTCCGCGGTTCTGTATGAAGAATATTTTTAAAATGGCTAATCAGAGGTGTAATTCCTATTCCGCCTGCAAAACCAATGATGGTACGGAATTCATGCGGTTTCGAAATTAAGGTAAAACGGCCTTTCGGTTCCGAAACTTCAACTTCATCGCCTACTTCAAAGCCATCATATAGATCTTTGGTGGAACTTTCCTCGTTATTGATCTTAATTCCCAGAGCAATTTTCCCTTCAAATGGCGCGGAAGTCATGGAAAAATCATTCTGAAAAACTTCTCCTTTGGAAAGGTATTTTACAGTAACATACTGCCCTGCCTGAAACTTATAATTCCCTTTCAGCAATTCGGGAATTTCGAATTCCAAAGCGAAGGTGTTTTTGGTCAGTTGTTGCTTTTTCGCTAATTTTAGCAGGTGAAATTCGGCTTGTCTTGCCTTGGGTAAAAGATTTTCCATATCAAATATGATTCAAAAATAATAAAAATAAAATGAAAAAATTAGTTTTAAGTATCATGGTTTTAGCAGCGGTTTCCGCCTGTACGAAAGAAGCCAAAATCTCAGAAAACGAGGACAGCACGCAGACTGATTCCGTTACTGTTCCTGAGTCCAACGAAGTTTCGGAAGCGGTGATTCCGTTTAAACAGATTGAACTCAATACTGATCAGACTTCAAAAATTCTCGCAAAGCAAAACAGCGATACCTTATACGTCACTAATTTTTTCGCTACCTGGTGCGGCCCGTGCATGAGAGAAATCCCTCATTTTAAAGAAAAAATGGCAGAGCTGAATACTCAGCCGGTAAAATTCACTTTTGTGAATCTGGATCCGAAAGAAGATTGGGGAACGAAAGTAAAAGACTTTGCTGAAAAGAATAACCTGTCCAAAAACATCGTGCTCGTAGATGGCGAAAAACTGACGCCAGAATTTTTCCATGCGAATTTCAAGCAGTGGGACGGCGGCTCTATTCCGTTTACTTTGATTAGAAAAGGTGACAAAACCGATGAAACGGTGGGAATGATGAGCAAAGAAATGTTGAGCGAAAAGATTAATTCATTTAAATAAGATCTCCACAGTTCGCAGCGTTTTTTGTGTTCTTGAGTAATAATTCTGGCGGCATTCCGTGAAAAACAGCTTTAAATTTATCTGTCTGAGTATTATAATCGGAATCATTATTTCGGTCCTTATCAACCTGAATATTGGTTTTCTAAAACTGAACATCATTGATTTTATTTCTTCCGGATCTGAAAACTCCCAAATCGCACAACTCCGCGTCAACCGGGTTTTAGCAATGCTTTTGGCGGGAATTTCAATTCCTACTTCAGGTTTTCTTTTGCAGGAATATTTTCAGAATCCGTTGGCTGGGCCGTCAGTTTTGGGAATTACTTCTGTGGCGAGTTTAAGTGTTGCCTTTTATATCTTTTTTTCTCAGGATTTAGTGCTTCCCGAGTTTCTGCAGAACAGCTTCCTGAGCATTTCGGCGATTGGCGGGAGTTTGGTTTTAATGCTGATTTTACTCGCCTTTTCCAGCCGGTTTCAGGATAAATCTTTCCTGATTATTTTCGGATTTTTAATCTCTGCCTTAGCAGGAGCAGTGGTTTCAATATTACAGTTTTACGCAGAAAACCAGAGTTTAAAAAATTATATCCTTTGGAGTTTTGGCGCGAACAATCAGGTTTCAACGAACCAGATTTGGGTTTTAAGTATTATCGTAATTTTGGGATTAATTTTGGGATTCAAATCCATAAAACCATTGATCGGGAATTCTCTGGGAACATCGTATGCCCAAAGTTTGGGCGTTAATTTAAAACAGCTGAAGTTTCTGGTCATCATCACTTCTTCCCTGCTTTCGGCTTCTGTGACGGCGTTTTTGGGACCCATTCTGTTTATCGGAATTGTAGTTCCCCACTTCTGCCGGATGATTTATAATCCCGCGAAACTCTGGCAGCAATGGATTCTGAACATGATTCTCGGAATTTTCATCATGGAGTTTTTCTCGATTATTTCAGAAACATCGCAGTTTCCCTTAAATGTGATTACCTCATTATTTGGTATTCCGGTAATTTTGGCAATGATGCTTAGCAATAAAAGAACCGTGTAAAGCAATGTTTTTAGAACTAAGAAATACAACTTTCGGCTATAAAACCCCTTTAATAAAAGGTGTTTCAACTGCTCTGCAGCCGGGCGAAATCTGTCTTCTGATCGGAAATAACGGCGTTGGCAAAACGACGTTAATCAAAAGCCTCCTCAACCAGATTCCGGTTCTGGAAGGGGAAATTTTCCTTCAGAACAAAAAAGCTAAAATACTTTCCAATAAAGAAATCGCAGAACGGGTTGCGGTGGTTTTTTCCAAATCTCAGATTCCGGCAAATTATACGCTGACCGATTTGGTCTCCCTAGGAAAATACATTCACTATCCTTATTATTTTGAACTGTCACAAAGCGATCAGCAGGAAGTTGAAGAGATTATTGAAAGCTTAAATCTCTCCCAATATA
The DNA here is from genome assembly GCF_019038595.1 of Kaistella soli. GTDB lineage: Bacteria > Bacteroidota > Bacteroidia > Flavobacteriales > Weeksellaceae > Kaistella > Kaistella soli. Next base: position 446,249 of record NZ_JAHOPF010000002.1, read on the forward strand.
AAAACTTTCCCCTGCAGAAACTCTCTGACGGAAATCTTCAGAAAGCATTTATCGGCAGGGCTTTGGCGCAGAATTCACCGATGATTATTCTTGATGAACCTACAACGCATCTGGATGAGGAAAACAAAATCATTATTCTTAAATTATTAAGAAAATTAGCTAAAACACAGAACAAGCTCATCCTGTTCTCCTCCCACGACTGGCGGCTTTCAAAGGAATTCGCGGATCAAATCTGGCTGGTAAACGATTCAAAACTGGATGCCGGAATTACCGAAGAAATACTGTTAAAACATAATGAACTGCTCAATCCTCAGCTTTTTCATTTCAATGCTGAATTTGTCCCTCCAAAAATCACCGCGCCGGTTTTAGAGAAAGAAATGCTTTATTCTTTTCTTCAAAAAAACTTCTCCAAAAACCTCTCTCAACTTAAATTTGAGTTTAAAGATCAATTTTGGGAGGTTTCTGCAGCTGATTTACAACAGAAATGCAATTCCTTTGAAGAGATTTCAGATTTAATTGAAAACCTTCATTAATTCAGCATTCCCAGAAATCGTTTAATTTATTATGCATGCATAGTATTATGCAGTTCATATCAATTATTACATTGATATTCAATACATTACACTATAGCTTAAAAATACTATGCATGCATAGTATTTTTTGTTATATTTGTGTAAATCACATCACCGAAAAATTATGGAAAACAAAATTGTGGAGAGGGTCGATAATATTGACCTTATTTTGAAATCGACCTGGCTGGCCGTTTCTAAAATGTATTCCGAGTTCGCACAGGATCACGATGCAACTGCAGTTCAGGCACTTACCCTGTTGAAAATCGATCCTAAGGAAGGTACAAGAAGTACAAACCTGGGTCCTAAAATGGCGATCGAGCCGACCTCTTTAACAAGGATTATTAAACTCCTGGAAGACAATGGCTATATCTACAAGGAAAAAACACCCAATGACAAAAGGGAGGTTATCATTAAGCTTACCGATAAAGGGCTGAACAGCCGGAATTTATCAAAAGAAGTAGTGGTGAATTTCAACAGAAAAGTGGTTGAAAAAGTAACGCCCGAAAAAATGGAAATTTTCAAAGAAGTAATGCACGACATTCTGAAAATTGCCAATGAACTGAATAATAAAAATAAAGCATGAGCCGAAAGGTTACCTCTGACAACTAAAAATTAACTAAAAAATCAGCAGATGAAAAGAAGAATCAAACACGTTACGGTTCTTGGTTCAGGAATAATGGGAACAGGTATTGCAGCGCACTTTGCCAATATTGGCATTGAAGTTCTTCTCCTCGATATCGTCCCGTTTGAACTCAATGAAACCGAGCAGAAAAAAGGATTAACACGGGAGGACAAAGCAGTAAGGAACAGAATAGCTTCCGAAAATTTCGAAAAGCTTAAAAAAGCAAGCCCTGCTCTTTTGTACACCCCGAAATTTGCCGACAGAATCACCGTTGGAAACTTCGATGACGATCTGGAAAAAATCAAAAAGACCGACTGGATCATCGAAGTGGTTGTGGAAAGACTCGACATCAAGAAATCGGTGTACGAAAAAATTGAGCAGTTCAGAAAACCAGGAACTTTGGTTTCATCCAACACGTCCGGAATCCCTATTCACTTTCTGATAGAAGGCAGAAGCGATGATTTCCAGAAATACTTCGCCGGAACGCACTTCTTCAATCCGGTAAGATATTTACCGCTTTTAGAAATCATTCCGACTCCGGAAACCGATCCTGAAATCGTGAAATTCTATATGGATTTCGGCGCGAAATTCTTAGGAAAAACAACTGTTTTAGCCAAAGACACTCCTGCATTCATTGCCAACAGAATCGGTGTATTCTCGATAATGAATCTTTTGCACGAGGTAAAAGGTTTAGGACTGAATGTTACCGATATTGATAAATTAACCGGTCCGGTAATCGGCCGTCCGAAATCAGCGACATTCAGAACAGCTGATGTTGTGGGGTTAGATACCTTGGTTCACGTGGCAAACGGTGTCCGTCAGAGCGGCGCTGAAGCCAATGATTTCAACAATGTTTTTGCGCTTCCTGATTACATCCAGAAAATGGTGGATAATAACTGGTTGGGATCAAAATCTCAGCAGGGATTCTACAAGAAAACTAAAAACGTTGAGGGTAAATCTGAAATTCACGGATTGAATCTGGATACCATGGAGTACGAACTTCAGGGCAAATCAAGCTTCCCTACTCTTGAACTGACTAAAAATATCGACAAACCAATCGACCGTTTCAAAGTTCTGATTGGCGGAAAAGATAAAGCAGGCGAATTGTACAGAAAATCCCTCGGAGCTTTATTCGCCTATGTTTCGCACAAAGTACCTGAAATTTCTGACGAAGTATACAAAATCGATGACGCAATGCGCGCCGGCTTCGGCTGGGAAAACGGTCCTTTCGAAATTTGGGATGCAGTGGGCGTTCAGAAAGGAATCGATCTGGCTAAAGAAGCAGGTTATGAAGTTTCCGACTGGGTGAAAACAGTTGAAACCTTCTATAAAGTTAACGACGAAGGCCAAAGTATTTATTTCGATAAAAACTCAGGAAATTATAATAATATTCCGGGTCAGGAAGCATTTATCATTCTAGACAATATCAGAAAAAACAAAACCCTTTGGAGCAATTCAGGTTCTGCGATTCAGGATTTAGGTGACGGAATCATCAATTTTGAAATCCGTTCCAAAATGAATTCTTTGGGAGGAGAAGTTCTCGATGGATTAAACAGAGCAATCGATTTAGCTGAGAAAGAATATGATGGATTGGTCATCGGAAATCAGGGCGCAAATTTCTCCGTGGGAGCGAATTTAGCAATGATTTTAATGATGGCCATCGAACAGGATTGGGATGATCTGAACATGGCAATCGCCTACTTCCAGAAATCCATGATGAGAGTTCGTTATTCCTCAATTCCTGTCGTTGTTGCTCCTCACGGAATGACTTTAGGAGGCGGTTGCGAAATGACCATGCATGCAGATAAAGTGGTTGCAGCTGCAGAAACTTACATCGGACTGGTTGAAACCGGAGTTGGTGTAATTCCTGGCGGTGGCGGTACCAAAGAATTCGCGATCAGAACTTCAAGGGAATTCCACAGCGATGATGTTAAAAACAACCGTCTGCGAGATGCTTTCATGAATATCGCAATGGGTAAAGTGGCAACTTCAGCTTACGAAGCTTACGATATGGGTATTCTAGAAAACCATAAAGACATTGTAGTCGTGAACAAAAACACTCAGATTCTGGAAGCTAAAAAAGTGGCTAAACTTATGGCAGATCAGGGTTATACCCAGCCGATCGAACAGAAAGTAAAAGTTCTTGGAAAAGACGCACTCGGAATGTTCTATGTTGGAACCGATCAAATGCTGACCGGAAAATACATTTCTGAGCACGACAAAAAGATTGCCGACAAACTTGCCAACGTTCTGGTAGGCGGAAATCTTTCCGAACCAACCGTGGTTACCGAGCAGTATTTACTGAACCTTGAAAGAGAAACTTTCCTTCAGCTTTGTGGTGAAAGAAAAACACTGGAAAGAATTCAGTACATGTTACAGAATGGAAAACCGTTGAGAAACTAATTTTAAAATTTAAGAAAAATGTCAAGACAAGCATATATCATAAAAGGTTTCAGAACGGCTGTAGGCAAAGCGCCAAAAGGCAGTCTGAGATTTACAAGACCCGATGTTCTGGCTGCAACAGTCATTGAAAAATTAATGGCTGCAGTTCCGCAACTCGACAAAGACAGAATCGATGACCTCATCGTAGGAAACGCCATGCCGGAAGCTGAACAGGGCTTAAATGTGGCGCGTTTAATTTCCTTAATGGGATTAAATACTGACAAAGTTCCCGGAGTTACGGTAAACCGTTACTGTGCCTCAGGTTCTGAAGCCATCGCAATCGCATCAGCGAAAATTCAGGCGGGAATGGCCGACTGTATCATCGCAGGCGGAACAGAATCCATGAGCTACATTCCAATGGGCGGTTACAAACCGGTTCCGGAAACTGAAATCGCAAAAACAAACCCTGATTATTATTGGGGAATGGGTTACACTGCAGAAGAAGTTGCGAACCAGTACAAAATTTCCCGTGAAGAGCAGGATCAGTTCGCTTTCGAATCCCACATGAAAGCTTTAAAAGCCAATGAAGAAGGGAAATTCGCGAACCAGATCGTTTCCATTCCGGTAGAATATAATTTTCTGGATGAAAACCAGAAAATGCAGACGAAGAAATTCGATTTTAATGTAGATGAAGGTCCGAGAAAAGACACTTCAATTGAAGGCTTAGCCAAGCTTCGTCCCGTTTTTGCAAACGGCGGATCAGTGACCGCAGGAAACTCTTCACAGATGAGTGACGGTGCGGCTTTCGTGATCGTGATGTCCGAAGAAATGGTAAAAGAATTAGGTCTGGAACCTGAAGCAAGACTGGTTGCCTACGCTGCAGCAGGTTTAGAACCAAGAATCATGGGAATGGGTCCTATCTATGCGATCCCAAAAGCTTTAAAACAGGCAGGTTTAGAATTAAAAGATATCGACTTAATTGAACTGAACGAAGCTTTCGCCTCTCAGTCAGTAGCGATTAAAAAAGAATTAAACCTGAATCCTGATATTCTGAATGTCAACGGCGGTGCCATCGCATTGGGCCACCCGCTGGGCTGTACCGGAACCAAACTTACCGTGCAGCTGCTGGACGAAATGAGAAAGCGCGGCAACAAATACGGTATGGTTTCCATGTGCGTGGGAACCGGCCAGGGAGCAGCATCAATTTTCGAATTACTATAAACCATAAAAACATAAATAAAATGAGCGATACAGTTACAAACAATTTGAAAGGTGGTGAATTCATCATCAAAGATATTCCGGCAAGTGAAATTTTCACGCTTGAAGAACTGAGCGATGAGCAGAAAATGCTCCGCGATTCCATCAGAGAATTTATTGACAAAGAAGTAGTTCCTAACCATGAACGCTTCGAACATAAAGATTACGCGCTAACCGAAGAAATGATGCGCAAACTTGGCGACATGGGCGTGCTCGGAGTTGCGGTGCCTGAAGAGTATGGCGGTCTGGGAATGGGTTTTATTACCACGATGTTAGCCTGCGATATGGCGTCCGGTGCTAACGGATCGCTTGCTACGGCTTACGGAGCGCATACCGGGATCGGAACTTTACCGATCTTACTTTACGGAACTGAAGAGCTTAAGAAAAAGTACCTTCCCGATTTAGCCGCAGGAACCAAATTCGGTGCATACTGTTTAACAGAACCCGATGCAGGATCTGACGCCAACTCCGGGAAAACGAAAGCAAAACTTTCTGAAGACGGCAAACATTACATCATCAACGGACAGAAAATGTGGATCTCCAACGCAGGATTTGCGGACACTTTCACGTTCTTCGCCAAAATAGATGATGACAAAAACATTACCGGTTTTGTGATCAACCGTTCCGAACTGGAAGATCCCGCAAGCATGACTTTCGGTGAGGAAGAACACAAACTCGGGATCCGCTCCTCCTCTACCCGTCAGGTTTTCTTCAACGACATGAAAGTGCCTGTGGAAAATCTTCTCGGAGAAAGAAACAACGGTTTCAAGATCGCTTTGAACGCGCTGAATGTTGGCCGTATCAAATTAGCCGCTGCAAACCTTGACGGACAGAGACGCATCCTGGCACACGCCACCCAGTACGCCAACGAAAGAAAACAGTTTGGGGTAGCGATTTCCACTTTCGGAGCCATCAGAAAGAAAATCGCAGAGATGGCAACAGGAATTTTCGTTTCCGAAGCCGGCTCTTACCGCGTTGCAAAAGACGTTCAGGATAAGATCGATGAATTATCGGCAGGCGGAATGAATCACCAGGAAGCAGAACTCAAAGGCGTTGAAGAATATGCAGTGGAAGCTTCTATTCTTAAAGTTTTCGTTTCAGATCTTACCCAGCATACCGCAGACGAAGGAATCCAGATCTACGGCGGAATGGGCTTCTCGGAAGATGCACCGATGGAAGCTGCATGGCGCGACTCCAGAATTGCGCGGATCTATGAAGGAACCAATGAGATCAACCGTCTCTTAGCGGTAGGAATGCTGATTAAAAAAACAATGAAAGGCGAGATCGATCTTCTGAAACCTGCAATGGCAGTCGGAAAAGAGCTGATGGGAATCCCTTCTTTCGAGGTGCCTGATTATTCCGAACTGTTAAGCGAAGAAAAAGCTTTGATCAGCAATCTGAAAAAAGTATTCTTAATGGTTTCCGGTGCTGCCCTTCAGAAATACATGATGGAAATCGAGAAACAGCAGCATCTGTTACTGAATGCTTCTGAAATCCTGAACCAGATCTACATGGCAGAATCAGCGGTGTTGAGAGCCGAAAAGCATTTCAGCGCAGATTCTGTGGAAGTGGCGATGGCTCAGCTGAACCTTTACAAAGCCACAGAAAAGATCATCGCAGCAGCCAAAGAAGGCATCGTTTCTTTCGCGGAAGGCGACGAGCAGCGCATGATGCTTTCCGGTCTCAGAAGATTTACCAAATACACCAACCAACCGAACGTAATCGCACTGACAGAAAAAATCGCAGCGCATTATGTGGAGAAAGGTCATTATTAGAATAGAGTTCTAAAAATACAAATGAAACGCCTCGGGAAACCGGGGCGTTTTTTTAGCAACTTTTTGAAAATTAGTAAAGTTGTGTATATTTGAAGTTAGCTGAGACCTTTTCGAAAATGAAAACAATAATTTACATTGCAATTTCAAGTTTAATTTTAATCGGATGTAATGATTTAACATTAATTAAATCTGATATTAAATATTCTGACCTTCCAAGAGAAGTAAAGGATAAAATTTTTGAAAATGAATTTTATGATTTGAATGAACCTGCAAAATTTAAAATAGAAAGTAGTAAGACACTTCTTCCATGGATTCACGAAACTGAATTGATTCGCATAAATGATAATAAATCTTATAAAATCGATTTTGATAAAGAATACAATAGTTCAACTCTGGTAATTTTTGAGAATTACCTATACACTACAAATAATTATAATATATATAAATCTGACAGCTTGTATTATACATTTTCAAAATATTTAATAAGATAAAGGCTAACATGTCGGAATCAGGCAGCCACTATCATAATTAATAAACTTGTGTATATTTGGCAGTCATGTGAAACTACCTTAAACCCTGCAAATGAAAGACGAAAACGTAAAAATATTGTTTAGATTTTTTAGCGATGTTTTAGAAGAATGGACAGTGGAAACAATGTGGGCAGAGACCGTAGATGCAGAAAAAGGCTTATACAAACTTGCGAATATTCCATTTTATGCTTCTGTATCTTGTGATGACATAGTTTACGCAGAATATGATGAAGATGAACAAAGATTAATTTACAGAAAAACGATTGAGCAATCTGGAAACTCCACGATTCAAGTGGTGGTCATGGACAAAACTATTGTTACAAATGATTTGCGTGAAACTTTTAATTCTTTAGGATGCGAATCTGAAAAGTTCAGTGAAGGGTATTTTGTAATTGAGGTTCCAAAACATTTAGATTATAAACCCATTAGAAAAAAATTAGTAGAATTAGAAGAGCAAGAAAAAATTGGTTACGCTGAACCAAATTTAGCTGAAAACCATTATTACTGAAAAATAGCAGCATCACCACTCACGCGCGAAATAAAATTCGAAAAAGTCAATCCCTTCGCGTGGAAAACAATAAAGTGCCTACCTCCTCAACAATCCCCTCAAAATCTCCACTTCCTTTTCCAGTTCGGCCAGTTTTGGGTTGGGCTTTACGGGGAAATTTTCCGGGTAACGGGCGATAAGATCCGACAGCAGATCGTAATTCAGCGCCATCGAAAGTTTCCAGATGATCCCAAACTGCAGCGAGGGCTGGTTATAATACGCGTGCACCGCGCTGGTGGTAACGCCCAGTCTTCTTGCCGCTTCAGTCGTTGAAATATGCAGTTCGCGGAGTTTCGCCCGGATAAACTGCCCAATATGCGGGTAAGGATGGGCACCGGGTTTCAGGTAAGTGTGTGAAGACATCATAACTCAATGATTTAATGAGGTTTAAAGATAATAAATATATAACTAAGATTAATAAATATAGATCTTAAACCTATTCATTTACATCTTACACCTATTCATTTGCATTTTAGACTAATCAATAGAAGCTTTAGACTCCATTTTATCAGTTTAGAAGATATTTGTTAACATCTTAGACTGTTATTTTACAATCTTACCTATTAAATTACCTCTAAAGAGATGCATTTATTACCTTAATCAAAGCATCCGGACCATTAAATGAATATAAATTGCACCAGCCTCATCAAAAATCCCCTCCAAATCTCCACTTCTCCTACCGCCACAACCCTATTTTAACGGTTCGCAAAAAAACCGACTTTATTTTTAAATATTCATAATGGAGGTTTCCTAATGTCCCCTTACAGACGCCCTATACAGACCTTATAGACACCCTATGCCTACTCTAATTATTGAATCGCCAAAAATTCAAACATTTTTTGAGGATAATTAAACAGGCAAAAATTTCCGTTTTAATTTCAACATGGGTTGATGGTGTACAAAGCAATCTGCCTGACAGCGGTTTTTAAACTTAAAATTTTAACAAAATTTTAATGTCAGAAATCTGATACCGATTCATTTATAAAACTAAATTTGTTTAAAACTATTTTTGATGGCTGATCATTCCAGACAGGTATTTCAAACCGATAATGCAACACGGTACAGAACCACGCAATGGACGATCCGTATTGTTTCAGCTGTTTTAATACTTATTCTCCTTATTGTGGGAGTGGCGGTTTATAACGGGAAAAACCCGCTGATGCCGACGATGAAATCCATAGGAAGTTCGTTTAAATCTAAAGTGGATCCTTCCAATACTTTCACCCTCGCCACGCCGCTGAACAAAAAGTTCAAAGGTTTCAAAGATTTTCTCAACAAACGGATTGCCTATGAAGAAAAAAACCGGAGTGTAACGGATGCGAAACTGATCCGTTCGGCATTTTATGTTCCTTGGAGCCCGCTTTCCCTGCAGGATCTGCGGACCAACGGCGGCAAACTCAACACCATTTATCCGGAATGGTTTTTCATCAATCCAAAGACTTTTCAGTTAGATTCCCGGATCGACAAGGAAGCGCTTTCGGTGATGAAACATTACGGATTGAGCATTCAGCCGATTCTTAACAACTTTATATCGGTTCCCGGCAAACAGGGAAAATTCAACGCTGATCTGCTGCATACCGTTCTGCACGATCAAAAAATACAGAATCAGCTGATTGCCCAGATCATCACTACTCTGAAAGCCAACAAACTTCAGGGGATCAATATCGATTTCGAGGAAATGAATGAAAATTCGGATGAGTATCTGAACGCTTTCATGAAGAATCTTTACACACAGTTCAAAAGCAGCGGCCTTATTGTATCCATCGATGTAATGGCGGATAACTCCGATTATAATATTAAATATTTAAAAGATTATACCGACTATTTTATCATCATGGCCTATGACCAGTTCAACGATTCTTCACAGGCCGGCCCCATCAGCGACCAGAAATGGATTGAAAAACAGCTGGATCAGATTGCGAAGGACATCCCTTCCGAAAAACTCATTCTCGGCGTAGGTGCGTACGGAAGACAGTGGATCACCGATGAAAACGGAACGCATACCGAAGACATTACCTACAGCCAGGCGATCGACAGGGCAAAAATATCGAAATCGAATATCCATTTTGATGACAATTCCTACAATCTGCACTACATGTACAACTTCTCCGGAAGCGCCTATGAATTCGCCTCAAAAAATGATGTGTGGTTTACGGACGCCGCCACGGCTTATAATATTTTAAGATTTTCCGATGACTACCGCAACGCCGGAACCGCATTATGGCGTCTGGGCAGCGAAGATCCCCGCATCTGGAGCTTTTACGGACGCGACCTGAGTTCAAAAGCACTGGCGAAACAACCTTTCCTGTACTCCATCCTGGAAATGATGCCGCAAAATTTCAATGCAAAACCCACGGCAATAGGCAGCGGCGAAATGATCAACATCCTCTACTCCCCTGAACAGGGAAGACTGAAAATTGAAACCGACAAAGCCGAAAATCTGATCGCTGGCGAAACCTATACTCAGCTGCCCTCAGGATTTCTTTATGAAAAATTTGCAGAAGACAGCACCAAGATAGGACCCGGCCACAAAATCATTCTCACTTTCGATGACGGTCCCAATGCTGAATTCACGCCGAAAATTTTAGATATTCTGGAAAGAGAGAAAGTACCGGCAACCTTCTTTTTGATCGGCGAAAATGCCGAAGCGAATATTCCGCTCGTACAGCGGATCAACCGCGACGGTTTCGAAATCGGGAATCACACTTTCACTCACGGTAATTTAGCGAAAATGTCTCCCGAACGGGCCGCCCTCGAACTCAAAACCACCCGCTCACTGATCGAATGTATTACGGGAAAATCTACAGTCCTCTTCCGCGCCCCTTACAATGCCGATTCAGAACCTCAGACTTATGAAGAGCTGGAACCGCTCGCAAGAAGCAAAAAAGAAAACTACATCGCCGTAGGAGAAAGCATAGATCCGAACGACTGGGACCCGAAAATGACCAAAGATTCCATCATCAACCGCACCATCCGTTTTGCCACTCAAAACAACGCGAGTATTATTCTCCTGCACGATTCCGGCGGAGATACCCGCCAACCTACCGTGGATGCACTGCCGGCAATCATTAAATATTTCAAAGATAAAGGCTGTGTTTTCACAACAGTAGCCGACTTAATGAATGTTCCTGAAACTCAGCTGATGCCGCCGGTGAAAAGAAACTGGAAAAACGATCTGAATTTCTTTTTCGCTTCCGCAAGTTACTGGCTTGGCCAGATCATCTATTCCCTTTTTCTGGTGGGGATTTTCCTTTCCATTGGAAGAATGATTCTGATGGCAGTTCTCGCCTATCTTCAAACCAGAAAAGAGAAAAAACTGCTGGCTGATTTCAAAGGAATTCCTGATGGCTTAAAGGTGGCCGTGATCGTTCCTGCTTACAATGAAGAGATCAATGCTTCAAGAACCGTGGATTCTTTACTGAAACAGGATTACCGAGATCTTACGGTAGTTTTTGTGGATGACGGCAGTAAAGACAAAACCTTTGAAAACGTAAGAAAAGCATTTGAAGGAAACCCGCAAGTACAGGTTCTCACCAAACCGAACGGCGGCAAAGCTTCCGCTTTAAACTACGGTATTTCCCATACCGACGCTGAATTTGTCATCTGTATTGATGCAGACACGCAACTGAAAAGCGATGCCGTTTCCAAACTCATGAACAGTTTTTATCTGGAGGGAAATCCTCAGGACGTAGGCGCTGTAGCGGGAAATGTAAAAGTGGGCAACGAAATCAATATGATCACCAAATGGCAGAGCATTGAATATATCACTTCTCAAAACTTTGACAGGCGCGCTTTTTCGTTACTGAACTGTATCACGGTAGTTCCCGGCGCTTTGGGGGCATTCCGCAGAAAAGCGGTTCTGGAAGCAGGCGGATTTACGACCGATACTCTTGCGGAGGACTGCGACCTTACGATGCGCCTTCACAAAGCGGGTTACATTGTCGCAAATTGTAACGATGCGATATCTTACACCGAAGCACCGGAAACCATCGGTCAGTTTCTGAAACAGAGATTCAGATGGAGTTTCGGGATTCTTCAGAGCTTCTGGAAACACCGCGATGCCATCTTCAGAACCAAATATAAAAACTTCGGGAAAGTGGCTTTACCCAATATTTTGCTCTATCAGATTTTGCTTCCTTTTCTGGCACCGCTCGCAGATCTGCTCCTCGTGGTAAGTTTGATCTTATCGGGATTGGGACTGATTGTGGCAGATCCGACTCATATTATCCTTTACTATTTCATCTTCTCCCTGGTTGATATTGCCGGAGCATCACTGGCTTTTGCCTTTGAAAAAGAAGATTTCAGAAAATTGGTATGGATGATTCCGCAGCGATTGGTTTACCGGCAGCTGATGTATTATATCTTATTCAAATCTGTCCGCAAAGCAGTGAAGGGCGAAATACAGAACTGGGGCGTACTCAACAGAACCGGAAACGTAAAAACAGCTTAAAAGTCCGCTGATTTTTTTATAATCATTATTTTTAACAGTCACCAACGCACAGGATTGAAATCATGTTAAAATACAAAAAGCTCTTACCTTTATTTCTGGTGCAGTTTTTCACGTGGCTGGGTTTATTTTCGCTGTGGATTTATGCAACGCCAGTTATTTCCAAATATTTCTTCAACACCGTAAATGCTGAAAGCATCGATTTCGAAAAAGGAACACAATGGGTCGGAATCTGCTTCGCACTGTACAGCGTTTTGGGGGCAAGCCTCACCTTCGCTTTGCATAAAATATTAAAAAGAAAGTCAAAATATGCCGTACATTCCGTAGCTTTATTTTTTGGCGGACTTGGTTTAATTTCCATGAATTTTATCCATTCAAAATACCTTTTGCTGCTGTCATTTGTTTTTATTGGAATTGCCTGGAGCAGTATTTCGACAACGCCTTATCTGCTGGTCGGCGAAATGGCTCCGGATGAAGAAAGCGAAAAGTATTATTCGGTATTTAATTTTTCCACCTTCATTCCTCAGGCAATTGCAGCATTTTTGCTGGCATTCATGACGAAAAGTTTGTTTCATGGCGAAATGATAAAAACAATAATGAGCGGCGGAATTTTCATGATCACTGCTTCAGCAATTTCAATGATTATTTCCATTACCGAACCTAAAACAGAAATTCAAAAAACCGTAGATGACGAAACTCAACCTGAATAAAATAATTAAAAAGATCCGCTGGAAAGAAATTTTAGCAGTGCTGATACTGTTCCTGGCTTTCGTGTTTTTCCGCAGCGAAAGAAAAGAAATGGCTTCCATCATCCCGCAGATCGAACACGCCAAAACCGTCTGGGTGGTCGCAGGAGTTGCTTTAACTTTCGTCTATGTCCTGCTGCAGGCGCTGATGTATATCACGAGTTTCCGTACGGTGGGCGCAAAACTTTCCCTTCCCGACGCCGTGGAACTTTTTCTGAAAAGAAATTTCCTCAGCGTATTTCTTCCTGCGGGCGGCATCAGTTCTCTGGCTTTTACACCTAAACAGATTCAGCGCAAAAACGGCGGCAAACAGAGTATTCATAAAGCAAGTGCAATTTTCGGGTTCATTGGAATTTTAACGGTGTTTTTAGTCGGCATTCCGGTAGTTGCTTATGCTGCGGTATTCAATAAAAACTTAGGAAATTCCGGCCTTTGGCTTTTAGCTGTCGGAATTTTTATCGCTCTCATTTTCTGGATGATGAATTCGCTCCGTCAGAAAGGAATGTTTTTTAAAGTGCTGGAAAAATACTTTCCAAAAAAGATTCCGCAGATTGACGAAATTTTCGGCGGCGAAATCGACAGAAAATATTTTTATCTCACCATCTTTATTTCTGTACTTATTGAATTCTGCGGGATTTTTCACCTGCTTATTGCAATGTATGCCTTCGGTGCGGAACCTTCTTTTTCGGCCGCGGCAATCGGATATACAATTTCAGTTCTGCTGATGCTGGTTTCCCCGTTCTTACGAGGTTTGGGAGCGGTGGAATTTTCCCTGATCTACATTCTCGCCAATTTCGGATACAGCCACACTCAAGGCTTGGGAATTACCCTTCTTTACAGGACTTTTGAATTCTGGCTGCCTTTGGTATTCGGTATTTTCGCCTTTTTATGGAACGGCCGCAAAATTATCACCAGAATTCTTCCGGCAATTTCAATCTTTTTTCTGGGAATCATCAATATTATCTCCGTCATGACTCCTCCGCTTGCCGCAAGACTTCACCTCGAAAAAAGTTATTTTTTGGACGGCACGCTGCATCTGTCAAAAATTTTAACACTGATTGCAGGAATTTTATTGATCGTTACTTCCGCCTATCTGATTCGCGGTTTAAAACGAGGCTGGTATTTTGCACTCGGACTCGCCATCGTATCTCTTTTCGGTAATCTGCTGAAAGGACTTGATTATGAAGAAGCACTCATTTCGATGAGTATTATTGCACTGTTGATTTACAGCCGGAAAGAATACATTTTACAGTCGAACAGAAAATTTTTAAGAACAGGGTTTTCATGGCTTTTGGGAACTTTAGCTGCCATCTTTATCTTTAATTTCTTAAGTTTTTATTTCATTGACAAAAGGCATTTCGGAATTGATTTTACTTGGCACGAAGCCATTTATTACACCCTTCAGAACTTTCTGCTTTTTACAGATAATGGCCTGAACGCAAAAACCGGTTTTGCCCGCGATTTTGAATACATCAATTATTTCCTCGGAATTGCTTCCTGGCTTTTGCTGATTTTTTCGCTGTTCAATGTAAGAAAACTGGTCACTGACGATAAAGATGAGGAAGACTTTGAAGAAGCCGGAAACCTGGTGAAAATGTACGGAGATTCCGCTTTGGACTTTTTTAAAATTTCCAGGGAAAAGCTGCTGTATTTTTCTGAAGAAGCGGAAGGTTTTGTTTCTTACCGTATCGCTAATAATTTCGCGGTGGCATTGGAAGAACCGGTGTGCGCCGAAGAAAATAAATTAACCGTTATCGCCGAATTTGAAAATTACTGTAAAAAGAACGGATTGAAATCTGCCTATTACAGAATTGACAGAGACAGTCTTTTTTATTTTAAATCTTTTAAAAAACAACATTTATTTATCGGTCAGGAAGCGATTATGAACGTGGAAAACTTCACGCTGGAAGGAAAACAGAAAAAATCGCTGCGCAACGGCTTAAATTCTTTATCCAAAAAAGGATACACTACTGAAATTCTCTTTCATCCGCAGAAAAGCGGTGTCATCAGTCAGATCCAAAAAATTTCGGAGGAATGGCTGAAGGAATTTGACAAGGAGGAAATGGTTTTCTCACAGGGAATGTTCGATGCCAAAGAAATTAGCGGTCAGGATTTAATTATTCTAAAAAACGAAAATGGTGAAATCGAAGCATTCCTCAATATTATCCCGGATTTTGCAGCTGACGAATGCACTTATGATTTAATCCGCAGAACAGCCAATGCACCGAACGGCAGCATGGATGCCATGATCGTAAAACTGGTGGAATACACCAAACAGAAGAATTTAAAATACATCAATCTCGGTCTGACACCACTTGGCGGGGAAAAAGAACCGGATAATACTGCTGAAGAAATACTGAAATTTGTTTATAACCGTTTGGGAAGTTTCAGGCATTATCAGTCGCTGCGCGATTTCAAGGAAAAATATGCCGATACCTGGGAAAACAAATATTTGGTTTACGGCAACGATTTTGATTTGCTTCAGATCTCCACCGCTTTGAATAAAATTATGAAGCCGTAAGGGAGAAAGATCATGAAAAAAACATTTAAAATATTCGGAGTTTTCCTTTTCCTGCTCGCAGTTTCTTGCAGTAAAAAAGAAGCTTTTCCAGTGACTGTATGGAACAGCAACAGCGATAAACCGGTTATCTTTTATATCAGCGGTGATGGCGGTTTCAATAATTTTTCCAAAAGTTTTGCAGAAAATCTGCACCGTTACGGTTACGATGTTTTCGCTTTAAATTCTAAAAAATACTTTTGGGACAAGAAAACACCGTTACAAACCTCACAGGACAGCGAAAATTATCTGAAAAACATCATTTCCAAACGGAAAAATAAGCAGATCATTATCATCGGCTATTCTTACGGCGCGGATGTTTCGCCTTTTGTTTACAACCGTTTCGATGCAGAATTTAAAAAAAACATCAAAAAACTGGTCATTATCGGGCCCTCAAAAGTAAATGATTTTGAAGTCCGTCTTTCCGAATATATCAGCGATAAAGAATACGGTTTCAGTGTCGTTCACGAAATCAACAGCCTTAAAAAAGCACCTCTGCTTTTGGTGGTGAGCGATTTCGAATACTATCATTTTCCGCTTGCTGAAATTTCGCTTAAAGGTTACCAGTTTCTTCATGTGAAAGGAAACCATCATTTCAGCGGAAATACTAAAATGCTTGCTGACCGTCTGATTCCTTACTTTTAGACTTTAATAATTTAGAGAATAAACCGAAAAAAACCTCACTTCTTAAAGTGAGGCCATTTTTACAGAAAATCTGTCAGTTTGTTTTGTATCGTTTATCCGGCGTTCCGTCTTTTTTCAGATGTTTGTTTTCTTTATATCTCTTGTCCGGTGTACCGTCTTTTTTCATTTTCATGCCAGTACTTGCCACCATCTTCGGCTCAGTTTTATGAACCGGAGTTACAGCTACCGCAGGTTTTGCAACAACGGCTTTTTCTTTTGAATGAACCTGTACTGTGGCAGGCATTTCTTTTTTGTGCTGATCCCCTTTTACGGCTTTCACAGGTGCAGTTTTAGAAACTGCGGCAGGATGGGTTTGTTGTGCGGAAGCAAGTCCTAATCCTAAGAGCAGTGACATTGCGGTAACTAATTTTTTCATTGTTTTTTAAAATTTAAATTTAGTTGATTTGATCTAGTAAATCTATCAATAAATAAAAACCAATACATTAAAAATCAAAACTTTAACTAAAATTTATTACTTATTCATCAATTTAACCAAAAGATCTATCAAGTAGAAAGAACAGAGAAGCAAAAAATACACTGCAGAAAATTAAAAGGGGAAATACTTTGAGAAATTAAAGCATTTCCTTATTTTTGGGAAAAACCAAGATTTACGCAAGATGGGACACTTACCAAAGTTAATTGAAGATTTAGCATTAATATTAATCGTAGCGGCAATTGTCGTTCTTATTTTCCGGAAAATAAAGCAGCCGCTCGTTTTAGGATATATTATTGCAGGATTTTTAGTGAGCCCAAATTTCAAAATTTTTCCTTCTGTCGCTGATGGGGAAAATATTAAAACACTTGCAGAGATCGGCGTTATATTCCTCCTTTTCAGTCTCGGACTCGAATTCAGTTTTAAAAAACTGATGAATGTCGGCGGATCCGCATCTGTGACCGCTTTTGTAGAAATTATCTTCATTACGATCGCCGGTTATTTCACCGGTAAAATGCTCGGCTGGTCTACGATGGACAGTATGTTTCTCGGCGGTATGCTCGCCAGTTCCTCCACTACCATTATTATCAGGGCGTTTGACGAACTTGGTGTCAAGACGAAAAATTTTGCCAAAACGGTTTTCGGCGTTCTCGTTGTGGAAGATATCGTGGTGATTTTACTCATGGTATTACTCTCCACCATTGCAGTTACCAAAGAATTTGAAGGTACCCAAATCCTGTTTACTGTAGCAAAACTGCTGTTCTTTTTGAGTCTCTGGTTTTTGCTGGGAATATTTTTACTTCCAACTTTCTTGAAGAAAATCAAACACCTTGTCGATGATGAAATCTTAATGATCATATCAATCGGACTTTGTCTGGGAATGGTTTTGATAGCCACTTCAGTAGGGTTTTCTGCCGAATTGGGCGCTTTCGTGATGGGATCCATTATTGCTGAAACCACCATTGCCGAAAAAGTGGAACACACTTTGAAATCGGTTAAAGATTTATTCGGTGCTGTTTTCTTCGTTTCGGTAGGAATGATGATTAATTATGAAGCGATGATTACCTATGCGTGGCCTATTTTAATCGTGACTTTATTAACTTTATTCGGGAAAATGTTCAGTTCAGCGCTGGGTGCTTTAATTGCGGGGCAGCCCTTGAAACAGTCGGTCCAGGTGGGAATGAGTATGGCTCAGATTGGGGAATTTGCCTTTATCGTAGCGACATTGGGTCTGTCTTTGGGCGTAATTTCAGATTTCCTCTTCCCTGTAGCAGTAGGAGTTTCAGCGATTACCACCTTTACAACTCCTTACTTAATTAAATTTTCCGAGCCGTTTTACAATTGGCTCGTTAAAGTAATACCGCCAAAATATATTGCAAGAATCAATAAATATTCTTCCAACACCCAAAATATTCAGGCCGAAACCAGCTGGCAGACCATTCTGAAAAACTATGGCCGTATTATCGTCATCAACGGAATTATCATTATTGCGATATATCTGCTGTTCTCCAGATTTGTAATTCCGGCAATTAATGCAAATGTCGAAAGCAACGATATTAAAAATATTATCGGCAATGCGCTTCCTATCCTATTTATTTTGCCGTTTTTATGGGCTTTAATGGTAAAAAGACCGAGTTCAGTTGCCTACAAAGAACTCTGGACCAAAACAAAATACAACCGCGGCCCGCTTTTAATCATTGAAATTGCCCGTATCGCTTTTGGAATTGCGATTCTCGGATTTTTCCTTGATCGGTTTGCGTCCACTACTGTTTCGTTTTTCATCACCATTCCGGTGGCGATGATTCTGATTATTATTTTCTCGAAGAGAATCAACAGATTTTACAACAGAATTGAAAGAAGATTCATTACCAATCTGAACGACCGTTCCAATAAGACCGACAAAGACGCACTTACAAGACTAACAGGCAACACCGAGGTAATCAGCAATCTTGCCGCATGGGATGTACATATCATCGAACTGGAAGTGAAGCCGCTTGCTGATTATATTGGAAAAAGCCTGCTCGAACTGCAGTGGCGCGAAAAATACGGAGTAAACATCGGCTACATCCGTAGAGGTGAAAAACTAATTCACACCCCGGACCGTTTTCAGATTCTGATGCCTTACGATAAAGTGGGAATTATTGCAACTGATGATCAGTTCCAGATCTTCAGGCCCGTATTTGACAGCCAGGAAGTGGTACATGAGGAAAGCATCGACTATATTAAACTGGGTAAAATACTTATCAATCATCATTCCCCAAAAAAAGGTTTATCTATCCGGGAGTCCGGCATCAGAGACAAAACCGATGGTTTGGTGATCGCCATCAGGCGTGGTGATGAAAGAATTCTGAATCCCGAATCCTCGGAAATCCTTCAGCTGGACGATATCGTCTGGGTAGTAGGAAACCGAAAAAAAATTGAAAAACTCAACACTGAAATTTAAGCAATGCGCAAAGAAGAGCTTTTAAATAAAGCCGTAAAAATTGCAGATAAAGCACACCGCGGACAAACCGACAAGTTCGGGGCGCCTTATATCGGGCATGTGATGAGAGTGATGAATTACGGAAAAACCTATAATGAAAAAATTGTAGGAGTGCTGCATGATATCATTGAAGACTGCCCGGAAATATCATATGAATATCTCCTAAAAGAAGGTTTCCCGAATGATATCGTTTTCGCCGTCGAGTGCCTGACGAAAAATCCACCAGAACAGGATTATACGGAATTCATTAAGCAAACCGAAAGATCTCCGCTTGCTGTGGCGGTAAAACTGAATGATCTCCGCGATAATATGGATTTAACACGGTTCACCAAACCGATGACAGAAAAAGATGCGAAAAGGCTGAATAAATATCTTACCGCCTATTTATATCTGAAAGATAAATATTAATCCACGGTTTTTTCAGAATCTCCAAGCAACTGTTCCAGCTCCGTCATTTCTGCGTCCGTTAAATCGCGCCATTTTCCGATGGGCAAATCAAGCTTGATGTTCATGATTCTGATGCGTTTCAGTTTCTTTACTTCATAGCCGAGATATTCGCACATTCTGCGGATCTGTCGGTTCAGGCCTTGTGTAAGGATAATTCTGAAAGATAAAGTATCAATCTGTTCCACTTCACTTTTATTGGTAACCGTTCCCAGGATGGGAATACCATTCCGCATTTTATGAAGAAACTGCGGGGTTATCGGTTTATCAACTCTTACGATATATTCCTTTTCGTGATTGTTTCTCGCACGGAGAATTTTATTCACAATATCACCGTCAGAAGTCAGTAAAATAAGACCTTCACTGGGTTTATCAAGTCTTCCGATCGGAAATATTCTTTTCGGATGGTTAACGAAATCTACAATATTGTTTTTCTCCCGTTTTGTATCGGTGGTACATACGATCCCCACAGGTTTGTTCAGCGCGATATAGACGTGTTTTTCATCTGTTTTGCGGATGGAAACTCCATCAACGAAGATTTCGTCTTCATCAGAAACTTTCGTGCCCATCTCGGGTGCTTTGCCGTTGATGGTGACCCTTCCCTGCTCCAGCATTCTGTCGGCTTCTCTCCGTGAGCAAAATCCGACTTCGGAAAGGTATTTGTTGATGCGTGTTTTATCCACAGTAATTATAAATTTTTGTTGCTGAAAATAACGATTCCATAAGAAAGTCCAATAAAAATATTCCCTTCACCATCCAAAATCTGATCCTCGAGATAAAGCTGAAATTTATGACCAAAATGTTTATTTAACGGTTCAATCTTTCCGACTCCTATCCCTGCAAAACCGGCATTTTTAGAGGCGGTATGATTAATCTTCGTTCCGAAACTTCCATAAATATAAAGAAAATCTTCATCTTTCGGATCACCGAGAAAGAAACTCGGCTGCACCATCGCATAAAGCATATGATAATTGGGATCAATGTAGCTGTAGCGCAAACCGCCGCTTAATGCAAACCAGTGCAGAGGCTGGAAACCGATCTGCGAAGTAAATCCGTAATTAAATTTCCCTGGCGGAAGCTGACTTTTTTCGTAATCAGTTTTAGCCTGACTGGTCCTGATTATATCTGCCAAATCAAAACCTGCACCGACCTCAAGCGTGCCGAAAACTGCCAGTTTATTGGGCTTTTCCTGAGCAAATCCAAACACAGAAATAAAGATGAATAAAAAATAAAACTTCTTCATTTTATTAATTATCTTCCGAAAACCGGAAATCATTTTCAAGATAGGCTGACGAAGAATCCTTGATGGAATAATCACCAATTTTTGTTCTTCTTAAATTCGTTAAATATGCTCCCACACCCAATTCCTGACCGATATCGTGAGCAAGACTGCGGATATAAGTTCCTTTTGAACAGCCAACGGTAAAACGGACGAAAGGCAGATCAATTTCTACATCCTGAAGATAAAGAATGGTGGTTTTCCGTGATTTCATTTCCACTTCTTCGCCTTTTCTGGCTAAATCGTACGCTCTTTTTCCGTCGATTTTAATGGCTGAAAAAACAGGAGGTTTCTGGTCAATTTCTCCAACGAATTTTTCCAACGTTTCCTTTATAAAATCCTCTGAAATATGGGAATAATCCTGCTGAAGAATTTCCGGTTTTTCGGTGTCGTAAGATTCGGTCTGCACGCCGATTTTAATTTCCGTTAAATATTCTTTTGGCGCATCCTGAATTTCTGGAATTTTCTTGGTGAATTTTCCGGTGCAGACGATAAGCAAACCTGTAGCGCGGGGATCCAACGTTCCTGCATGCCCGATTTTGAATTTCTTTGGAAGGCTAAACTCGCTTTTGAGTTTGTATTTCAGTTTATTTACGGCCTGAAAACTCGTCCAGTCCAAAGGTTTGTCGAGTAAAATAATTTGTCCGGAAAGGAGGTCCTCTGGGGTCATATTATGGAAGATCTTTATATTTTAAATAAACATTGTAATAATCAAAAACGAATGTAGAATCATCTCTGTAAACAGTAAACTTTGAATTACCTATCCTTTTAGATATTGAATCACCAATTCTCAATTTTTCCCAAAACAAAATATCAAAATCCTTCTTATTTAAATTACTGAATTTAATCCAAGATCCTTTCCTTCCACCTCAATTATCTACAATATTTTTTTCAATAATTTCGGAATTTTGTACATAATTTATATTATTAACCAAAATTCCATTGATCCTATTTACCTTAGTCTCATTCTGCGTATTGTTAAAAAACACGAAAAAAACTGGAATTGCTATTATGACAAAAAAAATAAATCCTTTAGTATTTGTGAATATAGAATCTGAGGAATTACTTTCACGAAAACTCCACATCTATTGAAACTGCGTAAAATAAATCAACAAAGCAATTCCTACGATAATACGGTACCACCCCCAAGGTTTAAAACCATATTTCGTTAAAACACCAATGAAAAATTTAATGGCAATTACCGCTACGACAAACGCTACGACATTTCCCACCAAAAACAGCATCAGGTTATTGCCCTGCATCAGCATTTCGTAGCCTTTCTGTTCTAAACCGTTATGGTTCCAGTTTTTCAGTAAAATAGAATAAACGGTTACCGCCAACATGGTAGGCACGGCGAGGAAAAATGAAAATTCTGCTGCTGCTTTTCTGGTCAGTTTCTGCTGCATTCCGCCGATAATGGAAGCGGCACTTCTGCTGGTTCCGGGCATCATTGCAAGACACTGCCAAAAACCAATGATAATGGCACTTTTATAAGAAATATCTTTCTCATCGTCCACAATATGAACTTTAAAAAGTTTGTCGATGAAAAGCAGTACAACACCGCCTAAAATCAGTACGATTGCGATGGGAACAGGATCGCCGAGAACGGCTTCGATCTTATCATCAAACAATTTGCCGAGAACCAAAGCCGGAACTACTGCCACTGCCAGTTTCAGATAAAAGTTAATATTTTTGAAATCGAAAAACTTTTTCCAGTAGAGAAAAACTACCGCGAGAATGGCCCCGAACTGTATAGAAACCTGGAACATTTTTACAAATTCATCTTCCTGAATCCCAAAAATTGAACTGGTGAAAATCATGTGTGCGGTGGATGAAACCGGAAGATACTCCGTTAAACCTTCAATAATTGCAATGATAATTGCTTTGATTAGATCCATTATTCTGCTAAACTTTTAATTAAAAAACTTTGCCAAAATTTATTCTCCCTGAAAATAAATACTGACAAAGTTTGAACTTTATTTTTAATAAATACTACTTGTTTCTTTTTAAAACGGCGTATACTTCTACCACAAAACCGGCGATGACCAACAAAGGTGCGATCCGGATTCTGCGGATGGAAAAGATCCCTTCGTTCCATGAGTTTGGATCATATTTCCCGTCTACCGTATTGGCGTCTGCCCCCATCATCAGCAGAAATCCTACAACAATGAGTGCCAAACCAATCAGCATCAGTTTATAGTTTTCTTTACCAAAATAGAAAGTGTTTTCCTGGGGAACTTCCACTTCTTTTTTTCCGATATTCTCAGCAGAGAAGTTTTTATATTTTTTAGCCATTTTTAAGAATAGTATAAGTCGTCAACACTTGATCTGAGGAATCTCCAGGTCGCGAAAATCGTACTGAAAACCGTTATGAAAACTCCCAACAGGAAAATTCCGACAACCAGCATAATAAGCTGATTATTGTCCTGCGCAAACGGAGTTCCGATTTGGGTAATAAAATAATACCACGCCCCGAAAAGCACCGCCAAACCAAGCACCGCACCGATTACTCCCAAGATAACAGCCTCTTTTATAAATGGTTTCAGGATGAATCTGCGTTTTGCTCCAACCAGCTGCATCGTTTTAATGATAAATCTTTTAGAGAATATTTTAAGACGGATGGAGTTATTAATCAAAACCACCGCTAAAATGAGAAAAAGAATCGAAAATCCCAAGATCCATTTCAGGATGTTGTTCAGGTTATTGTACACTTCCACCATTAAAGTACTGTTGTTTTTTACGTCAACAATTCCCGGTACTGTTTTTATCTGTTTAATGGCTTCGTCAATTTTGGCAGGATCTACGTATTCAGGTTTTAAGGCAACTTCCACAGAAGAAGGAAAAATGTTTTCCTCGAAAAGTGCGCTGCTTTCAATGCCCATACTTTTCTTCGCTTCCTCGGCAGCCATTTCGCGGCTGATGTAAGTCGTACGCTTCACAGGCGCCAATTTCTGAATTTTCTGGAAAGCTTCGGTTTCTCTTTTAACAATTTTTGCAGAATCTTTCGCATCGTAATTTTCATCAAAATAGGCATTCACCACAAGCTGCTCTTTGATATAATCGGAGTATTTCTGAGCATTGATCAATATAAGACCCATTAATCCCAATAAAAATAACACCAGTGCAATACTCACGACAACCGTAATATTGCTTGAGCGAAGCCGTCTCTTGTTAAAATCTTCAACTGTCTTTGCCATTAAATAAAAAATTTCTGCTAAAATAGAAAAAATCTTCCGTAATTTGCGGAGAATCCAAGAAAATCGGTGTTAAAAAAAACATAAAGCATATCTCTTCAACACCGTTTTTTAATTATTGAATACAGCATTTATGAGCGTAAAAGCCAAAAAACATCTCGGTCAACATTTCCTTACAGACGAAAACATCGCTAAAAAAATCGTGGACGCGCTAAGTCTCGAAAATTATAAAAAAGTGCTGGAAGTAGGTCCGGGAATGGGCGTGCTCACCAAATATCTTTTAGACAAAGATGTGGAAATTTTCGTGGCGGAAATTGACACAGAATCTGTTGCCTATCTAAAGCAACATTACGAAAAACTTCAGGATGATCACTTTACAGGAGATTTTCTGAAAATCAATATTGAAGAAACATTCGGCGGTCAGGTCGCAGTCATCGGAAATTTCCCGTATAATATTTCTTCGCAGATTCTGTTTAAAATTATCGATTTCTACAGTAACGTACCGGAAATGGTTGGAATGTTTCAGAAAGAAGTTGCAGAAAGAACTGCGGCCGTGCCAAGGACGAAAGCGTACGGAATTCTGTCGGTTCTGGTTCAGGCTTTATATGATGTGGAATATCTTTTCACTGTCCATGAAAATGTTTTCAATCCGCCGCCAAAAGTAAAATCCGGCGTTATAAAACTGACGAGAAACCCAAAGGAAGGATTGGTTGGCAATGAGATTCTTTTTAAGCAGATCGTGAAAGCAGGTTTCAACCAAAGAAGAAAAAAGCTGTCGAACTCATTGAAAATTCTTGAAATTCCTGAAGCACTGAACAATCATCCTTTTTTAGATAAACGCGCAGAAGAACTGAGCATTCAGGATTTTATATCGTTCACCAATGAATGGAAAAATGCTTAATTTTCAGGCGTTTTTTCTTCCAGTTTTTCATCGTCCTTTTTTAAATTTTCAAGCTGCTGCTGAAGTTGTGAAATAACTTCCCTCAGGGCTTTGATGTCGTTTTTATTGGAAGAAACATTGCTTTTCAGCATTACATTTTTCGCTCTTTCATTGTGGTCATCTTCGTCTTCATCTTCGGCGATGTCTTCGATATCTTCCTGAATATCATCAATATCAACGCTGATTTCTTCGATATCTTCACTAATTTCCTCAATATCGTCCTGAATTTCTTCGATGTCTTCACGGATGTCTTCAATATGTTCGTGACTGCGGTTGACTGACATCTGAATAAATATCGCCAGGTAAATGGCTTCCAAAGACAGCACCGTGGTTAAAACCAACAGCATTTTATCGACAGAAACAATATTAAATAAAGGCAACAGAAATGCCGTGATAAAAACAATGGAATGCACGATGAGTGAAGGAATAGAGCCAATCCACCACATTACTCCGTCGGTTACTTTTTCAAGAAACTTAATATTTCTTTCGCGTAATTCTTTTCGGCTCATTTTCTGAAATTTATGCAAATTTACTTAAAAATCCTTCGAAACACCCAAGCCAAAAAGCGCAAAGTCGTATTTCGCCGGATCTTCAGCATTAAACTTTCTTAATACAAGATCCATTTCCTCAACGGTTTTCCAGTCGTTCTGTTTTCTCTGAACGAGATTAAGTTTTCTGGAAATATTTCCGGTGTGAACATCCAGCGGAACGGAAAGATATTGCTGACCGATATTTTCCCAGATTCCGAAATCAACGCCTTTTCTGTCTTTCCGCACCATCCAGCGCAGAAACATCATCAGTCTTTTTGCAGAGGAATTCTTGTACGTAGAACTTACGTGTTTCCGGCTTCTGTGAACATTTTCTCCAATAAAATCCTGTCTGAATCTTTCAAGTGCATGATAAAAGTTTTCCTCATTTTCACGCATTAAAAACAGGCTTTCCATACTGTCATGAGCGATATAGATTCTTTTTAAATTCAGTATAAATTCCCTGAAATCTTCACCGTTAAATGTTCTGTGAATACTTTTTCCCTCTAAAATTTCAAGATCCTTTTCCGACACATTCTTCACAAAATCGTAAGGTGAATTCCCCATGAAATCCATCATTTTTTCGGCATCATTGATGATTGATTTGCGGTTTCCCCACGAAATGGTTGCGGCTAAAAATCCGGCGATTTCAACATCCTGTTTCAGTGAAAAGCGGTGCGGAATCTGAATGGGATCATTTTCAATAAAATCGAGATTATTGTAAAAATCTGCCTTTTCATCGAGAAAAGTTTTCAGTTCTGAAAATGTCATTAATAAATTCCAGTGTTAATAATTATCCGATTTTTACAGCTTCCAAAGCTTTTGGCAGAAAAGAATTCGGGAATACTTCTCTTGCTTCATCGGTGAAGACATTCAAATCGTGATATCGATTAGAAAAATGACCTAAAATCAATTTACCGACGTTCGCTTTTCTTGCAATGCGTGCGGCTTCCAAAGCGGTGGTATGACCGGTATAATCGGCCATTTCTTTAAGATCATGAAGGAAAGTAGATTCGTGGTAAAGGACGTCGACGTTTTCAATAACCGGCAATATAGCTTCCAGATAACGGGTGTCACTGCAAAATGCATAGGAAACCGATTTTGTTGGTTCTGTTGTTAAGATTTCGTTCTTTAAAACGTAGCCGTCACTGAGTTTAAAATCTTTACCGAGTTTAAGGTTGTGATAGTCGCAGGTTTCGATTTCCGGATATTTCGAAATTTCTGCCATGTTCAAATGTCTTTCCTTCGGTTTTTCCCTAAAGAGATATCCGTTACAGTAAATCCTGTGATTAAGGGGAATGGTGAACACTTCTACCCTGTTGTCTTCGAATATCTTTTCTGATTTTTTGCTTTCAAGTTCGTGATAAACGATCTCAAAACCTTTATGCGTTTCAGTAATCCTGAAAATGGTTTCGAGCATTTCTTTAATACCTTTCGGTCCGTAAACATGCAACGGCATTTCTCTTCCCAAAAGTCTGAAAGACGCTATAAGTCCCGGTAAACCAAAACAGTGATCCCCATGCAGATGAGAAATAAATATATGGTTGATTTTTGAAAATCGGGCTTTAGCTTTTCGGAGCTGAACCTGGGTTCCTTCACCACAATCGATCAGGAAAGCACGTTCTTCCATTTCGAGAAACTGTGCGGTTGGTGATGAATTCACCGTTGGTATTGCTGAATTGAAGCCGAGAATGGTAAGATAAGTACTCAAAGTATTTTGATGATGTTAAATGCCAGTTGTTTAAGCTACAAATCTAATGAATATTTAATGATAATAAATAGAAAGCTGAATTAGAAATTATCTATAATAAGATTTTTACAGAAGAACAGAAATAAAAAAATCCCGAAACAATGTTCGGGATTTTTAGTTTTATACTGTCTTGGAAGATTTCTTCAATTTCCTGAAACATACGTAAGAAACGGCTGATAAGGTAAACATTGAAGCCAGACCAATATACACCCAAGCCGGAACAGGAACCGGATCGCCCGCTGCGTAAGAGTGAAGGCCCGTAAGATAATAGTTTACCCCAAAGTACGTCATCACAATGGTACTGATCGCAAAAAGGGACGCTACGTGGAAAGACCATCTGCTGCGCAGACCCGGAACCAGACGCATGTGCAATACAAATGCATAAACCATTACCGAGATAAAAGCCCAGGTCTCTTTCGGATCCCAGCTCCAGTATCTTCCCCAGGATTCGTTTGCCCAAATACCGCCGAGAAAAGTTCCTACCGTTAATGCGTAAAGACCGATTGTAAGTGCCATTTCAGAGACAATCGTCAATTCCTTTATCGTGGTATCATTATGAATTTTAAATATCTTTCTGTTGGAGAAGATATAAAACATCAGTACAATGACCGCAATAACCATCGACAATCCGAAAAAGCCGTAACTCGCGGTAATAATCGCTACGTGAATGATCAGCCAGTAAGACTTAAGAACAGGAACCAACGGAGTAATCTGAGGATCAAGCGCGGATCCGCCATGAGCAAACCCCATCATAATTACCGCAACCATAAATCCTGCCGCCGGAATAAGTGCATTCGAATTTCGGTAAAGCAGTAATCCCGCGGTAATTCCTACCCAAGAGATGAAAATAATAGCTTCGTAACCATTACTCCACGGTGCATGACCGGATATATACCATCTCGCCACCAAACCTAAGAACTGGAAGAAATACCCCACTAATCCGACTAAAATAAGTCCACGGATTAAATGATTAAGGATTTTTTTCGGTTTGAATAACTCAATAAATCCAAGCAAGAGAAGTAATCCGCCGATGATGGAGTAAAAAATAAGAAGGTGAAAGTTGATATTCACTTTATTCATTAAAACTTCCAAATCAACTTTTGATTTTGCCGGCACCACGTTTTTCCCCCAGGTTTGCTGATATTGGGAAAGTTTTTGCAGTTCGCTGTCAGCCTTACTCCAGTTTCCGGATTTCTGAGCAGCCAAAACTTCTGAGAAATATGGTCCCATCACTTTCTGGGCTTCCATATCCGGTTCAAAATTCTGATCGAGCCATGAATGCCAGGTATTATTAGGGTCATTCTGTACCGGAACAATTCTCATAAACTGACCGCTGAAAAACTCATTAAATGCCTGAACACGGTCATTCACCGCAATTACTTCTTTATCATAATTGGTCTGCTCTGCCGGTTTTTTCCGGAAAGCTTCCTGATAATCCTCTTCCAAAACATAATGCAGCGCGCCGGTTGCATCTGCCGGGAAAAGATTCATTAAAGAAGTGTAATACTGATCACCCAAAGACTTTGGATCTTTATAATCAGCTTTGGTTTTTTTTCTCAACTCTTCTCCGCCTTTAGATCCAACTCTAATCAGCGGAACCATCGTCCAGCTTGCTGTATCAGTATTAATTGAGAGAAACCACTGTTCTGCAGTAAGAGATTTTCCGTCCGTGCCGTTAAATTTATCGTGCTTGTAAAGCTTTCTTAGAACATCCAGTGCCTGTGTACTTACAGGAACAATTCTTCCCTCATAATTCTGAACCAGAAGGTAACCGAATTTATCGGCATGTTCTTTACTGATGGTATTTTTAGCAATAATTTCATCGGCTGTAATCTGACGCGGTGTTCTTAGGGCTAATGAATTCTGTTGTTTTTTAGGTGCAGGTTCTTCTGAAAGTAAATCTACATCACCGTGATTGTGGCCATCATTTGCAGAATGAGTCGTTTTTGAAGATCCGTCGGTACCATGGGTATCAATTTTCTGAGCAGACAAATTCATACTCAGCAAAAGCAGCAGTGCCATTGTAATCCTTTTACGGTTTACATCCTTCAGCATTTTATTAAGTTTCCAGAAGTGCGTTCCCTTCCAGAAGAAAATCACAAACATGCCTCCAAACAGGAAGAAGTAACCGATATAGGTAATTAAAGTTCCCCAGAAATCGTGATTTACGGAAAGAACAGTTCCTTTTCTGTCCGGATCAAAACTCGCCTGGAAAAAGCGGTAACCGCCATGATTTAAAACGTGGTTCATATAAATTTTATAAGGCGTCTGTTTTCCGTTATCGATAATCTGCACGTGGCTTTCATAAGCACTTGGCGATGAACTTCCCGGATAAGTTTCCATCACGAATTTTTCTAATTTTAGAGAGAAAGGCGTGTTATATACTTTCGGTCCGAAACCGAGGATAATATTCATCCCGTCAAGAGAAATCTGCTTAAATGCGTTAGGATTTCCTTTTTCTACCGGTAAATCAACAAGAAGTTTTGTTTTTGGACCCTGCACTTCTACAGTAAGCTGATCTGATACGTCTTTGTCTTTTTTACGGTCGCCTTCGTAAGCAATCAGTTTTCCTTTCTTCAAACCTTCAGGAACAACCAGTTTCAGATCATTTACTGTATATAAGCTTCTAAGAACTAACGGCTGATATTCATCTTTTTTCGTAGTTCCCGTTGCCTGCGTTGCCATCGTCATAAATGAGGCATCCACAGGAGTTTTTATCATTAAATTCCCGCTGGTATTATTAAATTCTACAGCGCCCTCAATTGCCCGGTTAAATGTAACTAAAGTTCCGTTGATCGATTTGGATTCACCGGCTTTGATATAGATATTTTCACGCCCTGTATTTCCTGCTGAAACTACATGCAAAAATTCTGTTCCGTTATTATCAGTAACCAGACTATCCTTTTTTCTCTGAATAAAATCTGTTGCTTTTACTGAAATCTGCTTGCCATGATAATCGTAGCTCGCTTTTAAATCTTTATGAAGAGGTGACATCAGATAAGGAACATCCTGATAATTTAAAATATCCCCTTTTTCTTCGATCTGAATTTTAAAGAAATTTTTATCGGTAATCACTTCATTGGAAGTTTCACCTTCACGGATGTGCATAATCCCTTCATAACTGATATAACGGGTAATAGCGCCACCAATGAAAATTAAAATAAATGATAGGTGAAAGATTAGAACCGGCCATTTTTCACGTCTCCACAGACGGTATCTTGA
Organism: Kaistella soli; assembly: GCF_019038595.1. GTDB lineage: Bacteria > Bacteroidota > Bacteroidia > Flavobacteriales > Weeksellaceae > Kaistella > Kaistella soli. Next base: position 476,639 of record NZ_JAHOPF010000002.1, read on the forward strand.
AATATTTCCAATAAAATTTAGTATTAAAAGAAGCATTACGCCTTCAAACCATTTGGCTTCATAGATCAGTGCTTTTGCGGTAGGTGTTCCGTAATCGTTTTCAAGAAAAGTAGCGTACGCCATTGCAAATGCATAAACCAGCAACAAAATCGCCATCGTACGGGTAGAAATAAGAATACTCTGTATTTTTTTCATTGTAAGAAACTATCAGATTTATAAAATTCAAATAGTTGCAAAAATACATTCTATATTTTGAAATAGCGAATTTGGGGTATGTTATTTATCAGGTTTGAAAAAAATTGCGAAGCAAAATAAAGCGTTTTCCGAAAAAAATATTTATAATGATTATTGGTTGGTATTATTCAGCATCGGTACAAATTTGTAAGCGCCGAATTCCTCCTTCTCGAATTCTTTTTCCGATTTTTTGGTAAATCTCGTCAGTATCTGTTCATCGGTTTTTCCCAATGGAATTACCATCATTCCGCCCACTTTTAACTGATGAAGCAGCTCGGTCGGCAAAGTTTCAGCACCGCAGGTCACCAGAATTTTATCGAAAGGCGCAAAAGTGGGAAGTCCCGCAAAACCGTCGCCAAAACTTTGGAATTTCGGCCGCAGATGAAGCGCTCCAAGTTTTTTAACCGCAAAATCGTGAAGCTCTTTCTGCCTTTCAATTGTATAAACCACCGCATCCATGGCCACCAGAACTGCAGTCTGGTAACCGCATCCTGTACCGATTTCAAGAACTTTTTCCTTTCCGCGAAGCTGTAAAAGTTCACTCTGTTCAGCAACTGTGGAAGGGTGCGAAATGGTTTGCTTTGCCAAAATAGGGAAAGCACGGTCCTCATAGGCGTAATCCTCGAAAATACTTTCCAGAAAAAGATGGCGCGGCACTTCATTCATCGCCTTCAAAACCTTTTCGTCGGAAATTCCTATTTTTTCCCGAAGATATTGTACCAAAAACTTTCTTTTTCCTTTGTGTAAAAATGTATCCTGCATAATTGTTACGGGTTTCCAGATGCGGGATTGAGGTTAAATCCCGACAAAAAACAAAACTAACATATTTTATCCGACTTTACAAAAACCCTTTGGATTCTCTTCAAACCTTAATCATGTATTTCAGCCCAATTTCTTATCTTTGAAAAAATAAATTTTCTATGCTAAAATCAGGTTTAGTTGGAGCCGGACATCTTGGTAAAATCCATTTAAAATTATTGAATCAGTCGGAAAAATACGAATTAATCGGTTTTCACGACGCCGACAAAGAAAACGGAAAAAAACTCGAAGCCGAATTCGGGTACAGGTATTTTGAAAAATTCGAAGACCTTTTGCAGGAAATCGACATGCTGGATATTGTAACTCCCACCCTTTACCATTACGATTATGCGATAAAAGCGATTGAAAACCGCAAGCATTTCTTTATTGAAAAACCCGTAACCCAAACCCTGCAGCAAGCTGAAGAGATCCTTTACAAATGCCGAGAATTTGGTATTAAAGCTCAGGTAGGTCACGTTGAAAGATATAATCCGGCGTTCATCGGTTCAAAAGAATTCATCAACGATCCGATGTTTATTGAAATTCACCGGCTTGCAGAATTTAATCCGCGGGGAACTGATGTTTCAGTGGTTCTGGATTTGATGATCCACGATCTTGATATTCTGCTTTCGATAGTGAAATCTAAAGTAAAAAACATTCATGCTTCAGGCGTTTGCGTAGTTTCGAAATCTCCGGATATCGCGAATGCGAGAATCGAATTTGAAAACGGCTGCGTGGCAAATTTAACAACCTCCAGAATTTCGATGAAAGCCATGAGAAAATCACGGTTTTTCCAGAAAGACGCTTATATTTCGGTAGATTTTCTTGAGAAAAAAGCAGAAGTGATCCGCATGAAAGAGGCGCCGGAACATCCGACCGATTTCGATATGATCATTGAAAACGCAGAAGGCGAAAAAAACCAGATTATTTTTGAATATCCAAACATTCAGCCTAACAATGCCATATTAGACGAACTTGAAAGTTTTGCTGAAGCTATTACTGAAAATAAAAATGTAGAAGTTTCCCTGGAAGACGGAACCGAGGCTTTGAAAGTGGCGCTGGAAATCATGAAAATGATTTCGTAAATCTGTAAAAATATTCCTGATAAATTTTAGGAGTAAAACACGTGAAATTCTTTTTTTAATGACAAAAACATTTTCGATTACATTTCTTTTAATATCCCTCTTCTGTTTTTCCCAGAAAAGCTGGAATATCCGCTTTTATAACGAGGTCAACGGAAGTAATGCACAGATTTTCGCTGATAATAACGAAGAAATGCCGATGTCAGCAAAGTTCAGCTTCAAACTTCAGAACATGACTTCTACGCTGGAAAACGGACAGATTGTTGTCATTCCACCAAAAACCAAAAAATTTCCTGTCGCAAAACTGGCACCGGTCAAACCAAATGCAGCCAATATGTTTTCGTACACCAACACCTACAATTTCGGAAATGTGCTGCAGGAAAATTATGACACTGATTACAGTTATTCTTTACCTTTTGAAAAAGGAAAAACCCAGCTCATCTTTCAGGGTTATAACGGGAAATTTTCCCACCAGAACGCTGCAGCCCTTGATTTCAATTTAAAAACCGGCGATAAAGTTTTTGCCGCTCGTGAAGGAACTGTGGTGGAAGTTGTAAAAAACAATTCCCAGAGCTGCCCCGATATTTCCTGCGCGAAATTTGCTAATAAGGTTCTTATCATGCACAGCGACGGAACTTTCGCCGATTATGCACACTTAAAACAAAACGGAACAGATCTGAAACCCGGGGACAGAATCGAAAAGGGACAGTTCATTGGTTACAGCGGAAACACGGGCTTTTCCAACGGACCGCATCTGCATTTTTCGGTTTTTATCAACCGGATCAACGGCGACCGGACCTTTATTAAAACTAAATTTAATGTTGCAGAAAGTGAAATTCCTGTTTATCTTGCTGAGGGCAAAACTTATACCCGAAGTTTGTAATTTTAATTGATCATTGCATCATTATTTCCTTATGAAAAAACAGTTTATACTATTTGCGCTTTTTATTTCTGTATTAAATTTTTCTCAGAATTTAAAGAAAGAAATTCTTAAAATAACTAAGGACAAAAATGCCACCGTAGCTGTTTCTGTCAAGGGAATCGATTTTCCGTACGAATTTAATAATGAAAATGCAGACAAAAAACTGCCGATGCTCAGCGTTTTTAAATTCCATATTGCCGCAGCAGTGCTGAATGAAGTTGACCATGGAAAGCTGAAACTTGATCAGAAAATTCCGCTAAAGAAATCCGATTTACTGGAAAACACACACAGTCCGCTTCGCGATAAATATCCGAACGCAAATGTAGAACTGACGGTGGATGAAATTATCAAGTATACCGTCGCGCAAAGCGATAACAACGGCTGCGATATCTTGCTGAGATTAATTGGCGGAACACAAACCGTGCAGAAATTCATGGATTCGAAAGGCATAAAAAAATTCCAGATCAAGTATAATGAAGAATGGATGCACAAAGGAAAAGAATATCTGTACCCGAACTATACGACGGTAAAATCTCTAAGTTTGCTTTATAAAAGTTTCTTCGAAAAGAAAATTCTTTCTGAAAAATCGACAGCATACTTGATGAATATCATGCTGGGAACAACCACCGGCGCCAACAAATTAAAGGAACAGCTTCCAGCTGGAACAGCGATTGCCCACAAAACCGGCTCTTCCGGAAAAGACGGCAATTTGACCATTGCTGAAAATGACTCAGGAATCATTACCCTTCCCGATGGAAAACATTATGCGATTACAGTTTTTGTGATCGATTCGACGGAATCGGAAGCGGTAAATACTAAAATGATTTCTGATATTTCTAAAAAAGTATGGGACTATTTTAATTCAACTCATAAAAATAAATAAATGAAAAACATTGTCGTAATCGGAGCCGGAACAATGGGAAACGGAATTGCTCACACGTTTGCTCAAACCGGCTTTAACGTCAACTTGGTAGATGTTTCTACTGAAGCTTTAGAAAAAGGACTGAAAACAATCACTGCAAATCTGGACAGAATCATTGCGAAAGGCAATCTTACCGAAGAACAGAAAGCAGCTACTTTAAGCAATATTTCTACTTTTACCCAATTGGAGGATGCTGCAAAAAATGCTGAATTAATCGTGGAAGCAGCGACAGAAAACCTCGATTTGAAACTGAAAATTTTCAAACAGATGGATGAGTTAGCTCCTGAAAACTGTATTCTCGCCACCAATACTTCTTCCATTTCCATTACTAAAATCGCTTCGGTAACAAAACGCCCCGAAAAAGTAATCGGAATGCACTTTATGAACCCGGTTCCTGTAATGAAACTTGTGGAAATCATTAAAGGCTACTCCACTTCCAAAGCCACTTTCGATGAGATTTCCGAAATGAGCAAAACTTTGGGAAAAGTGCCGGTTGAAGTAAACGATTATCCAGGTTTTGTGGCGAACAGAATATTAATGCCGATGATCAATGAAGCCATAGAAACGCTTTACAACGGCGTTGCCGGTGTTGAGGAAATTGATACGGTAATGAAACTTGGTATGGCACATCCAATGGGACCTTTGCAGCTCGCAGATTTTATCGGACTCGACGTTTGTCTGGCCATTCTGAATGTAATGCATGGCGGTTTCAAAAATCCGAAATACGCACCAAATCCTTTGTTGGTTAATATGGTAACTGCAGGGAAACTGGGTGTAAAATCTGGTGAAGGTTTTTATGATTATTCTGAAAGCAGAAAAGCTGAGAAAGTATCAAGAGTCTTCCTAAAGTAGATGATCAAAGGCGCTGTCAGAGCTTAAAATGCTGACAGCGCTTTCAAATTATTAATAAAAAATGAGAAGAAAAGTCCTCGAACAAAGAATTCAGATTCTTCTGATTTTTGCTACTGTTATCTTTACCGTTTTACGTTTCCTGCTGAACGAAAAAGGAAGAACCAATCCTGATTCTATCCGGTTTATGCGGACTGCAAATGTTTTTCCTGTAATTGATAATACCACGACGCCAATGGGTTATCCATTGAGTTTAAAATTCTTTACCTTATTGGGTATGGATGAATTTTGGGCGAGTAAAACAATAGGAATTCTTGCTTATCTTTTCATCATTTATTTCGCCTGGAAAAAGAAATTCTATCTGAAAGAAACCATTTTAATAGGCGGACTTTTCAGTTTCGTTTCCATATTTTCCTACACGATGAGCGAATCTCTGATTCTGCCATTTTTATTCATATTTCTCTTTGTGGCAAGACAGATCATTATTGGGGAACTTAAGGGCTTTAAAGCATTTCTCTATTTGAGTTTGTCACTGTTGGTTCTTTACAACATCCGTTATCCGGCACTTTTTATCATGGGCGGAGTTTTCCTTTTCGGAATTTGGAACTACAGGAAACACTACGGCAGAACTTTTATCTTTTCCGGACTTGTGGGTTTTGCTTTCGTGGTTTTGTATAAATTTCTTTTTATTGATTATTTTAATGAAAAATACGTTGACCAGTTTTTAGAAATAGGGCTTCATCCAACCTCCAAACTGTTGGTGGAACTTTTTCAGGGTTTGGCAACAACATTTAATCCGTTTATTCATATCGCAAATCCAGCCGGCGGAATCATTAATTACGGAATTTACAGCATCGGTTTTTTGAATATTCTGTTGATTGTATTTCTCTTCATTAAAAGCAGACTTTCAGAAACAGAGAAATTTTCTGTGTTCACTGGAGTTACCGGAATTATCTGTTCATTCTTTATTCAGTATTTCTATTCGGTAAATCCAATTGATTACCGTCTTATGGCACCATTTTCCTTTCCAATCTGGCTGGTTTATTTCAAAAAAATGTATCAGATTTTCGGAAAACCTACCTACGGAATTACAGTTTTAAGTTTGATAACCGGCTTTGTATTCACCTGGCTTTCAAAAGGAAACTATCTTGAAAACCGTCGGGAAATAACAAAATTCCTGAAATCTGAAAAGCTCGAAAAAGGCCGGATCAATTTCTATATGGAAAACGAAGAACAACTCGACAGGATGCAGATTGCCGAACTGATCAGCACCGTCAACCCAAATGTGAAAGTTACTTTTGTGCCTAAGGATACGCTTCAAACGAATACTTTGACCAAATACAAAGTTTTAAGAAAAATTAAAATCGACGAGAATAAATATCAATAAAATTTTTTATCTTTGGAGAAGTTTAAACATTAGAAAAATGAAAGTACCAAAATTTTTATTAGCCGACAATTCAGATTTTCCTGAAGATTTATTTGTTGTTCACACGGAATATCCGAGATTTATCCTTAATGTAGAAGAAGAGGAAGTTGAATGGTTGGATGATTTGGAAGGTGACGATGAGGAAACGATGGCAGATGAAGCTACCAAAGTTGTAGAAGCAGCCTTCAAATGGTGCGATGACGAACTCGCAAAATATGATGAGGAAGAAGACGAAGAATAAATAAAAAATAAAAAAGGAACTCAGTTTTGAGTTCCTTTTTTTTATGGTTATTACAGAAAAAAATGCTATAATTTATTGAATTTCAGCAAGAGAAGATTCCCTTTATATAACTCGAGTGTATTTCCCTTCACCACATATTTAGTGGCGGCGTTCAACATGCTGAAAAACTGAGTTTCTACTTCCATATTAGGGCAGGCCATTTTAGTTGCACCAATATTCTTAGCTGAAAAATTGCCCGCTGTAGGATCCAGAGAAAGTTCCCCAAAATAGTTATTGCAGCCTCCGTTACCGGTAATTTTGCCAGCCTCCACATTGAGCGTCGGCGTTTTCCCTTTCACCTGGTCAGCCAGGGTCCATTTCGTGCCTGCGATGTTCACCTGGGTGCTTCCTACTTTAGATGTCGACATTGATGCACAGGAAACCAATGTTACAGCAGCAAATATTGATAAAAAAATATTTTTCATAAGTCGTTATCTTTTATTTTTAATGATGATATGCAAATCCTTTCTCTATAAATATCTTTTCCTGACCAAATATAGAAGACGGTTGCATGAGCTTTTTTTGTTTGATCAAATTTAAGTAATATAATTTATTTATCCGCGGTTATGCACAAATAAAGCTTTTATAAAACAAAAAGCATCCCGGATGAGATGCTTTTTATTATTAATGTTTGAATTTTTATGACCGAAGTTCTGCCGAAAATTCTTTCTGGAAATTCTTAATCAAAGAATTCATCACTTCATTGATTTCTTTTTCCTCCAAAGTTTTCTCTTCATTCAGCAGCTCAAAACTCAGTGCATAAGATTTTTTACCTTCAGGAAGATTTTTGCCTTCATACACATCGAAAAGATTGATGTTTTTAAGATATTTTGATGGATTCTTCTTTGCAGACTGATACAGTTCGCCGTAAGTTACATTTTTGTCGATCAGTAGAGCAAGATCTCTTCTTATGGTGTTGAATTTAGGAATATCAGTAAACTTCAGATTTCCTTTTGGCCGCAGTTCCTGACAGTTTTCCAACTCAATTTCTGCATAAAAACACTCCTGATCAATATCCGCGTCTTTCAGTAATTCTGGAGAAACTTTACCTAATCTTGCAATCGTTTTCCCTCCGGAAGTCAGTTCCAAAGCATCAGAAAAACGGGCATCTTCAAGATCCTTTTCCGTGATATTCAGGTTCAGTTTGTCCAGAAGAATTTTCACATACGATTTAAGGTAATAAAAATCGGTTGCTGATTTAGGCTGAAGCCAGTTTTCAGCGCTATTTCTACCGGAAACCAAAATTGCCAGCTGTTTTCTCTCCTCGTATTTTTGTTTTTTAAGATAAATTTTACCGAGCTCGAAAAATTTAATATCCTGATTTTTTCTTTTGATATTGTAATCTGCATTCGATAAAAGACCCTCCAGTAAAGACTTTCTCATAAATGCTAAATCTCCGCTTAAAGGATTCAACAGTTTTACAGCATCAGTTTCATCTTTTACGGAAGTGAGCGAGTTGTTCATCACTTCGTTAAAACCATTGCTCTGTAAAGTTCTCGCCCAGGAATTTTCCAGTGCGTCCTGATCTTCAGAACTTAATTTAACCGGGGTAAAAGAGATTTTCTGTGGAGCATCAATTTTATTATAACCGTAAATTCTTAGAATTTCTTCGATAACATCAATTTCTCTCGTAACGTCCGCTCTGTAAGCGGGAACAGAAATTTCCAAACCGTTCTGAATTTCATTGAGAACCTCAATATCAAGCGATTTCAAAATTTCTTTTATTTTCTCTTTATGAATTTTTGTTCCTAAAATCTGCTCGACTTTAGAGAATCTTAAAATCACATAATTGTTTTCGATTTTTTCCGGGTAATGCTCTAAAAGTCCGCCTGTCATTTTCCCGCCGGTGATTTCTTCAATCATCGAAATGGCGTGAGTGATGGCGGTTCTGGTATTATTCGGATCCACGCCGCGTTCAAAACGGAAAGAGGCATCGGTATTCAACCCATGGAATTTCGCTCCCTTTCTTACTGCAACCGGATTAAAATAAGCACTTTCCAGGAAGATTGTTTTTGTATCTTCCGACACTCCGGAATGCTGACCTCCGAAAACTCCGGCTATACACATCGGATGATCTTCGCCGTCTTTAATCATAATTTCGGTACCGTTGAGCGTTCTTTCAACGCCATCCAAAGTTGTGAATTTGGCTCCCTCAGGACTAACGCCTACTTTTACTTTTTTACCGGCAATGCGACCCGCATCAAAAGCATGAAGCGGCTGGCCCAATCCATGCAAAATATAATTGGTAATGTCTACAATATTATTAATCGGGCTCAGACCGATGGATTTCAGTCTTTGCTTCAGCCAGTCCGGCGAATCGGTAACTTTTACATTATCGATTACTGCACCGATATATCTTGGAACCAATGCTGAATCTTCCACTTCCAGCTGAAAATCATGAGTTCCTTCAGCAGTTAAAGATTTAGAAACTGTTTTTTCAAACTCCGATTTCATCTGGTTGGAAACCAAGAACGCGTTCAAATCCCGTGCAACACCATAATGCGACATCGCATCGGTTCTGTTTGGTGTTAACCCGATTTCGTATACTTCATCATTGGAAAGTTCAAAATAATCAGCGAAATTTTTTCCGACTTCAAACTTATTTTCATCCAGAATCATGATTCCGCCGTGATCGTCGCTTAAACCCAACTCATCTTCCGCACAGATCATTCCCTGAGAAACTTCACCACGGATTTTTGCTTCTTTAATCGCAAATGAGCTTCCGTCTTTACCATAAATTTTTGTGCCAACTACAGCAACCGGAACAGTTTGTCCCTCTGCCACATTTGGTGCGCCGCAAACGATGTTCAATATTTTGCCGTTTCCAATGTCAACGGTTGTTTTCTTTAATTTATCGGCATTTTGATGTTGCTCACACGTTAATACTTTTCCGATAATGATTCCTTCCAGGCTTCCTTTTACAGATTCGTACTTTTCGATTCCTTCTACTTCCAGACCAATATCCGTAAGATATTCTCCGATTTTATCTGATTTTAAATCAGTGTTGATGTAATCTTTAAGCCAGTTGTTTGAGATTTTCATTTGCTGTTCCTATTTTTTGAGGGCAATGTTACCTTTCGGTTTCATTCTTGGATAATTTAAAATGTGGCATTAAAAAGCAGAATTTTAAATACCGATAAGTTTGCAAATATCGTGATTTTGCAGTTTAAAAAAAAATTGAGATCTGAAAAATTTCAAATCTCAATTAATTATAAGGGTATAGTTTATTTTACATTCCAATAACCGGCATCGAAAGCATGAGGATATTTTCTTCCGCTTCCAAACCGTCAACCGGCTCGATAATTCCCGGTCTGTTGGGTTGAGACATTTTCATTGTGATATCGTCAGAACCTAATACGGAAAGCATTTCTGTAAGGAATTTTGAACTGAAACCGATGTTGATATCTTCACCGTTGTAATCGCAAGGGATCTGCATATCAGCTTTGTTCGCATATTCAGTATCTTCTGCATGAAGGTGAAGGATATTTCCGGAAAGCTTAAAACGAACCTGATTCGTAGATTTGTTCGACATAATCGAAGCTCTTCTGATTGAGCTCAGCAATAAGTTTCTGTTGATGGTTAATACATTCGGGTTTTCTTTCGGGATTACTGCGGTGTAGTTCGGATATTTTCCGTCGATCAGCCTACAGATCCAGATGTTGTTTCCGAAGGTAAATTTCGCCATGTTTTCATTAAATTCAATAATAACTTCCTCGTTGGAATTGGCAAGAATATTTTTGAAAATAGCCAAAGGTTTTTTCGGCATGATAAACTCAATAGGTTCTGCATTGATCAAATCGGTTCGTTTATAAACCACCAAACGGTGAGAATCTGTAGAAACGAAATTGGTTTCATCTTCCTTAAACTGGAATAAAACCCCGGTCATTACAGGTCTCAGGGAATCGTTGCTTGTTGCAAAAAGCGTATTGGTTAAAGCTTCACACAAAACTCCGGCACCTATTTTTACACTTTGTGAAGCGTCAAATTCAGGAAGTTCAGGATAATCTTCTGCGTTATCAAGTGCTACAGCGAAATTATCTTTTTCGTCCAAAATTTCGAGCAGACTTCCGTTTCCGTCCTCAGAATCTTTTACTGACAGGGTTAAAGGCTGTTCTCCGTAAGTTTTCACGAAATCCTGAAAAATTTTCGCAGGAACAGCAAATTTTCCCGTATCGTCAGATTTCACTTCCAAAGCCGTCACTAAAGTAGTTTCGCCATCGGAAGCTGTTATTTTTAAATTGTTTCCTTCAAGTTCAAACAGGTAATTTTCAAGAATAGGTCTTGACTGAGAACTGGAAATCACCCCACTTACCGTGTTCAGTGCTTTCTGTAATTCTCCGCTTGCAACAATAAATTTCATATGTTATGTTATTTTATTGGTAAAATGTAACGGTAAAGTTTTAAATAACTCATTAAATCTTTACAATTACATCTATTTCTTATTATTTTTACAAATATATGAATTTGAAGCAAAAAAAGGAAACAAACTTTGAAATTAAAAACTAAATTTCATAAAAGTTATCAACATTAATCGGCACCCGGAAAATGATAGTGTTTATCGTCGGAATCATCGATCGTGATGTTGAGAGCGAGATACAGAAAATGCAGATTTTTGTTGCCCGACTGAGCAAATTCTCTCTGCCAAAGATAGCCGGATGCAATGCCGAAATTTTCATCAATCTGATAACCGAAACCTCCAAAAACTCTGTTACGCGCAAACAATGGTTTCTCTGTTGTAACAAAGAAAACTTCATCATAAGCATTGGCAAACAATGTTCCCGGTTTTACCGATTCTGAGTTCAGCGGAACTGAAATATTCAGTCTGTATCTGAGTCGGATTCTGTCAGAATGTGCGTCTTTTTTAGGCTCGTAAAACCAGCTTTTTTCTGCCCGGAAACGGTTTTCAAACTTGAATTTCCCTGCCTTTACATCAATCACATCCTGAAGCCAGACACGGAATTCTTCCTTATCCATCAGGCGATCTTTGTAAGTGCCGTAACGACCGATCCCTATGAAAGGTTTATGATTTTTGGTTAAATTATATCCTACTCCACCCTTTATTTCATAATAATCAGGATAGGAGTAGTCTTCTATTCCGCGCAGCTGCCCTTCCGCATAAATGAAATATTTCGGGTGTACCTTATAGGTAACCGTTACCGCATTAAAACTTGAAATATGTTCAGTTTGAGCGGAAATATAGTAACCAGTTACTAAAAACATCAGAAGTGCAGACAGCCTTTTCATCTTGCGAAAATAATGATTTTTAAGAAAATGATGGCAGTGAATTCCCCTTTTCTGCAACCTACTATCTCTCATCCTTTAATTTAAAGACCGATTTTATAGGTAAATCCTACATGAAACCAGCGTGCCGGCATTGGTACACCAAAGGTTTCGGTATAATTTGAATTCGTGATATTATTGACCAAAACGTAAAGATTAAGGTTGCTGAAATCATAACTTAATTTTTCATCAAGAATTTGGTAGCTTCCGGTTGAGACTCTTTCATCGTAACGGTAAATTAACTGATTCGTGAATTTCTTCAAAAACCGATTCTGCAGCTTAGCGACAAACTGGTGTTTCAGATTTTCCATCACATATCTGGAAATTAAATGCTGAGGCTGCGTATTTTTGCTGTCTAAAAAAGTATACTGCACCGAGTAGGATTTCACAAAAGAATCGAAATGCTGTCCAAATTCTACTTCTATCCCTTTTGTTTCAATGTTTCCAATGTTTTCAGCAAGCCAGATTTCATTTGCATTTGATTTTACCCAATCTATGGAGTTCTCAGAATTTCTCATAAAACCGCTGATCTTACCCAGAAAACTGTTCTTCTGAAACCGGTAACCTATCTCTGCAGAAACTGCGTTTTCTGGCTTCAAATCCGGATTTCCTGACTCCGTTTTGCTGATATAATAAAGATCGGTAAAAGTTGGAACTCTGTTAACTTTTGCGATATTTCCGTAAACTTTGTGGTTCTCATTAAAATCATAACCAACATCGAGACCGGGATAGAAAAAATTGCCTTCCTGATCATAATTTGCCCACGAAATTCCTGGAGAAATATTCAGTGAATTTCCGAAAAAAGAAAAATGATGCTCCAGAAAAATCTGGGTAACAAACCTTTCCCGGTGGCCCAAATTATTACTGGCTAGAAACTCTTTCCTGAGTTCAAGTCCCAAACCAGTGGTTCCCAATTTCGACAGATAAGTTCCGTTAAGCTCTCCGCCGATATTATTCCCGATGTGCATGTTTCGGTAGACTTCAGGCCTGTTACGGATATATTCATACATATCCTGGCCTCTTCGCCAATAGATATTAGAATTTAAACTGAACTTCTGCAACTTTTTGTCTATTCCCAAACTCACAATAGAAGTCTGGGTTTCCTCATATTGATCTGTGGCAGCCGGAGTAGCATAAAATCCATTGGCTCCAAATTTTTTCTCCTGAATGCCGGCCTGAAATTTAATGCTTCCATCATCCAGTAGATACTGATTCTGATAAAAAACATTATTGATTTTGTAATCCGAATTATAGCGGTAACCTTCTGAACCCGAAGAATTTACCTGAACAAAATTCGAAAATTTTTCGCTTCCAAAATTGGCACCAAGTCCCAAAGAATATGTTTTATAATCGCCGCCGCTTGCAGAAACGACTGCATTTTCTTCCGATCCCGGTTTGGTGATAATATTGATAACTCCTGCGTAAGCATTCTGTCCAAATCTCCTAGCAGCAGGTCCTTTTACGATTTCAATTTTTTCCACAGATGCTAAATCAAACGGGATGCTCATGGAATTGTGACCGGTTTGCGAATCATTCATCCGGATTCCGTTCACGAGGATCAACACCTGTTCAAAACTGCTTCCGCGCATCGAAATATCTGCCTGAACCCCGTTACCGCCTCTTTTGCGGATATCCATACCGGTATAATGTGCTAAAACTTCTTCAATACTTTTAGCCGGAGAATTTGAAATTTCTTTTTTTGAAACTACCGTAATGTTTTCGTTTACTTTTTTCAGCGGCAGACTCAGAAACTTCCCATGAACGGTAACTTCCGCGATCTCATCTGATTTTTCCTGTGCTGAAAACTGTATTACGTTTCCTAAAAACAATGCATAACAAATTATCTTTCTCATTTCTACAACTTAATTCTTATTATTTTGCTGATTCAATAATGATAACCATGATAAAAATACCAGTAACAAAAAGGGTTTCCATTAAATTCAGCGGCAAATATAATTAAGAATTAAACAAAATAAAAAGCGGTTTTTTATTAAATTAAAAAGTATTGGCAAAAAAAGATGCAGCTCCTGCGAACTGCATCTTATAAAATTCTGAGATTCAGAACCTCATCTTTTTCTCATCAAATGCGTAATCAGATCATTTAATAATTTTCTCATGATATCATTACTTATTTGTACAACAAATTTAGACAAAATAAAGAGGACACAGCAATATTTGAATGAAAAATATTATAAAATTTTTTCTTCAAAAAAACCGTAATTTTGTAGGTCTTAATTTTACCCATGGCTACAATTCCTGATATCGATATAAAAAAGCAGATTTTCGTAAAAAATGCACACCTCAATAACCTGAAACACATTGATGTTCTTCTGCCGAAGAATAAATTAATTGTGATTACAGGAGTTTCCGGAAGCGGAAAATCGTCCCTTGCTTTCGACACCATTTATGCCGAAGGACAGCGCAGATATGTTGAAAGTCTGAGTTCCTATGCGCGTCAGTTTTTGGGAAAACTGGAAAAGCCGAAAGTGGACGACATCAAAGGTTTGGCTCCATCCATCGCAATTCAGCAGAAAGTAATTTCCTCCAATCCACGCTCCACGGTTGGAACGTCGACGGAGGTTTACGATTATATAAAGCTGTTCTTTGCCCGAGTCGGACGCACGTTTTCACCAGTTTCGGGAAATGAAGTAAAAAAAGATTCGGTGAGTGATGTGATTGATTTCATTAAGAAAAATGAAAATCAAACCTTTCTCCTGAGAAATCCTTTACATTTTGATATTTCTAAATTTGCTGAACAGCTGAAAACCCTTAAACTGTCAGGATTTACCCGTCTTGAAGTCAACGGAAATGTCGCCGGAATTGAAGATCTGGAAAGTTTCGGTTTCGTTCCTGAAAAAGAAATGGAAATTCAGCTCGTTATTGACAGTTTCCGTTATGAAAATGATGAGAATTTTCTTCAGCGGCTTGCAGATTCCATTCAGATGGCATTTTATGAAGGCCGCGGCTACTGTTCTCTTAAAAATACAGAAACCGGAAAAATTACCGAATTCTCCAATAAATTCGAACTCGACGGCATGGAATTTATGGAACCGAATGTTCATTTTTTCAGTTTCAACAATCCTTACGGCGCATGTCCCGAATGTGAAGGTTACGGAAAAGTGATCGGAATTGATGAAGATCTGGTGATTCCGAATAAAAATCTTTCGGTATTTGAGGATGCCGTTGCCAGCTGGAAAGGCGAAAGCATGAGCGAATGGAAAAAAGCATTCATCAAAAAAGCCGGGACTGAATTTCCGATCCATAAACCCTATCACGAGCTGACCAAAGAGCAGAAGAATTTTTTATGGAAAGGCGACGCTACTAGGAGTTTTCCTTCTGTGAATAATTTCTTCAAAATGGTGGAAGAAAATTTATACAAAATTCAGTACCGCGTTATGCTTTCCAGATTTCGGGGGAAAACGCTTTGTCCGACCTGTGAAGGTTTAAGGCTGCGCGAAGAGACGAAATATGTGAAAATTGACGGGCACAACATTCAGGAAATGATTGAACTTCCTTTGGATGAGCTTTTACCGCTGATTAAATCTTTAAAACTCAATCAGCACGATGCGGAAATTGCGAAAAGACTTGTCTATGAAATTACGACCCGTCTGGAGTTTTTAGAAAAAGTAGGTTTAGGATACCTTACGCTCAACAGAACTTCAAACACCCTTTCCGGAGGTGAAAGCCAGAGAATTAATCTCGCAACATCGCTCGGAAGTTCACTGGTAGGTTCTATTTACATTTTGGATGAACCTTCTATCGGCCTGCATTCCCGCGATACCGAAAATCTGATCGAAGTACTGAAAAACCTCCGTGATCTTGGCAACACCGTAATCGTTGTAGAACACGATGAAGATGTGATGAAAGCCGCAGATTATATCATCGATATTGGTCCGGAAGCAGGATATCTGGGTGGCGAGTTGGTTTTTGCGGGAGATTTTAAGGAACTTAAAAATTCCGAATCCTTAACCGCACAGTATCTTACCGGAACCCTGGAAATAAAAGTTCCGTCAACCCGCAGAAAAGCAAAAGAATGGATTCATATTAAAGGTGCGCGCCAGAATAATTTAAAGAATATTGATGTCGATATTCCTTTGGAAAGCCTGGTCGTAATTTCCGGAGTTTCAGGAAGCGGAAAATCTACGCTGATGAAAGAAATCCTTACGAACGATATCCAGGTTCAGCTTGGCATGGGCGGTAAAAAAGGAGATTACGATTCTGTTGAATTCCCTAAAAAACTGATTAAAAATATTGAACTGATCGACCAGAATCCAATTGGCAAATCCTCACGTTCCAATCCCGTAACTTATCTGAAAGCATATGATGACATCCGTGATCTGTTTTCAAAACAGAAACTGGCAAAAGTGCAGGGACTGAAACCCAAACATTTCTCTTTCAATGTAGACGGCGGAAGATGTGATGAATGCAAGGGAGAAGGTGTTATCAACGTTTCAATGCAGTTCATGGCAGATATTGAACTTGAATGTGAACCCTGCCACGGAACGCGTTTTAAGAATGAAATTCTGGAGATTAAATTTGATGAAAAAAATATTTCAGATATCCTTCACATGACCGTGGACGAAGCCCTTGAATTTTTCACTGAGAATCATGAACAGAAAATTGTAACCAAACTTAAACCTCTACAGGAAGTTGGTTTAGGTTATCTGCAGCTCGGGCAAAGTTCTTCAACACTTTCCGGAGGGGAAGCGCAAAGGGTAAAACTAGCCTCTTTCCTTGTGAAGGGCGTAACCACTGAAAAAACACTGTTTATCTTCGATGAGCCTTCTACGGGTCTGCATTTTCACGACATCAATAAATTGCTTATTTCCCTTCAGGCTCTGATAGGTCTCGGTCATTCGGTGATTGTTATTGAGCATCAGCCCGATATCATAAAATCTGCAGATTACATCATCGACATTGGTCCGGAAGCTGGAAAACATGGCGGTGAAGTAGTATTTGAGGGAACACCTGAAGATTTAATCAAGAATAAAAAATCGCATAC
This sequence comes from Kaistella soli, assembly GCF_019038595.1. Classification (GTDB taxonomy): domain Bacteria; phylum Bacteroidota; class Bacteroidia; order Flavobacteriales; family Weeksellaceae; genus Kaistella; species Kaistella soli. The sequence continues at coordinate 493,434 of NZ_JAHOPF010000002.1, forward strand.
AGCGAAGTATTTGAAGGAGAAATTTTAGGTTTGTATTCCATGAAAATTTTCACTTTTCTACTCATTACTTTAATTATTATTTCATCCTGTAAAAATGATGACAAGGAAAGAGTTGAAAAGAGAATTTTCATCACTTCTAAATTTAATAATGATCTTGAAAAACATTTAAAAGAAATTATAGACAAGGATTCTACTTTACAAATTATTCCTGAAATAAAAACATACGATTACCCAAAAGGTGAAATCAATTTTATTTTTACAAACGACAATAAAATTTATTATCATTATGAAGATCTAATTGATTTTTTGTGTGTACATGATTTAGACAAAACATTCTTCAAAAGGACTTTATCTGCTGACAGTTTACATCAAATTAAATTTGAAAATATTTATCCATTTTTGAAAAACTCCATTCGTCAACACAGAATGAAAAATTCTGGGAATATATTGAAGCCAATATCTTTTTCTTTTGAATCTGACACTATCGAAAAATACGACATTTACAAACTTTTAGAGAGCATTGACAGTTTGGGTTTTCATCAATATAATGTCCGAAAAACAGCACCATTTGAACAAAAAGCTATAAAAGAAAAATTTAAATAATAACTTGGCTTTCAGACTTATCCACAAAAAAATGTGAGTAAAGTGTGAATTTTAACATTCAGTTTACATTCCGTATTGAATTATTTGTTACTTTTACTCTGAAATAACACTGAAGTGAAAACAATATCCTTTTACTCCATGTACCGAAATACCATTAAATTGATATAAAAATTTAAGAGAAGCACCGTCGGCTTCTCTTTTTTCTTGTTGTCTAATTAAAAAAATGAGATGATTTTATCTACTGGATCCGCTGCTAAACAGCGGATTCTTTTTTTTGGTGACTCCACCAAGAATCGAACTTGGATCTAAAGTTTAGGAAACTTCTATTCTATCCGTTGAACTATGGAGCCGTAGACCAAATTTACAAAAATCCGCTGCGAAAGCAACGGATCCGTGATTATAATTGTTGTGATTTTTATCTGTTATTCGTCCCGTCCACTACAATCCTGTCCTTTCTGTTAGCCAGTTCCCATGCGGTAGCAAAAACCAATTGGGTACGCTTCTGTAATGCTGCGTAATCGATTTTCTCGGCATCATCAGTGGGTTTGTGGTAATCCTCATGAATTCCGTCAAAGAAAAACGCAACAGGAACACCGTTTTTAGCAAAATTATAATGATCGGAACGGTAATACAACCGCTGAGGATCTTTGGGATCGTCATACTTATAATTAAGTTCCAGTTTGGTAACCTTAGTGTTCGCTTCCACATTGATTTTCTTAAGATCAGTGCTGAGCATTTCCGAACCGATTACGTACACATAATTCTTTCCGCAGTTGCCCGGGTCGCATCTTCCGATCATATCGATATTCAGGTTTGCCACGGTATTTGCCATCGGATAGATGGGATGGTCTGCGTAATATTTCGATCCTAAAAGCCCGTGCTCTTCACCTGTAACATGCAAAAACAAGATCGACCTTTTAGGGCCGTGGCCAGCTTTTTTGGCTTTATTAAAAGCTTTTGCAATTTCCATGACCGCGACCGTCCCGCTGCCGTCATCGTCCGCACCGTTGTAAACCACGCCGTTTTTGGTTCCTACGTGATCGTAATGCGCCGAAATAACAATAATTTCATCAGGTTTTTCACTTCCCTTGATAAAAGCGAGGATGTTTTCAGAATCGGGTAATCCTGCACCTCTACCGGTATTCATGTAAGCTGCGGGAACTTTCTGGTAGAAAGAATCCAATGCATCCGGATGGGAAACTCCCATGTCCTGATACTGTTTGATCATATATTCGCCCGCTTTTTTCTGCCCCGGACTGCCAGTGTCGCGGCCGCCCATTTCGTCGGATGCGATCACGTAAAGGTTTTTCTTGAGGTTTTGCTGAGTAATAGTCTCTAAAGAATGATTGAAGGCTTTTCCGTCGTACGAATAATTAACGGAAGCACAACTGCTGAGTAAAACCACTGAGAACAGCGGAATAAAGAATTTTTTCATAGATATTTTTTGAAGTTTTAAAAATAGCAAATATATTTTTAAAATTCCTTTTTGAAGATATTGCGTTAATGATGAGTTATTTTTAAAAAGTTTATTTATAAATTTGAGTATGATTAAAAGAAAACATTCGGGAAGCGACCTTACCATTTTTTCGGAAATGACTGCTCTTGCTCAGAAACACGATGCTGTGAATCTTTCGCAGGGTTTCCCGGACTATGAGATTGACGACCGGCTGAAAAAACTTTTGGGCGAAGGGACCCTAAAAAATTTTAATCAATATGCCCCAATGGCCGGGCTTCCAATGCTCATCGATAATTTAGTGGAATTTAATCAACAGCGAAAAAACACCTTATCGGTTTCGAAAGAAAACATCACGGTCTCTCCAGGCGCGAGCTATGGAATTTATACAGCATTGGCAGCTATTGTAAATGTGGGTGATGAAGTGATTGTGCTGGAACCTTGTTACGACTCTTACGTTCCCGCGATTGAAGTTAACGGCGGAACTCCGGTTTTTGTGAGTTTGAAAAATCATTTTGAGGTTGATTTTGAAGCATTAAAAAACGTAATAACCGTAAAAACCCGAGCCATAATTGTGAACTCGCCCCACAATCCGTCCGGAAAAATCTGGAAACAAGAAGACTGGGACCAGCTCGCCAATATTATTGACAACTCTGAGATCACCGTCATTTCGGATGAAGTTTACGACCTTCTTACCTATGATCATCATGAATTCTACAGTGCTTTTCACCATCCGAAACTTCGGGAACGGTGCTTCAGTATCTTTTCCTTTGGAAAAATGTTTCACGCAACTGGCTGGAAAGTGGGCTATGTGCTGGCTTCTGAAGAACTTTCGCTGGCCTATCGCCGCGTTCATCAGTATTTAAGTTTCAGCGTGAATGCGCCGGCGCAATATGCACTCGCAAAATATCTTGAAATTTTTGATGTGGAAGAAAACCGGAAATTCATGCAGCAGAAAAGAGATTTTTTCCTGGATTCATTTAAAGATTTACCTTTTACCCTTTCCGAAAAAGCAGAGGCTGGTTATTTTCAGATTCTTGACTTCCGAAAAATTACAGATCTGTCCGACAAAGATTTTGCAGTCTGGCTTACGCAGAACGCTAAAGTAGCCGGCATTCCTCTTTCAGCGTTTTATCACGAAACAGCCAACACCGGAAAAACACGGTTCTGTTTCGCCAAAAAAGAAGAAACCATCGTAAATGCAGCTGAACTTCTGCAGAAAGCCCTTTGGTAATTTTTTCTAGAGAATTTCTTCATTAATTATCGGCATAAAATTGGTTATGATGCTACTCATAAATCATCATTTGGCGAAGAACTTTTAGTTATAAGCTACAATGCTTTGCCATTTAATAATCTGCAATCATGGAAAACCCTCTGCAGCAAAACGATTCCGGCCAGGAAAATTCAGACTCCAGAAAAACATTACACCTGTTTTTTTCTGAGTCGCTAAAAGAACTGTACTTTGCAGAAAATGCAATTTCAGAAGCTTTTAATGAGATCAGCGGCAAAATATCTGCACCTCAGCTGAGGACTATTCTTAATAATCATTATCAAATTCATCTGAATCATAAGGAGCGGCTGGCAAAAATTTTTAAAATGCAGGATGAAGCGGTTGAAACTAAATATAGCGCGGCCATTATTGCATTGCTGAATGATGCAAATGAACATTTCACTGTATTTTCTGATGATATAGTAAATTGGGAAATCGCGCTTCTCCTCACTTCACGAAAACTTGCGCATTATAAAATAGCGGCATACGGAGCCGCGGCACATTTAGCAATTAATTTAAATAATCACCGCGCAGCAACGCTTCTCGCCATCGATGTTCAGGAAGAGGAAGATTTCGTCAACAATCATCTGAATGATATCACTCATCAGTTTTTAGGCCCCTACCGATAAAAACGGCTATAAGAAGAAAATCTTTCCCTTAAGAATTAGTTTCCATTTAAATTACAGATGTTTTTTAAAAAACCAGACTTTCAGCAGATCTGCTGTGAAAATGTAGGCTGCAACAATCAGTAACATCGCACAAAGATTAAAAACCGGAAGTGGGGCTAAACCTATATCTTTTGCCCATGGCAAATAAGGAAGCAGAATGGTAATAATTAAAGCAATCACGCTGAAGATTAAGAGATATTTTCCGGGTTTGCTTTTGAAAAAATTCTGATGGGTGCGGATGATGAACAGAATGAACAACTGTGTTAGCATCGACTCAATAAACCACCCAGTTTGAAATGATGCCTGGCCGAATTTGAAAACATAAAATAAAATGAGGAAGGTCATCACATCAAAAAAAGAACTGTGAAATCCGAAAATCACCATAAAGTTTCTAAGCATTTTCAAATCCCATTTACCGGGTTTTGCTAGCTGCTCACGGTCAACATTATCGGATGCTACTGCAAGAAACGGAAAACTTGTTAATAAATTCAGAAGAAGAATCTGTTTTGGAAGCATGGGTAAAAATGGCAGCAGCAAGGAAGCAAATGCAACACTGAACATATTGCCGAAGGTAGAGCCTGTGTTGATAAAAATATATTTCAGGGTATTGGCAAAGGTCTTTATTCCTTCTCTGATACCCTCAGCCAAAACCATCAGGTCTTTTTCCATCAGCACAAAATCTGCAGCCTCTCTGGCTACATCTACCGCATTTTCAACGGAGATGCCCACATCTGCAGCATTAATGGCGGAAACATCATTGATGCCATCACCCATATACGCAACGGTATAGGTATGTTTCAGTGCGAGGATAATCCTTTCTTTTTCCTGAGGTTCTACCTCAGCAAAAATATGAACTTTCTTTACGACTTGTTTTAATGCTTCCGGACTGGTTTTGGAAAGCTGTTTCCCTGTCATAATCACCGGCTTTTTAATACCGATATCCAGCGCAATAGATTGTGCTACGTTTTTATTGTCACCTGTGATGATTTTTAATCCTACTTTAAGTTGGTGCAGTGCGTTGATGGTGTCGGTAATGCCTGATTTCACCGCATCATTCATCAGCACAAATCCCGCAAAAATCATTGCTGTTTCAGAGTCTTTTGAAATTTTATCTTCCGGTATGGGTTTATAGCAAACTGCAATTGCCCGTAAACCTTTGGTACCATACTGTGCAAAATTCTTTTCTAACTGTTCACGATGTGCAGCAATATCTTCAACGCTGTCATTACCAAGTCTTAAGGCCGTGCAGATGCTGAGTATTTGGGAAAAAGCGCCTTTACTGATGATCAGCTGTTCTTTTCCGGTGCTGAGCGCAATACTCAGTCTTTTTCTAATGAAATCATAAGGCACTTCACCAAGTTTCGTTACGATAACTTTAGAATCAAATTTCAGCTGTTTTAAAGCTTCATCTATGGGATTGGAATATCCTGCTTCAAGAGAAGCATTCCAGTAAGCAAGCTGTTTTACAAACCCGCTTTCAACTCCGGATCCATCTACGAGGCCGGCAACGGTAATAGTTCCTTCAGTAATCGTCCCTGTTTTGTCGGTGCATAACAAATTCACTTCCCCGAGATTTTGTATAGAATTCAGCTTTTTTACAATTACTTTTTTTTCCAACAGCCGTTTTGCACCTGCACTCATGGCAATGGTGGTTACAGCCGGTAAAAGTTCTGGAGCCATACCAATAGCAAGAGCAAGAGCAAACAGCGCGGATTCGATAATGCCTTTGTGATTGAAGAGGTTGACAACCAGAATAAAGACCGCAAGGGTCATGGTGATCTTCATCAGAAAAAAGCCGAAATCTTTGATACCTTTTTCAAATGAGGTTTCAACTGTTCCGGATACGCTTTTGGCTATAGTTCCAAAAATGGTTTGCTCACCTGTTTGAATCACCAGAGCCTTGGCACTTCCACTTACCACATTCGTCCCCTGCCAAAGACAGTTGGTGCGGTCCGTAAGTTCGGTAGCTTCATCCACGACTCCCTCTTCTTTTCTTGCCGGATACGACTCTCCTGTTAAACTCGATTCATTGACATAAAGTTCGCTGGCTTCAATAATCAGACAGTCTGCAGGCAGCATATCCCCGGCATTTAGAATAATTACGTCACCGGTTACGATTTGGTCGGATGCAGTTTCCTTCTGTTCACCACTGCGCATTACAGCTGCTTTCAAAGAAATCATGGACTGAAGTTTCTCCACGACTCTCCCCGCATTTCGTTCCTGAAAAAAACTCAGCAACCCGGTAGATAAAACAATGAAAAGAATAATAAAAACATCTGACCGGTCTCCCAGGAATGCAGAAATAATAACCGCCCCGATCAGGAGAAGCATGAGAGGACTTTTGAACTGACTGGCAAAAAGTAATAAATCCTTTTTAAGTACAGATTTACTTTTGGGATGCCTTCCTTTTTCAAACAAAATCTGATCAGCAACAGCCTGTGATAATCCCTGCGGCGAACTGTTTAGTTTTTGAAACCAATAACTGGTGTCGAATTGCCAAAATGTATTTTCCTTGGTTGGCATACGTTTTTTTGTTGAAGTCGAGTCACTTCGGCACTGAGCGCGACTTTACCTGATTCCTCAAAAGACTTTTGCTATTTTTCACCATAAATCACGAGCGCACTGGAATCCAAAAAGAAAGGATCCGTAGGATATTGATGATGGATCGCTTCGGCGACCTCCCGTTTTATTTTTTCTTTCACCTCATCACCGGCTTTGCTTAATGCAGCTGCAACGGGGGCTGCTATTTCAGTCATCATCGACCAGTAAAGATCTGCTGTTTCACATTTCAGTTTTCCTGCGACTTCTTTTTCAGTAATATTTTTTAATCCTGCCTTTCGAAATAAACCGGCAATCATTCCGCTCCCGGCACATCGGAATATCCCCGGCGAACCCGGCGGAGGGATCGGAAGTTCCATATTTTTATTGATAGCGCTCATCAGTGCAGTAATCCAGAAATTTTTTTCAGGAATATTCCAAACCGAAACGGCGATTTTGCCTCCAGGTTTCAGAACCCTTACCATTTTTTTCATTGCAATTGACATATCCGGAAAAAACATCAGTCCGAATCTGCAGCTTATGGCATCAAAGACGCCGTCTTTAAATGGAAGTTCACATACATCAGCAACTACCGTTTCAATATTTTTAATTCCTTTTTTTGCTGCGTTTTCCCTGGCAATAGTCAGCATATCTTCGGAAAGATCAGTGAGCGTCACCTTGCCGTCTTTCAGCATCGAAGCTATTGTTAGTCCAGGCTCTCCGGTCCCGGATGCCACATCAAGTATCATTTGGTGGTCTGCAGGGTGCAGCACACGGATGATTTCATCGCCAACAGGTCTCATAAATTCCATCGTGAGATTATCCCATTTTTTCCATCCCGAAGAAAACAGATTCCATGACTCCTTTTGCTGGGTACGGATTTTTTCAAGTTCTTTTTCCATGATTTGTGTGTTTTTAAATAATTGTCATTTGTGTGAAACCGTTTAATGAAGCTCAAATACAGCAACGATTAAAGCGGATGAAAGCGAAAGAAGGTTTTTGACCTAATCTTGTTTTTGAACTAACTAAATTACGAATATTTATAAAGTCATGTTCAACATAAGACAAAAATTGAACATTTCCCCCTCCTCTTTCTTCTATTAAAAAATGGGAGAATTAATGGTTATTTCTCCCGCTCCCTTAAAGTCTGCTCAATTTCTTCCAGCGTAAATCCTTTTGCTTTAAGGAGAATTAAAAAGTGATACATCAGATCGGCAGCTTCATTTTTAAAGAGTTCAGCATTGTCGTCTTTTGCTTCTATGACCAGCTCTACCGCTTCCTCTCCTACTTTTTGGGCCACTTTATTAATACCTCTCCGGTAAAGCTGATTGGTGTAAGAATTTTCAATGTTTCCGTCAATTCTTTCCTGAATGGTCTGCTCCAAACGGTAGAGAAAACCTTTTTTCACTTCAGTATTGAAACAGGAAACTGTTCCTTTATGGCAGGTTGGTCCGTCGGCTTTTGCGAGAATAAGTAAAGTGTCCTCATCACAATCAAGTCTGATGTCTTTTACCCAAAGAAAATTCCCGGAGGTTTCACCTTTCGTCCAAAGCTGGTTTTTGCTCCGGCTGAAAAAGGTTACTTTTTGGTCGTTGATGGTTTTATTAAAGGCTTCTTCATTCATATAACCCAGCATCAGGACCTGCAGGGTGACCTCATCCTGAATGATTACGGGAATAAGGCCGTTGGTTTTATTAAAATCAGGTTTCATAGTCGCACGGGGATATTTTGGGTTTTTAAATATTGCTTAAGGTCAGGAATTGGTATTTGCCCGAAATGAAAGACACTTGCAGCCAAAGCGCCGGTTGCTTTTGTCAGGTTAAAAACCTCAGCAAAATGCTCCATTGTTCCCGCGCCTCCTGACGCAATCACCGGAATGGTAACGGCTTCAGAAACCGCTTTACTGATATCGAGGGCGAAACCGTTTTTTGTTCCGTCGTTATTCATGGAAGTCAGAAGGATTTCTCCCGCTCCAAGTTCGGCGCCTTTTTGTGCCCATTCCGTGGCTTTTAAATCAGTAATAATGGTTCCGCCGCTGCGGAAAACGATCCATTCATTTTTGATGAATTTGGTATCAACCGCCAGCACAACACACTGGTTTCCATATTCAAGAGCGATCTCAGAAATCAGCTCCGGCCGAAGAATTGCCGCAGAGTTGAGACTTATTTTATCCGCCCCGGAATCGATAATCGCTTTCGCGTCTTCCAGTGTATTGATCCCGCCGCCAACCGTAAACGGAATATTAATTTCGGAAGCAATTTTGGTTACGAGTTCCTTAAGTGTTTTTCTGTTTTCAAGTGTTGCGGTAATATCGAGAAATACCAGTTCGTCGGCACCTTCATCCACGTACCTTTTGGCGAGTTCCACAGGATCGCCGGCATCTCTGATGTCCAGAAAATTAATTCCTTTTACCGTTCTTCCGTTTTTTATGTCCAAGCATGGAATGATTCTTTTCTTTAGCATAATTCTGTTAATTCTTTGAGATTGATGGTGCCTTCATAAATAGCTTTACCGATAATTGCTCCTTCGCAGCCCATAATTTTTAATTTCTGAACATCTTCTATCGTAGTAATTCCTCCGCTCGCAATAAGGTTGATCTTGGTCTCTTTCAGTATTTCTTCGTAGAGTTCGAAAGCCGGTCCCGAAAGCATTCCATCTTTATCGATATCGGTAACGATGCTATATTTTACTCCATTACTAGTAAATTCTTTAACGAAATCCACCACATCGAGATTACTGCTTTCCAGCCAGCCGTTGGTCGCAATCATCCTGTTTTTACAGTCGGCGCCAAGGATAATTTTCTCCGCTCCGTATTTCATCAGCCATTCCAGCATCAGAGTCGGGTTTTGTGCGGCAACACTTCCTACGGTAATCTGTTTTGCTCCGGATTCAAATGCGGTTTTGATGTCGTTTTCAGTTTTAATGCCTCCACCGAAGTCGATTTGCAAACCGGTTTGCGAGGCAAGAAGATCCAGGGTTTTATGGTTGACGATCTGTTTGGCTTTGGCACCGTCGAGGTCTACGACATGGAGATATTTAATGCCTGCATCTTCAAACATTTTAGCCATGTCCAAAGGATTTTCACTGTATGTTTTTTGCGTGGCATAATCGCCTTTCGTCAGTCTCACACATTTTCCACCGATAATGTCGATGGCCGGAATAATTCTCATAAGCTTAAAAAGTTTTTTAAAATCTGCATTCCGGTGGCTGCAGATTTTTCGGGGTGAAACTGGGTCGCATAAAAATTATCCTTCTGCAAAGCCGCACTGAAAGGCAGAATATAATCAGTAACCGCCACAGTTTCTTCACTGATTTCCGCGTAATAACTGTGAACAAAATAGCAGTTTTCGTCAGGCTCAACATTTTCAAATAATTTTCCTTTCACTGAAGTAAAATTATTCCATCCCGTGTGCGGTACGAGGTCTTTGGGCGGAAATTTTTTCACTTTGGTTTTAAAAATTCCTAATGTTTCACTATTACCTTCTTCCGATGATTCGCAAAGCAGCTGCATGCCAAGACAGATTCCCAGAACCGGCTGTTTAAGAGATTTTATGACCTCATCCAAACCCCTTTCCTTGAGATATTGCATCGCAGAACCGGCTTCGCCAACCCCCGGAAGGATCACTTTTTCAGCCGATTTCAGCACAGAAATATCATCCGTAATCACCGTTTCAACACCAAGACGCTTCACTGCATTTTCTACGGAAAGTGCGTTGCCTGCATTGTATTTTAATATTGCGATCATAAAATTCCTTTGGTGCTTGGGATGTTGTAATTTTCAGTTTGACTTACCGCCATTTTTACGGCTTTTGCAAAAGCTTTGAATATCGATTCAATTTTATGGTGCTCATTGTCTCCTTCGGCTTTGATATTGAGATTGCATTTTGCCTGGTCGCTGAATGATTTAAAAAAATGGAAAAACAATTCTGTCGGAACGTCACCAATCTTTTCCCTCTTGAATTCCGCTCCCCAAACCAGCCACGGTCTTCCGCCAAAATCCACCGCCACCTGAGCCAGACAGTCGTCCATTGGAAGTAAAAAACCGTAACGCGAAATGCCTTTCTTGTTTCCGAGTGCTTGAAGAAAAGCGTCACCCAAGGCGATGGCGGTATCTTCAACCGTGTGATGCTCATCAATCTCAAGATCGCCTTTTACCTGAATATTCAGATCGAGATTTCCGTGTTTTGAAATCTGCTGCAGCATATGATCGAAAAATGGTAAACCGGTATCAATTTCTGAAACACCGCTTCCATCCAGGTTCAATTCAATATTGATGGAAGTTTCCAAAGTATCTCTTTTTACCTTTCCGATTCTTGGAACGGCTTTTAGGTATTTGTAAATTTCGTTCCAGTCGTTGGTTACCAATGTCGCTTCCCCGTTTTCCGCTTTGTTAATGAAAATTGATTTAGAACCCAAATTTTCCGCGAGTTTGATGTCGGTCTGTCGGTCACCAATTACAAACGAATTTTCGAGGTCATAATTTCCGTAAATATATTTCTGAAGCATGGCGGTTCCCGGTTTTCTTGTGGGCTTGTTTTCATGTTCAAAAGACGGATCAATCAAAACTTCGGCGAACTCCACCCCTTCATTTTTTAAAGTGTTTATGATGAAATTCTGCACAGGCCAGAAAGTGTTTTCGGGAAAAGAATCGGTTCCCAAACCGTCCTGATTGCTTACCATAACGAGTTCATAATTCAGTTCTCTGGCGATTCTTGAAAGACTGCTGACGACATTAGGCAGAAATTCCAGCTTTTCGAAACTGTCGATCTGGAAATCTTCAGGTTCGCGGATTATCGTTCCGTCGCGATCTATAAATAAAACTTTTTTAGTCATTGCTGAATTCTTTTAGAGCATTTAATAATTCATTGTTTTCCTCAGAAGTTCCTACCGAAATCCGCACACAGTTTCTGATAACGGAATTCCGGTTTCTGATGATGATTTTTCTATCAATGAGTTTTTCGTAAAGTTCATCGGCATTCTCCACTTCCATTAGGATGAAATTTGCGTCGGAAGGATATATTTTCCTGACTGCACTTAAGCCGGAAAGATTTTGAATCAGCTTCGCTTTTTCGGCTAAAACATCCTGTACTTTCTTCTGGAATTGTGCTTCATCATCTAAAATATCGAGCGCAGTCTGCTGATTGATTAAACTGATATTGTACGGCGGTTTCACACGGTTGAAATAAGAAAGAATTTCCTCACTCATATACCCGATCCCGAGACGGATCCCGGCCAATCCCCAGGCTTTGCTTAAGGTCTGAATGACGATTAAATTCGGATACTTCTCGATCTTCTGAATAAATGAAGGCTGATCACAGAAATCGATATACGCTTCGTCAATGATTACAATTCCATTATAATTATTAAGAATAAATTCAATATCAGCAATACTCAATAAATTTCCGGTGGGATTATTAGGTGAACACAGGAAAATAAGTTTCAGCTTTTCATCCGAAAAGTAAGGCTGCAACGTAGTTCTGTCGATTTGAAAATCCTTATTTAAAGGAAGTTTAATGAGTTCCACATCGTTGATATTGGCCGAAACTTCATACATGCCGTAAGTGGGAACGAAAGTAAGTGCTTTATCCTGACCCGGTTCGCAGAAAATCCGGAATGCCAGATCGATGGCTTCATCACTGCCGTTTCCGACAAAAATATTGTCGGGCGAAATGTTTTTGAGTTCAGAAAGCTTCTTTTTCAGAGCCGGCTGATACGGATCCGGATAACGGTTGTAGATCCCGAAAGGGTTTTCGTTCGCATCCAGAAAGATTCCTTCTTTCCCGGAATATTCGTCTCTTGCGCTGGAATACGGCGCCAAAGCCTGAATATTTTTTCTTACGAGTTCTTTAATTTTACTTTTCATCCTGTATTTTTTTGAGTCTTATGGAAACTGCGTTTCTGTGTGCCAGAAGCTGCTCCGCTTCAGCCATCACTTCCACTGTTCTGCCGATATTTCGCAACCCTAATTTACTGATATTCTGGAAAGTAATTTTTTTCACAAAACTGTCCAATGAAACACCGCTGTAACTTCGGGCATAACCGTTAGTGGGCAGCGTGTGATTAGTGCCGCTCGCGTAATCACCAGCACTTTCGCAGGAATAACTTCCAAGAAACACCGAACCTGCATTCTTGATCTGATCAGCAAATTCTTCCGCATTTTCAATGGCTAGAATTAAATGTTCCGGCGCGTACAAATTACTGAAATCTATACATTCACTGATCGAATTTAACACCACTGAAAAGCTGTTTTGAAGTGCCTGTTCAGCAAGTGCAGCCCGGGGTAAATCACTTAGCTGTTCATCTAACGCAACTTTAACTTTCTCAATAAATGCTGACGAATCTGAAAGCAAAACAACCTGACTGTCCGGACCGTGTTCGGCTTGGGAAAGCAAATCCGAAGCGACAAAATCAGCATCAGCACTGTTATCTGCAATTACCAGAACTTCGCTTGGTCCGGCGGGAAGATCTATGGCGATGCCGTTTTTCTGAACAAGCTCCTTTGCTTTGGTGACAAACTGATTTCCGGGTCCGAAGATTTTATCAACTTTCGGGACCGTTTCCGTACCGTAAGCCAATGCCGCGATCGCCTGCGCGCCACCCACTTTAAAAATTTCGGTAATACCCAGAAAATTTGCCGTGTACAAAACTGCGGGATTGATTTTTCCGTTTTTGTCGGGCGGTGTACATAAAACGAGGGTTTTACATCCGGCGATTCTGGCGGGAACTCCCAACATTAAAATCGTTGAAAACAAAGGCGCAGAACCTCCGGGAATATAAAGCCCGACTTTTTCAATGGGGACACTTTTTCTCCAGCATTCAACACCGGGCATGGTTTCCACAATGGTTTCCTTTTCTTTTTGTGAGGAGTGAAATGTCCGGATATTCTGAGCAGCGATAGAAATTGCGTCCTTTAATTCTTCTGAAACCTCTAGTTTTGCCTTTTCTATTTCATCTTGGCTTACTTTCAGATCTTCAATATTAGCACCGTCAAAAAGTGAAGTGAGTTCTTTCAGCGCCATGTCTCCTTTCTGCTGAACCTTCCCGAGAATATCTTTCACTTTATCTTCCAGATCTTCCGCAGGAAAAACCGGTCTTTCGCAAATTTTGGCCCAATCTGAAGCAGGCGGATTGATGAGTATTTTCATTTTATTTGTATTTAAAGAATCATTTTTTCAATTGGAACCACCAGAATTCCTTCAGCACCAGCTTCCTTAAGCTCGTCGATTACATCCCAAAATTTACCTTCGCCGATAACAGAATGCAGACTGCTCCACCCTTCTTTTGCGAGCGGAAGTATGGTAGGACTGTTCATTCCAGGAAGAATCTGGATGATTTTTTCAAGTTGGTTGTTTGGGGAATTCAGCAAAATATATTTGTTCTCTTTGGCTTTCTGAACTGACCGTATGCGGAAAAGCAGTTTATTTAAAATCTCCTGAACTTCAGCTTCAAGATTTGGACTGGAAACGATTACAGCCTGACTTTCAATCACCGTTTCCACTTCCTTTAATCCGTTGGAAAGCAAGGTTGAACCGCTGCTCACAATATCACAGATTCCGTCAGCTAAGCCAATTCCCGGCGCAATTTCAACACTGCCGGAAATGACTTCGACCATTGCTTCAATGTTATTTTCTTTAAAATATTTTTGAAGAATATTGGGATAAGAAGTCGCTACCTTTTTATTATTGAAAAAACTCAATCCTTGATATTCAGTCTCCTTAGGAACAGCCAGACTTAAGCGACATCCGGAGAAATTAAGTTTTTCGACGATGCGGATTTCTTTCTGGCTTTCGAGGAAAACGTTTTCGCCGATAATGCCGATGTGAGCGACATTCTGTTCCACATACTGCGGAATATCATCATCTCTGAGAAAAAGGATTTCCACAGGGAAATTGGTGCATTCTGTAATCAGTTTTCCGCCTCCGTTGGGAAATTTAAGACCGCATTCTTCAAAGAGTGCGACCGATTTTTCACTGAGCCGGCCACTTTTCTGGATGGCAATTTTAAGTTTACTCATAATTTTATTTCTAAATGCGTGAGTAAACCGGAGTCTGGAAATTGATTTTAGTAAAAGAAAAATCCCGCCTTGATTTACTCAGGCGGGATTAAATATTTGTTGAATTTACAGCATATCATAATCAGCTCGCGAGAGTGCAAGTATGAAAATGATGATGATGTAACTGATTGAACATTCTGTTTGTTTTGTAGGGACAAATGTATAAACTATTTTTTATATCCGTGGCAAAAAATTTATTTTTTTACTGAAAAAATTCAAAACCGTTTGTAAACGGATAATTCTTTATATTTGATTATCAAAATATTAAGCATGGAAAACTGTCTGGAATGTGGCGACAAAATCATCGGAAGAAGTGATAAAAAATTCTGTAACGATGGCTGCAGAAATGCTTTCAACAATAAACACAACAAAGATTCCACCAACCTGATGCGCAACATCAACAACAAACTGCGCAAAAACCACCGCATCCTGAGTGAACAGAAATTTACCGAAGGTAAGGCAAAAACCACACGAAATAAACTCACGTCGGAAGGTTTCGATTTTGAATATTTCACCAGCCTGAAAATCTATAAAAATGGTGCAGAATACCGTTTCGTTTATGATATCGGTTATAAATTACTGGAGGAAGACTGGATATTGTTGGTAAGGAAGGAATAAAGTTTCTGACGGGCGTATCCTGAACGGTTGGCTGCTGATAAAAAACAGGAATTAGAAGAGCATTTCATTTTGAAAATAATGCGCCAATCCTTATTTTTGCATGGCGTTTCGGGATGTAGCGCAGCCTGGTAGCGTACTTGCATGGGGTGCAAGGGGTCGCTGGTTCGAATCCAGTCATCCCGACAAAAAAAGAGCAGTTTGAAACTGCTCTTTTTTTATTTTTTAATCAAGACCGTCAATCAATCTTATTTTATCTTCCAGAATCTCAATTTTTTTATCCCGGTACAATCCGCCGATTGCTTTCTTAAAATTCTTTTTACTCATCTGAAGTTCCTGCTTTATTTCTTCCGGTTCAGATTTGTCGGAAAGATAAAGCAATCCGTAATTCTGATTAAGTTTATCAAGAATAATCTGCTGAAACTCATCGTTGTTTTCATAACCTTCCGGCTGAAGGGAAACATCTATTTTTCCGTCTTCACGGATGGATTTTATGTAACCGATTTCTTCAGAAAGGGGAAACAGTTTTTTATAAACATCAGAAGCGTAAATCAATCCGATATACTTTTTATTCACGATCACATTCCAGCCCAGTTCGCCTTCACCCATTAAAATCAGATTCACCTTATCGCCTTTTCGGAAAGGCAGATCTTCATACTGAGGATTTCTTTTGAATCTGGTAGTTCCGGTAATCAGGTTTAAAAATTCATCAATATAAACGTGAACCAAATACCGTTTTCCTTCAACAATTTTCTGTTTCTGCTGTTTGTACGGAATGAATAAATCTTTGATAATTCCCCAATCCATAAAAGCACCGCTGGGAAGACTCTGCACACAATTCATCACGGCAAATTCACCTACTTCGGCGTTGGGTTTTTCAGTTGTTGCTTTCAGTTTGTCGTCGTCCTGGTACACAAAAACTTCCATTTCCGTCCCGATTTCGGCGTCTTCTGAAGCAAAAATTTTAGGAAGAAATGCTCTTTCTCCGTTTTCATCTTCCAGAAATAAACCGGAATAATTTTTTTCTGCGATTTTTAATAATTGAGTTTTGCCGAGATCCATAGGTTAGCCTGATATTATATATTGACTGCAAAGGTAAGAAAACTAAAGGAACGGATATTGCTGAAATGGAATTATGCCTTCATCAGTCATCAGAAAATATTTTTATAAGCCCGAACTCCAGATCCTGACTATCGTTTATGTGTCCGGAGCTGTGTATGACTATCTGGACGTGCCGCAGGAGGTTTTCGATGATTTCCGCGCGGCATTTTCAAAAGGAACGTATCTGAATAAAAATATTAAACCTTTTTTTAAATACAAGAAAGTTTGAAACCGTTAAATATAATCGCAAGCGTGAGCAACGGAATAACAGGCAACAGAAATGAATCCGCAATATGCAGAAATTGATGCGCCACCTGAAGAAATGGTTCCGCAACCTGAAGAAATGGCTCCGCAACGTACAGAAGTGACAAAACAATATTGCGGAACGATTTCTGTAGCTGATAACTCAAACATTCCATGCATTTTTAAAAAATTTGATATTAAAAACTAAATAAATTTATCAATTCAATAAAAACGACTGATAAATGGCCGTATTTAAATGGGCAAAAAAAAGAGAAGCCGAAACTTCTCTTTTAAATATCTAAAATTTAGATTCTTATTTTTACATGTGAATCGCAATCTTTCCGGTCGCGTCTAATGCAGCTTCTTTAATTGCTTCTGCAAAAGTTGGGTGCGCGTGAGACATTCTTGCAATATCTTCAGCACTTGCGCGGTATTCCATCGCGGTTACAGCAGCTGCAATCATATCGGCAGCTCTTGCTCCAATCATGTGAACGCCTAAAACCTCATCGGTTTTTTCGTCAGCAATGATTTTGATGAAACCATCCAAATCACCGGAAGCACGGCTTCTTCCCAAAGCTCTCATCGGGAAATTACCCACTTTAATGGCAACGCCTTCTGCTTTCAGCTGTTCTTCAGTTTTTCCAACCGCAGCAACTTCTGGCCAAGTATAAACCACTCCAGGAATTAAATTATAATTGATGTGCGGTTTTTGTCCTGCAAGCTGTTCTGCCACCAAAACGCCTTCCTCAGATGCTTTGTGCGCCAACATTGCTCCGGCAACTACATCACCGATTGCATAAATATTTGAAACGTTAGTCTGCAAATGCTCATTGGTTTTCACTCTACCTCTTTCGTCCAGATCAACACCGGCTTTTTCAAGGGAAAGTCCGTCAGTGTAAGGTTTTCTGCCTACAGAAACCAAAACATAGTCGCCTTCTACCACTACTTCTTCGCCTTTTTTGTCTTTCGCGGTAACTTTTACGGTATCTCCGTTTCTTTCAACCGCCTGAACCGCCGTAGAAAGCATGAATTTCATGCCCTGTTTTCTCAAAACTTTATTGAGTTCTTTCGATAAAGCACCGTCCATGGTTGGGATGATTTTATCCATAAATTCAACGACAGTTACTTCAGAACCCAATCTTTTGTAAACTGAACCAAGTTCAAGCCCGATTACACCGCCGCCGATTACAACTAAATGTTTCGGGATTTCTTTAAGGTTTAAAGCTTCTGTAGAAGTAATTACTCTTTCTTTATCTAAACTGATAAAAGGCAGCGAACTTGGTTTGGAACCTGTCGCAATAATGGTGTATTTTGAATCGATGGTTTCTGCAGAACCGTCGTTTTTCGTTACTTTAATCTGAGTCGCAGATTCGAAACTTCCAACACCTTCGAAAACTGTGATTTTATTTTTGTCCATCAGGAAGGTGATTCCTTTCGTCGTTTGGTCTACCACTTCATTTTTTCTCGCGATCATTCTTGCCAGATCTGCTTTTGGCTCGTCGATGATAATTCCGTGATTGGCGAAATTGTGTTTTGCGTTTTCGAAATGTTCTGAACTGTCCAAAAGTGCTTTGGAAGGGATACATCCAACATTCAGACAGGTACCGCCCATGGTGGGATATTTTTCAATAATAGCTGTTTTTAAACCCAACTGTGCGCATCTGATTGCAGCAACATATCCTCCAGGACCGGAACCGATAACGGTAACATCGAATTGACTCATTTTTATATTTATTTGATTTATTAAAAATTAAAGTTGTACAAAATTACGAAATTTTTTGCCTGTGGAAAGCGAGATTCCCATAGATTTTAAACTAATATTTTAACGGAAAGCAATTAATTCGATATTATTTTCTTAACCACATTTACTGCTTCCGCAATTCTTGCAGATCAGGCATCCTTCCTGATAAACAACCTGATCGGAACCGCAATTGGAACATTTTCCGCCGGCATCCGTTCCATCCGGAATATAACGTTTCAAAGCTCTTGCAACACCCGCTTTCCAGTTGTTGATGGACTCAGAATCGAGTTCTAGTCTGTTGATGAGTTCCACGACGTTTTCAATCGGCATACCGTGTCTTAAGGTTCCGGAAATCAATTTAGCGTAATTCCAGAATTCAGGATTGAACTTGTGTGAAAGTCCTTCAATCGTAGTTTTGTAGCCACGAAGATTGGTAAACTGAAAGTCGTAACGGGATTTGCCGTCTTCATCGCGGTTTTTAATAATAAGTCCCTGACTTACCCAACGCGGTAGGGCAATTCCTTCTTCGTCATCGGCCAAACCGGTGAATATTTCATAAGGTTTTTTGTCGATCAGCCCAACGAAGGCAATCCATTTGTCTTTATTGTTCTGGAAACGGACGATTTCAGCTTCTAGAACGTGAGGTCTTTTTGTCGGAAATGCTGGTTGAAGAACTTCAGTTTTTTCTTCCTTTTTTTCGTCATTCGAAATCAAAACTCCGGACCGTGAACCGTCACGGTAAACGGTAACGCCTTTGCAGCCGACTTCCCAGGCTTTGATGTACAGTTGATTCACCAGTTCTTCTGTCGCATCATTCGGAATATTAATCGTCACTGAAATCGAATGATCTACCCATTTCTGGATCGCGCCCTGCATTTCTACTTTGCTCAGCCAGTCTACATCATTGGAAGTGGCTTTGTAATAAGGAGAAACTTCAATTATCTTATTGATTTCTTCCTGAGTATAATTTCTGTCCGTATCCATTCCGTTTACTTCCATCCACTGTTTAAAACGGTGATGGAAAACCAGATATTCCTCCCAGGAATCCCCTACTTCATCTACAAAATCAACCCGAACGTCTTTATCATTAGGATTTACTTTTCTCCGTCTTTTGTAAACAGGAAGAAAAACAGGCTCAATTCCCGATGTGGTTTGCGACATCAGCGAAGTACTTCCTGTGGGCGCAATCGTAAGAAGTGCAATGTTTCTTCTGCCGAATTTCTTTAAGTCTTTATATAAATTAGGATCAGCTTCTTTAATCCTTAGAATGAAAGGATTTTTCTCTTCCCTTTTCGCATCATAAATTCCAAAAGCTCCTCTTTCTTTCGCCATATCTACGGAAGAACGGTAAGCCGCAAGCGCTAAGGTTTTGTGAACTAAAGTAGAAAATTCGTTGCCTTCTTTACTTCCGTACTGAATATTTAAAGCCGCTAACATATCACCTTCCGCGGTAATTCCCACACCGGTTCTTCTGCCTTCTATGGTTTTCTGGCGGATTTTTGTCCACAGATTTTTTTCCGTTGCTTTAATTTCATTTCCTTCCGGATCGGAATCGATTTTAAGAAGGATTGCATCGATTTTTTCCATCTCCAGATCGATAATATCATCCATCATTCTCTGGGCATAGCCGACGTGCTTTTTAAAAAGTTCAAAATTAAATTTTGCTTTTTTTGTAAACGGATTTTCCACGTAAGAAAAGAGATTTACGGCTAAAAGCCTGCACGAATCATAAGGACACAGCGGAATTTCTCCACACGGATTGGTGGAAACCGTTTCATAACCCAAATCCGCATAGCAGTCGGGTAAAGATTCGCGGATAATCGTATCCCAGAAAAGAATTCCCGGTTCTGCCGATTTCCAGGCGTTATGAATGATTTTATCCCATAAATCCGTTGCTTTAATTTTTTTCTGAAACTTAGGATGGTCGCTGTGGATCGGGTATTTCTGAATGTAATCTTCTTTTCCGACAACCGATTTCATGAAGTCGTCATCAATTCTTACCGAAATATTTGCACCTGTAATCTTTCCCTGCTCCAGTTTGGCATTCACGAAATCTTCAGAATCCGGATGATTAATGGAAACGGAAAGCATAAGCGCTCCTCTTCTTCCATCCTGTGCAACTTCCCGCGTGGAATTGGAATATCTTTCCATGAACGGAACCAAACCGGTAGAAGTAAGCGCGGAATTTTTCACTGCAGAGCCTTTCGGGCGGATGTTTGAAAGATCGTGACCAACACCGCCGCGTCTTTTCATCAGCTGAACCTGCTCTTCATCAATCTTCATGATGCTTCCATAGGAATCGCTCTGGGTTCCGCTGCCAATGACAAAACAGTTGGAAAGCGAAGCAATCTGAAAATTGTTTCCGATTCCTGTCATCGGACTTCCCTGCGGAATAATGTATTTGAAATTTTTAATGAGATCGAATATTTCCTGTTCTGAAAGCGGATTGGGATATTTTTCTTCTATTCTGGCAATTTCCGAAGAAATCCGTCGGTGCATATCGTCGGGAGTCTGTTCGTAAATATTGCCGTCTGAATCTTTCAGCGCGTATTTGCTTACCCAAACTTTTGCAGCGAGATCGTCGCCTTCGAAATATTTTAGGGTTGATTGATATGCATCTTCATAAGTAAATGTGGTACTTTTTTTAGCGAATACTCCGGCTTCCATAGTTGTATATTTATTAATTTTAAAAGTACAACAGTTTACCTGAATAACAAAAAGTTTACATATTTATTTACTTATAAAACTGATTATTAGATATATAAATTTTACCGGACATCTCAAAGTTTACAAATATTGTAAATTCATATGACCAAAGTCATAATAATAATTTCATTCTTGCTTAAAGTCAAATGGAGAATCTACAATTTTCCCATAGGAAACAGATTTATTTTTTTAAAACTTCCAGAAATAGATTTTCATATTTAATAAGTATCAACTCTTTTGAAAAACGTAATCGGACCGAATTTTTAATTGATTCTCTATTGTGATCCTTCTTTAAAACCGCTAAGATTTTTTCCGCGAATTGCCGATGATCTTCAATATCTAAAATTTCGCCGTTGACATCAGTTTGAATAATCTCTGAAATCCCGCCCGGACACTCGTTTGCCAAAGAATAAGTTCCGCACGCACCAGCTTCCAGCAATACATTCGGGAAACCTTCATAACGGGACGACAATATAAATAGGTCTGCAAATTTCAGGAACTGATAAGGATTTTTCTGCTGTCCATGAAAAATCACATTTTCAAGATAGAGATCAGTTTTCATCTGTAGCAACAGCTCTCTATCTCTTCCGTCACCCAAAATATGAATTTGGATTTTCTCTCCTTTTAAGTGGCTGAAAACCTTCAGTAGATTGTCGAAGCCTTTTCTGGAAGAAAGATTTCCGATGGCCACGATATTTCTAAAATCAGTCTTAAAACTTTCAGGTTTTTTTGAAATGTTCAATTTTTCTTCAATAAAATCAAAATCCACGGGATTGTTGATTTTGAAGATTTTTTCTTTTTTAATACTGAAATTTTCAATTAAATCATTCATCATATCGTCGCTTTGACAGATAATGCGGTGATAATTCTTGTAAAATTTGTAAAAAAAACGGATTTCCTTTCGTGTCACATGTTTTGAAACGACATTTGTTTCTCTCGCTATGAATTTTGTATTAGGAAAAAACCTTATAAATAAAGAAAGATACGCGTTTATTTCGCCAAAACCAGTGAAAACAATATCTGGTTTTCTTCTTTTAATTTCGCGTAAAATCGGTTTTAAAGAATGCCTGATTCTGGGAGTTTGGATATCAATAATTTCAACATCATCATTTAGGAACTCCAGATAACCACCTTCTTTCCTTAACAGAAGAATTTTCGGCTCAAATTTTTCTCTGGGTAAATGATTGGCAATAGTTGTAACAATGCGTTCTGCACCGCCGGTTTCCAAATCGGGAAGGATAAAAATAATGGTGATTTTTTTCCGGTCTTCTGCCAAGGTTTTGCTGTTTTTAATGAATTGAAAAAGCCTTAAGATGTCATTCAACCAAATCTACAACAATTCAGGAAAATCTTTGGAATGATTGTTCAGAATATGATTAACAAGATATTTTCCATCCTTATGATCAAAGAAAATATACCAGGTCGTCTGTGGGTTGGCTTTGTATTTAATAAATTTTTGTCCGAATCTCCGCAACACAACAGGTGATTCACGCACTCCGGTTTTAAAATTATGATTATTTATATAGGTGATAATTTCCAAAACATAATTTTTTGCATCATTTTTAAAACCGAAAAATTCATTTTCAAATAGAATGTCAATTAATTCATTTAGAAAAAATTTTACATCTTGACGATAAATCACTTTTCTTTCCAAGGCAGAGAATCAATATGTTGAAAAACTTCACCAAGCAACTCATTTGAAGTCAAACCCTTCGCAAACCTTTCATCAAAATCATCTTTTACACTAAATTCAGTTTGAGGCTCACTTACGATAGGATGCAACAACATTTCTTTACGGAACTCATCGATCTTACTAATCATTGCTTCATCCTCCAGAGACAAAAGCCAATTGAGGATTTCCTGTTTTTGATGTAAGCTTTTTTCGTGCATTGTCAAAAAATTTTAATTTGCTACATCGGATATAAACTTAATCCTCAACATTCTCACCTCTTCATCACTCAAATCATCACCGAATTCCGACAGAAGTACTTTCATGCTGTCGCTTTCGCTCTCGCCCATAAATTCCATAAATTCCTCTACAATATCTTCATCAAAATTTTCGTCGATATAATAGTCAATATTCAACTTAGTTCCCTGATAAACAATACGTTCCATTTCCTTCAACAAATCTTCCATCGAAAGATTTTTAGCTTTAGCAATGTCTTCCAGATCAATTTTCTTGTCGGTACTCTGAATGATGAAAACTTTATGGCTCGATTTATTCGCCACCTGTTTCAGCACCATATCCTGAGTTCTTTCGATATTGTTTTCCTCTACATATTTCTTGATGTAATCAGCAAATTCTTTCCCGAATTTCTTGGCTTTTCCATCGCCAACTCCGTAAATTTTTCCAATTTCTTCAATGCTGATCGGATATTGCACGGTCATATCTTCCAAACTCGGATCCATAAAAACGGTATAAGGCGGGATTCCCTGTTTTTTAGCAACGGTTTTCCGTAGTTCTTTTAGCTGATTAAAAAGATTTTCGTCGAGTCCGCTGCTTTGCTGAACCTGCACCTGATCGGAATCTGCTTTCGTTTGGGCCAAATCATATTCTTTGTCTTCCGCGATGAGAAAAGGATTTTTGTCTTTCCCGGCAATCATGTTAAGACCCTTTTCAGTCACTTTTAAAACACCGTAAGTCTCTATATCTTTTTGAAGAAAATCCTGAACGGTTGCCTGACGGATAATCGATTTCCAGAAGTTTTCTTCCTCATTTTTTCCGATGCCGAAATATTTTGAAGTTTCCAGTTTATAAGATTTTGTAACCGGATTTTCTTTCCCTACAATTACAGAAATTAAATCTTTTGTTTTGAATTTCTCCTCCAGCTCCTTTACCAAAGTCAGCACTAATTTCAGCTCTTTCGTTACTTCTTTCAGTTTCGGGGGGTTGACAGAATTGTCACACATCTGTGCACCTTCACCGTTGACGGGATCAAACTGCTCGCCAAAATAATAGAGAATATACTGCCGCCTGCTCATCGAAGTTTCGGCATAACCTACTACTTCATTCAATAGCTGAAGACCGATTTCTCTTTCGGAAACAGGCTTCTGAGCCAGAAACTTTTCTAATTTTTCAATATCTTTCGGGTCATAAAAAGCCAGACAAATCCCTTCCCCACCGTCTCTTCCTGCCCTACCGGTTTCCTGATAATAACTTTCTAACGATTTCGGAATATCATAATGAATCACAAACCTCACATCCGGTTTATCAATTCCCATCCCGAACGCAATGGTTGCTACGATAACATCCGCGTCTTCCATAAGGAATTTGTCCTGATTCATCACCCGGGTTTTCTGATCCAAACCAGCGTGATACGGAAGCGCATTGATGCCGTTTACCTGAAGGAGCTGTGCAAATTCCTCCACTTTTCTCCTGCTCAGACAGTATACGATCCCTGATTTCCCTTTATGCTGATTGATGAATTTTACAATTTCCCGGTCAATATTCACTTTCGGGCGCACTTCATAAAAAAGATTAGGGCGGTTGAAACTTTCTTTAAACACCAAAGCTTTGGACATTCCGAGTGTTTTCTGAATGTCATCCTGAACTTTCGGTGTTGCCGTCGCTGTTAAGGCAATAACAGGAACGTCAGCAATTTTATCGATAATCAGTTTAAGATTTCGGTATTCAGGACGGAAATCGTGTCCCCACTCGGAGATACAGTGTGCCTCGTCAATGGCGACAAAAGATATTTTTACTTCCCTCAGGAATTCAAGGTATTCTTCTTTGATTAAAGATTCCGGGGCAACGTATAACAGTTTTGTTTTTCCGGCTTTTATATCATCAAAAACCTGTTTGGTCTGCGTTTTATTCAGTGAAGAATTTAAAACGTGAGCCACGCCTTCATCAGATGAAAGCCCGTTCACGGCATCCACCTGGTTTTTCATCAAAGCAATAAGAGGGGAAACCACGATTGCAGTTCCTTCAGAAATGAGCGCGGGAAGTTGATAACAAAGAGATTTTCCGCCACCGGTGGGCATTAAAACAAAAATATCTTTACCTTCGAGTAAATTTTTAATAATTTCTTCCTGCTGACCTTTAAACGTTGAGAAGCCGAAATATTTCTTGAGTTCCTTCGATAAATCGGCGGTATTTGTTTTCATCTGTAATTTTCAGTTTTATAGCAACAGATGCAGCGCCGACAATCACTTGCATTTAATTCCAAAATTATTGGTCATTGGCGTTTCATCTAAATATGTTTGCTAAATTTGCATATTACCCAAAGTTAGAAAATAAAAATCAAAATAAAAATATTGCACCCTAAATTTCATAGAAATATAATAAAAATATTTCCGTATATTAAAGGAGTAAATTTTTCATTTTCAAACCAATAAAATGACTCATTCCGAAATTCTTCAGACAGCCCAAAACGCTCTTTCCATTGAAATATCAGAACTCGAAAGCCTGAAAAACCGGCTTGACGAAAATTTTCTCAAAGCTGTTGAAATCATTCATTCAGCCAAAGGAAAACTCATCATTGTCGGAATCGGGAAATCGGCGCATGTAGGAAATAAAATTGTTGCCACACTGAATTCCACCGGAACTCCGTCGCAGTTTCTGCACGCTTCAGAAGCAATTCACGGCGATTTGGGCGTCATCCAGAAAACAGATGTGGTGCTGTGTATTTCCAACTCCGGTAACTCACCTGAGATTGTTAACCTATTGCCGTTTCTGAAAGATTATTCTTCGGCCTTAATTGGAATGACAGGCAACCTTAACTCCAAATTGGCTGAATTTTCTGCTGTTGTTCTAGATACGTCCGTAGAAAAAGAAGCTTGTCCTATAAAACTCGCGCCAACAAGTTCAACCACTGTTCAGATGGCATTGGGAGATGCTTTGGCGGTTTGCCTGATGGAACTGAACGGTTTCCGGGAGAACGATTTTGCGAAATTTCATCCGGGAGGAAGTTTAGGAAAAAACCTTACTGCGAAAGTCGGACAGTTTTTGTCTTCCCAAAAACCTCAGGTTTCAGCCAATTCCAACATCAGGGAAATTATCATTTCGATAAGCGCTTCTTCGCACGGAATTACCGTGGTAACCGATAACGAGCAGATTACCGGAGTAATTACTGACGGAGATTTACGCAGAATGCTGATGAGCGGACAGGATGTTTCGAAGATTCTGGCAAAAGACATCATGAGCAGCAACCCGAAAAGCATCGATAAAAATGCTTTGGCAAAAGAAGCCATGCAGATCCTTAAAGACAAAAACATCGGTCAGCTGATCGTTACCGAAAACGGAAAATATTTTGGAATCATCGACATTCACAGACTTCTGGACGAAGGCATTAATTAGAATAAAACCTGAATTCAGTTTTAGGAACTCGGAAAATTAAACATTCCTGTATTTCATCCGCTGTCAAACGCATCGGAATTTTTGTGAGGACTATGTAAATCTGAAAGCTTATCAACCTGCAATCAATGTCTGGTATTTTGCAAGGAAATAATTTGATGCAGCTTCAGATATTTTCACCAATATTTCTGTAATTTCGCAATCTTGAATTTGAATCTTGAATTTTTTTAAAATGGGCGACAGAAAAGACATGTCATTTTGGGGACACATCGGTGAATTGAGAGGACACTTAATCCGCTCTATCATTGCCATTATTGTGGGCGCACTCCTTGTTGGTTTCAATGTAAACTGGATCATGGATCATGTTTTTTTCGGACCTACAAGAAACGATTTCTTCACCTTCCGTGTCGTGAATCATTTTTCCCGCGAATTCCTTGGTCATGACAGCATTGTGCTTCCCGATCATTTTGCGGTGCAGCAGAAGAAACTTTTTCAGCAGTTCAATGTGATGATGTCGGTTTCTATTTTTGGAGGAATCGTTGTCGCATTTCCTTATATTATTATTGAACTTTGGCGCTTTATAGCTCCGGCGCTTCACCCGAACGAACGCAAGAACTCTGTTTTTCTCATCAATTTCGTGTGGATCCTTTTCCTGCTTGGAATTTTATGCGGTTATTTCCTCATTTTACCTTTCGCGATCAATTTCGGTCTGCTGTTCAAAATCTCAGATTCCATCACCCAGCTTTTTGATCTCAGCGATTACACCACTTTATTCATGCAGGTTGTACTGGGAATGGGCACAGTATTCCTTTTCCCGGTGATCGTTTATTTCCTCACTTCGGTTGGGATTTTAACCCCAAAATTCATGAAAACCTACCGCCGTCACGCGATTGTTCTCATCATGGTAGTTGCAGCCGTCATTACGCCTGCCGATGTTTTAAGTATGCTGATGGCCGCTTTCCCGCTGCTTTTGCTGTATGAATTCAGCATTATGATGAGTGCTTATACCTATAAAAAAGTTCAGAGCAGATCAAATCTGCCCGCACAGCAGTAGAGATTAGGAGCAACACAAGTTATAGCTCTCCCAACAACCTGTCCCGCCCTCACTACTCGCTTCCGCCGCTGCGGAGAGCTCAGACATGCCGTTCGGTCGGGGCTAGAAATTCAGCCACTTTTTTCCTTTGAAAAATCTTTGGAACATTTCACTTAATAGAATCAAAAAAAACACGCCTCTCAGCGTGTTTTTCAGTATCTTTTATTTTTCAATATATTCTTTAAAACTTTTTCCTAAAATTTCATTCCATCCGTTCGTGAAGCTTTCTTTCTGAAAATCTTGCCCGAGGTGGCTGAAATTCTCCAGACCTTTATGCGTCAGCGTAATTACGGTACCGTCGCCGTCTTCTTCGAGCTTCCATTTCACGATGGTTTTCTCTCTGGAAATTTCCGGATATGACCAGGTATGCTTGAATTTTTCGTTAGGAATCACTTCCAGAATCTCTGCGTGATGATGATATTTATTTTCACCGCCCGGTTCAAAAAAATTGAACTCGTTATGAAGTCCAAGTTCAAAATCGGGGATGTCAAAATACCACTCTTTCATCTGCGCTTTATCGGTTAAAGCGTTCCAAACCTTCTCTACGGGCGCGTTAACTCTTTGTTTAACTACTACATTCTCGTGCATAATATTAGATTTTTTTGGTTGTAATAAAGTTAATCAAATATTAATGAAAGATAAAATCATTGACCCTGATTTTACTCATTTCATAATTTAAATTACATTTGTCGCCCTGTTTAAAGTAAAATCTACGGCCAAACGTCTTACTTTAACAGTGAATAAAAGCAGTATTTAAAAATAATGATTATTGTAAAGAAACTCATGATAGCATCCCTCCTGTTGATCGCCGTTTTAGTGGCAGCAACTTTCCTGATTATGAAACACCCAAAATTCGGGAAAGCGCCCTCAGGAAAACGTCTGGAAAGAATTCAGAAATCGCCGCATTACGAAAACGGAAAATTCAGCAACCTGAATCATACCCCACAACTTGCGGAAGACACGTCGATGCCGGAAGTGATGTTCCGCTTTCTGTTCGGAAAGAAGGAAAACCTGAGGCCGAAACAGAAATTTAATTTCAGCAAAACAGATTTGAAAAATCTGAACCCTCTGGAAAATATATATGTCTGGATGGGACATTCGTCGTATTTTATGCAAATCGACGGTAAAAAAATTCTTGTCGATCCGGTTTTCAGCGGAAATGCTTCGCCTTTTACTTTTACAACAAAAGCTTTTGAAGGAGCCGATTTGTATACCACCGATGATATTCCGGAGCTTGATTATTTAATTATTTCACACGATCACTGGGATCATCTGGATTATGAAACCGTGAAAAAGTTCCAGCCTAAAGTAAAAATGGTGATTACCGGTCTCGGAACCGGAGAACACCTGGAATATTGGGGTTACGATCCTAATAAAATCATCGAACTCGACTGGGGCGAAAGTTCTGATCTAGGAAACGGTTTTAAGGTTTATTGCGAAGCTGCACGACATTTTTCCGGCCGTGGTTTAAAGCGCGACCAGGCGATCTGGGCAAGTTTTGTTTTTGAAACTCCGAAACAGAGAATCTATATCGGCGGCGACAGCGGTTACGATGATCATTTCAAAAAAATTGGCGATAAATTCGGAAGTTTTGATTTGGCGATCCTCGAAAACGGACAGTACAACAAAGACTGGCGATATATTCATTTCCTGCCCGGTGAAAATATCAAAGCCATGAAAGAACTCCATGCGAAAAGGATGATTCCGGTACATAATTCCAAATTTGCGCTCTCGGTTCATGCATGGGACGAACCGCTGAAGAAAATGATGGAACTTAATACTGAAAACGCAAGAATTATCACTCCAAAAATTGGCGAAAAAGTAAACTGGGAAGATGATGCGAAAGTGTACGAAAGATGGTGGGAATCCTACCAATAAGATCAGAATAGAAAGAGTCGGTAACGGTTCTTTTTTTATTTTCGTAAATTTGGGCAGATCTAAAAATGAAAGAATGAAATCTACAAAACTATTCATACTGCTGTTTTCCGTATTGCTGGGTTTCGCTGGTAAATCACAGAACCTTTCAAAACTTGAACCTTGGGATGCCGAATTATCTGCGGTAAAATATCCTTTTCCCGTTCAGTTTAAAGCATTAAAAAATCAGGGACAACAGTTGAAAATGGCTTTCATGGACGTGAAACCTGCAAAACCTAACGGAAAAACCATAGTCCTTCTTCACGGTAAAAATTTCAACGGATATTATTTCGAACAGACGGCAAAAGAACTTCAGAAAGAAGGCTTCCGCGTCATTATGCCGGATCAGATCGGTTTCGGGAAATCATCAAAACCTAAACAGTATCAGTTCAGTTTTCAGCAGCTAGCCGAAAACACCAAATCAATACTGGATGATTTGAAAATAGAAAGATTCATCGTCCTTGGACATTCTATGGGCGGAATGCTTGCCACGAAAATGGCTGTGATGTATCCTGAAAATGTGGAAAAACTGATTCTCGAAAATCCAATCGGACTCGAAGATTACCGGAATTTTTCGCCTTACCAGAATATCGATAAACAATATACTGCGGAACTTAAAAATACCTATAATTCCTATAAAGATTATCAGCTCAAATTTTACTACGATGGAAAATGGAAGCCGGAATACGATAAATGGCTGAATCTTTTGGCAGGCTGGACGGTTTCTAAAGATTTTCCCATCACCGCCTGGAATGCGGCTTTAACTTCTGATATGATTTACACGCAGCCTGTGGTTGAAGATTTTCAGAAGATTACCGTTCCTACCCTTCTCATCATCGGAACCCGCGACCGAACCGCGATTGGAAAAGGAAATGCACCGAAAGAACTGCAGCCTTTAATGGGACTTTACCAAAATTTAGGAAAGGAAACCCAGAAAAGAATCAAAGGCTCGAAATTGGTCGAGCTTGAAAATGTAGGACACTCACCGCATATCGAAGTTTTCGACCGGTTTATTACGCCACTGATGGAGTTTATCAAATAAAGTCGAAATGAGTTTTCGGGAAAAACCATTTTCATATTCTTAATTTTTTGTAATTTTAAGAAATGTCTCAAAAGGTTTATTACAACGGAATTTTTGGTGAAAATCACATCAAGCTGGTACGAGAAATCATCAACATCGTCTCACTTGATGAGATGTTCTCGCGGATTAGGTATTCCGTAAAAACCCACGCGCACCGCAATCTTTTTCAAATCTTCGTTCTTGAAAAAGGAAAAGTTGAGCTTTTGGCGAATAACGAACATTTTATCGTAGAAAAACCTTCTATTATTACGATTCCCCAGTCGGTTTTTCATGGCCTTGAGTTTGAACCCGGTTCTAAAGGATATTTAATTTCACTTTCCGCAAACGCTGTCGAGCAGATGCTGAAGTTTGATGTGGAAGTGATTTACGAGCTCGATACCATCAGCATCACCGAAATCAGCCAGAAAAACCAATTGGTGGAAGACGCTTACAATACCATTCACAAATGCGTTTTTGAGTATAATAATGCACTTCCGGGAAAAGATTTGGCGCTTCAATATCTTGTGGGAATGCTTTTGTTGCGGCTATACAGAATCAATAATTCCAACCAGACGGTAATTCACACGCTGAACCAAAATGAAAGAACAGTTTTCCGGAATTTCAAAAAACTGGTTCAGGAGAACAATTCCATTAAGAAAAGAGTTGAAGATTACTCGTCGGAACTGGGAATTACGGTCGCAGCTTTAAGTCAGATCTGCAAGGCCATTTCGGGGAAATCGCCCAAAGAGGTTATTCTGGATTTCCTTATCCTTAATATTAAATCAACCTTAAAGAATCCCGAATTCAGCATTTCTGAAGTTTCCTATCAGTTCGACATTGATGATCCGAGTTATTTTGCGAGACTTTTCAAGCAGAAAACCGGACAGACCCCAAAACAGTACCGTTCAAACTTTAATTAAATGCACTCCTTATCCGCGTCGTATTCGTAATTCCACACCGCATTTCTTCAGCTATTTGCAAGAAATCCTACTAATTGCTGAAAAAATCCTATTCCATCATTTCAGATATTGGTAACTTCGGTTTACAGATTCATTACCAGAAGTTTAACTCAATATCACCCGAATATTAATGGAAAAAAATCCGGCAATTCTCAGCGTTGAAGCCTCAATTATAGATTTACCAACCATCCGTCCGCACAAACTTTCAATGGCGACGATGATGAAGCAGACGATGGTGATTATTAAAATCACTTCCACAGACGGTATTATCGGTTGGGGAGAATCTACAACGATCGGCGGAATGACCTATGGACCGGAATCCCCGGAATCCATGAAGCTGACTGTTGATCAGTATATTTCACCATTATTAATCGGAAAAGATGCTACCAATATTAATGTATTGATGCACGAAATTAACCGGAATGTAAAAGGAAATACCTTCACAAAAGCCGGTATTGAAACCGCTTTACTCGATTCACAGGGAAAACGTCTCGGTGTTTCTGTCGCTGAACTTTTCGGAGGTTCCATTAATTCCAAACTTCCTGTTTTGTGGACTTTAGCCAGCGGGAATACCGAAAAGGACATTGAAGAAGCTAAACACCTGATTAAAATTAACCGTCACGATACTTTTAAATTAAAGATAGGAAGCAACGAACCCAAAAAAGACGTAGTGCATGTAGTTGCCATAAAAAAAGCCCTGGGCGAAAACATCAGAATTACCGTGGATATCAACCAGGCCTGGAATGAATACACCGCAAAAATCTGGATTAAAGTTCTGCAGGACAACGGCATCGATTTAATTGAACAGCCTATCATTAAAACAAATTTCGACGGACTGGCGCGGCTTACAGAATATTTCCACGTTCCCATTATGGCAGATGAAGCCGTGGCGACAACCGAAGACGCAATGAAACTCTGTAAAATCCGCGGCGGAAGTGTTTTCGCTATTAAAATCATGAAGACTGGAGGACTTTATAACGCTGCAAAAATCGCCGGTATGGCAGAAGCTTCTGACATCGGTCTTTACGGCGGAACCATGCTTGAAGGAACAATTGGTTCCGTAGCATCGGCGCATATTTTCAGCACTTTTACCAATTTAAGCTGGGGAACCGAACTTTTTGGACCGATGCTTTTGACCGACGATATCGTCACCAATCCGATGGTATTTAAAGACTGCAAACTCGAACTACCGAAAGGTCCCGGATTAGGAATCGAAGTGGACGAAGATAAACTGAATCATTACAAAAGAAAATAAATCATGGTATACGTAGTAGAAATGGATGTTCACATCCCCGAAACCTGGGACGAAGACAAAAAAAAATCTTTCATGCAGAGAGAACAGGAAACTTCCCAAAAGTGGCAGAATTCCGGGAAATGGAAATATCTCTGGCGCGTTGCGGGCAGATATTCCAACATCAGTGTTCTGGAAGTAGAAAGTCCGGATGAACTTCATGAAATCCTGAGTTCCCTCCCACTTTTCCCTTACATGACCATCAAAGTAACCAGTGTCTGCAAACACCCGAACGCTTTGCGCGAAACACTTCTCTAAAATTTAACAACAATATCAATTCAAATAAATTTAAAAATCATGATGACAAGAGAACAGATAGATGCCGTATTGGCGGTAATCACAAGTCAGGAAAAAGCCGGACAGGGCAATGAGAGAGTAAAAGAAATTACAAACCGTCTTCTGAAAGACCTTTTTTATGCAATGGTCGACCTTAATATTACTTCGGAGGAAATGTGGCACGCAGCAGATTATCTGAAAACGGTTGGGCAGAATAACGAATGGGGATTGCTTTTCGCAGGTTTGGGAATCGAGAAGTTTATGGATGATATGATGGATCATGAAGACCAGGAGTCAGGATTACATAATGTAACACCGAGAACCATCGAAGGACCCCTTTATGTTGCGGGCTCTCCGGAAACTGAATCTTACGCGGAACTGGAAAACAATCCTGAAGAAAACCGTAATCTGGAAAGATTCTATATGGAAGGAACCGTAAAAGATGTTGACGGAAATCCTGTAGAAGGCGCTTTGCTGGAAGTCTGGCACTGCAACGAACATGGAATGTATTCTTATTTCGATACAAGTCAGTCTGAATACAATTTAAGAAGAGCCATCAGAATTGGAGCTGATGGAAAATATAAGTTCAAAACCGTTGTTCCACCGGGATATTCATGTCCGCCCGGAAGCGCAACCGATAAAATGATGACGCTTTTGGGAAGACACGGAAGCCGACCTGCGCATATCCACTTCTTCGTTACAGCGCCGGGTTACAGAAAACTGACTACCCAGATCAATATCGAAGGAGATCCTTTAATTTTTGAAGATTTTGCTTTTGCAACGAAAGCAGATTTGGTACCTAAAATTACCAGACATTCCGCGGAAGAAGCTGTCGCTAATGGTTACGGAGACGAAGCTTACGCACATTCATTTTTCAATTTCACTATTGTGAAAGAAGAAGCAATTCATGATAACGGCGAAAATCACAGAACGAGAGCACTCGCATCATAACAGTTTGAAATCAATCTAATCTTCAGACAGACTCTTCATTTCCGGATGTAGAGTTTGTTTGGTTTTTTCAATTTTGAAAGACAAAAAATTTAATTAAATGCCTTCAGCAAAAGTAAATAACACAGAAATCAACTATCGTTTTGAAGATTACGGCCACGAGAATACGCTTGTATTTTCAAATTCATTGGGAACCAATTTTTCGATGTGGAAAAAACAGCATGAGGAGATTTCAAAACATTTCAATATTCTGTTTTACGATACCCGCGGACACGGAAAAAGCGAAGTAACGGAGGGCGATTACAGTGCTGAACTTCTAGGAAACGATATTTTACAACTCACTGAATTTTTAGGAATTCATTATTTTTATTTCTGTGGAATTTCAATGGGCGGACTAATCGGTCAGTGGCTTGCTTTAAATGGTGAAGGAAGAATTAAAAAATTAATTATTTCCAATACCGCAGCCAAAATCGGTACCGGTGAAGGCTGGAACAGCCGGATCAAAAGCGTATCCGAAAACGGACTTTCTTCGATTCTTGAAGCAACTGCCGAAAGATGGTTTACGGAAAGCTTCAATAAAAATCACAAAAATGAAGTGGATGGAATTCTGAAAAATTTTGATGAGACACCTTTGCTAGGATACATTTCCAACTGCGCAATGGTCCGCGATGCCGATTTCAGAAATGACCTTTCCAAAATCAGCATTCCTACCCTTATTATTTCAGGAAAATACGATGAAGTAACCACCGTTGAAGACGGCGATTTCCTACAGACGAATATCAGAAATGCTGAACATGTCATTCTGGAAACCTGTCATCTTTCCAACTTCGAAAAACCAACCGAATTCAACAGCGCAGTCATTCAGTTTTTAAATCAATAACGAAATATGCAGTTTGCATTAAATATAAAAAAAGTAAAATGAAACACGTTCCACAAATTACACCACAGGAAGCCGCAGCGTTGGTAAAAGACGGTGACACCCTTTTACAGGGCGGTTTCGGGATGACCGGAAATCCGGTTCACCTGATGCACGCTTTGGCGGAAACAGAAACTAAAAGCCTTACTTTCATCGGAAATAATGTTGGCGAACCGGGTTTAGGCGGTGGCCGGCTTTTACGAAACGGACAGATAAAAAAAATGATCGGCTCCTTTTTCACTTCAAACCCGGAAGCCGTAAAAGCAGCCCAAAACGGCGATGTGGAATATGAACTCATTCCACAGGGAACGCTCGCAGAAGCGATTCGCGCAGGCGGCGCAGGAATTGGCGGTTTTTATACCGTAACTTCTGCCGGAACCGAAATTGCCAAAGGAAAAGAAACCAAAATCATCAACGGAAAAGAAATGGTTTTCGTTCCCGGGATCCGAGGAAATGTAGCCTTTATCCGCGCCTGGAAAGCAGACACTGCCGGAAATCTTCAGTACAGAATGACGGAGCAGAATTTTAACCGTGCTTTCGCAACTGCCGCTGATCTGGTGATTGCAGAAGTGGAAGAAATTGTTGCCGTTGGCGAAATTGCCGCTGAAAATATTCACACACAAGGCTGTTATATCGATTATTTGGTTCAGGCGCATACGACTTTGGAAGAACTTGGAAGTTCAGGTTCGGTAAGCAAATCAAAAGTCGTTTCGGAAAAAAGAATGAATATGGCAAAACGCGCTTTAGCCGAGCTTCAGAAAGGTGAAGTAGTGAATTTGGGCATCGGAATTCCAACCTTAGTTGCTGATTTAATCACCGAAGAACACGGAATCATTCTTCATACAGAAAACGGAATGTTGGGTGTTGGTCCTGTTCCTGAAGATGGCGGCGGCGCAATGGATTATCCCGTGAATGCAGGAAAAATCCCCGTTACAGCACTTCCGGGAACCAGCTATTTCGACAGCACCGACTCTTTCGCGATGATCCGCGGTGGGCATATTGATACCGCCGTGATGGGCGGTCTTCAGGTGGACGAAGCTGGAAATCTTGCTAACTGGGCTGTTCCGGGCGAACCGCTTTTAGGAGTTGGCGGCGCAATGGATCTGGCTTCGGGCGCGAAAAAACTCATCATCACGATGATGCATACGGAAAGAGACGGAACCTCGAAAATAGTTCCGGTCTGCGATTTACCTTTAACCGCTTTAAAATCTGTTGATGTGGTGATTACTGACCTTGCAGTTTTCAGTTATATTGACGGAAAACTTACTTTAACTGAAGTAATGCCCGGCGCAACATTAGAAGAAGTTCGGGAAAAAACTCCCGCAAAATTCATTGAAAATCTTTCGTAAAAATTGGTGGATTAAATCACACAATTGCAGAAATCAAACAAAATAAGAGCTTTTCTTTTTTCACCGATTTTAATTTATATCATCCGGTGTATCATTGGATTTTCTATTGGGTATTTTTTACTAAAAACCTTTCCGGGGTTTGATCTTTTTTGGGCCTTGCTTTCTATTCTGCTGGTCATTTCTCCGGAGGGCAAAGATTCGAAAAGATTATCCATTGAGCGGGTGAAAGCTAATTTTATCGGTGCATTATCCGGAATTATTGTATTTTCACTCCCGATTGAGGTGTATTTTAAAATTCTGATCGGAATTACAGCGGCAGCGCTGATCTGCAAACTGTTTAATCTGCTGAATGTGTCGCGGAGCGCCATTGTTGCGATCATCATCGTTTTGATGGAGCGGCCGGACGAAAGTTTTATGGCACCGGTGGAAAGGTTCGTTTCGGTATTCATCGGCTGCATAATCGGTTTGCTGGTGACCGTTTCCACCGCTTTTATGATTAAATTTGTGCACCGCAAAATACTGGATCTGGAATACCACACCAGTAATAAAAATTAAATTTAAAAAAAATGAATAAAGAAGCATATATTATCGACGGAACCCGTTCTGCCATTGGAAATTTCAAAGGAAGTTTAGCACCAGTAAGAACAGATGACCTGATGGCTTCCGTGATTAAAAGCCTTGTAGCCAAAAATCCGGAATTACCTTTGGATAAAATTGATGACGTGATTATCGGCTGCGCCAATCAGGCCGGAGAAGATAACAGAAACGTTGCAAGAATGGCTCTGCTTTTGGCCGGACTTCCAACCAATGTTCCGGGAGAAACCGTGAACAGGCTTTGTGCATCAGGAATGAGCTCAATTGCTCAGGCGATGAGAGCGATAAAATCCGGCGAAGGTGATCTTTTTATTGCCGGCGGCGTGGAAGGAATGTCACGCGCACCTTACGCGATTTCAAAGGCAGAAAGCGCTTTTGGAACTGATTCTAAGATGTACGATTCGAGTTTCGGATGGCGTTTTGTCAATCCGCAGATGGAAAAAATGTACGGAACAGAAGCCATGGGCAAAACCGCGGAAAACCTTGCTGAAATCTATAAAATATCACGCGAGGAACAGGATGAATTCGCTTTGAATTCTCAAATGAAAGCAAAAAAAGCGCAGGAATCCGGAAGATTGGCAGAAGAAATTTCTGATATCGCGATTCCTCAGAGAAAAGGCGATTCGCTCATTATCAACAAAGACGAATTCATCAAACCCAATTCCACAATGGAAGGTTTAGGAAAATTGAGAGCAGCTTTTATTAAAGAAAACGGAACCGTAACTGCAGGAAATGCTTCGGGATTAAATGACGGTGCCGCTGCAGTGCTCATTGCTTCAGATGACGCGGTAAAAAATTACGGACTGAAACCTTTAGCGAAAATCGTAAGTTCCGCCGTTGTGGGAGTTGAACCCCGAATTATGGGAATCGGACCTGTTGACGCTACAAAACTGGCATTAAAAAGAGCCAATCTCACTTTAGACCAAATTGATATCATCGAACTGAACGAAGCCTTCGCGGCGCAAAGTATAGCGTGTCTGAAGGAACTTGGAATCGCAAACGACGATGCAAGAGTAAATGTGAACGGCGGTGCAATTGCACTTGGTCACCCGCTTGGAATGAGCGGTACGCGGATTACCTATTCTGCGGCTTTGGAACTGAATAAAACCGGCAAAAAATATGCATTGGCTACAATGTGTATCGGTGTTGGACAAGGCTACGCGGTGATTCTTGAAAACCCGAATATTTAAAGAACATTCATAAAATAAAAAACTGCTGAAAATTCAGCAGTTTTTTTTTATAAGTTAATACCTCCGGAAACTTCAATCCTCTGTCCGTTAATCCATTTCGAGTCTTCCGTACAGAGAAATGCAACCACAGAACCGATATCTTCGGGAAGTCCGACTCTTCCTAGGGCAGTATTTTCGGCAATGTGTTTATTGATTTCTTTATTGTCGCGAACGGTGCCACCACCAAAATCGGTTTCAATAGCTCCGGGCGCAACGGTATTTACACGGATTTGCCTTTTTCCGATTTCCATCGCCCAGTATTTGGTCATGGTCGTGATCGCCGCTTTAAAACTTGCATATACCGAATTGCCAACCATCGAAAACCGCGACAAGCCGCTTCCTATATTGATAATTCCACCGCCGTCATTCATATACTTGAGCATACTTTGGGTAAAAAAATATGGGCTTTTCACATGAACGTTCATCAGAGTATCGAAAGTTTTTTCATCAGTTTCACCTAAAATTGTGCGCAAACCGATTCCGGCGTTGTTGATGAGAAAATCTATTTTCTGACCGCTAAATTTTTCGTTAAGAACTTTTTCTACATTCTTAAAGAAATCTTCAAAACCAGACTGATTATCCATACTTAACTGAAGAAAAGCGGTCTTTTGGCCCAATTTTTCTATTTCGAGGGCAGTTTGGGCTGCTTCATCTCCTTTCGAATGGTAGGTGAAAATAACGTCAATTCCTTTTTTGGCGAGACTTAATGCCATATCTTTTCCCAAACCGCGGCTGGCTCCTGTTACTAATGCTATTTTGCTCATATTATAAATTTTAAATTTATGTTACTGACCATTATATTTTAGCCCCATTTTTTTTTTGGCAGATTTCAAAGATTCTGTGATGAGATTCTTAAGAACATCTTTATCTAACTCATCGAGCTTTTTGAAATAAATGCATCCGCCGTTTCCCTTTTTTATTTTTCCTAAATCCTCTACCAGCTTACTCTCTTTTTCCGAACCGCAATTCGTAATGTACAAAGAGAATGCTGACTTTCTGGGAGAAAATCCGATCCTGCACATATCACCTTCACGCCCACTTTCATATTGGTAATGGTAAGAACCGAAACCGATGATGGACGGTCCCCACATGGTGGCTTTCTCGCCGGAAAGTTCTTCCATGATGCTGACGAGTTCAAAACTGTCTTTCTGTTTCTTTTCGTCGGAGCTCAGAATAAACTCTTCAACGCTGAGTGCTGTGGGTTTTGTTTTATTTTCGGATATCATCTATTTTTTTATCATTCCGGAAGAAAAACGGGGCTTCATCCTAGCCCCCGATTGCAGTGGAAATCCTTTTTTCAGCGGCGGCAAAGCCGCCGCTGAAAAAAGATTGTAACGGAAAGCGGGACCTAGCCGCCGGAAAAAGCGGGAACTGTCCTGCTCCTAAAATAAATTAATGTGACTGTACTTTCGCAGGATCATCGTAATTCACCATCCAGTTGATACCGAATTTATCGGTCCACATACCAAAATAGGCGCCCCAAAACGTGTCGGCAAGCGGCATTGTTACGTTTCCGCCTTCAGAAAGCCCGTTGAAAAGGCGCTCTGCTTCTTCCTTGGAATCCGTGTTGATGGAAAGTGAAATGTTATTTCCAGCTTTGTGGTCGTGCATGCCGGGCATTGTATCGCTTCCCATCAGGATTGTTTCCTGAGAAATCGGCAGCGTTACGTGCATCACCCGGTTTTTAATTTCTTCCGACATTGGCGGCATTCCTTCCTGTGGAGGCATATCTCCGAATTTCCCGATCATCGGGAATTCTCCGCCGAAAACGGATTTGTAAAAATTGAAGGCTTCTTCGCAGTTGCCGTCGAATGTTAAATACGCATTTACCTGTGCCATAGTTCTTATTTTTATTGTTTGTTTTTTGATTTGTTTATTGGAGAGAAAGTTCCATTTTGATATTACATCTCTCGTAAGGCGTTTCGGCGTCTACCGGAACTTCAGTGAAACCGAACTTTTTATACATTTCAATGGCGGGAGTTAAACTTCGGTTGGAAAGTAAAATCACTTTCTCTGTTCCCAATTTCTTTGCTTCTTCAATACAGTGCGTCATGAGAAGTTTTCCGATTCCGCGGCCTTTAAACTCTTCGGTTACAGCCATTTTCGCAAGCTCATAAACACCGTGCTCTTTTAGTAAAGAAGCTGTTCCAACAATCTTGTCTCCAGCTTTTGCAAGATAAATTCTGCCGCCTTTTTCAAGGATTTCTGTTTCAGGATTGGAAAGCTGATGTGCATCGAATGGCTCGACCACAAAATACTTCTGAAGCCATTCCACATTCAGATTTTTAAAATCTTCTCTGTATTTCGGTTCAAAACCGACAATTTCTATTTTCATAACCTTCTTTTTTGAGTGAGATCCCTGCCAACAAACACGAGTCCCCATGCTCCGATCCCTAAAATCGAGAACCAGAATGGCGACGGAATCGTAACCATCATATAAACCGAAATTAAAACAAATACAGCCCCGAGGATGAAAACCGGTGCGCGACTGCTGTCCCTTGCGATTTTACTTGCTACAAAACCTCCGCAAACTGCTCCGGCAGCGTAGGAAATAATTACAAAGAAAAGTGCCATAAACGGTGCTGTTTCTACATATTTACGGATGACTTCGGGATCATTGCTGTTGCTTCCGGCCGGCAGCGGATAAAGCATGTGACCGATATACTGTACAATTCCCACGATGATGGAAGTGGCTACAATCCCTGCTATCACGGCAAATATCTGTCTTAGCATTATTATTGGTTTTTCCAGTTGGTTTTAAAATGTAGTGTTCCGTCATAATTTGTCCAGTCGCCGATGAATTCGATGTACTGCTGTCCGATTTTTTCTGTCTTTCTGTCCCAGATAAAGGTATAAATAAATTTTCCTTTCAGTATACCTGAATGTTTTCCATTAGGTTCTTCGGCCAGCTCATATTCACCGAAAACGGTACTTCTTTTTTTACCGTCTTTATATTGGGTGATTTTCAGTTTTCCTTCAAATTTGGAATAATTATTTTCCACCAGCGAGTAACCGGAAACGAAATACTCCTGATCATTTTTACGGTTCTGCTCAGAAATCTTGATTTTCACTTTAATCGGCTCTTTATCACCGCCAATCGTTCCGGTGTAAGGCTGGGATTTATTCAGCCAGACCTCAGCAATATTGGGCATCTGAGAAAATGCGAAAGAACTGAAGACCAAAAAAAGGAGCAAATATTTTTTCATTTTGTGTTGTTTAAGGCTTTAAACTCCAAACTGATCCAAATGGTGATTAAGGTGTTTCGCCAGCATGTTGTTCCATTCCTGGGCGGTAAGTTTCCCGAAAGAATGTGACATTTTACCATCGAAAGCTTCTCTTCCCAGCTGCTGTGTTTTCTGAATAAAACCGATCAGCCGTTTTTTTTCTTCCTCGAAATTTTTGTTTCCTTTGATGATAAACATTGGTCCCGTAGGAAGATTCTGTTTATATGGAAGCTCGTTCACGGTTTTTGATTTCACGAAGTTTTTTAACAGAAATCCTGCAATGAAATTGGGCTTCGGATGTTTTTCCTGTTCGTAAATAGTTTCATAAGCCACATTGAGATGAGCGAGCACCTGATCCACGCTCATTGTCCCCCATTTTCCTGGAGTTTCCGGAGTAAGGCTGTTGATTCTGTCGATGTAATTCTGGGCGTCTTTGGCGTCGAAAATGTTCTGCATGGTTTTCAAGTATATTTAGAGAAAATCAAAGTTAAGCAATTTGGAAAACAAGTGGTAATAACACCTCAAAAATTATTTTTCACTTCTTATTCTGCTTAAAGTTTCCTGAGAAATCCCAAGATAACTTGCTATCATCCCCAGCGGAGCGCGCAAAATAATATCAGGATTTTCCGCCATCAGCTGCGCGTATTTTTCTTTGGCAGTCATATACTGGAGGGAAGAAATTCTGTTCGACATCTGTATCATCAGATTTCCCAGAATATATCGGCTGAAATTGGCAAAAGTGAGAGAAACCGAGCAGAATTCTTCAAGCTTCTGAAAGTTACAAGTAACGATTTCGGATTTTTCAAGCGTTTCAATATTGTACCTTGTGGGCTG
This sequence comes from Kaistella soli, assembly GCF_019038595.1. Taxonomy (GTDB): domain Bacteria; phylum Bacteroidota; class Bacteroidia; order Flavobacteriales; family Weeksellaceae; genus Kaistella; species Kaistella soli. Next base: position 535,408 of record NZ_JAHOPF010000002.1, read on the forward strand.
ATCCTTAAAAAGGGTATCAATATTCGCCGTGAGTTTTCCTTCGGAATAAAAATTAGTGGTGATATCCTTTCCGTTTTCATAGTAAAACATCCGCAGTAAGCCTTTTTCAACGAAAAATACTGTTCGGTTATACTGATTCTGGTGGCTCAGAAGCTCACCTTTCCGATACACTTTAAACTCACATTCCTCCTTTAAAAATCTTTCAATTTCGGTATCCAGTTTTATATGCTGCCTAAGGTGCTCAATGATGGTCATTCAATAAAAATTTAAACAAAAGTAAGAAAAAAGAGCGCCCCAAAAATATGGGAACGCCCTTCACAAGAACATGAAAAACTATTTTTTTTACTCCTCAATACCTTTTTCGGTATCAGCAGATAAATGATATTCTTTGAATAAGATTTTAATTTTGATCTTCAGTGCCACCCAACCCAAAATAAAAAACACCCAACCTAAGATAAAGAGATGCCAAAGATATTTCTGAGTAAGTTGGTCTAAACCATGCTGTACAACCATAATTTTAATCGCCTGAAGATATGGTGTCAAAGGAATTATTTCTGTAAATCTGGTGATCATTTCAGGCATTGCGTATGTTGGCCAGGTAAAACCGCTGATGATGAAAGCAGGCGATGCGATAATCATCAAAATCTGTGTCGCCTTCAGTGCATTCGGGATCAGAATACTTACCAAAACCCCTAAATTGGTTGAAGCTACTACAAACATTGCGGTTACTAAAAAGAAATTGGATACATTCTCCGGCATCGGGATCTTAAAATACACTCCGCACCAATAAAAAATAAGGAGGTTGACATTAGAAAAAAGCCAGACCGGCAGACATTTAATTGCCATCACCAGAACGGCATATTTCTGTTTTCCGGCAAAATCTTTCACAAAAGAATCTCTTTTAAATTCTTCGGAAAACGTAACCGCCATTGCCAAAAGAATGACCTGCTGTAAAACCACCGCCATCAGAGCAGGCCACATAAAAACCAGATAATTGCTGGTGGTGTTGAAAAGCGTAATATAATTCGCTTTGAAAGGTTCAAAGGAAATTTTTGCCTGATCCGCATTCATCCCTTTTTTCTGCAAAGCCTTCATTTCCGCACCGGCCGAAAATGTTCCAACGGTCAGCTGAATCGCTTTGGAGGCAAAATTGGCTGTGAGTACATTGGAAGTATTGATATACACATTCAGTTCCGGATATTTTTTTTGGAGAATACCGGCTTCAAATCTTTCAGGAATAATGACAACGGCTCCGGCTTCTGTTTTTATGACCTCATCTTTTAAAGAAGCAGGTTCTGCCTGATAATTCAAAACTTTTATGGAATGATTGTCTTCCAGCATATCCACCATCTGCTGTGAGGTTGGAGTTTTATCCTGATCAATTACGATGACCGGAATATCCGTCACTTTTCCACTCTGATAGGTAAAACCGATTAAAAGCGCGTAAACAAGCGGTGCAAGGAAGAAAACCGAAAGCATGGTGGTGTTCGTAAAAAACAACCGGAACTCTCTTTTCAAAAGATATTTAATCTGTTTCATGTCCTGTGATTTTTTAAATTATTTTAAAATCACACTTGAATTCACCAACAGATTGTTCGCCTGTGCCACGTCACTGGGGATTACCTTAATTTCGTATACTGCGTCTTCCGGCTGATAATCGGGGAAAGCGGTGGTAATATCCGCGTATTTAGTCAATTGTCTGATCGCAACTATTTTTCCTGCAAATTCTTTGTTTCCGTGAGTTGATTTTAGATTCACAGTCATTCCCTTCTGATAATCAGCAATTTTACTTTCCGGAATGGTAAATCTGAAATACGTTGTATTGGGAATATACCCGTTGAACAATGCGTAACCCGCGGTTGCCAGTTCGCCTACATTTAAAGTGATGGTTTCAATTTCCATGTCGTTGGTTGCGATAATGTATCTTTCAGAATACGCTACATTCGCTTCCTGTAAAGCGCCTCTCGCCTGGTTTTCCTGGCCCGCGGCCATGTCAATTTTCTCTAATCTAGTTCCCATTTCCACATCATGCAGTTCTGCATTTGCTGCTTCGTACTGGGCTTTTGCGCCCTGAAGCTTGGCATACGTTTCATCATAATTCTGGGGAGAAAGCAGACTGTCTCTGTACATATTCTGTGCTCTGCTGTACGATTTCTGTGCATATTCATACTGCTGCTGCAAACCTTTCTGCTTGGCTTTCAACTGCTTCAGCTGATCTGGGGTCGCACCGTTTTTTGCCAGTCTTGCCTGTGCAGATGCGGCGGCTGTAGCACCTTTTGCCTGCGCAATTTTTGCTGAAACTTCCGGAACATCAAGCATCGCCAAAGTATCACCAGCTTTCACCGTTTGTCCTTCTTCCACATAAATCTTCAAAATTCTTCCGGTAACTTTCGGTGCGAAAGCGATAACTTCTTTTTTGGTTTTTCCTTCAATAAGTTTTTGAGGAGTTTCCTGCTTACATGCAGTTACTGAGATTAATCCTGCCAGAGCGAAATATTTAAGCATATAGTTTTTCATTGTAATGTTATTGTTTTATAATTATAGTTTTTCTGCGGACAAATTTTGGGTAGATTTCATCAGTTCTACGGCGGACCTTCTTTGATTGAATACTGCGGTTTGATATTCCAGTTCTGCATTTTCAAGATCATTTTCTGCTTCAATCAACTGGCTGGATTTAATTAAACCGTATCTGAATTCCTTTTCGGCTTGCGTTAAAGCATTTTTGGCAATCTGTCTCGCTTTTGCCTTCAATTCAATTTGGGACCAAGCGATATTGTAATTGGTTTGATTATTAGCTAAATTGAGCTGCAGTTTTCTTTCTGCATCCGTTTTTTTGCTTTCCAAAATTTCTCTCTCAATCCTGGCTTTTTCCATTTCGTGTTTCCCTTCATTGCCATCAAAAACATCCCATTTAAAACCAATTCCGGCCTGAAACATCGGAAAGATCTGAGTGTTTTTTAAATCTGAATCAAGCCTATTCACCATTCCGGGAATTACATCTTTAGAAGAAGAAACATTCGAATTGAACAGCCCCAAATAAGAAACGGAAGCCGTTGCCTGAACCTTGGGAATCCACCATGTTTTTTCAGCTTTAATCTTAGCATCAATGGCTTTAATCCCAAAATCAAATGCCTTCAGTTCTGCGCGGTTTTCTACTGACTGATCTCCATTCAGGTATTCTATTTTTTCTAAAGTTGGATTGATTAAAGCAATCCTCGTTTTTTCAATTCCTGTCAGAAGGTAAAGCTGCGTAATCAGCAGTTCTCTTTTTCCTTCATATTCAACCATTTTAGAATCGAGTGTTGCCTCTGCCAATTCAATTTTTTTGAAATCGTAAGGCGTGATTAAGCCGTATCCCAACGCTTTTTCGGCGGTTTTCTTATTGATGTCGAGGCGTTTTTTGCTTTCATCCAGCACTTTTTTAGATTCGGTGACCAAAGCAAACTGATCGTACGCTTTTGAAACCTGAGTAATCACTTCATCCTGATATTTTTCCTGCAACGCCCGATTGGAATTATTTTTTTCCGTCAATGCCTGTTTCAAATACTTTACTTTTCCGCCGGAATAAATCAAAACCGAAGCTTCGGCTTTTGCTGCAACATCAAAACCCGATAAATTGAACTGATTATCGAGCGCGCCTTCGGGAAAAACCATTCCCGGAAAAACAGGTTTGATTGCCGGAACTACAAGTTCGGGGGAATTAATATCAGCGGTTGCATTAAGATATCCTGCTTTACCGGAGATTTCTACTTTAGGAAGGAAAACATCCTTCAGTTTCTGCTGATCAAGACCGATTGCTTTTGCATCCAAATTCTGCTGTTCTATCGCAGCATCTCTTTGAAGCGCCGCATTCACAAGTTCCTGGAGATCCGGTGCGGTCTGCGCCCGGAAAACCATTGGAAAACCAAGCATGGCGGCAAAAAATGCCTTATTAAAGTTTTTCATTTTTCAGTTCTTTGTTTTGCGGGTACAAAGTTCCGGTCTTTAAAAAGCGTTTCCTTTGACATTTGTCAAAAAATAAAAACCGCTTCAGAAAACTGAAACGGTTTTAAAAATTCATGAGAATAATCTACTCAGAAATGGTGACCTTCGTGCCTTTCGTATGCGCATTCATTTGTGGCGCGTAATAGTTCTGCAAAGTGGTAATTCCGTTGCTGAAAGTTCCCGATGCGTTGCAGATATAATCGTACTCGAAAACGTACTTCCCTTTGGGCATATTTTCGATGTAGAAATTTGTTGAAGCATCTTTCGTGGACTGATAATAACCCAAACTGTTTTTCCATTCATAACCTGAAATAACGTTCAACGGCTCAAAACCTGCAGCACGCATATCTTTCAGGTGAATGAATTCCATATTTCTGTCGGTGTTCAGAATCATTCTTACGGTAACTTTATCCCCCACTTTTAACGGTGAATTTTCTGTGATTTTAATTAACTCTTCGCCGTTTACGGTTTTCACTTTTTTATACAGTTCTTTCGTGATCGAAAGGTAAGATTCGGAGGATTTAATTTTGTCCAGATCCTCATAATACTGCCAGAACAAGCCGCCCTGAACAATTCCGGGACCGGGTTTGGTGACGGTAACCGTTCCTAAATTTTTATCAATTACAGATTCCTTCACTGAGCTTTTCACGTATCCGGTTGCTTTTTTGTCCGGATTTACAAGTTCTTTTCCGCCCCAAACAATGGTTGATTTATCGCTTTCTGAACTCGTCCATGATTTTCCTGAATTTAAAATAGTGAAAATCACTTCCGCGGTTCCGCGCGAACTTCCCCATGAATTCACTTCTTTCTGCGTAATCAGCCAGATTTTCATTTCCTCAATGAAATTTGTATCGTTCGGAGTCAGTTTATTAAACGCTTCCAATGCACCGGCGTGATTTACAGTTTTAGAATTGTACCAGCCCCAATCGTTCAGATTTTGTTTCCAGTAAACACCTTGGGTTTCTGTTTCGGTCGAGGTTTCCTTTAAATAAGTAAGGAATTTTTTCGAAACATCTTTCATCCCATAACTGTCAAATAAAATCGCTAAACGGTGCAATCCAAAAAAGGTAAAATCGGTGATTTTTTCTGTTTTCGCTTTGGAAATTACGGCATTTTTCAGCGCAGTTCCTTTGGTTTTTAGAGGATATTCTTTTTCCCAATAATTTCGGGTGTCGAGATAATCTAAAACATAATTATTCACGAGGTTTTTCTTGTCGATTTCGCCATATTTGTTCACTTCGGTATCCACAAAACTGATCAGTTTCGAAACCATTTCTTTCTGTTCAGAACTTTGATAATCTGCAGTGTTTCCTTTCAGCCATTCATTAATTTTTCCTAAAGATTTTAAAATATACAACGAATTATAGTACGAACTTGGATAACCTTGATACCAAGAAAAACCGCCATCCGGATTCTGCAGTTTTTTCAGTTCTGCCCAATCATTCTGAATGGAATTTCGCATCGTATTTGCATCAAAAAGACGCGCCAATTTTTCCATTTGCTCGGTTTCATTTTTAGAATCTAAAACCCACGGTGTTTCCTCCAGAAGCAACTGTTTCAGTTCCTGATTTTTTTCAAGATTTGAAGTCAGTAAACCTTTGCTTTGATATTCTTCAAAAACAGTTTTCAGTTTTGGATTGGCTTTAAAGATTTCAGAAGCCAAAACATCAGCAAACCATTTATTAAAAATAACATCAGCTGAATTATTCTGGTCGTTTTTCAGACTTGGCAAAGCAAACATAATTTCCCAGATCGGATTGGTTGTCAGTTCCAAAGTATTGGAAAAATTTGTAGCAGTTGTTGAAGAATTTTTGACTAAATTTTCCAGTGTAAACGTTTTCGTCTGACCTTCTTTCACGAAAATCGGAACTGCATCGGTAACCAGCATTCTGTTTGGCAACACAGCAATTGCTTTCTGTTCACCATCCGAGAAATTACCGGCTTTGGCGACAATTTTAATAATGATCGAAGAAACATCGTTCGGAACTTTGAGTTTCCAGTTGACCACAGCATTTCCATTTTCGGCAAGACTGAAGGTTTCCTGTGTTTCATTCAAACTAAATTTACCGGAAATATCTTCATTGGTAAAAGCATCCAGAATCTGAAGCTGTGCCGTTCCGTTCAGCTTTTGACTGACTAAACTTGAAAGTTTCGACTGAAGATTCAGTTCGTCACCTTCACGCAGGAATCTCGGATAATTCGGCGTAACCGAAAACTCCTTCTGCGTTACCACTTCTTTCTCCAAAACTGCAGATCTTGCATCTTTGGTATGGGCTAAAAACATCAGTTTCCATTGTGTTAATGCTTCCGGAGAAGTAAACTCAAAAGTTACATTTCCATCTTTGTCAGTTAATAAATTAGGGTAGAAAAATGCGGTTTCGTTTAAGTTTTGACGAACCGGAATTTTTCCCAAATCCTCTTTTTTCCCGCCCAGTCCAGTTACCACAACTTCTTCCACATCCGAAACAGAAGTGGAATCAACCATACGTTCGGCTTTTGGCGGCGGTGGCGGCGGATTCCCAACCGATTTCATTTCAGATTTGGCTCGAACAGCATTTGACTGTTCGGCAACTGCCGCACTGTACATTACTTCCATTCGGTTTCCGTAAATCCCTCCATTAAACCAATTAAATTCGGGAATATTAACTCCTTTCTGATTTAGATACGGCACCCTTTTGCTGAAGTTTTCCTGAGACAGGTATTCATTAATTCCATAAGAATTTATGAGGAAATATTTCTGATACAGTTTTTGCCAGGAATAAGAATTGGCTGCAAACTGATCCAAAGATTTATCGTACATATTGGCCAAAACTTCAGCATTGACGCGTTCTTTGTCATCGCCAAGAATTTTCACCGTCCATTTTTCTTTGGAATTCGGCTGAAGTTTATCGCGGAAAGTCACCGTTTCAATTCGTAGTGGTTTTTTGTCGGAAGCAATCTTTAAATTAACCGATTGCGTCTGCACATCATTAAAAGCCACTAACTGAAACTGTACATTGATCTGATCGATACTTTCATCTTTCGGGAACGCTACTTCATATTCCAAAACGCCGTTCTTCAAAGATTTCTGTTCGGTTAAAGTTTCACCGTTTCCGTTTTGAACATAGATGTTAACCAAAGCATTCGGAACAGCCGAATAAACATAGATTTTCGCTTTTTCAGTCCTTTTAAATTCACTTTTTGGCTGAATAACTTTCAGGAAAGGTTTCTGCGAATCAGTTAAGAATCTTTTATCGAAAACTTCGAAAGTTTTTTCGGTTTTTATGGTGTCTTTTCCTTCGATATTATAAAGCTCCAGTTTATATTTTCCGGCGGTTAATTTCCCTAAATCAAGAGATTCTTCATTCCGCAACGCTCCATTCAGAATGACAGATTGAATTCCTTTCTCTTTTTCTTCTTTGGAAAAATAATCGTGCGGAAATTTCTGCACAAACTCGCTTTTCAAAAACTTGGGCAAATCCTGAATTTCGTCTTTAAAATTATCCCTGAAAACTCTTTCATCGGCAACCAGTTTGGAAAGTTTTACCTGATAAGTTTTCTTCAAATTCTGTTCGTTATAGTTTTTGGTCTCGACTTTTATTTTAATATTCTCATCGGTAAAAGTATCTTTAATATCGTCGGCTTTGATGTAATGGGAAACCGAAGCTACCCGCACATTTGCCGTTTCCGATTGTGTTTCACCGTTGATATCCGTTACGGAAGCATTAATTTCATAATTATCGATTTGAATTCCATCTAAAGTTTCGTCTTTCTTCAAATCCAGTTTAATGGTAAACTCTCCTTTCTCATTGGTTTTCACGTCACCTAAAATCGAGTTTTCATTATCATTTCCACGCGGATACCAGTAAAAATACATCCACCGGATATTGCGTTTTTTTATTTCATAATTTACAGTCGCATTGCTCAGCGGAATTCCGGAAAAAGTCATCGCTTTTCCTTTGATTTCTATGGTTTGTCCGTACTTGTATTCGTCTTTCACCGGATCGATAATGACTTCAAACTTTGGTCTTTTGTATTCTTCAACCTGAAATGATTTGTAGCTTTCGATGTTGTTTTCATGAATACGCAGCGAAAAGTTTCCGTTCAGTTTTCCGTTTGGCAAAACGAAATTTCCACTATACGAACCAAATTCACCGGTTTTAAAATTCTGAGAAGAAATCTCTTCACCATTTGCATCGTACAGCGTAATTTTTTGAGAAATTCCCGGAGAAACTGATTCTTTCTCATTCAGCAACTTCGTGTTGATTACTTTAAAATAGACGGTTTGCCCAGGTCTGTAAATTCCCCTGTCTAAAAAAATCTGCGCCAAATCTCTCTGTTTTCCGATCTCATTTTCCGGATAATAATTGTTTCCATACACCTGAATTAAATTAAAATCGTTCGTTTTCGGCTGCTGAACAAGATAATACCGGTAATAATCTTTTTCGCTGGAGACAGGAAATTTGAAAGTCGCAGACTGATCAGAAGCTGCGTTAAATGAATTCACGCCTGTTCCGCGGGAATATTCAAAGATTTTCAAACCTTCATTAGAAATGGACTGTCCGTTCTCGCGGCTCACCAATTTCAGCTGGTCTTCCAGAGATTTCCTTTCATCTTTTTTTGCATAAATAATTCGCGAAGATGTGGAAATGAAATAAAAATTCTCCTGAATGGCGTTTTCCACGACATATTCCACCATATAAATTCCGGAAGGAAGCGGCTTAATTTCCAGCGAAGTTTTGTGGTTTTTATAATCCTTTAAATCCTGAAGACTGAAGGTTTCTTTACGCACAAGCGTTTTCTTCACATTTTGGAAAATATTTTTGTCATACTGATTGGAGACATATTTCAAAAAATTCTGAAAATCATCTTTTACTTCATAAATATTTAAAGAAAACTGATGAACATTTTTCGCCTCTGCAACCAAATGTATCGGCAGATTTGCCTGTGTGTGCGTTTCATATTTAATTAACAAGGCGGGATTTACAATCTGGTTTTCCCGGTTTTTTATATTATCTGAAAATTTCGATTTTAAATACTGTTTTTTCGCAGTTTCAGCCCAGGAAAGCGCGTCCTGATTCTTCTGTTCAGAAGTAAGTTCGTCCATGATCTCAGCAATAATCAAAACTTTGTAATCGCCTTCTGTATTTGATTTTACAAGATCCTGAAGCAGCGCTAATTTATCCTTGCAGTTGTTAAATTCACAGTTATAGTTCAGTGTCTGATGCTGAAAATAGAGTTTGGAATTTCCTGAATTCCTGGTGATCAGTCCGTCATAAATATTCAATATTTTCTGGTGATTCTCTTTGAGTTCATTCGGAGTAAAAAGTTCAGAATTTTTCAAAAATTCAATTTCATTTACCGCATTCCAGTCGAATAAAGTAGGGAAATAGTCCAGATCCTGAGTTTCCTCGAAAATAGCTTTGTATTTTGAAAGCTGTATTTTTTGCAAAACGGCTTTTTTCTTATTTAAATTTTCAAAATGTTGGGTTAAATAATTCTTGAAATCAAGTTTACTCCAGGTTTCAATTTGGGCAACATCCTGATTATTAATATTGGCCCGCTGGTTAATTTCCCAGGATTCATTCTGATAATAATCCATAAAAAACTGACCCAGCAATACCTCATAAACCAGTTTCTGTTCTCCTTTCAGCTGATCACCGAAAGAAGAAAGCTTTTTAAAAAACTGACTTGATGAATCGTTGTTTCCGTCATCACGGGTTTGGTTCACAATGCTGAATTCCGCTTTCAGCGAGCGTATTAACTGATTCGCATTGTCATCTTTCATGGCTTGTTTCTGGATTTCTAAAATAATGGGAAGATTCGATTTGTATTTTCCGGTTTTGTAATTTTCAGCGACTTTTTTCCACTGGTCATCGTAATATTTCTGCCCGAAAAGCGGAGAAAAAAGTGAAAGAAAAAGAAATAGGGTAAAAAGCCTGGTAAAGTTTTTCATAGAGTTGGTGCTAAATCTTAAATAGGATGGGAAAACGATTTATTGGTTAAATTTGCATCAATGCAGCTTTTAAATTTAGTAAAAAAATATATCATTGACAGCCAAATTTTTGTTTCGGTTATGGGAACGCTGTTTGCCGTATTTTTTATGCTGGAGCAAAACCTGTTCCGCTTCCCCACAGTGATTTTAATATTCATCACTTATTTCAGCGGCTATCTTTATACGAAATATCAGAATCACCATTTTTTTACCAGAATTTTTGCGTTCAATGTGGTTTGCGGAATTTTTTCAGCAGTTTTGATTTATCTTAATCATAATGAAATCCGGCTGCTGAAATGGCTGATTATTGTTACTATGGGTTTGTTTTACAATTCATCATTTTTAAATAATCACATCCGGAAAATACCGCTGTTAAAGGTTTTTTATGTTGGATTGACCTGGGCTTTAATCAATTCGTGGTTAATATTGCCGTATTTTCATTTAGAAATTTTCGTCATCAGTCTGTTTTTTATTACGGCTTTGGTTTTACCTTTTGACATCCGCGATATGAAAGATGACAAAGTAGTAACTTTTCCAAGGTTAATCGGGGTTCAGAACACCAAATATCTGGCGTATTTATTTATTTTTATCAGTTTAATAACTGCGGTATTTTATCTCAAAAACGCATATTCTGTAGCCTTTTTTTTAACCTGTGTCTGCACTTTTATTCTCATTTATTTTTCTGAAAACACCAATAAAGAAACTTACTTTTCTTTATGGGTGGAAGTTTGCAGTGGGATGCCTTTCGTATTTCTCATACTGAGTTGGCTCATTAATTGTTATGCAGTTTTCACTAAATAAATAATATTGCGTTCCAAATATCTCATTTTAATCTTCTTTATTCTTTCTTCAATATCTTTTCTTTCGGCGCAGGAGAAAAAAGATCTGATATATTATAAAATTGAAGAATTTTCTGATAAAAGAAAATCGACCAAATTTCTTCACCGCCTTATTTTCCGGCGGGAACCAGATTCCGTTTCTGTAGAATCAAATCCAAAAGAACTTCCCCAAACTTCCTACAACGGAAAAATTATCAGAAATATCGAAATCGAAACCTTCGATCCTTTCGGATATAAAATTTCAGATCAAAGCAAAGATCCAAAATGGTACGACCGTCTTGCAGAACGCGTTCACATCGATTCTAAAAAATCTACCATCAGCAATTATCTTCTCTTTAAAAAAGGCGAAGAATATAATGCTCAGAAAATCTACGAATCTGAACGTGTTTTACGGGACATGCAGTTTGTGAACCGTGTGAACATAAGCATTAACGAGCTTCCTTCATCAAAAGATTCTATCGATGTCAAGGTAAGTGTTCTCGATTCATGGAGTCTCAAACCGAGACTGAGTTTTTCAGGAAGCAAATTCGGAGTCGGCGCTACCGAAGAAAATCTTCTGGGTTTAGGCCATGAATTGAGTGTTCTGTACGCAAATGATTTTAATGACAAACAGAATAATCTCTACGGAAGTTATACCGCGTACAATCTGTTCGGAAGCTTTGTCAATGCAGGAATTTCGGGCGAAAAAGATTTCCTGAATAATGAGAGGATAAATTTCACTGCAAGGCGCGATTTCTTTTCTCCGCTCACAAGATGGGCAGGCGGTTTTACCTTCGAATATTTTATGCGGAAAGTTGCAATGCCGGTTGAAAATGCGGATATCTATCCTGAAGTTCAGATCAAGGTTTACCGTCAGGATTTATGGGGAGGATATCAGTTTCCTGTATTTTTCGGGGACGGAAGTGAAATCTCGCGGAATATTGCAGTGTTGGGCCGGTTTGAAAATTATCAGTACAAAGACCGTCCACCCAACGATCAGGATGTTTTTTTTGCGACCTACAACAGTTTTTTAGCTTCAGCAGCTTATATAGAACGAAAATTTTCTGTCGAAAAAAATATTTTTAAATATAATCTTCCCGAAGACATTCCTTACGGCAAATCATTCGGCATTACTTCAGGAGTGATCAAAAGAAGCAGCAAAATAACTCCTTATGCAGGGATTTCTGCATCGGTCGGAAGTTTTATCAACTGGGGATATTTTACCGTCAAAGCCGAATACGGAAGATTCTTTAACGAAGCCACAGAAAACAGCGATTCATTCCGTCTTGAAGGAACTTATTTTACAAATCAGCAACCCTGGAAATACGGAAAAGTCAGACATTTCTTTTCCCCAACTTTTGCGTGGGGAAGCGAAATGTACAACACGACCTACAAAGACCGAATTAATATTTCCGACCAGAGTGAGTTTCCTGCATACAGCGGTGATTTCATCGGGACCAAAAAATTAATTTTGCGTTATCAGACTCAGTTTTTCATCGATAAAACCTGGAAAAATTTTCATTTCAGTCCTTACAGCATTGTGGCTTTGGGATGGCTTTCTCAAAATAACCAAAAATTATTCAGCGCAAAAACACAGTCGAAATTCGGAGTTGGTGTTCTGATCAATAATCCATATCTGGTTTTCAACAATATTCAGATTTCTTTTGCTTACTACCCCAGCGTTCCGTTTGACAATAAACCTGCGTACGAATTTAACGGTTACCGCAACAGCATGCTTCCGCTCAATTCTTTTTCTACCGATATTCCGCACTTCGTCAATTTTGACAACTAAATCGGCACCTATTTTTGAGAGCGTTCTGAACTGAAATTTTTATCTTTACTGAAATTTTGAGTGATGGAAAATTTGAATGAAAAAAAACGAAAAATTATACAAAACATTGTAGAGCTTGATGACCTCAGTATTCTCCTGAAAATTGAGGAATTATTAATGAATTTTAAGATGCCGGAAAAAGAAGGTTCAGTGCAAGAAACTCCGTCCGTATATCAATCAAAAATACATCTTACCGAAAGTCAGAAAAAAATGCTTCATGATGCAGAGAACGAAATCGAAAAAGGCAACTTTTACTTGCATGAAGAGGTAAAGAAAATGACAGAAGAATGGTTAAAATAATTTGGTCATCAAAAGCGGTTTCCGATAAAAAATCAATCTTCGAATATTGGACCTCACGAAATAAATCACCTTCATACAGCATAAAATTAAATCAATTATTCGAATTAAAATTACAGCAAATCTCCGATAATCCATTTTCTGGAATTACAACAGAAATAGAAAATATCCGCGCAATTTTAGTCGAAGATTATTACTTATATTATTCACTAAATGCAGATCAAATAAGAATTTTGAGAATTTGGGACGCAAGACAGAATTCTGAAATATTTGAACCTTAAAATGATCATTCAAAAACTCCAATTAATTAATTTCAAAAATCATCCGGAGAAAACTTTCAGTTTTTCGCCACAGATCAACTGTTTTGTTGGAAATAACGGTGCTGGAAAAACCAATTTGCTGGATGCCCTGCACTACCTTTCTGTTGCCAAAAGTTTTCTGGGAAATACCGATCTCAACAACATCAGATCGGATGAGGACTTTTTCTCAATAGAAGGCGAAATTTTCGATGGTGAAAAGGAAAATATCATCAAGATCCAGATGCCAAAAGACGCAAAGAAAATCATCAAAAAAAACGATAAATCTTACGACAGAATCGCAGATCACATCGGTTTTTTGCCAAGTGTCATCATTTCTCCTTATGATTCCAACTTAATTTCCGATTCCGGGGAGAGCCGCAGGAGATTTCTGGATGCGATGATTTCTCAGACTGATGCTGAATATCTTTTTAATTTAATTCAGTACCAGAAAACCATCCAGCAAAGAAACGCTCTTCTGAAAAGTTTCGCTAAAAACAGGTATTTCGATGCTGAAAATCTGGAAATTTACAATGAACCTTTAATTAAATTCGGAACCAGGATTTTTGAAAAAAGACGCGAGTTTACGGATTCTATTTTGCCTTTAATCCAGAGTTATTACGAAATAATTTCGAACGGAAATGAAAAAGTAACCGTAGTATACCAGTCCCATCTTCTTGAAGGTTCCGGAACTGATCAGCCTGATCAGATTTTCCGGAAGCTTTTAACTGAAAACCTTGAAAAAGACCGCATCCTTACGTATACGTCGAAAGGAATTCACAAAGACGACCTGCTTTTCGAAATGAACGGAAATTCCATAAAAAAAATCGGAAGTCAGGGACAGCAGAAATCTTTCCTGATTGCGCTGAAACTGTCTCAGATGAACAGAATTAAAGAACTCACGGGCAAAACCCCGGTTCTTCTGCTCGACGATATTTTTGATAAACTGGATGACACCCGGGTTGCGCAACTGATTGAACTGGTGAATCAGGAACATTTCGGGCAGATTTTCATTACCGATACCAGTAAAGAAAGAACGGAAAATGTGGTGAAGAAAATTAATGAAGAATCGAAAATTTTTGAAATTTAATCATGAAAAAGAAAAGAGAATTTCAAAGCTCCGAATTGGTGAAATCTTTCGCAAGAATATATGGTTTTGAAGAAAAACTGATGGCTTTTGAAGTGAAAGATTTTCTGAATGAATATCTTAATGATGCGCTTTTCAGTGAGATTGAATCTGTGAATTTAAATAAAAAAATCCTGGAAATTAAAATTAAATCACCATTGCTGAAAAACGATTTCAGGATGAGGAAAACTTTTTTTCTGACTAAATTTAAGGAAAAATTCGGGGAGGAAAACTTTAACGATCTTGTGATTTTGTAGCCACTGTTTTATCCACCATTTCTTTGGCCCGCATATCCAAAGCCCGCGAGCGGATCGGCAGGAAAAACCGAAGCGGGTTCTTCATAAAATACCTGAAAATTTCTCTGTAAATCTCCTTTACTTCTCCAAAATTCACCTTTCTGGACCGGAAAGCCAAAATCATCGATAACCCGAAACTCACTGCAAAATTGAAAAATCCAATGATAAAAACGGTGACAATAGAAATCCAGAAGGTGTAGGAATCTACCATAAAACCTTTACCATAAAAGCCTAAAGCGACATTTCCCGCAGCAAACGTAATATGACGGATATCGAGATCCAAACCTAAGAAAAGCCCCACCGGACCTGTAATTCCAAGGAAAATACCGAACCAGAAATTTGAGATAATGCCTGCCCAGTTTCTGGCGTAATAATTGGAGATATTCTGTGAGGTTTTTTCCCCTAAAAAATAATTCAGAAAAGGGTTTTTAGCAATTCTTTTCGGAATATGATAAAACACCGAACTGTTGCCTACATTTCCGGAGATAATTCCGGATATAAACAGGAAAAAACCGGCAATACATGCATGGAGAATAGCTTTCGAGTGAAAAGGATCATGATCCTGTAAAAGTTTTGAAGCTTTATCTACCGCAAAATTCTGCTGAAATAGAACATCCAGACCATAAATAAGAGCAAGTGCAACCGGAAATGAAAGCACCACATTTCCAATAAATGCAATAAACTGCGACCGGAATAATTTGGAAACCAAATGCGCAAATTCCACATAATTTTTTCTCGTATTTTCACCTTCGGAAAGCACTTTCGCCATCGTAGCTGCTGTCATCGCAGGCTGTTTTGTCGCTAAAGTAAATCCCATCAGATAAATCATTATGAAACCCATCGCATAGTTGGTAGCATAAAGAACTGCATGGGAAAAATCGCTTCCCGGAAGCGATCCGTAAAAAAGTTTAAGCACCACCAGACAGCCTACGATAATTCCTCCTCCACTCGATTTCAGAAACATTTTAAAATAATCTCTGCGCGTCGAGGTAATATAATGGGCGCCGGTTTCCGCGGTGTGATTGGTGATCAGGTGCGACATCAGAGTCGTGCTGTCATCCACAAGATCCCGAAGATTATTTTTATGAGACTTATACCGTAAAACATTGAAAAACAACTGCTTTGATTTCGCCAAAACATCTCCCTCCCCATCGATTACCAAGACATTCAGAATTTCGCCCATTCTTTCCAGCTGCTGCCGGATCTTAATTAGCGACTGATTGATTTTGCCGGAAATGCCGTATTTCGCGGAATTTTTAAATGCAAGCGTTACAAAATCAAGACACTGCTGAAGATATACTTTGATCTGCTTGTGATGTACATCTTTGGAAGTAAGAGTGAAATCAGGATTATCCTTAAAATTAGCATTCAGAATATCCAGCTCATTTTGAAGGGCGAGAAAAGGATTGTCAAATTTCCTGTATTCCGGCGCCATATTGACCACCTCGACGTCCATCGCATTTCCGATAACCCGCCAAGCCAGGATATTCATGGAAAAAAGAAGTTCCTGCTTTACTTTTCGGGACACGACAAAATCATCAATTCCCAATAAAATGAAAAATTCGTCAAGCTGCTTTTCCTGAAGATTCTTTAAATATTCAAGATCCGACATCGGCCTCACAGAGGTAGTATCCACCAGAAACCATACGGTATTTTCGTTTTCTACGGCTGGAAGAATTTTATTCAGAAGTCTTTTTTTAAACTCAGGAAAAAAAGCATTTTCCGATAAGATATTAGCTTCGGTGAGCGATAAATTAAATGGTTTGCCCTGGAAAATATTTTTGATATAATAACCGAAATTTTCAGTGATTTCAACATTATTTCTAAGAAAATCAAGTATTTCGTCAAAATTGCTGTTGCGGAGATTGAGCATCAGTTCGGAAAGAGGTTCGAGAGATTTCGTCTCGTTTCTAAAGCTGAAATACTTGGTTAGAATTTCATTAAAATCGATCTTATTTCGTTTGTATAAAGGCATAATCCCTGCAAAGATAAATTATTTCAAATTGACGTTATTCATCTGACGCAAAATCCAGTTATGCTTTTTGTTCAGATATGGAGAGGGATTTTTCGGGTCGTATTTTTTCGGATTCGGGAGAATTGTCGCTATCCACGCCGCTTCACTTTTGGTTAATTCCTTCGAACTTTTATTGAAATAATATTCAGAAGCTGCTTCTACGCCGAAAACGCCGCGACCCATTTCGATGGAATTCAGATAACGTTCAAGGATGATATCTTTGCTCCACACCAGTTCAATAATGGACGTATAAACCGCTTCCAAACCTTTGCGGATCCAGCTTCTGCCCTGCCAAAGAAACACATTTTTTGCGGTCTGCTGGGATATGGTACTTCCGCCGCGCAGTTTCTTGCCTTGCCCATTATGTTTCATCGCTTTTTCAATCGCCTTATAATCGAAACCGTTATGACTGAAAAAGGCCTGATCTTCCGAAGCAATTACCGCTTTCTTTACATTGGTTCCCATTTCATCGTAGGAGATATAATCTCTTTTAAGTTTTCCGTACTCCAGCAAACCGCCGATTTGGGTAAGCGTGATGGGCGGATTGAAAAATTTCCCCCAGAAAATGAAGATGATATTGGCCAGAATTAAAATAAAAACAAGTTTCTTGATTTTCTTCCACATAAATGATGAATACTAAATAATGAACAGTAAATAATTTTTTGCAAAAATAGGAATATTAATTACTTCAACTCTTTCAGATAGGTTAAATTATAGTCGGGTAAAAGTTCGGGATGGAAGATCTTGATATAATCTTTCAGGATAAGATCTGCGCGCACCACGCCGCTTTCGAAGTAATCATTGGATTTTGATTTCTCTTTTCCGGAAAGCGTATACAGTTTACCGTTGTTGAAAACGTTCATTTTCGCGTAATTCGGGTTAATCTGTAAGAGTTCTTTTTTCTCCTGATGATTTCCCACATTCACCCAAAACTCAGCATCCCTGGATTTCGCATACACTTCTTCAAAACTCATGGGAACAGCTTTCGATTCGGTATTATCAGCATTGATATATTTTGCATTAGCATCGGAAATCAATGCAGCTAAATTGGTTTTTCCTCCCGGCAAAAACCACTGATTTCCGTACATTTCGTTGGCCAGAACCACCGGTGTTTTTCGAGCATTCTGAGCCAGAGTTTTCAATGTTTTGTATGAATTCTGAATTTCATTAAATTTTAAATCTGCATCTTTTTCGGCGCCTAACAGTTTGCCGAAAACCAGAAGATATTTTGATTTTTCTAAAGGATTTTGCTCCAGATATTCATCCAGAAAAATGATATCAATTCCGTTTTTCTTTATTAAATCATAAGTATTATCAAAACTCGCTATATAATTCGTGAAAACAGCATCAGGCTTTAAAGCAATGATTTTTTCAATATCATATTTCTGTTCGTTACCGATATTCTGAATTCTTCCTTCGTTGATCAGCTGATGAATTTTGTCGGAATAAACATATTCCGGGCTTGATATTCCAATGATTTTATCCTCCATACCCAATTCGGTGAAGTAACCCACCAGACTTGCATTAAGGAGCATTACCCGTTTAAACGGAAGTTTTGCGGTCGGAATTTCATAACTGAATTTTCCTGATTTCAGATTCAAAATCCCGGAATTTTCCTTATACTGAACGTTTGAAGAAATAATTTGCCAGTCATTTGGAGCCGGTTTGGACTCTTTTTTACAGGAAAACAGAAAAAAAACTGAAAGAAATAATAAAAAAGTCGGTTTCATTTTCCAAAGGAAGCAAAAAAGTACTATATTTGCAAACCGAAAAACGGCCTCGTGGCGCAACTGAATAGCGCATCTGATTACGGCTCAGAAGGTTACAGGTTTGAATCCTGTCGAGGTCACAAAAAACCCTGCATTAGCAGGGTTTTTCTATTTTTCGAGCAGTAAAGAAACCCATTCTTCCCGCTGCAATTTCCTTTTTAAAGTGAGATTGTGTTCCGTACAAACCTCCAGAATATCATCGACATCGAAGAAACACAGTCCGGAAAGCAGAAGCTGTCCACCATTATTTAAAACCGAAACATAAGTCGGAATATCAGAAATAAGGATATTTCTGTTGATGTTCGCCAGAATGATATCGAAATTTTCATTTCCTAGGTTGTCTGCAGTTCCCTGTGAAATCTCCAGCTCTACATTGTTTCTGGCTGCATTCTCTTTTGAATTTTCCACTGACCATTCGTCGATATCGATCGCAACTGTTTTTCCGGCTCCTTTCTGTTTGGCAAAGATCGCAAGAACAGACGTCCCGCAGCCCATATCGAGTACGGTTTTGTTTTCAAAATCCATGTCGAGCATCTGCTGAATCATGAGATAGGTGGTCGCGTGATGCCCTGTTCCGAAAGACATTTTCGGCTGAATAATGATTTCGTGGGGAAGGTTTTGGTTTTCATGAAATTCTGCACGGATGGAAACCTGGTTTTCAACATTGATAGGATCAAAATTCTTTTCCCATTCTTCATTCCAGTTGATGTTGGGCATTTCATGGAAAGTGTAATTTACTTTCACTTCCTCATTCTGCAATAAATGGATCTGCTGAAGTTCGTTTTCATTAAACAGCTCTTTCTGAATATAGGCCAGAATTCCGTCATTTTCTTCGGTAAAACTGTCGAAACCGATTTCGATGAGTTCTGCCATGAGGATTTCGTTCCATGGTTGAAGGGGTGAAATTTTGAAATTGAATTCTAAGTAACTGTTCATTGTAAATTTTTTGTAAAAATAATTAATTTTCTATTGATAACGGAACCGCGCCCCGGATTGAACGGCATGTCTGAGCTCTTTTCTTTGCGGCGGCAAAGCCGCCGCAAAGAAAAAGCGAGTAGTGAAAGCCGGAAATGTGCGCCCAAACTACTACTGATGAAAATGCTTTGGAAATGCTTCCTCAGGTTTCTGTCTGAAAATATTGAGCAAAACCCACGATTTCAGGAAACCGTAACCGTAGGAAAACATCTGTATATACGTGGAAATAATGGCAAACGATGCGATGCTGATGTTTTTGGTTTTGTACAGCGCATGGAAAAACACCAGCACTGTGTATAAGCCGTACATCGCCAGAATAAATCCTTTCTGAAACAGGAAATACTCGATAAATCCAAGAATATAACCGATGAGAAACAGGGACGGAAACGCGAAAGAAATTTTCACATATTTTGGATGTCTCTGATTAAGGATTGGCCGTGCGCAGCCGAACTGATAAACCTGTTTCGAGAATTTCCCGAAATCGACCCGCCTTTTGTGGTAAACGCCAATATCATCGAAAAATGCCGTAATGAAACCGTTTTCCCAAAGGGTCATCGAAAGATCCGGATCTTCACCGATTCTCATTTCCGAAAAACCGCCGACTTTTTCAAATGTGGATTTGCGGACGCCCATATTGAAACTCCGCGGCTGAAATTTGGTCACCGCTTTTTTGCTGCCGCGGATTCCGCCCGTGGTAAAAACCGAGGTCATGGAATAGGAAATCGCTTTCTGCATCAGATTGAAACCTTTGTGGGCTTTGTCGGCACCGCCAAAAGCGTCACACGGAATTTCAGCGATATTTTTTTTGATATTTACTATATAATCTTTCTCCACAATCACATCAGAATCCACGAAAACAAGCCAGTGATTCTTTGCTCTTCTGGCTCCGTAATTCCTTGACAAACCTGGACCGGAATTGTCTTTACGGAAAAACTGAATGTTCAGGCTTTCAGCAAAAAGTTCTATGGTCGGTCTTAAATCAATCTGAGAACCATCGTCCACAATTATAATTTCAAAATCCTTGTCAGTCTGATGGGACAGGGAATTGAGCAACTCGAAAAGTTCGTCCTTTCGGTTGTAGATGGCGATGATAATGGAGATTGAGTTCAATGGATTTCGGAGCGCTTAATTAAGTGGGTTCGTTTGTTAATTTATGGATTTTCTTTGTTCCCTCATACATCTCAAACTGCAGGAATCTGCATTCCAGCTTTCCGTTGAAAAGCTTGATTCGGCGGGAAGGTCTTAATCCAACTTTCTTGGCAGCATCAAGATCTGAAGAAATAAACCACGCTAAAGTATTAGGATAATTTTTCTTAAAAGTATCACCGATCTTTTTGTAAAAATCATCGTCCAGAATTTCAATTCTCTCGTCATAAGGCGGATTGAAAACCATCAATAATGGGAACAATTCTTTTTTAGATTCGAAGAAATCCTGTCTTTTCACTTCAATCACGTCTTCCATTTCGGCAGCTTCGATATTGAGGTGTGCAGCGTTCAGCATCTGAGAATCCAGATCATAACCCACAATTTTTCCGCTGAATTCTTTTACGCGGTTAATTCTTACTTCTTTTATTTTCTGGAAAAGTTCTGCATCATAATTTTTCCAGTTCTGAAAACCGAATTTTCTTCTAAAAATCTGCGCAGGCAAATCCATTGCGATCATCGCCGCTTCTATCAGCAAAGTACCGGAACCGCACATCGGATCCAAAAAGTTTCCTTTTCCGTCCCAACCTGCAAGCTGCAGCATTCCGCTGGCCAACACTTCGTTAATAGGAGCTTCCCCCTGCTCTTTTCTGTATCCGCGTTTGAATAAGGGGTCGCCGCCAGAATCCAGAGAAATGGTTACCAGTTCACGGTCAATATGCAGGTGGAATTTAATATCTGGGTCCTGAACATCCACGTTTGGTCTTTTCCTGTGTTTGAATTTGAAGTAATCTACGATGGCGTCCTTCATTTTCTGGGACATAAACTGCGAATGTTTAAACCTTTCAGAATAAACGGTCGCGTCAATTGCAAAGGTCTGGTCAACGCTCATATATTCGTCCCAGGGAAAAGCAAAAAGTTTATCGTAAAAACGGCTTTCATCCCAGGCTTTAAAGGTAAGCAGCGGAATTAAGATCTTTACCGCCGTTCTCGCTGAATAGTTAAGTTTATAAAGAAAACCGAGGTCGCCTTCGCAGTTTACCGCACGGTTTTTTATTTCAACATTTGCGCCGCCCAGTTTTTTCACTTCTTCGGCCAACACTTCTTCGAGACCGAAAAATGTTTTTATCTGTATTTGTAGATTTTCTGTGTTCATCGTTTTGCAAAGGTAAGAATTTTAGAGGTCGCTCCTACGGAGCTTCTTGATTTTCTCAATTATGTTGCTACAAAAAGTAGGCTCCTACGGAGCCGTCGAAATCAACATCTATTCCTTTCATGAAATTTTGATCAGAACGCTCCGCAGAAGATCCTTGTTGAAAAATACACGAGCTTTTTAGAGACCGCTCCTACGGAGCTCCTTGACTTTTTCAATTATGTTACTACAAAAAGTAAGCTCCTACGGAGCCTACCCAATCAGTATCTATTGTTATTGTGAAATTTCGTTTAAAAAGGCTCCGTAGAAGCCGACTCTCTGTAGAATATTATATTTCCAAATGTTGTGGAGCTCCGTAGGAGCGACCTCTAATCATAAAATTCAAAAAGATATTTTTCATCAAAATCAACTCCCGAATTCTTCAAGATATTTAAATACTCATCCCTAAAACTAATCTTTTATGATGTTCTTCCTGATTCAGAATATATTTGCAAACCTGCCCAACCTGACTTTTAGAATAAGAAAATGCTCCGTAACCTTCCTACCAGTTAAATTTCCTGTTACACCAATGACTTTCATTAATAAATTTGGAGGAACCTGCTTTTATATCCCGCACGATTTCAGAAAGCGACTTATCTAAATTCTGAAAAGAAAACAGCAGATGTATGTGATCAGGATTAGCATAAAGCGCAAGCAATTTCTGTTTTCTGTTGTTTACAATTCCGGCAATATATTTTTCAAGTTCAATCCTGTGGGAAGATGGAATGAGATTTTCCCTGCCTTTTACGCAGAAAACAATCTGTATGTAAATTTGAGAATAAGTATTGGGCATTTCAGCGGATTTCAGTCAAATTTAGTTATTTTTGCAGAATGGCATGGTTTGAAACTTGGTTTGATACTCCTTATTATCATATTCTTTATAAAGACAGGGATTTTTTAGAAGCAGAAAACTTTATCTCGCTGCTTATCAGCGATTTAAATATTCCGATAAACTCAACAATAATCGATTTAGCCTGCGGAAAAGGAAGACACTCCGTTTTTCTCCATCAGCTGGGTTATAACGTTCTGGGACTTGATTTGTCTAAAGAAAGTATTTCACAGAATAAAAAATTCGAAACAGTTGATTCCGAAGAACATTTTCTGAAATTCGGAGTTCACGATATGCGGGAAGAAATTTATCCTGAAATTTCGGCTGAAAAAGTAGATGCAGTTTTCAATCTTTTTACGAGTTTCGGCTATTTTGAGGATGAAGCTGAAGACCGGAAAATATTCAGTTCGGTAAAAAACACGTTAAAAGAAAACGGTTATTTCGTTTTGGATTTCCTCAATGAAAAATGGGTAAAAAACACTTTAGTTCCCCAAGAGGTGACTATGAAAGAAGGAATAAATTTTCATATCACTAAAAAAATTGAAAATCAGCATGTCATCAAGGATATTCATTTTAAAGATAAGGACAAGGATTTTCATTTTTTTGAGAAAGTGAAACTTCATACGCTTGAAGAGATCGGAAAATATGCAGAAGAATCCGGATTTGAAAGAGTCAAAATTTACGGAGACTACAATCTGGGAGAATACGACCGTGAAACTTCGCCGAGATGCATTAATGTTTTCAGGAAAAAAAGATAAAAAGCATGATCATACTTTTATTGATTTTGAGTGTTTTAGCAGGAGTTTTTCTCGGAAAATTTTTCGGAGAAAAACAGAAATTCGCAAAAAACCTGTTGATTTTAAGTGCCGGATTTCTGATTACGATCTGTCTGAATGATGTTTTCCCGGAAGTGTACGCTTCAGACAATCACAACATCGGAATCTTCGTAATTGCCGGGGTTTTGCTGCAGATGCTTCTCGAAAATCTCACTAAAGGTTTTGAACACGGCCACTTTCATCATCATCAGGAAGAAAAAAACATCCTGCCCATTGCCCTGATGATCGGAATGTTTATTCACGCATTTCTGGAAGGAATTCCGCTGGCGAATGAGAAAAATATTTTTGATCCTTATTTAATGGGAATTCTTTTCCATAACCTTCCCATTTCTTTTGTTCTTGGTGCATTTCTTATTCAGAAAAACAAATTCACCACTTCATCATGGCTGGTGATCGCTTTTTTTGCTATTGCTTCCCCTTTGGGACTGCTTTTAGGAAATTATTTCAATCCTGATTTTAAGGTCTATTTCTTAGCTCTGGTTGGCGGAATCTTCCTTCATATCTCTTCCGTTATTATTTTCGAGAGCAACAAAAACCACAATATCGACTGGACCAAAATCTTAATGGTGATTTGCGGTATTGTGCTGGCTTTGGTAAGCCATTTGTCCCATAACCATTAAACAAAAAAGACTCCGGATTGCTCCGGAGTCCCCATCATTATTTCACTTAATTCTGGAAATTAAAACTTCCAGCCTAATGTGATATAGAAATTATCTCTCTTATTTTTTACATTGGATACCACCGACGCATCAGATTCAACAATGTACTGGTTGGAAAAATAGCCGGTGTTGTTGGCTGCTGAACCCTGAAGAAACGGACTGCTGTATTCGGAACTTACGTTCTGGTAAGCAGCATCAATATAAAATGATTTAAAATCATATCCGATCCCGCCTGCAATGGTATTTCTTTTTCCTAAAATTAAATTGTCATACGCTGTATTCCCGGAAACGGTCGGAATTGACATTGAGTCAAAAGGACTCGCCGCAAATCCGTATCCTCCTCTTAATCTGAAATCATTTAGTCGGTATTCCGCACCTACTTTAATTTCTGAAAGGTTGTTGGAGTGATCTGATAAAAACTGGTTCAGTTCTGTTTCTGCATCTCCATACACTTTATATTTGGATTTCGTAAGTCCCAATGAATAATCCACATTGATTGCGAAATTTTTACTGGCTACATAAGCCGCACTTAAAGTGGCTTTCAGTGGCGTTGAAAGTTTACGGTCTTCAGTATAAGTTCCGTCCACAGGATTTTCGTATTCGCTGTAAATTCTTGCAATACTCCACCAGGTTGGGGTTTCTAACGAAGCACCCAGTCTGAACTGTGGATTGATTTTACCGATAACACCCACTGACGCCGAAAAACCATTAGCCGATTCTGAGAATGGCGTATATTGTTTGTTGTAAACATCCTGCACATTTGCATTGTTGATAAACGCCGCGGAATCATACTGATCCAGCACCGAATTATGAAAATTCAGTCCGGCACCAAGGTAAATTCTGTTGTCATAATTCCCACCGACACCAATGCTCATCTTTGAACGGTTTCCGTAACGGTTATAAGCGTGACCGGCAAACGTCAGTTCGTCAACCAGCGCATTATTTGTATCTCTGATTTCGTACACCAGAGCGTTGTTATCCGGTGTTTCCGAATAATCCTCCAGAGACTGGCTGGAATAATTCACTGCCACGTTTACAAATTTCCACGGAGAAGAGTCGATCTGAAAAACCGCTGTTCCTCCGACATTACCCAAATCGGTATTGTTTACTTTGTAATCTAACGATTTACCGGCATAGGAAGCGGTGTTTTTATTGCTTTCAATTCCTAAAGTTCCCGAAATTTCGCTGGCAATACTTACTGCAATACCCGCAGGATTTGAATTAAGAACAGAAAAATCTCCTCCTAACGCTCCCATTGAGCCTGCCATCGAATTATATTTCGAAGTACCGTTTAAGGATGAATTAGAATATACCTCTGCAGTATTCCTAAGGGTTGAGATATCCTGGGCATTTGCAAAATATGCAGCAGAAATGCTAAGGATCATTAAAGACTTTTTAATCATTTTATAAGTATACACTATTAAATATTATCTTCTGAAACCTCCTGATGAAGATCTTGTAGATCCCGAATTTGAATTTGAACTGGAAGAACCGCTGTTATATCCGCCGCTGTTTCCTGATCTGAAACCGCCTCCATCATAAGATCTTGTCGGCTGATTATAGTTTGGCGCACTTTGTCTCGGAGCGTTATTCTCTCTCGGACTGCTGTTCTGTCTAGGCGTTGTATTCGGCTGAGGATTTGTTCTGAATCTTGGCTGACTGTTATTATTATTCGGCTGATTATACCTAGGATTATTGTTCATCTGCGGATTATTGGTATTCATTCTTGGAGAATCATTCCGGAATCCTGAATTTGAAGTATTATTTTGTCTCAGATTTGAGTTTGACATTCTTGATGAACTTCTGAAAGCACCGTCGGCACCACTTCTTTTATTAGTGAAACCTCCGCCATAACTGTTATAGCCGTTTCCGTAAGGAGAATAATAACCGTACGGATTATAACCGTAGTAAGGGTTGTAGCCGTAGTAGGGGTTATACCCATAATAAGGATTATAGCCGTAGTAAGGGTTATAGTAGCCGTACCAAGGATTATATCCCAATCCCCATGGGCTGTAATAACCACCGTAGCCCCACGGAGAACCCCATCCGTAACTCATTCCGAAACCAAATCCGGAATAAAATCCGAAAGGATAATCCCATGAATCATTATAATAGGTATCAGTTCCTGTGTAATTGCCCCAATCCGAACCTCCGTTATCATTCTTGTCATTCCACTTTTCATTGCGGTTATCGGAATTTAGATATTTGTTCTGATTATCATTGGCCTGATAATCATAGTACTCACCTACTCTGTTTCCGCTGTTCATTACGGTTCCTTCAGGTAATGTATCCTTATTCGGGTCATAATAAACACCGTCTGTCTCACTGTAGCCACCCATCTGAGTACCGCAGGACATCAAAATTAAACCACCTGAAAGCGCCAAAACTGTTTTAGATTTCAGCATTTCAAGTAAATTTTTATAAGTAATTTTTTTCATGATAAGGTGAAAAGTTTTAATTTGATTTATATTTGCACTTTGTACCAAAATTATACCAACTTCAGGGTATAAATTTGCGTAAAAATACGCTTTTCAAATTAGATAAGCATACGCGATAAAAGTTAAATCTAAAGATAATAAAATAATGGCAAAACTTACTTCCAGAGCCGAAGACTACAGCAAATGGTATAATGAATTAGTGGTAAAAGCTGATCTGGCGGAAAATTCCGGAGTTCGTGGCTGTATGGTGATCAAACCTTACGGTTATGCAATATGGGAAAAAATGCGGGATCAGATGGATAAAAAATTCAAGGAAACCGGTCACGAAAATGCTTATTTTCCGATTTTCATCCCCAAAAGTTTATTTGAAGCCGAAGAAAAAAATGCTGAAGGTTTTGCTAAAGAATGTGCAGTGGTAACCCACTACCGTTTAAAAACCGATCCTGATAATCCTAAAAAACTCATCGTTGACCCTGAAGCGAAACTGGAAGAAGAATTAATTGTCCGGCCAACTTCAGAAGCTATCATCTGGAATACCTATAAAAACTGGATTCAGTCTTACCGTGATCTGCCGATTTTAATTAATCAGTGGGCCAATGTAGTACGTTGGGAAATGAGAACCCGTCTGTTTTTAAGAACCGCAGAATTTCTTTGGCAGGAAGGTCACACGGCGCATGCTACAAAAGAAGAAGCGGTAGAGGAAACCGAAAAGATGCTGGATGTGTATGCTGATTTTGCTGAAAATTTCATGGCAATACCGGTTATCAGAGGAATTAAAACAGAATCTGAAAGATTTGCAGGTGCTGATGAAACTTACTGTATCGAAGCTTTAATGCAGGACGGTAAAGCACTTCAGGCCGGAACATCTCACTTTTTAGGACAGAATTTCGGTAAAGCATTCGACGTAAAATTCACCAACAGAGAAGGAAAAATAGAACACGCATGGGGAACCTCCTGGGGAACTTCTACCCGACTGATGGGAGCCTTGATTATGACGCATTCTGATGATTTGGGCTTGGTTCTGCCTCCGACTTTAGCACCGATTCAGGTGGTTATTGTTCCTATTTTTAAAGGTGAGGAACAGCTGCAGCAGCTGAATGAAGTCGCGTTCGATATTCAGGCGAAATTAAAAGCAAAAGGAATTTCCGTAAAATACGACAACCGTACCGAAAACAAACCGGGGTGGAAGTTTGCCGAATACGAATTAAAAGGTGTTCCGGTAAGAATCGCTCTGGGCGCAAGAGACCTGGAAAACAAAACAGTAGAAATTGCAAGAAGAGACAATCTGACCAAGGAAACCCAGCCTATTGAAAATCTTGATATCTACATCGAAGAATTGCTAAAGACCATTCAGGAAGATATTTACAAAAAGGCTCTAAATTACCGCGAGACCCACATCACCAAAGTGGAGACTTACGATGAGTTCAAAAAAGTATTGGAAGAAAAAGGCGGCTTTATTTCTGCACACTGGGACGGAACTCCTCAAGAGGAAGAGCAGATTAAAAACGAAACCAAAGCAACGATCCGCTGCATCCCTTTGGATAATAAACTTGAAGACGGAATTTCTCTGATTTCCGGAAAGCCATCAAAACAGAGAGTTATTTTCGCTAAATCATATTAATGATTGCATATAATGAATAAAACGTAATAGAATGTTAATCTTATTATAAATTATGCATTTTCAACCGCAAATGGATTGAAATTTGCATGACTTTATTAAGTTAAATTTTAAAATAAACTATTATGTCATTAAATGTTATCGATCTTATCAAAGGGCAATTAGGTCCTGCATTAGTTTCTCAGGCAGCTTCCCAATTAGGAGAAAGCGAATCAGGAATTTCTAAAGCAATAAGCGGTTTACTGCCTGCTGTTGTGGGAGGATTGGCAAATCATGCTGATAATCCGGGCGTTTTAGACTCTATTACTGGAGCTTCCTCCAGCGGATTACTCGGAAATTTACTGGGAGGTTCTTCCGGTAATTCTGTGATATCTACTGTTCTATCTTCTATTTTTGGAGATAAAATTGGCGGATTGGTCAATGCGATTTCAGGTTATGCAGGAATAAGCAACTCTTCATCAAATTCATTGCTGAATATGGTGACCGGTGCTTCCGTAGGTTCTTTAGGGAAATACGCTGCAGACAATAATTTGGGAGCTTCAGGATTATCCGGGCTTTTAAGAGATCAGAAGGGCATTGTTTCCTCATTACTTCCTGCCGGTCTTTCATTAGCCTCTTTAGGTTTAGGACATTGGGGCGGTGCTGATACTCCTCTTGAAACCGAGAAAGTTACGGTAACATCATACGATCAGCCTAAAGTGGAAGTTAACCGGGGAGGCAATACCCACATGAATCCTGAGAGAACTGACGACAAAGACGCCGGATCGATCTGGAAATGGTTACTTCCGCTCTTACTTCTTGCCCTTGCAGCATGGTTTTTGTGGAAACAGTGCAACAAGCCGGCAACTGAAACTACGACCATGACAGATTCTACTGCGGTAGTCTCAGATTCCGCTGCTATGGCAATGCCTGCAGATTCAATGGTAACTACTGCTCCGAAAACAGATGAAAATATTGATCTGAACGGTGTTGCTCTGAAAGGATACAAAGGCGGAATGGAAGATTCTATGATATCTTTCCTGAAATCCGGAGGATACAAAAATGCTGCGGATGATGCTGCATTAAAAGATGCGTGGTATACTTTTGATAAAGTAAACTTTAAAATGGGGTCATCAACCGAGTTGGAAGCAGGTTCTCAGACTCAGCTTGACAATTTGGTGGCGATCTTGAAAGCATATCCTGAAGCTAAAATCAAAGTTGGCGGTTATACCGATAAAGTAGGTGATGAAGCTGCTAACGTTAAACTTTCTACAGCCAGAGCTAACTTCATTAAAGCAGCTCTGGAAAAATCGGGAGTTGGTGCACAGGTTATGGGAGCTGAAGGGTACGGAAGCAAATTTGCCACTGTTGCCGCTACTGCATCTGATGCTGAGAGAGCAGTTGACAGAAAAATGGCAGTGAGGTTTGCCAAATAATTAAAGTAAATAAAATAATATCAAATCCCGACAAAATTGTCGGGATTTTTTAGTGCTCATTGTCTTGGGATAAATTTCCTTAATTTCGTGAAAATTTTCAAATGAATATTCTTTTACTCGAAGACGACCTCATCCTTTCCGCAGAACTGACCAAATTTCTGGAGAACAACAGGTTCTCAGTAAAAAAAGTATATGATGGCGAATCTTTTATCACGGAATTAAAACAGAATCAGCCTTACGATCTTTATTTACTCGATATCAATGTTCCTAAAATTTCGGGACTCGAGGTTTGCGAAAAAATCCGCGAGCAAGATCATAATACTCCCATTATCATCATTTCTGCCAACGGTGATATTTCTGATAAAAAGAACGCGTTCGGCAGGTTAGCAGATGATTTTTTGGTTAAACCCTTTCAGTTTGAAGAACTGCTTCTGAGGATCAGTTCATTATTAAGACGGAACAGCAACAACAACCCAGCTGCTGATGAAGTTATTACTGTTGCAGACCTTATTATTAATAAAACTGAACAGAAAGTTTTCAGAAACGGCAATGAAATAAACCTTACTGTTAAAGAGTTTCAGCTGCTCGCATATTTAGCCGATGCGCAGGGACGGACTGTTTCCAAACAGCAGATTACTGAAAATGTTTGGGAGCATAATTTTAACACCAACACCAACACAGTAGAAGTGTACATCAATTTTTTGAGAAAGAAAATAGATAAGGATTTCTCTGTTAAACTCATCCACACGCGCTCCGGTTTTGGGTATTATTTAAATCCTTCATAGATGTCTTTAAAAAGAAAAATTGCCTTCAATCTCAGTATTGCCTTTTCACTTCTTTTCGGTACTGCACTGGTCATCATATATATTGCTTTTAAAGATTTCAGGAGAGATGAATTCAAAGAAAGATTTAAGCAACGACTGGAGCTCACTTCCCATTTTATTTCGAAATCCAATAATTTTGAAAAAGAAGCACCCGTGTTTTTCAGCGAAAATTCGGACAACATCCTGCTGGGTGAATCCATTTTAATTTTCAATGCTGAAAAAAAACTTATTTACAGCACTTTAAAAGACACCATTATCAGCTGGGACACGGATCTGCTGAATGAACTGGATCAAAAAAGAACAGTTTATCTTGAGAAATCATCTCCGGAAAAATATGCAGCCTTAAAAAGCATCAATGGCAAAAACTATTACATTATTACCAGCGCAGTGGATACCACCGGACAATCCAAACTGGCTTATCTTAAATTCTCGCTCATCACCGCTTACATCATCAGCACGCTGCTGATCGGTTTTTTCAGTTATTATTTTATGGGCCAGTTTCTCCGCCCTTTGGAAAATTTGAACAAAGAAGTGTCTGAAGTGACAGCGCATAAATTAACGACCCAAATCCCTGTGCAGCAGTCCAACGATGAAATTAATGTTCTCGCGAAATCTTTTAATCTCATGATTTCAAGGCTTAATGATGTTTTCCAGTCACAAAAAGATTTCACCGCCAGTGCCTCCCATGAGATCAGGACGCCGATTACCCGGGTTGCCTTTCAACTCGAGAATTTAATCCAACTGGAGCAGCATCCTCCACATATTTTATCGTCTTTAAAACAGGTTCAGCAGGACGTCTACCAACTGTCGGATTTGATCAGTTCGCTTTCGCTTCTCACAAGGTTTGATACTGAAAACATCCAGAATCTTTATGAAGAACTAAGAATTGATGAAGTGATATTTGAAGCTTTTGCAACAGTGGAAAAAAGTCATCCGACCCTGAAAATGGATTTTCTGATCTCCGAAGAATCCGCAGAACATGGCCTTCTCGTTATTAAAGGCATTCCGTCGTTATTAGCAATTGTATTCATCAATCTTTTCAAAAATGCCGCGCTTTATTCTGAAGATACCAAAGCCGATATTTTAATTACCGAAGCTGCGGACGAACTTTCCGTAGATATGATCACGACAGGAAAAACCATATCTCCGGCTGAGCAGCAGAAATTATTCGAAGCGTTCATGCGGGGCGACAATTCACAGCATATTTCCGGATCAGGATTGGGTCTGCGGATTGTAAAAAGAATTCTGGAATATCACGGCGCATCCATCGTCTACACTTCCCCATCAGAAAACATCAACAAATTCACCCTTACTTTCCCAAAATCATAATTTAATTTTTTTTTAAGGTTTCTTTAAGTTCATTTTAAGTTCAGCACCGCATTTTCGCATTTCCAAAAAATATGAGAAATGAAGAGAATTGCCGGGCTATTTGTTGCCCTTTCATCATTATTGAGCGCTCAGCGGCAAATGTCGGTAACGGAATGTGAAACTGCTTTTCAGAGAAATAATCTTCACCTGCTTGCTGCCCAGTATAACATCAATATGGCCGATGCAGATATTCTGCAGGCAAGGATTTGGGAACTGCCGCGGGCTGACCTGCAGATCAACGCTTACAATCCTGAAGATCACAAAATTTTAGATGCAAAGAATTCCAAAAGTTTCGAAATCAGCCAATTGATTTACTTGGGAGGCAAAAAGAAAAATGAAATTGCCTTCGCCAAATCCAATAAGGAACTGACACAGCTCCAGTTTTCCCAACTTTTAGCAGAACTCCGAACCCAACTTAGAAGCAATTATTACAATCTTTATTTTGAGCACCTAAAACTGGAAAGCACCCAGAAACAGCTGGCTTATATGAATGATTTACTGAAGGCTTATAAGGAACAGACAGCAAAAGGAAATATTTCGCTGAAAGATGCGGTAAGGCTGCAATCGGTTGTCATTCAGTTAAGCAGTGATGAGAATACGATTCAGAACGAAATCATGGGACTTAGACAAACTCTGAAAGTTTTGACAGGTACTACTGAAGATTTCGATACGCAAGTTTCGGAGGATGAAGCTAAGCAGATTCTCGAAGTTCAGCCTTTTGACGATCTGGACGATCTGAAAAGAAAAGCATTGGAAAATAACGCTGATTATCTTTATTTTCTGAAACTGACGGAAAACAGCAGGCTCTATGAACAGTGGCAAAAATCCTTCAATACACCTGACCTCACCCTAGGCGCAGCCTGGGATCAAAACGGCGGAACTTTTAAAAATGAAATCAATATAAAGATCGGAATTCCTCTTCCTTTATGGAAAACCAACCAGGGGAATATTGAGAAAGCGCGCTATTCCATCAGCCAAAACCAGAAAAATGCGGAGTATCAGAAATTAAATCTGGAAACCATGGTGGAAGCCTCATACAGAACCTGGAAAAATCATTATAACCAACTGTCGCAGATCAAAACCAGTGATATGGATCATCTGGATCAGGTGTATAAAGGCATGGTAACCAACTTCAGACACGGCAACGTAAGTCTCCTTGAATTTACTGATTTCATGGAAAGCTACAGACAGACTGCCTTGCAGATCTGCGAAATGAAAAAACAGATCATCCTCTCCGCCGAACAGCTCAACAACTTAGTACAAACCAAAATCTATTATTAACGAATGAAAAATTATACACTCTCTCTTCTGCTTGCCTTTACTGTTTTATCCTGTTCCCACAAGCAGGAAACCCAGGAAACAGTATCTAAAGGTTTTGAACTGAGTCAGACGATGCTTAAATCCATTAAAACCGCCAAAGCTGAAAACCAGTACGTTGAAAACACCTACAGTTTCTACGGAAAAATCGCTGCGGACAAAAACAGTTACATCGACGTCTTCCCCTTGGTTGGCGGAAATGTGATGAGCGTAAATGTAGAACTTGGTGATTATGTCAAAAAAGGTCAGGTTCTGGCGACCATCAGGAGTACGGAATTGGCTGAAGTGCAGAAAGATGTAAGTGATGCGCGGACAGACCTGGTTATAGCTCAGAATAATCTCCGCGTTGCCAACGAAATGTTCGAAGGAAAACTGAATACCGAAAAAGATGTACGCGAAGCTAAAAGCCAACTGCAAAAAGCAATGGATCAGATGCAGAGATCAAAAGCGGTAAGCACTGTTTATAATGTAAGAAAAGGAAATATTTACCAGGTGGTGGCGCCCATCAGTGGCTATATCGTGCAGAAAAACATCAACAAAGACATGCAGCTGAGAAGTGACCGAAGCGATAATATCTTCGATGTGGCCAACACCTCAAAAGTCTGGGCAATAGTAAACATCAACGAAAGCGACATCAGTAAAGTAAGTCTGGGAATGAGAGCCCAGGTTTCCACCCTGATCGATCCTGAAAAAATATACTACGGTAAAATTGATAAAATCTTCAAAATCATCGATCCCGAGACCAACTCAATGCAGGCAAGAGTGGTGTTGGATAATACCAGCGGCGAACTGATTCCCGAAAGCAAAGCCACCATAAAAGTATCCAGCACCGAAAACACTGTGGCGGTCGCCATCCCAAAAAACGCCTTGATATTCGATGATAACAGATATTTTGTTGTGCTTCTGAAATCTTATAATCAGGCTAAAATTCAGGAAGTTAAAATTCTGAAGCAAAGCGGCGAAAAAGCTTTTATCTCTGAAGGACTTTCCGAAAATGACGTCGTCATCACCGAAAATCAACTGCTGATTTACAGAAGCCTGAATGAATAAAAACTTAATCCAGTAAGAATTCCCATTAAGATTTAAAGATTTAAAAATTTACAATGAATAAATTCATTAAAAGTATCATTTCCTTTTCCTTAAAAAACAAAGCATTCACATTCGTCTGGGTTGCCCTTCTGGCGGTTGCCGGTTTTATCAGTTTCAAAAACATGCCGATTGAAGCTTTCCCGGATGTCACCAATACCCAGATTGTCATCATCACCCAGTGGAACGGGCGGAGTGCTGAAGAAGTGGAAAGATTTGTGACCACTCCTATCGAACTTTCGATGA
Organism: Kaistella soli; assembly: GCF_019038595.1. Classification (GTDB taxonomy): domain Bacteria; phylum Bacteroidota; class Bacteroidia; order Flavobacteriales; family Weeksellaceae; genus Kaistella; species Kaistella soli. Next base: position 569,759 of record NZ_JAHOPF010000002.1, read on the forward strand.
GTTCTGTACAGAAAAAATCGAGTGTCCGGAGCACAACGATGTTCGGACTTTCCATTATTAAAATTATTTTCGATGATGGTGTGGATGACACTTTTGCAAGAAACCAGGTCAACAATCAGCTCAGAACAGTTTCGCTTCCCGAAGGTGCGCAGCCCGACGTGCAGCCGCCTTACGGACCGACCGGAGAAATTTACCGTTATATCCTCGAAAGCCCCAAAAAAGATTCCCGGGAACTGCTCACTTTGCAGACTTGGGTGGTCGACCGTGCTTTGCGTGGAATTCCCGGTGTTGCCGACATTAATGTTTTCGGCGGACAGGACAAAATTTTCGAACTCAGCATCGATCCACGAAAACTTGATCAATACAGTTTGACTACTTCTGAGGTATACGACGCGGTCTCCAAAAGCAATCTGAATGTGGGAGGCGATGTCATCGAAAAAAGCGGCCAGTCTTTCGTGGTTCGGGGTATTGGTTTATTAAAATCCATTGAAGACATTGAAAATGTAATCATCCGTAACGATCACGGCAACCCTGTTCTGGTGAAAAATGTAGCCGCCGTGCACGAAAGTTCGCTGCCAAGAGTGGGACAGGCTGGTTTCAATGACAAAAATGATGTCGTGGCGGGAATCATTGTGATGCGGAAAGGGGAAAATCCTGTGGAAGTTCTGAAACTTGTAAAAGAAAAAATCGAAGAACTCAACACAAAAATTTTACCCAAAGATGTAAAGATAGAAACCTTCTACAACCGGGAAACGCTGATGGATTTTACCACCCGAACCATCATGCACAATCTGATCGAGGGAATCGTTTTTGTAACGGTCATTGTATTTCTTTTCATGGCCGACTGGCGCACGACATTCGTTGTTTCGATCATCATTCCGCTTTCCTTACTTTTCGCCTTCTTTTGTCTTAAAATGGCTGGGATGAGCGCCAATCTGCTCTCTTTAGGGGCCGTAGATTTTGGGATTATCATCGACGGAGCCGTCGTGATGGTCGAAGGAATATTCGTAATGCTGGATCATAAAGCTAAAAAATACGGTACCGAAAGATTCAACAAACTTGCCAAAGCAGGATGGATTAAAAATACCGGCATCGGACTCGGAAAAGCCATTTTCTTCTCCAAACTTATCATCATCACTTCCCTGCTGCCTATCTTCTCATTCCAGAAAGTGGAAGGAAAAATGTTCTCACCACTGGCTTTTACTCTTGGATTTGCTTTAATCGGTGCGCTGCTCTTTACGCTGACTTTGGTCCCGGTGCTTTCGCACATGATGCTCAACAAAAACGTAAGAGAAAAACACAATCCTTTCGTGATCTTTTGGGAAAGAATCGTGGAGAAAGGCTTTAAATATACTTTTAAACATAAAAAGCTGAGTTTAATAGTGGCATTAAGCTTTTTGGGAATCACCCTGTTTTCCTCGAAATTTTTAGGAACCGAATTCTTACCGCCGCTTAATGAGGGCTCACTTTGGGTAACCGCAGAAATGCCCATGAGTACCAGCTTGAATGAATCCCTGAAGACAACGGAAAAGCTCAAAAAAACACTGCTTACCTTTCCTGAAGTTACCGGCGTACTGTCCCAAACCGGAAGAAGCAATGACGGAACCGACCCCAACGGATTCGGGTTTGTACAGTTTGCCGTGAGTCTGAAACCCAAAGATGAATGGCCGAGAAAAATTTCCATGGAAGATTTGATAGCTGAAATGGATGCTAAAATGAAAGAATATCAGGGAATTACTTTTAATTATTCCCAGCCGATTTCAGACAATGTTGCTGAAGCAGTGGCAGGTTTCAAAGCTGAAAACGGCGTGAAAATTTATGGTGACAATCTGAATACCCTCGACAAATATGCAAAACAGGTATACACTATTATAAAAGATATTGATGGCGTAAAAGAACCCGGTATTATTAAAAATATCGGGCAGCCGCAACTCAGCGTCGTTCTGGACCGGGATAAAATGGCAATGTACGGCGTCGCACTTTCCGATGCGCAGTCGGTTCTGGAAACCGCTTTCGGAGGTAAAACCGCATCTGAACTTTTCGACGGTGAAAGAAAATTCGATATTCGGATAAGATATGCGAAAGAATACAGAAAAGATGAAAACGATATTGCTCATCTGATGGTTCCTAACCAGGAAGGCAAACTGATTCCGTTAAAAGAAATTTCCGAAATCCATCAGGACAACGGAGCCGCCTTTATCTACCGCGACAATATTAAACGCTACATCGGAATTAAATTTTCGATCCGTGACCGAGATTTAGGAAGTACTATAGCTGAAGCGCAGAAAAAAGTAGATGCAATTAAACTTCCCGATAATTACAGCATCGGCTGGACAGGACAGTTCGAAAACCAGCAGCGCGCGACAGGACGTTTAGCTCAGGTAGTGCCGGTAAGTCTGGTGATGATTTTCTTTCTGCTATTCGTTTTATTCGGAAATCTGAAGGACTCACTTCTCGTTTTGGCAAATGTTCCTTTTGCTTTAATTGGTGGTATTATTGCTCTTCATTTAACCGGTATGAACTTCGGCATTTCCGCCGGTGTAGGCTTCATTGCACTTTTTGGAATCTGCATTCAGAACGGCGTTATTTTACTCTCAGAATTCCATCAGAATATTAAATCAGGAATGAATGTCGCAGATGGCATTCTGCAGGGAGTAAAAACCAGAACGAGGCCTGTTGTAATGACAGCGTTAATGGCATCCATCGGTTTATTACCGGCAGCGCTTTCTACAGGCATTGGCTCCGAATCTCAAAAACCTTTGGCGGTCGTAATTATTGGAGGTTTGGTTACCGCAACCATTCTAACACTGCTGATTTTCCCGATCATATTCTGGATCTTTAACAAAACGAAAAAGTCTGAACATATTTAATATATCAGATCTACAAACCTATTTTCTAAATAATTACCTGAGTTTTCAGGTAATTTTTTTTGTCCGGAATTTGCATATTATATTTATTTAACTAAATTTGTTAGACTAATCTAACATTTACAGACATTGGCTTCAAAACTCTTTTCAAAAGCATGGCGGAACGACAGAACTTCAAACTCTTTGCCTGAAGTTTTTTCCAGCGTAAATATCCCGAAAGACGCAGGTTTCTGGCGGAAACTGCTGGCATTTACCGGCCCAGGCTTAATGGTCGCGGTAGGTTATATGGATCCCGGAAACTGGGCCACGGATATTGCCGGAGGTGCGCAGTTTGGCTACACTTTGCTGTCGGTTATTTTAATCTCAAACCTGTTTGCTATTATTCTTCAGCATCTTTCCTTAAAACTCGGGATTGTTGCGGAAAGAGATTTAGCACAGGCCTGTAAAGATCATTTTAATCCTACCACTAACTTCATCCTCTGGGTATTCTGCGAAATTGCAATTGCCGCCTGCGATCTCGCGGAAGTGATTGGTTCAGCCATCGCGCTCAATTTACTTTTCGGCATCCCGCTGACTTGGGGAGTGGTAATCACGGTGGTTGACGTTTTTATCATACTGTTCCTGCAGGCGAAAGGATTCCGTTATCTCGAAAGTATTGTAGGTGGATTGATTATCGTAATATTCGGTTGTTTTGCCTATGAAATCATACTCAGCAAACCCGATGTGTTCCCCATACTGAGCGGACTCGTTCCACAAAAGGAAATTATTACCAATCCGTCGATGCTTTACATTGCCATTGGGATTCTGGGAGCTACCGTGATGCCGCACAACCTCTATTTACACAGCAGCATCGTGCAGACCAGAAATTATGAACGGACTCCCAAAGGAAAAAAGGAAGCCATTAAATTTGCTACGCTGGACAGTACTATATCGCTCTTTCTTGCTTTTTTCATCAATGCTGCGATTTTAATCGTGGCTGCAGCTACTTTCCATACCACCGGCAATCAGGATGTTGCAGATATCCACGATGCTCATAAAATGCTGGCGCCAATCTTGGGAACCACCCTTGCAAGCGTTTTCTTTGCTGTGGCATTACTTGCATCGGGTCAGAATTCAACATTAACAGGAACGCTCGCCGGACAGATTGTAATGGAAGGTTTTTTAAATATCCGCTTAAAACCCTGGCTGAGAAGATTAATTACCCGGCTGATTGCGGTAATTCCCGCCTTGATTGTAACCATTCTTTACGGCGAACAGGGAACCACCAATCTGCTGGTTTTAAGTCAGGTGATACTTTCAATGCAGTTGAGTTTTGCAGTAGTGCCTTTGGTCATGTTTACCGGATCAAAACTGAAAATGGGTGAATTTGTAAATAAACGCTGGCTGAAAATCCTCGTCTGGATTATTGCGGTAATTATTATCGTTCTAAATCTGTACTTACTTTTTGAAACCTTCTTTCCGTCATGAAAAAGATCAGCTCGGTACTGCTTATACTTACTTTTTCCTTTTTGTGTTCTCAGGAAAGCATAGAGACTGACCGTCCGGATCAGACAGAATCGGCATCGCTTACTCCAAAAAAATTCATCCAGATTGAAAGCGGCTTTCTCTATGAAAAAACCGGTACTCAGGCTGAAAAGTTTTCGCACCCGAACATTCTTTGGAAATACGGAATCAATGATAATTTTGAGCTCAGAATGATTACTGAATTCAGCTCGGAAAAATCGGGAAATGAAACCTTTTCCGGAATGATGCCGTTGACTTTGGGTTTTAAGGCAAAACTTACAGACGAAAAAAAATTCCTTCCGAAAATTTCATTTATCGGGCATTTAACTGCCAATAAACTGAGTTCAAAGCATTTCGAAACCACTCATATCGCACCAAGTTTCAAATTTCTGTTTCAGCACACTTTATCTGAAAAGTGGCGGATGGGATATAATCTCGGCGCCGACTGGAATGGTGAAACTCCTGATGCTACAGCGGTATACACTTTATCAGCGGCGTACGGCATTAACGAAAAATGGGGCGCATTTGCGGAAGTTTTTGGATTTTTAAATAAGTTTCAGAAAGCAAATCACAGCCTTCATGGCGGTTTCACCTATCTTATCAGCAACGATTTTCAGTTGGATGCTTCCTCAGGCTTCGGGATTTCCGAATCATCTCCTGACTATTTTATTTGCTGCGGTGTTTCTTACCGCTTCAGTACCGAATAGCATTTTCTGCCGAATTGTCCTAAAACTTTCTTTGGCAAAATTGTTGCGAACTGATGACTAATAAAATGTAATATTATGTCGGAAAACAATGATATACACGATGAAAGTGTAAACATGCAGGAAGAATTGAACCAAAACCCTGAAGCAGAAAACACTGAAAATGTGACAGCAACACCTAATTCTGAAGAACTTTTGGCAGAAGAAAGAGACCGTTACGTGCGTCTTTTTGCTGAATTTGAAAATTATAAAAAGAGAACGGCGAAAGAAAAAATGGAATTTTTTCAGTACGCCAATCAGGATATGATGATTTCGATGCTTGCTGTTTTGGATGATTTTGAAAGAGCTTTAAAAGAAATCGCTAAAAACGGTAATGAAGCTGATTTACAGGGCGTTGAACTTATTTATCAGAAATTCAAAAATAAATTATCTGAAAAAGGCCTGAAACCTATGGAAGTGAAAGCAGGCGATACATTCGATGTTGATTTTCATGAAGCAATTACTCAGATTCCTTCACCATCAGAAGATTTAAAAGGAAAAATTGTAGATGTAATTGAAACAGGATATACTTTGAACGACAAGGTGATCCGTTTTGCAAAAGTGGTAACAGGAAACTAATAAAAGAAAGCAGTGAATAAATCCGCGGTGAAAAAGCATGTCTGAATTGGCATCTTCACTCCGCTGGAATTCACTCGAAATTCCCTCATATAAAATATGTCAAAAAGAGATTATTACGAAGTTCTTGGAGTATCAAAATCTGCTTCGGCCGACGAAATAAAAAAAGCCTACCGCAAAATGGCTTTGAAACATCACCCGGATAAAAACCCGGGCGACAAGGTGGCTGAAGAAAAATTTAAAGAAGCGGCGGAAGCTTATGAAGTTTTGAGCGACGGCAACAAAAAAGCCCGTTACGACCAATACGGACATGCCGGAATGAACGGTGGCGGCGGCTTTGGCGGCGGTGGCTTCGGTGGCGGAATGAATATGGACGACATTTTCAGCCAGTTTGGAGATATTTTCGGCGGACATTTCGGTGGCGGCGGCGGTGCACAAAGACAGCAGCTGCGCGGTACCAATCTTCGGGTAAGAATTAAACTGAACCTGGAGGAAATGGTGAACGGAACCCAGAAAACCATCAAAGTAAAAAAAATGAAAATGGCGCCCGGCGCTACTTCAAAAACCTGCCCGACCTGTAACGGTAGCGGAGTTCAGATCAAAGTAATGAACACGATGTTCGGGCAAATGCAGACTCAGACGCATTGCTCCACCTGTCAGGGAATGGGGAAAATTGCTGATAAAATACCTGCAGGCGCAAATGCTCAGGGTTTAGTGAAAGAAGACGAGGAAGTAACCATCAATATTCCGGCAGGCGCAAGAGAAGGCATTCAGCTGAATGTGCGCGGAAAAGGAAATGATGCACCTTTCGGCGGAAATCCAGGCGATCTGTTGGTCGTGGTGGAAGAAGAATTGGACGCAGCCATCAAACGTGAAGGCGACAATCTTCATCAGGAGCTTTATGTTTCTTTCGCGGAAGCAGCTTTAGGAACTCAGAAAGAAATTCCTACAGTTGGCGGAAAAGTAAAAATAAAAGTGGATGCCGGAACACAGTCAGGGAAAATCCTGAGACTTTCCGGAAAAGGCTTACCAAGCATCGACAGTTACGGAAAAGGCGATATGTTTGTTCACATCAATGTATGGACGCCGCAGAACCTTTCACCCGAACAGCGCGAGTTTTTCGAAAATCAGATGAAGAACGGAGAAATGATGGCAGAACCTTCCGGTAAAGAGAAAACATTTTTTGATAAAGTACGGGATTTATTTAATTGAAGATCGCTTCAGGGATTTTTAAAAAATCTGTTTAGCGGTTATTAAATTTAAGTGCTCAGTCATAAAAAAAGCAACCTGAATTATTATCAGGTTGCTTTTTTATTTGTTTTGTTAATCTTTTATGCTGCAGGTTTTTCTTCTTCTTTTTTCTTCCCGAAGAAGAATTTAACAATAATCGGTACCGTTGTAATCAGTACAATTATGATGATGATCATTTCAAGATGGGATTTCAGATCGATCCCAAACTGATCCTTGAAAAGCTTGTCCAGATAATGTCCCGCAAAAATAAGGGAGAACGACCACAGAAAGGCTCCAATAATATTATCGATCAGAAACCGTGTTTTATCCATTTTTACAATCCCCGCCACAATCGGAGTGAAAGTTCTTACCACAGGCAGGAATCTCGCCATAATTACAGCTAACGCTCCATGCTGCTCGAAGAAATCGTGAGCCTGGAAGAGATATTTTTTCTTGAAAAGAAAGGTATCTTCTTTTTTGTATAATGCAGGACCTGCTTTTCTGCCAAACCAGTATCCTACCTCGTTTCCTATAACTGCCGCCACTGATATTGCAGAGGCCAGAATTACCGTATCTAAAAAATCGCTGCCGGTAGAACCCAATGCTTGATTTACGATCTCTACAGCGTAAATTCCTGATACGAAAAGTAAACTGTCACCGGGAAGAAAAAAACCGACAAAGAGACCGGTCTCCGCAAAGATGATAAACAAAATGAGCCAGAAACCGCCCATTTTTATATAAAATTCAGGATTCAGAAGATCCTTCCAGCTTTCAAAATGTTCCATATTCGCAAAGATAATAAAACAGGGGTTTTTTAAAGATTAATAAATTGTTAAAGTTTCCCAAAACTTAGAGACTGAAATCATCTTCGGTGGCTGCTGTTCCGTCTGCCATAAGGAATGCTTTCAGGAAAGGCGTTAATTCGCCGTTCATTACACCGTCCACATCCGAAGTTTCGTAACCGGATCTTACATCTTTCACCAGTTTGTAAGGATGCATCACATAGTTCCGGATCTGGCTTCCCCACTCTATTTTCATCTTTCCGGCTTCAATTTCGTTTCTCGCTTTCATTCTTTCTTCGAGTTCCATTTCATACAAACGGGAACGGAGAAGCTGCATTGCCTTTTCTTTATTCTGAAGCTGGGAACGGCTTTCGGAATTTTCGATAATAATTCCTGTAGGTGCGTGACGGAGACGGACCGCGGTTTCCACCTTATTGACGTTCTGTCCGCCAGCTCCACTCGAACGCATAGTTTCAAATGAAATATCGGCCGGATTAATATTGATCTCAATCGTGTCGTCCACCAAAGGATAAACATACACCGACACAAAACTCGTGTGACGTTTGGCGTTGGAATCAAAAGGCGAAATCCTCACCAACCGGTGAACACCATTTTCTCCGCGGAGATAACCGAATGCAAATTCGCCGTCGATCTCCAAGGTCACTGTTTTTATTCCCGCAACGTCTCCTTCCTGATAATTAAGCTCCCGAAGCTTATAACCTTGCTTTTCAGCCCACATCGTATACATTCTCATCAGCATCGAAGCCCAGTCGCACGATTCGGTACCGCCGGCGCCTGCAGTAATCTGCAAAACCGCTGAAAGTTCATCGCCTTCATTGGAAAGCATGTTCTTAAATTCCAGATCTTCTATCTTTTCTAAAAGTACCGGAAAGGATTCATCGAGCTCTTTCTCAGAATCCGGATCTTCTTTGGCAAAATCCATCAAAACCTGAATATCCTCAAATCTGGTGAAAATCTCTTCATAATCATTCACCCATTTCTTCTTGGACCTAAGCTGCTTCATGAAAATTTCAGCTTCCTTCGGGTGATCCCAAAATTCCGGGGAAACCGTTTTCTCCTCATCATTGGTGATCTCAATTTTCTTTTTTTCGATCTGCAGATATTTATATAAATCCCCGATCCGGGACTGTGCATCTTTTATTTGGTCGCTATTGATCATAATGCAAATTTAATGATTTTTTTGCCTTTTACTATTAATACTTTATTCTTCTTGCCTACGGTTTCAAGGATTTTTGCTGCTGTTTTTTTATGATTTCCAAAAATGTTTTCATCAGAAATCTAAATAAGGTCCGATTGCAACTTTTTAAGTTGAAGATCAATCAGCGATTGTTTGTGATGAAACTTTCTTGTGATTTCGATAGATTTATAACAAATCCGCCGCCATTTCCCCAATCATAGGCGCCAGCGCAACTCCCATTCCTGAAAGCCGGACCGCCGCGATCTGTCTCGGTGAAATTCTTTCAATAATCGGTGATTTCTCCAGTCCCATTGCCATAATTCCGCTCCACCGGTGAGCAATTTTAAAAGGAGTTTCAGGCAGAATAACTGTTCTTAGAAAGTTCTCCAAATGATTCTGAAGAACTTCAGTTGTTTCCAGTTCCGCGGTTTCTTCGGTTTTAAAATCCAGATTTCTCGCGCCGCCGAGCAAAATACGGTTTCCTAAATTTCTGAAATAATAAAATCCTTCATCGTAGTGAAAGGTTCCTTTCAGTTTTAAACCTTCCACAGGCTCGGTAAGCAATATCTGTCCACGCGCCGGGATAATATCGATCTCAGGAAGGAGATTTTTCGTAAATGCATTCGTCGCGATAATGAGTTTTTCACTTTGAATATCAAAATTTTCACTGCTTATTTTTACAGAATTTTCTGTTTCCGACAACTTTAAAACTTCCGTTCCGAAAAGAAATTCCACACCCAAAGCAATACACTTTTCCTGTAATTTCTGCAGCAATTTCCCTGAATGCAGACTCCCTTCACAGGGATTTTCCACCAAAAATCCTGAATTCCTAATTCCAAATGCTGCGATTTTTTTTTGATTCAGGAAATAGGTCTTTTCTAAGCCAGTGATAACTTTCAGTCTTTCATTCACTTCATCAATTCTCTGCAAAGGTTTATCATCATTCAGAATTTCATAACCTCCGCAAAGTTCAAAATCAATTTCCTCTGGCTGAAATGTATTCTGAATTTTCTGAAGCCCGTCAAAACGCATTTTAGCCAAAGCCAGCGTTTTTTCCCAGCCTGATTTCTCGGAATCCGCAATAATTTCGGTCAGACTTCCGAAGCACGCAAAACCCGCATTTCTGGTCGAAGCACCCATCGGGACAGGACTTCTTTCCACCACCAGAACAGACTTGTCAGGAAATTTTTCTTTAACGGAGATTGCGGTCCACAAACCAGTAAAACCTGCGCCAATAATAACTACATCACGGTTCCTGTAAAATGTTTCGAGTTCCCATATGCTTGGATTCATTAGTTTTTTTTTGGTTTTCTAAGATAAAAATAAAATCCGGGAAAAATGATTTCCCGGATTTTGTGTATTTGAAAATTGAATTTGCTGTTGATTAAGCGTAAATCTGCTTATAATATTCATCAGCCATTCTGTCGCTGTTGAAAGCAGTTTTCACATCTTCCATTGCGTTTTGCTGAATTTTTCTCCATTCATCAGGTCGGTCATAGTAGGTAGGAAGAATCTCGTTTTCAAGAACACTGTAAAGGTTTTCAAGATCGAAATTATCCTGATCATACACGCTGCTATTGTCATAATCTGCCTGAGGAACAACAAATCCGTTCACGCCGTTTTTAGCAAATTCCGGAATCCATCCGTCATCTGTAGAAAGATTCACCGATCCGTTCATTGCGGCGCTCATCCCTGAAGTTCCCGATGCTTCTCTGGGCACCCGCGGATTGTTCAGCCAAAGATCAGAACCCTGCTTCATCAGTTTGCTCAGCGCAAGTTCATAACCGGTAAGCACGGCCATATTTTTATAGTATTTGCTTTCTTCAACCAGCGTATTGAAGGTTGAGATCGCGGAATAATCCATAGGATACGGTTTCCCGGCCCAGATAATCTGTACAGGATATTTCGGATTGTTCAAAAGTTTTTCGAATCTTTCTTTGTCGTGCAGCAGCAGGTCAGCTCTTTTATAGCCGGCAAACCTTCTGGCCCAAACGATAGTGAAGACATTCGGATCAAATAAATTTCCCGTTTGGTCTGCAACTGTTTTGAAAAATCTCTTCTTCAAATGTTTTTTCCTGAAATCAAAAAGCATGGAATCGCTTTCATCTTTTGCGTCGTAAAGCGGTTTGTCAGCCCAATATTTAAATTCCTGAGCGTTGGTAATGGCTTTAATTTCACATATTTTGGAATATTTGCTCCACATTTTTCTGGAAACTTCACCATGAAGCTGAGAAACTCCGTTCGCAACTCTCGCCATCCTTAGAGCACAAAGCGAATGATTAAAACGGTCGTCCTGAACGCCTTCAATGGTTTTTACTTCATCGATCGAAAGTCCGGAAAAATAAGACATATCGTGACAGAGGTAAATATTATGTTTTTCGTTTCCTGCTTCTTCAGGCGTATGCGTCGTGAATACCAGCTTTTCTTTTACTTTCTCCAAATCTCCGCCGAATTTTTTAAGCAGATAAAACGCTGCGGGCAAACCGTGAGCTTCGTTTAAATGATACACATCGCGCTCGAAATTCATCAGATCCAGCAATTTCGCACCTCCTTTTCCGAGTAAGATATACTGCGCGATTTTTGTTGATTCGTTAGCGTCGTATAACCTGTGGCAGATTGTTTTTGAAACATGGTCGTTTTCGGGCACATCTGTGGAAAGGAAAAACATTGGAGCCGTATGAAAAATCTCAGGATCGAGATAATAAACTTTTACCCAAACTGGTGCAGAGTGAATTTCTATCTGAAATTTAATTCCTGTATCTTCCAGGAAAGAATACATTTTCCGCGTCCACGTCGGCTGTAGCGTCTGATCATGGTTTCTAGCCTGATCGTAATAACCGAACTTCCATAAAATACCGATCCCTACCAAATCCTGTTTCAGATTAAAGGCACTTCGCATGTGTGAACCGGCTAAGAACCCAAGTCCGCCAGAGTATATTTTTAAGGCCTGGTCAATGGCAAATTCCATTGAAAAATAAGCTACTTTTTTTGAATATTCAGGATTAATGCTGAAAGGCATCGTAAAGTTTTTAAAATCCATAGATTTTCTTCATTAAAATTTAAGGTGCAAAGGTAAATATTTTAATCCCTGCCGGAAATTTTTAAGATTAATTTTCGGTAATCATAATATTTATCATAATTTCTGCATGATCTTAGGAATAATATTATCGTAACCATACAGTAAAACACCTACCGCCGTGATGATTAAAATTGCAAAAACAATATAAACTACGGAAAGCAGATAGCTCAGAAATATGGACCAGAATGTTCTTAAAATTACATACCATTTCCCGCGAGTATTGAAAAACTGAACCAGTGAAAAAGTGATCAGCGCCCAGCAGAGCATAAAAAAGAAAAAATTAAAATCCCCTACAAAACGGTTCAGAAAAATAAAAACGGGGTAAAGTGTTAAGCATTGCCCTGCCAGAAAAAGAAGAATAACGAGCCATTCCGGATAATTGTATCCATACTTTCTGAATCCCCAGAAGAACGCCAGCGCGGCGATGGGAAGCATCAGTAAAATGGTGAAGGCGAGGTGGCCGCCGAGCCACTCGAAAACATGTTCAAAGTAAGCGATAAGCCCTTTAAAATCAATGTATTTTGAAATTTCAGATTTCGATAAACTGGTTTCTACGTTGTGGACCTTGTTTTCAGGCTTTTTATGTTTCAGCAAATACTGAATCAAAGCACATACTGACCCCATAATCAACACAAAAGTCAGCGGCGGAAAATGGGGTTTCCGTTTTCCTGCAAGATATTCACGCAAAGTATCACCGGGACGGGTAAAAAGTTCCTTGATGGTAAACAGAATTCCTCCGTGAACATGGAAAATGCCGTGCTGAACTTCGTGAACGAGAAAATGAAAATTAATCCTGTGGGTATCGGTTTTCTGGCCGCATTCATGGCAGAATTTCTGATTCAGAAGCAAATGCTGACTGCAGTTTTTGCATCTTTTTTCTTCCTTAATCATGGTGTTAGTTTTATCAAAATTATACATTCAATATTAATTTTTATTAAATTTTACTGATAATTTGCTTTTGCATCGTTTTTTTATCTAATTTTAAAATCGTAAAATATTGATTTTCAATTTTTTGTTTTAAAAATAAGGTCATGAAAAAAGTATTTTCCGAAGAAGATTTAATCAAAAATCTTTCGCTTTACTATCTCAACCGACATTTGAAAAAAAAGCCGATAGAACGCTATCACCGTCAGATCGACGACTCCCAGCTTCACGACCGCGACAAGTACAAAAAGAAAGCAGAAATACTTTTACTCAATTCTTTTCTTCATCATTTCCCTGAGGTTCAGTTTGAAAATCTCACCTGCGAAAGCCCCGATTTCATCGCCAGTTTCCACGACAAAAAAATCGGAATTGAACTCACCGAAGTGATCAATCATCTCGAAATAAAAAAAATTGAAAGTCAGCTGAATAAAATTTTCCGCCAGGCTGAGATTTTACTGGAACAGGAAGACACTTCGAAATTCCGCGGTGTTTATTTTCTGGAGTTTCATAACCTTTCAAAAATAGATCTGCTGGAAAAGCAGGACGAAATTGTGCAGAATATCCGCAAATGCATCCGCCAGAATAAATGCAGCGGATTTGTGAAAAAAATCAGAAAATCACCCCACCGGCGCAATGTTTTCATCACCCACGACTTCACGATGGGACTTTTTGATGAACTTGCTTCCGAAAAAATTATCGGACTCATCGAAAAGAAAAACGAAAAATTCCCATATTACGACCGCAGTGTTGATGAATGCTGGCTCGTCATCGTTTCAGACATGAATTCGCTGGCCTCTCGCTACACTTTCATTCAGAACAAAGAAAATTTACAGGAGATCGAATCGCCGTTCCACAAGATTTTTCACCTTGAAAACTTATGCGGAAATCTGACGAATATTAAATAATGCCGGCAAATCTCTGTCCTTTTATTTTGTAAATTTGAGTACTTCTAAACCCAAAAATCATGAAAGAACTGCTCATAAAACGTTTTCAATATTATAAAGAACTCGGCGATAAAACATTCGGACAGCTCAGCGATGAGCAGGTTTTATGGCAGTACAATTCCGAAAGCAATTCCATTGCAACCATCGTAAAACAAATTTCCGGAAACATGCTTTCGCGGTGGACAAATTTTTTAACAGAAGACGGCGAGAAAGAATGGAGAAACCGCGATTCCGAATTTGAAAATGACCTTATTTCCAAAGCTCAGATGATCGAGATCTGGGAAAAAGGCTGGACAACTCTTTTCGAAGCATTAAACCAGATCAGTGAAGAAAACATCCATCAGATTATTTACATCCGCGGGGAAAAACATACAGTTCTCGATGCGGTCTTAAGACAATTGGCGCATTATCCTTATCACATCGGGCAAATAATTTACGTCGCCAAAATGCTTAAAAACGAAGATTGGCAGACTCTTTCTATCGCCAGAAACAAATCCGCAGATTTCAATAGAGAAATGCTGAAAAAGCAGAATCCAGAGGAAGTTCAGCACAACGCTTCACCCGTCTGCTATGCGAAAAGTGACGAATTGAGAGATGATTATAAAACCTGAATCCTTCGGTATTGATGACAAAAATCAACGCTGATATAAATCACTCCGTTTTCCGGTACTGACCTGTTGGTTGTGACTAACTTTATCTCATCAAACTCTTACTGATGAAAACTCAATTCGATGACCCCGGTCTTGCTCACGTTCTCGAAGATTTAAGAACAAAGAAACGGTTGAATTTTGAAGAAATCTGTGATTTGCTCTTTACTTTTAAGTATGACGATTTTAATGAAATATTTAAAATTTCCGACATGAAGGTTTCTTCGGAAACATATTTAAGAATCCCGGTTTACAGTGATCAGTGTGTTGCTATTCTGATGATCTGGGGCAAAGATAATTTTACGGCAATTCACGATCACGGAAATTATGACGGCAGAATAAAGATCCTCAAAGGCAGCCTGTCTGAAGTAAGCTACCGGGAAAACCCCAACTTTATCGAGTTTGACGCGCTTACCGTTGCAAAGGAAGGTGATGTTTTCCCTGAAGAGCTGGGCGGCATCCATTCGATTATCAACAATGCGGATGAAATATCAGTAAGTCTGCATATTTACAGAACCGAGCAGCTGAATCTGGAAGGCGTAAGGGTTTTTGATACCGAAAACAGAAAAATAGGCTATCTCTCCAGCGAAGCAACATCCTGCTCATGGGATCTGCCGGCAAATGCTTACCAAAAAATCATTGACATCTAAACCAACAAAAAAACCATTCAAATATTTTTTTCATTATCAGAAAAACCACATCACCTGTGGTTTTTTTTGTGATTAAAATCAATAATGAGGTTAAAAAAAATCCTTAAATTTGCATCTTCAAATTATGGAACATCTACAACCGAAAACCGCTGCTTTTCACACGCTTGGCTGCAAACTTAATTTTGCGGAAACCTCTACAATTGCCCGACAGCTCACCGGTGCAGGCTACGAAAAAGTGAGTTTTGACGAAAAAGCTAACGTGTACGTCATCAACACCTGTTCGGTGACCGAAAATGCAGACCGTGAATGTAAACTTCACGTGAAACGTGCGATGAAAGCCAATCCTGAAGGTTTGGTGGTAATTCTGGGTTGTTATGCTCAGCTAAAACCTGAAGAAATTTCAGCAATCGAAGGCGTAGATCTGGTTTTGGGAGCGAAAGAAAAATTCAATATTCTGAGTTATCTGGATGATTTACAGAAAACTGAAAACCACGGATTGATCCATTCCTGTGAAATCGATGAAGCCGATTTTTTCATCGGAAGTTATTCCATCGGAGACCGTACGCGCGCTTTTCTGAAAGTTCAGGACGGCTGCGACTATAAATGTACGTACTGCACCATTCCTTTGGCAAGAGGTATTTCCCGTTCGGACACCATTGAAAATGTGGTGAAAAACGCCGGAGAAATTGCCGCAAAAGGAATTAAAGAAATTGTTCTTACCGGTGTCAATATCGGTGATTACGGAAAAGGAGAATTCGGGAACAAAAAACATGAACACACTTTTCTGGATCTTATTTCAGAACTCGATCAGGTGGAAGGTATTGAAAGGATCCGTATTTCATCCATTGAGCCTAATCTTTTAAAAGACGAAAGCATCGAGCTTGTTTCCAAAAGCAAAAGTTTTGTTCCGCACTTCCACATTCCTCTGCAGAGCGGAAGCGATGACTTGCTGAAAAAAATGAAACGCCGGTATTTAACCGTTCTTTATTCGGACAGAATCAAAAAAATACGTGAAGTAATGCCGGATGCATGCGTTGGTGTCGACGTAATTGTTGGTTTTCCGGGAGAAACGGAAGAAAAATTCCTGGAAACGTATAATTTTCTTAATGAACTTCCGATAAGCTATTTGCACGTGTTCACTTATTCAGAAAGAGAAAATACGGAAGCAGCAGATATGGACGGAATTGTTCCGGTTCCGGAGCGCAAAAGACGCAATAAAATGCTCAGAATTCTTTCTGAGAAAAAGAAGATGGCCTTTTACCAGACGCAGTTGGGAAAAACACTTCCTGTGCTTTGGGAACATGAAAATAAGAACGGAATGATGTTCGGTTTCACTGAAAATTATGTTCGTGTGCAGAAACCGTTTGACGAACAGTCCATCAATGAAATTGAATTCCTAAAACTCCACAAAATAGAAAATGACGGAACGGTATCAGTTGTTCCTGCGTTTGAAGAATTTTTGGCGAAAATTTAATCTCTATTTTACAGGCTGTGCTTCTCCTTTCGGCATTGCTTGGAACAGCTCAGGGAAAAACGAAATGATGATGAAATAGGAAATAATGACTAAAGCCACAATGATAATTGATGCAACAACCAGCGGGCCCGGCGTGTTTCTTTTGGACGTTTCCATAGCATTTTCTGTATTGGTTATTCCTGACAAAAAGCTATTTTTATGCCAGAACTTTTAGGAGAACATCTTAGTTAGAAGTATTTGCATTTTGGGTTTCCTCTTTTACTATTCCCAACTGGCTGAATCTCGGCTGAAGAAGTTTGGCGATAATCCCGGTCCATCCGGTCTGATGGGAAGCCCCGACTCCTCTGCCGTTATCCCCGTGAAAATATTCATAAAACAGAATATAATCTTTAAAATTTTCGTCTTCTTGAAACCTTGGATATTGTCTGTTAAAAGCACGTTTCCCGTTCTCATCTTTGAGAAAGATGCTGGTTAGCCTTTCCTTCAGATGATCTGCAATTTCATCTAAATTTAAAAACATTCCGCTTCCTGTAGGACATTCCACCTTAAAATCCGGACTGTAATAGAAGAAAAAACGCTGTAAACTTTCGATGATCAAAGCATTCACCGGAAACCAGATCGGTCCGCGCCAGTTGCTGTTTCCGCCAAACATTCCGCTGTCACTTTCTGCAGGTAAATATTTTACAAAGTAATCTGTATCGTTGAGTTTAATCTGAAACGGATGTTCATCATACTGTTTGGATAACGCCCGAACGCCGTAGTCGCTCAGAAATTCTTTTTCATCCAGCATTCTGGTCAGCAGTTTTTTCAGCCTGTGACCTCTTAACAGGGAAAGTAAATGTTTAGAATTCTGACCTTTTGCTTCCCAGTAAGAAACCAGCGCGGCGAGTTCAGGTTTGTTTTCCAGAATCCAGTCCATCCGGGCTTTGAATTGCGGCAGTTTCTGAAGAATCTCATCCTCTATTACTTCTACGGCAAACATCGGAATCAGCCCCACAATCGTTCTGATTCTGAGAAACATATTGGTGCCGTCGCTTAATGAAAGGGCATCATAAAAAAATTCATCCTGGTCGTCCCACAGCGAAAATTTGCTTTCTCCCATATTATCCAGGGCATAAGCAATGCTGAGAAAATGTTCCAGAAAATTGGTAGCAAGCTCTTCGTACACTTTGTTGTAAAGCGCCAGTTCCATTGCGATGCGCATCATGTTTAAAGAAAACATGGCCATCCAGCTTGTTCCGTCGGCCTGTTCCAGATTTTCACCATTGGGCAAAATTTGGTTCCGGTCAAATACACCGATATTGTCCAGTCCTAAAAATCCGCCTTCAAAAATATTATTGCCGTTTTTGTCTTTTTTATTGAGCCACCAGGTGAAATTCATCAGTAGTTTATGAAAAACACTTTCCAGAAACTCAATATCCGGTTTCCCACTAAGATATTCTTCGATTTTAAATACTCTGAAAGCTGCCCATGCATGCACTGGCGGATTCACATCGCAGAAATTCCATTCGTAAGCGGGTAACTGTCCGTTGGGATGCATGAACCATTCCAGGGTCAGAAGTTTAAGCTGCTGCTTCGCAAAATCGGGATCAATCAATGCAAAACTGATCGAATGGAAGGCCAGATCCCAGGTAGCAAACCAAGGATATTCCCATTTATCGGGCATAGAAATAATGTCGAAACTGTTAAGATTTTTCCAGTCAGCATTGCGGATATTCTGCCTCGATTTGGGAGGATTGATTTCAGCAGGATCGCCTTTCAGCCATTTTTCTACGTTATAATGATAAAACTGTTTGCTCCAGAGCATTCCTGCAAACGCCTGTCTCTGCACGAGTTTTTCATCCTCGGTTTTTATTCCTTTCTGAATTTCCGCATAAAATTCATCAGCTTCCTTTTGTCTTGACTGAAAGAGTTCATCAAAATCTTTAAAAGGTTCTGCCAGATCTTTATCCGATAACCTGAATTCAAAAATTTCCGTGGCATTGGCAGCAATAAAACTGTCAATAACAAAACATGCTTTTGTTCCCTTTTTTTCAGGATTGATCTCGGCTTCGTTCTGAGTAACAATAAAACTGTTGATTCCGTCCTTGCAGAATTTGCCAGCATTAGCCTGCTGATAAAGTTTCTGATCATTGGTTTCGTTGTCGCAAAAGAGACTTTCAGCAGGATTTTTGGTGTAAAAATTTTTGATCGCTATATTTTTGTGATCAATAGAAACCGTGTTTTTTACGGCAGATGAAAGCTGAGGTTTATAATCATCATATCCCCATTTCCAGGTATTCCTGAACCAGACCGCAGGCAGCAGAACAAGCGGAGCGTCGTTTGAAGATTTATTGGAAACGGTAATTCTTACGAGAATATCTTCCTGAGAAGCTTTGGCATATTCGATAAAAACATCGAAATATTCATCATGGTCAAAAATGCCGGTATCGATAAGTTCGTATTCAGGTTGGAGCTTGTCTCTTTCTGCATTGGTTTTTAAAAGATCGTCGTAAGGAAAGGCATTCTGAGGATATTTATACAGTATTTTCATGTAGGAATGCGTTGGCGTATTATCCAGGTAATAGTAATATTCCTTCACATCTTCCCCATGATTTCCCTGCCCATTGGTGACCCCGAAAAACCGCTCTTTCACCATTCTGTCCTTTTTATTCCAGAGACCGAGTGAAAAAACGAGAAGCTGTTGGTCATCACAGATCCCGCAAATTCCTTCTTCGCTCCAACGGTAGGTTTTGCTTTCCGCGGTATCATGACTGGTGTAATTCCAGGCATCACCGTCCGGGCTGTAATCTTCACGCACAAGTCCCCATTCGCGGTTGCTGACGTACGGTCCCCATTTTTTCCAGGTGATATCGGGAAGTCTTTTCTTTTCTGCTGACATTTTTATATTTTTTGTGGGAACACGTTTCTTTATCCGCCTGTTGAAAAAGATTCAAAAGTCGTCATTCCGCCATCGATGAAAACACTGGTTCCTGTGATATAATCAGCCATGTCGCTTGCCAGAAATACGGCCAGGTTACCGATATCCTCAGGCTGACCGATACGGTTGTAGGGAATTAATTTCAGTAAATCTGCGAGTGCTTCCGGGGTTTCCCACGCGTTTTTATTGATCGGAGTCTGAATGGCGCCGGGACAGATTGAATTCACCCTTATTTTGTCTCCGCCAAATTCCTGTGCAAGAGTCTGCATCAGCATTCTGATGGCGCCTTTACTGGATGCATAATTGGCATGTCCGGCCCAGGGAACAATTTCGTGAACGGAAGAAATATGGATGATTTTTCCGCAAGCTATGGAACGGGAAGTATCGATGCCGCGCCTCAGAAATTCTTTTACCGCTTCTCTTGCACAAAGGAATTGCCCCGTAAGATTGATGCCGATGACGGTATTCCATTGGTCAAGAGTCATTTCGGTGAAAGGAGCATCTTTTTGAACGCCCGCGTTGTTCACCAGAATATCAACGGTTCCGAACCGGGCAACAACGTCCTGAAACATTTTCACCACCTGATCTTCTTTGGAAACATCGCACTGATAAACCATTCCGTTTCCGCCGGAGTCTGTAATTTCTTTTAAAACGGAGTTGGCTTGCTCAAGGGCACCTTCAAAAGGGTAATTGACAATCACCGTCGCACCGGATGAGGCCATGGATTTTGCGATTCCGGCTCCAATTCCACTGGAGGAACCGGTGACAACAGCGACCTGATTTTTTAAGGAAACTTCCATCATTTATTGATTTGAACAAATAAAATTAGGGCAAAGTTTCTGACAAACAGAAATAATTAAATTAAAGTTTTCTTAAATTTTGAGTAAAAAACAGTTGAGATATTTAATAATATTGATAAAAAAGCTTTCTTTCCGAAAATTTTAATGATGATAAACGTCTTCATACATGACCCCCGCCTCGATTCTGGCGGGCAAAAAATTTTCTTCCGGAACAACCGGGCAGTTGTAATCGTAAGCGTTGTATGCGCAGTAAGGCTGATAAGACTTATTGAAATCGAGAATAATTTCGTTGGTTTTGGGGATTCTCAAATCCATATATTTTCCTCCGCCATAGGTTTCTTTACCGTTGGTTTCATCGCGGAAAGGCAGAAAAAGATAATCTTCATACCCTTCTTTCCTGATCAGATTCAAACTCTGATAAACGGTTAACACATAGGTTTTACCGTCCAGATCAAAAATTGCTTTTCCGAATTCAACATACGGCTGGGTTTTCCCTGATGAAGTGGGAAGTTCAAAAGGTACTGCGTTGGGTGTTCTGTCGAATCTTGCGGTGACGCGGTATTTTAAATCAACAGGAAAGAATGGATGCTGCTTGAAATTCGTATAATTATCACCGCGCAAAGGGGTTTCCTTCGGATTCCTATATTCTTTATTGAGTTCGGTTTGGAATTTTTTAATTTGTGAAATCTGTTTCTTTGGAGACTGAGCCCATCCAGATGTGGAGATCAGCATCATCACTAATGCCAGTTTTTTCATGTTCTATTTTTTCTTTTTCCGGTAATCGAGATAATTTTCATCTTTGTTGAAGTAAAACGGAACTTCAAGATAGTTCTGATCCCGGTACATTCCTAAATGCAGATACTGGACTTCCGGTTTTTTTTCGGTCGTGATTTTAAAATTAAAAACATCAATAAAATCTCTCGGGCTTTTTCTGGAATGCACTGAAACCAGTTTTTCCACTTTCACTTTTCCGTAACTGTAGGCGATTCTGTCACATGATCTTTTCAAAGAATCAGGGTGAAGTTTGGAATTGAATTTCGCAGAGATATTAAAACCTTCAAATGGTGAATAGTCTTTATTGCTGCACTTGTTCAGATAAGTTTCCACAAAATCTGCTGCAATCTTCTGACGCTCGGCACCTTTTCCCAACGGAACAGTAACATAACGGCTACTGGTGCAGCTGCATAAAAAAGCGGCCGTAACCAACAGGTAAATTTTCTTCATTCTATATTATTTTTACACGGTACACATCGGTGCCGTTTCTTTTGATATTCTGTATAAAAAAGCCGCCCTCTTCAGGAATTTCTTCCTTCAGATCAAAGGAGGTGCATTCTTTGGGCAGGCCGGAAAACACTAATGTAAACCAGAAATCTTTCATGGGCGGAACCTCCGTCCAGTAAGGAAAAAGCGAGATGTTTTCGTGATGGATCAGATGGCTTTTATGAGGGATGCTGTCATCAATCAAAAAAGTAGACTGCCAGATGCGTATTAAGTTTCCTACATATATACTCGCCGGATAGCAGCAATGCACAATCACCTGTTTCTCCTCCTCTACTTTGGTTTTAAGAGATTCCAGGATTTCGGGGGCGATTTCAGGTTTGGTGATGGTGGCCATTATCAGTATTCGAGTTCAAGTTTTTCTTTGGTATAATTACGGATCTGTTCTGTGAGTTCGGGGTTATCTGCCAGTTTCTGTCCGTAAGTCGGAATGATTTCCAGCAGCTTATCTTTCCATTCATTCTGAAGCTTTTCTCCGAAGCATTTTTCCAGGACCTGAATCATGGCATAAGCGGCGGTAGAAGCTCCAGGTGACGCCCCAAGAAGTGAAGCGATGGTTCCGTTTTTATTCACCACTACTTCGGTCCCAAACTCCAGCTTTCCGCCAAGCTGTTCATCTTTCTTAATGATCTGTACTCTCTGTCCGGCAACTTTCATCTCCCAGTCCTCTTCTTTGGCATCTCTTACAAACTCGCGCAGATGCTGTATTCTCTGGGATTTCGTCATCGCAACCTGTCTCACCAGATATTGGGTTAAAGGCAAATTATGCCACCATGCGCCAAAGAGCGAACGGATATTTTTGAAATTAATGCTGTCCGGCAAATCGAGGTAGCTGCCTTCTTTTAGAAATTTGGTAGAGAAACCTGCAAAAGGCCCGAAAAGCAGTGCTTTTTCACCGTCAATTATTCTTAGATCCAGATGCGGAACACTCATTGGAGGCGCATCCACGGTTGCAAGGGTGTATACTTTGGCCTGATGTTTTTCAATAAGTTCGGGTTTGTGGGAAACCAGCCATTCTCCGGAAACCGGAAAACCGCCGTAACCTTCACTTTCAGGAATATCAGAACTCGCAAGCAGCGGCAATGCATAACCGCCTGCGCCGATGAATACAAAATCAGTAACCACTTCCTGAGTGTGCTGATGAAGCCGGTCTTTGATTTCCACCTCCCATTTCCCGTCCGCTCTCAGATCAAGATCTTTGGCTTCATGATAAAGGAAAACCTCTACATTGGATTCTTCGATCAGATAACGGCCCATTTTTCTGGTGAGCGTTCCGAAATTCACATCGGTTCCCAAATCCATTTTGGTAGCGGCGAGAATCTCGCTGTCTTTTCTTTTGCTCATCACGAGCGGTATCCATTCACGGAGCTTTTGATGGTCTTCAGAAAACTGCATTCCTTTGAAAAGACCGGACTGGGTAAGTTTCCCGTAACGTTTCTTTAAAAAGTGAGCATCGTTTTCCCCGAATACCAAACTCATGTGCGGACATGAGGTGATGAATTCTTTCGGATTAGTAATATGGTTTTTCTTAATTAAATAAGACCAGAACTGTTTGGAAATCTCAAACTGTTCCGCAATATTTTCTGCTTTGGAGATATCAATGCTTCCGTCCTCTTTCTCCGGAGTATAATTGAGTTCGCAGAATGCCGAATGGCCTGTTCCGGCGTTATTCCACGCGGCGGAACTTTCGCGGGCAAATCTTCCGAGTCTTTCGAAAATGGCGATTTCCAGATTAGGATCAAATTCATGCAGCAGTGTGGCAAGCGTAGCACTCATAATTCCGCCTCCAATCAATACGACATCGTATTTCGGTTTCGGTGTTTTTTTGTGAAAAGAATCAGGCATAAGAAGTGATTTTTTTTTAGTTGGAGTACAATAACTAATCCATAATTTTATCTCGAAGCGACCGGAATTACATAATAGTAAACCGCCATAAAGTGGCAGAAAGTTCCCATTAAAACAAAAATATGAAAAATCACATGATTAAACTTCACCCGGTCCAGACTGTATAATACCGCACCGACGGTATAGGAAATACCTCCGGAAAACAGCCATATCAGACCTTTATGATCCAGATTCAGCATTAAACTTTTAAAACTGAATATAATCAGCCAGCCCATTGACACATATAAAATGGTGGATAAAACTTTAAATCTTCCCGTGAGAAAGATTTTCATTACAATCCCCGCCAGCGCAATGCACCAGACGACGGAAAAGATGACCCAACCTTCGGTTCCGCTCAGCGTTACGAGAACGAACGGTGTGTAAGTGCCGGCAATCAAAACAAATATCGCGGCATGATCGACGATATTCAGAAAATATCTTAATGCAGGCGTTTTGGAATGGTGATATAGTGTGGAAGCCAGATACAGCAGTATCATGCTGAGTCCGAAAACCGGAAAACTGATTATTGCCCAGATGCTGTGCAGTTCTGCGGCCCGGAAAATCAAAAGGACCAGCGCCACCACACTAAGGACTAAACCTACAAAATGAGACCACACATTCAGGCTTTCTTCCAGTGATGAGTAGGTTTCAATCTGATATAGTTTTCCCGTTTTCATGGGTTAGTTCAACTTGGCAGTGAGTTTTTTATATTCTTTTTCTGCGTTTTTATCTTCGTAGAGAATTCTGTAAACCGCATCGATAATAGGAGTATCCATCTTTCTCTCTTTTGCGGTTTTGTAGATCGAATCTGCGGCATAATACCCTTCCGCAATCATATTCATTGACTGAATGGCTGATTTTACTGTGTATCCTTTCCCTATTAAGTTCCCTAAATTCCTGTTTCTGGAGAAAAGGGAATAAGCGGTCACCAATAAGTCTCCTAAATAGGCACTTTCGTTGACGTCACGCGGCATTTCGTGAATTCCTTCCAGAAAGAGTTCCATTTCACGGATGGCATTGGATACGAACACCGCGGTGAAGTTATCACCATAACCTAATCCGCTTGCGATACCAGCGCCCACAGCATAAATATTTTTAAGAATCGCACTGTACTCATTACCCAGAATATCACAGCTGCAGTTCACCTTGATGAAACGGGATGCAAAACAGTCGTGCAGTACTTTTCTGTTTTCTTCCACCGAGGCTATGGTAAGGTAAGAAAGTCTTTCCATCGCCACTTCTTCCGCGTGACACGGCCCTGCAATTACTGCCTGGCTGCGGAAACCGATCTTGAACTCGTCACGCAGATAATGCGCTACCACATCATTTACTTTAGGAACAATCCCCTTGATGGCAGAAACAAAGATCTTTCCTTTATAATCGCAGGTCATCTTATCTAAAGTATCGGACAGATAAATGGACGGGGTTGCCAAAACCACAATATCACAGGCCGAAACCAGTTCGTTAATATCCGTTGTCAGCTTCAGGTTTTTCACATTGAACTGTACCGCGGTAAGGTAAGTCGGGTTATGATGACGCAGCTCAATGGCTCCTTTTACAAACTCGTTTCTTACGCACCAGTGCACGGTTTTACAGTTTTCGGTAAGCATCTTTACTATTGCGGTTGCAAAACTTCCACTTCCTACAACGCCCACCACCTGTTGGCTGTTCTGATCTTTTTTAGTCATAGTCTACACTTGAATCACAAAGATACGAAAGTGTGTTAGTCAAAAAAAAGATTTTGGGGAGAAAAGCGGAAAGCCTCTGTTTTTGTGATAAGATTAACAGCGGAGAAAAAATTTTTTAAGAATACTTAAAAGAAATTCGTTTATGTCAGAAAAATGAAACATCGGACAAAAACCTTCAATGCAGAAAAGCAGCAGACCGGTTAATGAAGTCCGTTAACTTGCAATTCCTGAGATTATTAACACTAATTTTTAAAAATTTCTTAATAACTGACTTGCCAACCTCTCATTTGAATTGATTTTAATCATAGTTTTAAAGGTTTATTGACTAACACACAGCTGCTAATCTATTTTTTTAATTATTTTTGCACACCTAAAAATGTATCATAAAGAATGAAGAATTTCTTAAGCAACAAAAAGAAGGTGAATGTTCTCTTGGGAGCGCTTCTGCTTGTTATTTTCGGACAGGCATTATTCATCGGGAAAATTTTCTCGGAAAAAAGCGACAAAACTTACGAAGTAAATTTAGTAAAGATAAATACCCAGAAAGACAGTATTGATTACCTGGAGATGAAAAACAACCTTACTTTGGTTGATAACACGGTGAGAGAACTCAATTCGTTTCTGGCTTCCAAAAACATCAGTGACGGCAAAATAGAGATACTTGCAAAAGACAGCATTTCCAACGCGGTATATCTTGCAAAACAAACCAACCGCTACAGCCAGTATTTAATGGATCTGCAGAACAAACTGCAGCAGGTACCGCTCGGTATTCCTACGGAAGGCTATATCTCTTCCAATTTCGGGAAGCGGAAAAACCCGATTCCTTTTCCAAATGTCTTGCTTGCAAGTGCGAAACCTATGAAACCGACGGCCAAACCTGAGCCTCAGTACACCGAAGTAAAGGACAGCCTTGGAAACATAAAAAGAATTCCGGTGACTGGGACTGATAATGTGGTAGCAAAAACCATGGAGAAAAACAATCCGCCGGCGGAGGCTGACCAGATGCAGTTCCATAAAGGATTGGATATCGCGGTACCTTACGGAACCGATGTGCGCGCTGCCGCAAAAGGAACGGTAATTTTCGCAGGTCAGAAAGGCGGTTACGGAAACTGCGTTATTGTATCCCACGGAAACGGACTTGCAACACTTTACGGTCACCTTTCCGAGATTCTGGTGGATGCCAATGACGTGATCAAAGTCAATCAGGTGATTGCAAGATCAGGTAATTCGGGACGTTCTACCGGACCTCATCTTCATTATGAAGTGCACAAAAACAACACGCCGGTAAACCCGAAACTGTTTATGAATCTTTAAGAGTCCTTCACGATATTTCAAACGCTCCGTAACGGGGCGTTTTTTTTGGTTTACTGAATACGCGAGGACATTGATTACTCTAAGGTTACTTATCCTTCTTTTCAGGGGCATTCTGCGGAGGCATTGCGGTAGACGCGTTGATACTGTCTCCCTTTATGGAATCCTGAATATGGTTCTGAATCAGTTTTTTTTCAGTTTCCGCGTAATCTGCCGGTTCCGTGCTTTGAGGCTTGTCATTCTGTGAGCAGCTTACCGCAGCCATACTCACCATTGCGATGATTAATTTTTTCATGGGGAAAGGATTTAAATTTAAATTTCAGCAGAAAGGTATTGAAGCCCATCTGCCGCTGCAGAATATCTTGTCCGCAGCAGCATACTATTCAGTTCAGAAAAAACTGTACCATCTTTGTGTTTTCGAAAACTTCAGTCAAGAAGGTATTTTGAAAAAAGCTTATATTCGTTTTAAATTAAAGTATGAAAAAACTGATCATCCTCGTTTCTGCCGTAACGCTATTGAATTCCTGTATCGTTTCCACCGCCGCAAAAGTGGTAAAAGGCACGACGAAGGTTGCCTATAAAGCAGTGAAAGGAACCGTAAAAGGCATAGGCTGGACGGTTGCCAAAGCAAAAGGCAAAATAGACGAAGACCGTATTGACGGCACCTGGAAAGTGGTGGGAGCCTATAAAGGTTCTTTTGCTGATTTCGAGAAAGACGGGAATCCTGACAGTTCTTTCAGCAGCGAATGCGGAGGATTCGATCAGATGGTTTTTAGTGCCAAAAGGTCCAAATTCAAGCCTGTACACTGCAGTACTGAAGAGGAAGACTGGGTAAAATACGATTTCGAATTCGGGAAAAATCCAGCTACCAAAGAGAGAGAAAATTATCTCGAATATAATTCCGGCAACTACATTTCTGTCATCGATGTAAGCAGCAAAACCATGGTTCTGGAGGGCAATCTGATGCCTAAACTGGCATTTTCCGGAACGAAACTGTATCTTCTTGAAAAGGTAAAATAGGGCAAAACTTTCCGTTATTTTCCATTATTTTCCATTTTTTTTCATTAAAGGGAGGAAAAGGGTATTTTTGGGAAACTACGCCGATAGTGTTTTCCGGCAACAATATTCTTCAAACACTTTCTATCAGAAGGTTTTTTACAGGAAACTTTACTTTACAAAAATATAAGGAACTGATGTTTCTATATCCTTTGTATATCCATTGTATATCCTTTGTATATCCTTTCTTCGACCGTTGTATATCCATTCTATATTCACTGTTCGTATACTGTTCGATGTTTGGATCATTTAAACTTATCGCCTTTGTAGTTTTTCTTAACCACAGAGAACACAGAGATTTCACAGAGGACACAGGGAGTTTATTCTGCTGAACCGTAATGATCGATGCATGATCATATTGTATGTGCTTTTGTGACTTTGTGGTTTTTTTAACCACCGAGAACAGAGAGGTTTCACAAAGGACAGAAGGAGTTTATTCTGCTGAACCGTAATGAGTGATGCATGATCATATTGTATGTGCTTTTGTGACTTTGGGTTTTTTTTAACCACAGAGAACACAGAGATTTCACAGCGGACACAGGGAGCTAATGCTGTTTTTGTGTTCTAGAGTTAATTTAAATGCGAAACTTTGTGACTTTGTGGTTTTCTAAACAGCAGTGCTCATGGAGGCGTTAATGAAGACACGGAGACATTAGTGGAGTGAAGTTCAGTTCTTTTCTGACGCATCAGAAAACATTTCCTGCTTTACGGTTTTCCTTTTTGTGGGATTCATCAGAATGAGTATCTTTAAGACTTACCTATAAAAACTATTTATGTCTCTAACATTTCTACTGTTGGTGCTGATCGGGGTACTGGTTACCATTGGGATCATCACAAAAAAACTCGACGTCCTCACCTACTCTGAACCCGATAAAAACGGGAACCGCAAACCTACCGGTTTCAAATGGAAACCCGTCACTTTTATCTTACTCTCCGTTCTTGCAGCACTTTTCCAGCCCATCAATTATGAGGTGATCAGTGTGGGTCACAAAGGACTTTTAATCAATTTACTCGGCGACAAGCGGGGCGCTTCGAATACTGAAGAGGTTTCGGGAGTGGTGTTCTATAACAAATACACCCAGGAAATTCAGGAAGTTCCGCTCGATCAGAGACATATTGAATATCCGGAATCCATTATTGTTGCGAAAGGCGGTTTCCCCTGCCCTATCAAACCTTCGTTCAACTATTCGGTGAAGGAATCTACCGCGTCTGATATGTTTACGAACCTGAGGTCCACCTACAAAAAAGGCGGACTGGAAGCAATACAGGAAGGCTGGCTGAACAATGCCATCATCGGCGCCATCAACGATGTTGCTAACAGGCATTCAATCGACTACCTGTTCAACAACCGGGAAACTTATGAGGCAGAAATTCTGTCGGAAGTGAATAAAAGAATCGGGAAATGGTTTATGGTGTCCCAACTGAAAACCAATATCCAGCCCCCAAAAGCCATCCGCCAGTCGATTGAAGACAAGGCAACGGCAGATGCTGATGCGATTAAAGCCGAAGCTCAGGCAAGAGTTGCACAGGCAGATGCTCAGAGAAAGATACAGCTGGCGAAAGGAGATTCGGCTTCTGTGGTCATCAGAGCGCAGGCGGAGGCAAAAGCCATCAGCCTGAAACAGCAGGAAATTACGCCTACTTATGTGGAATACCAGCGTGTGCTGAAATGGGATGGCGTAATGCCGAGCACGGTGCTGGGGAGCGGGAGTAATACTTTACTGAATGTAAGCAAGTAAGAGGAACTTAAGACTCTGCAAACATAGCGTGTTTTTACATTTTTATTAAAAATATACTCTATTTTTTTGAATTCAATAATGGGAGTAGGTATAGTACGTTTATAGGGTGTTTATACGACGACATTATCCAAAATCTGTTGTGAATCATATAAAATATTAGCAGATAATTAAGGATATTGTAAATAGGCGGATGAGGAGCAGCAACAGCTAGACGCTATAAAATGCGAAGTTGTATGAAGAATTTTAGAGTTTATTAATTTAATAATAAAAATCAATAATATGAGCATTACGGATATTGCAGCGCACAATTTGACCGGTAGAACCTTAAAAAACGAATGGACTGTAAGGCATAAGGTAGTGCAAGCGGTGGGAGCAACTGGTGGATTCTTTAGTGTTTGTTACATAGTAGAGAAAAATGGTGAGAAAGCATTTTTAAAGGCATTAAATTTTAACGCTTTTTTCCAACAATTTCCCGGAAGATCGATTGTAGAGATTTTACAAGAACAAACTAACGCGTTTACGTTTGAGAAAAACCTACTTTTAAAATGTAAAGACAGTAGACTCACAAAAGTCGCAGTCATCATAGATGAAGGAGAAATAATAGTTGAGGGATTTACAATATCTAATGTACCCTATCTCATATTTGAGATTGCTGAGGGTGATATCCGCTCCAATATTAAGTTTTCAAATAATGTTGATTTAGTTTGGAAAATAAAATCGTTACACGATGTTGCCGTTGCTTTAGAACAGTTACACAGTGTAAAGATTGCACATCAGGACCTTAAACCATCAAACATCCTATTGTATGATAGAGCTTCAACTTCTAAGATTGGAGATTTAGGAAGATCTCTATGTGCGACCATTCCCGCGCCGCACGACGATGGATATTTCAGCGGGCAAATGGACTATTCGCCGCCAGAATTTTTATATAAGTACACCATCCCAGATTGGAACATAAGAGTCAACTCCACTGACATGTATTTATTTGGTAGTTTGGTGACTTATTATTTTATAGGTGTTAATATGACCGCATTAATTGGGAAAAATTTAGACCCAAGGTTTCGATGGGGTGTTTTTTCTGGTAGTTTTGATCAAGTTAAAAATTATTTAATTGATGCTTATACCAGAAGCATTGATGAATTATCCTCAAGTTTTGATAATCAAGAATTTTCAACTGATTTAACAGAAATAATTAAATACTGCTGTTTTCCCATACCTGAGAAGAGGGGGCATATAAAGAATATTAAAGAAGTTGGAAATCAATTTAGCCTAAAAAGAGCTATTTCTAAATTAGATTTGATCAAAAGGCGAGCAGAACTAAATTTATATAAAAATGACTAATATCTACGAACTCGAAAGGAGATTTCTTGTCCCTAATTGGAGAGATTTTCGCAGAACGGTAAAAATTGGAGAGCTTGGGCTTCTGCATGATAGCAAAAAATTAAGTATTGACAAATCCGGTGTTTTATTAGATTGGCAAAACAATAAAACAATCGGCGTCGCAGCAGACTTAATAAATAGATCTTTTATATTAAACGATTTATTTTCTACTGAGCTACAAGATGCAATCAGGTTGGTTGAAGAAAACATTTTGGACGCGTCAAATCCTTTACTTTCACTAATTAACCAAATTAAAGACGAGCTGAATCCAGAGATTGAAAGTAGCACAAAAGTTTTAGAAAAGAACATCACATCAATTGACGAATTTAATTCTATTTTTGATGAGAAATTGTTTAACAAAATAATATCGAAAACCAAAAACAAAACTAAAAACCACTTAAATAATGCTATATACTGGGTCGAGTTAGCGAGATTATACACTATAAAGGGCCATTTACATAAGGCCGAAAAAAGTATGATAATAGCATTAAATTTAGCATCTGAAAATAGGTTTGTGTTACGATCCGCAACAAGGTTTTTTATACATAATGGTGATGAAGAAAGGGCACTGTATTATTTACGAAAGACTAGCAATATAAAAAATGATCCATGGTTGATTTCAGCACATATAGCGTCTTCACAATTAATAAATCGATTTTCCCCATTTATTAAAAATGGCTTTAAATTAATTGAGTCAAAAAATCTATCCTTGTTTGATATCACTGAATTATCAAGTTCATTAGGGTCACTGGAACTGGAAAATGGGTCTTTTAAAAAAGCAAAACCTTTACTGGATATATCAATTTCTTGTCCTAATGATAATAGTTTAGCACAATTTGAATGGCTCAGCAAAAGAGATGGTAGGTTGATATTCAATACAGAAGATTTTGATAAGGTTATCAATCCCTTTGAAGCCTTTGCGTATGAAAATTTTAAAAAAGGAAATTTTAAAAAGTCTTTTTATAATTGCATAGATTGGTTTTTGGATATACCTTTTTCAAAAAGACCCCTAATGTTTGCCTCGTACATTGCAACTATATTAGGGGAGCATGACAAATCAATTATGTTATGTATGGTAGGATTAAGATACGATAATAATGAAATTGGATTTGTAAACAATTTAGTTTACAACTACTGCATTAAGAA
This sequence comes from Kaistella soli, assembly GCF_019038595.1. Taxonomy (GTDB): domain Bacteria; phylum Bacteroidota; class Bacteroidia; order Flavobacteriales; family Weeksellaceae; genus Kaistella; species Kaistella soli. Next base: position 601,578 of record NZ_JAHOPF010000002.1, read on the forward strand.
CGATTTAGTTAATGCTAATAAATATCTGACAACTTATTTAAGTAAAAATCCTACAAATGAATTAACAAATGAGGTTAAAGTAACCTTACAAGCTACCATTGGTTTATTTCTTCTCAGAAGTCAAAGAATAAACGAAGGGAAGAAGATATACAAATCTGCATTGGATAATTCATTAAATTTAAAAAACAATTACTATTACAATTTAGTATTAATAAACTTGACAAGGGAGTTACATTACTTGAAAGATGATGAATTTGACTATTACTACGAAAAATTTAAGTCTTTAAAATCTGAGGATAAAGATGTGATTATTCAGAAGGAAAGTGTAGAAAAAATCATCGTAAGATAATTGAATTTCCCCGCTGCGCAAAGTCTGACTTCGTCTAATCTTCGATTTCCTGACTTTGATCCTTCACCAATTCGACTCGCTACAAAACGTTCTATAGCATTTTAAAAAACAAAAACTATGAAGAGAATACTTTTAACATTGACCTTAAGTCTGCTATTTGTAATGGCAAATGGACAGACAAGGGAACAATTAATTGAACAGGCAAAAACGTATGCTGATTCAGGGGACAATGTTAACGCAGAAAAAGTTACCAAGCAACTGATCGACCTGGATTCAAAATATGGAGGCAATTATATTTATTGGTCTAATTTAGGAACCTTTCAAAGAAAATCAGGGAAGCAAAAGGAAGCGCTGGATTCCTATAACAAATCAATAAAACTGAATGACAAATTTGCAATATCATATACCAACAGAGCAAAACTGTATGCTGACTCGAAAGAAACTGAAAAAGCTGTAAAGGATTATAACGCAGCCCTTACAATAGAGCCATTTAATCAGACCGCACTTCTTGACTTGGGAATGATGTATGTAAAACAGGGAGATTTTGTAACAGCAAGAACCTTTTTTGAGAAGTTGCTTTCAAAGTATCCAGACGATTATGGTGCTGCATCTAACCTGGCCAACATCAAGAAAAGACAGGGTGAATTTTCGGAAGCATTAGTTGACTTCAGTAAATTAATTGCAAATCACCCAATCGAAGTAATTCTGTATAATAACAGGGCAGACCTGTATCTAAAACTCAGAGAATATGACAATGCAATTAAGGACATTGATAAGGCATTAGAAATAAACCCTGATTACTTGGTTGCCATCATAACCAAGGGCGAAATATATTACGATAAAGGTGATTATGGAAATGCGTGCAAATATTTTAATCTTGGAATTAGTAAAGGCTTTCAAAAAGAAAGGATTGCGACTTATTTGGCAAAATGTAAATAGATACTGCTGAAATTGTGAACAAAGCCAACTAATCACATAAAAAACCTGTGTAAGTACTCCGTTTTTTTTAACCAAATTATTTCCTTAGATGAAAGATTTAAAAGAAAACATCCATACGCCTAATCATATTTCTGCACAGGAAAGAACGAAATGAATCCTCCTTGCGGCCGCTCTGCTTATGTATGGGGCATTTGCATGGTATCGGGGTGAGGTGTATATTCCTGACCGGTCAGGAGACGGCATCCGTTTTACCGGTACGGCGTGCACGCTTATTTACTTTGGATTGATTGCCGGTGCCGCCAACTGTATTTCAGTGGTTGTGGATCATTACGATAAAAGAAACAATGAGGCCAATTACCAGAAGTTTGCGATGGTTACGCGGACAGTTTCTATTGCGCTGCTCGCACTGGGAACCGTGGGATCGATCTTATATGATGGACTGCAGCTTTGGTAGTGACAACTGCTATACTAAAGATTCGTGCCTTTACTTTGTATTCTATAAATAAATGTAAAACCTTATCTTTAGAAAGAGAAGTAGAGGTGAACTATGATTCGCGCTAAGTTCTACGACTTATCTGCCGCATTAGTCCTCTACTTTCTCTTATTTGTTGAATTGCTTCAAATAGAATG
>NZ_JAHOPF010000020.1 GCF_019038595.1 Kaistella soli
CCCGCCTCTCTCGATTTGGGATTGCAAAGATACCCACTTTCAGCCGTTTTCCAAATATTATCCGAAGTAATTTTAATCAAATACCCCAACTCGCTGATTGTGTGAAAGAAAAATTTCTAAAAGGCTTTCTCCCTGGAAGGGGAGAATTGCAGTGAACCGCCCATTGCGCAAATCTTATTACATTATGTCTAACTATAATAAAGAGGAGGGAAGCAGCTCAAGGAGGGTAAAGATTAACCAATCTCTTCTTACGAAACAAAAAAATCCCACTCTAAGGAGTGGGATTGTAATATTAGTCTGTTTCTTATTTGTTCAGCGCTTTGTTCAGATTTACCGCGTCCTGGTAGGTAGGATTCAGCTGTACTGATTTTGCTGCGTATTCTTTTGCTTTTACAGGATCGCTGTCTTTTACCAAATACGCTACAGCAAAGTATGCGTAAGAAAGGGTTTCTTTGTTAGCTTCCAATTCAGCATTCCTGAATCTAATGATAAAGACTCTTAAGAATAGATGTTGCGGAGATGAATACGATTACTCAAATGACTTCTGATAATATTAAATTTTGGACGGAGTTTCATATTTGAATAAACTATTTACTTCTTATTTCGAGTGGTTCTGGAAACCTTCGAATTTCCACTTTTCAAATAAATAAAATGGAAATTGATTTATTTACTCCCTTGATTTGATTTGGTTTCAAAAATTTTAACTTTCTTTTTTAATAGCTCCTAATAAAGGTTATTAATGCTGTTGAGTAAGTTGTGGAATCTTAACACATTGATTTAATTCCTTTCAATATTTAGATTAAAAAAGAGACTGGATTTTATCATTGGCCGATTAAAATTCTCAACTTACACATTGCAACCGTTTTGTCAGCTTCTTCAAACATCATCCTAAGTTCTCTAATTAATATTTCATTAAATAATTTATCCTAAGCCTACCACAGGGCGGATTAATTTTTGTCCTTTTGGTATACCAAAAAAAATCCTCAATCAAGTAAATGATTGAGGATTAAAAAAAACTGGCGGCGACCTACTCTCCCGCTTTCGCAGTACCATCGGCGCTAGAGGGCTTAACTTCTGTGTTCGGAATGGGAAC
>NZ_JAHOPF010000003.1 GCF_019038595.1 Kaistella soli
CATTCTATTTGAAGCAATTCAACAAATAAGAGAAAGTAGAGGACTAATGCGGCAGATAAGTCGTAGAACTTAGCGCGAATCATAGTTCACCTCTACTTCTCTTTCTAAAGATAAGGTTTTACATTTACTTATAGAATACAAAGTAAAGGCACGAAATGCAAATTCGACGAAGACAATCCTTTCGCGTGGCTTGCATAGAGGTAAAACTTTACGTCCATAGCTAAATGTTTACTTGAGGAATCTAAAATTTTAAGTCAGAAACCTAAAGCTTTACCTCCAGAACCTAAAATTTTACCTTCAAGACCTAAATACTGACGTCGTCAACCTAAACAATGAGGTTCCGAACCTAATCGTTGGTGTTCGAAACCCCAAATTTGAAGTCCAAGACCCCAAATTTGAGGTCCGAGACCCCAAATTTGACGTCGATAGCCTCAAAAATGAGGGTGAGAACCCCAAAAATGAGGTCGTTATCCTCAAATTTGAGGTGAAGAACGTCATCCACCATGTGTCACCATCCAAACATAGAAAAGCCCGCCATACCGGCGGGCTTTTTATATTTTATAACAACCGATTAAATCGTCGTTAATCTCAGCGTATTGGTTTTACCGCCTTCATAGGCAGGTGTTGCGTTGAGGTTGATAACGAAATCACCCTGTTCAACATAACCTTTTGTATGAGCCATCATATTCACCTGAATAATGGTTTCGTCAGTAGATTTCTGCATGTCGTAATGAAATGCACGAACGCCCCAAAGTAAATTCAGCATTGTGAGAACTCTTTTGTTTGAAGAGAAAACGATGATATTTGAATTCGGTCTGTGCGCCGAAATCTGGAACGCTGTATAACCTGAATAAGTAAGCGTAATGATCGCTTCTACATTCGCTGACTTTGCAATTCTTACCGCTGCAAGACATACTCTGTTCGTAATGAAACGCTCATCTACACAGTTAAATTCGTGTTCGATAGGGGAGTTTTTATTCTGATAGAAATGGGTCTGTTCGATATTTTTTACAATTTTCGACATGTTTTTCACCACATCCACCGGATATTTTCCTACAGAAGTTTCTCCGGAAAGCATTACTGCATCAGCGCCGTCCAATACGGAATTGGCAACGTCATTTACTTCAGCTCTTGTCGGCGTTAAACTTGAAATCATTGTTTCCATCATCTGGGTTGCAATAATTACCGGTTTGGAATATTTTCTTGCAATTTCTACAAGATTTTTCTGGATGGCCGGAACTTCTTCCATTGGAACTTCCACTCCAAGATCTCCTCTGGCAACCATTAATCCGTCACACTCCATTAAGATCTGTTCGATGTTTTTTACCCCTTCAGGTTTTTCAATCTTTGCAATGATCGGAGTTTTCACTTTGTTGGTAGGATGGTTTTTCATCAGTTCCTTCAGATCGATAATATCCTGTGCATGACGAACGAATGAAAGGGCAATCCAGTCCAGCTCCAAATCGAGCATAAAATTGGCGTCTTCAATATCTTTTTCAGTAAGCGCGGGCAGCGATACGTTGGTATTTGGGAGATTCACTCCTTTTTTAGAACTCAGTGGTCCACCTTGAATTGTTTTGGCTTTTACCGTGTCTATATTGTTGGTTTCAATAACTTCAAGAACGAGTTTTCCGTCATCAATCAGAATTCTTTCTCCAGCTTTTACATCCTGAGGAAACTGCTGATAGGTCATGTAAACTCTGGTGGAATCGCCCTCGATTTTTTCGTTGGTAAATGTTAAGATATCACCAGGGTTAAGGTAAGAACCTTCTTTTACAACACCTACTCGAAGTTTAGGACCCTGCAAATCTCCAAGAATTCCTACAGAGAAGCCATATTCCTGATTAAGTTCACGGATGGTCGCTACATTTTTTTTAACTAAGTCGTAATCGGCGTGTGAAAAGTTTATTCTGAAAACATCTACTCCTGCCTGGATCAGCTGCAGCATTGTTTCTTTATCAGATGATGCCGGACCCAGGGTTGCAATAATTTTTGTCTTTTTTAAATATTTATTCATAATATTGAATTATTTGATAAAGCTCCTCGTGGGGGCTTAGGGAAAAATTCTGTGTTTTGAACACAATATTTTCCGGGAGCAAAATTACGGAAAAATCGTCAAATGGCTCCGATGTTTTAATGATATAATCTACGTCCTGGAAATGTTCGAGCAGAAATTTGGTTTCATGCTCACCTGAAAACAGTTCAGTTGAAATTTTCTTCTGAATGTTGTGGGAAGATTTGTTGGCAATGAAGTGAATGCAGATTTTGGAATCGGTGTGAAAAGCTTCAAATCTCGGAAAAAAATAATCGAAATGGTTTCCTTCAAAAATAAAATCTGAAATCCTCGAAAAATTAAAAGAATTGATGGAATTGATGTGAAAAAAAAGTTCGTGATCGGCAACTTCTTTCGCCAAACGAACCAGGCCTAAAGTTATTTCTTCATCCTGTTCTTCAATATCCAGCAGTATCTTTTGAGTTTTCAATGATGCTTTGTTTTTTATTTAAGATATAAAAAGCTCTTTGTGCTGCCTTTTCTTCAGCTTTTTTCTTGGATGTTTCCGCGGCATTGGAAATTTTTTCGTCATCCAGCCAAACATGACTCCTGAACACCAGATTTTTATTGGGTTGAATTTCTTCATGGGTTTCATACCTGATGGCCACTTTCTTCTTCTGGCTCCACTCCAGCAGTAAACCTTTATAACTCACAATTTTGTTTTCGAGTTTATTGATTTCTGAAGGCGTTAAGAGGCGTTCCAGAACTACTTTTTTGCAGGTTTCGTAATCAACATCAAGGTACAGCGCTCCAATTAGTGCTTCGAAAAGGTTTCCTGCAATGTTTTCGCTCAATGTAGTAGGCGAGTCGTTCTGCAGAAATTTTGTTAATGCAAGTTCGTCACCCAACTTATTAAGGTTTTTACGGTTGACGATTTTCGATTTCATCTGCGTAAGGTACCCTTCATTCGCATGAGGATACGTTGAAAAAAGGTGACACGAAATAATAGCCCCCAAAACAGAGTCGCCTAAAAATTCAAGTCTTTCGTAATTTTTAACCTGTTTTTTAGAAGATGTTTTTAAAGAAAATGCTTCCCGGTAAAGATTGATATTCTGTATGTTGCAACCTGTAATTTTGGTAATTTCGTTGCTTAAAAAATAATCTTTCTCCGAGAGATGTTTTTTTCTGTTGACTAGGAATTTAGGAAAATACTTCTTTAACTCCATAGATTTTTTGCTTAGATTTTTTGGAAAAGTACACAGGCATTGTGTCCACCGAAGCCGAAAGTATTACTCATAGCGATTTTCACTTCTTTTTCCACCGCATGATGGAAAGTGAAATTCAGTCGGCTGTCGATTTTTTCATCATCAGTAAAATGATTGATGGTAGGTGGAACGATATTGTGAATGATCGTGTGCAATGCTGCAATAGCCTCAATAACTCCAGCTGCACCTAAAAGGTGACCGGTCATTGATTTGGTAGAGTTGATCTGAATATCGAAAGCATGATCTCCCAGTAATTTCGAAATTGCATTAGATTCCGCGATGTCGCCCAATGGAGTAGAAGTACCGTGCATATTGATATGATCTACTTCGTCGGCCGTTACACCTGCGTCTTCAAGACAGTTTTTCATTACGAGATATGCGCCTAATCCTTCAGGATGCGGTGCGGTCATGTGATACGCATCTGCACTCATTCCGCCGCCTTTTAATTCAGCATAAATGGTAGCACCACGTTTCACAGCATGCTCATATTCTTCAAGAATGATAGATCCTGCACCTTCACCGAGAACAAATCCGTCTCTGTCCTTGTCAAAAGGTCTCGAAGCGGTTTTAGGATCATCGTTTCTGGTAGAAAGAGCCATCATTGCATTAAAACCGCCAACGCCACTTGCTGTAACTGCTGCTTCGGAACCTCCGGCCACAATGATATCTGCTTTTCCTAACTGGATCAGCATTTTCGCATCGATAAGCGCATTGGCAGATGAAGCACAGGCAGAAACTGTGGTGTAATTTGGTCCGTGAAATCCGTACTCGATAGAAATCTGACCTCCGGTAATGTCGGCAATCATTTTCGGAATAAAGAACGGATTAAAACGGGGGATTTCCGTGTTTGCCCAGCCCAGAACTTCCTTTTCGAAAGTTTCCAAACCGCCAATTCCCGAACCCCAAATTACCCCAACTCTGTTTTTGTCGATATCAGCGTTGAGAATACCGGAATGTTCCACGGCTTCTCTGGCTGCAACGATCCCTAACTGAGTGTTTCTATCCATTTTTTTTGATTCTTTCTTATCGAAATGATCTAATGGATCGAAGTTTTTTACCTCGCAGGCGAATTTGGTTTTAAAATTTGAGGCATCAAAAAGAGTAATAGGAGCGGCACCGCTCTCACCTTTTACAAGGTTTTCCCAGTAATCTTTGGCATTATTTCCAATAGGCGTAATAGCGCCGAAACCGGTAACAACTACTCTTTTTAATTCCATAAATTTTTCTTTGATTCTTTGTTAATAGAATATTATTTGTTTACTACTTCTTCGATATAAGTAATAGCGTGACCTACAGTTGTAATTTTTTCTGCTTGATCATCTGGGATCTGAATGTTGAATTCTTTTTCAAATTCCATGATTAATTCTACAGTATCCAAAGAATCTGCTCCAAGATCGTTTGTGAAGCTTGCTTCTGGAGTTACTTCTGTTTCCTCAACGTCGAGTTTATCAGCGATAATAGCTTTTACTCTTGATGCAATGTCTGACATAGTAATTTATTTTAATTAGTTGTTAATTGGTGCAAAGATATAAAATTCTTTATGAATTGAAATTTTTTTAATAATAATTAAGTTTTAATTTGATTCCCTGTTTGCCTGTTTTTAAACTCCGGAACATCCCAAATTATAGCAATGGTATTCACTATTAGATGATTCTGAGATTTAGTTGATACACGAAAAGATTCTGTTTTACTTAATAAGTATAAGGCAAAATATTAATCCATCAATTGGAATCAAATAATGAACCATTCGTTTGCCAGACTTGCAGCCAATCTTGCAGTTCTTTCCCCAATATCAAAAGTTGGATTTACTTCAGCAATATCCATTGCCGCTATTTTTTCTGATTTTAAAATATGGCGGAAATAATGCATAAAAGGTGAATCGGAAAAAATTCCGTTATAAGCTGCTGCTGAAACCCCGGGCGCAATGGAAGCATTGAAAACATCCATGCAGATGGTGAGATAAATAACGTCTGCCTCTGCAGTGAAGTCGTCGATTTTTTGATAAACAGCAGGAAGGTTTTCAAAGAAAAGTTCGTCAGCCAACATGTATTTCATTCCGAATTGATGGGCAACATCAAACAGTTTTAAGGTATTTGAGTTTTTCTGAATTCCCAAATGAAGCGAATGTATGTTTCCATCCTGAGCGATTTGCCAGAAACCGGTTCCGGAACTTGGCCCGACGGATTCTCCAGGTTCTCTGTTATCAAAATGGGCGTCAATATTGATGATTCCGATTTTTTGATCAGGAAATGCATTTTTAATTCCGGAATAATGAGCGAACGTTACCTCATGGCCGCCGCCAAAAACGATAGATTTTCCTTTTCTTTTTAAGACTTCTGAAACTTTAGCTGCGAGTTCTTTCTGTGATTTTTCTAAATCACCGTCATCGCAGGAAATATTCCCGAAATCTTTTAAAACAAATTCCGGATTGACCACCGGAAAATTAGCGGTGTTTTTCCTGATAATATCAGGGGCGTCTTTTGCTCCGGTTCTTCCTTTGTTTCTTCTCACGCCTTCATCTACAGCGAATCCGTGTAAAACGAAATCGTTAGGTGAAATCGCGCCGTAATTGGTTTCAAGTGAAACCCTCTGAAAGATTCGGTGATAAAGCGGGTCATCGCCGTCAAAGCGTCCTTGCCAAAACATAAATTTAATTTGAGAATTTGTTAATTTGAGAATTTTTTAGTTTATTTTTTGACTTTGCGAACAAATTGTTGAATAACTGAATTTTGATTATTTAGAACAAGATTATTGGCATCCAATTTCATAATATAAAAAGAGTCCCATCTATTAAAAGTTCTGTTAAATATTTTTAAAGAATCATTCTCAATTTTGTAAATAGTTTTCCTTCCTAATTTTTCAATATCTGAATAATGTCCTCTAAAATCTATTTGTCTGGTATCATTAATTTTAAAAAAGGAAAAATTAGTTTCACAACTATCATTAGTGTAGAAATTATATCCTAATCTTTCTCTCGGTGGAGGCGGGGGAACTAAAAATCCTTCATTATCATAAGTTGATATAAAGTGCTCTTCTGCAAATATCCATTTTCCTAAAATTTCCGAATGAATATTTTTATTGTCATTCGATTGACAGTTAGTTAGGATAAAAACAAAAAAAATCCGCTGAAAAAATTTCATTAGAAATAATAAAGGATTTATTTGTTTACCCTGTTATTCTCCTTCTCCGCATAAGCCATCGCCGCTTCTTTCACCCACGAATGTTCGCGCTGTGCCTGTTTTTTGGTTTCCAGGCGTTTTTTATTGCACGGCCCGTTTCCTTTTAAAACTTCCATGAATTCGTCCCAGGGCAGTTTGCCAAAATCATAATGTTGGGTTTCTTCATTCCATTTTAAGTTCTCGTCAGGAATTTTCAATCCTAAAAATTCCGCCTGTCCTACGGTAACATCTACAAATCTTTGTCTCAAAGAATCATTGCTTTCCCTTTTAACACGGTAATTCATTGATTTTTGTGAATTGGGTGAAGCTTCGTCATTTGGGCCAAACATCATCAAAGCCGGCCACCAGAAACGGTTCAGTGCTTCCTGTGCCAAATCTTTCTGCTCTTTGGTGCCACGACAAAGTGTCATCAGAATTTCGTAACCCTGTCTTTGGTGGAAAGATTCTTCCTTGCAAATCCTCACCATCGCTCGGGAATAGGGACCGTAAGAATTTCCCATCAGCATGACCTGATTCATAATTGCCGCGCCGTCAACTAGCCAGCCGATTGCGCCAATATCCGCCCAGGAAAGCGCGGGATAATTGAAGATACTGGAATATTTTGCTTTTCCTGAAAGCATGTCGTTGTAAGTAGAATCTCTGTCAGCGGCTATTTCGCCGTTATTTAATGTTTCAGTTGCGGCATACAAATATAAACCGTGTCCCGCTTCATCCTGAATCTTAGCTAAAAGCGCCATTTTTCTGCGAAGCGACGGAGCTCTGGTAATCCAGTTGGCTTCCGGAAGCATCCCCACGATTTCGGAATGGGCGTGCTGGGAAATCTGGCGAACCAATAATTTTCTGTAATCGTCGGGCATTACATCTTTTGGTTCTACTTTGTTTTCCGCCTGAACGTATTCTAAAAATTTTTCTAAATGTTCCATATGGTAACGCAAATGCGTAAATATTAAATTATTCCTTTTTTAATCAGAGTTTTGTATCACTCAAATCATCCTTCAGGTAAATTCCTACCTGATAATCAGCGAATTCACCTGCAACAAAATTGATTGTTTTGCCGTTTCCGTCGATTTGGTACTCTTTGAAATAATAGGGATTTCCCCGGTCCGGGCCTATTACTTCCACTTTTTTGTCAACACAGTGCCAATAATGGTTCCAGATATTTATTCCTTCAATCTTGAACTCTTCATTTTCGTTGATTGCTTTTGCAAATTTCCATTGTGCCATAATCTTAAATTTTTTTCAGCCTTCTAAAGATAGAAAAATCCCGAAGGTTTGTTTAAACATCATAATTAAGCATCACCACATTCGTAGTGGGGTGGCATTGGCAGGTGAGGACAAATCCTCTTGCCACTTCGTCTTCGGTAAGGGCGAAATTTTTTTCCATAAATACTTCGCCTTCCATAACCTGTGCTTTACAGGTGCAGCAAACGCCGCCTTTACATGCAAACGGAACCGGCAGTTTGTCGTTGAGTGCCTGATCCAGAATGCTTCTTTTCTTGGAATTGAGATGGAAAGAATATTCGTCATCATCAATAATCAGCGTCACCATACTTTCCAAATTGGGAATCGCTTTGAATTCATCGCTCATTTCAGCATTCTCGTCATCGTCTGGCGCAGCATAATATTCATACATGATCTGCAGCGACGGTACTTTTTTGTCTTTTTTCAGGAATTCCGCGATGCCTTTGATCATTTCTGAAGGACCGCAGATAAAGTAAGTGGCTTCCTGCGCAGGGATTTCAGTAAAACGCTCAAATAAAATATCTAATTTTTCTGCAGAAATTCTTCCTTCAAAAAGTTCGTCTTCATAATGTTTTTCGCGGGAAAGAAGATAAATTACCTGTAATCTGCCTTCAAATTTTTCCACCAGTGCGTCGATTTCTTTTTTGAAGATAATGTCGCTGAGGCTTTTATTGCTGAAAAACAGGTAAGCCTTACTTTTTGGTTCCTGATATAGTGCTTCTTTTAAGTTGGATAAAACCGGGGAAATTCCGCTTCCTGCCGCAAGTCCAACATAGGTTTTCTCATTGGATGCGTGGTAATTGGTGAAAAAATGTCCCATCGGCGCAAGTACTTCAACGGTGTCACCTACTTTCAAACTGTTATTCAGATAAGTGGAGACTTTGCCGTCTTCAAGATGTTTTACAAGGATTTCAAGTTCAGCATTTCCTTCGGTTGGAGCGTTCACAATCGAATAGGAGCGGCGTAGATCTTCATCCCCAAAAACAAATCTCACGTTGAGATACTGCCCCTGTTTAAAAGAAAATTCATGTCTTAAATCTTGGGGTATTTCAAAAGCGATATGTACGGAATCGTTCGTTTCCTTCGCTATTTTGGACGTTTTTAATTGATGAAAATGATGCATATTTTAACTGAAAAACTTTTAATAACTGATTTTAACAAATATACTTATTTTTTAAAAGGAACAAAGAATTTCCGATCGCGTGTTTGTTTAAATCAGGTCAATCGTAATAAGCAGGTAAATACCGTTTTTGTCCGCTGAAAAGATTTAAAATCGCCGTTTTCGGAAATTATGACTTAAAACACACGTAACCAGTTGTTTAATCCGGAAATTTTGTCTCGAAAAATAGTTAGAATTAAATAAAGAACACTTTTTGTGAATAATACTTTGATTAAAAATGATTGATAACGATATTAAGAATTCATAAATTTGTATGGGTTCTTAATATTTTCTGAAAACTAAAAATTATTAATATGAACTTAAATCAATATACCGTAAAATCTCAGGAAGCCATCCAAAAAGCACAACAGGTTGCAATGGAATTCGGCAACCAAAGTATTGAACCTCAACATTTGCTTGAAGGAATTTTTCAGGTAGATGAAAATATTTCTGAATTCTTAATGAAGAAATCAGAAGCTGAACTTAGTCTGGTAAGGGAAAGAAACCGTGAAAATATCGAGAAACTTCCGAAAGTGGAAGGCGGAAATATTTATCTTTCACAGTCCGCCAACAGGGTTTTGCTTGACGCACCAAATGTCGCCAAAAAAATGGGTGACGAATTTGTAACGATAGAACATCTTTGGCTTTCTATATTGGAGGTGAATTCTGACGTATCGAAAATGCTGAAGGATATGGGCGTAACCAAAAAAGGTCTGGAGACCGCAATCAATGAGCTCCGCAAAGGATCAAAAGCGACATCAGCAAGCTCCGAAGAAACGTATCAGAGTTTAAATAAATACGCGAAAAATTTCAACGAACTCGCTGCGGAAGGCAAACTGGATCCTGTTATCGGCCGTGATGAAGAAATCCGCAGAGTTTTGCAGATCCTTTCCCGAAGAACCAAAAATAACCCGATTCTTATCGGTGAACCCGGTGTTGGTAAAACAGCTATCGCAGAAGGAATCGCGCATAGGATTATCTCCGGCGATATCCCTGAAAACCTGATGGATAAAACCTTGTATTCACTGGATATGGGCGCATTAATTGCCGGCGCAAAATACAAAGGTGAGTTTGAAGAAAGACTGAAATCGGTCATCAATGAAGTGATAAAATCTGAAGGACAGATTATTTTGTTCATCGATGAAATTCACACTTTAGTCGGCGCAGGTGGAGGTGAAGGCGCAATGGATGCGGCGAATATCCTTAAACCGGCATTGGCAAGAGGCGAACTGAGAGCAATAGGCGCAACGACTTTAAATGAATACCAGAAATATTTCGAAAAAGACAAAGCACTGGAAAGACGTTTCCAGAAGGTTATGGTGGAAGAGCCTGATACAGAATCGGCTATTTCCATTCTGCGCGGAATTAAAGATAAATATGAAGCGCATCATAAAGTGCGAATCAAAGACGAAGCGATTATTGCTGCAGTGGAACAGTCTCAGCGTTATATTTCTGACCGTTTTTTACCGGATAAAGCAATTGATCTGATCGATGAAGCTTCAGCAAAATTAAGAATGGAAATCAATTCAAAGCCTGAAGAACTGGATGTTTTGGACAGAAAACTGATGCAGATGGAAATTGAGCTGGCTGCTATTTCAAGGGAAGGTAATGAGGTGAAGATTAATCACCTGAAAGAAGATATTTCAAAAGTTTCGGAGCAGCGCAACGAGATCAATGCAAAATGGCTTAAAGAAAAACAGAAGTCCGAAGATTTAACCTCGATCAAAAAAGATATTGAAGCTTTAAAACTGGAAGCGGAACGAGCATCAAGAATTGGTGATTACGCAAAAGTTGCTGAAATACAGTACGGAAAAATAAAAGAAAAAGAAGCCGATCTGCACAAACTAGAACTCGAAATGCAGAACAATCTGAATGAACTGATCAAAGAGGAAGTAACCGCTGAAAATATCTCCGAAGTTATTTCGAAATGGACGGGTATTCCTGTGACCAAACTTCTGCAGAGCGAAAAAGAAAAATTGCTGCATTTGGAAGACGAACTTCATAAAAGAGTAGTGGGACAGGATGAAGCGATTGAAGCTGTTGCTGATGCGATCCGCAGAAACAGAGCCGGCCTCAACGACGAGAAGAAGCCGATCGGATCTTTTCTGTTTCTCGGAACGACCGGTGTAGGAAAAACGGAACTGGCGAAAGCACTAGCGGAATTGCTGTTCGATGACGAAAATAACATGACCAGAATTGATATGAGCGAATATCAGGAAAGGCATTCGGTTTCCCGTTTGGTTGGTGCTCCTCCGGGATATGTGGGTTATGATGAAGGTGGGCAGCTGACCGAAGCTGTTCGCAGAAGACCTTATTCTGTGGTGCTTCTGGATGAAATTGAAAAAGCGCATCCCGATGTTTTCAATACTTTGCTGCAGGTTTTGGATGACGGAAGACTGACGGATAATAAAGGAAGAGTGGTAAATTTTAAAAATTCAATTGTTATTATGACCTCCAATCTCGGTTCCCAGCTGATTCAGGAACGTTTTGATCTCGCTGATCATGACGAAAATGACGATATTGATGAAAAAACACTGATCCAGACAAAGGACGATGTTTTTTCCTTACTAAAACAGACTTTAAGACCTGAATTTTTGAACAGGATTGATGAGGTAGTGCTATTCCAGCCTTTAAACAGAAAAGAGATCGGAAAGATTGTACATTATCAGTTACGCGGATTCAATAAAATGCTGGAAAAACGCGGAATTTTTATGACTGCAACCGATGATGCGATCGATTATATTATGACCAAAGGTTACGATCCGGCTTTCGGAGCGCGGCCACTAAAAAGGGTTTTGCAGCAGGAGGTACTCAATAAATTATCAAAAGAAATCCTTGCCGGCAAAGTAAATGACGGTGACCGGATTACGCTTGATTATTTTGAAGAAAGCGGTTTGGTCTTTAGAAAAACAGAATAATATTTTAATAAGGAAAAATAAATCCTTAAAAACTCCGTTACATATTAGAATTTTTTTTTCATCATTTGTGTTTTTGAAAATCCACCAAATATTTTGGTGGATTTTCTTTTTGTTTGATGAATTGGAGTTACAAACGATTATTTTAATTCAGCTGGAAAATATCGGTTAAAGTTTAACTTGATTTAACATATTATTGCATGAAATTTGATAGATCAAACACGAAATTTAATTTCAACATTTGTGTTTTTGGAATCCACTGCTTACTCGCAGTGGATTCTTTATTTATCTGATTTTCAACAGTAATGATTCAAACTGAGATAATATATGAAATTATATTTTGCTATGTCCGAAATATTACTTTCCTTTGCCCTATTCTAATGCTTCAATAGCAAGAGAATAAATTTTTTTTCATCATTTGTGTTTATCCACCGGAGTCATCCGGTGGATTTTTTTATTGCATGAATTTCAGTTCTGCCATCACCGGAAAATGGTCGGAAGGATACAAAAGGTTTTCCCGTCTGTCATTGATGGTTCTGATGGTTTCGCATTCGAAATGTTTCACAAAAATATAATCTATTCTCTCTTTTGGAACGGTATTAATATCAAAAGCAGTGAAGGTTCCCACAGGTCCGTAATGCGGTTTTTTCGAATGATAAAAAGTGTCATTTAAATTCTCAGAAAGGATTTTTATGGGCTCACTTTTATCCGTTAAATTAAAATCTCCTGTTAACACGACAGGCAGGTTTTGAGGATTAAAAGCTTTGATCTTTTTCAGAATTAATTTTGACGAATTTTCTCTCGCACCATCGCCAATATGATCGAAATGAACATTAAAAGCCCAAAACTTCTTACCGCCCTTTTTCGTTTTAAAAAGAGCATATGTGCAGACTCTGTTGTAAGCAGCGTCCCAGCCTTTTGAGGGTTTTTCAGGTGTTTCGCTTAGCCAGAAAGTTCCCGATTGCAGAACCTGTAGTTTTTGGGTATCGTAGAAAATGGCTGAATATTCACCTTTATTAGCTCCGTCATCACGTCCAACGCCTACAAAGTCATAATTTTTAAGACCTGTTTTGATGTCCGCCATTTGTTGCGGAACCGCTTCCTGAACTCCGAAAAAATCGGGATGATAATAATCCAGCAGTTTCAAAGCGTCAGATTTTCTGTTGTCCCAGGAATTTTCTTTGTCTGATTCTAAAGAAAGCCTGATGTTGAAAGTCATCACTTTTAAATTTTGAGCATTGAAATTTACCGTGAGAAAAGTAGCGAGTACAAGGATTAAATTCTTCATTTTTTGTTGGATTTAAAGACTTTAAAGGTAGAAATTTTAAAACTTTTATTCCGGAATATAGCGTGTTTTCTTAAAATAGAACAATTCAATTAGTTTCCTTACTTTTGCACCTCGAAAATACTCATTACTAATTGCTTAATATATATGTTATCAGTTCAAGGTTTAGGTCTTCATCATTCAGGGAATTATCTTTTCCAAAATGTAAATTTTACCATTAAAAAAGATGATAAGATTGGTCTTGTCGGTAAAAACGGTGCAGGAAAATCTACGCTGCTCAAAATGTTAACCGGCGAAATCAATTTCTATGAAGGGAATATCGTTCCGGAAGGAAATATTACCATTGGATTCCTGAAACAGGATCTTGATTTTGTGAAGGGACGTACCGTTTGGGACGAAACTCTGCAGGCTTTTGAACAGATCAACGCAATGAAAAACGAGTTGGATGAGGTGAATCATCAGCTGGTTACCAGAACTGATTATGAAAGCGATTCTTACGAGAATTTGATTCATAAAATGACCGAATTGAATGATCTTTTAATGCATCACGATGCCTACAATCTGGAAGGTGATGTAGAAAAAGTTTTGTTAGGTTTAGGTTTTAAAGCCGATGATTTTCATAAAATTACTGATGAATTTTCCGGAGGATGGAGAATGAGGATCGAACTTGCAAAACTGCTTCTTCAGAAGAATGATCTGATGCTTCTCGATGAGCCTACGAATCACTTGGATATGGAGTCGATCATCTGGCTTGAGGAGTTTCTGAAAGACTATCCGGGCGCTATCGTTTTGGTGAGTCACGATAAACAGTTTATGACTTCCGTCTGTAACAGGACTTTCGACATCAACAATAAAAAAGTTGATGATTACAAAGCGAATTATACAAAATATCTTGAATTAAGCAAAGAACGTAAAGAAAAACTTACGCAGGCAAAGAAAAATCAGGATGTGGAAATCAAGCAGATGGAAGATAACATCAACCGTTTCCGCGCTTCGGCAACCAAATCATCTTTCGCGCAGTCTTTAATTAAGAAACTCGATAAAATCGAAAGAATTGAAATCGATAACGAAGATGTTTCCAAATTCAATATCCGTTTTGTACAGTCTGTTGTGCCTGGGAAAGTAATTTTCGAAGCTAAAAATTTAGGTAAAGCTTACGGACACAAACAGGTTTTCGATAAAGTTGATTTCTTTGTAGAACGTGGTGACAGAATCGCGCTTCTTGGGCAGAACGGACAGGGAAAAACAACTTTGGCTAAGATTCTTTCCGGGGAAATTAAAGATTATTCAGGTGAGTGGAATCTTGGTCATAACGTGAACATCGGCTATTTCGCGCAGAATCAGGAAGAGGTTTTAACACCGAATAAAACGGTTCTGGAGGAAGCGGAAGACGCTGCAACCGAAGAAACCCGCCCGAGAGTCCGCGACTTGTTGGGAAGCTTTCTTTTCCAGGGTGATGATGTTCAGAAAAAGACGAAAGTGCTTTCCGGAGGGGAAAGAAACCGTTTAGCGTTGTGTAAATTGCTGCTTCGGCCTTTCAATACGCTGATCATGGATGAGCCGACGAATCACCTTGATATTCAGTCCAAAGAAATTATCAAACTTGCGCTTCAGAAATTTGAAGGAACCTTAATCGTAATTTCTCACGACAGAGAATTTTTACAGGGACTGAGCGACAAAATATTTGAATTCCGCGATGGAAGAATGAAGGAGTTTTTAGGAGACGTCAATGAATATCTGGAATTCCGTCAGAAAGAAAGTATCCGCGAGGTTTCTGCCGAGAAATCGAAACTGCAGGAATTACGAAACGAACCTGTTGCAGAAAAAGTGGTTGAAAAACCGGTAGAAAAGAAAACCGTGATTGTTTCCAAAGATCAGAAGGTAATTCAGAACAAAATCAAGAAAGTTGAAGAGAAAATCGCAGAACTTGAACTGAAGATCGAGGAAATGGAGGCAACTTTTACCAAAGAAAATCCGTCCGAGGAAGTTTTGGAAAAATACAATAACCAAAAAGCTGAGCTTGATCTGGCTTTGCAGGAATGGGAATTTCTGGGCACGCAGCTGGATTAAAGCTATCGCAGCAAATTTATAAATCATCACCGAAATTTATCGGTGATTTTTTTTGTTCTTTCAGAGTGACAAAAAGTTGCGTTCGCTTTCCTCGTCTTACAGCCAAAAATCCCTATATTTGGACTTTAATCCTATTTCCATGAATCACAGTCCTGTAGAAGGTTTTTCTAAACTTTCAAAACAAAGAAAAATCGATTGGCTCATCAAAGAATATCTTAATGACGACCGCAGTTACGAGCAGATTTTACAGCAATACTGGAATGGCGATACAACGCTTCAGAAACTTCACGAAGAGTTTTCCGAAAATACAATTTCCAACTTTTACATGCCGTACGGAATCGCACCCAATTTCCTTATCGATGGTAAACTGCTTGCGTTGCCTATGGCGGTCGAGGAAAGTTCGGTCGTTGCAGCAGCTTCAAAAGCCGCTAAATTCTGGATTGATAAAGGCGGTTTCAAAACGACCATCATTAATACTAAAAAATTAGGTCACACCCATTTTATTCTGGATGTGGAACCTCATAAACTGCAGCATTTTTTCAATTTTAAACTGAAGAAAAGACTGTTTGAAGCAACAGAGGAAATCACCAAAAACATGAGAAACCGTGGCGGCGGAATATTAAACATCCGTCTCATTGATAAAACTGCGGATCTTGAAAACTATTTCCAGCTGAAAGCCAGTTTCGATACTGTCGATTCTATGGGGGCTAATTTCATCAACTCCTGCCTGGAGCAATTCGGGAAAACTTTGAAAGAAGAAGTAGCGAATGAAGAAGCTTTCACTCAGCAGGAAAAAGATTCTCTGCAGATTGTGATGAATATTCTGTCGAATTTCACACCTGACTGTATCGTCAGAGCTGAGGTTTCCTGTAAAATTGAAGATCTGAAAGACGACAGCGGCATCTCCAATGAAGAATTTGCAACTAAATTTAAGAGAGCTGTAACGATTGCCGAAATCGAACCTTTCCGTGCAACTACACATAACAAAGGAATTATGAACGGTGTTGACGCTGTGGTAATCGCGACCGGGAATGATTTTCGGGCTACAGCAGCCTGCGCTCATGCGTACGCAGCGAAGGACGGAAAATACACCAGTTTGACACACTGCACGATTGACGACGGAATTTTCAGATTCTGGATTGATTTGCCGATTTCTGTCGGTGTTGTAGGCGGTTTAACGAATCTTCATCCGCTCGTGAAATTTTCGCTTGCGCTTTTAGGAAAGCCTTCCGCGCAGGAACTCATGAGTATTCTCGCGGTTTCAGGCCTGGCGCAGAACTTTGCGGCGCTGCGTTCTCTGGTAACTACGGGAATCCAGAAAGGTCATATGAAAATGCACCTGTTCAATATTTTGAATCAGTTAGGAGCTACTGATGAAGAAAAAAATCATTTCGTTACGTACTTTAAAGATAAAACCGTGACACATCACGAAGTGATTACGGAGTTCAATAATTTGAGAAACAAAAATTAGAAAGTGTTTCAACTGTTTTTAGGGCTGTTGCTTTTAATTTTCGGAGTCTTTCTGAAAACGACAAAAGATCAGGGATTTGCAAAATCGAAGAAATTTGCCTGGATGTTTATTGGAATTGGAATTCTTTCAGTTATAGGGCAGTTATTAATCATGTATCAAAAAGGAGAATTATAATATGAAGACATTTACGTTAGTTGTCGGCGCGGTTTACGGACTGCTTTCCGTTATTTTAGGTGCATTCGGTGCGCACGCATTAAAGAAAGTTTTATCGGTGGAAAAACTCACGAGTTTCGAAACCGGGGTAAGATATCAAATGTATTCCGCATTGTTTTTACTCATTGTGGGTTATATTTTAAAATTCGAAACTCCTTCAGAAAAATGGATTTCCATTTTAATGATCGCAGGAACATTTATTTTTTCGTTCAGCATTTACCTGTTGGCGTTCAATGATGTTTCAGGTATGAATTTTAAATTTTTAGGACCCATTACCCCAATTGGCGGATTGATGATGATCATTTCATGGGCGATGCTGATTTTTTATTTTCTGAAGAATAAAATTTAATAATGTTCTTTTTCATCGCAGGAAACACCAAAAAATTAGTCGGTCAGGAAACCAGAAAAATCAATAAAAACGGTTTTATGGTGAATGCCGAGATTAAAGTGTTCAAAAATTACATCACCTTATTTTTCATTCCGCTTATTCCTTTAGGAAAAAAGTACAGTATTTATATTCCGCATACTGATGAATATTACGAGACTGATTATTTTTCTAAAATGCCAGAGAATTATTTAGAAATCTGTAAGGAAGTCGGTAGAAAATTTTAAAAATGACCAAAGCAAGAATCGCATTATTCATCGGGATTTTGTGTATTTCCATATTTCCCGTGATCGTCCGCATGAATCTTACTTCAGGACTCATTTCTGCATTTTACCGAATGGCAATTGCAACTGCCATTCTTTTGCCTGTTGCGCTTTACAAAGGTAAACTTGTTTTAAAGAACCGAAAACTGATATTTCCGATTGCGATTTGCGGAATACTTTTCGCTTCAGATATTGCAGTTTGGAATATCTCGATTCAGCACTCATCAGCAACCCAGGCAACGCTGCTGACGAATCTTTCACCGATTTGGGTGGGCATTTTTTCATTTGTTTTTCTGAATTACCGCCCCAGAAAAAGCTTCTGGCTGGGAACATTCATCGCATTAATGGGAATGATGGTTTTCGTTGGTATTGACACGATTTTAGAATTGAAATTAGACACCGCTTTTTTCCTCGGAGTGTTATCGGGATTGCTATATGCTTTATATATTTTAGTAAGCAAAACGGTTTTGGAAAAAGTTGAAGTGATCACTTTTATCACCTACAGTATGATTTTCTCTACCGTTTTTCTCTTCATTGTTAATGTTGCTTTTGGGGATGAATTTTTTGGGTTTTCCAGTCAAGCCTGGATTTCGCTTTTTGTTCAGGGAATCGTATGTCAGTTAATTGCTTGGCTGCTCATCAGTTATTCGACCCAAAATATGCGGGCAACCCGCGTTTCATTAAGCCTTCTCAGTCAGGCTATTTTTGCGGCGCTTTTGGCTGCAGTGTTCATCGGGGAGAAAATAACATCCGTTCAAATGATTGGAAGTATCATCATATTGGCAGGCATCGCAACCACTTTCTATGAAAAGAAAAAACAGGAAACGGCGTAACCGTAACTTTATAAACCGTTTGGTGACAAAAATCTTGTAGGTTCAATCATTATCTTCTCAAATTTTCTTAAATTTGTCAATCTTTAAAAAAAATTAAATCTAATTCAAATATTATGAATCTTCACGAGTATCAGTCAAAAGAGATTTTAGCAAAATATGGCGTTAACATCCAACGCGGTTTTGTTGCAAACAATGTAGATGAAGCAGTAGATGCAGCCAATAAATTAAAAGAACTGACCGGAGGTGCAGAAGGTTGGGTAGTAAAAGCTCAGGTTCATGCAGGTGGTCGTGGAAAAGGCGGCGGTGTAAAGTTTTCTCCGAATTTGGAAAAACTTAAGGAAAATGCTCAGAACATCATCGGAATGCAGCTGGTAACTCCTCAAACGTCTGCTGAAGGTAAAAAAGTAAACTTCGTTTTGGTAGCTGAAGATGTATATTATCCAGGAGCTTCAGAAACTAAAGAATATTATGTTTCAATCCTTTTAGACAGAGCTTTAGGCAAAAACACAGTAGTTTATTCTACAGAAGGTGGAATGGATATCGAACATGTTGCCGAAGTAACCCCTCATTTGATTCATAAAGAAGTGATTGATCCGGCTTTCGGACTTCAGGGTTTCCAGGCGAGAAAAATCGCGTTCAACCTTGGTTTGTCAGGAAATGCGTTCAAAGAATTTACCAAATTCATTACCAGTCTTTATAATGCTTATGTAGGAATTGATGCTTCACTTTTCGAGATCAATCCTGTTTTGAAAACTTCAGATGATAAGATTATCGCTGTGGATGCGAAAGTAACTTTAGACGGTAACGCACTTTTCCGTCACAAAGATCTGGAAGCTTTAAGAGATACGAGAGAAGAAGATCCTACAGATGTTGAAGCTGGTGAGGCTGGTCTTAACTTCGTGAAACTGGACGGTGACGTTGCATGTATGGTAAACGGAGCCGGTTTGGCAATGGCTACTATGGATATCATTAAATTATCCGGCGGTAACCCTGCTAACTTCCTTGACGTTGGTGGAACTGCCGATGCAGAAAGAGTTCAGAAAGCTTTCGGTATCATCCTTAAAGATCCGAACGTAAAAGCAATTTTGATCAACATTTTCGGTGGTATCGTACGTTGCGACCGTGTAGCTCAGGGTGTTGTGGATGCTTACAAAGCAATGGGAAGCCTTCCTGTTCCTTTGATTGTACGTCTTCAGGGAACCAACGCTGTTGAAGCGAAGCAATTGATCGACAATTCAGGTCTTCCTGTACATTCAGCAATTACTCTGGAAGAAGCAGCCAATAAAGTAAAAGAAGTTTTAGGTCACTAAGATTTTTAAAATATTTATTATAAACCGTTCAATTTTTTTTGGGCGGTTTTTTTTGTTTTTAGGAGCCGGGAACCTGCTTGTAGTTTATCCTGAGCCTGTCGAAGGACGGTATCTTTTTCTCCTCGTTCCTCGTCAAAAAAAGGATGCCGCTGCAATCAGGGCTAGGGGATTTCGGGACAAAAGAAAACTATTCCTGAGCCGAGTTTCCGGTATCAATCTGGGTCTGTGTCGCCAGCTGAATTCCATTGTCATCCAGTTTTTTCTTGATCCTTAAAAGCGCTTCGCTTCGCACGTGTGAGATTTTTTCTCCGTTTTTCATCTGGAAACGCGCTTCCAAATAAAAGATGCCCAAACTCTGTTTCAGGAAGATCACTTCGGCACTGTCCTTATTATCAGCAAAATCAAAAGTGTGAATTTCATCAAGGATTACTTTTTTAGCTTTTTCTAAATCCTCATTGTTGGGAATTTCAAGATCAATAAAGACTTTTCTTTGCGATGATGCAGAATAATTGATAAACGGCGCGCTGAAAATCAACTGATTTGGAATGTAAACTTTTTTACCTTCATCGGTAATCACTTTGGTAGTGAGAAATCCTATCGTTTCCACCGTTCCCGAAATTCCTTTAATCGAAACATAGTCACCCACAGCGAATGCTTTATCAAAGCTAATCAGCATCCCCGAAAACATCGAGGAAACCAAATCTTTCAGCGCAACCCCAGCAATAACCCCGGCAACGCCCAAACTTCCAAGGAACTTCAGCACAAATCCGCCCAATCCCATAATTTCAAAAGCGATAAAAGCGCCCATTAAAATAATGAGGAACTTGAAAACTCCGATTAATGTAACAATGGAGTTGCTTTTACTGTTGGGAAACAGCCTGTGGAAAATCTTTACAGAAACTTTACTCAGATAAGAGCTCATCATCAGAATCAAAACAAACACGATAATTCCGACGGCGATATTAGGAGTGGTTTCTGCGAATTTGGTATACCAGCGTTCCAGAACACGGTAAACGATATCTATATATTTTATTTTAGTTACATCTACTTCCATATTCAAATATATTCTTTTTAAAAGATTTTGACCAAACAAATTTCAGTCCAGACAATTTTAACCGGAAAACTTGAAAATTCATTATCTTTGCCCTCCACAAGAAAGACGGCCTGTTGATTCCGGGGAACCGGGGTAGGAAAGTCCGGACACCACAGAGCAGCAAAGCGGGTAACACCCGTCGGTCGCAAGATCAGGACCAGTGCAACAGAAAGTATGTATATTAATTTATAGTGAAACCAGGTAAACTCTTTGCGGTGCAATGTTAAGTATATCGGATTTCCCGGTTCGCCGGGATAGGAGTTGCTCGCTCCAAAAACCGAGGGGTAAACAGCTAAAGCTTTGCAGTAATGTAAAGCGCAGATAAATAACAGGCACTTTCGTTTCGGCGAATGTACAGAATCCGGCTTACAGTTTTTCTTGTGGTTTTTTAATAAAAAAGAAAAAGCAGAAATTTAGGTTTCTGCTTTTTTTTATGATCATTAGTGAATTTGGTATATCTAAATAAAACTATTCGCTTTCCAGCTGTGTTCTCGCTCCTTCCAATTCTTTCCGGTCAGCTTCTGAAAGCTTGGGGAATTTTAAATTCATACCTTCCAGAGCATCAATAATAATCTGGATCGCGGCAACTCTGGCAAACCATTTGTCATCGGCAGGAATCACATACCACGGCGCATAATCTTTGGAGGTTTGGTTGATAGCATCTTCATAAGCGGTCATGTACTGATCCCAAAGTGCACGCTCCGGCAGATCTGCCATAGAAAATTTCCAGTTTTTTTCCTGTTCGTCAATTCTTTGAATTAATCGCACTTTCTGCTCTTTTTTCGAAACGTTCAGAAATAATTTAATGACTGTGGTTCCGTTATCTGCTAAATGTCTTTCAAAATTTCTGATGCTTTTGTAGCGTTTTTTCCAGAATTTCTTGTCAAAATTCTCTACAGAATTCCACACTTTTTCATTCAAATTAAATTCGGGATGAACTTTGCAAACCAACACACTTTCGTAATGGCTTCTGTTAAAGATTCCGATGTCTCCTTTTTCCGGCAGCGCGATATAATGTCGCCACAGAAAATCATGGGAATATTCTTTATGACTCGGCGCCTTAAAACTGGTTACCTCACATCCCTGCGGATTTACCCCACCGAAAACATGCTCAATTAAGGAATCTTTTCCGGCTCCGTCCATTGCCTGCAGCACGACCAGTAAAGATTTGCTGGAATCCGCGTAAAGTCTTTCCTGAAGTTCACGGAGTTTTATTTTTTCGATTTGAAGCATTTTCTCTCCTTCCTCTTTCGTAAGACCTCCTTTATAGCTGGTATTAGAATTTTTAATAGAAAACGGTGCTTTCACAATGAAATTGTCGCTGAAATCTAAATCCATAATTGTTATTTTCATTAAAAATAAAAAAAATCACTTCAATAAAGAAGTGATTTTAAAAATTATTTTTTAAAACTGCAAATATTACATTGCAGCAGGTTTTTTAGTTGCTTTTTTAGCTTTTGCTGGTGCTGCTTTCGCTTTTACAGAAACTTCTGCTGCCACTGGAGCGGCTACAGCTCTTGCTTCCTGCATTGCTTCAGCTTTCATTGCCGCAGGTTCTGCACCTCCTTCTACCGTACCTTTAATGTTAATTACAGATCTGCTGTTTGCAGGGTCGTTAGAATACACCTCGATAATTTTGGTAAATGGACCGACAATGGTCGTGTTATAACCTACTTTAATTTGAGCGGTTTTTCCCGGCATGATAGGGTCCTGGCTCCATTCCGGAGTAGTACATCCGCAAGATGCCTGTACTTTGGAAATAATCAGAGGTTTGTCTCCTGTATTTTTTACAACAAACATTCTGTGACCGTCAGCTCCGTTTTTTACGGTTCCGTAATCGAAGGTTGTTTTATCGAAGGAAATGGTTTGTGCTGAGGCGAATGCGAATGATGCTGTCAAAAATAAGCCAGCTAATAAATTTTTCATATTTTTAAATGTTATGTTGATGTTTTGATAAAATTAGAACGACAAAGTTAAAAATTATTTCAATAGGTAGATAATTTTTTTTATTTCCCTATTTTTGCACCTATTAAAGACAAAGAAAAGATTTATGCAGATCTCAGAAAAATATAATCCTCAGGAAACTGAGAACAAGTGGTACAGCTATTGGCTGGAAAATAATTATTTCCATTCCGAACCTAACGAAAAACCGCCCTACACGATTGTAATTCCTCCGCCTAACGTTACCGGAATTCTTCACATGGGCCATATGCTGAATAATACCATTCAGGATGTTTTAGTCAGACGTGCGCGGATGCAGGGCTTCAACGCATGTTGGGTTCCCGGTACCGATCATGCATCTATTGCAACGGAAGCTAAGGTGGTAGCAAAACTGAAATCTGAAGGAATTAATAAATCTGATCTAACCCGTGAAGAGTTTTTAAAACACGCTTGGGACTGGACCGACAAATACGGAGGAACAATCCTTGAGCAGCTTAAAAAGCTCGGCTGTTCCTGTGACTGGGAAAGAACCCGTTTCACTCTGGAACCGAAACTTTCTCAGCAGGTGATCAAATCTTTCGTTGATTTATACAACAAAGGCTTGATTTACAGAGGTTACCGAATGGTTAACTGGGATCCGGAAGCAAAAACCAATATTTCCGATGAAGAGGTAATCTTTAAAGAACAGAATGGAAAACTTTATTATTTAAAATATAAAATCGAGGGAACGGGAGAATTTCTTTCGGTGGCGACAACGCGTCCTGAAACTATTTTCGGGGATACTGCTGTTTGTATAAATCCTGATGATGAAAGGTATGCACATTTGCGCGGCAAAAATGTTATTGTTCCTATCGTTAACCGGATAATTCCAATTATTGAAGATGAGTATGTGGATATCGAATTCGGAACCGGTGCATTGAAAATTACGCCGGCTCATGATATCAACGATTATGAAATCGGGAAACGTCATGGTTTACCAATGATTGATTCTTTGGATGATGATGCTAACTTAAACGATCACGGACAGCATTATGCAGGAAAAAACCGGTTCGAGGTAAGAAAAGCAATTGCCAAAGAACTGGAAGAAAAAAATCTTTTGCTTAAGGCTGAAGATTATGTGAATAAAGTAGGAACCTCTGAGAGAACGGGCGCGGTAATCGAACCGAAAGTTTCAGTTCAGTGGTTTCTCAAAATGGAAGACATCGCTAAGCCTGCACTAGATGTGGTGATGAATGATGAAATTAAATTTCATCCTGAAAAATTCAAAAACACCTATAAACACTGGATGGAAAACATCCGCGACTGGAACATTTCCCGTCAGTTGTGGTGGGGACAGCAAATTCCTGCCTATTTCTATGGTGAAGGCGAAAATGATTTTGTTGTTGCACAAAGCATCGAAGAAGCATTGGTATTGGCCAGAGAAAAATCTCAAATCTCAACACTGGAAATTGCTGATTTAAAGCAGGATTCAGATGCTTTGGATACCTGGTTCTCTTCGTGGCTGTGGCCAATGTCGGTTTTTGACGGAATGCTGGATCCTGACAACAAGGAAATCAACTACTATTATCCAACTTCAGATTTGGTTACCGGTCCGGATATTATTTTCTTCTGGGTGGCAAGGATGATTATGGCAGGGTTGGAATACCGCAAAGAAGTTCCGTTCAAGAATGTATACTTTACAGGAATTGTCCGTGATAAGCAGAGAAGGAAAATGTCGAAACAGCTTGGAAATTCCCCTGATCCGGTTGAACTGATTGAAAAATACGGCGCGGATGGTGTTCGAGTAGGAATTTTATTGAGTTCTGCAGCCGGAAACGATTTGCTTTTCGATGAAGAACTGATGCTGCAGGGACGTAATTTTGCCACCAAGATCTGGAATGCATATAAGCTGATTCAGGGCTGGAACAAAGACGAAACAATCAAAGCCAATGATTCCGACCGCCAGGCGATTGAGTGGTTCGGTCATCAGATGGATAAAACCATTGCGGAAGTAGCTGATCAGTTTGAGAAATTCAGAATTTCTGATGCGTTGCACTTGCTTTATAAACTCGTGTGGGACGATTTCTGTTCGTGGTATCTTGAAGCCATTAAACCTGGATTCGGCGAGCCGATTTCAAAAGAAGTATATGATCAGACAATTGCTTATTTTGAAGAGTTGATGAAGATGCTTCATCCGTTCATGCCGTTTTTGTCAGAAGAGCTGTGGCAGAATATTGCGGAAAGAACACCTGAAAACGCATTGGTTATTGCACAGCAAAGAAAACCTGAAACATTTAATAATGATTTGATTCGGAATTTCGAAACCTCCAAGGAACTGATTTCCGGAGTAAGAAATTACCGCCAAAGCAAAGGGATTTCCCCAAGAGAAACGGTTGAAGTGTTTACAAATGCCGAAACCTTCGCGAATGAAAATCTGGTAAAAAAATTAGCCAATATTTCTGAGATCAGTTTCGGTCAGAAAACAGACAAGCCAAGTTTTACCTTTTTGGTAGGTTCTACGGAAATTTCAATTCCTTTAAGCGAAAACCTCGATTTAGAGGAAGAGAAAATTAAAACTGAGGAAGAAATTAAGTACTTAAAAGGTTTCCTTATTTCGGTGGAGAAAAAGCTTTCCAATGAAAAATTTGTGGCCAATGCAAAACCGGAAGTCGTGGACGCGGAACGCAAAAAACAGAAAGATGCTCAGGATAAAATCGACTTGCTGGAAGCTAAACTGAAAACGCTTTAACTCAATTAATTTTTCAAATCTGCCCACAAAAATGACTCACATTGAAAACATTTCCAGACTCTTCAGCAAAGATTTTGTTGAAAGTCCTTTAATCGAGACCTTCGATGCCGGAAAAATTATGCTGACGACCGGCCGTCTCGTGGCCTGTGATCCTTTGATCACTAATGATATGAAGGATTTTAAAATTAATTTTCCTCAGGGCGAATTTCCTGTTTTGGTCCATAAAGAACGGGAAAGTAACTGCATTGCCTATGTTGAAATTGTTTTCAGTAATTCCCAGGTTTCCGAATGGAAAATGGCAACTACGGAAGGGCAGAATATTGAAGATTTAAAAGGTGAAGAAATCTTCGGATACCCTGTAGAAAGTGGAATGGGCTGTTTCATGGATGTAGAAACCCAGGATTGCCTGAATCATTTAGAAAACAAACTGTTTCACAGAAAAGGCGGCGAATTTATGGGGATTTATGAAGAGTTTTTCCATAATCATTTCTTCGATGAAAATGGTGCGATTGATCAGTTTGCTTTTTTAAAACCGGACGATGAAAAGTCAGGAAATATATTTGCTTTTGAAACCGGTTATGGCGAAGGGTTTTACGCGAGTTACATCGGTTTCGGGAATGATAATCAGCCGGTAAAAATTGTTACAGAATTCATTGAAATCGGCAGTTAATATTAGTTAAATAATTTCCGCAATTGTTTTTAAATGAATAAATTTGTTCAGCAGACAAAAAAAATGGGACGCGATTTATCGCGTCTCTATTATTAAAATACCTAACCTTCAAAGCTAATGAAAATTACTCCGGAACAACCAAAAATTATTGTTGTTGGCAGTTCGTCTATTGATTTGGTGCTCAATACCAATCATCTTCCCAAGCCTAATGAAACCGTGATGGCCGAAAAATCTGAAAGTTTTTTTGGTGGGAAAGGCGCCAATCAGGCGGTGGGAACAGCAAGGCTTGGAGCAAGCGTATATTTTATCGGATGTGTCGGGATGGATCCTTTCGGGCAGCAGATTTTAAGAAATCTTGTAGATGAAGGGGTGAATGTAAGTTTTGTTGCCGAAACTGAAGAGGGAGCAACCGGAACGGCATATGTTACTTCTTCGGAAGGAGTGAATTCAATCGTGGTGGTTCCCGCGTCTAATTACTGTTTGAAGCCGAAGCATGTTGCCGAAGCGGAGAAGTTTTTTTCTACGGCGGATTTAGTTATGATTCAGCTGGAAATCCCGATGGATGTTGTTGAGTTCACTGTTGAACTTGCGAAGAAAAACAATAAAAAAGTAGGGATTTATGCTTCTCCGGCAAAAAAGCTTTCTGCGGAGGTCATCGAAAATGCCAGTTTTATCGTGGCCAAAAGCGACGAGCTTTCCATTGTTTTTGGGGAAGATCAGCGGGAAGAAATCCTGAAAAAATATCCCAACAAACTTTTTGTGCGCGACGATTCCAATTCCACCACCTATTTTAACGGTTCGGAAATGAAATATTACCGGAACGATCACGATTCGGTTCTTCATAAAATGGGGATGGGCGATGCTTTCACTTCCGGTTTTGCAGTGGCCATGTGTCACGGGAACAGTGTTGACGAATGTGTTCAGTTCGGCAATGATGTTTCGTTAAAAGTTGCAATAAACCGTGGCTCACAAAGCGGTTTGCCTTATCTGAAAGATCTTACAGGCAGTTAGATGTTATTCCCGGCATACTTAAATTCGAAAGAATCACCGATAAATTTAATACTTTTAAAAACTCAAAATTCACTTATTTTAAGTGAATTTTTTTTGAACAATGAAAGAATTATTGCTAAAAACTTCTGATGATTCAGTGATTTCCGTTAAGGTTTTTGAACCGGACATTTCCAACGGAAAACTGCTGCTGATCAATTCTGCAACGGGTGTTAAACAGCAGGTTTATTTCGCCTTCGCAAAGTATTTTGCAGAGAACGGATATGTCGTTATCACTTATGATTACAGCGGAATCGGCGAATCGAAACCAAAAAAAATGAAAGGTTTTGAAGCTTCGATGAGGTCTTGGGGAATGGAAGATTTCAGAACCGTGACGGATTTCATTAAAACTGGTTACCCAAACCACAGAAAATTCTGTCTCGGCCATTCCGTAGGTGCTTTGATTTTGGGAATGAATGAAGATGCTCAGATTTTCGAAAAGTTTATTTTCGTCGCCACACAGGATGCGTATATTGGACATCTTTCGCCTAAAGTAGGTTTAACTGCTTTTTTAGGTTTTGGTATTGCGCTTCCTTTGACCATCAGATTATTGGGTTATTTCCCGGCTCATTGGTTTGGTTTGGGAGAAAGTTTGCCAAAAAATGTCGCTCTGGATTGGCGGACATTAATTCTGAACAGAAAATCAACCAAACGCCTTTTCGAAAAAATTGATAAAGAGGTTTCAGCAGATTTAAGACAGAAAGCATTTGTTATTCACGCTGAAGATGATCATTGGGTTACGCTGAAAGGAATGGAAAGTCTGATGAAAACTGCATATCCCAATTTGGATAAAAAGTTCAGAGAAATAAAAATCACTGAATCTGAAAAACGGGAAATTGGGCACATTAATTTTTTCCGGAGTTTTAATAAGAATCTCTGGAAAATCGTTTTGGACGAACTTAAATAAAAATCCGGGAGCTAAAATATAGCTCCCGGATTTCTTTAATTAAACTGGTTTTCGAGACTTTTCAGTTCCGCGATAATACCGTCAAGTTTTGCGTCCTGTTTCTTCACTTCCTTTTTTCCGAGATAAAAATAAGCAAACAGCATCCAGGAATAAGTGACCATAAAAGCGAGAATCATTTTCCATAAATCCACTGTTTTCAACAGTTCGTACATATAGACGGCGAGAGCAATGCTCAGCAAAACATAATATACCGGCATATTCCAGTGTCTCTGTTTTTTCTGAAAGAGTCTGAAATTTTGCCACTGTTTCAGATGCATACCCGGCGTTTGGGTTTCATCTATTTTACTGATTTTTTGAGCGGTGAAAAGCATCAGACCTGCCTGAAGAAAACAGGTTATCGAGATGATTATCATTGACGAGATGATCGGTGCGGTTTTGATTTTAGCGTCAAATGTGGTCATTAAGATCAGGATTCCGATTCCTGTTACAATGAGTATTATTGCGCCTTTGGTGTAAGTGTTTTTCAGTTTCATACGGTTGTTTTTTATTTTTGAAATATCTGTGTTTTTTGCCGGAACCTCGGTTTCAGACTGTTTCCATAGGTTTTCGAGTTCTTTAAATTCTTCCATGATTCAAATATATTTCCTGAAGTTCTTTTTTAATTCTGTGGATTTTCACACGCAGATTGTTTTCCGTGATTCCGGTGATTTCCGCGATTTCTTCATAAGGTTTTTCTTCCAGAACCAGAGTAATGATGATCCTTTCGTTTTCTTTCAGTTTGCTGATTGATTCGTACAGGCGATTGATTTCCTTTGAATTGTCATCGCTTTCTTCGTGAATCAGTTTCGATAAAATAGCCTCAGAATTATCTGCTTTGTTTTTCTGCTTTTTAATTCCCATTAAACAGGTGTTAATCGCGATCCTGTAAATCCACGTCCCGATTTTGCTTTCATTGCGGAACTTGGGCAGGCTGTTCCAAACCGCGATCCAGGTTTCCTGATGAAGGTCGTCCGCAAAAAGCCGGTCTCCGGAGTAACTCAGACAGAGTTTGTAAATTCTCGGTGAAAACTCTTTGTAGAGCTGTTCAAATTCCTGATTCATTGGTTATGGATTAGTGAAGATTTCGGTAAGGTAATCTTTCGTATTCAAAGTTTTTATACTGTTCATTTCGTATTGAATTTTTAATTTGTAAATGAAGTTTTTTAGAATATTCTGTACTTTGGATATAAAAGTTCTGAAATTATTACAAAAAAATTGAATAAAAATTAAATAGTGGTGTTTTGGTGTCAATGTTTTTTTGAAATGCAGGTTTAAGAACCGCAATAAAATCATTAAATTTACCTCAAAGAAAAGCCAATGAAAATTTATACCAAAACCGGAGACAAAGGTGAAACCGCGCTCTACGGAGGAACACGGGTTTCCAAAGCGTCTGCAAGAGTGGAATCTTACGGGAATATTGATGAGCTGAATTCATTCATTGGATTTGCGAAATGTGAAATTACAGACGAAAAGGTTTTAAATCAACTCAGAAAAATTCAGTTTGATTTATTTACCGTCGGTTCAGAATCGGCTACACCAACTGATAAATTAACATTGGCCAACGGAAAATCACGGCTTACGCTGATGATTTCCGACATCGAAATCGAAGAACTTGAAAACTGGATGGACGCTTTCGAACAAGAGCTGGAGCCATTACAGTATTTCATCCTTCCCGGAGGCGGAAAATCTGCAACCTCCCTTCATATCTGCAGAACCGTTTGCAGAAGGGCAGAACGGAGCTTGGTCTTTCTGAATGAAAGCGAAGAAGTACGTCCGGAACTGATTAAATATCTCAACCGCCTTTCAGATTACCTTTTCGTGTTAGCAAGATATGTTTCGAAAATGAACGGCGAAACAGAAGAATACTGGAATCCCAATGCCAGATAAAGCTCTTCTTTTCATCAACGGAATTCCTCCGGCACATCTTCCCGAAACGGAAGATTATTCATTGGTTGCCTGTTCAGACGGCGCTTTTCACTATCTGAAGGAAAAGAACTTTCCGCTGGATAAGCTTGATTTTATTTCCGGGGATTTCGATTCCCATTCCGGATCTGACGAAGATATTTACCACGAAAAATTTATTTTTACACCGGATCAGGATAAAACCGATTTCGAAAAATCTTTGGAAATCATTAAAGTAAAAGGTTTTAAAAAAGTAGATGTTTACGGAGGAAGTGGCGGCGAAATGGATCATTTTTTGGGGAATTTAACCACGGCATTTCTCTTCAAAAATAAATTGGAAATCACTTTCTATGATGAATTTTCAACCTATTTTTTCTCACCGAATCATTTAGTTTTAGAAAACGTCAAGGGAAAAATGATCTCACTCTATCCTTTTCCTGCAGCAGAAAAAATTTCTACTCAGGGTTTAAACTGGCCACTAACGAAAGAGGATTTAATACTCACCCAAAAAATAGGAACCAGGAATTTCGCCTCGGAGGACCGGGTTATTATTGATTTTGAAAGTGGAGATTTGGTAGTTTTTGTTGGAATTTAAAAGCAAATCGGAATTTTAAAGATCTTTCGGCAGATTTCTTTCTCCTGAAAATCAACTGAATGTTTTTGCAGATATTTTCATTTCGGCGGAGATTCGGCTGTTTTTGCGTGCAAATTGTTTTTTATGATAAATTTAAAATAAAAAACCAACTTTTTTCACCAAATTTGCACTCTCAACCCGTAAATACGACCGCTAAAAAATGAAAATTAAATATTCAGAACTCATCGACCAAACTTTGTATTTCCCGACCGAAGAATTCAACGTCTCGGAAAATACGCTGCAATTTCACGATATTCCTTTGATGGAGGTCGTCGAAAAGTTTGGGACGCCTTTGAAATTTAATTATCTGCCGAAAATTTCTACCAATATTCAGCGGGCAAAAGCGTGGTTCAAAGAAGCAATTGAAAAAAGTGATTATAAAAAAGGATATCGCTATTGCTACTGCACGAAATCCAGTCATTTTGCTTTCGTTCTGGAAGAAGCGTTAAAAAACGATATTTCTTTGGAAACTTCTTCGGCTTACGATATGGATATTGTGAAATCGCTTTATGACAAAGGGAAATTCGATAAAAATGTGGAGGTGATCTGTAACGGTTTCAAAACTGACGATTATCTTGCAAAAATTTCAGATTTAATCAATAGCGGTTTTGAAAATATTACACCGATTCTGGATAATTACCGCGAGCTCGATAAGCTTACCGAAAGCATCGATACCACTTTCAACATCGGGATCAGAATCGCTTCCGAGGAAGAGCCGAAATTCGAATTCTATACCTCAAGATTGGGTATTGGATACAAAGATATCATCCCTTATTACAGTCAGAAAATTGCTGAACATCCGAATGCAAGACTAAAAATGCTTCACTTTTTCATCAATACCGGAATTAAGGATACTGCATACTACTGGAATGAATTATACAAATGTCTCCGCGTTTATGCAAGACTGAAAAAGATCGCGCCTGAAGTGGATTCTCTCAACATTGGCGGCGGTTTTCCGATAAAAACTTCCCTGAATTTCGATTACGATTACCAGTATATGGTGAATGAAATTGTTTCTCAGATCAAGAAATTCTGTGAAGAAGAAGGAGTTGAAGAACCGAATATCTATACCGAATTCGGTAGTTTTACCGTTGGCGAAAGTGGCGGTCACCTGTATAAAATTATTTCTCAGAAACGCCAGAACGACAGAGAAAAATGGAACATGATTGATTCATCTTTCATGACGACTTTGCCGGATACGTGGGCGATTTCGCGCCATTTCATCATGCTTCCGCTCAACCGTTGGGAAGATACTTACGAAAGAGTGTTTTTAGGCGGTTTAACCTGTGATTCGGATGATTATTACAATTCCGAACAGCATACCAACGCAATTTATCTTCCGGTTTTCAGCGACACAAAACCGCTTTACATCGGGTTTTTCCATACCGGAGCCTACCAGGAAACGATTGCGGGTTACGGCGGTGTTCATCACTGTCTGATGCCGCAGCCAAAGCATATCCTTATCGATAAAGACGAGGACGGCAACTTCACTTACGAAGTGTTCCGTGAAGAGCAGAGACCTGAAGACGTCCTGAAACTTTTAGGTTATTAAAAATAAGGAGCAACGAAACAGTTGCTCCTTTTTTATTTAGGTCCCGCTTTACTCTGCAATCTTTTTGGCGGAAACGCCAAAAAGGATTTTCGCTGCAATCGGGGCTAGAAGATCAGGAAGAATCCCTTTTGTGAAAATTTATATTAAATTTGGTTTTAAAAATACTTTTCGATTTTTTCAAACTCAATATCAGAAAAATCAGAAACCAGCAAACCCGCTCTGTCATAAATCTGACTTTTAGAATGAGCGCTTTGGTAAGCGACACAGAAAATTCCGGCAGCATAAGCAGCTTTAATTCCGTTCGTGGAATCTTCGATAACCATGCAGTTTTCTTTTTGTTCACCGGCCATTTCCGCGGCGGTGATAAAAATTTCCGGATGAGGTTTTGATTCCTGAAGATCCGCGCCGCTGATCTTTCCGAGAAAATATTTTTCAAGATCAAATTTCTCAAAGACCCAGTTGATCGTATTCATGTGTGCTGACGAAGCCAAAATCAGTTTGAGGCCATTGTCATAATAATTTTTTATCAGATTTTTAACGCCAGGAATTAAACCGAAATCCGGATCGGTATCAAAATAATGTTTAAAATAGTTCCTTTTGATGGCAGCTAAGGTTTCGTGAGTTTCATCGATTTGGAACCGTTCAACCAGGGTGATGCAAACTTTTTTCGTGGATGCGCCGGTGAAAGTGGTGTACATTTCCTCAGAAACCTCCAGTCCGAAGTCTTCAAACATTCTGAAATAGGCTTTCCGGTGAAGAGGTTCGGTATCAACAATAACTCCGTCCATATCGAACAAAACAGCTTTTAAAGGCATTTTTTTAATTTTTGCAAATTTACGCATTCAGAATAGAAAACGGGAAAAAGCCATATCAGGAAATAGAGGAGAAATAATTATCTTTGAAAATTCAAATTTATAATCTCAAATTCAAAACGTCACATGAAAACATACGCAGGAATTCCTGAAGAAAATGCTCAGTTAGAAACTTCAAAAGTAGTGTTGGTAACAGTTCCTTACGACGGAACTTCAACCTGGGGAAAAGGAGCCGATAAAGGACCGGAACTTTTTCTGGATGCTTCGGAAAACATGGAACTTTACGATATCGAAACCGGAACAGAACCTTATCTGGAAGGCGTTTATCTGGCGGGAGAAATTACAGAAAAATCTTCCCCTGAAGCAATGACAGATGCGGTTTACCAGAAAACAAAAGAATTGCTGAATCATGATGATAAACTGTTCACGCTTTTTGGCGGCGAACATTCAGTCTCCATCGGTTCTATCCGCGCTGTCGGGGAGAAATACGAAAACCTGACCGTTCTGCAGCTTGATGCGCATACCGATTTGCGTCCGGATTTTCACGGTTCTACTTCCAATCATGCATGTGCGGTATATGAAGCAAGCAAAAAACATAACCTGGTTCAGGTAGGCATCCGTTCCATGGATGTGGAAGAAAGGGAGCATGTCAATCAGGAGCAGTGTTTCTGGGCTCACACGATCGCCAACAACGAAAACTGGATCAATGATGTTCTGGAGAAAGTTTCGGGGAACGTGTATATCACGATCGATCTTGATGTGTTCGATCCTTCCATTGCGCCGTCAACAGGAACTCCGGAACCGGGCGGATTACAGTGGTATCCGACTTTGGAGCTTTTAAGAAAAGTGTTTGAAAAGTGCAATGTAGTTGCTTTTGATATTGTGGAATTAATGGATTCACCGATGCCAAAACCTACAGCTTTCCTTTCTGCAAAGCTGTATTATAAAATGCTGGCTTACTATCATATCAACAAATAACAAATATTTAAATCTATAAAAAAGTCCTGAATTTCTTCAGGACTTTTTTGTGAGTTTTATTTGAGAATATCGGCTTCAATTGAACTGTCGCCGAAGATCTTAATGAAAGCTTTCGTATAGTCTTCTTTGGTGGCAAAGTTAGGATTGTCCATAAATTTTTGAGGATTCACGGCAAAAAGCGGAAACCATGTGCTGGAAATCTGAATCTGGATCCGGTGCCCTTTTTTGAAAGTGTGCATCACATCCTGAAGCTGAAAATTCACTGCCGTTTTCTGATTCGCTTGCAGTGCTTCCGGTTTTTCTCTGGAATTTCTGAATCTGGCCGGCATAATTTCGCTGCGAACCATCTGATGATAGTTTCCATAAATCACCCCTTCTTTTTTTTCTTTCGGTACAAAATCTTCCGGATAAACATCGATGAGTTTCACCGCAAAATCTGCGTCAGTGGAAGTCGATGCAATGTTCAGTTTGGCCATTATTTCGCCAGCAAAAGTAAGGTCTTCAGTAAGAATATCCGTGGTGAAAGTTAGGACATCAGGTCTTCCTACGGCGAAACGCTGGTCTTCACTCATGTAATTTCTTGGCGTAAATCCGTTGAATTCTTTAATGTTTTCAGAACTTAAAACAGGATTATTGGGATCGCTGTAATATTCAGAAACACTTTGTGACGGTGATTTCTTAAGAGTTCCGTCGGCCAGATAAAAGTTAACTTTCTGCGCGTTTTTCGGTGGATAGGCAGCAAATTCTTTCCATTCTTTATTCCCGGTGTCATACATCACGGCTTCCGGTAAACCTGCGTCCGCTTTTGTGTTCCCCTTCAGATAATGATTGAAGAATTTAGTTTCCAGGTTTTTCTGATAATATGTCGCGATACTGTCTCCAAAATAAATCTCATTATGGAAATGTTTTCCGTTTTCACGCGCCCATGCTCCGTGAGAAAAAGGTCCCATTACAATAGTGTTTTTGGCTTTAGGGCTGGTTTTTTCAATGGTTTTATAAATGTTCAGCGGACCGGATAAGTCTTCCGCATCAAACCATCCGCCCACCGTCATTACGGCATGTTTTACATTTTTTAAGTGGGGAAGCAGGCTTCTTTTCTGCCAGTATTCATCGTAGTTCGGGTGATTCATGATCTCGGTCATGAAGAAATTGTTTTTATAATATTTCTCGTAACCGTCTTTCAGAGTTCCCATTTCACGGTAGAATTTCAGCCCGTCTTCTGAAGATTGCTTTACAAAAGAATCGTTGTACCAGGCTTTGTTTTCAGCTTTGGTTTTCTGCACTCCAAACACAGGGAATGTTCTGAAATAGCCAAGCATGAATTTTCCGTTATGCAGAAAATCATCATTCCAGAAGTCGGAGATTGGTGCCTGCGGAGAAGAAGCCACTAAAGCCGGGTGATCGGACAGAATTCCTGCAGCGGTATAAAAACCGGGATAGGAAGTTCCGTACTGACCTACTTTTCCGTTATTGTTGGGGATGTTTTTCAAAAGCCATTCGATCGTATCGTAAGTATCGGTGCTCTCATCAACATCTTTCTTGGTTTTATAGTCAACCTGCGGGGTCATGTTGGTAAAGGTTCCTTCACTCATATATCTTCCGCGGACATCCTGATAAACGAAAACATATTTGTCGTTCATGAGATATTTGTTGGGACCCAAACCTGCGCGGTATTCATTTTCACCGTATGGAGCAACGCTGTAGCAGGTCCGCTGCATGATAAACGGATATTTTTTAGCTTTTGAAATATCTTTTGGAATATAAATGGAAGTAAATAATTTTACACCGTCACGCATCGGAATATAAACTTCTTTTTTGGTGAAGTTATCTTTTACGAAAGTGTTGTCAGGAGCAGTTTGTGCAAATGCCGCTACCATGCAAAAGAAGAAAATAAAATGGAGGTATTTTTTCATGAATATTAATTTTAGACGAATTTATAAAAAAAATGAAGAAATTTGATTTTTAAAAAGTGTATGATGGATTTATTCGGAAACCTTGCAGATGCTGATGCCAATCTCCTTCCCAGAGACGGAACAGTCAGTTATTATGGTAAAATTTTAAACCATACAGAAGCGGATGACTTCTACCGGAGACTTATGGAAAATATTGAATGGAAAAATGATGAAGCAGTCATCTTCGGAAAAAAAATTATCACCAAAAGGAAAGTGGCCTGGTACGGCGACGAAAGTTTCGAATATACTTACTCAAAATCTACAAAAAAAGCCATCCCATGGACGGAAGAACTTCTCCAACTAAAAAAATTAACGGAAGAACTCACCGGGGAAAAATTCAATTCATGCTTGCTGAATCTTTATCACAGTGGGGAAGAAGGCATGGCCTATCACAGTGACGGTGAAAAAGATCTGAAGAAGAACGGTGCGATTGCTTCCTTAAGTTTCGGCGCGGAGCGAAAATTTTCCTTCAAACATAAGTTCACCAAAGAGAAAGTGGAGCTTATCCTTGAACACGGGAGTTTATTGGTAATGAAAGACCAAACCCAAAGTTTTTGGCTTCACCGGCTTCCTCCCACAAAAAAAATCACTTCGCCCAGAATTAATCTGACGTTCCGGACCATTGAAGAAAATTTATAGCAGTTTTACTCTGAAAATCACAGCTTTATTAAAAGTGTCTTTTTTGAATTATTGCTAAAATTTAACCGTATTCTATGGGTTATTTGGTGAAAGTTTAAGAAAACTTTATCATTTATTAATATTTCGGCATACATTTTATTATTAAATTTGATCATCATATATATTAACATTAAATAATCCAACTATGAAAAAAACATTTGCAATGGCAGCCCTGGCGCTTGCAGTATCTTTCGGTTCTGTGGCATGTAAAAAGAAAGTAACGGATGCTGAGCTTCAGACTCAGGCTACTACGGTAGTAACTTCCAACCCAACTGCTTCTGTAGAAGTGAAGGATGGAACTGCTCACCTTAGCGGCACATTTAAGGATCAGGCATCAAAAGATGCGATGATTGCTTCATTAAAGGCAATTCCGGGAATTAAGGATGTTATGGATATGTCAACCATTGAAGCTCCGGTCGTAGTAGAAACTGTTTCAGCCGTAGATCCTGCAGTTCAGCAAAAAGTGACTGATGCTGTAAAAGATTTCCCTTCAGTAAAAGTGGAAGTGGTGAATGGTGAACTTACCCTTACCGGAAATGTTTCCCCAGAACAGGCAAGAAAAATCAAAATGTCTGTTGACGGCCTGAAAGCAGGAAAAGTGAACTACAATTACACCGTTAAATAATTTTCAAAATGAGCGCATTACAGGATAAATACGCAGGCGTGATTTCCGCAGCACAGTCTGCAGGAGTATCAGATCTTCAGGTGACTGAACAGGGCGGAATTCTTTATGTTTCCGGAAAGGCGACTTCCACAGCAGCTAAAGATGCAGTATGGAACGCTTTGGGAGCAATAGATTCTACATATTCGGCTTCGGATATTAACGTCGACGTTCAGGTTGCAGAGTTGGCATCGGGCGCAGCGCTGAAAGTGGCGACTGAAGACTCTAACCTTAATATCAGACAGGAACCTTCCACTGACGCAGCGATCGTTGGAAAAGCAGCGAAAGGCGAGTCAGTTACTTTAGTGGAGCAGACTTCCGACGACTGGTGGAAAATAAGAACTGCCGATGGTGAAGAAGGTTATGCTTACGCAAGGTATTTGCAGGCATAATGTTTTGAACAAAAAAAATTGAAACCTCTGATTTTTCAGAGGTTTTTTTATGGTCCAGCTTTTCCGCTTGTCTTTTCAGTTTTTGCAGATTGCCGTATATTGTCCCTGAGAGGAACGCTATTTGCTAAGCATTTTGGTAGACGTTCCTTTTACGGTGCTCATGAATCAGAAGATCAGAAAAAAAATTAATGAAAAGTCTTTATTTCCTATTTTTATTATTGGCTGCGCAACTAGGTGCGCAAACTTTCACGGTTGAAGGTCGTGTTCAGGATGCTGACGGTCAGCCTTTAGAAAATGCTGCGGCAACTCTTCTCAAACAAAAAGATTCCACGGTTGTGAATTTCACAGGAACCGACACCAACGGAAACTTTAGTTTTAAAATTCCGGCCCAGAAAGAGCCCACGTTTCTGCAGATTTCTCATGACAAATTCCGGGCGTTTTCGAAAAAGTTTGAAACCGTACAGCAAGATCTTAAAATTGGGACAGTGCTTTTACAGAGAGACATGGTGAGTGATATTGAGGGAGTAACCATTAAAGCATCTCCTGTTCAGATAAAAAAAGACACCGTGGAGTACAATGCTTCTTACCTCAAAGTGAATCCTGATGAAAAGATTGATAAGTTGCTGGAGCAGATTCCGGGTGTAGAAACCGACGCCGACGGGGTAATGACTGTAAACGGGAAACCGGTGAACAAAATCCTGATTAACGGGAAGCCGCTTTTTAACAAAGACGGAAAAATTGCAATGGAAACCATTCCGGCCGATCTTATCCGAAAAATTCAGATCACCACCTCCAAAACCAAAGAAGAGGAATTTACGGGCAGGACGCCCAAATCAGACAGTATCACCGTCAATTTCAATATTGACGAAAAAAATAACAAAGGAACCATCAAAAATTTTAATCTCGGTTATGGTACCAACCGGCGCTATGATGTTAAAGGCTTATTTGCGAAATTCCAGCAGGACCGTAATATAGCGGTGATTGCAGGATCCAATAATATTAACGTGTCAGATTTTTCCGTGGACGGGTTTTTTGAAAAAAATAACAGGAACAAAGCCGCAAACGGAAGAACCGCCAACACAGGTGTTTTACGGACATCCATGGCAGGATTTAATTATTCAGATAAAATAGGCGGTAATTTTGACCTCGATAAATTCAGTCTGGAGTACAAAGACAGCAACCTCGATACTTTCTCTAAAATCTCCAGAACCACCTTTCTCCCAGATTATACCCTGGATAACCGTTCCGAGCGAAGCGGGAATACCGACAAAAGAACCTTTAATTTCAATACTGATGCGTCCCTTGCGCTCGATGCGCTCACCCGAATTACTTTT
The DNA here is from genome assembly GCF_019038595.1 of Kaistella soli. Classification (GTDB taxonomy): domain Bacteria; phylum Bacteroidota; class Bacteroidia; order Flavobacteriales; family Weeksellaceae; genus Kaistella; species Kaistella soli. The sequence goes on from NZ_JAHOPF010000003.1 coordinate 38,904, forward strand.
TCTACGGGTTTTTCCAATAACGCTACCGATCTTACCCTTGAAAACAATACTTCGACGCTGCGGGACGGTGTTTTGCTCAACACCAGCACGGGATCGTCCAGAGGAAATACAGTCTCCAACAGTTTCAAACCGCAGATCGGGTTCATCAGAAAATTTGAGAAACCGAACCGCTCGCTATCTGCCTCGCTAAGCAACGTTTTTTCGCAAAACAATAATGCGAATTTTAACCTCCAGGAGACGCTGTTTTACCAAGATCCGGAACGGAATGATTACAGAAACCAGCTTTCAAAACTTCACAATGCTGCCAACGTATTCCGGACGAATATGAAATATACTGAACCTGTTTCTGATTCGGCAACCGTTAGTCTGGAAGTGAATTACGAAAGGCAGAAACTCGGCCGGACACTCAATGTCAATGATTTTGACGGACCGACCGGAGGTTACTCTATTTATAACACGCTATTATCAAATGAACTGAACCAAAATAACAGTCTTTTCAATACAGGGCTGATTTACAATTTAAACCGATCAAAATATAGTTTCCGTGCCGGTACAAACCTGAATACTGCGCAGATGAATGTAATGTCAGTCTATAATCTCCAGAATTACAGTTTCCAGAAAAAATTTATTTTACCTGAATATGAGTTGATGCTGAATTATAAATTCAACAGAACAACAGCGCTGCGGATTTCCAATGCCGCTAATTATACCCTTCCCGACGTAAATGATCTCAATCCTTACGTAGATAGTTCGGATCCCTTAGTAACCATTCAGGGGAATCCGGATCTTAAAAGCACGTGGCAAAATTCCACCAATATTAACTTTAATACGATGAATTTTGCCAAAGGGATTAATTTTTATTCACGGCTGGGTTTCAACTATACCGATAACGACATCGTAAATTATTCTTTTTATGATGATTCAGGGAGGCAGTTCAGAACGTTTGAGAATATCAGCGGCAATAAAAGGCTGAATTTTTCCACTTCACTTACCAAAACCTATAAATGGAATGGAAACAAGCTGGATCTGGTTCCGTCACTTTCGGCCGGTTACAGCTACCGCAGAGGTTTTCTTGATGCTTTGGAATTTACCAACAGCACTTATACCGTTGCACCCAAATTTGGGGTAAATATCAACCTTAAAGATTTGATGAATCTTAGGGCCTCTTATGGATTCAGTTTTTCGACATCCCGTTATACCAATGGCCAAACCGACCGTACGGATACTTCCAGACAGAATTTTTCACTGCGTGTGACCAATTATTTTTTCAGTAAAAACCTTTTTTTCAGCAATGATTTCACTTTTGTGAAAAATAACAATATCGCCTCAGATTTTGCGCGGAGTTCGTATTTCTGGAATTCAAGTGTGAATTATCAGTTTCTCAAAAAACAGATGATACTCAAGTTCTCTGTGAATGACCTGCTTAACCAACGGCAGAATGCGACTCAGACGATAGGAGACAATTATCTGGAAGACCGTGAAGAGCTTGTTCTGAAAAGGTATTTTATGCTTTCACTGGCGGTAAATCTGAACAGCTTCGGTGGCAGTAAAAACTGATCTTTCTTATCCTCTGACTCCTCATCCTCTTAAGCTCTGGTGTAAAGCTCCTGTCTTCGGTCAGTCAATATATATTTAATAAAAAAACATATATTTGTAGCCTTACAAATCCGTAGCAAACCATTGCCGCGGACGGTATCTACGAAAAAACAAACTACATGAAAGGTCAAAACAAGCTGTTCATTGCCATCATTATTGCACTGATTCTAGGGGTAATTATGGGCGGAATCGTTCACACGCAATATCCTGAAAGTGCTGAGGGATTTTCAAAAAACATCAAACTTCTGGGAACGGTATTCATCCGTTTGGTTCAGATGATTATTGCGCCGTTGGTTTTCACTACGCTTGTCGTGGGAATTGCCAAAATGAGTGACATGAAAATGATTGGCAGGGTGGGAACAAAAGCGATGCTTTGGTTTATCACTGCTTCTTTAGTTTCACTTTTTATAGGATTGCTATTGGTAAACTGGCTGGAACCGGGGCATGTTACGAAACTTCCCATTCAGGACGCAGCATCAGCTGATGAACTGCTGAAATCCAGCAAAGGATTTTCAATGGAAGATTTTGTAAAACACATCATCCCCAAAAGTTTATTTGAAGCTTTTGCCACCAACGAAGTTTTGCAGATTGTGGTATTTTCCATCATGTTTGGGGTTGCTTTGGCCAATATGGGAGAAGATTATGTAAAACCAATTGTGAAGGCTTTTGATATCTGTGCACACGCCATTTTGAAAATGGTAGGCTACATTATGTGGTTCGCTCCTTTGGGGGTTTTGGGATCGATAGCAGCAGTGGTAGCTACAAATGGTTTCGAAATCTTTAAAGTGTACGCCATTTATCTCCGCGATTTTTTCTTTGCACTCGGAATTTTATGGTTGGTCTTGCTGTTGGTGGGTTATTTAATTCTAGGAAACAGGCTCTTCGAATTGTTAAGAAGAATCAAAGCACCTTTACTGATCGCTTTTTCAACGACAAGTTCAGAAGCGGTTTTCCCCAAATTAGTGGAAGAACTCGAAAGATTCGGCTGTAACAACAGAATCGTTTCCTTCATCTTGCCTTTAGGATATTCTTTCAATCTGGACGGAAGCATGATGTACATGACTTTTGCATCCATTTTTATCGCTCAGATTTACGGTATTGAAATGTCCGTCGGACAGCAAATCACGATGCTTTTGGTGCTGATGCTTACTTCCAAAGGAATCGCGGGAGTACCGCGCGCAAGCTTGGTGATTATCGTAGCGACCTGCACCATGTTCGGTATTCCGCCTGAAGGAATTGCACTCATACTTCCAATTGATCATTTCTGTGATATGGGAAGAAGTATGACGAATGTTCTTGGAAATGCGCTTGCAACTTCTTCTGTTTCCAAATGGGAAGGGCAGCTGGAAGATCACGGTGGAAATTTGTAAAGTCTTTTTAATAAGTAAATTGGTTGGGATTTACTGTAATTGTTGAAGATTAAACCAATGAAAAATAAATTAGGGACAGCGGTCACTTTGGGTTTTGCCCTTTTTGCGATGTTCTTCGGAGCGGGGAATTTAATTCTGCCTCCATTTATTGGCCTGAAAACGGGAGACGAATGGTTTGCTGCAATTGCCGGATTTTTTACCACAGGCATTGTTTCTCCATTTTTAGGGGTTCTTACAGTGGTGCTTTTCGGGACTTCTTTTACAGATCTGGGCCGGAAGGTAAATCCTGTTGTGGTGACGGTTTTAGCTTTGCTGATTATGCTCTGTATCGGTCCGCTGGTTGCGATCCCCAGAACGGGAGCAGCAACTTTCGAAATTGGAATCAAGCCGTTGCTGCCCAATTTCAGCAATATTCTTTTTTCATTTATTTTTTTCGCGGTCGTGTTGGCCTTGTCGGTTTCCAAATCTAAAATTGTAGATATCATTGGGAACTTCCTGACTCCTTTTCTCATATTGAGTTTAGGGATTTTGGTTACTGTCGGTCTGCTTAATCCCACAGCGGTTGCGCAGGCTACAAATGTAACTTCTCAACAGTCTTTCGTTTTTGCCTTTCATGAGGGTTACCAGACTTTGGATGTATTGGCTTCCGTCATTTTTGCAGGAATAATTATTTCGGCGGCAATCGATAAAGGATATACCAATGCCAAAGACCGTTTTAAAATCACCATTGCGGCTGGCCTGATTTCTATGGTTGCGCTGCTGTTTATTTAGGCGGATTGATTTATCTCGGTGCGCATTCCGGATATGCGTTTTCTGAAAATGTGTCCCGAACCGATTTACTGCTGCATATTTCCAAAGCATTAATGGGTGAAACCGGAACGCTGATTATTTCTATCGCTGTGGCTTTAGCCTGTCTTACCACCGCCATAGCGCTTACTTCTGCAATGGGAAGTTTTCTCGAAGAACTTACAAAAGGAAAAATGAGCTATAAAACAGGGGTTTTGCTCACGTGTTTGGTTTCTACATATTTTTCAGTAAAAAGCGTTGAAGAAATTATCGAATACGCGGTAGTCATTCTGGATTTTGTTTATCCCATTACCTTTGCGCTTATTCTTACCGTGCTGTTTTTTGGTAAAATTATCTTTTCTAAAACTCCTTTCATCGCTGCGGTAGCTACTGCCGCTGTGGTTGCTTCGCTTTCTGTTTTTAAGCATTTTAATCTGTTTTCTCCTCATATTGAAGAGATCAAAACCTGGCTTCCTCTGTCAGAGCATCATCTGGAATGGCTGCTGCCATCGTTCGCGGCATTCTTCATTGCAGCAGGTTTTAACAGCGGCAGAAAAGTACATCATAAAACATCGGGGACTGATTGATATCATCTCTTCTAACTTTTATTCATTCTAAATTAAAGAAAAATTTCCGTAAATTTGTCACACAATTTTTATGTGATAATTATGTTGACTAAAGATAAAGTTCAGGCCTTTCTGAAAGAAATAGAAGTAGATGATTTGGTACACAATTTCCAGGTGATGGGAAATGATGTATATATTGATATGACGGCACATTCGCCGGCAATGCACGAAAAAAAGAAACTGGAAGCTGCCATGAAACAGGCTTTCGCTTCAGAATTCGGTGAAGACATTGTTCTGAAGCTGAAGATCGCTTCTCCGGAACCTACTGAAGTTCAGCAGAATTTAATCAAAGGAAAACAGATTCCGGGAATACAGAATATCATCGCGGTTGCATCAGGAAAAGGTGGCGTAGGAAAATCTACCGTCGCTGCAAACCTTGCCGTGACTTTGTCTAAAATGGGCTTTAAAGTTGGTATTCTGGATGCTGACATTTACGGGCCTTCCGTTCCTACAATGTTTGATACAGAAGGTGCAAAACCGATTTCTGTAGAAATTGACGGGAAAAACTTAATGAAACCTATTGAAAATTACGGCGTGAAAATGCTTTCTATCGGATATTTTTCCGGAGCAAATCAGGCTGTAGTTTGGCGTGGACCGATGGCTAGCAAAGCTTTGAACCAAATGATTCGTGATGCAGCCTGGGGAGAACTGGATTTCCTTTTAATCGATTTGCCTCCGGGAACTGGTGATATTCACCTTTCAATCATTCAGGAAGTGCCGGTTACCGGGGCTGTAATTGTGAGCACCCCTCAGCATATCGCGCTTGCCGATGTAAGAAAAGGGATCGCAATGTTCCAGATGGAAAGTATCAATATTCCGGTTTTAGGTTTAATTGAAAATATGTCGTATTTTACCCCTGATGAATTACCGGAAAACAAATATTATATCTTCGGGAATCAGGGAGCGCAGTTTTTAGCTGAAGATTTGGGAATTCCTGTTTTAGGTGAAATTCCAATCATTCAGAGCATCAGAGAGGCTGGAGATGTCGGAAGACCGGCTGCAATGCAGGAAGGTTCGGTAATCTCAGAAATCTATGTGAAAACCGCTCAGAATATGATTGAAAGTCTGGTTGAAAGAAATAAAAATCTTCCGCCGACCGAAGCTGTTAAAATTACAACCATGGCAGGTTGTTCACCCAAAAAGTAAAAACGAAATGAGAAATTTTTGATGTACTTTTAGACATCAAAAACGATCACTCAAAAAGATAAACATGGAAACGAAACAGGAACAGACCGTAACAAAAGTACTGGAAGCGCTGGAGAGTATCCGCCCGTTTCTGAACAAGGACGGCGGCGATATTGAACTGGTGGATTTGAAGGATAATGTTGTATATGTGAAACTTCAGGGAAACTGCAATGGCTGCCCGATGAGTTTTTCCACCATGAAACTGGGCGTTGAAAGCACCATTAAACAGTTCGCTCCCGAAATTGTGGACGTTTTGAGTGTAGAATAATCATGTATTCAAAATATTCAGATCATACAGGAAACGGGTTCGGCCCGTTTTTTTTGGTATTTTGAAAATTTAGCTTTTCTGCACTTCAAAACCGCGGGTTTTGTGTGTTCAAAATAAATTGATCTTTAAGAAAAGGTTTAGAATTAAATTAATATTTTAGCGGATTAAACTTTACAGCATATGATTGCCATTATTGACGGCGGCTCTACGAAATGTGACTGGGTGATTCTGGAAAATTCCGGAAAACTCAATCTCAAAACCACAACGCTGGGATTCAATCCGAATATCATCAATCCGGATTTTATCATGCAGGAAATAGATAAAAACCAGGAACTGTTTTTCCTTAAAAATCATATCGAAAAACTGTTCTTTTACGGTTCAGGTTGTGGAACTCCGGATAACGCCAAAAAAGTGGCCGATGAGTTTCTGAAAACTTTTCCAACTGCAGAGATTTCTGTGAAAGAAGATATGACCGCAGCGGCGTATGCAGCGTATAACGGAACACCGGCAATTATATGTATTTTGGGAACGGGCTCCAATTCCTGCTATTTTGACGGCACAAAAATACGGACAGATTTGCCTTCACTGGGCTTTCTGATCGGGGACGAAGGCAGCGGAAGTGCTTTAGGAAAACATCTTTTGAGAAGGTTTTTCATGAAAAAACTCCCGAAGGATCTGGAAGCTGATTTCATCGCGACCTATAATCTGACCATCGAAGAGGCGATCCGCAGCATGTATCACAACCCGAGAGCCAATGCTTATCTTGGAGAATTCAATAAATTTGTAGCGGAAAGAAAAAAGCATCCGTATTTTCAGAATATGGTCTTTGATGAAATGAAAAATTTTCTTGATTATCAGGTTTTACCTTATCCGGAAGCGGGCGAACTAGAAATTAATTTTATTGGATATATCGCTTATATTTATGAAGATATTTTAAGGGCTGCCGCGGCAGAGCTGAATCTGCAGATCGGAAAAGTAGTGCAGAAACCGATCGAAAGTTTAGTAGATTACCACAAAAAATACATTCTGAATTTAAGTTAAATATAAAAATTCACATCATTTAAAAAGTTGCCAGCAACTTTATACTTGCAGTTTGCAAAAAAAAGAAAAATTATGTCAAGCAAAACGAACCGAGACGAAAAAAACTTTAACCAGGCAGCACTCGATTATCACAAAAACGAGCCGAAAGGAAAAATTGAGGTTATCCCTTCAAAACCGCATTCTTCGCAGAGGGATCTTTCTTTAGCGTATTCACCTGGAGTTGCGATACCGTGTCTGGAAATTGAGAAAAACCCAAAAACGGTTTACGATTACACCGGAAAAGGAAACCTTGTGGCGGTAATTTCTAACGGAACCGCAGTTCTGGGGTTGGGAGATATCGGTGCGGAAGCATCAAAACCGGTGATGGAAGGGAAAGGACTTTTGTTTAAGATTTTTGCCGACATCAATGTTTTCGATATTGAAATCGATGAAAAAGATCCTGATAAATTCATCCAGATTGTAAAAGGAATTGCGCCCACTTTCGGCGGAATCAACTTAGAAGATATTAAAGCTCCGGAAGCATTTTATATTGAACAGAAATTGAAAGAAGAGCTCGATATTCCTCTAATGCACGATGATCAGCACGGTACAGCGATTATTTCTGCAGCGGCATTAATCAACGCGCTGGAAATTGCAGGAAAGAAAATTGATGAGGTGAAAATGGTGGTGAACGGCGCAGGAGCTGCAGCCATTGCCTGTACAAAGCTTTACGTGGAATTGGGACTAAAGAAAGAAAATATTCTGATGTGCGATTCCAAAGGAGTTATTAATCACAAAAGAGAAAATCTTACCCCTGAAAAATTAGATTTCGTTGCACAAAGCGATATTGAAACCTTAAATGATGCCGTGAAAGGTGCCGACGTTTTTATCGGTCTTTCCAAAGGAAATGTGATGACGCCGGAGATGCTGCTATCCATGGCTTCAAATCCTATTGTTTTTGGTTTGGCCAATCCGGATCCTGAGATCGAATATGATTTGGCAATGGAAACCCGGAAAGATACCATTATGGCAACAGGACGGAGTGATTATCCTAATCAGGTGAACAATGTGCTTGGTTTCCCGTATATTTTCCGCGGTGCTTTGGATGTTCAGGCAACCGGCATTAATGAAGCGATGAAACTGGCAGCGGTACATGCTATTGCAAATCTTGCGAAAGAACCTGTTCCTGAAGCGGTAATTCTCACTTATAATTTAAAGAGTTTAAGTTTTGGCAGAGAATATTTCATTCCGAAACCGTTTGATAACCGTTTGATCACCAGAGTTTCAAAAGCGGTAGCCAAAGCAGCGATGGAGAGTGGAATTGCCGGTAAACCTATTGAAGATTTCGATGAGTATGAAAATACACTTCTGGACAGAATGGGGCGTGATGAGAAGCTGATCCGAATGATGCAGAACCGCGCAAAAGCCAATCCGAAAAGAGTAACTCTTGGAAATGCCGAAGAATACAATGTCCTGAAAGCGGCGCAGATCCTTTATGAAGAAGGCATTGCTCAGCCGATTCTTTTGGGTGAGAAAAAATATATACAGGAGCAGATGAAGAAATTCGGAATCGATCTCAATGTTCCGATTGTAGATCCTGCAGATGACGATCAGGAAGAAAACCGTAAAATATACAGAGATGACCTTTGGAAGCTGCGTCAGCGAAAAGGCATGAACGAGTATAAAGCCAAAAGATACGTGCGTCAGAGAGATTATTTCGGACCCCTGATGCTCAGAAACGGAGATACCGACGCCCTGATTGTTGGGTTCTCCAAAAATTATTCTTCTACGCTCAGACCGGTACTGGAGGTAATTGAAAAGGAAAAAGGCGTGGACAAAGTATCGTCAATGATGATGATTTTAACGGAGAAAAAACCTATTTTCTTTTCCGACGCTTCCATCATCCAGAACCCTACTTCCGAAGACCTGGTGAATATTGCTAAAATGTCGGAAATGGTGGTGAAGTCTTTTGCTATTGAACCAAGAATTGCGATGCTCTCTTTTGAGAATTTTGCAGGGATTTCCGAAACATCCAAAAAAGTAGCGAAAGCCGTTTCTATTCTTCATGAGAAATTCCCGAACATGATTGTGGACGGCGAAATTCAGCCTGATTTTGCAATGGATGCCGATCATCTTTCAGATTATCCTTTCTCAAAATTAGGAACTACACCTGCGAATGTGTTTGTTTTCCCGAATCTTGAAAGTGCAAATCTTTCCTACAAAATTATCCGCGGAATGAAAGTGGCTCAGGTTGTCGGTCCTATTTTAATGGGATTGAAACAGCCGGTTCACGTATTACAGATGCGTGCAAGTGTAGATGAAATTGTAAACCTTGCTACGATCGCAGTGCTGGATGCACAGATGCGGGAAGGAAAATAATTTTACGAACATATTTTAAAAAAAACTGCGGATATATTTATCCGCAGTTTTTTTATTTAAGTAGCAATACGCGTGACCGTCTTATTTTTTATTTAAAATATTTAATAACACCTTGACCGTTTTGCGTGTATATTCAGACTGATTATAGGACAGGGATTTTGCAGGATTTCCTTTGATCATCTTAGAAAGTGCCGTTGTACCGTTAATATTAAACGCGATGTATGCGAAGCAGTTATCGATATTTTTATCAGGTACCGGCTGTGAATAGCCTGTTATTCCTATTCCGACTTCAGCATTGAAGTTTTGCGCGACCTGTAATGCCATCTGCTCCGCGATTTCCTTTGAAACGGAATTGCATGCTTCGGCCATTATAGGATTGATGTTAAGATGTTTGGCTTTCTGGCCGGCATTATACACGGTGATGCCGCCATGAAAAAAGGACATCGCTTCCGGCGCCTGAGATAATGTGAATTGGATCATCCCGGAAGTGCAGCTTTCAGCAACCGCAACCGTAATGCGCTTTTTTATGAATAATTGGGAAAGCAAGGCAAGGTTTTTGTTTTCAATAGTTTGCATTTTTCTGTTTATTTTTAAAATATCCCTTTTATTTATCGGTTATTTTTACATTATATATAAATTATTGAGCATTTTCATCTTATGCAGGAAACAAAAATAATTCCAAATGAAAAGAGACGGCACAAACAAAAGCATCTGGCAAGACGATTCTTCATTCTTACAGAATACCGCAGAAATACCGGACACGGTTGATACCGTAATTGTAGGCGCGGGACTTACGGGCATCAGTCTGGCGTTCGAACTGCAGAAGCGTGGGCAGCGCTGTCTGGTAATCGAGCAGCACGGCATCGGATCCGGAACCACCGGAGGCACCACTGCGCATATAAATAATTTTTTTGATGTTTCCTATGATCACCTGATCAGCCGTTTCGGCTCTGATGCTGCCGGCGTCGTTGCTGAAAATGCACTAAAGGTTGTTGATATAGTGGCTCAAAATATTGAGGAATGTGCTATTTCCTGCGACTTTGACCGGTGCAGTTTTTATCTTTTGAGTACAGAAGAAAAGCATGATAAACAGCTTGCAAATATATATGCCGCGCATCAGGAATTGGGAATTCCGGGACAGCGGGTGACGGAAATTCCTTTCCGGGTGCCTTTCCGCGAAGCAATTGAAATTGAGGGTCAGGCACAGTTTCACCCCCTAAAATATATTACCGCTCTTGCACACGAATTTGAGGTAAGAGGAGGCGCTATTTTACTCGATACGCGGATCAGAAGTCACAAAACTACCGGTGACGGGGTAGAAGTTCAGACAGAATTCGGAAGAAAATTTACAGCAAAGAATTTGGTCTGGGCAACGCATATTCCTCCAGGGATAACACGGTTCAGTACCATGAATGCGCCGTACCGGAGCTATGCGTTGGCAGCGAAAATTGATGGTTCTCCAATGAAGCTGGCACAGGGAGCCGATCTTTGTGATCCTTATCATTATTTCCGCTATCAGCTGATTAACGGAGCATGGCATATCATCATCGGCGGATTCGACCATAAAACCGGGCATGAAGAAGATACTGTCAGGCCTTTCGAAGCTTTGAAAGCTTATGCTCACCATCATTTTACTTTCACTGATATTGTCGCGCAGTGGTCAGCCCAGTATTATGTTCCCGTGGACGGTTTGCCTTACATCGGTAAAATGCCGGGTGAAGACCGGGTTTTTATCGCTACAGGTTATAACGGAAACGGAATGACATGGGGAACCCTGGCGGCTGGTATTATTGCTGATCTGATAGATGGCACGGAAAGCAGACTGGCGGAAACCGTATCGCCTTCCCGTCTGGAATTCACTGCAAGTGCGCGTGAATTTGTGAAGGAAAATGCAGATGTCGTCTTTCATCTGATTAAAGACCGTTTCGCCGCAGATAAAAAAGCAGAACTCGACTCGCTTAAAAAAGGGGAAGGGAAAATCATTGTTTTTGAAGGAAAAAATGTGGCCGCTTACCGGGATGAAGAAGATGCTTTGAAACTCCTTACCGCTGCCTGTCCTCATATGGGATGCACCGTGCGTTTCAATACCGCCGAAAAGACGTGGGACTGTCCGTGCCACGGATCTAGGTTTGATACCGACGGCAATCTGCTTACAGCACCTGCTACCGAAAACCTTAAACCTATAAATCTCTAAATCTTTATATTATGGACGCATCAACACCAGTAACTGCACGGGGAACTGCCGTGACCATCCCGGGCGAAACCACTACGATCCGGCACAATCTGGGAACTACCGATATTATTGTCGCATTATATAATGTAGCTACGGGGAATGAGCTTAACAGCGGAATTACTGTTATCGATAAAAATTCGGTGATGATTAGTACCGCCAGCGGCGCACCTGAGCAGATCAGAGTCGTAATAATGGGCATCTGATTCGCTATGCTGATGCTGCGTTAGCATCTCAATTTTCTAAACTCATCAAAAATGGATAAAACATTTGACATACATTCCCTGAGCGGGAAAACAGTAGTAATTACCGGTGCCAGCAGCGGGATAGGACGTGCCGCTGCTGAAGCTTTTGCCATCGAAGGGTGTTCCGTAGTTTTAGCCGCCCGGGGTGAGGCTGCATTGGAGGAAACCCTTGCCCTGTGCCGGGATTTAGGTGCCAGTGCAATTGCAGTTCCCACCGATGTATCGGATGCCGTGCAGGTAAAGCACCTTGCTGAACAGGCGCTGCAGTTCAACGGCCGTATCGATGTCTGGATTAACAATGCCGGGGTCATGGCGACGGGAAAACTTGAAGAAATGCCTGTAGAGGTAGTGGAACAGGTGGTTAAAACAAATCTTTTGGGCTATCTTTTTGCCGCACATACCGTTCTCCCTATTTTTAAAAGGCAGGAAGAAGGAGTACTTATCAATAATATTTCAATAGGCGGCTGGATGCCCGCTCCATACGGCGCAGCTTACTCCGCATCGAAATACGGTGCCAGAGGAATGGTAGAAGCACTGCAGGGTGAGGTGTCGCATTTTTCCAACATCCATGTCTGTGGACTGTATCCCGGTATTCAGCGTTCTACCGGCAATATGCATTCCGCCAAATATTCAGGATTTTCCTCTAAAATACCTCCGCTTTCCTTCGATCCCCGGGAGCTTGCCGCGACAATGGTGAATACTGCGAAAAATCCTAAAAAAGCCACATATACCGACTGGTCCTCCTTGCTGTTCAAAAATTTGTACGGCGTTTTTCCAAAATTAATGGTTAACAGTATGTCCGCGGGAATGAGGCTGATGATGAAGAATTCTGATCTATCTGAAACCAACGGAAACGTATTGGCTCCCTCTGGTGAACCGCACCGGATTTATGGGGGAACCATGATTCCGCCGCCTTCTCCCACCGCTAAAAAACTGATGCTGGCAGCATCTTTGGCTGCAGCAGCAGTAATGCTCTTCAGTCATTTAAAAGGACGAAACACTAAATCCAAACATTTAAAATAAAAAATATGAAAGCAGCCGTATTTCACAGTCCCGGGAAAATAACCTGCGACGAAACAGAAGACCCGAAAATTGAAGCTCAGGACGATGTGATTCTGAAAGTAACTTCCACTGCCATCTGCGGTAGTGATCTCCACATGTACTCAGGTGGTATTCCCCAGGCCCGTCCTATGGTGATGGGACATGAATTTATGGGAATTGTAGAAGAGACAGGAAGTAATGTCCACGGTTTGAAAGTAGGTGACCGTGTTGTGGTACCTTTCCCAATCGCCTGCGGGGGGTGTTTTTTCTGCGAACATGACCTTCCGGGTCACTGTGAAAACAGTAATCCGGAAATGTATGGACCCGAAGGCGGAATCCTTACTGAAAAAGGTGGAGGCATGTTTGGTTACAGCGATCTGTACGGGGGTTATAATGGCGGACAGGCGCAATATGTCCGCGTTCCTTTTGCCAACACAGGACCGCGAAAAGTGCCGGATCACCTTACCGATTCTCAGGTTCTTTTTCTCACCGATATTTTCCCTACAGGCTACACCGGAGTAATGTGGGGTGAATTAAAGGGAGGGGAAACTGTTGCTGTGTTCGGTGCCGGACCGGTAGGGGTAATGGCAGCAAAAAGTGCAGCACTTCACAGTGCTTCAAAAATAATTGTAATTGATACTCTGCAGTACCGTCTTGACCGGGTTAAAGCCCAGACAGGCTGCGAAACCGTTCTGTGGAAGAATGCAAAGGATACAGTGGAAGAAATCCGGCATCTTACTCAGGGGCGCGGTGCGGATCTTTGTATTGACGCAGTAGGTTTTGAGCCGGAGCGCAATATATTAGACCGGGTAAAGGCAACGGTGAATTTCGAGAAGGGAAGTATCAAGGTGTTGGATGCCTGCTTCAGTGCTGCAAGAAGGGGAGGAAGGATTTCCATACTCGGCGTTTATCCGGTAAATTATGACAACTTCCGTTTGGGGCAGATCTTTGATAAAGGACTTACCGTTAAAGCCGGGCAGGCTCCGGTTCATGCAGTAATCGACAAACTTTTGGGGTATGTTACAGACGGAATGGTAGTTCTTGATGACGTAATTACTCACCGCATGTCATTGACTGACGTGGCTAAAGGGTATGAAATATTTGATAAAAAAGAGGATGGCTGTGTCAAAGTGGTGCTTGACCCATGGAAATAACTTCCCAATCTTTCTTAAAATATTTTCCGCGCATACAAAAAAAATCAGTAATTTTAGAATAATAATTCATCCTGCAGGTTCTGCAGGGTGAAGCGCTTTTATTAATTTCAAAATAAGGTGAAATTTCCGTGAGGGGCTGGGGAGAAGAGGTGGGAGGAAAATCCGGCTGACATTTTTAAAATATTTACAGAGATGCCCAGTAAAAACCAACAGATCCGGGAACTCAGTTTTCACAATCAACTTCTGGAGAATTATTTCAGAAATACAATTATTCCGCAGCTCTTTATTGACGGTTCGCTGCGGCTTCAGAAATTTTCTCCTCCCGCGATGAAGCAGTTCAGTCTTGCAGACTCGGATATCGGCAGGCCGATTGAAGAGATTAAGGATAATTTCCGGTTTCCTTCTATCATTGATAATATTCAGAAGGTAACCGATACCGGTGAAATACTTGAAAAGGAAATTCAGACCGTGGACAGGCGGTGGTATCAGATGAATATTTTTCCTTATATCCTCCTTTAGGACAAGAAGACAGAGGGGGTGATCGTTACTTTTGTGGAAATTACTGCGATAGTCGAAGAGCTTATGGTACAGAAGAAACTGGTTGCTGACTACGAAATTCTGCTGGATACGATTTGTCACGACATTAAAAATCCCCTAACTAATCTCGTATTGGCTGTAGGGCTGCTTAAAAAAACTAAACCTGTCGAAACCAAAAAATATAATTCTCTGCTTGAAACTGTCGATAATGCCTTATGTAAAATGCATGCGCTGATTAATGATCTTGCCGCTGAAAGAAAAAACTGCTATGATATATCCGGAGAGGAAGAACTTCTCAGTATTGAAAATATCCTGGAAGATGTCCACAGTATTCTCAGCGATAATATAACTGAGACCGGGGCTATGATTCAAATTAATATTAATGTTCGTGAGATTACCTTCTCAAGAAGAAAACTCAGGACGGTTATTTATAATCTGGTGAATAATGCTTTGAAATTCCGGTCCGAAAAGCGAAAGCCGGAAATTTCTGTCACATCTTATACTGAAGACGGGTTCCTTGTAATCGCCGTAAAGGATAACGGCGTAGGAATCGAAGCCAGCAGACAGGATGAGGTTTTTTCAAAGTATTGCCGTCTGAAGCACAATATTGAAGGAACGGGGGTCGGCCTTCATTTGGTTAAGGAAATTGTAACGAATGCAGGCGGTAAAATTATGCTGCAGAGCGAAGTGGATAAAGGTTCTGAACTTAAAATTTATCTTAGAATCAAATAGAAAGAGGATGATCATACGATCACCTTAAGGCGGCCTGTTGGTTTTTCAGCATCATACTAATTTTGGTATCAGTTTCTGCGTTTTATTATTCACCGGTTTCACTGTGCGGGGCATCCACAGGTTTGGACTGGGATGAGCCCTGCTGCCTCAAAAAAATAGAAAGTACGATAATGCCGAATATAGAGAGGAATTCACTCTGCCAGTTCTGAAAGGATTCGAACCACAGCCGCGAGTCTGTAAGGTATTCGCTGAATTTCAGTAATGGTTTTCCCTGTAGTAGATTCTGAGTGTTCGCATCCCATAGGCTTCCGTAAACATGGAGCACAAAAGATGCCGCAAATAAAAGAAAAAGCGAGACAGTAAGTGAGTTTTTGTACAGTTTAAGCCATATACCGCCTTTGCGGACCGGCCAGGGCGCTCCTTTGCGGGTAGGAGAGGGGGTTCTGTCTACTTCATTGGGTTTTTCAATGTCTTTGGATTCTGAAGAACCTTTCTGTCTCAGAAAAATGGTGAACCATACCAAGAGACCCATCTGTAAGAACTCGCTTTCCCAGTTTTCGAAAGTAGCTTCAATAAAATGACCCGACTGCAGATATTGGCCAAGGCTTACTGTTTTTCCGCCCCATTCCTGAAGGTCTTTGTTATATTCAAGCAGCCCAAAGTAAATCTGGCCCGCTAAACCAAATAAAAACAAAAGGAGAAAAACAACAGAAAGGCTGTTGTGATAGAGCCATTTTTTCATTCTTAAAGAAATTGTTATGGAATTTTTATTAATATTAGTTATTTGTGAAGTTCCAGGGTGTTTTGGCGCTGCGCTTTCATTTTGGTGTTTTCGCTATGATACACTTCCTTGCGGAGGTTGCTGCTCGAAAACCGGTGATGGCGTTCATTGAAATACAGAACGATATTGTGTTCTTCGCAGAATTTTCGACCTGTAAAGTTTTTGTCTCTGTATTCCACGCCTATAATTCTTATATCAACGGAATACAGTTTCAGAATGTCTTCCAGATCCTGCTCTGTAGCGTAGGGAATAATTTCATCCACATATTTGCAGGCTTTCAACTGAACATATCTTTCAACCACGGTTTGCACGGGTTTGTTTTTTTCCGGCCTGTCAATCGTAGGATCGGTCTGTAAGCCGACGATAAGGTGATCGCACTGTGCTTTTGCTTCCGCAAGCATACGGATATGTCCCGCATGCAGCAGATCAAAACAGCTGAAGGTAATTCCCGTAATTCTTTTATTGGTATCCATAATAGTTTGTTAAATGTTTAATTCCTCCATTTCCTCAATGAATTCGGAGTGTTTGTAAATCGAAAGAATATATTCAGGATCGGGTACCCGGTTTTTTTCTTCGTCGAGATCAAAGATCCCGCACCGGCTGTAAACGCTGAGGTTGTCCCAATCTGGTCTGTCCGTAACAGGATAGATGCAGATGCCGTGAAAATCGACGCCCTCATTTGCGGCGATAATACATTCGGCTGCCACTTCATCCAGCCATTCAGCACGGCTGTCTTCGAAATGCCCGGTTTCGGAAAGAAACATAGGCTTTTTATACCGCTGATATGCATTGAGCAGAAGCTGATGTAAAGGAATTCTCTCGTTAGCGTGATCGGGCCAGCAAAGACTTTCAGCATCAGCTTTCCACTGGCAGTTCCAGTAATAATTGAACCCTAAAATTTCCAGATAACTTTCGTCACCTCCGAGTTCGGGACATCTTCTTCCCGCAATAATATCCATTGCTTCAAACTGGTATTCGTTGCGGATAGAAATTTCATCGGAATCGGGACCGTGTACTTTAACCAGCGGTTCAACGAGGACGATTTTACAGTTGGGATCTTCCTCTTTCATTGCACGGATTCCCTGAAGTGCTGCTTGGCAAAGGTGGTATTTGAGATCCCAGCCGCTGTTTACCGCAAAAGGGACAGTGCCTCTGTCATCGCCTGAAAGCCATGACAGAAAACTGATTTCGTTGATCGGAACTACGTATAATATTTCGCTGCTGTGTTTCCTATAGAACCTTACAAAAGTCCGGCAGAGTTTCTCGAACCGGTCAGCAAAATGCGGATGGGTAGGGAAGAGCCCGTCAGGATACCCAAAATGTATAAGGTCCCAGATCTGCTGGACGCCTGTTTCGCGGGCCGCACGGATTCGGTTAAGCACCCCAGAAAAATCATATTCTCCTTCTGTTTTCTCCACTTCACTCCAGCATATTCCTTCGCGAACGGTATAGATGTCGAGCGAGGTCAGCAGTCTGTAATCTCCGTGTACACGTAGATCGTGCTCGGTTTCTTTCAGGAGGTTTACTCTTTGGCCATGGCGGTTGATGTGATCAGCACATTCAAAACCACCCATCAGATAACTTTTAAAGAACGGTGAGCTTTTCATGATTTTCGGATTTTTCAGTTTCCAGAGTTGCAAATAAATCCAGTGCGTTTTGTAGTTTATTGTGTTGCGAGCACGCAAATAAAAGAATGAATCCTTATGGTAAAAAACTTATTAGCAATGTTATCATAAATATTTTTAATGTTCAATAAATTTTCTCATTAATTATGCGCAGCTAACCGAATTTTGATCTCTAACGGATACAAAAAAGCAAGCAGAGTGCTTGCTTTTTTTTATTCCATATCATAATCGTGATCATCCTCCTCTTCATCGTCATCATCATCTTCTTCCTCTTCATCTGCAGCACGGAAATTGATAGAAGATTCAGCGATATCGGTAAGGTCGAGGTCAGTATCCTCCTCTTCTTCCAAAGTCATTTGCAGCAAATCTGCGGCTCTTTCCAGCTGCAGCGTTTCCGCTAAAGCTACCAGTCCGCCGTAAGATGCGATCTCATAATGCTCCACTTTCTGTGCTGCGATGATAAGCGCCGCATCCCGGGTCATGCTTCCTTCCTCAGTTTCTTTGATGATGTTTTCACCTTCTTTTACAATACCGATGATGGCATCACATTTTTTTGCTTCGGCGCTTTCTCCGATGGACTTAAATACTTTTTCAAGTCTTGAAACTTGTTTTTGGGTCACCAGATGATGGTCCTCAAAAGCATCCTGAAGTTCTTCGGTAGTTGCTGCCTCTTTCATTTTGGGCAGAGCTTCAAGAATATGTTTTTCGGCAAAATACATGTCCTTCAGACCGTCCAGGAAAAATTTATACAGCGCACCATCTTTGGTTGCTTCCTGGCTGTAATCCCGGTTTTCAGACCTGCTGCCTGCAGTCCCGTTTTTTGAAGCTGTTGTGCCGGGTCCGGCGGTGCTTTTTTTAGCTGCTGTTTTTGTAGCTTCCGCAGTGGAAGCTGCTGCTGCTTTTGTTTTATCTGATTCCATAATATTTTATTTAATGTGTTTAGAAAAAAGGACCGACCATGGCAGCCGGCCCTTGTTATTTTTAATTAAGAATTTCTTCCGCCTCTGCTTCCGAAACCGCCTCTACGGCCAGATCCGCCACGTGCACTTCTTCCGTCCGAAGTAAATCTGCCCTGGCTGTCTCTCATTTGGTTACCGTTTCCTCTTCCGCCACCGCGGGAAGAACCGCCGCCCTGGCTTCCGCCTCTCGAAGAACCACCTCTGGAGCCTCCACCTTGGGAACCTCTTGAAGAACCGCTTCCTGAACGTGAACCGCCACGGCCTGAAGTGTACTGATTTCCGAAGAAAGGATGTCCTTCCCGTGCACCTCTTCTGTCGCCTCCGCCACCGGAACCGCCACGGCTACCGCTGCTTGATGAACCGCCTCTTGAAGATCCGCCCTGTGAACCTCCCGAAGAATTTCCCCGGCCTCCTCTTGAAGATCCGCTGCCTGAGCCTGAAGATCTTGAAGAACTGCCCTGGTTTCCTCCTCTGGAAGAACCACCTCTTGAACCTCCCTGAGAACCGCCTCTTGAGCCGCCTCTTGAAGAACCTCCTCTGGAACCTGATGAGCTGAATCTGCCCTGGCTGTCCCGTCTTTGGTTACCGTTATTTCCTCTTCCGTCTTCATCATCGTCATCGTCATCGTCATCGTCCTCTTCATCATCATAATCCTCATCATCGTCGTCGTCATAGTCTTCGTAGAATTCCTCATAACTGTCCTCGTAGTCATCGTCATAGTCTTCGTCGGCCTGTGCATCCGCATAACCGTCTTCGTAACCGTCTTCGTACGCCTGCTGGAAGATTTCTTCTAAGTCAAAATCTTCTTCCTGGTTTCTGCCTCTTGAGTTTCCTCTGCCGGAGGAAGAATTCGATCTTCCTGATCCGGAATTTTGTCTTGTAGCCATAATAATAATGTTTTTTGGTTATATATTATGTTAACTAAAATTATACCTAAAAATGTTATAAAGGGTTAATAATCCGTTAATTAACTGTTAAATTATGATAAATTTGCGGAAGGGATTTTTAACTTTTTGAAGGTCTTTATTATCAAACTTTTGCGAAGTGGTTTGCGCACACAAATCCTCTTCTACTGGCTATACCGCTGCCTATTATGGTGGTGAAAAAACAGGTAAAATTTCATCACGGGAGTGAAAATGTAACTGAATTGAAAATTTCGTTGTTGTTCTTGGCAAACAGATTTAAATTACAGCAAATCTATTTTACACTGCGGATATGGAACCGTAGTTTTTGTAGCTGTTTTGATTGAACCAACCATTCGAAAAAATGAAAACGCAGGACTTGTATTGACTCGCTGGAGGTATGATGAACTGATGTTTTAATTTACACATATAATAAGGGACAAGTGTAAAAATCATCTTCGAAACTTTTATACTGCAAAAAAGAGTAGGCAAAAAAGAGTTTATAGCTTTTTTCGGGTTAAGTTTGTCGCCTTACGCTCCGCCGCTGTGCTAAACATAATAAAGTATTGGCTGCTGAATTTCCCCGTCATTGTAAATAGCAGCATGTTTTTTCAGCAAAAATCACGGTGGTGTAACCTCCTCATCAAAAATTCCTCAGAACGGATTCTCACGATGATCTCAGGACCTGCTATTTTTTAAATAAGCTGCTGTTATTCCTGGTTTATCGTCCTTCCATTGCCAATTCTGATCACCCCCGACTTTTTATTCTTTTTATCTTTCATCTTTATAACAAGGCTGAAAAACTTGTTGCTACAGGTATTAGAATAGAAGTTGCGCCTTTATAATATAGTATGGATATAGTATGCTTATAGCATGGTTATAGTATGCGCTATAAAGAAACATTCATATTCCTGATTGCACATAAGGGAGGTATTATTATGAGAAAGTCTAAGTAGGATCCTGCTCATCTTTTAGATGCGTGCTAAAATATTTTTCGTTGCGTTTTAACCGATTTTAGGTAAAATACCCTAATAAATGCTTATTTAATTAGAAAAGAGAAAACCATAAGGATTAAAATTTTAAAAATCCTATATTTGGCTTCTTTAAAAAAAATATTAGCACAGATGATTTATTCGTTAAAAGGAACGGTTCAGGAACTTAATCCCACTTCAGTCATCATTGACGTCAACGGTGTTGGATACTATGTCGGGATCAGCCTTCAGACCTCAGAAAAACTTGTTTTGGGCAAGCCAACTTTTCTGAATATTCAGCAGATTATCCGCGAAGACGCGCATCTGCTTTTCGGCTTTAACACAATTTTAGAAAAAGAACTCTTCAATCTGTTAATAAGTGTTAACGGTGTAGGGCCGGTTTCAGCCCTCATTATGCTGTCTTCTTTAAGCCTTGAGGAGATCGCTACTGCCATTCTTTCCGACAACAGTATGCTGCTGCAAAAGGTGAAGGGAATCGGAGCCAAAACCGCCGAGCGTATCATTGTCGATTTGCGCGATAAAGTCCAAAAATTCAAGGGATCTGCCGAAAATATTTCTACATTTGTAGATAATAAAGTAAAAGAAGAAGCGTTATCTGCATTAGAGGTTTTGGGTATTGCCAAAAAGATGAGCGAGAAAATTGCAGACCGTGTTCTTAAGCAGAATCCGGAGTTTTCTGTAGAAGATTTAGTGAAACAAATTTTAAAAAATATTTAACATTTGGAGAAGAACAGTTTTTTTAAGCATCAGTTTTTATTTGTAATATTCCTTTGTTTTTCATTTGCGAGTGTCAGTGCGCAGGTGAAACCTTCCGACAGCTCCTCTGTACGACAGGATTATCCGTTACCAGACCCGATCCGTTACGACGCATTTTATGATGTGGCAAGCGGCATGTATTTTCTGTATCCGAAGATCGGAAATATGGTGGTAGGAAATCCCGTATCGATGACTTCCGCGGAATATCATCAGTACATGCTCAATAATCAGCTGAGCGAATATTACCGCGAAAAATCATCAACCAATAATCTGGGTTACCGGAAAGACCAAACCGATGCGGTGAAAAAAGGCTTGCTTCCCAGCGTAAACATTAAGAATAAATTATTCGAATCCATTTTTGGCGGCAATAAAATTGAAATTATTCCGCAGGGATTCGCCTCTTTCGATATCGGCGGCCTCTACCAGAAAATCGACAATCCTTTAATTTTACCTCAGAACAGAACCAGTTTCGCCATTGATATCCAGCAGAGAATTCAGTTGGGATTATTGGGTAAAGTGGGTGAAAATCTGCAGCTTAAAGCCAATTATGACACGCAAAGCGGTTTCGCTTTCGAGAACCGGATGAATCTTGTCTGGCAGGCGAAAGGAACCTGGAAAGATTTACAGAGCAAGGGTTTAAATGATAAAACAACCGGCGGCGAAGATAAAATCATCAAAAGAGTAGAGTTCGGTAACGTGAATATGCCGCTTTCAACAAGTTTAATAAGAGGTTCAGAATCTTTATTCGGTCTAAAAACTGAATTCCAGCTTGGAAAAACCACCGGAACTTTGGTTTTCTCGCAGCAGCAGGGTGAAGCCAGAAATATCATCGCTCAGGGCGGCGGCGTGATGAATACCTTCAAACTGAACGCTATAGATTACGAAGATAACCAACACTACTATTTAGGACATTATTTCTTAAACTCTTACGACAATGCTTTGCTGAATTATCCTCAGATTAATTCAAGAATCAGCATTACGAGAATTGAAGCCTGGGTTTTGGATCAGGGTTCAGGCAATCTTCAGGACCAGAAAGGAATCCTGGGAATCCGTGATTTGGGAGAAGGCGTTTCGGGATATCCGGATAATTCCCAGAACGGGCTTTATCAGGGAATTGTAAATCTTGGGGCCGGAATCCGCGATGTCAATACCGCCTACAATGCAATCAACGGGCAGTCCTTTCCGAACGCGAGCGGTTCGCCGGAAAACTATACCGATGGTGAACAGTTTATCTTCAACCGAAAAGCAAGAAAACTGAACCAGAACGAATTTACTTTCCATCCGCAACTCGGTTATTTGTCACTGAATCAAAGACTTAATGATAATCAGCTGCTGACCGTAGCGTATACCTATACCCTGAACGGCGACAATAAAGTATATAAAGTAGGGGAGTTTTCTGAAGAAAGCCCGGTTTTGATTACCAAACTGTTAAAATCAAATACAAAAACCACAACCACGACACCGATGTGGGATTTGATGATGAAGAATATCTATTCATTAAACTCCAATCAGATCAATCAGGATGGATTTCTATTGAATGTATATTTAAGAGATGCCCAAAACGGAAAAGTGAATTATTTACCGGGAACACCTGTTCAGGATACCAATTTACTGAAACTGTTCAACTGGGACAGGCTGAACATGAATAACGATTTACAGCAGAACGGAGGTGTTACAGGAGACGGTATATTCGATTTTGTGCCCGGAATTACGGTAGACCCGGAAAACGGAAAAATTATTTTTACCAAAGCGAAACCTTTCGGTGCTTATCTCCAGAATGTTTTGGGAAGCAGCGATCCGAAGTTTGTTTTCAATGATTTATACGACAAGTTCAAAAATGTAGCTTCGGAAAACCGTTTGGCATTGGCATATACCCTCGAAGGCCGATTTAAAGGTTCACAGGGAACCGGTATTTCCTTGGGAGCTATCAATGTTCCGCAAGGTTCAGTGAAAGTGACGGCAAACGGTGTTCAGCTTCAGGAAGGGATTGATTATACAGTGGATTATATGCTCGGTACGGTGAATATCATTAATGAAACCGTGAAACAGTCTGGTCAGGCAATTAATATTTCCCTTGAAAATCAACTTACGTTTAATACTCAGAGAAAAAGATTTTTAGGATTAAATTTAGAAAGAAAGTTCAATGAACATCTTAGGATTGGCGGAACGGTAGTGAATTATGCGGAGACTCCTTTGACCCAGAAAGTAAATTTTGGCCAGGAAGCGGTAAATAATACCATGGCCGGTTTCAATATTTTATATAATAACGAACTGCCTTTCCTTACCAGGCTTACCGATAAAATTCCTTTAGTGAATACCGAAGCGCCTTCGAATTTAAGTTTTGCTGCAGAAGGAGCTTATTTAATTCCCGGACAGAACAAAGGAATCGGCGACCAGTCTTATATTGATGATTTTGAGCAAACAACTTCAAAAATCTCTCTGAAAGAGCCTGCGATGTGGAGTCTGGCTTCGAAACCGGAACACAACCCGGAACCATTTTTCGCCAACGCCAGCCTTAACGATAACATCGCTCACGGAAACGGTAGAGGTTTGCTGACGTGGTATAATATTGACCCGAGATTTTACGGAATCGGCGGTAAGGCACCAAGCGGAATCAATGCACAGGCAGTTTCCAATCATGCTTCGAGACGGGTTCAAACTCAGGAACTGTATAACTCACGCGATTTTGTTGCCGGTGAACAGCTTTATACCAATACTTTTGACATTACCTATTTCCCGAACGAAAGAGGTCCTTATAACGTGAACCCAAGTACCGAATCCACCCAGGAAAGATGGGCAGGTCTTATGCGGCCGATTTCGGTTTCCAATTTTGTTAATTCCAATATTGAATATGTGGAGTTCTGGATGATGGATCCTTATGCGGACGGCAATACTTTAGGAGCCAATCCTAAATTATTGCTGCATTTGGGAAATGTTTCAGAAGATGTGCTGAAAGACGGAAAGCTGCAGTATGAGAACGGATTGCCAACGCCAAATGTTCCGGCCAATACTTCCACGACCAACTGGGGAAGCCAGCCGAATCAGTTTCCTATTTTATATGCTTTCTCCACAGAAAATGAAGAAAGAACAGCGCAGGATTTAGGATATGACGGTTTGGATGCTCAGGGTGAAGCCGCGAAATTCGGCACCAATTTCATCAATCCGGTAACCCAGGTTCCGGATCCGGCTTCCGATGATTTCGTGTTTTATCTGTCTGATAAATTTCAGGGAACTCAGGCTTCATCGCTTTTAGAAAGATATAAATATTTCCGCGGTCCTGAAGGCAATTCACAGAGCAATACTCTGGAAGTCGCTACCCAAACTCCGGATGCAGAAGATGTAAACCGAGATTACAACCTCGATCAGAACGAAAACTATAACCAGTACAACATCAGCCTTGATAAAGCAAGTCTTACTTTGGGACAGAATTTTATCGTTGATGAGAAAGAAGTGGAAGCCAAATTCCAGAACGGGCAAACCGGTACCAATAAATGGTATTTATTCCGTGTTCCGGTATCTCAGTTTGCGACAGATGCTGGTGCTCATGACCCGTCGGTTCTGAATAATGTGAGATTTGCAAGAATGCTTTTAACCGGTTTCGATCAAACAGCAACGATCCGTTTCGGAACGTTGGATCTGGTAAGAAGCGACTGGAGAAAATATTCCAAAGATATTGCGACCAACACTGCGGATACTGAAGGGGTAAATCCTGTAGACAATAAAAACCTGGATGTTGGAAGCGTAAATCTTGAAGAAAACGGACTTAACCAGCCGCCTTACGTTCTTCCTCCGGGAATCGACCGTCAGGTACTGAGCGGAAATGCCGGTGCACAGAGACAGAATGAAGCTTCACTGTATATAAAAACTGCGCCTATTGAGCCTAAAACATCAAGAGGGGTTTTCAAAAATGTAGCTTTGGATATGCGCCGTTACAATAACTTAGAGCTTTTTGTACATGCTGAAGATGTGAGAGCCGGAGCGCAAAGCAACGGTCTTGACCCCAATGCCAAATTCTTTATCCGTTTCGGAAGTGATGCGTCTGATAACTATTATGAATACGAAACTTCTTTAACATATACACCGAGAAACGCTACTTCTCCACTCGAGATATGGCCTTCCGCCAATACGGTGAATCTTGCTGTTCAGAGCTTTATCGATGCGAAATTAAGAAGAGACCAGAATTCATCGGTAGCTATTGATCAGAGAACTGAAGATTTCGAATACGGTGCAATAGACCCCAATAAAAAAATCTTTATCAAAGGACGCCCAAGTTTAGGAAACGTAACGACCATTATGCTTGGAGTTCGGAATAAAGATGAAGCAACTTCCAAAGACCTGGTACTTTGGGTAAACGAAATCCGTCTTTCGGGAATCGAAAACAAAGGCGGTTATGCAGGAAATGCAAGCGTTAATTTCAACCTTGGGGATTTTGCAATGGTGAATGCCAACGCTTCTTACTCCACCATCGGATTTGGCGGCATTACAGAAAAACCTTCGGAAAGAGCTCAGTCTACGCTGTCTGCCTATAATGTAAATACCACCGTGAATGTTGATAAATTCTTGCCTGAAAAAGTGGGAATGAAGATTCCGGTGAATTACTCTTATACGCAAACCATTGAAGATCCAAAGTATAATCCGCTGGATAATGATGTGACTTTCGAGGAAGCTCCTAACAGGGAAGAATTGAAAAAAGTTGCGAGAACCTACACGCAGCAGAGAAGCATCGGTGTGGTGAACATGCGCAAAGACCGAATGAATCCCAACAAAAAACCGAAATTTTATGATGTGGAAAATCTTTCGGTGACAGCGGTTTATAACGATGATTACTACCGTGACGTATATACGAAGAAAAATTACCGTCAGTATTTGAGAGGATATGTTGATTATAATTATTCGTTTAAACCATGGGTTTTAAGGCCGTTCAATAAAATTGTCAGCGATACGGCAAAATCGTATAAATATTTGCGATTCATTAAAGAGGTAAATTTCAATCCGATCCCGACAAGACTTTCTTTCAGGACAGAAATCGACAGAAATTACAACGAACTTGAGTTCAGAAATATTGAGGCTATTCTCAACGGAAACTCGGCTCAGAACTTCGATGTTATTAAAAACAGAAACTTCTATTTCGGCTGGCAGTACGGTTTAGGATTTAATTTCACTAAATCTCTGAAGCTGGAAATTAATTCAGCCATGAGAACGCTGAATGATAATCTGAATGTGTATGACATGAACAATAAGTCGATTTTCGAAAATCCTCTGCGTGCCGGACGACCGGTTTTATACAACCACAGAGTTCAGCTGAATTACAGATTCCCGTTTGAATATCTGCCTTATCTGGATTTCATTAATGCAGAGCTCGGTTACGGATTTACCTATAACTGGAATGCGAGAAGTACCGTGATGACCGGTTTCGTAAACCCTGAAACTCAAAGACAGGAAAGTTTGGGAAGTATCGGGCAGAACACGAATAATATCGTCGCCACTTCAACGGTAGATGTTCCGAAATTCTTCAGTAAGTTTAAATATTTCCAGACCATCAATACCAAAATGCAGAAGCGTAAACAGGAAATTGATTCCCTGAATAATGCGTACAATTTGGTTTGGCAGAAGAAAAATTCTAAGAAAACCTTCAAGAGTTATAAATTTAAAAACAAACTGAATCCGCTGCAAAGTGTGGCTTACGCTTTAACGTCAGTTAAACAGCTTGATATTTCTTATAACGAAAACAACGGAACGGTGCTTCCGGGCTTGCTTTCTGCACCGAACTGGTACGGTTACGGCCAGACTTTAGGCGGACCGACTTACGGTTTCCTTTTAGGTTCCCAGGCAGATATCCGAAGAACGATTATTGAAAACGGCTGGATATCGAATTCAAATTACATGAACGATCCGTACACCCAGATGAAGAACCAGAATTTCCTTGCCAATGTGCAGGTGATGCCGGTGAACGATTTCCGGATTGATTTGAATGTTTTGAAGAATTATAACAGCAATTTCATTCAGGGAGGGTATAATGTGGATGCAGATTCTGATCCGGCAAACGGCTTCCAGTTCTCTTTCGGAACAGATATGATTACCTACAGCAAAACAGCCTGGACTTTCGGAACTGCTTTCGTGGACGGTAAAAACATTTACGATACGATGTATGAAAATGCAAAACAGATCTATCTGCAGTCCGGCGGAGTTTACAACGAAGCAGATTTTGCCAGAGGAAAAGGGTTGGGCGACGCTTATGTTTTAATCCCTGCGTTTCAGGCTGCAGTAGAAGGTAAAACAGTAAACGGAAGACTTTCGGATCCTAAAAAATCCGGTTTCCCGCTCCCGAACTGGAGAGTGACTTATTCCGGGCTTAAAAATATTCCTTTGGTGAACAGTCAGTTTTCTAAATTTGATATTCTTCACGGTTACAGTTCCACTTATACCGCTTCGGGAATTCAGTCAAGTGTAGATTATTATAATATGCAGAACAATGCCACCGCGCCGCGTGTGGATGCTTTTGGAAACGAATTTAATCCTTATACTTTCTCGCAAGTCGGTTATGTGGAAACTTTTGCACCGCTTTTAGGAGCCGATGTTACCATGAGAAACAATATGCAGTTCCGGGCGCAGTACAACCGCGACAGAATGTTTATGCTCGGTTTGGTAAATCACACTTTGACGGAAGATGCCGGTAAAGAATATATTTTCGGTTTCGGTTACATCTTAAAGGATTTAAAAATGAAAATGAATTTCAAAGGAAAAGAAAGAACCATTAAAAGTGACCTTAATATCCGCGGCGATTTCTCTTTGAGAGACAGCCAAACCAGAATCACGAATATTTTACAGAACGATTCACAGGTAACAGGCGGCCAGAGAATGATGAGCATCAAACTTTCTGCTGATTATAATATGTCGCAGAATTTCAGCCTAAGATTCTTCTACGATCAGCTGCTGACGAAATATAAAATTTCCACTGCCTTCCCGCTTTCAACAGTGAGGGCAGGATTGACGGCAACGTTTACCTTCGCAGGAAGCGGCGGCGGTTTCTAAAAAATAAACTTTAAACTCAGGATTCCGATCCTGAGTTTTTTTTTGAATTATAATAAGGGTGAAATTTCATTGATCTCAATCCAAACCGAACTTTTATGCCTTTTGTAGTTTTAAAAAAATTAAATCCCTAATTTTGTCTTTTCATTATTAAAATATGAACCAAGATATCGAAAACGACGACGACCTGTTCACCGGAAAAGATCACACCCCTTTAAGAACTGATGCTTTCGAAAAATCCCCCGAGGAAAAAATAGAAATCATCCAGCACCATTTTCATCAGATTATGGAAACTTTGGGTTTGGATATGACTGATGATTCTTTAAAAGATTCTCCGAAACGGGTTGCGAAAATGTATGTAAACGAAATTTTCGGCGGATTGCTGCCTGAAAATAAACCAGGAATTTCAACATTCTCCAATAAATATAAATACCGCCAGATGTTGGTCGAAAAAGACATTACGGTATATTCTTTCTGCGAGCATCATTTTCTGCCGATCATTGGAAAAGCACATGTTGCTTATATCTCGAACGGTGAAGTGATCGGGCTGTCAAAAATCAACAGAATTGTAGATCATTACGCAAAACGTCCGCAGGTTCAGGAAAGATTAACCATGCAGATTGTTGAAGCCATAAAAACTGCTCTCGGAACAAAAGATGTGGCCTGTATCATTGATGCAAAACATTTGTGCGTCAACTGCCGCGGAATTAAAGATACGGCAAGTTCAACCATTACCGCAGAATTAAGCGGAATTTTCAGAACGAACCCGATTACCCGTCAGGAATTCCTGCATTATGTCGGAAGCCATGCAAAATTCGATTAATCCAGAAATGATTTAAAATTGTTTTCGGATCAACTTCAAAACATTCAAACTATAATTAATGGAACTTAAAATATACAACTCTCTTTCCGGTGAAAAGGAAATCTTCAGACCAATCCACGAAAACAACGTCGGAATGTACGTTTGTGGACCCACTGTTTACAGCAATGTCCATCTCGGAAATGTAAGGACTTTTATGTCTTTTGATTTTATTTACCGTTCTTTAACGCATCTTGGCTACAAAGTGCGTTACGTAAGAAATATTACCGATGCAGGACATTTAACCGATGATGGTGATGTGGATAATGACAGATTCGTAAAACAGTCGCGTCTTGAAAAACTGGAGCCCATGGAAATCGTACAGAAATATACAGTAGATTTTCACAAAGTTCTGGAAAATTTCAATTTGCTTCCTCCGACCATTGAGCCGACTGCAACTGGCCATATTCTGGAACAGATCGAGCTTACACAAAAACTTTTAGATAAAGGCTTTGCTTATGAAAGCAACGGTTCCGTGTATTTCGATGTGCTGGAATATAACAGCCGCGGTTTGAATTACGGTGAACTTTCACGACGGAATATTGAAGAACTTTTTGCCAATACCCGTGATCTGGACGGGCAGAACGAGAAGAAAAACCCTCAGGATTTTGCGCTTTGGAAAGCAGCTTCACCTGCACACATCATGCGATGGAATTCCCCTTGGGGAGAAGGTTTTCCGGGATGGCATCTGGAATGTACGGCAATGTCTACAAAATATTTAGGAGAAAAATTTGATATTCACGGTGGCGGAATGGATCTTAAATTCCCTCATCACGAATGTGAAGTCGCTCAGGGGAAAGCATGCAACGGAACCGAGCCTGTAAATTACTGGCTTCATGCCAACATGCTCACCATGAACGGGCAGCGGATGAGCAAATCTACCGGGAATTACATTCTTCCTATGGAACTCGTTTCCGGGAATAATGATTTTTTTGAAAAAGCTTTTCACCCTGCGATTGTACGTTTCAACTTTTTGCAGGCGCATTACAGAAGTGTCCTCGATATTTCGAATGAAGCGATGGTGGCCAGTGAAAAAGGTTTCCAGAGACTGATGGAAGCGATGAAAATTTTAAATCAGGTTTCTGCGGCGGACAATCAACAGGGTTCTACCCTCAATATGAAAGAATGGAAAGAGAAATGTTATAACGCTTTAACAGATGATTTCAATTCACCGATTTTAATTTCGCATCTTTTTGAAGCGGTAAATTTTATCTTCAAGTTAAAAGATGAAAAGGAAAAGTTGAGTCCGGAAGATTTGGAAGAACTGAAAAAACTGATGAACGTTTTTGTTTACGAAGTTTTAGGTTTGCAGAATATTGAAGAGAACAACAATGAAAAACTTGACCAGACTCTGCGGGTTTTAATAGAGCTGAGAAATCAGGCCAGAAAATCAAAAAACTTCGAACTGTCAGATCAGATCCGCGACCGTTTACTGGCTGAAGGTATTGAACTGAAAGATGGCCGTGACGGAACGTCCTATTCCTTAATTTAAAGACAATAATAAATAATACAAGCTTGACCCCTTCAATAAATGTTGAAGGGGTTTTTTGTGAAAAATTTCAATAAAATATACTTTGTTTTAAAATAATAAAAACAATTTCTTAACTTAGTTTACTCAAAAACACAATTTTAACACGATTATCATGAAAAAAAAACTATTCTCTTTAGTGATGTTGTCCGTGGTGGTTTTCACTTCTGCACAACAGGATTTTTACGCACTTACCGGTAAAAATGGGCCCAATATTGTTTTCAGCGATTTCAGGGTTTTGGATGTCGAGAGAGGTATTTCGGGAGAACTTATTTTCGGAACCGAATCTACGCCCAAAGTTTTTTCACAGATCTTCAACAGAACTGTAACGGAGGAAAAAACAGGTTTTAATCATTCTCAAACTGCTGCCATGGCTTCTCTGGCCTATGATGAACTCAATGGAAAACTGATTTATATTCCCATGTTTTCGTCCAATGTTTATGTTTTGGATCAAAAATCCAGAGACATTACTTTAATAGAGAGCAACGTTATCAACAGCAAATCCTGCGATATCGGATCTCAAATCACCCGAATGACTACAGGTTACGACGGAAATGTATATGCGATGAGCAACTCGGGTTCCCAGTTTTTAAAAATATCCGGACAGGGTGGAAAATATACAGTCACCGATTTGGGTTCTGTAAAAAATGATTCCTCCAACGGAGAAAATTCTTTACTTGCGATGAATAAGGGTTTTGGCGGAGATATGGTGGCTGATGCCGACAATAATTTCTACATTTTTTCGGCTTCGGGAAATGTTTTCAAAATATCACCTCAGTTTTTAAATGCTAAATTTATAGGGAAGATTTCAGGGCTGCCAGAGAATTATTCTTTAAACGGTGCGGCCGTTAATTCAAAAGGAAATGTTGTAGTTGCCAGCGCCAAGGGTGAAGGCTTATACGAACTTAATCTTGGCGATTTACAGGCAAAACCATTGGCCGGTAATCTGAATACCCATATCTACGATTTGGCGAGCAAATATTTTCTGAATGATAAACTGAACGCTGTCAGTAATGGTTTGGCAGATATTTATCCAACCAAAGTGGAAGAAGACTTTATTCATGTGAGGGTTGATGATCAAAAGATCACCGGAAATGTTGCTGTAGAAATATATGATTTTGCAGGAATTAAAGTGCTGCAGAAAACGCTTCAGTCTATCGGGAAAAACAGTATTCAGAAAATAGAGTTAAATAACTTAAAATCAGGAATTTATATTGTCTCTCTTTTAGACAGTGACAAAAAGATTATTCTTAATAAAAAAATTGCTGTAAACAGATAAATTTTGGGGATTTTTGAACGTCTAAACCTTTTCGGATTGAAATTCGGGAAGGTTTTTTTATGATTTTTCGCATGGTTGATTATTTGTTCTGTAATTGATTGTAAATCAGTATTTAATCTTGTTTTCAGTTTCTGATATTTATGCAACAAAATATAACAGATCTGCATATTTTTCATAAATTGCGTACTGAAACCGCAATCTGTGCGTTCAGTTTCACCAAAGAAAACAAACATTGATCAATGAAACTTTATTTTAATATTAATTTCAGAACCAACATGGGTGAAAAAATCCAGGTTGTAGTGATGGAAGAAGGAAGTGTAAACCGGATTCACGGACTGAATTATTCCGATAACGGAAACTGGACCGCTGAAGTGGATTATTTCTCTAAATCAATATCTTATAAATATCAGTTGGTAAATGATTACGGAGGTATTTTAGAAGAAGAATTTTCGCTTCACCACTTGAATTTTCCTCATCATTATTCGGAATTTTCGATTTATGACGTGTGGAACTCGAAAAATTTCCCTGAAAATTATCTGAATAATAAAATTCTTAAAAATAAATTAAGCGGATTCAAACCCGAAAAAGCAGCTGTGCTGAAAAGACACACGCATCTTTTCCGGTTAGAAGCACCGATTTATCAGAAAAACTGGCAGGTTGTACTTCTAGGAAACAGCGATGCGCTTGGCAATTGGGAATATTTCAAAGCGGTACCAATGCTGCAGACTGATTTTGGTATTTGGGAAATTGCTGTTGAGCTTCCCGAAAATCAGATGATCCAGTACAAATACGGTTTGCTGGATACTGAAAAGGGCGAAGTTTTCGACCTGGAATACGGAGCCAACAGATGGGCTGTCCCGAATGCAGAACCAAATATCCTGCAGATTAAAGCGGATCATTATTTCAGATTCAAAGCTTTCGAAATGTATCATGCTGCGGGAGTTGCAGTTCCGGTTTTCGCTTTAAGAACAGAAAACGGTTTTGGCGTCGGGGAATTCCCTGATCTTAAAAACTTAGCAGACTGGGCGAAGGAAACCCAGCTTTCGATTTTGCAGATTCTACCTATTAATGATACTACTGCCAACTACACTTGGACCGATTCTTATCCTTATGCTGCGATTTCGGTTTATGCACTGCATCCTCAGTATCTTTCGATAGAAAATCTTGTATTCCCTTTGCCTGACGATCTCGTAACGGAATTCGCTGAGAAAAAAGCTGAATTGAATGCTTTAAATCTGATAGATTATGAGCAGATGATTTCCGGAAAATGGAAATATGTCAAAGCTGTTTTCGCAGAACATAAAGAAGAGATCCTCAAGGACCGGAATTTTAAAAAGTTCATTAAAGAAAATGAAGAATGGCTTCTTCCTTACTCTGCGTTCTGTGTTCAGAGAGATAAATATGGTACGCCCAATTTCAACGACTGGAAAACGCACAGGAAATATATTGCAGGAAAAATTGCACCGTTTTTCAGTTCAGACAGTAAGGATTTCGAGACGGCGATGCTGCATGCATGGGTTCAGTTTCAGCTTCATCTGCAGCTGAAAGATGCAATAGATTATACCCATAGTTTGGGAATTTCGGTAAAAGGAGATTTGCCCATCGGCATTTACAGATACTCTGTAGAAGCCTGGACGGAACCAGAACTTTTCGGAATGGATTTCCAGGCAGGTGCACCGCCGGATCAGTTTACCGAACTGGGACAAAACTGGGAATTTCCGACCTACAACTGGGAAGCGATGAAGGAAGACGGTTACCGCTGGTGGAAAAACCGTTTCAAAGCATTGGAACAGTATTTTGATGCAATGCGGATTGATCATATTCTCGGGTTTTTCAGGATATGGAGAATGCCAATGACGGCTACCCAAGGTATTTTGGGATATTTTTATCCTGCCGTTCCTGTTACAAGTGAAGAATTTAGTTCCAGAAATATTCCGTTTGAGGAGAACAGATATTGCAGGCCGTTTATTAATGATCAGATCTTGTGGGATGTGTTTGGTGATGAAAGAGATACCATCCACACCCAGTTTATGAATAATCATTTCGACGGAACCTATTCTTTAAGGGAAGAGTTTGACACTCAGAGAAAACTGACGGATTATTTCAAACAGAATCCTCATCCGTGGGCCGAAGATTTATTGATTTCGTTATGTGCAAACGTGCTGTTCCTGCCGGAAGTGGCTGAAAATGGGGAAGTGGTTTATCATCCGAGATTCAATATTGATAAGACACCGTCTTTCCAAAATCTTTCGGACTGGGAGAAAAAGGCGGTTTATGATTTATACCTTGATTATTTTTTCAAACGTCAGGACGCCCTTTGGTATGAGAAAGCCATGGAAAAACTGCCGATGATTCTTAACGCCACCGATATGCTGATTTGTGGTGAAGATTTAGGGTTGGTTCCGGACTGTGTTCCCGTGGTAATGGATCAGCTGGCGATCACCGCGCTGAAAGTACAGCGGATGCCTTCGGAAAATATTTTATGGTACAATCCGAAAGATGCAGGATATATGAATGTTGTTACGGCAAGTTCACATGACAGTTCCACGCTGCGTCAGTGGTGGCACGAAGACCGGGACTTAACGCAGCAATATTATAACCAGCAGCTTGGACAGCAGGGAAATGCACCGGAAAATCTGGAGCCGCAGCTGGCAGAAATCATCATGAAACAGCATCTTTATAACGATTCGATGTTGGCGATCTTTCCGATTCAGGAATTTTTAGCGACTGACAATGAATTGTGCAACCCGAATATGGACGACGAAAGAATTAATAATCCCGCCGTTTTTCCGCATTACTGGAGATACCGGATGCATCTCAACGTAGAAAGTCTTTTAAATAAGGATGCATTTAATCAGAAAATTTCCAACTGGGTTTCGGATTCAAACCGTGCTTAATGATTTTTAGATTAAATTTTTCAAATTAATTTCAGTGGATTTGAAATTTTTTTAACTCTGAAATCACAAAACAGCTGGTTTTTTATCCATTGATCATCAGTTGTTTAAGAATATTTTGAAGGAAGTTGAAACTTAGGTTTTAACTTCCTTTTTCAATTGTAATCAAATACACAGTGAATTCATGTAATTCCTTTGCAGAAAGGAGTTTCCGATGTTTTGAGACTTAAGTTCTGGCACGCTTTTCTAATCACTATTACATGAACAGCTAAATAATTTTTAAATAAAATGAAAAAAATACTTTTTGGACTTTCGGTGTTTTTTACAACGTTGATTTCCGCCCAGAATTATCCGGATTATTATCCGACCAACAGTAATAATAACGGTTATTACGGAGATTATGATGATGAATATTATTTTCCGGACGATTATTATTATGAATATCCTTCTGATTATTACAGGAACGATCTTTATCAAAACTATTATAACGATTATCAGAGGAGTATTTATGATGTAAACTGGAACCGTTTCATCTCAGTGTATCGTCTTGCGCCTTGGCAGGTACAGCAGATTATGATGCTTAACGACCGTTTTCCGTCATACGCTGCATGGAATTCTTACTACCGGTATAACCCTGACAGATGGTATTACGACAGATTTTACGCATTGGAAAGAATCCTTGGACCAAGAGTTTTCGTAATCTTCCAGAATAATTATTACAGCGGATACAGCCCGGTTGTTTACTGGCAGAATTACCGGAGACAGCACTATGTAACCAATGTGTATATTGTTCCTAAATACAGAAACATCAATGTTAACCGGTACAAAATCAACAGGACGCAGTATCACCAGAACAATCCGAGACAGAATTTCGGTTTCACAGATACCCCAAGAACCGGTAACGGAAACTGGAATAACAGCACAAGAGAAAATGGCTTCCGCAAAGACGGCTCATTGCAGAATAGCAACGGAAACAGCGGTTTCCGAAACGGAACAGATGCTCCCTCAGCTAACACTGCACCGCGCACCCAAAACGGGGGAACAAGAAGCGGAGTAAAAACCGAGACGTCAGCCCCAAACAGCAGCGGAGGTTTTAGAGATAGCGGTTCAGGATTCAGAAACACCGAACCTCAGAAAAGAACAGAAAATAATAACGGAGGGTTTAGAAAACAGTCTCCCGCAACCACAACACCGAGTTCTTCCACAAGAAGTTCGGGACAGAGGTTTACCACTCGATAATTTATAGTTTTTAATGTTAATAGTGAGAAGAGCAGTTTCGAAAGAGGCTGCTCTTTTTAGGTGCGGTTTATTTTTGGCATAATAATGGAAAAGGTAATCCCAGAAACTTAAAATTTTATTACAATGAAAAAATTAATCACAATACTTAGTTTAGGCTTTTTTGCCTTTGGTTATTCACAGTCTGATTATTATAACGATTATCAGAGAAGTATTACAGATTTCAACTGGCAGACTGTTGCGGCAAATTTACTGCTGAGCAGTCAGCAGAAAGCGGATTTGTTTTCACTCAATAATCAGTATCCTGATTATAATTCATGGAACAGAGCCTACGCCAATAATCCCGACCGTTGGAGAACTGACCGGTACTCCTCAATAGAAAGGATTATGGGTAAAGAGAAATACGCCAAATTCAAAAATAAATACTACAAAGGACAGAACCCGGTAGCTGTATATAACAGAAATAAAAATAACCACAAGAAAAATCAGGTTACGAAATATAGAGATATGCAGTCCAAAAAAGGGTATACCAATAGAAAATCGATGGAGGAGTATGAAAAAAGAAAAAACTCAGGTGATGGAAGCCATCTTTACATGAAGGGGAAAGGTCATAACAATGGAAAAGGGAAAAATAAATAATTTACTGATTTCTGCGATATAGAGGGAGAGCATTTGCTCTCCCTTTTTATTTTACATTTATGTTAATTTTTTAAATCTAAATAAAAAGGCATATTATATATGCTAATTTAGACTGATGAAAATTTTATATGCACTGCAGGGAACCGGAAACGGTCATGTAAGCCGCGCGAGGGAAATTATTCCGCATTTGAAAAAACATGGGCAAGTGGATGTTTTGATCAGTGGAACACAGGCAGAAGTTGGTCTTGAGGAGGATATAAAATACAGGTTTAACGGTTTGGGATTTGTTTTCGGAAGCAAAGGAGGCGTTGATTTCAGGGAAACCTCGAACCGTTTTCACATGAAAGAATTTTTTAGCGATGTTAAAAATCTTCCTGTAAAAAACTATGATTTAATTATCAATGATTTCGAACCGGTTTGCGCATGGAGCTGTAAACTGCACGGAAAACCTTCCGTCGGGATGAGTCATCAGGCCGCTTATTACTCCGTTAAAACGCCGCAGCTATCTGGATTTCATTGGGGAAAATTCATTATGAATAACTATGCGCCTGCAAAGCACAACGTCGGTTTTCATTTTGAAAAATATGATGATTTTATTCACACGCCGGTCATCAGAACCGAAATCCGGAATCTTAAGACCCAAAAACTAGGTCATTATACGGTTTATCTTCCCGCTTACTCCGACGATTTTATACTCAGCAAAGTGAAAGAAATTCCCAATTCGCAGTGGCAGATTTTCTCGAAACATTCAGCGCGTCATTACCGGAAGTTTAATGCCGAAGTTTTTCCTATCAACAATGAACTCTTCCAAAGGTCATTGGCAGATTGTGAAGGATTACTTACCGGAGGAGGATTTGAAGGTCCTGCTGAAGCGCTGTTTCTTGGCAAAAAACTTTTAGCGGTTCCGATGCATCACCAGTATGAACAGCAATGTAATGCTTTAGGTTTAGAGAATATGGGGGTGCCTGTGATTTGGAAAGAAAATGAATTCGATAAAAAATTAAAAGCCTGGTCGGAATCTGATCTTAGGATCACTATAAATTTCCCTGATGAAACTGAAGAGATTGTAAAAAATACTGTGGAAAAATACCACTAATCTGTTTTTAACACAAAATTATGATTGTTTAATTTAACATGTTTTAGATTTATTTATCAAAACATCAAATAACAACATCCAAATATTTTAAACATGAAAAAAATTGTTTTAAGTGCAGCGTTCGCAATAATGGGAACCTTCGCAATGGCTCAGCAGACGCCAATGATGCAACACAAAGATCCTGCCCAAATGGAACAGAAAAGAGCGGAAAAACTGAAAATGATGAAAACTGAACTGAACCTTACCGATGCACAGGTTGCAAAGATAAAGGCTTTACAGGATAAGAAAATGGAGGAGATGAAACAGAATGCACCGCAGAGACAGGCAGAAAGAAAAGCGAAAATGGAAGCGATGAAAGCCAAAAGAGAGCAGTGGAAAGCGGAAATGAAAGAGATTTTAACCCCTGCCCAGTATGCGAAATGGGAAGCAAAACAGAAGGAAAAAATGCAGGACAAACGTCAGAACATGCAACATAGACAAATGAAGAAAATGCCTGCAAAGGCTAGTTCATAATTTTAGTTTTTTTTAAGGAGAGCGGAAAAATTTATTTTTCCGCTTTTTTTGTGCACCATAAAGGAATTAATTATATTTGGTAAAAAGACAACTCTATTATGATTAGTACAAAAATTGGCCAGTTAATTAACGAGCAAATTACGAAAGAACAATATGCAGCGCAGTATTACCTCTCCATGTCCGCATGGTTTTCTGCAAAAGATTTGGATGGAATTGCAAATTATTTTCGGGTTCAAAGCAAAGAAGAACTGATGCATGCCGATAAAATGTTTGATTATCTCAATGATGTAGGAGCAGAAATAATCATTGGCGAAATTGCAAAACCGCCGCACGAGTTCGCTGATGCGAAAGATATTTTCGAAAAAGCTCTGGCACACGAAAAAATTGTTACTCAAAGTATCTTCAATATCCTGAAAAATGCAAACGATGAAGGCGATTTTGCTACCGTTTCTTTTCTGCAATGGTTCGTTACCGAACAGGTGGAAGAGGAAGCCAATGCTTCGCAGCTCGTTACCAAAATAAAAATGGTATGTGACAATCCTTCTGCCCTGTACCTTTTTGATCAGGAACTCAGCCAGCGTGTTTTTAATCCTGTTCCGGCAAAATAATTTAAACATTGAATGATGAAAAAATTATATAAGCTGTGTTTCACTGTTTTATCGGTTTTTGCTTTTGCCCAGGATTACAGTGTGTC
Source organism: Kaistella soli (assembly GCF_019038595.1). Classification (GTDB taxonomy): domain Bacteria; phylum Bacteroidota; class Bacteroidia; order Flavobacteriales; family Weeksellaceae; genus Kaistella; species Kaistella soli. Next base: position 77,855 of record NZ_JAHOPF010000003.1, read on the forward strand.
TTCCATTCCCGAGAATCTTTTGGCGAATGCCAATGCGGTAATCAGAGAAAGCAGTGAAGACTGCATTCTGAAATCGGTAAATGATATGCAGATAAAGGAAACCAATGTGGTGACTGTTCTGAATACTGCCGGAAACGAATTTTCAACGGTGTACATACCGTATAATCCGACCAGAAAAGTGAGCAGTATAAAAGTTGAGCTGTATGACAGTGCCGGGAAGCTTTTTAAAACATTTTCGAAAAAAGATTTCTCCGATTATACCAATAATCCAAGTGCTGCACTGTACGTTGACGACAGGATACTGGTTCTCAGACCGATCTCTACCAAGTATCCCTATACCGTAAAAACAACTTACGAAACCAATACTTCCGATACAGCTTTCCTTAATTTCAGACCCATTTGGACCTACCATTTAGCGGTGCAGAAAACATCATTTTCGATGCTGAATAATTCCGGAATTAAAATCAGAACAAAAATTACGGATAAACCCTTGGGAAAACTGAATGTATCTGAAGAGGGAAATCTCTCCAAATATTCTTACGAAAATATTCCGGCAATAACGGAAGAAATTTTGTCACCGAGTATTGATTATCTCGTTCCGAAAGTAGAATTTTCCCCGGAAAAGTTTTCACTTGCCGGCAGACAGGGTGATATGACAGACTGGAACAGCTTTGGGAAATGGTATTATACAGAACTTCTGAGTCCTGTATCCAATATCACTCCTGAAATCGCTGCCGAAGTTGCTGCACTCAAATTATCTGGAACAACTTCTGAAAAGGTAAAAACCCTGTATCAGTATATGCAGAATAAAACCCGGTATGTGCTGATTGCGATGGGAATCGGTGGGTGGCAGCCAATGCCGGCTTCCGAGGTAAGTAAGAAAGGTTATGGCGACTGCAAGGCGTTAACCAATTATATGCGAACATTGCTTGCAGCAGCGGGGATTCCGTCATATTTTTCGGTGATTTATAATGACGATTCGGTAATTAGCTATGATAAAAACTTCCCGAAAATGTCCGGAAATCATGCTATTTTAATGGTTCCGACCGAAAAAGAAACCATCTGGCTGGAAAATACTTCCCAGAAACATGCGTTCAACCATCTTTCCTATTCCTCTCATAACAGAAATGTTTTGGCGGTAAAAGAAAACGGTATCGAGATTGTGGATACGCCGGTTTATAAACCCGAGCAAAGCAAGGAAAAACTTTTTGCTAAAATTAAGCTTCAGGACGACGGAGGATTTGCTTCTGATGCCAGTTTTGAGTTTACCGGAGGGCAGTATGATCACAATCTGCAGCTTTTTGGGATGAAGAATGATGAAATCCAGGAAGCATTGAAGAGCAGGCATTATAATCTGAAAATTGATCAGATGGCGGTGCAGAATTTGAAGAATGACAGGGATGAAGGGAAAATTATTTATGATTTAAATTTGAAGGCCAACGGCTTTTCCAAAAAATTAGGCAATGATATCTTTTTTCCCGTGATGCCGTATTATCAGTCGGTTACATTTTCGGGGAATGACGAAAGAAAACTTCCTTTTGAAAATTCGTTTCCCTTTCAGGACGATTATGAAATTGAATTCAGTATTCCGGATGGGTACAAATTTTCGGAGATTCCGCAATCCTCTAATATTACGACAGAATTTGGGACTTATACCATCAGCTTTAATCTGAAAGACAATAAATTACTGGTTCACAGAATTCTGACGATTAATAAAGGTCTCTATCCTAAGGAAAAATTTAAAGATTACATCGCGTTCAGAAAAAAAACTGCCAGCAGCGATAATACTAAAGTTTTAATATCCAAATTATAATGAAGAAAATTTTATTCCCTTTTTGCCTGCTTATAGTAAGTATGGTGTATTCTCAACACAAGTTTCTTGACACTCCAAAACTTTCGGACGCAGATTTAAAAAGTGTAAAGCATGATAAATCTGAAGAAGCGCCCGCAGAAGTACTTTACCGCTCCAACCATTTCAGGATTGATTATGACGGAAATCTCTACCAAAATGTGGTAAGCCGGGTAAAAATTTACAATAAGGACAATGCGTCGTCCTTTTTAGACCACGAAATTTCAATTTATGACGACAGAAAAGGCACCCGCCAAACCTTAAGTAACCTAAAAGCATATACTTACAATTATGAAAACGGTAAAACGGTAGCCACAAAAGTCGAACGGGACGAAAAATACAAATCGAAAGAGGATAAAAACTACGATGTTACCAAATTTGCTTTCCCTAATGTGAAGAACGGATCTGTTGTAGAATATTCCTACACCATACAGACTCCCTTTTATGGTTCTACACCGAGAATTATAATTGAAGAGGAAGTTCCGGTAAGATATGTGGAGTTCGTGCTGGATTCTCCAAAACCTTTGGGATATACGATCAATTATAAAGGTGATGTTGCGCCTAAGCACAGAAACATGGAGGAAAAACAGATGTATGGTGAGTCTTATCAAACCTACCGTTTTGGTTACGAGAATCTTCCGGCGTATAAAGAAGAGAAATATGTTATGAATACGCTGAATTATAAAACAAGTATTAAAGCTGAACTTAATTCTACGATGTTTAACGGTGTATTCAAATCTTACGCTTTATCGTGGGAGGATGTACGCAAAAGACTCTACGAACATGATGATTTTGGTTTGCAGTTAAAAAAACAGAATTTAGTGAAAGATCTGCTTCCTGCAGAAATTAAAAGTCTGCCTGTAATGGAGCGGGCTTCTGCTGTTCTTAAATTCGTACAGAAAAATTATACATGGAATAAGGAAGATGAAGTTTTTACTGACAAAGGTGTAAAAAATTTAATCAGCAATAAAATCGGGAATACCGCCGAAATCAATCTGCTGCTAACGATGCTTTTAAGAAGTGTGGACATTAACGCAGAACCTGTGGTACTTGCTACGGTAAGACGGGGAAAGCTGCTGTCATACAGTCCTTCGATTAATCAGTTAAATTATGTGCTGGCTTCGTTTACTGATAAAGATAAAATTTATCTTTTGGACGGTGCATATAAGTTAAGCCAAATCAATACGATTGCTCCCAAAGCCCTGAACTATTACGGATTGATCATGGGTAAAAACGACGTAAAACAGATTAATGTCGTTTATCCCGAAGTAAGCAAAACGCTCCTTACGGTTGATGCAAAAATGAATCCCGACGGTACTTTTGAAGGGCACTTTGCAGACCGTGATACCAAACTGTATGCAATGGTGGTGAATGAGAGATATACTGACGATAAAGAAAAATTTGCCAAATCTTATAAAGACCAATACCGATTTTCTTTTTCAAACATGAAACACGGAATTCAGGATAATAATGATTTCGAGACGAGTTTCGATTTCAATGCTGATACGTTTGTGGATGCCGTGGGAAGCAAACTGGTGTTTAATCCGCTTTTGTTCTTGTATACCCAAAACCATGATTATAACCAGAAAGAACCCAGAAAAGCACCGCTTGAATTCTATTCCGCGAACGACCGGGTAAAGAAAGTCACCATTACGCTTCCGGAGAATTATGTATTTGAAAACGTGCCGAAATCTAAAAAATTCCGTACTGAAGACAACTCATTGCAATATACCTATCTGGTAACTCAAACCGGAAATACGTTAACGGTAGAAACAACTACTCAAATTGATGATTCTGTTTTCCCAAAAGAGTATTATCCAGCATTTACGCAGATCTTTGATAATATCACCAAGCAGGAAGCACAGGTTGTAACTGCCATGAAAAAATAATTTCCTTTTTAATTTTTAATGATGAATCCTGTCTTATTTATTGAAGACAGGATCTTTTTCAGACATAAACGATTTCTGTTTCCAGAACTTTTTTTCCAAGTTTTTCCAGGACAGATCGGTACTCGTCGATTTGTAACTGATGCTTTTCTTTCTCATCACCGGTTTTAAAATCGATGATGATATAGCCGTTTCCGGTATCAATCAGACGGTCGGGCCTGTAAATTCTCGAGTCGCCGTTTTCAGAAATCATAATGTCTTTTTCATTGATGACCAATTGATTTTCAACGAAGTATTTTGAATATTTTTCATTTCGGAGAATATTAAAGATCTTTTCGCTGACTTCAGATTTCTCTTCATTGGTTAAGGTTCCTTCCAGAAGATAAGCTTCCAACGTTTTTTCAACATCTTTCTCGGAATTAATCCGTGCTAAAACTTCATGCGTGAAAATTCCGATGCGCACTTTTTCGACCCGGTTTTGGTAGTTTTTTGAAGGAGTTGCGATTTTTACAGCTTCCGGGTTTTTATTTTTTTCAGTCTTAAAAAGAATCGGTTTGGTCACTAAATCTGAGCTTTTTTCCTTCTTTTTCTTTCTTAAGTTTTCTTCCGAAACTTCATAAAGATCAAAGGAAGGAACTTCCTCACCAGATTCATCCCGCGGAATTTTATTTTCTAAAAACGAGTAAATTTCAAGGTTGTTCGATGTTTTATTGGGTTTTTCAATGTAGAAAAAAAGCTGTTCCACGGCTCGCGTAGTCGCAACATATTGCAGACAGAAGCGGTCGATCTTATTCTGATACATATTTTCCTGATTGAATTTTGCCATCTCCTCATCATAAACTTCAAGTTCTTTCCCAAAAGGATTGATATTCACCGCAGAAAGTCCTTTTTCTGAATCTATTTCCAGCCAGTTGGTAAATTTTCCGTCTTTGTGGGCGTTTTCCATCGGAAGCAAAACCACCGGAAATTCCAGACCTTTTGCTTTATGAATCGTCATCAGCTTCACTGCGTCTAAATTATCTGACGCCTGAATGGTTGTTTTATGTGCTTCTTCATCCCAGTATCTCAGAAAATCTTTCAGTGTAGAACCCGCGTTTTGAGAATAAGCGTAAAGCATTTCAAGGTAGTTGAAAAGAAAATCGGTTTCTTTGTTCTGCACTGAAAATTCCTGCAGAAAATGCTCAATAAAATTATAAAGATTAAGCTGCAGCAAACCTTCGCTGCTCAGTTTCAGTCCGTATTTTTTTTCGATGAAATCCTGCATTGCTGTTTTATTTTTTAATGCGAGTATTTCGATCATTTCAGCAGTAAAATCTGTTATTTCAATTCTGCCCAAAACTTTCAGGTAGTAAAGCATTTTTACCGGAAACTGAAAGTTTTTCGGATTCTGTTCCCATCTCAAAAATTCAGTTAAAGCCAGTAAAGTAGAAGATAAATTCAACGTTAAACCCGATTCGGAAATTGTTTTAATGAAATCTTCCCCGCCTTGGTAATTAATTTTTAAATTCCCTAACAATTGAGAAAAACTGAAAATATCAAAATTTCCGCGACAGAGAATTGTGATATCGGAAAGGCTGAAACCGTTATCCAGACAGCTTTGGATATCTTTCTGCATTTTTTCGGTAACCTCCTGATAAAAAATCTGTTTCGTCGAATTTTCTATTAAATTCATCCTCACCCTGCCTTCCAGACTCGATTTTGGGATTTGGTGAGAACCGCTGCCGAAAATGTCACGGTGTGCATCATTGGTAAAATCTGAGAGAAATAAATAGAGCTGATTATTAAAATCGACAATGTTCTTCGCGCTCCGCCAGTTGTTTTCCAGATTTTCAAGCTCCGCAAGGACCAAAGATTTTTCCTTTTGGTTGATAATATCGAGCATCAGCTGCGAATCTCCGCCGCGGAAACGGTAAATACTCTGTTTCGGATCACCGACTAAAGTGAAGCTCATATCACTAGATGAAACCGCATGATCCCTCAATGGAATAAAATTTTGCCACTGAAGAAATGAAGTATCCTGAAATTCATCGAAAAAATAATGTGAGAATTTGGTTCCTACTTTTTCATAAATGAATGAGGAAGGTTCTTCGCGAAGATTTTCGTGGATCAGAATATTGAATTTTGAAAGCAAAACCAAATCGTTTTCTGATTCAATTTCCGCTAATTTATCCTGGATGTCTTTATTTACTTTTAAAGGCAAAATGGCGTTCAGTATTTTTTCTTGTTTATGCGACAGAATATAATTCTGAATGATTTTCCTGCGGCTTTCCAGAAGAAAATCTAGGATTTCGAGAATTTCAGACTGTCTGTTTTTTGATTTTGAAGATGCGCCTTTCAGAATTTTATCCACTCTGTTTTCTTCCTCGGCAAGTGTCCCGTAAATAAACGGCACTTTTTTGTCGATGAATTTCTTGAAAAACCCGCCGATTCCGTTGTTTCCGTCAGCAAAATCGGAGATTTCAAGGTTTTTCTCTTTAAGTAAATTCAATGCGGTTTCAGCAATACTGCTGGAGTCTTCCTTGAGTGTTCTGATGCTTTCGCGAAGATTTTTTTTAGAATTTTCATAGACTTTCCAGTCGAAATCTTTGTTGTCATTCAGGCGGAAATAATGTTTGTCCTGAACATATTCCTTCGCCGAATCATACAGCGTCTTGTTGAGGTTTACCCTTTCGTTGTTATCCAGACTGTAATTCACAAAATCCATAAAAGCATCGGAAACGTTGTTGCTGTCTCCGATATCTTCAAGCATTTTATCTACGGCTTCCATGAGAAAAGGCTCCGGATTGATTTCAAGATTAAAGTTTTGCGCTAAACCCAGTTCATAAGAAAAGCTTCGTACCAAACGTGAATTGAATTTATCAATCGTTCCGATATTGAGCGTGGAGTAGTTGTGCAGCACATAATCGAGGATTTTTTTTGACCGTTCATGAAGTTCTCTTAATGGAATATTTAAGCCCTGACCTTTAAGTTTTTCCTGAATATTGATTAAATCCTGATTGGTTTCGAAATCTACGGATGAAAATTTCTTCAGCCAGTCGATAATTCTCTGCTTCATCTCGTTCGCCGCTTTATTGGTGAATGTAAGAGCTAGGATGTTTCGGATTTTGTCTGCCTGAGAAGGATGTTTGAGACAAATCGCTAACAGATTCTGGACGAGCGCATACGTCTTACCAGAACCTGCGGAAGCGTTGATGACTGAATAATTTTTTTGCATCTGAAGAAATAATTGAGTTTAAAAATAGCAAAAAATTTGTCATTTCGAAAATAAATCTTACTTTTGCAGTCCAAAATGAGATGTAAATTATGTTAATAATCCCAGTAAAAGATGGCGAAGCTATCGACAGAGCGTTAAAAAAATACAAAAGAAAATTTGATAAAACAGGAGTTGTGAGAGCTTTAAGAAGCAGACAGCAATTCAATAAACCTTCTGTGGTTTTCAGACAGGCGAAGTTGAAAGCAGCTCACAAACAAAGAAATTTAAGCAGAGACGAACAGGCTTAAGTAAAATTTTTCTTTAAGAAATACTTTAATCACTTTTCAAATACATATATTTGGAAAGTGATTTTTTGTTTTATAATATGCTTGAAAGATTTCTGGAATATATTACCGTAGAAAAACGCTATTCTCCTCATACGCGGACGAGTTACCGCCGAGATTTAGAAGATTTCTCTTTATTTCTGCTGAAAACTGAAGGCCATCAGAATTACGGAACTGTTGATAAAAAGGTGATCCGGAATTTTATGGTGGATCTGAGTGAAAAAAAAATATCCAAAAGATCGATCAACCGCAAACTCTCTTCCCTCCGAAGTTTTTATCTCTTTTTATTAAAACTTGACCATATAAAATCATCTCCGTTAGAGAATATACAGTCTCTAAAATTTTACGCGGAGAAGCAGATTCCGTTTTCAGAGGAGGAAATGAATAACCATCAGTTAGCTGAATTTCAGCCGGAAAAGAAAAATTTCCTGAAAGAACTTATTATCGAAACCCTTTATCAAACCGGAATGCGTAAGGCAGAACTTATTAATCTTCTGGTGGATCATGTGGATTTCGGTAAGTTGGAAATCAAAGTAATCGGGAAGGGCAACAAGGCCAGAATTATCCCAATTTCACCTGAGCTTTCTCTGAAGTTTGAAGAATATCTGAAGGAACGTAAGCCTCTGAAAGAACACGGAATATACTTTTTCATCAACGCAAAAGGAAAAAAACTGAATGAGAAATTTGTCTATTCAGCAGTTAATTCCTACCTTAGTCTTGTAACTTCGAAGAAGAAAAAGAGTCCCCATATTTTGAGACACAGTTTTGCAACTCGCGTCTTGGAGCATGGGGCTGAAATTTCTAAAGTGAAGATGATTATGGGGCATTCCTCGCTTGCATCAACGCAGGTGTATACGAGTGCCAATATCGAACAATTAAAAAAAGTATTTAACAATGCTCATCCTCGAGCTAAAAAAAATGTAGAGTTATGAAAATTTCAGTACAGTCAATGGGATTGACACCACACGCACCGCTTGAAGAACATATTGAAAAAAAACTAAGCAAACTTGAAAACTATTATGATAAGATTGTAGAGTGTAAAGTTTACCTGAAAGTTGAAAACAAATCGGATAAAGAAAATAAGACGGCCGAGATTTTATTGGCAGTTCCGGGTGATGATATCGTGGTAAAGAAGACATCAGCAAGCTTTGAAGAAAGTTTGGACCAATGTGCTGAAGTTGCTAAAAAGCTGTTAATCAAGAAAAAAGAACTGGCCTAAAAAAAAATATGAAAATTTCTTAAAAATAATTTGTGGATTTCAGAAAAACTCTCTTTCTTTGCAATCGCAAAAAGAGATAAGCGTTCTTTTGAAATCTATTTGCCTCCATAGCTCAGTTGGCTAGAGCAGCTGATTTGTAATCAGCAGGTCGTGGGTTCGAGTCCCTCTGGAGGCTCATTATTTTTGTAAAAATCGGGGAGATTCCAGAGTGGCCAAATGGATCAGACTGTAACTCTGCTGTCTTACGACTTCGTAGGTTCGAATCCTACTCTCCCCACTTTTTTACAAAAAATAATTTGCAGGTTAAAAAAAATGTTTTTAAATTTGCAAACCGTTTACCAACACATATTGTAAACACAATGCGGAAGTAGCTCAGTTGGTAGAGCGTCAGCCTTCCAAGCTGAATGTCGCGAGTTCGACCCTCGTCTTCCGCTCTAAAAAAAATCACAACCAAAAAACGGTCTGTGATTTTTTTTTAAAATTTTGCCGACTTAGCTCAGGGGTAGAGCGCTTCCTTGGTAAGGAAGAGGTCGTGAGTTCAAATCTCATAGTTGGCTCTTGTAAAATCTCTCAACCTGGTTGGGAGATTTTTATTTTCAGCAAGACGTGGTTTTTCATGTTATAGGCAGAATGTTTTTTAATATTGCGTTTTTTGCTGAGGAACCGATCTTTAAGGATAAAATAAAGAATTAAGAAAAGATAATAATGGTTTAATGTTAAATAATTTCTAAAACTATTTTGATATTTTCATAAACAAATTATTTTCCTTAAATTTGCAGTCCGATATTCTGAAAAATTGGGCGCTGCAAACCTTTGAATTTGAATGTTGAAATTTTTTGTAAAAAAAAGATTTCCAATATTCAAAATTTCACTATATTTGCGCACCGAAAAATTAAATAAATAATTAAATAAATAATTTAAATCATGGCAAAGGAAACGTTTAATCGTAACAAACCACACTTGAACATTGGTACCATCGGTCACGTAGACCATGGTAAAACTACACTTACTGCAGCAATCAGTAAAGTATTATCTGACAAAGGATTCGGAACAGCAAGAGATTTCTCTTCTATCGATTCTGCACCAGAAGAAAAAGAAAGAGGTATTACTATCAATACTGCTCACATTGAATATGAAACAGCAAACAGACACTACGCTCACGTAGACTGTCCAGGTCACGCCGATTATGTAAAAAACATGGTTACAGGTGCTGCTCAAATGGACGGAGCTATCTTAGTAGTAGCTGCAACTGACGGACCAATGCCTCAAACAAGAGAGCACATCCTTCTTTGTCGTCAGGTAAACGTACCAAGAGTATTGGTATTCATGAACAAAGTGGATATGGTTGATGATCCAGAATTGTTAGAATTGGTAGAACTAGAAGTAAGAGATCTTCTTTCTTCTTATGACTATGACGGTGATAACTCTCCAGTTATTCAAGGTTCAGCTTTAGGAGCTCTTAACGGAGATGCTAAATGGGTTGCAACTGTAGAAGAATTAATGGATGCAGTAGATTCTTGGATCGAACTTCCCGTAAGAGATCAGGATAAGCCATTCTTGATGCCTATCGAAGACGTATTCTCTATTACTGGTAGAGGTACTGTAGCAACTGGTAGAATCGAAGCTGGTGTTATCAATACAGGTGATCCTGTAGATATCGTAGGTATGGGTGATGAAAAATTAACATCAACTGTAACTGGAGTAGAGATGTTCAGAAAAATCTTGGATAGAGGTGAAGCTGGTGATAACGTAGGTATCTTGTTAAGAGGTATTGAGAAAACTGATATCAAAAGAGGTATGGTTATCGCAAAAGCTGGTTCTGTAACTCCACACAAAAAATTCAGAGCTGAGGTTTACGTTCTTTCAAAAGAAGAAGGTGGTCGTCACACTCCATTCCACAACAAATACCGTCCACAGTTCTACGTTAGAACCACTGACGTAACAGGTGAGATCTTCTTACCAGAAGGTGTTGAAATGGTAATGCCAGGAGACAACTTAACAATTACTGTAGAATTGTTACAGCCAATCGCTCTTAACGTAGGTCTTAGATTTGCGATCAGAGAAGGTGGTAGAACAGTTGGTGCAGGTCAGGTAACTGAAATCTTAGATTAATTTCTAAATAAATATTAAAGTTCCGTAAGGAAACTTACGGAACTTTTTTTAATCTACGGGCATCGTCCAATGGTAGGATACCGGTCTCCAAAACCGTTGATCAGGGTTCGAGTCCTTGTGCCCGTGCAAAAAAAAGATAATGAGCTTAGTTGATTTTTTAAAAGGTTCTTATACCGAATTCAAAGATAGAGTAGAGTGGCCAAAGTTGCCAGATTTGCAGTCTTCCACTATCGTGGTGACCATTTCTACTGTTCTTTTAGCATTGTTTACTTTTGGGGTAGATTCATTATTCAGTAAATCTATTGCGAATATCTTAACAATATTTATCAACCTGTTCAATTAAAATTATTTTCCAACATGAGTGACTTGAAGTGGTATGTTCTGAAATCCATCAGTGGACAGGAAAATAAGGTGAAAACCTATATTGAGAACGAAATGAAGCGCCTTGGTTTCGAAGCATTCGTTACCCAAGTGGTCATTCCTATGGAAAAGGTAATTCAGATGAGAAACGGTAAGAAGGTTCCGAAAGAAAAACCTTATTACCCTGGTTACTTAATGGTTGAAGCAAATTTAGTTGGGGAAATTCCTCACATCATCAAAAATATTCCGGGAGTAATATCTTTCCTGAGTTTAACTAAAGGAGGAGATCCTGTTCCGATGCGTAAAGCAGAAGTAAACAGAATGCTCGGAAGAATGGATGAACTTTCAGAATTTGCTGTTGAAGCCAACATTCCTTTTGTAGTGGGAGAAAATGTAAAGGTGATCGATGGTCCTTTCAACGGATTCAATGGAACTATCGAAAAACTTCACGAAGACAAAAAGAAAATTGAGGTTTCAGTAATGATTTTCGGAAGAAAAACCCCGATGGAACTTAGTTACATGCAGGTAGAAAAAGTTTAAGACTTATCTAAAAATATTAAAAAGGCTGTTCGTTTGAACAGTCTTTTTTTTTATTAATTGCTGTTCTTGGTAATTTCAGTTTTGTTTTGCTCTTTCATGAAAAAAAATATTAATCTTTTTCTGTTTGAAAAGTTCGAATTTGCCGAAGAAAACGCAGCGCTTCATTAGCTGGTGAAATATTTTCCTCAAAATTCTTATTAAAAATCAACACTTTACACTTGCAGAATTAAAATTATTTCTTAATTTTGCAGTCCGAAATGTAAAGTAGTAAGATGAGCCTGCTTCTTTACAGATTTATAAATGCTTCCACATTCATAAATTTCTTAATTTTTTAAAAAATAAAAATGGCTAAAAAAGTCTTTAAAATGGTTAAGCTTCAGGTGAAGGGTGGCGCTGCTAACCCGTCTCCACCAGTAGGTCCAGCTTTGGGTTCTGCAGGTGTGAACATCATGGAGTTTTGTAAACAATTTAACGGAAGAACGCAAGATAAGCCAGGACAAGTTTTACCTGTAGTAATTACAGTATACGAAGACAAATCTTTTGAATTCGTAATTAAAACTCCTCCTGCTGCTATCCAGTTATTGGAAGCGTCTAAGGTGAAGAAAGGTTCTGGTGAACCAAACAGAGCTAAAGTAGGTGCTGTAACCTGGGCTCAGGTTCAGAAAATTGCTGAAGATAAAATGACAGACCTTAACTGCTTTACGTTAGATTCTGCATTGACAATGATCGCAGGTACTGCAAGATCTATGGGATTGAGAGTAACAGGAACTAAACCAACTAACGCTTAAAACTAATAGAAATGGCAAAATTAACGAAAAAGCAAAAAGAAGCGGTTAGTAAAATCGAAAAAAACAAAAATTATACTCTTGATGAAGCTTCTGCTTTGGTAAAAGAAGTAAACTTTGCAAAATTTGATGCTTCTGTAGATATCGCTGTTAGATTGGGTGTAGATCCAAGAAAAGCAAACCAAATGGTAAGAGGTGTAGTATCTCTTCCTCACGGTACAGGTAAAGATGTAAAAGTTTTGGCACTGGTAACACCTGATAAAGAAGCGGAAGCTAAAGAAGCAGGAGCAGATTACGTAGGTCTTGACGAATATTTACAAAAGATAAAAGAAGGTTGGACAGATGTTGACGTTATTGTTACTATGCCTGCTGTAATGGGTAAATTAGGTCCATTAGGTAGAGTATTAGGACCAAGAGGTTTGATGCCGAATCCAAAATCAGGAACTGTAACTATGGAAATTGGTAAAGCAGTAGCTGAAGTGAAAGCAGGTAAAATTGATTTCAAAGTAGACAAATACGGTATTATCCACGCAGGAATTGGTAAAGTATCTTTTGATGCTGCTAAAATTAAAGAAAACGCTCAGGAATTGGTGCAGACTTTAATTAAATTGAAGCCAACTGCTGCTAAAGGTACTTATGTGAAAAGCATCTACATGTCTTCTACAATGAGTCCGGGTATTGCAATTGATACTAAATCTGTAAACTAAAATCTGTAAGACAATGACAAAAGAAGATAAAGTATTAGTAATACAAGAGATAAAAGGAATGTTGCAGGACGCGAAAGTGGTTTATGTAGCAAACCTGGAAGGAATGACTGCTGCGTCTACTTCAGATTTCAGAAGACAGGCGTTTAAACAGAACATTACACTTAAAGTTGTAAAAAATACATTGTTGCAAAAAGCAATGGAACAGATGGAAGGAGTAGACTACTCTGAAATGTTCCAGACTTTCAAAGGAAACACTGCTTTAATGATTTCTGAAACAGCAAATGCTCCGGCAAAACTGATTCAGACATTCAGAAAAAAAGCTGAATTTCCTGCGTTGAAATCTGCTTATTTGCAGGAAACTTTCTACGTAGGTGATGAAAATTTAGGAACTCTTGTAAACATCAAGTCAAGAGAAGAAATGATCGGAGAAATCATCGGATTACTTCAGTCACCTATCCAAAGAGTTGTTTCTGCACTTCAAAACAAATCCGAATCAGGAGAAGCTAAAGCTGAAGAGGCTGTACCGGTTGCTGAGGAAGCGAAAGCAGAAGAAACTCCAGCTGAAGAAGCTGCTCCTGAAGCAAGCGCTGAAGCTACAGATGCACCTAGTGCAGAGTAATTAGACTCAAAAAAAATCAAAATAAATCGTTCAACAAATTAAAACATTACAACAATGTCAGATTTAAAAAATTTAGCGGAAACGCTAGTAAACCTAACCGTAAAAGACGTAAATGAATTAGCTGCTATCCTTAAGGATGAGTACGGAATCGAGCCTGCTGCTGCTGCAGTAGTAATGGCTGGTCCTGGTGCTGAAGCTGCTGAAGAAAAAACAGAATTCGACGTAATTCTTAAATCAGCAGGTGCATCTAAATTAGCTGTTGTTAAATTGGTAAAAGATTTAACAGGTGCTGGTCTTAAAGAAGCTAAAGATATGGTAGATGGAGCTCCAGCTGCTATTAAATCAGGAATTTCTAAAGACGAAGCTGAAGCTTTGAAAAAACAATTAGAAGAAGCTGGTGCTGAAGTAGAATTGAAATAATTCTTTTACACCCAAATAAAGAAACCTCACTTTTAAGTGAGGTTTTTTTGTTTCCTGTCCTGAATATCGGAAGTTTTGCCATATTTTTGGCCTTTGAAAAAAAGGGTGTTTTCACCTATTTTACATGATAAGGAGGATATTGTTCCTTCTCAAAGGAGTGAAAACTTATTTTAATTCTTACATTTGTGTCGGTGATTTCTTCTGGAAAAAGCCAAACACAAAACACAAAGCTTGAAAGAAAATTTATTCTCTAGAGCAACACAATCAACTGTCGAAAGAAGACTTTTTAAGTCCGTTTTTTTCAAGCTGATTTTGTTGCCCCTTTTGTGCATACCTTTGCTTTACGGTGCACACGATTTCCTCTATACTGTTCCTCCACAGGAACCGCAGGTAGTTGTTTTTGTCAGCAGCAATGCAACAGTTTATGGAGTTTCAAGTATTTCTAATGCCAAAATCGTTGCTCTTCACACAGAAGTCAGCGCTTCCAAAGCTGCTGAACCGAAAATGCAACCTGTAACTCTACAGAAACAAATTGCAGCCAGTAGGAACAAAGAAAAAAAGGCACTCAAAAAGCTTCAGCAAGAAATTGACAGAAGGGTAAAAAGCCAGTCATACTCGAATTCTTCGGATAACCAGTTAATGAGTTTGGCCAAAATAACGGGTGCAACACAGGCGACATCCACTGGTTTTTTCTTTAAATTTCAAAAGGCTGCACTTAGCGGGGATTATCGCATCCCGATTTTCAGCGTCCACGACCCTAGACAAAAAATAATTACTTCCTTTTCCGATATTCAGTCGGATAAACTCTTACTATCATTTCTCAGAGGTCCTCCTCTTAAAACCCCTGGATAATGCTCACAAGAAAAATATCTGAAACACGTTTTAGAGTTTGCAATGACCATTTTCCCACACTTCTTGGCCCTTCGTGCTTTAATTTTTCCTCTGTACCCGTAAAAATGTATTGTAGCATTTTTAGTTAACTAAGAAGATGGAAAAATGAATCACATGGGGACTGGAAGTTAGTAGGTCCTTTCAAAATTGGCACTTTAATCAGGTGCACAGTTTTAAACTTTCTATAAAACACAAATACAATGAAAAAAAATATTTTTCTGGCAGTACTTTCTGTATTGCTCAGTCTTCCGCTATATGCCCAGACAGGCTACATCTATGTCCATAAAAAGGCAGTCAGCGAAGTGTCTTCCCTGGATTTCGCCTTTAATCTTACGGGACCCAGCAGTTTTTCCAGATCATTCAGTCTTAACGATCAACCGGATGCGCTTAATGCTTTTGACTTGGGTAACAGCCACGGAGCCGGCGAGGGTCAGCTATGGGCAGTAATTAACAATGCCTCGCAAGTGGGTAGTACGCATGTTACCGACGGTACTTTATATACGAGACCTGTGAATAGTCAGGTCTGGGCTGCGAAAAACACGGGTGTTACTAATGTGAGATCTGTAGACGGGATTGATGCCAATACGGCCGTTTATTGCAATAGCACTGGCACTGTATATACATATAATGCAGTTACCAATGTGGCTACTTCTATTGGATCGCCTGCTAACATTATCGATGTGGCTTCTGGGGGTCCTGGTGGCATCATTGTCGCTGTAGGATCAAACGGTACACTTTACAAATACTCCAGCGGTACAAGTTGGAGCGCCTACACGGGATCAAATGTTTCCAACGTTTTGCGAGTGGATGTGAACCCGACGAACCAGGATATCGTGTTTATCCGCACAACTAATCAATCTGTTTATCGTCTGCCAGGTGGAAGCGCGTTTAACGCAGCACCAACTGTTATCTCCGCACCGAGCGGTACCACCAGCGCCGGCGACGACCTCCGAGATATTGCGGTGAGCAACAACGGCACTATTTATTCGAATTTTCAGAATGCGGGAAACAGTGCCAATATCTATGAGTATACGAGTGCTTGGGCAGACAATGCCACTTCCAGAAGTTTTAGTGGAATTACTGCAGGCGTGGGAACCCAAAGTTGGGCGATAAACAAAGTAAATCCCGATCAAATCAAACACAGTATTTTCACAAGTACCGTACTCAGCACGAGCAGTGCACCGGGGTTATGGTTAGATGACGAACGCGTGCGAACAGTCGTTACAAATGGAAATTCAATCATGATTCCTGTTCCAGCTGGTACTTATGCGCTCACCGAAACCAATGATCCTGCGTGGGCCAGTAGTGAGATTAAAATCTATGATCCCACGACGAACAGTAGTTCTGCAACCGCCATCAACGTTGCTGCGGGCGAAGTGGTACATGTCGTTTACACCAATTCCCTGAAAAACACAGTTACTACACCTGCGATTTGCGGCACAAACCGTATTGTAACCTTCGGAAGTGGAACTGCGGCGACGGGTCCTGCCTCCAACGGTTTTACAAGTTATCATTACGCCATTCCTAATGGTGGTGTATCCGATGGTTATTATTCCAAGGTGAAAAGCAAAGCAAACTGGTATAACAACTCACCGGCCTTGACAGATCACACAGGCGACCTGAACGGATATTTTGGAATTTTTAATGCATCGTACGCGACAGATGACTTTTTCAGACAAACCGTCGACGGTCTTGTGCCGGGAACTTTATATGAATTTGCCTTTTGGGTTGCGGATTTGTCGCCAACCAATCCGATCCGTCCCAATGTGACTATGGGAATTAACGACGCGGTAACAGGCGCGTTGATAAGTTCTACAACAACAGGTGATGTAACTTCCAGTACATGGATACAATATAAATTTAATTTTGTGGCGACTTCTACCGTAGCGGAAATATTTTTAAAGAATAATTCCATCGGAGGACTTGGAAATGACCTGGCAATCGATGACATCAGCTTCGCGCCAGCGCCGCCCGTCGTCGTCACACCTGAAGGTCCGGTGGGAATTACTTTGTTCTGTAACAATCCCGCAACTGTATACCAATTCACCAGCGTAACACCGGGAGGAGTTTGGAGTACGGATACGCCGGCTCTGATCAGCATCACTGCATCCGGAATGGTAACAACAAAAACCGGAGTTTCCGGCACCGCAAATGTTAATTATACCGTCACCAGTTCCAGTGGTTGTAGTACCACAGTCACCCTTCACATTACGATTGCCGCCTGCATCTGTTACAACAATCCCGCTACCGGAACCGGTGCAGATACCAAAACCGGCATCACCCTTCTCAAAAGAGCTGGAGCCGACAGCGATAACTGGCCGATGATCCGAAAATCCGCGCACACGGCCCTTGAATCCAATACCAAAGGTTTTGTAATCACCAGAATGACGACGGCGCAGATTCTGGCAATTGTTTCTCCGCAAGAAGGAATGATGGTATACGATACCGTTGCGAAATGTTTGAAAATAAATTCAGACGGTACTTCTTCAGGTTGGAGCTGTTTCAATAATCCTGCCTGTCCGTAACAGAAAATATAACTTTTGAAAGAAAGTTGAAAGTGTTCATCGTTTCGGCTTTCTTTTTTAACTGACTTAAATACACAAAAATGAAAAATTATATAACATTTATTTTATTGGGTTCCATCAGCGTACTTAATGCACAGGTCATCATCGGCGATGCCTTGGGAACCGCCGCTACCAAAACTTCAGTTCTGCTGGAGTTTGCCAATACCAACAATAAAGGAATTATAGTTCCTTACGTTCGGACACTCCCCGCTGCAAGCGCAAACGAAGGAGCAATTTTACTGGACGCCAGCACGCTGACTAAGGCAAGAATGCGATATTCTAACGGCACAAGTTGGATTGATCTCAGCGGTCAGGACGCAAATGTTACGACCGATTTGGCAAGTCAGCCGCCCCTAACCGTTGGGGAAACGGGCGCGAAAACCATTATCGGTGCCACGAGTTCAAGTGCAGACGGGGCCCTGATTTTAGAATCTACAACAAAAGCCATGGTTCTGCCTACCGTCACAGACGTGAATAATATCCCAAGTCCATCTCCCGGAATGATGGTATATGTAAAAAAAGCCTCTGCAAAAAGACTGGCCGTCTTCAATGGCTCCAAATGGAGTTTCTGGAGGCCTTAATCCTCGGCAAGCCGGCTCCTTATGAGAGCCGGTTTTTTTTTAATTATTAAGAACTTCACATGTATCAGAAGTCGGTTTTTTTTTATATGAGCCGCAGGCTTGTTATCGTGCTTGCATTAATTTATAAAAATACGAATTACTTTTTTGTTCAGTAAACCAAGAAAAAGGACCATAATATATAAATTATAATCTGTGGATGAATAAGTTTGGAATTTAAGAGAATCCAAACTTTAACAAATTTTATAACTGATCCTTATGTCACGGGAAGTTTTAAATTTGTGTAACAGCTTAAAAATGTGTACATTTGCACTCCTTTTGGCGCTAATAATTGTTTGTAAATCTGTAAAATATTGTAAATCAACTCTTTCTGTTTTGTGAAAGAGGATTTTTCTTGTTTATAGATATTCCGCAGCATTAGTCCCGAAGAAACCCAAAAGATATTTTGCATTACACCGTGAAAAGATATACCGGCGTTGCAGTTAGAAATTAGATTTTAGAACCACGAAAAAGCACAAAGACTAATTCTGATAGCGCCAAACATCACAGTCTCAGGCTTTTTCTCCCTTCTTTATTTCGTTTCTGATATTTTTTAAAACAAAATATTTTTTAACCCTCATTCTTTAAAATTTTTATGAGTAAATCTAAAGCAGTCGCTAAAACTCAGGGAAACGAAAGAATCAATTTTTCCGCAGCTAAAGGAAAAATTGAAACGCCTGACTTTTTGGACATTCAGATCCAATCTTTCAAAGATTTTTTCCAGTTGGATACCCTTCCGGAGCAGAGAGTAAATGAAGCTCTTTACAAAACCTTTGAAGAAAATTTCCCAATTTCAGACTCCAGAAACCAGTTTGTACTCGAATTCCTGGATTATCTGGTTGATTCACCGCGCTACTCGATCGACGAGTGTGTAGAAAGAGGACTGACTTATTCAGTTCCTTTGAAAGCCCGACTTAAACTGTACTGTACTGACCCTGAACATGAAGATTTTCAGACTGTTGTACAGGATGTGTATTTAGGTCCGGTTCCTTATATGACGCCTTCAGGATCATTCATCATCAATGGTGCAGAACGTGTTATCGTAACTCAGTTACACAGATCTCCGGGTGTGTTCTTCGGTCAGACCTACCACGCAAACGGAACTAAACTGTATTATTCCAGAATTATCCCTTTCAAAGGATCTTGGATGGAATTTACAACCGACATCAATAACGTAATGTACGCTTACATCGACCGTAAGAAAAAATTACCGTTAACAACCTTATTAAGAGCGATCGGATTCGAATCCGATAAAGATATCCTTCAGATTTTCGACCTTGCAGAAGAAGTGAAAGTTTCTAAAGCAGCATTGAAAAAAGTAGAAGGAAGAACTTTGGCAGCGAGAGTTTTGAACACCTGGTTCGAAGATTTCGTTGATGAAGACACAGGTGAAGTAGTTTCTATCGAAAGAAACGAAATCATCTTAGACAGAGAAACTATTCTTGAAAAAGAACATTTAGATCTAATTCTTGATGCAGGTGTGAAATCAATTTTGATTCACAAAGAAAATTCCAACGAATTCTCTATCATCCAGAATACATTACAGAAAGATCCAACCAACTCCGAAAAAGAAGCGGTTGAATATATCTACCGTCAGTTACGTAACGCAGATCCGCCAGATGAGGAAACTGCAAGAGGAATCATCGAAAAATTATTCTTCTCTGAGCAGCGTTATTCATTAGGAGAAGTTGGACGTTACAGACTGAACAAGAAATTAGGATTAAATATTCCTGAAAAAACTGAAGTTTTAACTAAAGAAGACATCATTTCGATCGTAAGACACTTGATCGAATTGGTAAACTCTAAAGCGGAGGTTGATGATATTGATCACTTATCAAACAGAAGAATTAAGACTGTTGGTGAGCAGTTATCAGGACAGTTCGGTGTAGGTCTTTCAAGAATTGCGAGAACAATCAGAGAAAGAATGAACGTTAGAGATAACGAAATCTTTACTCCGATCGATCTTGTTAATGCGAAGACTTTAACATCAGTTATTAACTCATTCTTTGGTACCAACCAGCTTTCTCAGTTCATGGACCAAACCAACCCACTGTCAGAAATCACGCACAAGCGTAGACTTTCTGCCTTAGGACCTGGTGGTTTATCAAGAGAAAGAGCAGGTTTCGAGGTACGTGACGTTCACCATACCCACTATGGCCGTATCTGTCCGATCGAAACTCCTGAGGGACCAAACATTGGTTTGATCTCTTCATTGGGTATTTATGCTAAAATCAACAACCTTGGTTTCATCGAAACTCCATACAGAAAAGTAAATAACGGAAAAGTTGACCTTAAAACTCCTGCAGTTTTCTTGAACGCAGAAGATGAGGAAGATAAAGTTATTGCTCAGGCGAACGTTGAAATGAACGAAGACGGAACAATCTCTACAGACCGTGTAATTGCACGTCTTGATGGTGATTATCCGGTAGTTGAGCCGCAGCAGGTTGATTTGATCGATGTTGCACCTAATCAGATTTCCGGTATTTCCGCTTCATTAATTCCGTTCCTGGAGCATGATGATGCGAACCGTGCGCTGATGGGATCCAACATGATGCGTCAGGCAGTTCCTTTGTTGAAGCCACAGGCTCCAATTGTTGGTACAGGTTTAGAGCAGCAGGTTGCTAAAGATTCAAGAATCTTGATCAATGCTGAAGGAAACGGTACTGTAGAATATGTAGATGCTGACAAAATCACCATTAAATACGAAAGAAGCGAAGATGATGATTTAGTATCATTCGAATCTGCGACTAAAACTTATAAATTAACCAAGTTCAGAAAAACCAACCAGAGTACAACCATCACTTTGAGACCAAACGTAAGAGTAGGTGACAAAGTGCAGAAAGGTCAGGTGCTTTGCGACGGTTATGCAACTGAAAACGGAGAGCTTGCATTAGGTAGAAACCTTGTAGTAGCCTTCATGCCTTGGAAAGGATATAACTTTGAGGACGCGATCGTAATTAACGAAAAAGTTGTTCGTGAAGACTGGTTTACTTCAATCCACGTTGATGAATATTCACTGGAAGTTCGTGATACCAAATTAGGTATGGAAGAACTGACAGCAGATATTCCTAACGTTTCTGAAGAAGCTACAAAAGATCTTGACGAAAACGGTATGATCCGTATCGGTGCTGATGTGAAGCCTGGAGATATTATGATCGGTAAAATCACTCCAAAAGGTGAATCTGATCCTACTCCGGAAGAGAAACTACTTAGAGCGATCTTTGGTGATAAAGCCGGTGATGTAAAAGATGCTTCATTAAAAGCAGATTCTTCGTTAAGAGGTGTTGTAATCAACAAAAAACTCTTCTCAAGAAACATCAAAGACAAAAAGAAAAGAACCGAAGAGAAACTGAAACTTGAGGAAATCGAAAATACGTACAAAGCGAAATTCGATCAGTTAAGAAACACGCTTCTTGAAAAATTAGGAACTCTTGTTAACGGTAAAACTTCCCAAGGTGTAAACAATGACCTTGATGAAGAAATCATCGGAAAAGGAGTGAAGTTTACAACCAAACTGCTTCAGAGTGTTGAAGATTACGTAAACGTAAGCGGAGCTGACTGGACTGTTGATGCTGATAAGAATGAATTGGTTAAGCAGCTGATTCACAACTACAAAATTAAATTCAACGACATTCAGGGAGTTAAAAACCGTGAGAAATTCGCAATTTCAATCGGAGACGAACTACCTGCAGGTATTATTAAGCTTGCTAAAGTTTACATCGCTAAGAAACGTAAACTGAACGTAGGAGATAAAATGGCGGGTCGTCACGGTAACAAAGGTATTGTATCAAGAATCGTTCGTGAAGAAGATATGCCGTTCTTAGAAGACGGAACACCGGTTGATATCGTATTGAATCCACTTGGGGTACCTTCCCGTATGAACATCGGGCAGATCTACGAAACCGTTCTTGGATGGGCTGGTCAGAAATTAGGATTGAAATTCGCAACACCGATCTTCGATGGTGCCAATATCGATCAGATTACTGAATATACCAATCAGGCTGGTCTTCCGGAATTCGGATCCACGTATCTTTATGATGGAGGTACCGGAGACAGATTCTCCCAACCGGCTACAGTAGGGGTAATTTATATGCTGAAACTGGGTCACATGGTTGATGACAAAATGCACGCACGTTCTATCGGACCTTATTCATTAATTACGCAGCAGCCATTAGGAGGTAAAGCGCAGTTTGGTGGACAGAGATTCGGAGAGATGGAGGTTTGGGCACTTGAAGCATTCGGTGCATCCAATATCCTTAGAGAAATCCTTACCGTGAAGTCGGATGACGTAATTGGTAGAGCGAAAACTTACGAAGCAATCGCAAAAGGGGAAGCAATGCCTGAACCGGGTATTCCTGAATCTTTCAACGTGTTGCTTCACGAGTTACAAGGTCTTGGCCTTGATATAAGACTTGAAGAATAATTTTTAAATTTTATTTAAAAATATTTAAACTAAAATTTAAAATTAGAAATTTAACATTCAAAAAGCATTATGTCAAATAAAAATAAAACAAGTAATTTCAGTAAAATTACGATCGGTCTTGCTTCTCCTGAATCTATTTTACAGGATTCAAGAGGTGAAGTTTTAAAACCGGAAACCATTAACTATAGAACCCACAAACCGGAAAGAGACGGTCTGTTCTGCGAGAAAATCTTCGGTCCTGTGAAGGATTATGAGTGTGCTTGTGGTAAATACAAAAGAATCCGCTACAAAGGAATCGTTTGTGACCGTTGTGGGGTGGAAGTTACCGAGAAAAAAGTACGTAGAGAAAGAATCGGACACATCGGTCTGGTAGTTCCTGTGGCTCACATCTGGTATTTCCGTTCTTTACCGAACAAAATCGGTTACCTTTTAGGCTTGCCATCCAAAAAACTGGATATGATTATCTATTACGAAAGATATGTCGTAATCCAGGCGGGTATTGCTAAAAAAGCTGACGGTTCTGATTTTGATGATAAAGAATTTTTAACAGAAGAAGAATATCTTGATATCCTTGATACACTTCCTGCTGAAAACCAATATCTTGATGATTCTGACCCTAATAAATTTGTTGCCAAAATGGGAGCGGAAGCGGTTGAAGAATTATTAAGAAGAATCGATTTGGATACGTTGTCTTTTGATTTACGTCACAAAGCGCACAACGAATCTTCAAAACAAAGAAGAACTGAAGCATTAAAAAGATTAAATGTTGTTGAAGCCATCCGTGGTGCAAACACCAGAATGATCAACCGTCCGGAATGGATGATTATGCGAGTTCTTCCAGTTATCCCACCAGAATTGAGACCATTGGTTCCATTGGATGGGGGACGTTTCGCAACTTCTGATTTAAATGACCTTTACCGTCGTGTAATCATCAGAAACAACCGTTTGAAGAGACTTTTAGAGATAAAAGCTCCGGAAGTAATCTTGAGAAACGAGAAGCGTATGCTTCAGGAATCAGTAGATTCATTATTCGATAACACAAGAAAATCTTCTGCAGTAAAATCTGAATCAAACAGACCGTTGAAATCACTTTCAGATTCATTGAAAGGTAAACAGGGTCGTTTCCGTCAGAACTTACTTGGGAAAAGGGTAGATTACTCGGCGCGTTCGGTAATTGTTGTAGGTCCAAACCTTCAGCTTCACGAATGTGGTATCCCGAAAGATATGGCTGCAGAACTTTACAAACCGTTCATCATCAGAAAACTGATTGAAAGAGGAATTGTAAAAACCGTGAAATCAGCTAAAAGAATCATCGACAGAAAAGAACCTGTTGTTTATGACATCCTGGAAGGCGTAATGAAAGGCCACCCGGTTCTTCTGAACAGGGCACCTACGCTTCACAGACTGGGTATTCAGGCTTTCCAGCCAAAAATGATCGAAGGAAAAGCAATTCAGCTTCACCCATTGGTTACCACGGCATTCAACGCGGATTTCGATGGTGACCAGATGGCGGTACACTTGCCGTTAGGGCCGGAAGCTATCCTTGAAGCTCAGTTATTGATGCTAGGATCTCAAAATATCCTTAACCCTGCGAACGGATCGCCAATTACGGTACCTTCACAGGATATGGTTTTGGGTCTTTATTTCATGACCAAACAGTTAGATTCTACAGATACAATGAAAGTGAAAGGGGAAGGTTTAGCCTTCTATTCACCGGAAGAAGTAGAGATTGCTTACGCTGAAGGACAGGTTTCTTTAAATGCTAAAGTAAGATGTAGATTACCGATTAAAGAAGATGGGGTAATTACCACAAAACTGACCGAAACTACAGTTGGTAGAATTTTGTTCAACCAGATTGTACCTAAAGAATCAGGATATATCAATGAACTTTTAACGAAGAAATCATTGAGAAACGTAATTGGTAGAGTTTTAGCAGATACCGATTTCCCTACGACTGTGAAGTTCCTTGATGATATGAAAGACTTAGGTTATTCAAATGCATTCAAAGGAGGACTTTCATTTAGTTTAGGAGATATCGTGATCCCGGCTGAGAAGAAAACCATGATTGCGGAAGCAGTAGAAAGTGTTGACGAAATTAAGGCCAACTATAACATGGGTCTTATTACCGATACTGAAAGATATAACCAGGTGATTGACGTTTGGACAAATACCAACGCAGGATTGACAGAGATGATTATGAGCAGAATGAAAACCGACCAGGGCGGGTTCAATTCAGTTTATATGATGCTTGATTCCGGTGCAAGGGGTTCCAAAGAGCAGATCCGTCAGCTTTCAGGAATGAGAGGTTTGATGGCAAAACCGCAGAAAGCCGGTTCTACAGGAGCGGAAATTATCGAAAACCCGATTGTAGCAAACTTTAAAGAAGGTCTTTCGATCCTTGAGTACTTTATCTCTACTCACGGTGCACGTAAAGGTCTTGCGGATACCGCTCTTAAAACTGCCGATGCTGGTTACCTGACCAGAAGATTGGTAGATGTTGCTCAGGACGTTATCATCACTGAAAACGACTGTGGAACTTTAAGAGGAACTGAAATTACTCCGTTAAAGAAAAACGATGAGATCGTAGAAAGACTTTCCGAAAGAATTTTGGGTAGAGTTTCTCTTCACAACGTTTACGATCCTGAAACGGATGAAGTAATCGCTTTTGCTGATGATTTGATTAACGAAGCTTTAGCTAAGAAAATTGAAGCAGCAGGAATTGAAGCAGTGGAAGTTCGTTCACCTTTAACCTGTGAAACCAAAAAAGGAATCTGTGCGAAATGTTACGGTAGAAACCTGGCAACAGGTAAGCCGATCCACATGGGTGAAGCCGTTGGAGTTATCGCAGCACAGTCTATTGGTGAGCCGGGAACTCAGTTAACACTGAGAACTTTCCACCAAGGGGGTACAGCAGGAAATATCTCGGAAAACCCATCGATTGTTGCAAGACGTGACGGTATCGTGGAAATGGACGAGGTAAGAACAGTAACTTCAGAAAACGAAGAAGGCAAGAAAGCAGAAATCCTGGTTTCACGTTCAACGGAATTCCGTTTGGTTGCAGACAATGCAGCGAGAACGCCGTTAATGATTGCCAACGTTCCTTACGGTTCTGAATTATTGGTTAAACCAGGTGATAAAGTGAAAAAAGGAGATACCATTGCGAAATGGGATCCATATAACGCGGTAATTATTGCGGAATCTGCAGGTAAGGTTGAATACGAGGATATTATCCAGGGTATTTCATTCCAGTTGGAGATTGATGAGCAGACCGGTTTCGAAGAGAAAGTAATCTCCGAATCAAGAAACAAGAAAGCCGTTCCTACCCTGAAAGTGGTAGATTCTAAAGGTATTGAGCAAAAAGCTTATAACCTTCCGGTCGGAGCCCACTTAATGGTAAATGACGGGGAGAAAATTAAGGCTGGTAAAGTCATGATTAAGATCCCTAGAAAATCTGCAAAAGCAGGGGATATCACCGGAGGTCTTCCGCGTGTAACCGAACTTTTCGAAGCAAGAAACCCTTCAAACCCAGCGGTGGTTACAGAAATCGACGGGGTAGTTTCTTACGGAAAAATCAAGAGAGGTAACCGTGAATTGATCGTTGAAGCCAAAACAGGAGAAATCTCCAAATATTTGGTGAAACTTTCCAACCAGATCCTCGTTCAGGAAAATGACTTCGTGACTGCCGGTTCGCCGCTTTCTGACGGGTCTATTACGCCTGACGATATCCTGAAAATCAAAGGACCAACTTCCGTTCAGGAATATTTGGTGAATGAAATTCAGGAGGTTTACCGTCTTCAGGGGGTGAAAATTGATGATAAACACTTCGAAATCATCGTAAGACAGATGATGACGAAAGTATCTATCGTTGATGGTGGAGATACCCAGTTCCTTGAAGGTGCTTTAGAACATAAATTCGATTTCTTGGAAGAAAACAACAGAGTTTTCGGACTGAAAGTAGTAACAGAAGCAGGTGATTCGAAAGAATTCAAACCAGGTCAGATGATTACTGCAAGAGAACTGAGAGACGAAAATTCTAAACTGAAACGTGAAGATTTAGCATTGGTAGAAGTACGTGAAGCGCTTCCTGCAACCGCAACGCCGGTATTACAGGGGATCACGAGAGCGGCTCTTCAAACCAAGTCATTCATGTCTGCAGCGTCGTTCCAGGAAACTACAAAAGTACTGAACGAAGCAGCGGTATCAGGAAAAGTAGATTACCTTACAGGTCTGAAAGAAAACGTAATTGTAGGTCACAGAATCCCTGCAGGTACGGGTCTTAAAGATTATCAAAGTGTAATCGTAGGTTCTAAAAAAGAATTCGAAGACATTAATTAAAAATAATTGGTTTCAGGTTTCAGGTTCCGGGTTTAATATTAACTTTGTGAACCTGAAACGGGAAACTATAAAACTTTAAACAAAAACATTAAAATGGACAACAATCAAAATCAAAATCAGGATCCAAACAACATCAACATCGAACTTAACGAAATGGTAGCAGCAGGAGTTTACGCAAACTTGGCTTTAGTAAACCATTCTCCGTCAGAATTCGTTGTAGATTTCATCCAGTTAATGCCGGGTGTTCAGCAGGCGAAAGTAAGATCAAGAATCATCTTGGCACCGCTTCACGCAAAAAGAGTACTTTCTGCATTGCAGCAAAACATCGCTAACTACGAGCAGCAGTTCGGTGAAATCAAAGAAGTGGAGCCTTTCGTATTAGGACAGAACAACGTACAGGCATAATTAATGCTAAAACCCAACCTTGTCAAGGTTCTGAACCTTAACAAGGTTTTATAAATAGCAATCCCGGTTCAGTAATGAGCCGGGATTTTTTTTGTAGCCGGGAACCTGCTCTCCGCTGTATCTTTTTTGGTGGCTTCGGGGGCCTCAGCCACCAAAAAAGGATGCCGCTGCGATCAGGGCTATGGGGTGGGGATTCCAAATAAAATGATAGTTATTTGCCCCGGACTTCCCAAATGAAGACTTAGCCTCCAAACTTGAGGCTCCGAGCCCCAAATTTGGGCCTCTGAACCCCAAAAATGAGGTTAGGAACCCCAAAAATGAGGTCCCCAACCCCAAATTTGAACCCCGAAGCCCAATTTTTCAACCAGTGAACCTCAAATTTGACCCAGTGAACCTCAATTTTGAGCCTTAGGACCGCATCTTTTCACGTTGAGACCGCAAACCTGGGCGCTTATCGGAATTTCGGGGAACAAAAATCCCCGACTCTCGCCGGGGATCAAATTATGGTGTTGGGTTTTCGGTATGGGGAGCGGGCTTTTCTTTTCCTTTACCCGAGCGGTTAAAAAACTGTTTCATTTCAGTCAGTTTGGTTTCGTAGCCCGGTGCCTGCGAGCCTGCTTTGTAGCTGGTGTAGGCATAATCATCCAGCGCGCTTTGGTAATTGTCGTAATCGTGCAGAATTTTGGCGTTTTTAATTCTTTCCTGCAGGGCATCCAGGCGGTACTGAAAATTTTCCATGGCCAGGCGGCTGTTGTAATCCTTTTCAAATTCGTCCCACTCGAGATCAGGTACCGAAAGGTTGGGGGAGTTGCGGCGGTAATCCCACACTTTGTTCACCAGCAGTTTGTTCTGTTCGTTTACGCTGCCATACGTACTGCGTTCGGCGGGAGTAAGCGTTACGTTGAGCAGCGCGAATGCATCTTCTAACTGGGTTAGGGCATCTTTTGCGGCGGTAATCTGCGCCTCGGTAAGGTGCACATTGTTCAAATTGTTAATCGGCATAATATTGTGTTTTTAGATTGCGATAAAAATAATAAAATCTTTAAATAAAAAAGATATGTTTACGGAAACCAGTAAATTAATGTAAATATCGTTATACCACTTTGTCAAAGCTCCAAGCTTTGACAAAGTTTAAGCATAATAAATCCAGGTCTCACGAACCGGGGATTTTTTTGTTTTCTAAGTTTTTGTAGATTGAGTTAATATTCGCATATTTGAGAATTACACGATATTTTGAACCAACTTTATGCAGATAAAATTTATGAAATTTTCATACGCTAATAAAAGGCTTTATTTAAATTTAGTATTAGGTATTCTTTGGACTATTATTGGTTCAAGCTATTTTTTTGAAAAAGAAAATATGAAATGGAATCATTATCTTTTCATTGTTCTTGGGCTGTTGTATTTAATGATGTTTGCTTATGAATATCTAAATAAATACTTTGAAATTACTAATGAAAAAATTAAACTGTTTTCAATTCCACAAAAGGAAATTAAAATCAGTGATATTGAAGAGGTGAAATATTATGCAGATGAATATACATTTAAAACAGAAAATAAAAGTTTAAAAATTGTAAAATCACAAGTTAACAAGACTCAACTTTCTGAACTGGAAAATTTCTTTACTAATCTGCAAACTGAATTAAAGAAAAATGCCGTATAAAATTGGATCGGCGCAATCCGGGATTAAAGTTAAAAAATCCCGATTCTCACGAACCGGGATTTCTTTATTCTTTTAACTTGGCTTTTTACAATTCTACCATCTCCGTCACCTCCACATCATAGCCGCCTACTAAGGGTTTCTGGTTTACATTCTGGGTAATTACCCGGAATTTGGTGATGCCAAGATTCTTCAGAATCTGAGTTCCGATTCCATAATCATGGAAGTTCGAAGCTAAAGTAGGCCTCTGTTCCTGACCATCCTGAAAATCGATAAACTGCTGCAGTTTTCTCAGTGTATTTTCAGCATTGGAAACATTATTGATGAAAATAATGGCTCCTTTCCCTTCATCATTGATCATTTTTGTTACTTTTTCCAGCAAAGGTTTTTCGCCGGCAGTCAGTCTGCTGAGAACGTCAAAATAAGAATTGGACGCCTGAACACGCACCAGAACCGGTTCGTTTTCTACCCAGGTTCCTTTCGTTAATGCAAAATGGATCTGGTCTGTACTGGTTTCTTTAAAAGCAAAGAAATCGTAATCGCCATAGAAGGTTTTTACCTTTCTGTCCTCGATTCTTTCAATCAGGTCACCTTTTTTCAGCTGATAATGAATGAGATCTTCAATGGAAATAATTTTCAGATCATGTTTTCTTGCCAGTTCAGCCAACTCAGGAAGCCGCGCCATCGAACCGTCATCATTCATGATTTCGCAAATCACACCGCCTTCTTTTAAGCCTGCAAGTTTGGTTAAATCTATTGCTGCTTCGGTATGTCCCGCTCTTTTCAACACGCCGCCTTTCTTTGCTCTCAGCGGGAAAATATGTCCCGGACGCATGAAATCGGTAGGTTTTGTTTTCTCGTCCATCAGCGCGAGAATCGTCTTGCTGCGGTCGCTGGCTGAAATTCCTGTAGAAACTCCGTCGCCTAACAGGTCCACAGAAACCGTAAAGGCTGTTTCTTTCGGGTCGCTGCTCCGTGTCACCATAATATCAAGGCCCAGTTCGTCACATCTCTTTTCGGGAAGTGGCGTACAGATGAGACCTCTTCCGTGGATCGTCATGAAATTGATGATTTCTGGAGTCGTTAATTCCGCTGCGGAAAGAAAATCCCCCTCATTTTCGCGGTTTTCGTCATCAACAACGATGATGATTTTACCGTTTTTCAGGTCTTCGATCGCTTCCGGAATCGTATTAAGTTTAATATCAGACATTTTACTTTTTTAGATGATGCAAAGATACTTAGATTTAAGAAAAGCGACAATGATTATTTGGGCGTCTTGATCCGTCTTCCGCTCCCGCTTTTTTGCTCCGCTTCGCTCCGCTAAAAGAGCTCTGCTAAAGCCGGGACGCAGCTTTTTGCTTCTTTCCAAGTAATTCATCAGATTTAAGAACCTACATATCCCGAAAAAATTAATTTAGAGAATCTACCGCCTTTCTGATTATTTCGTATGACCTCAGTTTTGCTTCCTGATCGTAGATATGCGCCGTAATCATCAGTTCATCCACCTGAAAAGCTTCCTGAAAACTGCTTAGCTGTGCCTTGATTGTTTCTTCACTTCCAATAAAACTGTAGCGTAACATTTTCATCACGTGCGCTTTTTCCATCGGATTCCAAACATCATCCATGTCATCCACGGGTGGCGAATAAGGTTTTCTGTCGTTTCTGATGATATTCAGGAATGCCTGATATAGCGTGGTGGTCAGTTTTTTAGCTTCCTCATCCGTTTCCGCTGCAATTCCGTTCACACAGGCGATAATATAAGGTTCCGGGAATTTCTCACTCGGTGAATAATTTTCTCTGTAAATATTGAATGCATGCGACATCATATCAGGAGCAAAATGTCCCGCAAAGGCGTATGGCAAGCCCATTTCTGCAGCCAGCCACGCGCTGTCAGTACTCGAACCCAATACATAAATCGGGATATCGCAGCCTTCGCCGGGAATGGCTCTTACCAAACTGTCAGCATTTTCCACAGAAAAATACTGCTGTAACTCCTTTATCTGCCGCGGAAACTGCTCATTGATGATCATCGGGTTTCTTCCTAAAGCTTTCGCCGTTAAACCATCCGTTCCGGGAGCTCTTCCCACACCCAGATCAATTCTTCCGGGAAACAAACTCTCTAAAGTCCCGAACTGTTCGGCGATCACCAGTGAACTGTGGTTGGGAAGCATAACACCTCCCGAACCTACCCGGATTTTTTCAGTTCCGTTGGCAATGAAACCAATCAGCACTGAAGTGGCTGAACTTGCGATGCTCGCCATATTGTGATGTTCGGCAAGCCAGAATCTTTTGTAACCAAGTCTCTCTGCAAACTTTGCCAAACCAAGGCTGTCATTAAAAGTATCGTGAATGGTTTTGTTCTGTTTTACCGGAGCCAGATCCAAAACTGATATTTCAAATTTTTTCATTTTTATTTAATCTTTTAATAGAGACCTCAAAAATACGGCCTTTAAAAACGGATTAATAATTTTGATGATACTTAAAATAAATAATCCAGATATTTTTAAACGATATATCAGATTTTTAGTGAAATTTGCGTTTGATTGAAAATATAAAAATGCAAAAATTTATAGTTGTTCTTTTTCTGTTTTTTGTTCTGAAGCTATTCTCTCAGCAAAACACAACCGCCGTTTCTCAAAGCGACTATAATTTCCCGAAAATAAAATCATCGGTCACGATGCCGGTGAAAATTCCGCTTTCCGAGATTGGCAATGTGATCAATAACTCGGTGAAAAACCTGATTTTCGAAGACAATTCCTATACGGATAACAATAATGATCAGTTTAAAGTGAAAGTATGGAAAACGCGCCCCATCAGATTGGTTGGCGGAACAAAACAGAATCTTTTAATCGAAGTTCCGTTGAAGATCTGGGCTGAAAAAGGTCTCGGAACTTTAGGCGTTTACACTTACCAGAATACGACTTTCGAAACGGTAATGTATTTTAATATGCAGGTAAATTTCAATAACAACTGGACGGTGCTGACGAAAACATCGCCGATGGGTTTTAAATGGGTAACAAAACCGGTGCTTGATTTTGGTAAAATACAGATTCCCATTACTTCCTTTGTGGAAGAAAGTTTAAGAAAACAGCAGGCTGATTTCTGCAGGACCATTGATGAAATGATGCTTTCTCAGCTGAATTTTCAGCAGTACGCCGTCATGGCCTGGAATCAGTTTTCCCAGCCTTTCAATATTTCGGAAGATTACAATACCTGGCTGAAGATCACACCGGTGAGTGTGAATGTTTCCTCACTGGTTTTTTACGGAAATCAGATTGAAGCCAACATCGGAATTGATGCTTTTTCAGAAACCTTTACAGGACAGAAACCTCCTTCAAACCCTGTGGTCAAAACAATCGCTGATTTTAATTCAGTCCAGACATTACCGCAAAAATTTTTACTGCAGACTACTGCAAATATTCCGTTTACCGAAGCAACTAAAATTGCTGAAAATATGTTTTTAGGAAAGGAATTTGATTTCCGTGAAGGCAAATCAAAAGTAAAAATTGTTTCAGTTAAGGTATACGGTCAGGAAGAAAGAATAATGATAGAAGCTACAACTGAAGGGACAGTAGAGGGTGTTTCCTATATTTCCGGAATTCCTGTATATGATGAAATTAGGCGAAAAATTGTTTTGACAGATACCAAATACAAATTAAAGACAAGAAATATTCTGCAGAAGACCGCAACCTTACTGTTTCAGGGAAAAATAGTAAAGATGATTGAAGATGAGTATGGTATTCCCACGGCAGAACTGGAAGATTCATCCCGAAAAAGTATCGAAGAAACGTTTAATAAAGAATATTACAAAGGCCTGAAAATGCAGGGAAAAGTTTATAAGCTGAAACCGTCGAAAATTTTATTAAACCCATCTGGAATTACTGCGGTAATTGATACAGAAGCACAACTGAAACTTCAAGTTCAGGGAATGTAGGCGGTTTTTTTTGATTTTGTTTCTTTAGTTTTTAAAAATTTTCTATATTTGCAAACCCAAATGGTTCTTTGGCCGAGTGGTTAGGCAGTGGTCTGCAACACCATCTACAGCGGTTCGAATCCGCTAGGAACCTCAAGAAAAAGCAAGTAACAGAAAATCAGTTACTTGCTTTTGTTTTTTAATAAAGATTATAATATTTAACATTTCTTTAACACGCATTTGGTTCTGTTTTTGGCATACTGCTATATATAATAAGTATTAAAATTTAAAATATGAAACCTACATTTGAATTATCACAGAAAGCAAAGACCCGTTTTGCAGTAAAAAATATAATAGCTACCGGATTAATTTCAATTTTGACTTTAACCGCCTGTAAAAAGGATAACACCGTTGCTGAGAAATCTCTGGAACAGCAGAAAATGGAATTTCAGGCAAGACAGCTTGATATTGAAAAACAGAAGTTAGCCATCGAAAAAGAAAAAATGGCTTACGAAACTCAGAAAAAAGCCGACAGTATTGCTAAAGACAATGCCGCAAGAGCTGCCGCAAAACCACAGGTTATCAGAGAAACCAAAACGGTTTACGTAAATAATACGCCAAGAAGAGCAAGATCATCAAGCTCATCCAGTTCTTCAGGATCCAACTCCGGAACTTATGCCGGAACTTCTCAGGGAACTACTCAGAAACAGGGAATGAGTAAGGCTGCCAAAGGTACCATCATTGGTGCTGTAGGTGGAGCAGCTGCAGGTGCCATTATCAGTAAAAAGAACCGTGGTGCGGGCGCTGTAATCGGAGGTATCATCGGTGGAGCAACAGGTTATACCATTGGTAGAGCCGGTGATAGAAAAGATGGTAGAGTACAGCCACGAAATTAATTTAGGAAATAGATATAAAGAAAAAGATTGCTTATTTTTAAGCAATCTTTTTTTATGCTGTATATTGTTTTTTCACTGATTATTCTCATTCCTGTGCTTGCAGGTTATGGAGCGATCTTCCAGAAATTTTTTGGTAAAATCTTCGGAGGATTTTCGTCAAAATTACTCAGTGGGATATTTTTGGTATCAGTGATATGGACTGGAACTGCACTTTTTTACCCTTTGAATATTAATATTGAAATAGTGACGGTAATCCTGGGGTTATCGGCTTTTTTTTATTTTAGAATATATAGAGAGTTGCGGCTTTTTAAATGGAGAAATTGCTTTACCTTTTTTTTTATTTCATTCATTACGGTTTTCGCAGGATCCGGTTTTCCCTTTATACTAGATCATTTTGGATATTATGTCCCAACGGTTAAATGGATTTCCGAATTCGGTCTTGTGCAGGGAATTTCAAATCTCGATCTGTTGCTTGGACAAATGTCTGTATGGCATATTTTACAGGCGGGATTTTCAAATTTTTCTGATCCGTTCCTGAGGTTAAATGTAATCGTCCTGATCCTTTATCTTATTTATATATTTGAGAAAAAGTCTTGGATACATCTTGTCTTTCTGCCGGTTTTATTTCTGTTTTCGCAGTCACCAAGTCCTGATCTGCCGGTGATCGTTTTTGCCCTGATCGTTTTAAATGAAATATTGTTTTTAAATAAAAATGTGGGCTCACTGTTTGCGTTTTCGGTCTTTATTTTTATGATAAAACCTACGGTGATTTGGCTTCCGATTCTGGTATTTCTCTATTCTGTGTTAATATTAAAATCAAACTTAAAATTCATGCTTCCCGGAGTTTTACTGCTGGGTTTATTCGTATTTAAAAATATCTGGACTTTCGGTTTTCCCGTTTTTCCTGTTCAGTTCTTAGATCTTGGATTATCCTGGAAGCCGGCCGCGGGACTGTTGAAAAATTCCTCGCAAATGGCAATCATGAAAACATTTGATATGAATTATCAATACGGAGACATTGTGAAGTTTTCCACATTTGATTATATTAAAAACTGGCTTTTTCTGAATGGGATCAAAGGCTGGATTCACCAGTCTTTTATTATAAGTTTAATAGTCTTATTAATTTTTGCTGTAAGAAGAAAATCAAAAATTATTTGGCTGATTTTTATTTCAGTTGGCTTTAAAAGTATTTTGATACTCTTGTTTTCCGCGCAGTACCGGTTTTTTATTGATGTTTTCTTCGTTGTTTTCTTCGTGCTGTTTTATCAGACGTTTTCAAAACGGTTTGCGATAATGACTTTCACTGTATTATCTGTAATATGCGGAGTGTTTCTTTCTTTCCCGAATCTCGTGAAAAATTGTCTGCCCAGTTTCCGGCTCGGTACTTACATGACAGGATTCAGTAAAAATCAGTTTTATAAACCTTCCTGTTTCGAACTTAAAAAATATAAAACTCATCAGATTGGGAATCTGAAGTTTAACATCGTAGCGCAATATCCCTTCAGTTTTGATACGCCACTTCCCGCTATTTCACCACAGTTTATCCGGGAAGATCTGGATGCCGGAATTTTTCCCAAGCTGAAAGGGAAAACATTGAAAGATGGTTTTATCTGGCGAAAAATCTCCAATGAAGAAAAGACTGAAATCAAAAAGATACTTCAAAAATTTCCTGCTGAAAATCATGAGTAAAAATTGCAGCCTTGCCCGTTCTATGACTTTCACTTCGCAACTTTTAATTAACTTTGTAACATGTTCAATTTAGGAAATTTTCTTACTCTTTCTACTTTTGGAGAAAGTCACGGAATCGCTTATGGTGGAATTATCAATAATTTTCCGGCAGGTTTAGAAGTCAATCTGGAAGAGGTTCAGCATCAGCTCGACCGCAGAAAACCGGGACAGTCTGCGATTGTTACCCAAAGAAAAGAAAGTGATACTGTAAAATTTCTTTCCGGAATTTTCGAGGGCAAAACCACCGGAACACCAATAGGATTTACCATTGAAAACGAAAATCAAAAATCCAAAGACTATAGCCACATTGCCGATGCTTACCGGCCAAGTCATGCTGATTTTACCTATGATCAGAAATTCGGAATCCGGGACCATCGCGGCGGCGGAAAATCTTCTGCACGCGAAACGGTAAACTGGGTAGTTGCAGGAAGTTTAGCCAAACAGCTTCTCCCGGAAAATGTAGAAATTAACGCTTATGTTTCTTCTGTCGGTGAGATTTTCTGCGAGAAACCATATCAGGATTTAGATTTTTCTCAGATTGATTCCAACGATGTCCGTTGCCCTGATGCTGAAACGGCAGAAAAAATGATTTCAAAAATTAAAGAAATCAAAAAAGAAGGAAATACAATTGGCGGAACCATTACCTGTGTCATTAAAAATCTTCCTGTGGGAATTGGCGAACCTGTCTTCGGAAAACTGCAGGCAGAACTCGCGAAAGCAATGATGAATATCAACGCTGCAAAAGGTTTCGAATACGGAAGTGGTTTTTGCGGTGCAAAAATGACCGGCAAAGATCACAACGATTTATTTAACGAAGATTTTTCCACAAGAACCAATCTTTCGGGAGGTATTCAGGGAGGTATTTCCAACGGAATGGATGTATATTTCAGAGTTGCCTTTAAGCCGGTTGCCACTATTTTACGCCCTCAGGAAAGTATTGATAAAGCCGGAAATTCTGTCACCGTAGAAGGAAAAGGAAGACACGATCCCTGCGTTTTACCCAGAGCGGTGCCCATTGTAGAAAATCTGGCGGCTTTTGTTCTCGCGGACCTTTTTTTGATCAACCGGATAAGAAGAATTTAAATCATTTATAAAAAGATAAACCTCAATTTTAAGTTATGAAAAAGTATTGGGACAATGCCATCACATTTGAAGAGTATATGGAAGTTGCAAGACAGCGCGCGGAAAATCCAGGAGAGAACGACGGTTACAAGGAGTACTATGAACTGGGTCTTCAGAGAATGGAGCGTACGCTGAAAACTTTTAAAATAAGTCCCGAAACACAGGAAGCATTTAAATCAAAAAAATTCACAGGAAAAATATTAATTATTACTGAACCCTGGTGTGGTGATGCAAGTGCAACCGTTCCTGCGGTGTCTAAATTTTTTGAAGCTGCCGGAAACGAAGTGAGAATTTTCCTCAGAGATTCTGATCTTACCTTAATTGATCAGTTTCTTACCAACGGCACACAGTCGATTCCTAAAGTTTTAATACTGAATAATGATTTAACACTGAAAAGTGACTGGGGACCAAGACCAAAATACGGTATGGATCTGCTGAAAAAATTCAAAGAAAACGAAGAAACCTATCCGCGTGAAGAGTTTTACAACGATTTACAGGTTTACTATGCCAAAAACAGAGGCGCGGATGCGATCGAAGAAATTATAAATTTAATTTAACATGACCTTTTTAAGAAAAAATCTCTTTTATATCATCGCTACAGGTATTATTGCAATACTGTATCTTTTTCCTTCTGTAAAACTGAAACTGAAAGACATGTTGTTTCCGGTAGCGGCAATAGAAAATGCAATTACGCTGAAGGATGAGGATTTGGATATTCAGCTTAAAGGCATCAACGTTCCAAGTACCAACCTGAAAAATTTTAAAGGAGATAAACTTATTTTTCTCAATTTTTGGGGAACCTGGTGTCCGCCTTGCCGCGAAGAGTGGCCAACAATTCAGAAACTCTATGATTCGAAAAAGCAGAAAATAGATTTTGTCCTTATTGCGATGCAGGATGAGGAAGCTGCGGTGCTAAAATTTATGAAGGACAACCAGTACACGGCTCCCGTTTATATCGCTCAAAGTCCGATTACCAATAATGTTTTGCCGAAAGTTTTCCCTACGACATTTCTGCTGGATAAAAACGGAAGAATTCTTCTGAAAGAAGACGCTTCCAAAGACTGGAACAGCAAATCTGTTCACGAATTCATCGATAATGTTACAAAATAATTTAACTTAATTTACGAAAACTTGGTACAGAATTTGAGAAATACATAGCGTTTTAAAAATCAGAACACAAATATGAAACTGTCAAAAATTGCACTTGCTAAAGAAGCTTTCAAACACAAAGGCTTCATCAGAAAAATTCCCGTAATTATCCGAATGTTCAAATCGGTGATGGCAAAAGGAGGCTACAAACCCGAATACAAAAATGTAATCCTGCCGGGTCTCGCCTTTATATATCTTATTTCGCCTCTCGACATCTTACCAGACTGGATTCCGGTAATCGGCGTTTTAGACGATCTGGCGATTCTGGCACTGGCGATGCCGATGCTGATGACCGAAGCGGAAAAGTTCGTCGCCTGGGAAGCATCCTTAAAAGGCGACAATAAAATTACAGAAGCAGAAATTATAAGTTAGGCTTACAAATTAATATAAAACCGTTCATTTTGAGCGGTTTTCTTTTGGGAGCAATAAAATGCTTTTGTCTTTCCATGTTCTGTCCCGCTTTCCGCTTCAATCTTTTTCTAAATGGCGGCCGCGAAGCGGCCGCCCTTTAGAAAAAAGGATTTCCGCTCCAATCGGGGCTAGAAGAACAGGCGGTTCTTCTCCGAAAATCTTCACGTAATCCTCTTTGAAAATTCTGCTCTTTTCCGTTCAAAACAGGGTTTTGGTCAGGTTTAGTTCAATTCAAAAAAAATCAGGAAATTTGCCGCAATGAAAAAACTTATTTCCATTATCGGAACAACAGGAATCGGCAAAACAAAACTCGCTATCGAAATTGCAAAACATTTCGGTACCGAAATAATTTCCTGTGATTCACGCCAGTTTTTTAAAGAAATGAAAATCGGAACCGCAACACCTTCACCGCAGGAGCTGTCGGAAGTTCCACATCATTTTATCGGTAATCTTTCGGTGGAAGATTATTATTCAATTGGTCAGTTTGAGAAAGAGGCTATTCAGAAAATTGAGGAATTGTTTAAGGAAAAAGATGTTGTCGTTTTAGTTGGCGGAAGCATGATGTACGAAAAAGCCGTCATCGAAGGGCTTAACGATTTACCCGAAGCCAACGCAGAAAATCAGGAAAAACTAGAAAAAATCCTCAGTGAAGAAGGAATTGAAAGTTTACAGAACATCCTTGAAAATGATGATGCGGAATATTTCAAAATAGTAGACAAAGATAATCCGAGAAGACTATTAAGAGCGATTGACATCATTTGGCAAACCGGAAAAACCTATACCGAAAACATTTCCAAACAGGTGAAAAAACGCGGTTTTGAAGTCATCAGAATCGGGATTGAAGCGCCGCGCGAAATCATTTACGAAAGAATCAATCAGCGGGTGGATAAAATGATGGACGAAGGTTTAGTAGATGAGGTGAAATCTCTTATACCGTACAGAAATAATTTATCATTGCAGACCGTTGGATATGCCGAACTTTTCAGGTTTTTCGATGAAGAATGGACTTTAGATTTTGCCGTGGAGGAAATTAAAAAAAATTCACGGAGGTTTGCAAAACGACAGCTGACGTGGTACCGCAAAGAAACCAATATCCATTGGGTAAATTTTGAAAATTCCCTTCAGGAATCCTTATCTTTGCTTGGAAATTTAAACATCAAACCTTAATATTTAATAAAAATGGCACAAACACCTTCCAATATGCTGGAGCTGGGAACGAAAGCTCCTTTTTTTGAACTTCCGAATCCTTCGCATGCCAACGAAATTCAGTCACTGGACGATTTGAAAGGCGAGAAAGGAACACTTGTTATTTTCATGTGTAATCACTGTCCGTTCGTGCTGCATATCATTGATAAATTAGCTGAGCTTTACGAAGATTACAACGAAAAAGGAATTGAATTTATCGCCATCAACGCGAATGATGTCGAGAAATATCCTGCCGATTCTCCTGAAAAAATGGCTGAATTTCAGGTGGAAAGAAATTTCGAGTTTCCTTATCTGTATGACGAAAGCCAGGCAATCGCAAAAGCATACGACGCTGCGTGTACTCCGGATTTTTTCTTTTTCGATGAAAAGCTTGATCTGATTTACCGCGGACAGATGGATGATTCACGACCGGGAAATCACAAGGAAATTACCGGCGAAGACCTGATCATTGCTTTTGAAAACCTTCTCGCAGGTGAACCTCAGGAAGAATTGCAGCGACCAAGTTTGGGTTGCGGCATCAAATGGAAATAAATGTAAGAACGCGCCTCAGGCGCGTTCATTTTTTTATGAATATTTCCTATTCACGTTTATTTGAAAAACGGATTGTAATTTTTCTCAAAACCAATTGCCGTCGGATTTCCGTGGCCGCTGTACACTTTGGTTTCATCATCAAGAACGAAAAGCTTCGTCCGGATGCTTTCAATCAACTGCTCATGATTTCCTTTGTATAAATCGGTTCTCCCGATGCTTCCTTCAAACAGAACATCGCCCGAAATAATAAGATTCCCGGCTTCTGAATAATACGCAATACTTCCCGGAGAATGCCCCGGAACATGCAGAATTTTCAGTTCATCTTCATCCAGTTTCACGGTCTCGTTTTCTTTCAGATATCTGATTTCACCTTCGAAAGGCTGAAAGAAAAATCCGAACTGCCTTGCGTTCATCGGATTTCTGTCGAGAATTTCTTTGTCGAGTTCGTGCATCAGAACGGGAACTTTATAAAAATCATGCATTTTCTGTAACCCAAGCACATGATCAATATGAGCATGCGTTAATAAGATATTCTGAATTTTTAATTGGTTTTCTGTAATGAATCCTTGGAGGGCAGCAGTTTCCGCGTCGGTGAAATTTCCGGGATCGATAATGAATGCATTTTTTTCGTCATTAAAAACGATATAAGTATTTTCCGAAAACGGATTGAAAGCGAAAGACTTTATATGTAACATCTGAATCAAATTTGACTTCAAAAATACGATTTTAACAATAATGAAATGCCGTGAGCACAACAAATTGGCCCATTTTTCGTTAACTTCGTAGGAATGAAATTTTTACCGCTTTTTTTACTCTTTATCTATTCTTTTGCTTTCGGACAGGATATCCGGAGCATTCAGCTGTTCAATCCCCGAACCAATGATGAAACACCGGTTATCGGTTTCAACGAACAGTTGATTTTAAAGTTTGATGATCTTTCCAATT
Organism: Kaistella soli; assembly: GCF_019038595.1. Classification (GTDB taxonomy): domain Bacteria; phylum Bacteroidota; class Bacteroidia; order Flavobacteriales; family Weeksellaceae; genus Kaistella; species Kaistella soli. The sequence continues at coordinate 118,685 of NZ_JAHOPF010000003.1, forward strand.
CCAATACGCTTTATCGGTACACGTTGAAGCATTTTGACAGAAACTGGCAGGATGACGGCCTTTTTTTCACCGAATACGCCAACGGCAGCCTGAATGCTCTCATCGACCAGTTTCAGTATTCATTTAATACTCTGCAGCCCTATACCAATTATACTTTGGCTTTTCCGAACGATAAAATTCAGCCTAAGATTTCGGGTAATTTTGAAATTATTGTCTATAAGGATTCCCAAAACAAACCGCTTTTCACCAAAAGATTTTCGGTTGTCGAAGACGGTGCCAGCTTGGGATTGAATATCAGCCGGACTTCAGACGCAAGAAGACCGGATATCAACCAAAGAGTAGAAGTACAGGCAACCGGTAACAGCGCGGCCATGATGCAGAACATCAATTCTATGAGCTTAAATGTCGTGCAGAATAACAACTGGAATGTTTGCGTTCTCGATCAGAAACCCAGTTCAACTTTAGGAAACAGGCTTCTTTTTCAGCAGATGAATCTCACTTTTCCCGGAAATAATGAGTTCTATTATTACGACAATAAAAACTTGAACAACGCTTTTGATATGGTTGCAGGCGCTGAATCTGTGGACGGTGTCAATTATACTTATCTGCACCCCGTTTGGGCGTTCCCACTGAATTACCAGTATCAGCCGGATGTAAATGGTGCTTTTTATTTCCGCAGAAACGATTTGGGAATTGAGCGTGTTGCCGATAAAGAAGCTGATTATTCCTGGGTGTATTTCGCTCTTGATTCCGAAAAAACGGATAAGGAAATCTATGTTCTTGGCGGTTTTAATGATTTTATTCCAAGCAAGGAAAATCAAATGCTTTACGATGAAAAAGCCAAAAAATTCATTGCAAAAATCTACCTGAAACAGGGATTTTACAATTATATCCTCGCAACCAAAAACGCAGACGGAAGTTTGAATTTCGGAGAAATCAACGGCAGTTTCTGGCAGACCGAAAATCTTTATCAGGCTTACCTTTATTACAGACCTTTCGGCCGAAACTATGATGGCCTGTTAGGTTATGGCGAATTCAGAGCGCCGGTCCGTTAATTTTCTAAGAAGCTTTTTCCCGCTATCCGCTATATCTTTTGCTCTTCGTTCCTCATCACAAAAGGATGCCGCTTCTATCGGGGCTAGGAAGGTTTAGTCTTTTTGTTTTGGATTTCTGGAACTGTGAAAAACAGCAATGATTAAAACCACATCGTTTTCGATGGAATAATGAATGGTAAAAGGAAATTTTTTTACTGTGGTGACACGGATTTCAAGATACTTTACCTCTGAACCGAGTGGGTTTACAGCAATGAAATAAAGGCTTTTTTTGATGGCATCAGAAAATCTTTTACCCAGACCTTTTTGTTTCGTTTCATAAAATATCACAGCTTCATGAAACTCAAATTGCGCTTCCGGCGTAAATTTAATTTTCACTCGAAATTTTTTTCAATTTCTTTAAAAACATCATCAATTTCAATTCCTGAATCTGGATTCTTCCTATATTCGTTAAGTCTTTCGGCAACAACTGTTTTCTGCAAATCAGATATTTCAGTGTGGTCTTTTTCTTCAGCCAAGGCATCAATATATCCCCAAACTCTTTCTAGAAAGTGCTCAGGGAGTGTTTTCAGTTTTTCTGTAAGTTGCTCAACAGTGATATTCATTATTTCAAAGTTAAGAAAAAATACTTCATTGTTACACCAGATAAAACTCACCCAGTTTTTCTTCGCAAAGCGTCTTCACTACTTCGATCCAGCGGTCTTCATCATTCAGACACGGGATGTAATGGAAATTTTCGCCACCTGCGTGAAGGAATTCTTCTTTTCCTTCCACGGAGATTTCTTCCAGAGTTTCCAGGCAGTCGGATACAAAAGCCGGACAAACAATGGCAAGGTTTTTCACGCCTTTTTTTGGTAAGTTTTCTAAAGTTTCATCGGTGTAAGGCTCCATCCATTTGTCTTTTCCCAAACGTGACTGAAAAGAAACTACCGTTTTTTCTTTCGGAATATTTAATTTTGTGATCACCATTTCTGTGGTTTTAAAACACTGGTGACGGTAACAGAACTGATGACTCGGATTGCTTTCACGGGAACAGCAGTCGTTCAGATTACAGGTTTTCGTGGGATCAGTCTTATAAATATGTCTTTCCGGAACGCCATGGTAGGAGAACTGCAGCGCATCAAAATTTTCAGGAAGTTTCTCGCGGATGCTTTCCGTTAAGCAGTCGATATAAATTTCCCGGTTATAAAAAGGCTGAACGTAATTGATTTTAATATTGGGAAAGAATTTTTTTCGCACTTCCTCCGCTTTGTCCACTACTGTTTCCGTGGTGCTCATCGCATACTGCGGATACAGTGGGAAAAGGACAATCTCTGTAACGCCCTGTTCTGTCAGTTTTCGGATTCCGGTTTCAATGCTTGGTTCCGCATATCTCATCCCGATTTCTACCGGAACATCAACCAGCTTCTGTAATTTTTTCTGAATCTGTTGGGTAATAACAATTAATGGGGAACCTTCGTCCGTCCAGACAGTTTTGTACGCTGCTGCCGATTTCGGCGGACGTGTGTTCAGAATGATGCCCTGTACCAGAAGCGAACGGAAAAACCATCGGTAATCGATCACTTTCTCGTCCATCAGAAATTCGTCGAGATATTCTTTAACGTCTTTAACTTCGGTAGATTTAGGCGAGCCGAGATTGACTAATAAAATTCCTTTCATAAAATATAAGTAATGAGTAATAAGAAATGAGTAATTTTTATTGCTGACCGCTCATTACCCATTGCTCATGTTTTATCCGTTGACCGCTTCTACATTTTCCACCAATTCCGGAACGAACTGTTTCAGTACGTTTTCGATGCCGCCTTTTAAGGTTGCTGTCGAACTTGGACATCCTGAACATGCGCCCTGTAAGAGCATTTTGGCTGTTTTTGTTTCCGAAATATACTCAATCAAAGAGATTTTTCCGCCATCGCCTTCTACCGCGGGAGCAACATATTCATTTAAAATATCGGAAATTTTCTGTTCTGTTTCAGTGTACTCTCTGTTGATGATGTTTTCAACCGGACTTTCGTGTTTCTGAGGCGTAAGATTTGAGATTTTCCCTCCATTCTGAAGATATTCTGCAATAAATGCGCGAACTGCGACCATCACTTCATGCCATTCAACAGAAACATTTTTCGTTACGGCTACGAAATTATCAGAAATGAAAACTTCTTTGGCAAAATCAAATTCATTGAAAATTGCCTGCGCTAAAGGAACCTCAGTAGCTTCATCGCGCGATTTTACTTCCACAAAACCGTCGATTAAAAGCTTGCTCGAAACAAATTTCATTACCATCGGATTGGGAGTCATTTCCGCATAAATCAGATACATTTCCTTTTTTTTCTGGAGATAAATTCTGGGGTTGGCCAGCAGCTCGTCTTCAATTACATTTTTTAGACTTTCGGTCACAAATTCCCATTCTACCGTATCCTGCTTTGCTACAGCAATAAAGTTGGCAGTGATGAAAATTCTTTCCACGAAAGGATAATTAAAAAGTTCCTGCGCTAAAGGAATTTCTGAGATATCCGAAGTTCTGTCCAGCTCCAAAGACCCAGGAATAAGGTTGTAATCTGCTACAAACTTCATTACTTTAGGGTTTTCGGTGGGCTCTATCAATATTTGTCTCATTTTATTTCATTAAATTTGAATGGCAAAAATACGGATTATAAACCGGCTTTCAGAATTTGGAATTTAGATATTTTCAATTCGCAAAAAATCATTTATCAATCAACATTTCATCTAATTACAGATCATGGCTTTAATCAAACAACTTCTCGGAAAAACCCCACAAATCGGCGCAAACACTTATTTGGCTGAAACGGCAACCATTATAGGCGATGTAACGATGGGAACCGACTGCAGCATCTGGTATAATGCAGTTATCCGCGGTGATGTACATTACATCACAATGGGAAACAAAGTGAATGTACAGGACAATGCGATGCTTCACTGCACTTACGAAAAATTTCCGCTTGTCATCGGCAACAATGTTTCGATCGGTCATAACGCAATTGTTCACGGATGTACCATTAAAGATAATGTGCTGATCGGGATGGGCTCTATCGTCATGGATGACTGTGTGGTGGAAAGCAATTCAATTGTCGGTGCCGGTTCCGTAGTGACCCAGGGAACGCATATTAAGTCCGGAGAGGTTTGGGGCGGCATTCCTGCGAGGAAAATTAAAGATATTTCCTCCGAATTACTGGAAGGTGAGGTGGAAAGGATCGCTAATAACTATGTGAAATATTCCGGCTGGTATAAAGAAGGTGAGTAGGAGTGGTCCCTTTTTCCTATCCAAAAGATATTTTTTAGCAGAAAGCAATCTCTCAATTCCTTTTTAAATCCGATGCAGCATTTAATTATCCGAACAGAAAGACTTCTCCTCAGCCGGCCTACAGAAGCCGATTTGGATGATTTTGTACTGCAAATAAATTCAACCGGAGATTTTTCGAAGAATCTTTTCAATATTCCGTTTCCTTACCCCAAAGAAAACGCTGAAAACTGGCTGCAGCTTTGTAACGCTGGCATCGAAACCGGAGACTCTTTCCGCTTTGCCATCCGTGAAAAAGAAATCGGCAAATTAATAGGGACCATTGGTTTACATCTCAGTAAAGAACATCAAAAGGCGGAACTCGGTTACTGGCTCGGGACAGATTATTGGGGGAAAGGCTACCTCACCGAAGCTTTAAAGGCTGTGCTTCAATTCGGATTTGATCATGTTCAGCTCAATAAAATTTACGCTACCCATTTCGTTTATAATCCGGCTTCAGGAAAAGTCATGCAAAAAGTAGGAATGAAATTTGAAGGTCTACTGAAACAGGAATATTTTCATCAGGGAAAGTTCCTGGATGTGAACAGATATTCCGTTTTAAAGGAAGATTTCCAACCCGATATTTTGAAATTACAGCATGAACTACCTTAAATTTACATGGCAGCTTCTGAAAGATACTTTTCACGACTGGAATAATTCCTCAGCTTCAAAAGATTCAGCAAGCATTGCCTATTACGCCATATTTTCTTTGCCGGGGCTTTTAATTATCGTGATCTGGATCGCCGGATTTTTCTTTGGTGATGAAGCCGTGAAAGGTAGGATTACTTATCACGCAAGCGCAATTGCAGGAAAGGAAATTGCCGACAGTTTACAAACCATGATTTTAAGTGCCGTGTGGGACAACCAGAATATATGGATGAAAATTTTCGGGATTTTAACATTGATATTTGGGGCAACAACTTTATTTTTTCAGATGCAGCGCAGCTTAAATACGCTTTGGGATGTAGAAGCTGCGCCGAAGAAAGCATTCCAGAAATATATTTTAGACCGGGCCAATTCTCTCGGGATGATTCTCATTATTTCTTTTTTACTCCTCACCAGTTTGCTGCTGTCCTCCATGCTTGGTTTAGCCAATGAGTGGATTACGCGTCATTTCGGACTTGAAACTTTTATTTTAGCGCAAATCATCAATTTTGTGGTAAGTTTTATAGTTGTTGTCGTTTTATTTGCAATGATGTTCAAAATTTTGCCTGACGTTCAAATTTCATGGAGATCCGTATGGATGGGCGCTTTCGTTACCGCACTGCTCTTTAATATCGGCAAATTTTTACTTGGGATTTATTTTGAACTTTCCAAACCGACTTCCATTTTCGGTGCTGCAGGTACAGTTATACTTTTGATGATGTGGGTTAATTATTCCTGTCAGCTTGTGTTTTTTGGTGCAGAGTTTACAAAAGTTTACGCCTACAAAATGGGGCATTTTATCAAGCCGTCACAACACGCCAAATGGAGTGCTGCAAAATTACTGAAAGATGCGCTTCACAAAGAAAACAGCAACCAAAGTGTCGGATAATTACTGGACTTCTGTAGCACCAGTGTTTTCAGTGACCAAAACCGCTTTTCCGTTTTCACATTTAATTCCGGAAGGAGGCATTACCATTGCACAGTCGGACATCAGATTATATTTTTTGTTGAATGCAGCCTGCATGGCTGTGAAATTCTGAATTTTCGGTAAAATTTCTCCTTCAAGTTTGTTAGGATAAGCGATATAAGAACTCGGTCCGCCGCAAGGTTTCGCACCAATCGCTGTAAACTTCCATTCTGTTGGATCGATGCATGGTTCCGCGGCAATAAGAAGATTTATTTCCTTAATTTTTTTACTCAGTTCGTCTCTGTCATTTTGCTGGGAAAGATTATTTTCCGGTTTCAGGGCAATATCTTTGGGAAGATTTTCGGCGCTTTCAGCAGATTTTTTAGATTTGCACGACGCAAGGGACAATAGAGCAAGACTAAGGACTAAAAGGTTTTTCATTTTTACTTTTACGGTTTTGGATGCAAAAATATTGCCTTTTTTCTTAGTATTTTCATATTGTTGCTTTTTTTTGTTCCTCCCCGTAACAATTTTATCTTAATGATATATTGTTTAAAAATTAATGATTTTCTTTAAATTTGACTGATGAATGAATCTCTCTTCAATTTAGCCGAACATACCAACAGAAGTATTTTTCTCACCGGAAAAGCAGGAACCGGGAAAACTACTTTTCTGAATGATTTCGTGAGCAAAACCCGTAAAAAATACATCGTGGTTGCTCCTACAGGAATCGCTGCAATCAATGCGGGCGGCGTAACGATTCACTCGATGTTTGGACTTCCGTTGAGGACTTTTCTTCCCACGACAGAAAGGGTGGACAGTAATGTAGCCAACAATATCGCCGATCTGATGCATCATTTCAAGTACCGGAAAGACAAGCTGAAACTGCTGCGCGAAATTGAAATTATTATTATTGATGAGGTTTCCATGCTTCGCGCTGATGTTTTGGATATGATGGATTTTTCTCTTCGGCATGTACGCAGAAATCAGCAGAAATTTGGTGGGGTGCAGATGCTTTTTATTGGAGATTTGTATCAGTTGCCACCTGTTGTAAGAGACGAATATGTCCTTAAACAATATTATAATTCTCCTTTTTTCTTCGACAGCTACGCGGTGAAAGAATTACCGTTAATTACATTGGAATTAACAACCGTGTACCGCCAGAAAGATGAAAAGTTTCTGGAAATTCTGAATGAAATACGTGACGGTGAAATTGGCGACATCGATTTTGATACCCTAAACGAAAGATATATTCCGGATTTTGAGCCTACCGATGAACCTTATGTTTATCTGACTTCGCACAACCGAATGGCGGATGAAATCAATCAGAAAAAACTCGCTGAACTTCCCGGAAAACCTAAGTTTTACAATGCGGAAATTATCGGCAACTTTAATGAAAACCAGTATCCGAATGACGAAAGCCTGGAACTGAAAACCGGCGCGCAGATTATGTTCATCCGGAATGATGCAAGCGGAGAACGCCGTTATTTCAATGGAAAACTCGCGGAAGTAGTAGATGTGGATGATAAGGAAGTAAGCGTGATCATCGATGGTGAAGATGAGATTTATAAACTGAAAAAAGAAACCTGGGAACAGAAAAAATATTCTTTGGGTGAAGATAAAAGTATTCAGGAAGAAGTGCTGGGAAGTTTCAAACAGTATCCTATCCGTTTGGCCTGGGCGGTCACCATCCATAAATCTCAGGGTTTAACGTTTGACCGTCTCATCATTGACGCCGGAAAATCCTTCGCTTCCGGACAGGTGTACGTCGCACTTTCCCGCTGCAGAACTTTAGAAGGAATTGTCTTAAAATCTAAAATCACTCCCGAAGTAATTTTTTCTGACCGTAGAGTTGCAAAATTTCAGGACGAAACCCACGCAAATAACCGGATCGAGGAAATTCTGAATACTGAAAAATACGATTACAGCATTAAGAAAATCATCAACAGGCTCGACTGTAAATGGATTCTGCCGTCCCTGGAAATGTGGCACAATGCAGCAAAACACAGTAAAGTTCTGGACAAGGATAAAATTAAATTTCTTTACCAAAGCATAAGACCGGAAACGGAAAAATTCGCTGCGGTATTCGAGAAGTTTGATAAAATCATTCAGCAGAAGACCCATAAATTTATCAGCGGAAGTGAGGAATGGAGTGAGATTGAAACCAAGGCAAAAGGTGCGGTCAATTTCTTTTTTTCTAATGTAAATGCAAAAATTTTCAGTCCGTTAAAAGATTTTTATGCAGAAAGCAAAGGGGTAAAAGGACTGAAACAGTATAATGAAGATTTCCGGGTTTTCCTTGATGATCTGGAAGATTATCTGAATGATCTGAAAGACGTTCATTTGCTGGAAACGAAACTTTTCAATCCTGAAAATGATGTGAAAGTGACCACGAAAATCGCGAAAATTCCATCCCATATTCTTACTTTTCAGCTGTTTGAGGAAGGGAAAACTATTCCTGAGATCGCCAGAGACCGTGGTCTGGTAACAGAAACTATTTTCGGACATCTGGCTAAATTCGCTGAACAAGGCCTGCTGGATCTAACCAGAGTTTTCGATAAAGAAAAAATAAAAACTTTCGAAAAAGAGTTTAAGAAAAACAGCAGTCATGAAACCTTAACTGACTGGAAAAAAACACTTCCCAATGATTTTGAATTCAATGAAATCCGTTTGCTGCTGAATCATTTTAATCACAAAAAGGCGGAAAAGAGTAAATAAAACTCACTCAGATTCCGGAATGCGAATTAACTTTTTTTCTTCCTGTTCTGATATTTTTTGATCAGAGTATAAAATACCAGAAAGCCGAGAACGAAAATTGAAAGTCTTGACAATAAATCACCGGCTCTTGTGTAAAAAGTCATTTTATCATAGAGATTCACTTTTGCAAAAAGTGCCGTTTGGTCGCCATAAAGCGTGTCAGCAACTACATCCCCTTTCGCATCGATGTGTGCAGAGATTCCGCTGTTCGCTGATCTTGCAATTTCACGGCGGGTTTCGATCGCACGGAGTTTTGCGTACGCCATCAGCTGTTTATGTCCCTGCGTAACGCCCCACCAGGAGTCATTGGTCATGATACCGAGAAAGTTGGCTCCGTTTTTAACATATTCAGTAACGAACTCACCGTAAATACTCTCGTAGCAAATAATAGGAGCTATTTTCCCTTTATTGTAAGGATTGCTGAAAACCTTTCTTTCCTTATCGGTTCCGAGGGAAGCGATGGTTCCGCCAAGATTCAGCATTGCATCGCCCAAAAGTGGTTTCAAAACATTGATGTAAGGGAAGATTTCAACACCGGGAACCAGTTTTCCTTTGTGGTAAACCTGTACTTTTTGGTTCGGGATAATCTGGACCGCAGAATTGTAACTGTCCACATAGATTCCCTCCGAAGTCTGATAAGAGGATTCCGTTTTTTTACTGGCGTCAGGATAAAACTGATGTGACGAAATACCGGTGGTAAAGATCGATTTCGGATGTTTGCTTAGAAAATCTTTTACTGTATTCAGCAGCAGACTTTGCTCAAAACCGCTTTCCGAAATGGAACCGTAACCCGGAAGAGACGTTTCAGGGCCGATAAAATAATCGATCTGGTTGGGCTGGCTGATTTTTGGAGAATTCTGTTCCGCTAAAGTCAGCAGTTCATTTAAAATCGTTAAACTGTCTTTGGAGTATTTTTCGTTATAAGGATCAAGATCCGGCTGAAGCATTAAAACATTCACCGAACCAATGGGTTGTTCATCGAAATTCTGATATTTTATGGTAGAAATCAACATTGGAATTGCAATGGCTCCCACGAGAACCGCCGAGTTAATGATTAAAGATTTCCTTTTTCTGCCGGCTTCCCAAATTCTCAAAGTGTAAAAAGCGTAGACATTAATGAGTAAAATCCAGAAACTTCCGCCTGTCGCGCCCAAAGTGTCGTACCACTGGATGAGTTTTGGGTAATCAGCAAAAGCATTTCCGAGATTTAGCCAGGGCCAGGTAAATTCCCAGCTCATGTGGAATTTTTCGAAACCCATCCAGATGGCTACAAAAAACACCAGTCCGAAATAGGTTCCCTGCGCATTTTTGTACCAGTGATACAGCTGAAAAACGAATGAATAAAGGAGTGAATTAATGATGACAGGAATAACGACTGCCAGAAGTGAATGCGATCCGTCAGGGTTTTTGGATCCGTACAGCCAACCAGTAGTGACAATATTCCAGATGGCAAAACATATAAAAGAAAGTCCAAATATCAGACTTCCTTTATTTTTTATTCCCGAAAACTTCGAGATTTCGTGTTCCATCATCAGTAACGGAACAAATGCAAAAAATATAAAAAAGGGAATTCCGTAAGTGGGCCAGGAAATGCTTAACAGCATCGCAGAAATTAATGAAAGAGTAATATACTTCATCGGTGGGTTGTAACTTTTCAGCGTTTTTGATTTTTATTAAAAAGAATCTTCTGACGCAAATTTAACGAAAAATATTTGGGGAAAAAGATCTCCTCAGATTTTCAGCCCGGCGCAAGCGGGGAGCTGAAATGTGCAAATTCAACGCGAAGATGATTGCAAAAAGAGCAGGCTTTCGCCCGCTCCAAGTTATGTTTTGTTGAATCCGTTTATCGGTCTCAGAATTTCTTTTCAAAATAAACACTTACCCCATCCATTTCTCCCTGCATCGGCGGGCTGGTTTTGGTCATTTTTACGGAGATAAAAGTGATCTGCGGAAAAGTAATTTTAATTTTTGTCATCATTCTTCCTGCGGCATGTTCCATCAGTTTTGAAGGGATTTTCATTTCCTCATGAACAATTGTATTGATTTCCGCATAATTGATGGTGTCCTCCAGATGATCCGTTTCGGTGGCTTTCCATAAATCGGCGTGAATTTGAATATTCAGAATAAAGTAAGTTCCGATGATGGTTTCTTCGGGAAGAACGCCGTGGTAAGCGTAGATTTTTAGATTTTCAAGAAGGATTTTTGAATTCATGTTTTGAGGAGCGCTGTTAGGGCTTTAAGCCCTAACAGCGCTGGAGATTATTTTATTGTTTTACTCAGTTCCAGCATCGCTTCAATTGGTTTCAACGCTTTTAAACGGAGTTCTTCGTCGATTAAAATTTCCGGAAGTTCATATTTCATGCAGAGATAAAGTTTTTCCATCGTGTTTCTCTTCATGTAAAAACATTCGGAACAGTTACAGCTTTCGTCAAAAACCAGTGCCGGAATAAGTTCTTTGTGCGGTGCACGTTTTCTCATTTCGTGCAGAATTCCTTCTTCGGTCGCCACGATAAATTTCTGGCATTCGTCTTTTTCCACATAATTCAACAACGCAGAGGTAGAGCCGATGAAATGTGCCAGATCAAGAACGGCCGATTCGCTTTCAGGATGCGCAATCAATTTTGCATCCGGATTTTCTGCGAGTTGTTTCGCAATTCTTTCCATGGAAAAAGCTTCGTGAACGATACAGCTTCCGTCCCAGAGAATCATGTCGCGGCCGGTTTTTTTAGAAAGATATCTGCCTAAGTTTTTATCCGGGGCGAAAATAACCGGGCGGTCTTTCGGCAAGGCTTCGATAATAGTTTCCGCGTTGGAACTGGTTACGATAATATCAGATTCAGCCTTCGTTTCCGCGTTACAGTTGATGTACGTGGCAATTAAAGCATGAGGATGTTTTTCACGCATCGCGCGCAAACCTTCACCGCTGCAGCCGTCTGCAAGCGAACAGCCGGCCTGCGTATCAGGCAAAACTACTTTTTTAGTCGGATTAAGAATTTTCGCTGCTTCAGCCATGAAATGTACGCCGCAAAAGGCGATCATATCCGCATCGGTATCTTTTGCCTGTCTCGCCAACTGAAGGGAATCTCCAAGAAAATCAGCGATATCCTGAATTTCTGCAGGCTGATAATAATGGGCCAGAATCACGGCATTTTTTTCTTTCTTCAGTTCCAGAATGGCTTTTACCAATTCTTCACCCTGAGGAATAACGAGATCATCTATTTTTAAAAATCCTCTTACCGGAAGATTTGATTTTGCTTTATCTAATGTTTCTGTGCTCATTTCTGTGAATTTAAATAAGGGTTAAAATTAGTGATTTTTCGGCTAATTTTCTCAGGAAATCTCAATTCCCGAATGCATCAGTAATCCTGCAAGATTGTGTTGGGAAAATCTGGCTTTTTTCATGAAATTGTTTTCAGGAATGATGCTGAAATTCAAAGCTTCCCTAAAGTCTGCTTTTTCAAGATGAGTCCGGTCGAAAATACTTCCTGAAAGATCTGACTGGGTAAATTTGCTTTCCGTTAAATTCGCCTCAGTAAAATCGGTTTCACGCAGAATACAGTGATCGAAAACTGTTTTTCTGATGTCTTTCTGAAAGAAAACTGCATGTGAAAGGTTGGAGTTTTTAAAACTGAGACGCAGGCCAAAACCGTTGGCCTGTTCAAAATCAATGCCGACCATCTTACAGCTGTTAAACTCAACTTCCCGAAATGCGGTGTTTTCAATTTTAGCCAAACTCAGATCACAGTCGTTGAACACGCAGTTCAGAAAGGAAATTTCTGTAAGACGGCTTTCATAAAAAATGCAGCTGCTGAAAACGCAGTTGTCGTATTCACCGCTTTCCAGAGGTGTTTTAGTGAAATCTTTTTTGGTAAATGTTTCGTCGGAAATACTGATCATGAAAATAAATTACAGAATATTAATTTTAGCCGGTATCTTCAGTACTTACGGATTAAAAGATTTCGGATCCGGATGCAGAAAACTATAATTGAATTCCTGGATAAAAAGTTCGGAGGAAATAATCCTTTGCCTGGAATCATATGAATCAACAGTTTTTCCATCTACTCCATTTAAAATTTCTCCCATTGCAGGATGTTCCGGAGCAACAACATTGTAAATTCCGGAAGCTTTATCTGAGATAATCAGCAGTTCCACTATCGCTAAAATATCTTCGTAATGAATGTAATTGACGCGTTTTTCAGGATTGCTGACTTCTCTGTTTCTGAAGAAATTCTGAAGGGATCTTTCACTGCCCATTAGGCCGCCGAAACGGAGGATATTGGTTTGAGGATATTTCTCTCTGACCGTTTTTTCAGCCGCTGCAATATCCGGTCTTAAATTCGTGGTGTCTTTTTCAGAGAAAATTCTGTTTTCCTGAGGGTAAATTCCTGTGGAACTGAACAGAATTGTTTTAGGAAATGTGTTTGTCATGTTTTCAAATCCCTTAAACCAGCTGCTGTGGGAAATAGGCATGCTGAAAATGGCGACATCAGTATCATTTAAAAATTCAGCTCCTGAATCTTTGCTGAAATCCAGTAGATGTACTTCTGCCGCTACCGTTTTCAGCTCCTGAATTTTTTCCGGAGAGGTGGTGGTTGCTATGACATACTGGCCTTTACCGGTGAGATATTCCGCCAGTTTTTTTCCTACCCAGCCACAACCGATAATGGCAATTTTCATGCGCTCAAAAAGTTGTTCAGAAGTTGTTCAACAGAGGTTTTCGCCTCAGCCAGATCATTATTCACCACAATTTTATCAAACTGATCCTTAAAAGTCATTTCTTCGGATGCTTTTTCCACTCTTGTGCGGATGGTTTCGGAATCGTCTGTGGCGCGGGAAACCAGTCTACGTTCCAGTTCCTCAATCGACGGAGGCATGATAAAAATTGAAAGCGCCTGATCTCCGAAATATTTTTTCAGGGAAATTCCGCCTTTTACATCTACATCGAAAATCACGGTTTTTCCTGTGTTCCAGATTCTTTCAACCTCAGATTTCAGGGTTCCGTAATATTTGTCGGTATATACTTCTTCAAATTCTACAAAAGCGTCCTCAGCAATTTTCTGCCGGAACTCGTCGGGAGAAATGAAATGATAATCAGTGCCGTTTTTTTCGGTTCCGCGAGGATTTCTGGTGGTGCAGGAAACTGAAAATTCCAGCTGTGGAAATTTTTCCAGACAGTGTTTTACCAGGGTGGTTTTTCCGCTTCCGGAAGGTGCTGAAAAGATGATAACTTTGTTCATGAATCAATATTGAAAAATAATGTTTTTACGACGTGAGATTTTTTTCGGTCTCAACTTTTAAAGTACATTCAGCGTCTGTTCTTTAATTTTTTCGAGGTCGTCTTTCATCATTACTACCAGTTTCTGTATTTCCGCGTGGTTGGCTTTAGAACCTAATGTATTGATTTCGCGACCTATTTCCTGGGAAATGAAACCCAGTTTTTTTCCGTTGAAATCTTCGTTTTTCATCACTTCTGCATAATATTTCAGGTGTTGGGTCAGCCTCACCTTTTCTTCAGAAATATCTAATTTCTCGGTGAAATAAGCCATTTCCTGATAAAAACGGGTCTCATCAATATTATCGAATTCGTTCAGCGTGCTGCGGTATTTTTCTTTAATGGCGTCCAGGCGGATGCCTTCGTAGGGAGCCACCATTCCAAGGTAAGTTTCAATGTTGTGAATGTTGCGTTTCAGCTCTTCATGAAGATTATCACCTTCTGTTTTTCGGAAATTATTGAATTTTGAAAGTGCATCCTTTAATAACCCGGTCAACAAAAACCATTCGTTTTCGTTGAGTTCATCAGGTCTTGTAGAAATAGCTTCGGGCATTCTGATGGCCATTTTCAGGTATTCGAAGTCTGGACCGTCGCCGGAAATTTTCTTCAGTTCATCGATGTAAGATTTTACCAGCTCGTGATTGATGTTCACATCATTGGAATCGTCGAGGGTTTCCAGATTGATGTAACAGTCGACTTTTCCGCGGAGAATGCTGTCGCTCAGCATTTTTCTGATTTCGAATTCCTTTTCTTTATACCGTAAAGGCATTTTGATGTTCAGGTCAAAAGATTTGCTGTTTAAAGATTTGATGTCGACGGTAATTTTTTTACCTTCAAAAACACCTTCGCTTCTTCCGAAGCCTGTCATGGATAAAATCATGGATTTGCTTTAGCAGACAAAGGTAAATATTTCAAAACTTTTATGATTAAAAATTTGCAGGCAAAAAAATCAGGAAGTTCAGAAAAGATTATTTTATATATTTGCATCTATATATTAAAGATTTAAAAATATGCCTAAATCGCTTTTCCACTGGAAAGTCCTAGTAAATATTCTTCTGGCTGCAGCCGTTTTCACGGGATTAGTTTGGCTTACTTTCCGTTGGTTAGAGATTCATACGAATCACGGCAAAGAAATTCCTGTACCCAATGTGATGAACAAGTCGGTGCATGACGCCATCAGAATCCTGGATGATGCAGGACTCGATTATGAAGTGGACAGTTTCAAATACGATCCTAAATACAGACCTTTTCAGGTATTACAGATTTATCCCTCACCAGGTTCAAGGGTGAAGGACGGAAGAACTATTATTTTAAAAGTGAATCCTAAATCTTACGCACAGGTTTCCGTTCCTGATGTTCTGGACCGATATAAAGGTCTTGCTTTCCGTCAGCTGGAACAGGTTGGATTAAAAGTAGGAGACACCATTTATGAGCCGAGTATCCAGAGAGATGCTGTTTTAAGAATGCTCTATAACGGAACTTCGCTGAAGCCGGGTACGCTGTTGCCGAGGTTTTCCACCATTGATCTTGTGATTGGCGCAGGTCCGAAAAGAAATATATCCGTTCCCAATTTGGTGGGATTAACGGTTCAGGAAGCAAAAGCGATCATCGCACAGAATCTTTTTGAAGTAGGATTGATTGAGCATGAAGACGGAGGACAGGACGATTCGGATATTGTATATTATCAGGATCCGGCTTCGTTTGATGTCCGGGATCAGGGAATGCAGATCGATATTTGGGCAAGTAAGAAAACGCCGGCCGAAATGGGCGGAAAGATTTCACAGCTTAATTCCATGTACAGAATTAAAATTGACACTACTACGCCGCCAATTCGTTATGAAGCGCCGGTGTACAGAGAGCCTGCACCAAAAAAGACAGAGCCGAAACCTGAAACTCCGAAAACCGAAACTCCAAAAACTGAAGTTCCGAAACAGGAGGTTCCGAAAACGACGGGAGAACAAAAACCGAAAGCTCCGGTTAATACGTCCACAACTCCAAAAACTAATCCTTCCACGACTAAACCGGCAGAAAAACCAAAAGCCAAAAAAGTTATTGTAGAGTAGTTACTAATATAATAAAATCGATAAAGCTTCAGCAGAAAGTTGAAGCTTTTCTAAATAATATGTCCGAAGAAAACGAAGAATTTTTAGACGAAGAAGTACTGCATCAGGAAATCAATGATGAAGAATCATCCGGTTTATACGAACACCTCAACATCACAGTAGACAAAAACCAGGAGCCATTGCGGATTGATAAGTTTCTGCTGATATTCAGACAAAATTCGTCACGGAATAAGATTTCCCAAACCTGCCGTGCCGGAAACGTTGTAGTAAACGGCGTCCCGGTAAAACAGAACTACCGCGTAAAACCCGGCGATCAGATTTCTGTACTTTTAACGCATCCGCCGAGACAGAACATCATCATTCCGCAGGATATCCCGATCAATATTGTATATGAAGACGATGATGTAGTGGTAGTGGACAAAGCTGCCGGAATGGTCGTTCATCCCGGTCACGGGAATTATCACAGTACGTTGGTGAATGCTTTGGCTTTTCATTTCGAAAAAAACGGGCAGAAATCGGATCTGGACAGGGTTGGTCTGGTGCACCGTATTGATAAAGACACTTCGGGACTTCTGGTCATTGCCAAAAATGAATATGCGCTGAGTTTTCTCGCCAAGCAGTTTTTTGAAAGAAAAACAAAAAGGCTGTACTGGGCATTTGTATGGGGCAATGTTCCCAATGAAGAAGGGACGATCACCGGACATATCGGAAGACACCTGAAAAACCGCATGCAGATGACGGTTTTTGAAGACGGAAGCCTAGGAAAACATGCTGTAACGCATTACAAAGTTATCGAACGCTTTAGATATATCACCTGGGTGGAATGTAAGCTGGAAACAGGGAGAACCCATCAGATCCGCGCGCATTTCAAACATATCGGTCACACGCTTTTTAATGATGAAAGATACGAAGGTAACCATATTTTAAAAGGCGTTAACCTGCCGAAATATAAACAGTTCGTTAAGAATGTTTTCGAGGTTTTGCCTCGTCATGCCCTTCATGCACACACTTTAGGATTTATTCACCCTACGACAAAAAAGGAAATGTATTTCGAAAGTCCGATGCCGGCAGATATGGAGGAAGCGGTAAAAAGATGGAGGAATTATTTAGAGCAGTAATTCCAAAAAAAGTTTTTTTATATTTGTAAAAATTCACGTAACCAATTATGAGAAAAATATATACGTTATTTTTCGTTTTACTTTCTTTCGGCCTTTATAAAAGCCAGGAAACACTGCCTTATTATCAGCAGTACCTGCTTGAAGGTGATTTTCTCTTCAACCCGGCCCAGTATGGTAAAACAGATAATGTGGTGTTGAATTTGAATTACCAGAAACAGTTTTCACAGTTCAGTGAGTCGCCCAATGTGCAGTCTATCGGTTTGCATGCGAATATTTTCGACAGGGTAGGAGCCGGATTGTCTTTTTTCAAGGATCAGAACGGGCCCATTTCCTCCAACGGAATTTCCGGAGGTGCTTCTTATTTTATTCCGATTGATGATGACGGTGAAAGAAAAAGCCAGTTTTCCTTTGGAACCAATGTGAATTTTTACAATATGCATATCGATCTGGCCAAGCTCAGCCCACAGGATCCGGGTGATCCTACACTGGCTTCCGATGCTAACAGCCTTTTTTTGGTATATGCAAATCTTGGGATGGCGGTAACCTACCGTAATTTTTCCGCAGGAGTTTCAGTAAATGATATTGCACTGACCAATGATATCCCAATCGTCAACGGAATTGAGCCGGAGCCTACCAAATTCAATATCAATGCAGGATATGATTTTTATCTGAACGATCAGTTTTATGTTTCGCCTTCGGTATTAATGAATTTCAGCACCAATTCTTCCAGAATTACCGACATGAATCTGATGGCAACACTATTGGGTGATGAGAGTTCATTTTCGGCCGGAGCCAGCTTCAGAACTTCAAAAAACCGGTTCGGAAGCCAGAATTTAGGAATTTCGCCAATTGTAAAAGCTACTGTCAGCAATTTCTTTTTCGGGGCAAGTTATAATTTCGGTCTTTCCGATATTCAGCAATATGCCGGAAGCAGTTTTATGCTGAGTGTGGGTTATAACTTTGAAAACTTCATCAATACCAGAGGTTACCGGTATTAGAATTTCCGGGTGCTGGATGTCACATTTTGAAGTTTGAAGTCTCAAAAATTCACTATTGACCATTCACCTGTATCTTTGTACTTTTTTCTCTGGATTCTGACTCATGATTTATCTTCACATTCCTTTCTGCAAGCAGAAATGCAGTTACTGCAATTTCCATTTTTCCACTTCTTTGAATTTTAAGGAAGAAATGATTGCTGCTTTAAAGAAAGAAATTTTTCTGCGCAGAGACGAACTTGAAAGTAAAAATTTAAAATCGCTTTATTTTGGGGGCGGAACGCCGTCGATTCTTAAAGTTGACGAACTGAAATCAATTATTGATGAGGTTCTTAAATATTTTTCTTTTGATCCGGATATCGAAATCACGCTCGAAGCCAATCCTGATGATCTTGATAAAATGTTTCTGAAAGAACTGGCTCAAACGCCGTTTAACCGGCTTTCCATCGGTACCCAAAGTTTTTTCAACGAAGATTTACTGCTGATGAACCGCGCGCATAATGCCGGTGAAGCAGAGTCGTCGATCAAGCGGGCGCAGGATTTCGGTTTCGAGAATATCAGTATTGATTTAATTTACGGTTCGCCGACTTCCGGCATGGAAATCTGGAAAGAAAACCTCAATAAAACCATCGAACTCCAGGTTCCGCATATTTCTTCTTACGCTTTGACGGTGGAGCCAAAAACTGCTTTAAACCAGTGGATTAGACAAAATAAAGTTCCTGCACCCAAAGAAGCGGAGCAGAATAAAGAGTTTTATTATATGTCAGAATTTCTGAAAGATCATGGTTTTGAGCATTATGAAATCTCCAATTTCGCCAAGCCTGGTTTTCATTCCAGGCACAACGCTGCGTACTGGAATTACCGTGAATATCTTGGGATCGGTCCGTCCGCACATTCTTACAACGGACGAAATGAAAGAAGCTGGAATAGCGCGAACAATAAACTGTATATCAATTCATTGAGTCAACATGTTTCAGCGAAAGAAACTGAAATTCTTACGGAAAAAGATCAGTTCAATGAAATGCTCATGATTGGTTTAAGGACGGTCTGGGGTGTTGATCTGGTCCGACTAAATGAACTGTTCAGTGATGAAATTCTGGATTATTTTAAGAGAGAAATAAAAAGTAAAATGGAGGACGGAGTTTTATTCATTGAAAACGAACATCTTAAAATTCCAGAAAAACATTGGTTTCTTGCCGACGGCATAGCCTCGGATCTTTTTATCGTTGAATAAATAAAACATTTTCATATTTTTTTACCAATGCTGTACAGCCTTTGGTGTTAAATCCGTGCAGGAAATTCCCGTTTTTACGGAAAACCGTTCTTAGGGTTATGGTGTTTTTTTATTAATTTTGTTTTCAAACACAAAAGCATGAAAAAATATTTACCTTATTTTTATCGCATTCCTGTGCTCTTTATTCTGCTTTTTTCTTTGAACGCAAGGGGTCAGGGTTCGGAAACTTTTCAAACACAGACGGCTTTAACATCAAACTATTTAAACGGTTCATTTAGTGGTGAAACATCAGGTGTAACTGTAAATTTCATCCATTCCAGAAATGAAGGATTTGCATCTGTTGATGATTATTCTATCAATGGAAAAGGATTGATGTTGCGGCGGGCTGATGAACCCAGTTCAGTGGAATTTAAAATTCCCAATGGAGTTGGAATTTTCAGTTTTAAGTACCGAAAAGCATTTACCGGAAATGTTAACAGAGTCTTGGCTGTACAGGTTGACGGGATGGAGGCAGCACTTACTTCTAGTTTTGGGGCTGGTTCGGGAGCAGATGCAACTGTATATAATTTCTCCGTCACTGTCAATAAACCAGGGTTAGTGTCGGTGAAAATTACCTATCCTATTGGAACGGCTAACGGCAACAGGCAGGTGACTGTTGATGATGTAAACTGGACTGGCTTTAGCGGCACGGTTGAACCCAGAATAAATCTTCAGGGAAACGGAATCACCATTCCAAACGGTACCGTGACCACTTCCATCGCTGACGGTACAGATTTCGGGGCAAATATTATTGCAGGAACTGATGTTGAGAAAACCTTTACCATTCAAAACCATGGCTCTGGTAATCTGATACTCAATACTGCTCCTTTTGTACAGCTTGCCGGTACAAGCGGATTTGGAATTTCTGCGCAGCCTGCAGCAGGTTCAATGGCGGGTTTTTCTTCTCAGACTTTTAAAATTAAATTTAACAGTACCGTTCCAGGTATTCATACCGAAACGGTAAGAATAGGCAGCAGCGATCCTCTGACTCCGATTTATAGTTTTAACGTCAGTGCTGTGGTGCTCAGTCCTTCCATTACATCCGATAAATCTGTCATGACGGGTTTTGCATATGCTTTTGGACAGGGACCATCCGGGAGACAGCCCTTTGTAGTGAATGGTAATAACCTTGCTGGCGATATCACGGTAACGGCCTCTGCCAATTGGGAAATTTCTACGAATTTAACATATGACGGCGCAAACGTATCTCCCTGGAATTCAGTTGTACTCAGTAAAACTGCGGGCAACACGGTAAACAACAGGCAAATATATGTTCGCTTAAAGGATGGACTTCAAGCAGGA
The DNA here is from genome assembly GCF_019038595.1 of Kaistella soli. Lineage (GTDB taxonomy): Bacteria > Bacteroidota > Bacteroidia > Flavobacteriales > Weeksellaceae > Kaistella > Kaistella soli. The sequence continues at coordinate 139,361 of NZ_JAHOPF010000003.1, forward strand.
GACTACACGGGAACGGTAACGCTTGCTTCCCTCAGTGCACCATCGGCTGTTATTAATCTGACTGGAAGTGTCACTGCAGGTATTGCTTTCATAAAAGTAACGGGGAACGGAACGGCAGTTGCTAACGGCAGTGCTTCGCCCAACGGACTGAACAATACTCTTTTCGCGTCCCAGAATTTAGGGAATTCTCAAACGAAACCGTTTGTCATTACCAACTCAGGTGGTGCTCCGCTGATCATTAATACACTCAGTATTTCTGCCGGAGATGCATCATCATTTACGATCCTCAATCCGCCGCTTACCGGCACTGTTCTTAACACCAATGAAACCGCCGGTTTTGATGTGAAGTTTTCCCCAATTCTGTGGGAACTAAAAATGCAACTGTAAGTATTGTGAACAGCGACCCTGATGACAATCCATATACTTTTGCCGTTCAGGGCGGGGCCACGTTCTGTTCGTCTCCCGGAGATCTTGTTATTGCAAAACAGGATTTTGAGACAGCTCCTGGAGTTCCTGTTCTGGCCTATACTCTGTTAAATATCGGAACTCCTGGGCCTAATACGGGTTTTTCTTCCGGAAACAGCGGAAACAACGCGGTGCCTAAAAACAATAATCTTTATTCTGAAGGAGCGAGAGGTTACCGTATTCAGGGAGGTGATCCCGGTTCTGTATTAACATCCGGCGTGCAGTTTAATTTTGAGGCTGTGGATACGTCAGCGTATACCGATCTTAAATTAACCTTGAAAGTGGCAGGTTATTCTATTGGAAGTACTACCAACGGGATGGACTGTAACGGAGCTGCCGGCGGTGACGTCTGCGTACCCAATGACCAAAAAAGTGATTTTGTGCTTGTAGAGATCAGCCCGGACGGAGGTGTAACCTGGTATCCGCAGGCAAAAGCAGTTGCAGGGGAAATCAATGTAGCATGGAGTTTCGGAAGCAAAGGAACTGCCCTTGGCTCTGGAAATTACACCACGGACAATAATCTCACGTATTTCAACTCGACCTCAGCGCTGCAGTACAGTGCCATTGTAATTAATAATCTTCCTTCGGTTCCACAACTCAAGGTCAGGATAACCGCACAGGATAATGCCTTAAATGAATCCTGGATCTTAGATGATATCCGGATTACCAGCACCGGTATCGTTCCAAAAGTATGGAACGGTGTTGCGTGGCTGCCGTCAGCGCCTACCAATACTGACAGAGCGGTAATTGATGGGGATTACATCACTGCAGATCACGGGGTTTTTAAGGTTTGTCAGTGTGAAGTGAAAAACGGCCGGAAACTTACCGTCAGCGAGAATACTGCAATAACCGTGACTGACGCGCTAAAGAATGACGGGCATATTCTGGTAGAAAGTAACGGCGGCCTGGTGCAGCTGAATGACGCGAATACCAATTCCGGTGCGGGTAGTTTTACAGCGGAACGAAAGATTAAACTTTCTGTCCCAGCCGCTCCACTTACAGACCGCAGCCAGTATAATTACCTCATTTCACCGGTGGCGGGATTTAATTTAAAAACCGGAATCTACAACGGAATTCCAGCACCGTATGTGCTCTATTATAATGAAAGCAATAATTATTTTTATGAATCCAGCGGCGCTTATATTCCAGGCAGAGCCTTGGCGGTTAAGGAGCCGGGTTTTGCGTCAGTGTCCGTTTCGGTTAATGAGGTTAAAGCAGTATTTAAAGGTGTTCCGGTTAACGGTACTTCTGCTGACGGCAGTGCGCTGGTTTATACTGCGGTGAACAGTAATCCAGGGGTTGAATCGCCGCAAGGCAGTTTACGGGGGTATCATTTGATAGGTAATCCGTATCCATCCAACATGGATTTGGTGACTTTCTACAACCAGAATGGGGGTCAGGCAGGCGGCATCAGTTCAAGCTTTTATTTTTGGGATAACACTGCGAACAATACTTATGTGCAGTATGGTTCAGGATACAGCGGTAATGCCTACGCACAGTATAATGCGGTAAGTCTCACCCCTACCAAAGCTACCGGTGAATCAGGGTTGGTCACCAGTAAAATTCCTACAAGGTATGTTGCGATGGGACAGGGATTTATGACGCGGGTTCTTGTTCCAGCCAAAACACTTACTTTCAGCAACAGTATCAGAAAGCCTGATGCAGCTACGGCTTTTTTTGGTAAGAATACAACCGAAATGGACCGGTTCTGGCTCAATATGATTACGCCTTCCAATATCGCTTCCAATATCGCTGTGGTATACTTTGAGGACGGGAACAGTGCATACGCTGCTGACGACTCACCACTGGTGGGAGGTTCAGATGCACTTTACAGCATCGCAGGAGAGGCAAAAGTGAGCATTAACGGAAGAAGTTCCTTTGTTTCAACTGATGTGGTGAAGTTAGGAACCAGGCATTTTGCAGCAGATCATTATACACTCGCTGTTGATCAGACCGAAGGTATTTTTTCGAGGGGACAGCAAATCTATCTGGCCGACAGAAAGACCGGTATTGTTACCAATTTGAGTGAAGGAAACTACACCTTTGCTGCGGAGTCCGGTGAAGACAGCAACCGTTTTGAAGTGATGTATGAACCGGAAACCACCTTAGTGACAGGCGGGCGACCAAAGGATCATCTGACGGTTTATCAAAACGGAAATGAAGTCGTACTGAATTCCGGAGATCAAAAAATTAATGGAGTTGAGGTATTTGACGCAGCCGGCAGATCAGTAGACCGGATAAAAACAAATGCCGCCAAAGTTTCAGTGAACAGCAGCCGGTGGAATGATGGAGTGTATCTTCTGTATATCACCCGCGGCAGCTCTGTTACAGTTCGGAAAGTAATGAAATAGCATGGCGATTTTACGAAGTCTCCGTATAATTTTGTCGAAATTTTTTTAAGGCTCTAGCGTGGGTATAATTTTTATTTATCAGAAAAATGGAGGATGCTCCGTTTTTTGCTCGGCTTCATTATTCCTCTTTTGTTTTAGATGGGTTTATAAATTTTATTTTTCACCCTATTTTTTAGGGTGTAGGAGGCAAAAAAAGGGTGTTTTAACGGTAGGTTAGTAGTTATTGATGTGTTAAATTTAATCATTAAAACACTTATTAAAGAGAATTAAATTCCTTAATAGAAGACTTAAATTAAAATTTATTTTTTGTGTTTTTTTTCAATATTTAAATAAAATTATTTTTTAAGTTGAGAAGACACAAAATGGTCAGGCATATTATAAAATTTTATGTCACCACCCGCAGGTTGACGCCCGAATCGCAAGTTCGTAATTAATTAATTGATTATTAGTATGTTGTTGTATTTGTTCGGAGGTGAGATTAGGTAATAAAGAGTAAATCTCATATTGAGATATTATCAAATCCGCAATGATTTTGCATATGGAGTGTAATTATTATGTTAAATGAGATATCGTGTCGGGATGTTATGCTGAAACTGGCTTAAAAAAATATGAATAATATATTCTTTTTATCGAAAAAATACTTAGTTTTGTTGTCTGATACTAAGAGGGTTGAAAAGAGTTTTCTCGCAAAGCACTGTCTGTTGCTTAAGCAAGGTTTATAACCGATGCAAATGATAAACTATTCTCTTCCCCATTATTAGCAGTTTAAGATAGTCACGGTGACGTGACGGGTTAAAAAATATAAGTGTAAGAAAATATATTACACTTCAAACACACACAAATGATGAAAAAAAATTACTTTCCCCAAAAGGGCAGGCATTCTGCCGTACGCTATTACAGAGCGGGTTATTACCTCTCTCCTCCTGTTTACAGCAATCTTTTTCGAAAGGAGTTTCTTTAACTCCCTGATATGACCATTTCGGAATCCGAATCATGGTAATATTTATCGTGCCTAAAATTCAGGTACTACAAGGATTGTAGGCTTGAGTGTTAGGGTGATGATCTACTGACAATTCAGACAAACCAAAAACACAAATAAAAATGAAAAAAATTAACATTTTAAGAAAGGCAGGGTTTCTTCTGTTCTTTTTCTTTTTCTCGCATCTCGCTATGGCCCAGGCAGTTGGTGATTACAAATCTGCTGGAACTGGAAACTGGACCAGTCTTTCAAGCTGGTTGTATTATGATGGATCGGTTTGGGCAACACCAAGCAGTGCGGTGGGATACCCCGGAGAAAAAACCACTCCTCTTACAAAAACGGTTACGATCCTTGCTACCAATACGATAACAGTCAGTGCTGCTCTCTCCGTAAGTATAGGTGATTTATATGTTGAAGGGAAATTAGTTTTAATGAATAATTTTACTCTTAAGACCAGAACGCCTTTTCCCAATCTAATTATTAACGATGGAACAATATATTTTGCAAAAAATGCTGAATTTACTTTGCCATCGGGAGCTAATATTAGTATTTCTATTACCGATTCTACGACGCAAGGTCTACAAATGGTCGACCCTAACGATAATACTGCGTGCACTGGGCAAACCGGAATAAGTATCGGAAATAAAAAGTTTTCAATGTGCCAAGGTACCGGAACGGCAGGAACTTTTGGCCAAGTTAATGAAGCAGCAGCAAGTGGTATTGCAGTAGCCAATGCGGAGCAAACGCAGATATGCGCAGGAAGTTATGTTAAACTTATTGGAAGTAAAATTGGTAACGCTACAGTAACCAATATTAAATGGTTGCAGTTTGCAGGTCCTACCACGGTAGTCATGCCTGCTACACCGCAAAGTCTTCCTTCTGAAGTAACTGTCGGACCTCTTAGTGCAGGTACTTATACCTTTGAATTTAGTTTTGTGATAGCAAATAAGACATTCAGTGACAATATAACCATTAGCGTAAATCCTGTTTCAGTAGCAGGAACTGTTTCAGCTAATCAATCTATTTGTTCGGGTACCGCTGCAACTGTTAGCTTGACAGGTAATGTAGGAGCTATACAATGGCAGCAATCTTCCGACGGCAGTACCGGCTGGACAGACATTCCTGGCGCAACTTCAGCAAGTTACATGACGTCGAACTTAACTGCAACGACCTATTACCATGCTGTGGTTAAAAGCGGAGACTGCTCTTCGGTCACAACATCTTCGGTTACAGTAAATGTAAATCCTGCATCAGTAGCAGGAACTATTTCTGCTGATCAATCTATTTGTTCGGGTACCGCTGCAACTATTAGCTTGACCGGCACTGTGGGTACGGTACAATGGCAGCAATCTGCCGACGGAACATCAAATTGGACGAATGTTACAGGAGGGTCAGGTGGCACGTCAAATAATTATACTACACCCAACTTAACCGCCAATGTTTTTTATAGAGCGGTTGTTACGAGTGGGCTTTGTTCTTCTGCAACTTCTTTACGTATAAAAGTAACAGTGTTACCAATAAATACCGTAAGCTTAAGTTCTGTTGCTGGTACAGATTCGCGCAAACAGTATGTATCAATACACCGATTACTTCTATTACGTATACGACAACGGGAGCAACCGGTGCATCTTTCGCTGGTTTACCAACTGGTGTAACAGGTTCTTGGTCTGGCAATGTTGTTACCATAAGCGGTACTCCTTCAACAGCAGGGGGAACATATACCATAACCTTAATGGGAGGCTGTGGAAGTGTTACGAAAACCGGAACAATCACAGTTACTCCTGTCAAGACCATAGCTTTAATTTCTGTTGCTGGTACAGATTCGCAAACAGTATGTATCAATACACCGATTACTTCTATTACGTATACGACAACGGGAGCAACCGGTGCATCTTTCGCTGGTTTACCAACTGGTGTAACAGGTTCTTGGTCTGGCAATGTTGTTACCATAAGTGGTACTCCTTCAACAGCAGGAGGAACATATACTATAACCTTAATGGGAGGCTGCGGAAGTATGAATGCAACCGGAACCATAACGGTTACTACAGCTAATACTGCGGGAGTGGCGTCGTCTAGTCCAACGGTTTGTATGAATACTGCAATTCCAAATGTGACAATAGCCACCACAGGTGCAACCGGTATTGGTGCTGCAACCGGATTACCGGGAGGAGTTAATGCAGTATGGACGTCCAATACGATTACCATCAGTGGCACTCCAACTTCATCTGGCACATTTAACTACAGTATTCCTTTAACTGGAGGTTGTGGCACCACAAATGCAACCGGTACGATGACGGTTAATGCCCTACCTGCAGCAACCGTATCTGCAGCAAATAATCAAATTTGTTCAAATGAAAATGCTGGTTTTACCATTGCTGGACCGCCAAATGCTTCCGTACAATATCAAATTAACGGAGGAAGTGTGAATACGCTGATCCTCAATGCTAGCGGTCAAGGTGCCGTAACAGTTTCTAATGCCACATCGAACCAAATCTTTACTGTTGTTTCGGTGAGTAATGGAATTTGCTCTGGAACCGGAAATTCGGCAACTGTAACGGTGGGTGAGGATTCTGTGTATACCGGTACATGGAGTAAAGGTCTTCCGAACGGTAACGGTCTGAATGCGGTAATTGCGGGAAATTACAACACGTCGGCAGGAGATATTAAAGCGTGCAGCTGTACTATCCTAAGTGGCGGTTCCCTGACAGTAGGTGCTAATCATTTTCTGGAAGTGGATAATGCTGTTACGAATAACGGTACTCTTATCGTAGAGTCTGACGGGAATCTTATCCAGAATGTTGACAGTCCAAGTCCGGCCAATTCGGGTAATATCACGGTGAAGAGGAATATCAAATTCAGAAATGACAGCCGTCAGGAGTACAATTATCTGATTTCGCCTGTCATCGGACAAAGTTTAAAAACGATTTATCCGGGAGTTCCTACCACAGCAACTTATCCATATGTGCTGTATTATAATGAAGCGAATAATTATTTTTATAATTCTTCAGGAGCCTATATCGCGGGAAGAGGTCTGGCGGTAAAAGAGCCAAGTAAAGCGGATGCGCCGGCTGACAATATGGATGCGGTATTCAACGGTTTACCAGGTAACGGCGTAATCAGTTTCCCATTGGCGCATACCAACAACGTTCAGAACGGGTATAATCTGGTAGGGAATCCCTATCCATCCAATATCGATCTACAGAAATTATATCTTTTGAATGGGGGAGCAACAGCAAGCCCTAAGATAAGCTCGACTTTTCAGTTTTGGGACAACGGAGCCAATAATATATATACGCAGCAGGGAAGCGGTTATAACGGCCGAGCTTATGCGGCGTATAATGCTGTTAATGATACGGGAAATAAAGCAGGATATCTTCTGGACTCTAATCCTGCAAACGCGATCGGAGCCAAGGAGCCCAATAAAACTGCCAAAGTCGGACAGGGCTTTATGGTGAGAGCGACTGGAGGCGGAAATCTAGTTTTCAACAATGACATCAGGAGCAATAATACCGGAGCAGGGTTCTTCAGCAAGGGCACTCAGTCTCCTGCAGACCGATACTGGCTGAAGCTGGTGACTCCTGTGAATGCGGTGAATACTATTGCAGTGGTGTATTTTGCTGGAGGCTCTAATGCATTTGGGATGGACGATTCCGGTATGAACGGGGATTCTTCAGACATGCTGTACAGTCTTGCAGAAGGTAATAAGCTGCAGATCGAAGGCAAGCCCATGTTTGAGGTGAGTGATAAGATTATTCTGGGGTCACGGCATTTTGCTGCAGGGAACTATACCTTTACGCTCGACAAAGCGGAGGGTGTATTCGCAAACGGACAGCACATTTATCTCAAAGACAAACAGACCGGTATTATCACCAATCTGAGCGAGGGAAGTTACACTTTTGCCGCCAACGCAGGCGAAAGCACCGGCAGGTTTGAAATCATCTACCAATCGGAAACCGTTTTAGCTACCGATGGAACTGTGAAAGATGACCTTTTGGTTTACCGTGACGGAGATGATTTTGTTATCGACTCAAAAGGTAAAAAAATTACTCAGGTGGAGGTGTACGATTCAAGCGGAAGACTTAGTTTAAAAACAGAGCCGGGAAGTATGAAAACTGTTATTCCTGCAGTATCGCTGAGTAATGGAGTTTATATCCTTAAAATTAATCAGGCCGGTAAAATAACCAACAGGAAAATCATCAGGTAAATAAAAAACTATTTAAATAAACGGAATCCGTCTCACTAATGAGGCGGATTTTTTATGGGTGGAGGCAGCTGGAGTTCAGAAAATACTTGGTTAATTTTCAAAATAACAGAGAATTGCATAATAATTGATTATTTGTAAAAAAAATGGGTATTTGCATAACAATTAACCCATATATTTGTACCATAAACACAAAATGATGAATATAACGCATAAACCATTGTTTTTCGGATATTCTTCTATTATTCAGTACTTATCAAAATAACTTACCAAAAAGGTGGTGTTTATCAAAGATTCTAAAAAGTCTACTATTTCTGTCATTCTTTTTTGTGTACCAATTTTTAGATTTTATCCGGATCACATTTTCCTGACTTAGTTCCCAAGAATTTGCAGTCAGGAGCTCTCCATCTATACTCCGGAAGGATAGAGGAGACCGGTCGCGAAGTTTTTAGAGCTTTGTTCGGATTCATGTGATCTGAACCACAATTTTAAAATTTTATATCATGATAAAATCTATCTTTACTCACTGCATTCTGTTTTTCGGCTGTCTGTTCATGCTTACGGGATCTCCTCTGAATGCTCAGCAAACTGTTTTTACTGAAAACTTTAATGCGCCGGGAACTCCTCAGAACTCAAATTTTACGGCAACGGGATCCATTGGAACTTCGAACTGGACTGTCGCGCGAAGCGGCGGCGATCTTGGAGCTAAGATAGATGCGGGTATGCTGACCTTGTCCAATGACATCTCAACGGCAGCCAATGTGAACGGATGGGTGGCAGCAAGTACTTCCACTTCAAATTACAACCCGTTATATAAGCCTGTTTTAAGCCAGAACACCGGAGTGGTGTCCTGGAGTTTTAATATGCGTCAGATCCGCGCCAATCCGAGTGGTTTTACCTCCGGAAAATTCGGTGCTGCCTTCATTCTCGCCGGAACTCCGGGGACCACAAACAGTGCAGGAAAAGGCTATGCTATTGTACTGGGACAAGGTACCACGACAGATCCGATCAGGCTTGCGACTTACTCCAACGGTCTGTCCTCCATCGTGCCTAAATTAAGTTCCAAAACACCAGGGTTAAGCGATTTCGGTGCTGAGTATAGCAGTATCCGTGTCGAATATAATCCGGCGGACAACAAATGGTCTTTATTTTTAAGGAAAGATAATACAGCTTCTTTTCTCGATCCTAAAAGCGGAACGTTAGTATTTCAGGACGAAGCGGTCATCACAGACTACGTTAATGAATCACTTGCAATGGCCGGTGCATTCTGGAATGCCGGGACTGCTAAAATTCAGACCTCCTTTTTTGATAATTTCTCGGTAACGGTTCAGACTCCAGAACTCACTGCGCTTCAACCGGATTCTAAAATCGCCAATTCAGGAGCATTTACTTTGACAGTGGATGGGAAAGGTTTTTTACCCACCAGTAAGGTATACTGGAACGGGGCATTAAGAACCACTACCTATGTTTCATCCGTAAGATTAACGGCCGCAATTCCGGCTACTGATATTGCAGCCCCCGCTACAGTACCTATTACTGTTGCCAACGGAACTTTCTTTTCCAATGCGTTAGATTTTATGATTGAACCTTCGGGTGAACCTGCTCTAACATTGTCTGCAACGACGTTAGGAGCGGTTTCTACGGTAACCGGTACCGCTTCTTCGGCTACAAATACCTATACCATCAGCGGTATCAATTTAGTTGGGGCTGCAACAGTAACCGCTCCTACCAATTTTGAAGTCTCTCTGAACGGAAATGTCTATGCCAACACTCTGACTTTGCCCAATACGGGCGGCGGTCTCACTGGTCAGCCCATCACTTTACGGGCCCGGCTTACTGCTGCAGCCTCACCTGGAAATTATTCGGGAAACATCGTACACAGTACGTCAGGAGCGGTAACTAAACAGGTTGCAGTTACCGGACGTGTTCTTGCGACTGAACCAACTTCCGATCCATCAGGAATTAATTTCAGTAATATAACCTCGACCGGTTTCAGTTTGGGCTGGACGAACGGAAACGGAGCGCAGAGAGTAGTACTTATTAAAGAAGTATCAGCTGTAAACTCAATGCCTGCAGACGGAATTACCTATAATGCCAGTGCTGCATTCGGAGCAGGTTCTCAGATCGGAACAGGAAACTTTGTGGTGTATAAAGGGAATGGAAATTCTGTTCAGATTTCAGGTTTAACGCCGGCTAAAGTTTATTATGTTTCGATTATAGAATTTAATGGTGCATCAGGAGTGGAAAATTACCGTTCTTCCGGTTTAACGGGAAGTACAACCACTTTGAACAGTCCCGTTGGTCTGCAGGTTAAAGCGACAAATACCTCTTATAAAATAAACTTTGATGATACCGCTGACGGGGTAAATCTCGATACCTTTCAAGGTTTTGGGATGTCTAAAATTGTGGAGAGCGGGCAACTGGATTCCAATGCCTGGGCTTTTTCAGGCTTTTCCTCCGGAGCGATTCCTTTCGGAGGCAACAGCATTGAAGACAGCAGTTACGAAAACGGACCTTCTGACGGCGGCGAAGAGGATACAGGAATCTACGCTTTTAATGTCGGAACTGCAGCTGCTGCAAACTATACCTTAGGAATTCAGCCCGGCGGTACAGATTTTAACCCGGGTACGGTTACGCTGCAGATCCAGAATCAAACCGGTGCACCAATGACAAGCCTTAATATTGGATATAAAGTCTATGTATATAATGACCAGCCATCTTCGAGCCAGATCCGTTTCAGCTCTTCTTCCACTGCAACCGGAACTTATACGGATCAAGCTATTGTGGATGTAATCTCACCTGCAGCGGCTGATATGGCACCAGGATGGAAAGCGTATTACAGAGTAGTTACTATTCCAACAGGAACTATTGCCAATAATGCTTATTATTATGTCAGATGGTCAGGATCTTTAGCTTCAGGCAGCGGTGCCCAGGATGAATTTGCGATCGATGATATTGAAGTAATTGCATACCCAGCCACAAATCCAACTCCAGCATTAGTGGCCTTTGACGGAGTTGCGGAAGATTTTGTTCTACAGGGAAATGCTGCATTATCAGCTGATTTATCTGTTCAAAGCAGACTTTTATTCAACGGCGGGAAATTAGCCGTCAAAGATAAAACGTTAACCCTAGTGGGTGATGTGGTTAATACTACAGTAAACGGATTAACAGGCGGAGCGGCTGCAAAACTGGTGGTGAGGGGAACCAGAAATCCAGCCTTAAGTTTTGATCAGACCAGTCCCGGAACAACCAATATTTTTGACTCCTTCAATGTAAGTGGCTCCAATGTGAATACCGTGACCGTTAGCAATAATTTTTCGGTCAACAATATTCTCAGAGTTGACGAACTGAAAACTTTAAATTTAGGAACGACAGCATTATCAGGAACACTCAATTCTATTCAGAATAATGGTTTAATTCTTACCCAAAATACTACGGCAACTCCATTTCCGGCTAATAAAACCTGGAACGGTACCGGTATCCTGAATCTAAATGCTGCCGGAGCGCAAACTCTTGTTGCCGGAACATACACCAATTTAAAATTATCGTCTGCGGCCGGAACTACCGCCACCGGGGACCTTACCGTGAACGGAATATTAGATTTACCGGCAGCGAATGCAAGTGCTACCAAGGGAAGTCTGGATATGGGTTTGTTTACCTTAACCATGGGCGGTGACGGTACCAATACCGGTGTTGGTGAGGTGACCGGAATTATAAAAAGAAATTCCTTTGTTAACAACAAGCTGTATACTTTCGGTCATCCCAATTCGTCCATCATTTTCCCGGTTGGAGGGACGCTGCCTACGACGATGAGTGCCAAATTAACCATGGGTATTGCACCCGCATGGCGTCCGACGGCAATTAAACGTTACTATGATATCACACAGAGCGGTGCCGCAGGAACGAAGGCTATTATCAGACAGCACTATTTAGACAGTGAACTGAATGCCGGCAATGTGGAAAACAAACTTGTGTTTTTCGGACATAAAGTTGCAGGAAGTCTTACTTTCGAGCAGGGCAAATCCAGCAACAACAGCACTGATAATTATGTGGAAATCTCCAACGCGAATATTGCCCAGTATTTTACGGGAACACCCGGAGAGGTTTTCATCAGTTTAGACAACACCGCCGATCCGGCAATGGTTACGTGGAACGGCTCTGTAAACACATCATGGACTACGATAGAGAACTGGACGCCTAATCTAAAACCCACCTCTGTGACCAAGGTCATTGTTCCGGTAGTTCCTTCAGGCAATTATCCTACCTTGAATCCATCGGAAGAAATTGCTTCCATAAGTATCGAAGCGGGCGCCACTGTGAACTCTGCTCCTGATTCGCAGCTGATTCTGAATCTCGGCGCCGGTGCATGGCAGAATAACGGAACTTTCAATCCCGGAACCGGAACGAGCAAAATTATCTTTACAAATGCTGATGCTACCGTAGCTGGCAATACTACCTTTAATAACGTGGAAATTGTCCCGGGTGCTTCGCTAAGAGCTCTGGAAGGAAATTATATGGGGATTGCCGGATCACTTGTGAATAAGGGAACCATGTTTACCACCTTGATTCCAAATACAATTGAATTTAAAGGCACTGGTCAAACTATTCCTGCGCCGGGAGGTGCAGCATTTGGCGGCTACCATCATTTAATTGTTTCGGGTACCGGTGCTGTTATCGCCCCAACAATCACCACTTTGAATATAAGAGGAGATCTGACACTGAACCAACCTGTCAGTTTTGCCGGAAAAACCATAAATTTAGCAGGTGTCTCTCAGCAGGCCATCGGCGGAACTGCTGCCATCGTTTTTGATAATTTAACCGTTAATAAGGACACCGAAGACGTTGTTTTAGCTCAGGATATTACTGTTGGAGGTACTCTTACCCTGAGTTCGGGTAATATCATCATCGGCAGTAAAAATTTAACCCTTGGCGCAAATCCGGTTGCCGGATCTTTTGATACTCACCATATGATTGTTGCGGATGGAGCCGGTTTGGTAAAAAGACCGTTCGCTGCCACAGGAAGCTATTTATTCCCTGTCGGAGAGCTGACCGGCGCTGCCAGCTATTCGCCTGTAACGGTAAATGTGACTTCGGGGACTTTCTCCGGTGCTTTTGTCGGGGTGAATGTCATCCATTCAAAACATCCAAATAATAACACGATACGAAATTACCTGAGAAAATATTGGAATGTGCAGCAAACCGGTATTACAGGCGCTGTTGCCACCATTACTGCACAGTATGAGACTGTCGATGTTGTAGGTGCAGAACCAGAAACCGCCGCGGCACAGCTGAACGGAGTTTTTAACGTCAGTACAAACCCGTGGGTTAAATTTGGTGCGCTGTCAGGCAATACCCTTGTAGCGACTAACGCAGTCCTGACAGCAGGACAGATTTCTGCATTCACAGGATTAAGGGCGGGAGAGATCAGTATTGAGGTGCATGGGTATGGAGAATTCTGCAGCGGATCTGCGCATACCATGAATGCAGTGATTTCAGGTGGCGATGCGCCTTATAGTTATGAGTGGTCCAACGGGCTGGCGAACGCTGCCGCAGTTTCGGTTCCGACAGCTACGGCAGGAACCACCAATTATACCCTTACGGTTCGCGATGCCAATGGTTTTTCTGCCACGGATTCGGATATTCCGGTTGTGATTCTGCCTGCTTCAGTTGGAGGTACAATTGATGTCAAAACCCAGCAGATCTGCAGCGGGAATCTGGCGGCGGACCTTCATCTTAACGGAAGTGTAGGAAAAATTCTGCACTGGCAGAAATCGCTGACCGCGGATTTTGCAACTTCTGAAAACCTTCCGAATTTTACCACTACTTTAACCGGAGCTGAAATGGGACTTTTAACACAAACCACTTATTTCAGGGCAGTACTTCAGAACGGAAGCTGTGAAGAATCAGTTTCGGATACTGCCACCGTTGTTATAAGAAGCACCGTATGGGATGGGTCTGGATGGAGTGCCGGAGCGCCGGATGCTTTGACTTCCGCCATTTTTACGGGAAATTATACCACCACTGCTGCGACTGACATTACCGCCTGCACATGTGAAGTAAGAAGCGGAGCTGTACTGACGATAGGTGCCGATTCACATATCACTGTTCAGAACAGTATCGTTAATCAGGGCAGTATCATTGTGGAAAGCGATGGTAGTTTAATTCAGATTAATGATGACTCGATAAACTCAGGAGCTGTTTTAGTGAAGCGTGATCTTAGTTTTAGAAATAATGACAGAAAAGAATATAATTATCTTATTTCACCGGTAGAAAATTCCAATCTTAAAACGGACCTCTACCGAAAAGCCGACGGAACTCCTGTTATTGCTCCGTTCGTTCTTTATCACAATGAAGCAAACAGCAAGTTTTATAATTCAAGCGGTGCTTATATTCCCGGAAGAGCACTGGCGGTAAAAGAACCTGCGTATAGTTCCGGTGCATTGGCGACTGCGTTTTTCACAGGAAAACCGGTGAATGGTAAAACCGCGTATAATCTGGCCTATTCAGGTGCTTTGTTGGGTTATAATTTAGTGGGCAACCCTTATCCTTCCAATATCGATTTAAATTTGCTGTATGCAGATAACAGTGCAGCAATTGAATCTACATTCAGATTTTGGGATAACACCGTAAATGAAATTTACGAGCAGCAGGGCACTGCTTATCAAGGTAATGCCTATGCAATTTACAATGCTGCTGCAGGAGCTGCTGGTACAGGAATACCGGCACCCGGCTTAGGACAGGGCGCTGCCGGAAGCAGTAAAATACCCAATAAAATAACAAAAGTAGGGCAGGGCTTTATGGTCAAATCACTGGGAGCCAATAAAGTTTTGAACTATTCCAATCATATAAGACTGGCTGATAACACGGGTGCTTTCTTCTATGGTAAAGAAAGGAAGGATGACCGGTATTGGCTTCAGATGACTGCGCCGTCCGGAATCACTTCCACCCTTGCGGTGGTTTACTTTGATGGCGGAAATAAGCTTTTTGGGACCGAAGACTCCAAAATACTGGATAACTCAGATGTGATTTACAGTAAGGCAGGAGAAGAGAAAGTTTCTATCAATGGAAGCAGTAATTTTGTAAATACTGATGTGGTTGCATTGGGAATGAAAGGCTTTGCAGCAGGGCAATACAGGATTTCCTTAAGGGAAAGAGAAGGTGTTTTTGCGAACGGCCAGTCTATTTATTTAAAAGATAAATATACCGGGGCAATCACGAATCTGAGCGAAGGAGGTTATGTTTTCAATGCAGGTGCCGGCGAAAGCACAGGCAGATTCGAAATCCTTTATCAGCCGGAAGCAGTTTTGGCTGCGGATCATTCTGTAAGAGAGGAACTGGCGGTTTACCGTGACGGAAGGGACTTTGTAGTGAAAGCGAAAAATGCCAATATTACCGACCTGGAGTTATATGATATGGCGGGACGACTCATTTATAAAATACTCCCTAACAGTAAGAAAGCGATAATTAATGCCGAGCTGCTCAGCAACGGTGCGTATCTTCTGAAAATCCACCAGAACGGGCATGTCACCGCCAGGAAAATTATAAAATAATATGTTACTCATTATTAATAATGATCCCAAATCTTTCAGAAGATTTGGGATTTTTATCAGCAAACGTTAGTTTTTTGCAAAAAAAGCAAAGTGCAGATTTGTTGTATGATAAACAATTCTCAATAGTATGTGGCATGCTCCTAATCGCGGCTTTTGCTGTTGATTAAAATATCGCCGGATTTGCAAGTAGTTAACAGACATTCTGTTAGATTAAGGAAATCGGAGCAAACGCCCTATATTCTCTCGATGAGACATTTAGCTATTCGTAAAAATAGTCGTGTTATTCAATGCATATTATGTTAAATATTTTTTCGGATTTAACATACTTCGTAAAATTTACGTTAAAAAATTATGAATAATATATTTGTATATCAAATATTATTATTAATTTTGCTCCCTGAAATTAACAGGGTAACTAAGTCTATCTGCTATAATTATTAAAGGGGTTTTTTAATTAAGCATGCTAATATAAACTTTACATCTTTCTGTTATTTTCTTTAGTTTAAGAAAATAGTCACGGTAATCGTGACGGGTTAAAAAACAAGTGTAAGACAATATATTACACTTCAAAACACATTATGATGAAACAAAATTACTTTCCCTCCAAGGGGCAGGCTATCTGCTGTATTTCCAAAACTTCTCAATCAAAGATTTTTCACTCTTCCATCTTCAGGATCAAACCTTACTAAAAAGGAATATTGACCTGCGATAGCTCCATTACTGTTATTGGGGATATTGCCTGTGCAGTCTGCACACCTTTACTAATCTTCATAAGTCTGCAAATTTCTTTTAAACCTACATTGAAATGATAAAAAAATATTTTTTGGTAAAAAGTTCTGTTCTGTTGTTTTTATTTTTAAGCTGCCTGTTTTTTGGGCAAACCAATACCTGGACTGGTACTGCGGATTCCAACTGGAATAATGCAGCCAACTGGACCGGAAATAAAGTACCTCTTGCTGCTGATGCTGTCATCATTCCTAAAGTGGCTAATAATCCAATAGTATCCGTAAATAACACTTGTGCATCAATTACTTTTACGGGCACAGCTGCAACACTCACAGTGAATTCGGGTATTACGCTTACTGTCACTGGAGATGTTAAGCTCAATTCATTACAAGATAGAGATTCTGAGGCAGAAATTTCAGGATCAGGAACGATAAATACTTTAACCGTCACTGTAGGAACACAGGAGAATATAAAATCTGACGGCGTTTATACGTCTAAATTAAATTCTACTATTTACAACTTAAATGTAAGCGGGAATATTAATATATGGTCGAACGCTCATAATAAAAATAGAAGAAATGATGCTGCATTTTATTTCCAAAGTGGAACAATAAATTTACTTGGAAAAATAGAGACAAGTAATGATGACGGGAATATTTCAACTTTTAGTATGGCATCTGCTGCTCCATCTGGTATTTTATTACTGAGAAATGCTAATGCATTTAATTTGTCGGCAACAGGAACAAATGTGATTAATTTAAATGGAACAGGCAGTACTGTGAATTACAATGGTGCGGATCAGAATGTCCATAACACGGCTTATAATAATCTTATTTTTTCGGGTAGTGGGGTGAAGTCAACTTCAAATACAACATCTGTTGCAGGTAATTTATCCATCAGCAATGGAGTGAAAGCAAGTGTTGCTGATGGAACGATTATCAATGCTGGAAGTTTAACCTTAGGGGTTTATAAGAAAATAGACGGAAAATGGGGTTCTACCTCTTCGGCTGCAACTTACAAAGATAATGGCTTCTTTGAGCTGACAAAAGGAATCGTTAATGTTACCAATGATACAAGACCCACACCGGTTTTTTCAAATTTAGCCGCTAGTCAAAGTATTTGTTTTGGGACTCCTACAACAACATTGAGCGGAACCGTAAGTGGAGGGGGAGTTTATCCTTTACCCAATGAAACGGTTTATGTCAAAATTAATGGGGTAACACAAAATGCGACTGTAACCGGAAATGCAGGCGCATTCACGGTCACTTTTAATACAGCAACATTGCCTTCAAATGCAACACCTTATATTATTACCTATGCTTTTGCAAATGCAACAACAAATGTTAATTTTAAAGCGGCAACTGATACGGGTACAACTATTTTGGTAAATAAAACTCCTGTAGGCGGTGGTGTTTATAGCGGGAATACACCAATTTGTTTGAACGGGTCTACTGGAAATATGACTTTAGGGGGTGGTTATGTTGGAACCGTTTTAAGATGGGAGAAAAGATTAAATAACGCTGCTACTTGGACTGCTATTAATAATACAACCACAGTTTATTCAGAAAATCCTTCGGTCTCCGGTACTTGGGAGTATCGTGCTGTGGTAGGAAGTGGAAATTGTCCGGAGGTTGCCTCGCAGCCGTTTAGTGTGGTGGTTAATCCGTCATTATCTATTACAGTTGCGGGAAATACTTCTGTTACGCAGTTTGCTACAGTGGTACAGGTTCCTTATTCGTCAAACAACGGAACAGAATATGATATTGTGTTTGACAATGCAGCGTTGTCAGCAGGATTTACCAATGCCAACGGAAATATTTCCGGAAATTCAGGATCGCTTGGGATAAATGTACCTTACTGTATTGGTGTTGGGAGCTACCAGGCTTACGTAAGGGTCAGGACATCCTATCCGGTTTGTGCAAGCGAATATTATGCATTTACGATAACGGTAAAACCCATCACTGGACCTTCAGTGGTGCAGTCAGATCAGACAGTATGTACGGGTAACCTGCCAAACGATTTGACCTTAAGTAATAATACGGAAGGTGTGATAAAATGGCAGAGATCTTTAAATCCTGATTTTTCTAATCCACAGGATATCACTGTTATATCAGTAACTTTACCTGGTTCTACTATTGGAGTTTTAACCCAAGACACCTATTTCCGTGCTATTTATAAATACGGAGGTTGCGGTAAAATTATTTCAAATGCAGTACTAATAAAAGTGGTTTCTGCCGCAGCAGCTCCAACAATTGTTACGACATCGGCCACTTGTTCTAGTGCAGGTTCCGCTAGAATTCAAGATTACGCCTCAGGCAATAATTATTTATTTTCTCCAAGTGGACCTTCGGTAGTTGCAGGTGGAGTTATCACCGGTATGGTTTTCGGGACAAATTACACGGTAACCTTAAATAACGGAAATTGTAGCTCAGCAGCTAGTTCTCCTTTCTCTATTGCAGCGCAACTGACTACCCCCTTACCCCCCACAGTAACCACGACATTTGCAACCTGCTCCTCACCGGGAACGGCTAAATTAACCCCTTATATAGCTACTAATACGTATGTATTTTCACCAGTGGGTCCGAGGGTAGGTACAGGAGGAGTAATTTCCAATTTAGCAGCGGGGACCAATTATACGGTGACCACTAATAACGGAAATTGTACCTCACCGCCAAGTTCTCCTTTTAAAGTGGAGGCACAATTAACCGGAATAACTGCAAGTGTAAATATTAGCGCTACAGTAACAACCATCTGTGCCGGAACAAGCGTTACTTTTACGGCAACACCAACCAATGGCGGAACAGCACCTCGTTATCAATGGCAGTTAAACGGTGTGAATATCACGGAAGCAACTTCTGCAACTTACACCACCAGTACTTTAAATAACGGTGATAAAGTAACGGCTTTACTGATATCAAATGCAACACCATGTTTGGTTGGTACTTCCGCAACATCCAATACCATTATCGTTACAGTAAAACCTTCGCCAACCGTTTCCGTCACGGGCAATAACCGAATCTGCAAAAACACCGATGCAGTATTTAATCTGGCAGGAACACCGGGTGCAACAATTACTTACAATGTGAACGGTATCAATCCAACTATTGTTGTATTAGACGGTAGCGGCAAAGCAGTGGTAACAATTTCTTCTGCTAATTCAAATCAAACGCTTAATATCGTTTCTGTTTCTAATGGCAGCTGTACCAATTCAGCCAGCTCATCGGCAACCATAACGGTTGGTGAGGATTCTGTATATCCCGGAAGTGGTCCCGATGGATGGAGTAAAGGTCGTCCCGACGGCAACGGTCTGAATGGGGTAATCGCCGGAAATTACAATACCTCGGCAGGAGATATTAAAGCGTGCAGCTGTACCGTCCTGAGTGGCGGTTCCCTAACGGTGGGTTCCGGTCATTTTCTGGAAGTGGATAATGCCGTTACCAATAACGGTACCCTTACCATAGAGTCCGACGGAAATCTTATCCAGGTCAATAATACAGCTGTAAACACAGGAAATATCCTGGTGAAACGCAATATGACCTTCAGGAGCAACGAAAGAAAGGAATATAATTATTTAATATCCCCGGTGGAAGATGCCAACGTAAAAACGGAGATGTACCGAAAAGCAGACGGTACCGCGGTGGTTGCGCCTTTTGCGCTGTATCACAACGAGGCCAATAACTTCTTTTATACCTCAAGCGGAGCCTATATCAAAGGTCGCGCACTCGCGGTAAAGGAGCCTGCTTATACTTCAGGGGCAGAACCTGTCGCATTTTTCAAAGGAAAACCCTTCAACGGAACCATTGACTATCCTTTGGCTTTCTCTGGGGCGAACCTGGGGTATAATCTCATCGGAAATCCTTATCCGTCCAATTTAGATTTAAAGCTTTTCTATCAAAATAATGCAACGGAAATTGAATCGACTTTCAGATTCTGGGACAACAGTGTCAATGATGTATATGTGCAACAGGGATCCACGTACAGCGGCAATGCGTATGCGGTATTTAACAGTGTGGCGGGGAGTCGCGGGACAGGATTGGCTGCTTCCGGAACATCAACTGCCGTGGGCGGTAAAAAAATGCCGAACCAGTTCGCAAAAACCGGTCAGGGATTTATGGTAAAAGCTCTGGGAACCGGTAAGGTCTTAAAGTTCTCAAACGGACTAAGAACGCATGAGAGTACAGGTTCGGTGTTTTTTGGAAAAGAAACTGTTGATGACCGTTTTTATCTGGGACTGAAGGCGCCTTCCGGCATTATTTCTTCAGCGGCGATTGTGTATTTTGAGGGTGGTAACTCCTCTTTTGCTGCCGACGATTCGCGGGTGATCAGCAGTTCAGATGCGGTTTACACTTTTGCAGAGAACGAAAAAGTAGCGATCAATGGCCGCAGTTCGTTTATGAACACCGATAAAATAAATTTAGGAAGCAGCCATTTTGCCGCCGGAAATTATACTTTCGCCCTGGGTGAGAAAGAAGGTGTTTTTGCAAACGGGCAGAGTATTTACCTCAAAGATAAGCAGACCGGTATCATTACCAACCTGTCTGAGGGGGCCTATACCTTTGCTGCAAATGCGGGAGAAAGCACAGGAAGATTTGAAATCCTTTATCAGCCGGAAGCTGTTTTGGCTACCGATGGAGCCGTAAAAGATGACCTTGTGGTTTACCGTGACGGAGATGATTTTGTTATCACCTCAAAAGATAAAAAAATTACTCAGGTGGAGGTTTACGATTCAAGCGGAAGGCTTAGTTTAAAAACAGAGCCGGGAAGCATGAAAACTGTTATTCCTGCAGTTTCACTGAGTAATGGAGTGTATATCCTTAAAATTAATCAGGCCGGTAAAATAACCAACAGAAAAATTATCAGATAATAAATGTTATTTTAAATTTATCACATCCCAAATCTCTCCGGAGGTTTGGGATTTTTTTAAATCCTTAATATTGAGTAATAAATATAAAAATAGGGATCGTGAATTCAGGATAAGTAAATCGGAAAAATAAGGTAAAAAATTCTTAATTTTGACGAACAATAGTCGGGTGACCTGTTGAGTATATTATTGCTTTCAATCGGTTATGATATTTTATTTTTTCGCGAATTTCATATTTCTTATCTCCCGATCAGTTTCATTGAAAGTAAACCGTCGATGATGGATGTTCTGTCATCAGGACTTCACCAGACGTCTTATAAAGACGTGGATTGGTTCGGGGCATCTCCAATTAAAAACCAATATAAAAGCATTGTTTCTCCAATACTTTATTGGACTTATATTAGACTTATATTGGAGCTATATTGGAGCTATATTGGATCTGTGATGAAGCAAACCGGGAGGTGATGGGAAGGAGCTTGACAGGTGACCAGAGCGTGACACGTCCTGAAATAGCTATACAGGTTAATAATTAATCCTGAAATTACTGTACAGGATAAGGTTTGATAAAGGAGTCTGACCAAAAATCTCGACCATCATCTAAAAAAAACTACAGAAACAGGAGTGTCATGTTATGTCCGCGCAGACTTCCTGTACCGATGAAGTCGATCGGGAACTTACTGAAACAGCAAGATAATTTTCGAAACCCTTATCTGGACGTGTGCAAGTTTTTGGAATCTCTAATTCCCTCTTTGAAATCGCTGGCTGGTCGGTCAATTTCCCTGACCGAAATTATGCCATTAAGAAACTTAATTAAATAAAAACATATATTTTCTGAGTATTATGTAATATTTTTATATTTCATTGCTTTTGATGGTTAAATATTATTTAAAACAGGTGTTTTAGCGGTATATATTTCTATGGAATTTTATAATTTTGAGCAAGTTTCTTTACTTGTAATTGGTGAGGAAATAAAAAACACAACGATGAAAACCTCCAAGATCGATCTGGCAATGGCAATTTTACTTGCTTTTCTAAGCCGTTTTTCCCGTCTCAGGCGCTCTTGATCACGGAACTGCGATACAGACACAGATTTTAACAACCTCTTCGTTCTGAATGCTGCACTCTTTAATTGCCCTTAATACATTATCCGTGTATGTCATGACCTCGATTTTTTACTCAGGTCTTTAGACCTTTACCACCCTTCTTCCGAATGCCCTCTATAAGGTTGATTAAGCATTGTGAATAAGTAATAGTATTAAATGGCAATATCAGGCGGTCAGTCGGCCATCCGTTTCGTCAAAACTCCATTGGTTTTTCTCAACTATTGTCCTATGGTATATACTAACCCCAAAATATAAAGTGATGGAAAAAAAACTACTTCCTGGTTACGGCAGGATATTGATACTCGCATTAACCCTATTACTTTTAGCTTCCAATAATACATTTGCGCAAATCGCATTAAGAGGAGTTTCAACAGCTAATTCAAATACCGGCACCCTTACCATCAACAAACCGGCAGGTATTGTTGCGGGTGACCTTATGATTTTCAATATTGCCCAGAGGGGTATTTTTACACTGTCAAATCCTATCAGTGCCGGATGGTCTCCAATTGCGGGTGCAGATTTAGTCGCAGGCCCCTTTCTTTTCCGTTGGGGAGCACTTTTGTATAAAATAGCTACCGCAGCTGAACCTGCAAATTATTCTTTTACTTTAGATGCCCAAAACAATGGTGCGACAGGTGCAATAGTCGCTTTCTCGGGAGTCGATCAGGTCACTCCATTTGATGTTCCTCCTGGAGCTCTTTCTGTTCAGGGAACACAACTAGGTATAGCAGCTTCTGCAAAAACGACAGTCACCAATAATGCCGCAGTTGTCATGTTTGCAATGGCCGCCGGCAGCAGTCCAACCTATTCGGGTTGGAGCACTACATCGCCTGGCACACTTGCGGAACTGTATGACAATCAAAATGGAGGTCTATCATCTGTTGGTGCGGCATGGGCTATTAAGGCTGTAGCAGGTGGCACGGGCGCAGGTTCAGCCACATTAAACACTGCGGAAAGAAATGGGGGAATTTTACTCGCATTAAGACTGGTTGCCCCTCCAACCATTACCAGTTTAGGTGCTCCCAGTGGTTGCGTAGGCTCTTCATTAACTATTACAGGAACAAATTTATTAGGTGCTACCGCTGTTGCTATTGGAGGAACCGCTGCTGCAATAACTGCAACAACGGCTACCTCGGTTACCGTAACTGTTGGTTCGGGTACTACCGGTACCGTACAGGTTACGACTCCCGGAGGCAGTGCTACTTCTGCAGCTACTTTTACGGTTAATCCTTTGCCCTCCCCAATCGGTGGCGGTGCAGCAACCGTATGTACGGGATCGGATTCTCCAGCTTTTACCAATGCAACCGCCGGAGGAAGCTGGTCTGTTGCGAATGGAACAGGTACTGCAACCATCGATAACTCAACGGGAATTGTAACAGGCGTTACCGCCGGTGCAGTAACGGTGGTCTATACAGTTGGATCATGTTCGGTTTCCAAAGCTTTAAACGTTCAGCAAACACCGGGCGCAATTGGCGGTGGAGCAGCAGCAGTATGTGTCGGTGCTTCCACACCGGCATTCAGTAATGCAAGTATTGGCGGAACCTGGTCTGTCATTAACGGAACGGGTTCGGCAACAATCAATAACGGTACAAGAACAGTAACTGGTGTTACGGCGGGGACAGTAACGGTAGTTTATACAGTAGGCTCCTGTACGCCTGCTACTTATAATTTAACGGTAAATCCTTCTCCTGCCGCAATCGGTGGCGGTGCGGCAACCGTATGTACGGGAGCAGATTCTCCTGCTTTTACCAATGCCACCACAGGAGGAATATGGTCTGTTACGAACGGATCAGGTTCCGCAACCATCGATAATTCAACAGGAATTGTAACAGGGGTTACAGCCGGAACAGTAACGGTAGTCTATACGATAGGATCGTGTTCGGTTTCCAAAGCTTTAACTGTTCAGCAGACACCAGCCGCAATTGGCGGAGGTGCAGCAACAGTATGTGTTGGCGCTGCCACACCTGCATTTAATAATGCAAGTGTTGGCGGAACCTGGTCTGTGATTAACGGAACGGGTTCGGCAACAATCAATACCGTTACGAGAGTAGTAACTGGTGTTACTGCAGGTACGGTAACGGTAGTTTATACGGTAGGCTCCTGTACGCCTGCTACTTATAATCTAACGGTAAATCCTTCTCCTGCCGCAATCGGCGGCGGTGCGGCAACGGTATGTACGGGAGCGGATTCTCCTGCTTTTACCGATGCCACCGCAGGAGGAACCTGGTCTGTTACCAATGGAACCGGTGCTGCAACCATCGATAACTCAACGGGAATTGTAACAGGTGTTACTGCCGGTGCAGTAACGGTGGTCTATACAGTTGGATCATGTTCTGTTTCCAAAGCTTTAACCGTTCAGCAAACACCGGGCGCAATTGGCGGAGGCGCAGCAGCAGTATGTGTTGGTGCTTCCACACCGGCATTCAGTAATGCAAGTGGTGGCGGAACGTGGTCTGTAATAAACGGAACGGGTTCGGCAACAATCAATACCGTTACAAGAATAGTAACTGGTGTTACGGCGGGTACAGTGACAGTGGTTTATACCGTTGGAACCTGTGCAGCGAATTATCTTTTAACCGTAAATGCGACACCTGTCATTACCGCTCAACCCGTTGCAACAAGTATTTGTACAACAGGTTCCGGTACTTTCAGTGTTACCGCAACTGGTGCAACTGCGTATCAATGGAGGAGAGCAGGTGTTAACTTAACAAACGTTGCCCCTTATAGTGGGGTAAATACCTCCACCCTTACCATTACGAATCCTGCAGCAGCTATTGCCGGCAATTTTGATGTGGTTGTAAGCAACACAAATTGCTCTGTGACATCCGCAACAAGAGCACTTACCGTAACTGCAGTTCCTGCAGTAGTTACAGGTCCTGTACCTGCCGACAATGCCACCGGCGTATGTTATACCGGCTCAGGACCAGTTACTAACAGTATTGGATGGGGTACTGCCGCCGGAGCAATTTCTTATGACGTGTATTTTGGAGCAGGAAGTGTACCTGCTTCAGTAACCGCAAATGTTGCTGCCAATAATTATAATACCGGTGCTTTACTGCCAAATACTACTTATTACTGGAGAGTGGTGGCTAAGAATGGGTGTGGTGATGCCGCTACTTCTGCTACTTTTAGTTTTACAACTTCAAGTGTACCGTGTTATTGTATTCCAACAGTATCAAATAATTATCATCAATTTAATTATATAAAACAAGTCTCCTTTCTTGGAAACTTAACGAATCCCCCAATAAATAATTCTACTTTTAGCACCGCACCTCGAGGCTATCAAGATTTTACCGGTTTACCCAAAGCGACTCAAGCACAGGGAGAAGGGGTTAATATTTTCGTAGATACTCAAGCGGCTTTTGGAGCAAATTTTATGAAAGCATGGGTAGATTGGAATAAAAATGGAGTGTTTGAAACGGGTGAAATCGTTTACCAGTGTACAAATGCTTTTATAAATACTACATTTGGATTTACCATACCTCCTGCAACGCTTCCAGGTGACTACAGAATAAGATTGAGAATAGAGGAAAGTGGTACCGGAAACAACAATTTCGACGCCTGTACCACTTACAATAATGTATACAGTGAAACTGAAGATTATTTATTTACAGTCGTAGCTAATTGTGATGCGAAAATCACTTCAATCGCTAATGGATCCACTTGTGGAGCGGGTACTGTTACCTTAAATGCGGTTGGAACATCAGGAACAAAGGAATACAGATGGTACACCACTCCGTCAGGAGGAAGCTATACCACCTCAGCAACTTCTTCATGGGTAACACCATCAATTAGCACCACTACTACCTATTATGTTACCGCATATAACGGAACTTGTGAGTCTTTATTTAGAACAGCTGTCATTGCTACTATAAAAAAAGTGCCCACCTTAACATTCAGTAATAACAGTCCGGAAGTATGTGGACAAACCAGTACTATTGATTTAACAGCAACGGCATCCAATGAACAAATCTTTTTAGTAGATGAAAATTTTGAAGGTGCAACCATTAGTTTTGTCAATAACAGACTGGCATCTCCTAACGGAGCAATAACAGACTGGCAAGTAAAAGCAAGTACCTATGTTCCTGCTTATCCAACATATCCAGTTTGGTATCCGGCAATTTCATCAGGTTTCGGTTCCAATAAATTTATAACCTCAACTTCAGATTTAACAGCTGGGGGAACAACACAAGGGAAAGTAAATGAAGCTTTAGAATTGAAAACAGCTGTTAACACAACAGGTTTTGTTAATCTTACATTGACTTTTAGAATGTATTTTTCAAGTTATTATGATTCGAATAATGCAAACACAGAAGGTGTTTTTGTGGAAACAAACTCTGGTGCCGGTTGGTCGGTTACTCCTTTAAGATCTTATTTAGGAGATGAAGGGATAGGAACCAACTTTGTTACCAAAACTATTGATATGAGTGCTTATACAAACTTAAATTCCCTTAAAATTAGAATTAGATACCGAGCAGGTTGGTGTGACGGAGTAGCTATTGATGACATTAAACTATTTGGAGAAAAGCCTTTAATTCCTTCTTTCTCCTGGACCAGTACCAATCCTATTAATTTCTATTCTGATGCTGCCACCACGATTCCTTATATTGCAGGAACACCGGCTTCAGTGGTATACATTAAACCGACTGCGGTACAGTTGGAAACATATCCGGACTGGAATATCACTGCAACGGCAACCCTTTCCAATTTGTGCTTTGCCAGCGGTAACGTGGTTATTACCAACAACGGTAAAATCTGGAACACCCTGGCAACCGACTGGAGTACCCCGAACTGGAAACCAAGTACTGCGGTTCCTGCAAGTAATCAGTGTGTCGTGATTAAAACTCCGGTGAATGTATTCACTTCAACCAATGCACTGGCAAAAACACTCAAGATAGAGCCGGGAGGCGCATTAACAATTCACCCGGATGCTTCAGTTAAAGTAGAAGATTTCTTCATGAACAATGCAACGGTAGATGATGTGGTGGTAAGGTCCGGCGGCAGTTTGGTTCAGGTGGCAGATGTTCCTACTCTTGCAAATGCCGGAAGTATTACCGCAGAAAGGAGCGTCAATCTCACCGCAGGCAGGCAGCAATATAATTTTCTGATTTCTCCGGTAGAAGACCAGAATTTAAAAACCGTCTATCCGGGTATTGATTATGTGCTGTATTATAATGAAGCCACCGGTAAATTCTATGCCTCATCCGGGGTTTATATCAAAGGACGGGGTTTAGCGGTAAAAGAAGCAAATGCCACCGTTAGCGGATCTTCCGTGACCGGTATCTTTAAAGGAAAACCTGTTAACGGTGCGTTTAGCTACGGCATTGTCAATTCCAATACCCCTGACGTGAACAGAGGATTTAATTTAACCGGAAATCCGTACCCTTCCACCATTGATTTAGTTACGTTATATGGATTAAATAACAGTGTTCCCGGAAATCTCAGCTCTACTTTCTACTTTTGGGACAGTACTGCCAACAGTCTTACCGTACAGCAAGGGGATGCTTATGGCGGTGAAGCATATGCTCTGTTCAATGCGGTTTCCGGCACGGGAACAGCAGCCACCGGTGATCCGGGCTTAGCAGGAACCAAAATTCCGACAAGATATGTAAGCGCCGGTCAGGGCTTTATGGTCAAAACGAATGTTGCAGCGATGAATTTAAATTTCAATAACAGCATCCGTACCACCAACAGTGCGGCCACAGACTATTTCGGAAAAGAACAAACCAAGGACCGCTACTGGCTCAATATGAAGAGCCCTGCCAATATTACTGCTCACCTTGCGGTGGTATACTTTGCAGGAGGCAATAACGGTTTTGCTATGGATGATTCGCGGTCGATGTTAGGTTCTGATGCTGTTTACAGTATCGTAGAAAATGAAAAGGTAGCCATCAACGGAAGAAGCAGCTTTATCATCACTGATACTGTCCCTCTCGGAGGCACTCATTTTACAGCCGGCAATTACACCATCTCATTAGGGGACAAAGAAGGGGTATTTGCGAGCGGACAGGCTGTTTATCTTAAAGACAGACAGGCGGGAATAATTACCAATTTAAGTGAAGGCAGTTACACCTTTGCTGCTGTTGCAGGTGAAAGCACCGGCAGATTTGAGATCATTTACAGTCCTGAAACGATTATGGCTACAGACGGCAGCGTAAAAGAAGAACTTCAGGTGTATCGGGACGGTCATGAGTTTGTGGTGAAAGCGCAGCGGGAACCGATCACAGATCTTGAAGTGTTTGATACCGCGGGACGGCTCATTTATAAAATCCAGCCGAAAAGTACGAAAGCAGTGGTCGATTCCAACCTGATGAGCAATGGCGTTTATGTTCTGAAGATTAACCAGAACGGACGGATTACCGCCAAGAAAATACTCAAATAACTGATTTATTTATTTTATTCTATCTCAAACCTTTACTAAGGTTTGAGATTTTTATGTCTGCGTGTCACCCGAAACTGCATTCAGTATTTTTTTTGCGCTTATTGTAGGTATAATTTGACCTCATGTGCGCGGAGGTGAAACTGATTAGTTGTCGGCGGGGAGAATAAAACGCTCAAGGATCTGCCATCACCGCATCCGAAATCCGCAGGAAAAAATGTACAGGTAGCTTTTTCGCGATGTGACATGGAACCGGCTGACTGCACTGGCATTTGCAAATTTCTGTTAATGGATTTTTTTCCCCCAAAAACCCGTAAATATCTGACCTTCTGAGGTATTGCGTTTTACCGCTATTTGTCCGTGTTACACAGCTGTTTTCTGTATTATCAAACGGAAAAGATAGTGGGCATCAATTTGACAAGATATTATCCAAAATTCTGAAATACTATATAATAAAACAGGTTAAAAAATAAATTATTCATATTTGTAACAATTTTTTATATATTTGTCTTACAAATACACTCAATGAAAAAAATGAATACCCCCAGCACTCCTTTCGGTTTTTACCTTTTTAAACCGTAAACGGGTTACCATCCCCCTGCGATTTTACGCAAAAAGACTGATACCGCCTGGAACTGTTCCATATGCGGAAACATGGAGCTGTTCTCCTTACCAGAAATGAACGAGCGTGCTTTAGAGAAAACAGAAGTTTCCCCACATGCATGTGAATAAATTTCCCTGACAGCCGTCCGTGCACCTTGAAATCCCACCCATGATCACCGTCTCTGTGTCTGTCTCATCCGGTTGTCAGAGCCTAACGCTGTAAGTATGAAAAAAAAATTATTCTCTTTATCCGGTAAAGCGGTTCCTTTACTTTTTGTTTTCCTGAGTTATTTAGTTCATGCACAGATTCCTGTGTCTGCAAGATCTGTTGATTCCCATTCCGATGCCGGAGCGGGCATTTTAAAAACCGCGGCTGCCTGCATTCCGGTCTCCACTTCCGCGGAACTCTACATCAGTAATGTTCAGTTTCTGGGTACCCTTAATCCGGATACTAACCGTTCATCAGGATATTCGGTCAACGGATATGAGGACAACACCGGTCTGGCGGACAGGGCAAAGCAGGTTCCCGGCGGTGTTATCAATATGAACGTGAGTTTAACCGGTTCGTTAAGTACCATTAAAGCCTGGGTAGACTGGGACAATGACGGCGTTTATGCAGGCAGTGAAAAAATTTATGATACCAGTACTCTGGGTCTTCAGGCAAGTAACGTCATTTATGGCTATCAGGTACCGCCGGGAACTTTACCCGGGATTTATACGGTTCGGGTAAGGACTTCTGACGCTACAGGTTTCGGGCCCTGCGATGATCAGGCTAAGGGTGAGATAGAAGATTACGGTTTCGAGGTCATCCAGGACTGTGTCACTACAATTACCGGTGTTTCTGCTGCAGATCAATGTGGGGCGGGGCCGGTTACCCTCAGTGCTTCAGGGTCTGACGGAACGGTTTCCTACCAGTGGTACAGTTCGGAATACGGTGCGCCGATCGCCGGTGCGACCGGAAGTACTTATACCACGCCTGTTCTTGCGGTAGGAAGTTATACCTATTATGTCACCGCCTCCAACGGTACCTGTGAATCCGCTTACCGTACGCCGGTGCGGGTGGTGGTGAGTCCAACGCCCACCATCGCTTTCAGTCTCAGTTCACCGGATATCTGCGGTACCGGCACGTCGCTCACTGTGAGCTCTTCGGGCGATATGGAAGAAGTCAATCTGCTGGAAGAGAAATTCGAAACCCCGTCTGATGTCAAGTTTGTCCATTCTTCAGAGGGACATGCAGACCCTCAGGCGGTGTGGCAGCTGAAATCCAGTCCGTACATTCCCGAGACCCCGCCCCATGTGGTAAAGCCGGCTCTGTCTTCCGGATATAACGGAGGCAATTTCGGATATATTATTTCAGATACCCAGCGGAATGCCAATCTGCTGAATCATTATACTTTAATCAACAGTCTAAACTCGGCAGGCTATACTTCGCTTAAACTGGATTTTGACCTGTACTATTTTTCTGAAGAAGATGATGTGAGCCGGAACAATCTGAAAGTGCAGTATTCCTACGACGGCGGAAGCAGTTGGAAAGACCTGAAAGTTTATTTTACTGATGTGGGCGTGCCAAGCCGCTTTTATCACGAATCCATTCCTTTGCCTCCTCCAGGAGATACAGAAGATCCAATGCAGCTAAAATTCAGATTTTCCCTCTTTGCCTTTGGAACCACCAATGAATGGATCGGGGATATTGTGGCCATCGACAATATAAGAATTTACGGAAACCGATCCCTGTCTACTAATTTCAGTTGGGGCGGTGATACCGGTGTTCTCTATGGTGCCGGATGCGCGGGTGTGCCTCCGGTGGGCGGATCGCCGTCAGTCTGTATTAAGCCCAGTGACAGTGATCTGGAAAATAAAACCCATTTTACGGTTACCGCGTCAGCTACTTTAAGTAACGGGTGTACCGCTACAGGAACCATCATGGTGCCGAACAGTTCGAAAATATGGAATAATCCCGCGGACACCGACTGGGCTGATGCCAAATGGAAGCCTGCCCCTGAGGTGCCTGATGCGGGCAAATGTGTGATTATTAAAAAACCGGTTCTCATTCATCCCGGTTCAGACGGACTTGCAAAAAACATCACGGTAGAACCTGGAGGCAAACTGAATATCAACGGTTCCTTAAAAGTAACGGATTGGGTGAAAAATATGGCTGCTGCTACAGATGTTGTGGTAGAATCTGACGGAAGTCTGGTTCAGGTGAATGAGGGAAATACGATTAATACAGGATCTATTACGGCTAAGCGCACCATTACTCTGTCCGGTGGAAGACAGCAGTACAATTATATCATTTCTCCGGTGGAAGGTCAGAATTTAAAGACCATCTATAGCGGAATTGATTATGTACTGTACCATAACGAGGCGAATAATTTTTTCTATAGTTCGAGTGGTGCCTACATCAAGGGGCGTGGACTGGCGGTGAAGGAGCCCAATAAAACTGGTGTTCCTGCTAAAACCTCCACCGTAGATGCGGTGTTCACCGGTTATCCCACCAACGGAGCTTTCACCTATGGCCTCGTCAACTCCAACACCGGTAACATGGCCAAAAGAGGTTTTAACCTTATAGGCAATCCGTATCCTTCCAATCTGGATCTTATTGCCTTGTACGGGCTCAACGGCGGTAGTGTGGGTACTATCAGTTCCACTTTTTATCTATGGGATAACCGAGCCAACAGTCAAACCGTACAAATGGGTGATTCCTACGGACAGCAGGCGTATGCACAGTTTAATGCGGTAGATGATACCGGAATTCTTGCCACCGGTGATGCCGGGCTCGCAGGAACCCACATGCCTGACCGGTATGTGAAAATGGGGCAGGGATTCATGACCCAGTCAAAAGTAGCGTCCCAACAGCTTCAATTTAATAATACCATCCGTACCACCAATAAAGGCACGGTAAGTTTCTTTGGGAAAGAATCTTCTGTGAACCGCTACTGGCTGAATATGATAACCCCGAATCATCTGGCTGCCCAGATTGCCGTTGTTTATTTTGAAGGCGGAAACAATGCCCTCACCGGCGATGATTCCTTCTCGATGGGAGGATCCGACGCGATTTACAGTATTGTGGAAGGAGAAAAAGTGTCGATTAACGGACGGAGTAGTTTTACGGACGGCGATGTTGTTCCTTTGGGAAGCGCTCATTTTACTGCCGGCAATTATACCATTACGGTTCAGGCTAAAGAAGGGGTGTTTGCGTCCGGACAGCCGATATACCTTAAAGATAAGCAGACCGGCATCCTGACGAATTTAAGTCAGGGCAGTTACAGCTTCTCCGCCAGTGCCGGGGAAAGCACCGGAAGATTCGAACTGGTTTACAAACCGGAAATGGTTTTGGCCACGGATGGTGAGTTAAAAGAAGAAGTTCAGGTGTACCGCGACGGTGACCGCTTTGTGGTGAAAACCCAGTCGGGGAAAATTACCGGACTTGAAGTGTATGATGCTTCGGGTAAACTGATGTCCACTATGCAGCCGAACAGTACCAAAGCAGTGATCGATGGTACTTCTTTCGCGCAGGGGATGTATCTGATCCGGATTAACCGAAACGGTGAAATCATGAGCCGGAAGATTTTGAAGTAATATTTTTTCGAATAATTTATCCCGAACCTCAGAGGTCCGGGATTTTTTTTTGGACGACCTCTCAGTGCGATGTGCGCTATGGATAGATGTCGGGTTTTAACAAGCAAAAAATCTCCAAGCCTCTGATCAGCAGAGGCTAATTCAATTTAAATGAAAATTTAACTAAACGTTAATAAAATCAGTCAGTTATGATTGTTTAATTAATTTTTATTTATATTTGCGGGAACAACACAAAGACTTTGAAAAAAAATACGAAGAACTGTCCGTTCAGGCAGGGTGATCTGATTCAAAGTCTTTCTGATAAAATTCCGAGCGAATTTTAAAGCAAGAATTTAAAACTGATATCCCTGATCTGTTGAACGGATCAGGGATATCAGTTTTAAACCAGTATGAATGATTATTAACCGGCCGGCGTTAAAACAATAACTTTCCGCCACCTTTCCCTAAAACACAAACCCCGAAAAAAAATCATGATGAGTTCTTTGGATACCTTTCCGAAGTTAAATGTTAATGCAATAAACTAAAATAAGTCTATAGAAAAAATGATTGTTCCTGTGTTGCGAAAGCTTTTTGCTTTTATTTTTTTTAGTTCTTTTCTGTCACTTTTACAGGCGCAGACGCTGGTAACACTTTCTACTCCAGGATCCGGTACGTGGACCGTTCCCTGTGATGTCACAACAATTACTGTTGAAGTGTGGGGCGGTGGCGGTGGCGGACAGGGGGTTAAAGGTAATGGCAGTAGCGCCACTGGGGGCGGGGGAGCTGGGGGCGGATATGTTAAAGGCACTTTTACGGTAACTCCGGGAACTGCTTATAACTTTAGCGTGGGAAAAGGTGGGGATGGAACCGAGTCCACCGCAAATAATGGGGAGAGTTCATGGTTTAAAGATTCTGGAACATTGCTCTCTGTAGGCGGTGTAGGTGCAATTGCTTTTGCAAGCAATACCGCGGGACAAGGAGTAACTTCGTTAAAGAACGGAAATGTTAATGTGGGTGCCAGCCCTTTATCAACCTACGGAGGTAATGGCGGACATTCTTCCGTCGGAAATTATAGCGGTGGTGGCGGTTCAAGTGCCGGGGATATTTCAGGAAACAATGCGTCGTTATCTAATGGTGGTGCTGCACCTCCAAATGGATATTCTGGCGCGAATGGATTAACAGGAAATGTTGTGGGTCAAGATGGTGGCAAGGGAGCAGGCGGTTCAGGAGCTAAAAAGGGAACTGGGAATGCTGTAAACAAGGGAGGAAAAGGAGGGGACGGCCAAATTATAATTACTTACACAATTTCTTTACCAGGGACACCCACAGCCAGCTCGACTACTTCAAACAGCACAATATTAACCTGGACGGGACCAGGAACGTACCTCATAGAATATGGCCCTAGCGGCTACCTCCCGGGTACCGGTGCGGTAGCAGGTGCCGGCGGTACCATTGCTACATCCAGTGCAACTAGTCCATATACTTTAACAGGCTTGGCGGCAGGTACTGCATACGATGTATTTGTGAGGAGAATCAACTGTCCGACGCCAGGGGCTTTCGGTGCGAATTCTATGAAAGCCAATTTCACCACAACCATTTTTCCCTGTGCCGGATCGCCCATTGGCGGAACAGCTGCACTTAACTCATCCACAGGGTTGCCCACCTCGTCGTTTAATGCAACGGTATTGGGCGATGCTATTGCAACCGGACTTAGTTATCAGTGGCAGGTGGCTAACAGCACCGGAGGTCCATGGACCGATATTTCCGGCGCCACCAATGCGGATGCTACTCTTACCGCCATTTCTACACCCGGAATTACCTATTACCGTAGAAAGATCACTTGTGCAAACTCCGGATCATCTTCGTTTTCTACCGCTGAAAGTTATACTACACAGTACTGCAGTTCAGGCATAACGTCCGGTAAAGAAAGCACCAATTACATTAAAATGGTAAAGTTCATTGGAACTATGCATGATACTTCCCAGTCATCTGCTTTCTCCTCGGCACCTGCGGGATACCAGGATTTTACAGGCAATACTGATAAAAGCATACAGGCGCAGGGAAACGGAGTTAATGTATATGTTGAAAACCATGATCGAGGAAAGGTTCGCGCCTGGGTTGACTGGGACCGTAACGGTATATTCGACGACAGTTTACCCGAACGGGTGTATACATCAGCGGGCACTACGATTATTTCTACTACTTTTGGTTTTGAAATCCCTCCTGCAATTCCACCGGGTAACTACGTTATTCGAATTCGGATGAACACCGCGCCAAATACCATAAATATTGGTCCCTGCGGGAATATAGACTATGCAGGAGAAACTGAAGATTATTCATTTACGGTCGTTGAAAACTGCTCGGCCACTATTACTTCGATATCCAATCAGATACGAACGGGACCCGGACCTATAACTTTGGAGGCAACCCCTTCCCCCACATCCACAAAGGTCCGATGGTACAGTGATTTAACAGGTGGCAGCCCTCTTGCTGAAACTGATGTCGTAAGCGGAAAATCATCATGGACACCGACCGTCAGCAGTACGACGGTTTACTATGTTGCAGCATGGAACGGTACCTGCGAATCTTTGGTCCGCATTCCCGTACGCGCAGTGGTAAGGCCCGTGCCGGTGATTACCTTTACACCGGATACCCCAACTTCCTGTGGCAGTACTTCCACCGTTAAGATTTCTGCCAGCGGCCAAAATGAAACGAATTATATCATAGAAGAATATTTTGAAAACGGTTTAGGACAATTCACTCAGGAAATATTAAATTCAAACGGATCCACAACCGACAGTAAAACAAAGTGGCAAATCCGTGCCAGTACCTTTACTCCGAATGAGAAGGTTTGGTTTCCGGCAATAGCCTCTGGAACAATAGGAAATAAATTTGTGATGGCCACTTCAGACGTGGGAACTTTTACGGTCGATAATGTGCTTGTTTCCCCAGAAAAAAGCACGGTCGGCTATTCAAGTCTAACACTCTCGTTCAGGATGTATTATTCCAAATATTCAAATGACGACGTACCTGATCCTGAAGATTACGTAGCTGTCGAAGTTAACACTGATGGCGGAACAACATGGAAAGAGGTGGAGAAATTTACCAAAGATGTTGGTTACGGTACTCAGTTTGCGCTTAGAACCATCGATATGTCTTTGTATACAAGTCCTAACTTCAGGTTTAGATTTCGCTACTATGGAAAGTACAAAGATGGTGTTGCCATCGATGATATTGAATTTTACGGGGTTAAACCGCTCACGACTACGTTTGCATGGACAAGCAGTGCACCGATTAATGTATATACTGATGCCGCTGCGACCATTCCTTATACCGCAGGCTCCGAGGTGACTACGGTTTATATGAATCCCTCGTTGGACCAGAAGGAAAACACCGCCAGCTGGACCATTAACGCGACCGCATCACTCAGTAACGGAACAACCGCATCGGGTACCGTAATTATAGAAAATAAGAATAAAGTATGGAATGTGCCCGGGCAGAACTGGAACAGCAGCACCTGGAAACCAATTGGTCTGGTGCCCACCATTAATGACTGTGTTTACATCAGAACACCGGTTATGATTCCTACAGACATCACCGGATTCGCAAAAGAGATTTATATTTTAAGTGGGGGCAAGCTGACCATCAGTAAAGATTCAGCACTTAAGGTACAGAACAACTTCACCAATAATGCAGCAGCTACGGATGTTGTAGTAGAATCCGACGGAAGTCTGGTGCAGGTGAATGAAGGCAATACCATCAATACCGGTTCCATTACGGCCCAGCGTACCATTAACCTGTCTGACGGAAGACAGCAGTATAACTATATCCATTCTCCTGTAGAAGGACAGAATTTAAAAACCATCTATAAAGGAATTGATTATGTGCTCTATCATAATGAGGCGAATAACTTTTTCTATAGCTCCAGCGGTGCCTATATCAAAGGCCGTGCGCTGGCGGTGAAAGAGCCCAATAAAACAGGGGTGCCGGGTACGCCGGCTACCGTAACGGCAACGTTCACCGGTTACCCGACGAACGGCGCTTTTACCTATGGCCTTGTCAACTCCAATACCGGCAACATGGCCAAAAGGGGATTTAATCTGGTGGGAAATCCTTATCCTTCCAATATGGATCTGATTGAATTTTATAAGATCAACGGCGCCGCAGCAGGGAACATCAGTGCGACCTTCCATCTTTGGGATAACCGGGCGAACAGCCAAACGGTTCAGATGGGGGATGCCTATGGGCAGCAGGCTTATGCCATCTTTAATGCAGTAGACAATACAGGTACATTAGCGACCGGGGATGCAGGGCTGCCGGGAAACAACAGGCCTACGCAGTATATCAAAATGGGCCAGGGCTTTATGATTCAGTCTAAAGTGGCCTCACAACAGGTAAAGTTCAATAATACCATCCGTACTACCGATAAGGGAACGGTAAGTTTCTTCGGAAAAGGAGAGCAGGCAACTGAAAGTTTAATGGACCGTTACTGGCTGAACATGATCACTCCGGGCAACCTGGCAGCACAGATTGCCGTGGTGTATTTTGAGGGCGGAAACAATGCCTTCTCCGATGATGATTCGTATTCCATGGGGGGATCTGATGCGCTGTACAGTGTCGTAGAGGGTGAGAAGGTTTCCATCAACGGACGCAGCAGTTTTAAGGACAGCGATGTGGTGCCTTTGGGAACTGCTCATTTTACAGGAGGTAATTATACCCTTACGATACAGGATAAGGAAGGGATATTCGCATCAGGACAGTCCATTTATCTTAAAGATAAGCAAACCGGTGTTCTCACTGATTTGAGTCAGGGCAATTATACTTTCGCTGCGAATGCCGGTGAAAGCGCCGGAAGATTCGAAATTGTCTACAAACCGGAAATGGTTTTGGCCACAGACGGCGCTGTAAAAGAAGAAATTCAGGTGTACCGTGACGGTAATCACTTTGTGGTGAAATCGCTGTCGAAGAAGATCAGCAGCCTTGAAGTGTATGATGCTTCCGGAAAACTGATCTCCACCTTGCAGCCGAACAGTATAAAAGCAGTGATCGATGCTGCTTCGCTTGCGAACGGAATGTATCTTATTAAAATCCATCAGAACGGGGAGGTAACGAGCCGAAAGGTTTTGAAGTAAGACCGTTTTTTGAACACAACAAATCCCAAACCTTTAGCGTTTGGGATTTTTTTTCTGCCTTTGTGTTTGCTATCCACGGAAGATTTTTTACAAAGAAGGTGGTGTTTGCGATCATTTTCCTATCTTTACTTCTGATTGACGTACAGCAGGTTAATTCTTTCACACCTGTTGCTAAACTGCTTTTTTTCATCAGTTAAATCTTTTCTATCCCTTTTCCAAAAGCATATTACAGAGGTTGAGCCGTAGTTCACCCATAGTTGACCCGTAGTTTGGCCATACTTTGTTCGAGGTTTGTTCGAGGACTGTTCGGGAACTGTTTGTAAAAAGGGGTGTTTTCCGGGAGAAACCCCAGACCGTTCCCGAACCAAGGCGGGAGAAAGACAGAAGTGATTTTACCTTTCCGAAAGATCCCGTTACTTAATATCATTCATTATGAATACTGTTCCCGGAAAATTATACCGCAGTAGTGGGGACGGTACCGATTTTGTGGTGAAAGCCAAGTCGAGAAAAATCACAGACCTGCAGGTGTAAGATGCTTCGGGAAAGTTAATTTTCAGGACTCGGCCGAACAGTGTAAAAACAGTTATTGATGCTGCAGCACTGGCGAGCGGAATGTATCTTATTGAAATCAATCAGAACGGTGAGGTGACGAGTCGAAAGGTGCTGAAATAAGTCCGTTTTTGAATACAATAATCCCAAGCCTTATGGTTTGGGATTTTGTTTTATCCAGGTGTACTGAGTCTTTTTAAGAAAACCAAATTCATTTCCCCCGGCCCTTACTTCGGCAGGCTCAGCATAAAAAAGGGAGTGAATTTGGTTTTTTAAGGAATCCCGTTTTTTATCATTGGCAGATTCTTTCGTTTCTATCTCTTTTAAAAAATTCCAACAGGCTCCCTTTAGGGTTGGGGTAGAACTGTTGGGATTTGTTTTTCGTTTATGCTCAGTCTGTTGAATAAAAACCAAATTCATTTCCCCCGGCCCTTACTTCGGCAGGCTCAGCATAAAAAAGGGAGTGAATTTGGTTTTTTAAGGAAGTCTTGTTTTTTATCGGCAGATTCTTTCGTTTCTATCTCTTTTAAAAAATTCCAGCAGGCTCCCTTTTAGGGTTGGGGTAGAACTGTTGGGATTTTTTTTGGACATCATGCGGGCTTTGGGAAAGAGAGGGTTTGGAGGTCCTTAAAAAAACTTTGTCAAAGTACTCTGATTCTGCTCTAGAACTTTGAGAAAGTGGGGCAGGCAATTGAAGTATCCAGTTGTTTCAGGCGGGTGGTGGGCAATTCAGGTCGGCATAAACTGCGGGAGGCTATTCTTAGGGGTGGGAGGATCCTGTCCTGGGATATCACTGAAACATACAGTTCCGGCGAATGCAAAACTTCAGAAAAATAACAGCGAATCTTTGATTTCAGATCGGAGCGAAGGGAGTGAAGAATGTATGGGTGAGATCCCTCGTTTCCTCGGGATAACAACGCGCGGTACGACAACGTGTGTCTTGTATATATTGTGTCGGGATTGCAATGCGCTTTGGATGGAATGTTGCGGGATGACTGTTATTCATTGTTTTTTATAGAGTGGCGGATATTTTTTAAGTATTTTGTTAAGTTTTTAGGAATTTAAACACATTGTCCCGTATTGATGTATTAATGAAAAGGTATTGTTAATGCGGTTTTATTGTGTTTTTTACTTTTTAAAATGGTTTGTGATGATAAATGGTTAATAAATAATTAAAAATATTATTTAAAATTTATTATTTGAATTATAAAAAAATGTAATTTTGCTTCCCCAACAAGTGGGAACACAATTAAAAAAAATATTTAGCAACTGATGTTTACAACTCTATTTTCGAATAGCAGTACCATTTTTGGGCTGCATACGGATCTCCTGTCCGTCACCTTTCAATCTAAGAAAAACCTTTTTGCCCTGAAACGCAGAAACTAAAGATTTCTGTTGATATCCTGTGCAATTTCGCGAGCCCCTGTGCTTTAGATTACCTTATTACAACACCTTTTTTATATGAAAAACTTTACTTTTTTCAGTTTTGCCACGGGCAAAAAACTTTACGCTTCTTTTTTATCGGCTTTTGTAACAAAAACTGATATGAAAAAATTTTCACAGTCTATAAAAGTATTGCTGGTGGTACTTTTCGTTGTTTTGGGTGCTATTTTAAAAGCGCAATCTAACCATACCGTAACCTTCACCGGTAATGCTGCCGATTTTAATGTTGGTGAAAAATTTAGTGCAGCAGCAGGTAATACTGATTATTACATCACCTTCGATGCAACTTATATGTATTTTGGCGCTTTTCGCACCAGCGGTACTTTTGGCGCTAATGATAATTTGGCCATTTACATTGATGCCGATCCCAGGAATGCGCCTACTACTGCAGGAAATGGTTCAGTCTCAGGCAAAGCGTACAATGGCGTTACAGCCAGTTTACCATTTAAAGCTGACTATTCTTCGTACACGGAACAGGGTGTAACTGATCCTTTAAATAAGTTTAACGGTTCATGGGCTTCAACTGGAGTTATCCCTACGGTTTTTACCGGAACAACCGTTCGCGAAGTTAGAATCGCCTTAGCAGATTTGGGAAATCCTGCCTCAGTGTATGTTACCATGTGGATGGGCTATGCAGGTGGATTATATTCTAATGCGCCGGGAACTGATGTTGCGGCTTCTGCAACACCCACAATCGCAGGTTATTTTGGCTCATTCCCAGTTTATAAATCTGGTGTGAATCCTGTTACTTTTAGAACACAAAATACTTCTGCTGCTACTGGTGGAGGTACTGCAATAAGTAATTTGACTATTAGCAGTACAGGAACAATAGCTGCAGGAGATTATGGAGATGTGACAATTCTTGGTGCAGCAGCTGTAATAGGGACTTTAGGCGGTAATACATCAATTACAGGAACGTTATCTGTAGGAACTGGTTTTGCTAACCGATTGAATTTAGGTTCAAAGACCTTGTTTGTTGGAGGTCGAGGTATAGGAGGAAGCGCAGGACAATTAAGCATTAATGGAACTAGTGGGACACCAATTGATACATCTTCAAATGGTACAATATCATTTTTAGGGAATGGTCTTGTATTGGGCACTGCCAGTAACGCGACTGTAGATATTATTCCTTCTGGTACAACTTTTATAACAACTGGTGCTTTAGATCTTGGCGCTGTAGGTGGAGCAACAAGAAAATCTGGAATTTACGGAACACTACAAATCAATTCGGGTGGCTCAATCATAACAAACGCCCCAAATTACCAAGCGGGTTCCACTTTAATATATAATACTGGTGGTTCTTACGGAGCAGGACTTGAGTGGACAACAGCTTCGCCATCAACACAAGGAGTTCCTTTTGCAGTAACATTACAAGGTAATACAGCAGTACACTTTGGTTCTTCCTCTGCTTATAGACAAGCTAATGGTTTGGTAACAATAAACTCAGGTTCTTCCTTGACCTTATCATCACTTGCAGGGGGCGATCTAAGGATAGGTGGGGGTGCCGGAACAGGATTAACCAACAGTGGAACTTTCAATACCAATGGAAGAGCACTGTGGTGGGTAGGTACTGGTGCAGGAATTTATACTAAAACTGGTGGTGGAACAGAGAATTTAGATGTTTTCATTCATAACAGTACCGCTACTCTCAACCTCGCAGCTTCTCCAAATGCAACAAATTGGAATATGCTCAGTTCGGGTATTACAACAGCCTCTGCCGTACAAATGCAGTCTTCAGGAGCATTAAATTTAGATGCAAATACTTTAACAATTCCGAATAACGGGACTATTTATGTAACGGGTGGTTCTTCAACAATCAGCGGTAATAGTCCAGCTACGCCAGGAATTATTAATTTTGCAGGTGTTGGCAGTGTTACACCTGTAACTACGGGAACCAGCACGATCACAACCACAGCCAACACAAGAGTTCAGACAGGAAGTCAATTGATTATTGGAGGTACGGCCGCAACGCCAGCTTTAAGTGTTGCAGGAGTATTTAGATTAAATCAAGGCGGTTCTGTTGATAATGCGGCTCAACCTATAAAATATAATGCAGGAAGTACTTTAGAATATAACCAAACAAGTGGCACTTATGGCGTACAGGCAACAGAATGGCCTGCAACGAACGGTCCTACAAATGTTACTCTAATCAATAATGGTGGGGCAGGTGTAAATTTTGGGAATAACAATATTACCGCCCGTACGATTGCAGGAACATTAACTTTAGGCCTCAACCAAAGTTTAAGTTTAACAGGAAGCGGTACCCCTAATCTGACTGTATTAAATACGACAGCCGCAGCAAACTCCCTTGTTAGTGGAAGTGGTAATTATACTCAGTCTGCAACCGGTACTTTTACAACTGCCAATACGGGAGGAGTTGACGGTACGGTGACCACGTCCGGAACTAAAACATTTGTAGCAACAAATAATTTCACTTTTAATAACGCAATTGCTTCGCAGGTTGCCGGTTCGTTAATGCCTACTACAATTAACAACTTGGTAATTAATAATCCTACAATAGGAACTGGAACTACTTTATCTAGTAATACACTTTTAATTAACGGTACTACAACTTTAACGGCAGGTGCATTGGTATTGCCAACTGCCGCTGGAAACTTAGTCACTTTTACGGGAGCGATTGGGGGAACAACTGGAACACTCACAGGAAGTTCTACTTCCAATATCAGCACCAATTCACTTTCCGGTACTTTTAATTTAGGGTTTACGGTAGGTGGACAAGCGTTAAATAACTGGACTTTAGGGTTAAATGCTTTTGGTAGTAGTGCAACAAACGGTTTAGCAACACCGGTTAGTATATCGGGAACTTTTACACAACCTACGATTAATAGTGATTTTTATTCAACAAGTACTGGTGCGATGACTATTTTAAGTGGTGCAACCTATGACGAGCAAGCCAACGCATGGTATAGGGGTGCAGGATCTCTAAATATAAATAGTGGAGCAACTTTTAAAATCAATGCACCAAGTGGTTTATTTGCCACTTCCGCTACTGGAGCAGTTCAAACAATAGGATTTAGAACTTTCAGCGGTGGAGCAAATTATACATTCAATAATTCTGGTGCGCAATCAATTGGAGACGCATTAGATGTTAATACAACAACGGGAAAAACCGGTCCTATAACCGGAACAGTAAACATCACAGGTGGAGTTGGTCAAACTTTAACACTAAATACTGGAACGACGATGACCATTAATTCCCCTGGTTCTTTTAATATGGGGATTCTCAATACTTCCGGCACAACCGTTACCGCACCGGCAACCTCAATAATTAATGGTTCCGGTAATGTAAATATGTTTGGAAATGGAGCTTTGAACGGAGCAACTTTAGTTACCGCAAATCCAGGTGGTGTCAATGGAACTTTCGCCGGAACAGGAACTTTCAATTTAAGCAATGGCACTAATAACAACACCAATTTTACGTTTAATGGTGCAGTTGCGCAAACAACAGGGAACTTATTACCTGCAACCGTTAATAATTTAAGTTTTCCTAATACCTTCAGCGGTTCTGTAGCTACTCCATCAGTTATCCTTTCGTCTTCGGTTACTGCAAACGGTACTACCACATTTGCAGGGGGAGCTGCTCCACTTGGTTTAGTGGGTATCGGTGCAAATACGTTAACCATAAATGGTCCTATTGTTTTTACCAGTGGAAGTAAACTTGTTGGTACTGCAAGCTCCAATTTAATCATCGGTGGATCAGGAGCGATTCCTGCAACTTCACTTTTTGCCACAAGTGGTGGAACATTAAATGATTTTACGATGAACAGGACTACCAACACCGTTACAGTTGGTCAGCCATTAACTGTTGGTGGCACATACAATTCAACAGCTGGTGTTACTGCCATGGGAGGCAACGGATTAACATTGAACGGACCAATCAATTTTGGCGCAGGAACTTTAACTTCAACCGGTCCACTTTCTGTTGGCGGAACCGGGGCAATTACAGGAAGTCTTCTAAGCCCAACAAATCCGCTGGCTTTGACGGGAATTACCATGAACAGAACAGGCGCAACATTTCCTTTAGGACAAAATGTTACCGTATCAAACGCAACAGGGGTCACTTTAACAGATGGTAATATTGCATTGGGCAACTTTAATTTAACCAATACCAATTCTGCAGGTACTTTGGGAACTGGCGCTTCTAATTCCATGATTGTTAGCAACGGTACCGGAAGAGCTTTTTTATCCTTTGCAACAGGTGCATCCACAAAGACTTATCCGGTAGGCGACGGAATTAATTTCTCGCCTACAACTCTAACTTTTTCAGCTAATGCCGTTGCGGGAATTGTAGGGGTAAATGTTTTGCCGTCTGCACATCCGAGTTTAAAC
Organism: Kaistella soli; assembly: GCF_019038595.1. Classification (GTDB taxonomy): domain Bacteria; phylum Bacteroidota; class Bacteroidia; order Flavobacteriales; family Weeksellaceae; genus Kaistella; species Kaistella soli. The sequence continues at coordinate 183,611 of NZ_JAHOPF010000003.1, forward strand.
GTAGGGGGAACGCAAACCGATTATCTAAATCGCTATTGGTCTTTTACTACTTCGGGAATAACTAATTACACTTACCAAGCATCTTTTACATACGTTCCATCTGACATTGTAGGAACAGAAGCCAACATCAACGCAAACCGATGGGATGGTTCTTCATGGAGTGAGATTGCAGGTGGGACTATAGGCAGTAATACTTTAACAACTGCTGCTGGATTAACCAATGTAACAGCACCGCTATTAGCGACCAGCGATTACACGGGTCGGGTAAATGTTACGCCTACGATTGTTCTGTCCTCTAATGCATTTGCAGCGGGCAATATTACCCAAAACACTACTTTAAATCCTGTTTACAGTTTTGCAGTAGATACTTCGGTAGCGAATGCATTATTAAAAGGTTTAAAGATAACAACTTCCGGTACATACAGTGCTGCAAATCTTACCAACTTAAAATTATATTATCAAACGACAAGTACCTTCAATTCGGGTACCGCTACGTTAGTGTCAACATTAAGCGCACCTGGAGCTGCAGGATTAAAAACTTTTCCAGCGTTTTCCCAAACCATAACAGTGGGGACGAAAGGGTACTTCTTTGTGACAGCGGATGTGAGTTGTATGGTCATAGGAAATACTATTGCAGTAAATGCTGTAGCTGCTTCCGATCTTACCTTTGCTTCGGGAATTCCTACGGGCTCATCTGCGGCAGGAAATACACAAACATTTGCAGCAACAACTCCCGTTAATGCTACGGCATTAGCTGCTTCCGTAGCCAACGCCAGTTCAGTTCTTACTTGGACTGCTCCCACAAGTTGTTACAGTGAAATAATGATTATCGCTGCATCAGCGGCCAATACGGGTACGCCAACCGGCGACGGAACTACTTATACCGCCAATTTAGCCTATGGAAACGGAACATCTTTAGGAAATGGTTTTGTTGTTTATAAAGGAAGTACTTCTCCCGAAACAGTAACTGCTTTAGCCAATGGAACAGGTTATTATTACAAAATATTCACCAGAAACGGAACGGTTTGGAGCAGTGGTTTGGAAATAGGCCCAATTGCACCTGCGGTTACATATTGCGTTCCTACTTATTCATCTGGAACAAGTTTCGGTGATTATATTTCAAATGTAACTGTTGTAGGGACGACTTTGAATAATACGTCGGTGGGCGCTGCATCATCCCCTTATTATACTTTATATCCGCAATCTGGCTCTACAACTGCCACTTTAAATACAGGTGGAAATTATACTTTAAGTATTAAAAATGGCAGTTTCAAATCATACATTGCAACTTGGATTGATTATAATGGAAATGGAATTTTTGAAACTTCAGAATATTTGGGAGTTATAACTGCTGCTGCAACAACAGCAGGAACTTTAACTTTTAATGTTCCAAATGTGGGCAGCGGAGCTGTATTAGGAACTGCAAGAATGCGTGTTCGTTATAGCGATACTTCTCCTGGACCCCTTAGTTCGGAATCTTGTGGCGCGACTAATTCAACATATGGTGAAACTGAAGATTATGCGATAACAATTGCTGCCGCTGTACCTCCTAACATCACCAGTTTAGGCTCATCCTCAGGTTGTGTAGGAACTTCCATTACGATAAACGGTACCGGTTTAACAGGAGTCACCGCAGCTAATGTTAAAATTGGCGGAACGCCTGTTGCTTCTATCACCTCTAATTCCGGGACTGTATTAGTAGCTGTAATTGGTGCCGGAACTACAGGAACAGTAAGTGTTACAACTGCGGGTGGTACAGCCACTTCTGCCGCAACTTTTACCGTTAATCCATTACCGGTAGTAACGTGGGCAAATTCCACAGCGGCAGTTTGCCAAGATGCAACCGCCACCACAACTACTTTAGCTTATACATCTACTACCAATTCTCCGACCACATACAGTATTATGTGGAATTCAGTGCCTGCCAATTCTTTTGCAGCAATAACTGATCAGGTCAATACTTTTGCCTCTGGCGCCGGAACAATCACAATCAATGTTCCCGCTGGAGCCTCTTCAGGAACCTATACAGGAACAATCAGTGTAAAAAATGCGAATGGTTGTGTAAGTGCAGGAACGCAAACTTTTACGTTAACTGTAAATCCTGCACCGCTCGTTCCTGCTATCACTGAAACGCTTTTTTCTGCAAGCGGTGGTACAACTTCCTGTGATTTGGATTACGTTAAATTAGATGTAGGAAGTGTCGCCCCGGTTATTCTTACCAGTGAGAAATTTGAATCTGCAACATATAATGTTTCTTTCTCTGCAAGTCCATTGACAAATTCAAACTTCTTTGTTAGCAGTACACTTTACAGCGAAGGTTCAAAATCGATTCGATTAAATTATAGCGGTTCTGCGATTGGATACATGGATATGGACATCACTAAGAGTATTGATTTAACCAATGCCAGTGCAGCAACACTAACATTTGATCATATCGCAGCTCTGGAAGGGGGGATTTATGATTATGGAAATCTTTACTATTCCATCAACGGTACAGATTTTTATTTAATGCCAATGTCTTTCTATTCAGGTTCAGGTTCTACAGACCCATCATATATTCAATTTGATAAAAATAGTTATACAGCATGGAACTCATTTACAAGTATCTCAACACCAACCAATACAATGTGGAAATCAGAAACCATAAATTTATCTTCCTTAATTGGAAATTCTCAGGTTTATATTGGTTTTGAAATGTCTCATGATGGTTCTGTAAATTATAATGGTTGGTCTATTGATAATATTAAACTAAATGCTACACCAAAAGTGACGTGGTCGCCAACCACAAACTTATATACAGATGCAACTTTATCTACGCTAATCGGATCAGGAAATTACACTACGGTCTTTGCTTCGCCGGAAACTGCACAAACCTATACCGCAACTGCGACTTTGGGAACGTGTACAAAAACAGCGTCATCTGCTTCCATTGTGACCGATAAGAAAACTTTTACCGGAAGTGTAAACAATAATTGGAGTGTTGCCGGAAACTGGTTACGCGGATCGGTACCAACGATTGCAAAATGTGTGAACATCCCTTCTGGCAAAACAGCGGTGGTAGATATTCCAAACGCGGTGGCCAAAAACGTCACCGTCGCAGCCGGCGGGAAACTCACCATCAATGCCAAGCAGAGTCTGACCGTAAAAGAAACCTTCACCAACAATGCCGGCGTTAGTGACGTCATGATTGAAAGCGACGGAAATTTAATTCAGAAAGATGAGATTCCTGCGGTAGCGAACTCCGGTGCTATTTCTGCGAAGAGAGTCGTGACCATCAAAGACAACACGCAGTACAATTACCTTATTTCGCCGCTGATCGGTATGTTTCTGAAAAATAATATCTATGAAAATGCGGGAACTTTCAGCAACGCCCCGATTACCCTGTATCATAATGAAGGGAATAATATGTTTTATTCTTCCACCGGCGCCTACATTGAAGGCCGTGGTTTGGCAGTAAAAGAACCTGCTGCCGGAAGCGGAACGGTGAATGTGTATTTTAAAGGTGTTCCGAAGAACGGTTCCTTTACTTATAATTTGGCCAACAGTAACTTGGGTGCCAGTACGCTGTTAGGTTATAACCTTACAGGAAATCCTTATCCGTCGAATATCAGTCTGATTGAGCTGTATAAAATAGGAAGCAATGCCACCAATCTCTCCTCGACTTTCTATTTCTGGGATAACACCGCAAATGCTGCCGGAACAGCGCAAGCGGGAAGTGGCTATAACGGTGCGGCATATGCGATATTTAATGTGGAATCAGGAAGCTCGGGGACTGGTAAAGGGGCAGGTTATCTGTCGGGAGGAACTCAAGCGTTGAAAGTTCCGGATGGTATTGTAAAAACCGGACAGGGCTTCATGGTAAAATCTATAGAGAAGGTTAATAAAACGCTTACCTTTAATAACGGAATCCGTGTCGGAGATGGTGGGGTGGCATTTTTCGGAAATGTCACGAAAAACAGCGCGACGGTTACAGATGACCGGTTCTGGTTAAATCTTACCGCGCCCTCTGCAATCACCAACGATGTGGCAGTAGTCTATTTCGAGAACGGAAATAACAGTTTTACGAAAGACGATTCTGAGCTTAACGGTTTGCCGTCGGATATTTTATATACTCTGATCGGCGATAGAAAAGCTGTAATCAACGGGCGGGCTCCATTTGTGAATACCGATAAGATTCCACTCGGATCGAACTTCTTTGCGACAGGAAATTATACCTTCAGTTTGGGAAGTCAGGAAGGCGTCTTCGCCAACGGTCAAAGTATCTATTTAAAGGATAAACAAACCGGAATCATCACCAACCTCAGTGCAGGAGCTTACAGTTTCTCTGCCGCCGCAGGAGAAAGTACGGGAAGGTTTGAAATAATTTATCAGCCCGAAGCGGTTTTGGCAACAGACGCAGCGGTGAAAGAAGAGGTTCAGGTGTATCGTGACGGAAACGACTTTGTGGTGAAAGCCCGGTCGAAAAAAATAACAGACCTGGAGGTGTATGATGCCGCCGGCAGACTGATTGAGCAAATGCAGCCGAAGAGCCTGAAAGTGATTATTCCTTCAGAAATAATCATCAATGGCACTTATCTGTTGAAAATTACGCAAGGCGGAGCAACGGTTGTTAAGAAGATATTAAAATAATTATTGAAATAAAATATAAATGTGTTTCCGAATTATTATATTTGCACAAACTTTGTCAATGAAAAAAATACTCTATATCATGCTTTTCTTCATCAGTGCTTTCGGTTATGCCCAGAAAGGGGGTAATCCTTTTGGTCAGACTGAATATGAGAACACAGCTAAGGAAGGGGGTGCAAAATACGATGCAACGCAGGCATCATCGGACGATAATACGAAAGATCGTGGGACTGAGCCCAGTGAGCCGACTCCGCCTAATCCCGGAGATCCAACACCTATTGATGATTATATCCCACTCCTGATTATTGCGGCGGTAGGGCTCATCGCCTATCATACTTACAGAAAAAGGCCTTCCTTATAACAACTGAGACCTTTAAAAATTAACCCGAACTCTGTTTTGGGTTTTTTTTGGCTTCATTTTCCTTCCCTGTATTTCAGCGGGATACCGATCACGCAGTTGCTGTAAAGAAACCTTTTCTGCGGAGTGCTGCCAGTACTTTCTTTGCAGAGTGGCTGCTGCTCATTTTCCCTGCAGAAATTTTAAACGGAATGAGGTGAAAAACTGATGATCCGTCATTATTCTGCAGTAAATACAAATTTTCATGAAAGATCAAAAGGTTTATTGCTGTTTCTGTGCAGAAATTTTGATATATTGCACTGTAAAATAATTGGAAATGTATTTTTTTTCTGTGACTTTCCTTTATCCTGAAAATCAGCAGTTTATTGGAATAAGAAAGGAAAGGTTTACACAGGGAGTCATGCAGATCAGATTAATAATTGATTAAACACATGAGCATTCGCAAGAATCTGAAAAAAAAAATTTACAGTGGAGATAATTTTATGAATCTCTCAGACGTAAGGTACCTTCCGCGCTGGGTTATTCTTTTTATTGATCTCTTCTTTACTGCCACCGCCATCTTCTTTTCATGTTACCTTATTGAAAAACTGAGTTTCAGTTCCAAAGAGGTTTTCTACAACACGCTTCACATGTATCTCCTGATCGGGCTGGTGAGTGTTCTTTTTATGTATGTATTCCGCACGTTTTCGGGCATCATCAGGCACTCCACTTTCATCGATCTTTTCAAGCTTTTCCTCAGTACGCTTTGCAGTACCGTGGTGATAGGCGCTATCAGTTTCACCTATTATATGATTACGGGTGAGCGCATGATCTATATGTCGGTACCTTTTCTGGCCCTATTTTTTGCCACTTCCTTTATGCTCATGTTCATGTTCCGTCTTTTTGTGAAGGAATTTTTCCATATCCTCAGAGAATTCCGCCGCAGTTCCTTAAGAAAGAGAATTCTGGTGCTGGGCATTGATGAGCAGTCTGTGGCGGTTGCCCGCGCAGTACTGGATAATCCCGCGCTGCCCTATCATATTGTAGGCTTTCTGTCCCAGCGGCACGATTACCACAGGGCTAACCTGCTGGGTAAGCCGATCTACAGCAGAGATAAACTGGAAAAAAGCAGCAAGGATGATCTTTTGCTGGATGGGGTGCTGCTGGTGAAAGAGATGATGACGAAGGAAGAAATGAACTCGTGGGTGAACCTTTTTCTGGAGAAAGACCTGCAGGTCTTTAAATCGCCTTCTGTTCAGAAGCTTCGCGATAACGATATAGAAGGTTCCATTAAAACGCTGCAGATTGAGGATCTTCTCAACCGCAAGCCGATCTGTATAGAAAATGAAGACCTGAAAAAACGTCATCACGGAAAAACGATCCTTATTACGGGTGGGGCAGGCTCCATCGGCAGCGAAATTGTAAGGCAGGCCGCGCAGCTGGAACCCGATCTGATCGTGGTACTGGATCAGGCCGAAACGCCGCTTTATGATATTGAAATGGAAATGACGAACAAATTTCCGGGTATCCGTTTCAAATTCGTGCTGGCTGATATCTCAAACAGACACCGGCTTGAGCCGCTTTTTGCAAAGTATCAGTTTTCCATGGTGTACCATGCCGCCGCTTATAAACACGTCCCTCTTATCGAGGAAAATCCGCACGAAGCGATTCTTGTGAATATTCTGGGCAGTAAAAACCTTTCTACCCTGGCCAGTAAATATAAGGTAAACCGTTTCGTAATGATTTCTACGGACAAGGCGGTGAAACCCACCAATGTCATGGGGGCTTCCAAAAGATCTGCAGAACTTTTTGTACAGGCTCTGCAGAATACAGAGAACAATGAAACGAAATTCATTACGACCCGTTTCGGGAATGTACTGGGGTCCAACGGATCAGTGATACCGCATTTTAAAAAACAGATTCAAAAAGGCGGGCCTGTGACCATTACCCACCCGGATATCGTAAGGTATTTCATGACCATTCCCGAGGCTTGCGATCTGGTACTACAGGCGGGCACCATGGGGAAAGGCGGGGAAATCTTCGTGTTCGATATGGGAGAACCGGTGAAGATTCTCGATTTAGCGAAAAGGATGATCAAACTTTCGGGCTTTGAGCCCCATGTGGATATCAAAATTATCTACACCGGTTTAAGGCCGGGCGAAAAACTTTATGAGGAACTGCTCAGCGATGATGCGACTACTTTGCCGACGCACAATGAAAAAATACTGATTTCCAAAGATCCCAATATGGAATTTAAGGAGATTGAGAAATACACCAACCAGATTATTAAAGCTGCTTTAAGACGGGATAAGGTAGAGGTGGTGCAGCGGTTAAAAGATATCGTACCGGAATTTAAAAGCAACAATTCTGTATATGAAGTTTTGGATAAGTAAGATAGAATTGTATATTTGCAATTATCGATTTTCTAAATGGTACTCATGAACAAAAACATATTCCTGTTATTGCTTTTCCTTTCACTAACGCTGGCTTCGTGCGGATCCAGAGAGAAGCCAGGCAAAATCAACTATATGCAGAATGTAGAGCAGGCTGCAACAGAAGCTGCCCTTAAAAATTCTGTTTCTACCGTTCAAAAAGGTGATCAGCTGGTCATTTTCGTTTCTGCCAAGAATATGGAAGTGGTAAGACCTTTCAACCAAGGATACTATACGACCCAGAACCCTGCTGCAGCTACTGCACCTAACACCGAAAAAATCTATCTTGTGGATTCGGAAGGAAACATCGATTTTCCGATTATCGGAAAGATCCGCACCACTGACAAAACGCTTGAAGAGGTGAAAGCGGAGCTAACGCAAAAGATCACTGCTTATGTGAAAAACCCGACCGTTACGGTACGGTTAATCAATTTTAAAGTCACTGTACTCGGTGAAGTGGCGAGACCTGGGCAATATACTATTCCTGAAGGGCAGACGACTTTGCTTAACGCGATCGGCCTAGCCGGTGATTTAACCATTTATGGTAAGAGGGATGATGTCCTTCTGGTAAGAAATGAAAACGGTACCATTACGAAGGAACGCATCAATCTGATGGACGCCAATTTTATTAATTCTCCCTTCTTTCAACTGAAGCAGGGCGACGTGATCTATGTCTCGGCCAACCAGACCAAGGAAAAAATTGCGCGTCAGGATCCTAATACCAATCTTTACCTAGCGATTGCAGGTACAGTTATCGGTCTTGCCGGTATCTTCATCACCATCTTTAAAAAATAATTTTCAGAACCAATGAGCCAAATCCCGAATGCGGAAGTTGAAGCTTCTAACGATATTACTATTAATGAAATTATCAAACCCTATATCGCCAGATGGTGGTGGTTTGCTTTGTCGGTTCTCGCTTTTCTCGCTTTGGCCGTTTTTTATCTTAAAACTTCGACGCCGGTTTACAGCATTAAGTCTACCGCACTGATCAAAGATACTAAGAAAGCTCCTTCAGCAGACATGGGCGCGCTGTCCCAACTGGGAGGCTTTGGCAGTATGGGAACCAACAGTATTGAAAATGAGATGGAGGTACTGAAGTCGAAAAAACTCATGCGCGATGTGGTGACTGAGCTTGGATTACAGACCTGGCTCCTTAATAAAGACGGCCTCAAAGACATTGAACTTTACGGGAAAACCGCGCCGGTTCTTATTAAGCTCATTAACGAGAAGCCGTATGATGAGCCGATCAAAAAACCGCTTATTCTTACCATTGCAGGGGATAAACTGGAGATTTCATCAGAAGAACTTCCCCAAACGATTGTGACCACCTACAATAAAACGGTCAGCCTTCCTTATGCCAATCTTATGATCGTGAAGAATCCTGCTTATGAGCCGGATCCGAAACAGAAACTGGGGGAGCTACAGATTGGGTATGCGCCTACTGAAGCTACTGTAAACGCCTATCAAAAAAGGACTTTGGTCGATTTGGTCGATAAGGATGCTACTGTACTGGAACTGTCCATTAATTATGCGAATATCGATAAAGGCAAAGACATCATCAACAAACTGGTGCAGGCGTATAACAGCGATGCAATTTCTGACAAGAATTCAGAGTCCAAGAAAACAAAGGATTTTATTGATGAAAGAATCGGAATTATAGGTAATGAACTGGGAGAAGTGGAAACCCAGAAAGAGCAGTTTAAAGTAGCGAACAGAATTACCGACATCCCAACCGAAGCACAGCTGAATATTGGAACTTCCGCCAATGCGAGAGCGAGAATACTGGAAACTGAAACCCAACTGCAGCTGGCAGATGATCTGATCTCCTATATGTCAAGATTAGGCAACAGCCAGACGCTGCCTTCGAGTGTGGGACTGAGCAATCCTACTGCTTCGGCTAACATCAATGCTTACAACCAGCTTATCCTGGAAAGAAACAGTCTTTTAGAGAACGCAACGCCGCAGAATCCTGTGGTTGCGGATCTCAACCGTCAGCTTTCTGTGCTGAGATCTTCCGTGATGGACGGACTTGTGAAATATAAAGTTTCTCTTCAGGCATCGCGCAATCAGCTTGCAACGGAACAGAATGTCATTAATGCGAAGCTTACCAAAATTCCGGCCCAGGAAAAATTATTCAGAAGTATTGAAAGACAGCAGCAGATCAAGGAGAATCTCTATCTTTTACTACTTCAGAAGAGAGAAGAAGCGGCCATTTCCCTCGCCATCACTGCGCCAAAAGCGAGAATCATAGATACTGCTTTTCCATCAGAAAAGCCTGTTGCCCCGAAGAAAATGATTATTCTGGGTGTCACTGTATTACTCGGTTTGGTATTGCCGTTTCTTTACATTTATCTTAAAGAACTTCTTAACAATAAAGTGCGGTCCAAGCATGATCTTGAAAAGCTTTCACGTGCTCCAATACTGGGGGAAATCCCAACGGTGGAGAAAGGAGGGGAAGAATTGGTGCAGATGAATGATCTGTCGCCAATGGCAGAAGCTTTCAGGATTTTAATTACCAATATGACTTTTATGCTGCCCCGAAAAGACAGCGGAAAAGTTGTTTTTGTTACCTCCACAATTAAAGGGGAAGGAAAAACTTTTATTTCCGTCAATCTAGCGCTGACCCTCGCCTCGCCCAAAACAAAAGTAATCGTTATCGGTTCTGATATCCGCAACCCGCAATTGCAGAGGTACGATCCTGCAAAAAGGGGGTCCGACGGTCTTACAGAATTTTTGTATAATGAAAATGAAAAGATTGAGGATATTATTCATGTTTCATTATTTAATCCTTACTGTGATATTATTTATTCAGGAAGTATCCCGCCAAACCCAACAGAGCTGCTTTCCAACGGAAGATATGAAACTCTCATCCAGAAACTCAAGGAGCTGTATGATTATATTATTGTAGATACTGCTCCGCTGATGCTGGTAACGGATACCCTCATCACTTCTGATTTAGCAGAAGCAACGCTTTATGTAACCAGATCCGGAGTCACCGAAAAACCGCTAATAGAGTTTGCCAATAAACAGATCGATTCTAAAAAAATTAAAAATGCCGCGTTTGTTCTTAACGATGTAGATAAAGAATATTTTGGTTATGGGAATAAGTACGGCTACGGATATAACGCAAAGGACAGAAGCTTTTTTCAGAAATTAAAGGACCGGTTTTAGGAAATGAATTCTCGCGGATGGTGTTCATGATGAATGCTCTTCAGTTTACGATCAAGTTACTTGTAATTTAAAAATGGCAAAATCTATAGAGAGTATAAAAAAGGTGATCAGAAATAGAGATTTCAGGAATGTTTCTTCCAATTTTTTTTATCTCCTTATTCTTAATGTCACCAATTTTCTGTTACCTGTTATTACATTTCCCTATTTGGTTTCGAGGCTTGGTGTTGAAAAATTCGGTCTGCTTGCATTCGTAACGTCAATTATCAGCTATCTGCTTATTTTCACTGATTACGGCTTCAATCTGTCTGCGACGCGTCAGATTTCGGTTTACCGTAACGACAAAAAAAAAATAAATGAGATTGTAAGTGCGGTATATATCATCAAGTTGCTTTTGGTGGCCGTTTCTGTAATCGTATTGCTGATTCTTGTTTTGTCAGTCTCCAAATTCCGGGAATATTCCCTTATCTATTTCTTTACCTTTGGGACGGTTATCGGGCAAAGTCTTTTTCCCATCTGGTTTTTTCAGGGTATTGAGAAGATGAGATTCATTTCCATTCTTAATATCGTCTCAAAATTGCTTTTCACTGCATGTGTTTTTATATTTGTCAAAAACGAGCATGATTTTTTTCTTGTACCGGTTTTTAACTCATTCGGATATATAACCATCGGGATTATTTCAGTGGCTGTGCTTTTTAAAAGTTATCATATAAGGCTCCAAAAAACATCCTGGGAGACTATAATTTTTTATCTTAAAGATGGCTGGCACCTTTTCATCTCTAATATTTCTGTGACTTTGTATACTACAGCGGTCATTACAATATTGGGGTTTTACACTTCGAACACCATAGTGGGTTATTACAGTATTGCAGACAAAATTATCCAGATCATCAGAGGAATGCTGACTCCGTTGTCCCAAGCTCTGTTTCCTTTTCTGGTTAAAGAAGCCCAAACCGATAAAAACCGGGTGCTCCGAATCAACAGAAAACTTCTTACCTATGGCAGTCTCCTATTCGCACCTCTTTGTGTCGCAATTTACATGCTGGCCCCGCAAATTATTTTTCTTATATTTAAAAAAGAAAATATTGAACCTATAATGGTTTTAAGGATTTTTGCAGTAATCCCATTTCTCATCTTTCTGGCTAATATTTTTGCCCTTTTCACGATGATTGTTTTTAACAAAAACCGGCAGTACAGCAGGATTATTATTTCGGCGGGCCTCCTGAATATTATACTTTCATTTGTTTTTATTCCGAAGTTTCATCATATCGGCGCTGCGTTCTGCGTTCTTTTTATTGAACTGTATGTTACAGCAAGATATATTTATTATACCCATAAAAACGGAATGAGATTGCTCTAAGACGATATTATGAAAAGTGATTTGGTTTTTTTCTCTTATTCGGATTCACAGCCTACTGATGGAGGTATGGCAAGAAATCATGCCTTTTTTTTGGAGATGAAAAAGAGGGGAAGCAGAATTTATAACCATACCTCCGTAGGAATTCATTACAGGCTTTTCAGTATCATCCGCAATATTATGCTGCTCCTTTTTTTGAAAGGAACCAATATTTTTATTCTGCAGACTGTTCTTTTAAAATTTATTTTTCCGTTTGGTCTGTTTAAGTTTCCGGTATACCGGTCTTTTGTGCTAGCTGTACTTAATCATGCTGTAAAGAAAAATAATGTTACCATAGAGATTAATGATCTTCTCTACGAACAGGGGATAGACCTGGGGGCGGGAATGAATAAAACTGCGGCTGCCTATCAGAGGTTCATATTCAGCCATCCTACGCTTCAGTTTGTTTTTGCATCAAAGCTGATGGGAGATTACGCGGTCAGCCATTATAAGCTCGGCACTAAAAGCTGGCAAACCATTATTAATGGTGCACCCACCCTAAACACCGGAACTCCATGTCATCTGAAAGTGGGTGATCCCGAAAAAATAAGATACATTTACGCCGGTACGCTGAACAAAGGCAGGGACATCGAAAAATTAATTGAGGTATTTGCGGACAAAAGTGGAATCGACCTGATCCTGATCGGAATTGATGGAGCTTGGATTTCCGAATTTAATTACAGAAACATTCATTATCTTGGTCAGTTTGATGAAGAAACCGCATTGGCGATTGCCTCACAGTGTGATATAGGAATTATTCCTTATGATGAGAAAAAATTGTATTACAATATATGTTATCCGACCAAAAATTCATTCTATATTGCAGCAGGTTTACCCATTCTTTGCACTCCTCTACGGGAAACTATGAGGGTATTCGAAAATTATCCCGGTACCGCTTTTTTTGAGTCTGTTAAAAATTGGGACTTTTTCCTCACAAAGACAGATAAATCAGATGTGATATCGGCCAAAGGAAAGGTAGAAAAGATAAAATCGGAACTGAAGTGGGATTTTTTATTTGCAGACCTTCATTTTAGGGAAATGTGTCAAGAGTATCACTTAAACAGCAATGCATGAATACTGCAATACATTGGTATTAAATTAAAAAACAAAGGATGATTACCATTTTATATATTTTTTTCGCTGTCATTTCTTTTTTGATCATCTTCAGGGCAAAAAACCAAAAGATTAAACTTGGATTATTAATTGTACTGGCCATTCTGTTGATCGTTAATGCTGCTTTACGGCCTTCGGATGTTGCAAAAGATTATGAAGTATATACTTATTACTGGAGGCTTAAATTTCTTGAGGATGTAGAAATTTCTTTCATTCAAATAAGAAACCTGCTCAAATATGTACTGCAGCTCGGGCCGGGATCTCTGTTTATTGTCTATGCTGTCCTGGGCGTCAGTGCGAAAGTCTATTCCATAAAGCTTTTTACCAAATATGTTTTTCTTTCACTGCTTATTTATTTGAGCCATTATTATATCCTGCACGAATTAACACAAATCCGTGTTGGGGTCGCATCAGGATTTTTCTTAATAGGGGTGTATTATCTGGCGCAGCGAAATCTGGTGAAATTTCTTATTTTCACACTCATTGGCGGATATTTTCACTATTCGGCTTTTCTTGCACTGCCTTTATGGTTTTTGTACAATGATCAGCGAAAGATCAGTATTTACGCAATTTTAATCCCGTTGGGGTATTTCATTTATCTTGCAGGATCAAATCTTATCGTGAGCTTACCTATTCCGTATGTTCAGGAGAAAGTCAGGGTCTATGAAGAACTGCGAGATATGGGATTTGAAGATACCGATAAAATCAATGTTTTCAATGCTGTTTTTTTAATGCGTATATTAATTTTCTTTGTGCTTTTTTTCTTCAGGAAAAGAATTGCAGCAGAGAATCCTTACATTTACATTTTACTTAAAATTTACGCCATATCTCTTTTTACCTTTACCGCATTGGCATCAATACCGGCGTTCGCCTTCAGGATTCAGGAGTTGTTTGGAGTGGTGGAGATCCTCCTTTTTCCATCCTTAGCTTTTATATTCAAAGACAGAATTTTTGGGTATACCCTCGTCATATTGCTGGCTCTTGCTGTATTATCGATTGATATATTTTACGGTAAACTGATATTATACTGATGGAGAGAATTGGGGTTTTACTTGCTACCTATAATGGTGAAAAATTCATTGCCGAACAGCTGCAGTCTCTTATCGACCAGACTTACAGCAATTGGATACTCTATGTCCGTGATGATTGCTCTTCGGACGGAACATTAACTATTATCAAAGATTTTGAAAAAAAGTTTCCTGAAAAGTTGGTGATCCTTCAAAATGAAGGACGGAATCTCGGCGCAAAAGACAGCTTTGCAGCGCTGCTAAATTTTGTCGAGGAGGAATATTATATGTTCTGCGATCAGGATGATGTCTGGGTTTCCACGAAAATCGAAAGATCGCTTGCAGAGTTGAAGCGAGTGGAGCATGCTTATCCGGGAAGTCCTGTATTGTGTTTCTGCGACGCAATAGTAGCAGACGAAGAACTTAACGTTATTGAAGCGTCTTTTTGGAAATCTACCAGCGTGGATCCATTCTACATTAAACAGGGAAAGAGGTTTGAAATCTTTAACTGTGCCCCCGGCTGTACGATGATCATTAATCACAAACTGAAAAAACACCTTTTCCCATTCCCAGATAAGGCTCCAATGCACGACTGGTGGATTTCGATTGTTGCACAGAGGGTAGGAATTGTACATCCCATTAATGAAGGATTAATTCTGTACCGGCAACACAGTTCTAACACTATAGGGGCTGAAAGTGTTGAACCACAGTATTTCCTGAAAAAGCTCTTTCGCCTTTCTAACCTGTTTAAAACACAGCAAAACCATCTGGAGTTTTTAAGGGAAATAAACGGAATGGGGAAAATGGAGTTTTACATCTCCAAATTACGTTATACGCTGATTCGCTTTATGACTAATCGATAAAGAAGGGAAGTACAGAAAACGGTAAAAAATTGCCTGAAGACCTATTGTTTAGCAGCAGATTTTGATTGATCATTCTGCGGTTCCTGATAATACCTGTCAAAAGAGGAAAGCTTTTCGGCGTGCCTGTAGATTCAAAAAAGTTATCTGATATTTGGCCAATTCCACCCGGATCATTGATGGTAATAGCCTGTTTCTTAAAGTTTAAAAACCTGCAGCTGATAAAATCAATTTTTTTGGAAGGTCCGGTGAAGGTAAGACCATCTACATGATATACTTTGTTGAAGATGCAATTCTCAAATCTGATATTATTTACTCCCACCGCGCTCACGTTGTTATAGGTTTCCGTGGTGATGTCTGTGAAGTTCGTATTGGCGATATAAACATTTTTGGCAAATCGGAAATCCGCAACTTCTTTGCTGTCTGTAACCGTCGAGTTCATTAACGAAACTGAGTACACGTTTTGGGAAGTGTTTAAATAATTTTGAGAACCGATCACCGCCAATGGAGCATTCACTTTCTGAAAATCACAATTGCTGATTGAAACAATTTTCCCGGAGGTTTCCGGCTGCTGCACGACCGCAATCGCACCCATTCCTCCTATATTGAAAAATGTACAATTGCTGATCACCCCATTGCGTACTACATTCATTCCTCTGTCGGGTTCTATATCAATGGCACCGGGCATGTCGTCCCGGGTTGTATTTCTGAAGCTACAACGGTCAATGGTAAACCCGTCACTGTAATAAATGCTGATTCCCTGTCTGTTGTTTTTATTCACTCCGTCGAACCGGCAGTTACGAATGATTACATCTTTATTATAAGCGTCGTGGAATTTGGAAAAATCGGTTCCCCCGTTTATTGCAATCCCGTCACCCAGAAACCCTGTAAAGGTGCAGTTTTCAACAATGAAGTTAGAAACGCCATGGGCTGAAATCTGGTGAAGTAATTCATCAAATCCATACCTTTCGACATCTGATATAAAATTGAGCCCGGAAATCTTTATATTTTTTATACTGTGGGTATCATCTTTCTGTCTGGATACCTGTGCGTCGAAAACAAAGCATCCATCCGCTGCGTGACGTTGGGCAAAAGTCTGAAATCTGTTATTTTCAGCAGCTTTCCTGGTACCACTTATCCTTTGCAGAATGTGGGCATTATCTCCATTAATGGTGATGTTACTGTATTCTTTCCCAAAAAATTTAAGAAAGGTAATCGGGTACTTTCCAAGGGGAACAGTCATGGTGCCACCACCCTTACTGCTGAGCGCATCAATACATTTCTGGAAAGCCGCGGTGTCGTCGGTAATTCCGTTTCCTTTTGCACCAAAATCTCTTACGTTCAATATGACTGAAAATAGATAAACTGGTAACAAGACCGGTAACAGAAGAAGGGTTTTTGAAAATAAACTGTTCCACATTTTACTTTTGTTTTTTAATATGTCTTTTATGAACACGTGTAACCATATTCAGGCCAATAACTAAGAGAGTTGGTAAAATAAGAAGAAGATATAACCTGTAATGAACCAGCCAAAAAATGTAAGTATTGAAGTTCCTGAATTTATCGGTGTTGGTAATCTTACTGAAAATAATTTGTTCCCTTTTTTTTTCTTTGAAAATACAGTTTTGGAAACTGAGGTTTTTTACATTTCCGTAAAAAATAAATTGCGAAGATGATGCGATATCGGGAAAAGTGCAATCCTCCAGAGTGATATTTTCACATTCTCCGGCGGTTACCGGCCTATTCATAGGAAACATAATTTTCTCGAAAATTATATTTTTTAGTAATAGATGATCAGCATTAACGAGACGGAACACTGTTTTCACCTCTTTCACTCTTGAATTGCGAAAAATAATCTTATGATTATTAATGTCTCTATCCTGCTTGTGAGAATTAATTCCATTTACCATTAAAGGTGAATTTACTTTTTCGAAAATGCAGTTTTCGATCAGATAACCTTCATTGGAAAATTTGTTTTCCTGCGTGCCTGCTTTTAGGTTGATGCAAATCGCACCCATTCCTCCTATATTGAAAAATGTACAATTGCTGATTACCCCATTGCGTACTACATTCATTCCTCTGTCGGGTTCTATATCAATGGCACCGGGCATGTCGTCCCGGGTTGTATTTCTGAAGCTACAACGGTCAATGGTAAACCCGTCACTGTAATAAATGCTGATTCCCTGTCTGTTGTTTTTATTCACTCCGTCGAACCGGCAGTTACGAATGATTACATCTTTATTATAAGCGTCGTGGAATTTGGAAAAATCGGTTCCCCCATTTATTGCGATCCCGTCACCCAGAAACCCTGTAAAGGTGCAGTTTTCAACAATGAAGTTAGAAACGCCATGGGCTGAAATCTGGTGAAGTAATTCATCAAATCCATACCTTTCGACATCTGATATAAAATTGAGCCCGGAAATCTTTATATTTTTTATACTGTGGGTATCATCTATCTGTCTGGATACCTGTGCGTCGAACACAAAGCATCCATCCGCTGCGTGACGCTGGGCAAAAGTCTGAAATCTGTTATTTTCAGCAGCTTTCCTGTTACCACTTATCCTTTGCAGAATGTGGGCATTATCTCCATTAATGGTGATGTTACTGTATTCTTTCCCAAAAAATTTAAGAAAGGTAATTGGGTACTTTCCCAGGGGAACAGTCACGGTGCCACCACCCTTGCTGATGAGCGCATCAATACATTTCTGGAAAGCCGCGGTGTCGTCGGTAATTCCGTTTCCTTTTGCACCAAAGTCTTTTACGTTGAGTGTTATAGAAGAAAATAAGACAGGTAAAAGAATAAAAAAAAGAATTTTGCACCTTTTTTTCTTATGTATTGCTTTATTTTTAAGGGAAGCGCCTTTTAACATAAGTTTAACTGGATAATATTTTTATATTTGCAAAAATACTTATTTTATGGTATCGGTCTGTATGGCTACTTTTAACGGTGAAAAATTTGTAAAAAAGCAGATAGAATCAATTTTGCCGCAACTGAACCCTGAAGATGAACTGATTATTTCAGACGATGGCTCTACTGATTCAACGCTTAAAATTGTTTCAGATTTCGATGATTCCCGAATCCGCATTTTTAAAAATTCGTTTAGAAATGTAGTCAAAAATTTTGAATTTGCGATAAACAAATCAAATGGTGAATATATCTTCCTCAGTGATCAGGACGATATTTGGCATCAAGATAAGGTAGCTGCTTACTTGAAATACTTTAAAGAAAGCAACGCGGATCTTATCGTCAGTGATGTTGCGTTCATTGATGCACACGGTAATACTACAAAAGATGAATTTTTCCCTCGAGGTTTCAAAGGTGGTACTTTATCAAATCTGAAAAAAAACAATTTTATAGGATGTGCCATGGCATTTAAAGAAGACACAAAAAAATGGTTTCTACCGTTTCCCACTGACACGCCAATGCATGACTGGTGGATAGGGCTGGCTATTGGAAAAAAGGGGCTGGTTAGATACCTTGATCGGAAATTAATTTATTATCGAAGACACCACCAAAATGTAACATCGGGTAAAAAATCTACCTTATCGAATATTATCAGATGGAGATGGATCCTTATAAAAAACCTTTGCTAAATGGTAAAAATTGCAGTGATTCTAGCGTCCTATAACGGAATGGAATTTATAGAGGAACAGATTAGGTCCGTAACAGCCCAGGAAAAAGTGTATACGCAAATATTTTTGTCTGATGATGCGAGTTCCGATGCTACGGTTAATTTGGTCGCAGAAAAGTTTCCGCAGGTTAATATTACTGTCAATAATCCGGGTTCCGGGAGTGCCGCCAATAATTTTCTTGGGTTTATAAAAAAATTTGACCGAACAGCAGAATTTGATTATTTCTCTTTCTGTGATCAGGATGACATATGGCTTGCGGATAAATTATACCGTGCTGTAAGGCAATTGCAGGATGAGAATGCGGAACTATATATTTCGAATCTTAGAAGATGGGATACCCGTGACAATACAGAATCGGTTATAAAAAAGGATTATTCTCAAAAAAAATTTGATTATCTTTTTGAGGGGGGCAGTGCTGGCTGTACCTATGTTTTTACAAGAGATTTTTGTATCCTTCTTCAGAAAGAACTCCTTAAAGTGCCGGAAAGTTATTCCCGATGGTCTGGCTTTTCCCATGATTGGTTAGTTTATTTTATCGCGCGCAACTCAAATGCTAAAGTTTTTATAGACGGTTCGGCTCACATCATTTATAGAATTCATACCTCAAACGTACATGGCCAGCTTAATGAATACAGTGTCGCGTCTCTGAAAAAGCGCTTAAGATTAATTCGGGAAGGGTGGTATATTTACCATTTGGCGGGTCTCTCGAATCTTATTCTGGATAAGGAGGCATGTGAAATCGCCAGACTCTATACCCGAAATTTGTTTTCAAGACTCTATGTCCTTGTTAAATATAATTTTCAATTAATCAGAAGCCCTAAAAAGTTCTGTCAGTTTGCATTATTAAGCATTTTTTTGACGCCCTATTTTTCAAAAAAGAAATATTCCGATTCTTTTCCCAATGATAATTTGAATTAATGTCTTTAAGATGCATTCATCCGCAATTTGGACGGCTAAATTTGCATATACGTCAGTGATTAAAATTTATGAGGTTGAGGATCAGAAAGTAATCATTATTGCAAAAAAATGTATAAATTAGCAGCCAAACGCAACAACAAGGTTCATGTACGTAAAGTATTTCAAACGGATTCTAGATTTTTTTATTTCAGCATTGGGCCTTTTAATTTTGTTGCCTCTCTTTTTATCAGTGACCATTTGTCTCTATTTCGCCAATGACGGGAAACCATTTTTTTTCCAGAAAAGACCCGGTAAATTAGGTAAGCTGTTTGAAATCATTAAGTTTAAGACAATGAATGATAAAAAAGATGTTAATGGGACTCTTTTGCCAGATTCTAAACGATTAACGGAGATTGGAGCTTTGGTTAGAAAAACGTCTCTTGATGAAATTCCGCAACTTATCAATGTCATTAAGGGTGAAATGTCTCTGATCGGTCCAAGACCTTTGCTTCCAGAATATCTTAGCCTATATAATGCACAGCAACGGAGGAGAAATGAGGTAAAGCCAGGAATTACCGGTTGGGCGCAGGTTAACGGCCGTAATACCATTAGTTGGGAGCAAAAATTTGAATATGATGTTTGGTATGTAGACCACTGCAGTTTTCTGCTTGATATGAAAATTTTGATGATGACTGTAAAAAAAGTTTTTATTTCTGAAGGTATTGCACAACAAGGTCACGTCACCTCAGAAGAGTTTAAAGGGAATAGATCATGATATTATTTGGCGCCAGCGGACATAGTAAAGTTGTTCTTGATATTCTGATTTCTAACGGAGTGAAAGTAGACCTGATTATTGATGATCATCCCAAAACACGAAATATTATGGGGGTGGCTGTGGAAAAAAATACGTTTACCGAATTTGATCAGCAGGTCATCATAGCCATCGGAAGTAACTCTGCGAGAAAAACTGTTTCCTGCCGATACCCTTTTCAATATTACACCGCTATACACCGCAGTGCAACAATTTCATCTTTTTGTAATATTGGTCCGGGTTCCGTTGTGATGGCACAAGCTGCTGTAAATGCCGGTGCGGAAGTTGGCAGACACTGCATTATAAATACCGGAGCCGTTGTAGAACACGACTGTGTAGTAGGTGATTATGCGCATGTTTCTCCCAATGCCTCCCTTGCCGGAAATGTAGAGGTAGGAGAAGGTGCTCATATCGGGATAGGTGCATCCGTGATTCAAGGTGTCAAAGTTGGAAAGTGGTCAGTAGTTGGAGCGGGAACTGTAGTTATCAAAGATGTTCCTGATTTCGCTACAGTTGTAGGAAATCCAGGAAAAGTAATAAAGATTAATAATCATAACATCCAAGTTGATGAACAATAAAATATGGCTTTCCTCCCCACATATGGGAGGTGGCGAATTAAATTATATCCATGAGGCTTTTGAGCAAAACTGGGTAGCGCCATTGGGGCCTAATGTCAATAATTTTGAAGAAGATCTGAGAAGGTACTTAAGCCATGATGTAGAAGTTGCCGCTTTAAGTGCCGGAACTGCGGCCCTGCATTTAGCCCTGATCATATTGGGTGTAAAAGCGGATGACGAGGTAATCTGCCAGAGTTTTACGTTTTCTGCATCTGCTAATCCAATTACCTATCTTGGTGCGAAGCCCGTTTTTGTTGACAGTGAGCCGGAAACATGGAATCTTTGCCCCAAAGCTCTGGAGGAAGCAATTGTAGACAGAACGGCAAGAGGAAAGAAACCAAAAGCTATCGTTGTAGTTCATCTTTACGGGATGCCGGCAAAACTGGATGAAATTTCAGCTGTTGCCCACCGTTACAAGATTCCATTAATAGAGGATGCTGCTGAGGCATTAGGATCAACCTATAAAGAACAACGTTGTGGAACTTTCGGTGAAATGTCTGTTTTAAGTTTTAACGGAAATAAAATCATTACCACGTCCGGAGGTGGAGCGCTTGTCTGTAAAACAAAAGAACAGAAAGAACAGGCGGTTTTTCTTTCTACCCAAGCCCGGGACAATGCCCCGCATTACCAACATTCACAGATTGGCTATAATTACAGAATGAGTAATATCTCGGCAGGAATTGGACGTGGACAAATGGAAGTGATTGATGAACGGGTAGCTGCAAGGAGAAGAAATCACCAGTTCTATAAAGATATTTTCAAGGATATGGATGGTATAAAAGTATTTACTGAGCCCAATAAAGATTATTTTTCCAATCACTGGCTTTCTGCGATAACCGTGGATGAAGGTCTCGCCGGATTCTCTAGGGAAGACCTCCGATTGGTTTTAGAAAAAGATAATATCGAATCCCGGCCTTTATGGAAACCGATGCATCTGCAGCCGGTTTTTGAAAGCGCTCCCTATTATGGAGGGAAGGTGGCTGAAGAATTATTCAACATAGGTTTATGTTTGCCTTCTGGATCCAGTCTAAGTGATGCCGACCGTAATAGAATTAAGACTGCTATTTTAAATTTAAAAAGTATTTAGTATCCTATATGAAAATCAAACTAACTCCACTTAAGGACTGCTACATCATAGAGCCTACCGTTTTCGAAGACGACCGCGGGTATTTTTATGAAAAGTTCAATGAACAGAAATTTGAAGAACTTACCGGTATGAACGGACATTTCGTTCAGGATAATATTTCAAAATCTTCGTATGGCGTTTTGCGCGGTCTGCATTTACAGAAAGGGGATCACGCACAGGCGAAATTAGTGTCGTGTCTGGAGGGTAAAGTGTTTGATGTGGCGGTGGATCTTCGGGAAGACTCTCCGACTTTCGGCAAATGGTTCGGGGTGGAGCTTACCGCTGAAAACAAGCTTCAGTTTTATGTACCCAGAGGTTTCGGACATGGCTTTTCTGTACTTTCTGAAACAGCTGTTTTTGCTTATAAATGCGATAATTTTTATCACAAAGAATCAGAAGGCGGTGTCTTATGGAACGATAAAGACCTTAATATAGACTGGCAGTTGCCCTCAGACCAAGTTATTCTTTCTGAAAAAGATAAAGTTCAACCTTCTTTTGCGGAGAAAAATTATTAATATTGAAAGGCTTTTCTACTGACAGCTAATGTAAGTAGTATTTAAAATATTTAAAAAATACAATGAAAAACATCATCATCACCGGAGGAGCCGGATTTATCGGATCCCATGTTGTCAGGGAATTTGTAATAAACAACCCGGAAACCAAAATCATTAATCTTGATGTGTTAACGTACGCCGGAAACCTCGAAAACTTAAAAGATATTGAAAACGAGCCTAACTACGTTTTCGAAAAAGCAGATATTACGAAACCTGAAGAACTTCGTGCCATCTTTGAAAAATATAATCCAGATGCAGTAGTACATTTGGCTGCTGAAAGTCACGTGGACAGAAGCATTACCGATCCAAACGCATTCATTAACACGAATGTCAACGGAACCGCAAATCTGCTTAATTTATGTATCGAATTCTGGAGTTTAAACTCGGACCATACCCACGGAAGATTTCCGAATGAGCCCAGAAAAAATCTTTTTTATCACGTTTCTACGGATGAGGTTTACGGCAGTTTAGGGGAGACAGGGTTTTTCTTGGAAACTACTCCTTATAATCCTCAATCACCATATTCAGCGAGTAAAGCAGCTTCAGATCATTTGGTCAGGGCATACGGAAACACCTACGGAATGCCGTTTATTTTGTCGAACTGCTCGAATAATTACGGTCCAAATCACTTCCCGGAAAAATTAATTCCACTGTGTATTTCTAATATTTTAAATGGAAAACCTTTGCCAATTTATGGTGACGGAAAATATACCAGAGACTGGCTGTACGTCATTGATCACGCCAAGGCGATTCACCAGATCTTTAATGAATCAAAAACGGGTGAAACTTACAATATCGGTGGTTTTAATGAATGGCAGAATATTGATTTGGTAAAAGAATTGATTAAGCAAATGGATGCCAAATTAGGAAATCCTGAAGGTCATTCAGAAAAGCTGATTACTTTTGTAAAAGACCGTCCGGGTCACGATTTGCGTTACGCGATTGATGCGTCCAAACTTAATAAAGATTTGGGATGGAAACCGTCGGTAACTTTTGAGCAGGGCCTGGCCAAAACGATCGACTGGTTCCTGGAGAACAAAGAATGGCTTGATCATGTGACTTCGGGGGATTATCAGAAATATTACGATAAACAATATAATTAATATGAAAGGAATTATCCTCGCCGGCGGTTCCGGTACCCGACTTTATCCGTTAACGATTGCTGTCAGTAAGCAGCTGATGCCGGTTTATGACAAGCCGATGATTTATTACCCACTTTCTACGTTGCTATTGGCGGGAATTAAAGAAATTCTGATCATTTCAACACCACATGATATTGGAGGTTTTGAAAAATTGTTGGGCGACGGTTCTTCCATTGGTTGCAAAATCCAGTATAAAGTTCAGCCTTCTCCGGATGGTTTGGCACAAGCATTTATATTAGGTGAAGAATTTATTGGAGACGATTCAGTAGCTTTGGTTTTGGGGGATAATATCTTTTATGGCGCAGGATTGCCGGAACTTTTGGCAAGTAAAACCAATGTAAAGGGCGGCTGTGTTTTTGCCTACCAGGTTTCTGACCCAGAACGATATGGAGTTGTACAATTTGATGACCAGCAAAAGGCGATTTCTATTGAAGAAAAACCTTTGGATCCAAAATCTAATTTTGCAGTTCCCGGATTATATTTCTATGATAATTCCGTAGTTGAATATGCGAAGAATCTGAAACCGTCACCCAGAGGAGAATTAGAAATTACCGACATCAATAAAATTTATCTTGAAAAAGGCGAGCTGGAAGTTGGAGTAATGTCCCGCGGAACGGCTTGGCTGGATACCGGAACTTTCGATTCCCTTCATGAAGCTTCAGAATTTGTAAAAGTTCTGGAGAAAAGACAGGGATTCAAAATTTCATGTATTGAAGAGATTGCCTATAAAAAAGGTTTCATCAATAAAGAAGAACTTCTGGAATCGGCAAAAAAATACGGTAAAAGCGGCTACGGCGATTATCTGAAAGGAATTGTGTAACCATTTTCAAATGAAATATTTATAAAGACTTTAAGCCAAACCTTAAAGTCTTTTTTTATTCCTAAATTTGCACCCTGTAAAATTAATCAGTTCTCTATTTCAAAATTCAATATAAGATGCGTACAAAATCCGTCGGAAAAAAGAAAATCAACATTGTTACTCTAGGCTGTTCCAAAAACGTTTACGACTCAGAAGTCTTGATGGGTCAGCTTCAGGCCAACGGAAAAGAAGTGGTGCACGAGGACCGCGGTGATATTGTGGTGATCAATACCTGCGGATTTATCGACAACGCGAAAGAAGAAAGTATTAATACCATCCTGGATTTCGTGGAAGCTAAAAACCGCGGTGAAGTAGAGAAAGTTTTTGTGACCGGATGTCTTTCTGAAAGATATAAACCGGATCTGATTCGTGAAATTCCTGATGTTGACCAGTATTTCGGGACCAGAGATTTGCCTATTTTGCTGAAACAGTTGGGAGCAGATTATAAACATGAACTGATTGGTGAACGAATGACCACCACGCCAAAGCATTACGCCTACTTGAAAATCGCTGAAGGCTGCGACAGACCTTGCTCTTTCTGTGCAATTCCACTGATGAGAGGAAAAAATGTTTCAACACCAATTGAAAATTTAGTGATTGAAGCCGAAAAGCTGGCCAAAAAAGGCGTAAAAGAACTTATATTAATCGCTCAGGATTTGACGTACTACGGTCTTGATATCTATAAAAAACGTGCTCTCGGAGATTTGCTTCTCCGTCTGGTAAAAGTGGAAGGTATTGAATGGATCCGTCTTCACTACGCATTTCCTACCGGTTTTCCGGAAGATGTTTTAGAAATCATTAAAAACGAACCAAAGGTTTGTAACTATATTGATATTCCGTTGCAGCACATCAATTCAGAGATTCTGAAAGCGATGAAGCGCGGGACTTCTCACGAAAAAACCAATGCTTTGTTGGATAAGTTCAGAGAAAAAGTGCCTGATATGGCTATCAGAACAACACTAATCGTTGGTTTTCCCGGGGAAACAGAAGAAAGGTTCCAGGAGATGAAAGAATGGGTCCGCACCCAGAGATTTGACCGTTTGGGCTGCTTTACTTATTCTCACGAAGAAAACACAACCGCTTTTGTGTTGGAAGATGATGTTCCGCAGGAAGTGAAAGAGGCGAGAGTAGAGGAAATTATGGAGCTGCAGTCACAGATTTCGTGGGAGAAGAATCAGGAGAAGATCGGTAAGACTTTCAGATGCATCTTCGACCGAAAAGAAGGAAACTATTTCGTAGGAAGAACGGAATTTGATTCCCCAGATGTTGACAATACTGTTTTGGTTTCTGCAGAGAATACCTATTTATCCGTTGGTGAGTTTGCTGATATCAAAATTACTTCAGCTGAAGAGTTCGATTTATATGGTGAACTGGTTTAGCAAATTGTCAAAATTATCAGATTTAACTGCTGAAAATTTAATTTTCTGAATAAAATAAAGCTCCCGGAATATTGGGAGCTTTTTGTGTGTTATGTTTTGAATGTCAGTTGATTATCTTGTTGCTGTGTCTTTTGTTATGCCTAAAACAGTTAATTGTGTTAACATTTAGCACCTGTTTTTAACACTTTTTAACAAATGCTCGGAATTCCCATAAACAGGGAGAAGGCGAGTGGTGTTAACATAATTTTAAGAGTTTGTTAACGGATTTTAACAATTTGGTTGCTGAAAAAATTGTTTTCGGGATAAATTTGCAGAGTCAAAACCAATAAAACAATTCAACATGATGAAAAGAGCGACTCTCGTAATCATAATGATGATTTCAACTCTTGGTATTTATTCTTTCAACAAGTATAATGCCAATGATGCCAAAACAAGTTTTGCATCGTTCTACCACGATAAGTTTAATGGTAGAAAAACAGCAAGCGGGGAAATTTTCAACAATGGAAAACTTACCGCTGCACACAGAACGCTTCCTTTCGGAACGGTTATCGAAGTAACCAACCTCAGAACAGGAAAAAGTGTAGAAGTGAGAATTAACGACCGAGGTCCATTCCATTCTTCCAGAGCATTAGATTTATCTAAAGCCGCGTTCGATTC
The DNA here is from genome assembly GCF_019038595.1 of Kaistella soli. GTDB lineage: Bacteria > Bacteroidota > Bacteroidia > Flavobacteriales > Weeksellaceae > Kaistella > Kaistella soli. Next base: position 210,225 of record NZ_JAHOPF010000003.1, read on the forward strand.
AATAGGAAATACCTCACGAGGTACCATGCCAATTGAATATGAAATTGTCGATTAACATTTTACGTTTTTTAAAAGCAAAGCCGATTCAGAAGAGTCGGCTTTTTTATTTGAATTAAGTTCAGTGAATCTCCACCAAAACAGGACAGTGATCCGAATGGACCGCCTCTTTCAGGATCACCGCTCTCGAAAGCCTCTCTTTTAAGGTATAAGACACAAAATTATAGTCTAACCGCCAGCCTTTGTTTCTTTCCCGGGAATTTTGCCGGTAACTCCACCACGAGTAATTGTCGGGTTGGTCATTGAAGAACCTGAAGCTGTCGATCAGTTCGCATTCATTGATGAATTTGGTCATCCATTCTCTTTCCATCGGTAAGAATCCGGAAGTGTTTTTAAGACCTACCGGATTATGGATATCAATGGCTTCATGACAGATATTGAAATCACCGCAAATGACAAGATTAGGAATTGTTTCCTTTAAGTTTTTGATATATTCAAGGAAATCGTGGCAGAACTGCATTTTGAAGCCAAGCCTTTCAATATTTGAAGCTGATGGAACATAAACAGAAATTACCGAAAAATCTTCAAAATCCGCTCTCATTACTCTTCCTTCGCTGTCGTAATGTTCGATACCGCAACCGTATTCAACGTGCAGTGGTTCGGTTTTGGAAGCGATTCCCACTCCTGAGTAGCCTTTTCGCTGTGCAGAATGCCAGTAGCTTTTATAGCCGTGGTTTTCCAGGCTTTCAATATCGATCTGGTCATTTCCTGCTTTGCTTTCCTGAATGCAGATAATATCCGGATCCGCCACTTTCAGCCAGCCTAAAAAATCTTTGGTGAAAGCCGCACGGATTCCGTTTACGTTATAAGAAATTATTCTCATTATTTTTAATTTTTTCAAAATTACAAAAGCGATCTCGGCGTACAAAAAAAGAGGCGGGAAAAACCGAAGGTTTTTCCCGCCCATATAGAACCCAAATCAAATAAACTATGAAAAAAAACTACTTGGGTTCTAAAATGCTTACCGGAATAATGACTTCTTCCAAAGAAATTCCGCCATGCTGATAGGTTTCCTTATAATAGTTTACAAAATGATTGTAGTTTTTCGGATAAGCCAAAAAGATGTTGTTTTTGGCAAAAATGTATTTCGAACTCAGGTTACCTTTCGGCAGAAAGAGTTTCTCCGGATTCGAAATTGCCCAGACATCGCTGTTTTCGTAGGTTAAGCTCCGTCCTGTTTTATAACGGATATTGGTTGAGGTTTCTCTGTCGCCAACCACTTTACTCGGTTTTTTTACATAAATCGTTCCGTGATCAGTCGTAATTACCAATTTGAAACCGTTTTCTGCAGCCTGCTTAATGATTTTCAGCAGTGAAGAGTTTTCAAACCAGTTATAGGTTAACGACCTGAAGGTTTTATCGTCTCTGATCAGCTGATTCACAATCACATTGTCGGTTTTTGCATGGGAAAGAATATCGATAAAGTTATATACGATGACCAAAAGATCATTGTTTTTATGCTGGTTGAAATCCTCCAGAATTTTTCTTTCAAAATCTGCATTCAGGATTTTCAGATATTTCATCGATTTTGAAGATAATCCCAGGCGTTTCATCTGGTCTTCCAGGAAATCCCGTTCATGCTCGTTTTTGTTTCCTTCTTCGTTATCGTTAAACCATTTATCAGGAAAACGTTTCTCAATTTCTGAAGGTAAAAGACCTGCAAAAAAAGAATTTCTTGCATATTGCGTTGCTGTAGGTAAAATACTGAAATAATAATCTTCAGAAGTTTTGTTGTAAAACTTAGTAAAAAGCGGTTCAATCACTTTCCACTGGTCATAACGCAGATTGTCAATCATCAGCAACAGGACTTTTTCTTTTTCCACCTCCGGCTTTATTTTTTCTTTAAATAAAGTATGGCTCATGATGGGTTTTTCGTTGCTGTTGAGCCAGTGCTCATAATTATTTTCAATAAATTTTGAAAACTGGATGTTGGCTTCTTCTTTCTGCGACTGCAGCAAATCTGAAAATTCGTTATCAAAAACTTTATCAAATTTTATTTCCCAGTTAAGGATTTTCTTATAGTATTCTGCCCAGTCCTGAAAGGTTCTCATATAGGAAAGTTCCATGGAAAGATTCCGGAATTCCTGCTGATATTCGAGAATGGTTTGCTGCTCGACCAGACTTTCTTCCTGAAGGTTTTTTTTCAGAGAAAGTAAAACCTGGTTTGGGTTTACGGGTTTCAGAATATAGTCAGCAATCTGAGAACCGATCGCCTGTTCCATAATGCGTTCTTCCTCGTTCTTGGTCACCATTACAATTTTAATGGCAGAATCGATATTTTTAATCATCGGAATTGCCTCCAATCCGGAAATTCCGGGCATGTTTTCATCCAGTAAAGCAAGCTGAAAGTTTTCTTTTTCAATCAATTCCAGCGCTTCATTTACGTTATTAACAGGGGTTACGTTATAGCCCTTGTTTTCTAAAAATACAATATGAGGTTTCAGTAAATCTACTTCATCATCAATCCAAATCAATTTTGACATATAATATATTCAATGTTACAGAGTTCAATGTATTTGAACCCTTTTTATTGCTCCAAAAATACAACCAAACATTGCCAAATTTATTTTAAACGCACGTTAAAGTTGCGTTAAATTTAAATCCGTTTGTTTATGGAAAAAATAGTGTTTTTAAAATTTCTTTGACATTAGAAATACTTAAATTTGCACTTCAACCAAGTACAGACAAAATTCAGAAATGACCAATAAATTCAAGATAATCAACGATCCGGTTCATGGCTTCATCAAAATACCACACGAAATTCTCTTTGATGTTATTGAGCATCCTTATTTTCAGCGCTTACGCAGGATATCCCAGACGGGTTTACTGAATTTAATTTTTCCGGGCGCTACGCACACAAGGTTTCATCATGCTTTAGGAGCGATGCATCTGATGTTTACCGCTTTGGAAACGCTGAAACTAAAGGAAGTAAAGATTTCTAAAGAGGAAGAGAAGTCTGCCATGCTTGCGATTCTGCTTCACGATATTGGTCATGGTCCGTTTTCGCACGCCCTGGAAAATATGCTGATGGATGACTGGCATCACGAAAAACTTTCGCTGCTGCTGATGAATAAAATGAACGAAGAATTCGGTGGGGAACTGACGATGGCGATGGAAATGTTTCAGGGGAAATATCACCGCAAGTTCTTCAACCAGCTTATTTCTTCGCAGCTGGATGTCGACCGTCTGGATTATCTGAAGCGCGACAGCTTTTATACGGGTGTTTCTGAAGGAAATGTAAATACACAGAGGATTATCTCGATGATGAATGTTTGCCACGATGAACTGGTGATTGATGCAAAAGGAATTTACTCCATCGAAAACTTTCTTACGGCCCGGATGTTTATGTATTGGCAGGTATATTACCACAAGACTTCGGCGTTGGCCGAGCATCTTCTGGTTAAAATTCTTGCCCGGGCCAAAACACTTGTTTCTGAAGGAAAAGATTTACCGGCTTCGGAAAATTTAAAATATTTTTTAAGTAAAAATGAGTTCGAAAGCCCTACTAGTGAAGACATTCAAAGATTCACCGAGCTTGATGATACTGATGTTATTCAGGCCATGAAATCGTGGACCAGAAATGAAGATTTTATTTTGTCTTATCTCTGCAAATGTGTCATTGAAAGAAATTTTCTTAAAACAAAAATATCTTCAAAACCATTTGATCCTGAATTTATTAAAGAGAAAATTGAGAAAACAAATGCGGTGTTTAACATTGAATTCGGCGCTGAACTGGTGGATGAAATTTCCAGAAGTCTGCTTCCGTATAATATGGAAAAACAGCCCATTTATCTGCTGCTCAAAAACGGTAACACCATTACCCTTGAAAATTCTGAAAACCAAATCCTTTCCTCCTACATCAACCAGCTGAATACCAAGTATATTTTATCTTTTCCGAGAGAAATATAGGTTAATATTTTCAGCTAAAAAAATTTGGAATATTTGGGAATTTCTTATCTTTGCAGGATATGGAATTTACAGCATCGCAGATTGCAGCTTTTATCAACGGGAAAATCATAGGCGACGAAAACACTACCATTACCGGTGTTTCGCCTATAGAAAGTGGTGAGAATGGTCATCTTTCTTTCGTTGCCCAGGAAAGGTTTGCAGAATTTCTTAGTACTACGAAATGCTCGGTTCTCATTGTTTCAGAAAAACTTTTAACCAAAGACTCCTACCCCAAAACCATCATCGCTGTTGAAGATGCTTATCTATCCTTTCAGGTTCTTATGAATCTGTACAAAGAAATGCAGGGCCGAAAAACAGGGATTGAAGACGGGGCTGTATTTCACGAAACCTCTAAGGTAGGTGAAAACGTATATGTAGGTGCTTTTACCTGTGTTTCTGAAAAAGTGAGAATTGGCGACGGAAGTCAGATTTATCCCCAGGTTTATATAGGAAAAAATGTAAAAATCGGCAAGAACTGTATCATTTACAGTGGTGTCAGAATATATGATTACTGCGTAATTGGCGACAATTGCGTGATTCATTCCAATACGGTGATCGGATCTGATGGTTTCGGTTTTCAGCCGACCAAGGACGGTTATCAAAAAATCCCGCAGCTTGGAAATGTTGTTCTGGAAGATAATGTGGAGATCGGTTCAAACTGCAGCATTGACCGTGGGACACTCGGTTCAACGGTAATCGGAAAAGGCACCAAAATCGATAATTTAATTCAGATCGCCCACAATGTAAAAATCGGTCAGAATAATGTGATCGCTGCTCAGGCCGGAATTGCCGGTTCTACGGTAATTGGCGACTGGAACCAAATTGGCGGACAGGTGGGAATCGTCGGTCACATCAACATCGGTAACCAGGTTAAAGTTCAGGCACAAAGCGGGGTGAACTCCAGCGCAAAAGACGGCGAAGTTCTTTACGGATCGCCTGCCATTAACGCCGGTGAATACAGAAGAAATTATGTTCATTTCCGAAATTTCACCGAAATCGTAAAACGTATTAACAATATTGAAAATAACTCAAAAGATAAAACTAGTGAGTGATAAACAGAAAACTTTAAAGCAAGAGGTTTCCCTTTCCGGCATTGGGCTTCATACCGGTAGAGAAGTAATTCTTACCATTAAACCGGCTAAGGAAAATACAGGATTCGTATTCGTAAGAACGGATCTGGAAGGAAATCCACAAGTAGAGGCTGACGTAAATTACGTTACCACAACAGAAAGAGGAACAACCCTGGAGAAACTGGGCGTGAGAATCCATACCTGTGAACATATTCTTGCCGCTTTGGTAGGTTGCGATATCGATAACGCCATCCTTGAAATGAACAGCGCAGAACCGCCTATTTTAGACGGTTCTTCCAAGTTTTTTGTGGAGGCTATCGAAACAGCAGGAATTGTGGAGCAGAATTTCGACAGAGAATACCTCGTTGTAAAAGAAGTGCTGAATTATATAGATCCGGCAACAGGTTCAGAGATTACCATTATCCCTTCAGATACTTATGAAGTAACGACAATGGTGGATTTCGGAACTAAAGTTTTGGGAACCCAGAATGCCACATTAAAAGATATTTCTGAATTCAAAGAAGAAATTTCTTCAGCGAGAACTTTCAGTTTCCTTCACGAGCTTGAAATGCTTTTGGATGCAGGTTTAATAAAAGGCGGTGATATTTCTAACGCCATTGTGTATGTTGACAAGGAATTAACAGCAGAAACCGGTGAGAAACTGAAAAAAGCTTTCGGTAAAGATGATGTATCAATCCGCCCGAACGGTATTTTAGATAACCTTACCCTTAATTATCCCAACGAAGCAGCCCGTCACAAATTACTCGATGTTATAGGTGATTTAGCGTTGGTAGGTGTTAAAATTAAAGGAAAAGTAATTGCCAACAAGCCTGGACATTTTGTAAACACCCAGTTTGCAAAAAAACTGAACAGACAGTGGAAACTTCAGAAAAAGAAAAACGTTCCCGATATCGATATCAACAAAGCACCGGTGTATGACATCAACGGTATTATGAAACTGATGCCGCACCGTCCGCCGTTTTTATTGATTGACAAAATTCTGGAGCTTTCAGATTCGCACGTTGTGGGTTTGAAGAATGTAACGATGAATGAACCTTTCTTTGTTGGGCATTTCCCTAAAGAACCGGTAATGCCGGGGGTTTTACAGGTAGAAGCGTTAGCACAGACCGGTGGAATTCTGGTTCTTGCAAGTGTTCCGGATCCTGAAAATTATTCTACCTACTTTATCAAAATGGATAAGGTAAAATTCAAGAAAAAAGTAGTTCCCGGTGATACGATGGTTTTCAAAATAGAATTAATTACACCTATCAGAAGAGGAATTGTTCACATGCAGGGTTACGGCTATGTTGGCGACAGTGTAGTAGTGGAAGCAGAACTGATGGCACAGGTCGCAAAAAATAAACCAGATTAAATGGTACATCAATTAGCCGCCGTTGACAAACGTGCAAAAATTAAAAAAAATGTAATTGTAGAACCTTTTACAACCATAGCTGGTGATGTGGAAATTGGCGAAGGAACCTGGATTGGACCTAATGTAACCATTATGGACGGCGCCCGAATCGGTAAAAACTGCCGTATTTTTCCCGGAACCGTTATCTCCGCAATTCCACAGGATTTAAAATTCGACGGTGAAGATACCCAGGTTATTATTGGGGATAACACTACCATCAGAGAATGTGTCACTGTTAACCGCGGTACAAAAGCACTTGGTTATACCAAAATAGGAAACGACTGCCTTATCATGGCGACCTCACATATTGCCCACGACTGTATCCTCGGAAACGGAGTGATCATCGTAAATGGCTGCGGAATCGCAGGTCATGTGGAAATTGGTGATTATACCGTAATGGGAGGCCTTTCCGCGGTGCATCAGTTTGGAAAAATCGGGAAACATGTAATGATTTCCGGAGGTACATTGGTAAGAAAAGATATTCCCCCTTATGTGAAAGTGGCGAGAGAGCCGATGACTTATGCCGGAATTAATTCCGTAGGATTAAGAAGAAGAGGTTTCACAAACGATAAAATTTTTGAAATTCAGAAAATTTACCGTGCGATTTTTCAGATGAAAATGAATGTTTCTCAGGCTGCAAGCTATATTGAGAAAGAAATGCTTCCAACGGCAGAACGTGATGAAATTTTAGAATTCATCAGAAATTCACCGCGGGGTATTGTGAAAGGATACGGAACAGGAAAAGAATAAATCTGGTTCCCCAAAAAAATAAAACATTGATAAAACTATAAAAAGTTCAGCTTTTAAAAACCTGAACTTCAACAAAAAACTCCACTATTAAATGGCTACAAGCAACGATATTAAAAAAGGAATGTGTATCGAATACAGCAACGATATCTTCAAAATCATTGAATTCCTTCACGTAAAACCAGGTAAAGGCCCGGCATTCGTAAGAACAAAAATGAAATCGGTTACCAACGGAAAAGTTCTGGATAACACTTTCTCTGCAGGTCACAAAATCGACGAAGTAAAAGTGATTACAAGAAAATTCCAGTATCTGTATGATGATGAGAACGGTTTCCACTTTATGAACAATGAGGATTTTTCTCAATTGTATCTTGACAAAGAAATGATCGAAAACGCACAGTTTATGAAAGCTGGTGAAGAAGTAACCATTATCCTGAAAGATTCCGACGAATCACCGCTTGCTGCGGAAATTCCGCCAACTGTTTACCTTGAAGTAATTGAAGCAGATCCGGGTGTAAAAGGAAACACCGCTACCAACGCCTTGAAAAATGCTATCGTAGAAACCGGAGCTAGAGTAATGGTGCCACTTTTCATCGAGGCTGGCGACAAAATTAAAGTAAACACCGAAGACGGAACTTATCTGGAAAGAGTAAAATAATTTTTTTTTTTGCATCTTAAAATATGACCTTCAACCAACCGCAAACCCTTAAAACCATTGCGGAAATTATCGGAGCCCGAATTATTGGCGATGAAAATTTCCCGGTTTTGGGAACGAACGAAATTCATCGCGTGAAAAACGGTGAAATTGTTTTCGTGAATCACCCGAAATATTACGACAAAGCCCTTAATTCGGCCGCAAGCATTGTTCTTATTGATAAAGAAGTGGCATGTCCGGAAGGCAAAGCGCTGTTGGTTTCCGAGGATCCCTTCAGGGATTTCAATAAAATCAATACCCATTTCACGCGGATTTATAATTTCACCGAACAGCTTCACGATTTCGAAGTGGGAGAGGGAACAAAAATTCATCCTTCAGCAGTGATTGGAAACGATGTGAAAATTGGAAGTAACTGTATAATTTTTCCTAATGTGGTGATTGGTGACAGAACCACTATTGGTGATAACGTCATTATCCAGAGCGGAACTGTCTTAGGAGGCGATGCTTTCTATTACAGAAAACTCAACGGAAATTTCGACCGCCTGATTTCTGTTGGAAATGTCATTATTGAAGATCATGTGGAAATCGGAAATAACTGTACCATTGACCGTGGTGTTACCGATTCTACCATTATTGGTGAAGGTTCAATATTGGATAATCTGATCCAGATCGGACACGATACGGTGATCGGCAAAAAAGTGCTTATTGCTTCCCTTGTAGCGATTGCAGGCTGCTGTATCATTGAAGATGAGGTCACGGTTTGGGGACAGGTCGGTATCGCATCAGGAAACAGAGTAGGAAAAGGCGCGGTGCTTTTAGGAAAAACAGGTGTGAATAAAGATTTGGAAGGCGGCAAAACCTATTTCGGGCAGTTAGCGGAAGAGTTTAGAGATTATTTACGCAAGGAAGTGAAATTGAAAAACCTTTAGGTTATTGATAACTGCAGTTCTTTTAACAATAATACTCCTGGCTTTTAAGAAATATAACGAATAAAAATAATTGATAAATTTTTTTAACCCGGCAGATTCAGTAAATTTGTAAGAATTAATTTTTCTAAAAAATAAAATAAAAAATATAAGATGTCAGTATTAGTAAACAAAGATTCTAAAGTAATCGTACAGGGCTTTACAGGAAACGAAGGAACTTTCCACGCAGGACAGATGATTGAATACGGAACCAACGTTGTAGGCGGTGTAACTCCGGGAAAAGGGGGTTCTGAGCATTTGGGGAAACCGGTTTTCAATACCGTTGCTGAAACCGTGGAAAAAGCTGGAGCAAATGTTTCAATTATTTTCGTTCCGCCTGCATTTGCTGCAGATGCGATTATGGAAGCTGCCGATGCAGGAATTAAAGTAATCGTTTGTATTACTGAAGGTATTCCGGTTGAAGATATGGTGAAGGTTAAAGCTTACATTGCTGACAGAGACTGCAGATTAATTGGGCCAAACTGCCCGGGAATTATCACTTCTGATGAAGCTAAAATCGGTATTATGCCAGGTTTCGTTTTCAAAAAAGGGAGAGTAGGAATCGTTTCCAAATCCGGAACTTTAACTTACGAAGCTGCTGATCAGGTGGTAAAAGCCGGTTACGGCGTTTCTACCGCGATCGGAATCGGTGGTGATCCAATTATCGGAACTACGACTAAAGACGCACTGGAACTATTCATCAACGATCCTGAAACTGATGCAGTAGTAATGATCGGAGAAATTGGAGGAAACCTTGAAGCGGAAGCGGCAAGATGGTACAAAGCCAGCGGTTCTACAAAACCTGTTGTCGGTTTCATCGCAGGACAAACTGCCCCTAAAGGAAGAACAATGGGCCATGCAGGAGCAATCGTTGGAGGTGACGAAGATACTGCACAGGCAAAAATGGCAATTATGAAAGAAAACGGAATCAATGTAGTAGATTCACCTGCTGAAATCGGTTCTACAGTAGCTAAAGTTTTAGGATAATTTTACGCCAATAAAGATATAGCGTTCCGTAATTTTTTACGGAACGTTTTTTTTGCCCAATATTTTTTATCTTTGTTACTAAACACACTTATATGAAAAATAAACTATTGATCAGTTCTGCACTTTGCGCAGTTACTTTTTTGTCTGCACAGATTGATCTCAGAAGCACCAGATTCGGAATTACCGGTGGCGGAACATACTCCAGAGTCAGTAATGCTCACAACCCTTCAGGACCTATATTTTCAGGCTTCGGCGGGGTTTTGGCTTTAATTCCGGTTGACAGCAATGACCAGTTTTATCTTCAGCCCGGAATAGAGTATCTTGGAGCCGGGGAATCGGGAAAAGATAAAAATGCCAAAAATGCTGAGGGTTATAACGCAGTTTATGCTAATAATTATCTCAGCGTTCCTATTTATTTTAAAGGATATTTTTCTGAAGCTGAATCCGAGTTTTTTGCTATGGCCGGCCCAAAATTTAATTTTCTGGTCAGTCAGAATGTAAAAGATGCGCCGCTGCGATATACTGTAGATGGCGACCCGGCGACCGGAATTAACGGTAAGGCTGCGAGTTTCAATTTTGCAGTGGGTTTAGGCGTAGGATTTTCCTACAAAAGAATGCTCGAAATTACCGGACGGTACGATCTGGGATTAAGCAATACTTACAAAGGATTAATGGGTGAACTTGCCAAAGATCCCAATACCGACAAGAAAAAATCGGAACAGGTTGTCAGCCTCGGACTGAGTTATATTTTTCAGTAAATCATTTTTAAATTAAGCATAAAAAATCCCATCAGTTTTAACAGATGGGATTTTATTTATCTAAGAACCAACTTAATATTTTATTTTTTTTTAGCTAATTAACTTCTGATCCATTTCCAAAGTTCCTTTGCACTTGCTTTGTTGCCGTACATCAAAATTCCCACCCTGTAAATTTTTGCAGCAATATAAATCATTGCCAATGTGGATATCACCAGGAGAAACATCGAAAGTGCAATCTGCCAGAGCGGAACTCCAAACGGAATCCTTGCAATCATCGCGACCGGCGACGTAAACGGAATAATGGAAAGCCAAAAGCCAAGCGGCCCTTCCGGATTATTCATAATCGTGAAGCTTCCGTACATTCCCAGCATCAGCGGGATAATCGCAAAAAGAGTAAACTGCTGTGTCTCTGTTTCGTTATCAACAGCCGAACCAATTGCGGCATACATCGAACTGTAGAAAATATATCCCAAAAGAAAAAACACGATGAACACGAAAATAATCAGTCCGAAATTCATATCCAGTAAAATGTGGGAAACTTCTGAGGCAGCCTGTTTAATGTCAAATGACTTCATCATTTCTGCCGACTGCTCACCTCCCGGAATTTGTTTTTGCATTGCAGAAAAACCTGTATTCAGGAAAACCGCGCCGATTACCGACATCGTAATCCAAACGGTAAACTGAGTAAGCGCAACCAGCGTAACTCCCAGGATTTTTCCCATCATCAGTTCAAAAGGTTTTACCGAGGAAATAATGATTTCCACCACACGGTTGTTCTTTTCCTCCAAAACGCTCCGCATTACGCGAACCCCGTAAATAATGATGAACATGAATACGGCATACATTAAAACCATACTCAGCCCTGATCTTACCCCGAAATCCAAATCGGAATCCCCTTTGTTATTATCCACCACGTTTTGGGTGCTGAGCGCGAAATTTTTATCCAGATTGATAATCTGGTCTTCGGAAATACCGAGTTCTTTTATTTTTTCCTGCTTAATCACTTTCGAAAGATCGGCAACAACACTCATTTTCGTGTCTAATCCAATCTTCTTGTTGATCAGTAATTTGGAGCCTTTTTCAAGGGCGTCGAAATTATTGTCTTTCAGTTCCGGAATGATTAAAAGTCCTTCAATTCCGGTCATGTCCTTAAGCGTGGAAGCCAGCGCTTTTTCATTTTCCTGAGGAACAAAAACATATTTAATGGTTTTGTCGCTTTTCAGATTTCCTACAAAAAGACCGCTTTTATCTACCACATTGAAAGTACTTGAACTTTCATTCGCCTTAAACATGAATGCGATCAACGCTCCGAAACCGATCATCAGGACAGGCGCAAGAAGCGTAAGAATGATAAAAGATTTTTTCTTTACCTGAGTTAGATATTCTCTTTTGGTGATCAGAAATATATTTTTCATGAATTTATTTTCAAATTATTTTTTTCCGGCAGACACCGCGTTGATAAATACCTCATTCATACTTGGAATTTTCTCGTCAAACGATCGTATTTTCCCAACTTTCATCAGTTCATTCAATAAAATATTCTGGTCGTTGTCGTTTTTCAGATCGAATGAAACAAGTTGGTTTTCAGTGGAGTAGCTGTTGATTTGAAAATGCTCTTTAAATGCACTGAATTTTTCCGCGTTTACCTCAGAAAGTGTCACTCCGAAAATGTTTTTCTTGAATTTTTCCCGCACATCAAAAACTTTCCCGTCCAGTATTTTCTTCGCGTGATCGATTAACGCTACCGAATCACACATTTCTTCCACACTTTCCATGCGGTGTGTAGAAAGAATAATGGTCGTTCCGTTATCTTTTAGCTTCAGAATCTGGTCTTTAATTAAATTTGCGTTCACCGGATCAAAACCGGAAAAAGGCTCATCAAGAATCAGCAGCCGTGGTCGGTGCAGAACCGTTACCACAAACTGTATTTTCTGCGCCATACCTTTGGAAAGTTCACTCAGTTTTTTCTTCCACCACTGGTCGATTTCCAGCTGCTCAAACCAGTATTTCGCCTGGCTCAGCGCATCACTTTTGCTCATGCCTTTCAGTTCGCCGAAATACAGAATCTGGTCGCCAACAGACATGTTTTTGTACAGTCCGCGCTCTTCCGGCATATAACCGATTTGTTTGATGTGTTCCGGATTCAGCTTTTGATTATTGATGAAAACTTCGCCGGAATCAGCCTGAGTGATTTGATTAATAATTCTGATAAAAGTGGTTTTTCCTGCACCGTTTGGACCTAAAAGTCCGTAAATACTAGCTTCAGGAACATCGATGGAAAAATTTTCGAGCGCCAGCTTTTTGCCGGCGTTATAAGTTTTGGTAACATTTTCTGCTTTCAGCATCCAAATAATTTTAAGTATTAGTCTTCAAAAGACCTTGAAAGTTACGGAATTTATTGGGAATTTTCAGGAGCCGGGAACCTGCTGTCCGCTATATCTTTTTTGTACGGCTGCGTCAGAAGACACAGCCATACAAAAAAGGATGCCGCTTCCATCAGGGCTAGGAATGCGGTGTAAGTTGTATCAACGTATGAGAATTAAAAAAAAATCTCCTGTTTAACGGTTTTAGGAAAACTGAAATTCGCGGTAGAAATCAGCTGCTTCTGCAATCACTACATCCATTTCCTCCAAAGTGAAAACCTCAAGGAATTTTCTTCTGAAATCTTTAAAATGCGGGATTCCGCGGAAATAATTGCTGTAATGCTGACGCATTTCAATTAAGCCCAGTCTTTCGCCTTTCCATTCCATGCTCCATTCTGCGTGTTGACGTACTGCTTCTAAACGTTGCTCAATAGTAGGTTCCGGCAATTTTTCTCCGGTTTCAAAAAAATGTTTGATCTCATTGAAAATCCACGGATACCCGATCGCGCCACGACCAATCATGATGCCGTCGCAGTCGTATTTCTGTTTGTATTCCAGAGCTTTTTCAGGAGAATCTACGTCACCGTTGCCGAAAATCGGAATTTCGATATTCGGGTTGTTTTTCACCTTCGAGATATAATCCCAATCGGCTTGTCCTTTATACATTTGGGATCTTGTTCTTGCATGGATCGTCAACGCTTTTACGCCAACTTCCTGCAGCCTTTCAGCAACCTCCATAATATTGATGGTTTCCGTATCCCAGCCCAGTCTGGTTTTCACCGTAACCGGTAAATGGGTAGAATTTACAACCGCTTTTGTTAAACGGACCATTAAGTCAATATCTTTTAAAACGCCTGCACCTGCTCCTTTACAAACCACTTTTTTCACAGGACAGCCGAAATTGATGTCAACCAGATCCGGGTTTACCGCTTCCACAATTTTTGCAGAAAGTGCCATCGCTTCTTCATCACCGCCAAAAATCTGAATTCCCACCGGTCTTTCGTAATCGAAAATATCAAGCTTTTTTTTGCTTTTCATCGCATCACGAATTAAACCTTCAGAAGAAATAAATTCCGAATACATCATATCTGCACCGTGCATTTTACACAGCCTGCGAAAAGGCGGATCCGAAACATCTTCCATGGGAGCAAGGAGAAGCGGGAAATCCGGAAGTTCTATATTTCCGATTTTTATCATGGTGCAAAGATAATTTTTTTGAACGGAAGCAGAAAGTTACAGCGGAATTTCATTATTGCGCCGGTTTAAAATTCGGTCTTGATGAGAAAAGGAAAACAGTTTCGGGAAAATCTGTTTATCAATACTTGTATTTTTTCAGTCGAAATCGTGATGGGTATCATCCTTGGAATTGCGGTGTACAAACCACATCCCAATGGTTAAACCAACCACTCCTGCAACGGCCGTCATTAAGGCTCGTTCTAATTTATCAGGAAGTTGATTTCCGATATAATTCATTAAAAATAGGACGATAAAAGTGATTGCAGCAATCACCATGAATTTTTTGCTTTTAATATCCATTATTTTAATCGGTATGAAATCATTAATCCTCCGCGGTAAGGAATCCATTCTCCACTTTGATTGTAAACCCGATCTGGGTCGGTGTCGTACCTAATCCCTAGATATTTATGAAACCCTTTATAGTAGCTTTGAGAAGTTCCGCCTCCAAGATAGAGGTCTAAATTCCATTTGTTACTTAGATGAAACTGATAACCTATCGTGGCACCTAAAAAATATGAAAAACCATCCTGATAGAGATCGGAGGCAGGATATATGGGAGATTGGGGTGTATATTGAGTTGGTTCATCACTCCAGTAATTATATTTTTGCAATTTGAAACGTGCAAAAGATATGTTTGCGCCTACATACAAATGCTTAAAGGCTTCTTTGAAATAATACCTCCCGTCCAATCCCGCCATATAAATCTGTGCATATTTACCAGCGAATGATTTCCAGGGGGAAATAAAAACCTCGCCCTGAAGTGTCATCTTTTCATTTAACTGATACTCCAGACCTGCATTTAACATTCCGATGGGAAGAAAAAGTGCATTGGCTTTAACATAAAGTTTTTTTTGAATAACGGAATCCTGAATTTGGGCATGGGAAAAAAAGGCGACGGAAACAGCAAGTGCGAAAATGAGTTTTTTCAAAATGGGTACTTATTTTAAAGTTTCTAAAAGTTGCTTTGCTAGTGATGAATCTTTGCCCTGGCTTTCTGCAAGGTTTTTCGAAATTTCAGCATACATTTTTGCATTGTCTTTCTTTCCGGTTTTCGAATACAGTTTGGCAAGAATATAAGTATTTTCCGGAGTTTCCGATTTCATTACTGATTTTTCAGCCCATTCTTCAGCTTTTTTCAGTGAAGTATTATTGCTGATATGTTCACTGAAAATCCAGGCAGCTTTCAGCAATTCTTCAGAATCGAAATCATCGGAGTTTTTGTAGTATACCAGCGCGGCCTTTTCGTATTCCGCAAATTTTCCGCTGTTTGGATAAAGTATTACTTTCATCCGGTTGAGTGCCATTTCAGCATCAGTTTTACCAATTAACGGGATGGCGTTTTTATAGAAATAATCATCGTTGATGACACCAGTTTTCTGATCTATTGAATTTTCTAAAATCTTGGAAATCTTAATATTCGCGTCAAACTGCTTGTAAATATCTTCAGACATTAACTGAACGATTTCCGGTTTTCTTTCAACAAAAATTTTATAATTGGGATCACCCGGTGATTTCAGGAAATACAAAAGCAAACCTAATTCATCTTTAGTTAAAGGCTGGCCTTTTTTTACGGTAAAATATCGTTCTGAGACTTTTTTGGCCAGCTCGTAATCGCTGTTCGCGTAGAGACTCATCATATTCAGCAAAAATTCGGGATCACTTTCACCTTTTTCAAAAAGTTCTTTGTTGGATGAATTGCGGTATTTTGGATTGTTGGCTTCCTTTGCGATCGCAAGAAAATCTTGCTCTCCCATATAACCGTAATTTTTCATCACTACTTCGCCGTCGCCATTTAAAAACAGAAAAGTAGGGTAAGAACGGATGCCGTATTTCATCGCGATTTCGCGACCTTCGCCTTTTTCCATGTCAAATCTTGCATTGATGAAATTGGCGTTGTAATATTCTTTTACCGACTGTAAAGGGAAAATATTCTTTTCCATCATTTTACACGGGCCGCACCAAACCGCAAACGCATCGATAAAAACCAGTTTTTTTTCGCTTTTGGCTTTCGCGAGAATTTCTTTGAAACTGGACGTCTGGAACTGGATGCCTTCCTGAGAAAACACGGTCAGAGAAATGCAGAATATGATTAAGGTAAATAGCTTTTTCATTTGAGACTGAGAGAATTTATTGCGAATATAATTATAATAAATAACGGGGAAAAACTTTTGAAGAAAAAGAAATTGTGGTAATTTTCGGAAACATGACTGTTTGTGGCTTAAATATTGCAAAGAGAACCTAAAATAAATGTCACATGAAAAAGAATATGAAACATCTGAAGATCCGTTATCTGAGACTGATCTGCAAAGTGAAGGGCAATATTTTTGTTAACGGGGTGATTTAAGAAAAAACCCTTTCGAAAAAAGTTCGAAAGGGTTTTTTATTTATTCCGGTTTGTAGCCGTCTTTCAGCGTAACAGTTCTGTTGAACACCAGCTTTTCATCCGTGGAATCCTGATCTTTTGTAAAATATCCGATTCTCTGGAACTGGTAATGCTGCCCGATTTCTGCATTTTGCAGGCTTGGTTCCACAAATCCCTGCACTGTTTTTAAACTTTCAGGATTAAGGAATTCCATAAAATCGGTTTCTTTTTCAGCATCCGGCTGTGGAGTGGTGAAAAGTCTGTCGTAAATTCTTACTTCCACCGGTAATGCGTGTTTTGCAGAAACCCAGTGCAAAGTTCCTTTTACTTTTCTTAAACTTTCTTCGGTTCCGCTGCCTGATTTGCTTTTCGGATCGTAAGTAGCGTAAATGGCAGTGATTTCACCGTTTTCGTCTTTTTCTACACGTTCTGCTTTGATGATGTAAGCCGATTTCAGACGTACTTCACCGCCCAGTTTCAGACGGAAAAATTTGTTGCCCGCCTCTTCTTTGAAATCTTCTCTTTCAATATACAGTTCTCCTGAGAATGGAATTTCCCGGGATCCCGCGTTCTCATCTTCAGGATTGTTTTCCGTTTCTAGCCATTCTTCTCCGTTTTGCGGATAGTTTTCAATTACCAGTTTTACCGGATCGATAACTCCCATTACACGGGTTGAAATTTTATTTAAATCTTCTCTTACAAAGAATTCAAGCAGCTGAATATCGATTAAATTTTCTCTTTTCGCAACACCCACTCTTTCAATAAAGTTTCTGATTGCTTTAGGAGTAAAACCCAATCTTCTCATCCCTGAAATGGTGGGCATTCTCGGGTCGTTCCAGCCGGTTACTGCTTTTTCAGCAACCAGTCTCTGTAATTTTCTCTTGGAAGTGATCATGTACGAAACATTCATTCTCGCAAATTCTCTCTGCTTGTTTCTTACGGTATTTTCTTCATAAACCTGATCGAGATACCAGTCGTAAAGCGGACGGTGATTTTCAAACTCCAGTGAACACAGGGAATGGGAAATCTGCTCGATATAATCGGATTCGCCGTGAGCCCAGTCGTACATTGGATAAATTTTCCATTTGTCGCCGGTTCTGTGGTGAGGTCTTTTCAAGATTCTGTACATCACGGGATCGCGCATATTCATATTGGGCGATTTCATATCGATTTTTGCACGCAGTGAAATAGTTCCTTCCTCGAATTCGCCGTTTTTCATCTTTTCGAAAAGCTCCAGACTTTCTTCTGTAGGCCGGTTTCGGAAAGGAGATTCAATCCCGTCTTCGAAAGGATTTTTTCTTTGTGCAGTAATTTCTTCCGAAGACTGCTCGTCAACATAAGCCTTACCTTCTTTAATCATCTGAACTGCCCATGTGTAAAGCTGATCGAAATAGTCTGAAGTGTAAAGTTCCTGATCGTATTTAAATCCAAGCCAATCGATATCAGCCTTGATGGAATCTACAAATTCCTGTTCTTCTTTCTCCGGATTGGTGTCATCAAAACGAAGGTTTACCGGTGCACCATATTTTTCGCCCAAACCGAAATTAATGCAGATCGCTTTGGTATGACCCACATGCAGATAACCGTTGGGTTCCGGCGGAAAGCGGAAACGTAATTTATCTTTTGAAAAGCCATTTGCTAAATCGTCTTCTATAATTTGCTCAATAAAATTGAGGGATTTTTTTTCTTCTTCCATTGTAAATTCTTGTAGTAGGCAAATTTAAGGAATCTTGGGAAAAGAAAATGAGAATTTCTTTCTTCAGTATTGAATTTGCTTTAAACCAGTGCAGATTATTACTTAAGAATTTACCGTTCAGAAAATTGCATGCTTTTAATTATTTTCAAAATGCAGTCTTTATTTAACAGTAAAAAGTTATTTAATTTTATACATTTGAAAAATTAAACAATTTTTAATTTGATCATTCAATCATGAACATGAAACCCCTATTTTTCAGTCTTTTTATTTCTGCCACCGTCTTTTCCCAGACCACCGGTGCGGATAAAATGAATATCGTAAAAACTAATGTAACCGCCTACGCCTTTCGGAATGTTAATCTTACCTATGAACGTGTTATTAATAAGAAGTTTTCTGTATCGGCGGGCTTTGGAGCAATGGGTAAGGGAAGTGTCCCGTTCAGCAACAGTTTTCTTAAAGACACCGAGTTTTCTGATACAGAAGTTTCGATGACCAATTTCACTTTAGAACCAAGGATTTATTTAGGCGCAGGTTACGGACGGGGATTTTATTTCGCTCCATATTACCGGTACAGTGCTTTTAACGTTGATCAGGTGACTTTAACGGTAGATTACTCTACAGGCAGTTCAGATCCGTTGAAATTATCAGGTAAAGCTACCGGAAACAGTGGAGGACTGATGGTAGGAGCGCAGTGGTTTTTGGGCAAAACGGACAGTTGGGTTTTAGACTGGTGGATTGTTGGAGCGCATTACGGAAAAGGAAAAGGTGATTTCCGGGGGAATTCGTCGCGTCCGTTAACTCCGGCTGAGCAGGCAGAATTAAAAGATAAGATTAATAATCTGGATATTCCTTTTGTAGAATATACCACAACGACCGATGCCAACGGTGGCAACATTAAAGTTGACGGTCCGTGGGCTGGTGTAAGAGCCGGACTGTCTTTCGGATATCGGTTTTAATGATGTAAAATATTAATGAGAAAGAGCCTGAACAATTGTTTCAGGCTTTTTTTATGGAAAGCTGATCGCCTTTCAGATCAAGCAGTGTTTCAAAGTTATTGGTAAATAATCCGCCGGTTCCCAATCCC
Source organism: Kaistella soli (assembly GCF_019038595.1). Lineage (GTDB taxonomy): Bacteria > Bacteroidota > Bacteroidia > Flavobacteriales > Weeksellaceae > Kaistella > Kaistella soli. The sequence goes on from NZ_JAHOPF010000003.1 coordinate 229,564, forward strand.
TGTGGTATTTTTGGATTCTTCGTGAAGGTGTATTGTGCGATGGCATTTAAGCCGATATTGCTTTCAAGGGCCGAAGTAATCCACCAGCCAATACTGAGATTTTCTGCTAAAGAAATCCACTCGTCACTTCCCGAAAACCCGCCAATCAGTGAAGGTTTGAGGATGATGTACTGAGGTTTTATCTTTTCCAGAAGTTCCTTTTTTGTATCAAAATCGATGATTCCAATTAATTCCTCATCCAGCGCAATTGGGGTTGGTGTTTCTGCACAAAGCGCTTTCATCTGTTCAGTTTTTCCCGCTTTTATTGGCTGTTCAATCGAATGGATTTCCAACTCGGCAAGTTCCTTTAAAACGGTTTTCGCTTCTTCTAAACTGAATCCGCCGTTTGCATCCACACGCAATTCCAAATCTTTTTTCGGGAATTTTTCGCGGAGTTTTTTCAGGATTTTCTTTTCGGAATCCCAGTCTGTACCGATTTTTAATTTGATGCAGTCGAAACCTTCTTTTAATTTGTCTTCAATCTGTTCCTGCATGAACTCAGCATCGCCCATCCAGATTAATCCATTTATTTTTACTGAAGATTTTCCGCCGGTAAATTCACTGGGGAAATAAAGGTCATCGCCATATTTTAAATTTAAAACGGCCTGTTCATACCCGAACCAAATGGAAGGAAAGTGTTTTAATTTTTCCTTTAAAATTGCTGAATCAGCATTGATATTCTCACAAAGCCACTTCAGCTTTTCTTCATAATCAGGGGTGTCATCATAACTTAAACCCCGGAAAAGGCCACATTCGCCGGTTCCTTTCCTGCCGTTTTCTGTGATTTCGAGAAAGTAAGTCTCCTTGGTATGTAAAACACCGCGTGAAGTTCCGCCCGGACGTTTAAAATTGAGTGTGTATTGAAAGAATTCAGCCGTCATTTAAGATTATTGTGCATCTTTCATAAATTCTTCTGCCTTCTCCACCATATCAGTACTTCCGCAGAAAAACGGTACTCTCTGGTGAAGCTCGGTTGGCTGGATTTCTAAAATTCTGCCAAATCCGTCAGTGCATTTTCCGCCGGCCTGTTCCGCTAAAAACGCCATTGGGTTGCATTCGTAAAGAAGTCTGAGTTTTCCGTTTGGCGATTGTGAAGTTGACGGATATATATAAATTCCGCCTTTAATCATATTTCGGTGGAAATCTGAAACCAAACTTCCGATATAACGGGATGTGTAAGGACGGTCGTCTTCTTCGAGCTGGCAGTATTTAATATAATTTTTTACACCCTGCGGGAATTTAATATAGTTTCCTTCGTTGATGGAATATATTTTTCCTGTTTTAGGAAATTTCATACATGGGTGTGAAAGATAAAACGTCCCAAGACTTGGATCCAGTGTAAAACCGTTAACGCCGTTTCCTGTGGTGTAAACAATCATCGTTGAAGAACCGTAAACAACATAGCCTGCAGCGGCCTGGTTTACTCCTTTCTGTAAAAAATCTTCGAGTGTAACAGGAGTTCCGGGCTCGGTAACACGGCGGTAAATAGAGAAAATGGTTCCTACAGAAACATTTACGTCAATGTTGGATGAACCGTCGAGAGGGTCAATTAAAACTACATACTTGCTGAGATGGGCGTTAGGGCCGGTTCTTACTTCAATAAAATCATCGCTTTCTTCAGAGGCAATTCCGCAAACCACTTCTCTCTGAGATAAAGCTTCTATAAAAATTTCGTTGGCAAGAACGTCTAATTTCTGCTGCTCTTCACCCTGGATGTTTTCACTGCCCACTTTTCCGATGATATTTGCGATGCCGGCTTTGTTTACTTCTCTGTTTACTACTTTGGAAGCGAGGCGTATCGCGCTTAGAAGCCTGGAAAGTTCGCCGGTGGAATACTGAAAATCTTCCTGTTTATCAATGATGAATTCACCGAGCGTTTGAAAACTTTGTTCTGACATTATTTTGCTTTTTGGGTTTTCACAAATTTCGGAATTTTCTTTGAATTATTCCTCTTTTAATTTCGGTTAAATAGTGGAAAATACTGTTTCTCGTATTTAATTAAATTAATGCCTGATGTTGATTTGACAACAATTCAGATTGAATTTTTTTTATATTTCCTGGCGTTTTTTTATCTCGCTGTAAATTAATAATTTTGAACCCTGATATTTCTGTAATAATCAAAAAAAGTTTGTATTCGTAAATAATTGATATTTAAATATTTAAATGAAAATTTTCAAGTTTGGTGGAGCATCGGTAAAAGATGCAGAAAGTGTAAAAAATGTAGCGCTTGTATTGGAGTCTCAGGGCTTCGAGAAATGTGTGCTCGTAGTTTCGGCAATAGGAAAAACAACGAATGCTTTGGAAAAGGCCGTTGAAAATTATTTTGCCAAGAAAGATTACCAAACAGAAATTGAAAAAGTGAAGCAGAACCATCTGGAAATTTCTAACGGACTGTTTCAGGAAAACCATCCTGTTTTTGCGGAGATTTCTCTGTTTTTTGATGATATTGAATCTTTTTTAAGAAGAAACAAATCACCGAATTACAACTTTGTATACGATCAGGTGGTAAGCTGCGGAGAAATGATTTCCTCTAAAATCCTGAGTGAATATTTAAATGATATTCAGTTCAAAAATAACTGGCTCGATGCGAGAGATTACATCAAAACCGACAGCAATTACCGAGAAGGAAATATTGACTGGGAAGAAACAAAAAAGAATATTTCAGCTCTTGACAGTAACATGTGTTATGTTACGCAAGGTTTTATCGGTTCGGAAGCTAACAATTTTACGGTGACGCTGGGCAGGGAAGGTTCAGATTATTCGGCGGCGATTTTCGCGTACTGTCTCAATGCAGAAGCCATGACGATTTGGAAAGATGTTCCGGGAGTGATGACCGGCGACCCCAGAAAATTTGAAAATGTAACTCTTCTGTCGAATATTTCTTACGAAGAAGCTATTGAAATGGCCTATTACGGCGCATCAGTAATTCACCCGAAAACCTTGCAGCCCCTGAAACAAAAGAATATTCCGTTTTTTGTGAAATCTTTTCTGGAGCCGAAAAAACCGGGGACCAAAGTTGGGATTACAGATCAAAATGTTCAGGAAGAATCTTATATCTTAAAGGAAAACCAACATTTGATGCGGATTGCAACCCGCGATTTTTCTTTTATTGCCGAAGAACATTTAAGCCAGATTTTTGCGCAGCTGGCAAAATATAAGATCAAAATTTCGCTGATGCAGAACTCAGCGATTTCCCTTGCGATTTGCCTTGAAGACAAATATGGGCATATTGATGAACTGAATGAAGAGCTGCAGATTATTTTCAATACAGAGATGGTGAAAGATGTATCCCTTTTTACCGTAAGAAATGCTAAATTAGAAGACCTTAATAAGTTTTATGAAAATAAAAATATATTATTGGAGCAGATTTCTAAAAAAACAATACAAGTTGTAACTAACTGATAACCAATGAGCCTTATTTCAAAGAGTGATTTAATCAAAGTGTCGGGTTTAGGCAGATTAGGATTTATAAAAAATCCTATTGCTTCAGCGATCATGCGCCTTACAAAGATCAATGAAGTCAATAAACTGTACGATGTACTGAAAGATAAAAGCGGGAAAGATTTCTTCGATTCTTTTGTGCGTGAAAGAGACCTGAAATACATCGTTTTTGAAGAGGATTTGGCAAAAATCCCAAAAACAGGACCATTTATTTTAGTATCCAATCATCCGTTGGGCGGAATTGACGGAATTCTGATGACAAAAATCCTTACCGAAATACGGCCCGATTTCAAAATTATGGGGAATTTTCTTCTGGAGAAAATCAAACCGATGGAACCTTACGTTATTCCGGTAAACCCTTTTGAAAACAGAAAAAATATCCGCAACAGTTCCACCGGAATGCGCGAAACTTTAAAACATCTGGAAAGCGGCGGATGCGTAGGAATTTTCCCGGCAGGGGAGGTTTCCAATAAGAATAATGAATTCAAGGAGATCCACGATAAAGCATGGGAAAAACCGGCTCTGAAATTAATCAGAATGGCTAAAGTTCCCGTCGTTCCGATGTATTTTCATGCGAAAAACAGCAGGCTTTTTTATCAGGTTTCGAAAATTCATCCGGAATTGCAGACTTTACTCCTTCCTTCCGAAATGATGAATAAGAGAGAAAAACCCATCCGCATAAGAATTGGAAAACAGGTTTCCGTAAAAATGCTGGAAGATCACGATTCTGTAGAGGAAATGGGCGAGTTTCTGAGGAAGAAAATTTATATGCTGAAATCGTATTATGAAAAAAGAAAATCTATTGCCGAACAGCTGAAACTTCCTAATCTGAAACTGAATTTCCCGATACTGAAAGAAGAAAATGTCGTTCAGAATATTATAGATCAGACGCCGGACGAAGATCTGGTAAAAGATATTGAGGCTCTTTATAAAAAGGATAAATTGCTATTCCGAAATGCTAATTATGAGGTGTTTTTTGCTGCGTACAGTGAAATTCCTTCCATTATGAGAGAAATCGGAAGACAGCGCGAACTCACTTTCAGAAAAATTGGGGAAGGCAGTAATCTTCCTTTTGATTTGGATCATTATGACGAGCATTACCACCATCTTTTCCTTTGGGACAGCGCTGCCCAGAAATTGGTTGGTGCTTACCGGATGGCGCTGGGAAGTGAAGTGATGAAGAAATACGGAATTGATGGCTTTTATACCAGTTCTCTTTTTGAATTCGATCCCGAATTGCAGCCTTTCTTCAGAAAAGTAATCGAAATGGGCCGGGCTTATATATCATCCGAATATCAGCAGAAACCTTTGCCGCTTTTCCTTTTATGGCGGGGGATTGTTCATGTATGTTTACGGAATCCGGAGCATAAGTTTCTTATGGGCGGTGTGAGTATTTCTGATAAATTTTCAGAATTTTCAAAATCCCTGATGATTGAGTTCATGCGTTCCCACTACTATGATTCTGCGGTTGCGCAATATATTCATCCAAAAAAAGAATTTAAGGTAAAACTGAAAGACCGCGACAAGCATCTGTTTTTCGATGAGGTAGAGTCGGATCTGAATAAACTGGATAAAATCATTGACGATCTGGAGCCCGAAATGCGTTTGCCGGTTCTGATTAAAAAATATATTAAACAGAACGCGAAAGTAATTTCATTCAACGTAGATCCAAGTTTTAATGATGCGATTGACGGGTTGATGTATATCCGGATCAGCGAACTTCCGGAGAGTACCATCAAGCCGGTATTGGAAGAAATGAGTGAGATGATTCAGAAGGAAGAAAATAATCCGTCTGATAATCAGTAAATTTCGGCTTTGATGCAATATTTTTCACTAAATCATTTGCATCGTAAGGGAAAAGGTTATACTTTTGCACCACTCAATAACGGAACGGTTTCTTAGCTCAGTTGGTAGAGCAATGGATTGAAAATCCATGTGTCCCTGGTTCGATTCCTGGAGAAACCACAAAACGCCCTTTTTAAGGGCGTTTTTTTATGTATGTAGAGGAAGGATTAGATAAGGATTAAATCCTCTCCAGTTCCTCCGCAGAAATCTGCGTTTTAAACATTCCGTAGTTCACGGTCACTTTTTGGTTTTTGTCGATTTTTTCGATAGTTCCAACGCTCGTGCTGCCCGCAATGCGCACGCGCTGTCCGATCTTCAGCCAAACGGCACGCTCATTCTGTCTTTTTGTTTCCAGTTTTTCGTTGGTTTTTACGATGTTTTCCTGAACATCCACTTTTTTTAGCTGTTGCGTGATTTTTCTTTTAACGATCTGCAGTTTTTTATTTTCATCTTTATCCGCGCCCGCTTTCCGGAATTTTTCCTGCTCGAGTATTTTTACAAAATCTGCTACGACCAACTTTCGCGATTTCCCTTTTACATAAGAATCTATGAAACTTTCAATCTTATTTCCAAACTGCAGTTTGCGGTGTTCTTCCTCATACAGCTTCTGAAAGTTGAAAAGCTTCTGCTGCAGTTGTTCGTTCAGTTTTTCAAGGTTTTCTTTCTTATTCTGGGTGGATTCCTTCTGTTCTGTAAGATTGGTTTTCAGTTTTTCAACTTCAAATTTTTCCTGCTGAAGTTTTACAATGGTTTTATCGAGGTTTACAATATCATGTTCCACTTTTTTCTTTGCAGAATTAATGATGAAAGCAGGAATCCTGTTTTTCGCCGCAACCTCGAAAGTAAATGAACTTCCGGCCTGTCCTACCTCCAGTTTATATAATGGCTCCAGAGAATGTTCGTCAAAAAGCATGGCCGCATTTTGTGCATTCGGAAGCTGTTCGATTACGAGTTTAATATTGGTATAATGCGTAGTGATAATTGCGAAACTTTTTTTGTTGTAGAAAAATTCCAGAAAACTTTCCGCCAAAGCACCGCCCAGTTCAGGATCTGAACCTGTCCCGAATTCATCGATCAGCAAAAGGGTGTTTTCGTCAGCCTCCCGAATGATCCGCGCCATTTTTTTAAGGCGGGACGAGTAGGTGGAAAGATGATTTTCAATGGACTGATTGTCGCCGATATCCGTCATTATACTTCCGAAGAAAAACATCTCAGATTTGGGATGAACCGGCACTAAAATTCCGGTCTGAATCATGAGCTGAAGCAGTCCTACGGTTTTTAGGGTAATTGATTTTCCGCCCGCGTTCGGTCCGGAAATACAGAGGATCCGGTTATGTTCCGTTAATGTGAAAGTCTGGGGAAAAATCTGTTTCTTCTCTTCCCGGTTTCTGATGAGCAAAAGCGGATGAAAGGCATTTACGAGACGCAAAGTTTTATGCCGGTTGATTTTAGGTAAAATACCGCCAATTTTTTCGGCAAATTTTGCTTTGGCTCTGGTTAAATCCAAATCAAAAATATAATCCTGATATTCAGTTAATTGCGGGTGGAATTCTGCGATTTCTGTGGTGAGTTTTCTTAAAATTTTGTCCACTTCTTTCTTTTCTTCCTCGATGTCTTCCCGTAATTTAAACTGATGTTTTACGACAGATTCTGGCTGAATGTAAGTAATAGAACCGGTTTTTGAGAGTCCCAGAACCCTACCCAAAACTCTTTTCTTGTAAGCCGATTTTACCGCCAAAACCCTTTGGTCATCGATGATGCTTTCCCTGATGTCATCAAGAAAGTCAGTATTGGTAAGCGAAGTGAGGGTTCGGTTGAAGTTTTCCTGAATGGCTTTTTTAGCGTGAGAAATTTCTGCTCTTAACGTTTTCAGGATGGGCGAAGCTTCACTTTTTACTTCCCCGAAACGGTTGAAAACCTTGTCGATTTTATCGATAATTTCCTTTCTGAACTCCAGATCTTTTACGTCATTGTTCAGATTCAGGAATATGTCTTCATAAACAGGATAGAATTTCTGAAGTTTGCCGATCTGTTCCGTGAGGCTTTTTATTTTGATGAAAGCAGGATTGTCAAGCCTGAAATTTTCAATCAGCATTAATTTTAACTCTGCTTCAATATCTTCATATTCGTTGAAAGGAATCGCGTTTCCGCTTTCGAAACTTGATACAAATTCGGCAACTTTTTTTAGCGAAAGTTCGGCTTCATCAATTGAAAACGGGCGCAGTTCAGCGATTTTGAACGCTGTTTTATGGGAATAGGCAAAGGGAGAAATTTCCGCGAGCAAGTCGGGAAATTCGAGTTCTTCTAATTGGTCTTTTGTAATATGCACGGAACAAATTTAATGATATTTTGAGAATAGGGCTGTTTGTAATTTTTGTAAATTTGAATTTGAAAAATAATCTTGAATCAGGCTTGAAAAATTAAAAGAAATATGGATTGGAAGACCATACTGGAACCCTTTAAAAACACGGAATATTTTGAAAACCTCTGGCAGAAAGTGAAAGAGGAATACGCGTCAGGAAAATGTTTTCCACCCAAAAGCCAGATTTTCAGGGCTTTGGAACTCACGCCGTTTGACGAGGTAAAGGTGGTGATTATAGGGCAGGATCCTTATCATAATGATTTTCAGGCTAATGGTTTGTGTTTTTCGGTTTCGGAAGAAGTTGCAGCGCCGCCTTCCCTCAAGAATATTTTTACTGAATTAAAGGATGATCTTGGAATTCAAAGAACAAAAAAAGAGCTTGATGACTGGGCAACACAGGGAGTTTTGCTTTTGAATGCAACGCTTTCTGTTCAAGCGCATTCGCCAAATTCTCATAAAGATTTAGGCTGGGAAAAATTCACCAATTTTATCATTAAAGAAATTTCCGATAAAAAAGAAAATGTGGTCTTTGTTTTATGGGGTGCATTTGCACAAAAAAAGGAGGAATTTATTGATTCCTCCAAACATTATATTATCAAATCTGCACATCCGTCACCGTTTTCTGTGTATCGCGGTTTTTACGGAAGTAAACCTTTTTCGAAAATTAACGGTTATTTAGAGACAAAAAGTCTCGGAATTATTTCGTGGTAGTTCCACCGCGTTGAGTGGTTGGATCACCCAAGCTTCCTTTGGTGATTTTCAGGCCAATTCGGTAGCTTCCTTTTAAAGCTTTGAATCCTTTGGCAGAGGTTGTTTCCGGACTTACTTCAACCAGTGAGACAGAATATCCGTTAAATTCCTGCGTTTTGGAATATCCCTTTTTTGCATCGTTCATTGTGCTCAGTTTCAGGGTTACCGGTCTTGTGGAAAGCCCCATAAACTCTACATCTGCCGTGGCAACTCCGGCCCAGATACAGTTGACGTCTTTCGGACAGCGGCTGTCTTCGCTCAGCTGTTTGAAAGTGACGTTCATTTCATATTCCTTAACGAATTTATTTTCACCTTCTTTAAGATAAATCACTCCGCTTTTATTGGTAACTGCCGCCTGCTGTTCTTTTTTTGCAGTTTCCACTGCTTCTTTGTCCGGCGGTAAACCGGTGGACATTTCGGGTTCAGTGGTTTTTTTCGGTTTGGACACTTCGGGTTTTGTAGAGGAGACGGTGGTATTGGTTACCACTTCAGTTTTTTCTGCAGTATCAGGAATTTCCTGTTTTTCAGAATTTTTCGGGTTTTGGCAGGTGGCTAAGGTGAGAAAACCTAACGAAAGAATTAGTAGTCTGTGTACCATAGTTTTATTATTTAAAGATATCGATTAAAACTACCAAAAACATTGCCAAACCAACGATGAAATTAAATCCTGTGCCGTAAAGGAATCCGATGAAAGCGCCTTTAGTGGAGTTCCAGGCTTTCTTTTTGTCGCTGGCATCATGCAGAAGTTCCCCTAAAAAAACGCCTAAAAACATTCCGATCAGAAAGCCAAATGGTAACGGAATAAAAAACATTCCTGCGATTGTTCCGATGAATGAACCCACGCTTCCCCAGCGGGTTCCGCCATATTTGCGGTTGGTCCTTGCTGGGATTGCATAGTTCAAAACCACAGAAACCGCCGTTAGAAAAACAAAAATCCACACATAAAACATCGACAGCGGCGCCTCGGTTCCGAATTTGTAAATCAGCAGTCCGCAGAGGCTTAAAAGCAAACCGGGTAAAACCGGAATAAATGTTCCGAGAATTCCCAGAATAAGTAAAATAATACTCACCAGTTGAATTAATGTATCGTCCATTTTTAAATAAATTTTGTTAAAAATAAGCATTAATCCTATAAACACAATCAGATTTCTTATTTTTGCTGTAATGAATGACGAGCTAAAAGGGACTAAAGATTTTTTACAGAATATTAGTGATAATATTCACTATTTTGTGAAAGACAGTTTGCCGGATAACTGGGTGTTGCTGGGACAGATTGTTCTTAAATTTCTGTTTTTAGTGGCATTGGTCTATCTTACGGATTTCATTCTGAAATTTATCATGAACCAGATTTTCAAACTGTTTTTTGATAAAGATAAATATCCTGTCTTAAAATCAATTTATCAGTCCAGAATTACTAATTCTTTTTCGCACGTGATGGCTTTGCTACTAGGTAGTTTTGCTTTGTATTCTGTGTTTTATAGACATCCGAAAAGCTTTACTTTTCTGGAAAGAATGGTGTCCTTAGCCATTGTTTTCGTCGTGGCAGGAATGCTGTACCGGGGTTTAAGCGCGTTCAGGAATTACTTTATCATTCAGCAGGATTATTATAAAATCATTGCACTGAATGCAGTTTCGCAAACAGTGAAAATTTTCGGGATTTTTGTTTCGGCCGTCATCGCAATATGTGTGATTTTCGGAATCAGCGGATCGGCAATTGTCGGAAGTTTGGGAGCGATTACCGCAGTTTTGGTTTTGGTTTTCCGTGACACTATTTTAGGTTTTGTGACCGGAATTCATGTTGCCACTTCGAAAAACCTGAAAGTAGGTGACTGGATCGGCATCCCGAAATATAATCTGGAAGGTAATATTCAGGATATCAACCTGCTGACGACTAAAATTCAGAATTTCGATAAGACTATTTCTACCATTCCGACTTACGATTTGCTCACGACGGAAATCAAGAATATTCAGGTAATGACAGAAAGCAATACCCGAAGAATCAAGAGATCGATCATTTTTAATATCAATTCCTTCAAGTTTCTTGAAAATGAAATGCTTGAAAAACTGACCAGAGTAAATTTGATTTCAGATTATCTGGAAACTAAAAAAACGGAAATGATCAATGAAAGGTCAGCGATCAGAAATCCTGAACTGATCATCAACGGAAGACAACTGACCAATATCGGCGTTTTCCGCGAATATGTTTTTAATTATCTAAAAAATAATCCACACATCGACCAGGAGGGAACCATTCTGGTGAGGCAGCTGGAGAATACACCGCACGGCCTTCCGCTGGAAATTTACTGTTTTACCAACGATTCCCAATGGTCTAATTATGAAGATATTCAGGCTGATATTTTCGATCATTTGCTGGTGGCTTCCAAAGAATTTGGTCTTGAAGTCATTCAGTTTGCAAAAATTTAATACCATGACAAAACTTAGTGTAAATATCAATAAAATTGCCACGATCAGAAACGCGAGAGGTGGCGAATTTCCAAGTGTAACCGAAGCTGCTATAAAGCTGCAGGAATTTGGCGCGCAGGGAATCACGATTCATCCAAGACCGGATGAAAGGCACATTACCCGGAAAGATGTTTATGATTTAAAACCGCTTGTTAACACGGAATTTAATATCGAAGGAAATCCGCACCGTCCGTTTATTGATATGGTTCTGGAAATTAAACCCGAGCAGGTTACTCTTGTTCCTGATGCGGATGATGCTATCACTTCAAATGCAGGATGGGATTGCGAAATGCACCTCGGATTTTTGAAAAATATAATCTCTGAATTTAAAAATGCAGGAATCCGCACGTCGATTTTTCTTGATCCAAATCCGGCAATGGTAAAATTTGCAGCAGAAACCGGAACAGACAGAATTGAGCTGTACACGGAAGCTTACGCGAAAAATTATCCTCAGAATAAAGAAGAAGCCATCAGACCTTATATTGAAACCGCCATAGAAGCTGAAAAATTTGGATTGGGAATTAATGCGGGACATGATTTAAGTCTCGAAAATCTTAAATATTTTTCTGACAACATTCCTAATTTACTGGAAGTTTCAATCGGTCACGCGTTGATTTCCGAAGCACTGTATATGGGTTTAGAAAATACCGTGCAGGCGTATCTGAAGAGAATGGCAAAATGGTAAAAGCAATAGGGAACGGGTTTCAGCCCGTTTTTTATATTTAACTGTTTATTGGCTTTAGCCGAAAATTTATGTTAATTTTGAACTTTAAAATTTTATAAATGGACATTCTACACTCAAAAATTTACGGACATGACAAACCCGGAATTCCGCTCCTTGTTTTTCACGGTCTTTTCGGTATGCTCGACAACTGGGCAAGTTTCGGTAAAGAGATGGGCGAGTTTTTTCCGGTTCATTTAATCGACTTAAGAAATCATGGGAAAAGTTTCCATTCGGAAGAGATGTCGCATGATGCTTTAGCGCACGATATTTCTCATTATATGGATTTTCATAATTTGCAAAAAGCCAATCTGTTGGGGCATTCTTTAGGCGGAAAAGCCGTGATGCAGTTTGCCATCAAATATCCTATTAAAGTAGAGAAATTAATTATAGTCGATATTTCGCCGAAAGCTTATCCGCCGCATCATCAGGGGATTTTAAAAGCTTTGGAAAGTGTAGATTTTGAAAAAGTAACCACAAGACAGGAAGCTGAAGAAGTGCTTCATCAGTATATTCCGGAAAAATCCGTTATTCAGTTCCTTGCAAAAAATCTATACTGGACCGACGATAAAAAACTGGCATGGCGTTTCAACCTTAAAACATTATCTGACAAATACGCAGAATTTGTTTCCAATGCTATAAAATTCGGAGTTTTTTCCGGTAAGAGTCTTTTTATTTCCGGCGCAAAATCCCATTATATTTTGCCGCAGGACGAATTCCAGATCAAACAGCAGTTTCCGCATTCATCAGTGGTGACAGTCAGTAATGCAGGTCATTGGGTGCAGGCAGAAAATCCAAAGGAATTTAATGAAGTCGTGAAAAAATTCCTTTCGGAAGACACAATCGGTTAAAGAAGAAAAATGGTTTTAGTTACTGGTGCTACAGGAATTCTCGGAAGAGTAATCGTTTTGGAACTGATGAAACGTGGCAAAACTGTTCGTGCCACCAAAAGGAAATCAAGTGATACAGAAGAAGTAAGAAATTCTTACAAATTCTACACTGAAAAACCAGATACTTTTTTCGACAAGATCGAATGGGTAAATGTAGATTTTGATGATATTGTATCTTTACAGAATGCGTTGGATGGAGTGGAAGACGTTTATCACTGTGCAGCAAAAGTAGGTTTCCATCCGGGAGAACAACGGGAAATGTTTCACACCAATATCGAAGGAACCAAAAATTTACTTTTTGCGTGTGACGGTTCTTCAGTGAAAAATTTCTGTTTCGTCAGTTCCATTGCGGTTCTGGATGGATTTAATGAAGAAGGAGAAATTGATGAAAATTCAGATTACAATCCTAAATTGGATCATTCTGCTTATGCAGTCTCCAAACATTTTTCCGAAATGGAAGTTTGGCGTGCTTCAGCAGAAGGTTTGAACACGGTGATAGTAAATCCTGGAGTCATCATCGGAAGCGGAAACTGGGATGCAAGCAGCGGCGTAATTTTCGACAGTTTTGCCAAACCTTACACGTTTTCCGGCGGAACCTCCTATGTTGATGTCCGCGATGTTGCCAAAATTTCGGTTGATTTAATGGAGAACAATATTTTTGATGAAAGGTTTATTTTGGTGTCCGGCAAGAAATCTTACTTCGAAATGGGAACATCGATCCGAAAAAAAATGGGGAAACCGGCTCCGAAGATTATTGCAGAACCCGTTTTAATATTCGGCAGAATATTGAATTTCCTTCTTGGCTGGATAATTAAGCCTTTGAAAATGGTCAACAAAACAAACGTAGAATCCATTACCACAATGAATTCTATTTCTAATAAAAAAATAACTGAAAAGCTTGGTTTTCAGTTTATTCCCGTTTCGGAAAGCATTGGTTTTCATTTCGAGAATTATCTTTCGGAACAAAAAAAATAAAAAGTTACTCATGAATCTTGTAGAATTTTTAAATACAAATACAGGAAAATTCCCAACCAAACCTGCAATCGGGTTTAAAAAGGGAGAAAAATGGAAAGAAATCAACTGGCGCGACTTCAGAAGAATGGTGTTTAAAACTGCCAATGCTCTGAAATCTGCCGGAATTGCGGAAAACGATAAAGTAGCGATATACTCGGACAATTCCGCGGAATGGATTGTTTTTGATCTGGCTATTCTTTCGATCGGCGCGGTTACAGTGCCGATTTATTCCACCAGCAATGGCGAACAGGCGGAATATATCATTAATGATTCTGAATCAAAATTAATTTTAGTCGGAAATCAGGAGCAGTACGATGCTGCTTTCAGAATCTTAACTCAAAACAAATCGCTTCAAAAAATTATTGTTGCCAAAAAATCCATCTGGATTCAGAAGGACAGAAGTGAATATTTTGAAGATTTCATAAAGGAAGGCGAGGAACATTTGGATATTACTCCGAAAGAAGATGAAGATCTGGCAACAATCATTTATACTTCCGGAACCACAGGGGTGCCCAAAGGTGTAATGCTCACACACGGGAATTTCCACCAGTGTATTTCTGCGCATTTTGATTTTTTTAAATTTAAAAATTTCGAAAATGAAACTTCGCTAGCATTTTTACCGCTAACTCACGTTTTTGAAAGAAGCTGGACTTTGCTTGCACTTTTCGGCGGTGCTAAAGTCTGCTTTCTTGAAAATACTAAACTTATCGCGCATGCTTTAACCGAAGTGAAACCTACGATGATGTGTGCAGTGCCGAGGTTTTACCAGAAAATTTATGCAGGCGTAAATGAAATGGTTCAGAACGGTTCCGAAACCAAAAAGAAGATCTTCAACTGGGCAATTCAGACCGGTAGTGAAGCAGCAGAACTTAAAAGGGTTCAAAAACCTGTTCCGTTCGGTTTAAAGCTTAAAAATAATATAGCCGACCTTTTGGTTTTCAATAAAATCAAGAATAAAATGGGCGGAAAACTGTGGTTCATGCCGTGTGGCGGCGCTTCTGTTTCGCCAGAGGTGACTAAGTTTTTTGATGCGATTGGCGTTCACATGACCGTCGGTTACGGCCTTACGGAAACTACAGCAACTTTGACAGCGTTTCCGTTCACCAAGTACGAGCACGGAACGGCCGGAATTCCTCTGGGAGATACTCAGCTCAAGATTGGTGAAAATGACGAAATTCTTGCAAAAGGAAGCGGAATTATGAAAGGTTATTATAATCAGCCGGAAGAAACAGCGAAGGTTTTCACCGAAGATGGCTGGTTCAAAACCGGTGATGCAGGTAAATTTGACGGAAAAGGAAATCTTACCATCACGGACCGGATTAAAGATCTGATGAAAACCTCCAACGGAAAGTATGTTACCCCACAACCGATTGAAAATTTACTTTCCAATAACAATTACATCAATCAGGCGATGATTGTTGCAGAAGGAAAACCTTTCGTCACTGCTCTAATTATTCCTAATTTTGAAGCGTTAAAAGAACAGCTGGAAAAAATGAGCATTCCGTTCACCAACTGGGACGAAGTTGTCAACAGTGAAAAAATAAAGGATTTTTACCGGATGAAACTTGAGGAGATTCAGAAAGGGCTTTCCGGTTTTGAAAAGGTGAAAAAATTTGTTTTAATGCCGTCAGAATTTGAAATTGGAAGCGGAGAAATTACTCCTACTTTAAAAGTTAAAAGAAATGTGGTCCTGCAAAAATACTCCGCACTTATCGATAAAATGTATGCTGCGTAAAACAGCATGTCAATCTTAATAATTAGATCAATTCTTAATATGAATGAATTCTCAGGAAATCAAAACTTCAGTATATCAAGCCAAACCGTTTCGGCGAGCTGTCCTTCTAATATCGCTTTAATTAAATATTGGGGGAAATATAAAAACCAAATTCCGGCAAATCCGAGTATCAGTTATACTTTGAATCATTGTAAAACAAATACTTCTATGGAGTTTCTGGCTGATGAGAAGTTTTCTGTTCAGACCTATTTGTCAGGAAATGAAGAATTGAAATTTGCAGAAAAGATCGAGAAATATTTTATAAGCATTGAGCAGTATCTGCCCTGGATTTTAAAGGGCAAATATATTATCAGAACTGAGAATACCTTCCCGCACAGTTCCGGAATTGCAAGTTCAGCTTCAGGTTTTGGTGCAATCGCAAAATGTTTAATGGAACTTGATGACGAATTTTCAGGCAAATCGGATTGTGATTTTAAACTCAAAAAAGCAAGTTTTCTTGCAAGATTGGGAAGCGGAAGCGCATGCAGAAGTCTTTACGACGGTTTGGTAGTTTGGGGGAAAACGGAAGAAGTGGAAGACAGTTCTGATCTTTTCGCAGTGCAGTATCCGGACGATGAAATTCACTCTGTTTTTAAAAGCTTTAATGATTGGGTTTTACTGATTCACGAAGGTGAAAAATCAGTGAGTTCCACGGTTGGCCACGGCTTGATGAACACGAATCCTTATGCGGAGAGACGGTTTCAGGAAGCTCACGAAAATTTCAAAACTTTAAAAGCTATTCTGAAAAACGGTGATATGGAAAATTTCATCAAACTTGTGGAACATGAAGCGCTCACACTTCATGCCATGATGATGATGAGCGATCCGGCTTTTATTTTGATGAAAACGGGTACGATGGAGGTGATCAACAAGCTCTGGGATTTCCGAAAAGAAACAGGTTTGCCGCTGTTTTTTACTTTAGATGCGGGAGCGAACGTGCATTTGCTTTTCCCTACTGACAAAGATGAAGATGCCATTAAAGAATTTATCGTAAAAGAACTTTTACAATATACCCAGAATAACGGTGTGGTGAAAGATATGATGAGTTTCTAAAGCGCGGGCGGGAATTATTTTTTCGCCGCAAATTTACTCATCGTATGCAGAACAAAAAGCACAAGGATACCGAGAACTCCGGCAGAAATGGATAAAATAAATTTAGCATTTTCTTCATGCCAAAAACCTAAATCCCATTCCATAACGTAAAGGTTAAAACCGATAAAAATTACGAAAAGGGCTAAGAATATTTTATAAAACAGGTGCATTATTTTTGAGATTTAAAATTTAACATAAGTACTGAAAAGCTGCGCAAAGTTTGCAGTAAACAGTTTGATAGAAATCGCCAGAAGCACAATTCCGAAAACTTTCTGTAAAACCTGAAGGGTTCCGTCGCCCAGTTTTCTTTCGAGCCAGTTCGCTGATTTCAGCACCAAATATACGAAAATTGTATTGAGGACGATGCCGCAGATGATATTAATATCATGATATTCCGCACGTAAAGATAGGGTAGTGGTTAATGTTCCGGCGCCTGCGATCAGCGGAAACGCAATGGGAACAATAGATGCAGATTTAGCTTCCTGATTTTTCTGAATTTCAATACCAAGGATCATTTCGACAGCGATGATAAAAATGACGAAAGCTCCGGCAATGGCAAAGGAATTAACGTCAACTCCGATGAATTTAAGAATTTTATTTCCGATAAAAAGAAAAGCAATCATCAGAATCCCTGAAACAACAGCTGCTTTTTCAGATTCGATATGCCCGAATTTTTGCTTCAGACTCACGATAATAGGAATAGATCCCACAATATCGATTACGGCAAAAAGCACCATTGTAGCGGTAAGTGTCTCCTTTAATGAGAAAAATTCAAACATATTCAGAAATTATTAATTTCGCAAAAATATAAAAAATAAATGATTATTTCCTAATGTCAGAATATAAACTGATAATCCCTTTTAAAAGCTCATCAATATGCTCTTCTGAATGGAGCGGAGCGTATTTTTCAATCTGAATCTGTTCCGAAAGTGCTCTGTAATTGTCTGCAAAAAGCTGTCCTTTGTTTTCTTCCAGATATTTTTTAAAATCTGATTCTGTAGTGAGATGATGGAGCTTTTTTGTTTCTTCTTTCAGTTCGTCGTAGGTGGCAAAGAATTTTGTAAAATCTTTATTTTCAGCTAATTTTTTTAAATATTCAATATTGTCATCAAACTGATGGCTCATTTGCTTTCTCAGTAATTCCTCGGTTTCTGCGATCGTTACAATTGGTTTGTTGGCAACGACCGGCTTCAGTTTGCGGTCGGACATTTTCTTTTTTACCACCAAAAACAGTGACAGCAAACTTGCCATTAAAGCTAAATTTCCAACAACAATCTTCCAGTCGATGCGACTTTTATCTTTAATTTTTAAATTGTGCGTCTGTAAAACAGGTGTATTTACCGTTTCCAAAACAGTATTTGTATAATCATTTACTTTTTCCATCGTCGACTTGGCATCTGCGACCTGTTCGTGAGTTTTCACGTTGAGCAAGATAGACTTTGCTCCAAGGTCAACGTATTTCTGTTCGGAAGGATCGAAGAATGAAAAATTTTCGAAATTAACCGTAACCGGACCGGTCTTTTTTGGAATCACGACGTACTCCGCGATGATATCACCGGAAAGTCCTTCAGTTTGTGCCACTGTATTTGAAGTGATTTTCGGGGCAAAAAAGACATATTCCTCAGAATTTACTATTTTGGGCAAATGCAGTGTTCCGAAGTTGCCGGCACCTGAAAGTTTTAAGGTAATGTTTACAGGTTTTTCGAGTTCCGGAATTTCATTTGCATTTCTGTTTGCGACGGAAACATCAAAATTCCCGACCGCATTTTTAAAATCCTGAGGCATTCCCGAAGGAAGTTTCTTTACATTCAGCGTTATTCTGTTTGAAGAAATCTTATGTTCTTTTTCTCTGCCCGAAACTGATGCGGAAACAGGATGAATATCGATACTTCCCGTTTCTGTAGGAAATATCATGAAAACACCGATCACTTGTGAAGCCATTCCGGAATTGGTTTCGATTTCAGATTTAGCAAAACTTACCGGTTTTATTCTGAGGTTTTTCTGTTGCGGATACTGAATGTGACCCACTTTTCTGAAATTTCCATAATCACGGCTGTGAGCGCGGAGAACTGCAAGAGCAGGTTCGTTTTTATAAACTGTTTTGTCCTGAATTTCCATGCTGAGGTAAACATCACTGTTACTGGTGTTGTCTGCTACGGAAGATTTTTTCTCGTTTTCACGGACGTTTATGTCGAAAGGTTCGGTTTTGTAAATTTTCCCGTTTACGGTTACCAATACTGAACCGAATTTTACTTTACCGGCTTGCTTAGGACTTAGCACGACCTGGTAAACGATTTGGTTTAATACATTTCCTTTTTTAGGATCAAGCACGACAGTGTTTTGCTCTGATGCGGTACCGATGACATCAAACTTAGATAAATCGGGCATTCTGAGCGGAGTTTCCTGTTCCAAGTTTTCACCGCTGATTTCGAGGAGGACGGTTATGCTGAACTTCTGGTTCACTTTCGGATCCTTCACATCGGAAATCGCCAAAGTAACCTGACCTTGAACGAGCAGGGCAGAAAATAGAAATAATATGTATGCAATTGGCTGTTTCATTACCAGTCCTTTTCGTTGCTTTGTGGCATCGAATAGGAGTTTTTGTTGAGAATCCGTTTTGCGGTTTCCCGTTCTTTATTTTCTACACGGTTAAGGATTGCGTTTTCTAAGTCTTTCGGCATTTTGCCTGAATTACCGGTTTTGTTTTTATTAGGGTCTTCACCTTCGCCTTCACCTTTGTTTTTTTGACCGCTTCCAGCTTGGTTTTGAGGGGTTTCACCTTTTTCCTGGCCCTGATTTTTATCTTTATTCTGATCGTTTCCGCCGCCACCGCCGGAATTGTCTTTCTGCTTTTTCTGTTCTTCTTTTTCCTTTTCCTTCAGCATGGCGATCTCATAATTTTTTCGGATCGTTTCGTTATAAGGATCCTGTTTTAATGCCTGCTTATAAAGTTCAGCTGCTTTTTTTGAATCGTTGGTCTGCATGTGTGCATTTCCTAAATTGTAAAGCGCTGCAGCTTTGTCGGGAATGGTATTGGAGAGTTTTTCGGCTTTTTCGAATTCTGCTTTTGCTTCTTCGTACATTTTTCTTTTGTACAGCGAATTGCCGAGATTATAATGTGCGGTAAACTCTTTGTCATTCAGTTTTACGGCTTCCATATACTTGGAGGAAGAGGATTCGTAAATTTTTTTATCGAAATCCTTATTGCCTTCAAAGACCAAAGTATTGTAATTCTCCTGGGCAGAGAAAAAAGAACATGTGGTGATGACCATGAAAGCTGAAAAAAGTAAATTCCAATTCATTACTGCAAAATTATTCCTTTAAATGTTAAGTTGTGTATGCGATTTAGTTAAATTTCGGTTAAAAAAGCCCGAATACGCTGATTATTAGTTAAATATTGAATTCTCGTTTGGGATTGAACAGGAAAATTATAAGAAAGAACAGCAGCGATACTGCCAGAAAATACTGATAATAATGAATTGCATTCTGAGACTTCACCACACTTTCCGAGGATGAGGAAGTTTTGTTCAGGCCTTCAATGATCTGCGAAGTTGCGCTGTCGAGGTTATTGCCGTCGACGTAAGAACCGCCGGTGTCTGCAGCGATATTTTTCAGTGCGTTGATCTGTCTTTTTGAAATTACCGTCTGTCCGTTCAAATCGCTTTTGTAACCCATCAGCTGCCCGAAAACATATTCAGGAATTGGTGCGCCTTCTTCGGAACCAATTCCGACAGAAATTACCGTAATTCCTTCTTTGTTGGCCAATCTTATCGCGGCTTTTTCGTTTCCTTCATTGTCTTCACCATCACTTAGCAGCACGACTTTACGCGACCCTTTCGCCACATTTTTAAATTTGTCGGCCACGGTTTTTATTCCGTTTAAAAAATCGGTTCCCTGAATTTTAAGGATGTTGGTTTCCACTCCGCCAATATAAGTTTCGGCAGCGGTGAAATCTGTGGTTAAAGGCATGATCGATGTTGCTTCGCCTGCAAAAACTACAATTCCTACTTTGTCGTTGGTAAGTTTGCTGATGGTATTGACGATGATGTTTTTAGCTTCATCCAAACGGTTTGGCTCTACATCCTGCGCGTTCATCGAATTGGATACATCCAGCAGAAAAATGACATTGTTCATTTTCTGTTTGGTTTTTATTTCTTCTGAACCGCCCAATACATCTACGATGGAAAGAACAAGAAATAAAACTGCCAGTAAGTAGAAGACCGGGAATATTCTGGAAAATCCCGTTTTTTTCTCGAACAGCTGATCCTGAAATCTGGATTCCGCGAATGCGTCTTTTCTCTTGCTTTTCCACTTGAGATATTTCACCATCATAATCCCAAGCAGCGGCAAAAGCAGCAGCAAAAGTAAGTACCAGTAATTTCCTAAATACAGATTCATGTTATAGCTGATCGTTGTAATTTTTGTTGAAGAGGAGAACTGCCCGGAATTCTAGCCCCGATTGCAGTGAAAATCCTTTTTTTGTTTCGGACGGCGAAGACGGCAGAAACAAAAAAAGATTGCAGCGGAAAGCGGGACTGACCTCCAAAGAAGCTAAAATATTGATGCTCCTCAAACTCTTCATTTGTTTTTAACTTAAAAATTTATAAAATACCCAACGCAAAAGCGCATCCAAAATTAAAACGCCCAAAGCAATCCACAGAAACATCCTGAAATATTCCTGATAATTGTAGAGTTTGGTTGATACCAGTTCTGTTTTTTCGAGTTGGTTAATTTCATTATATACGTCTTCCAAACTTTGGGTAGATGTCGCACGGAAATATTTACCGCCAGTGGTCTGCGCGATTTCCCGCAGGACTGGTTCATCAATTTTCACTTCGGCTTCGGTGAAGACCAATTCCCCGAAAATATCTGTTGCTGTCGGCATCAGCGCATAACCGTTGGTGCCGATACCGATGGTGTAAACTTTTATATTATTGGTTTTGGCGAGCTGCGCGCCGACCTGTGAAGGCATTGCGTTTTCGATGGTGTTTACGCCGTCGGTCATCAAAATGATGATTTTCGATTTTGATTTGCTGTCTTTCAAGTGACTTACTGCGACTGAAAGTCCTTCTCCAATTGCAGTTCCCGGCTGCAGTTCCAGCGAATTGAGATTGTTCAGTTCGTCGATGACCACGGCATGATCTGATGTTAAAGGCACTTTTGTAAATGCTTCACCGGAATAAGCCACAAGGCCAATACGGTCACCAGGCCGTTTGTCTACAAATCTTTTGGCGATTGTTTTAAGCGCCGTTAACCGGTCGGGTTCCAGATCTTTTGCCAGCATACTGAGGGAAACGTCTACAGAAAGCATAATATCGATTCCTTTGCTGTCATCCTGATCCTGAGAAATGGTAAAAGAGCGAGGCCTTGCCATCGCAATAATTAATGCTGATAGAATAATGTATTTCGAAATTTTCAGAAGAAAAAGCACGAATAAGATTCCTTTGTTTTCCTCCATATTCCGGGTGGAAGGAACTTTAATCCCCACACGTTTTTTCTTCCTGAGATCCAAAACAAGAAGCGGAATAAATGCCAGAAACAGCAGCAAAAACCACGGACTGTAAAATTCAAAATTTAAAAAATCAAATGTCATTATACGCCGGTTCTTAATTGTTCTGCTTCCAGATCTTTTGACGATCTTTTCACAAAGGTTTTCATATCATTAAAATCATTTTCCATCACCGACTGATCGGGGAATGTTTTGGCAAATTTCACAAGATCTCCGCGCAGGAAAATATTTTCTACAATCTTTTCATTTTCCGGGGAAATGGTGTTGTTCACTTTCATCACATCAATTAAATCATCTGTCAGTAAAACATCTGCAGGAATTTTGTACTGTTTTGTAATGAAATTCCGGGAGATGTCGATCAGCTCAACATAAAAGGATCTGTAATCGCCGTTCTCAATAAATTTTTTCTTCTTTAAATTCTCCAGATCTTTAAGGGTCTGGTTGGTCATGATCACCGGCGAAGTTTTCCGTCTTTTGGCATATCTTACTAACTGGTAAATTATAAATATCAAAGCCAGTAAAATCAAAACTCCCAGAATATACCATTTATAAAGCTGCCAGTAATCCTGTACATCGAGTTTTACCTCTTTGTTTTTCATGATATCGTTGATCTGATCGCCTTTTTGTGCGGTGTTTACGACATCCACTTCATAGGGAATCGTATGGAAAACCTGTCCTCCAATGGTAAAATCTAGGGCAGGAATGGTAAATTTCCCTTCCTCGAAAACCTGAAATTCGATCGTTCTGTCGTAAATATCCTGCTGTTTGCTGATGCTATCTTTTATTTCCTCAAAATGGAATGGCAACAATTCGTTTTTGGGAGCGGAAACAACATCTTTTCCGTTAAGATTGGAAATGTTCACCCGAAAAACCCCAACTTCACCTAAAGCCAGTGTGCTTTTGTCGAGTTTGGATCCTAAAGTCTGGGAAGTTGCCCATAAACTGAGGACGGAGAATATGATAAAAAATATTTTTTTCAAAATCTAATTTCTATTTTTATTAAGCTTAAATTATCGCTTTCTGAAATACTGGTACAAAAACTTAGAGTAATCGTCGCCGGTATTGATGTTCATAAATGTGGCTGATGAATTTTCGAAATCTTCTTCCAGACTTTTAACCTTTAATTTCTGTTTTTCGGCGAAATTGTATCGCCATCTTTTGTCTGAGGTATTTGCCCAAATCTGTCTTCCGGTCTCTGCATCCTGAAAAAGACTGTAACCTACATCCGGAATTTCACTGTCTTTATCATCAAAAATCCGCATTCCTAAAAGCTGATGCTTTCGTGAAGCAACTTTCAGGATTTTCAGCTGGTAATCATCCTGAAAATCTGAAAACATAAAAACCATTGATTTTTTCTTGAAAACACTCATCATATATTCCAGAGCGACATCAATTTTTGATTCTGTCGGAACATAATCTGCGGTTAAAATATTGCTGATGATCGCCAGAATATGCTTTCTGCCTTTCTGTGGCGGAATTACTTTATAGACTTTGTCTGCAAATAAAATCAGCCCAACTTTATCATTGTTCCCTGCAGCAGAAAAGCCTAAACTTGCAGCAATTTCTGCGACAAATTCGCGTTTCAGCTGGGTTTTTGTGCCATAATCCATTGATGCGGAAATATCCACCAAAAGCATCATCGTGAGTTCGCGTTCCTCTTCCATTACTTTCACGAAAGGTTCACGGAAACGTGCGGTTTTATTCCAGTCGATTCTGCGGATTTCGTCTCCATATTGGTAAGGGCGAACTTCGGAGAAAGTCATTCCCTGTCCTTTGAAAGCACTGTGATATTGGCCCATCAGAGTAGCTTCCGACTTTTTCTTCGTCCGGATTTCGATCTGTTTTACTTTCTTAATGATGTCTTTTATTTCCATAAAAATGTATCAATGTACTCATTAATCAATGTAATTTTTTTACACTGATTAATTTGGTAAATTATTACGGTGCCTGAACTTTCCCCAAAATTCTGTCCACAATTTCGTCGGCGGTAATTTCTTCCGCTTCCGCTTCAAAACTTAATCCGATCCGGTGTCTCAGCACATCTTTTGCAATTTCCTTCACATCTTCCGGAATCACGAATGCACGGTTTTTCAAAAATGCCATTGCTCTTCCTGCAATTGCCAAATTAATGGAAGCTCTTGGAGAAGCTCCAAAACTGATGTAATTTTTCAGTTCCGCCAATCCGTATTTTTCAGGAGAACGCGTGGCAAAAACCATATCGAGTATGTATTTTTCTATTTTTTCGTCAAGATAAATTTGGTTAATCAGTTCTTTAGCATCAACAATATTTTTCAGCGAAATCACGGGGCGGATTTCCGGCTGATGCGAAGAAGCAATCATTTTCATAATCTTTCTTTCATCTTCAAAATCCGGATAAGTGATGGTGCATTTTAGCATGAACCTGTCACTTTGCGCTTCCGGTAAAAGATAAGTTCCTTCCTGATCAATCGGGTTCTGAGTGGCCAAAACCAAAAACGGTTTCGGAAGCGGCATGGTTTCATCACCAATAGTCACCTGTTTTTCCTGCATCGCTTCCAACAGTGCGGACTGAACTTTCGATGGTGCCCGGTTAATCTCATCCGCCAAAACGAAATTCGCAAAAATAGGTCCGCGTTTTATCGTGAAATCATTTTCTTTAATGTTATACATCATGGTTCCCACCACATCGGCAGGCAAAAGATCCGGTGTAAACTGAATCCTCGAAAAATCGCCATGCACTGCATCAGCCAAAGTTTTAATCGCTAAAGTTTTTGCCAGACCGGGAACCCCTTCCAAAAGCACGTGACCATTACCAAGAAGACCGATTAATAAACGGTCTACCATATATTCCTGTCCGATAATTGCTTTGTTGATTTCCTGTTTTAAAAGAGAAAAAAAGTAATTCTGTTCTCTTACTTTTTCCGTGAGTTGTCTGATATCTTCTGCTTGATGTAGTTCTGACATAGTGTTTTTAAAATTTAAAGTGTAAATTTCCAATAAATACCGTCATCAATCAACACAATTGGTGCCAATATTGAGTTAAAGTTTTGTTAAAAGCGCATTGTCAACAGGATGAAGAAACCAATTCCACTGTTAATATTTTTTTTAGAAGCCGGGAACCTGCTTTCCGCTCATACTCCTCACGCCCAAACTTTCCCCACGCATGTTGCGGGGTAACCGCTGCGATCAGGGCTATTTTTGTTTTTTTACAGAAGGTTTTTGATGAATTTCAAGGTCCGACAGTGATTCAGATTTGTATTTTTCTGATGGTTTCCCAGTTTGCACTTTTGTCTTTTTCAGTTTATTAACCTATTTTTGAAGATTAAAATAAGGCTCTCATGAATTACCATTTTCAGGCACACCGTCAGGTTCGCAGAAATCTTCTGGAAATTCTGCAAAACACTTCTCAACAGGATTTAATGCTAATTCCGGATGGTTTCAATAATAATATTTACTGGAATATTGCCCATGTGGTCGCTACCCAGCAGCTTTTGTGCTATTATCTGAGTGGAAACCCTTTTAGAATCGATAAGTATTGGATTGAAACTTATAAGAAAGGAACGCTCCCCAATTTGAATGTGGCACAGTCGGAAGTGGATGATTTGGCTTTTCTTCTCACCGAAACTTCGAAAATTTTGATGAAAGATTACGATGCCGATTTCTTTTCAGATTACACGCCATATACCACGAGTTTTGGTTTGGATCTGAAAAACATCCAGGATGCGATTATCTTCAATAACATGCACGAAACGCTGCATTATGGATACGCAATGGCTCAGAAAAGAGCCATTATCGGCGAAAAATTTTAGGAAGGGAAAGCTAAGAGAACTTTATTTTATTCATTAATTAAAAAATTCAACAATTTTGAAAGATTTTCAACATAAAAACCCGAAACCCGAATTTGGAAATTCGGAACCTAATAAGAAAGACGATTTTATATTTGGCTTAAGACCAGTTATAGAGGCTATTGAAGCCGGAAAAACCATCGACAAAATATTTTTGCAGAATGCTTTGCACGGAGAAATTTATTTCGAACTCAAAAACCTTTTGTCAAAACATAGCATCCGTCCAAATTATGTTCCTGTAGAAAAACTGAACAGATTTACGAGAAAAAACCATCAGGGTGTGGTTGCTTTTATTTCAGATGTTCCGTTTGAAAGTATTGAGGATGTTCTGCCTCAGCTTTTCGAAGAAGGAAAAACACCTTTTCTTTTGATTTTAGACCGGTTAACGGATGTAAGAAATTTCGGTGCAATCTGCAGAACTGCAGAATGTGTAGGAATTCACGCGGTAATTTTACCTGAGAAAGGCGCGGCTCCAATTAATTCTGATGCGATAAAAACTTCCGCCGGAGCTATTTATAACCTGAGAATCTGTAAAGAGAAAAATCTTGCCCATGCGGTAGATTTCCTTCAGCAATCAGGAGTTCAGGTGTTTTCGGCAACTGAAAAAGCTCAGAAATTAATTTATGATGTCGATTTCACTGAGCCTTGCGCAGTAGTAATGGGCAATGAAGAAACCGGGATTTCTAAAGAAGTTTTGCATCATTCCGATGAGAAAATCAAACTTCCGATTGAAGGAAAAACCCAGTCTCTGAACGTGTCTGTAGCCTGTGGGGCAATTCTTTATGAAGCTGTCCGCCAGAAACTCAGCGCTACTGTTTAGGAATTATATTTCTAAATCCCGAAGTATTGCATCACTTTTGATTAAATTGCTTTTTTAACTTTATTAAAAAATTGAAGTTTATGCGGAAGAGTACAGTTTTGAAAAGTGATGTTCGGAATCATGTAAAAGACATTATCGTCGGAAAGATAGAGAAACTCACGAAATTCATCGATTTTACTTTGGAAGCCAGCCGGGATATCAAGAAAACTCCGAAGTATGATTCCATTCGGGAGGAAATGCAGGAAGAGATTTACCAGATGCAGCGGCAGCTGGGCGCTTTGAAAGATCTGCAGAGAAATATGACCAAAGTTCTCAACACGCCGACTGACAGGGTTCAGCTCGGTTCCATGGTTTTTACCAATAAAGCGAGGTTTTATATTTCGGTTTCTTTGGGTGAGTTTTTCTTTGAAGGCGACCGCTTCTATGCAATTTCCGAAGAAAGTCCGATGGCAAAAATGATGTTCGGTAAAAAATCCGGCGATTCTTTTGTCCTTAATAATATAGGACAGACGATAGAAAACGTAATGTAATTTAAAAAGCTTTTCTGGAAAGGAAATAGCACTCAAAGCAATGGAAAAATCAGAAATATTAAAAGAAATAATTGAAAGCAGAAAAAGTGTTTTCCCGAAAGATTATTCCGGGGAAGACATTGAACAGGGAATTTTGGAGGAGATCCTGAATTCTGCACAATTCGCGCCCAATCATAAGAGAACAAAACCCTGGCGTTTTAAAGTTTTTAAAGGTGAGGAGAAAAACCTTTTAGGACAAAAACTGGCTGAAATCTACAAGACCCAAACTGCTCCCGAAGTTTTTCTTGAAAAAAAATATTTAAGTATTTCGGAAAAGATTTCGAAGACCAATATTATCGTTACCATTTCTGTCAACTTCAGCGGTTTACTTCCGGAATGGGAAGAGATCGCGGCCACAGCAATGGCGGTTCAGAATATGTATCTTACCTGTACCGCAAATAATGTCGGCTGCTACTGGAGTTCTCCCGGGATGATCAAACATCTTGACGGATTTCTGGGACTGGAGGAAAACCAGAAATGTTACGGACTGTTCTATATGGGAAAAATTTAAGTATTGTAACTTTTTTTAATTTGTTCCGACTGATTTCCAAACAATTAATCAAAACAAACTAAAAAATGGAAACGTACGGTTACAACAATCCGGAATCACAGCAAAATCAGAATTTCAGCAACAAAAATTATCACTCAGAAAAAAAGCTTGCAGCAGGGCTTTTAGGAATTCTGCTGGGAACTTTTGGTGCAAACAAATTTTTTCTAGGTTACACAAAAGAAGCAATCATTCAGATTGTTTTGAATATTGTAACCTGCGGAGTTGCAACGGTTCTTCCTTTAATTGAAGGAATTATTTATCTTACAATGAGCGATGAGCAGTTCGACAGAACTTATGTTCAGAATAAAAAAGCATGGTTTTAACGGTTAATCATTCATAATAAAAAAAAACTTTCAAAATTTTTGAAAGTTTTTTTGTTTCTTGACGGGTTTAATAAATCTTTATTGATTCAATAATATTGCTGCTTCTTTTGCCGCGTAGGTAAAAATCATATCCGCACCGGCTCTTTTGATGCAGGATAAGCTTTCGATAATTGCTTTGTCATTATCCAGCCAGCCGTTTTGTGCAGCTGCTTTCAGCATTGCATATTCTCCGCTCACATTGTATACTGCAATCGGTAAATCGATAGCTTCGCGAACTTTGGCTACAATATCCAGATAAGGCATTCCCGGTTTAATCATAATGATATCGGCACCTTCTGCAACATCTTTTAGTACTTCATCCATTGCTTCACGGGAATTATGGAAATCCATCTGATAGGTTTTTTTGTCTTTCGGGATGTCCTCATTTTCCTTCGGCGCAGAATCCAATGCACTTCTGAAAGGACCATAGAATGAGCTTGCGTATTTGGCAGCGTAACTTAAAATTCCTACATCCGTAAATCCGCTTTCTTCCAAACCGGTTCTTATGGCAGCAACACGGCCGTCCATCATATCGCTGGGTGCCAAAATGTCCGCACCGGCTTCCGCATGAGAAACTGACATTTTTACCAAAGCTTCATTTGTTGCGTCATTATCAACTTTTCCGTTCGTAATAATACCGTCGTGGCCGTAGATTGAATAGGGATCCAGGGCTACATCGGGCATCACCACCATTCCCGGAACGGCATCTTTAATTGCTTTGATGGTGTTCTGCATCAGTCCGTTTCTGTTCCATGATTCTGTTCCTTTATTATCTTTCAGGTCTTCGGAAACTTTCATATACAGATTCACGGCTTTTACATCGAGTGAATATAATTCCTGGCATTCTTTTACGGTTAAATCCAAAGTACGGCGAAAGATTCCGGGCATCGAAGGGATGGGCTCCTGCTTGTTTTCGCCTTCCATTACAAAAATCGGCATTACCAGATCATTGGTTGTTAACAGGGTTTCCTGAACTAAGGCTCTGATCGAAGCGTTGGTTCTTAATCGACGGTTTCTGGAATAAATTATCATTTTTGGAATGGTATTTGAGTTAAGTACTGCAAATTTAATTATAGTTTTATTAAAAAACTATGGTAAATAAATTTCATTTTCTTACATTTGTAAGGATATTTCTAAATATAAAGTTTTATAAGGTGAAAAAATTATTATTTTCTGTAATTTTTATCGGCAGTTTAACAGTTTTTTCGGAAAAAGTTTCCGCGCAAACAGTTTCAAGAGAGCCGGTTGCAGCTTCTCAAAAGTCTGAGGATGCTGTGATGGTTGCATACCCAAATCCTGCCCGAGATTTTATCATTATTAAATCTAAAGATAACAGCCTCAAGATAAAATCAGTTACTTTTTATTCCATTTTAGGAATGCAGGTTGCGGAATATGCGGTGAATATGAACTCAGGTGAAATAAGGCTTGATAAATTAAGGCCCGGAAAATATCTGATGAGATATACGCTGAGCGACAATACACAAAAGGTTACGCAGATCGTAAAACAATAAAAATTTAATCCTTGATTGCTCAAGGATTTTTTTTTGAGTCCGTCCTGTGTTTAGTACTCTCTAATGAAACTGTAAAAAAATCTGTAATTTTGTATAATGGAAACCAGAGAGAAAATTATAATTATCGGAGGTGGTTTTGCCGGGCTTCAGTTGGCGAAAACACTTAATAATAAAAGGAAAAAAGTGATCGTTATCGATAAGGTAAACCATCACATGTTTCAGCCGCTTTTTTATCAGGTTGCCTGTGGACGTATTGAGCCCAGCAACATTTCTTTCCCTTTCCGTAAAATCTTTCAGCGTTCCCGCAACATTCAGTACAGAATGATCGAGGTGCAGAAAATTCTCCCGGAGCAAAATAAAATTATTACTTCTGAAGCCGAATTCACTTATGATAAACTGGTGATTGCTACCGGCTGCAAGACCAATTTTTTCGGCAATGCAAAAATGGAAAGCCTTACTTTCGGGATGAAAAATACCCAGGAAGCCATTGCGATCCGTAATCATATCCTTTTGACTTTTGAGAAATTAATTATTGAAAAAAAACGGAGTGACGACGGGAACTGGAATATTGTTATCGTCGGAAGCGGACCGACAGGAGTAGAGCTGGCAGGTGCTTTTGCTGAAATGAAAAGAGAAATACTCCCGAGAGATTATCCGCACATGAACTTTGATAACCTGAATATTATTTTGATAAGTTCGACAGAAACTCCTTTGAGTGTAATGAGTGAGGAATCACAGAAAATGTCCCAAAAATACCTGAAAGATTTAGGAGTCGATTTTATGAGCGACGAGTTTGTAACCGATTACGACGGGGACAAAGTGTATATGAAAAGCGGAAAAAGCATTGCCTCCAATAACGTAATCTGGGCGGCGGGAGTTACGGGAAATATCATTGAAGGTTTAAATCCGGAGATTATGGTAAGAAACCGTTATAAAACCGACCGTTATAACCGTATTCAGGGTTATGAAAATATTTTTGCGATTGGTGACATAGCTTATATGGAAACGCCGAAATATCCGCAGGCTCATCCTCAGGTCGCCAATGTTGCGATCAATCAGGGAAAAAATGTAGGAAGAAACTTTCTGAAAAAATCGGAAAGCGACTGGGCTGAATATGAATATAAGGATCAGGGAAGCATGGCAACGATCGGTAAACACCGGGCTGTTGTTGATTTGCCGGATTTTAAATTTCAGGGATTTTTCGCATGGTATTTCTGGATGTTTTTACATCTGATGCTCATTCTTTCTGTCAGAAACAAACTTGCGGTTTTCTTTAACTGGATGTGGAGCTATATCAATAAAGATTCTTCCCTCCGACTTATTATTATCCCAAACAAAAAGAACAATACAGAACAATGAGAATTGATATTATAAGTGTGTTACCGGAACTGATGGAAAGTCCGTTTCAAACTTCTATTTTAAAAAGAGCGGTGGACAAAGGTCTGGCAGAAGTTCATTTTCATCATTTGCGTCCTTTTGGCTTTGGTAAATACCGGCAGATCGACGATGAGCCTTACGGCGGAGGTGCCGGAATGGTGATGATGGTAGAGCCATTGGACCGATGTATTTCAGAACTGAAAGCGCAGAGAAATTATGATGAGGTAATTTACCTGACGCCGGATGGGGAAACTTTGAATCAGAGAACTGCCAATACTTTATCGATAAAGAATAACCTTATTTTTTTATGCGGCCATTATAAAGGAATCGATCAGAGAGTCCGCGAACTTCATATCACTAAAGAAATATCCATTGGTGATTACGTGTTAACCGGCGGCGAACTTGCAGCCTGCGTGTTGGCAGATTCAGTGATAAGACTTCTTCCGGGTGTTCTGAATGATGAGCAGAGTGCGCTGACAGACAGTTTTCAGGATAATCTTCTTTCACCTCCCATTTATACAAGACCGGCAGAATATAAAGGTTTGAAAGTCCCGGACGTTCTGCTGAGCGGTAATTTTGGAAAAATTGAGGAGTGGCGTCATGATGAGGCGGTGAGGATTACACGTGAAAAGAGGCCCGATCTGTTGGAATAATATTAAACATAATTAATTATTTTTTCTAAATTTACAATTCGAAAAAATTGAAACAGAAATTTGCTGATGGTAAATGAATCTAAAGAGTTAGTCGTTTTTTATAACGTCGAGAATTTGTTTTCTCCCGATCCTCCGCAGGTTCATAAATTAGATCCTACCTTATCAGGTTTAAGAAACTGGGACGAAAGAAGATACAGAAACAAACTGTTCAAAATTGCCCATGTTTTTCAGCTGATTAAAGAAGCTGAAGGTACATTGCCGATGCTGATCGGTTTTTCGGAAATTCAGGGGCAGAAGCCTTTGGACGAATTGGTTGCGATGGAGCCTTTTAATTCAAATTATGGAGTAGTACACTATGATTCCATGGACGAAAGAGGAGTAGATGTTGCATTGCTTTATGATAAAAATAAAATTGAACTGATTTCTTCCGAACCTATTACTTATTTTTTCGAAATTGATGATGATAATCCTGCTAACTACGATACTACAAGAGATATTTTATCGTGTAGGGTAAAATATTTGGGTGAAATTATTAATATTTTTGTCCTCCATCTGCCTTCTAAAAGGGAAAAGGATGTGAACAAACCCAAGCGCGATTATATCATGAAAGATATCCGGGAGAAGGTTACCGATATCATTTCAAATAATAGGGAAGCCGTAATCATCTGTGGAGATTTTAACGAAAACCCGGATGACGAAAATATTGTAAATTTGAGATTTGATAATAATTCTAAAGAAATTTTGGTGAATCCATATTTAGATTTGTTCCGAACCGGAAAATTTTCAACATTTCATTATAAAGATGGCTTGCTTTTTGACCAAATTATACTGTCGGATCATTTTTTTAACCCGGTTTCACCATTGAGGTTTAAAACAGCAAAGGTTTTCAATCATGAAAAATTAAGCAACTGGGGCAAAAAATTTGCCGGCAGGCCATTCAGAACTTATGCAGGAACAAGATATTTAGGGGGTTACAGCGATCATTTTCCCGTAATAACAGAATTAATAACTAATATATAAATAAGAAAATAAATATGAAAAGCGCAGTACAGTCAGGCTATCACTTGGATTCCGTAGATAAAGAAATTATTTATATGTTGATGGACAATGCTAAAACTTCTTTGGCGCATATTTCCAAAAACGTGGGAATTTCTACGACCGCCGTTCACCAGAGAATTAAAAAACTGGAGCAGGCAGGAGTAATTGAAAACTCTATTTCTTTTCTTAATCCAAGAAAAATAGGTTACAAAGTAGTGTCCTATATTGGCGTGTTTCTGGAGCAGCCAAGTCATTATCACGATGCGGTGAAAGCGCTGAAAGAAGTGAATGAAGTGGTGGAAGCTCATTATACTACCGGAAACTATACCATTTTCCTTAAAGTACTTTGTAGAGATAACGATCATTTAATGGAGATTCTTAACAAACTCCAGAAGCTGAAAGGTGTAACAAGAACTGAAACTTTCATCTCTCTGGAACAAAGTATCAACCGTCAGCTTAAAGTTTAAGTACATTATTACCATGATTATAAAATACACTTCATCCGAAGTGTATTTTTTTTATCGTTCCAAATCAACAATTTTAAGAAACTCTTACTCCCGTTTGGTGATAATTGGTTAATTTTACAATCCTTAATTTATTATCAAAATTTTCTGACTTATGACTAAAGTACTGGAAAAAAATCATACAAAATCCGCTGAAAATCACAGTGAAGAAAGAAACGAAGGTTTGCCTTTCAATACTAAGTTTTTCGACGTAATCAATGTAAACCGAAGCGCCGTCGAACGCCGTGTAAACACCCTTACCGGAAGACGGAGCGTAAAAAAAGAATATCAGGCAGCCTGGCTGTTAAAAGCGATTTCCATGATCGATCTTACGACGCTTGCCGGAGATGATACCCGTGGAAATGTGATCCGGCTTTGCGAAAAAGCAAAAAATCCTGTACGTTACGATATTTTACAGAAATTGGGGATGGAAGATGCCAATCTCACAACTGGTGCGGTTTGCGTTTATCACAATCTGATACCTTTCGCTAAAGAAGCACTGAAGGATTCGCAGATTCCAATTGCTGCGGTTTCTACAGGATTTCCTGCAGGAAAAAATTCTTTAGAGGAAAAAATTGCGGAAATCAAAAAATCTGTGGCCGCAGGCGCAACTGAAATCGATATCGTGATTTCCCGCGATTTGGTTTTAGAATCCAAGTGGAAAGAGTTATACGACGAAATAAAACTGTGCCGCCAGGCTTGCGGCGATGCACACATGAAAACCATCCTCGCAACCGGCGAAATTCCGACCTACACCAAGGTGGCAAAAGCATCCTGGGTGGCAATGATGGCAGGTTCAGATTTCATTAAAACCTCCACGGGGAAAGAATCTGTGAATGCAACATTAGCCGTAAGTCTTGTAATGATCCGCTGCATCAGAGAATATTATGAATTAACCGGCGTAAAGGTAGGCTACAAACCTGCAGGTGGCATCCAGAAAGCAAAACAGGCACTCGATTATTTAATTTTAATCAAAGAAGAATTAGGAAACGAATGGCTTACACCAACATTATTCCGTTTCGGTGCAAGCTCCCTTTTGGGCGACATCGAGCGTCAGTTGGAGCATTACGTAACAGGAAGTTACAGCGCAGGTTACCGTCATCCGATGGCGTAAATGATTTGGGCGCCTTTATCCGCCCTCCGTTCCCGCTTTTTTGTGCTCCGCTGCGCTGCGCACAAAAAGAGCTCCACTCAGGTCGGGGCGCGGCAGTCGCGAAAAAAGATAATCCAGTTACTGAAACAAAATATAATCATCATTGATCAAGAATAAATCTGATGGAAATTAAAGAAATATACAACACCATGGTTTACGGTCCCGCTCCAGAAACAGCAAAACCAGCAATAGAGTTTTTAGAAGCTCACCAGAGAAGTTTCGATCTTTTTATAGACGGAACCTGGGTAAAACCGAATTCAAATAAATATGCCGAAACGCATAACCCTTCCAATAAAGAATTTTTAGCAAAAATTGCAGAAGCCGACGCAACAGATGTTGACATGGCAGTACAGGCCGCCAACAAAGCACTCCCGGAATGGGTTGCAATCGGTGGTTTCGAAAGAGCGAAATATCTTTATGCCATCGCCAGACAGATTCAGAAGAATTCCAGGCTTTTTGCTGTTTTAGAAACGCTAGATAACGGAAAACCCATCCGTGAAACCAGAGATATCGATATTCCGATTGTGGCGAGACACTTTTATCATCACGCAGGCTGGGCAAAAGTCATGGATACCGAATTCCGGGATTATAAAGAAGTAGGCGTTATCGCTCAGATCGTCCCCTGGAATTTTCCTTTAATGATGCTTTCCTGGAAAATTGCTCCCGCTTTGGCAATGGGGAATACCGTTGTTTTAAAACCGGCGGAATTAACTTCTTTGACCGCGCTTCTTTTTGCTGAAATCTGCGAAAAGGTAGGACTTCCAAAAGGTGTTGTGAATATTGTGACAGGAAAAGGATCCGTTACAGGTTCCGCTTTAGTGGGCCACAGCGACGTTCATAAAGTTGCATTCACAGGTTCTACGGATGTCGGAAAAATTTTAAGAAAACAGATTGCCGGTTCAGGCAAAAAAATATCCCTGGAACTGGGAGGGAAATCCCCGTTTATCGTATTCGAGGATGCAGACTTGGACTCTGCCGTGGAAGGTATTGTTGATGCAATCTGGTTTAATCAGGGTCAGGTCTGCTGTGCGGGTTCCCGTCTTTTGGTTCAGGAAAGTATTTCAGAAAAATTCTACGGAAAACTGAGAGCAAGAATGGAAACCCTCCGCATCGGTGATCCTATGGATAAAACTGTAGATATGGGAGCTATTGTTTCAAAGCAGCAGTTCAAAACGATTGATGATATGGTGAAACTGGGCGTTAAAGAAGGCTGTTCAGTTTATCAGTCCAAGAACGCCGTTCCAAAAGAAGGTTGGTTTTATCCTCCAACTTTGTTTACCGACGTATCAACAAGTTCTGTGATTGCACAGGAAGAAATTTTCGGGCCGGTTTTGGTGGCGATGAGTTTCCGTTCGCACAATGAAGCAGTAGCTTTGGCGAATAATTCACGTTATGGTTTGGCGGCAAGTATCTGGACAGAGAATATCAATCTTGCGTTAGATATCGCACCGAAAGTAAAAGCAGGAAGTGTGTGGATCAACTGTACCAATCAGTTTGATGCAGCTGCCGGATTTGGTGGTTACAGAGAGTCAGGTTTTGGAAGAGAAGGAGGGAAAGAAGGTTTGTATGAATATATGAAGCCAAGGATTGAAGATCAGTTTACTTCTCAGCCCAATGTTCCAAAATCAGAACCATCAAATGATGTTAAAAAAGCGTCAAACACTTTAGCGGAAATCGACAGAACCACCAAAATGTACATCGGCGGAAAACAGGCGCGTCCTGACGGCGGTTACAGTACGGAAATTAAAAATGCTTACGGCGAGTATATCGGCGAGGTTTCCGAAGGCGGAAGAAAAGATATCAGAAACGCCGTGGAAGCTGCTCATGCAGAAAAATCCTGGGCCGGAATGACCGGTCATGCAAGAGCACAGGTACTTTATTATATTGCAGAGAATTTGGCAGTCCGTGCTGAGGAATTTGCAGAAAGAATTGTAGAAATGACCAACCAAAGTCTGGAGTCTGCGAAAGATGAGGTGGAGAAATCTATTGAAAGAATTTATACTTACGCAGCTTATGCTGATAAATACGACGGTGCAGCGCATTCTACCGTTCAGAGAATGGTAACTTTGGCGATGCCAGAAGCTATCGGTGTAATGGCAGTAATATGTCCGGACGAAAATCCTTTGCTTGGCTTTATTTCAGCGGTAATTCCGGCCATTGCAATGGGAAATAAAGTGGTAGTGATCCCTTCCGAAAAGCATCCTTTCTCCGCAACCGATTTTTATCAGATTTTAGAAACATCTGATGTCCCAGGCGGAACCGTAAATATTGTTACCGGTCCGAAGGAACAATTGGCAAAAGAACTTGCTAAACATTATAATGTAGACGGAATCTGGTATTTCGGATCCAAAGAAGGAAGCCGTGAAATCGAAATGCTTTCAACGGAATCTATGAAAAGATCTTGGGTGAATTTTGGAAAATACCGCAACTGGCTGGATGTTGCTCAAGGCGAAGGTCAGGAATTTTTAAGACACGCCACAGAAATCAAAAACATCTGGATTCCTTACGGAGCGTAAAAATAAATTCATAAAACTGTTTATTAAAACCACGGATTTTTCGTGGTTTTTTAATTTCTAAAAACTATTTTTGCGACCCATGGCAAAGAAATCCGTAAAGAGGAAAACCACCCGGAAAATTCATCAGAAACGCAGGAGACATTTTCTTCTGCGCCGCGAAATTCTGCTTGTGATTTTGGCGCTGGCTTTACTCGGCACAGGTTTTTACTTAAAGCAGAAAGTTGCTTTCTACTACGCGATGTACTTCAATAAATTCGAGCATAAGAAACTGTCGAATACTGAATTTGAAGAGCAGAGAATTAATCGGATTATCGGTGATTATGTCGATAAAACATTTGGGATCGATGTGTCGCATTATCAAAGGAAAGAAGATATTGAATGGGACAGTTTAAGTATCGGAAACCGCGCCATTCCTATTAAGTTTGTTATTTTGCGAGCCACCATGGGAAACCGCAGTGCGGACAAAAATTTTGACGAGTTCTGGCAGCTTGCAAAAAAGCATGAACTGATCCGCGGCGCCTATCATTTTTACAGAGCCGATGAAGATCCTGTAATTCAGGCCAACAATTTTCTTGAAAATGTAAAACTTGAGGAAGGTGATTTACCGCCGATTTTAGATATCGAGAAAATTCCGCGGCGAAAATCCAGTGAAAAACTAATAGAAGATTTGAAAATCTGGTGCCGGATCGTAGAGGAAAAGTATGGTAAAAAACCCATAATCTACACCTACTATCATTATCACAAAGATTTTCTGAAAGGTGAGTTTGATGATTACCCGCTTTGGCTGGCCAATTACAATGATGTTCCGCAGCCAACACCTTCCGACAGCTGGGATATCTGGCAGTTCACAGAAAACGGTATTGTATATGGGATTAATACGAAAGTTGATCTCAATGTTTATAACGGAAGCCTGTGGTCTTTGCAACGCTTAACGCTCGATTAATCATTGAGATGAATTTCGTTTTTACTTCGGAAGATTTTCTTTTTCATTTTTTGAAAAAATCTGGGCACTTCGCCCCGCAACAAGAGATTCAAGAATTTCTTTTCCAGCCAATGATGTAAAGGCAGAAGGACCGCAATAATACATACTTTTACTCCGAGAATTTTGTACGGATCACCGTGTGACCAATCGTGCAGCTTGCTGTCAATAATCAGAATGATAAATTCAAAAAGTACGATAAAGGAAATAAAACTCATGGATTTTAGCCACCATTTCGGCATGTGATACAATGATAAAGTAATAATGGTCATAATAAAAAAGAGAATTCCAAGGGTTATGACGAAGTACTGTATATTGTGCTTTCGGTTTGTCTTTTCAATTTCCTTTTCGCGATCAAGCTCCTTATGGGCAAAAATGGTGTTGAGTTCGATCTTTCTGATGTTATCATTATTAAGCATTTCAATATAGTTTGCGTTTGAGCTGTTCAGGTTTCTTAGGAAATAGTCAGCTTTTTCTTTATTGTCGTGGGAGTCGTGGTACGCAATTATTTTATTGGCAAGATCAATTTGCTCTTTGTACAATTTTGTTTGTTGGCTGTAGTTATAAGCGGTTTCCAGATCTGTTTCCGCTTTTTCGCTGAGCTGGTTTCTTTCTTCCAGTTCACTTTTGCGCAAATAGTAATTGTACAGTAAATACGGATTGTCTTTTTCAATATTCTGTCCTGCCATATCGAAATAGAGGAGGGCAGAATCTTTTTTGTTTTCCTGTTCCGCGATGTAGGCTTTCACTCTGTAGAACTGCGGGAGATTATTCTTTTTCAGTACTTTAAGTTCGTCAGGATGGTTGGTATACCAGATTTTCAGGCGGTTAAAATCTTTTTTTTCGATAAAGTAGCTTCTCAGAGAACTTTGCGCAAAAGAACATAGTTTCGGGATGTTTTTTCTTTTCCCGAAATTATTGATCTTTTCTGCAATATTGTAAACCGCTTCATTATTCATGGTTTTTACAAATACAGAAAGTCGGTTGGCTTCCGTGTAATACCATTTCACGGAATCAAGCGGTTTTTTGCCCTGAAGTATTTCCTTAATTTTCTGACTGTAATCCAACGATTTTTCATAATTCCCCTCGGAGAAATAGAAATCAGACAGCAATTGGAGAGAAATGTACTGCAGAGAATCATTTTCCAGATCGGCCGCCATGTACTGCGCATCCAAAAGTGCTTTTAGCTGCTCAAAAGACTGATCCTGCTGCTGATTGATCTTACTTTGAATAATCAGCCTTTCAATATCGTTTTTCTTATCGCTGGACTGCGCGTTGGCGGCAATTCCTAAAATGACAGAAGCTTCGTCAGGCTTTTTTTTCTGAAGCAGAAATTCACACATCGCATAATTTGCTTTAGTGGCAATATTTGGATCATGAAGCCTTTCCGCATAATTCAAGGCCTGTTTTAGAAAAAGTTTGCCGTCTTCAATACTCAGTTTTTCCGCGTCCTTATCTTTCAGTGAAGCGATATAGCAGTAAGTGATCATCAGGCTGTCTTCTTTCTGAAGAGCTTTGCTCAGTGCCAGATCGATCAGCGAATCTGCAGCTAGGGGAATCATCATGGTGTCTTTCTGTCTCGTTGCTTCCCTCAGGAGTTTCAGGATTTCAGCGCGGCTTGATCCGGCTGAGACCTCACTTTTTTTGTTGCACGACATGAAACACACAAGAATGAATAAAAATAATATATTTTTACTTTTGGTGTTTATAATATTAATAATTGTAGAGTAAATAACGTTCGCTTTACTTAATTTACGATAAAGTTACGAAAAATAAAAAATTGCGTACCTTTATTTATTTAAACCACAAAAAAATTATCACCATGGAAACTTCATTTAATTACAGAAAAATTATACTGTTTTCAGCAGTTTTTTTCTGTTCACTTTTTAATGCGCAAACCGAGGCAATGCAGGCAGCAGCTTCGCCTATTTCAGTTTCAGACGCAAAGCAGGAATTCAGAAATTTCAGGGTTGCAATGGGTTATATCGATTCCGCAGGAAGAGCGTCTGACAATAGCAGCGGCTATTTCGATATTAGTGTTCAGACTTTAGCAACGTTGGTGGAAGAGGCGCGGAATAACGGCTGGACAAGTGTAAGAATATATAACGGATTAGACGCCCGAAATAACCAGTCGCTGCTGATGAGTGGTTTAAAAATGAGGGGCAGTCAGATCGAAGAAAGCAGTAAAAGCTCAAATACGATCATTAAAGTTGAGAATTCTGTTGTAGCTCCAGGTTCTAATTGTCCGCGATGGTGTGACGTTGCCGGAACCGCAATTGGAAAATAAAGAGTTTCTCATTTAAAAAGAACGTAGGCGGCAGTTTTGCTGCCTTTTTTTGTGACCGCAGAAGTCTGCTTAAAAATCAGTATTTTCGCAAACTCAAAAAGAGACCGTTACAAAACATCCAACAATAAGCAATAATGAATTACGTTTCCGCCGAAAACCTTACCAAATCATATGGTTTAAAAGTTTTATTCAAAGATATTTCCTTTAATGTGAATGAGGGCGACAAAATCGCGATCGTTGCGAAAAACGGTTCCGGGAAATCTACTTTACTTAAAATTTTAATGGGTAAAGAAATTGCCGATTCCGGGAATGTAGTGATTAATAAAGATATTCAGGTGGTTTTGTTCGATCAGGAAATCGATTTTGAAGGCGAACTGAATGTGGAAGAATTTATGATGACTTTGGATTCTGCTCCGATTATGGCGCTGAAAAATTATCATCATGCATTGATTTCAGAAAAACCGGATGACATGGATAAAGCTTTGAATGAAATGGAAATTCATGAAGCCTGGGATTTGGAGAACGAAATGAGTCAGATCTTGACTCAGCTGAAAATCACAGATTTGCAGGCGAAAATGAAAACACTTTCCGGTGGCCAGATCAAAAGAGTGGCACTCGCAAAACTGCTTGTAGAAACACGTGCACAACACCGCCATACTTTGCTGATTATGGATGAGCCTACCAATCACCTCGATGTTGATATGGTTGAATGGCTCGAAAATTACCTTTCAAAGGCAATGGTGACGCTGCTTTTGGTGACTCACGACCGTTATTTTCTGGATGCGGTTTGCGACATTATCTGGGAAATGGAAGACCAGAACTTATATTTCCATAACGGAAGCTACGCCACTTACCTTGAAAATAAAATCATCAGAGAAGATAATCTGAATGCAACAATTGATAAAGCCCAAAACCTTTACCGCAAGGAACTTGAATGGATGCGCAGGCAGCCGAAAGCAAGAACTACAAAATCGAAATCAAGGATCGGAGACTTTTACGAAACCGAAAAAGTAGCAAAAACAGATACGCGAAAAGAAAATCTGGAACTTGATTTTGAGATGAAACGTCTTGGAAACAAAATTTTGGAACTTAAGAACATCAATAAAAGTTTTGGTGATAAACTGTTACTTAAAGATTTTTCGTATCAGTTTCAGCGTGGCGAAAAGGTAGGAATTGTCGGTAAAAACGGAGCAGGAAAGTCGACTTTACTTAATATTATTCAAGGTTTTGAACCTTATGATAAAGGTGAAATTGAAACCGGAGAAACAATAAAATTTGGTTATTTTTCCCAGAAAGGTTTAAAATATAAAGAAGAAGAAAGAGTAATTGATTTCATTAAAGAAATTGGAGAGAATTTTCCTTTGGCAAATGGGAGAACCATTTCCGCGTCGCAGTTTCTGCGTCTTTTTCTGTTTGACGACCAAACTCAGTATTCGCCGATATCAAAACTTTCGGGTGGTGAAAAAAGAAGGCTGCATCTGATGTACGTGCTTTATCAGAACCCGAATTTCCTGATTTTTGATGAGCCGACCAATGATCTGGATTTGCCTACATTGACGGTGCTTGAAAATTTTCTCTTACAGTTTCAGGGAAGTTTAATTATTGTTTCTCACGACAGATATTTCATGGACAGAATTGTGGATCACGTTCTGGCTTTTGAAGGGGACGGAATCATTAAAGATTTTGTAGGTAATTTCTCAGAATACCGTGAAAAGAAGAGTCAGGAGCAAAGTTCGAAGAATCAGGTTGAAACCAATACGAAGGCTGTTAAAGCAGACACTGTTCCAACTCCTGCTGTGGCTGCAGTTTCATCCCCGGCTAAAAGAAAACTGTCTTTTAAAGAACAGCGCGAACTGGAAATGATCGATAAGGAAATTCCGCTACTGGAAAAAAAGAGAAGCGAAATTCTTGAAAAACTTAATAATGAAAGCGATTATGAAAAGATTTCTGTATTTTCGGCAGAGTTAGAGAAAATCGCAGAAAAATTGGAAGAGCTGGAATTACGCTGGCTGGAACTGCAGGAATAATCTCAGACAATATTAAAAACCGACAAAAACCATATGGAAAACGAACAGAAACTCGAAGCGAAATACGGATTATTTACTGCAATCTCCATGGTGATCGGTCAGGTGATTGGCTCGGGGATTTTCTTTAAAGTTGATGATGTGCTTTTCGCAACGCAGGGCAATATTTTCGCGGGACTTTTCGGTTTCATTATTGTGGGTTTAAGTGTGATTTTCGGGGCGATTTCGATGGCGAATTACGCCGAGCTGCTTCCGAAAGACGGCGGAATACTCAATTATGTAGATTACCGTTTCGGTAAAAATGCCAGTTATTTTGTGGGCTGGATGTATATGAGTCTTTTTTATCCGTTGCTTACAGCCGTTCTTTTTACGGTTTCGGGGATTTATATTGCACATCTCTGTGCAGAGTTTTTAAACTTCCAGCCTACAGCCTTACATTTTGGGTTGATTGGTTTTGTGAATTTGCTGATCTTCTTTGTTTTTAATATTTTCAGGCCGAGAAGCAGCGGGATTTTTCAGCAGTTGACCACTGTTCTGAAGGTTCTGCCACTTATCTTTATTGCTTCAATGGGGATTTTGAGTCTGATGAAAGGAAATGTGGAAGAAGCGAACACATTTGCTTATGCCGCAAAAAATGTGCAGGAAAATCAGTCGCTTTTGGTTTTGATTGCGGCAAGCTTTATTCCGATTTCTTTTGCTTTTGACGGCTGGTATGTTGCGACCCAAATTTCCGGCGAGATAAAAAATTCAAGTAAAAATCTTCCGAAAGCATTAATTATAGGGACGGTTTCCGTTATGATTATCTATATTTCCTATTATATGGGAATTGTTTTCCGAATGAGCGGTGAAGAAATTATTCAGCTTAAAGACACTTATATTACAGAGTTTTCCAGAAAGATTGCTTCAGATTCCGGAGCTTTGGTGATGCAGCTTTTCATCATTATTTCTGTTTTGGGAACTGCAAACGGTTTGCTGTTAGCGACCATTCGTGTTCCTTATCAGTTCTCAAATCTCGAACGGTCAAAGAAATTCCTTAATCTGAATCACATCGATCCTAAAACGAAAATGCCTGTCAACAGTGCGCTTTTAGGATTAGGAATTATCACTTTTTACCTGATTATCTATTATATTACCAATTCTCATCCGTATTTCACGGCGAATAATTTTGATCTTTCGGCAATTCCGATTGTATTTATTTATTTGGTAAACGCTGCTTTGTTTGTCGGTCTCTTCAGGCTTTTCAAAAAAAATGTATTTACCGGAAACAAATTTTTCAAGGTTCTGATGGCAATTATTGCTATTCTCGGAACGGTAACAGTACTTTTCGGAACTGCGACTGGACCGAACGGTGTGACGTATTTTATCGTTACAATCTTCTTTATTTCCGCTGGATTCCTTCTGAAAAAGCGAACCTGACAAATGTCAGTTTTTTTTAAATTTATTCAGTATCAGGGACTTAAAACAATTGTTTGATTTTTATTTAGAATAGTTCAAAATAAATTTGGATGGAATATCCATGTTTTTTACATTTGCACTGTTATTTTAATTCATTCTAAATAAAAACTCGTTCATGAAGAAACAGATACTTTCAGTTGGCCTTTTAATCGCTGCCATGTCAGCACATGCTCAAATGAAATACGAACCGGTAAGCGATACTTTAAAAATTCAGCTTATTGAAGATATTAACCTTCATAAAACCGGTAATCCGAATGTAGCAAAACCTTTATCGACAAAATCGAATCTCACGATGATGGAAACGCCGCAGCCGATTGCGATTGTTACCCACGAAATTATTGAGCAGCAGCAGGCAAAACAGTTGAGCGATGTTTTACAGAACGTGAATGGTGTGTATATCACTTCTTCCCGCGGTAATTCACAGGACAGTTTTGGGGGAAGAGGTTTCAGTTTGGGAAACGACAATATTTTTAAAAACGGTACAAGGATCAACAGCGGTGTTTTCCCGGAAGTATCAGGTTTGGAAAGAGTTGAAGTTCTGAAAGGTGCCAACGCCATGCTCTATGGAAATACAGCTGCCGGCGGAATTATTAACATGATTACCAAAAAGCCGAGATTCAATAACGGTGGAAGCATCGGATTAAGCGGCGGAAGCTGGAATTCTTACAAACCTACTGTAGATTTTTATGGTCCGCTTTCAGATAAAGTGGCTTACCGTGTGAATGGTGCTTACGAATACGCTGAAAGTTTCCGAGATGTAGTGGAGTCACAGAAATATTACTTCAATCCTTCTTTCTTATTTAATTTAGGTGAAAAATCACAGTTAATTGTTGAAGCTGATTATCTTAAAAATGATTTCACTCCGGATTTCGGAATTGGTACAATTACAAATAAAGATCTGAGCTATACCTTGAATGATAAAGTGGACCGGAATGTTTTTTTCGGAACCGACTGGCAATATCAAAATGTTGAGCAGGCTTCTACGAATATCACATTCAATCACCAATTAAGTACCAACTGGACTTTAAATGCTGTCGCTTCTTACCAGAATTATACAAAAGATTATTTTTCTTCTGAAAGAGTGCAGTGGGGTTATGCAAACGCTAGTGCTACCCGTTTATCATGGTCAAGACCGTTTAATAAAACGTATAACGAACAGAATTACGGTTCGGCGCAGGTGAACATTAACGGTGAATTCAATACAGGGAAGATCAATCACAAAGTATTATTGGGAACGGATGCAGATTATGGTCAGGCTGATTCTTATACCTATAATCTTGGTGCAACGACTAATATTCTGTATTTAGATGATCCTTCAACTTGGGGAAATGTCGCAATGCCAACTTCTGCAGACAAAGATAAAACAAGAGCAACAACGCGCAGAATTGGTGCTTATATCCAGGATTTTGTCGGCCTGACAAAAGAGCTGAAAGTAATTGCCGGGCTCCG
The DNA here is from genome assembly GCF_019038595.1 of Kaistella soli. GTDB lineage: Bacteria > Bacteroidota > Bacteroidia > Flavobacteriales > Weeksellaceae > Kaistella > Kaistella soli. The sequence continues at coordinate 274,534 of NZ_JAHOPF010000003.1, forward strand.
GTGGTCGTATTTGGAAAATATGCCGTCTATCAAGTCAGATTATCTGAAGAATGGCGAAAAATCTATTGTTAAAAATTCCGCGACTTCGGATCAGGCGTTTTCTCCTAAAATTGGTCTGGTATATATGCCGAATGATAATTTATCTGTTTTTGCCACTTATACCAATTCTTTCACTGCAAATTCCGGAAGAACAGTTTTTGATGAACCTTTAAAACCGACTACAATTGATCAGTATGAAGTTGGGGCTAAAAAGAATTTTTGGAACAATACCATAGCAGTTAATCTTTCCCTTTATCAGATTATTTATCATGATTTTTACCAAACAGCACAGTTTGCTGCAGATGGAGTTACGCCAAATTCAGATACAGCGGTTAAAGAATTCGCCGGGAAAATGAGGAGTCAGGGCGTAGAACTTGATATCACAGGTAACCCGACAAAAAACATTTCTATCATTGGTGGTATTTCTTACAACAATTCAGTTTATTTAGATACGCCGGCACTCACAGGATATGTTGAAAAACAGAAATTAGTCCGCACTCCGGCTACTACAGCCAATGCATCAGTGTTTTATAAATTTACAGAAGATCTGAAAGGTCTGAAACTGGGCGTAAGCGCATATTATGTAGGCGACCGATTAGCCGGGTGGAACGATACGAAAACAGGAAATAACAGTTTAGCGGCAAGAAACGGTGTTTCCAGAATTTTTAAAGTGAAAGATTTTACAACGGTGGCATTGTCCGCAGGATATGAGTGGAGTAAATTCGCTGTCCAGGGGAAAGTGGGGAATTTATTTGATACGGAAAATTACAACGTTCACGAAAACTACTCTGTAAACCCAATTACTCCAAGAAACTATTATTTAACATTAACATACAAACTATAAATTCCCGTTAAATTTTTCATTTGCGCAAAAGTAGAGGCTTCGGTTTCTGCTTTTGTCTTAAAACTACTAAAAACTATGGATAAAATTAAAAACACAAAAACTTTCATGAGAATCGTTCACCGTTATCTGGGGTATTTCATGGCAGGAATAATGACAGTGTATGCGGTGAGCGGCGTACTGTTGGTTTACAGGGACACGGGTTTTCTGAAACAGGAAAAAAAATATGAAAAAGTTTTCGCCAAAAATCTCGACGAAAAAAAGCTCCAGAAAGAAATCAAAATAAAAGGGTTTGAGGTTGAAAAAACTGAAAACGGAATTATGTACTTCAAAGACGGAACCTATAATTCCGCAACCGGAGAAGCCAAATACACCAAGAAAGAACTTCCTTTCGTTCTGAACAAAATGACTCAGCTTCACAAGTCACAGTCCAAAGACACGCTGTCACCGCTGAATACTTTTTTCGGAATCTCGCTGTTTTTCTTTGTAATATCAAGTTTCTGGATGTTTAATGTAAAATCAAAAGCATTTAAAAGAGGCATGTATTATACAGCAGCAGGCTTGGTTTTAGCAATTATTCTTGTTTTTATTTAAATACAGTCGCATTACAAAAATTCTGGAATTCATCTGTTTGAAAAACTAAATCTTATCTAATCGGAATTGTTGCATTGAAATTTTTTGCTATCTTTGCACCCTTATAATTAATCGGGACGAGTTCCCACAAAATCAAACATTTATGTCAGTAAAAATCAGATTACAAAGACACGGTAAAAAAGGAAAACCTTTTTTCCACATTGTTGTTGCAGATGCAAGAGCTAGAAGAGATGGTAAATTCATCGAAAAAATTGGTACTTACAACCCAATCACCAACCCTGCGGTTATTAATTTGGACGTAGATGCAGCAGTAAAATGGTTAAACAATGGTGCGCAGCCAACCGATACTGCAAAAGCAATTCTTTCTTACAAAGGAGCACTTTACAAAAAACACTTACAAGGTGGTGTTGCTAAAGGCGCATTCTCAGCTGAAGAAGCAGATCAAAAATTTGCTGCTTGGGTAGAAGAAAAAGAAAAAGCTGTTGAAAACAAAAAAGATTCTTTGACTAAAGCTCAGAAAGATGCTAAAAAAGCAGCTCTTGAAGCAGAAGTAAAAGTAAACCAGGCTAGATTAGACGCAGCAGCTAAAATTGAAGCTGATGCTAAAGCAGAAGCAGATGCTAAATTAGCAGAAGAAAAAGCAGCTGAAGAAGCAGCTAACGCTCCTGTTGCTGAAGAAACTGCAGAAGTTGCTGAAACTACTGAAGAGCCAACTGCAGAAGCAGAAGGTACTGAAGAAGCACAAGCTTAATTTTATTCTGTATACTTTACAAGATAATACAAACAGAGACGCCAGTTTTGGCGTCTCTGTTATTTTAAAACCTTTTATATTTGCAATGGAAAAGCACCTTTACAGTGTTTGTTCTAGCTAAAAAAAAATCAGAATGAAAAAAGAAGATTGCTATTTCTTAGGAAAAATTACCCGCAGACACGGTCTTCACGGAAATGTCTTCCTGAAACTTGATACGGATCAACCGGAAATGTATAATAAACTGGACTCTATTTTTGTAGAAGTTAACGGATTGCTGGTTCCGTTTTTTGTCGCAAAACAGTCCTGGAGCAAAGGCGAAACGCTGATCATCTCCTTCAAAAACTCTACAGAAGCACTCGTAGACCAGTCTCTTGGAAAAGACGTTTACCTTCCGCTTTCAACCCTTCCGAAACTTACCGGAAACAAATTTTACTACCATGAAGTGGTAGGTTTCGAAATCCGGGAAGAAGACGGCAAAAGCTGCGGAATTATCGAATCGGTGAATGATCAGACCGGTCAGCATTATTTCCTTCTCAATCTGGCGGACAAACAGATCGTTATTCCTATCATCAAAGACTGGATTTTAGAGCTGAACCGCGAAGAAAAATATTTAAAAATGGCGCTTCCGGAAGGATTAATGGATGTTTTTCTTATTCCTTCGAAAAAAGATGAGTAAAATTCAGTGGTTTTCTGGGGCGACATATTCCGCCTTCCACTCCCGCTTTTTTACTCCTCTGCGCTCCGTAAAAAGAGCTCCGTTCAAGTCGGGTCGCAGCACGTTAAAAGCTTAAAAATTGGGAAAAACAGGAAAAAATCTTTCTAAAATTTAAGTGCCTAGCATCAAAAATTACGCCAAATTTTATTACATTTGTAATTATTGTTTAAAAGAATTTTGGAACCCAAACATTCCATAAGATCCATAAAAAATTGAATGTCAGCAATGAGAACGACGATTAACGAATTACTTTCAGATTATAAAAAACTATTACACCACGATATTACGATTCAGGGTTGGGTAAGAGCATTCCGCTCCAACCGCTTTATCGCTTTGAATGACGGCTCCACAATCAATAATTTACAGGTTGTAGTAGATTTCGAAAAGTTTGACGAAAATATCCTGAAAAATATCAGTACCGCATCTTCAGTAAAGATCGTAGGTGAAGTAATAGAAAGTCAGGGAGCAGGCCAGAGCATCGAAATTATCGCCAAGAAAATTCAGATTTTGGGAGATAATTTTACCGAAGAAAGAGACAAAACCATCCTTCAGCCTAAAAAACATTCACTCGAAATTTTGCGCGAGCAGGCGCATTTGCGGTTCCGCACCAATCTTTTCGGTTCTGTTTTCAGAGTGAGAAGTGCGGTGAGTTTTGCGATCCATCAGTTCTTTAACCAAAACCAGTTCTTTTACATGAACACGCCTGTGATTACGGGTGCAGATGCAGAAGGAGCGGGTGAAATGTTCAGCGTGACCAATTTCGATATCAATAACATCCCAAGAGATGAAAACGGCGATATCGATTATGCACAGGATTTTTTCAGTAAGAAAACCAACCTTACCGTTTCCGGACAGCTTAACGTAGAAACTGCAATGATGGGATTAGGAAGGGTTTACACTTTCGGGCCGACTTTTCGTGCGGAAAACTCCAATACTACGCGTCACCTTGCAGAATTCTGGATGGTGGAACCGGAAGTTGCCTTCAACAATCTTGAAGATAATATCGATTTGGCAGAAGATTTCCTGAAATACGTCATCGGTTACGTTCTTGAAAACTGCAAAGATGATCTGGAATTCTTAGATAAAAGATTTGCGGAAGAACAGAAACAGAAACCTGAAAAAGACAGAGCTTCTGAAGGCCTGATTGAAAAACTGGAGAATGTTATCCAGAAAAGATTCAAGAGAGTTTCTTATACCGAAGCGATTGATATTCTGAAAAACTCCAAAGAAAATAAGAAAGGAAAATTCCAGTTTCCGATAGAAGAGTGGGGCGCAGATTTACAGAGCGAGCACGAAAGATATCTGGTGGAAAAACATTTCGAAAGCCCGGTAGTACTTTTCGATTACCCGAAAGAAATCAAGGCATTTTACATGAAGCTGAATGAAGACGGGAAAACGGTAGCCGCAATGGACGTTCTTTTCCCGGGAATCGGCGAAATTATCGGTGGTTCTCAGAGAGAAGAAAGATTTGCTGTTTTAAAAGAGAAAATGAAAGCAATGAATGTTGACGAGCACGAGCTTTGGTGGTATCTTGATACCCGTAAGTTCGGTTCTGTTCCGCATGCAGGTTTTGGTCTTGGTTTGGAAAGACTTGTGCTTTTTGTAACCGGAATGACCAACATCAGAGACGTAATTCCTTTTCCGAGAACTCCGAACAACGCGGAATTCTAAAAAAAACTAAAAAAAACTAAAAAAACTTTTAACCGTCAAATAACAAGAGAGCTAGTTTTAAAATAATAACCACATAATGGAATAATTCCACAACATGCTGAAACAGAATTTACAACTTAGACTCGGGCAAAAACTTGCGCCACAACAAATCCAGCTGATGAAGTTGATACAGCTTCATACGCTTGAATTTGAAGAAGAACTTGAGCGCGAACTTGAAGAAAACCCTGCGCTTGAAAAAGTTCAGGAAGAATCAAAGGAAGACGATTACGCTTCTTTAGATGAAGGTTTTGAGGACGAAGGAACCGACAGCATCAATACAGATTTTGATGTTAACGAATATATTTTCGATGATGAACCGGCGTACAAAACCACTTCCAGCAATTATTCCGCAGATGATGAAGAGTACGACAACGAATCGCTTTTAACGGAGGGACAGTCGCTGTATGATTATCTTCTGGAGCAGATTAATCTGAGCAGTATTGACGGTGAAGATTTGAAGATTGCCGAATATCTTATCGGAAACCTTGATAATGACGGATATCTGAGAAGAGAGATTAAACAGATTGTTGATGATTTGGCTTTCTCACAGGGGATTTACACTACTCAGGAGAAGGTGAGTGATGTTCTGGAAAATTACGTGCAGAAACTGGATCCTCCAGGCGTTGGAGCCAGAGGCTTGCAGGAATGTCTTCTTCTTCAGATCGAGAAAAAAATCAGTGCCGACAAAGCGGTAATTCTTGCGGGAAATATTCTCAGAAACCAGTTTGATGCGCTTACCAATAAGCATTACAGCAAAATTATTCAGAAGTACGATATCGAAGAAGAGGATTTGAAAGATGCTTTGGAAGTGATTTCCAAACTTTCCCCTAAAGTGGGCGGAAACTTCGATACACAGACGATTACCATTAATCAGGAAATTATTCCGGATTTTGTTCTTCAGATTAAAGAAGGAAAGAATGGACAGGTGGAAGTTATTCCTTTGCTGAACAGCAAAAACGCGCCTACATTAAGGGTTTCTGAAGAGTACAAAGACATCCTGACGACTTATTCTCACGATAAAAAATCTCCGGATCATAAGCAGGCAGCGCTTTTTATCAAACAGAAACTGGACGCGGCAAAATGGTATATTGATGCTATTAACCAAAGACAGAATACTCTGCTTCAAACCATTTCTGCCATTGTGAAATTACAGAAAAACTATTTTATAACGGGTGACGACAAATCTTTGAAACCTATGATTTTAAAGGATGTTGCCGATATTACAGGTTTTGATATTTCTACTATTTCAAGGGTCGTGAAAAGTAAATATGCCGATACACCAAACGGAATCGTATATCTGAAAAGCCTTTTCTCTGATTCACTGACCAATGATGACGGTGAAGAAGTTTCGACAAAAGAAATTAAGAATCATCTTCAGGAGGTCATCAGCGCGGAAAACAAAAGAAAACCTTTAACCGATGATGCTCTTGTTGGCCTTCTGAAAGAAAAAGGCTACAATATCGCAAGACGTACAATTGCAAAATACCGCGAACAGCTCAATATTCCGGTAGCAAGATTAAGAAAAGAATTATAGCAGAAAAGGTCAGTGAAAACTGACCTTTTTTATTTTAAATTTTTCGGCAATAAATTACTGTTGCTCCTCCTCAATTTTCTGAAGTTCTGCGAGGTTTTTTCCTAATCTTTTAAGAATAATCCCATACACAATACGGTAATATATCCAGATCAGCACAACGCTGATTGCCGTCATCAGTATGGTACCGACCAAAAACCCGATTAAGGTTGGATTATTAAGGTGAATGTTTTGTTGAGATAATACCGAGAAGGTGAAAACGGTAAGTACAATGGTAAAAAGAATAAGCAGGAAAATATTGGCCAGAATAAACAGATTCACTGTCTTCTTGAATTTGATGATCTGTAAAATTAATTTTTTAAGATTGGACTCGATATTGATTCTGCGGTAATTCAGGAAAAATCTTACGACAAAGAAAGCCGTCAGTATAAGACTTATCGCTTTGAGACCGAAATAAAGATGGGTAAAACCAGCTTCGAGACTTGTGGTGCTTTTCACACCAAGTTTTCCCAAAATGCTCAGGAAGCTGTTGGTGTCATCACCCAAAAAGCTGTAATAAAGATTCATGCAGAAAATCACGAAAAATTCTGCAATACTGATCCACAGAATATATTTCACATAATTTCTGGATGATTTGTTCAGCATGGATTCAATCTCCGTGCTGTTGTATTTTGGCCGAACATCCTGCTCCTGCCAAGATTTCTTGAAATTATCTAGATCAAATTCAGGCATGTTTTTCCATTAATTGTTTTAAAGTCTTTTTCAGTCTGTTCATTTTCACCCTTGCGTTCACTTCGGTAATTCCTAAGTTTTCTGCGATATCTCTGTAAGGCAAATCGTCCAGATACATCATCACAATGGCTCGTTCCACATTCGGTAACATTTTTACCACTTTATAAAGCAGAGAAACCTGCAGCTGTTTTTCGTCATCATCTTCCACAAAATCTTTATGATGATAATCCATCAGTTCATCGGTTTGCGGTGATTTTGTTTTTTTTCTGAAAAGCGTAATGGCGGTATTCAGGGCCACACGGTACATCCAGGTTGAAATTTTCGACTGTCCTTTGAATGAGTCGTAGGAGCGCCAGAGTTGTAACACAATTTCCTGAAAAAGATCTTCTTCATCTTCAAGCGAATTGGTGTAAAGCCGCGAAACCTTGATAATCAGACCCTGATTATCTTTTATCAATTTCGAAAATTCTTGCTCTTTACCCAAAACCGGTCGGAAATTTTAAGTAGCGAATATAACATTTTTGGGTGAATTTTATGGCACAATCCTTTCACGAAAGAAATTCGCATCCTGCAACTCTCAACCAAAAATTATATCTTTGCTTTATGATTCTACGCGGAGAAAATTTAATTAAAGAATACGGCCCTAAAAAAGTAGTAAAAGGCGTTTCTGTCGAAGTAAGACAGGGCGAAATCGTTGGACTTCTCGGGCCCAACGGAGCAGGCAAAACAACCTCTTTTTACATGATTGTAGGCTTGGTAAAACCTACTTCCGGGAAAATTTTCCTCGACAATCAGGAGATTACCAATGATGCGATGTACCGCCGTGCACAGAAAGGAATCGGTTATCTGGCTCAGGAAGCATCCGTATTCAGGAAACTTTCGGTGGAAGATAATATTTTGGGTGTTTTGCAGCTTACCAAACTTTCAAAGCGCGAACAGCAGATGAAATGTGACGAACTGATTGAAGAATTTTCTTTGCAGCACGTCCGTAAAAACCGCGGAGATTTACTTTCCGGTGGAGAAAGACGCCGGACGGAAATCGCAAGATGTCTTGCCACTAGTCCAAATTTTATTTTGCTGGATGAGCCTTTCGCGGGGGTTGACCCAATTGCGGTGGAAGATATCCAGAAAATCGTAAGAAGTCTGGTAGATAAAAACATTGGAATTTTAATTACCGATCACAACGTTCAACAGACTTTGGCGATTACTCATAAAACCTATATTATGTTCGAAGGAAGGATTCTTAAAGAAGGTCTTCCGCACGATCTGGCCAATGATCCGATGGTCCGTGAAGCGTATCTGGGTGAAAACTTCGTGTATCAGGATATTTTAAACAAACCCAAAAAGAGTTCGTTTGTCTATAATATCTGGGCCGGAAATTTTGAGTCGAAAGAGCAGCTTCAGCATTTCGTTGACGAAAATTTCGAAGGGGCTGAGAATCTACGTTTAATGTACGGGTTTGAAGATATCAGTTTTGCTTCACTTTCCAATTCAGAGATCGAATATATCTTTAAAGAAGTGGTGGATAAAAATGCCAATAATTCCTTTTTATTCCAGAAAAAACACATCGGTGAAAATTACCAGAAAGACGAGGCCGAATTCGATGCAAAAGCACTCAGTAAGCCGGAACTTCATTACTTAACAACATTCTCCTACGACAGTTAAAAACTAAAATCCTTTTCACTCCGAAGATGTAAGTATGCCAAAACCATTCAACCGAACCATCACGCTTTATCATATTTACAGGCAGCTGATTCCTTTCATAAAACCATACCGTTTGATGATTTACGGAACACTGTTTCTCACTTTGGTTGGCGCATTAATGGCACAGGTGAATCCGTTGGTGTTGAAATATACTGTAGATGAAGTGACAGTTCTTACCAAGCAGGCCTATCCCATGCAGGAAGGAATTCACGTTTTGGTGGTAATTTCAGCCATTTTGCTTGGAAAAGAATTACTGAATATTTTCATACAGTTTGGGCAGAAATTTTACGGAGAGAAGATCAGGATCAGTACAAGTACGGTTCTGGCCCAGTCAGTAATTGATAAAATACTTCTTTATAGGGTTGCCTATTTTAATGATGAAAACCATGAATCGGGCAAACTTCAGATCCGCATCGACAGAGGAATTGAGAGTTTGACAAAACTCGTTCAGAATTTTTTTATCGATATTTTACCGCTCTTTTCAAACGCGATTATTGCGCTGGTTATCATGTATATGCAGAACGTGTATGTGGGTTTGGTTTCAACGATCGTCGTTCCGGTTTATTTCTATATCAGTTCATTGCAGGCCAAAAAACTTTCAGGAGTCCGGCGTACTTTAAGAAACCAGAGAGAACAGAAAACCTCAGGACTTTTAAATTTGATCAATTCGATCATGGTGATTAAAAGTTTTGTCCGCGAAAAATTTGAAGGCAAAAAGCAGTACGATTTACAGATGCAGCTGATGGAAAGCCAGCTTTTTACACGGAGAACCAATTTTATCTATGACGGTTTAAAGACTTTTATTGAGCAGTTCGGGGTGGTATTAATCATTCTGTTAACCGTTTTCCTTGTGCTTGATCAGCAGATGACGATTGGTGCGATCATGCTTCACATTCTTTTATTCAACAACGTTTCTGCGCCTATACGTCAGCTTCACAGGATTTATGACGATATGAATGACGCGATGATTTATGCAGAAGGATTTTTCGATATTCTTCAGGCAGACGACGAAATAGAACCCACGGGAAATTACGTAGAAAAAGATATTAAAGGACGTTTTGAACTTAAAAATGTAGATTTCTCTTATCCGAATGGGACGAAAGCACTTAAAAACGTTTCGATACTTATTGAAAACGGCAAAACCACTGCGTTGGTTGGCTTAAGCGGTGCCGGGAAATCGACGGTGATCAATCTTCTGTGTAAATTTTATCTTCCCGATTCCGGTGAAATTTTGTTGGATGACGTGAATTTAAATGAATTCGACAATACCTTTCTGCGCAATGATATTGGTTTGGTTCTGCAGAAAAATCACATTTTTCAGGGAAGCATCGAAGACAATATCCGTTATGGAAATATGAACGCGACTTTCGAGGAAATAGAAGTTGCCGCTAAAAAAGCTTATCTCCACGACCAGATTCTCGATTTACCTGAAAGATATCTGCACGATGCTACTCAGCTCTCAGGCGGACAGCAGCAGCGGATTGCGATTGCCAGGTTGTTTCTGAAAGATCCTCCCATTATTTTTCTTGACGAGCCTACTGCAAGTTTGGATGCTATCGCCACCGAGCAGATCAAAAACTCTCTTGATGCCATAAAAGAGGGCAGAACGGTGGTGATTATTTCACATTCTTTGTCACAGATATTGGATTCGGATAAGATTTACGTTATGAAAAAAGGGGAAGTGGTAGAAAGCGGAAACCACGATGAACTGATCAGTATGCACGGTACTTACCGGGAAATTTTCGATGCTTCGGCAAGAAGTTTGAATCTCGATAAACTCGTGAGTTCTTACCGCGAAAAATAACAAACTGGATGGGATTCCCATTAAAAAAAAGAAATTAAAAAAGGCGTCAGCCAAAAATTTAAAAAAAATGAAAAAAACATTCATTCTAATGCTTGCTTTCACGGTGATGTCGTGTAATAAAATTGAGGAAACCGTAACAGAAACGGTAAATTCTGCGAAAGAAAAAGCCCAGCAGAAAACAAACGAACTGGTACAGGAAACTGTAAATGAACAGCTGACGAAACTGGTGAATGCAGAAACAGTAAGTTTCAGCACTGTATTTCCGAATCAGAACAATTTGGTTCTCGAAAACGAAGTGGGGAAGAAAGTTGCTTTTCCGAACGGTTCGCCATTTTATGTGTTTAAATATAAAACTTCGGACAAGGATTTACTGCTGAAAACTTTGGTGGAACAGCCGACAGCAGATGAAACACAGTCGAAGAAAGAATTTCAGAAAGTGGATGGTGCGGCCATCGTAGAAAAAATTACTTTTTTTGAAAAGTTTCTTCCTGCAAACACGATTGATACGAGTTTCCTCAATGATATCAAGAGTGATAAAAACATCGAATATTATAAAATAAAACGTTTCCCAAATGCAAGTACGGTAATTTACAACCCGAAAACGCAGATGGTGTATCAGTTTGTAGAGGTGAAAAAATAATTTATTGTTCTTAAAATATGTCTCAGAATTTAATTCAGAATACCATTGATTTCGTAAAGGAAAAACTCCACGGCGCGGAAGCCGGTCATGATTGGTTCCACATTGAAAGAGTATGGAAACTTTCCAGAAAAATCGCAGAAACAGAAAACTGTAACCTCGAAGTTGTGGAGCTTTCTGCCTTACTTCACGATATTGCCGATCCGAAATTCCACCACGGCGATGAAACTTTAGCACTAGAAATATCCCGCGAATTTCTGGAAAGTCAGCAGGTTTCTGAAGATATTATTACTCAGGTTTTATTTATCATCCAAAATATTTCATTTAAAAACAGAGGGGAAGTGCCTGAAAATCTCCCGATTGAGCTGAAAATTGTTCAGGATGCAGACCGCCTGGATGCGATTGGCGCTATTGGTATTGCGAGAACTTTCAATTTCGGAGGTTTCAAAAACAATCTGATGTATCATCCGGACATGCCGCCAAAACTGAACATGTCAAAAGAAGAATACAAAAAAAATGAAGGCACAACAATCAATCATTTTTATGAAAAACTTCTGCTTCTGAAAGACCTGATGAATACTGAGAAAGGAAAAGAACTTGCAGCAGAAAGACACCGGTTCATGCTGAAATTTCTGGAGGAATTTGATAAAGAATGGAATGTTGACTAATTGAGCCGGTCCTTACTTCTAATTTGATCTTCTCCCAAACTTCCTAATTTTCTTTATCTTTACACATGTTTTATTTGTTTTTCCTTTTGTTTATTGCACTTTGCTTCGGTTTAATCTTCTCAGTTTTCAGATCAGGAAGATTCAAAAACTGGGCAAAAATATTCCGGATTTTCGTCGTTGTAATTTCAGTGGGGATTTTCACGTTTTATTTTGTGAGCAGAAGTGTAAATCATTTTCGGGAAAATTCACTTACGGTTCAGCTGATCAATTCTCTGCCGTTTCCTCTGGACTTTTACATCGTGCAGGTAAACAGTGATAAAAATGCCGCGGAAAAGTATGAAGCCCGCCGCGTGGGAAACATCCGCAGCAGTTATTACCGAATTGAATACCTTGACATGGCGGCTTCTGATGAATTTTGGGTTGCCGGATTCATGGGAAAAAAGAATATGGTGTATTTCTCCCAGCATTCTGTTCCGAACAAAAATGAAGACCAGATCATCGAGATCCGCAATTACATCAACCAAAGCCAGAAACTTTCAGAAGTGGCGCAGATTCAGGTTGAAGATTTGAAATTGGAGAATATGAAATCGGCGATCTGGATTACCCTCGATCTGCTGCTTCTCTTCCTTAACATTACGCTTCTAGTTAAAAGACAAAAATAAAGAATCCCGGAAATTTCCGGGATTCTTCTTCTATAAAGATTCTGCTATTTACCTTTTTTCTCTTTCAGTGCTTCCTTGTCTTTATCTGACGGATTCCATACTTTCACCTCGGAATCTTTCGTGATTCCGGATAAGATCTGAACATTGATTCCGTCACTCGCGCCAAGCTTTACTTTTACTTTCTTGAATTTTCCGTCCGGCTGTTTCACTTCCACAAACGGACTGTCCTTGCCGTTTACTTTTTCATACTGAACCAAAGATTCATCCAGCAAAAGTGCATTTTTCTGAGAGCTCAGGATGACTTCGCCATTTGCAGAAAATCCTGCTCTGATATATTCATTCGTTTTATTGAAAACATCGCCTTCAATCGGGAATTTGATGGTTCCGTTTTCGTCTTTTCCTTTCGGAGCGATCATTGTCACTCTTCCCGGGAAAGTTTTATTCTGTAAAGCACCGATCACGACATTCATTTCCATTCCTTCTTTCAGTTTCCCGGCCTGTGCTTCGTCAATGGTTCCCTGGAAAATCAGTGAATTCAGATCGGCGATAGAACAGATCGTAGTTCCGGCGTTGAAAGAGTTGGCTTCAATCACCTGGCTTCCTACTTTTACAGGAACTTCAAGTACAGTTCCTGTTGCTTTGGAACGGATTTGAGTCGTTGCCAAACTTGCCAGTTCCGGAGTGGTGCCTGTTCTTGCAATCTGCAGGTTTTTCTGTGCGGTCTGCAGCTGCTGCTGTGCGTTTCTCAACGTTTGCTTGGTCGACTGAAGTTGCTGCTGTGCGGAGATAAATTCCTGCTTAGAAATGACGCCTTGGTTGTAAAGGCTTTGCTGCATTGCAAACTGTTTCTGCTGGTTGCTGACGTTGATAGCGGCATTGCTGATCTGTAAATTAGCGTTGTTTATTTCCTGCTGTGCGGCGTTGATGTTCTGAATGGTAGGAACAATTCTGATCGTAGCTACAAGTTGTCCTGCGGTTACGTGATCTCCTTCATCTACAAGAATCTTATCGATAATTCCGGAAATATTCGGTTTGATCTCAATTTCTTCCCGCGGCACAATATCACCGGTGGCCATTACTTTGTCATCCATATTCTGCACGACAGGCTTTTTGGTGAGGAAAGTTTCGCTTTCCTTGCTGTTGGATTTTATAAGATAGGTAACCCCGGAGATTAAAGCAACCGCTAAAATCAGCCCCAGAAAGATATAAATTGCTTTTTTAAAAGTGAACTTCTTTTTCATATTAATAGTTTATTTTTCTTTTTTTATGGCGACAGTTTCCGCCCTCCGTTCCCGCTTTTTGTATTGGCTTCGGTTCCTCAGCCAATACAAAAGAGCTCCACTCAGGTCGGGTCGCAGTCTTGTTTTATTTCCGGTCCATTATCAGAATTAAAATTCAGTTATTCACTTCGCAGCGCTTCAATCGGACGGATTCTTACAGCTCTCTGGGCCGGTATCATCCCGATAATTAAACCTAAAATTACCATCACGGCCATCGCTCCGAAAACCTCCCCATAATTTACCGTTGGATTATAAAAAGGAAATTTATCCTGATCTTTCGTTAAAACATTAAGGATCATCAGAAGGAAAATACCGAAAATAAATCCTAAAATGCCGGATGATAAAGTAATCACAACACTTTCCAGCAAAATCTGGTTTCTTACTTCCGCAGGTTTTGCGCCCAAAGCTCTCCGGATTCCGATTTCTTTAGTTCTTTCTTTTACGGTGATCAGCAATATATTTGAAATCGCAATGACGCCCGCTAAAATAGTTAAAGTCCCGACAACAATTGTTAAAAGCTGCATTCCGGTTAAAAAGCCGGTGAGTTTTTTAAATTCTTTTCCAAGGTTGAAGCTTCCGAAGGCATTGGTATCTTCCGGAGAAACATGATACTTTTTCTTCAGTTCTGTTTTTACGTTTTCTTCCACGGCATTCAGGTCGGCGTCAGGTTTACTTACAATGGCAAAAAAACCTACTTTATCGCCGTCATTATACATCTTTGTGAAAGTGGAAAGCGGGATAAATGCGGACTGGTCATTCTCCATTCCGCCTCCTTTTTTTACGCGGAAAACGCCGATAACATTAAAGAAAATTCCTTTCACATTCACTGATTTTCCCAGCGGATTTTCATTCTTTTTAGCATCGAAAAAATTCTTGTAAATCTCTTCGCCGATGACGATGACATTTTTATTTGCAGAAATATCGGCATCATTCAGATACCTTCCGTAAATGAGTTTTTTCTGAGAGATTTTATTTCCGATCGGGTAGTCGCCCGTTAAAGTATAAGTTGCTTTTTTTCCGTTGCGGGAAAAGCTTTCTCCCGGTGTTCCGAAATTACCTCTCGCATTCTGAGGGGAAATATAATCGATTTGCGGAATCTTCTTCGGCAGCATTTCCATATCGGTGAGGTGAAGATTCGTTTTTCTTCCTTTCGGAAAACCATCGTACGGAATGGTGGTATTCTGTGCCCAGAGAAAAATGGAATTGGTTGCAAATCCGGAAAATATTTTATCAAAACCATTTTCCATTCCTTTTGCAGCACCCAAAAGTGCGACGAACAGAAACATTCCCCAACCCACACCTATCATCGTAAGAAAGGTGCGCAACTTATTATTCCGAAGGGAATGATAAATTTCTTGCCAGGTATCTATTTTGAAAATGATATTCATAAAAAAACTTTTTTTTTGTCAGTTTTTGCTTCGCAAGTGAATTTCTTTGAGTGAATTATGCTTTGCAGTTAATTTCTTCGAGTGACTTTCAAAATCATACTCATCTGAAGGAATTTACAATAATTCACCTTTGACCACTTCTCACTTATTTTCCTGCATTAATCAATTTTGATATTAGTATAAATGTTGTTTTTAACGGTTTGCCAACTTGTTCCAATTCTTCAATGGCCATATAATTTTCTTCAAAAATAATTTCCAGACAAGAATCAATTTCAACAATTGAACCTCTCGACATTTCATAGTACCTGTTTCTTTCTGTTTGAGACTTCCTCGATGAACCTTCTGAAATATTTAGAACGACGGAGGTTGAGGCACGTCTTATCTGATCAATTAAATTATATTTTTCACTTACTGGCAGTTTAACAATTAGTTTATAACATTCTCGCCGGAATTTTTTCGCTTCTTTATAAACGTCTAAATTATAATGGTTTAAATCTAAAAACATATTTTTTATTTTTATAATTTAAAAATTCACTTATTCACTGCTAAGCAATTTCACTCACAGGAATTCACTTTATTCCGATCTCAATGCTTCAATTGGTTTGATCCGGCTCGCTCGGTAAGCGGGAACAAAGCCCGCGATCACTCCGGAAATTACTAGGCTGATAAATGCGGCGATAATTAATCCCCAGCCTACAGAAGGGTCTTTGATAAAATATTTTTCCAAACTGTCTCCAATCAGTGCTAAAGATAAAACTCCCAATCCAACCCCAATAAATCCGGAAATTACTGTAATGACCACACTTTCCTGCATTATTAATCCTACAATGCTGCCTGGTTTTGCGCCAATAGCCTTTCTAACTCCTATTTCCTGGGTTCTTTCTTTCACGATATACACCATGATATTGCTGATTCCGATAATTCCGGCAAGTAAAGTTCCCATCCCGATGAAACCTACAATCAGGGTGATGATGAATAAAAACTGAATGGTGTCGCCCATGTTTTTGGCATTGTTTCTTACGATGATTCCGTTTTCGTCATCCGGAGAAACTTTATTTTTTGCTTTAAGTTCTTTCTGAAGCTGGTCTCCGTACTTTATTGCTTCATCCGGAGAAAGTTTAGGATCGTAAGTAATAAAAATGTTGCTTACCGTATCAGAACCTTTTTTCATCTGCTGTAAAGTAGTGATGGGAACGGTGATCATCCTTTCGTCCCAGTCGCCGCCGTCATCAGAGAAAACGCCAACAACTTTGAAAAAAGTACCGTTAATATTAAGGTCTTTTCCTACCGGACTTCCGTTTTTAATCAGATCACGCTGCACCATCCTTCCGATTACGGCGACATTCTGCTTGCGTGTCATGTCCATATTGTTAAGATACCGGCCTTCGGTGAGCTTTCGGTTTTCGATGATTTTCTCTTCAGGGTTTGCGCCGCTGATCTGGTAACTTCCGCTTTCTTTGCCGTATTTCACGGTCATATTGGTAGAATATCTTGCGGTAGAATTTTCCAGTTTCGACGGGTCAGAAGATTTTGTCTGCTCGTAATCGTCGTTTTTAAGTACAACCTGACGGTCGGACTGCAATCCGCCGTATGCAATGGAAGTTTTGCCGGAAAAAATGGTTATCAGATTCGCTGCATCGCGGGTAAAACCTTCAGTGAAAGCGTTTTTTAAGCCTGTCCCGATACCGAAAAGCACAATAAATATAAAAAGGCCGAGCGCGACCGTAAAGCCTGAAAGTACCGTCCGCAATATATTACTGCGAATCGATTCAAAAATTTCTCTCCAGCGGTCCAGGTCAAACATATTTTTAATTTAAATCTTATTGAGGCTTAAGCTAAAACCCGTTGTGTAATAAACTCATCACTTTGGATAAGACCGTCTTTTAAAATGACGTTTCTTTTGGTTTCTGCCGCCACATCAGGTTCGTGGGTTACAACGATGATGGTTTTTCCTTCCCGGTTGATTTCCTGAAGCAGCTTCATGATATCGTAAGTTGTTTTGGAATCCAAAGCTCCCGTTGGTTCGTCAGCAAGAATCACTTTAGGATCGGTAATTAAAGCTCTTGCAATGGCGACTCTCTGTTTCTGTCCGCCGGAAAGCTCGTTCGGAAGATGGGTTGCCCAATCTGCAAGTCCCACTTTATCTAAATATTCCAGCGCTTTCTGGTTGCGTTCTTTTCTGGGAACATCCTGATAATACAGCGGAAGCGCAACATTTTCCAAAGCTGTTTTATAACCGATCAGATTAAAAGACTGGAAAATAAATCCAAGAAATCTGCTGCGGTATTCTGCAGCTCTTACTTCCGAAAGATTCTCAATAGGAATTCCGTCGAGTTCATAAATTCCGGAATCTTTTTCGTCCAGGATTCCGATAATATTTAGCAGTGTGGATTTTCCGGAACCTGAACTTCCCATGATAGAAACAAACTCACCTTCATTAATGGTAAGGTTAATCCCTTTGAGAACGTGCAGTTTACTTTTTCCTGTATCGTAAGATTTATGTAAGTCCTTTATTACTAACATTAAGCGGTGGAATTTGGTTTAAATATAAGTAGGAAAAAGTATTTGTTTGTTACAAAGAAGTTTTTCTTTTTTTTTGATTTTCTGTTTAACCAGCTTTCATTTATTCTGCTGCATTTTTTAAAAGGTGTTTAATTAAATACTGCTGTAATCAGGGTGTTTGTTTTGTAGGTTCAGTTAAAAGCAATAACAGCGCAGAGTCTGTGTCATTGTGGAAAACTTTTAAGGCTTAGAGTCAGAGTTTTAATATTTAGACCTTTCAAGATCAGGTTCTATTTTCTATTTTTGTGATTCACACTTCTGAAATCAACAAGAAATAATTGCGGGCAATTTAAAAATTTAAAAATCTGTAAATCAGATCTTTAAATATAATTCAGGCTGTTTCAGCGCAGTTTCAACTATAATTTTAAAATACACTATGATATGGGAATTTTCGACAAAAGAGTAAGTTATAAGCCATTTGAATATCCGGAGATTCTGCAGTTTGTGGAAGCCATCAACAAATCATTTTGGGTACATTCTGAAGTTGATTTTACTGCAGATGTACAGGATTTTCAGTCTCAGCTGGAGCCACACGAAAAAAATGCGATTAAAAATGCTCTTTTAGCGATTGCCCAAATCGAGGTTTCTGTTAAAACCTTCTGGGGAAACCTTTACAATCATATGCCGAAGCCGGAACTCAACGGTTTGGGTTCTACTTTTGCGGAATGCGAATTCCGTCATTCGGAAGCCTATTCCCGTTTGCTGGAAGTGTTGGGATACAATGATGAATTTTCAAAAGTTGTGGAAATTCCGTCGATTAAAAAGAGAATCGATTTCCTATCAAATGTTCTGAAGCACGCCAATTCCACTACTCCGAAAGAATATGTATCCTCACTTTTGCTTTTCAGTATTTTAATTGAAAATGTGTCCCTGTTCTCTCAGTTTGCGATTATTTTGTCATTCACAAGATTCAAAGGTTACATGAAAAATGTGAGCAATATTATTGCTTGGACTTCCGTAGATGAACAGATTCATGCCAATGCGGGAATTTATCTGATCAACAAAATACGTGAAGAACAGCCTGAACTTTTAACAGATTCCGATATTGAGGATATTTATACTTTAGTGGATCATTCGATTACGGTTGAAGAAGAAATCCTGGACTGGATTTTCGAACTCGGCGAAATTGATAATTTCACAAAAGAAGATTTGCTGAACTTCATGAAATTCCGTGTTGACGACAGTCTGAAGAAAATCGGCATGAAAACCCGCTACAACATTTCACCTGAACAGTACAGACCGATGATTTGGTTTGAAGAGGAAGTTTTCGCCAATTCAATGGACGATTTCTTCGCGAAAAGACCGGTTGATTATACCAAACACGACAAGAGTATTACCGAGAACGATTTGTTTTAATCCAATTCGGGTTTGTAGGGATAGGTTGCAACCTGTCCGTACCGTCCGTCCGATTTTGGCGCGAGCGAAGCGAGCGCCAAAGAGTTTTTGTCAATCTTCGGAAGAAAAACAGAAAGAACGTTTTAGCCCCGATTGCAGCGGCATCCTTTTGCGGAGCGAAGTGAAGCAAAAGATATAGCGAAAAGCGGGACGGATCTTGAAAGAAAGCAGACTTTTCCTGCTCCCAAATAAAAAATTAGTAACGCAGAAAGCAAAGGCCGACTGCCCAAAAGTATACATAAATGGAAGAAAATACAAACATCTGGTGGCTCAACGAAGAGTCCGAACAAATGCTGAACCGCGGTTACCTTTTGAAAGGCGAAACCGTAAAAGGTGCAATCGAAAGAATTACCACCGCAGCCGCAAAAAGATTATACAAACCCGAACTTCAGCCTGCTTTTGAGGAAATGATCACGAAAGGATGGATCAGTTTTTCATCGCCGGTTTGGGCGAATATGGGAACACAGAGAGGTTTGCCAATTTCATGCTTTAACGTCCACGTTCCGGATAATATTGAAGGAATTACGCACAAATTGGGCGAAGTGATTATGCAGACGAAAATCGGCGGCGGAACTTCCGGTTATTTCGGCGAGCTGAGAAACCGCGGAACTGCCGTAACCGACAACGGAAAATCTTCGGGTGCAGTTTCCTTCATGAAATTGTATGATACCGCGATGGATGTCGTTTCACAGGGCGGTGTTCGACGCGGCGCTTTCGCGGCATATCTTGATATTGATCACGGCGATATTGAAGAATTTCTATCGATTAAAGATATTGGAAGCCCGATTCAGAACCTGTTTACCGGAATCTGCGTTCCTGATTACTGGATGCAGGACATGATCGACGGGGATATGGACAAACGAAGAATCTGGGCGAGAGTTTTGGAAAGCCGCCAGCAGAAAGGTTTGCCTTATATTCTGTTTTCCGATAATGTGAACAGAAACAAGCCTCAGGTTTATAAAGATTTAGGGATGACAATCAACGCAAGTAATTTGTGTTCCGAAATCATGCTTCCGTCCAGTGCTGAGGAATCTTTCATCTGTTGTCTTTCTTCGATGAACCTTGAATTGTACGACGAATGGAAAGATACCAACGCCGTGAAACTGGCGATTTATTTCCTTGACGCGGTTTTATCTGAATTCATTGAAAAAACTGAAGGAAACTATTATTTAACCGGTGCCAGAAATTTCGCATTGCGTCACAGAGCGCTTGGTTTGGGCGTGTTGGGTTATCATTCTTATCTTCAGAAAAACATGATTCCGTTTGAAAGTTTCGAGGCAACTCAATTCAATGCCAGAGCGTTCAGACAGATTAAAGAACAGTCCATTCAGGCGTCGCAGGAATTAGCGAATATTTATGGAGAACCTGAAATTCTGAAAGGTTACGGAATGCGGAACACCACTACAATGGCAATTGCTCCTACTACTTCCAGTTCTGCTATTTTAGGTCAGACTTCTCCGGGAATTGAGCCATTTGCTTCGAACTATTACAAAGCAGGTTTGGCGAAAGGAAACTTTATGCGCAAGAATAAATATCTGGCGAAATTGCTTCAGGAAAAAGGTCTCGATAACGAAGAAACCTGGAGAACGATTATGCTGAATCATGGTTCTGTACAGCATTTGAATGAATTGACTGAAGAAGAAAAAGCAGTTTTCAAAACGTTCAGAGAGATTTCTCCGATGGAAATTATTTCTCAGGCAGCGCAGAGACAGCAATATATCGATCAGGCGCAGTCTCTGAATTTACAGATTCCGTCCACGATGCCGGTAAAAGATGTAAATTACCTGTACATCGAAGCATGGAAAAAAGGTGTAAAAACTTTATATTATCAAAGAAGTTCGTCGGTTTCCAAGGAAATGATGGTGAACTTTGTGACGTGTTCTAGTTGTGAAGCTTAAGCCTTACTGATAAAACAAAAACCGCAGAATTTCTGCGGTTTTTTTATTTTTAAAATCTGTTCAAAGTTCATTTTTGAAGCGGCTTTAATTACCAAAAAAACTAATATGGAAATCCAGTGAAATAAGTTATTAAATAATACGCGCCCCAACCGGAAAAAAGGATCACGATAATCCAGATCCAGACCGGTATCGTCTGCGGTGTTTCGCTTCCCTCGATGATAAAACTTTTTTGATTGCCTTTGTCATAGGCGTTGATCATCAGCGGAAAAGTGCCGTCCACCACATCGTTTTCCTTTAATCCTTCAATGCTGATGGAAGGTCCGTTCTTCACGGTGAATTTTATTTTTCTGATTCCTTCGCGTCCTTTGGGAGATTTGCTCACTATTTTCAGGGTATGCTCTCCATCCGTAAGTTTCGACGTGTCAAAATCGAAAACAATAGGAGTTTCAAGATCGGCAATCGGATGTGGATCTTCATCGATGAAAAGAAGAACTGTTGTTTTATCTTTGGTCATCTTTTAAATTTTTAAAATTAATTTAAAACAGAATATTTAATGTGATTTCTGTCTTTTTCCCCAGGTTTAACCAGATATTTAATTGAGAATATAAGTGTGTAAACAGCAATCAAAGCGATGCTTGCGACAATCAGCCAGTCCCATTGGCTTTCAGGGCCTGTTCCGTGGGTGAAATTTTGTGTTATTTTTGGCTGCTGTTGTTTACAGGCTTCGCATGCCAAAGCAAAATTCACAATCAGTAAAAACAGGATCGATGCAATATTTCTAAAATTTTTCATGATATTTTATTTTTACTTAATTTCATCCATTATTTTTTTTACTTCATCGGCGGTTACCGGTTTTCCGGTATTTCCCCAACTGGATCTTTCATGATTAATGATTGCTGCGACCATTTCCGGGGTGAAGTTTGCGGCAGTTCCAACATTCGGCATCACGGCATATTCAGGACGCGGATTATAACCTTTCATAATAATGGTGACATATAATTTTAAATCTTCTCCCAAAACTACCGGACTTCCCTTTAATGGCGGGAACGCTCCCGGTAAACCTTCACCGTTTGCCTGGTGACACGCAACGCAGTTTGTACTGTAGAGTTCTCCACCGTCGGGTAAATTTGTACCTCCGGCTGCGGTGGTTTTCTGTTCTTTCTGTTTGTATAAAAACTCAGGTGGAGTAGTTCCGTCAGGAAGTTTAGTCTGTTTTAAAGATAACAGGTAAGCTACCAACTGAAGAGCTTCTTTTTTGGCGACAATCTTTTTGAATCTGTTTTTCAGGAATTTTTCGGGAACTTTCACCTCGATATCACCTTTCTGAATATAATCTTTCTCTTCAAAAAGCCATTGGTACGCAGGCATCACCGATTCTGCCACTACCGCGCGCGGCTGATAAAGATGGACCAGCTGCCAGTCGATGCTGGGCTGTCTTTCCCCGATATTGGTCAGATCGGGACCTGTTCTTTCGGAGCCCAGAAGATTGGCTGTGTTTCGCCACACATCCATTCTTTGATTCGTAGCGTAATCTGCAGGGATATTCGGTCTGCTGCCGAAATCTTTGTCCATGTCAACGCTTCTCACCTGCTGGGTATGACAGGCGATACACCCGTTCGCCACATAAAGTGATTTTCCTGCTTTGGCATCTTTGCTTAGAGGTTTTGTTCCGGGCAGAGGTTTATAAACCTGCTGATTCTGTATGGCCGGTAAGATGGCAATATTCAGCGTCAGAAAGAGGAAAAACAACAGTGCCGACCAAAAAAGCAGTCTGTGATTATTATAAAATTCCATGAGCAGAGTTATTTAGGGTGGGAAAATTCAGTGTTTCGAAGTTCCTTTTTAGCCTGAAGGATTTCAGCAGGCGAGGCGGGAATTTTAATTTCCACTTCACTGTTCACCATTTTATAAAAGTTGTAAGCAAAAACGAAGTGGGAAATCCACATCATGGTGCCGCCAATGGCTCGCCATAACCAGTAAGGAGCCATCGTGACCACTCCTTCGATAAAAGGTTTTTTCGCCATCCAGATCAGACCTTTTTCTGTGGAACCGATCATTAATGAAACAATGTAAAACGTCAATCCAATCAAAGCCAGCCAGAAATGAATTCCCACCCAGAATTTGGGAGGTTCTTTTCCTGTAAGCCGCGGAACCAAAGTGTAAATAAATGCCCACAGCATAAAAGTAATGATTCCGTACATCGTCATATGCGAATGTGCAACTGTAAAATCAGTAAAATGCCAGATTAAATTGGTAAATCTGAATGCTTCAACAGTTCCCTGCATTGATCCCGTAAAATAAAAAAGGATAGAAATAAAATAGAAAGGAAGGGTGTAGCTTGTTTTCAGCTGATACCAGTTGCCGTTAAATGTCAGCAGAAAATTGGTGGTCCCCGCAACTACCGGAATTACCATTCCAACGCTTGCGACAATCGCTACGGTCTGCATCCACCACGGAATTGCGCTGAAAATAAAATGATGACTTCCAATTAAGGTATAAAACAGAATCTGTGTCCAGAATGCCAAAATTCCCAGGCTGTAGGAATAAATAGGCCGGTTAAGCTGTTGCGGCAGGAAATAATACATAAGACCCAAATTGAGAAACATGAACCACATCCCAACTCCCTGATGCATATAATATCCCTGAATGATGGTTTCACCAAGTCCGTGCTGCCAAAAAGGCAAATAAGCAACTACCAGAATGACAATCACATACATCATCGCCGCCACAATGTACCAGTTGGAAACATAGATTTCCTTTGTCACCCGCAAAGCGACGGTTTTCAGGAAATTATAAAGTGAAAGCACAATTCCTGCAGCGAAAAGTGCCATAACAGGCCAGATGTATTCTCTGTATTCTCCGCCTCCGTTATTAATACCGGCCATCAGAGAAACAGTTCCGGAAATGACCGCAAGATTCATCAGGATTAAAGTATAGTAACCCAGTTTTAAATTGAAAACCTCAATATTACTTACCCGCGGGATGACGTAATAGGACAGGCCAACCATCGCAAACGACGACCATCCCCAGAAAACCAAATTGGTATGAACAGGACGAAGTCTCCCGAAACTCAGCCAGCTCACATGATCTGTATCCGGAGCTACGAACTTAATCCCGAGATATTCGCCAACGGTGGTTCCTACAAGCAGCCACAAAACGGAAAATCCCAGAAAATAAAGGATAAGTTTTGATAACTCTGGAGAAATATATTTTTGCGGAAAAGTGCTTTTTTTATGAGGAATCACCCGTAATTCCTCAATAGAATTAATATTGCTGATAATTCCTTTTTCGTCCGAAGGCGCAAGGTTTCCCGACAGTTGGTTTTCAGGAAGATGGTATTCGAGTTCTTTCCTGCGTTTTTCGTACTGTTCAACTTCCTGAGGCGAAAGATGTTTTACTTTTTTTTCGAATTCAAGGAGCTTTCGCCTGCTTTTCAGTCTTTGGTAAACAGCATAGGTTTTTACAATGGCAATCAGCAAACCCGCAAGAATAGGAATGATCACCAGAAATACGGTAATCTGTATTCCTGATTCTCCAAACAGTGAATTATTCATAAACAATAAATTAGAAGATAAATTATCCTTTATTGTTGGAAATTATCGCTTGAAAGATGTCATTGCTGCAGCAACTCAGTAAAGTGTAGAATATAAGCGATGCTTTTCCAGTGTGCCTAATTTTGTCCTTATTTTTCCTAAACGATGATGCAAAGGACAAGGTTTTTCGGAGATGAGTCCAAAAAACTTAATTTCAGTCATGAAAAACTGTTACCGTCGATGACATACAAGATGTTCAATAATTTTTGCCGAAGAATTCCGTTGTAAAATCGGAGAATATTTTGTTATGCTAATGCTAATTTAGTGAATTTAAATTAATACAGGACGAAAAAGTCTTTTTATTTACTGTTCCAGTCTCTTGATTCTGTGTGTTTTAATTAAAAAAGAGTTTTTGCATCCGCCATTTCAGGGATATGAATTTCAGTTCCCAATTCCTTGTTTAGGTTTTCAATAAAATAGGCGGAAAGCAGTGGTGATGCTTTCTCTACATTCTGATGAATGAAGAAATACAGTTTTTCCAGTCCATCAGCTTTCCAGGTTTTTATGCGTTCCAGCCAGTCATCAAGCCGGGTGTAATCGCTTTCTGCATTGGCGCCCACATAACGGATAAATGCAACCGGCGTGGTAAGTCTCATATGCAGCATATATCTTCTTCCTGCTGTATCTACAATGATATTGGTAATATTGTGTTGTTCAAAAAGTCCGCAGGTTTTATTAAAAATTTCTTCATCAGAAAACCATTCATTATTGCGGAGTTCTACGGCGAGCGGAACTTCCTGAGGCCAGTCCTGAACAAACTTTTCAAGTCTTTCGTAATCTTTCGGTTTGAAATTATCGTGAAGCTGCAGAAAAACCATTCCCAATTTCTCATCAAAATTTAAAACAGCCGTTGCAAACTGCGTTACGACATCAGTGATATTCAGCAATCTTCTAAAGTGGGAAACTGTGTTGGTGATTTTTGGGAAGAACTTGAAACCTGCAGGCGTTTTTTCTTTCCACATCTGTACCTGATCAGGGCTCGGCATTCCGTAGAAAGTAGCATTCAATTCAATCGAATTGAACTGGGTGCCGTAATAGGTAAGTTCGTCTTTTGTTCCTTTCGGATAAAATCCTTTAAGATCGGTTTTGTTCCACTTCGCGCACCCAATCGAGATTTCAAGGTTTTTTGCCTTGGTCTTTTTTAGGATGTTAGATGTTTTGATGTGGTCTTTAGGCAAGGTAAAATCTACCTTAGAGGGGTCCTCAACTTGTCCGAATTTCATAATATCGATTTGCTAAAAATATTGTCCTAAAGTTAATAAAATTTAAAATTATATTGGTTATTTTTGTTTAATGGTGAAAATCTACTTTGCTTTTAATTTGTTTTTTTTCTCGTCTGTGGTTTTGGGCCAAGATGCCTTCAATGAACTCAAACACCGAATTGAGGAAAAAGTATTAAGCTCTAAAAACAGAGAAGCCATAGATCTTATTAACCGGCAGAGCCAGGAATTAACGGCTGATCAGAAGGCTGAACTTGACGTCATCAAAGTAGAAGCGCTTAATGAATTGGGCCTTGAAGACGAAGCATTCGCCATTTCCCAAAACATTCTCGCAAAACCTGATTTACCCGCATCCCTCAAACTCAGAACCCATCTTCAGCGTGCGTTGGTTTTTGAAATCGGGATGGACAAAGATAACACGAAAGCAGAACTTGATGAAGCTCAGAAGATTTTTAACACCAATCCGGAACTTAAACCTCAGAATTACACTTATTTCCTCATCAGAAAAACTTCTTATTACCGTATTTTTGATGATGACAAAACCGCTTTTAAAATTGCGATGGAAGCGGAGAAATATGCAGATCTGGTTAATGATAAAAAAAACGGAGCAGGTCTCAATATGATTTTGGGCTTCGGATATTTCAATGATCCGGAAAAAGTAATGCAGCATTTTCAGAAAGCCATCCGCCTTTACAAAAATTATAAGAACTATAATGGCGTTGGAGCTATGTATAATAACATCAGCAATTTTTATGTCGACCGGCGTAATTATAAGTTAGCCGAAAAGTATATTGATTCTGGAGTTGCGGTAGTTCCTAAAGTTGAAATTTTTTACATTATTGCGAATATTTACCAGACTAAAAGCCAAATTCTGGAACACCGCAAAAGCTACGCTGCAGCATTGGAGAATTATAAAATTGCCACAGAGTGGGCCTCCAAAACCAATGAAGAGCAGAAAGAACTGAAAGTACAGGAACTGGATTTGCTTTACAACTTCCAGAAAAATAAACGCCGGGAAATCGAGCTGGCAAATAATGTAAAAGCAACCAAAGGCTGGGTTACCATGCTCACGGTTTTTATCATTCTTCTGACGATTTTCGTTTTGCTGCTGCTGTTTTTTTTAAGAATGATTTCCAGAAACAAAAGAAGAATCGAGCTGCAGAAACAAAGTATTTCGAGAAAGAACGTAGAGCTGCAGAAAAACGTCGCGGAGAAACAGTTTTTAGTTAAAGAGCTGAATCACAGGGTGAAAAATAATCTTGCGGTAATTCTCAGTTTAGTGGGATTTCAAAGAGAGGAGACCAAAAATGTCCTTTACCGATATAAATTTCAGCAGTTACAAAACCGCATCAAAACCATCGCGCTCGCGCACAATTTATTTTCATATAATCTCGATAATTTCGATAATTCGGTGGTTGAAATCAAAGAATATTCCGACAAGATTTTTGAATCTCATAAAGCCGGTTACCAAAAAGAACTTATTCTCGAAAATTATTCGGAAAAATTATTGCTTCAGGTCGACAAAGGCTTGTTTTTCGGTTTACTTTTGAATGAGTTGATTACCAATACACTGAAGCATGCAGTTCCCGAAGAAAACCAGGTTCTTAAAATAACTCTGAACATCCAGCTAAATGAAGAAATGGCAGAAATGAATTACGCGGACAACGGAATGTTTTTCGGAACCCAAGACAGCGACAACACGCTCGGCCATTTTATCATCGGGGAAATGGTGCAGCAGCTTGGCGGCAGATTCGAAAGGAAAAACTCCTGTTATCATATCGCGTTCCCAACGGTATGATAACAGGAGTTTTAGAAAACCTGTTTACGCTAAAAACTCAATTTCCTTATCGGTGAATTTGTTTTTTTCTACCAGTTTATTGATGGTTTTCAGCATTTTTTTGCGCAGTTTGGCGATACGTCTGATGTTTTTGTCATCACTGTAATCAAAAATATTGTCTTTAAAAGAAAAGGTGTCACCTTCTTTGAAAGAAATATTGTTCTCTTTCATCTCTTTCATCAGCATCATATTCGTCATGGCTTCCAGAGAAGCATATTCTGTGATGGCCAGTTCTTTTAGGAGTTTCAGGACCTGTTTTTTATATTTTTTTTGCGCTTTCATTATATTTGATTTGAGTGATGCAATGTAAGGATTTTTAAATTAATTCTGAAACATTTACCCTGATGAAGAAGGTCATATTCCGGATTAATTTTTGGAGAATAAATTTCCTTACCTTTGTTTCTTTAATGAATCAGACAGAACTTTTATCGCTCATTTCTCTTGCGAAAAGCAAAAATCAGAAATCACAAACCAAGCTCATTAACCTTTTTTGGGTTGATGTTTTCAGCTTTGTGATGAAGAAAGTGCAGGACGAAAATGTCGCTGACGAAATTACAGTTTCCGTTTTTTCCAAAGTCTTGGCAAAGCTCGATCTGTACGATCCGAATTTTCAGTTCAAAACCTGGATGCTTACCATTGCCCAAAATTCAGTCATTGATTACTGGCGCAAAAAAAACCGCGAAAATGAAGATTCTACGGATAATTTTGAAGGTTTTAAAAATCAGTTTGCACGCTCGCCTGAAGAACTTTTAATTTCTGAAGAGGAGCAAAAACAGATTCTTTCCATCATCGAAAGTTTAGACTCCAATTATCAGGATATTATCCGGCTGCGTTTTTTTGAAGAAAAAAGCATCAAAGAAATCGCTGAAGAACTTGGTTTAACCGTCGCTAATACCAAAGTGCGAATCATGCGCGCCAAAAAAGTGCTTTCAGAATTATTGAAAAACAAAGAGTTTGAGGATTGACAAAAGCAATTTCTTAATTCGTAAATTTGCATTTTATTTTTAAAAATGAACGACACCATTATCGATACCACCACTCAGAAACCTAAATGGATCCGCGTAAAACTTCCCACAGGGAAAAATTACCGTGAGCTCCGTACTTTGGTTGACAAATATAAACTCAATACCATTTGCCAAAGCGGAAGCTGTCCGAATATGGGTGAATGTTGGGGCGAAGGAACGGCAACTTTCATGATTTTGGGAAATATCTGTACCCGGAGTTGTGGTTTTTGCGGCGTAAAAACCGGAAAACCTTTAGACGTAAACTGGGATGAACCTGAAAAAGTAGCGCGTTCAATTAAATTGATGAAAATTAAACACGCGGTTCTTACTTCTGTAGACCGTGATGATTTGAAAGATATGGGTTCCATCCTTTGGGCAGAAACCGTAAATGCAGTACGCAGAATTTCTCCCGGAACAACGATGGAGACTTTAATTCCGGATTTTCAGGGAATTACAAAACATATTGACAGACTTATAGAAGTGGCTCCTGAAGTAATTTCCCATAACATGGAAACGGTAAAAAGGCTTACGCGTGAAGTTAGAATTCAGGCAAAATATGAAAGAAGTCTGGAGGTTTTGCGTTACATGAAAGAAGCAGGGCAAAACCGTACCAAAACCGGATTGATGCTTGGCTTGGGCGAAGAAAAAGACGAAGTGTTCCAAACGATTGAAGACATCCGAAATGCAAATGTGGACGTCATTACGATCGGTCAGTATCTGCAGCCGACCAAAAAACATTTGCCCGTAAAAAAATTCATTACTCCGGAAGAATTTAATGAGTTCGGTGATTTTGCGAGAAATCTGGGCTTCCGTCATGTGGAAAGTTCTCCTTTGGTAAGAAGTTCTTATCATGCGGAAAAGCACATTCATTAAAGAAAATTATAGATACTAATATTAAAATCGGGCTTCAGTCCGATTTTTTTTTGAAGAAATAATTAAGGCTGAAGAAAAATCATTAATTTTAAATAAAATATACAATTATGAAAATTCTTAAAATCCTTTCGCCCGTTCTCATCCTGTTATTTTACTTTGCCTGCTCCGAGAATAAAAAATCTCCGGAAAATTCATCTGACTCGGTATCAAAAGGTGTGAAAACAGAAGAGGTCACTTATAATATCAACGGAAAAAATTACAAATCTTTCGTTGCGTACAAAGATGATTCAGATCAACCAAAACCTGTGGTGATGGTAATTCCAGAATGGTGGGGATTAACTGATTATGCCAAAGGCCGCGCAAAACAGTTGGCAGATCTTGGTTATTTTGCGCTGGCTGTTGATTTTTATGGGGAAGGAAAAACAGTGGATAATCCAACGGATGCCGGAAAACTGGCGGAACCATTTTATAAAATTCCCGTTAATGCCAAGACCGTTTTTGATGGTGCAAAAGCACAGATTTTAAAATATCCTAACGCCGATTATGGCAAGATCGCTGTCATCGGTTACTGTTTCGGAGGCGCACAGGCGCTGAATATGGCCAGACAGGAAAGTGACCTGAAAGGTGTGGTTTCTTTTCACGGAAATTTAATGACCGGCATAAAACCGAAAAACAATAAAGTGAAAATTCTTGTATGTAACGGTGCGGAGGACAGTTTTGTTCCGGAGGAAGAAATTGCAGCTTTTAAAAAGCAGATGGATTCTGCGAAAGTGAGTTATACTTTCAATAATTACCCGAATTCCGTGCATTCATTTACCAATCCTGCTTCCACGGAAATGGGCAAGAAATTTAAAATGCCGATCGCTTACAACAAAGAGGCTGACGAAAAATCATGGAATGACATGAAAGCCTTTTTTGCTGAAATTTTTAAATAAGACCTTTAATTTTCTGGTTGCTTTAAAAAAAAAATTACGGCGCAACGAAGTTGCGCCGGAATTTTTGTACTGAACTTATTAAGAACCTCTAAAATATTTTCTCAGTTTCCACGCCATCTTTTCGTGGGCCTGCATCAGTGCGGTAAGGAAATCTGATGTTCCTTTATCACCGTATTTTTCCTCAGTATCATCCACAAACTGTCTTAAAGATTTCACGATCGTTTCATGATCGTTCACCAGTTCCTGAATCATTTCCTGGTTGGTTGGGATTTTTCCCGGATTCTCTTTCAGTTGCGAGAGTTTCGAAAATTCCGAAGTCGTTCCAATCGCAACTCCGCCTAAAGTACTGATCCTTTCTGCAACTTCATCCACGGCTTCTGCAACAGTTTCATACTGTTCTTCAAAAAGTTTATGCAGTTCCATAAAATTGTCACCGGCAAGATTCCAGTGGAATTTTCTCAGTTTAATATAAATCACATTTCCGTCCGCTAAAACTTTGTTCAGCAGATCATTCACCGATTTTAAGTTTTTGTCGGTTATTCCTAAATCTGGTTTCATAATACTATTTTTTTTAATGTTAGATATCTAAATTTCCTTCAACGCCATCGCTGTTATCAGTCTTTTTCCCGGTAATTGCAGCGGCAGCAAAAGTCAGAAAAGAAACTACTTTTCCGGCTTTTGTATCCCAGTAATAAGTTTCATCAGGAGTTACACGGATTACAGAAACTTTTGGGTCTTCCTTACCGTCTTCAAACCAGGCGTTGGCAATCGGAGTCCATTTTTCTTCGATTAAACTTTTGTCTTTATAAATAAATGCTTTTCCAAATACAGAAAGGTATTCATAATCAGTGTTGTTCATGAACAGCAGCTGTACACGGTTATCTTCTGAAATTTCGAAATTCTTATGAGAATCTGCACTGCTCAGAAACCACAGGTTTCCTTCTTCGTCAGTTTCGCGCACACTCATCGGTCTCGCCGTGATAGGCAGTGTAGTGAGATCAGTGCAGAACATGCATGTTCCGGCTTTTTCACTCAGTTGCTTCAGTTTTTCGATCGCTTCTTTTTGAGTTAAATTTTCTGTTGACATATTGTATTTTTAATGTTAATCTGTTATTTCGTTTCCGTTTGCGCACCAAAAGATGGCATTATCCAAATCTTCTTTTGGAAATGATTTAAATTCACCTGGCATCAGAACACTGAAAATATCCGTGAAATTCTGCACCCCTTTTTTATCGGTAATAATTGCTGCACGGTTCCATTTGGTAATATTCTTAAGTCCAAGCAAAGCGTCCTGAAACCACGCGCCGGCAGTAAAATGATCCAAGTCGGTATCCAGTAAAAGCAGATAATTCAGTTCGTCAAAAGCGTCCACTTTCTCTTCCACGACGGGAAAAACGAGGTTTTTAAAATCATGTTCCGATACTTCTCCGCTTGCTTTAAAAGCAGCTACATTTTCGGGAACGTCAGTAATTACAGTAATCATAGATGTGTTTTTAATGTTTGTTGTAAGGAGCATTAAAATTTTTATGGTCTCCGAAGACCCGTCCCGCTGTACGTTACAATCTGTTATTGCGAGGAATTGTATAAATCATCTCAGTTGAACAGTTTTTGCCTCGCAATTACAGGATTTTCACTGCCATCGGGGCTAGAATGAAGTTCTGTTTTACTCCGGAGAAATTTCCCTTTCTAAAACAATAATTAAACCATAAGACCGATGGTTCAAATATCCCGAGTTAAAATTTTCTTAAATTTCTTTATCCTCCGTAAATATTTTCGGACAACACTAAGAGAATAAAAAGGCTTAATTCTTGATTAAAGAGAGCCAAATAAACTTTTATGGATCTAAAATCGAATGAACCTTTCTGGCTCGTCAAAAACGGAATTCTTTCTTCCTATCCTTCGCTGAAGAGTGATGAAAATTCTGATGTCCTGATTATCGGCGGCGGAATTACCGGCAGTTTAATTGCTCACCAAATGATCAAAGACGGTTACAAAACCATGCTGATTGACAAACGTGAAATTGCCAACGGAAGCACTTCTGCAACTACTTCTATGCTTCAGTACGAGATCGATGTTCCTCTGTATGAACTTGCAGAAATGATTGGTGAAAAAGGCGCAGCTGAAAGTTATAAAGCCTGTTCAAAGTCGATTGATGATCTGGAAAAGATTTCTGACGAAATAAAGTCGACCGCAGGTTTCCAAAGAAAAAAATCTCTGTATTTTACCTCAAAAAAGAAAGATGTTTCGTGGTTAAAGAAAGAATTCGCTGCCCGGAAATCCGCAGGTTTTAAAGTGAAATGGCTGGAGCCGGAAGAAATTCAGAAAAAATACGGTTTCGAAAAAACTTATGGCGGGATTCTTTCTGTTCAGGGCGCAAGCCTCGACGCATTTATCTTTGCCCACGAACTTCTGAAATACAATGCGGCAAAAGGATTGAAAATCTATGATAAGACTGAGATGAAATCGGTGAAATACCATTCAGATTTTAACGAAGTGTTCACCGCTGAAAATATTAGGATCAGGACAAAAAAAATAATTTACTGTATTGGTTACGAAAGCAAAAATTTGATCAAAGAAGATTTTGTTCAGCTCAAAAGCACTTTTGCAACCGTATCCGAAATTGATCCTGTAAAGCTTAAAAATTTAGATAAAACCCTGTTCTGGAATACGGATAAGCCCTATCTTTATATGAGAACCACAGATGATAACCGGCTTTTAATTGGCGGAGGTGACGAAGACTTTCAGGATCCCGGGAAGCGTGATGAACTGATCTGTAAAAAAGAAAAGGAAATTCTCAAAAATCTTAATAAGGTGCTGCCGGATTATAAATTTTATACAGATTTCAGCTGGGCTGGTACTTTTGGAGAAACCAAAGACGGCTTACCTTATATCGGTGAACACAAAAAATTCAAAAATTCGTATTTCGTACTGGGTTTTGGTGGCAATGGCATTACATTTTCTGTAACTGGAATGGAAATGGCGTCGGCATTCATGAAAAGTAAGAAACATCCTCTCACCGAATATTTTAAATTTGGAAGATAATATTCACAAATAATTTTATTTTGAAACTCGTAAAATTCACCAGCAAAGGCATTTACTGCATTCCCGGAAATTTCTATCTCGATCCCTGGAGACCTGTGGATTTGGCGGTGATTTCTCACGGGCACGGCGATCATGCCAAATGGGGAATGAAGAAATATTTATGTCATCACTTCACTAAACCGATTTTGCAGCACAGAATCGGTCCTGATATCGAAGTTCAGTCTCTTGGTTATCACGAAGAAATTACCATCAACGGAGTTAAACTTTCATTTTTTCCGGCTGGTCATATCGTTGGCTCTTGTCAGATCCGGTTAGAATACAAAGGTTATGTTACCGTATTTTCAGGTGATTATAAAGTTCAGGATGATGGACTTTCAACTCCTTTCGAACTGGTGAAATGCAATGAGTATATTACGGAAAGTACTTTTGGATTACCGATTTACAACTGGCTTTCACCTGAACATTATGCAGAACAAATGCAAAGCTGGCATGCCACTAATCATGAACATGGAAAAACTTCAGTTTTTATCGGTTACTCACTCGGTAAAGCACAGCGGATCATGAAAGCACTTGAAGGAAGCGGAAAAATCTACGTCCACAGTTCCATCGCAAAAATTAATGAAGCAATAGAATCAGTAGGAATAGAGCTTCCTGAGTACGAAACAGTTTATTTTAATGATGACTTAAAGAAAGTAAACGGCGAAATTGTAATTGTTCCGCCGGCTTTGCTGGATTCCAATATGATCCGTAAAATTCCGAGCCGTGCAACAGGATTGTGTTCAGGCTGGATGCAGGTCCGCGGTTCCAGAAGATGGCGTTCTGCGGATGGAGGTTTCGCTATTTCTGATCATGCCGACTGGCAGGGACTTTTAGATACTGTAAAAGCAACCGGAGCCGAAAAAGTGCACGTCACTCACGGTCAGACTGCGGTTTTTTCAAAATATTTAAATGAACTTGGCATCGAAGCCTATGAAGTGAAAACCAATTACGGCGATGAAGAAACAGAGGAAAAAGAAATATTTGAAAATAAGGACGAAAAGGAAAATTCTTAATTTTTTCAGGTAATGAAACATTTTGCAGAACTCATATCCGCTCTGGAAAGCACCAATAAAACCAACGCAAAGGTAGATGCGATGGTTCATTATCTGCGCACCGCTCCCGACAGCGACAAACTTTGGTTTCTTGCCCTTTTTACAGGTAAACGTCCGAAAAGACCGGTCAATACCAATTATTTGAAACAATGGGCTTTAGAGATTATTCAGCTTCCCGAATGGCTCTTTCTTGAAAGCTACTCTTCCGTGGGAGATCTTGGAGAAACGCTCTCCCTTATTCTGCCGCCTCCGGAAAATGACATTCAGAAAACCTTGTCGCAGTGGATGGACGAACTCCTTCAGCTGAAAGACAAAACCGATGATGAAAAGAAAATCTACGTTACAGAATCGTGGAACGGTTTGGATTATACCGAACGTTTCATTTTCAATAAACTCATTGGAGGAAGTTTCAGAATTGGGGTTTCAAAAAAACTTTTAATCACTGCTTTGTCCAAGTATTCCGAAATCGATTCCAGTCAGCTCATGCACAGTATTATGGGGAAATGGAGTGTTGGAGATATGAATTTTGAAGATTTAATCACAGGTACAAATATCAATCCCGATAATTCGAAACCTTATCCTTTCTGCCTTGCTTATCCACTGGAAAAAGGAACCGAAGATCTGGGCAATCCCGAAGACTGGCAGGCGGAATACAAATGGGACGGAATCCGCGGACAGCTTATTAAAAGGAATGAGGAAATTTTCATCTGGTCGCGTGGGGAGGAATTGGTAACACCACAATTTCCGGAACTGGTTTCCGCGCTTGAAGTCCTGGAAGGCAATTTCGTTATCGATGGTGAAATTTTAGCCGTCATTAATGATGAGGTTTTAAATTTCAATGAGCTTCAGAAAAGGCTGAACCGCAAAACCATCACCCCGAAAATGCTCAGAGAAATTCCGGTGAAAGTTTTTGTTTACGATATTCTTGAATTTAATAATGCAGATCTGCGTGAAAAACCGCTCTCTGAAAGAAGGAAAATTCTAGAAAATTTAATTGAAAAGCATCCGGTTGCAAGCATTAAAATTTCTGAAACTATAACCTTCGAAAAATGGGAAGAGTTAGTGGATATCCGGGAAAATTCTCGCGAAAACAATAGCGAAGGTCTGATGCTGAAACAGAAAAATTCTCACTACCATTCCGGACGTAAAAAAGGCGACTGGTGGAAATGGAAAGTAGATGCGTTAACTATAGATGCCGTATTAATCTACGCCCAGAAAGGAAGTGGAAGAAGGAGTGGATATTACACCGATTATACTTTTGCCGTCAAAAAAGAAGATCAATTAGTTACTATAGCCAAAGCATATTCCGGATTGACCGACAAAGAAATTATGGAAGTCAGCGGGTTTGTAACCAAAAATTCTCTGGAGAAATTCGGACCTGTGCGGACGGTAAAACCTGAACTTGTTTTTGAAATCGCTTTTGAAGGAATTGGATTAAGTAACCGTCATAAAAGTGGAGTAGCACTACGATTTCCGCGGATTTTAAGATGGCGCCGCGATAAAAAAGCTGACGAAATTGATGATATTGAGGAAGTAAAAAAACTCATCAGATAATGGCGAAAAATTTTCTGGAATCTGAAGGTTACAGCATTGTAAAAAGTTGGCTCGGGGAAAAAGGTTTCGAGCCTTTCAGTTTTCAGCTCGAAACCTGGGAGAAATTCGGGAAAAATTACAGCGGAATGGTCATCGCGCCTACAGGTTTTGGAAAAACATATTCTGTCTTTTTAGCCGTTATCACAGATTTTCTCAACAATCCCGATAATTATAAAGACGGTTTGCAGCTGCTTTGGATCACGCCGCTCCGCGCTCTTGCGAAAGACATCGCAAAAGCAATGACCGAGGCCATCGACGAAATCGGACTCGACTGGAAAGTGGCGGTACGTAACGGCGACACACCT
Source organism: Kaistella soli (assembly GCF_019038595.1). Classification (GTDB taxonomy): domain Bacteria; phylum Bacteroidota; class Bacteroidia; order Flavobacteriales; family Weeksellaceae; genus Kaistella; species Kaistella soli. Next base: position 310,938 of record NZ_JAHOPF010000003.1, read on the forward strand.
CAAGCTGAAAGGGTTTCCCAGACCAAGAAAATGCCCGAAATTCTCATCATCACTCCTGAAAGTCTTCAGCTTCTTTTAGCTCAGAAAAACAACCACAGGTTTTTTAAAAATCTGAAATGCATTGCTGTGGACGAATGGCACGAACTTTTGGGTTCCAAACGCGGGGTTTTGGTTGAATTGGCGTTATCACAGATCATCAGTTATCAGAAAAAACTGAAAATTTGGGGAATTACTGCAACTATTGGAAATCTTGATGAGGCGATGGAAGTTTTAATTCCTTATCCGATTAAAAAAACAAAGGTTGTAGCAAAAGAAAAAAAGAAAATCGACATTATTCCCATTTTTCCTGATGAGGTTGAAATCCTTCCGTGGGCAGGGCATTTGGGAGCAAAACTCGTCGACAAAGTGGTTCCGGTCATTTTGCAGAGCAACACGACTTTGGTTTTTACCAATACAAGAAGTCAGGCGGAAATGTGGTATCAGTTATTGCTCAAAGAGTATCCTGATTTTGCCGGACAAATCGCTATTCATCACAGTTCCATTGACCGCGAATTAAGAATCTGGATCGAAGAAAATTTAAGTTCAGGATATTTAAAAGCCGTGATCTCAACATCATCTCTGGATTTGGGAGTGGATTTTAAGCCTGTGGATACGGTTATTCAGGTTGGATCAAGTAAAGGCGTTGCCAGATTTTTACAGCGGGCCGGACGAAGCGGACATTCCCCTTTCGAGACATCTAAAATTTATTTTGTTCCTACCCATTCTTTGGAACTGATTGAGGTTTCGGCGCTTAAAGAAGCTGTCAAACAAAAAATAATTGAGCCCCGAACGCCTGTGGTTATGGTTTTCGACGTGCTGATACAGTTTCTGATGACGTTGGCAGTTGGCGACGGTTTTGAAGAAAAGCCGCTTTTTGAACGCATCAGATCTACCTTTTCGTTTTCAGAAATCACTCCTGAAGAATGGCAAAGTCTGCTGCAGTTTATTACGGTTGGCGGAGGTGCGCTCAAAAATTATGAAGAGTATCACAAAGTCATTATTGAAGACGGAATTTACAAGGTAAAACAGCGCCGGATTGCCATGCTTCACCGAATGAATATCGGTGTAATTGTAAGCGATGCCATGCTGAAAGTAAAATTTGTCAGCGGAGGTTATATCGGCATGATTGAAGAATATTTCATCACCAGACTTAAGCCTGAAGATAAATTTATTTTGGCCGGCCGCGTTCTCGAAATTTCTCATATTAAAGAGATGACGGTTTACGTAAGAAATTCAAAAGGAAAGGCCATTATTCCGAGTTATTTGGGCGGAAGATTACCACTGACTTCTCACTTGAGTCATTTGTTAAGACTTAAATTATCCGATTCTTTACAGGCAAAATCATCAGAAAAAGAATTAAAATTCCTGCATCCTTTGTTGGTAAGTCAGGAACAGAATTCTCACATTCCGAAGGACGACGAATTTTTAGTCGAAATGATCGAAACCCGCGACGGTCACCATCTTTTCATGTATCCTTTTGAAGGCAGGCTTATACATGAAGTGATGGCGGCTTTAATTGCTTTCAGGATTTCTAAAATTACTCCGATTTCTTTTTCTATGGCGATGAACGATTACGGTTTCGAGCTGCTGAGTTCACAGGAAATTCCTATTAATGAGAGTGTTTTAAAAAATATTCTTTCCAAAGAAAATTTAATTCAGGACGTATTAAGCAGTGTAAATGCAACCGAAATGGCAAGAAGGAAATTCCGTGATATTGCGGTGATTTCCGGAATGGTTGTTCAGAATTATCCCGGAATCCAGAAAAATAATAAAAGTCTTCAGGCGAGTTCGGGTTTGATATTTAATGTTCTGGAAGATTACAGCCCGGAAAATTTACTGTTGAAACAGGCTTATGCTGAGGTTTTCAATCAGCAGATCGACGAACACCGTCTGATGAATGCTTTCAAAAGAATAGAAAATTCCAAAATTATCCTCAAATTTGCAAACGCATTTACGCCGCTCAGTTTCCCGATAAAAGTCGACAGTTTGAGACAAAGTCTTACCAGTGAAGATTTGGATTCACGTATCATGAGACTTCAGAAGGAATCGATGAAAAAAATCATTGACAGCTGAAAATGAAGCGTTCAAAATAATAATGATTAAGATCTTAGAGAAAACAATACAGCACGAAAAACTTATTTTCACCAACCAGAAAGCAGTTTATTGGGAACGCGAAAAAACATTGATAATCAGTGATTTGCATGTTGGAAAGTCTGCGCATTTCCGTAAGAGTGGAATCGCAATTTCTTCTCAGGTTTTGCATGATGATTTAGAAATTTTAGAAAACCTGATTTCTTTTTTTGAGGTAAATCACGTTCTGATTGTCGGCGATCTTTTTCATGCCGGACACAACAGTGATCTTGAAATTTTCTGTGACTGGAGGAACCGCTTTCCGGATTTAAAAATCACTTTAATTAAAGGGAATCACGACAGAATTGCACCAAAATTTTACGAAGAATACTGCATCGATGTGGTAGAGAAATCTTTACAGATTCCGCCCTTTACCTTTGTACACGAACCTGAAAACAGTGAGGAACTGTTTACCGTTTCCGGACACATTCATCCAGGAGTTGTTTTTCAGGGAAAAGCTCGGCAGGCGTTTAAACTTCCGTGTTTCGCCTTGTCTGAAAACCAGTTGATTCTTCCTGCCTTCAGCAAATTCACAGGTCTGGATACAAAAACGCTGAAAGGAAATTTTAAAAAAATAGCTTTTACCAAAGGCATTATATTTGATTGTTAGTCGGAAAACTTATCAATGAAAAATATGGCAAAAATTGCAATTCCTGTTTCTCTGGGAATTTTAGGATTATTAATTTTTAACTCCTGTTCTGTAGGAATTCCTGACGGAGCGACAGCCGTTAAAAATTTTGACTCTAAAAAATATTTGGGTAAATGGTATGAAATTGCACGTTTCGATTTCCGTTTTGAAAAAGATATGAATAATGTTACCGCAGAATATTCCATGAAAGACAACGGACATATTAAAGTGGATAACAAAGGTTATAATTATGTTAAAAAAGAATGGAAAGGGAGCATTGGTGAAGCCCGGTTCGTAGAAGACGAAAAAACAGCGCGTCTGAAAGTTTCGTTTTTTAAGCCTATTTGGGCCGGCTATAATGTGATTGATCTTGATGAAAACTACCGTTACGCTTTGGTTGTAGGTAATAATTTAGATTATTTGTGGATTCTCTCCCGTGAAAAAACAATTCCTGAAGATATAAAACAGCGGTTTTTAGAAAAAGCGAAAAATTTAGGTTACAAAACAGAAAATTTGATCTGGACAAAACAGGATTAAAATTCTCGGTTAAGAATAATATATCAGCGGACATGGTCCGCTTTTTTTTGTGCCTTTAAAATGACTTGGAAGAACAAAAATTAAAAAAATATAACGTCAACTCGTTTTAAAATTTAGTAAATTTACAGTTCAAATATCTACATGAAAGCAGTTCTCATTACCATCGGCGACGAAATTTTATCCGGGAATACTATTGATACGAATTCAAATTTTATTGCAGCGCAACTCAAAAATATAGGAATTTCGGTAGCACAGATCTTTACAGTTTCCGATGAAATTGAAACCATCAAAAAAGCACTGGAATCCGCTTTCGAAATTGGAAATATTGTGATTGCTACAGGAGGCCTCGGTCCCACCAAAGACGATAAAACCAAAACTGCATTTGCAGAGTTTTTTAATGACGAGCTGAAGCTGGATGGTAAAACTTTTGAACATCTGAAAAAACTCATGATTAAAAGAAACCGCGAGCATTTGCTGGAAATCAATAAAAACCAGGCTGTAGTTTTATCCAAAGCCCATGTTTTTCAGAATGAAAACGGAACCGCACCATGCCAGATGATTGAAGAAAACGGAAAAATCGCGATCTGCCTTCCCGGTGTTCCGTACGAAGTAAAACCTTTGATCAAGGATAAAATCATTCCTTTTCTGAAGGAAAAATTTGTTTTAAACTATATTTCATCAAAAATAATTTCGGTCGTCGATTTTCCTGAAAGTTTGCTGGCACTAACGATCGAAGACTGGGAACTTTCACTTCCTGAAAATATTTCACTGTCTTACCTGCCTATCGGAAACCGGGTGAAACTTAGATTGACGGGAGTTGGCAATGATTTTCAGAAAGTTGAAAACCAATTAAATGTGGAAATCGAGAAGCTGAAACCTTTAATTGGTGAAAAGGTGATTTCCTGGGACGGAAACGAAATTCAGGAAATCCTTAAAGAAATTTTAATGGAAAAGAATCTTACCATTTCCGTTGCTGAAAGCTGTACCGGCGGAGAAATATCGCGTTTGATCACGTCGGTTTCGGGAAGTTCCGAATATTTTTCAGGCGGAATAATTCCTTACGATTATCGCAAAAAAATAGAAATTCTTGGTGTTTCAGAAAAAACAATTTCAGAGAAAACGGTCGTTTCAGAAGAAGTGGCTCAGGAGATGAGTCTTGGATGCCAGAAATTATTCAAAACCGATATTTCCCTTTCTACGACGGGAGTTTCAGGACCGACTTCGGATGAATTTAATAATGAAATAGGAACGGTTTTTTATTCAGTCCGGGTGAAAGATTTCGAAAAGACAAACCGTCTTTTTCTTCCGCATATGGAAAGGAATGATTTTGCGAACTTTGTTTCACAGCGCGTACTGCAGGATTTGGTGGAAATACTGATCCGCCAGAAATAGCACCGGAATAAATTTTAATGAAAATAAAATACTCAGGTGACCGTTAATAGAAAAGTAAAATAGAATATTATGAAGAAAGTATTAGGTAGTTTTTTGGTTCTGGCGTTTCAGATCTCATTTGCACAGTCCACAAGAAATGTTGGTGAATTTTCATCTTTGAAAGTGTACAATAAAATAAGTGTGACGCTGATTCAGTCCAATGAAAACAAAGTGGAAACGGAAGGTAATAATCCCGATGTAGAAACCGTCAATAAAAACGGAGAACTGAAAATAAAGATGTCGCCGGCAAAGATTCTGCAGGGAAATCAGGTTGCGGTAAAGGTTTATTATGAAAAACTGAACGATATTCAGGCAAGTCAGGGTTCATCTGTTTCGTCTTCTGATGATGTAGAATCGAATATGTTGTCGCTTACTTCCAATGAAGGTTCAAAAATAGTTTTGAATGTTGATGCCCGTAAATTAAATATCAAAACCAATTCAGGTGGAGAAATAAAAGTTTCAGGGACAGCCGATAATCAGGATATCATTGTAAACTCCGGCGGAAAATATTTGGGAAGAAATATTGAATCGCAGAATTCAACAGTAACAGCAAATGCCGGCGGATTTGCAGAACTGAATGTTTCCGAATCGGTAAATGCCACCACCAGAGCAGGCGGAATTATTGATATCTACGGAGATCCCAACGACCGGAAAGTTAAAAACGTAATCGGCGGAAAAATAAATTTTAAATAAACTCAGCAAACCATTCTTTAAAGAATGGTTTTTTAATTTGCTGTAACTGTAACATTTAAAAATTATTGAAGACTAAATAATAAATAATCTTTCATCAATGAAAAAATTAAACATAACCGTTCTTGCATTCGCCGGAATGATTGCACTGAATTCCTGTGCGACAAAAACTGCTGCACCTACACCACCAGAAACACCTGTTCCGCCTATGGAAACTGTAAAAGAAACCCCCGAAAACGGCCTGGACCTGACAACGATGGACAAAGCTGTCCGTCCGCAGGATGATATTTATAATTTCGTGAACGGAAGCTGGATGAAAACCGCGGTAATTCCGTCGGATAAATCCACTTGGGGAAGTTTCAACAAACTGGCGGAGGATACGGATAATCATTCAATGACGATTCTGAATTCTCTACTGACAGAGAAATTTGCTGAAGGAAGTGAGGGCAAAAAAATTCAGGATCTGTACGCCACGTATATGAATATGGACAAGCGGAATGCAGACGGAATTGCACCTATTAAAGCTGATCTGGCAAAAATCGATGCAATAAAATCTCTTTCCGATTTACAGAATTATCTGATAGCAGCAACTACAAACGGCGAAAATCCTTTCTATGCATGGGGTGTTGATTCAGATTTGAAAGATTCAAAAATGAACGCGGTTTACTTGGGTGACGCAAATTTAGGAATGGGCCGCGACTATTACCAGAAAGAAAATGCGAAAAACACTGAAGCACTGGCGGAATACACCAAATATGTCGCTTCAATGCTGGAAGTTTTAGGTTATAAAAATTCTGCTGCGGCAGCCCAGAATATTGTAAAATTTGAAAAAAGTATTGCTCAAACTTATCTGACCAACGAGCAGATCCGTGATGCGACTCTGCAGTATAATCCTGAAACAATGAGCCAGCTTTCAGGCATGGTGAAAAATGTAAACCTTCCGAAATATCTGAATGCGGTAGGCGTAAATACTGATAAAGTAATTGTAGGCGAACTGAAGTATTATAAAAGCCTTGATAAATTCATCAACGCTAAAAATATTCCTTTAATTAAGGATTATATGAAGTTTCATTTGCTTTCGGGAAGCGCCAGTTACCTCTCTAAAGATCTGGATGATAAAAAATTCAGTTTTTACGGAAAATATTTAAGAGGTCAGGACGTTCAGCGTGCGCAGAACAAAAGAGGTTTTGAGGTAATCAACGGTGTTTTGGGTGAAGCTTTCGGTAAATTGTATGTAGAAAAATATTTCCCTGCAGAAGCGAAATCCCAAATGGTTGAACTGATCGACTATCTGAAAAAAAGTTTCACTTCCCACATCAACGGTTTGGCTTGGATGTCACCGGTAACCAAGGAAAAAGCATTGGCGAAACTCAACAAATTCACTGTAAAAGTTGCCTATCCGGACAAGTGGAAAGATTATTCAAAATTAACCATCAACTCGGAAGCTAACGGCGGAACTTTATACAAAAATCTCCAGAACGTTACCGAATGGCAATACCAAAAAGATCTTGATAAAATCGGAAAACCTGTTGACAGAACCGAATGGGGAATGTCTCCGCAAACGGTAAATGCTTACTACAATCCTTTGAACAACGAAATCGTTTTCCCTGCCGCCATTTTGCAGCCGCCATTCTTTAATCCGAATGCAGATGCAGCCGTTAATTTTGGAGGAATCGGAGCGGTTATCGGCCACGAAATGACTCACGGTTTTGATGATTCCGGAGCGCAGTTCGATGCAGACGGAAACCTTGTTGACTGGTGGACCGCGGAAGACAAAACCAATTTCGAAAAAGCTACAAAATCTCTTGCAGCACAATATGACAGCTACGAACCGGTAAAAGGAACCCACGTAAACGGAACTTTCACTAACGGTGAAAATATTGCAGATCTTGGCGGCGTAAATATTTCTTATGACGCGCTTCAGATGTACCTGAAAGATCACGGAAATCCGGGATTAATAAGTGGTTATACTCAAGATCAGCGTTTCTTCATGAGCTGGGCAACCGTTTGGAGAACCTTGCAGAAAGAAGCGGCTTTGATCAATCAGATCAAAACCAACGAACACGCGCCGGGGCTTTACCGTGCATTCGGGCCTTTGGTAAACACGGATGCTTTCTATAAAGCGTTTGAAGTGAAGGAAGGAGACAAACTTTACAAAAAACCGGAAGACCGCATCAAAATCTGGTAAACCGAAACCATAATTTGTTTAAAATCACTCAATTTTTTTTGAGTGATTTTTTTTGGAATGATGAGGGCGTATCCCTCGCCCTTGCTTTCCCTTCGCTTGGGTCGCGCTATCCGCTATATCTTTTTCGGTTTGCGGCGGCGAAGCCGCCGCAAACCGAAAAAGGATGCCGCTTCTATCGCTTACGCAGTGCACGTTTCTCCCCGGAAACCATATCCCCAGTCAAAAATATTTTCTATCTTTGATTTAAATCAATAAAACTTTAAAATTTCTAATGAAAAAAATCTCAATAAGCATTCTCGCTTTTTCAGGAGTAGTATTCTTAAATTCCTGTACCGCAACTAAAGTTTCAGAAACCAAAACAGAGGAAACCAAAACCGAGCAGGCTCCTGCGGCAACGGTAAAAGAAGAAGGCCTTAATCTTTCTTATATGGATACCACAGTGCGGCCACAGGACGATTTCTTCAATTATGTGAACGGAAACTGGATTAAGACAGCAGAAATTCCCTCCGACAAATCAAGTTGGGGAAGTTTCAATGCACTTCGCGAAGACGTTGATGTAGCTTCTCTTGATATTTTAAATAAAATTCTTACCGATAAATTCTCTCCGGGTTCCGAAGGCCAGAAAATTCAGGCTTTATACGGTACGTTCATGGATTGGGATAAAAGAAACGCTGACGGAATAAACCCAATTAAAGCAGATTTAGCAAAAATTGATAAAATAAAATCAGTTGCAGACCTGCAGAAATATTTAATTGAGGCCACCAAAACCGGCGACAATCCTTTCTATGCATGGAGAGTAGGTGCTGACATGAAAAACTCAGTAATGAACGCGGTTTATCTTGGCGGACCGAGCCTTGGTTTGGGACGTGATTATTACCAGAAAGAAAACGATGCCAACACAAAAACTCTTGCCGAATATAAAAATTATGTAGCGCAGCTTTTTTCGGTTTTGGGATACCAAAATGCAGATCAAACCGCACAGAGAGTCGTGGCATTCGAAAAACAGCTTGCGAATGATCTTTTAACAAACGAGCAGAACCGTGATGCAAACCTCCGTTATAACCCGAAAACGGTTGCCGAACTTCCTGCTTTGGTGAAAAATATCAACCTTCCGCAATATCTTTCCGCTGTCGGAGTAAAAACTGACAAAGTTATCGTTGGTGAGCTGAAATATTACCAGAAGATGGATTCGTGGATGAACGAAAGAACCCTTCCGCTGCTTAAAGAATACATGAAAGCCAGAATGGTTGCAGGAAATTCAGGAAATCTGGATAAAAAACTGGATGATCTTAACTTTAATTTCTATTCCAAATATCTTCAGGGACAGAAAGAGCAGAGATCAATGGATAAAAGAGGTTTGGGCGTTGTGAACGGAACTTTAGGAGAAGCTTTCGGTAAACTGTATGTAGAGAAGTATTTCCCTGCCGGAGCAAAACAGCAAATGGAAACCTATATCAGCTACCTTAAAAAAGCCTTCAAACAGCACATCGATAATTTGGACTGGATGTCGGCTGAAACCAAAGTAAAAGCTCAGGAAAAACTATCCAAATTCGCTGTGAAAATCGCTTATCCTGATACGTGGAAAGATTACTCAAAACTTCAGTTGAAAGCGCCGGCTGATGGCGGAACTTATTACACCAACCTTCAGAAAGTTTCTGAATGGCAATACGCTAAAAATTTAGATAAAATTGGAAAAGCCGTAGACAAAACGGAATGGGGAATGTCACCTCAAACCGTTAACGCTTATTACAGTGGGTCTAACAACGAAATCGTTTTCCCGGCTGCCATCTTGCAACCGCCGTTCTTTAACTTTAAAGCAGATCCTGCCGTAAACTTTGGTGGAATAGGTGCCGTAATCGGTCACGAAATTTCCCATGGTTTCGATGATTCAGGCTCAAGATTTGACGGAGACGGAAACTTAAACAACTGGTGGACTGATGCTGACCGTAAAAACTTTGATGCTAAAGTAGCACAGCTTGCGGCGCAGTACGATAAATACGAACCGGTAAAAGGAAGTTTTGTGAACGGAAAATTCACGAGCGGTGAAAATATCGGAGATTTAGGTGGCGTTGCCGTAGCATATTCTGCATTGCAGATGTATCTGAAAGATCAGGGAAATCCCGGATTAATCAGCGGTTTGACACAGGATCAGCGGTTTTTCATGAGCTGGGCGACCGTATGGAGAACCAAATCTACTGACCAGTATATGGTGAACCAAGTGAAAACTGATTCTCACTCACCTGGCTATTTCAGAGCATTTGGACCGCTTATCAATCAGGATTCTTTCTATAAAGCATTCGATGTGAAACCGGGAGACAAACTCTACAAGGAACCGGAACAGAGAATTAAAATCTGGTAAAATATGAATCACTCAATTTTTAATTGGGTGATTTTTTTTGGCGGCGGCGCAGGCGCCGCCAAAAAAAAATATAAAATCACTAAATTTGAATTCAACTCAAAATCATGAAAATGAAAATTAACATTCAGAAGAATATAAAAATCCACAATCCTGATACCAAAGATTTTCTCGCGGATGCCTACTTTCCTGAAACTTCAGAAAAACTTCCGCTGGTAATTTTTGCGCACGGATACAAAGGTTACAAAGATTGGGGCGCCTGGGATTTAATGGCAGAAAAATTTGCTAAAGCGGGATTCTTCTTTATTAAATTCAATTTTTCCCATAACGGAACCACTTTAGAAAATCCAACTGAATTTGCCGATTTGGAAGCATTCGGGAATAATAATTTTTCTAAAGAAATGTCCGATTATGATGCCGTTCTAAATGAGTTTAGCAAAAACTCAAAAATCGATTCGGAAAAAATTGCAATTATTGGCCACAGCCGTGGTGGCGGAATTTCACTCATCAAAGCTTTCGAAGATGACCGAGTTAAAATACTGATTACTTTAGCAGGAGTCAGCAATTTCAATTACAGGTTTCCTTCCGGTGAGCGGCTTGAAAAATGGAAGAATGCCGGTGTAATGTATTCCGAAAACGGAAGAACCAAACAGCAGATGCCGCATTTCTATCAGTTTTATGAGGATTTCAAAATGCATGAAGAACGTTTTACCATTCAGCATGCTGCCCAAAATTTGGTAAAACCTTATCTCATTATTCAGGGGAATGATGATGAAGCAGTGAAAGACAAAGAAGCAGATTTACTTCATAAATGGTGCAAAAATTCAGAGCTATTCCTTATGGAAAATACCAATCATACTTTCGGTACCAAAGAACCGTGGGCCTATGATGAACTCCCGGAGGATCTTGCTAAAGCAATTAAAAAATCGGTGCAATTTCTTCAGCTTCACTTTCGGAAGATAAATTCTCAGTTTTAATTCAAAATAACTATTTTTGCGTAAACTATTTTATCTATGGAATTTCTTTCGGTAATAGATTTACCCAATTTTACGGATCCTCAAATCTGGATCAGTTTGCTCACCCTTACCTTCCTGGAAATTGTTTTGGGAGTGGATAATATTATTTTTATTTCAATCATTTCGGATAAGCTGCCCAAAGAGAAACAAAAGTTTGCCCGGAATTTGGGGCTTACATTTGCAATGCTTTTCCGGGTTGCTCTTTTGCTCATGATAAGTTGGATTATCGGCCTCAAAGAAGCTGTTTTCACCCTTTCGTGGTTTCAGGAGCCGGGAACAGATTTGCCGCTCGCTTTAAGCTGGAAAGATATTATTCTTTTGGGCGGAGGTATATTTCTGATTGCGAAAAGCACCTTTGAAATTCATGGCAAAATGTCCGGACACGATGATGCTCCGAAAGCGAAATCCAGTGCTTCAAGCCTGATGACCATGGTAATTGTTCAGATTATTCTGGTGGATATGGTTTTCTCCCTTGATTCTATTTTAACGGCGATTGGTTTGGTAGATAATGTGCTGCTGATGATTATCGCGGTTGTAATTTCGATCGGAATTATGATGGCTTTTGCAGGACCGATTTCCGCAATTATTAATAAATATCCGAGTCTGCAGATGCTGGCACTTTCTTTCCTGGTTGTGATTGGAGTGATGCTTGTAGCAGAAGGGATTCACCAGCACGTGAGCAAAAATATTATTTATTCGTGTCTTGCGTTCAGTTTGGCAGTGGAGATGCTCAATATCCGGCTTAGAAACAAGCAGAAACAGAATTATCTTAAACTGAATCCTGATTTAAATAAGGATTTAAGCATTAAAGAGGAGGAATAAAAATAAAAAAGAGTGAAACTGTTTCACTCTTTTTTTTTAAACGTTCAGAATTTTCCAGGCTTCTTCAGTCTTATTTTCCAGAAGAAATTTCCGGGCTTCTGAATGGATGTTTTCATCGGCTGAAAAATTTCCTTGCGGAAGCTGCTCTGTGTTTGCCAGCATTCCCAAATCGTTTCCTGTAAATATTTTGCTGTATTTAATTTCGTCCGGTAACAGATCGAAACCAATTCCTTTTGTTACCAAAGGTTTGGGAACTTCGAAAAGGTTGTTTTCATTGTTTCGGGAATACCAGTTTCCGCCTAATCTTGCGACTAAATCGAGTTTTTTCTGGTCTAAATTCCCTTCGCTGTTTAAATATTCTTCACGGACATGAATTTTGATGATTTCACAGATTACTAAATTACCTGCGCCTCCTTCTGTTCCTAAATGTTTAATTTCTAAAACTTTGCATTCAAGATTTACGGGGCATTCTTCAATGATTTTTGGCTGAACCAAATCTGCATTTTTCATCGTTAAACCCGATTTTACAAATTCGTTTACCTCTTTTTCATATTCTGTAGAGGCCAGAGAAATCTGCTGAACGATTTTATAATTAACGATTCCGATCACAACTTCCGGGACTTCAAGAACGTTTTCTAAAGTATGTTTGGCAGTGTTATCCCGAACTCTTCGCGAAGGAGAAAAAATCACCACCGGCGGATTCGTACTGAACATATTAAAAAAACTGAAAGGACTTAAATTGATGTTTCCTTTTTTATCAACAGTCGACGCCAAAGCAATCGGTCTGGGCGCAATTGCTGTTTGAAGCAGGGTTTGCAGCTGTAAATTATTTAAGTCTTTTGGGGAGATTGTTTTCATATTAAGGAGAGGTTTTTAACCACAAAGTCACAAAGGTTTATTTTTAATTTTTAATCAGATCATGAAGTTGGCGTTATAATAAACCATGTATTTTTTCTTTGTGCCTTTGTGGTGTAAATAAATAGCTACAACAGCATTCTGTAATAGTCATTCACAAATGTTTCCTGACCTTGATGCATTAAATTTTTTACATTGAAATTAATTAAAATTCCTTTTGGCTTTTTCATCAGATTGATATAATTAAGAATTTGTGCCCGGTGAATATCATTAATTTCTGAAACCGCTTTCAGTTCCACGACGATACAATCCTCAATTAAAAAATCGCAAAAGAAATCACAAAATAATTCTTTACTTTTATAGGTAACCGGGATTTTTAATTGAGATTTAAAACTAATCTCTCGCAATTTTAATTCTTCTTCCAAACATTTATGGTAAACACTTTCCAGTAATCCGGGTCCAATAATTTTATGAACTTCAATACATGCACCATTAATTCTGAAAGTTAGATCATCTATAGAACGCTGTGTAATCATTATTCCAGATTTCTTAATTTTTTAATATTCCTTCATGTACTTAGAGTCAACCCGAATAGTTTCCCCTTTGTGACTTTGTGGTTTTAAAAGAACGCTTAATTTGCAGGTAAAATTTTCCCGGAAACTTCTCCAAAACCTACTCTCATTCCGTCCCTTTCAGCAAAACCGCGCATAATTACGGTATCGTTATCTTCAATAAATTTCCTTTCCTCGCCATTACTCAATTTTAATGGATTTTGTCCTCGCCAGGTCAATTCCAGCATGGAGCCAAAAGAATTTGGATTTTCTCCCGAAATAGTTCCTGATGCATACACGTCGCCGACTTCTACGTTACATCCGTTTACGGTATGATGTGCCAGCTGCTGCGTCATATTCCAGTACATGAATTTGTAGTTGCTTTGAGAAATCAGTGTTTCTGGGCTGTTTTCAGGTTTCAGATAAACTTCAAGATTGATGTCGAAATTCTTATTTCCTTCAAATTTTAAATAATCCAAAACTGCAGGTTCCTGAACTGGAGACTGAGTTCTGAATGGTTCTAAAGCTTCCAGAGTAACGATCCAAGGTGAAATGGAACTTCCGAAGTTTTTCCCCAAAAACGGTCCCAGCGGAACATATTCCCAGCTTTGAATATCTCGGGCAGACCAGTCGTTAAAAATCACCATTCCGAAAATAGCATCCTCAGCTTCTGCAGTAGAAATGCTTTCTCCCATTTCGGTGTGTTTATTCACCACGAAAGCCATTTCGAGTTCAAAATCAAGTTGTTTCGACGGTCCGAAAATCGGTGAGGGTACATCTGCGGGTTTGGTTTGACCTTTCGGACGGATGATGTCGGTTCCTGAAACCACAATGGAAGAAGCCCGACCGTGATAACCCACAGGAAGATGTTTCCAGTTTGGTAATAACGCATTAGCCGGATCGCGGAACATTTTCCCAACGTTGGTTGCGTGTTCAATACTGCTGTAAAAATCGGTATAATTCGGAATATGAAGCGGCATCATCATTTTTACCTGCTCTAAACTGAAGAAGCATTTTTCCTGTATTTTTTCATCTTTTGCCAGACTTGAATTTTCAGCCAATATTTCCTGAATTTTTAAACGGACCGCATTGGTAACCGGTTTTCCGAGTTCAATAAATTCATTTAGAGTATAGGCTTCAAATACATTTTCGTCAAGGCCTTCGATTTCGTCAAAAAAGCCGTAATCGTAAAGGGTTGCCAAATCAATCACCACATCACCGATCCTCGTGCAGCATGCGATATATTCTTTATTGAAAGCCGCCACACCAAAGGGAATGTTATAGATTGAAAAATCGGAATTTTGTCCGTAATTTACAAAAGACTTCATAGTTTTTTTGTTTTAAAGAAAGGTTCAAAGTATAAAATTTTGCTTTAAACTTTGAACCTTCATTATTTTTATTTGAATTTATTTTTGATTGATTGCGCTTTCTTCAATCCAGCGCTCTTTGGTATTCACATCAATCAGGTAAAGGATTTTTTTCTGTTTTGTCATGAGCAGATTTTTTGTTACTGCTAAAGGAATCTTTTTTCCTTCGAGTTTATCGGCTCTCAGAGAAATAATGTTGTGACGCGGTCTTACGATATCTCCCGAGAAAACATTGGAGGACGATTCACCGGTCTGTTTGTCATCAAACATTTCAACATAAGTAGCCAGATTTCCTTTGATAATGATGAAACATCTTTCAGTGTGATCCGGAAATTCTTTAATTAAAACAAATTTACGGTCATCAATGCTGACGTCTTTGAGGTTTTGATTAATGCCCCGTCTTTCTTCAAGTTTCTGTATGATTGCATTGATGGAGCCATATTGCGCTTTCATACCTAAAGACGAAACGCAGAGAACAGCCGCTAAAAATATTTTTTTCATTGAATTTGGTTTAATTTTTTGCCTGACCAAAAGCCAACCGAACAACTTATAGGTTTCCTCTTCTTTCCTGTTCTTTCTCTAAAGCTTCGAACAATGCTTTGAAATTTCCTGCGCCGAAACTCTGCGCGCCGTGTCTTTCAATGATTTCGTAGAAAAGGGTAGGGCGGTCTTCAACGGGTTTGGTGAAAATCTGTAAAAGGTAACCTTCTTCATCACAGTCGATTAAGATGCCTAAATCGGAAAGCTTTTTTAAGTCTTCATCTATTGTTCCCACTCTTTCCGGAACCATTTCGTAATATGCATTTGGAGGAGCCGGCAAAAATTCTATGCCTCTGGCTTTCAGTTCTGTCACCGTTTTGATGATGTCTTTTGTCGCTACTGCAATGTGCTGAACTCCTTCTCCTTCGTAGAAATCAAGATATTCTTCGACCTGAGATTTCTTCTTTCCTTCTGCCGGTTCGTTAATTGGAAACTTGGCAAAGCCGTTTCCGTTGCTCATCACTTTTGACATCAGCGCCGAATATTCAGTATTGATCTGTTTGTCATCAAAACTCAGAATATTTACGAATCCCATTACTTTTTCATACCATTCAACGGTCGGAATCATCCGGTCCCAGCCAACATTTCCGACACAGTGATCCACATATAAAAGTCCTACATCAGAAGGATTGTAGTTACTTTCCCATTTCTGATAACCGGGCATGAAATCTCCGGTATAATTTTTACGTTCCACAAACATGTGCACGGTTTCACCATAAGTATAAACTCCCGACATGCGCACTTCGCCGTGTTCATCGGTCAAAGTCTGAGGTTCTAAATAAGGCTTTGCGCCGCGTTTTGTAGTTTCTTCAAATGCTGAATAGGCATCATCTACCCAAAGTGCCAGAGTTTTTACGCCGTCGCCGTGTTTTTTCTGATGTTCGCAAATCGGCGAGTCTGAATTTAATCCTGAAGTTAATACTAACCTGATTTTTCCCTGCTGAACAACGTAAGAAGCTCTGTCGCGAACGCCTGTTTCGGGCCCTGCATATGCCACCGATTGAAAACCAAATGCGGTTTTGTAAAAGTGGGCTGCCTGTTTTGCATTTCCTACATAAAATTCGATATAATCTGTTCCGTTGATGGGTAGGAAATTTTCTGCCTGTGCAATTTTTTCCGCAAATGTGAGTGTAGACATGAGTTTATTTTTAGATATGCCAAATTACAAAAAAAATTCAGGATTGATAAAAAGCGAATTTTAGCGTTTTCAAATTCTATTTAAAAAAAAAATCTCCCGATATTTTTCGGGAGATTATATGAATTAAAGACATTTAAATCTT
Source organism: Kaistella soli (assembly GCF_019038595.1). GTDB lineage: Bacteria > Bacteroidota > Bacteroidia > Flavobacteriales > Weeksellaceae > Kaistella > Kaistella soli. The sequence continues at coordinate 327,368 of NZ_JAHOPF010000003.1, forward strand.
TCAAAAGTTGCTTTTTCGAGCATCTCACGGTCATCTGGATGCGAGATGTCAATTAGAGCTTTGGCGCGCTGCTTAAGGCTTTTTCCGTACAGATAAGCAGTCCCGAATTCAGTAACGACGTAATGGATATGGCCTCTGGTTGTTACTACACCTGCTCCCGGTTTCAGATATGGAACAATTCTCGGCACGCCTTTTTTAGTTCTGGATGAGATTGCAATAATTGGTTTTCCGCCATCAGAAAGGGCAGCGCCCCGCATGAAATCCATCTGACCGCCAATACCGCTGAACTGAAAAGTTCCTATTGAATCTGCACAAACCTGACCTGTAAGATCAATTTCAATAGCAGAATTGATAGCGACCATTTTCTTGTTTTTCATAATATTGATGGGATAATTCACATGTTCCACATCCATAAATTCAAACGCAGGATTGTCATCGATATAGTCGTATAATTTTCTGGTTCCGAACGCAAAACTTGTAATGGTTCTGTTTAAATGGGTTCCTTTATATTTATTGTTGATCACGTCATTGGCTACCAAATCTACGATTCCATCGCTGATCATTTCGGTATGAACACCCAAATCCTTATGATTGTGAAGACATTTCAGCACCGCATCAGGAATGGTTCCGATTCCCATTTGCAGGGTAGATCTGTCGTCAATAAGTTCTGCTACATTTTTTCCGATGAGGAGTTCTTCGGTACCTACTTTTGCACCATAATCAACAGTCAATAGTTCTTCCTCATGCCAAACCATTTTATGAATTTTCGTGTAATGAATCATACCGTCGCCGTGCGTTCTCGGCATCCGTGGATTCACTTGTGCGATAATGATTTTCGCTGTATCCACCGCGCTTCTCGCGACATCAACAGAAGTTCCCAATGTACAGTAACCATGCTGATCAGGTGGCGAAACAGTAATCATCGCTACATCAATAGGCAAAATTCCTTTTTTGAAAAACAGAGGAATTTCACTTAAAAAAACCGGAACAAAATCCCCGTGATCCGAGTTTACGGCCGCACGTACAGGCGTCGACACGAAAAGTGAATTGATGTAAAAACTTTCTTTATACTGAGGTTTTGCTATTTCCACATTTCCCTGCTGAGTAATGGAAACAAATTCCACGTTTTTAAGTCTTGATGATTGTTTTGCAAGTTCATCAATTAAAAAATTCGGCGTGCATGCACTTCCGTGGGAGAAAATTCGGTCGCCGCTTTTAATCACTGAAACTGCTTCTTCGGCACTTACATATTGAACCATATCACTAAATATTAAAATTACTTGTTTATTTTCTCAAAAATACCCATTTAAAATAAGACTGGAAATGAGTAAACTCAGTTTTTGAGAATTATTTGTTTTTTTGAAAGGACTGTTTATATGAATTTAATCATTACCATTAAATTATACCAATAAAAAAAGCCAACCTTTTGAGTCAGCTAATTGTTTTTTAATTTGACATTATTCCTGAGAGCGGTCTCCCAAATGGTTAAGCGGATTTTCGAGCCAGGAAGTGAGGTAAGAAGGATCTTCTACTTTCATGGCTTCTTCCGTGAGTTTCAGGGGACGGAAAGGATCTACCATCACCGCATATTCCTCCGTGAATTTTTTGCCGATGCTGCGTTCCATAGCGCCGGGATGCGGCCCGTGCACAATGCCGCCCGGATGAAGGGTGAAATCCATCAGATCGATATGGTTCCGGCTCATGAAATCTCCTTCTGTGTAAAATAAAACCTCATCAGAATCAATGTTAGAATGATTGTAAGGCGCCGGGATAGCAAGCGGATGGTAATCGTACATTCGGGCGACGAAAGAGCATACCACAAAGTTATGCGCTTCGAAAGTCTGGTGAATGGGTGGCGGAAGATGAACTCTGCCCGTTATCGGTTCGAAATTTTTAATATTGAATTTAAAAGGATAGAAAAATCCGTCCCAGCCCACGACATCGAATGGATGCGTCGCGTACACGAAATCCCAAATCTGATTTTCTTTTTTTACTTTGATGGTAAATTCACCTTTTTGGTCTTTAGGAGCCACAAAAGTCGGTGCGATGATATCTCTTTCACAGAATGGCGAATGCTCCAAAAGCTGTCCGAATTCGTTTCTGTAACGTTTTGGGGTGTAAATTGGGGAATGTGCTTCGACAAAGAAAATCACATTGTCCTCGGAGCTGAATTCAATCTGATAGATCGTTCCGCGCGGAATGATTAAATAATCGCCAACGGAAAATTTAAGATTTCCGACAAAAGTTTTTAATGTTCCGTTTCCTTCGTGGATGAAAAGCAGTTCGTCGCACTCTGCATTTTTGTAAAAATAATCGGTGGATTTCCGCGGTTTTGCGAGCCCCATTTTCAGGTCGTTATTCAGCATCAGCACTTTGCGGCTGTCGAGGAAGTCGTCTTCTGAAGTGACGTTCATTCCTTTGAACATTCTGGGTGTTACATTTTTTTCAACAGCGATTTTTGGTGTAACGTCTTTCGGTTCGCTGATAGATTTTATCTGAGTAGGCCTGTGAATGTGATAGAGTAGGGAAGAAATTCCGTGGAAACCTTCAGTTCCGAAAAGCTGCTCATAATAAAATTGGTCGTTTTCGGATTTGAAAATCGTGTGTCTTTTCTGAGGGATTTTTCCGGATTGGTGGTATCTCATTTTTTTACTTTAGTGAAAAGTAAATTTAATGAAATTTTCACACTTAATAAAAATGAATTTTTTTACTGAAATTTAATAACAGAAACGAAAGAAAAGTTTCTATTCAAAACTCATTACCGGCTCATAGAATTCCTCTTCCATCACGCCGAACTGCTGACAGAGCAGTTTAATACCTTCGATATTCTGAATTAAATTTTCGTCACCGGAAAGAAGTGGGATGCTGCCCATCTCAGTATTTAAAACAAAATGATCATCGTTTCTTTTGAATTCGGAAACGGTAAAAGGAAGTTTACGGAAATAATTTTCAGCGCTTTCCACTACAGCTGCAAATTTTTCCGGATAAACCAAAACGCCGCCGGGAGTAATATTCTGCAAAACAGCAAGTATTTGATCAGGATTTATTTCCTCAGAAATCAGGACAATATTGGGCTGGAAATCTGCTGCCTTTTGAAGATCTGAAGTTTCAAAAACAACAAAGTCGCTTCCGCTGTTCCTGCTTATGCCATGGATGGAAAAAAAATCGGCTTCTTTGCGGTAAAAATCGAGGACAGCCATCAAAAGTTTCGCCACGGACGGATGGGAAGTGCAGAGCAGGACGCGGGTTTTGTTTTTTGAAAAAGCAAGAATTTCTGAAATATCAGTCATTTTTACGTGGCAGTTATTTAGCTGTTACAGGGTTTACTTTCGATGTAATAATTTGTCTGAATACCATCGTGATATTATCCCAGCGTTCTTTGTCGCCTTCCATAATAAACGAAGCGTCAGATTTGCTTCCTGTTTGCTCGCCTTTTTTTACATTGATAATCGTAGAAATGTTATCGTAAACTTTCTTGTAGTCTTCACGGATCATTTTGAAATTGTTCTGTGTGAGTACAGTTTGGATATTTTTCAGCTCTTCATTGGAAATTTTGAAATCTTTCTTGATGTTTTTTCCCTGACCTTCCAGAGAGTAATGAGCGTTATTTCCCTTGATCAGAAGGTTTTCGTAGATCGGTGCAAAACCGCCGCTTCGGGAATAACTGTAATCGAAATCGGAATATTTTTTTTGGGGATTACATGCCGTAAGAATCACTAAAATACATAATGCAATAAATCGTTTCATTCAGAGTTTTTTAAGAATTTAAGTTAGTTTTATCTTCATTTTTCTGTGCTTTCCGTACTTCATCGTATTGATGTAAAACGTTAAAATCTTCTGTTTGTTCTATAGCGACCATGATTTTTTTCAGAATAGCGTTGGCATCGTCATGATCGTAATCAATATCGAGCGCTTTTTTAAACTCCATTGTTGGTTTTACGCCAGTGACTTTTACCCTGAGGCCTTTTTTATCAAAAGCTCTTCTAAAACCGTTTATTTTAATGGGAATAACAATTGGTCTCTGGTTTTTTACAAGTTTAGCTGTTCCTTTTCTCCCCTGTGCGAAAGCCGACGTTGTGCCTTGAGGAAAAGTAATCACCCAGCCGTTGTCCAGCGCTTTCATAATGTTTTCCACTTCTGTAAGATCTACCATTCTGTTCACGTTCTGTCCTTCAGCTCTCCATGTTCTTTTTACCGTAACTGCGCCTGCCAGTTTGAAGATTTTTGTCATAAAACCTTTATTCATGGTTTCTTCTGCAGCAACATAATAAAAGTCTACTTTTGGATTCAGCAGATATACCGGATTTTTAATGGTATTTAAATAGCCGTTGTTTACCGAGCAGAAAGCATGGTACATCGCAGCAACATCAGCAAAATAGGTTTGGTGGTTGGAGACGAAAAGAACATTGGAATCCGGCAGATCGACCAGATTTTCTGTACCCGAAATTTTCAGTTTGTTGAAGCCGTTGAATCTTCTGTAAGATACAAGTCCCAAAATGATGATGATTAATCTTTTCAGGAAATAAAGATTGCCGAACGCATCAGTGAAAATGTTTTTCTTCGCCATTATCAAATTACATAGACCGCGAATTTACAAATTTTTCATCAATTTGCTGAATTCGCTCAAAATCATTGAAGTTGCGCCCCAAATAATATAGCCGTTAAAATTAATGACCGGAACTTCCACGCCTCGGGAACTTGGCAGAACCATCATTTCAGGCTGTTCCGTAAGATTTAAAATGGAGGAAACGGGAAACTCAATCAGTTCTGCAGCTTCTGTTTCCTGTAGAGTAAACTGTGGATTTTTTTTGGTGTAGGACACGAAAGGTCTCACATAAAAGTTACTTGGCGGAATGTAAATTGGTGACATTTCGCGGATGATGCGGATATAATGTTCTTCAATTCCCATTTCTTCGGAAGTTTCGCGTTTGGCGGTTTCCTCGAAATTTTTGTCGGATTCTTCCTTTTTTCCACCGGGAAGGGAAATCTGTCCGCTGTGACGGTCTCTTTCGTTGGTGCTTCTTACCATGAGGGGAAAATACCACTCATTGTTTTTGAGGTAAAGAACGATGTTAACGGCCGCAAATTTGGGATTTCTGGATAGGATTTCTTGGTAAGAAAAAACGGGACGGTAAGGTGGTGAATAAATTCCGTGTGCATTTTCGCCCAACAGTTCCGCGTTTTGTATCTTTTTAATTAAATCTCTTCCAAAAACTTCCATATCACAAATTTAGTGAAATGATTATGGAAAGTGTTTTAAAGGAAAGTTAAAATTAGGGGAATGTTTACCCGTAATTATTTACGGTCGCCACAAGTTCTGCTTTGTAATTGTAAATATCATCGATTGAGGCAAGCGGCTTTTTCTCCCCGTTATCTTTTCCGTTGTTAAAAACCTCCATGTATTTATTCGCGGTGTTGAAATGTAGACGACATAAAGGTTTTCTGTTATTGTCATCTAAAAGTATCCCAAAATAGGACTGAGTGTCCCGGAAGAAAATTCGGGAGGCCGGAATGTGTTCTCTTAAAATCGCTTTCACAATCTGTGATGCTTCAATTTCGTCCTCAGTAGTAATAAATTTTGGACTTTCAGAAAGGTTTGCATCTACAGAACCGGTCTGTTCATCAGTTTTGGAAGGAACGGTTTCGTTAATATTCAAAGCATTTTTAAGTCTGAAGCTTATAGATTCGTTGATTGAGATGGAAAATGCTTTTTTCGTGTATTCTTTAAAAGCTGCTAACCGGTGTGCTGTTAAATGTTTTTCAAAAAAACGGTTTACTAAAAGTTTTACCATTTCATCAGACGGTTCCTGAATTTCTTTTTCAAATTCGTTTCTGATTGCTTTAATATATTTAAGTGCTTCAGCGGAATCCAGAATGTTTTCCAAATTGTAAGCGTTTCTGGTAAAGTTTTCCAAAATCTTTAGACCGGTGCTTTTAATATTTGACAAGTCTAGAGTGAAAAAAGGTTTTTCGTCCATAATATTAGGCTTCTCCAGGTCGGCATAAAAATTATAAATATGTCCGTTTGTTAAAACTCCGAATCTTGCTTTTGAAACGTGGTAATAACGATGGAGCTGAGAATTATGGGCGTCCGCATTTTCTTTCCAGTGTTTGCATTCAATAATTAAAATCGGTTCGTCGTCTCTCTTGATGACATAATCCACTTTTTCGCCTTTTTTGGTACCAATATCACAGATGAATTCGGGAATTACCTCCGTGGGATTAAAAATATCGTAACCTAAAATCTGTATAAACGGCATCACAAATGCGTTTTTGGTTGCTTCTTCTGTATTGATCTGCTCTTTCAGGGCGTCAACACGCTGGTGTAACTGTTCAAGTTTTAGTTTCAGTTCTGCTTCCATCGTTTATTTGGTTTTAATTTGTTCACTTAAATACTTGGAGTATTTTCATTTCGGGAAAATTCTAAAAAGGTGAATAACAAATGTAACGTTCTCATTTTTAACTGCATTACGGGAATCCGTAAAAGCATGTCTTTATTTGAACTTAGATCGAAACTGCCGGATTTGCGCAAAAAAAAATCCCGGAAAATCGGGAGTCATTTTTATGGTCGTTTTTTAACTATTCTTTTTTTTCATCGCCAGAACTTATTTCTTCTAATTTGCCGATAACCTGATCCAGTCGCTCCAATAACGAGCCGTGAACCTCTAATGTTTCAGTTCCAAAATCCCCAACCCATTCGCTAAGGATCTCATTTACCCGATCGCGGAGCTCCGGCAGTTCTGATTCCGGGCATACTATTAAATCCGGATTTTCGATAGGAACAAATACAAGAAGGTCAACTTGTATCATTGCGTTTTGTGCTTTCTGATAGTATGACTGAATGTTTTCCGATCCGTTTACCGCCTCAATATATGCGAGAAGATCAAGAGGACACCGGTCATAAATTACATTTTCATCGGCGATTGCAATTTGCTTTAATGAATATTCAAACTGTTCTGTATAATCATCAAGTGTTGGTACTTCAGAAAATGCATAACCTCTTTCTTCCAGTTCAAAATAGGGTTCGGGAATTAAGGCGTACTCAGGAAGAGATTCTATTAACTTTTCAGCTAACGAAGTTTTTCCGACGCGGTGCGCACCGGCTATTGCGATTTTCATTTGAACATTATTTGATTCATTTATAATGCTTTGCGTTGAATCAAATATAAAAAAAACTCCCGTAAAAAACGGGAGCTGAGCTTTAAAATTTGACGCGTGATCTATCATGCTTCTGCATTAGTTGGAATAACTTACCAGTTCTTCTTTCTTGGAATTAATAATTTTGTATTCCAGATACTTGAAGGAATCACGCGGTATGATGGTTACCCATTTTTTGTATTTCAGATACCATTTCGTCTGGATGCTTACCAGTCCTTTGGTGAGGTACGCTTCCACAAAAGGATGTACGTGAAGGAAAATTTTTCCTTTCTCCTTTTGAATGATATTGCGTATCATTTCTTCCATGCGTTCAACCACAACAATCGGGGCGACAATTTCGCCGTGGACATTCGGGTTTTCTTCTTTGGTTTCGATGATGTTTTCGGGACGCGTTCTTTGACGCGTAAGCTGGATGAGTCCGAATTTACTTGGTGGTAAAATTTTGTGGCGCGCTTTGTCGCGGCTCATTTCTGATTTCAGGTGTTCGTATAAATCTCTCCGGTGGTCGGCATTGATCATGTCGATAAAATCTACAACGATAATTCCTCCCATATCGCGGAGTCTCAGCTGACGTGCGATTTCAGTCGCAGCCATTTTGTTTACGTTCAATGCGTGTTCTTTGCTTGCAGAATTTCCTGAGGAAATGTTGTTCCCGGAGTTTACGTCAATTACGTGGAGAGCTTCTGTGTGTTCGATAACAAGATAAGCACCTTTCGAGCTCGGAATATTGACATGTTTTCCGAAACTTTGTTTCAGCTGTTTTTCTACGTTGTAATATTCCATCAAAGGAATAGGTTTGTCGTAGAACTGAACGATATTTTTTCTTTCCGGAGCAATTACTTCAATATAAGCTTTCATATCGTTCACCATTTGCTCGTCATCGCAAATAATAGAAACGAAATCAGCATTGAAATTGTCGCGCAGGATGGCGGAAGCTTTATCTTCTTCGCTTAAAACCCTGCTTGGAACCTTGTTTTTCTGAAGATTTTTGAAAGTAGTTTCCCATTTCTGAACCAGCTGGTTCATGTCGTTATGCAGTTCTGCTACTTTTTTGCCTTCGGCAACGGTTCTTATGATCACTCCGAAACCTTCAGGTTTAATGCTTTCAATTAAAGTCCGTAAACGTTCTCTTTCTTCAGCGTTGCCGATTTTTTTTGAAATGGATACGCTTTTGTCGAAAGGGATTAAGACTAGGAATCTTCCTGTAAGAGAAATTTGGGTGGATATTCTGGGTCCTTTTGTAGAGATGGGTTCTTTTGTGATTTGCAGAATAACACTGTCATCTTTTGCAAGAACCTTATCAATAAGACCGTTTTTGTTGATTTCCGGCTGAATTTCGAAATTTTTTAGGGAAGAGTTTTGCTGTCTTTTAGCAACCGTGTCTTTAAGAAATTTTTTATACGTGAGAAATTGCGGCCCCAGATCCTGATAATGCAGAAATGCATCTTTTTCGTACCCAATGCTTACAAAAGCAGCATTAAGGTTGGGCGCCAGTTTTTTTACCTTACCAATAAATAAATCGCCTACAACGAAGTCGCTCTTGTCCTCCTGTTCATGGAGTTCCAAAAGCCTTCCGTCTTCGAGCAGGGCAATTTTCGAATGCTCATCTTCATGCGATATAATCAGTTCTTTCTTCATTGTTGAATTAAGGAATTAAAAAGATTCAGAGCGATTAATATTTAAGAATTACTATAGTTCCTAAACACTAATTTTAAAATTTTTTAATTGTTTTTTGTACTTAAAAAAGTGTTTTACCGACTAAGGAAAAGAACGTTTTGTGTCTGGTCATGGGAAGTTTCAAATAAAGACGAACTCCCATTATCCGTTCTTTTCAAGTTTTGAATAAAACAAAAATATAGCTGGTGAAGTTTTATAAATATAAAAACACCAACTATATTGTTATATTGTAATCGCGAAGAGATTATTTTTTCTTGTGTCTGTTCGCTCTTCTTCGTTTTTTTCTTTTGTGAGTTGCAACTTTGTGTCTCTTTCTTTTCTTTCCGCTTGGCATAATTTAAAAATTTTTAATTTGTAACTTATATTCTTTTCAGTTAATTATTTTATTGCTACTTTGGTTTTTACCTTTTCTACAAACGTTTTAGATGGTTTAAAAGCCGGTATATTGTGAGCTGGGATTTCGATTGCTGTGTTTTTAGAAATATTCCTTCCCGTTTTTGCTGCTCTGGTTTTAATCACGAATGATCCAAACCCCCTTAAATAAACATTGTCGCCATTATACATTGAAGTTCTGATTTCCTGCATGAACGCCTCTACAACTTTCTGTGTTTCATTCTTTTCAGTTCCCAATTTATTTGAGATGGTGTTCACCAATTCTGCCTTTGTCATTTCCTTTATTTATTTATATTTTTGGTGTGCAAATATAAGAACATTTTTTGAAAAGTAAAAAACAAAATGCTGATTTTCTTCACGTTGGTAGAAAACTGCTTGCCTGGTATAAAATACACGGAAGGGATTTGCCTTTCCGGAATACGGATGATCCATACAAGATTTGGATTTGCGAAATTATTTTTCAGCAAACCCGTATTGAACAGGGATTGAATCATTATAATAATTTCATTAAAAGATTTCCCGATGTAGAGACTTTAGCGAATGCAGAAAATGACGAAGTTTTACTTTACTGGAAAGGACTCGGCTATTATTCCAGAGCGCTGAATCTTCATAAAGCCTCGCTGCAGATCATGCACGAATTTAATGGAAAATTTCCGGAGCATTATGATGATATTCTGCAGTTGAAAGGCGTGGGAAAATATACGGCGGCGGCAATTTCCAGCATTTGTTTCGGAGCGAAAATCCCGGCGGTTGACGGTAATTTTTACCGCGTTTTATCCCGTGTTTTTGCTGACGATTTTGATGTTTCGAACTCAAAAGCGTTCAACTATTTTTCGGAATTGGCTTTTAGAATGATGCCTGAAAATGAAGCAGGACATTTCAATGAAGCGATGATGGATTTGGGTTCTGAAATCTGCAGGCCGAAAAATCCGAAATGTGACAGCTGTCCTTTAAATACAGATTGTGCTGCTATTAATTTGGGAAAAGTTCAGGATTTTCCTGTCAAATCCAAAAAAATAAAACCGACAGATCTTGTACTGGAGTATTATTTTGTAGAATTTGGAAATCAGTTTTTGATCCGGCAGAGAAAAGAAGATTTCATCTGGAAAAAACTGTATGAATTTCCTTCAGAAATTCCTTCCGAATTTAAGTCATTCATCGTTGGGGAAAAAACGGTTTCTCATAAACTTACGCACAAAAATCTGACGATACATATATACAAGGTCATTTTGCCTTCTAAGGAAAGCTTTGAAAATTTTGCCGAAAGCGGCGGTTTTATTATTACGGATTTGGAAAATTCCCATCAGAAATCTTTCCCGAAGCCGCTTGAAAATTATTTGAACAGAATTGAGTAACAGCTGTTTAACTTTTCATTTAAATATCATCTAAATTGAAAGCAGTTAACCTTACGTAACTGTTTTAAACTGACTTAGGAATCTCATAGGATTGAATGATTGATAACACAAAACAGTGATTCCTAAGTCTTTTTATTTGAATTAATTATTCAGAAACCTCAAAATTCCTGCGAAATCAATACGAAACTGTCCGATTGATTTCCACTTCGAAATCTCAAATCTAATTTGTACTTTTGCGAAATGTTTAAAAAACTCATTTTCACTTTTTTAGGATTTGTTTTATTTTCCTGTAGCAAGGAAACACAGCCGAAACCTTCCGGTGAACTTAGACTGGAATATCCACAGCCCAAATATCAGGTATTTTCATCGCCCTGTAATTTCAGTTTTGAGTATTCTGATTATGCACAGATCAAAAATGCAAAAAACGCCTGCTGGTATTATATCGATTATCCGAAAATGAAGGCAAAAGTATTTATTACTTACTTTCCTGTGAAAAATGATTTTCTGCTGCACGTGAAAGAATCCGAAAAGATGGTTTACGAACATACAATTAAGGCGAGTTCTATCGATACGAAGTCTTTCAGTTATCCTGAACGCAGGGTTTTCGGAAATTTTTATGAACTGAAAGGTCCTACAGCATCCAATCTTCAGTTTTTTGTGACTGATTCCACAAGGCATTATGTGACCGCAAATTTATATTTCAACTCAAGGCCAAAACCTGATTCGCTGGCGCCCGCTGTAGATTATATCAAAAAAGACCTGCTGCATCTGATCGATACTTTTGAATGGAAGTAAAAATCCGGAAAACTCAGGAATAAATTCAAATACTATTAATATTAAATAAAACATATACATGAAACTTTTAGTCGTTGGTTCTGTCGCTTTTGACGCTATTGAAACCCCTTTTGGGAAAACAGATAAAATTTTGGGAGGTGCTGCAACATATATTGGAATCGCAGCTTCCATTCTTAACGTAAAATCAGGAATTGTTTCCGTTGTAGGCGGCGATTTTCCGCAGTCTGATTTAGATATGCTTACCGATAAAGGCGTAAATATCGAAGGAATTGAAATCGTAAAAGACGGAAAAACTTTTTTCTGGAGCGGAAAATACCACAATGACCTGAATTCTAGAGATACTTTGGTAACGGAAGTAAATGTTTTGGAAAATTTCGATCCTAAAATTCCGGATTCCATGCAGGATTCTGAAATTTTACTTTTAGGAAACCTTCATCCTGGTGTTCAGCTTTCTGTTCTTGAAAAAATGAAAGAGCGTCCGAAACTGGTGATTTTGGATACCATGAATTTCTGGATGGATTCTGCCTGGGACACTTTAATGCTGATGATTGCCAAGACCGATGTCATCACGATCAACGATGAAGAAGCAAGACAGCTTTCAGGAGAATATTCTTTAGTAAAAGCTGCGAAGAAAATTCACGCCATGGGACCTGATTTTGTCATCATTAAAAAAGGAGAGCACGGTGCATTGCTTTTCCACGAAGGAAAAATATTTGCTATTCCTGCGCTTCCTTTAGAAGAGGTTTTCGATCCAACCGGAGCGGGAGATACTTTCGCCGGCGGTTTTGCTTCCTATCTTGCTAAAAAAGAAGATTTCAGTTTTGAGACGATGAAATCTGCATTGATTGTTGGCTCAGCAATGGCCTCATTCACGGTAGAAAAATTCGGGACAGAAAAACTGCAGGAAGTAACTGAAACCGAAATGATCGCCCGTATCAAAAATTTCAAAGAATTAACTACTTTCGAGGTAGAAGTTTAATTTTCAGGCACAAAAATCTCAATTATTCATTCAATTTGAATTAATCTTCACTATTATAAAGAAGACATAAATATGAAAAAATTATTTGCTTTCATGATGTTGGCGAGTGTGGGAAGCGCAATGTCCGCCCAATATATGATCATCGGAAAAGACAGTATTTCGCTTGCCGATTTCAAGAAAGAATACGAGTACGGTTTAAAGAACAGCGGTATCGAAAAAACCATTAAATCTACAGAAGATTTTATATTGCTTCAGCAGTTTGCTGCCGGTAACAAGGTGGATACCACGGCGTCTTTCCGGGAAAAAATGATGAACAGGGAAGGCGATCTGAGAGCGCAGTTTTTTTATCCGAAACAGGTTGTAGATCCGGTTCTGAATGAATACCTGAAAGACAGCCAGACTGAAAAGCAGGTGCAGATTTTTATGGTGCAGAAGACAGAAGGCGACAAAAATAATTACCAGCAGATCTACAACGATGTAAAATCTGGGAAAATGACGATGGAAGATGCCATTACCAAATACACCAAGGGCGGCCCGAAAGGAATTTTCATCAAACCCGGAAGTGTGGATAACGGTTTATATGCGGAACTGAAAGCATTGCCTGATAATTCTTTAACAAAACTTCAGAATACGTCTTCGTATGTTGCATTTGCCAAAGTAATCAGCTCAAGACCGAGTTTGGGATATATGGTTTTCGGAACAATGTCCTATCCTAAAAATGCGGATGCAGAGGCGATGAAAACCAAAATTTATACAGATCTAAAAGCCGGAAAAAGCTTTCAGGAAGTAGCCAAATTATACGGTGCCAATGAACATGAAAAGGAAAACGGAGGAGTGGTAATGGGATCGCCGACGCTGCCTGATGAAGTGTATGAAGTTTTCAAAGGGAAAAAATCAGGGTTTTACTCGCCGGAACCTTTCCTGTTCGGAGAAAATTATTTTGTATTTAATATTTACAACGTAGAACCTTATGTGTTAACGGATAAAAACCGGGAGTTTTTTCTGAAAGACATGAACGGTTCACTCTATGGCGAACATCTTCAGGATAAAATGATTGCCTATTTAAAATCTGATCCCACTTACAAAGAGTTTCCGGAATTTCAGAATGTGAAGAAATCCTATCAGATTTTCAATGCGGCAAAAGATAATACCGTTCTTTACCAGTACAGAAATCACCAGACGACGGTGGGAGACCTTAAGAAACTGATCGCCGACAAGAAAAGTGAGGCCGAAAAACTTTCACCTGCTTTCTGGAGTGAAGCAATGTCTGGAGCGAATACTCAGGACTTGATGAGATTTTACAGCCTTGATTTTACCAGTCAGAAAGACATTAAAAAACAGCTTAATGATTTCAGAAAAGGACTTTATTCCGACTATATCTTTTCAAAATATCTGAATGAAGAAATTGCAAAACATCCGGAATGGCTGACTGAATATTACAATAAAAACAAACAGAAATATGTTTGGGGAAACAGAGCCGAAGGCAGAGTAGCGATTATTGCTGATGAAAAACTCAATAAAGAAATCGAGAAAGACATTAAAAACCCTAAAAACTGGGAAACCCTTAAAGCTAAATATTACGGAAAACTGAACGATAAAAAACAGATTCTGGTACATTTCGAAAAAGGAGAGATGTCCGAAGATGCAGATGTTTTCACGAAATATAAAGTGCCTTTCAAAACCGGCGTTCATCAGACGAAGATGGAAGAACGGTCTTTAGTGATTGCCATTGACAGGATTCTTCCGCCAACTCAGATGACAGAAGTAGAGTCTGAGGAACTTCTTAAAGATGCGGTGACTGAAGAAAAACTCAGAGAAATGATCACATTGCAGAAATCGAAGACCAATATTGTCATTCAGCCCGAATTCATGAAAGATTTGGAAAAGAATTTTAAGAAATAATTATAATAAAAAATGCAGGTTATTTCGTTTAGAATGATAATTTTGCAAATCGTTAAAAAATGGATATGAACAAGAAAATAAAATTTGCGCTTCTTTTTACCTTTATTTTTGCCTTTTTCGGGATAAAAATGAATGCACAGCATAAAGCCGGAGATTTAGTAGACGGCATTGCAGTGGTAGTAGGAAACGAAATTATTTTGGAATCAGATATTGAGGATCAGGCCAACTACGCTAAACAGCAGGGTGCAAATGTTGCTGACAAATGCGAGTTTGTTGAAAGTATCATCAACAACAAACTTTTGATCTACGAAGCCAAAAGAGATACGCTCATCGAAAACCGTTCTGCAGCAATTAAAGAAAACGCAGGCCAGAAATACAACCAGATTCTTGGTCAGTTCCCCGATGAAAAAACAATGCTTGCTGCTTACAAGTTCCGTACGTCGTATGAAATGAAAAATGCCATTGAAAAAATTGATACCGATAATTACTACGGACAGATGAAATACGGCAGAATCACCGATAAAGCCGACGTAACTCCAAACGAAGTAACCGATTTTTTCAACACTTATAAATTTCAGCTTCCGGAAGTAAAAGATGAGGTGAGTCTGTCCCAGATCACGATGTATCCTAAGCTGACCGATGCCCATAAAGATGAAATCATTGCGCGTTTAAACAAAATAAAAAAAGATATTTTAGCCGGCGAAACTTTCGAAAGCCAGGCGCGGATTTATTCCGAAGACCCGGGATCTGCTGCAAACGGCGGTTTGTACAGTAATATTTCAAAAGGAAAAATGGTGAAGCCTTTCGAGGCTGCCGCTCTTAATCTTCAGGAAGGCGAATTGTCCGATCCGGTAGAGTCTGAGTTTGGATATCATTTAATTCAGTTGGTGAAGAAGAGCGGGAAAATGTATGACGCCCGTCACATCCTTCTGAAAGCTGAACCGAATGCCGATGAAATTGCGACCGCAAAAAAAGAACTCGACAGCATCAGAACTTTAATTCTTGACGGAAAATTAACCTTTAAAGAAGCAGCCTACAGATTTTCTGACGACAAAAAAACAAAATTCAACGCAGGAATTCTTACCTCTGAAGACGGTTCCGATAAAATGGAAAAACTGAATCTTCCGCCTACCGTTTCCTATCAGATCGCAGGTCACAATAAAGGGGATATTACCGATGTTTTCCAGGAGACCATTCAGCAGGACAAAAAAGTCGTAAGCATTGTGAAAATAGACGATGTGATTGCTGCCCACCAGTTGGATATTGCGACGGATTACGACAGAATCAAGCAAATGGCGCTCAACAAAAAGAAAAACGAAATGGTCGAAAAATGGGTGAAAGAAAAATTACCAAGCGTATTTATTTCAATCAACAACCGTTATAAAGACTGTACTTTCAAAACCGACTGGCGCAAAAGTGCTGACGGTAAATAAAATTTTAAACTCTGCATTTTGCAGAGTTTTTTATTTGGGAGCATGAAGAGTTCCGCTTCTCCCAAATCTGTACCCGCTTTTCGCTATATCTTTTTTGGTGGCTTCGGGAGCCTCAGCCACCAAAAAAGGATGCCGCTGCAATCGGGGCTATAGGAAAGGTTGGTTTTTCTTCCGAAAGATTTCCGGCTTTCTCATTAATTTTTTAAATTTACGACATGAGCAATTTTATCCATTTCGGGATCGCCGAAAAAATGTACCGTGAAGACCAGAATAAAGTCAATGAGTTATTCAATATCAAATATCCCATCATTCAGGGCGGGATGATTTGGCATTCCGGCTGGCGTTTGGCTTCTGCGGTGTCAAATAACGGCGGTTTGGGTTTAATTGGAGCGGGAAGTATGTATCCCGATATTCTGCGAGAAAACATCCGTAAATGTAAGGCAGCGACCGACAAACCTTTCGGCGTAAATGTGCCGATGCTTTATCCTAATCTGGATGAAGTCATTAAGATCATTCTGGAAGAAGGCGTGAAAATCGTTTTCACTTCTGCCGGAAACCCAAAAACTTATACCGAAACCTTACAGAAAGAAGGGTTGAAGGTCGCTCACGTTGTTTCCTCCACCAAATTCGCCATAAAATGTGAAGATGCCGGTGTAGATGCAATTGTTGCAGAAGGTTTTGAAGCTGGCGGCCATAACGGAAGAGATGAAACCACTACATTCTGTCTGATTCCGAATGTCAAAAAACACATTTCAAAACCACTGATTGCAGCGGGCGGAATTGGCCTCGGTTCTCAGATGAAAGCGGCAATGATCCTCGGAGCAGACGGTGTTCAGATTGGTTCCCGGTTTGCCGCGACTGAAGAGGCAAGTTCTCATGAAAACTTCAAGAACAAAGTAATTTCGCTGAATGAAGGCGACACCCAGCTCACTTTAAAAGAATTGGCTCCTGTCCGTCTGATCAAAAATAATTTTTTCTACGATCTGGAAAGGCTTTACGAAACTGGCCGCGATGTGGAAGCACTGAAAGAAACCCTCGGAAGAGCCCGTGCAAAACGCGGAATGTTCGAAGGTGACCTTGATCAGGGCGAGCTTGAAATTGGACAGGTTTCTGCACTGATCGACGAGATTCTTCCGGTAGAAAAAGTCTTTCAGAAACTTCTGAAAGAATTTAGAGATGCCAGTTTCATCGATTTTTAAATTTCCATTTCCGAATTAACTTAAGCCTGTAATATTTCCGTCTTTATCGATGGACATTCTTTCTGCTGCGGGAATATTCGGTAAGCCGGGCATTCTCATCATGTCACCAAGAATCGGAATGATAAATCCTGCGCCTGCCGCAAATTCAAATTCTCTCACCGTGATTTTAAAATTAGTCGGTCTCCCGATTTTTGTTTCGTCATCGGTGAGCGATTTCTGCGTTTTTGCCATGCAGATCGGCAGCTTATCCAGGCCTAAATCATAGATGGTTTTCAGCTGGTTTTTAGCTTTTTGGGAATACACGACGCTGCTCGCTCCATACACTTCACGGGCAACCGTTTCAATTTTATACTCCACGGCATCTTCGGTTTTGTACAGAGGTTTGAAATCGTTTCCGCATTCGAATGCGCATCTTGCGACTTCCGCGGCAAGTTCTTTCATTCCTTCGCCGCCGTTGGTGAATTCATCTGCAATAATGGCTTTTACACCAAGTTTTTCGCACTCTTCTTTTACAAAATCGATCTCTTCAGCCGCATCATCCGCAAAATGATTAATGGCTACAATGGGTCTTAATCCAAACTTAAAAGAATTTTCAATATGTTTTTTCAGATTGTCGATTCCGTTTTTCACAAACTGCAGATTGGGTTTGTCGAATTCGCCTTTCTTCGTTGCGCCGCCGTGATAACGAAGCGCACGGATGGTCGCCACAAGGACAAGCGCATCAGGTTTCAGTTGGGCATAATGGCATTTGATGTGAAAGAATTTTTCAGCACCCAGATCAGCGCCGAAACCAGCTTCTGTAACAACGAAATCTCCTAAAGAAAGTCCGGTTTTTGTAGCAATAATCGTGTTGGTTCCCTGCGCGATATTGGCAAAAGGTCCGCCGTGAAGAATGGCCGGATTTCCTTCAAGAGTCTGTACCAAATTTGGTTTAATCGCATCTCTCAGTAAGATCGCCATTGCGCCTTCTGCTTTTAAATCTCTTGCGTAAATAGGTCTTTTATCGAAAGTGTAGCCGACGAATATATTTCCAAGGCGGTTTCTTAAATCCTCAAAATCTTTTGAAAGACACAGAATCGCCATCACTTCGGAAGCCGGAGTGATATTGAAGCCTTCTTCACGCGCAATGCCGTTGTTGGAGCCGCCCAAACCGATGACGATCTGGCGGAGACTTCGGTCGTTCATATCCATCACGCGTTTCCAGGTAATGGTTCTCGGATCGATATTTAAACTGAATTTTTTATTCTGTAAATTATTATCGATCAAAGCGGAAAGTAGGTTGTTCGCTTTTTCAATCGCCGAGAAATCTCCCGTAAAATGTAAATTAATATCCACCATCGGAATCACCTGAGCATAACCGCCACCGGCTGCGCCGCCTTTAATCCCGAAAACAGGGCCTAAACTGGGTTCGCGCAAAACCGCAATAGCTTTCTTTCCTATTTTATTCAAACCGTCGCAAAGGCCAACAGAAACCGTCGTTTTTCCTTCTCCTGCGGGGGTCGGATTAATAGCAGTGACTAAAACAAGTTTGGCTTTTTTAATTTTTTCCTCGTCGATATAGGTTAAAGGAATTTTGGCTTTGTACTTTCCGTAATATTCTAAATCATCATTATCGATTCCTAATTTCTCAGCAATATGTTTGATGTGCTGAATGTTGGCGGATTGCGCGATTTCTAAGTCGGTTGGGAAGTTCATACTTTACAGATTTAAAGTATAAAATTACTGATAAGATTGCTTGAAAACCCTATTTTGCTGCATGCTATTCGTCAGTTTTTAAAAATAGATCTTCCGGAGATGAATAGATTTTGATAAGAAAAAGCGCAAAAAAAATCCAACTTCAAAAATGAGTTGGATTTTTTTTTAAGCTGCCGATGTTTTGGCCATTGCTTTTTCCTGTTCTTTTCTGCTGTGTCTTTCTTCATATTTTTTCATGAAGTAACCGATTGCGATCGGCGCTACCCACATCAGAATTTTTCTTAAAAGTGCTGGATTCATAATGTTTTATTTTTTCAGTATGATTTCAATTTTTAAGCCAAGTTGAAAATGAACCCGGTTTTTTTGTTATTTGCTGATCTTCGGACCAGCATTCAGCACTTTGGGGTATTATTGTTTTTTACGCAGCGCTTCACCTTCGAAGGCAATTCCTTTCCAGCCGAATTCGATGAAGTTTCTGATATTCTGGTGGTCGTTTCCGCCGGGATTTTTCAGTACGTCATCTCTGTAGAATTCACCAAAAAGATTCAGCACCTGTTCTTCGGATAAATTTTCCATTTTCCCCAGACTGAAAACTTTGCACGAACCGTTATTTTGGTTGGCTTCATTCACCAGGTTTCCGTTCGTGAATTTCGTCGGCGTGAAATCGTAGTGTTCATCAATGTAGGCAATCACATCTTTAAAGGCTATGGTTTCAGTGGAGGTTTTGAGTTGGTCTAAGATCATTTTATTTTTATTTAATTCTTTAAGTGCTGAAAGTTCCAAATTATTTAGTGAATTCCCAAAACTTGTTTATATTTGATTGCTGACCACCCGTTCTGCGATATCTTTTTCCAAATCGCCTATGAAAAAATACCTAATGTTTTTCCGAGTAAACAATTCCCATATTGAAAATGGTACGGGAACTTGTATTTGGTGCAAAAAAAATGAAAAAACAAATATTGCCCACATTATTTCAAAAAAGCTATTGAAGAGTGATCACAAAAACAACAAACTTACAAATAGTGTTTGCGAAAAGTGTAATTCTTATTTTGGAGAAAATATTGAAGATTGGATTTTCAAATATTCACCCATTAGTTTTTGGGTCGGAAGAGATATACTTAATGATATGACACTTGATGCAGATAGAAGTTTTATATATAAAAAGCTTTTCGTGTGGTTTAAAGAATATAAAGAATGGTTCGTAGCAACTAATATCAAAGGAAAAAAATTTCCATCGCAAATAATTAAAAAGGGTGATGGAAGATTTTATTTTTATATTTATAAAAAGGACAAATTAATGAGGGAAAACTACTTAATGGAAATCCAAGAGATAATTACACAATTACAAAAAAAAAATTATACCACTTACTTGTCCTCGCTACTTCCACATAATTTCCATTCCCGCATTTTTAGATTTAATGATACACCAATTGTGATTGCTCGAAACGATGATCAAGCTGAATTGTTTATTAAAAAAATATTAGAGGTTAATGATGTAAAAAAAATTCTTTTGAAAAACTATAGGATGAGAAATAATGAACACCGCCATCTTATAATATTCTATAAATGGTCGTTAAAAAAATATTCAAAGTTCTACTTGAAAATAATTTTTGAATATCAATCGCTGATAAAAGGATCAGAATTTGTTTTGGGAAAGGAATTTGACGATTTGAGAAAATCTGCAAAATTGAAAAACAACAGTTTTGTGGAACTTATGTTTCTTAATGGTCAGGGTTTTAATAGAAAGCTATTTCCACGAGGATATTTCCAAATAATAAAAGAGACCTTAGACAAAGAATTTAAAATACCAATTTTTGAATTAGAACTTTTGCAGAAATATACATTTTCTATGATATTGTATAAAAACCAAGGATATTTATGTGCTTCCTTAAAACTTTTTGAGATTGAGCAATTTAATATAGTTTTGGCCAAGATTGAAGCACCATTAGAAAGCATATATTTAATAACATATTCCGCAGATGATAACTCTTTAAATTTTTATGAGCCTGTAAATTCAATGGTGGATTTTGATGAGAAATTAGTATTAAATATGGAAGAGGCTAATCTTTATGACTTTAATTAAGATTTGGTCGTACAACCCCGCTGCGCAAAGTCTCCTGACTTTGAGCTTACCAGAATAAATCACAAACTCCGAAGTCTCCACACTTCGGAGTTCTTTTTTACCGTCCCCAAATCCTTCCGCAACCTTCAGAACTCATTCCGCAAGCGTCAGAAATGATTCCGCAACTGTCAGAAATGATTCCGCAAGCTTCAGAAATCATTCCGCAAGTGTTAGAAATGGTTCCGCAAGTGTCAGAAATGGTAAAACAATATTGTTTACGGATTTCCGTAATTGATAATCTGTTTATTCTTTAATTTATTTGTTACATTTACAATTAAATACAAATAATTATGGGAAATTCCGAAAACACAAATCCGCAAGACGGTAAGAAATCGAGAAGCAAATATGTTTCTGCAGAACAGCTGATCGCAAAAATGAAAGTTGCTTTCACCAATGCCAAAGAACCCGAAATATTATCGGAACTCGCAACCGTAGGCATTACCGAAACTCAGTTGGATGATCATCTTACAGAGATTGGCAATCTGGAGCAGCTGAGCCAGCAGCAGAAAATGGAGTATGGCGAGCAGTACGCCGAAACGGACAAATTCAATCTGAAGCGTGAGGAAATCGACGCTGCCTTTACCCGCCACCGCAACCTGGCAAAAATTGTTTTCAAAGGGGACCGCCAGGCCAACACCACTCTGGGGATAGAGGCAGGACGCAAACAGGCTTATGCGGCATGGTTTCAGCAGGTAAGTAATTTCTATGCGCAGATCCTGGCCAACCCGGCTTTCAAAGCCAAAGCGGCCTCGGTAAACATTGACGATGCCACCATTGGTGCGCAGCAGACAGCTTTGGTGGCGATCTCTGCCCTGAAGGAATCTCAGAAAAAAGAACTCGGCGAAGCACAGCGCGCGACCGATATCCGGGATACCGCGCTGGATCTGCTTTACCCCAAATATACCCAGCTCGTCGCTTTTGCCAAAGTGCTTTTCCGTGATGATCAAACCCTGGAAAAACTGGGCATCATCGTAAAAAGGGAAAGGAGTTTCTGACAGGCCGGAAGACTTAACAGCAACTGTATCAATAAAAAAACCACCGAATAAATCGGTGGTTTTGCTGTGATGCGTTTTCTTATTTTATCCTTTATTTTCAGGATTCTGTCCGCCGTTATTTTGCGGTCGGTCGTCTCTTCGCTGAGGTCTGTCACCTTGTGGGCGGTCTTCTCTCGGACGGTCTTCTCTAGCTGGTCTTTCTTCACGGGCCGGTCTTGGTAAAAGTACTTTTCTTGAAAGTTTCATTTTCTTACGGTCATCGTAACCCATGAATTTTACTTCTACCTGATCGCCTTCGTTGTAAGGAACTTTGTCCAGACGTGCCCATTCGATCTCAGAAATGTGTAGTAAGCCTTCAGTTCCTTTTGCAATGGCTACAAAAGCACCGAAATCCATTACTTTCACTACTTTTCCATTATATACTTCGCCTACGGTAGGGACGAATGTAATTTCGTTGATGGCAGCGATGGTTGCATTGATGTTTTCTCTGTTAACCCCTGAAATTTCGATTCTTCCGATTTCGCCGATTTCTTCAATCGCGATAACGGTGTCGAAATCTTTCTGCATCTGCTGAATGATTTTTCCGCCAGGCCCGATTACGGCACCGATAAATTCTTTAGGAATTTCCAGTACTTCCATTTTCGGAGCGTGTGGTTTAACGTCAGGTCTTGGGGTGTCGATTGTTTTCAGCAATTCGTTCAGGATATGCAGTCTTCCGTCTTTCGCCTGGATCAATGCTTTTTCCATAATATCCATGGTAAGACCTTCAACTTTAATATCCATCTGACAAGCGGTGATTCCGTCTGCAGTTCCTGTTACTTTAAAGTCCATGTCACCTAAGTGATCTTCGTCTCCCAAGATATCGGAAAGTACAGTGAATTTGCCTGATTTAGGATCTGTTACCAATCCCATTGCAATTCCGGAAACCGGTTTTGAAATTTGAACACCTGCATCCATTAATGCTAAAGTTCCTGCACAAACAGTCGCCATAGAAGACGAACCGTTGGATTCTAAAATATCAGAAACGATACGGATGGTGTAAGGGTTTTCTGAAGGAATCATTTTCGCCAGAGCTCTCTGAGCTAAGTTTCCGTGACCTACTTCTCTTCTTGAAGTTCCTCTCAAAGGTCTTGCCTCACCAGTGGAGAACGGCGGGAAGTTATAATGTAAGAAGAATTTCTGATCGTAATTAATCGCAACGGTATCCACCATGTTTGCATCTTTTACAGATCCTAAAGTTACGGCAGTCAATGACTGAGTTTCTCCTCTTGTAAAGATCGCAGAACCGTGAGCTCCCGGTAAATAATCAACTTCTGACCAGATCGGACGGATCGTTTCCGGGCTTCTTCCGTCTAAACGGATTTTGTCGTTAAGGATCATCTGACGCATTGCTTCTTTTTCTACATCGTGGAAATAGATTTTTGCGAAAGGTTCTACTGTTTCTAATTCTTCTTCAGAATACTGAGCTAAAAAGTCAGCTAAAACAGCCTGGAAGTTATCATGTCTTTCTTCTTTGGCAGAAGGAGTTTTAGCAACTTCCAATACTTTATCATAAGTCTGAGCCCAAACTTTTTCGCGGATTTCTTCGTTGTGATCTTCGTGAGAATATTCTCTTTTTGGAAGAGATTTTCCAACTCTCTCGGCTAATCTTTCCTGAGCGGCTACCTGAACTTTAATTTCTTCGTGTGCGAATTTGATCGCTTCGATCATTTCCTGTTCAGAAATTTCATTCATTTCACCTTCTACCATTACGATTGAATCTTTAGTTGCTCCAACCATAATATTAAGATCAGCTTTCGCTAAATTCTCCATACTTGGGTTAACAACCAATTTTCCGTCGATTCTTGCTACGGTAACTTCAGACATGGGTCCGTTGAACGGAATGTCGGTAATGGCGATTGCTGCAGAAGCGGCTAATCCGGCCAAAGATTCCGGCATACATTCTTTATCATAAGAGATCAGGGAAATCATCACCTGAACTTCAGCATGGAAATCTGAAGGGAAAAGCGGACGCAAAACACGGTCAACTAATCTCATCGTTAAGATTTCTTCGTCAGACGGTCTTGCTTCTCTTCTGAAAAAGTTTCCCGGGATTTTTCCTGCTGAATAAAATTTTTCTCTGTAATCTACTGTTAAAGGTAAGAAGTCAACACCTGGTTTAGCGTCTTTGCTGGCTACAACTGTTGCAAGAAGCATCGTGCCTCCCATTCTTACTACTACAGCACCGTTAGCCTGTTTTGCTAACTTTCCTGTTTCGATGGTGATTTCTCTGCCATCGCTTAATTGAATTTTTTCAATAATTGCTTGTGGAGCATTCATAAAATTTGTTTCGTCTTTGGCACTCCGTATTGAGTGCGGTTAAATATTTAATCTTTTTAAATTTTCGTGGGCAAATATACGGTTTTTTCTTATAATTTGATTTTGAGGACGCTCCGTGCAGTGTTCGGTTTTTTGAAGCTAGTTCACGTTATTCTGTTGATGATTTCAGCGGGAGAGATTTTAGGGTCTGGAAGGTTTTAAAATTTAAAATTTTTGAAATTTCGTCCTGGCTGATGTGCAAATGGCATATTTAATGTATAAAAAAAATCAAACAATTAAAAATTTAACATTATGGGAATTTTATGGACACTTATTATCGGCGCAATCGCCGGATGGTTAGGATCACAAATCTTTAAAGGCGGCAGCCTTGGTTTAATAGGCAATATCGTTGTCGGAATTGTAGGTGGTGTAATAGGATATTACCTGCTGGGAACAACATTTGGAACTGCAGTGATCGGTCAGATTCTGACAGGGGCTGTAGGATCTATTATTTTGCTTGCGGTTATCAATCTTCTAACCGGAAGACGGGTATAAGCGTTAACCGGAATAAAAAAAAGCAACTCAGATGAGTTGCTTTTTTTCTTTTGTAATGGAAGATTATTTTCTAATTCCTAATTCAGCGATAATTGCTCTGTATCGTGCAATCTCTTTTTTCTTAAGATAATCTAATAAACTTTTTCTTTTACCTACCAACATTACCAAAGATCTTTCCGTAGCGTAATCGTGACGGTTAGCTTTTAAGTGTTGTGATAAGTGGTTGATTCTAAAGGTAAATAATGCAATTTGCCCTTCAGTACTACCTGTGTCTGTTTCAGACTTTCCATGTTTTGCGAAGATTTCTTTCTTCTTGTCAGTTGTTAAGTACATTCCAATATTATTTTAATGATTATTATGTAACGGGTGCAAAAGTACAACATTTTTCTTTTTTACGAAAACATTATTGCTTCTTTAAATTAGATTGATAGAATTAAATGTTAAAAATTTCTTAAAATTATTATTGTTATTTCAACCAATGGCAGTATTTTTGCAAGTACAGATTCTAATGAAAAATTTTTACGTATTTACCTTTGGTGCCATTTTTCTTCTGGCTGGCTTTCAGTCAGTTCATGCACAGAAGGGCATTTTTTCCAGGGAAGTAAAGATGCAGAATATCATTTACTTCAACCCTGAAGTTTTCCCCGATATTGATGAAATAAAAGAGCCGACCTATTCGGCGTTTTATTCTGCTATTTCCGAACAAACCGGTCCTTTCCGTAATTATAAGATTCTCCGTGTTGATTCTTATATTCCTTATGATTCGGTAGATGTTGAAAGCATCAAAGAATACTGTAAAAATAACAACGCACAGCTTGCCATTGTTCCGAAAGTCAAATATTTCAAAGTGGGACTGGGAAAATATGTTTTTTCCAACCAGGTAATTATCAGTATGAAACTCTACGATTCGCTGGGGAATTTCATTACAGAAACCGATTATGATACTTACAAAAAGAACGCAAGGATTCTGGGGTCTGCAGAAAATTCCATTAAAATAGGTACAACCGGCGCAATGACCAATATGGGAAAAACCCTAAGGAAATCTAAAAGCTATAACCTGAGCGTGGCGGACAATTAGTTTTTTTCAAATTTAATCACACCCATTTATTCGTTAATTGTAAGTTTTTGAGTTATTTTTGCAGTTCAACAGAGAAAATATTGGATACCCACGAACTTATTTTTAATCCGGCAGATATTGCAGAAACACTCAGCGGCCTTCGGGCAAGTGAGCGCGTTTTGGCGTTTCTGAAAGTTCCTAAACAATATAAAGCGGAAGTCTTCTCCCACCTTGATCCTGATTTTCAGGAAGAAACCCTCCGAAGTATCGGAAGTGAAGAGGTTTCGGAGATTCTTAATGCAATGACTCCGGATGACAGAACGGCGCTGTTCGAAGATTTTCCTGATGAACTCATCAAGTATTCCATCAATCACCTGAATCCTCAGGAAAGAAGAATTGCCCTGAAGCTTTTAGGCTACAATGCAGATTCCATCGCAAGACTGATGACGCCGTATTATATCCAGATCAGAAAAGAATGGACGGTAAAGCGGTGTCTTCAGCAGATAAAAAAGGTGGGAAAAAGGATGGAAACGATGAACCATCTTTATGTTGTTGACGAAAGAAATAAACTTATTGACGATATCGCCATCGGTTCTCTGCTTTTAGCGGAAGAAGACACGCTGATTTCTGATATTACCGATAATCATTTTGTGGCGATTACCACCACCACATCGAAAGAGGATGCAGTTCAGTATTTTGAAAAGTACGACAGAACGGCGCTTCCGATTGTTACAGAAGCCGGCGTTTTGGTAGGAATTGTAACCATTGATGATATCCTAGACCAAATCGAGCAGCAAAATACTGAAGATATCCAGAAGTTTGGGGGACTTGAGGCGCTCGATCTTCCTTATATCCAGACTTCATGGACGGAGATGATCAGAAAACGCGCCACCTGGCTTGTAATCCTTTTCTTTTCCGAAATGTTAACGGCTTCCGCAATGGGCTATTTTGAACACGAAATCGAAAAAGCGGTGGTACTTGCATTATTTGTTCCTCTTATTATTTCGAGCGGCGGAAATTCGGGTTCGCAGGCTGCAACGCTTATTATCCGGGCAATGGCGCTGCAGGAAATCACACTGAAAGACTGGTGGTATGTGATGAGGAAAGAAATTGTTTCCGGGCTGTGTCTTGGCGGAATTTTAGGATTCATAGGTTTTATCCGGATTATGATCTGGCAGAAAACCGGTCTGTTCAATTACGGTGAATATTGGATTTATGTAGCGCTGAGTATTGCATTTTCATTGGTGCTGATCGTGCTTTGGGGAACGCTTTCCGGTTCGATGATTCCTTTTGTTCTTAAACGTTTAAAGCTGGATCCTGCAACATCGTCGGCACCATTTGTTGCAACTCTGGTCGATGTTACCGGTCTGATTATTTATTTCACCATTGCCGGAATTTTCCTCAGCGGAAAAATGCTCTAATTTTAGAAAGTAATTCTTTTCATATTAATTTTTAATTTTTTTGGGTCTCATGAAAATTATATCTCTTGTTCCGAGTATTACTGAAGCACTTTTTGATTTTGGTTTAAATGAAACCGAGGTTATCGGTCGAACGAAATTCTGTATTCATCCTGAAGATTCAGTCCGAAATGTCGAAATCATTGGCGGAACGAAGAACCTGAATATTAAAAAAATTAAAAGTTTAAAACCGGATCTCATCATTGCCAATAAAGAGGAAAACGTAAAAGAACATATTGAAGAGCTGCAAAAATATTTCAAAGTGCTGGTGACCAATATTTCCACGTTGGAAGATAATTATTATCTGCTGAAAACTTTAGGAAATCTGTTGGACAGACAGGAAACTGCGCAGAAATTCAACCTGAAAATTTATGAAATTTTTCAGGATTTCTCGGGTTCACAAAAACGTAAATGCGCTTATCTGATCTGGAAAAATCCTTATATGACTGTAGGTTCAGATACTTTTATACATGCTGTTTTAGATCAGATCGGTTTTGAAAATGTATTTAAAGATCAGAAAAGATATCCTGAAATTTCCTTCGAAGAGATGAAACCTGCGGATTATATTTTTCTTTCTTCAGAACCTTTTCCGTTTCAGCAGAAACATATTGATAAACTTCAGAAAGAACTTCCCGATTCGAAAATAATTCTGGTCGATGGCGAAGCTTTTTCCTGGTACGGAACGCATTTGGCGAAATGTGAGCGTTATTTTAAAGCTTTGACAGAAAACTGCAAATAAAAAAAGGACTCTTTTTGAAAAGTCCTTTTATGTTATTGTTTTGTCCTGATTAAATTTTTGCCATTTCAGCTTTGATTTTGTCCTGTAAACCTGCGCTTGCAGCAACTAAAGGTAAACGCAGATAATTTTTAATGATTCCTTTTTCTGCTAAAACTGTTTTAATTCCGGCAGGATTTCCTTCTGCAAAAATCAGTCTTGTAATTTCAACCAGTTTGTTGTGAATTTCATAGGCTTCTTTCACTTTTCCGTCGAATGCCAACTGAACCATTGTTGAAAACTCTTTAGGATAACCTTGTCCAATCACCGAAATCACACCGTTTCCGCCGGCTAAAGTTACGGGAAGCGTAAATTCGTCATCACCGGAAACCAAATTGAAATTTGCCGGTTTCAGTCTTAAAATATCAAAATACTGCAGAATGTTCGGCGCAGCTTCTTTAATCATGATCAAATTCGGGAATTCCTTTGCCAAACGTAAAGTGGTTGAGGCTTCGATGTTTTGTCCGGTTCGTGAAGGAACATTGTAGATGATAATATCTTTTCCTGTAGAAGCTACCATTTTGTAATGCTGGTAAAGCCCTTCCTGATTGGGTTTATTGTAATAAGGAGACACTGAAAGTACTGCATCGAAAGCTGAAAGATCGGTTTCTTCAATCTGCTTTTTCACTTCCATGGTGTTGTTTCCGCCAATTCCTAAAACAAGTGGTACACGTTTGTTATTCACTTTGATTATGTGACTCACCACCTGATTTTTTTCTTCTGTGGACAGCGTTGCAGCCTCAGCTGTAGTTCCCAAAACCACCAGGTAATTCGTGCCGTTTTCAATATTGAAATCTACAAGTTTGGTAAGCGAATCGAAATCAACGGATAAATCTTCATTAAAAGGTGTGACCAACGCAACACCAACTCCTTTTAAATTACTCATTTTTATAATATTAATGTTTCAAAATTACAAAATATTATGCAAGAATTTGTGAAAAAAAATCATTAGTTTATATTCATATCTTTATATTTGCAACTCAAGATTTTATCTCAATGAACAGAAAATTTTTCATTCTCGGTTTGGCAGTTTTGTCTTTAACGTCATGTAAAACGCCGCTGAATATTACTCAAATAAAGCCCGAGAAAAATATTTCGATCTCCAAAGATTTAGAGGAGGACCAAAATTTTACAAACGTTATCGAGCCTTACAAAAAAGAAGTAGAAGGGAAAATGAATACCAAAATTTCCCATACTGCCGTTGATCTCACAAAGCAGGGCGACAACAGTAATTTAGGAAATCTTCTAGCTGATTACACTTTCGAAGGTGCAGACCAATGGGCGAAAAAAAACGGCATTGCTAACGGTGTTGACGGCGCAGTAATTAATATCGGCGGAATACGAACTACTATTGGAAAGGGTGATATTCTTACGAAACATATCTACGAAGTAATGCCTTTCGAAAATGAGGTGATGATCGTAAAAATGAAAGGAGCAGATCTTCAGGGACTTTTCGATTATTATCTGAAAACCCAGAAAAACAATCCGGTTTCTCACTTGGTGATTGAAACCGACAATGGTGTGATTACCAATGCATTGGTAAACGGACAGAAAATAGATTCCAATAAAATGTATTATATTGCGACTTCAGATTATTTGGCTTTGGGAGGAGATAATATGGCGTTTTTCGGGAAAGGGGAAGTTATTGCCACCGGAATTAAGCTGCGCGATTTGTTCATTGAAAAATTCAAGGCAAATCCGGAAATTACAGCTCCGAAAGATGTAAGACTAAATTTTAAAAATAAAAAAGTTAAAACTGATGAATAGAAAGCAGTTTTTAAAAACAATAGGCGGTGGAACTTTAGCGATGACTTTGGCACCGAATCTTCTTTTAGCAGAAAATTTTAAATCTTTGGATTTAAATTCCGGGCATAAACTTACCATTCTTCATACGAACGATCAGCACAGCAGAATCGAACCTTTCGACTCCAGTTATACGCGTAATCCCAACCAGGGCGGTTTTGCAAGAAGAGCGGCTTTAATTCAGAAGATCCGAAAGGAGGAAAATAATGTTCTTCTTTTGGATTCCGGCGATATTTTCCAGGGAACGCCTTACTTTAATTTTTTTGGCGGAGAACTGGAATTTAAACTGATGTCGATGATGGGCTACGATGCATCCACAATGGGAAATCACGATTTTGACAATGGTTTGGAAGGGTTCAAAAAAGTGTTGCCGAACGCGAAATTTCCTTTCATCTGCTCGAATTACGATTTTAAAAATACAATTCTTGACGGTCAGACGACTCCGTATAAAGTTTTCAATAAAAACGGAATTAAAGTCGGTATTTTCGGAGTAGGAATTGAGCTTGCCGGATTGGTAGGTAAAAAAAGTTACGGCGAAACGGTTTATCAAAACCCAATTGAAGTTGCGCAGCATTATGCCGAGTTTTTAAGAAACGATAAAAAATGTGATCTTGTAATCTGTCTTTCGCACATCGGTTACGATTACAAGGATGATCCGAAGAAAATTTCTGATAAAATTCTGGCTGCACAAACCGACGGAATTGATTTGATTTTGGGCGGACATACTCACACTTTTTTACCGGAACCTCAGTCATTCACCAACCGAAAAGGGAAGAATGTCTTGGTCAACCACGTTGGCTGGGCCGGACTGCTTCTTGGAAAACTTGATTTTTACTTCGACAAAAATAAAAATGTTAAAAATATTTCCTGGAATAACCAGGTTATCGATGAAAGCATTTTGGTTTAAAAAATAAATAATCAATGAATTTGTGATATATTAGTATCTCAAATCATTTTATTGACCATTAAGAACACAAATAAACACATGAAAAAAATATTACCGTTTCTATTCCTTGCATTCTCTTTATGTAGTACTGCGCAGGTTATTTCTTCCAGTAAATGGACCGATTTGTTTTCGTATAATAATGTTTTGGCGATTCGGGAAGACAGCGGGAAACTTATCGCTGCTACAGAAAACGGAATATTCTTTTATACTCCAGCTTCCGGCGAGCTTAAAAAGCTTTCGAAAGCAAACGGTTTACACGAGGTGAAAATTTCGGCATTCGATTATAATCCGGAAACCAAAATTGGTTTGGTAGGCTATAAAAACGGTTCAATGGACGTGATTACGCCGGACGGAATTACTTATATTGTTGATATTCCTATTGCTACAGGTTATAGCGGTGATAAAAAAATCAATCACATTTCAATTACGGGAAATCTTGCGGTGATTTCGGTGGGTTATGGTGTTTCGGTATTTAAGCTGGACAGGAAAGAGTTTGCAGATTCTTCATTTTTTCTGAACGGCGGAATTTATGAAGCAGCTAAAGAGGCGGTCATTAAAGACAATTTTGTTTACGCGGTTACTGCAACAGGTTTAAAATCGCACGAAATGAACGTTACCTTTCCAATATACTCTACCTGGACTACGGTCGCGACGGGTAGTTTCAGTCAGATTGCTACTGGGAGTGTTGTCGCTTATGCGAGCGGAACTGCAGTGAAATTCGGTGACGGGAATACATTTACCAGTCTCCCAGGAAGTTTTTCTAATATTCAGGATGTCGTGGTGACTTCCCAAAACATCATCGTTGCAGATAATACCACCGTTTCAGTTTTCACCACTTCCGGAACATTTGTAAAATCATATGATGCGGGAGAACAGTTAAACACCGGTTTTTATTCAAATTCTCAGGTTTACGCAGGATCGAAAGTTTCAGGAATGAAGAATGAAGCGGGCGATTTACTGAAACCGGACGGACCGTATAATAATACTTCTTATAAGATTGATCTTCGGGGAAGTCAGATTGTGATTTCGACTGGAGGACGAGATGCTTATAATGATGCGATCATTAGGAATTTTGGTTATTACCATTTTGATGGAACTAAGTGGATCTATCCCGACTTATTCCGGAACACCAGCGTTCCCTATAATGTATTAGATGCGGTGATAAATCCATCTAAACCAAGCGAGATTTTCTTTACTAACTATACTGGTTATGACGGCAGCAAAGGTATTTATCGTATGGATAATGATCAGTTTGCTAAAATTTATGCAAACTTGGGTGGCGCTTACAACAGGGTAGTAGGCCTTACTTTTGATGAAAATAATCAGCTTTTTGTTTCACAATGGAGTGCAAACGGCACTAGCGGACAGATTGGTTTTTACCATTATATTCCGGCTTCGGATCAGTTTGGTCAGGTTTCTTCTACCTCGGCTGGGCTTGTTCAAAAGCCATTTGTAAAAGATGGAATTATCTTTATTCCAGCTCCCTTCTTTTCCAGTGGAGGTTTACTAATCTATGATTATAAAAATACGCCTTCTTCTACGTCAGATGACCGTTTTAAAATTCTTAGAAAGGGTAATAACCTTCCCGCAGATGGGGTGGTTTCGGCAATTATAGATAAGAATGATGACATTTGGATCGGAACCAGGATTGGTCTCCGAATCATCAGTAACCCTTCTGCTATTCTAACTGAAGATAATCCGCAGGCCAGTCCAATTATCATTGAAGAGAATGGTTTAGGTGAAGAACTTTTTCGCGACAGTCATATTTTGCAGATCGAGGTCGATGCCGGAAACCAGAAATGGATATCGATTGATGACGGTGGTGTTTTTTACTTAAGTTCAAATGGCGAACAGACTCTTAAACATTTTACCAAAGCAAATTCCCCTCTTCCAAACGATAACGTTACCGATATTAAAGTAGATAATGTTACCGGTAAAGTATATTTTGTAACACTTGACGGAGTTATGGTTTACCAAGGTGACGTGCTTAATGTATCTGAGAATTTCGGTGATGTATTGGTTTATCCCAATCCGGTAGTTTATTCCAAGTTTAAAGGAAATGTAAGCATCAGAGGATTGGCGGAGAAGACAAATATCAGAATCACCGATGCAGCCGGAAATTTGGTTCACCAGGCCGTTTCAAGAGGCGGTTATTACGAATGGAATCTTAATAATCATCGCGGTGTTCGTGTGGCTTCCGGAATTTATTTTGTACTGATGACCAATGCTGACGGAACCGATAAAGCAACGGCAAAAATCGCTGTAGTGAATTAATGCATAATCAGACATGCTTTTTGCTTTCTTATGTGAAATACGGAGACAACGATGCTGTTCTTCACTGTTTTTCAGCAGAGGCAGGTTATCAGAGTTTTTTTGCAAAAGGAATCTATTCATCAAAAAATAAAAAGAAACCATATCTGTTTCCACTTAATCTGCTGAATATTACGGTATCAAAAACCAATAATCAAAGGGGAATTTCTACGGTTTCGAGATTAGAATTGGCGCCCGGATTTTATGATTTTGATGATGTCAGGATTAATTCGATTCTGTTTTTTACAGCGGATTTTTTGTATCAAATCTTAAGAGTAGAGCATCAGAATGCCCGTGCTTTTAAAGAAATAGAATCTTTCAGAGAGGAAATTGCTTCAAATAATTACGATGGATATATTTCATTAATCTTTCAGTTTTTGATAATTTCAGGCGTTGCACCGCTATTTAAGGATGAAAAATATTTAAATCCAGAATCCGGAAATTTTACCCAGGAAATAGCACATCCTTTTTTTACTGAAGAAATCTCCAGCATCTGGAAGACGTATTTAACCACCCAAAATATTTATGAAATTCAACTAAAGAGGAAAGTTAGAAATTCTTTTTTAGATTCGCTGATGATCTATTACCATCTTCATTTTTCTGGATTTTACACTCCAAATTCATTAGCGGTTTTAAGGCAGATTTATGAATAAATTAAGAGTGTTTAAATAAACTACAAAAAAAGTTCCTCAAAAGAGGAACTTTTATATTTTTAAATCTTTATAGAGAATTTATCTCGGTTCAGCAGAAAAAGTGCTTTTATATACCTGAAAATTGAAAACAAAACTTCTGTTTCTGAAAGAAATCCCCGTGTAATTGAAATGGGCATCTCTCGCAAAAGCAGCTCTGGAAGGAACAATAATTACACCCTGCAAATTGTAGTTGCTTTCGTCAGGAATATCAAATGCTTTGAATTTTTTAAGGGCTTCCTGAAAACCTTCAATTTCATAATAGCTACTCTGCTTTGCAATATCACTTGTTGCAGCATCTCTAACTGATTTTTTTACGTAATAATAGGCAGGATCCGCTTCCGGTACGCCAGTACCTGAAATGGTGTTTCTAAATACAGAAGGCGAGGAAAAAGATACCTTATTATCGGTATTGGTTGCCACGTAAGTTATGGTATTGGTCATCAGCCGAATGTTGTCATACTGAGCGATCACTGTGCCCGGGTTAGGCTGCGCGCCAGGTCTTGCAATGTAAATTACCCCTGAAGGTAAAGTTACCGGACTAAGGTCTGCTAATTTTACATTCACTGTATCGGTGGCGACAAAATCCTTAATATTTCCTTTTGCATCCAGATAATGGGTATCAAGAAAATTTTGTGCAGCCTGGTCGTCATAACTGTTCTGTGTTTCAATGCTTACTTCTTCTACGGTATCAACAGCATCGTCCTTTCTACATGACACGAGGGCAATAGAAGCTAAAGCCAGAAATAAGTATGTTTTTTTCATTTTTAATATTATCATTAAATTGCTAAAAATTTTTAATCCAGCAAAAGTATAAATAAAATATGAGAATTGATAAATTTTTATGGTGTGTCCGTTTTTATAAGACAAGAAGCATCGCCGCCGATGAAATAAAGAAAAACAGAGTTTCTGTAGGTAGCCAAACCGTAAAATCTTCAAAAGAAGTAAATCCCGGTGATCTTATTAAGATCAGGAAGAACCAGATTGACTATCAGATAAAAGTCTTACAAATCCCAAAGAGTAGGATAGGAGCAAAGCTGGTCCCTCTACATATTGAAGATAAGACTGATAAAGAACAGCATGAAATTTTAAAACAGCGCAAGCTTGCCCAGGATTATTACCGAATCAAAGGAGAAGGCCGGCCTACGAAAAAAGACCGCAGGGATATGGATGATTATATAGAAGGTGATAACAGCACTGACATGGAAGATGGAGACTGGGATTTATTCTTCAGTGATGTGGATGAAAACAAGGAAGATTAAATAAGTGTCAGGATTTCATCTACAATCTGCTCAGGTTCTTTTCCGTCTGTATCAATGGTGAATTTCGCTTGTGAATAGTAAATGTTTCTTTCGAACAGGTGTTTCGCGATAAATTCAGGTAAATCCTCTTCAGCAATATTTACAACTAAGGGTCTCTTGTCTTTTTGTTTCAGAATTCTCTCAGTAAGATTGGTTACAGAAGTCCTCAAAAAAATACTTTCCGAGTGTTGATTGATAATTTCCATATTGTTGAAGTAAGCCGGCGTTCCACCACCAACGCTCAAGATACAGTCTTCGGAAGAGGATAAAACTTCTTTCAAAATCTCATTTTCCTGTTTGCGGAAATAGATTTCGCCTCTTTTTTCAAAGATTTCGGGGATAGTCATTTTGTTTTTCAAAGAAATTTGCCGGTCAAGGTCAATTAATTTAAATTTTATTTTATTGCTCAAAACTTTGGAAATGTGTGATTTACCACTACCCATGTATCCTACCAGTGAAATTATCATGTTTTAATTTTGTACAAATTACCAAAAAAATTTTGAGATTTTAAAAAAAGGCCTATCTTTGCACCACTTAAAAACAGAGAATAATTATTAAATAATCTTTTTTAATTGTTTGTTTTAAAGGTGACCGACTCGGTAGCTCAGCTGGTAGAGCAATACACTTTTAATGTATGGGTCCTGGGTTCGAATCCCAGCCGGGTCACAAGCTTAAAAAGTTCCGTAACCTTACGGTTTTTTTTAGCCTGCGTGGTGAAATTGGTAGACACGCCATCTTGAGGGGGTGGTTTCCTAAGGATGTGCTGGTTCGAGTCCAGTCGCAGGCACAAAGCATCAGCAATAAGCATCTTTTAAATTGCTTATTATTTTAAAAACCGACTCGGTAGCTCAGCTGGTAGAGCAATACACTTTTAATGTATGGGTCCTGGGTTCGAATCCCAGCCGGGTCACAAATTTACCTTTCGGGGTAAATTTTTTTCATATTAATATTTTGTGATTTGGTGCTCAAAAGTCTTCTTGTTAGGAAGACTTTTGACGTTTTTAGGCGGATTTAATCCAAATGCATATTGTCAATCAGCCTTACGTCACCAACGAAGACTACGATGAAAGCCCGGAAGTTTCTGCCCTTGTAGAAAAAATCTGTTTCTTTTAAGGTAGCTTCATCAGAAATTTCGAAATACTCCAGTTTCATTCCGCGCTGTTCATCAAATATATCCTGTACCCGTTTATTGATCTCGGGAATGGAGATCACTCTGAACCAGTCATTTACTTTGACTAAAGTTTCGTGGATGATTTTAGCGGCCTCTTTTTCTGTGGTGCTCAGTCTTTGGTTTCTGGAGCTCATTGCCAGTCCGCTTGCTTCGCGGTGTATCGCAACACCGTGGATTTTGATGGGAAGCGCTAATTTTTCAGTTAATTTCTTAATAATAGCCAGCTGCTGATAATCTTTGTCACCGAAATAGGCATTATCAGGTTTTACCTGTCTAAAGAGTTCCTCCACCACAGTTCCAACGCCATTGAAGTGTCCGGGGCGGAATTTTCCTTCCATTTCATTTTCCAGACCGTCGAAATCATATTCTTTGCTTTTAAGGCCTTCAGGATAAATATCGGAAACCTCGGGGATGTAAACTGCGTCAACAAACCCTGATTGTTCTAAGGTTTTGATATCCTTGTCAATATTTCTCGGATACTTTTCTAAATCAGCCGGATTATTGAATTGGGTAGGATTCACGAAAATGGATGAAATTACAAGATCGTTTTCTTTTCTTGCAGCTTCATAAAGGGAAATATGGCCTTGGTGAAGGGCACCCATTGTTGGAGCAAATCCTATTCTTTTGCCCATTTCTTTCTGTCGTTCGATAAAATCGAGCAAAGTTTTTTTGTTTTTAAAAATTTCCATGGTTTATAATTATCCGTGTAAAAATAAGAATTTCCTCAAAAAAAAGACCTCGTGAAGAAAATTATTTCGCATTAAATCGGGTAATTTTAAATATAATTATTAAAATTTATTAATTAAAAAATATTCGCTTAAAATTTTGTAATTTTGCGAAGCAGAATATTCTGCTTTATTAATAAGAAGAACGATAGAATTTATGCCGAACCAAAAAATATTATATGTCACCACGGAGATGTTTCCTTACCAGGAAGATAACAATATGGCGACAATGGTGAGTAAAATGGCTCTCAAAATGCACCAGGAAGGTAATGACGTACGGGTATTTATGCCAAGATTTGGCCAGATCAGCGAACGGAAATTTCAGCTTCACGAGGTCATTCGTCTTTCAGGGATGAATATTATTATCAACGACCTTGATCAGCCACTGATTATTAAAGTTGCTTCCCTGCCTGGAGAAAGGCTGCAGGTTTATTTTATCGATAACGAAGAGTATTTCAAGAGAAAACAGTTTTACACTGATGACGACGGAAAGCCTTTCGAGGATAATGATGAACGGGCAATCTTTTTTGCCAGAGGTGTTATCGAAACCATTAAAAAACTAAACTGGGTGCCCGATGTGATTCACCTTAATGGCTGGATGGCTTCTTTCATTCCCATTTATCTGAAAACATTCTATAAAACCGATTCTTATTTTAATGACACTAAAATAGTTCTTTCTGTTTATAATGAAGAAGATGCGCCGCTTTCTACTTCTATAGAAGAAAAAATGAATTTCGACAATATTAATTCACTTAAAGCGTTTAAGAAACCGAGTTTTCAGCAGTTTGTCATCGAAAGCATGGATTTGGTGGACATGGTAGTGAAAGGTGACGAATTTCTGCAAGACGAACTGGATCAGGCTTTTGATAAAACCAAAACTGCAAAATCAGAATATTTAGATGCTCAATCAATCGAAACGTTATACTAATCAATTTAAATTTAATGATAAAAAATATTAAAAAATTATTCAATATTACTGCAACACTGGTAATTGGAAGTTTAATTTTATGGAATTGTGAGCCCGATGCAGATCAACTGGGTTCTCAGTTTTTTCAGGATGGTGCTAAAGGTACTGATACAGCCTATACTGTGATTGCCTATAATGTAAATAATGGTGAAGCTGTAAGATCGGATGCTGCGAGACTTCAGAGTGCAACTTTGGGTGCATTTAATGAGCCTCAGTTTGGACTACAGAAATCTGCGTACGTTTCACAGGTACGTTTGTCAAGTTACAGTCCGGATTTTGGGACTAACCCGGTTTTGGATTCTGCGGTTCTGGTAATCAAACCGATTTATCCTACAGATTCTGCTACTACAACTACTGTTGAAGATTATATCTATCCTGTTGGAGCGGTTGCTGCGAAGAAAGTTGTGACCAATTATCCTGTCAGTAAATACGGTAGAACAAAGATTAACGGAAAAACGATATTCAATATTAAAGTACATGAAGTAAATGAATTTCTTGGGTCTGCTGCTGACTCAATTATGTCTGACAGAAATGTTGCCGTGGGTAATGTAATCGGATCTAAAGTTTTTGACGGGACGATTAATTCTATCAAAATCACTAAAGATTCAGATAACAGCGAATTATTTGTAAGAGATGTCTCTCTTAGAATACCTATGGACAGTACATTTATGCAGAATAAGATAATTAAGAAGGGATCATCTCCGGAATTATCAGATGCTGCGTCGTTTATCAGATATTTTAAAGGTCTGCAGATTTCTGTGTTGGAAAATGACGGATATATATTCAGTTTTGATCCAAATACAGTTACTGTTAATCTGTACTATAAAAAGGATAAGGTGGAAAATGGAACAACAACACGGGAGCCGGCGGTTTATTCACTGGATATGGGGTCATCAAATGCTCATT
The DNA here is from genome assembly GCF_019038595.1 of Kaistella soli. GTDB lineage: Bacteria > Bacteroidota > Bacteroidia > Flavobacteriales > Weeksellaceae > Kaistella > Kaistella soli. The sequence continues at coordinate 366,031 of NZ_JAHOPF010000003.1, forward strand.
TCAGCCAAATTACCAATAATCGGGCAGGAACTCCATCAGCTATTGCGCTTACACCACAGGGGCAGGATGCCGTTACAGGAGTTCCAAAAATTTATGCACAAGGAATGGGAGGACCAGGAATTGGTCTTAAAATTCCTGAAGCTACCATTGCAACTATAAAAAACATGTTTCAAACAAAAAAGATAGGTATTATTTCCGCTAAGCTGAGACTTTATACTGACCAGAGTACGTGGGATAATAAATATCAAAAGCCCTCTTATTTTGTCGTAAAACAAAAGGATTTAAATACCTACCTTGAAGATATGAGCACTTTGGCAAATACAGGAGTTTACAGCCTGGTTAAAGCTTACGATTTAGATAAAAGTGAAGCACATTACGATATTGGCATTACTCAGACTTTCAAAAACATTATTGAAAAAGAAGCTATTGCCAAGGATTTCATTCTTAATGTAGGCAGTTATACCACTGATGCAGCTGGTAATCTTTTGGGTGCACTCAATATAAAAAACTCACAAGATTATAATACCAGGGCATACACTCCGAACAGGGCTGTCTTTGTAGGCACCGACCCCAATAATATCAGCAAAAGCGCAAAATTAATTTTGACGTACGGAAAAAAATAAATTTTTAAGAATTAAAAAATAAGTAATATATGTGTGGTATTGTAGGATATACTGGTTTTCAGGATGCATATGAAGTAGTAATTAATGGTCTTCGGAGATTAGAATACCGGGGTTACGATAGTGCAGGAATCGTTTTAGAAAATGGTAATATGCATTTTGATGTATCCAAAACAAAAGGTAAGGTTGACGATTTAGTTGCTATTTCTGAAAATCTTATAGGTAAAGCTCATGTAGGAATGGGACATACCAGATGGGCAACACATGGTGTGCCGAGTGACAGAAACTCACACCCGCATATTTCGAACAACGGTAAAATTGCTTTGGTGCATAATGGAATCATTGAAAATTATGATACCATAAAAATTATGCTTACAGAAAAGGGTTTCACTTTTCATTCGGAAACCGATACCGAAGTTTTGGTAAATCTCATTCAGTTTTTTATGGATACCAATGCTGAAATAGATTTCCCTGCAGCAGTACGTTTTGCACTGAATGAAGTGTATGGCGCGTATGCAATAACTGTGATGCATGAAGATTTTCCAGGATTGCTGGTAGTAGCAAGATTAGGTTCGCCGCTTGCTATTGGTCTTGGTGATAAAGAATATTTCATTGCTTCTGACGCGTCTCCTTTTGTTGAATTTACCAAAGAGGCGGTTTATCTTGAGGAAGGTCACATGGCAACGATTTCACTTGAAAACGGAGTTGATATCAGAAATATTAAAGATAACGAAAAGATAATTGCTGAAATTCAGGAGCTGAAGTTAAGTCTTGAGCAGATTGAAAAAGGAGGCTACGAGCACTTTATGCTTAAAGAAATTTTCGAACAGCCAAAATCAATCCACGATACACTGAGAGGCAGATTGCTGGTTGAAGAAGGTATTATCAAAATGGCTGGAATCTGGGATCATCTGGACAGAATCAGCCAGGCACAGAAAATTACGATTATTGCGTGCGGAACTTCTTGGCACGCCGGACTAATTGGTGAATATCTCATTGAAGAATTTGCAAGAATCCCCGTAGAAGTTGAATACGCTTCGGAATTCCGTTACAGAAATCCTATTATTACGGAAAAAGATGTGGTAATCGCAATTTCACAGTCAGGTGAAACTGCTGATACCATGGCTGCAATAAAAATGGCTAGAGAAAAAGGAGCTTTCATTTACGGGATTTGTAATGTAGTGGATTCCTCAATTGCAAGAATAACGGATGCAGGGTCTTATACCCACGCAGGTCCTGAAATTGGAGTGGCTTCTACAAAAGCATTTACTGCGCAGCTTACCATTCTTTCTCTAATTGCATTGAAATTAGGCAAGCACAGAGGCCATTTGAGTAATCAGGAATTCATGCGATTAATTACAGAACTGGATGCACTTCCGAAAAAAGTGGAGGAGGTTCTTGAAACCACCCACGAAATTACTAAAGAAATTGCTAAGAACTTTGTTGACGCTCAGAATTTCCTTTATTTAGGTAGAGGATATAATTTCCCGGCAGCGTTGGAAGGAGCATTAAAGCTTAAAGAGATTTCATATATTCACGCTGAAGGTTATCCAGCTGCGGAAATGAAGCACGGCCCGATTGCACTTATCGATGAAAATATGCCGATTGTTATCATTGCTCCTAAGCAGGGACATTATGATAAAATTGTAAGTAACGTTCAGGAAATTAAAGCTCGGAAAGGAAAAGTAATTGCGTTGGTTAACAAGGGTGATACACAGGTTTCCTCAATGGCAGATTATGTAATTGAATTTCCGGAAACCTCAGAATGTTTCTCTCCGATAATCGCATCTGTACCTTTGCAGCTTTTAGCTTATTATATAGCAGTTTATAGGGGTGCAAATGTAGATCAGCCTAGAAATCTGGCAAAATCAGTAACTGTCGAATAAAAGAAATGTTAATTCATATAAAATAATCCAAGCAATTTTACGTTTTGCAAAAAAAAACGCAATTGTTTTTCCAAAAAATTATATATTTACCGCTTAATTTCAAAAAATAGCATGAAAAGAATATTTCTTATATTATTATCAGCGTCTGTCATAATCTCTTGTTCTAAAGGAGGAGGATCATCAGCAGGAAAGCCCGGACAAAAAGGAGAATTAGTACCTAAAGGTAAATCAAAATCCTTCGTTGCTCAAAGACCTTACGGAATGGTTTCCATTCCTGCAGGTTCATATGTTATGGGTTTAGCCGACCAGGATTTCACCAATACTCCTGAAAAAGCAAACTTGAAAACCGTTACAGTTTCATCATTTTTTATGGATGAAACAGAGATTACCAATGCAGAATACAGGGTTTTTATTAATTATGTAAGAGATTCTGTTGCCCGTTCATTATTGGCGGAAGCTGCAGGAGATGGTGGTTCTACTGGAAATGGAGCATCCATAGGAGATTTTGCCTATGCATCGAAAAAAGCCGGTGATACAAAAAATGCTTATCAGGAATTCATGGAATCTCAGGGTGGAAGAGAAGGATATGACGAATCTAAAAAATTAGACTGGTCAGTTCCGCTCCGTTGGAAAACTTCCGATTACCCGGACGCACAATATGCTGAAGTACTTGAAACGATGTACATTCCGCCTGCTCAGAGAATCAATAATGAAAGAATTTTAGATACCAGAAAATTACTTTACGCTTATAACTGGGAAGATATTGAATCTGCTGTTAAAGACAAATCAAGAGGTACAAAATATTTAAAGAAAGAAAGTATTGCGGTTTATCCCGATACTACGGTTTGGATCAAGGATTTTAATTATGCTTATAACGAACCGCTTTATGATGGATATTTTTGGCACACTGCCTATAAAAGTTATCCTGTTGTAGGAGTAACATGGGATCAGGCAAGAGCTTACTGTAATTTTAAATCTAAATTAAAATCAGATTACAACGAATCTCTGAAAAAGAAAAAACAAAAACCAATGGCATTCCGTCTTCCTACTGAAGCAGAATGGGAATATGCTGCAAGAGGAGGTAAAGAAAATGCAACTTATCCTTGGGGCGGACCTTATTTGCAGGATGACAGAGGTTGCTATTTAGCGAACTTTAAACCGAAACGTGGTAATTACATTGAGGATGAAAAGAAAGGGACTTACACCTATACCGCACCGGTAAAAAAATTCCCTAAAAATGGATTTGGTTTGTTTGATATGGCAGGAAACGTTTCGGAGTGGACCGAATCTCCTTACAACAACTCAACTTATCAGTTTGCCTCTACTTTAAATCCATACTTGTCGAATCAGGCTTACAAAGAGCCAAGAAAAACGGTAAGAGGAGGATCCTGGAAAGATGTAGGATATCTTTTGATGACCGGAGCAAGAGATTATGAAATGAAAGATTCTGCGAGAAGTTATATAGGATTCAGAACAGTGCAGGATATTCCGGAAGGAACAGCAAAATTCAAAAAAAGAACAAACTAAAAGTTTACGAAAAAACAAAAAACCAAATAATAATTATTAACTACTAAAAATTCAAATAACATGTTTAAAACAAAAGAGGCTACATATAACTTTATCTATTCAATAGGAGCCGCAATCGTAATCATCGGAGCTTTATTTAAGCTTACCCACTTCAGTATCGGTCCGCTTACAGGAAACGTAACCCTATCAATTGGTTTGATCACTGAAGCTATCATTTTTATCATTTTCGCATTTGATGCGCCAAAAACTGAAGAGTCTTACGCATGGGAAAATGTTTATCCAGAGTTGTTGGATAGAAACGCAAACCCAAATCCAGTTCACTCAAGTTTAGGTATTAAATCTGCAGAAGTAAAAGAACTTGAAACTTCTTTATCTGATAAATTGGACAAAATGCTTGAAGATGCAAAATTAGATGTTAGCTTATTCGAAAGATTAAGAACTGGTATCGATAATTTCTCTAATTCAGTAGATCAGATTAATAAAACTGTAGACGTTACAGGTGCCACCCAAAAATATAACGACCAGTTAACTTTAGCTTCAAGTCACTTGGAAAGCATGAATGCTTTGTATGCACTTCAGTTAGAGCATGGTAAAACACAGTCTGAATACAGCAAAAAGTATGTTGAGGATATGATGAAATCTGCTGCTCATTCAGAAAAATTCAACGAAGAATTATCAGGACTGACTTCTAACCTAAATAATCTTAACAGAGTTTACGGCGGAATGCTTAGCGCAATGAAATCATAGTTTTCTAACCATTTATAATTAAAATTTAAAATTATTAACAAAATTTACTAAAAATGGCACAAGGAAAACAGACGCCTCGTCAGAAGATGATTAACCTGATGTATCTGGTTTTCATTGCGATGCTTGCAATGCAGATCGATCAGGAAATCATTAGGTCATATAATGATACCAACCAGACGCTAACCGATACGAGAGGTTTAGTAGAAGAAAAAAACGATAAGATTTTCAAGAAAACATTAGAAGCTAAAGCTGCTAATACGCCCGAAACTTACGCTAAACCATTAGCAGACTATCGTGCTTTGGAAGCTAAGACTAATGATTTGGTTACCTTTATTGAAGATTTGAAAACGAAATTGAAATCGGAATCCGGTTATGACAGCAATGTTAGTGTAGACGATAATTTTACCGCATTAAATAATACAGAACCAGCTTCTTCATTATTTTTTAATGGAAGTGAAACAGTTCCCTCAAAAAATGCAACAGACTTAAAAGCCAAAGTTGAAGTTTTGAAATCATACATTACACAAACTTTCGCTTCTGCTTCAGATATGAAGCCAGTTGTTGACAGAGCAAACAAAACTCTTGTAACAGAATTCCCCAATAAAGAAACAAGAAACGGGAAAAATTGGTTGCAGTATAAATTTTATGGACAGCCTCTTATTGCGGCGCTTTCCAATTTAGAAGTTATGCAGTCGGAAGCAAGAAATCTGCAGTCTGATGTTTTAATGACTATGCTACAGGAAAAAGTAGATGCAGATATTAAATTTGATGCTTATCAGGCAATCGTATCGGCTCCGACTACTGTAATTCAGGGAGAATCTGCTCCGGCATCCGTTGCTATTGGTAATTATTCCAGCAGTGTTCCAGGATTATCAATGCCTGGTTTATCGGTACAAAACGGACAGGGAACTACAAACCTTAATTCAAGTGCTTTGGGTGATCATAAGTTTTCCGGAACGATTTCCTTCACTGATGTAAACGGTAAAGTTATTTCACTTCCTTACGATCATACCTACAAGGTAATTGCAGGTGCACAGGAACTTAAGGCTCAGAAAGGCGCAATCGTAACTGCAGATAAGATGAACGTTTTATACCGTGGATTACCTAACCCGATCTCTGGTTCGATTTTGGGAGCAGACATGTCAGGAATTTCATTGTCAGCTGCGGGAGCTTCTGTTAGCGGAAGTGGAGGTAAATGGATAGTTACTCCGGGTGGAGGTTCCACCGTAAAACTTACGATCTCAGGTAGAGATCCAAAAGGCGGAGTAATTTCTCAGGCTTTTGATTTCAGAATTAAAAATGTTCCGCCACCGGTTGGAGAAATCCAAGGGAAATCAGTGGTGTCAATGCCTGCAAGTTCAATTGCTAATCAGCACGTTTCTGTGGATATGCCAGATTTCGACTTTCCTGTAAGCTTTACAGTAAACAGTTTCATGTTTAAAGTTCAAGGAAAAGCTGGTATGATGGTTTCCGGAAACTCAATGAGTTCGGTAGCTGCTCTAACCAAAAGTTTAAGATCTGGAGATATTGCTTACATATACAATATTCAGGCAACTGCAACAGGACTTGGCGGACAGACATTAAAACAAATTCCGCCGGTTGTAATAAACGTACAATAATTACGTTATTGATTTGATATTATATCTGTCATTAGTATAAAAATTTTATAATGAGAAAGTTCATATTTTTATTTCTTGCGTTGAGTTTCCTGTCTGTTCAGGCTCAGACGAAAAAGAAAACAACCAAGAAAAAAGCCAAGGCAAAAACCACGAAAGTGGCCAAACCTGTGGAAGAAGCTCCTATAGTTGAAGCACCTGTTGTTGAAACACCTGCTGCCGGTGCAGTGGTTGATGATACTCCAATTACTTCAATGTCTATACTAAATGCCAAGTCTCCTGAGTCTTTCAGAAAATACAGAGAACTTGGGTTGATTAAGAAGGGAGATTCAATGGTGTCAAACAAAGTTACTCCTCTTAAATATGGTTTTATTGAAGATAAAGACATTTTGAAGAGTATGGTAGTTTGGGAGATTATCGATATGAACGATAAACTGAACCAGCCTTTCTATCATAATGAAGACGGACTTGTTTCTCAGAACAAATCTTTATACCAGATTCTTTTTGATGCTATTAATGACGGCAGAATCAAGGAAGTATATGATGATGAAATGTTCCAGACAAGACTTAGTCCTGACGCGATTCAGTCCAGAATCAAAAACTCTGTAATGAGTGATGCAGGAATTGACCGTCTTAACGAAACCGGAAAATTAACTGAAGCTGAGAAGAAAGAATTTACCAACGTTTATGAAACCAAAACTGAAAATGTGAAAGTTTTGAAGATTAAAGGAATGTGGTATATTGACAGACGAGACAGCCAGATGAAATACAGACTGTTGGGTATTGCCGCTATGGGGCAGGATCCTTCAACAATGGGTCAGTTTGGACCTGACGGACAGCCTTTAGCTTCAAAAGATGAACTGATTGACCTGTTCTGGGTTTATTATCCGGACGCAAGAGAAGTTTTAGCGAATTCTGTAGTTTTCAACAGCAAAAACCTAGCTTCTGACATTACTTTCGATGATATCTTGAATGCGCGAAGATTTTCTACCGTGATTTATAAATCAGATAACGGATTAGGAAACGGAGTAATTAAAGATTATATCCCGCGTGATGCTGATGCTCAGCTAGAGGAAAGTGAAAGAATCAAAGGACAGATCCTTCAAATGGAAAACGACATGTGGAATTATTAAAATTCTGCTTGAAAATACCACAAAACCTGAGTACCTTTACTCAGGTTTTTTTTATGAATTCCTAAGCGATATTTAAGAATGAAAAATGTAGATTATATCATTGTTGGCGACGGATATGCGGCATTGTTTTTTGCCCATCAGTTAATACAGAACAGGAAATCTTTCGCCATATTCTCAGAAGGCAGAAAAAGCGCTTCACAGGTTTCTGCAGGAATCATCAATCCATTGGTTTTAAAGAAATTCACCACATTTTGGCTTGCTAAGGAACAGATCGATTTTCTGCACGAAACACTTAATGAAATTGAAAAATATACCGGTACCAATTATTTAATTGAAGAAAATATCCGCCGCATCTTTCATGATGAGCAGGAAAAAGCACTTTGGCTCAGCAAGTGCGAAACGGAGGAGCTGAAGCCATTCCTGAATCCTGATTTCGAGACGCTGGAAACGATCAGAAATCCGTACGGAACAGGTTCGGTGAACAAATCCGCAAGACTTAATGTAGATGGGTTTTTTAGAGACTTTATGAGCTATTTTAAAGAAAACGGTTTATTAGTTGAGGAAAAGTTTGATTATTCCCTGCTGACCGAAAATGCGTATAAAGATTTTCAATTTAAAAACATTGTATTCTGCGAAGGAATGGGCGTAAAAGGAAATCCTTATTTTTCTCAGATCCCAGTAATTCCGAACAAAGGACACCATATAAAAGTTAAGCTTTCGGAGCGGTTCACTCATCAGTATACCCTTAAGAAAAAGCACTTTCTCTTCCCTCTAAATGATGAAATACATTATTATGGCGGCACGTATGATCCCAACGAAAGGCCTGAAGAAATTGATGATTTTAAAACAGAAGAGCTGATCACCGGTCTTTCTGAATTTTATCCTCCGGAGTTTCAGGTAGAAGAAGTAAATTTTGGCTTCAGACCTACCGTAAAAGACAGAAGACCAATTTTAGGAAATCATGCGGAGCACAAGAATTTCTACGTCTATAATGGGCTGGGAGCGCGCGGAATCTTGAACGGATGTTATTTTTCTAAGGAACTTTATGATCACATAGAAAATGGAAAATCGCTGATGCCTGAAGTTGATTTGAAGAGATACAACAAATAAAAATCTTTGAAGAAAACTTCAAAGATTTTTATTTGCAGAGAGGAAGGGATTCGAACCCTCGATACAGTTACCCGTATACTAGCTTTCCAGGCTAGCTCCTTCAACCACTCGGACACCTCTCTAATTAGGATTGCAAAAGTAACTTATTTAAACGAGATTTGAAAGGTCAATCTAAAAAAAATGTAAAATTTATAGTACTGAAACTTCACCGCATAAGTTTTTTGCAAAATTCTCGGCAAAACTTCCCTTGTAATCCGGATTGTCCAGAAGATGCATTGCTTTGGTAATGGCACTTTCTGCCGTCATATCATTTCCGCTGATCGCGCCGATTTTTGTAAATATGTTCGAATTGGAATACTTTCCGAATGATATTCCGCCAGAAACACATTGCGAAACCACTACGATTTCAGTACCCTGATCCCTCAGCATCTGAAGGGTGTGAAGCGTTTTTTTACTGTTAAAAATTGTCCCCGATCCGAAAACCTGTAAAATTAAAACCTTCATATTGGGAATTTCGGAAAAATGCTCAAGATGCATTCCAGGGAAAATACGCCAGAAGAGGACATTTTGGGAAATATGGGTATCAACTGTAAATTGCTTTCCCGTTTTCGAACGCCACAAAAAGTCTTTTTCAATATTTAAATGAACACCGGATTGCCCTAAAACAGGATAGTTCGGTGTCTGATAAGCATCAAAATATTCCGCCGAATATTTGAGCGTGCGGTTTCCGCGCAGTAATTTATATTCAAAATAGACCGCAACTTCCTGAATTACCGCGTCATCATTTTCGTAAAGACTTGCGTAATACAAACTCGTCAGAAGATTTTCTTTCGCATCGGTGCGCAAATCTCCAATCGGTAATTGGGAACCTGTCAGAATCACCGGTTTAGTGAGATTTTTCAACATAAAACTCAATGCAGAAGCCGTATATGACATGGTGTCGGTTCCGTGAAGAATGACAAAACCGTCATAAAGATTATAATTTTCACCAATTAATCGGGCAATAATTTTCCATTCTTTCGGGCCCATATCTGAGGAATCCAGCGGTTTTTGGAAAGAATGAACAGAAACTTCACATTCGATCAGTTTCATTTCGGGAAGTTTCTGGAAAATATTTCCAAAGTCGAAGGCACGCAGACTTCCGGTTTCATAATCTTTTTCCATGCCGATGGTACCGCCGGTGTAGATGAGAAGTACTTTTCTTTTCATAAATTCAAAAATACATATTTTAAGCTGAATTCAAATGATTTGGGCGCCTGTTTCCGTCTTCCACTCCCGCTTTTTTGCTTCGCTGCGCTTCGCAAAAAGAGCTCCGTTCAAGCCGGGGCGCGGTCCCGGTTCCCAGTGAAAGTCTTTTGATACAATGCAGTCACGGAAACATACACAGATCCGTCGCAGAAAATCCTTATTTTTGACAAATGAAAAATCAGCAAACCTTCGACTATCTCAAGCAGTTTTTAACCGACGAACGCCTCAGTAAAATTGAATATTATGCAGAGGAAAGTTCAGATTTTGTATTGCCGGTCATGGAAGATATTTTTCAGTTCCGTAATGCAGCAGCGATTGTGCGGTCGGTAGAAGCGTGTGGTTTTCATAAAATCGTGGCAATGGAAAGCGAAAACGAATTCAATCCAAATCTTCGCGTCACCAAAGGAGCAGAAACCTGGGTGGAAGTTGAAAAACTTCCTCACAATCTGGATTCTTTGAAAGAAATAAAAAACCGCGGCTATAAAATTCTTGCCGTTTCTCCCGAGAAAAACGCAACAATGCTTCCTGATTACGAACTCAAAGAACCTGTCGCATTGGTTTTCGGGACTGAAAAAGAAGGCGTCACTGAAGAAATTCTCGATTTTGCCGATGAAACTTTAGCGATACCAATGTACGGTTTTACGAAGAGTTTTAATGTTTCCGTGGCGGCGGCGATTTGCTTTTATGAACTAAAACAGAAGCTCATCAAATCTGATATTGATTATAAGTTATCAGAAGAGAAACTCTGGAAGATGAAAGTCCGCTGGGCGAAAAATTCAATTAACAGCGGGGATCAGATTTTAGCAAAGTATTTACAGGAAAGCAGTGTTCACTAATTTAGAAAATCATGATGACTGTAAAAAGAATAGCATTTGTTATAATATTTTTAAGTATAATTCTACTGGTAAGAAATATATTCCAATTAAATTTTAATGATTTAAAAGGGAACGAATATTCAGGTATAGCTTCGAATATATTATTAATTGGTGGAATGATATTTACGATCATTGGCTTAAGAAAAAACAAGTCTTAAACTAGGATTCAATAACAGGAAATATTCTTCTGCTTGTGAATGTTTTAATCCATCATTTTAAAATAATTCCATGCTGCGACAAAAACGCCGGCAGTTTCAGTTCTGAGCCTTTGGTTCCCGAGAGAAACAGCTTTAATTCCTTTGTCTGCCAACATTTGGATTTCCTTATCAGAAAAATCACCTTCGGGACCGATTAAAAAGGTAATTTTTTCCTGTGGATGGATTTCCTTTAAATCGATTCTTTCCAGATTTTCATTACAATGCGCGACAAAAGTGGTTTCCGGATCTAAAGTTTTAATGAAATCTGAGAATTTTGTCAGGTCGTTCACCATCGGGAAATGAAACCTTAAGCTTTGTTTGGATGCCGCAACACTTTGTTTTCTCAGTTTGTCAGTATTAAGATTCTTTCTTTCAGTTTTCTCGGTTTGAATTAAAGTAATTTCAGAAACAGCCATTTCCGTCGCTTTTTCAAGGAAAAATTCAATTCGGTCGATGTTTTTTGTCGGTGCGATGGCAATGTGAAGCTGTGTCGAAAAATTAGGAAGATTTTCTTTCACCTCGCTGACATCAAGTGAAACCTTTTTTCCTTCAAAAATCAGATTTCCCGCCGCTAAATTTCCTTTCCCGTCGGTAACATTGATCTCTTCACCTTCTTTCATTCTCAGCACTTTCACAATATGCTGCTGTTCTTCCTCGTTAATCTTTACCTGCGGGAAAATTTCACCAAAAAAAAGTTTCATGCTTACTCAGATTTTTGATTAAAACTTTCTTCAATATCATATCTCGCAGTTGCCGACACCGACAGATCTGAAAACTCGCCGCGGTCAAATTTAAGTTTCGCTACCATTGCGATCATTGCAGCATTGTCGGTAGTATATTCAAATTTGGGAATGTAAATATTCCAGCCTAATCTTTCTGCATTTTTCTGCATCGCTTGTCTGAGCCCGGAATTTGCGGAAACTCCTCCGGCAATGGCGACATGATTGATGTTTAAATCTTTTGCTGCTTTTTCCAGTTTATCCATCAGAATTTCAACAATTGATTTCTGAACAGAAGCAGAAAGGTTTTCAATATTTTCCTTAATGAAATCCGGGTTTTTCTTGATTTCTTTCTGAATGAAATATAAAACAGAAGTTTTAATTCCGCTGAAAGAATAATCATATTTTTCTAATCTTGGCTTATTGAATTTAAAGGAGTTGGGATCTCCTGCCTTCGCCAGTCGGTCGATAATCGGACCGGCAGGATAATCAAGATCAAATATTTTTCCAATTTTATCAAATGCTTCACCGGCCGCATCGTCGATTGTTTTGCCGATAATTTCCATATCGAAATAGTCTTTCACCAGCACAATCATCGTGTGTCCGCCGGAAACGGTAAGGCATAAAAACGGAAATTCAGGGGGCATAATATTTGCATCGTCGATAAAGTGTGCTAAGATGTGTGCCTGAAGGTGGTTTACTTCAATAAGCGGAACGTTAAGACTCATTGCTAAAGATTTGGCAAACGAAGTGCCTACCAGAAGTGAACCTAAAAGTCCCGGACCGCGTGTAAATCCCACGGCAGAAATATCTTTTTGTTGTATATTTGCTTTGCTGACGGATTTTTCGACAACAGGAATAATGTTTTGCTGATGTGCACGTGAAGCCAGTTCGGGAACTACGCCACCGTATTCGTTGTGTATTGCCTGATTGGCGGCAATATTCGAAAGGATCTTATTTCCCTGGATTATTGCAGCTGAAGTGTCGTCGCAGGACGATTCTATCCCTAAAATTATTGAGTCGCTCATAACAATGGCAAATTTAGAGAATAATAACGATAACGAAAATAAAAAATCGATCGCAGAGAATATCGGAGCTTCTGTGCAGAAAGGTGTTGAAAATGTTCAGGGCACGGTAAAAGAAACCGTAAAAGGTGCGGCAGAACTGGCGTCAGATGCTATTACTCATCCGGTGGAAACGGCCGGTGAATTCGTTCAGCAGGCTGCGAAAGATGTTACCAACTATAAATGGTGGGCAAAACTGCTTTTGGTTTTGTTTTGGGTTTCTCTATTTCTTGTGGCTTCTTTTTTTGTGATTGTGAGCTTGCCGGCTACCAAAAACTGGGCTGCACAAAAGGTGATTGAAAAACTAAACACTGATCTGAAATCGCAGATGTCTTTCAAAAGCGTAGACATTAATTATTTTGGAGATATTCATATTCACGAAGTTGCGGTAAAGGATTATAAAAATTTCCCTTTTCTTAAAGCTAAAGAACTTTATGCAGATTCCAACTGGTTTTCTATTATCAGCAATTCGCGGAATCTTCAGTTCCAGTCATTATCCTTAGAAAACCTCGACTTAAAAGTTATTACTTATAAAGGCGACAGCATTTCCAACTTTATCCGCTTCGTTGATTTGTTCAATACACCTTCTCCTACGGTAAAACGAGAGCCTTTTCAACTAAAATCCAGAGTGTTTATTACTGATTCGAAGATTTCGATTATTAATGAAAACAGTGAAGGGGAACAGGGAAAGTGGCTATCAGCCGAAAATGTAAATCTGGTAGTGCCTGAACTGAAAGTAAACGGGTCCGATGTCTTTGCACAGATCAATAATATGAGATTCACCACAGAAAGATGGGGAAAGAAGCATATTGTCGATACTTTTTCAACTGATCTGGCACTTACTAAAGATTTTATGTTTTTAAAAGATCTAACTCTCAATACTGATCATTCACTGCTTCAGGGAGATATTAAATTTAATCTTAATGATGGCTCCTGGGCTGATTTTTCTGACAAGGTGAAATGGGAAATGAAAATGATGCAGGGAAGCCAGATCAGCGGTTACGATATCAGCTATTTCGTGACCAACTGGGATAATTATAAGCCGTTTAATATTTCGGGAGAAATGACCGGGCCGCTGAATAATTTCTACCTCGACAATTTTCTCATAAGAAATCCACAGGTAAATATCCGGACTCAGAAAATGAAAGTTGCGAATCTCCTGAAAGGTAATTTCCAGATAGAAACCGATAAACTTTCCACCGATTTTACTTACAAGGAACTGAAAAATATGATGCCGACTTTCATTTCTTCAAAAATGAAAAATTTTGCTGATGATTTCGGAAGATTAAAATATAACGGTGCGGTAAGAGTTAATCCCCGACAGGTTTTCGTATCCAACGCTACCTTGATTACAGGGATCGGTCAGGCAAAAATCAGTAATTTTTATTTAGACAATTACAGTTCTAACCTGCCAAAATACCGTGGATTTGCTGACGTTAGAGATTTAAATACTTCTGTGATTACAAAAAACAAACAGGTGGGTCTAATCTCAGGCAAGTTTAATTTACAGGGAGAAAGTTTCGATGTGAATACAATGAGGCTGAAAACACGCTCTCAGATTTCCAAAATCGAGATCATGAATAAGGAAATTAACAATGTTTTTCTCGACGGTGTACTTGATCATAAAACATACAGAGGAATTGTAAATGTAAATGATGAACAGGCAAAGGCTGATGTAAAAGGATTTATCGATTTCCGGACCAATAAGCTTTTTGCTGACATCAATGCCAATGTGAAATATTTAAATATCAATTATTTTAACGGCGGAAAAGGAAATCAAATCGTTACAGGCTTGGTCGATGGTAAGATCTCAATGACCAATCTGAATGATTTAAATCTTGATGCAGATTTACGAAGTGTAACATTTGCAAATGCCACCCAGAAATTCCTGATTCCTAACGCGAAGGTAAAAGCTTTCTTTGAAAACGGAAACCGTGTCGTGTCGGTGGATGCTCCCGGCGCTGTGAACGGACAGATTTCGGGTAAATTCAATCTTGGGGATTTAATGGGAATGGTTCAGAACGGTTTCGGAAAAATTCTGGTAGGACCGCCGCCACGAAAATTATACAGAGGACAGAGTTTTACCATGAATTTTGATGTGAAACAAGGGCTTGTAAATTATTTCGAACCTGATCTTCAGATTCCTAAAGGTGCCTCCGTAAGTGGTTCTTATGATGGTAATTCCAATAATTTGATTCTGAATGTAGATGCAGCAGCGCTGAAATACATCATGACAAAGAAACAGGAAATTACCGATGCAGATAAAGCTTTGGCTGCGGCTAATCCGGCATATAAAATTACGGAGCGCGACAAGATTACCCGTGACAGTGCAATGGTGGACAGCCTGATGGTAAGAATAAACACAGCAAATCTTGAGGAGCAGATATTTGCCAAAGTGAACAGGGTAGAATACAACAAGAATATTCTGAAAGATATAATGCTGAGAGGACGGAATGAAAATAATCGGATTCTGCATATCGCTGCAAATTTCAAGCACGGAAGTCCTGAAGACGAAATAAAGCAGACACTGAAAGAATATGCCGTGAATCTCAATCAGACAACAAATTCTGCAGGCGATTACGTTTTCAGATTTGAACCGACGACTGTTAAGTTCAATAATGTCGCATGGAGCATAGATACTTCGCCGGAACTAAATCATTCCATTACATACCGAAAGAAAGCTGGTGATTTTCTCATTCAGAATTTGCGGCTTTATTCTGATAACAGCGAACTGTTTTTAAAAGATGCTGTCTTTAAATCTGCTAAAGATTTCTCGGCTGACGGTGATGTTAAAAATCTTGATATTGCTAAAGTGTTTGCGTTGACCAACAGTGATAACAGTATGGATATCCAGGGAACCGCGAACGGTACTTTCAATATAAAAATGGACAAAAACAATCTGGAGCCGCTGATCGATCTGAATATTACAGATATTCTGATGAACGGAAAGGATATGGGAAATGTTGTAATTTCAGCAAAGAAAAGCAGCGTTCCTAACGTTTTTGACGTGGATGCAAAAGTAGTTTCGGCAGGAATTATTGGCGATAACAATCTGCATCTGACGGGAACCATCAATAACAACACTTCATCACCAACGCTTAATCTTGTTGCGGATATGAATGAATTCGATATTGCATTTGCGCAGGAATTTGTGAAAGGTGTTTTCGGAAATCTTCGAGGAAAAGCATCAGGCGAACTAAAAATTTCAGGTAAGCTGAGCGACCTTGATTACAGTGGTGATATTGCGATGAAAAACATGGGGCTGAAGCTGAATTTTACCGGTGTGGATTATTCATTCGACGATACGGTAATTTCACTTTCGAGAGGTTTGGCGGTATTAAATGATATTGGCGTTCGGGATGGAAGATCCAATTCAAGAGGATCAATTTCGGGAGCTATACAGTTTGAAACGCTGGCTTCAATGGGCGTTAACTTAGTAATGAGGGCAGATAATTTAATGCTTCTGAACACTACACAGAAAGATTTTGATCTCTTTTGGGGGAGAATTTACGGTACCGGAACGCTGTATGTAGACGGACCGGTTTCTGCTTTGAGTATTTCGACCCCGGAAATGAGGGCTTTAAATAACAGTGTATTTACCTTTAATTCGAATTCCACCTCCAATGTTGAGGAATTTAAAATGCTGCGTTTCCTGAAAAGAGATGAAGCAGGCGTAGTTTCACTTGAAGAGAAAAAGCGTTCAAGCGCCAATATGAATATTGATTTCACGATTGCTGTTGACAAAGGAACTACAGTAAACGTTCTTGTAGGAGATGATATCGGAGATATTACCGTTCGCGGAAATTCTGATAAACTGCGTTTCAGAATGGGAAGAACCGGAGCCATTTCAATGAACGGAAATTATTTTGTGGACAACGGTACATTTGTTTCGAAAGCCATTTTGAACAGAACTTTCCAGATTACAAAAGGCAGCAGTATCCGTTGGGATGGTGACGCCATGGCACCTGAGCTGGATATTAATGCCACCTATTTAAGAACGGTAACCAATGCAGGTTCCTATTTAGGTATGGGAAGTTTACAGCCGGTTAATGTGTTGCTTTCAACCCGGATTACCCAAACCCTTAATAATCCAAAAATTGAACTGGGAGTTTCCGCACAGGATGTTTCGAGTAATTTAAAAGAAACGTTGGCACAGAAAATGAGCAACGAGGACGAAAAAATTATTCAGTTCGGTTCTGTTTTGGTGATGAGCAGTTTTAATGAAGCGAATGCCGGTTTCGGAAATCTTAATTTAGGAAATACTCTGGAGACTTCGGGTTATAATATGCTTTTCAAACAGCTGGGGTCTGTATTAAATACCATCAGCAATGAGTTTCAGGTTGATTTAAATTATCTGAAAGGAGACTCAAATTCCAACAGTGGCGACAGAGCAAATGCAAGTGTGAGTTTTGCACTATCACCGAGAGTAAAAGTAAAAACAGGACTTGGTGTTCCTATCTCAAAATCTGAAAATACCAATGCGGAATATCTTTCCGGCGAAGGAATTGTGGAGTATGACTGGTCGAAGAAAAACGACGGTACAAGACTTCTGAGAGCTTATTCCAAACCGAGCAATATTGGACTTAGCGGTGCGGCTGCCGGAAATGCAGGTGCGAACCAAAGCTATGGAGTTGGGGTTGTTTATAGTAAAAGTTTCAATACCTTGTTCAAAAGAAAGAAAAAGGATAAAAAATCTCAATCTGTAAAAGTGGAAAGTAAAAGAGATTCTATTAAAAAAGATACAATAAAATAAGAATTATAGTATGAATTATATCATTTGCGTTAAAACTTGTTAATGTTTCGCTAAATTTTTTCATTTTAATATTTTTTCGTAAATTTGCAAAAATATTCACGTAGTAATATTAAATGTATAAATTTTAGAAATGAATTATCAACTTGACGAAATAGATAAAAAAATCCTTGATTTTTTAGTAGAAAACACCAGAATGCCCTTCACTGAAATCGCCAAACAAATGGACGTTTCTGCCGGGACTATTCACGTGAGAGTTAAAAAAATGGAAGACGCAGGAATTATCCTCGGTTCTTCCCTTAACATTGATTATGGTAAATTAGATTATCATTTTACTGCCTTTATAGGGATTCTTCTTACTAAATCTAACAGAACTCAGGAAGTTTTGAAAGAATTAACCACTATTCCAAACGTTATCGAGGCAAGCGTAATCTCCGGAAAATATAATATCTTCTGCAAAGTAAGAGCTAAAAATACCGAAGACGCAAAAAGAATTATTTACCAGATCGATGATATCCAGGATGTTATGAGAACTGAAAGTATGATCTCTATGGAAGAATATATTTCAGATAAGAACAGACTGATTGATGCGGTTTCAATTTAAGACTTAAACTGATTTTTAACAGTAAAAAAACTTTTGAATCTATTCAAAAGTTTTTTTTAATTTTACCCCTATGAATGACGATTTTTCCAACGAAAGCCCAAAAAAGGATTTAGGATTTATTTTATCACTTTGTGCCCTGTTATTATTCAGTCTGATGGGAATTGGGATTGATTCCGACGAATATCTGCAAAAAACAGATCTTAATATTCCGGGGTTTTATTTCCTTCTTATTTTCTTTACAGATCTTTTGATGATTATCGGGCTTCTGCTCATCTTTTTTTACAGAAAAATTGGGGTGTATCTTTTTCCTGTGGCCGTTGTTATGCATTTTATGCTGCACAATTACTATCTCTCTACTTTTTTATATACCGATGTTACCAATCTTTTCCTTTATATTTCTGTAGGATTACTCGCATTTATTCCAAAATGGAAATTCTTTAAATAAATTTTCACCAAATGTTTTCTAAAGCCTGCGAATACGCCATTAAAGCAACCATTTACATTGCCCAGCAAAGTCTGGAAAATAAACGTGTAAATGTAAAGGAAGTCGCAGATTCGGTGAATGCACCCGTTGCATTCACCGCAAAGATTCTGCAGCAGCTCTGCCGTGAAAATATCCTGCAGTCGGTTCGTGGTAAACAGGGAGGATTTGTTTTTGATGAAACGAAACAGAAGGCCTTTAGAATCTATGACCTTGTCCGTATTATCGATGGTGACTCGCTTTTCACAAGCTGCGGTTTGGGTCTGCACGAATGTTCGTCAGTGAATCCATGTCCCGTACACGAAGATTTCAGTTTTGTAAGAAACAGTTTAGTCGCAATGACTCAGAAATATTCCTTCTACGAGCTGGCTTTAAAAACCGAAAACGGCTTAGCCTGGCTTAAATAGAAATTCCAATTCACTTTCCCGTTTTCTTTGATTACAATCCATGATTTATTTCATTATTCTTAATTAAGATAAATTTGTCCGAATTAAAATTATTGTTTACATTTGTCCTATAATTATAAACCGAATAAAATGTTAACCAAAGAAAAAACCATAGGCGATTTTGTAGCAGAAGATTTCAGAACCGCAGAAATATTCAGAAAATATAAAATTGATTTCTGCTGTAAAGGAGGAAGAACCATAGAAGAGGCCTGCGAAAAGAAAAGCATTAAGCCTGAAGATATTTACGCTGATCTTGAAAATTTGCCAACCGAAAAATCAGGTGAAATCGATTTTAATTCCTGGCCGCTTGATCTGCTGGCAGATTATGTGGAGAAAACGCATCACCGTTATGTGGAGGAAAAATCTGCGGTAATCATTCCGTTTTTAAATAAACTTTGCAAAGTTCACGGCGACAGACATCCGGAATTATTTGAGATTAATGAACTTTTTATCGGAAGCGCCCAGGATTTGGGAGCACACATGAAAAAAGAAGAACTGATCCTTTTTCCTTTCATCCGTAAAATGGTTGCTGCGAAAAGAAGCGGAGAATCTCTGGAAGCACCGCGTTTCGGAACAGTAGAAAATCCTGTGGAGATGATGAAGCACGAACATGAAGTGGAAGGTGAAAGATTTGTGAAAATCGCTGAGCTGACCAATAATTACCAGTTTCCGGCCGATGCGTGCGGCACTTATCAGGTGACTTTTAAGATGTTGGAAGATTTCGAAAAGGATCTTCACAGACATATCCACTTAGAAAACAATATACTTTTCCCTAAAGCAATTGCAATGGAGAAGACATTTTAAATATTTCCATCATTTGTGTTAATTGTGAAAACCGTCTCAGAAATTTCTGAAACGGTTTTTTTTATCTTAATTAGGTCTGAATTTTAGAAAAGTGCCACCTGCAGAAAACCGCCGATATTATTTTCATTATGCTTTAACGGCCCATAATATTCCATATTGGCTCCGACCCCGAATGTGAATTCTTTGACGGTAACTCCTGCTCTTGCGCGAAAATAACTTCTGGTGTGCAGATCGGCAGACATCGCGTGAACATACGTTCCCTGAAGGCGCGAATAGAATCTCCATTGATCATTAATTTCCGGTTTGTATTCTACAATTCCGAATCCTTCGATATTGGCATTTTTGCTTAAATCTACTCTTGGCATTGCAATAACAAGCCAGTCAGGATTTGCGTAAGTATAGATTAAAGCCGCTGACGGACGGATTCCGCCCGGTGTGCTTTGAAATCCCGCTCCGAATTTTACTCCTTTAAAAAGATCAACGGTAGCCTTACCGATAACCATCATATCAATCAGCTGATCGTTTCCCCAGTCAGAGTTAAAATCAGTTACCCCGAAAAACCCAATTTTTGGCGCGCTTTTCAGTTTTTTATCCAAGGTAAGCTGGAAAGAAACTCCGCGGCTTCCGGGCATTACTTCCACATTTACAGGCGGATTCTGAATCGGTGCAGCTTCAGTTTCCTGTGCTGAAACGGTTATTCCTGCGCATAAAGCAAACGCCGCGAGGGAAAGTTTTAAAGGGTTTTTAATTTTGTCAGTCATTTATTCAGTTTTAATTGATGACTAACGAAAATATCATAAATGAGAATTGAATTTCAGGACATTTAAGATGAATTGTAGGATTTTTTGGTGAAAGGTTTTGAGTAAATGTTTTTATGATTAATTTTAATAAAAAAAACACGCCGTAAAGCGTGTTTAATTATCTATTTTAAAAGAAATTATTTCTCCAAAATTCGCTTTACCGCATCCTTCACGGCAGCTGAATCGATTTTGTATTTTTTCATCAGTTCCTCAGGTGTCGCAGACTCTCCGAAAGTATCGTTAACGGCAACAAATTCCTGTCTGGTAGGTCTTTTTCTTGCCAGCATTCCGGCAACAGACTCGCCTAAACCTCCTAAATAATTATGCTCTTCCGCAGTAACTATTTTTCCGGTCTTTTCTACAGATTTCAGAATGATCTCTTCATCCAAAGGTTTGATGGTGTGAATGTTAATCAGCTCACAGGAAATTCCCTCTTTTTCCAGTTCATCGGCAGCAACAAGAGATTCCCAAACCAAATGTCCGGTAGCAACGATCGTTACATCTGTCCCTTCCTGTAAGAGAATTCCTTTTCCGATCTCGAACGGCATGTCTTCCGGAATAAAAACCGGAACAACAGGTCGCCCAAATCTTAAATAAACAGGACCGTCAAAATCAGCAATTGCCAATGTTGCGGCTTTGGTCTGGTTGTAATCACAAGTATTGATTACGGTCATTCCAGGAAGCATTTTCATCATTCCGATATCTTCCAGAACCTGGTGTGTTGCGCCGTCTTCACCCAAAGTTAATCCCGCGTGAGAAGCACAGATCTTTACATTTTTATTGGAATACGCGATCGACTGGCGGATCTGGTCATAAACCCGTGATGTTGAAAAGTTCGCGAAAGTTCCTGTAAAAGGAATTTTACCGTTAATGGTTAAACCTGCTGCGATTCCCATCATATTGGCTTCTGCAATACCAACCTGGATAAATCTTTTCGGTGCTTTTTCAATGAATTTCTCCATTTTCAAAGATCCGATGAGGTCAGCACAAAGTGCAACAACATTGGGATTTTTATCAGCAAGTTCAGCTAATCCGGCTCCGAAACCGCTTCTTGTATCTTTTTTTTCTGTATATGTATATTTCATGAGAAGGTAAGTTAGATTGAGTTTTTACTCCTGAAACCTTTGGGCTTCATTTTTTTAATCAGAGAATTTAATAATCAGCAGGTGCTTCTAAATACAACTGTTTGAAAGCGGTGTCTAACTGCTCATCATTCGGTGCTTTTCCGTGCCATGCGTGAGTTCCTGTCATGAAATCAACCCCATAACCCATTTCGGTATGAAGAATAATGGCGACAGGTTTTCCGTTTCCGATTTCTGCTTTTGCTTTTTCAAGAGTGGAGATCACGGTTTCCAGATCGTTTCCGTTTTTTTCGTCAATGACTTTCCAGCCGAAAGCTTCCAGTTTTGCATGCAGATCACCTAAACTCAATACATCTTCCGTATCACCGTCAATTTGTCTTCCGTTATAATCAATTGTTGCAATAATATTGTCCACTTTTTTAGCAGCAGCAAACATTAAGGCTTCCCAGATTTGTCCTTCCTGCAATTCTCCGTCTCCGTGAAGGGTATAAACCAAAGATTGGTCACCGTCTAATTTTTTAGCCAAAGCAGCGCCTATCGCAACAGAAAGTCCCTGTCCAAGAGAACCTGAGGCAATGCGGATGCCGGGTAAACCTTCATGTGTTGTCGGGTGGCCCTGAAGTCTGGAATCCAGTTTTCTGAAAGTGGCGAGTTCTTCTACCGGAAAAAATCCGAAACGGGAAAGGGTAGAGTAGAACACGGGAGAAATGTGTCCGTTGGAAAGGAAGAATAGATCTTCATTTTTACCTTCCATGGTGAAAGGCAGTTTGTAATTCATAACTTTCCCATAAAGTGCGGTAAAGTATTCAGTACATCCAAGGCTTCCACCGGGATGACCGGAATTCACAGCGTGAACCATTCTCAAAATGTCTCTTCTGATCTGTGTTGTAAGAGATTTCAGCTCCTCAATGCTTTTGCTCATTATTTTGATTTATTTGTATGCGAATTTACAAATTTCCAATGGTTTCTGGAAATGAAAAATCCGGGTTTTTGGCCCGGATGAAGTTATTTGAATCAATTATTTTTTCCGGATCAGCCATAATCCGATAAATGTGAGTAATCCGTTGATAATCAGCAATTCCAATCCGATTTTGAAATCTCCGAACATGTTTTCCTGATATTTATCAATAAAATAAGAAATCAGCGGCGCTGCAATGCAGACATAAGGAACCAGCCTGTCCTGAACTCTGAATTTTGTGAAAATACCGAAGGCGAAAAGCCCCAGAAGCGGACCGTAAGTAAACCCTGCAAGTTTTAAAATCAGACCAATCATCGAATTGTCGTTGATCAGTTTAAAGATGATCACCATAATTAAAAACGCAAAGGCAACAATCAGGTGGATTTTTTTTCTGAATTTTTCTTTCTCTTTCGGAGAGATCGGTTTTTCTTTTAATCCAAAAATATCAATACAGAGCGAAGAAGTAAGCGCCGTCATCGCACCGTCCGCACTTGGGAAAAGTGCCGAAATCAGAGCTACAATAAAGATAATCGAAATAAATGGCGGCATATGATTCAGCGCAATGTCCGGGAAAAGCTGATCGCCTGAGCTTGCAACGTGTTCTGTAGTTCCGTAAAGGTGCAGCAATCCGCCCATAAACAGAAATAGAGAAATCACACCTACCAGAATAATTCCAAGAACTACCATGTTTTTCTGCGAATCTTTCAGTTTGGTTACGGAAAGGGATTTCTGCATCATTTCCTGATCAATTCCTGTCATTGTAATCGTGATAAATGCGCCGGCCAGAATCTGTTTAAAGAAAAATGCTTTGCTGTCCACATCGGTATTGAAAACTTCCGTATACCCCAGCTTATTCATTGCGGAAATACTTTCGGTGAAATTCAGACCAAGGTGGTTCATCATGTAAACGGAGCAGATGATCAACCCTAAAAGCATACAGGTAGTCTGCAGCGTATCAGTCCACACAATAGTTTTCACACCACCTTCATAGGTGTAGAGAATAATCATGGCGAGAATCACTAAAGTTGTTACAATAAACGGCACTCCTAAACTGTCGAGAATTGAAAACTGTAAAATGTTTACCACCAGATAGAGCCTTGCTGTTGCGCCTACTAAACGCGAAACGATGAAAATCCAGGCGCCGGATTTATAAGAAATTTCACCCATTCTTTCCTGAAGATAGCCATAAATGGACGTGAGTTTCAGGCGGTAATAAAGTGGTAAAAGGACGTATGCAATGATGATATAACCAATCAGATAGCCGATTGTAATCTGTAAATAATGAAATTTATCCGCGCCTACAGCACCGGGAACGGAGACAAAAGTAACGCCCGAAAGCGAAGTGCCGATCATCCCGAAAGCCACTAGCATCCAGTTGCTTTTTCGGTTTCCGATAAAAAAACTCTCGTTGTTACTGCCCTTTCCGGTTCGGTAAGCAACCCAAAGCAAGATTGCAAAATAGGCGATAATAATACTCAGCAGCACATACGGATTCATAATATTTTCTTTAAAGTTGCACAAATATAGTTTTTTTGAGGAATTTGGATAAACATTTGAAACCCCAGAAATCTGAATTTGACTTTTTGGGCGCCTTTTCCGGCTCTCACTACTCGCTTTTTCCGGTTTTTTAGCGCGCGGCGAAGCCGCGCGCTAAAAAACCAGAAAAGAGCTCAGACATGCCGTTCGATCCGGGGCGCAGACCCGTTTATAATGCAAAATATGATAAAAAAAACCTTTCAGTATTTGCTTACTGAAAGGCTGTATTTTAACGAAAATAACTTGTTAAGCTAGAACGTCCTGAAGT
Source organism: Kaistella soli (assembly GCF_019038595.1). Taxonomy (GTDB): domain Bacteria; phylum Bacteroidota; class Bacteroidia; order Flavobacteriales; family Weeksellaceae; genus Kaistella; species Kaistella soli. The sequence continues at coordinate 390,502 of NZ_JAHOPF010000003.1, forward strand.
TCTGCATTCTTGGCAATGGTCGCTTTCGCATACGGACAAAGCGGAATTACTTTTTTACCGTTTTTTCTGGCATAGTTCACTCCCGCATAAACCAGCTGTTTCGCCAGCCCTTTACCGTTGTAAGCTTCATCCACCTCGGTGTGATCGATAATAAACTTGTCTTCTCCTGCCCAGGTATAGGTCATTTCACCAGCTTTTTTGCCGTCAAAATAAATTTCAAATACGCCTTTTTTTTCGTTGTTGGTCTGTCTGATTTCTGTCATTGTTCTGTATAATTTGTATTTACTTCTATATTTCCGTTTAAAATTTTGTGTACAGGACAGGTATCTGCCACTTTCCGAAGGGTTTGGAGTTGATCGGCATCCAGATTTGCATTTCCATAACTGACGGTTCTGGTGAAAACAGTGGTTTTGGTCTCAGGATTTTTCTCCAGATTCACTTCGATATTTATTTTTTCAACTTCCCACTGTTTGCGGTCGATATAACTTCGCAAAGTTGCTGCGGTACAGCTTGCAAGCGATGTAGCCAATATTTCAAAAGGGTTAAAACCTCTGTTTTCTCCCCCTTTTTCAAACGGTTCATCGGTGATGAGCTTATTTTCCCCTGCAGTGACTTCAGTATAATATTTTGTTGTTCCCAGCACTGCTTTTACGCTAACTCCCATGATGATCTTTATTTTTTAAATTCCTATTCCGAATTTCGCTGCAATATTTTCAGCATTTAGTATTCATGAATAAAAGTGGAAAATCAATTTAATTTTCCACTTCTTTTTTCAGATTTATGATTTTCCCGGTGCCCACTGATCGTAAGGAGCCATATCGAAGTTAAAAACTTCCAGCATATCCAATCCCAATGCTTTTGCTACGCCTTCCCCATATTCCGGATCGGCTTTATAGCAGTTTCTGATGTGGCGGATCTGAATGAATTTTTCGGCACCGCCCACATTGGCTGCGGTATTATTAAACAGTGCCTCAGCTTTCCCGTCGGCTTTGATAATTCTGAACAAATCTCCAGGCTGAGTGAAATAATCTTCATCATCGTCCCGGAAATTGTGTGCATACGCATCGCCCGACAGCTCCAGAGGAGGTTCCTTCGTTTCAGGATGGTCCTGCCATTCGCCGTAGCTATTCGGTTCATAATGTTTTGTCGCACCATAATTTCCGTCAACGCGCATCTGGCCGTCTCTATGGAAGGCATGATAAGGACATCTCGGCTTATTTACCGGAATCTGAAAATGATTCACGCCCAAACGGTAACGCTGCGCATCGCCGTAAGAAAATAATCTTCCCTGAAGCATTTTGTCTGGTGAAAATCCAATTCCGGGAACAATATTCGTTGGATTGAAGGCGGCCTGTTCCACATCCTGAAAATAGTTTTCCGGATTTTTATTGAGTTCAAATTCACCTACTTCAATTAATGGAAAATCTTTTTTCGACCATACTTTCGTTAAATCGAACGGATGAAAACGGTACGTTTTGGCCTGCTCTTCGGTCATAATCTGTACAAACATTTTCCATTTCGGGAAATTTCCTTTTTCAATGTTTTCAAATAAATCTCTTTGTGCAGATTCACGGTCCATTCCGATTAATTTTCCGGCTTCTTCATCACTTAAATTTTCAATTCCCTGCTGGGTTCTGAAATGGAATTTTACCCAATGCCGTACATTCGCATGATTGATAAAGCTGTAGGTATGGCTTCCGAAACCGTGCATATGCCGGTATCCATGAGGGATTCCGCGGTCGCTCATCACGATGGTTACCTGATGCAGTGATTCAGGAAGCAGAGTCCAGAAATCCCAGTTGTTATTGGCACTCCGCATGTTGGTTTTAGGATCACGTTTTACGGCATGGTTCAGATCCGGAAATTTCATCGGGTCACGGAAAAAGAAAACCGGTGTGTTATTTCCCACCAAATCCCAAATTCCTTCATCGGTATAAAATTTTAATGCAAATCCTCGGATATCTCTTTCTGCATCGGCAGCGCCGCGTTCTCCGGCAACGGTGGAAAACCTTGCAAACATTTCTGTTTTTTTGCCGATTTCATTAAAGATATGCGCTTTGGTATATTGCGAAATATCGTGGGTCACGGTGAAAGTTCCGAAAGCTCCGGAGCCTTTCGCATGCATTCTTCTTTCCGGAATTACTTCTCTGTCAAAGTTGGCCATTTTTTCAAGAAACCAAAAATCCTGCATCAGCATAGGTCCTCTTGGTCCGGCGGTCTGTACATTCTGATTGTCGGGAACAGGTGCTCCGGTCTGTCTTGTGAGTTTTTTCTTTTCTTCCATGATTATGATATTTTGTAAGATAAAGTTACAAATTAAAATAGCTTAATATCATTCATTTTGTCTAATACAATGATAATATTGTTATGACAGAAGAAGATTTTGATGTTCTAATTCTCAAAATATTAAAGAGTTAAAACCCAGTTACTTAGAAAGTTTTGAATTTAAAATGGCTTTCGGAAGCGGCACAAATTCTTTTTCATCACCAGGAACCAAAGGAAACGCCTCGTGGTTCTGCTGATTCCAGTTTTGTTTTGCCTGCTCAATGATTTCTTTATCTGAGTTAACAAAGTTCCAGAAAATGAAACGTTCTTCTTCAAAAGGTTCTCCGCCAAAAAGATAGACCGTAGAATTTTCACAGATTTCAAATTCGCATAGCGTGGCATTCTTTGCAATGAGCAGCTGTTTTCCGGAAAATGTATTTGCTTCAATATTTACATTTCCATCCAGAACATACATGGCCACTTCACCGAATAATTCTTTTCCAATATTGATTTTTTGTGCTGTTTCGCTTTTAATTTCAATAAAAAATAATTCAGAATGAACAGGAACCGGCGATTTCTGTCCAAAAAGTTCGCCTGCAATCAGTTTATACTGTAGGTCACCCTCAGTCCAAACCGGAATATCCGAAGCTTCCGTGTGGTGAAAAGCCGGCTCACTTTGTTCCAGATCTTTCGGCAGACCTACCCAGATTTGAAAACCATGAAGGTGTTTTTCGGTATGTCTTAAATATTCCGGAGTCCGTTCAGAATGTACAACGCCTTTGCCCGCCGTCATCCAGTTTACAGCGCCGGGTTTTATTTCGATATCGTTTCCAAGGCTGTCTTTGTGCTGAATGGAACCTTCAAAAAGATAGGTAAGCGTGGAAAGTCCGATATGCAGATGCGGTGCCACATCGAGATTCTGATAATCTTTCAGCGCGACAGGACCCATGTGATCGATGAATACAAACGGACCTATCGCTCTTTTTTCACGGAACGGAAGCAGCCTTCCTACTAAAAAGTTACCGATGTCGGCGGCTTTTTCTTCTATAATTAATCCGATGTTTGACATGACTGATTCAATTTTTATTTTATAGAATTTAATTAAAAACAGGATTAAGGATTTAATTAACGCCTAACCGTCTTTTTACTTCCGGAATAACTTTGGTGGCGAAAAGTTCAATAGATTTCATCGTCAGTTCGTGCGGAACAAATCCTAAACTTGCCTGTGCAAAAAACCGGGTAAATCCGAAAAGTTCATATTCATAAATGAGCTTTTCAACTACCTGTTCCACGCTTCCGACCATTAGCGAACCTTCCGGACCGCGCATATATTCGAACTGATCACGCGTCATCGGCTGCCAACCGCGGCTCTTGCCTACGCGGTCCATCATTTGTGCATAATAAGGGAAGAAATCGTCTGCTGCTTTTTCGCCATCCAGACCTACAAACATGTGGTTGTTGATTCCGACCTGCAAATCTTCAGGTTTCACGCCGTTTTCCAGCGCAGATTTTTTGTAAAGGTTAATGAAAGGAGTAAACTGACGCGGCATTCCGCCAATGATTGCAAGCATCAGAGGAAGATGAAGTTTTGCAGCTCTTACTGCAGAAGCCGGAGTGCCGCCAGCGGCCAGCCAAACCGGAATTTCTCCGTTTAACGCTCTTGGATAAACTCCTAAATCATGAATAGGTGCACGCAGATTTCCGCTCCATGAAATTTTTTCGTCTTTATTGATTTTAAGTAAAAGATCAAGTTTTTCTTCGAAAAGTTCGTTGTAATCATTTAAATCAAATCCGAACAGAGGAAATGATTCTATGAAAGAACCTCGTCCCGCCATGATTTCTGCTCTTCCTCCGGAAATAGCGTCCATGGTTGCAAACTGCTGATAGACCCGAACCGGATCTTCTGAACTTAAAACGGTCACCGCACTCGTCAGTTTGATATTTTTTGTAACTGCCGCTGCTGCCGCGAGAACTGTTGTGGGCGAAGAAACTGCGTAATCAGGACGGTGATGTTCTCCAATTCCGAAAACATCAATGCCCAGTTCATCGGCCAGTTTTATTTCTTCTAAAAGATTCTGTATTCTTTGGTGGGCGTTGATTCCTTTGCCTGCAACCGTTTCCGGTGCCATATCAGCAAAAGTCATTAAGCCGAATTCTAATTTTTTCATGTAAAAAGGTTTGATCTGAGCTTATTTAAATGAATTAATAAGCCGCTGTAAAAATCTGATGACTGAATTTTTTGTTTTCGATTTCATCTGCTATGGCTATCGCTAAATCCTGTACCGAATGTCTTGAACGTCCTTCGTTGTCAAAAACCGGCGAATCTGTCCCCAAACGGTATTTTCCGGTTTTTGCCTGATCTTCACTGAACACATTCATTTCTAAAGCAGGGCTGAAAAATTCCCAGTCGAGGATTTCGTTTTTAGAAAGGTTTTCGACAAAATATTTTTTCACTGCACTTGCTCCGGGATAAATTTCTTTCGGGAAATCCGGTCCGTCAACAATGTGATTTCCGTCAATTTTTAAAGTTCCGGCACCGCCGATGACGATAAGTCTTTTCACTCCGGATTTTTCCACTGCATTCTGGATCGCTTCTGCACCTTTCAGATACTCTTCGTGAATATTTGGATTTGTCCAGCCGGGATTGTAGGCGCTGATGACTGCATCGCTGCCTTTTAAGGCTTCCGCCAGATCTTCTTCACTGAAGATGTCAATGCTGTTTTTTTGAAGGTTTTCATTTTCAATGGTGATTTTATCCGGATTTCTTGCAATTGCATTTACCTGATAATTTCGATCTAAAAGTTCGTTAAGAATAGCGTTTCCTACAAAACCTGTTGCGCCTATAAGTGATATTTTCATTTTTTTAAATTTTTAAGTTGAATGGAATTATTTTTTTTCTTGATTAATTAAAGTTAGAGGAAAAAATAACAGCCAAAATCATCAGCTGCTATTTTTAACAAAACTTTAATCTTCCAGATAGCCGAATTTGCCGTTATTGTAATCGTCGAAAGCCTGAATTATTTCTTCACGCGAATTCATTACGAAGGGACCGTGGGGAAAAATAGGTTCATTTAAAGGTTCTCCGCTGATCACCAATACTATAGAATCTTCGGTAGCTTCGAAGGTAAAGTTTTCCCCTTCATTTCCGAATAAAACGAGATGGTCAGTCGGAACTTTTTCTCCGCCATTAACCACAACACTTCCTTCAATCACCAAAGCCGCTGTGTTGAAACCCGCCGGAAAACTGAAATCTGCCTTTCCGCCTTTTTTCAGTTTGGCGTTCATTAAATTCACAGGACTGAAAGTGGACGCCGGACCTTTTTCGCCGTTGTAATCACCTGCAATAACTTCGATGAATCCATTTTCGCCCAGATCAACATTTTTCATTTCTGAATTTTTGATGGCCTGATATTTCGGAGGGCTCATTTTGTCTTTAGCGGGAAGATTCACCCAAAGCTGCACCATCTGGAAAATGCCGCCTTCTTTGGCCCATTCTGTTTCATGAAATTCTTTATGAAGTACCCCGGAAGCTGCGGTCATCCACTGAACATCACCTTCACCGATAATTCCGCCGCCCCCTGCGCTGTCGCCATGTTCAACACGGCCTTTATAGGCGATTGTTACGGTTTCGAAGCCCCGGTGCGGATGCACGCCAACACCTCTTGGAGTGTCTGTTCCGGAAAAATGGAATTTCGAGTTGTAATCCAGCATAATGAAAGGATCCATTCTTTTCATGTCCAGACGGAATCCGCTTGGGATGAAGTTGTGTACTCTGAAGCCGTCTCCCACAAAATGTGGAGGTTTTGGCTGTACTATAATTTCTACTTTTTTAGTTGCCATTGTGTTATTTTTTTATCATACAAAAGTACTTCAGCAGAACTGCAAAAACATTGATGTAGGATAAGAATGTATATTGTTGTTTATCAGTTGTTTAATGCCTGAATTTAAAACACGGAGGATTATTGGTGTAGGTTTTTCTTTAAGAATGGAATTGATTTAAGCTGAACCTGATACAGAACAACATTATTCTCAGGATTTCATATTTTCGCCGTCTTTTGAATGAAGGCGACGGAAAACAAAACCTGAAAGAACGGTAAGAATACCAACCACAAAAAAGGTGTAACGGAATGCCAGATGAGGATTTCCGTGAAGTAAAGCGGTGTTGTTTTCGAAAAGTTTCAGCACAATTAATCCAAAAGCAATTCCGAAACCGATTGCCAGCTGCTGGTTGACGGCGAGTAATGAATTTCCGCTGCTGGTATGGGAATTCCGCAGATCTGCGATAGAAATGGTATTCATCGAAGTAAACTGAATGGAATTGAAAAACCCCAGTACCGCAATAATGGGCACATACCAATAAATTGAAGAATGCATTCCGGGAATGCCAAGACAGCAGATTAAAATTCCGATGATAAAAGTATTGGTCATTAAAGTTTTCCGGTAGCCGAATCTGTTTAAAATATTGATAACAGAGGATTTTCCGAACATTGCAGTTAAAGCCATTGGAGCGACAATCCAGCCGGAAATTACAGCGCTTTCGCCATAAGCAATCTGAATCATCAACGGCAAAAGCAACGGAATTGCGCTGATTCCTAATCTTGTTGCCAGGTTGCCTAAAATTCCGACGCGAAATGTTCTTACCTTAAATAAATTTAGCGGAAATATCGGATTTTTGGTTTTGCTGGCGTGTTTGTAATAGTAATAAATCATCAGAAAACCCAAGATAAAAATCAGTAAAACCGTGGTTGTGTTTGCTGTATTGCCGAACAGTTCCAGTGATATGGAAAGCAGAAGGGAAGCGGAGGCGAAAATGAGAAAACCTTTCAGATCAAATTCTGCCGCGATTGATTTGTAATTCGGCATGTATTTTAAACCCAGAATAATCCCAAGTAATCCAATCGGAATATTGATGATAAAAATCCAGTGCCAGGAAAGATAATCGACCATGTAACCGCCGACTAACGGACCGAGAACAGGCCCGATGAGTGCAGGAACAATTGCGAAATTCATCGCTTTTACCAATTCGTTTTTAGGAAAAGCTTTCATGAGCGCAAGTTTTCCCACCGGTGTCATCAAACTTCCGCCAACGCCCTGAATCACCCGTGAAATAACCAAATGCGTTAAGTTCTGCGAAAGTGCACAAAACAAAGACCCCAAACTGAAGATAACCAGGGAGAAAATAAATATTTTTTTTGTTCCGAATTTGTCTGCCAAAAATCCGCTGACCGGCATAAACAAAGCTAACGTCAATACATAACTGATGATTGCGTTCTGCATGTTGAGCGGCGATTCGTTTAAATCTTTTGCAATGGATGGGAGCGAGGTGTTGAGAATGGTAGAATCCAGCATCTGCATAAAAATTGCCGTGCCCAAAATCAAAGGGAGATATTTTTTTACAGATGTATTCTGGATTTCATTTTTTGCAAGCATCAAACAAATTTAAAAAAAAAATCCCGTGGAAAATTACGGGATTTAAAATGCTGATTTGATATGAAGAATTAATAACTGTCTTCGTGAACGCTGATCACAGCCCTTCCGCTTGGGTCATTAGCATTTTTAAAAGCTTCGTCCCATTCCAGCGCAATTGGTGTTGAACATGCAACTGACGGAACAGAAGGAACTGTCGCTGCGGCTGTTTCGCTTGGGAAATGTTCTTCAAAAATAGTTCTGTACCGGTATTCTTCTTTGTTTTGTGGCGTGTTCAGAGGGAAACGGAATTTTGCATTTTCCATCATTTCATCGCTTACTTCCTTTTCGGCGAGTTCCTTCAGTGAATCAATCCAGGAATATCCTACGCCATCAGAAAACTGTTCTTTCTGTCTCCACACGATACTTTCCGGAAGCAAATCTTCAAATGCTTTTCTCAAAACCCATTTCTCCATTTTTCCTTCGGCTTTGCTGATCATTTTATCTTTCGGGTTTACTGTCATCGCTACATCCATAAATTCCTTATCCAGAAAAGGAACTCTGCCTTCAATTCCCCAACTCATCAAGGCTTTGTTGGCTCTCAAACAGTCGTAAAGGTGAAGTTTGCCCAGTTTTCTTACTGTTTCGTCGTGGAATTCTTTGGCATTCGGGGCTTTATGGAAATAGAGATATCCCCCAAAAAGTTCATCGCTTCCTTCGCCGGAAAGCACCATTTTTATTCCCATTGATTTAATGACTCTTGCCAACAAATACATCGGCGTAGAAGCCCGAACGGTGGTTACATCATAAGTTTCAAGATGATAAATTACATCGCGAACAGCGTCCAAACCTTCCTGTACGGTGAAATGCACTTCATGGTGAATGGAACCAATATGATCTGCGGCTTTCTGTGCGGCCACTAAATCCGGCGAACCTTCCAAACCTACGGCAAAGCTGTGAAGCCGAGGATACCAGGCTTCCTGAGTGTCGCCGCTTTCAATTCTGTTTCTAGCGTATTTGGCGGTTACCGCGGCAATGATGGAAGAATCCAAACCGCCGGAAAGTAAGACTCCATATGGAACGTCGCTCATCAGCTGGCGGTGCACTGCGGCTTCGAGACTTTTTCTGATGGCTGAAATATCGGTTATATTGTCTTTTACATTCTTGAAATCTTCCCACTCTCGGTGATACCATTTCTGCATTTCATAACCGTCTTTGCTGTAAAGAAAATGTCCCGGCAGAAAAGTTTCTATGGTTTTGCAAACACCTTCCAGCGCCTTAAGCTCAGAAGCGACATAATAATTTCCATTTTTGTCCCAACCCTGATAAAGCGGGCAGATTCCCATATGGTCGCGGCCAACGAGATAAACCTCATTTTCCATGTCATAAAGAGCGAAGGCAAAAATTCCGTTGAGTTTTTCGAGGAAATCTTTTCCGTCTCTGCGGTATAAAGCCAAAATCACTTCACAGTCGGAATGGGTTAAAAATTCGTAATCGGGGAATTCTGCGCGCAGTTCCTGGTGGTTATAGATTTCGCCGTTGACTGCCAATACTACTTTTCCGTCTTTGGTAAAAAGCGGCTGTTTTCCGGAAGTTGGATCCACAATTGCCAGTCGCTCGTGGGAGAAAATTACTTTTTCGTCCTGGAAAATTCCGCACCAATCCGGGCCGCGGTGACGGATTTTCTTGGACATTTCTAATATTTGAGGACGAAGAACGTCCGTTTTTTGTTTTGCATCAAACAGGCATACAATTCCGCACATAGGTTTTATGATTTTATCCCGATCTTCATCAGGAGATAATTAATAATTAAAATTCTAATGCAAACTTAGAGTAAATGTTTATAAAACGAAACAAAAAATTGAAATATGGGAATATTTTACTGTAATTAAGTTTAAAAGCGGAAAAAGTTCAGTTGAAAAGGAAGTTTTCATGTTTTTGATTGAAAATTTTTAGAAGCACGAAGGTTGGGGGAGAAGCGTTTTTTCTTATAGCCCCGATTGCAGCGGCATCCTTTTGCGGAACGAAGTGCAGCAAAAGATATAGCGGAAAGCGGGACCGGACTTCAAACAAAGCGTATGTCCGGTTGCTCCTAAAAAAAGCCATTTCAACTGAAATGGCTTTTGTATTTATTAAAGTAATTATTAAGCGTTTCTTCCGATCAGTGCCATGTAGAAGCCGTCGAAGCCTTCACTTGGCATCACTTTTTCTTCTTTGATTAAAGTGAATCCCTGGTTGTTTTTGAGGAATGTCTCCACCTGTTCATTGTTTTCGCTGGGCAAAATAGAACATGTCGCGTAGATCATTTTTCCGCCTTTTTTAAGCATTTTGCTGTAATCCTGAAGGATCTGCTGCTGCTCATTTTTAATTCTGTCGATAAAATCCTGATCGATTTTCCATTTGGAATCCGGATTTCTTTTCAAAACTCCCAAGCCGGAACAAGGCGCATCGATCAGCACACGGTCGGCTTTCTCGTGAAGTCTTTTGATGACTTTATTGTCCTCGATAAAGCGGGTTTCGATATTGTGAGCGCCGGCTCTTTTCGCACGGCGTTTCAGTTCTGCAAGTTTCCACTCATAGATATCCAGCGCGATGATCTGTCCTTTGTTTCTCATCAAAGCTGCCAAGTGAAGGGTTTTTCCGCCGGCTCCTGCACATGCATCTACAACCCGCATTCCTTCCTGAACATCCAGAAGTTCACCGATTTTTTGCGAAGAAGCGTCCTGAACCTCGAACAAACCATCCTTGAAAGCTGAAGTAAGAAATACGTTTTTCTTTTCCTCAAGCTGAACGGCATCAGGATAATTTTTGATCTGGAAACTTTCCACATTTTCGTCTCTCAAATCGGAAACAAGTTCTTTAGCGGTTGTTTTCAGAGTATTTGCACGAAGAATCGTTGGTGCCTGCTCATTAAGCGCATACATTTCTCTTTCCCAGTTTTTGCCGAGTTCTTTCTCCAAAGTTTCAGCCAGCCATTCAGGAATTGAATATTCAATCGCTTTTGTCGGTACTGTGTTTTTCTTGAGTTTATTGAGGATATCCGCATTTTTTATTCCGTCGAACTCCTCGAATTTTTTATAATGCGTTTTTGTCCAAAGGCAGTATGTCAGAATCAGTTTATAGATATTGTTCGGTTTTACGCCTTCTCCCATATAATATTCGAGGCGTTTTTTCCATCTGATAATGTCGTAAAAGATCTGCGAAACCACTTTTCTGTCTTCGCTTCCCCATTGTCTGTGGGCTTTTAAAAGTCTTTCTATAACCTTATCGGCATATTTTCTGTCCTGAAAGAATGTTTCTTCTAAAGCGTCGTGAATTCCTATCAGTAAGTTTCTGTGTATGAGTTCCATTAAATGATTTTAAATTTAAGTTTCAGAATTTGTATCCTGAAATTTTTGCAAAAATACGGAATTTAAAACAGAATTAATTGAATGATTTAGCTCTAAAAATTTTGTGGAATTCCGCATCTTGACAGGGATCATAAAATAGCTTACTTTTGTGTAACAAAAATTAAAGAAATGAGCGATACAATCCTTTGCCCGAAATGCAAGTCGGAATTTACTTATGAACAGGATAATCTGCAGGTATGTTCCCAGTGTTTTCATGAGTGGGACCCGAAAGAAACAGATAATGCCGATACTATTCTGGATATGAACGGCAACGAACTGCAAAACGGAGATTCTATCATCGTCATGAAAGATTTACCTGTAAAAGGCGCGCCGAAACCGGTAAAAGCGGGAACAAAGGTTAAAAATATCCGTCTACGCCCAGATTCTGATCATAATATCGACTGTAAAATTGATGGTTTTGGAGCGATGGCTTTAAAATCGGAATTTGTGAAGAAAGCTTAATTCCAGAAATGTAAGATCATAGTAGGAACAGGCTTTAAGCGTGTTCCTACGTGTTTATAAGGCACAAAAAAAAAGGAAAGATTTGGACAGGGTACTTTTCCAGACTTGGTTGTCCTGAATAAACGGGACTAATTTCGTCTTAAAGGCAGAAAGAGTATTAACCAAAAATTTCCTTAATCGGGAAGTGTAAAGTTAATAAATTCTTTTCAAAATTCAAACCAAATCAGGAAAGTAAAAAGACAAAAATGTAAATGTAAGAGTTTTAAGCTGACCCTATTTTTTAAATTGGATATTCACGTGATTTTCCAGTTTCTCGCCGGTATAGATCACCAGTTTTTTTTCCTGTAAGAAGATTTTATTCCAGTAATGGTTGCCTGCAAACCGGCTTTCCAAAACCTCTGCTTTCATTTCCTGCTGAATATTTTCGGAATCCGAAATTTTGAGTTCAGTCGGATACCAGAAGTTTCCTGTAAGATTAAACTGCTTTTTTTCCTCATCAGAGAATACATTCACTTCGCCGAAAAGTTTCGCAACGTATTCATCATAAGGATTTTTATAGGTTTCCTCCGGGCTGTCATTCTGAATTAATCGTCCGTCCCGAAGCACAATAATCTGATCAAGCCACGGCATTACTTCCTGAATTTCATGCGTGGAAATCATCATCGAGATGTTTTTCTCTTTTACATAATTAAAAAGCCTTTCCCTGAGTTCAATTTTTCGTGAAAAGTCCAGATTACTGAAAGGCTCGTCGAGTAAAAGCAGTTTTGGCATTACCGAAAGTGCTCTCGCAATAGCCACTCTCTGCTGCTGTCCGCCGCTTAAATATTTAGGCTGAACGTTCGCGTAATCTTCCAGCCCAACTACTTTCAGGAGTTCCAGAACTTTTGCTTTCTTTTCTGCCAGATTAATATTTGAAATGAACTTTCCTACATTGTCCGCAACTGTGGAATAGGGCATCAGATCGTGATTCTGCGCAACCAGCTTCATCTCGGCTTCCCCGGGAACAATATTTTTTTTAGGACCGAAAGTGGGTTTTCCGTCAAAGATGATTTTGCCCTCTTCCCAATCCAGCAATCCGTAAATTAAATTCAATAATGTCGATTTTCCGCAGCCGCTTTCGCCTGCAAGAGCCATTATTTTTCCCTCGTTAATAGTAAGGTTGAGGTTTTGAAAAAGTTTTTTTTCAGGGGAATACGAAAAAAATAAACGTTTGATTTCTAGTAGCATATTGCGAAAATAATATTTTTGAAAGTATTATGAAATTTTTTATTATTTTAGCGGAAACAATTAAATTTAACTTTCTAATGAAAACGGTAATCAAAACTACGATTTTTTCGGCATTTTTTGCAGGAATTTTATTAGTTTCGTGTGGAAAAGACAAACCTTTAACCAGCGAAGGAAACGTGGTTTCAACCACGAAGGAAGGAAGTACATTTGAATTGGATACTTTGAACAGCCGTATCGAATGGAAAGGTTTCAAAGTCGTAAAGACCGATAATACCAGCCATTTCGGAACCATACAGTTCGAAAGCGGTGATGTTACGGTAAAAGACGGGAAACTAGAAAGCGGAAAATTTGTGGCGGATATGAATTCATTAACGTCAGTGGATCTAAAGGATGATGCAGAACAGCTGAATAAGCTGAACGGGCATTTGAAAAGCGGAGATTTCTTTGAAGTTGAAAAATTTCCGACCGCTTCCTACGAAATTACGAAAGTGACTGACAATACCGCAGGCGGAGATTATAATACTTTACTGGACGGTAATCTTACGATCAAGGGCATTACAAAGCCGGTACAGTTTAATGCAAATGTATCTGTAAAGGACGGAATCGTAAGTATTGCGACCGAGCCTAAGGATATCAACAGGGAAGATTTTGGAGTGAGATTCCAGCTTCCTTTGGCAAACGGTGTCATTAAAGATGAAGTAAATCTTCAGATTTTGGTGAAGGCCATGGAAAAGAAATAAATTTTTTTTATTTAAGTGTAATAAGTGATGTGAATCTGTCTCATTTTTTTGGGACAGATTTTTTTTTGACAAACTTTTGTTCTTCAGGACATAAGATTAATTTTGAAGACCGGGATTTGCCTCCTGTTTTTACCTCAAAATTTCCTAAATTTGCATGCTTACAAAAAAAGCCAAAGCAACCGCTAAAAGCAAAACCTAACTATGACTTCACAACAGATACGACAGCAGTTTTTAGATTATTTTAAAGAAAAAGGACACCTTATCGTTCCTTCGGCGCCTATTGTGCTTAAAGATGATCCTACTTTGATGTTCTCGAATTCGGGAATGACGCAGTTTAAGGATTATTTTCTCGGTTATAAAAAACCGAAAGCGCCGAGAATTGCGGACACTCAAAAATGTCTGAGAGTTTCGGGGAAACACAACGATTTGGACGATGTGGGTCGTGATACTTATCATCACACGATGTTTGAAATGTTGGGGAACTGGTCATTTGGCGATTATTTCAAGAAAGAAGCCATCGGGTTTGCTTGGGAACTGCTGACTGAAGTGTATAAAATTCCGAAAGAGAATTTATATGTAACCATTTTTGAAGGTGATGCTTCCGAAAATCTGGAACGTGATCAGGATGCCTATGATTACTGGAAATCGCATATCGACGAAAGCCGAATCATCAACGGAAACAAAAAAGACAATTTCTGGGAAATGGGCGAAAGCGGACCTTGTGGGCCCTGCTCAGAAATTCATGTAGATTTAAGATCTGAAGAAGAAAAAGCTAAAGTTCCCGGAGTTGATTTAATCAATAATGATCATCCTCAGGTCGTTGAAATCTGGAACAACGTTTTCATGGAGTTCAACAGGAAAGCCGACGGAAGTTTAGAGAAATTACCGGCACAGCACGTTGATACCGGAATGGGTTTTGAGCGTCTGTGTATGGCTTTGCAAGGCAAAAAATCGAATTACGATACTGATGTTTTCACACCTTTAATTGCTAGAGTAGAAGAACTTTCAGGTAAAAAATATACCGGAATTTTAGAAGACGAAAAAGATATCGCAATCCGTGTGGTTGTCGATCATATCAGAGCGGTTGCGTTTGCAATTGCGGACGGACAGCTGCCTTCCAATGGAGGTGCCGGTTATGTAATCAGAAGAATTTTAAGAAGAGCGATTTCGTATTCTTACCGTTTTTTAGGAATGAAAGAACCATTCCTTTTCGAACTGGTGGCAGTTTTAAGAAATGAAATGGGAGATTTCTTCCCGGAGTTGGTAAAACAGCAGAAACTGGTTACAGAAGTGATCAAAGAAGAAGAATCTTCTTTCCTAAAAACCATCGAACACGGTTTGAAGCGAATTGATTTAATCATTAATGAAACGATTTCCAAAAACGAAAAAACACTTCCGGGTGCTGAGGTTTTTGAATTGTATGACACATACGGATTCCCGGCAGATTTATCAAGAATTATCGCTGAAGAAAAGCAGCTGACGGTTGATGAAAAAGGCTTTGATGAAGAAATGGAAAAGCAGAAACAGCGTTCTAAGAAATCATCTGCGCAGAAAGTTCACGACTGGGTGATTCTGGAAGAAAAGCAGGAAAGTTTCGTTGGTTACGACCAGACAGAAGCTGAAACTTATATCACGCGGTACCGTAAAATCGAGAATAAGGACGGTGAATTTTATCAGATCGTTTTATCGAAATCTCCGTTTTATCCTGAAGGCGGCGGTCAAGTTGGCGACAAAGGAATTCTTATTCCAAGTTATACAGAAGGCTTTGATATTTCAAGTCCTGTTGTTTTTAATATTACCAATTGCGGCGATATCATTGAGGTTTTGGAAACCCGAAAGGAAAATAACCTGATTGTTTCTCTGGTTAAAGATTTACCGAAAGATGCTGGCGCTGTTTTTTATGCAAAAGTAAATACAGCAGACCGCAAAAACACTCAGGCAAACCACTCGGTGACGCATTTGCTGCACGAGGCTTTGAGAGAGGTTCTGGGTACGCACGTAGAACAGAAAGGCTCTTTCGTAGGTCCCGATTATCTCCGTTTTGATTTTTCGCATTTCTCTAAAATGAGCGAAGAAGAACTGAAACTGGTTGAAGAGAAAGTAAATGCAAAAATCAAGGAGAATATTGCTCTTGAGGAATTCAGAAATATCCCGATTGCAGAAGCAATGGAGAAAGGCGCAATGGCACTTTTCGGAGAAAAATATGGGGACAGTGTAAGAATGATTCAGTTCGGAAGTTCAAAAGAACTTTGTGGCGGAACTCATGTGAAAAATACAGGCGAAATTGGATATTTCAAAATTCAGAATGAAAGTTCCACCGCGGCCGGAATCAGAAGAATTGAAGCGATCTCCGGTGATAAATCTGCGGAATATTTCAAAAATCTGGAAACACAGATCAAAGAAATTTCAGCTTTATTAAAATCAAAGGATTTAGCGAAATCTGTAGAAAAATTAATTGAGGAAAATTCAGTTTTAAAATCTGAAATCGAATCTTTGAAAAAAGAAAAAGCAAAAGGCGAAACCGCGAACTGGAAAAATGATTTTGCTGAAAGCGGTGACAAAAAACTGTTGGTTAAAAAAGTTTCAATGGATGCGGGAAGCGTGAAGGATATCGTGTTCCAGCTGAAAAAAGAAATTGAAAACTCAGTAATTATTATTATTTCTGATGCTGATCAGAAGCCGATGATTACGGTCGGAGTTTCACAGGATCTGGAAGCAAAATACCACGCAGGAAATATCGTGAAAGAACTGGCGAAAGAAATCCAGGGCGGTGGCGGCGGTAATCCGGGCTTTGCGACTGCAGGCGGAAAGAATCTGGCGGGCATCGAAAATGCTTATCAGAAAGCGCTTGAAATTTAATTTTTAAATACACATCAATAAAAAACCCGGATTCAGCATCCGGGTTTTTTGATAAAAAAAGATCCCTTTCAAACAAGGGACCTTTATTAAGTGAAATATATGATGTGGTTTTTTTTATTTGTTTCCGCCGCCTCTTGCAACCAGGGCAATGATAATAATGAGAACTAAAGCACCGATTACCCATACAATCGGATTACTCATCCAATCCGCGCCCATTGCGTCGGTTCCTTTGTTAACGTCTACGTCAACCTTTAAATCTGCAGCCTTGTCCTGCGCTGTAACCATGATCGTAGCAAGGTTTGCGAATACCGCTAAGGCAAAAATCTGAATCTTGGTGAATAAGTTAGCTCGTGTCATAATTTATTTTTTAATGTTATAAAACAGAGTATTCTAAAAGTATACCAAAAATGAAATTTGAGCTAAAAAAACCAAGGCTATAATTTGAATTCCATCAGGTAATCGTCCATTACAAAGCCGTTTCCGATGTCAAAAACATCTTCCTTATAAATAGTGAAACCTTGCGATTCGTAAACACCGCGGGCTTTGTTTTCTTTATTCACATTTAAAATAATGCGGTGATCGGCATTTAGTGAAACCTGTTTTTTCAGAAAATTTAATGCTGCTTTTCCGCAGCCTTTTCCTTTTGCCCCGTCAATTAAATAGATGCGGTGAAGTTTAGTGGTTTCCGGTTCGTAATGATGTTCGAATCCGATAAAACCTACCGCTGTGTTTTCATTAAAAATTAAATAATAATGATAATTCGGATTTTGTAAATGTGATGAAATTTCTTCAGCCGAATACATCTCGGAAAGCATATAATCGATCTGTTCCTGAGAAAGAAGTTCAGCATAAGCAGAATTCCAGGACTGTTCTGCAAGTTCACGAATCAGCTGAATATCGGCTTCAGCAGCTTTTTTAAATGAAGTCATCAGGTCGTAATTAAAAATTTAAATCAGTTCTATCAGGGTAATTTCCGGTTCAATTCCCACTCTTCCGGGGAATCCGATAACACCGAAGCCGCGGTTTACATAAAGGTGCTTTCCTTCGCTTTCGTACAGATCTGCCCATTTCCTGTAACGGTACTGCACCGGCGACCAGCGGACGTTTTTCAGATCGATCCCAAACTGCATTCCGTGCGTATGTCCGGAAAGTGTTAACTGTACATTGGAAGGGTGTTTTTTTACAACCGCATCAAAGTGGGTAGGGTCGTGGCTCATAAGAATTTTTGCTGCGTCTTCCGGAATCGCGGAAGAAGCTTTGTTCAGATCGCCATATTGCGGAAAAGGTTTTTCGCCCCAGTTTTCAACGCCCAAAATATAAAGTTTTTCGCCGTCCTTTTCGATAAAACGGTGCTCATTTCTAAGCATTTCAAAGCCGGCTTCTTTTTGCAGCTGGATTAAATTAGGAATGTTTTGGGCTTTTTCTTCCGCTGAATTCCATTCGGCATAATCGCCGTAATCATGATTTCCCAGGACAGAAAATTTTCCGTCTTTTGATCTGATCGACGAAAATAGCGGAACAAAAGGTTTGAATTCGCTTGCGAAATTATTCACCATGTCTCCGGTAAATAAAACCAAATCTGCCTGCTGTTCATTTATTAGATCGATTGCTTTCTGTAATTTTTCGGGATGAAAAAAGCTTCCCGCGTGAACATCGGAAATCTGCACGATTTTGTATCCTTTGAAACTTTGGGGCAAACCGGCAATTTTAATTTTTACCTTTCTAACGCGGTGGCGGTATTTTCCGAAAATTATCCCGTCAATGACCAATGCTGAAAAAATCCCGGCAATTCCCAGTCCTAAAACACTCAGGAACTGTCTCCGCTCCGGAAAATAAGTCTCAGGTTTAGCGAAAAAGGTAAAAAGGTAGCGGAAAAACCTACCAATATCTTCGAGAATAAGAAAAAATACGATGAAGAGTTTGGGAAGCAGGAAAATTAAAAAAATAGACGCAACGATCTGGATTCGGTGATGATCGCGGTCGGTACGCTTGAAGTTTAGTAATTCATAGATGAAAAAACCATACACCAAAAGCGTGATCACCCAATAACCTATTCTCAGCCAGTTGTTGGAGGTAATGGTTTTAAATGCCTGATAAACGTAAAATTCCAGGATGAAAATAATTCCTGTTATGATTAAAAAATTTTTCTGCATGAGTAAATTTCAATAAAAAAGCACAAAATGTGTTTTGTGCTTTTCTGTATTTTTAAATATATTCGGTTACGGAAATTTATAAACAATCGCATTGATGTTCATTCCTGCACCCACGGATGCAAAAACTATATTTCCTTTTTCTTTGAAATTCTGTCCTTTCATATTTCCTTTGATAATTAAATCGAACATTGTAGGAATGGTCGCCACAGAAGAATTTCCGAATTCCTGTATCGTCATTGGAGCGATGGCGTGATCGTAATCTGTTTTTCCGTACAGTTTATGAAGTCTGGAAATCATCGCGTAATCCATTTTAGCATTCGCCTGATGAATCAGAATTTTATCGATATCATCAATAGTTAAGCCGGCTTTGTCAATGGTTTCCTTGATGGCATCCGGAACATATTTCAGTGCGTATTCATAAATTTTTCTTCCGTGCATTCTGATGTAGAGCGGTTTTTGATCTTCATCCTTTTTTAAAGAAGGTGCGTTTTCAAGATAATTGAGTTCCGCATTGTTATCACAAAGTGTTGCATCAGCGATAATCCCCACATTTTCTTCGTCGGTCGCTTTTACCACTACAGCACCGGCGCCGTCAGCAAAAATCATTTTGTTGCGGTCAAAAGCATCCGTCACACGGCTTAAGGTTTCTGAACCTACTACCAGAATCAGTTTTGCTTTTTTAGCTTTAATCAGGGTATCAGCGAGAATCATTGCTTCCACCCAACCCGGACAGCCAAAAATCATGTCGTAATTTACACATCTTCTGTTCTGTATGCCCAGTTTGTTTTTTACCCGTGCAGACATGGAAGGCATGAAATTGGTCATTCCGTTTTTATCCACTTCGCCAAAATTACTTGCGTAAATGATATAATCTAGATCTTCCTGATTAATCTGTGCATCGTAGATGGCTTCTTTTGCTGCCCTGTAACCCAGATCAGAATTGAATTCATCATCTTCTAAATATCTCCGGTTTTCAATCTCCGTGATATCCACAAATTTCTGGATGATTTCTTCATTAGGTTTGTCAATTTTGTCACCTTCGTCGGTATAGAAAACAGAATTGATGAAATGTTCTCTCCCGATAACTTTTGTAGGAATATAACTTCCTGAACCTATAATGATTGTGTTGGGCATATTGTAATTAAAAAATTTCGTGCAAAGTTAAGAATTAATATTGTATCGGCTTGAATGAAAATTATTATTAAATTTGCAAAAGTTCTTTTTAGACCAATTTTTTATGAAAATGAGTGCTTCCACCAAAGGTTTGGTTATTTCGGTTATCACGGTACTGTTTGCCTTTGGGGTTTACTTTTTGTTTTTAGCTAAAAAAAATTATTACCTCGTAGATAATCCTACCAATAATACCTTCTATTTCAAGATCAATAACGGCAATGAAAACATTATCGCTGCCGGACAGAAAGTGCAGGTAGATCTCAAAAAAGGCAAAAATGACATTAAGGTTTTCGACGGACAGAAGAAAATTCTTTACGATTCAGGTTTTGTGGTGAACAAAGACCGCGGTCTGCTGAATATCGCACATCAGGATTATTATATCAATGAGCAGTTTTACGGTTACGGTCTGAATAAAGATTCTCTCATTGCTGCAAGAAAAGCAACAGTAATCGACGGTAAAAATTACCTTAACGAACCTAAACATTTCAATAAACTTTATACGGACGATTTTTATTTTAACATCGATGAAGATTATGATAAAGTGGTGAAAAATGTTCAGAAAGTAGAATCGCGGACAAAGATTTTCAGAAAGCAGGATTTTCTGAATTATTATAAAGAATATTATAAATTTTAAAATACAGCATTTTGAACCAGGTTAAACCATACAATACAGAAGCAGGAAAAAAGAGTGAAGTTGAAGATATGTTCGATAATATCGCTCCGAAATACGATTTACTGAACCACGTGCTTTCCATGAAAATTGATGTTCTGTGGAGAAATACTCTGGTAAAATGGATGAATAACGATCAGCCGAAAGAAGTTTTGGATGTAGCTACAGGAACCGGCGATCTGGCGATTGCCGTTCAGAAAGGAACCGGAGCAAAAGTGGTGGGTTTAGATTTATCACAGCAGATGCTTAATGTAGGTATTGATAAAATAAAAAAACTTAATTTAGACGGCGAGATTTCCATGCAGAAAGGAGACGCAGAAAACCTGCCGTTTGAAAGCAATAAATTTGATGCGGTTTCCGTTGCATTTGGAGTAAGAAATTTCGAGAATCTTGAAAAAGGTTTAGCAGAGCTTAGAAGAGTGGTGAAGGAGAACAAAAGTGTTTATATTCTTGAGTTTTCTAAAGTAGAAGGGTTTTTAGGGCCTTTTTATATGTTCTATTTTAAAAATATTTTGCCGCAGATCGGTAAACTTGTTTCTAAAGACAACAGAGCATATACTTATCTTCCCGATTCGGTAAATGCTTTTCCTTTTGGGGAGAAAATGAAAAATATTCTTCTGAATACAGGTTTTAAAAAGGTAGAATATAAAAAACTAAGTTTAGGTATCGCAACGATTTATAAGGCAACCAAATAATATATGGGGAAAACAGTTTTAAAAATTAATTTAGTTACGGCAATTTTTGTTGCGTCATTTTTTAATGCGCAGCTCTTCCGTACCAAAGACCGCGCGGATAATCTGGAAGGTTTTGACGACCAAAAATTCAGCTACGGTTTTTTTCTTGCCGGAAACAATTTTGATTATAAACTCGTTTTAGACCCAAAGTTCGGAATGGACGGACAGAAAAATCTGGTGCAGACCAAATCTTCTTACAGCTTCGGTGCCGGACTTATCGGTAAAATGAGGCTTAATGAAAACTTTGACATAAGATTTGAACCGGGATTGCAGTTTGTAGAACGTGAAATCATGTTCGATACCCAGTCAAATGATCAGTATGCAGCCGGAACGCCTGCGAACCAGCCATTCACTCCGAGAACGCTTACCGATGCAGATAAACTTAGAACAGTAAAATCCACTTATGTTGATTTGCCTTTACTTATCGAAGTACATGGTGACAGATGGTATAATTCGCGTCCTTATGCAGCAGCAGGGGTGAACTGGATGATGAATCTGCAGTCGAACAGCAAAGCAGCAGACGATAATCAGCAGGGAATGTTCCGCACCACTGCGAGTAATTTTGCGTGGTCGGCAGAAGTTGGAATTCAGTTTTATTTCAGCAGATTTAAGTTAACTCCAGGTTTCCGGGGTACCTTTATGATGAACGACGAAATGGTATCGGATAACGCTGAAACACCTCCGTACTGGACTTCAGCGATTGCGACCGGAAAGACCAGGGCGCTGATGTTTGTCCTCAAATTCGAATAATTTTTAAGTAAAATATAATCCAAAGAGAAAGTGCACCGCATTTTCTCTTTTTTATTTCAATAAATTCTTTAAATAATTCACCAATTCAAATTTAAATTTTATATTTTTGCTAAATAGTTAGAATTAATTAAGCCTGAAAATGCTCAAAGATTTAGAAAATAATTTTTCGGTTTTAGAAAAAAAGGTTTTGAACGTAACGAAGAATTACCAGAATCTCAACGAAAAATATTTGGAATTATCCCAGGAGCATGACGAACTGAAGAAGAAATATGACGAGGAGAGGAAAAAAAACCAGGTTTTAGCAGAAGAACAAAAAAATATAAAACTGTACTCGGCAATTACAGGAAATCCAGATCACAACCGGCTGATGAAAAACCATATCAACCGTTTGATTAAAGAAGTGGACCAATGTATTGCAGAACTTCAAAACAGCGGGTTGTAATGGAAGTAAGAAGAATTACCATCAACATTGCCGGAAGAAATTATCCTTTGAATGTGCCTGCCGCCGAAGAAGAAACGCTTCGAAAAGTCGGAAAACAGATTGAAGCGATGATTAAAGATTTTGAACAGAATTTTGACGTGAGAGATAAACAGGATGCTTTGGCAATGTGTGCCCTAAAACTGGGGACCAACGCAGAAGTATCAGTCATCACAAGCGAAAAAAACATACATGCTTCCAACGAAAGATTAATGCAGATTAATCAGTTGCTGGAAGAGCTGGAAAAGTAGATTTTTCTTTTCCGCAAAACGACTGCCCACAATGGTTCTAACACATTACAGGTAAACTCAACGCTAAACAATTACCGGACGAAAGTTCACTTAATGGCGCGCCGACTTGCTCGGATTACAGAAAGCGAAAATCAGTTCAAATCGTGTTGATTAGGAGTTTACTCTATATCACTGAATTGTTGTGGGTTTTTTTTATGGCTGAGCATTAAAAAATAACTGATTCTAAATATGAAAAAGATCAGGCAATTTAATTGTCAGCGATAAATTAATATTGAATATTTAAACTAAACATATATGACAACAACCGCAATTATCATCGGTATTGTTTGCCTTGTTTTGGGAGCTGTGATTGGAATGTTATTTTCCAAAAGTTCTCTTAACGCAAAAGCAAAGTTCATCGTAGAAGATGCAAAGAAAAATGCCGAAAATCTTATAGAAAAAGCCAATGTACAGGCCGAATCCGTTAGAAAAGAAAAACAGCTGCAGGCAAAGGAAAAGTTCATGGAACTTAAATCCCAGCACGACGCCGATATTCAGGCCAGGGAGAGAAAAATGCAGGACGCCGAGAAAAGAATAAAAGACAAAGAAAACAAGCTTAACGACGAGCTGAGTAAGACCGGTAAACTGGAAAAGGATCTTGACCGTCAAATCGCGGACTACGGCAAAAAACACGAAATTCTTGAGAAAAAACAGCAGGAACTGGACGTGGCAACTGCACAGAAAGTGGAAATGCTTGAAAAAATAGCCAATTATTCTGCTGAGGAAGCAAGAAACGAATTGGTGGAAGCCATGAAAGCCGAAGCTAAAACAAGAGCTCAGGCCCATGTTCAGGGAATTATGGAAGAGGCAAACCTGAATGCAAAACAGGAGGCCAAGAAAATTGTAATACAGACCATTCAGAGGATAGGTACAGAGCAGGCGATTGAAAATTCGGTTTCTGTTTTCAATATTGAATCTGATGAGGTTAAAGGAAGAATTATCGGTAGAGAAGGTAGAAATATCCGTGCTTTGGAAGCTGCAACCGGAGTTGAGATTATCGTAGATGATACCCCGGAAGCTATTTTGCTTTCCTGTTTCGATCCGGTAAGAAGAGAGATCGCAAGACTTTCGCTTCACCGCTTGGTTACTGATGGCAGAATTCATCCGGCACGTATTGAAGAAGTGGTGGAGAAAACCAAAAAACATATCGAAGAGGAAATTATTGAAGTTGGAAAGAGAACCGTTATCGATTTAGGCGTACATGGTTTACATCCTGAACTGGTAAAAATTGTCGGAAGAATGAAATACCGTTCTTCTTACGGACAAAACCTTTTGCAGCACTCCAGAGAAGTGGCGAACATCGCGGCAACAATGGCTGCAGAATTAGGCCTGAATGTAAAAATGGCAAAAAGAGCAGGTTTACTTCACGATATCGGAAAAGTGCCGGAGCAGGAATCTGAACTTCCACACGCGCTTCTTGGGATGCAGTGGGCAGAGAAATACGGAGAAAATCCTGAAGTGGTTAACGCGATTGGAGCGCACCACGACGAAGTGGAAATGACTTCATTGCTGTCACCGATCATTCAGGTTGCTGATGCAATTTCAGGTGCGAGACCGGGTGCAAGACGTCAGGTTTTAGAATCTTATATCCAAAGACTTAAAGACCTGGAAGCTGCAGCACTTAGTTTCGACGGTGTATCCAGTGCTTATGCTATTCAGGCAGGCCGTGAGCTTCGGGTGATGGTAGAGAGCGGAAAAGTAAGTGACGATCAGTCTTCACAGCTTTCTTATGATATTTCTGAAAAAATCCAGAATGAGTTAACTTATCCGGGACAGGTTCGTGTAACCGTAATCCGTGAAACCAGATCTGTGAATATCGCAAGATAATTACTCAGGTTAAGAGAGTTAACAGACAATTCTTAAATTTAAAATAACAAATCCTACCAGTTTTCTGGAAGGATTTGTTATTTTGGGGTTATCTGAATACGCTTAGAGAAACGGCTGCATCTCTTCCTCTATTTTTTTTCTTAAATCCATCAGCTTGATGGCGTATTGTTCCATCTGTTTTTCATGTTCGGTTTCCGGCACAAATTTCGGAACCTGCACGGAATTTCCTTCATCATCAACAGCCACAAATACAATGATACAGTGGGTTTTCTTTTCGAATTCCTTGCGTTTGATATTTCTTGAAAATACATTAATTGCGATATGCATGCTGGTGGTTCCGGTGTAAATTACCTCGGCTTCCACTTTCACGATGTGCCCGATTTTAATAGGAGAATAAAAGCGGATTCCGCCGACATACACTGTTACACAGTAACTGGAACTCCACGAGCTTCCGCATGCATAACCAGCCTGGTCAATCCACTTCATAACACTTCCCCCATGTACATTTCCTCCGTAATTGACATCACTAGGTTCAGAAATGAACTGAAATACGGTTTTTGTCTGCATATTTTCTTAAATTTAAATAAAGATATTGATAAAATTTTTAAATTCCTTTTATTAACCCTATTTTTGGAAAATGAAAAAAGTATTTTATTTAAAAACCTGCGATACCTGTCTGAAAATTCTTAAGAAATATAACTTGAAAGATTGGGAACTTCGGGAAATAAAAATAAATCCTATTACCACAGAAGAACTGGAGGAAATGTACAAACTTGCAGGCTCTTACGAGGCGCTGTTCAGCAAGAAATCCAACCAGATCAAGCTGCGCGAGATCGACCCAAAAACTTTACAGGAAGAAGATTATAAAGAACTTATACTGGATCATTACACTTTCCTCAAACGGCCTGTTTTTATGACCGATAAAGAAATTTTCATCGGCAGTGAAAAGAAAACAGTGGAAGCTTTACGAGGTTTTTTTGCTGATTAGGTAATGAAATACATTGCAGTTTTTCTGTTGTTTTTTGTAATAAACGTTTCAGCACAAACCGTTTACAGGACACCTTCAGGATCCAAATATCATTTGTCAGGCTGCAGAATGGTAAAGAATGTTTCTTCAGATTTAAGCATTCAGGCCGCATCGGGCGAAGGCCTTTCTCCCTGCAAAATCTGCCGACCGCCCTTCAGTCAAGCGTTGGGAATAGTATCAAAACCCAAAAAAACTTCTGGAGTCAATTCCCCGAACCGTTGTTTCGCCACTACTAAAAGCGGAACAAGATGTAAAAGAAATACAAGGATCGGTAATAATTTCTGTTTCCAGCATCTCCCTTAAAAATACGTCAGAATTTCATCAGGATTGATGGTAGTTATGACATAATTTCCTGAAGATCAGTATTGATATGTAATTTTGTCGGAAGAATTGCAGAGGCATTTTTTTTGTGGTAAAAACTGTAAATCAGTTACAAATGTTTAACCTAAAAATTTAATGTCATGTCAAATTTAATCAGAAGAAACAGTTTTTTCGACGATTTCATTACAAAAGATTTATTTGAATTTAAACCTAGGTTTAATCAGTCGGATTTAACATTGCCTTCAGTTAACGTAAAGGAACTTGATCGGAGTTTTGAGATTCATGTTGCTGCACCGGGAATTAAAAAAGAAGATTTTAAAATTAATCTGGAACAGAATGTTCTGACCATTTCCAGCGAAAACAGCACAGAAAATGAAGAGAAAGATGAAAACGGTGCATTTACAAGAAGAGAGTTCAATTACAGCTCATTCAGCCGTGCTTTTACCTTGCCGGAAACCGCTGACCCGGAAAAGATAGAAGCGGCCTACGAAGACGGTATTCTGAAAATTACAGTTCCGAAAAAAGAAGTGATGATGCAGAATATGAAAACCATAGAAGTGAAATAAGATTTCAATTCAATTCATTCCAATATTTTATAAAACCCGGCAGAAAGAGCTTTTCAGCCGGGTTTTTTGTTTGTCCATAAAAAAAGGGCTGAAAATTTTCAGACCTTTTTAAATTTTATTTTGGATTAACTTCAGTTTATACGAACGGAAGTTTCACCACTTTTGCAGGTATATTTTTATTTCTGATCTGAATAAAAATGTCTGAACCGACTTTGAAATGAGGTTTTGCAACATACGCCAAACCAATACCTACAGATTTCATTGGGCTCATCGTCCCGGAAGTTACTTTTCCGATTTCGTTTCCTTCAGCATCCACTACAAGATAATCATGTCTTGGGATCGCTCTCTCCTGCATTTCGAAACCTACCAGTTTTCGGGTAACGCCTTCTTCTTTCTGTTTTGCGAAAATTTCTTTGTTCACAAAATCTTTATCAAATTTCGTGATCCAGCCTAAACCTGCTTCCATTGGCGAAGTGGTGTCATCAATATCGTTTCCGTAAAGGCAGAAACCTTTTTCAAGACGCAAAGTATCTCTTGAAGCAAGTCCGCAAGGAATTAAACCGAATTCTACGCCGGCTTCTGTCAGTGCTTCCCAGATTTCCACTGCATTTTCATTCTTAAAATAAATTTCGAAACCTCCGCTCCCTGTGTAGCCTGTGTTGGAAATAATAACGTCAGAAACACCCGCGATGCTGCCTACCGTAAAATGATAGTATGGAAGTTCGGAGAGATTCACTTCCGTTAATTTTTGCAGTGTATCTGTAGCTTTAGGTCCCTGTATGGCGATCAGTGACATCTCATCTGAAGCATTTGTCAGTTTTGCGCCAAATTTTTCATTGTATTTTGTAATGTGGTTCCAGTCTTTTTCAATGTTGGAAGCATTGACCACGACGAAATATTTTCCGTCGGTCATTTTATAAATAATCAGGTCGTCTACGATTCCGCCGTTTCCGTTCGGGAGACACGTGTACTGTGCTTTTCCGTCTTCAAGCGTATCTACATTATTGGTAGTTACATATTGCAGCAGATCCTTTGCAGCAGGTCCTTCTACAAAAAATTGTCCCATATGGGAAACATCAAAAATTCCAACTTTTTCGCGTACGGCAAAATGCTCTTCCGTTACGCCGGAATATTGCACAGGCATTTCAAAACCTGCAAAAGGTACCATTTTCGCGCCCAAAGAAACATGTTTGTCAAACAGGGCAGTTCTTTTATCCATTCTTAATTATTATTTAGATTTTTATTTTTTAGGAGCAACACAGTTTATGCTTTTTATATTCACCGGTCCCGCTTTCCGCTCTATCTTTTGCTCCGCTTCGCTCCGCAAAAGGATGCCGCTGCAATCGGGGCTAAAAGTTCCGGCAGTTTCCCTGTTTAAAGGTGTTCTTTGTATTCCTTTAAAATGATTTTAAACCATTCGGTGAACTGCTGAGGGTTTTCTTTCATTTCCTCATCCAGTTTTTCCATAGAAATGTAACGCACTTCGGAAACTTCCTCCTCATTCAGATGGAAGCCACCATCGTAAAAGCCCGTGAAAACATGATCCAGCTCGTGTTCCCAAAGATTCTGGCCTACATCGGCTTTGTATAAAAAATGAAATTTTTCAGTAAGTTCGGCTTCCACTCCGAGTTCTTCTTTCATTCGGCGTTGTGCACCCTGAAGATAGGTTTCATCAAACCTTGGATGCGAACACACGGCGTTGGTCCATTGGTCCGGTGAATGGTATTTTCCTGAAGCCCGTTTCTGCAAGAGCATTTCACCTTTATCATTAAACAGAAATACCGAAAAAGCGCGGTGAAGAATTCCATTTTCATGTGCCTGCATCTTTTCCATCAGCCCCAAAATCTCATCATTTTCAGAGACTAAAACTACTTGTTCTTCCATATCACACAAAATTAAGTTTTATTAATTAGCTGGTAAAATTTTTGAGAAACTTTAATAGTTACATTCTCTTTCTATAAACCGGATTTTTAAAATTATCTTGGAAGATTGAGCGCTGTGAATAAAAATTAATGCGGTGTGGAAAAAATAATCCTCTGTAAACCAATGAAAAATTGTAATTTTGCATCTTAAATTTTTGAGATGGAGTTAGAATATAAAGACCATTTAAGCCCAATGCTGAAAGGTGATATCAAGAATTATTTGATTGATATTGACGGAACTATTACTGATGATGTTCCCAATGAAGAACCTGAAAGAATGGTTGATTGTGAACCTTATCCGGATGCGCTGGAAACCATTAACAGATGGTACGATCAGGGACATATCATTTGCTTCTTTACTTCGCGTACTGAGAATTTAAAACAAATCACGATAGACTGGCTCGATAAACATGGCTTTAAGTATCACAGCGTGCTGTGCGGAAAACCACGGGGTGGAAATTACCATTGGATTGATAATCATCTCGTAAAAGCAACACGGTACAAGGGCAAGTTCACTGATATGGTGGAGAAACAGGTAACTATTGAAGTATTTAAAGATTAAGAAGATGAAGGTTTTAGCAAACGACGGTTTAGACCAATCAGGAATTGATGCCTTAACAGCAAAAGGTTTTGAAGTAATTACCACCAAAGTTCCTCAGGAATTTTTGATTGATTACATCAATGAAAATAAAATTAAGACCATTTTAGTAAGAAGTGCAACGCAGGTAAGAAAAGAACTGATCGACGCATGTCCTTCCATCGAAATCATTGGAAGAGGAGGAGTAGGAATGGATAATATTGATGTTGATTACGCACGTTCTAAAAATATCCACGTGATCAATACGCCTTCAGCTTCTTCGGAGTCTGTGGCAGAATTGGTGTTTGCCCACTTGTTTGCGGGAGCAAGATTTCTTCCGGATTCCAATAGGAAAATGCCTGTGGTTGGAGATTCGGAGTTCGCAAAACTTAAAAAATCTTACGAAAAAGGAATTGAACTTCGCGGAAAAACCATCGGTATCATCGGAATGGGGAGAATCGGGCAGGAAGTTGCAAGAATCGCACTCGGTTTAGGAATGCGTGTGATCGCTGCGGACAGCAATATCGGTAGAGCGAGCATTAAAGTGAAATTCTATAACAACCAGTTCATCAACGTAGATATAGAAACAGAACCGCTTGATGGCGTTTTGGAACATGCAGATTTTATTACGCTCCACGTGCCGGCTCAGAAAGACGGTTACATGATTTCTGAAAAAGAATTTTCGATCATGAAAGACGGTGTTGCAGTGGTAAACTGTTCCAGAGGCGGTGTCATCGATGAAAACGCATTGATTGCTGCATTAAATTCAGGTAAGGTAGCCTTCGCGGGTCTGGATGTTTTCATCAACGAACCTACGCCTTCAAAAGAAATTTTAACTCATCCTAAAATTTCCCTCACTCCACATACCGGAGCCTCCACGCTTGAAGCTCAGGACAGGATAGGACTTTCTTTAGCGGAACAGATCTGCAGTATTTTGCAGGTACACTAATTAATTTTCAGATCAAATATACAGAACACGTCTTTCAGGCGTGTTTTTTTTATTGATTTAAAATAAGTGACTTTTAAAATATTTAAATAAATTCTACTAATTATAATTCAGCAAAAAACCCGGAGAACGTCCGGGTTGAGCATTTTATTTCGAAAATTTTATGGTCTGTTTTTCAGTAAATCTCTGATTTCTGTCAAAAGTTTCTGATCTTCTGTCGGCCCGGGAGCAACCACTGCAGCGGGTTTGTGAATTTTATTGATTCCTTTAATCATAATGAACAGTACAATCGCGATACAGAGGAAATTAATTACTGCGGCAAGGAAATTACCGTAAGTCACACCATTCCAGGCCAGTTTAGAAATGTTTTCGGCACCGGCTGCTTTCAAAGCAGGATTCAGAAGCAAAGGGGTAATTACATCTTCAACAAAAGATGATACAATTTTTCCGAAAGCACCCCCAATAATAACGGCAACAGCCAAATCTACAACATTGCCTTTAATGGCAAAATCCTTAAATTCTTGTACTAATCCCATAATTTTTATATTTTAATTAAGTAAATGTATTAAATAATTCAAAATTTCTGAAGAAATTTATTAAAAAATACAGTTCTGTTTAAACAAATGATGAATTTTAAGTGTTTCTATGTTATTTTTTTTCATTTATACTGAGAAGTATTCAGTTTTTCTAAATAATTGTTAAAATAAATTTGTATTTTTGGAAAAATTTGATTTATTTATTTAAATATTGATAATCAGACTAATGGGATTGTAAATTGAGTAAACAATCTCTTTTTTTTTAATTAACACAAGTGATATTATAAGGTGAAAATTTTATCCGCTCTACAACTGAAAAATTGTGATGCTTTCACAATTAAAAACGAACCTATTTATTCTTTAAATTTAATGCAGCGGGTGGCCGATTCATGTGTGAACTGGCTTTCTTCCAAGTTTAATGATAAAGAAGCTTTCTATATTTTCTGCGGAAACGGCAATAACGGAGGTGGCGGTCTTGCTTTAGCCAGAACTCTTTACCAAAACGGATTTGATATTACGGTCTTTGTAAATGAAAATGAAAATTTTTCAAAAGACGCTTTGAGCAATCTCAATAAAATCAAGCAGATTTCCGGAATCGCCATTTTTGACTTTGCCGATACTTCCCAATTTAATTTTAAAGAAAACGCTATTATCGTTGACGCTCTTTTCGGAGCAGGGCTTAACAGGAAAATTAATAAGAAAGAGCAGGATCTGATTAATTTTCTCAACAAGGTAAAATTACATAAAGTTTCCATTGACATGCCTTCAGGTTTGGCGGCGGATCATCTGATGGCAGAGAATGCCGTGATTTTCAAAGCAGATGAAACTTTAAGTCTTCAGTTTTGGAAAAAGACATTTCTTCATCCGGAAACCGGTCCCTATTGCGGAAAAGTACATATCTTAAATATTGGTTTAAGTAAAGAATTCATTGCAAAGGAACCGACCGATGATTTTGTGGTAGATGATCAGTTAATTCAGGAAATTTTTAAAAGTAGAAACGAATTTTCTCACAAAGGGAATTTTGGGAAAACAACTATTATCGCGGGCAGCTTTGGGAAAATGGGAGCCGCTGTCTTAGCCACAAAAGCTGCGTTAAGATCGGGTAGTGGAATCACTTTCACTCTTGCTCCAAAGTGCGGTTATGAGATTCTTCAAACGGCATGTCCTGAAGCGATGTATCTGTTTGGCGGACAGAATTATAATGTTCATTTTGATGTAGACAGCGATTCTGCGGTTGGCATTGGTCCCGGTTTAGGGGGAAATACCGAAACGGAATTAATGTTTATGGAGTTTTTGAAATCCTGCGATCTGCCTTTGGTTTTAGATGCGGATGCGCTGAATATTATTGCCAAACATACTCAGTTTTTAAAGCACATTCCTCCAAAGTCCATTATAACACCCCATCCGAAGGAGTTTGAAAGACTTTTCGGAAAAACAGAAAACTCTTTTCAACAACTGGATCTGGCCAGAAAAAAAGCTCAGGAACTCAATATTTTTATCGTTTTAAAAGGTCACCATACACAAATCATCACTCCTGATAATAAAGTATTCTATAACATCACCGGCAATTCCGGAATGGCAAAAGGAGGCAGCGGAGATGCTCTTCTGGGAATTATCACTTCACTGGTAGCGCAAAATTATTCATCTGAACACGCTGCAGTTTTCGGAGTTTGGCTCCACGGTAAATCCGGTGATTTAGCTGCTGAAAAATATTCGAAAGAAGCAATGCTGCCGTCGGATCTGATCAATGAGATGGGTAATGTTTTTAGAGTTTTAGCATAAAAAAATCCTTTCAAGAAATTCTTGAAAGGATTTTTTTTTATCTTTTTACAAATTATTCAGGTTTACCGTTTTCCTCTTCGGTGATTTTATTGTTTTTAGAATACCACATAATGACGAAACCTGCCAGCATAAAAGGAATCGAGAGAATCTGACCTGTATTTAATCCTGCAAACTGAATAAATTCATCGCCTTGCGGTTCTTTTAAAAATTCAACGAAGAACCTTACCGCCCAAAGGATAATAAAGAATAACCCGAAAAGCCATCCCTGCTGATATTTTTTGTTCGTGTAACGATATAAAATCCACAAAAGAACAAAGAGCAGAAAGTAACCCGCGGCTTCAAAAAGCTGAGTGGGATAACGCGGAACTATGGCACCATATTCAGAACTTTGCTGCGGGAAAAGAATCGCGAAAGGCGAACCTTCAGGCGCGGGTTTTCCGATAATTTCGGAATTGAAAAAGTTTCCTATTCTCACAAATGCACCTCCTAACGCAACTACAATTCCGATACGGTCGTATACCCAAAACGGATTTTTCTTAATGATTTTGTAGGAATAATAAAGTGTTGTAAAGATCAGAGCGATCGTTGCACCATGACTTGCCAATCCTGAAAATCCTGTAAATTTAAATTCAGGCTTTGTTTGGATCGGAAGAAAAACCGACCAGAAATCCTGTTTAAAAAGTTCGGGCTGGTAAAAAATAACGTGGCCTAATCTCGCGCCCAGAATTGTTCCCACCAAAGTCCAGGTAAAAAGCGGTTCCAGATATTTTTGGTTTACATTATCGATCCTGAAAATTTTAGTCATGATCGCATACCCAAGTCCAAAAGCCAGGATGAACATTAGACTGTAGTAGTGGAGCGTTATTGGGCCTAAATGTATTCCGGTTGACGGATCCCAGGTCGTATATAAGAATGAAACCATATTTAATTATTTTTTTTAAGTTTTTAATGTTGATGTTCACATTTCGGCGGAACCGGATCATAGCCTTCACCTCCCCACGGATGGCATCGCGAAATCCTTTTTGCGCCGAGCCAAAAACCTTTGAAAAGGCCATGAACCCGAAGTGCTTCTACCATATAGCTGGAGCATGTAGGCTCGTAACGGCAGTTTTTTGGAAGCAGGGGTGAGATGCACCACTGATAGATTTTTATCAGGGCCACCAAAGGAAATGTGAGGATTTTGTTGAACATTGCGTTGCAAAAATAACGAAATAGTTTAATTTTGTTCAAAGTTTCTGTCTAATCTTGTATTAACAGAATTTTATATCGTCCAATTTCAAATGTTTATCTTGAATTCCAATATTCCTCTTGCCGAGCAGCTGCGTCCCAAAACCCTTGATGAGGTTCTGGGTCAGGAACATCTGACCGGAAAAAACGGAACAGTCCGAAAAATGTTGGAAAATGACACCTTGAATTCTTTAATTTTCTGGGGACCGCCGGGAACCGGGAAAACCACATTAGCGGAAATTATTTCTGAAAAATCGGGGAGAAAGTTTTTTAAGCTTTCAGCAGTGTCGAGCGGCGTTAAAGATGTTCGGGAAGTTATTGAAGATGCCAAAAAGCAAAATCTTTTTTCAGGAAAACCACCGATTTTATTTATTGATGAAATTCACCGGTTTAATAAGTCTCAGCAGGATTCACTGCTTCATGCCGTAGAAAAAGGCTGGATCGTCCTGATTGGCGCCACCACAGAAAATCCTAGTTTCGAAGTGGTTTCTGCTTTGCTTTCCCGCTCTCAGGTTTATGTGCTAAAATCTTTAAGTTATGAAAAACTGGAAGAGCTTGCCGAGACTGCATTAAATAAATACAACGAAAAAGAAAAGACAGATTTTAAAATTAAGGACAAAGAAGCCTTTATCCAATATTCCGGCGGTGATGCGAGGAAACTTATTAATTCTGTAGAAAATGTTCTGAATAACTTCAAAAAATCTCCAAATAAGGAGATCAGCAATGAGGATGTTCTGGAGGTTTTGCAGGAGACAATGGCGCTTTATGACAAAAACGGAGAGCAGCATTATGATATTATTTCTGCTTTCATCAAATCCATGCGCGGATCTGACCCGAACGGTGCGGTGTATTGGCTTGCGAGAATGTTGGTTGGCGGTGAAGACATTAAGTTTATTGCCAGACGAATGCTTATTCTGGCTTCCGAAGACATCGGTCTGGCAAATCCAAATGCTTTGATTGTGGCGAATAACTGTTTTCAGGCGGTGAATGTGATCGGAAATCCTGAAGCAAGAATTATCCTCAGTGAAACAGCGGTTTATCTGGCTGTTTCCCCTAAAAGTAATTCAACTTATTTAGCGATCAATGAGGCGATTGCAAAAGTAAAACAAACGGGAAATCTGCCGGTTCCCTTACATCTGCGAAATGCTCCGACCAAACTGATGAAGGATTTAAACTACGGTAAAGATTACGATTACGCGCATTCTCACGAAGGAAATTTTGTGGATCTGGAATTTTTGCCGGAGGAAATTTCCGGAACAAAATTCTATGAACCGGGAAACAATTCAACCGAAAATAAAATCGCTGAACAGCTTAAGAAAAAGTGGAAGGATAAGTACTGACAGGGTTTTTTCTAGCATATATAATTGAATATCATTAACATTTGACTCGTTGTCAGGTGTTTTTTTTATCTTTAATTAAAATTTAAGAGATGAAAAAATTATATGTTTTTATACTGATGAGCCTTTTCTGTCAACAGTTTTTTGCTCAGGGAAATTCAGAAAATAAAGGCTTAATTGAAAAAGAAACCGGCAGATATCAGCGGATGATCGATTTTAATGTGAATCCCAACACCTTAAATTATAATCTTAAGTACCAAAGAATGGAGGTGTATCTGGATCCTGCAGTGTTGCAGATTTCAGGTTCTGTAACATCACATTTCCTTGCTAATGCAGATATGTCGGCGATTTATTTTGATCTGACTGATCTTCTTCCAGTTTCTCAGGTTGTTTATCACGGTACAAACCTTCCTTTTCAGCAGCTTTCAACCAAAGAACTTAAAATTGATTTTCCTTCCTCCGTTCCTGCTAATACACTGGATTCTCTGACGGTTCATTATTCCGGTGTGCCGGATAATTCAGGAAGAACTTCTTTTTACATGGGAACCCATAACGGAAGTCCAGTGCTGGCAACGCTTTCCGAGCCATATGGAGCGCAGAATTGGTTTCCGACAAAGCAGAGCATGAATGATAAAATTGACCGTTTCGATTTTAAAATTACCACTCCCGACCAATACAGTGTGGCTTCGAACGGAAAATTAATGTCGGAAACGTTGCTTGCCGGAGGTAAAAAGCTTACTTTCTGGCGGACGCAATATCCTATGGCTGCATATCTGGCGGCGTTTTCAATTGGGGTTTTCAACAAAACAAATGATATAATTGGGAATCCTCCGTTTCCTTATGTGAACTATCTCTATACCGATACTGCGGCAAACCCGGAGATCGTCAGTAATCTGGAGTGGACCAAAACTGCCATGTCAGTTTTCGAAAATCATTTTGGTCCTTATCCTTTTTCAGCAGAAAAGTACGGTCACATGGAATTTGCAGTGAATGGTGCGGCAATGGAGCATCAAACCATGTCATCTATGAATTCTTTCGCAAAATCTACCATTGCGCATGAACTGGCGCACCAATGGTTTGGCGACAAAATAACCTGTGGTGCGTGGAATGATGCTTGGCTCAATGAAGGTTTTGCCACTTTTGGTGAACATCTGATCAATGAGAAAAATCTGATGACCCATACGGAATTTATGAATTACCTTGTTAACCATCTCAGTATTATCACAAGTCTTCCAAACGGCAGTATTTACGTAAAAGACAGTGATTTGGGGAATATTGGTGCGGTTTTCAGCGGCAGGCTTACCTATATTAAAGGCGGATATGTTTTACGAATGATTAAATGGATTTTGGGTGATGATGTTTTTTATCAAATGATGAAAGATTATACTTCCAATCCCGCATTTGCTTATCAGTACGCGAAAACCGAAGATTTTAAAAATCAGATTCTTATTTCTACCGGAAAAGATCTTACGGGATTTTTCAATGACTGGATTTATGGACAGGGATATCCGACTTATACGATTAAATGGAATCAGCCCATCGCCAATCAGAATATCCGGTTTGAGGTTTCGCAAATACAAAGCGATCCTTCCGTTTCTTTTTTCGAGATGCCGTTACCTGTAAAAGTGACGGGAACCAACGGAGAAACGGCGTATCTGGTTTTAGACAATAATTCCAATAATCAGTCGTTTTCTAAACCTCTGAATTTTCAGGCAGCTAATGTGGAGTTTAATTATGACTATCAGATTATTGAGAAGAATTCTACGGTTGCTTTTGATCCTGCTTTAGGAACCCAATCTGTCAGGAAAGAAGACGTAATTCTGTTTCCTAATCCGGTAAAAAATGAACTGTATTTGAAAGGAATTCTTAAAATTACTGAGTATGAAATCTATTCTGCAGACGGTAAACTCGTAAAAAAAGAAAAATATGATACACGTAATTCCGTTAATGTTTCCCAATTAATCCCAGGAATTTATATAATCAAAATTAACGGAGAGAATCTAAAATTCATTAAAGAATAAAATTAACCGGCAGGAAAAACTTTTTAAAGAATTTACCCTTCCAGCTCATATTCGTTATAGTGACCGATAAACTTTACTTCTGCTCCGAATAAGCGCAGTTCTTCCAGCGCGTTTTCTGACAGAACGGGATGCCATTCGCTTGCTACATTGATGAAGAAAAAATAATTGCCAAGGCCTTTTTTCATTGTGCGGCTTTCAATTTTGGAGAGGTTCATTTTCCGCCATGCAAAAACGGAAAGAACCTGATGCAGACCGCCGGCATGATCTTCAGGAAGCGTTACCAGAAGAGAGGTTTTTTCAGAAGTTTTAGGGAAATTTAGTTTCAGGATGTTTTTGTTTTTAGAAATCACAATGAACTTGGTGTGATTCTGTTCAAAATCCTGAATATTTCCACGGATAACTTTCAACCCGTATAGTTTCGCAGCATAGGAATTTGCGATTGCAGCCCATTTTTCCTCGGGATTTTCGGAAACCAGTTTCGCCGCAGCGGCTGTGGAGCTGTAATCCTGAGTTTCTGTGTTTTTGAAATGATCAAACCTGAAGTGGAATGTCTGCGCCAAAGCCTGAGGATGAGAAATCACTTTACTGAAATCTTCATTGTCCGGATGAATCATTAAATGATGGGAAATAGGCATTACTGCTTCAGTTTCGATGAAGATGTCTTCGAAATCATACAGATAATCCAGTGTCATAGAGACCGTTCCTTCAATCGAATTTTCAAGCGGAACAACAGCTTTTTCCACTTCACCGTCTTTTACAGCATTGAAGCAGTCTAAAATACTTGATTGCGGAATGAGTTCATGATCGGGAAAAATCTGAGAACACGCCAGCTGTGTAAAACTCGCCTGCGGACCGAGGAATGCTATTTTCATTCAGCAAAAATAGAAAAGCCGTTGATAACAAAAGCTTTTTCAATGTTTATTTTTTGTAATTATTCAGATTTAAATATTTCAGAACGTTCCGAAATTCCATTATTATTAAATGCTTCGATCTGGAAATAATAGGCATCAGTGCGGTCGGCTCCGGTAAAGAAATACTCATTTTTACCGTAAACCATGATGCTTCCGTATAATTTATCCGGAGTTTTTCCGAAATAGATCATGTAGCCGTCCGCATTTTGGTTTTGCTTCCATTTCATCCAGATGCTTCTTCTTTCGCCGAATTTTTTCGGATCTGCACGAAGCGGAACGAAATTTTCTACTTTCGCGGGTTTTTCTCCGGCACCTTTTCCAAAAACTCTGAAACCGCTCAGTGCGAATTTTCCGGTTGGCATTTTCAGGTTTTCCATTTTTAAATATCGTGCTTTAGCAGGCTTCTCCAGCTCAACATAATCATGGGGAACATCTGTGGTATTCTTGCTTTTGTCAATTAAAACTTTCCAGTTCTTACCGTCATTGGAACTGTAAATCTTGTACTGATGCATTTTTCCTAACGTTTTTCCCATAAATTCAGCATCCTGGTCTGCGTAATTAATCTGAACCGCGTTAATGGTAGAAATTTCTCCCAAATCAGTCTGGAACCATTCTCCAGAATTTCCTGTTTTAGCCGACCAATATGTTTTGATGTCCTCGTCTACCGCAAAATTGGACTGGTAGCCGCCTAAAGTGGAAGAAGCAGCGACCGGTTTCTGGTAATTAAGAAGCATCCATCCGGTAAATAAACCTTTGGTGAAGTCTTTTCCCTGGGCGTATTCAGGAATGAAAGTAGGGTAGTCGCCGTAGGCTGTATTGCTGTACATGACGTCATCTTTGTCGAAGCCTGCAGGCCAGATTCCGAGCCGTCGTTCGAAATTGTTTTTTACCGAAATAAAAATGG
The DNA here is from genome assembly GCF_019038595.1 of Kaistella soli. Lineage (GTDB taxonomy): Bacteria > Bacteroidota > Bacteroidia > Flavobacteriales > Weeksellaceae > Kaistella > Kaistella soli. The sequence goes on from NZ_JAHOPF010000003.1 coordinate 429,002, forward strand.
TGGAAACGTGCCAGTAATTTCCGTAATTATCTTGAAAAGTTGCTCCATGTCCTGCACCTCTCGCAAAACCGCCGGGTTTATATGAGAAAGGATTGTGCTGCTGATATTCATAACCTTCTAAAGGGTTTTTGGAAACATAGACACCGTCCGCATATCCGCTGAATTCGGTTGCCGGTGCGCCGTACTGCATGTAGTATTTTCCGTTGTGCTTGGTAACCCAAGCGCCTTCTACAAAAGGCTGCAGAAAAACATTGTCGTTGTATTCTCCAAATCTTTCCCAGCCGTGATCTTCAGGCTTCAGTCTGAGAATAGGCTTTACGTAGCCTTCAGACTGCAGGTTTTTTACTTTTACCTCGGTTCCCAAAAGCGGCCACTCGTTGCTTGATCCCCAATATAAATAGAGTTTGTTTTTATCTTCGTCGTAATGAAATGCAGGATCCCATGCTCCGACTTTTAACGTATCGACGGCAATTTTCCAGTCGTCTTTTTTAGGGTTTGTAGATTTCCAGATCGGGAAATCGGATTCCCAGGTAGAGCCGTAAACGTAGAGGGTATCTTTCATGGCCCACACCGCAGGTGCGTTCAGGTCGTGAGTATATTTATCGTCGCGGAGAAATTTTCTGTAAATAAATTTCCAGTGCAGCATGTCATCGCTGTGCCAGTAACCTTCCTGATTCGTGGAGAAAAGATAAAGTTCCTTTTTAAAATTCACGATTACCGGATCTGCTGTAGCACGGTGTTTTCCCTGGCTGGAGAATACTTTGAAAGGTGTATAGCCGTAATCGATATTGATTGGGTTGCAATAGGTTTTTTGCTGAGCAAAGCAAAGATTAATCATCAGTAAAAACAATGCAGAAAAGGAAAAATGGGTTTTCATAAAGAGATTTTTTTGGAAAAAAGTAAAGTTATGAACTTAAATTGAGATAATAGAAAGCGGTGTTCAGCAAAAAATCCGTACAGCGAGTACGGATTTCTATGGGAAATGAAAAAAAAATTATTCGGTTAAGCTTTTATTTCAGCATTCATGCCCTGCTGTATATTTCCTTTGGAAACAGAAATTTCGGGCATTGCATAAATATGAGATTTAGCTCTCAATGCTACGATTTTTTTGATGTACTCTAAATCTTTTGCCTCTTCAAGGGTCATGTCCTGAAACTCGTACATTTTTACGACATCATTCTTACGGAATGATTTTTTCACACTTGTCAGTTCTTCCTCGTTACGGACAGAAACGCTGGTGATCAGTTTATCCTCCTGTTGCGCGTTCTCCGGCTGTAAACCTAAAAGTTTTTTCCAGAAATTCTGTTTCTGTTCTGCAGAACTGTTTCTGTTTGTTTTGTAAATAATATAATCTTCGTTTCTGATTCCCGATTGTTCTAATCCTTCAGAAACTTCTTTTGCGTTTTCCTGACTAGGAAATAATCCAACGATCGTGTAATTCATCTTGATGTTTTTTATGTTGTTAAATTCTTTGCAAATATACTTCTAAAATATTTGGAAAAAGTTAAAAAACAACAAATTGGTAAAAAATTGATAAAAATCATGAAAATAATTATGAATTAAATAATATGAAGCAAATAATATGGGTCGAATAAAAATTTTAAAATTTAGCGCTCATTATTTAAAATAAATCTGACTGAAATTTTGCTGCTGTTTAATATTAAATAACTTTGCGGATTTAATACCAATATGATCATGAATGTCCTTTTAGCTTCCACTTCCACGCTTTTCGGCGGAAATTATCTAGAATATCTCACCGGCGAAATCAAAAATCTTTTTGAAGGAATAGACGAAATAATTTTCATTCCTTTTGCAAGACCCGGCGGAATTTCACACGAAGAATATACTGCAAAGGCGCGAGAATTTTTTGCACAGCTTGGGATTAAGGTAAAAGGTTTGCATGAGTTTGATGATAAATCAGCGGCGGTAAATTCTGCAAAGGGATTTTTCACAGGTGGCGGCAATACCTTTCTTTTGGTGAAAACCCTGCATGAAGAAAATCTGATGCAGCTTCTGAAAGAAAATGTAGAAAAAGGGAAACCTTATCTCGGATGCAGTGCCGGATCCAATATCGGCGGACTGAATATGAAAACCACCAACGATATGCCTATTGTTTATCCGCCAAGTTTTGAATGTATGGGCTTGGTTCCTTTCAATATCAATCCGCATTATCTTGATCCCAATCCGGATCTGCATCATAATGGCGAAACCAGGGAAACGCGAATTAAAGAATTTTTAACTCAAAACGACACCAAAGTGATCGGGCTTCGCGAAGGAAACTGGATCCGGAAGATTGGCAGCAAAATTACAGTCGAAGGAAATGAGCTGACCCGGATTTTCGAAAAAGACAAAGAACCGTATGAAATAAATCCCGGAACGGAGCTTTAAATTTATTTATGCCAGCTTTTTTCAATGATATTCATTAAAAAATCAGGACATTTCACCACTTTATTGGTTTTTGCATCAAGAAAAAACAGTGTGGTTTTGGCTTCCGTGATTTTCTGTTTAGAACTGTTATAAATTTCATATTCAAACTCGATCCGCACGCCGGGAATTTTTTTGATGTAAGTGTGAATCTCCAGAATCTGATCATACAAAGCAGGCTTCAAATACTTAATGCTGAACTCCGAAACAGGTAACCATATGCCCTGATTTTCAATCTCATCATACGGAATTCCCAGCTCGCGAAACAGCTCCACTCTGGCCACTTCAAAATACTCTGCGTAGTTTCCGTAGTAAACATATTTCATGGGATCGGTTTCGCTGTAACGTACTCGTATTGAGTGTGTTGTGTGTATCATAACAGTTTTAAAATAGTCATACAAATATATTTTTTAATAATCAATAGCACAAAAATTTTTTTAAGAAATTTAAAAATTCGATATTTGTCTTCCTGTCCAAAATCACAATTTGCCGGAAAAAATCGCTGAACAAAAATGAATGAAAATTTAACTCTTATTTGGGAGAAGTGTCTACAGTTCATGAGGGATAACCTCAATGCAGCAGAAGACAATACTGACCTTAAAAAACTCGAAAACTCTTTTGATTTACTCTTCGATAATGTGCGCCCGGTATCACTGGTAAGCAATAACCTTACACTTTTGGTGCCCAGCGATTTTTATAAAGAATATATTGAGGACAATTACCTGTCTTTACTTTCGGCTGCACTGAAGAAGAATTTAGGAAAAGGCGTTAAGCTTTGGTATTCCGTTATGGAAAATAAGCCAAGCGGACAGGAACAGCCCATTACTATGAATGTTAAAGGTAAAAGTATTCCGACCCCAAAGGTTCAGGAGACTTTGCCGCCGTCATTTTCAGCAAACCTGATCAATCCTTTTGTGGTTCCGGGAATGAAGAAAGTAAATATTGATTCAAACCTGAAAGCCGATTTTTCTTTTGACAATTATGTAGAAGGAGAAAGCAATAAATTTGCTTCTACCGTTGCAAAATCTATTGCGAAAAGACCTGGTGCAACCGCTTTTAATCCGCTGTTTTTATACGGAGGTTACGGAGTTGGGAAAACCCACTTAGGACATGCTGTTGGTTTGGAAGTAAAAAATGCTTATCCGGACAAAGTTGTTCTGTATTTATCTTCAGAAAAATTCATCCAGCAATTCGTTTCAGCGGCGAAAGCACACAAGCAGACAGAGTTTGCGAATTTTTACCAAATGGTGGATGTTCTGATTATTGATGATATTCAGTTCCTTTCGGGAAAAAAATCTACTCAGGACAGTTTCTTCCATATTTTTGATTATCTGCACCAGAACGGAAAACAGATTATCCTTACTTCCGATAAAGCGCCGGTGGATATTCTTGATATTCAGGACAGAATTGTTTCCCGTTTCAAGTGGGGACTTTCTGCAGAAATCAAATCTCCGGATTTCGATACCAGAAGAAAAATTATCGTTGACAAATTAAGCCGCGACGGAATCGTTTTAACGGAAGATATGCTTGATTTCCTTGCATCTGAAGTAAAAACCAACGTCCGGGAACTGATCGGAGTTATCAACTCGGTGATTGCATATTCTACGATTTATAAATCTGAATTAAGCCTTGAACTTTTAAAGGAAACCATTAATAAAATCGCGGCCAACCAGAAAAAAGTGATCAATATTCCTTATATTCAGGATGTGGTTTGCGAGTATTTCGGAATTCAGAGAGAGCAGCTTTTGTCAAAAACCCGAAAAAGAGAAATTGCTTTGCCAAGACAGTTAGCGATGTATTTTGCCAAAGAATTCACCAACGCTACTTTCACTAAAATCGGTGAAGAAATGGGCGGAAAAGATCACTCCACGGTAATGTACGCTTGTGATACGATAAAAGATGTTTCAAAAATTGATAAAGAACTGAAAAAATACGTGAAAGAACTTACCGAGAAAATTAAACAGTAAGTCCAGATACAATTTAAAATATAAAATGAAGAATAGCAATATTCTTCATTTTTCGTAATATTGCCCAACGCTCTAAACTAAAATTCATGAAAATATTAGTCGTATGTCTCGGAAATATCTGCAGAAGCCCGCTTGCAGCAGGTATTCTGAAATCCAAACTTCCTGAAAGTTTTATCATCGATTCCGCCGGAACAATTTCTCAGCACGAAGGTGAACATCCGGACAAACGCGCCATTGCCACTGCTAAAAGTAACGGTATTGATATTTCAAAACAGCGCTCCAGACCTATCAGTAAGAAAGATTTTGAAGAATTTGATAAGATCTACTGCATGGATGTGAGTGTTTATGAAGATGTGATTTCGATGGCGAAAAATGATGAGCAGCGAAGCAAGGTTTCCCTGTTTTTAGAAGAAGCAGAAATTCCGGTCAACAACTATGAAGTTTTTGATCCTTACTGGAGCGAAATGGACGGTTTTGAAGAAGTTTATCAGCTTCTGAATGATGCTTCTGAAAAAATAAAAACTAAACTTTTAACTCCTAATTCATAAACGCGCATGCTTTTCCTAATTCCTGCTTATCTGTCAGAAAATTCGCCCATAGAATATTTCGCGCCTTCAATCAAAGAATTCATTATTAAAACCGATTATTTCTTTGTAGAAAATGAAAAAACCGCAAGAAAAGTGATTAAGTTTTTCGCGCCAGAAAAAAAACAGGCCGATCTTAAGCTTTTTTTGCTTGACAAATATTCCACAAATGTTGATTTAAAAGAAGCCCAGAAACTGATGAAAAGCGGTCAGGATTTTGGTTTGCTTTCTGAAGCAGGGCTTCCCTGCATTGCAGATCCCGGAAATGTGATGGTGAAATGGAGTCATGAAAACAACATCAAAGTCATTCCGGTTAACGGGCCTTCGTCGATTATTCTTGCTTTAATTTCGAGTGGATTTAACGGACAGGAATTTACGTTCCACGGTTATCTGCCGATTGATAAAACCGAGAAGAAAGCGAAGATTCATTTTCTGGAAAATCAGGTTCAGAAAACCGGTTATACGCAGATATTTATGGAAACTCCTTACCGCAACAATCCTCTTTTTGAAGATCTCTGCAGATTTCTTTCTCCCAATACCAAACTCTGTATTGCTGCAAATATTAATGATCCTGAAAACGAATTCATCAAAACTTTGAGTATTAAAGAATGGCAGAAAAACAAGCCCGAACTCCATAAAATTCCGGCGGTTTTCGTTCTCGGGAAATAAAGTTTAACTTCCTTTAACAGCCGATTTGCACTATTGTTGACGCTGGTAGAGGAAATTAAATTATCATGTCAGACAAAAAATTAGCGGGTCTTTGGCTTGACCAGAGCAAAGCAGTAGTAGTAAAGAATCACGACGCACAGAACGCTTTTAAATTTTTCCTCTGTTCGCCCTTAAAAGCGACAGTTCAGCACGGAAATTCCAGTGAGAATGCTGAAAACAATGCGGAACAGACCAATAAAGCAAAATATTTTAAAGAGATTTCACATCTTTTAACGAATTCTGAGGAGGTTTACGTTACCGGTCCGGGAAAAATTCAGGAAGAATTTAAAGCTTATCTGCATGATACAGCGCAGTTTAAAAATCTGAAAATCACCTTGGATACCGCGCAGCACATGAGTGATGAGGAAGTTTTGGAGACAGTGAAAAAACATTTTGGGGAATAATATAATTCATTTAAGTTGTTCTCGCCCGGTTTAATACTTAATGCCGATTTTTTTCAGAATAAAATGCAAAAGCCAAACCGGACCGATAAGCAGAAACTGCAGATCTTTCAGGAAACTCGGTTTCTTGCCTTCAATTTTATGGCCGTAAAACTGGCCAATCCATGACAGGATAAAAACAGCCACAAAAACAATCCAGGACCGGTGTTCAAACTGAGCATTTACAAAATACACCAAATGTTCCAATAAAAACATCAGAACGATCATCATTAAAGCGATGCGCCATGATAATCTGAAATAGAACACGCTCACTAGAAATATCGCAATCAAAGAAACGATGCTTATTGCTCCGAAATATCTCACAAAGAAATGCGGTGCAGGAATGAGAGATATAAATCCTAATATTGACCAGAAGATTAAGGGTACACAAATCCAGTGGATGGTTTTATTGGTGTGGTTCTGGTGGCTTTCGGCATATTCGGCAAAGAGCTGATCTATTTTTCTCATGATATTCACGGTTTTTATCGGTGATTAAAAATAAAAAAAGATTTTGAGATATTTCAAAATCTTTTTTCATGATGAAGGCGCCGGAAAATGAAGGCGCCGAAGGCAAGTTCTTAAGGTTTTATCCGATTTCTATTCCGTTTTCTACGGTTTCATCAGGCGTTACAAAAACTAATTTTCCCTCTGAATTATTTGTTAAAAGCAACATTCCCTGAGATTCGATGCCGCGGATTTTTCTGGGCGCAAGGTTCAGTAAGATCATCACCTGTTTGCCGACACATTCTTCCGGGGTAAAACTTTCAGCAACTCCAGATACTACAGTTCTTACATCAACACCAGTGTCTACAGAGAATTTCAGCAGTTTGTCTGCTTTTTCCACTTTTTCTGCCGTAAGGATGGTTGCGGTTCTTAAGTCTATTTTCGTAAAATCATCAAACTGAATTTCGTCTTTCATAGGGTTTGCTTTAGGATTGGTTTTTTTGTTGCTCTGCTTTGTGTTTTCCAGTTTTTGAATCTGGAAATCAATCGTTTCATCTTCAATTTTTGAAAATAACAGTTCGGCAGGATTAATTTGGTGACCGGTTTTAATCAAAACTTTTTCATTCTGAATTTCTTTCCAGCTGAGTTGGGAAACATTAAACATTTTCTGCAGTTTTCCAGCGCTGAACGGCATGAACGGCTCGCAGACCTGTGCCAAACCGACAGCAATCTGTGCAGCGACAAATAATGAACCCGCAGCCTTTTCAGGATTGTCTTTAATGGTTTTCCAAGGTTCCTCGGTCTGTAAATACTGATTTCCGAATCGTGCCAAATTCATCATTGCAGACAAAGCGTTTCTGAATTCAAAATTCTCAAGGAAGTTTTCGATTTCGTTGGCTGCTTTTGTAATCTCATTTAATTCAGCAGCGTTTTCGTCTCCTGCCGGAACAACTCCGTCGTAATATTTATGGATAAGAACGGCTACTCTGTTGATGAAATTTCCGAAAATCCCAACCAACTCAGAATTGTTTTTAGTCTGAAAATCTTTCCATGTAAAATTATTGTCTTTGGTTTCGGGAGCTGAAGAAAGGAGCGCATAACGCAAAACATCCTGCTGTCCAGGGAATTCTTCAACATATTCGTGTGCCCATACCGCCCAGTTTCGGGAAGTGGAAATTTTATCATTCTCAAGATTTAAAAACTCAAAAGCCGGTACATTAGTCGGCATGATATAATCGCCGTGTGCTTTCATCATCGCGGGGAAAATAATACAGTGGAACACAATATTGTCTTTCCCGATAAAATGAATCAGATCTGAATTTTCATTCTGCCAGTAATCTTTCCAGTTTTTACCGTTTTTTTCGGCCCATTCCTGAGTGAAAGAGATATAACCGATTGGCGCGTCAAACCAAACATATAATACTTTACCTTCTGCATCAGGCAAAGGAACCGGAACTCCCCAGTTTAAATCTCGGGTCATTGCGCGCGGTTTCAGACCGTCATTCAGCCACGATTTTACCTGCCCGTAAACATTGGGTTTCCAGTCGTTTTTATGGCCTTCTATAATCCATTCGTTCAGGAAATTTTCATAATCGTTTAAAGGCAGATACCAGTTTTTGGTTTCCTTTAAAACAGGAATATTACCGCTTAACATCGATTTTGGATTGATCAGTTCGGACGGCGAAAGGGTAGAGCCGCATTTTTCGCACTGGTCGCCGTAAGCGTTATCGTTGCCACAGTTGGGGCAGGTTCCCACGATATATCGGTCTGCCAGAAATTCACCGGCCTGTTCGTCGAAATACTGTTCTGAAACTTCTTCAGTAAATTTGTCTTTATTATAAAGAGTGGAAAAGAAATCCTGACTTGCTTCGTAATGTTTTTTGGAAGTAGTTCTGGAGTATTCGTCGAAAGAAATGCCAAGATCGCTGAAAGATTTCTTAATGATTCCGTGGTATTTGTCAACAATATCCTGAGGAGTTACACCTTCCTTTTTTGCACGGATGGTAATAGGAATACCGTGCTCATCCGATCCGCAAATAAATGCCACGTCTTTTCCCTGTCTCCGCTGAAATCTTGCATATACATCCGCAGGAATATATACTCCTGCCAAATGACCGATATGAACCGGACCGTTTGCGTAAGGTAAAGCGGCCGTAATCATCTTTCTTTCTGACATAATTTATCTCTTATTTGTGCAAAGATACGTGTTATGACGCTTAATTGAAAATTAATGAAGATGAATAATCGGCATGAAGTGTGCCCGAAAAGGGGGTGTCAAATGGCAGAAACGATAAACAAATGTTTAACTTTTTGTTAAAGTTTAAACACTCACAGGTGAGACAATGTGTTTTTTAAGTAATTGATTGTTAAGTAATTAAGTAGTTGCTGATCTTTTAATATATGATTTTTCTCAGATAAAATTAACATTTTTAGTAAAATATTAATACTGTTTGAATTTTTGATTAAATTGCAATGCTTCTCAGGTAGAAGTTGTTATGTATTGAATATTAATCCTAAATTTAAATTTTGTGAGAAACTATACTACAGTTTTGAAAATTGCGCCGGCCTTCCTATTATTAGCTGGTACAATGTTGCACGCACAAACAACAGATTCAGTTAAGACTGCCAATATTGAGCAGGTTGTATTGATTGGTTACGGAAAGCAGAAGAAGGCTGATCTTACGGGATCTATTTCTTCTATTTCATCCAAAGATTTTAACGGCGGAGCTTCTTCTCCGGCGCAGCTGATTCAGGGAAAAACGCCTGGGGTTTCCATTACAGGAAACAGTGGAGCGCCGGGCGCAGGTTCTTCTATCCGTATCCGTGGGATCGGATCTTTGGCAGGCTCACAGTCCCCACTTATCGTTATTGATGGTGTACCACAGGATTTCAACGGTATTTCCGGAGCTTCAGATCCGTTGTCACTGATTAACCCGAATGATATCGAAACTTTCGATATCCTTAAAGATGCTTCTGCGACTGCAATTTATGGGAACAGAGCGTCTAACGGGGTTATTCTCATTACGACTAAAAGAGGTTCCGCAGGGAAGTTTAAGGTGAATTTTTCAACGCTGGCTTCTGTATCCACCAAAATGAAAAATAATGATGTTTTGGGCGCTGATGAGTTCCGCAATTTTGTTAATGCCCATGCAAGTGAAGCATACAAAGCGAAACTGGGAAATGCGGATACCAACTGGCAGGATTTAATTTATCAGGCAGCCTGGGGAACCGACAATAATGTTGCCTTATCAGGCGGTATTAAAAATTTGCCTTACCGTTTGTCTTTGGGATATAATGAACAAAACGGTATCGTAAAAACCAATTCATTTAAAAGAACCTCTTTGGGCTTAAATTTAACGCCAAAATTCTTGGATAACCATTTGGCGGTAACCGTTAACGCAAAAGGAACCTTTACTGATAACCGTTTTGTACCGGGCGGTGTAATAGGTGATGCTATTAATTTTGATCCCACACAGCCAGTGTACTCGGGTAATTCTAATTATGCCGGCTACTATGAATGGCTTTTGAATGGGGGACTAAATGTTAACGGAAATCCAAACCCTGTCGCTAAACTGTATTCAACAAGAGATGTTTCTTCAATCTGGAGAGGTTTGGGAAATATTCAGTTAGATTATAAATTCCATTTTCTTCCGGATCTTCACTTTAATGTAAATGCAGGTTATGATTACACTAAATCTGAAGGTGCCAAAACAGAAGATGGAGCGTATAAAATTGCTTTTGCTGACAAAGGCCGTTACAGAAGCTATGCTCAGGAAAAGAAAAATAAGTTGCTGGAAACTTATTTAAGCTATACCAAAACCATCGAATCAATTAATACCAACGTTGATTTAGTTGGAGGTTATTCTTACCAGAATTTCTACAGAGAAGAGCCATATGCGCCGACATATAATGGTAATAATATACCTCCTAAAAACGGAAATGATTTTATAACAAGAAATGTACTATTGTCATATTACGGAAGAGGAATTTTTACTGTAGCCAATAAATACATTCTTTCAGCATCGGTAAGAAGAGATGGATCTTCAAGATTCTGGAACGGAGTTGATACCAAAAATCTTTACGGAACTTTCCCAGGTGTTTCAGCCGCATGGAAAATCAATGAAGAAGAATTCTTAAAAGGAAAAGGAATCAATACTCTGAAATTGCGTGCAGGTTGGGGTAAAACCGGTAACCAGGAAATTGGTGCTGGGGATTATCCTGCATTCTCTTCCTATAATTTAAGTGACGGAGGTGCGCAGTATTATTTAGGAGATTCTTATTATTTAATGTACAGACCCAATATTTTTAATCCTGAGTTGAAATGGGAGGTTACGACCACGAAGAATTTAGGTTTAGATTTTGGTTTTGCGAAGAACAGAGTCTTCGGATCTGTTGATATATTCCAAAAAACAGCGGATCAGTTATTAGTAGATTCGCCAATTGCTGCGGGAGATGTTTCGAATCATAATATCCTGAATATTGGTACGATGGATTCCAAAGGTATTGAAGGCTCCATTACCGTGGTTCCGGTAAAAACTGAAAATACCACATGGGATTTGTCATTCAATGCAACGCATTATAACTCCGAAATTACCAATCTTGTGGCCGGAGCTGATGATGCTTTTAACATACAGATTGGCGGTATTTCAGGTGGAGTAGGTAATACCATTCAGGCCCATTCGGTAGGTAACAAGCCATATGCATTCTTCGTGTTCCAGCAGGTTTATGATAACACAGGAAAGCCACTAGATGGAGTATATGTAGACAGAAACGGTGACGGAAAAATAAATGCTTCCGATAAATACTACTATAAATCAACCCAGCCGGATGCAATTTTAGGTTTCAATACCAAATTCACTCACAAAAACTGGGATGCAGGTTTAAGCGCAAGAGCTGTAATTGGTAATTACGTTTATAATAACGCCGCTTCCAACTCTTCATTACAGTCTGCTTCCACGAACGAATATTTACAGAATGTATATCAGACTGCTGTAGTTAACAATTTTGCGACACCTCAGTATTTCTCTGATCTGTTTGTAGAAAATGCATCATTCTTCCGACTTGATAATGTGAATTTAGGATATAACTTCAAAGATATTTTCGCTCCGGGATCCAGCCTTAGGGTTTATGCAATGGCGCAGAATGTATTTGTAGTCACTAAATATACAGGTGTTGATCCTGAAGTATTCGGCGGTATTGACAATGGTTATTACCAAATGCCAAAAGTGTATTCATTAGGCTTTAACTTTAATTTTTAATTGAGAAAAATGAAATCATATAGCACAAAATTAAAAACAATAATTACTGCAGCATCTGTTGTAATGCTATTTTCGGCGACTTCATGTATGAAAGATCTGGAGCAGACTCCGGTTGTAGATGTTACTGCTGAAACAATATACGGCAACTTTGCCAACTACCCGAATGCTCTGGCTAAATTATACGGAGGTTTTGCGCACGGAGGTAACGATGGTGGCGGAGGAAACGTAGATATCACAGGTATCGACGGTAACTTTTCCCAATACACAAGACAGCTTTTCACTTTGCAGGTACTTCCTACGGACGAAGCGGTAATTGCCTGGAATGATGGTACATTGCAGTCTATCCATAAAATGAACTGGGATTCTTCAAGTGAATTTGTTGCAGCATTTTATTACAGAATCTTTACTGAAATTGCTTTCTGTAATGATTTTCTGAGAAATACCACCGACGAAAAATTGGCGGCCAACAATATTACAGGTACTAACCTGGCAGAAGCTAAACAAATGAGAGCTGAAGCAAGGTATTTACGTGCGCTGGCTTATTACCACGCAATGGATTTGTTCGGAAATGTGCCTTTCCCGACGGAAGATAATATGCCAATCGGTTCTTCAACGCCTCCTCCAAGAATTACAAGAGCAGATTTGTTTAAGTTTGTAGAAGCTGAATTAAAAGCAATTGAAGGTGACCTGAAAGCACCTCGTGCAAGCTACGGAAGAGCTGACAAAGCTGCTGCGTGGTCGCTTTTGGCAAGGCTTTATCTGAATGCACAGGTTTATACCGGTACTGCAAGATATGCTGATTGTATTACTTACAGCAACAAGGTAATTGCAGCGGGTTACGGATTGAAGTCCAAATACACTGATTTATTCCGCGCTGATAACGACAAAAACAATCCGGAAGTTATTTTCCCAATTGTATTTGATGGCTTGAAAGCACAAACCTATGGTGGTACTACTTATCTGGTGCATGCCGCAGTAGGCGGAACTATGGATGCCAAACAGTTTGGAATTAACGGAGGATGGTCCGGTTTAAGAACCACCAAAGCTTATGTTAATCTATTTGGTGGAGCAGGTACAAGCGATACAAGAGGAAACTTTTATACTGAAAAACAGACTTTGGAAATTGATGATTTAGGGAACTTCTCTAACGGTTATGCTTTTGTGAAATACAAAAATTTAACAAGCACAGGCGAAGAAGGTTCTGACGGACCAACCAAAGGTTCAGGAAACTTTGTAGATACTGATATCGCGATGTTCCGTCTGGCTGATATTTATCTGATGTACGCTGAAGCAAACTTAAGAGGCGGCGGCGGTGATGCTGCAACAGCGCTTGGATATGTAAATGCAATCAGAACAAGAGCGGGTGCACTTCCGGTTGCTTCCATTAACTTAAACTTTATTCTTGATGAAAGAGGAAGAGAATTAGGTTGGGAAATGACCAGAAGAACAGATCTTATCAGATACGGTAAATTTACAACGGCTTCTTATCTGTGGCCTTGGAAAGGTGGCGTTAAAGACGGTCAGGCAGTAGAAGATTACAGAAATCTTTATCCGATTCCTGCCAAAGACATTATTGCCAACCCTAATTTAATTCAGAACACGGGTTATTAATTTTCAATCATTAATGAACAATAATACAATGAAACATAATATTATCAATGCATTTTTTGCATTACTGATTATCTTTGGGCTGTCCTCGTGTGACAACAGGGAAATAATTCAGGTAGAAAACAGCGCCGCACCGATTGTGATGAACCTGTCGGCAGAACATATTTTTCTGGACAAAAACTACCCTGACAATCCGGCTCTGAATGTAACATGGACACAGGCCGCGTATACCGTGCCTGTAGAAGTGGGTTACAGAATCGAAGCTTCAAAAACTGCAGATTTTAAAACTCCTTATACCTTAGGAACCGTATCAGAATCTGTAAGAACTGCTACTTATACCGTAAGCCAGTTAAATGCTGCTGCTCAAACCATCGGACTCATCAAAGATGTGGAAGGTAAAATGTTCATCAGAGTTATTTCATCTTTAGGGGTGAATCAGATGACAGCAGTTTCTAACGTAACATCAGTGATGGTTACTCCGTACGAATTGGAATATCCTACTTTCTATCTGGTGGGTGATGCTTCCTATGTAGGCTGGAATTCCGGAGTTGCGCAGCCGCTGTATAAGAAAGAAAACAAATCTTATATCTATACCTATATGAAACCTGATAATTTCAGATTCTTAGGTCAGCAGGCGTGGAGCCCGGTCAATTACAGTATTGACAACCCGGGCACAGATGCTGCAAACAGATACTTTAAACAGACATCAACAAATATTGCTTTTGCAGATCACGAAAACATGAAGTTTACTGATGCAGCTGGAATTTATTTACTGGAAATTAATGCGGACGGAGCAGTACAGTCTCTAACAGCAACAAAATCACCGTTAGGATACGATTATCCCAACCTTTATCTGGTAGGGACCATCAACGGCTGGAACGCAGGTGCTGCCATTCCAATGACGAAAATTTCTGAAGGTGTATTTGAATATACAACCGTTCTGGCGGATGCTACTGAGATCAAGTTTCTTGGCCAGCAGGATTTTGCCGCTTTAGAATGGGGGAACATTCTGAAAAACAACGATGGAAACTCAGGATTCTTAGGTCCAAAAGGAGATAATTCCAACATCAAATTTAATGGTGGCGGAAGTACTTATAAAATTACAGTAAACCTGAAAGCGGGAACTTACACATTAGTTAAACAATAAGTAAATAAACATGAAAAATATATTTAAAATTTTAGTGGTATTTATTTTACCATTGCTTTTAATCAACGCGTGTAGAGATGATGCGGACAAAAACTGGACTTCTCCTGAAGCCAACATTCATCTTTACAGTACGACGCTGAGCAGCAATACGCTCTATCCGTCGATGGCAAATAACAGTTTCAGATTAGCCTGGGATGCTCCTGCGGGAGCAACTGGAAATTACACAGTGCAGATTTCCACTACGCCTGATTTCAAAACACCTTTGGCTTTGGGAACAGCAACGGCTAACTCCTATACTACTACCATTGGAGCTCTTAATACTGCTCTTTTGCAGGCTGGATATTCGCCATATACACAAACCATGCTTTACATCAGAGTGATGTCGGGTACCAATGTGTCTAATGTAATTTCACTAGGAGTAACCCCTTATCCGGTTGCGAAACCGATTATAACAAGTCCTCTGGCGGGTACTGAATTTGTCCTGAATAAGCAGACCCCAGATGCACCCGTGGCTACAGTAAGCTGGAGCGATTATTCCACCTATGGAGTTGCTGTGAAATATCTGGTTGAAGTAGCAAAAAAAGGTCAGACCAATTTTGAGCCGGCAGGTACAGTTACCGATGCTAAATCTTTGGTATGGACACACAAGATGCTGAATGATGCAGTAACCAAATTGGGACTTCCTGCAAATGTTGCCGGAGAAGTAAGTATTAGAGTTACTGCCACAACAGTTTCTGCTGGTGGAACTATTACCAATATCTCCGACACAGTTACCGTCAAAGTAACACCTTATGTATCGTATATCAATCTATATATGGTAGGTGATGCTTCAGAGGCAGGCTGGGACAACAACAACAGTAATCAGCCGCTTTTCAGAGATCCGGTAGAAACCAATAAGTTTCATTTTTCAGGATATTTCAAGGCAGGAGCATTTAAATTGCTTGAAATGAAAGGCCAGTGGCAACCACAGTGGGGGCAAAACGGAGGTGTAGTTGCGGTAAACGACGGCTCTACTTCTGATCCCGATGTATTTTCAGTTGCATCTGCAGGATATTATTCCTTCACCATTGATACTGTGGCAAAAACATATTCTCTCGTTCCTTATACTCCTAATTCGGCAGTATATACTGTAATGGGAATTGTGGGTTCAGCCACTCCGAACGGATGGAATGCTCCGGATTCCAAAATGACGAGATCTGCTCTAGATCCTCATCTTTGGTCAGTGAAGAACCTTGCTTTAACGGTTGGGGAAATGAAATTCAGAGTAAATGACGACTGGGGAATAAATTGGGGATCCAATACACCGATTTCTGGCACTGGAGTAAGCGGAGGTGCAAACATTCCTGTAGAGGAAGCGGGAACTTACGATGTTTATTTTAATGACAGTGATGGAAGTTACTTATTGATTAAACAATAAAATTTTTATAATAATATTGATAAAGTGTCGCCGTGTGCGGCACTTTTTTTTACGCGAAAAAGCTGTATTTAGTACTGCTTTCTTCTTTTTTTTCTCTAAATTTATTGATTCGAAAAAATCATTATGAAAAATTTAAAAATCTCTGCGCTTTTCCTGTTGATGGGAAGTTTCGCGCTGAATGCACAGTCTTTAAAATCTCCCGACGGAAAATTCGAAATGAACTTTCAGCTGAAAAGCGGAGTTCCTTATTACAATCTTAAATACCAGGGAAAAACAGTTGTTGAAGATTCAAAATTGGGATTAAGACTTTTGAGAGACGGCGACATTCAATTTGCTTCCGAAATCGAAAATAAAGATCAGAAAGGAAAAAATCTTGACAGTGGTTTTACCAAAACGGATGAAAAATTCGATACCAAAAATGAAAGCTGGGATCCGATTTTAGGGGAGAAAAAATCCTACATCAATCATTACAATGAGCTTGCAGTTACGTTAAATCAGGACGCAAACGAAAGATATATCGTGCTAAAATTCCGTCTTTTCAATGACGGACTTGGATTCAGATACGAGTTTCCCCAGCAGAAAAACCTTAATTATTTTATCATCAAAGAAGAAGATTCCGAAATTGATTTGCCTACCGATATGAAAGCGTGGTGGCTTGCCGGCGATTACGATTCTCAGGAATATCAGACGCAGACCTCCAGTCTGTCAGAGGTTCCCGCAAAATGGCCAACTTCTTACGATGGAAATGCGTCGCAGTCTTTAATTAAAAATGCTGTTCAGACTCCTTTAATGCTAAAAAAAGAAGGAAAAGATCAGTTGTATGTCAATATTTCTGAGGCTGCCGTTATCAATTATCCGGCTTCCAATTTAGAGCTTGATGCAGCAAATTTCAAATTTAAAACGCATTTGACTCCTGATGCTCAGGGTGCGAAAGGTTATATACAGACGCCTGCCGTTTCACCTTGGCGAACCATTATCGTTTCTCCAAAAGCGGAAGGGGTTTTGGATTCGAAAATGATTTTTAACCTGAATGAACCCACGCAGTACAAAGACACTTCTTACATCAAGCCTACAAAATACATGGGTGTTTGGTGGGAAATGATCATCGGAAAATCGAACTGGTCGTATTCAACCGCCAATAATGTACATATCGGGAAAACAGATTTTTCTAAACTGACTCCGAACGGAAAGCACGCAGCCAATAATACCAAAGTGAAAGAATATATCGATTTCGCTTCTGCAAACGGTTTCGATGCTCTGTTGATTGAAGGCTGGAATACCGGCTGGGAAGATTGGTTCGGACATAGCAAAGAATTTGTTTTTGATTTCGTCACGCCTTATCCGGATTTCGATATAAAAATGCTCAATGATTATGCGCATTCCAAAAACATGAGATTGCTGATGCATCACGAAACTTCCGGTTCAGCAACCAATTATGAAAGATGGGCCGATGAAGCATTTAAGCTGATGAATAAATACGATTACAAATCGGTGAAAACCGGTTATGTAGGAAACATTATTCCCCGCGGTGAGCATCATTATTCTCAATGGATGATTAATCATTACTTAAGAATTGCTGAAAAAGCGAACGATTATAAAATCATGGTGAATTCTCACGAATCGGTTCGTCCGACCGGCTTAAGCAGAACCTATCCGAACTGGATCGCTGCAGAAGCTGCACGTGGAACAGAATTCGAAGCTTTCGGAGGAAATAATCCTGATCATCAGACCATTCTTCCTTTCACAAGATTTATGGGCGGGCCGATGGATTACACACCGGGAATCTTCCAGACCAAACTCGATTATTATTTCCCTGGCGATAAAAGATTTGTGAAAACAACGCTGGCAAAACAGTTGGCGCTTTATGTAGTGATGTATTCGCCGCTTCAGATGGCTGCAGATTTGCCGGAAAATTACGCGAGACACATGGACGCTTTCCAGTTCATCAAAGATGTTGCTTTAGACTGGGATGATACGAAGATCTTATCTGCTGAACCTGGCGATTATATTCACACCGCCAGAAAAGCGAAAGGTAAAGATGAGTGGTATATCGGCGGTATTACCGATGAAAATGCAAGAAATTACACGGTAGATTTCTCCTTCCTTCCAAAAGGCAAGAAATACGAAGCAACCGTTTATGCTGATGGCGATGATGCTGATTATATCAACAATCCGCAATCTTACAAAATTTACAGGAAAACAGTTACCAGCAAATCGAAACTGCCGATGAAACTCGTAAGAAGCGGTGGTTACGCGATTTCAGTGAAGCCTGTAAAATAATTTTAGGGGCTTTTTGGCAGTGTCAAAAAGCCTTTTTTATTTTTTATTTGAAGCTTTATCCCGCTGTCCGTTGTATCTTTTTTGGTGGCTTCGAGAGCCTCAGCCACCAAAAAAGGATGCCGCTTCCATCGGGGCTAGTTACAAAATACTGGAAATTGGCGCTCGCTTCGCTCGCGCCATCCAAATTTAACCTTTTCAAGGTTTTAAACCTTGAAAAGGTTCTTTCTAAAACTAATTATTATGAAAAAATTATCAGTAATTTTTCTGTTCATTTCCTTATTCGGCTTCGCCCAGATCCAGAAAGTGGAACCCGCATTCTGGTGGAAAGGAATGAAGAATCCGGAACTCCAGATTCTGGTGTACGGAAAAGACATCTCAAAATATTCGGTAGAATTATCCAATAATATTCAGGTCAAAGACCTTACAAAAACCGAAAACCCAAACTACGTTTTCATCACCGTAAATACGGATGAAATCAACACTTCTTCCTTTAAGATTAATTTTAAAGAAAAGAATAAAGTAAGATATTCTTACAATTACGAACTGAAGAACAGAAAACCCGGTTCCGCCGACAGAAATTCATTCACTTCAAAAGACGTATTGTATCTCATCATGCCGGACCGTTTTGCAAACGGTGACGAATCCAATGATTCCCAGAAAAACCTCACCGACAAACTCAACAGAAACGCACCAAATGGAAGACACGGCGGCGATCTGCGCGGGATCATCAATAATTTGGATTATCTGAAAAACCTTGGTGCAACAGCACTTTGGTTAACTCCGGCAAATGAAGACAACGAAAAACAGACTTCCTATCACGGTTATGCGCAGACCGATTTATACAAAATCGACGGCCGTTACGGAACCAACGAAGAATACGTGGAGCTTTCGCGCGAACTACAGAAACGCGGCATGATGCTCATTCAGGATTATGTGACCAATCACTGGGGAATTTCTCACTGGCTTATTCAGGATTTACCGACCAAAGACTGGATTCATCAGTTCGCGGATGGGGAAGGAAAGTACGGTTTCAAACGTTCCAATTACAGAACCACTTCACAGTTCGACACCAATGTAGCTGAAATAGACAAAAAAGAAGCTTTAAACGGCTGGTTCGATACCACGATGCCCGACTTAAATCAGAGCAATCCTTTGGTTTTAAAATATCTTACCCAAAACGCCATCTGGTGGATTGAATATGCTGAACTCGGCGGTTTACGCGTTGACACTTATCCGTACAACGACAAAGTAGCGATGGCAAAATGGGCAAAAGCAATTACTGATGAATATCCTAAATTCAATATTGTCGGCGAAGCCTGGATGTATAATCCCGCGCACGTTTCATATTGGCAGAAAGATTCTAAAATCGGTGAGATTGACGGCTACAATTCCAATCTTCCGTCAGTGATGGATTTTACGCTCTATACAGATCTTCCCGCAGCTTTGAAAGAAGAGGAGAGCTGGGACAAAGGAATGATCAAAATTTACAATTCCTTCGGCAACGATTTCCTGTATCCCGACATCAACAATATTCTGGTGTTTTTCGAAAATCACGATACAGAAAGATTAAACGAAATCTTCAACGGAGATTCGCACTATTACAAAATGGCTATGACATTGATCTCGACCGTACGTGGAATTCCGCAGATTTATTACGGGTCAGAAATCGGTATGCGTGGCGAAAAATCCAAAGGTGATGCCGATATCAGAAGAGATTTTCCGGGCGGCTGGAAAGGCGATCCGCAAAATGCTTTCAACACGGCAACCCAAACTGCAGAACAGAAAGATTTCCATGATTTTACCCAGAAAGTTTTAACCTGGAGAAAAGGCAAAGACGTGATCCACACCGGAAAAACAAAACATTACATGCCGAAAGACAAGGTGTATGTTTATTTCCGTTACAACGAGCCGGTTGGGACAAGTCGCGAATTGTCCAAAAAGAACACCACCAATGAAAAAGTAATGGTCGTAATCAACAACAACGAAAAAGAACAGACTTTCGATCTGAGCCGCTTTGCCGAGTCTTTAGACGGAGTTTCTGCCGGAAAGGATATTATTTCCGGAAAAGATTTTGTCGTGACTTCGAAAAATAAATTGACGGTTTCAGGAAAATCTTCTTTAATTTTAGAACTTAAATAATAAGCACCTTTAAAAATTATTGAGATGAAAAAAACAACTTTTCTTGGAATCGTACTGCTCCTTTTTGCTTTCTCGGTAAACGTTCACGCCCAAACAAAAGGCTTCTACGAAAACGTTCAGAAGAAAAACATCAGCAAAGTTCTTGATGATCTTAATGCATTCGCCGCTGCCGCAGATTATAAAAATTATTTCGATCTGTACGCAGAAGAATCCACTTTCATCGGTACCGATGCCACCGAAGTCTGGAATAAAAAAGAGTTCATGGTTTGGGCAAAGCCGTTTTTCGATAAAGGCAAAGCCTGGAACTTCACCTCGCTGAAAAGAAATATCACTTTCAGCAAAGACGGAACTTATGCCTGGTTCGATGAAATTCTCGATACCCAGATGAAAATCTGCCGCGGCTCCGGCGTACTCGAAAAGATCGGCGGTAAGTGGAAAATCAGACAGTACGTTTTATCCACCACCGTTCCGAATGATATCATCGATGAGGTTACCAAAATGAAAGCTCCCATCGAGGACGGAATGATTTTAGAATTCAGGAAAAAATAAAAATTTATATTGACTTCATTACAATAAATTATGGCTAAAAAAATAAAACCGAATCTCAGTATCGCCCAAATCATCAACATGAGTATGGGTTTTCTGGGAATCCAGATGGCATTTGGACTGCAGAACGGAAACGCAAGTAGAATCCTTGCAAATCTGGGAGCAGATGTTCACGAACTTTCGTGGTTCTGGCTGGTAGCGCCGATAACAGGATTAATCGTGCAACCAATTATCGGACACATGGGCGATAATACCTGGAGCCCGCTCGGCAGAAGAAAACCGTATTTCCTGATTGGCGCAGTGCTTTGTGCAATCGGACTGGTTCTTTTACCCAATGCCGCGTCAGTAACTCATTTAATCGCAGCCAACGTTTTATTGCTGGCCGTAATTTTCTTAGCCATGATGGATTTTTCCGTCAATATCGCCATGGAACCGTTCCGTGCATTGGTCGGGGATATGCTGCCGAAACATCAGGGAACGCTTGGTTTTTCCATCCAGACCATCTTAATCGGAGTCGGAGCCGTTATCGGTTCAGAAATGCCGAACTGGCTTACCAAAATGGGCGTATCCAATGTCGCACCCGAAGGTTATGTGGCAGATAATGTGATTTACGCATTTTATGTGGGCGCAGCGGTTTTAATTGCCTCCATTTTATACACCATCTTTACCACCAAAGAATATTCTCCAAAAGAATTTGCAGAATTTGAGGGCCGCGACGAAGCAGCAGAACACAGTTCTAAGTTTTCAGATATGTTTAAGGATTTTGCGAAGATTCCTTCACTGATGAAAAAATTGGGTGCCGTGCAGTTTTTCTCCTGGTTTGCTCTTTTTACCATGTGGGTTTTTACCACAAGTGCTTTAGCGACTCACCATTTCGGACTTGCGCCGGATGATACTACCTCTGCAGAATTTAATAAGGCAGGTGATTTAACCGGACATTTATTTGGTCTCTATAATTTATTTGCGATTCCGTTTGCGTTTCTTTTAACTCCAATTGCTAAAGCGATCGGTAAAAAACAGACTCATGCTTTGGCACTCTTTTCCGGAGGATTGGGACTAATTTCCATGTTTTTCATTAAAGATACCGGCATGCTTTGGATCTCGATGATCGGTCTTGGATTCGCCTGGGCGAGTATCCTTGCAATGCCTTATGCGATGCTGATCGATGCGATTCCACAAAGAAAAATGGGCGTTTACATGGGAATTTTCAACTTCTTCATTGTAATGCCGCAGATTGTCAACGGTGTATTCGGCGGACCGATTGTGAAAAATCTTTTCGGAAACATGGCCATCGATTACGTTGTAGTTGGCGGTGTATGTTTAATCATCGCATCAGCCGTAACCATGTTTTTGATTAAAGGCGAAGGCAAAGAATCTGAAAAAGAACTCGAGGAAGAAATCCAGCAGGTTCATTTTTAAGATGTTTTTAAACTTATCAATATAAGCGGTTCCGGTCATTATCGGAACCTTTTTTTTGTTATTCGGTTTCAGCCAAAACTTAATCCAGTTTTTTCTGGATAAACTCTTTCAAAACAGGAACCTCACTTTGTTCAAGCTCTTTTACAGAAGTCATCAGAGTTACAGTTTTATGTTTTTTAATTTCATTTAGAAATGCTTCGGTCTGAGGATTTTGATTCAGTTCTTCCAAATATTTTTTGCTGAATTCTTTAAAATCAATTTCTTTACCGTGATACAGTTTGCGGAGTTCATTTGAAGGTGCAATGTCTTTCGCCCATAAATCAATTTCCGCTTTTTCTTTCGTCATTCCTCGCGGCCAGAGACGGTCAGCTAAAACGCGGAATCCATCTTTACTTTGCGGCTTGTCATAAATGCGTTTTTGAAAAATTTCCATTTTTATAAATTTAAGTAAAGTTATGAACTTATCTTAAATCAATGTTTTTAGCGGCTTAATGCTATAAATTTGTATTATTAAATCACTAAAACAATCAAAAAAATGAAAACAGTTTATCATAAAGCAGACAGCAGAGGTTTCGCTGATCATGGCTGGTTGAAATCTCATCATACTTTCAGTTTCGCCAATTACTATAATCCGGAAAGAATGAATTTCGGGGTTTTACGGGTTTTGAATGACGATCAGGTCGCTTCCGGAATGGGCTTCGGTACGCATCCACACCGCGATATGGAAATTATTTCTATTCCGCTGGAAGGCGATTTGGAACATAAAGATTCCATGGGAACTACCGCGGTGATCAGAAATGGTGAAATTCAGGTCATGAGCGCCGGAACCGGAGTTCAGCACAGCGAATACAACAAAAACAAAGACGGACTCGTGAAATTCCTACAGATTTGGGTCATTCCGAATAAAATGAATGTTACGCCGCGTTACGACCAGATCAGCATTAAAGAAAATGAAAAGATCAACGATTTTCAGCAGATTCTATCACCAAATCCTGATGATGAAGGAGTTTGGATTCATCAGAATGCATGGTTTAATCTGGCAAAATTTGAAAAAGGCAACGCCAAAGAATACAGAATTCACGACGCCAAAAACGGAGTTTATGTTTTTGTTTCAAAGGGTTCAGCAAAAATTGGCGAACAGACACTGGGAACCCGAGACGGTTTTGGAATCTGGGAAACTGAAAGTTTTACGCTGGAAGCTCTTGAAGATTCAGAAGTTTTACTGATGGAAGTTCCGATGGAATTATAATTAAATGCATTAAATTTGAATGACAAATTAAATTTAAACTATGAAAATATTAGCTTTTGCCGGAAGCAATTCCACTGTTTCGATCAATAAAAAACTGGTCACTTTTGCGTCCACATTTTTTCAGGATGATGAAGTTGAAATTCTTGATCTTAATGATTTTGAAATGCCCATCTACAAACGCGAAATCGAACTTGAAAACGGAATTCCCCAAAAAGCGCTGGATTTTGCTGCTAAAATTGATGAATGTGATATGATCCTTTTATCAACCCCGGAAAACAACGGAAATTTCCCGGCAGTTTTTAAAAATCTGATGGACTGGATTTCTAGGATGAAGGAAAGGTTAATTTTCAATGGAAAACCGATGTTTTTAATGGCAACTTCCGATGGGAAAAGAGGCGGCGCCAGTGTGCTGGAAATTGCTGAGAAACGTTTTCCTTTTGACGGCGCTGAAATCCTGGAGATTTTTTCGCTTCCAAAATTCAGCGAATATTTTGATGCTGAAAAAGGAATTGTTAATGAAGAAAAACTTGCGGAGTTTAAAGAAAAAGTTCAGAAAGTAAAGCTGAAATTCTCTTGAAAAATAAGTTTAAAACTGAAAGAGCGGACTTTTTAGTCCGCTCTTATTTATGCTTT
The DNA here is from genome assembly GCF_019038595.1 of Kaistella soli. Taxonomy (GTDB): domain Bacteria; phylum Bacteroidota; class Bacteroidia; order Flavobacteriales; family Weeksellaceae; genus Kaistella; species Kaistella soli. The sequence goes on from NZ_JAHOPF010000003.1 coordinate 453,265, forward strand.
CAGCCGGTTATTTCTTAACCATCGAATATACTTTCTTTCCGGCAATAACCAAAGGAACCATCACTAATCCCGCTGCCATACCATAAATAAACTGTTTAGCCATGTCTGGAATATTGGGCAAAAGATGATGGAAATATTCGATGTTATGGTCAAAAATTCCTCCGGAAACCAGGATCAGGGCAATCGTTCCCACCACACCTAAAATTTTAATTACGATTGGAAGCGCTTTAACGAGAATCTCGCCCAGCGTATTGAAAAATCCTTTTTTATTCGATTTTTTAATCAATTTATAACCCGCATCATCCATTCGCACAATCAGTGCAACAATTCCGTAAACACCAATTGTTGCTAAAACAGCCACAATTGAAACTGTAATAATCTGAATCGGTAAACTTTGATCCAATACCGTCCCCAAAGCTATAATGACGATCTCAATCGAAAGGATAAAATCGGTAGTCACTGCGGATTTTATTTTAGCAGATTCCGCGGCTTCTCCCTCCAAGCCGGGTTCTTCTACTTCCTGTATAATTTCTTTGCCTTTTTTAGTACGGTGAAACAGAAATTCTATGATTTTTTCTACCCCTTCGTAGGCAAGATAAAGACCTCCCAAAATCAGGACAAATTTTATTGCCGGCGGATAAAAAAACTGCAGCAGGAAGGCGATCGGAAGAATGATCAGTTTATTGATAAAAGAACCTTTCATGATTTTCAGAAGCACCGGGATTTCCCTGCTCGACAAAAAACCGGTGGCTTTTTCTGCATTTACAGCAAGATCATCACCCAAAATTCCTGCGGTCTGTTTGGTTGCAATTTTCGAGGTTACCGCTACATCGTCCATTAGCGCTGCAATATCATCCAATACCGCAAAAAAGCCTGAAGCCATACGTTTTATTTTTAAGAAAACAAAAATAGGTATTTCCAAATATAAATTAAACTTTTCTTAGCCTGCAAAAGTTCATTTTCGAGAAAAGCATTTTTTAAATTGATTTAAAAATCTTATTTTCGCAGAACAAAATTTTTAAAGTTTGAAACCGAAAAGATTACATTCCCCGCAAGAGAAGTTCCAATATTTTGGAGGTGTAATCTTCGCCAAAAAATAATAATGAGCCGACGTCTGAATGACTGTCGGCTTTTTTATTCCCGAAATTCAGAGAATCAGGGAATGCTAAAAAAGGTTAAAAAAATAAATTGGCCTTCAGCTTTTACTAACTTTGAAGTGGAACTGAATGCAGCAGCAAAGAAAGATTTTGTAACTAAATAACAGTAAAAAGTAAAAATGAGCAATACCTACAAATCCGCCGGAGTCGACAAAGAAGAAGGTTACAAAACCGTTGACAAAATAAAAACTGCAGTTGCAGAGACGCATAATGAAAATGTACTGAACAATTTAGGCAGTTTCGGAGCATTCTACCAGATCGCCGGTTACCGGAATCCTGTTCTTGTAAGCGGAACCGACGGAGTGGGAACAAAACTGAAAGTTGCCTTAGACTCTAAAAAATATGATTCTATCGGTGTGGACTGTTTCGCAATGTGTGCCAATGATATTTTATGTCACGGTGCGAAACCATTGTTTTTTCTCGATTATTTAGCGTGTGGAAAACTCGATTCCGAAATTGCTGCGGAAATTGTCATGGGAATGGTGAAAGCCTGTAAGGATAATAACTGCGCGTTAATTGGCGGTGAAACTGCAGAAATGCCGGGAATGTATCAGCCGGGAGATTATGATGTAGCAGGTTTCTGCGTGGGAATTGTAGAAAAAGATGAAATAATTGACGGTTCCAGTATTAAAGCAGGCGATAAAATTATTGCCCTTCCAAGTTCGGGATTCCACAGCAACGGATTTTCTTTAGTAAGGAAGATTTTCCCTGATTTCAATGAAGAATTTGAAGGAAAACCACTCTACGAAACTCTTCTTGTTCCTACAGCGCTGTATTATAAACCGGTGCACAAAGTACTTGAAGAAGTGAAAGTGGCAGGTATTGCCCACATCACAGGAGGCGGACTTATCGAAAATGTTCCTAGAATTATCCCTGAAAATCTCTGCGCCCATATCGATACTTCCAAGATAAAAATCCCAACTGTAATGCTGGAACTTGAAAAACGCGGCAATATCGACAGAACAGAAATGTACGGAACTTTCAATATGGGAGTTGGAATGGTGATCGTTGTTGACGGTAAACATTCAGCAAAAGTGCTTGACCTGCTTGATGATGCGTACGAGATCGGAGAGATTACAGAAAATCCGGAGAAAATAATTTTAATATAACAGTTATCGGTTAGCAGACTCGCGTTAACCGCTGTCTGTTAAATCGATATTCGTTCGAAATATGAAGAATATAACCGTTTTAGTTTCGGGTTCCGGCAGCAATTTACAGCGGATTATCGATGGGGTGGAAAATGGAGATATTCCAAATGCCAGAGTAAGTCTTGTTGTAGCTGACCGCGAGTGTTTTGCTTTACAGAGAGCCGAAAATCACGGCATTAAAAACATTCTGATAAAGCGCGGAAAGGATTTTTCATCAGAATTAGGTAAAATCATTCCTGAAAATACTGATTTGATTGTGCTTGCCGGCTTTTTATCCATTTTGAACAGAGAATTTTGTGAAAGTTTTCAGGGTAAAATCATTAACATACATCCTGCCTTGCTGCCTAAATTCGGCGGAAAGGGCATGTGGGGACATCATGTTCATCAGGCGGTTTTAGCTTCAGGTGAAAAAGAAAGTGGGGCAACCGTTCACTTCGTGACTTCGGGAGTTGATGAGGGCGAAATTATTCTTCAGAAATCATTTGAAATTTCAGACACAGAAACTTTGGAATCTTTATCGGAAAAAATTCATAAAATTGAATTTGAAATTTTTCCTCAAGCTATAAATTCAGTCCTGAATCGTGTTTAAATAATAAACTGATTTGGGATTTGTCTATAAAAACCGTTGGTGAAAGAACGGGAATCTAATAAAAAGTAAAAAGAAAGAACATGTCAAAAAAAAGAGCGCTGATCTCAGTTTCCGATAAATCCGAACTTGTGGATTTTGCAAAGTTTTTAGAGGAAAAAAATTATGAACTGGTTTCCACAGGCGGAACCTTCAAACATTTGAAAGATGCCGGTCTGCATCCGGTTCAGATTGATGAAGTGACCGGTTTTCCCGAAATGTTGGACGGACGTGTAAAAACGCTTCATCCAAAAGTTCATGGCGGACTGCTCGCGGTAAGAAACAGCGAAGAACACATGAGAACCGTTCAGGAACACGGAATCGGTTTAATTGATATGGTGATTGTCAACCTATATCCGTTTTTCGAAAATGCAAATTCTGATATTTCTCTGGACGAAAAAGTGGAATTTATTGATATTGGCGGCCCATCGATGTTGAGATCAGGAGCCAAAAATTTCAATTCGGTGACGGTGATTACCGATGTAGAAGATTACCCGGCAGTTCAGAAAGAAATCGCAGAAACTGGTGAAACGACTATGGAAACAAGAAAAAGACTTGCCGGAAAAGTCTTTAATTTAACTTCTGCTTACGACGGCGCCATTTCCAGAATGCTTTTGGATGAAGAATATCCTCAGTATTTAAATGCCTCTTACAAAAAAGTTTCGGACCTCAGATACGGTGAAAATCCTCATCAGACCGCGGCATATTACGTTTCCACAACAGATAATGGTGCGATGAAAGATTTTGAGATTTTGGGCGGCAAGGAACTGTCATTCAATAATCTGCGGGATATGGATTTGTGCTGGAAAGTGGTGAGTGAATTCAAAAACGAGATGGCGTGCTGCGCGGTAAAACATTCTACTCCCTGTGGTGTTGCGGTGGGAAGCTCGGCGTTAGAAACTTATAAAAAAACCTTCGAATGCGATCCTGTTTCTATTTTTGGCGGGATTATTGGAATGAATTTTAAAGTGGATGCATCCACAGCGGAAGAGCTCAATAAAACTTTTCTGGAAATCGTAATGGCTCCTGATTTCGATGAGGAAGCTTTGGAGATTTTGAGAAAAAAGAAAAATTTAAGAATCATCAAGATTAAAAATGCGGTTTCGGACCAACAGACGTGGGTAAAAACCGATGGCGGAATATTGGTGCAGGATAATGATAACCGGTTTTCAGAAAATATAGAAACAGTAACTGTTTTCAAACCTTCGGCAGAACAGGAAAAGGCACTTTTATTTGCGCAAAGAGTCGTGAAATATGTGAAATCAAACGCGATCGTTGTTTCAAACGGAACTCAGGCGTTAGGAATTGGCGGAGGACAGGTGAACAGAATCTGGGCAACGCAACACGCAGTAGAAAGGGCGAAAGAAAAATTCCAGGGAGATCTGGTTCTGGCTTCAGATGCATTTTTTCCTTTCCGTGATGTCGTTGATTTCTGCGCAAAAGAAGGAATCAAAGCGATCATCCAACCCGGCGGAAGCATGCGCGACGAGGAAAGTATAGAGGCCGCAAACGAACACGGAATCCCAATGATGTTCACCGGAATGCGTCACTTTTTGCATTGATATTTTTAAATTATTGAGTTCAGATTTAGGTGCTTAACTTTAACTTTAATTATTAACTTTTCTCAGAACTAAATTTGAAATTCACATTCAAATTAGTAATTTTGAGGATACAAATAAACTAAACAAATGAAAATATTAATCGTAGGAAATGGCGGAAGGGAGTCAGCAATCGCTTTAAAGCTGAAAGATGACAGCAGAATTTCTAAAATGTATTTTGCCAAAGGCAACGCAACCACCAGTAAATTGGGACAGAATGTATACGAAGACAGTGTAGTAGGTCTCAGAGATTTTGCCATTAAAGAAAGAATCGATCTTACGATTGTCGGTCCGGAAGCTCCATTGGTAGATGGAATAGTGGACGAGTTTAAAAAACACGATCTGAAGATTTTCGGTCCGCGCAAAAGGACTGCCGAACTGGAAGGAAGCAAGGCATTTTCTAAGAAATTCATGCAGACCAATAATATCAAAACCGCCAAAGCAGTGGTTTTCGATGCATATCAGGACGCAATTGATTATGTAAGACAGCAGAAGTTTCCCATCGTTATTAAAGCCAGCGGACTTGCGGGCGGAAAAGGCGTGGTGATTGCCGATAATCTTACTGATGCTGAATCTACTATTCACCAGTTTATGATCGAAAGGATTTATGGCGATGCTGGAATTCAGTTGGTGATCGAGGACTATCTTAAAGGTTTTGAAGCGTCTATTATCGCGTTTTCAAACGGAAAAAATCTTTATCCGTGCATTCCGGTGAAAGATTATAAAAAAGCCGGTAACGGTGACACAGGACCTAATACAGGCGGAATGGGAAGTGTAGCGCCAAGTCCGGAATTTACAGACGAGCATTACAGAGATTTTGAAGCCAATATTCTTAAACCTACTTTGGCGGGATTAAATGCTTCAAACATCCATTTCAAAGGATTTATTTTCTTTGGATTAATGGTAACCAACGACGGAACTTTCCTTCTCGAATACAACATGAGAATGGGAGATCCGGAAACTCAGGTTATCCTTCCACTGATGGAAAACCAGCTGTATGATGTGATTATGGACTGTCTTGAAGGCAAAGAAATCAATCTGAAATTCAAAGACGAAAAAGCAGTCTGCCTCGTAATGTGTTCGGGCGGTTATCCGTGGAAAATTGAGACAGGATTTGAGGTAAAAAATCTGGATAAGGTAAAAGATAGCCAAGTGCTTTTTGCCGGAGCCAAAACAGCCGGAGACCGTATTTTAACAACCGGCGGACGGGTGTTAAGTTTGGTAGCCACAGGCAATTCCTATGACGAAGCCAGAAGAAAAGTGTACGAAGACGCTAAAACCATTCACTTCGATTACGAATTTTACAGAGAAGATATCGGTAAATTCTAGAATAAAAAGGCGTGATTCATCACGTCTTTTTTTGTTAAACGGCTGGGTAAATCTGAAGCCAAAATTCAGAAACCTGCCGGAAAGAAAAAAAATCATAAAAATTTAAGTAAAAAAAGAAATAAATACATGCACAACGGCATTATCATACTCGATTTCGGGTCTCAGTACAACCAACTTATCGCCAGAAGAATCCGGGAACTCGGAGTGTATTCTGAAGTTCTCCCATTCAATACCGGTTTAGAAGAAATTTTAGATAGAAATCCTTCCGGAATTATTCTTTCAGGCGGACCAAGTTCTGTGAACGCAGAAGATGCACATTTGGTTGACCGGGCGTTATTCGAAAAAGGAATTCCTGTATTGGGAATTTGTTACGGGATGCAGCTTACCACCCATTTATTAGGCGGAAAAGTAAAAAAAGGCCAAAAAGGCGAATACGGAAAAGCAAAACTTCAGATCCAGAAATCCAACGCACTGCTCTCCGGAGTAAGCAGGTTTTCAACGGTTTGGATGAGCCATTTCGATGAAGTGGAAACGGTTCCCGAAGGTTTCGCCGTGAACGGAACAACGGATGTGATTTCTGCAATTTCCGATGAATCCAAAAAAATATACTGCGTTCAGTTCCATCCTGAAGTTTCTCATACAGAAGAAGGATCCCGAATGATTGATAATTTTGTTTTCAACATCTGTAAAGCTCCCAAAAAGTGGAAACTTACCAATTATATTGATAAAACCGTCGCAGAAATCAAAGAAAAAGTAGGTGATCAGAAAGTCATCCTCGGTCTTTCCGGCGGTGTAGATTCTTCTGTGGCGGCAGTTTTAATTCATAAGGCAATCGGCGATCAGCTGCAGTGTATCTTTGTAGATACCGGACTTCTGAGAAAAGATGAAGCCGAAAAAGTGATGAAAAATTACGGTGAACATTTCCATCTCAAAATCAAACTTATTGATGCGAAGGAGCGGTTTTTGTCCAAACTCAAAGGTATTTCAGATCCTGAGGAAAAAAGAAAAATCATCGGAAATGAATTTGTCGCGGTTTTTGATGAAGAGTCCCATAAAATTGAAGGCGCAAAATTTTTAGCCCAGGGCACTATTTATCCGGATGTGATCGAAAGCCAGTCGGTGAAAGGTCCTTCAGCTGTCATTAAATCACACCACAATGTGGGCGGACTTCCTGAAGAAATGGATTTCGAACTTCTGGAGCCTTTGAGAGAATTATTCAAAGATGAGGTAAGAAAAGTAGGAGAGGAATTGGGTATTCCGCATCATTTGGTGCACCGTCATCCTTTTCCTGGGCCAGGTTTGGGAATCCGGATTTTAGGTGAAGTGGATGAAGAAAAAGTGAAAATCCTTCAGGAGGCCGACGATATTTTCATCGAAGAACTGTATAAAAACAAGTTATATGATACTGTTTCTCAGGCTTTCGTAGTGTTGCTGCCTGTGAAATCTGTCGGAGTAATGGGCGATGAGAGAACTTATGAATATACCGCTGTAGTCCGTTCTGCAAATACAACCGATTTTATGACGGCGACTTTCAGTAAATTTCCGTGGGAATTTCTCGAGAATATTTCCAACAGAATTATCAACGAAGTAAAAGGCATCAACAGAATTGCCTATGATATTTCAAGCAAACCGCCTGCAACGATCGAGTGGGAATAATAATAAAAAATCCTTCTGAAATTTTCAGAAGGATTTTTTTTTAGTCCTTGCTTCCGCCGCTGTCTTTTTCAACATTGGTTTTGGTGTTTTCTTTCACTTTCTGGTTTCCGAATCTCTTAATGAACGTCAGAGAAAATCCGTACCAGTCGGCCTGCATTGAATTTCTGAAAGTTCCGATCGGAGCGTAAGTCGTCACATCGAATACTGGCCTTTTAAAAATGTTGTACATCTGTAAACTTGCTTCCATCTTGGTTTTTGGGAAAATTTTAGTGACGGAAATATTGTGGAAAAAATTCATTTGATTACCATACGAATTGCCATAATTCTGGCTGAACAGACCAAACCACCCGTTAATATTGATGTTCTTATTGAAAAGATTGTTATAAGAAATATTGGATGACCCGCCGAAATTCGCAAAATAATCTTTCGCGTCCTTCAAGTCATTTTTTGCATTGAAATCGCTGTTATCCGTATAATTTACATTTACACTGAGATTCACATTCAGTTTATTTTTCAAAAAGACCTGATTGGTATTGAAATTCAAACCGTATTTCATCACATTTCCGGGGAAATTTTCTTCAATCTGTATCGTCTTTTCGCCATCTTTGAAGTAAGTCGTCCAATAATCCTGATTGCTGTACCAGTAACTCGCCGTAACAAAATATTTCTTGTAAAGCCCAAGTTTCAGGCTGTATCGGTCATTGGGATTTGGTTTTAAATCCATATTTCCTCTGACATAGTTTCCGTTATCCAAAGGAAGTTCAAAAGGATTCATTTCGCTATACCAAGGCCTCCAGATATTGTGCTTATACGTTGCCGTCAAAACATAATTGTCGGAAAACGGATATTTTAAAAGCAGATCGGGAAGAATCGTTCCGTAAGAAGTCGTTTTTTCGATGTTGCCGACATCCTGTCTTACTTTAAACCAAATATATTCATAGCGCAAACCGATTCTCGTCTCCAGCTTTTTGAAGAATGTTTTGCTGAAGTTCGCATAAACTGAGTTCAGGTTTTCCAGATAATGAAAATCATTGCTTTTGGATAAATCCTCTATCCAGTTACTGTTATCAAGTCTGTAGGAATCATAGGGAATTACATAGTTTTTGAAATTGGTTTTTCCACCGAATTCGATTGTACTTCCGGATTTTCCCAAAGGCTGTGAATAATCTGCCTTGAAATAATAATCCCGGTTTTGATTATCTGCCAGAATACGGATTCCGGTGGGAATAATAGCTGTACTTGAAGTAATAATATGGCTGTTTGTATCCGTTACCGAGCTGTAATTAATTCCTGCATTCAGGTCGAGAATTCTGTTCTTTTCTTTATCGTAAAATTTATAGAAGAGGTTGCTTCCCAGATTTCGGTTTAAACCCGTAAGATTTTGATTTTTCACATAGTAATTCTGCAGCATGTTTTCGTTAAAAGTTTCACCGTATGCATCAGAAAAACTGTTCCTTTTTGTCTGGGAATATTCGAAGATAAAACCGATATTGTTTTTGTCATTCAATTCCAGCTCAGAAGTAGTAGAAAATGAAGGAGATTTTCCCATTTCCGTACTTTCTGTATGGATTTTAGTGAGCTCACTGTTCTGATAAATGAAATTTTCATTATCGTTTTTCATCACGCTGGTGTTATCGCTATAACCTCCGGTCAAGGTTTCGGTAAAATTCTTTTTGTGATAATTAATATTAAAATTTGCCGATTGCGAGTTTTTGGTATTTTGAGTGTTGGTTAAAGATACGCTTCCTTTTACCCCTTCATTTTCCAGTTTTTTCAAAACAATATTGATAACAGGTCCTGAAGCTTCGTATCGCGCGGAAGGTGTTGTAATTACCTCAATTTTCATGAGATTGTCCGCAGCGATGGTCTTCAGGTAATCTTTCAGTTCCTTTCCTCTGAAAACGGTTTTTCTGTCGTTGATGTACACCGTTACCGATTCTCCTTCGGCAAGCAGATTATCATTACTGTCCATGCTCACCTGAGGTGTCATTCTAAGGATGTCCCAGGTCGTATTTCCAGCCAGTATCGAGCTGTTGGCAACATTAAAAACGGTTCTGTCCGCCTTGTTTTCTATGGTTGGTTTTTTAGCAATTACTGTTACTTCGGCAATGTTCCTGGTTTTGGTGGAGTCCGTTTTTACCTGTGCAGAAATGAGAATTACAGGCAGAAAAGCGATGGCGGTAAACGTTTTATTCATAAATTTTTTTAGTCTCATAATAAGACAACGGTTTCCGGGTCTTTGTTACATTATTTTTTATTAATTTAAAACCAAATGCGAATAATGCGCTTTTTAAAAAGGTATTTCTGATGAATTTTCAACTTTAGATTTCGGTTTTCTGAAATAAACTATCTTTGCAAAATGGAAAAAATCACTTTTGCCGATTTCGAACTGCCCGAAAAGATCCTCGACGTATTGGCCGATCAAAATTTATTTGAACCCACGCCGATTCAGGAGAAATCTCTGAAACCGATACTTTCAGGCCGTGATGTGATGGGAATTGCCCAAACCGGAACCGGAAAAACATTAGCCTACTTGCTGCCCGTTTTGAAAAGCTGGAAATACAATAAAAACGGAAATCCTACTGTTGTTATTCTTGTTCCTACCAGAGAACTGGTGGTTCAGGTGACAGAAATTGTGAAAAATCTTACCCAGAATATTACTGCGAGAGTAGTCGGAATTTACGGTGGAGTAAATATCAAGACTCAAAAACTGATGTTTAATGACGGTTGTGATATCCTGGTAGGAACGCCGGGACGGATCATGGATTTGGCGATCGATAATGCAATTTCTTTGAAAGAAGTGCAGAAACTCATCGTTGACGAATTTGATGAAATGCTGAACCTGGGTTTCAAAATGCAGTTGGCGAATATTTTTACCATGATGAAGGAGAAAAGACAGAATATTCTTTTTTCTGCAACGATGACCGAAGCGGTAGATGCGGTGCTTGAAGAGTATTTTGCGGGCCCGGTGGAGATCTCGTTGGCAAAATCAGGAACTCCTTTGGAGAAAATTGAGCAGGTTGCTTTTAAAGTGGAAAATTTCAATACCAAAATAAACCTCCTTGAACATTTACTGAAATCAGACGTTGACTTTTCCAAAGTGCTGATTTTCTGTAATAACAAAAAGAATGCGGATTATCTTTTTACAAAGATTGACGAACTTTTCCCGGATGAGTTTGATGTGATTCATTCCAATAAGTCTCAGAATTACCGTCTTAACGCGATGAGAAGCTTCGAAAGCCAAAAGCTGAGAGGTCTGATCACCACTGATATTATGGCGAGAGGTCTCGATATTTCGGACATTACTCACGTCATCAATTTTGAAATTCCGGAAGTTCCCGAACAGTATATCCACAGGATCGGAAGAACCGGCCGTGCCGATAAAAACGGAATTGCGGTTTCATTAGTGACCAAAAAAGAAGAAATACTTTTGCTCGATATTGAGCTTTTGATGAACAAGGAATTAAAACTGCAGGATTTCCCTAAAGAGGTAAAAGTGAATCCGGTAAAAATTGCTTCAGAGAAAGAAGAAATCGTGATGAAAAATGCCCACACCGTAAAACTTGAAGAAGGTGGCGGCGCATTCCATGAGAAAAAGGACAAAAACAAGAAGGAAAACTGGGGCGGTCCTACGAAAAGAAATCCGCCAAAAACGAAGCCTTCGAACCGCGGGCAGGCCAAAGCCAAATCTAAAGCGAAGAAAAAAAAATAATCCCGGATCTCCGGGAATTTTTTTGTGAAAACTTATATTTTTATTTCCAGAACAAATCCTCATATTCCGGTTCTTTCAGTTCCGGATAGTTCTGTTTTAAGAGGTTTTGCAACTGTTCTTCTGTTGCTTTCTCTTCAATTACAGGGAAAATCTGTCTTTCTTCTGTCCGGATGTGAAGTTCGAGCAAATCACGGAAAATCTTGATCTGTTCAGGAGTTTCAAAGCCATCTGTGATCATTTTTTCAAATTCGCGGTGTTGTGAAATCGCTTCTTTAATCAGAGGATGAGAATTTCCTAAAATAAGAAAAATGGTTTCCTCCTCTTCGGCAAAATGGGGCTTAAGGTTTTGGTGATAGAAGAGGTTAATGTATTTCGACATTCTTTCTACGGAAACGTCTTTTTTTAAACCTTCTTTTAATTTCCAGCAAAGCAGCAAACCGAAGTGATGATCTCTGCTGAGCTGTACTAAAGCTTCATGTCTTTTCATCGTTTTATTTTAAATAGGGTTCCATTACTTTTTTCCAGATCTGATAACCTTCGGGTTTCATATGAAGCATGTCTTCGAGAAAAAGATCTTTACGGATCTTTCCGTCCGGACCGTTCATGGCTTTGGTAATGTCGATGTATTCTGCATTTTCTTTCCTTTCCATGAATTTCCTGATAAGGGAATTCGTTTCAATAAACTTAGGCCAAAGGTTTTCGCGGCTTGGTGAAAGTTTGATTGAAACATAAGCCACCGGAACCTCAGGATAATATTTACGGATTTCGGCATAAAAATGTTTAAAACGGTTGAACACTTCTCTCGGTTTCAGTTTTTCATTTCCGGCAAAATCGTTTTCACCACAGTAAATAATAATCTGTTTCGGAGAATAGGGTTTTAAAAGTTCTTCGGAATAAAAATTTAAGTCATACAGACTCGAACCTCCAAAACCGCGGTTCACGATGACTTTTTCAGGAAAATATGCATCAACATCTTTCCACATCGTGAAGGAGGAACTTCCCACCAGAAGAACAGCATTTTTCGGAGGCGGATTTTCTTTGTTTAACTGTTTAAAATGCTGAATGTCATCCCAAAAAGCGGGCTTGTTCTGTGCACTGATTCCTACCAGCATTAAAAAAAGAATAAGAGCAGAAAATATTTTTCTCATGAATACAGATTTTGACTTAAAATTACATTAAAAAAACCGATTCATTAGAACCGGTTCTGATTTATTTTGTTGACTGGGTATTTTGAACGGTCACGGAATTGCTGTGACAGAACATTTACTCAAAGAAAATTTAATAACTCATTTCTATAATTTTATAAGCGTCCTGAGGCGTAAGTTTTTTATGTTCGCCTAACCCCAGCCATTTTCTTTCGGTAAATGCTTTCTCTACTTTTTCAGCGGTTCCGGCATATTCTTCTGTATATTCAGATAGTTTGGTTTTAATATCCAGACTGTGGAAAAATTCCTCCAGTTTTTCAATTCCTTTTGTAGCTTTCTCTTCTGTGGTGCCTTCGGTGATATTCCAAACTCTTTCAGCGTACTGCGCGAGTTTTCCTTTTTTATTTTCGAAATAGTAACGGTAGTGAGAAGGCGCAACAATTGCTAGAGTTCTCGCATGATCAATACCGAAGTTGGCGGTAAGTTCGTGTCCCATTGCATGCACTGCCCAGTCGGTAACGACTCCTTTCTGAATCAGACCGTTCAGCGCCATTGTACAGCACCACATGAAATTTCCTGCGGCCTCATAATCGAAATCATCGGCTAAAACTTTTGGAGCAACTTCCTGCAAAGTCTGCAGAATACTTTCCATGAATCTTTCCTGAAGGGTTGCCGAAGTAGGGAAGGTCATATACTGTTCCAGCACGTGGGTGTAAGCGTCAGCAATTCCGTTGGCAATCTGCTTTTTTGGAATGGAACGGATGACTTCCGGATCTAAGATGGAGAAAAGCGGAAAAAGACCGGGTCCGCCGGTAGACAGTTTTTCATTGGTAGCGCGACGCGAAACAACATAACCTGAATTCATTTCGGAGCCGGTTGCAGGCATTGTTAAAACGGTGGCGAACGGCATTCCTTCTCCTTCAAAAGTTCTTACCGGTTTGGTAAGGATTTCCCATTTATCCTCTCCTTCATAATTGGCAGCAGCGGAAAGAAATTTGGTGCCGTCGATGACAGATCCGCCGCCAACTGCCAGCAGGAAAGTAATGTTTTTTTCTCTGATGATTTTTAATGCTTCGAGAAGAACTTCATATTCAGGGTTAGCGGGGATTCCGCCGAATTCTTCTACCTCAAAATCTTTAAGCGCTGTTTTTACCTGTTCATAGATTCCGTTTTTCCTAATACTTCCTCCACCGTACAGCATTAAAATTTTCGCATCTTTCGGAACTTCCTTTTCCAGTTTTGCGATTTCACCTTTTCCGAAAATTATTTTAGTTGGATTTTTAAATTCAAAATTGAGCATTGTAAATATTTTTTACAAATTTACGGAATCATCAAAGGCTTATCTGTTAAAGACATGATAAAATTTATCAATGATCACCATAAAAAACTCCTCAGACAATAAAGGCTGAGGAGTAAAAAAAAACATCATTTGTGTTTATTATGATTTCATCATTTGTGTCGCGGTTTTTTTTAAATAAATGTAAAACGATTAGATTACTGAGTAACCTGAGCCGTAACGAAAATTCTGGCCATATCATTGTTAATATTTGTGCAGTTTGTTGTATTTCCGCCATAGGTGATTGAGTTGTAACCTGCTGTGACCTGCGGTAAATTCCTGCCATAAATGGATACAGTATGAGTACCGACCGGTAAGTCATTGAATACACCGGATAAATTAAACTTTCTCCAGTTGCAGACAAAGTTTTTGCCTATCGCGGTATATTTACTGGCGAGCTTCAACTGTCCGTTTACAAATACGCCGATTGCAAACTGAAACTCCTGATTCGTAGCCGTGTCATTATTGATCTGCACCATGCCTTCCGTAACAATGTAATTGGTATTTGAAGTTTTTGTAATGGTAATCGTAGAGGACGCGTTCAGGTTTGTCCAGCCGGTTGTAGGATCGTTTAAATTGAAAAGTGGCATTGTGGCTGGAAATGTATTTACAGAAGTACTTCCTGAAGAACTTCCTGAAAAATTCCCTGTCTGTTTGATAATGGCTGCACCGTCAGCAATCTGGAAATTTCGGTTCCATTGTCCTGCGGCCCAGAAATTTGTTTTCTGGGAGTTGGTATTGTTAACCAGTAATCCCTGTACAGGTGTCGGAACCGTCACTATGTCGGTGGGATTTAGCAAGGCAACCTGAGGCAGCAGCAGCCCTCTTTTGTCATCTGCAACCTGTAGTACAGCGCTATGGTCGGGCGCTGTGGCTAGAGCCGTATTCGTAGCTATTAACACCTGAGATTTTGATAATCCGGAAAGTAGCAGGGAAAATATAAGTAAGGTAAGCTTTGTTTTCATGATTAAAATACATAAGGTTGGTTAATGAAAATAGTACTGCTGATTGCTGATTCAAAGCCTGTTAATGAGTTACAGGATGAGCTGGTGTTCGGACCTCCGTAGGTCACGGTAAGCCCGGTAATATTGGGAGCTGCGATGTTTCTGATCGCAAATTTCACGGTATGATTTCCTACGGACAGGTTTTTTGCCATCCCGTAAATCATGAATTGGCGGTAGGAGCAAAGTGACTGGAAATCCAGATACATAGGTTTCACATCAATGAGTAAGTCGTCAATAAAAAAACCGATGGTGGAAGTAATGCCGCCCGTATTGTTAGCTGCTCCGTTGTTGGCCTGATACATTCCATTAATATTCATTAATGCTTCGTTTTGAGGCCGGTCAATAACGATGGTCTTTGTTAGCGCTGAAATCACCGTCCATTGGAAAGGATCTAATACTTCTCCGCTTGCATGTGCAGTATATCCCAGAAACTGATTAGGCGAATTTCTGGTGAAGCTGTAAGCGGTAGTGGATGTCGTTGAATAATATTTAACCTGATTGAGTAAATTGGACTGATTGATATCAGTGAAAAAGTAATCCCATTTGGTGCCGTCCCAGAAGTAATAGCCCTCTTTTCCCGAAATTGCATTGTTCGTATTATACACAATTAAAGATTCTTTGGGATTGGGAACGGTTACAACATCATTTCTGCTCAATAATGAAGTTTTCGGGAAACTTACCCCTTTGTTAGCTGAGCGGATATCGAGACTTGCTGAAGGATTAGGAGCTAAAGTATTGATTCCAACCTGTGCGAACAGGGTAATGCTGCTTGTAATAAGCAGAAGGAAATATAAATTTTTCATCATGTTTGTGTTTAGGGTTTTTCTGAGATCTGAACATTCATCATGGACTTGTCCATCAGAGAGCTGAGGTTGCTGCAGGCAGAATGTTTCGAGCCAAAGGTGATGCTTTGGGTGGTAACTTCAGTTACTCTTAAAGTTTCCCTTAATTCAAGCACATGATTTCCGGTACTTAAATTACTTACATTAAAGTACACATTGAAGTCATTGTATAAACACGCTTCGTTTCCATTAATCAGAAAATTCCGTACCCCTGTGAGTTTTGAATCCACAAATAATGCAACGGAATAAGACATAAATGTGTTTTCTGAGGCCAGAGAATTAACCTGAACAATTCCGCTTCCTGATACAGAAACAGCGTTTTGAGGTGAAAACAGAGAAATGGTTTGGGTAAGTCCTGGAATTAGCTGCCAATCATGGGCTGATGGCGCTTCCCCCAAATTATAAGAAACCCCGGTGATCGGAGAGTCGTCATTAATTCCGGAAGTTGAAATACTGCTCTGTGAACGTACAATCCCCAGATATTTGTAAATATTGGTAGTGTTTAGAAAAGGATTCCACTGATTATTCAACCAATAGTAAAAACCTTTTCCCGTCGTAGTATTGGTATTGTAAACGATCAGGGAATTTGCAGGACTGTTAACCGGCGCGGCATTGGTAAGGCTTGGAATGGAGACATTCGGAAGAAGAACTCCCTTATCCGAAGAAACGATTTTAAGCACTTCGGAATCATCAAACGTGGTAACATTATTGCCTATGCCGACCTGTGCCTGGCATAACGCAAAAGCTACCAGGAATCCTGGTAATAATTTAATTTTCATCATTGTGTGTTTTGTGTTAAACAAATATACCTTAAAACATAAACTTACCTATGGTTAAATCACCCATTAAAATACGGTGTTTTAACCCTCTTTTTTAGCGACCTATAAAAATCATATAGGAATTTTTTATAAAAAATTTATCCTGATAGGTATGTTAAAAATATAAGTTTACATTAGAGATTTCCGGTGAACGGAAAGCTGCTCTGCCCTTTAAAAGACTGCGATTTTTATAAAAACTCCTCAGCTGGTTTAGGACTGAGGAGGATTAATTCGGAGCATTATCTTCTTTCCAGCATTTGTGTTATGAGTCGGTTTTTGACTTTGGTGCTCCGTTGTTAAGGGTGGCAAAAATACATGCTGTTTATTTAAAAGCCAAAACAGAGCGGGGGACAAATGGGGGACAAATAGGGGACAGATGTTTTGGTGTTATTTATATGTCTTAAAATGAGATACTTAAAGATGATGCAGACTGCAGATTTAGTTTCAAAATTGCTAGAGATATTGTTTTGGTTTATTCAGAGATTAACAAAAAATACATTTAAAATATTGTTTTTAGTATATTACTTTTAGGATTAACATACTTTTCTCAGCGGTTTTTATTTGATGATCTCTTTATTTTTAGTATTTTTCACAAATTATCAGTTTAACACGAAAAATGATGTTTAATTAATTTTTTTTCAAATGAAGTGAATGAAAAAACTCTATTTTCTTTTCCTCTTTTCAGTTTCATTTCCACAGAATTTTTTTGCGCAGATTCATCTGAATGCATTAAAAAATGACGTGCATGGATGGGAAAATATAATCAGTCAGAAAACCGGCTTCAATCAGGATACCGCTGCACTGAAACGCCATCTGAAACCTCTGATCTTAAGCAAAGCGAAAGAGCATCACATTCTGTATCATGCGTTGCTTGCCAACGGTTATGCAGAGGCGTTTGACGGACTTAATAAAAAAAGTGAGTTTTACTTTACGCAGTCAGTCAATGATGCCGAAAAATCAAAAAAATTACCGCTGCAAATCTGGACTCAGATTAATTACGCGAGATATCTTTACAAATTTCGTGAGATGACCCGTGCATTGCCGCTTATTATGAATGCTGCCGCAGAAATTGAGCAAATGGAAGCCGGTAAAATTCTATTTCCAGGCAAGTCTTTTAAAACCATTGGTTATTATATGGGAACCATCGGAGACAATGAGGAAGCGATTAATTACTTAAAAAAAGCGAGGCAAACCTCAACACCAAATACCAGCGAGTATGCCGAAATATTAGATAATATCGGGCTGTATTACTATGATTTGCAGGATATCAATAATGCCCAAAACTATTTCGACCAGGCATCAGTAATGTCGGAAAAGATTGGAGACCAGATAAGGTATGCAAAAACACTTGGAAATTTAGCTTTAATTGAAGAAGCAAAAGGTAATTATGAGTCTGCCATACAACTGGTGAAAAAGGATATTGAAATTTCTGAGCAGTATAAAGCAGATCAGAATTCGATGTTTGCCAATACACTTTTAGCCAGATTTCAACTCAAAGACAATAATCTTAAAGAGGCAGAAGCGGCCATCGGTAAAGCAGAAAAAACCGCCGCTTCAAAACCTTATTTTAAAACTTCCGAACTGGAAATTTTGAAACTGAAATTAGAGATTTACAGCAAACAGAGCAGATCGGGTGAAGAACTGGAAGCAAGAAGAAGAATTACAGTGCTGGAAGATTCCCTGAAAAAAACTGACGGTGATCTTCCTTTAAGTAATGCGAATCTGATGGCGCAGAAAACCAAATACCTTCAGAACATCCGGAAAACCGAAGATGAACTCCGCCGGGAATCCTCGATGAAAAAACTGGCAGTAGGTCTCGCGGGATTTCTGATGCTTATTGCAGTCGTGGTTTATATTAAAGGTAAGCGAAAAGAGAAAAAACGGCAGGTGATGTATGATATAAAAATTGCCGATCACGAAAAGGAAAAAGCAGGATACGAAAGAAAGCTTTCAGAAGCTCATGAGACGCTTCAGGCTCAGGTAGAATATCTGAGAAATAAAAATAACCGGATTCAGCAGTTGAATACGGAAATTGAAGAAATAAAAAATTCCACGTCCTCATATATTGAAGACGAAAAAGGGAAGCTTCATGATCTTTTGCAGTCGCATCTAATGACCGAAGAGAATTGGCTTATGTTCCGCCGTGAATTTCAGAAAGAATATCCGGAATTTTACCAAACGCTGAAAACTGAGTTTCCTGAAATTACCACTGCGAATTTACGGATCATTCTCCTGCAGAAAATGGGTTTCAGCACTTCAGAAATTTCAGGACTTCTCGGCATTACTCAGGATGCTGTGAAAAAATCACGGCAGCGTCTGAAGCGGAAGCTTGGTGATAAATATGACCAGCTTTTTACAATTGTTTTCTCGGAATCTTAAAACTAAAAAAACGCTTCGGAATTTCTCCAAAGCGTTTCTTATATTGCTAATTACTAATTATTGATGCTTAGTATCTGTAATATTCAGGTTTGAACGGTCCTTCCACTTCCACACCGATATATTTAGCCTGTTCAGGTGAAAGCGTTTCCAGTTCTACTCCTAATTTTTTAAGGTGTAAAGCCGCTACTTTCTCATCAAGATGTTTAGGCAAAGTATATACTTCGTTTTTGTAAGCTGCAGCGTTGGTCCACAGTTCGATCTGAGCCAAAGTCTGGTTGCTGAATGAATTACTCATTACGAAACTCGGGTGTCCTGTTGCGCATCCAAGGTTCACCAAACGGCCTTCTGCAAGAATAATAATTTCTTTACCGTCGATATTGTAAACATCAACCTGTGGTTTTACTTCGTATTTAGTATCGCCGTAGTTTTCGTTTAACCATGCCATATCGATTTCGTTATCGAAGTGACCGATGTTACATACGATGGTCTTATCTTTCATTTTTTTGAAGTCACCGGCTTTTACAATATTGAAGTTACCTGTCGTGGTAATGATGATGTCAGCATTTTCAACCACTGAATCCAGTCTTTTTACTTCGTAACCTTCCATTGCTGCCTGAAGCGCACAGATTGGATCAACCTCAGTTACCGTAACAATAGAACCGGCACCTCTGAAAGAAGCTGCCGTACCTTTTCCTACATCTCCGTATCCGCAAACAACCACTCTTTTACCTGCTAACATGATATCTGTAGCTCTTCTGATGGCATCTACCGCAGATTCTCTACAACCGTATTTGTTATCGAATTTAGATTTGGTTACCGAATCGTTAACGTTAATTGCAGGCATTACCAAAGTACCGTTGGCCATTCTTTCGTATAAACGGTGAACACCGGTTGTTGTTTCTTCTGAAAGTCCTTTAATACCGGCTGTTAATTCAGGATATTTGTCGAAAACCAAATTGGTTAAATCGCCACCGTCATCCAGAATCAGATTCAGAGGTTTTCTGTTTTCACCGAAAAATACGGTTTGCTCGATACACCATTCGAATTCTTCTTCATTCATTCCTTTCCATGCATACACCGGAATTCCGGCAGCAGCAATAGCAGCAGCAGCGTGATCCTGAGTAGAGAAAATATTACATGAAGACCAGGTAACATCAGCTCCAAGTGCCACCAAAGTTTCAATAAGAACCGCCGTCTGAATTGTCATGTGAAGACAACCGGCAATTCTTGCTCCCTTCAAAGGTTGAGACGGCCC
Source organism: Kaistella soli (assembly GCF_019038595.1). GTDB lineage: Bacteria > Bacteroidota > Bacteroidia > Flavobacteriales > Weeksellaceae > Kaistella > Kaistella soli. The sequence goes on from NZ_JAHOPF010000003.1 coordinate 473,269, forward strand.
GTATTCTTCACGGATTGCCATTAAACCCGGCATTTCCGCTTCGGCCAGATTTATTTCTTTTCTGCCCCATTCGGCAAGGGAGATGTCCTTTACTTTGTAAGGAACGTATTGTGTTGTTGTGTCCATTTAATTGAAAAATTTTTGCAAAATTACGCAATTTTATTCTGAATGTCAAAAAGCTTTCCTGATGCTTTCCGGGCTGCCTGATGAAAGCGTTCCCTGATTTTTTTTCTGAGTAAAAAATGAAAATTTTCGGAGCGTATTTAGCTTTCCGCTTTACGGTTCCCCTTTTTTTCCTTTCATTTGCTCTTTGTATATTTGAGTTTCTCATTAAATATCTCAAAGTTTAAATCCTATGAACGAAATTATTTGCCCCAACTGTCAAAAAGCTTTTAAGATTGATGAAGCCGGTTTTGCCGATATCCTGAAACAGGTTCGCGATCATCAGTTTGAGGAAGAAATACAAAGCAGACTGCATCTTGCCGAAAAGGAAAAGGAAAGTGCAGTAAAGCTTGCTGAAGCGAATGTCCGATTTTCTTTACAGGAAGATCTTGCGAAAAAGGATCAGGAACTGGTAGAGCTGAAAGCAAAAAATGACTGTGATCTGGCGGAGCATCTGGCAAGGAAAGAAGCCGAGATCGCGAAAATGAAATCGAAAATTGAAAATGCCGAAATTGAGAAAAAACTCACCGTCACAGAAGCTTTACAGAAAATAGAAAAAGAACGGGACGAGCTGGCGTACGAGTTGAAAAATAAAGAAAATGAAAAGCAATTACTGGCAAATTCTCTGAAGGAAAAGTTTTCAGCCGAACTCAGGTCCAAAGATGAAATCATCAGATTTAAAGATGAAGAAATTGCCCTGCGAAAGGATATGAAGCTCAAACTGTCCACCAAGATGATTGGCGAAACACTGGAACAGCACTGCGAGACCGAATTCAACAAGATACGTGCTACCGCTTTTCAGAAGGCTTATTTCGAAAAAGACAACGATTCAAGATCAGGCAGCAAGGGAGATTATATTTATCGCGAAACAGACGACGAAGGGAACGAAATCATTTCCATCATGTTTGAAATGAAAAATGAAGGCGACGAAACGGCAACCAAAAAGAGAAATGAAGATTTTATAAAAGAACTGGACAAAGACCGTACAGAGAAAAAATGCGAATATGCAGTTCTCGTTACACTCCTGGAAGCGGAAAACGAGCTCTACAATGGAGGAATCGTTGATGTTTCTCACAAATACAATAAAATGTATATCATCCGGCCTCAGTTTTTCATCCCCATTATTACGCTTCTACGAAACGCTGCACTGAATTCAATGAAATTCAAAGCAGAACTTAATATGATAAAAAACCAAAATGTTGATATCACGAATTTCGAGGATAACATCAACAAATTCAAAGAAGGTTTTGCGAAAAATTATGAGTTAGCAAGCCGCAAGTTCAAAACTGCCATTGATGAGATCGACAAAACAATTGATCATCTTCAGAAGACCAAAGACGCGCTGCTGTCCTCGGAAAACAACCTTCGTTTGGCAAACAACAAAGCGGAAGATCTCACGATTAAAAAACTTACGCGTGGCAACCCTACAATGACTGCAAAATTTGAGGACCTGAAAAACGACTCCATATAAATCTATTTCAGGTTTGTCAGAATATTCCGGTGTTTAAATAATTAGTAATTTTGTCCGCAGACGACTAAAAATCTGCATTTTAAATATGCCACTTTACCGCGATTTTTCGGATGATAACGCTACCATTCTTCTTTGGAAGTATGATGAGAAGGAAGTGCTGGATCCGGAAGTTTTGCTTGAAGAAGAGAATTATGACAGAATTAAAGAATATCACCCCACCAAGCTGAAGGAGCTTCTTCTGGTGAGAAAAATTCTGAAATCGGTTCTGCCCGGCCACAAAATTCTGTATAACGAAAGGGAACCTTATCTTTTTCCGAATGATTTTGAGATTTCCATTACGCATTCATTTCCATACGCGGCTTTGGCGATTTCTAAAAATAAAGTAGGAATCGATATTGAACCTTTTAATCCGAAGATTCTTAGAATTAAGCATAAATTTCTGCATGAGGAGGAAGCCGGATTCATCGAAAAAAAGAAAGAAACCGCTTACCTCACGGTCATTTGGTCGCTGAAGGAAAGTTTATATAAAATTCACCACTCTAATTACTGGTCGCTGAAGAAACATTACGAAGTAAAACCTTTCAGTCTTGATTTTCCATTTAATATCATGTGCAGGGTTCATGATGACAATGTTTCAGACTTGTATAAAGCCCGTGTCGAATTTTTTGAAAACTATTGTTTAACGGTTGTCGACTGAGCTTCGGGCTCCAATTTTTCTGCGCCTTTCCGCTGTTCTTTGGCCACATCGTAAATGAGTTCCAGAATTTCTCTTAAGTTTTTCAGCTCAGTTAAGCGGGTAATTCTGTTCGGATCGCGGCGGTTGGAAATTTCATTTTCAGTAATTTCTCTTTTCCTTTTCTCTAACAGTTTCCCAATGGAATCTTCCGGTTTTAAATTGCTTTCTTCTACAATATTCCGGTTAAATTTTTTCTGTTCCAAAATTAAACTGGTTCTCAGTAACTCGGCTGATATTTTACGGTTCCAGCTGTCGAAATCAATTTCCGGATAGTCTTTTGCGGATTTGGAGTACTGAGAAAATGACGCAATATAAGCCGTAATCAGGTGACCGGTATTCACGAACTGCTGTACGAGTTCCATTTTTTTCTGTTGATTTTTCGGATCCGAAATCATCCGCTGGAAATTATCGGAAAGGTTGGCCAAATTAATGATCGCATCTTTTCTTTTAAGCTTATAATCCTGAATACCGATGCTTTGGTCTTTAAAAAAATCCATAGCAGCTTTGAAATATCTCAGGTTACTTTTTGACGATTTCTTCATGAAATCCACATTATGGGTATGTTCCCAAACGGGCAGAACAAAGTAGGAAACCGCAAATGCTACGGCGCCGCCAATGGCTGTATCTAAAATACGGTCGACAAAAATCATGTTGACGTTGCCGGGATTCAGGAAATTAAAGGTTAAGAAAATATAAATCGTCATAAAAAATACCGCCCAGAAATAGTTTGCCTTCAGAAAGGTGAAACAGAGAATCATGCTCATCAGAAGCATCGCGAAAAGAACAGTATTACTCGCTACCAGGTAAAGTATGCCGTAAGCCAGAATTGCGCCGGCAATGGTGCCGAACAGCCGCAGGAGGTTTCGGTGTTTGGTGGTAGAGTAGGCGGGTTTCAGAATAGCGAGAACCGTTATCAATATCCAGTACGAGTGTCCGATTCCCAGGAAATTGAATTTCGAGATCAGATAACCGATAAGCAAAGCCAGGGTAATCCGGATGGAATGCCGGAAATGACTTGATTTCAGAGAGATGTTGTTCAGTAATACATTGATGTTCAGTTTCTCATCGTTGGTAACGAACTTGTCAAAATCCAAACCTGTGGAAAGACTTTTTGCGAGTTTCAGATCCTGAGTGAAGACTTTGTAGATGGTCTTTACTTCATCGGTAATATCGGCAACTCTTACCAGAATCAGCCTCATAATCATGAAGTTTTCCAGCGTGTCCGGATTCAGTTTTTGGTTGCGAAGATCGAAATATTCCTCAAAAAGCATGTCGAGTTCATCATCGATATTTCTTAAAGATTTAGCTTTCGTTCCGCTTTGCAGCCCAATGCCAATATTGCTGAGTTCCTCTGCAAGTTTGGCTAAATAATCGCTCACCGACTGCAGGAAACCCGTATCCCCAAAGCTTTCCTGAATTTTCATGTAATCGCTTTCCGAAGTCATGAGTTTTTCGTGAAGATCAAGCGAGTTCAGAAACATCAGCATCAGCAGACGGCTCGTAGTTGTGGATTCATTGACGATTTTTCTCGTTTTGAAAACCGTTTCCCGGGTGTCTTCCTGTAAATTTTTTATTTTTACCTGCTGGGCAATAACTTCTGAGTATAGAGCCTGAAAATCCGGTTCATTAAGGTAGAATTTGGATTTGATTTTAAGATATTCCGCAAGCTCCAGATAGTTTTCACCGATCATCTGTCCGGCCAGTTTATAAGGCTGAATCTTTGACACAACGAGGAAAACAAGCAGGTAACACACAGAGCCACCCAAAAAAATAAGGGAATTTTTAACGAGATTTCCGCCGCTGAGGTGGCCGTCGATGAAAATGGCCATCACGACCAGGGAAAGCGAACCTACTGCCGCAAGCCTTTGTCCATAAACGCCAATCATGGAGAAAAATATCCCGAAAAAAATAATTTCAAAAAATATGACGGGCGGAAAATCTTTTAAAAACGTCGCAACAACCGAGACGGTAAAAAAGCAGATGATTGCCAAAATAAGCGAATTGCGACGGCGGGTAAAAGGGCCGGGCTGATCGGTAAGTCCCACAAAACTGGTTGCCAGAGGAAAAAGAAAATATTCTTTCAGCAGACCGAAATGTGCCAAAATAATGCTGGGAACTACAATTGCCAAGGTAATACGAACTGCCGAGAAAATGTATTGGCTGGTGGTGAATTTTTTAAATTGTGCGGCATAGTTCATGTCACAAATTTAAGGGTTTATTCTAAGATTAAAGCCCCAATTTCTTGAGGCTTTAATGAATTTTTATTAAATAATTTAATAATTCTGTCTAAGCGATTTGTGATCAGTAGTGCTTAATAGTTAAAGTTCAACAGCAGGATTATTTTTTAATGATTTTATGGGATTGCTGTGTTCCGTCTGCAAAAATAAAATTTGCAATATAATTTCCCGATTTTAATTTTGAAACATCTATTGAAACTGATGGCTTATTAACAGATTTCACCATTTTACCACTGATATCTGTAATCACTATTTTTACCACATTTTTAGAATCCGTAAGATGAATAAAATCCTGAACCGGATTAGGATAAACAGAGATCTGATTTTTAGAAGCGCTGTTTACAGCCAGTGTCGGTGCAGATTGGGAAATTGCCAGTTCATCTACCACAATGTAAAAATCTCCGCTTACATAAGTCCCGGTAATTTTTAATTTAAAATTTTTGCCTGCAGGAACGATGTCCTGTTCTATGCTTTTTGTATACGTTTGGCAAAACTGCTCATTAGTTTTAAGATCGAAAGTTTCCAGCAGCTGATAAACGCCGTTATCTACTGAATATTCTACTTTAAGAATACCGTCTACCGTTGCAGTTGTCCCAAGGCGAGGATGTTTGTATTTGAAGGTAATATTAAGTTTTCCGCCGTTAGAGCTGTTTGAGGTATAAATAATTGTGTTCTTAGTATTAGAGCTTGCACTCCAGAAGTTTTTGGACAATGCTTTCCCAGTGCAGCCAGAAGGGGTGCCGGAACTGAAAAAACCATCAACAGTGAAACCTTTAGTAATATCTGGCGTGCTTTCAAAAGATTCGGTAACAGAAATTTGTGCAGATGCAAAACTTAAGCCTGCCAATGCTAAAGAACATAGAATTTTCTTCATAATCATATAATTTAATATTAAAGGGCTGCAAGATTAAGGATTTTATCCTGTTTATAAAAATTTTTTGAATATTAAATACTGAAATACCGTTTAAAATACGGGATTCTATGGCTTTTTCTCTTTTAAGTGATTTCCATGAATATAAGTTTATTGAAGAAGCGGATTTCTTCCGTAAAGCATATTCAAATACATTCAATAAAAAAGCCTCAATTTCTTGAGGCTTTGAGTATTTATAATTAAATATTCTTAATAATCTGAGTTCGAAGATTCTTCCCCGATATTCCAGGTAAGACCGAATCTTAGTGTATTGTCCAATGCTGAATTTACTTTGGATGTGTTGATCAGGTAAGACATATCCAGACCGAAAGACTGGTATTTTAAACCAACACCAACCGTGGCATACTGTCTTGCTCCCTGTTGCTCGCTTTCATGGAAATAACCGCCTCTTAAAGCGAATGCGTTATCATATTCATATTCTACAGCGCCGCTGAACATAATGCTTTGAGGGTTGCTGAAAGATTTTCCGATGCCTGCGATAACGCCTACATTCGGTACGTTGCCGGTTTTATCGGGTCCCGGAACCAAAAGTTTTGAAGCTTCAAAATTAACTCCAACCCGGTTTAAATCATCTACGAAAAGATCGTAACCTGCACCCAATCTTGCCATGGTAGGAAGATAAGATCTTGATTCGTCATCGCCGGTATAATCTAATCTCGGTCCTAAGTTCTGAATTGCGAAACCTGCTTTTGCGCGTCCTTCGAAATCATTGATGCTTGCGTGTTTTTCAGACTGAAAATAGCCGGAAACATCTACTGCAAAAGAATTTGCTGGTTTCAAAGTATTATCGGAGTTAAAGCCTCCCGACAGATCGGAGCGGATAAATCTACCGGTAACCGCCATTGAATAAGTGTCTGTAAGTTTTAGTCCATAAGCCAAATCGATGGAAAATTCGTTAGGTTTTGCAGTACCCTCCTGAACAACCTCTGTCCCTACCAATTTTGTAAGATCTACAGCTCCCATATTGAAATAGTAAACACTGGCAGAAATAGTAGCTCTTTCTTCCTCACCTAAAAACTGATGATAAGCACCATAAAGTAAAAATACGTCATTGGTTAACTTGCTCATATAAGGAGTATAATTAACACCAATTGCAGAAGTAGTTTTGCTGAAAGGATATTTAGCCGCGTTCCAGAACTGGGAAAAAGCATCAGTTGTGGTTGCTACACCCTGATCTCCCATTCCGCCGGCTCTTGCATCAGGGGAAATTCTCAGAAACGGAGCACCGGTAAGGACGATCTGCGAATAAGCCGCCACACTCATTCCTAGTCCTAATCCTAAAAATAGTTTTTTAGTCAATTTCATAAAGTCGTTATTTATCGTTTATATTTTTATTTTAAAATGACCATTTTTTCTACTGCTGTTGCGCTTCCCTTGCATTTATCCTGATTCTGGCTTTTTGCAAAAATCTTAAAAATGTAAGTTCCCTTTCCTACCGCATCGCCGAAATCATCCTTACCGTCCCATTCAATTGCGGTTCTCGGGGTTCGGAAACCCTGGAAAAACGGTTCTGCTGTTACCGTTGTACTTATCGTTTTAACCAGTTTACCTGTAATCGTATAAATCTGAACATTCACATCCAAAGCACTGTCGCAGTTGTGTTCAAACTGAACGTACGTCTTGCTGGTAAAAGGATTGGGCCAGTTTAACAGTTTGTTAACAATTAAATTTTGGTTGGTTTCATCCTTAACTACAAAGTTTAACGTCTCTGTGGTCGAATTATTGTTGATGTCCCAAACTTTAAAGGTTAACTGATGAGGTCCCGGCGCTAAATTACGGAAAGGATAATTAACATTTCCTTTTTGGTAATCTGACAAAGAGGCGTTCAAACAGCCGTTTCCGTCACCGGAAAAGTAGAAGTCATTTAGAACAACCGTATTGATGATTTTTCCGTCCAGAATGACCGTGATATCGTGACCAATCCCTGAACCGGTGGAATTAATTCCTTTGTCATCGGTGACACAGGCAAGAAGCAGTGGGTTCTGATCTGTAATTCCGCCGTCAGCGAAATTCGTATTGTTCATGTAAAGTTTTACTTTCGGTGCCTGATTATCGTTGATTCCATCCGGGTTGATTCCCCCGATTTTCTGAACCTGATTATTAAATACATCAAAAACTTTATTGTCCGCGTAAGCTAAAATACGTCCGTTTCCAATTTCATAGTTGATGTCTTTCGGTACATAAAATTCAACAGTGAAAACGCCGTTTACCGCCTGACCTGAAGATTTTACAATAGCGCCGTTTTCTTCGGTGTAGGAAAGAACCGGTGACATTTTAGGTAAACCGTCATTGTTAAGCGTCTTTTTGTTGAGGCGTTTATCAAAAATGTTAATGGCGACTCTTCCGTTGAAGGTATTGTCTAAAGTCCCGTCGGCTTTATTGATATGTCCTTTTACTTTGACAAAATCGAGTGCGCGTAGCTGTCCAGGTACCGGCGATTCAATTTCATCGATATTTAAAAGTCTTTTTGGACGGCTTAGTTTGGTGGCAGGATCTCCAAGTAAATTTACCTTGAGGTGATCACTATGTATGCCCTTTTCAATTTTTGCTTTCAGAAAAGCATCGCCCAGATTAACGAAATCATCATTGACCAATTCAAATAAATGCCTGGTAAAAATTGTCGTGAATTCCTCACCATAACCTACACCGATCGCACGGCTGGAAGTAAGCATCATCGAAGCCCCGCCCTGTTTGGATTTAAGAACCTGTTCACCGGCAGAGAAAGTAGCGGGATCGTCCCAGAGCGTAAATTCGCAGGTAATTGTAGAAACCAGCGGGAATCGGGAATACACATTATTATAATTATTGAAATTCTGAATTTCATCGATTGTTAAAACCCGTTCCTGAGCCCAGCCGTTGATCCCTCCATGTCCGAAGTAAAATAAATAAAGGCTGTTTCCTACATCATTTGATATCGCCTGATTGACCTGAGGGTATCTTTGTCCCCCGGCGGAAGTTTGCGCAGTGAAAGCATCAAGATATAATTTACGCACATTATATTCTTTTCTTAAATTCCCCGCTTCGAAGACATTCACCAATGACGCATTCATGGTATTATGGAAAGGAAACTGATTGTCGGCATCATCATCCACTACAAAATCGAGTTTCATCCGCCATTCGCCAAATGGAGTAGACTGGCCGGGAAGTCCGTTGTTGTAAGCAAGGGTTTTGTCAATTAAAAGTTTAGCTTCGGAAACGTTTCCAGCCGGTAATCTTCCGATAGGGAAATCAGGTAGAGTTGAAGATAAAAGGACTGCTCCGAGACTTTGAGGCGAGGTCATTGCATAATAGTCATCGGTCACAAATGAATTGGCATAATCACCACTTTCCTCACTTTCGTATGAAGGAACAATATCTGCGCCCGGATGATTTTTTCCTTTATAATCGTAAGATGCATCACCAAGGATAAACGCATATTTTAGCTTTCCTGAAGGAGTGTTCAGCTTGGTCGCAAAATCTCTTATTGCCGTAATATCTTTACCGCCGCTGCTGAATTCATTATAAATCTTATTCACATCCACTACCGCAACATTATATTTGTTTTGGTAAAAATTGGCAAGTCTCTGTGCATGGCCCATCATTTCCGGAGTGGTGATCATCAGGTAATCAATATTCTGTAATCCTGATAAATCCTGATTTTCAATTTTTCCCACAAAAGAAGGTGCAAAAGCATCAGCGCTTTTAAATGCAACAAATTCGTTAATATAAGTGTTGCTGTTTGCGACATAACCAAAAGAAAAACTGGAGTTGCTGCCTGATTTATTTACTTTTTTAGATACATTGGTAATATCTGATACCTGCCATACCTGTTCAATGGCTGAAGCATCAGAAATGCTGAATGTATAAAGGTTTCCGCTTCCTTCCACGATATTGTAACTGCGGAAATTCATCTGTGAATTATTGAATTTTAAATCTTCTTTATACTGTACTTCGGCATAGTCAAAGTAAAATTTACCGTTCGGGTTTGCGGCAGTGTTTGGTGCGTAATTAAAAGTCAGCTGGCTCCCCTGTACATTAGTGACTGTTCCGCTGTAAGTGACCGGAAAATATTCTTTTTTTTCACCGGCAGATATCGTTGACGTTGAAGGAGTTAAGCCGTTGATGTTGGTGGTGATCTGATTACCTGAAGACTGATATCCGATCACCCGAGTCCTGTAGGTGATCACATCTGCTGCCTGAATCGGGGATTTTGTATTGAAAGTAACGGCTTTGTTAGCAGTAATAGCATCACCGGTCCAGATTCTTCCGATTTTCATTAAATTGAATTTCTCCTCATTGATGTATTGGTAATCATCATATCGGGAAATTACGTCAGCATTCACCGCCTGGTCAGTTTCCTGCACTCTTTTGCCCGGACCCAAATCAAAATTGATAAAATAATAGGCAAAATCTTCATAGAGGTTGATGAAATTTCCGGGCTTATCAGTTCTTGTTTCTATTCTTCTGTTGAGAGTCCCGTTAGGAGTATCGTAATTTTTATAAACATTGTATCCGTTCGGCCCCTGCGCATAGAAAAGTGCATAATCATCTTCATTCCAGATACCGTCATCTTCTCCCGCCACCTGTATCGCGTCTTCCTGCAGTGCAGAATATCTGGTGTCCTGATTGTGTTCCGGCAACATCAGGCCGCCATTTCCGTAGATTCTGAAATTTTTAGGGTTGATATTCGACGGATTGATTCCATTATCACGGAGGAATTTGGTTGTAATTTTAAAAATACCGGATTTATCAACTTTAATTTTATAAAAATTTCCTGTTTTTAGAGGATTATCCGTAGTTCCTATTTTTCCCGTAAAAGAGGTTGAAGTCTCTAAAGCCTTGCTGCCGACAACAATGCTGAAAGCAGTAAGCCTGTAGATTCCGTCTTTTTCAGATTTTAGCGCAGAAACTTTTATGTTAGAAGTAGTTTCCCTGGTATAAGGGTTGGTGTAATTGCTTATTTCAGTTCTTTCCTTGGTGGGAATGTTGTATAAACTAAGATCAAACAGTTCTTTTTGAGACATTTTTTCCCAAACCATATTGCTAACAGTTTGATTGCTTCCCGTAAATTTGAGTGACGAGCGGAAGTAAACAGAACCTTCTTCATAGGCAAAGCCCTCATTTTTAAAAAACGGAACGGTTACCTGATAAGTTCCATAGTCAATTGTTTTGCTGCCTTCCCATTGAATCTTAGTGGTTTGAGCCGTCGCTAAAGAAATAAAAAAGTTAAATAATAACAGGGTTAAAATGCTTTTCATCTGTGTGTAAATTTCAAGAATACAAATTAAACAAAAAATAATAGATATTATATGAACAATAAAATTAATTTGTTAACGTTTTCAAAAAAAAATCAATTTATAATTTGATTTATTAAAGAATTTATTTTTTCTTTGTATTCTGAAAATATCTATATCAACTATGAATAAACTTAAGTTGTTTACATTGTTAGCGTTTAGTTCTACTCTTATTCTTACGAGTTGCGGCGGCGGCGGTAACGGTAAGAAAGGTGGTGGTACTAAGCGTTTTACAAGTAAAACCGGATGGAAGCCCAATGATCAAAAAGGGTGGTTCTTCACCGGAAAACAACAGAAACAGAAAGGATGGCCAGGGATGGTATATGTTGAAGGCGGAACTTTTACCATGGGATTGGTGAAGGATGATGTAATGCATGACTGGAACAATTCCCCAAGAAGAATGCAGGTAAGTGCGTTTTTCCTAGGCGAAACCGAAATTACCAATTACGAATACAGAGAGTATGTGACCTGGCTGAAATTTGTTTTCCCGCCGTCAGATCCAAGTTTTAAAGAAATTTATAAAGGAGCGCTTCCTGATACCTTAGTTTGGAACAACGAGCTTTCAAGAAACGATTTTGCTGAAACTTATTTCCGCAGACCTGAATATGATTATTATCCTGTTGTAGGCGTTTCATGGCTTCAGGCTTCGAGATATTGTGATTGGTTAACTGACAGAGCGAATGAAAAAGCATTGATGGCACAGGGAATTATTTCAAAAGATTTCTATACCAACGATTCAAATAATCAGGGTCCCAATTCATTTAACCTGGATAAATTCAAAGCTAACGATCCTGAAATGGAAGCTTATGTTAACAAACAGAGGCTTCAGCAGAAATCAGGAATCAAAACCAGTAACCAAAGAATTCTTTCGGCAAACAGAAATGCGACAGCAGGCGTAGTTGAAAAATTCCGTCTTCCTACGGAAGTGGAATGGGAATTTGCTGCTTTAGGAATGCAGAAAGACAGAGAGTACAATCTGTATCTTAATAAAAAACCTGAAATCGAACAGCTGAAAGGTAAAAAAGGTAAAAACCGCGGTATGTATCTTGAAAACTTTAAACAAGGTCGAGGTGATTATTCCGGTGTTGCAGGATGGAAAAATGACGGTTCACCGACAACAGCTGACGTAAAACAATATCCTTCCAATAATTTAGGAATCTTCGGAATGTTCGGTAACGTTGCAGAATGGACTGCGGATGTTTACAGACCGATAATTGACGAAGAAGCCAGCGATTTCAATTACTACAGAGGAAACGTAAATCAGGAGGTAGTAAAAAATGCAGACGGAACGTTTAAAAAGATTGAAGCTGCAAAATATGATACGCTTGCTGACGGAAGATTAGTATACAAAGGTCTTCCTGGTCAATATGAAAGAGAAGTGGTTGCCGATAACAGAAACTTCAGAGACGGGGACTTCCAATCTTCACTTGATGCCGGTTATGGAAGAGCAGAGGACAGCACTACTTCTGGGTATAACATGTACAATTCGAAAGCCAAAAGATTTATTGTAGATGGCCGTGGCCGTGTAGTATTGCAGAAAGATCCTGTTGCAAGAACTACCAGAGTTTCCAATGAAGTAAGAGTAATTAAAGGAGGCTCGTGGTTAGACGGAGCTTACTGGCTGGATCCGGGTCAGAGAAGATTCCGTGATGAAGCCAAATCTTACGGTTGGGTTGGTTTCCGTGTTGCACAGGATGCGAAATCCAGCGGAAAAGGCAGAACTAAAAGATAATTAGTAATAAAATATTTTCAAAATCCTTCTGTAATTGCAGAAGGATTTTTTATTTTTGAAAAATGAATGCAGCCTCTTTTTATCCCCTTTTTTTACAGTCAGGAAAAGTAACCATCGATAGCAGGAAAGTTGAAAAAAATGATATTTTCTTCGCCTTTTCGGGGGAAACCTTCAATGCCGCAACCTTGGCCGAAACTGCTGCTGATAAAGGCGCCACAGCGGTAATCGTGGAACAGAAGGAATTCGAAAATCCGGACAGGAATATATTTTATGTTCCTTCGACTTTAGATTTCTTACAGGAACTTGCGGTTTACCACAGGAATCATTTGAAAATTCCGGTCATTGCTTTGACGGGAAGTAACGGTAAAACCACTACGAAGGAAATTATTCACGCTGTTCTCTCGCAGAAATACAAAGTTCAGTACACTTCCGGAAATCTGAACAATCATATCGGCGTGCCCCTCACTTTGCTTTCCATAAAGCCTGAACATGAGCTCGCGGTGGTGGAAATGGGTGCAAACCATCAGAAAGAAATCGAGATGCTCTGTACATTGGCTCAGCCTAATTTTGGATATATTACCAATTTCGGGAAAGCGCATCTTGAAGGTTTTGGCGGTTTCGACGGAGTGATTAAAGGAAAATCTGAACTGTATGATTATCTTAAAAATTACTCAGAAACAATATTAATCAACGAAAATGATCCGATTCAAGTTGAGAAAACTGCGGGTTATTCACCAAAAATTACCTTTGGAAAAAATACTTCCGATTATAAGTATGAAGAATTTTCAAAAGATCATTTTGTAGGCTTAAGTTATAATGGTTCTCAGGCCCAGTCGAAACTGACAGGAAATTATAACTTCACCAATCTGTGTGCTGCGGCAAGTTTAGGCTTCCATTTTGGATTAGATTTTGAACAAATAAAGCGAGCAATTGAAAACTACACGCCGACCAACATGCGTTCTCAGATTTTAGAGCAAGGCGGGAAAACTTTTGTACTAGATACTTATAATGCCAATCCGAGTTCAATGGCCGAATCGCTGAAGAACTTCAGCACATTTGAAGGCTCAAAAACCATCATTATCGGCGATATGCTCGAGCTTGGAGATGAATCTGAAAAGGAACATCAAACTACTTTAGCACTTGCAGAATCACTGAATTTTGATGAAATTATCACCGTTGGGAAACATTTTAAAAAGGTGAGTCATCTTTCGAAATCTTTCGAAAATACAGAGGAGCTTTCAGCATATTTAAAGGCATCACCCATTTCCTCTGAAAATGTATTGTTAAAAGCTTCGCGTGGAATTGCTCTGGAGAAAATAATGGAGTTTATCAGTTAATCTAAATTCCAGTAATCATTTAAAATCAGCTTAATATTCCTGAAAGTCATTGGCAGCACTTCGCTGATGATGGCTTCACGGTTCTTCCAAGAAACCTCGGAGATTCCTTCTTCGATCTGCGGTTTCGGGGTTTCACTGCCGACATACTGCATTCTGAACCAATATGTTGTTTTCAGTATTTTTTCGCCGTTTCTTTCGGTGTAGATGTGAAAAGTATTGTTGAGAAATTCCTCAAGAATCAGTTCCGAAAGGCCGGTTTCTTCTTCAATTTCCCGAAGGGCAGCCTGTTCCAGCGATTCTCCTTTTTCTATTTTTCCTTTTGGAAGATCCCATCTTCCGATTCTGTGAATGAATAAAAGTTCGCCGTTTTTGTTGCGCACCACACCGCCGGCAGCTTCTATCACTTTGAACATATGGGTAAAATCTTCCCAGATCTCTTCAATGTTTTCTCCATAAACATTGAGCTCGGGACAGGAAGTGTTCTGGAGAAGATCAACGGCAATTTCCAAAGTTGCGAAACCTTCGAATCGCAGCTTTTTTTCCATATCTTCAGGATATTTACTTATTGTTAATTTTTTTTCATTCACAAAAACTTTATACATTTGCAGCCATTTAATCATACAAAAATATAAAAATGAATTTAGAAGGACGCAAAATAGTTGTAAATAAATCGGTAAATGAATTGGTTGGGATGCTTCAAAATCCTGAAGATTATAAAAATCTAATGCCTGATTCGCTGCAGAGTTTCGAAGTAAGAGACAACGGTTTCAAATTCGGTTTAAAGGGAATGCCTGAGATTGCTTTGAAAATAGAAGAGGTGTCAGAAAACCAGGTGCTTTTGAAATCTGCAAGTTCAAGCCTTGATTTTGAACTTAAAGGCACAATGAACGCCGTAAGTGAGACTCAGACTGAAGTCCAGCTGCTTTTTGAAGGCAAATTCAATCCGTTTATAAAAATGATGGTTGAAAAACCTTTGCAGAACTTCATCAATACCCTTACGGATAATCTTGAAAAGATTTAGAACCGTCTTATAAAAATGAAAGCCTTGAAATTTTTGATTTCAATGCTTTTTTTATGAGTGGGTATAACCGGCAAATGCTTCTTCCAGACTGCCGTATTTCCCTTTAAATTCATCAATCTGCGAATCCTGTATGATGTTTCCCTGATGGATCAGTATCACCCTTGAGCAGAGTGCTTCCACTTCCTGCATGATGTGGGTGGAAAGGATTACCGTTTTCTGCTGACCAATTTCCTTTATCACGTTACGGATTTCGATAATTTGGTTGGGATCCAGTCCGTTGGTAGGTTCATCGAGAATCAGCAAATCGGGAGAATGCAGAATCGCCTGCGCAAGACCAACTCGCTGTTTATAACCTTTGGAAAGCTGCGATATTTTTTTTGATTTTTCCGGAGTTATTCCCACCAGTTCAATTACTTCATCAATTCTTTCTTTGGAGATTTTATGAATTTCAGCTACAAAATTTAAATATTCCTTTACATACATTTCAGGATAAAGCGGATTGTTTTCGGGTAAAAACCCCATATTTTTCTTTGTTTCGATATCATGTTCGGTAATATCTTTTCCGTTGAATAAAATCTGTCCTTCATCAATCTTCAGTGCACCGACAATCGATTTCATCAGGGTTGATTTTCCGGCTCCGTTGGGTCCCAGAAGCCCGATAATTTCGCTGTTTCCGATCTCAATGTTGATTTGGTTTAAAGCGGTTTGGCTGCCGAATTTCTTATTTAAATTAATGATTTGAAGTGACATGAATTTTATTTAATGGTATGCAAATTTAAGCAATGATAAGCAAATGAGGAATTTTAATTTATCTGGGTGAGTCTGATTATGACAATGAAATTTAATTGAATAAAAAAGTAAATAACTGCATCGCCTAAAAACAAAAAAGACTTTACAAATCTGTAAAGTCTTTTTTGAAGGAGTGAGCGCGACAGGATTCGAACCTGTGACCGTCTGCTTAGAAGGCAGATGCTCTATCCAGCTGAGCTACGCACCCTAAAATGCGGTGAAATTCTCCAGGGAATTTCTTTTTAATAAGTCGGGGCGGCAGGATTCGAACCTGCGACCTCCTGGTCCCAAACCAGGCGCGATGACCGGACTACGCTACGCCCCGAATAAATTGTGCTGAAGGTTGCGGAGGGTGTGGGATTCGAACCCACGCGATCCTTTCGGGTCGACAGTTTAGCAAACTGCTCCATTAACCACTCTGGCAACCCTCCTTTGCAATGTTTTTGTATGAACTTCTATTCCGTAATTGCGAGTGCAAATATAGGATTGTTTTTGATATGTACCAAACCTTTTTGCTTAAATTTTTTTGTATTTTTGAAAGATTAATCCACTAAAAAAAATAAAATATGCGTAATTCATTATATTTCATCGGTTTAAGTTTGGTTGTTTTTTCCTGCGGCCCGCAAAAAAATATTCAAAAAATTTCAACAAAGCCGAAACCGGTCACTTCAAATGTTATTTCACCGCCAAAATCACAGAATACCGCTCTTCCCAAACACGAAATAAAAAGGGAAGGAAATTATGACTTTTACAGAGATAATATCGCTGATGCTTCCAAAAATGATAATACAGCGAGTTACGGTTCCATTGTTTCCGCGAATCCTCAAGGTTATAAAATCGTAAAAACTTATTTTCCGGCGCTGGCGCAAAATTTCCGTCAGAAATATATCATCCTTCATTATACGGCACTGGACGATAACAAATCAGTAACGGTTCTTACCCAGCAGGCCGTAAGTGCACATTATCTTGTTAATAATCTCGGCGACCGGGATATTTACCAGCTGGTTGACGAAAATAAAAGATCATATCATGCAGGCATCAGTGCGTGGAGAAGTGATAAGATGCTGAATGATACGTCAATAGGAATAGAAATTGTAAATGCAGGATATACTACTGATTCCAGCGGGTTGAGAACTTTCCCTGATTTTGATGGTGATCAGGTAAAAAAAGTGGCAGCTTTGGTAAAAGATATTGCAGACCGTTATATGATTCCGCCGACCAATATTCTTGCTCATTCAGATATTGCACCGACGAGAAAGCAGGATCCGGGACCGAAATTTCCGTGGAAAAAGCTTTATGATGACTATCAGATAGGGATGTGGTATGATGATGCGGTGAAACAGGGTTTCTACGACCAGATCCTTCCTGAAGATTTTGCACTGCAAATGGCTACTCCCCAGTTTATTTTTAAATACCAGACAGCACTTAAAACTTTAGGATATGGTTTGGAGCCTTCCGGAACCTATGACGACGCAACAAAGAAAACTATTGAGGCATTTCAGTATCATTTCAGACCGCAAAACTATAACGGTCAAATGGATGCGGAATCCTGGGCTATTCTTCAGGCATTAAACCAGAAATACCCAAATAAATAAATACGGAAAAAGAACTAATTAAATAGCACGGACGATATTTAATCGTCCGTTTTTTTATAGGGAGAAATCCCAAATCTATTTTTAAAACTCAACAAATTAACTTAACTTTTCATCAAATTATTTTTATGGAAAATTTCAGAAATGAAAGCGATCTGTTAGGTACTTTACAGGTGCCGGCAAATGCCTACTATGGTGTTCAAACTCAGCGTGCTATTGAAAATTTTAAAATTTCGGGGCAGTATCTTTCCTCGTATCCCCATTTTATCAGAGCATTGGCGATGGTGAAAAAGGCAGCTGCAAAAACGAATTATGAGCTGGGGCTTCTTGAAGAAAGTTTATATCATACCATCGCAGAAACCTGCGAAGAGCTCATGGCGGGGAATTTACATGACCAGTTTCCGATTGACATGATTCAAGGCGGTGCAGGAACTTCTGTGAATATGAACGCCAATGAAGTTATCGCCAACCGTGTACTGGAAAAACTGGGGAAAGAAAAAGGCGATTATCAGTACTGTTCACCAAATGATCATATCAATTTATCTCAGTCGACCAACGATGCTTATCCAACCGCAATAAAAATGGCTTTAATTCAGATGAATGCGGAACTTGTTGAAAAGCTGAAAAATACAATTGCCGCATTCCGTGCAAAAGGCGTGGAGTTTAACAGTGTGCTCAAAATGGGCCGTACACAGCTTCAGGACGCCGTTCCGATGACTTTGGGTCAGGAGTTTGAAGCGTTTGCTGCCACTCTCGAAGAAGATATTTCCAAACTTAACGGAAACGCCAATCTTTTTGTAGAAATAAATATGGGCGCCACCGCTATTGGAACGGGGATTAACGCACCGGTAGGATATGCAAATCTCTGTGCAAAGAATCTCGCTCAGATCTCCGGTTATCATATTGTTTCCTCTCCGAATCTTGTGGAAGCAACTCCAGATACAGGATCTTACGTTATTTATTCTTCGGCGATGAAAAGACTTGCAGTGAAACTTTCGAAAATATGTAACGATTTGAGACTGCTTTCTTCAGGTCCGCGTGCCGGCTTTTTTGAAATCAATCTTCCGCCGATGCAGCCCGGATCTTCTATTATGCCGGGGAAAGTAAATCCGGTAATTCCGGAAGTAGTAAATCAGGTTTGCTATAAAGTGATCGGAAATGATCTGACGGTGACCTTTGCCGCAGAAGCAGGACAGCTGCAGCTTAACGTGATGGAGCCTGTGCTTTCGCACTCGATTATGGAAAGCATTAATTTCCTTGGGAATGCTTTGGACACTTTAAGAGAAAAATGCATCACCGGAATTACTGCCAATAAAGAAGTTTGTCTGAATATGGTGAAACACAGCATCGGAATTGTTACCGCGCTGAATCCTTATATCGGCTACAAAAACTCAACGGAAATTGCGAAAGAAGCTCTGGAAACAGGAAAGAGCGTTTACAATCTTGTTCTGGAAAAAGGCATTCTTTCTCAGGAAAAACTGGATGAAATTCTGGATCCTGCCAATATGCTGAAGCCGCATCATTTATAAAAAAAGTAATAACAAAAAACAATCAATCAGAATCAATGAAGAAAATCCTCACTTCTTTAACCATTATAGGAGCGCTAACAATGATGAATGCACAGAAATTTGAAACGAAAAAAAATACCGACAAGGCAGGCTACACGTATGAAACGGTAGTGAATGACAAAAACGGCGTTAGAATTTATACTTTAAAAAACGGCTTAAAAGTTTATCTGGCGCAGAACTTTGATGCACCAAAAATCCAGACTTATATTCCGGTGAGAACAGGAAGCAATAATGATCCTTCGGACAACACTGGTTTGGCCCATTACCTCGAACATATGATGTTCAAAGGAACTTCCAGACTGGCCTCTGCAGACTGGGCTAAGGAAAAACCTCTTTTAGATCAGATCTCCAACCTTTACGAGCAGCATAAAGCTGAACAGAATCCTGAAAAAAAGAAAGAGCTTTATAAAAAAATTGACGAAGTTTCCCAGGAAGCCAGCAAATATGCGATCGCGAATGAGTACGACAAAGCGATTTCTTCCCTTGGCGCAACCGGAACAAATGCCCACACCTGGCTTGACGAAACGGTTTACAAAAATAATATCCCGAACAATGAGCTTGAAAAATGGCTGAAAGTTGAAAAAGAAAGGTTTTCAGAATTAGTCCTGAGATTATTTCACACGGAACTGGAGGCGGTTTACGAAGAATATAACCGTGCCCAGGATAACGATTCCCGTTTGGTGAATTATGAGCTGATGGATGCGCTTTTCCCGAAACATCCGAACGGTCAGCAAACGACGATCGGAAAGCCTGATCATCTCAAAAACCCTTCTATGGTCGCTATTCATAAATATTTCGATACCTATTATGTTCCGAATAATTATGCAATGGTCTTGGTGGGAGATTTAGATTTTGATAAAACAATTAAGCTTGTTGATCAGTATTTCGGAGAATTCCAGTACAAAGAATTACCGATGAAGAAAATGGTTTCGGAAGAACCGATGACCAAAATCGTTGAAAGAACCGTAAAAAGCCCTTCCACAGAGCGTTTACAATTGGCGTGGAGAACAGATTCTTACGGAACTAAAGATGCAAGACTTGCTGAAATTGTTGCCAATCTTCTGACCAATTCCGGAGAAACCGGACTGATTGATCTTAATATCAACCAGAAACAGAAAGCTCTGAGAGCAATGGCTTACGATTCACCGTTCAAAACTTACGGTAATTTTTCAATGGTGATTGTCCCAAAAAACGGACAAAGTTTGGATGACGCTAAAAAACTGTTGCTGGATCAGATCGAACTCGTGAAAAAAGGCGAATTTCAGGACTGGCTGATTCCGGCGATCATCAATGATATGAAGATTCAGCAGATGAAAAGTCTGGAAACGGCAGACGGACTTGCGACAGCACTTTACGGAAGCTATATCAATAATCAGAACTGGGAGAATGAGCTGAACCAGGTCAATGAGTATGAAAAGATTACGAAAGAAGATGTGGTAAAATTTGCCAACGAATTTTTCAAAGACAATTATGTAGCCGTTAAAAAAGAGAAGGGCGTAAATGACAAACTCGTGCGTGTTGAAAATCCGGGAATTACTCCGATAAAACTTAACAAAGATGCGCAGTCACCGTTTCTGAAGGAGATTATAACTCAGAAATCTTCCGAAATCAAACCTGAATTTATTGATTATTCCAAAGCAATAAAAACCGATAAGATTGAAGGTAAAAAGGTGAGTTTTGTGAAAAACAAATACAATGATATTGCGCAGACTTATTTTATTTTCCCTTTCGGAAGCGATAACGACAGGGAATTGGGATTAGCTACTCAGGTTCTTCAGTATTTAGGAACCGATAAACTTTCTGCGGAAGCTTTAAAGAAAGAATTCTTCAAACTGGGGATTTCCAACGATTTCCGCACAGCGCCGGATCAGTTAATCATTTCCCTGAGCGGTCTTGAAGAAAATATGCCGAAGGGAATTGAACTGATGAAAAACTGGCTGCAGCATGCAAAACCTGATCAGAAAGTTTACGAAGAAAACGTAAAAACCATTCTGGAAAGCCGTGAAGTTGCCAAAAAAGACAAGGCGAGAATTATGGCAGCACTTTCCAACTACGCGAAATTCGGGAAGGTTTCGAGATTTTCCGATGTAGTTTCGGAGCACAGATTGAAAGCGGTTAAATCTGAGGAAATGACCAATAAAATCAAAGACCTGCTTAATATGCCTTACGAAATCTTCTTTTACGGAAATGATTTCAATAACTTTAAAAAGTACGCGAAATCTTTTGTAGAAAAGGAAACTCTGAAAGCTCCTGCGAAAAAAATCTATCCTGAGCCGGCAACGGAAGGGAAGGTTTATTTCACAAACTATGATATGGTGCAGACAGAAATGAGCAAGGTTGGAAAAGGGCAAAACGTGAACCTGAAGAATTTCGGCAAAATAAATGTATTTAATGAATATTTCGGGCGCGGACTTTCATCTATCGTTTTCCAGGAAATTCGTGAAAGCAAGAGTTTGGCGTATTCTGCGTATGTTTCTTACGCGACCAACACCGAGCTGAATCATCCGGATTATGTGACGACTTATATCGGAACGCAGGCCAACAAACTTCCCCAGGCTGTCAATGCAATGGACGAACTGATGGCTAATCTGCCACAGGTTCCGGCACAGTTTGAAAACGCGAAAAATGCCGCTTTGAAACAGATTGCTTCAGGAAGAATTAACAGAACGAATATCTTCTTTAATCAGTTAAATCTTAAAAAATTAGGAATTGATTATGATTTGAGAAAGGATATTTACGCTGAAATTGGAAAATTAACTTTGGCAGACGTAACCAATTTTTATAATGTTGAAGTGAAACCAATGAAGTACAACACCGCTATTATCGGGAAAAAAGAAAATCTTGATATGGCAGCGATCAATAAAATGGGAACTTTCCAGGAAGTGAGTCTTGAAGAGATCTTTGGATATTAATCCGTTTTAAATTATTAAATAAAAGGTGAAATTTCGGTTTCACCTTTTTTTGTGTCAATGTGAAATTTAGCTGATATCTGTTAATAGAGAAAAGGTGAATTAACGCTTACAATGCGTGCTGTAATTTCGGAAATTTGTACTGCAAAAACTAAAACAACCAATTTTCCCCAAAGAAAATATCATTAACCATGAAAACGCAAACTCCGGAAACAGTTCCGGAGTTTTTTACTTATAAATTTCACCATAAAAATATCACAACTGTATTTAATTTTATTTCTTAAAATTTCCCCTAACTGGCCATTTGATTATATTTACAGAAACAAGTAACCATAAATTATATGCGGATGAATACGGAGTTATTGCGGATGAAGAAATTCCTTTCTGAAGAAGTCAACGTGGAAATTTCAAAGGTAACTGAAGATTCTGAAGCCCGCGATTATTACGGCTGTGATTTTGAAGCGGAAAGATTAAATTTCAAGTTCAGAAAGGCTAAAATAACCCCTAAAAAGAATGGAATGTTTGTTACCTATTGGAAACGGAATTCCCAGAACATCACTGAGCCTTTTCATGAAAAAGATGAATTTGATTTTTTTCTGATTGCTGCTGAAGAAAATGAAAAATACGGTTTCTTTTTATTCCCGAAAGAAGTTCTTGTCTCTCAGAATATTCTGACAACCGAAGTAAAAGAAGGCAAGAGAGGCTTCAGGGTTTATCCGGGTTGGACAAAAACAGGAAATAAACAGGCAGAAAAAACTCAGATTTGGCAGCAGAAATTCTTCTGCGACTTTACAGCTCTTAATTTGAAAAGTATGGAAAAACTTAAATCCATACGCAATTTAAAGTTTGATTATTAATTTATTGAGCTTTGTGATGCAATTGTCTTATAATAATTTTCACTAAATCTCTAAAAAAAGAACGCGCCAAAGGCGCGTTCTTACTTGTTTTTTATTCAATATTACTTTACAATTTTCATTTCATTGATCAGCCATTTTGCGTTTGCATATTTGTCGATCACGAAAAGGATGTATTTGGTATCCACCATAATATTCCGGCTGAAACGCGGGTCATAATTAATGTCACTCATCGTTCCTTCCCACTGTCTGTCGAAATTAAGACCAATCAAGTTTCCGTTCGCATCCAAAGCCGGACTTCCGGAGTTTCCACCGGTAGTGTGGTTGGTTGCGGTGAAGTTTACAGGAACGTCCCCCGTTTTGTCTTTATAAATCCCGTAATCTTTGGTATTGTAAAGCTGGATGAGTTTTTTCGGTACGTCAAATTCATAGTCACCAGGAACATATTTCTCCATGATTCCGGCAACGTGAGTCTGATAACCGTAAGAAACCGCATCTCTAGGACTGGAACCTTTCACCTGCCCGTAAGTTACGCGAAGCGTAGAGTTGGCATCCGGGAAGAATTTACGGTCTTTATCCGTTTCCATCTGCTGCGCCATAAATTTCTTCTGCAATACGTCAATCTGATCCTGCAGCGAAGTTACTTTGCCGTCAGTTGTGCTCATGTAAGTTTCTCTCAAAGAACTGAAAAGTTTCATCAACGGATCGCTTTTAAGATTCTGAATTAATGCTTTGCGGTCTGCAAACACTTTGTTGATATCCGAATATGTTGTGGCACCGTTGAAAGAACCGCGTCCTGTGATCACAGAATTTTTTGAAAGGTCTTCTATGGTTTTCAGGTTTTGGCTTTCGTTTTTGTACTGCTCAAAACCGGCGGGCAAAAATTCTTTCGGTGTTTTGTTTACATACAGAGCCAATAATTTTGCAGTTACTTTCGCATCCAGTTCAGCATCGTAATCTCCGTAAATGCCGGAAAGCCTTGCTTTAAAGTTTTCAGCTGTTCTGTCGTCCATTTTCCCTGATTCTGCCGCCTGAACAAAATTATAGAAATTGTTAGCCAAGGTGAAAGTCTCCGCATTTCTTACGGTTTCAGAGTAATACGCTCTGTTTAAAGCATATGGCGACTGCTCAGTGTAAAGCCGGTTCAGTTCATCAATTGTAGGCTTAATCTGAGCGTTTTTTGAAATCAGGGTTTGCTCATATTTTTTCTTTTTCCCTACCGCGTCCGATTTTTTCAAACCTTCCACTTCACCGATCCATTTTTTCCAGTAATTGGCTACAGAAGCGTATTTGGAGGCATATTTAATTCTCGTTGCTGCATCAGCACGCATTTTTTCATCTAAAGTTTTCAGCGCCACTTCGCGAACCGAAATCATTGCCGGATCGGTTTCGTTCATTACTTTTTCTACAGCTACTGCCGGTAAATATTCAGTAGTTCTTCCCGGAAAACCGAATACGAAAGTAAAATCGTTTTCCTGTTTGTCTTTAATGGAAATTGGCAGGAAATGTTTTGGCTTGTAAGGGATATTGTCTTTGGAATATTCCGCAGGCTTATTGTCTTTACCCGCATAAATTCGGAACATCGAAAAGTCTCCTGTATGACGCGGCCAAACCCAGTTGTCGGTATCAGATCCGAATTTTCCGATACTTTGAGGCGGTGCACCTACCAGACGGATATCTTTGTAGGTTTCGATGATATACGCGTAATATTTGTTGCCGTAGTACATCGGTTTAATAACCACTTTCTGCCATGATTCCAGTTTGAAGCCGGCTTTTACAGTTTCTAAATTTTTATTGATTAAATCCTGCGCTGCTTTGGCGTCCAGATTCTGCGTACCCGCTAAAACTTCTCCTGTAACTTCTTTAATGTCGGCGATAAAATCAACAGTAACTCCAGGATTTGGAAGTTCACCGTTCATATCTTTTGCCCAAAAACCGTCACTCAGATAATCATGCTCTACGGAAGAATGTTTCTGAATCTGTCCGTAGCCACAGTGGTGATTGGTTAAAAGCAAGCCTTGAGGCGAAATGATTTCTGCGGTACAGCCGCCGTTAAACTGTACGACAGCATCTTTAATACTTGGTTTTGAGGGATCGAAAATCTGTTTTGCAGAAATCTTCATTCCCAAATCTTTCATTTCCTTTTCATTGAGTTCTGTGGGAATCCACATTCCGCCGTATTGCTGCGCGAAAGCCATCACAGCCGGAAAAAGTATTGCCGAAAGCAATATGTTTTTTCTTTTCATTTTTAAAATTTGCCCTAAAATTAAGGAAAATTTACGAATCTGAAGCCTGATGCACGCCGAGAAAGCCGGCCCACGCTTTTTTATTTGCGGAATGTGCAAAATCAGCACGCCTGTATTATTAAACCATCTTAAGTGTAGCTTTATAAATCAATTTAGAAATCTGTAAAAGGAAACCGATTTTCAGGATTTCGAGAAATTCATATTCTGAATCCTCACCGCATTCAGAATGGCGAGAAGAGCAACACCGACGTCAGCGAAAACGGCTTCCCACATCGTGGCCAAACCTCCGGCTCCCAGAATCAGCACCACAGCTTTCACACCGATGGCAAGCATGATATTCTGCCACACAATCTTTTTTGTTTCTTTTCCAATCCGGATTGCCATTGGGATTTTTGAAGGTCTGTCGTCCTGAATCACTACATCGGCAGTTTCAATTGTCGCGTCGCTTCCAAGACCTCCCATTGCAATGCCTACATCGCTCAAGGCGACTACGGGAGCGTCGTTTACCCCATCTCCGACGAAGGCAACACTTTCATTTCTGGATTTAATTTCTTTAATTTTATTCACTTTGTCTTCAGGAAGAAGATCTCCGAAAGCATCTGTAATTCCTAAATTCGCAGCGACTTCCGCAACTACCGAAGATTTGTCGCCGCTTAACATCGTGGTTTTAATTCCTAATTTTTTCAACGCCGCAACCGTTTCCGCAGCGTCTTCTTTGATCTGATCCGAAATGGTTAAATAGCCCGCAAATTTACCGTCATATGCCATTGCAATTAACGTGTCGGAAACATCCATATGATTGATCTGATGGGGGATATTATACTTTTCTAGAAATTTAATGTTTCCGGCAAGAAAATCTTTTCCGTTGACCGTTGCTTTCAAGCCGTGACCTGCAATTTCCTCAGTGTTTTCAAGTTTGATATCATGATTAATATCGCCTGCAAATTGATGAACAGCAGTTGCGATCGGATGAGTAGATTTGCTTTCGAGAATATTCAGGTACTGAAGTATTTCGTCCTGACTGAAGTCTTTTTCAATGACAACTTTCTGCACTTTAAAGACTCCCTCGGTCATGGTTCCTGTTTTATCCATCACCAGATTCTGAATATTCGCCAAAATATCCAGGAAGTTGCTTCCTTTAAATAAAATTCCGTTTTTACTTCCTGCGCCGATTCCGCCAAAATATCCAAGCGGAATAGAAATCACCAAAGCACAAGGACATGAAATTACCAGAAATACCAAAGCGCGGTAAAGCCAGTCTCTGAACTCATAATTCTGAACAAAAAAGTAGGGCAGTACGCAAATGCCGATAGCAAGAAAGACGACTATAGGCGTATATATTTTTGCAAATTTCCTGATGAAAAGTTCGGTCTGGGCTTTTTGGGAAGCAGCATTCTGAACCATTTCAAGGATTTTCGAAAGTTTCGAATCCTGGTAAAGTGTATTGATTTTTACAAGGGAAACTGTGTTCAGATTGATCATTCCAGCCAATACGTTATCACCCTGTTTTTTTGTGTCGGGTTTGCTTTCACCGGTCAGAGCCGCTGTATTGAACGAAGCGGCTTCAGACAACAGTTCGCCATCCAGCGCCAGTTTCTCGCCGGGTTTCAGCTGAATAACCTGTCCTATCTGTGCATCTTCGGCTTTCATGGTCTTCGGTACATTGTTCTCCAGTATTGTAATCTCGTCAGGACGCTGATCGAGAAGTGTTTTAATATTCATTTGAGCTTTCTGAACAGCCATCGTCTGAAAAACTTCACCAATTGAATAAAACAGCATTACTGCAACACCTTCGGGATATTCGCCGATAGAAAACGCTCCTACAGTGGCGATGGTCATTAATAGAAACTCAGAGAAAAAATCGCCGTTTTTTATGCTTAAGAAAGCTTCTTTCATCACCGGGAAACCTACCGGAATGTATGCAACAAGATACAGCGCGAAACGGGCTCCGTCTGTGAACCAGTGAGGTTTCAGCAAGTTGTCTAAAGCAATTCCTGCCAGAAGAACCGCAAAAGAGATCAGTGCGGGGAGGAAAAGCTGAAATGCAGGCCGGTCATCATGTTCATGTGAGTGTCCATGGTCGTGACCGTCATTTTCATGATGTTGATGAGATATTTTATCAGGGGAAGTTTTAGCTGGTTTTGGGTCATTGCTGCAGCATTCTTTCGACATGTTTTTTAGAATTTTTCTTCTCAAATATACAAATTCGGAACCACAAATTCCTGTGGCATCACTTTTGAAGTTCAGAAGAAAAATTATCATGGAAAACCTTTATGAACAGATACTCTGGCTTTTTATTCTCGCGGTGCCGGTTGCGTGTATTGCGTGGACTGTTACCCATGAAGAAATTTTCAGAGAACCGAGGGAATACTGTGTTAAAAAATCCCAGGAATGCAGGGAACTTTATAAAAGGAAGTTTTTTTATCTCTTTACCTGTGAGTACTGTTTCAGCCATTATATAACAGCCATTATTCTAATTATTACTAAATACAGGCTGCTTTTTGATGACTGGCGGGGTTACCTGATTTCTTTTTTCGCGCTGGTATTTGTCGCGAATGTATATATGAGTTTGTTTGCCTTTCTACGGCAAAGTATCAAGGTCGAAAAGATTGAAGCCAAGCTGAAGGACAATGAACTGCAGGAAGTGAAGAAAGAAGGCGGAGCATAAATGACAATATTAACTTACATTATTAAAAAACAAAATATTATGGAAGACAGCAGATTACAGAAATACCGCTACGAAGACTATACAGTCGTTACCAATTTTGAGACCTATCAGGATATCACTGATTATGCGGCCGCCCACAACGGAGAATTAATAGAAGTAGGTTTCACGGACGGATCTGATAACCCGATGCCCAATACCACCGGAAATCTTATCGCAGAAAAGAAGCCATTCAGAGTAGGCCTTGATCCCGAGTATAAAGTGTATTATTCTTCTGATGAAGGCTTTCAGGAAATGGCAGAAAATATTCTAGAAGAGATGAAAGAAAAGGAGAATGATATCGCTCCCGAGGACTGGATTTCTGACCAGAATATTGCGACCGGAGACCGTATTATCATCGTAAAAGACGGTGAGGTGAATACCGTGACCACGAGAGAAAGGATTAAGTTTCTGATGCGTGGAAACCTATATGAGCTGGCCGTGAAGGTTCCTGAGGTTTTGGAGGATTAATTTTGATCTTGTTCTGAAAACGATTTTCGCTGGTCCGCGATTTTTGAGTTGTGATCTGTCGTTTTTTTTCCGGCAGGTTTAAAATCGTTGCCGATATCCGTAATTCAGATTGAATATTTTTATTCAAAAAGGGACTGTTTGCTGTAATTCAGCAACATTTATTTTAGTTTTAACAGATTTGTCTGACTTATTTAGCATAAAATTAAATATATTTGATGATTAATGCAGAAGCGTGAAAACCTGTAGAAGCTAAACCCTGAAAATGCTGTTATTATGGAAAAAGTTCTCCCTTATTCGTTATTTACTGACCATGATATCTACCTCTTCCGTGAAGGAAAACACTTTAAACTTTACGACAAATTCGGTTCTCATACCGTACATGTGGAGGGTCAGAAAGGAGTTTATTTTTCTGTTTGGGCGCCACACGCAAAAGAAGTCTCGGTAATCGGTAATTTTAATAACTGGAATTCCGAAAAGCATCAGCTATTGCCGCGATGGGATGGTTCCGGTATTTGGGAAGGTTTTATCGCCGGATTAAACTGGGGAAATATTTATAAATATGCCATCCGCACCAATACAGGAGTTTTACTTGAAAAAGGCGATCCTTTTGCTCTGAGCTGGGAACAGAATATTCAGGCAAGTTCCCTTATCTCTACCACGTGGTACGAATGGAAAGACAGAGACTGGATGGCCAAACGCCGGACAAAAAACAGTCTGGAAGCGCCTCTTTCGGTTTACGAAATCCATTTAGGTTCCTGGATGCGCGGTGTTGATGAACCTGATAAATTTTTCAGTTACCGTGAAATCGCAGAACGCCTGGTCCCATATTTAAAGGAAATGAATTTTACTCATGTTGAATTCATGCCCGTGATGGAATATCCTTACGATCCCAGCTGGGGATATCAGGTGACCGGATTTTTCGCTGCCACTTCGCGCTTCGGTTCTCCGCAGGACCTGATGCATCTGATTGATGAACTTCACCGGCATGATATCGGAGTCATTATCGACTGGGTTCCGTCACACTTTCCCGGTGATGCGAACGGCCTTCATTTTTTCGACGGAACTTATTTATACGAGCACGAAGATCCCAAAAAAGGATTTCATCCAGAGTGGAAATCCCATATTTTCAATTACGGCAGACCAGAGGTAAGATCATTTTTAATTTCCAATGCGATGTTCTGGCTGGACCGTTATCATGCCGACGGACTCCGTGTCGATGCGGTAACTTCAATGCTTCATCTGGATTATTCGAGAAACGAAGGTGAATGGGAACCCAACATTGAAGGCGGAAATATTAATCTGGAAGCCAAACAGTTTCTCCAGGAATTCAATACAGCGGTATATCAAGAATTTCCCGATATCATGACCATTGCAGAAGAAAGTTCGGATTTCCCCATGCTCACGAAACCTGTGCACAGCGGCGGAATCGGTTTCGGAATGAAATGGATGATGGGCTGGATGCATGATACCCTGAAATATTTCAAAGAAGATCCGATCAGCAGAAAATATCAGCACAACAAACTCACCTTTGCATCGATGTACATGTATAATGAAAATTATATGATGCCGCTTTCCCATGACGAAGTGGTGCACGGCAAGTCGAGTTTAATCTATAAAATGCCTGGTGACGAATGGCAGAAATTTGCCAATCTCCGCGCGTTATATACCTATATGTTCACCTTTCCGGGCGCCAAACTTTTATTTATGGGGAACGAATTCGGACAGACCCGCGAGTGGAATTTTACCCAAAGCCTCGATTGGCATTTGCTGCAATATCCAGTTCACAAAGGTCTGCACGACTTTGTGAAAGATCTGAATCTGATGTACACCACCGAAACTTCAATGTACGAAAACCAGTGTAACCGGGAAGGATTCGAGTGGGTAGAAGCGAATGATGATGATAACTCCATCTATATTTATTTAAGAAAAGGAAAAGACGAAAATGATGTCACCATGACGGTGCTCAATCTTACTCCAAGAGTTTTCGATTATAAAATCGGGGTGAACGAAGGAACAAACTGGGAAGTTATTCTTAATTCCGATGATGAAAAATACGGCGGAAGCGGCGTGAAAGCAGAGATTGTAGACGAAGAGGATGACGAGTGGATGTACAGGCCCAACGCTATTGTGCTGAAATTGCCGCCGCTCGCAGGGGTAGTGCTGAAACAGAAAAAAGCGGTGAAAACAAAATCTACACCTGTCTTAAAAAAGTAAACTGCCAAATTTAGAATAACCGTCAACCTGATATGAAAATTTTTAACCTTTCCATGGAATGTTATCCTGTTGCAAAAGTTGGCGGACTGGCCGATGTAGTAGGAGCTTTACCAAAATACCTCAATAAAATTGAAGGCGTTGAAGCCAGTGTCATTATGCCCTGGTATAACAAACCTTTCGTCCACGAACACAGTTTTGAAACCGTTTTTGACGGATGGATCCATCAGAGCCGTCACATGTATCAGGTTCAGGTGATGAAAGAAAGATCGAAAACTTTAGGCTTCGATCTGTATCTGGTAAAAATTCCGGGACTTTTAGACCGTAATGATCCGTACGGATACTGGGACGGAGACCAACAGTTTCTGGCGTTTCAGCACGGTGTTCTGCACTGGCTTTCCGCAATGGAAATCCGCCCGGATATTATCCACTGCCACGATTCTCATACGGGTCTGGTTCCTTTTATGATTGAAAACTGCCCGGATTTCAGCTTTCTGAAGGATGTGAAAACTATAGGAACCATCCATAACGGTGAGTATCAGGGACAGATGAAATGGGAGATGACAGGTTACATGCCCTGGTTTCACGGTGAAAACTGGGGGCTGCTCGATTGGGACGGTTTCATTAATCCTTTGGCAGCGATGATCAAATGCTGTCACGCTTTCAATGCAGTTTCGGAAGGCTATCTGAATGAGCTTTTTCATCATTTCCGCGGACTGGAAAGCCTGGTCAGCCAGGAAAGCGGAAAAGCATACGGTATTCTCAACGGTATTGATACAGAGGTTTGGGACCCGGCAACCGATTCATTTCTGGATTTTAATTTCGGTAAAAATGATGCAGCCGAAGGAAAGCTTAAGAATAAAACGGTGCTTTGTGAAGAATACGGTTTCAATCCCGATTTGCCTTTATTCAGCTTTATCGGAAGATTTGCCGGTGAAAAAGGAGCGGATCTGCTTCCGGAAATTGTCTGGAAAAGCATTCAGCAAACGTATGGCGCACTGAATATTATGGTTTTAGGTTCCGGTGACAAAAATATTGAATATCAGCTAAGCGAG
Source organism: Kaistella soli (assembly GCF_019038595.1). Lineage (GTDB taxonomy): Bacteria > Bacteroidota > Bacteroidia > Flavobacteriales > Weeksellaceae > Kaistella > Kaistella soli. Next base: position 504,568 of record NZ_JAHOPF010000003.1, read on the forward strand.
CTTACCCGTTCCTATTCCAATTTTGCTTTAGATTTGGGTTACAAAGAATATCTCTCCCATAAAATTTACGCTTCTTCTGATTTTTTACTGATGCCTTCACGGGTAGAGCCCTGCGGACTGAACCAAATGTACGCCATGCGTTACGGCACCGTTCCTATCGTGCGCTACACCGGCGGTCTGCGTGACACCGTCACTGATGTTTCGTCGGGCGGAAGCGGTATTAATTTCGGTACAGCAAGTGCTGATGATACCGTTCATGCGATGCACCGTGCACTTCATATGTATCATGAGGAGGGACTGATGAAGAATTTAATTCAGTCGAATATGAATTACGATTTTTCGTGGGAACAGTCGGCGGAAAAATATATGGAGATGTACCGGAATTAAACAACGGCCTCACGATTCTTTTCAAATTTGATCATTTTTAAAAGATTACGAAAAACCTTTTCCTTTAGCACCATTCAAAAGATGAGGTTTCCCTGCGATGAGATTTCTGTTATAGAATTTTAAATTGATATTCATTTTCAATTATTTATGATGCATTTGAAGAAATGCCTCTGTTTGTGGTATTATTCTTGCAAACTTCAAGTGAAATAAACAAACATGTCCGAATTGAAAATGAAGAATTTTAAATTATTGAATGCAGCAGCAGCCGTTTTTGTTTTTGCTGTTCTTATACAGTGTAAAAAAGACAGTGAAATTTCCGGACAGATTACCAATTCCGTTCAGCCGACGGTTGATTCGCTCGCTGTAAAGGATTCAGCAGTAAAGGTAGAAAATCCACAACCGCAGATTAGCTATAAAGCTTTTATTTTCCCGGCCAAGAAGAAAGATTCCGCAATGAAAGCTTTCAACCAAGCATATTCCGCTGATGAGCGTTACGTTATTCTGGCTCTCAACCGTCTTGATTCCAAGAACAAATGGAGAGCTGATACTTTGGCTGTCCCCGATAAAATCGACAAAACGCTGATGTCCTATTCGCCGTTTCCCGCCAATGTTGAAATGTTGAAAGACGTTAAAAAAATGGTATTTTTTTCCTACCCAATTCAGGCCTATTCTTTATACGAAAACGGAAAACTCATTAAGTGGGGACCCACCAGTATGGGGAAAAAAACCGCCCAGACCAAACGGGGACTTATGTTCGCGAACTGGAAAAAGGAACTTGCTATTTCTACCGTAGACAGCGAATGGAAATTACCATATAATGTAAATGTCCACAATACATTAGGAATTGGCTGGCATCAGTACGATTTACCAGGATTTCCTGCCTCACATTCCTGTTTGAGACTGCTTATGGATGACGCAAAGTATCTCTACAACTGGGTTGATATCTGGATTCTGAATAAAAACGGAGCCACGCTGAAAGCGAACGGTACACCGGTGATCGTCTTTGGTGATTACAAATGGGGAGGTAAAAAACCATGGAAAAATCTGATCGCTGATTCCAAGGCCAATGATATTTCCGTAGAAGAACTTGATGCTATTATTGAACCTCATCTTTCTAAAATTCTTGAAGAGCAGAAGAAGAGGGAAGAGGTGCAGTCCCAGCTCACCGCAGTAGACACTTTACAGATGCCCGCGGCTTAAAGAGGATTTTGTTAAAAAAGTTCGAATAGTTTTTCTGTGTTAAATTCCCCAGAATTCCCTCTGCTATAATTTAATTAACTTTCAAATGTCAGAATGGATTCTTCCGCAAATTCGCGAAGTTTCTGCATTTCTAATTTGGCTTTATACTGCCCGTACCTGGTTGCTGCATACGTTGCTGCCAAACACAAAAGCGTGACTAATGACGCCGAGAACGCCCATGGAAAGTCATGGCTGTTAATCTGTTTTTCCACGAACCACACCGTGATAAAAACCATCCACAGAATGCTGAAAATAAAATAGAGGAACATGAAAAAAGTCCACACCGCACTGGTAGGCCCGAAAACACCGCGGATCACGGTTTTATTTTCTTCTTCATCATGTTCCGTTCTCAGGGAGAGACAGGGTTTCCAATAAGTGTCGGATTCGCTTTTAACACTGATTATTGCTGTTTCAGAATTGATGCTGCCGGAGTAATGAGCTGATTTCTCCCGCAAAAAGTTTTTCAGCAGGACGGCATAATCTTCACGGCTGATGTCGGTGATGATCTTAAATCTGGGTCTCGCCCGAATATTGTCTAAAGCAGTTTGTTCAATTTGCATCCTGATAGGGTATTGGATCTTTTAATACCAGCTGAAAATTCAGTTTCTCCCCTTTTCTTTCTACCTCAAAATTAACCTTGGTTCCGTCCTCACTTTTCATTAAATCATTAATTTTCTGCAAAGTAAAATCGCCGGCTTTCCGTTTATTAATACTGAGTATTTTGTCATCTTTTCTTATTCCTGCCACATAGCATGGTGAATCCTTTCTGCATCCCGCCACCGAATATTTTGGTTTAAGCACGAAGCTGTACTGAAAACCTTCGCGGGAGTCATATACTTTGATCCCTTCACTGTCGGTGGTGTTTTTTTTCGTTTCCACTTTTACGAGATCGCTTTCCCAGGTCATTCCGTCATGCTGAATATCAAGGCCGCTTTTATTGAATAAAAAAGGATCTTCGAAATCTTTATTTTTTTTGAGGTAGATCCTGTTTTCAGGATAATTAAAAATAAGAGTGAAGCGGCGCATCACATCGCTGCCAATGGAGCCTTTTCTGTCGGGTACCAGTTTTAAGCTCTGGATGGAATATTCGTCCGGCATTGCAGTCAGAGGTTTTTCGAAGACGTAATCACCAATGTACAGGCGGTGGATCCGGCTTCTTTTTCCGAAGATATCGCCGTTGAAACCCTGTCCCAGATAATCGTCAATATTCGGGCGGTTGTATACAAAATCTTTGATGAGTTTTGGGAACAGCCATACGGCATCACTGTTTCCCAGATCCACCAGCATTTTTGAGTCCACTTCGGCGGAGGTCATTTCGACGCCTGCTATAAGGTAAGGTTTGTTGCCTTCAATGGTGATTGGGAATTCCTTATATCTTCTGCTGCGTTTTGTGAACGCTTTTTCATCATTATAAACCGTTATTTTTTTGGTGATGTAATCAATTTCTACCGGATGGTTTCTAAAAAACTGGTAACCGATGATTCCGTTCACGGGAATGCCAACATGCGAGGAAAAATTAATGCTTTCGTCTAAAATTATAAAAACGGTATGGTTGAAATCTTTAAAATTTTTTCCGATGTTAACGATGTTATTATCGGAGCGTAAACCTTCAATTTCCCGGCTTTCGCCCAAACCTGAAAATTTTATTTTTTCAATATCATTAAAATTGACTTCCTTATTATCGAGGCTGAAAAGAATGGTTTCGCTGACACCGGAATCCAGAAGAAAGGTCAGATCAACGCCATTGATATTCAGAGGGACAAAAATCAAATTATTGATGAGCTGAAAAGGAATGACGGTTTTTTTCTGGTCTGAAATTTCAAACCCTTTCTGCGCAGCGGAAAACGCAAAAACAAAAAGGAAGGCAATTTTGATGAATTTCATATAATGAAGATACAATTTTCTTATGAAACTGTTATTTAATTTCGAAAAATTTCAATGGAACAGAAATTAAAAAATCCTAAATTTGTTCTATGCAAAACGAAGAAAGAACAGAAAAATTCAGACAGATCGTCGAGAATAAATTCCAGATCTACAACTCACTTTTCATGAGTCTGCCCTACGATAAAATGACCAATATCGGGATGCTGCTTCCATTTTTATATGAAGAAAGCAAAGCCGGTTACGAACATGGAAAAAGCCCGGAAGAAATCGTGGAAGAATTTTTCAGCAAACATACTGAACTGCAAACTGAGGATCAGAAAACCGAACTGCTGTTCAAGATCATACAGTATATCGAAAGGCAGGTGGTGCTGTTCGACAGCATTGAAGATGCTGCTTTCACCGAACTGCATTCTGAAAGTGAAGCCGGCACTCTTCTTCATCTTCACGAAAGAGCACAGCAGGAACATCAGCTTGAGGCGACGCGCAACAAGATGAAAGATTTTGCGGTAAAAGTGGTTTTTACGGCGCACCCTACGCAGTTTTATCCCAATTCGGTGCAGCGGATTCTGCACGATCTGCGTTCGGCTATTATGAAAGATTCAGTGACCGATATCGATATGCTTCTGCAGCAGCTGGGTAAAACTCCGTTTTTAAACCGGGAGAAACCAACGCCGCTCGATGAAGCAATGAGCATTATTTTTTACCTTAGATATGTATATTACGATTCTATCGGAGAGCTCTACAGAAAGATTAAAAATGCTTTTGGAAACCCGCATTTTGTTCCCCATCAGGATATTTTTCAGCTTGGATTCTGGCCAGGAGGCGACCGCGACGGAAATCCTTTCGTTACTGCTGAAATCACTCAGAAAGTTGCACAGGAACTCTATTCTTCGATATTGAAATCGTATTACGAACATCTCAAAAATCTGAGAAGAAGACTCAGTTTCAGGGGCGTTTCTGAAGTTTTGGAAACATTAAGTCATGAACTTTACGATGCCATTTTTAAAGATAAAGATATTACCGCCGAGCAGATTTTAAACAGAATTAGTGAAGCTGAAAAAATACTTACCGGTCAGCACAACGGGCTTTTCAAAAATCTTCTGGAGGATTTTAAAGACCGGGTAAAAATTTTCGGGACTCATTTTGCAACGCTCGATATCCGCCAGGACAGCAGGATTCATCAAAATGTGATCGATGAAATTATCGCGGCAAAATCGGGGTTGAATTCAGAAAATATTTCTACCAAGGATAAACTGGATTGGCTTTTGGAAACCGATGTCGTTTTAAATCCGAATGATTTCGAAGGCATTACCAAAGATACGCTTGAAAACATTTATAACATCCGTAATATCCAGAAAAAGAACGGAGAAAGAGGTATGAGCCGCTATATTATTTCCAATTCTGACGGTATTAAAGATGTGCTGAATGTATACGGGCTTTTCAGGCTCTGCGGTTATAGTGAAGAAGAAATCAATTTGGATATTGTTCCGCTTTTCGAAACGATGGATGGTCTGGATGCCGGTGAAAATGTCATGAAAGAACTGTATGAACTTCCGGCGTACAGAAAGCATCTGGAAAGGAGAGGAAATGCACAGACGATTATGCTTGGCTTTTCTGACGGCACCAAAGACGGAGGTTACCTGAAAGCGAACTGGGAAATTTACGAAACCAAGGAGCAGCTGACGAAAATTTCGGATGAAAACAATATTAAAGTCATTTTCTTTGACGGACGCGGCGGTCCGCCTGCAAGAGGTGGCGGAAAGACTCACGATTTCTATGCCTCACAGGGAAAAACGATTGCGAACAATAAGATAGAACTTACGATTCAGGGACAGACGATTACCAGTGTTTTCGGGAATAAAGATCAGGCAAAATATAATTTTGAACAGCTTTTAACGGCTGGTATTGAGAACGACGTCTTTAAAAATTCAAAAAAGGATCTGACGGAGAAGGAAAGACATCTCATTCAGGAACTGGCGGAAATCAGCTTTCAGAAATATTCCGCTTTGAAAGCACATCCGATGTTTGTGCCATATCTGCAGGAAATGAGTACGCTGGAATATTACGGAAGAACCAATATCGGCAGCCGACCGAGCAAAAGAGGCGGGACCAATGAACTGAAGTTTGAGGATCTCCGTGCAATTCCTTTTGTAGGTTCATGGAGCCAGCTCAAACAGAATGTCCCCGGGTTTTTCGGGTTTGGATTTGCTTTGAATGAACTTAAAAATAAAGGCAGGTTTGATGAGGTACACGCACTATACAAAGGTTCCGACTTTTTCAAAACTTTGGTTTTGAATTCCATGATGAGTATGAATAAATCGTACTTCCCGCTCACGTATTACATGAAAAACAATCCGAAATTTGGCGGCTTCTGGAATATCCTGTTTGAAGAATATGAACTTTCCAAATCGCTGATGCTGGAACTTACCGGTTTTAAGTTGCTGATGGAAGAGGAACCGCTTTCAAGAAAATCGGTAAAAATCAGGGAGAAAATTGTGCTTCCGCTATTGAGCATCCAGCAATACGCGCTGATGAAAATTCAAAAAGAGGAAGGCAACCGGGATGCGTACGAAAAACTCGTCATGCGTTCGCTGTTCGGGAATATTAATGCGAGCAGGAATTCGGCTTAAAATATCATAATATGAAAGCCTCCAACACCCGTGTTTTTAAAATGTCTTTTGCCAGTGTTTATCCCCACTATATCGCAAAAGCGGAAAAGAAAGGCCGCACAAAAGCTGAGGTCAACGAAGTTATTTTGTGGCTTACCGGTTACAGTGAATCAATGCTTCAGGAGATTCTGGATCATAAAACCAGTTTTGAAGATTTCTTTAGTCAGGCGCCACAGCTTAATCCCAATGCGGCAAAAATTACAGGGGTGATCTGCGGCTACCGTGTGGAAGAAATTGAAGATCTGCTGATGCAGAAAATCCGTTATCTGGATAAACTGGTGGACGAACTTGCAAAAGGAAAAGCCATGGAGAAGATATTGCGGGTATAGAAAAAGGGCTTGGTATGCAGATTTCTCTACGATTAGCTATATAATAAATTTTTTATCACAAGACCTTCTTCGGAAGGTCTTTTCATTGGTGGTTATGGTTGCTTTCGATTTTCCAGATTTTTCTTTTGGACAATAATCCCTCAAAGGTTTGACGCCGGTAAAATCATGGTTTTAAACGATATGAAATAGGGTTAAAAACGAGGCTGTTTTTGTGTCAGATTGCGTAGCTTTATGTTTTGTATGCTGCTTCATAACAGTGTGTTCATAAAGCAAAACGGGGAAGCTGAAAACCGAACAGAGTAGGCTGAAATTAAAATTCTAAATCATGCCTAAGTATGTAATCGAAAGAGAATTTCCGGGTGCAGGAAAACTGAGTCCGGAAGAACTGAAAGCAATCTCACAGAAATCCCGTGAAGTATTAGACAAAATGGGGCCACAAATTCAGTGGGTTCAAAGCTATGTCACCAATGATAAGATTTACTGTGTTTACAATGCCCCGAACGAAGAGATGATACGTGAGCACGCAGCTCAAGGCGGCTTTCCTGCAAATTCAGTGAGCAAAGTCTCCACCATTATAGATCCTGTAACGGCTGAATAATTCGGTGATGCTAGGATTTGACTCCATTTAAATCCAATTGAAAAACATTTTAAACAAAAACCGATAAAAAAAAGACCTTCATGTGAAGGTCTTTCGTTTGCTACTGTTTGATGAGTTTTTCGATATACTCATTTTTATCGGTCTTTATCTTTACAAAGTAAACGCCTTTACTGAAACGTTCGATGTTATTGGTTTTTTCATTCGCGAGGGCATGAACTTTTCTCCCTAAAGCATCGTAGATTTCCACCGATATGACCTTTTCTGAAGTGTTGATGGTGAAGCTGGTAGAGACAGGGTTTGGATAAACCGAAATCTTTGAAATCTTACCGTTTTCAGCACTGGCTAACTGCGCTTCTGTTAAGGATTTTCCGAAATTTAAAATTCCATAACCCATCTGGGGTGTTGTTGAAGGGTATAGCGAGGCGTTTTTACGGAGAATATTCCGCACGTCTGCCAAAGGTTTTGTTGGGACAGCCTGAAGAAGACAGGCTACACCTCCTGCCGCCAAAGGCGTAGCGAAAGAGGTTCCGCTGCTTGTCGTGGCACTGTTGTTATAAGCCATTGCGGTACTGGTGCCGCGGGCACTTGCATCTGGCTTTATGAGACCGACTGCATTAGGACCATAAGAAGAAAAAGAAGAACTGGCGCCAGTAGAAGTTACCCCACCCACGGTGAAAACCTTTTCATTATCAGCAGGAGTAATGATGTAATGCCATGCATTCTGCGCTTCATTTCCGGCAGCTGCGAGAACAAAAATTCCTTTTTCTGTGGCGATCTGCGCTGCTCTTGCAATGAAAGAAGTGGTTCCGTTCATATCTGAATAAAGCAAGTTGTAACGCGGATCATCAAAGTCATAATATCCAAGAGAGGTTGAAATTACATCTACGCCTTTTCTGTCGGCTTCTTCTGCTGCTTCGGTCCAGTAGATAAGCTCTTCCGGTTTTTCGTTGACACCGTCTTCAGAAGCATAAAGATAAAAATCAGCATCAGGAGCGGACCCTACATAAGAATTTGCGATATATCCGGCGATCACTCCCAAACAGTAAGAACCATGATTGTTGAGCGAAGTATTGTAAATATCGGTGCTTTTATTCACAAAATTATAGCCGCCTTTGATCTGTCCGTTGTTGCGGATACGCGCATAAGCAGATCCAGTATTCACCGTTGGGAAACCGGTATCAATTACTGCAATGGTTACGCCGGCTCCTGTATATCCTGCGATATGAAGCGGACGGACGTTGATCTGGTTGATTTGTGCCAATCCGGTACCATAGTTAAAATCGGTTTTTCCTGTGGTACTGTTGAACAGCTCGAATTTATCTGTTTTTTTTACCGATTCTTTGCCGCCCCCTGAAGGATGTTTGATAAATCTTTCTACAGACTGTACGTAAGTCTGCGCCTGAAGCGTGGCAATCTGTGCTGCAGTGGCATTTACGGCCACACCGTTCATCCATTTTGAATAATCTGTTACGGTAAATCCAAGATTTCTGATGTTCTGGATATATGCGGATTCGATAGGTGCATCCTGATCATTGAGTGCAATTCCGAGCCGTGTTCTGCGGTCAAGTGATTTCTGGTCAAGTTCTGAAAGCGGGTTGGCATAAAACGCTGCTTTGTTGGGTTTGTCTTTAAAGAAGACAAAAACCAGTTCGGTCTGTGCACCGGCATATGCGAAAACAAAAAGGATAAAAACCGATAGTATTTTTTTCATGTTGTAATTTTATTGAACTGGGACAAAATTAAAAAAAATGTTGAAAATTATGCAAATGAATTCAATTTATATTTAGGTTATGGTAATTAAACTTTGATTGTGTTCCGTTTTCAGTAAATTGATTGTAGTTGTTCGTTAGTTATTGGTAAAAATTAAAATTTCAAATTCCTGAAAGACAGAAATTTAATGATTATGTGAAAGGATTGCGAAAACTATCAGGGTTTTAGTTTTCTTAAAAATTTAATTTTCTTAAATTTGAGCAAATATTTTTATGAAACCGCTGAGCATAAAAATGACGGAGTGATCCGCTCTGCACTCTTGCGGTTGCATATCGAAAGAAAAAAGAAAAAATACGTATGAAAAAAATTCAGATGGTTGACCTTCAAAGTCAATATTATAAGATAAAAGCAGATGTAGACAATGCAGTTTTAAATGTTTTGGATTCTGCCGCATTTATCAACGGCCCAGAAGTAAAATCTTTTCAAACTGAACTTGAGACCTATCTGGATGTAAAACACGTGATTCCGTGTGCAAACGGAACCGACGCACTCCAAATCGCACTGATGGCGCTTGATCTTAAAGAAGGTGACGAAGTAATTACCGCTGACTTTACTTTTGCAGCTACCGTAGAGGTAATTCATCTGTTGAAACTGAAATCGGTTTTGGTGGATGTGGATTATGATACGTTTACCCTCGATATCAATCAACTGAAAGCTGCTATTACCCCGAAAACAAAAGCTATTATTCCGGTTCATATTTTTGGTCAGTGTGCCAATATGGAAGAAATCCTGAAAGTAGCGAAAGAGCATCACTTGGCGGTTATTGAAGACAATGCTCAGGCTATCGGCGCCGACTTCACTTTCTCTGACGGAACCGTTAAGAAATCCGGAACGATGGGAATTATGGGGACCACTTCTTTCTTTCCATCTAAAAACCTTGGCTGTTACGGCGACGGCGGTGCTATTTTTACCAATGATGACGAACTTGCCCATAAACTCCGCGGCATCGTAAACCACGGCATGTACGAAAGATATTATCATGATGAGGTTGGGGTAAACTCCAGGCTGGACAGTATTCAGGCGACGGTTTTGAGAAAAAAACTACCGCTTCTGGATACGTATAACGAAGCAAGAAGAAAGGCTGCGGATTATTATGACGAGGCTTTTGCCCATCACCCGAATATTTTAACACCGGAAAGAGCGGAATATTCCACCCACGTTTTCCACCAGTATACACTAAGAATCCAGAACGGGAAGAGAAATGAACTTCAGCAGTTTCTGGCTGAAAAGGAAATTCCTGCGATGATTTATTATCCGGTGGCTTTAAGAAAACAGAAAGCCTATTTTCAGGAAAGTGATGACCACGATTTCGTGAATACTGACAGACTTTTAGGTGAAGTGATCTCGCTTCCAATGCATACAGAACTTGATGAAGAACAGCTGAAATATATTACCGATGCGGTTCTGGAGTTTATGAAATAAACTCAAATTCCTCAATAAGTTTAAACCCATCACCACACATCCAGCATGACCATACTCGTAACAGGCGGCCTCGGCTATATCGGTTCGCACACCGTTGTAGAACTTTTAAAGAATAATTTTCAGGTCATCATTGTAGATGATATGTCCAATTCTGAAAAGTTCATCTTAGATAATATTGAAAAAGTAGCGGGCAAGAGACCGGTGTTTTTTCCTTTCGATCTGAAGAGGAAGGAACTTCTGGGTCAGGTTTTCGATGCTTATGAAATCGACGGGTGTATTAATTTTGCAGCGTACAAAGCTGTAGGTGAAAGCCAGGAAAAACCGATAGATTATTATGAAAACAATCTGTTTTCACTGATCAATATCCTTCAGGAATTCAAAACAAGAAATATATCCAATTTCATTTTCAGTTCGTCGTGCACCGTTTACGGACAGGCAGACGAACAGCCGATTGACGAAAACACCCCGCTGAAAACTCCGGAATCATCGTACGGGAAAACCAAGCAGATGGGCGAGGAAATTCTGAAAGATTTCGCGACGGCTCATCAGCGAAAGATTTCGCTTTTAAGATATTTTAATCCCATTGGTGCGCATCCAACGGCTTTGCTGGGTGAACTGCCGATCGGTGTTCCAAACAATCTGGTTCCTTATGTTACTCAAACCGCATCAGGAATCCGGGAGAAACTCAATATCTGGGGTAATGATTATGACACTGAAGACGGAACTGCAATCCGTGATTATATTTATGTGGTAGATCTCGCAAAAGCACATGTCAAAGCTTTACAGAAGCTGATTGCTTCCAATGAAGAAACGGTGATTGATATTTACAATCTTGGAACCGGAAAAGGGTCTTCAGTTCTGGAAGTGGTGGAGGCTTACGAAAGAGCCAATAACGTTGAGGTTCCGTATCAGATTTGCGAAAGAAGGGCAGGAGATATCACTATCGCTTATGCCAACGCCGATAAAGCAGAAAAGGAGCTGGGCTGGAAAGCGGATACTTCTTTGGAAGAAGCACTGCGAACCACCTGGGAGTGGCAGAAGTATCTGGAAACCAGAAATAATTAACCCCTAACACCTCCTAAATTAGAATAAAAATGATCCCGTTCAAAATCTGAACGGGATCATTTTTTTAAATCATGAAGCGGAATTCTTTCTACATTGGTCCTTGCTGGTCATCATCACCTGATGAATTGCTGTTGATGTCTTTTTTCCTTTTAGGTTGTTCTACTTTTTCTCCCTGTTTAAATCTGTAAGTTAACGAAAGGCTGAACTGTCTTGGCTGCCACTGCATTTCCATATCACGTGTAAACTGTGCATTGTCTGAGTAGTTGCTCATTTTTCTGGTGTTGAAAATATCCCTTACGTTGAAACCAATGGTCCCGCTTCCTTTCCAGATGGTTTGTGAAGCTCCGAAATCGAAACCATACATTGCTTTTCTGTTATTCATTGCAGTTTTTTCTCCTGCTCTGTAGAAACTCTGAACTTGCAGACTTAAATTCTTATTAGGCTTGAACGTGTTGTTGAAACGGATTCTGTAAGAAAAACCGTCACCCGAAAAATCGTTAAGTGTTCTGGGATTGTCCGGGAAAAGATTAAAAGTTCCTTCATTTTTATAGCCGTACAAATCAGTTGAAAGCATAATTTTCCACCATTTGAAAGGGTCATAAGTTGCATTCATATCCAAACCGTAATTGGTTTCGGTACCGATGTTATAGGGGATGGTATTGATTGCACCTGTGTCATCCACAAACTGATATCTGTTTTGCTCATCCTGTGATTTCTTAAAATAGATAGTCGGATTAAAACTGATTTTACTTTTCGATAAGCTATAACCCAGTTCGAATGAATTTTCGTATGTAGGGTTCAGATCCGGGTTTCCACGGAAATAATTTCTGTCGTCATCAAATGACATGAACGGAATGAGTGAAAAGGCTCTCGGTCGGTTAATTCTTCTGGAATAATTCAATAACAACTGATTGTTTTTATTGAGTTCGTAGCTTAAAAATACTGATGGGAAGAATTCCGTATAATTTTTCTTTACTTCCGGCTGCTGGATGGCCGCTCCTGTAAGCTGATCATATTTCAAAAAATTAATGTCGATTGCAGAAGTCTCACTTCTTAAGCCTAACTGATAGCCTAATTTTTCACCAAGTTTACTTTTGAACTGAGCGTAAAGTCCTAAAATATTTTCGGAATAGACAGTGTTGCTGGTAAAATCATATCTTGTATAAAATGCTCCGCCATCGTTGCTTTGATTGACGAAATAGTCATAAGTATTTTTATTGTAATCATACCGCGCACCGGCTTCTAATTTAGATTTTTCACCTATCGGAAGTTCATAATCGGCTTTTCCGATAAAAGTATTACTTTTTGAAGATGTGGTAACGTTATTAACTGAGTTTCCTGTTGGCTGAAGAATACTTTGTACAAAAGTGTTTTGAACAATCTGGCTATTGCCGTCAGTTTTATTGTTCTGATAACTTCCGGAAATATTCAAAAGCTGTCCGTTGTCACCAATTTTCTGGTCTAAACCAAAATCAAATTGGTTGGCGAAATTCTTACTGTCTCCATAACTGTTTCTTTCCCTGTCGATGTTATTGAAAAAAGAAGAGCTGCTGTAAACTTTTTCTGCGTAATTGTTAAGGGTATTCGAATTATTATTAAAACTTCTGATCATTCCTGATAAATTAATAGAAGTTTTATCACTGATATCATGTACCAGACCTGCCGTTAAATTATAATTCTCTCCTGTCCGCTCGCTTTTACCTGTTTGGTTTGAGTATTGAGTGAAAGGAAAAGCTTCTGCGCTGAGATTATTAATATCATCTTTCCTCGTGGTGATGTTTTTGCTGCTGCTTTCATTTTCATTGTAGCCTCCGCCGCCGTTTACATACCAGGTCCAGTTGCCTTTTCTCCAATTCAGGTTAGCGTTCAGGTTAGTTCTTGGCAAGTATCCTAAAGTACCGGTTACCGTACCGTTGAACCCCATTTTTTTATCTTTTTTCAGGATAATATTAAGGATTCCGGCAGTTCCGGATGCTTCAAATTTAGAAGAAGGATTGGTGATAACTTCAATTCTTTCAATTTGATCTGCCGGGATAGACTGCATTGCGTTCGCACCGTCATCAATCCCGAGCAGGGAAGAAGGCTTTCCGTTAATTAAAAATTTTACATTGGTATTGCCTCTCATCGAAACTGTACCGTCTGTATCAACAGAAACCGAAGGCACGTTGGCTAAAACATCCTGCAGGTTACCGCCTTTTGCGACAATGTCTAAAGAGGGATCATAAACCTTTTTGTCGATTTCTACCCGGTACGCTTTCACTGCCTGGGCAGTAATGGTAACGCCCTGGATATCCTGGGTTTTCGTATTGGTAGCTGATCCTTCAGCTTCCACGGTGAAATTACCGAGGTTGCCTGCAGTGGTGATCTGCTTATTTAAAGTTACTTTTTTAAAATCAATGGCTTCCACTGTAATCGCGTAAGCTCCCGGAACCAGTGCGAGCCGGTATTCCCCTTTTTCATCTGTTAAAACTGCATCACTGAAAAGTTTGTTGGCTTTGCTGCTGAAGCTTACGGATGCATAGGGAACTGCCACATTGTGCTTGTCAACAATTTTTCCTGTTACATTTGCTTTTTCCTGTGCAAAAGCAAAACTTGCGGCTCCGAGAACAAATACCAAACCTAAAGTCCTCTTTCTGATCATTGATGAAATCTCAATCTTGTCTGTCATATTTATAGTTTATACCTATACTGATTACTTTTTGCGCCATTAGTTAAATAAATGTTTGTTTAAAGGCATTTAAAATAACCAGTAAAAGTGTTTAAATTTTACTTGTTATTGAATTTGAATGGATTATAAAAAATCTTAATTGATATGTTTTGAATTCAGCCATGCCTGATAATCGCGGGCATTTTTGGCGTGTTCGGTATCACTCGCGGTGAAGCGGTGAAAACCAAACCGGTCCGGGTCTGCCGCCATATAAATAAAATTATTCTTTTCAGCATTCAGTACCGCATCCACAGAGTTCTTATCCGTTACGCAAATCGGTCCCGGGGGAATTCCGGCATTTGCGTAGGTGTTGTAAGGAGAGGGATGTTTAAGATGCTTATAAAGCACTCTTTTGATCGGGGTCGTAAAATTGGAATCTTTGTTAATAGCGTAGATTACTGTAGGATCGCTCTGAAGTTTCATTCCTTTGTGGTAGCGGTTCAGGTAGAGACCTGCTATGGTTTTCTGCTCGTCAGGTTTTCCGCCGGATTCTTTATAAACGATAGAAGCCAGTGCATAGATCTGATCTCTTGTCAGGCCGCTTTGCGCTTCTTTGGCTTTTCTTTCGGCGGTCCAGAAGCCGTTGTATCCGTCTTCAAATTTTTTGAAAAACTCTTTCGGAGTGACGGTCCAGAAGAAGTTATAGGTATCGATAAAGAAATATTTCTTAAGATCTTCGGCATTTTTATAGCCCTTCTGAACTGCAATATTATTAAGATCAGCGGCGAATTTCAGGGAATCCAGTTCAGTTTTTTTGGTCACGCGTCCCACCATTTGGTAGACGTCGCCGAAATCTCCTATTCTGTACGTGTTTTCGGTCTGGTTTCCGGCTTTGATCATATTGACCAAATCGGTATTTCCGGTTCCTGATTTAATGCGGTAACGGCCGGCTTTGAAAATGGTATTCAGATGTTTGCTTTTCGCTACTTCGGCAAACTGCTCTTTATTTTTAAGGTAAGGCGCAACAGAATCGAGAATCGAATTGAAATTTGCAGAATGAGGAATTAAAACATAACCTTCTTTTTCGACATTATTCCCGTAATATTTGCTGTAATAATGATAGCCGTAATAACCGCCGACCAACAGAATAAGCAGTGCAATAATGGCAAAGAGTGTACCTCCTTTTTTCATAAACTTTCTACTGTCTTTTATTTTTTAAACTACCGTTTTCCTACCAACTGATTTTCCCTTTGAAAACCTGTTTTGCGGGGCCTTCGAGCCAAACATTACTGAAAGAATCTCCATCCTGATTGGCGTAGACTTTTAAATTTCCGCCTAAGACCTTCACGTCGACTGAATTTTTGTGCCTGTCTTTCATGAAAACCAGGGCAGAAGCTGTGGCACCTGTTCCGCAGCTGAACGTTTCGTCTTCCACGCCGCGTTCATAGGTTCTTACAAAGATTTCGCTGTCTGAAACTGCTTCAACAAAATTTACATTGATTCCTTCCTGTCTATAAGTAGCAGAATTTCTTATTTCGTTACCATTCCGGTAAACTTTATAATTCTGAAGGTCGTCCACAAACTGTACGAAATGCGGCGAACCTGTATCCAGAATGGAATTGTCACCATCTTTCCGGATGAGATCAACATCAATCATTTTCAGTTTTACGATGCCACCGTTGATTTCGGCTTCGTGAATTCCGTCAATGGCTTCAAACTTTGTTCTGTCTTCAAAAACATCGAGGAAATGGGCAAAAGCGACCAGACATCTTCCTCCGTTTCCGCACATGGTGCTCTCGTTTCCGTCGGAATTATAATATACCATTTTGAAATCGGTATGGTCGCTGTTTTCCAGCAAAATCAATCCGTCACCGCCAATTCCGAAACGGCGGTCACAGAGTTTTGCGATAAGGTCTTTTCCTTTGGGAAACTGCAGGTCGCGGTTGTCGATCATTACGAAATCGTTTCCTGTTCCCTGATACTTGTAAAATTCCATATAATTCTGCATAAAAAAAGCGGAAAATGCCGCTGCTGGTTGGACCTGCAAAGATACTTAAATCCCGCAGTTTTTTTAATTGACCGGATGTTAAATTAATCACAAAAACGCAGTGTTTTGCGGGTAAGGGCTTAATTTTCAAACGGGTGAATGCGGGTGCTTTTGACGTTTTAATGAGATGGCGATGTGGCTTTTGAATGTTTGCTCCATTCCATATAACCAATCACCGCCATCACTGTGAAAACCAAATACTGTACTGAGGTAATTCCCAAACCTTTGTAAATCATCATTGGGATGCATATTAAATCACCAATGATCCAGAAGATCCAGTTTTCAGTTTTTCTTTTTGCCATGAACCACATCCCGACGAGGAAGATCGCGGTGGTTAACACGTCGAGCCAGTTTGCCCAATCGAGATGATTCAGGCCTAAGGTGACGTTCAGCATTGAAAATTTATTGTCGATAAAAGGTTTGTAATAGTAAACGGCAGTCACCAGGATCAAACTCAGCACAAACAGAATTGCCGCAAAAATCCATTCTTTCTTCTTCGCCGGTGAAACTTCCACGTGAATGTGGTCTTCAGAACTTTTTGCCCACAGCACCCAGCCGTAAATGCTCATTACGGTGTAATAGAAATTGATCATCATATCACCCAGGAGCCCGAATTTGAACAGGATGTAGACGTAAAGTGCCGTAGAAACAATTCCTGTCGGATATACCCAGATATTTTTTCTGATGGAAAAGTACACGCTCAGCAGACCGAAAAGCGCTGCAGTGAATTCTAGGATGATTTCGTAAGTTTCGTAAGAGGCGTAGGGTTTCAGGAAGAGTTCGTAGAAATTCATGTTTTCAAAGATAAATATTTTTACGGGTAAAAACGTTTTTGTTATTTCCCTATGGAAATCAGAATTTTAGGCGGTGTCTGTTAAATTCAGGAAAAGAAATTTTGCGGAAAATAGTTAATCATTGCTAAATTTTTATATTTTTGGAAATCTTAAAAAATTAAAAATGTCGAATCTTTGGAGAACGAAACCCCTGAAACAACTGATGGCAGAAGCCGATGAGTCTGAGAAGGGCCTTAAAAAAACACTTTCTTCCGCATCCCTTGTTGCTCTGGGTATCGGAGCAATTATCGGAGCCGGACTTTTCTCAATCACCGGAATGGCCGCAGCCAATTATGCAGGTCCCGGAATTATGATTTCCTTTATTATTGCCGCGATTGGCTGTGCATTTGCCGGTTTGTGTTATGCTGAATTTGCATCGATGATTCCTGTTGCAGGAAGTGCATATACTTATTCTTATGCCACGATGGGCGAGTTTATCGCCTGGATCATCGGCTGGGATCTGGTGCTGGAATATGCTGTAGGAGCGGCCACCGTCGCGTCAAGCTGGAGCGGCTATCTCGGAAAGTTTTTCCATTCCTTCGGTGTTGCTCTGCCGGAGACCCTTATTACGACTCCTTTTGATATCACTTCAACGGGCGCTTCCGGAATTATCAACCTTCCGGCGGTTTTCATTGTACTGATCATGTCTTTGATCCTCATTAAAGGTACGAGCGAATCTGCGAAGGTCAATACGGCCATCGTTATTCTGAAAGTAGCCATCGTTATTATTTTTATCGTAGTTGGATTCAAATATGTAAAAGCGGAAAACCTTACCCCGCTGATTCCTGAAAACACCGGCAAATTCGGAGAGTACGGGTGGTCCGGTATTATCAGGGCCGCGGCAGTTGTCTTTTTTGCGTATATCGGTTTTGACGCCGTTTCCACTGCAGCACAGGAAACAAAAGATCCTAAAAAATCAATGCCTATCGGTATTATGGGCTCGCTTCTCATCTGTACCGTTCTGTATATCATCTTCGCCTATGTGATGGTGGGAGTGGTTCATTACAAAGCGTTTGCAGCCGGCGGCGGATCAGATCACCTGGCTCCTGTAGCGATTGCTATTGAAGCGATGGGAGATGTAGTCAACGGAAAAGTAGTTCCTGCTTATCCATGGTTAAATACCACCATTATTTTAGCGATTCTGCTTGGGTATGCGTCCGTGATTCTGGTAATGCTTATGGGACAGAGCCGGGTATTTTACTCGATGAGTAAGGACGGTCTGCTTCCAAAAGTTTTCAGTGAAGTGCACCCGAAATACAGAACTCCCTATAAATCCAATTTATTCTTTCTGGTATTTGTGAGTCTTTTTGCAGCGTTTATTCCGGGAAGAGTTGTAGGTGAAATGACGAGTATCGGAACTTTATTTGCGTTCATTCTGGTTTGTGTTGGGGTGCTTGTTCTGAGAAAGACGCAGCCTGATGCGCCAAGAGCGTTCAGAACACCTTTGGTTCCGCTTATTCCTGTATTGGGTATTTTAGTATGTTTCGGAATGATGGCTTTCCTTCCTTTCGATACCTGGATCCGTTTGGTCTGCTGGATGATGATCGGTCTGGATGTCTATTTATTCAGAGGGATTAAAAACTCGTTCCTCGGTAAAGCGAACAATACCACCAACGATCCTAAAAACTACTCGGTTACCGCGATCTCAGGAGCTGCATTAACGCTGGTTCTGGCGGTGCTGGCGTTCCTTCACCATCAGAATGCAGAAACCGATGACAGCGGATTAATTGCTTTCTCGGTTGTGATGATCATTGTTCACACCATTCTTTATGGATATTACTTCATCAAGAACAAAAAATAAATCAATAAACTATGGAAATTTCCCGTCATTTATGGCGGGATTTTTTATATATTTCTGATTCAATAATCTTCCTATGAGAAAAATTTTCTATCTGTCTTTTTTAATGATAATCAGTTTAGGTTTTGGCCAAAAAGCCGAGATCCAGACTTTACTGAAAGATAAAATTTCCATCCGGGCGCTTCAGCTCTGGGACGGAAAAGTGTGGTATTCCGGAACGGATTCCAAATTCGGGTATGTGAGTCTTAAGGATACAGCGGACAAGAAGCAAATGAGGCTTTCAAATGAGAATTTACAGTTCAGAACTTTGGCGCAGACAAAATCCAGTTTCTACGCGATTAATATTGGCTCTCCCGCCAAATGGTTTACGGTTCAGAAGAGTGATTTGAAAGTAAGCCTCAACATGACAGATTCAACCAAAACTGCCTTTTTCGATGCTTTCGTTTTTGATTCTGCTAAAGACCGCGGAATTGCAGTCAGTGATCCTAATGAAGACGGAAGCGGCAAGAATCTGATATTTACCAATTTAAATAAAAGCACTCCCAAAGCGAATTTCCCACAATATTTCCCTGGCGAAGCACATTTCGCGGCCAGCAACTCCAATATCGCAATGGCCGGAAATTGGGTTTGGGTGGCCACCGGTGGCTCTAAAGCAAGGATTTTCAAGTTTAACTGGAATCGTCCGTTCTCCTGGAAGGCTATCGAAACTCCTTTTATTCAGGGTACCTCCTCACAGGGCATTTATTCCATTGATTTCTATGATAAGAAATTCGGAATTGCGGTGGGCGGCGATTACACCAAACAGGCAGAAAACATCAACAATATCGCAACCACGCACGACGGCGGAGAAACCTGGCAGATTCAGGCTTCAGGGAAAAATGCAGGTTATAAAACCTGTGTGAAAATCCGTCCGAAATCGAAAGGGAAAGACATGATTGCCGTTGGCGACCAGAATATCGAATTCTCCCAGGATTACGGAAAAACCTGGACAAAGATCTCCGATGAAAAAGGGCTTTATGTGTGCGAATGGATTGATGCAAACACTTTGGTTTTTGCCGGAAAAGACCGCATTGTGCAAATGACACTGCACTGACCAGACTTTTTCAGTCAAGAAAAACTTAATCTTCAAGCGTGGTGAGGCGAGCATTCATCTGCGCGCAGGCCGCCTGTTACTCCCCCTGCATGCCCGCCCACAGATACGCTGCCGAAAATTCTTCCTTCATCACTGAAGACTGGTTGGGTGCTGCAAACTTCAGGCAGCCTATGATCAGCAGCCAGCCTCCCGCTGCATCCACCGGGAAGATCCAGTCCTGAGAAGGAAGCGCGGAAATTCCACTGATATCCAACTCCAGTTTTGCCAGCACCTTTACGGGCACAGCCTCTTTATTAAAATCGGCAGAAAGCGCGATGAGGGTGAGCACTGCTGAACCGGTGTTTTTTGGCGGTATGATTTGGTTTTTCCATTTCAGTTCGGGGAGGTGGACTTTCATTTCACCGGCTGCTTCCATTTCAAAAGCGGGAAAGAAGTTCGTGCAGCTTTCCCATTCTAATTTGGGGTTAAAGGAAAAACCAGCCAGAGCCTGGGGATTTCCGAAACCGGTACCTGTTTCTTCACTGATGCCGTTATCGCCGGTAACCGTTTTCCTGATTCTCGCGCGGTGCTTTGCTGCAAAATACTGCGGAGCAGGGACTCCAAGCATGCGGAGGACCTGAAGGCGGAATGTCTTTTCCCGGCTGCTTACCAGCCCGAAAACGCCGGCAGCAGCTTTGGTCTGGGCGGTCTGTTTTATCCCGTCGGGTCTTGCCCTTACGAATTCGCGGCCGCCATCATTTACAAAAACAACGTTGCGAATGGCACCACTCAGGCTGCCGTTTTTTTTAACTCTTGCCATGATTTTTTTTCATATCTTTAGTTTTTGGTAAAGCATACGGGGTACTTTCTTCAAAACCCTCCGCTCCGCCTTCAGTAAAGATACAGTATAAATTAATTAAAACTCCAATAAAAATCCAATAGTTTATTAGACTTATATTGGACTTTTATTGGAGTTTTATTGGACTTGGGTACTACGGTGCATATACAGTGGACGAACATACCCTTAATTAACCCACAACATGCCTTTTCCTGAACGCACGATACCGGTTACTCCATAAATCCTGATCTAACTATGCATATATATAACTGTAATGAAAGAATTGGTCTGAGCGCTCTGAGACTGTCAGGAAAGTTCCGAAGGGGAAGCTCATTCGCAGCACAGCGCCTTTGAGTATTCTGATGCCACGTTTTATAAAATGTAAAGTTGGGTTCCGGTGAAAACAAAGTTCTGTACATGATATTTTTATTATCTTTAGGTTTGAAAATCAGCATGCTATGAAATGGAAAGCTACCTTGGTTAAATACCGCGATGCAGACCGGATTGCAGTAGAATTTGAAAAGGACCCGGAACTCATCCGAAGGATCAAGCTCATTCACGATGCCCGCTGGAATCCTGCGAAAAAGTACTGGCATATTCCGGATACTTCTGAAAACAGAGCAAGGTTCAGGCTCGTACAAAAGGAAGACACCGAACCTTCTGCGGAAGGGCAGGAGCAACTCCGCCAGTTTATCCGCTGGCTTTCTGCGAAGAGATACAGCAGCAACACCATAAAAACCTACTCTGAATCTTTACGGTTATTTTTAATTTATTTCCGCATGAAAGCGGTTTCCGAAATAACGAATGCAGATGTGATGGATTTTAATCATGATTATATTTTAAAAAACAGATTTTCTGCTTCTTACCAAAATCAGTTCACCAGTGCGATCAAGTTATATTTCCGCACCATCCGAAATACCAATATTGAGGTGGATAAAATAGAGCGGCCGAAAAAGAATAAAATGCTGCCCAACGTGTTGAGTAAAGAAGAAGTAAAGCTCATCCTGGAAGCCCACGCCAATCTGAAGCACAAAACGATGCTATCCCTGATCTACAGCTGTGGTTTGCGCTGCAGTGAATTACTGCAGCTAAGGCCGGGGGATATTGATTCTAAAAGGAATATTGTTTTCATTAAAGAGGCAAAAGGAAAAAAGGACAGAATAACGTCTTTGTCTCCAAAGATTTTAGTCCTACTGAGGACTTATTACGCGCTTTACAAGCCAAAAACCTATCTGTTTGAAGGTAAGGAGCGGGGGAGTATGTATTCTGCAAAAAGTCTTCAGAGCGTACTGAAGCAGGCCTTAGAAAAAGCCAGGATCAAAAAGCCCGTGACCTTGCATTGGCTTCGGCACAGCTACGCTACCCATTTGCTGGAGAGCGGAACAGACCTGCGTTATATTCAGGAGCTGTTGGGACATAACAGCAGCAGAACTACGGAAATCTATACGCATGTGAGTACAAAGAATCTGCAGCAAATAAAAAGTCCTTTTGATGATTTATAAAGAAAAAAAATATATCTTAGAGGACAGAAATAATGTCTCACGACTTTCAGACCAATCCCTACAAAATATGTTGTATTTGTCTGACAAAGTAGGACATATATACAAGTTAGCTGCAACTTAAGAAAATAAAAACGCAAATGAAAAATACCTTTTCTAATAAAATTTACAATTGGACCTTAATTTTTATAACTTTTGCTTTTGCAATTTATCAATTATATTGTCTTTTTTCACGATTTCCATTCGTATCAAATTATTTTGATGCAGTTTTTAATTTAGCTCTTGCATCAATTGCTTTATATTCTCTGGGAAATTTAAAAGTGGCTGGAGAAAAATATTCTTTTCTATTTATAATTGGATATCTAATATTATTTCCAATAAGCTACTATATACAGTATTTCAGTAGAATCATTAAATATGACTTTTCGACTGTTGAATTCTCTTTTCCTATTATTCATTTGATCTTTGCTGCTGGTGCTCTACTTCTTTATTTTGGAATTAAATTCTCAAAAAAAACGATAACTGAAAGAATTGACAATTTTGGATTTACTTCAATAATTATTGGAATTTATTTAATCATACAAAGGTTTATTAACATTTTTGATTTCGGTTTCAATTATTCTATTGTAAAATTTGTTTTTATAATTTTAATTCCTTGTACAATCATTTTCATTGGAAATAAATTAAAAACTAACTCTATGAAAGCAAATAATGGAATAGTTCTAAATTTATTCTTGTTAATTCTGTTCTACTTTTTAATATATTATTAAAGAAGCTTCAGCTAACATCATATTGGCAATAGTGCGGAGGAAGCGCAAGTTTAACCATTTTAGATGTTCCGAAGATTATTTTATAATAAGAAACTTTCCGCGTTAAAGCTGCACCATCGCCAATACTCGGACCGTTGTGCGTCATTTTAAATACAACTAACATCAAATAAATCAATGTCAGAATACACTTCAATTTACGGCTACATAAAAGTTGACAGAGAGTATGAAAAAACTGTTAATTTTATAAAATCTATTGGAAAGGATGTCGAATATCCTTTCGTCAATACTAATATGTTTAGTTTTGGAGACTATGAAATTCCATACTATTATGAAAATATATTTTTGGGCTTCGCTTCATCATATAAGTATTTTGGTCTTGACTTAAGCGACTGGAACAAATTTATTCTAAAAATTGAAAATATCCTCAGAAACATTGATTTCGAGAGTGCCCAATTTCACGTAGAAAGTGCTATTGGTGACTTTACATTATATTGGGAAACACTAACCAAAAATTTCTTCACAGATGAAAAGGAGAATGATAAATTAGTTAGATTAATAAAAACTGATGAATGGTATTTTGGTTTCGGAAGAAGAGGAACATTCGTAGGGGATTTAGACGAAAACCAAATTTTTTACGATTATGAAGATTTGAGAAATTATCCAAATTTAAATTTTGTTTATCCAATACCAAAATAGAAAAAACGAACGCACAACAAGGGTTTTGCAATAGTGGGGCGAAACTGCAAAGTTCAACGGCAGTTCTTCGGTTCAACTTTTGTACAAAATTGAAGATTTGTGCTTCGATTGCCCCACCATCGCAAAGCCCCGAAACGTTGTACGCAATTGCTCGCCCCCGTTATCTGATAAATAGGATTAAAATTCAACCTGGAAACGGAAAGAGTTAAGGGATGTAAAAGAGGATCTTTTTCGTCAAGCCTTGCAAAGTTGGATTTGCTGAAAGTTTACTTTCAAAGCGGAGCCGCTTAAAAGGCTTGCCAAAGTTATAAGAAAAAATTGATAAAGTCAAGTTTTTTATTATGTAACTGACTTAACTCTAAAGTGTTGCAGGAATTTTAACGCTGATATTTTATAAAGCTGCGCCTATCATTACGGTCTGATAGGAGACAATTTTCTAAAATCATTTATCCGGATTCCGAAGTCGGCAACTGTAAACTGTTTTTGTTATCTTAGCAGAGAAACAAGCAACAGCGCACAACAAGTGATAGGCGCCATTGCAAGCAACGGCGCCTATCACCAACCGTTACCTACAATGCCATGAAAACCGTTATTAATTTATTGTTTTTTTTATTATTCATGATTTCCTGTAATGGAAAGAGTGATATAAAAGATAACGAAACTAAGCCAATTTTTATTCGAATTGGGTTTGAGCCAACGAATCGTAATCCGGCTGAAATTGCGGTGAATCTAAATAACAAATACTTGCTTTTCTATAGTCCTGATTCTCAAGAAATTCCTCCACCAAAAAATACAATCAATAATCGACTAACATACGAAACTTTCTTGAAGGAAACGCCCAAGATAAATCCACTATATTTAAAACTTAATGAAATAGAAATTAAGAATTTAGTTAACATAATTAGAGACTTTAAAGAAGAAGATTTTAAAAGTATAGAGTCACCACCAGAAGATGGTTTATGGACAAATTTTCTTATTGTTTATTCGGATGGAGTCGTAAAAGAAATGCATCCTCGAAATGCCCCCAATTCTAAACAAAAAATACTTTACAAACAAATTCTGAAATTTCTGATTGAAAAAAATACTGATAAATATAATACTGAAAATATTAAAATACTAAATTCATATAATTAAAAAAGCACTGTAGGTAACAAGATATTTCTACAAGCGGTATGAAGTTTTCTTCGGAGATTTTAGCGGTTAATTAAGTTTTTAGCAAGTAGAAATATATCGTATTTTTAGCCCGCCTGCAGAAATACCCAACCGTTAGCGGCAACCTTTGGCGACCGTGCAAACTTCAACCAACAGTGCAATAAAGACAATGATTAATTTAAACGGACACGACTACGAGAATTGGAAAGACTACTTCAAAACGACATTTGAGGAGACGAAAAAGTATGACCGTATTGAAGTGGGATTACACGGACAAACAATTATTGAAAAATATGTTCTGCTTGACAAGAGTGATAAAACAGAAATTGAAGTTGGCTATTTAGACGACACACTCATCTATTGGAAATTTGAAAATCCGCTAACACAAGGGTATAACAGACAACAGGAAGTTGAATATTTCTATCGTTACGACTTTACTCCCGGACAATCTTACGGAGACCCAGGACTTGAATTTATTGACATTAACGTTCAAGCAATTGACAAACAACTTAGAGAGGGACTAAAAGGCAAAGAAGTTCAATACTTCAAAGACGGACAACTTATAAAATCAAAGGTGTTCATTGTGTATAACAGTGACCAAGAAAGTTACCCCAACACAATTTACTTTACAAAGACAAGTGCTTGGCGAAAGTTTCGGGACATTTTTTCAAAGCCGAAAGACGAAGCTGAGTTACAGACAAAGGAAATTGATTTATCAAATATATTTGGCGGACTAAAATGATTGGAACATCACATCTTCGGACGGACAGTAAGGCAGCCGCTAATAACTAAGCTTTCGTTGGGCTTAAAAAGCCAACAATGAAAGTCCGTTGAACGGAAGCTCCGGTAGCTTTTCAGCAGCATTTTGGTCCTCTTATGGGGATATCGTTTTTAGAATTTAGAGATACA
>NZ_JAHOPF010000004.1:0-67649 GCF_019038595.1 Kaistella soli
CCATCCGAAAATCCGAAAAACTTTCACCGCTAAAAACAAAACCTCCTTTAAATCGCTTTAAAAGAGGTTGTTTTTTATTGAGTTTTCAGAACTTGACGCTGAAATTTGAGGTTGTGCAACGGTTACCTTTGTTATCTGCAGTCGCATTATTTTTTAATTGAATCATATTGATTTTGTGTTATTATTTTCCTTTGCACCATTAATTTTAACCAATCAAGAACTTGTTTTTTATCACTTGGTTTAAGGTTTTTCAGATTTATTGTCGAATAATTTCCAATATCTTTCTCAACTCCAAATTTTTCAGTTATTGCATCGAGATAGTCAATGTAAGCATTTTCATTTCTGAACTCTTCAGCCATAATTTTTGAATAAATCATTAGAGAATCTGTCCGTTCAACAAAATTTGAATCTTTAAAGCTGTAAAATAATTCTGAATATGCATCTTCATCTCCAAATTTTTTAACACGCTTTGTAATTGAATCATAATCTCCAGAAAGTGAATTCATTGTTATTACTTCTTCTTGATTTTCAGGCAAATCAAACTTTTCAGTTTTTGTACAAGATATTATACAAAACAAGATAAAAACTCCTATGATTTTTCTAATTTTCAATTTATGTGCGAGTTTTTGGACGATTGCAGATAACGTTTTGGCGCTTGGCGCAGTGGCGGATTTCGGAGCACCAAACTGTCAATACACCACAAAAGTTGATGCGAGGCAGAATATTCAATTAACCACGTCACCCGCCATTGAGCCAAACGCCTGTTACCTGCTGGCTTTCTTTCGTTAGTCAAGTTGTATCTCAATTTTATTTCGTTCAGTGTCAATGTTAAACCAGTTTTGTTTGTCTGGGCTTGGCACACATTTTTTAATGTCCAAATTTCTTGCGTATCTGCTTAATGCTTTATTTCCAAATTTCAAAATCAATTCATATTCATCTTGTCCGTCTTTGCCGATAAATGCTTTCAATTTTACTTGTCTATTGTCATTTACATATTTTGGGGAATAAGAACTGTCAGGTTGGTCCAATAAAATTCCGTCACACCAAAAGCCTTTGATTTGGTCATTGTCTGAATGCTCAAATGCTTTGCAAATTTCATATTCTAAAAACTGGCAAAAGTCTTGGTCAATATTTGTTTCTTGTCCGTTGCTCGATTGTTTAAATGTGCTGTAATGATTTAAAAAGTTTTCAACGATTTTGTCAAAGTCTGATTCGTTGTAAAACTTTGTTGAAATGTTAATTAAGTCAGCAATGGAACTTCCTGCTTCAATTTGCCAAGCATTCTGTCCGTTAAACTTTTTTGCTGAAATTTTCTCAATCGTCAAAGGATTACCAAAATAGTCCTTGAGTTCTTTTATAAAGTCAGAAATTTCTTTTTGATTGTATGTTGGCCAATCGTTCATTGCATTTAAAAACAATTTTGCAATGTCTTTTTGCTTAGGTTCTATTGTGTCAATGTCAACCAAGTTGAATAGTGCTGAGTATGTTGTGATTTTGTTGTCCATTGTCGTTGTCTAAGCTTGCAGGTAACTTGTATATATGTCCTGCTTTGTCAGACAAATACAACATGTTTTGTAGGGATTGGTCTGAAAGTCGTGAGACATTATTTCTGTCCTCTAAGATATATTTTTTTTCTTTATAAATCATCAAAAGGACTCTTTATATGCTGCAGATTTTTTGTGCTCACATCCGTATAGATTTCTGTAGTTGTGCTGCTGTTATGTCCCAATAGCTCCTGAATATAGCGCAGGTCTGTCCCCCCCCGCTGCCCACCGCTGCGCAAAGTCTCCTGACTTTGAGCACGCTTGTAAAGTCGCTGACTTTGCACCCACAATATAAAATCTAGGACTATTACACCACCTCGTGTGTGACCGACATTGTTATCTATAAAATTTAATTCCTTAAATTGTAAAAAACAGAAAATAAATGTAATAATATGAATAAGAGTAAAGGAAACGTTAGATTACAGATTTTTGCTTTTCGCTTTTTTGAGTATATCATTTACCAATTTGTACAGAATGCCTTTAGGAAAGCACCGTATATTGTATCGGCATCACCTTGTTTTAGCAAAAGATCGTCCTTTGAGGTTGATGTAATTTCCTCTAACATCTTATCCTTATCGCTATATGCAAAAGTTTGAAGCAAATTAATCTTCCTGTTAGCACAATCAAATTTATAGGTCTCCACATAATACCCGGGTAAATACTTGTTTTCCCCTCCGACATAGGCAATAATTTTTTTTTCTGTTGAATATTTTTTGATGGAACCGGTACCGTTGGCATTTATTTTATAATAATATGACATTTGATCTTCATCTTTGCCAACAAATTTCCAATCATTTGTCTGAGCAGATAAAAAGGTAGAAAAAGCAAGAATGACCAAAAATAGGATTTGTTTCATTATACAAAATTTTAAGATTAATAGTTATTTTAACAATTCGCTTCTATAAAGTCGGGACTGCAAGTCAACTATAATTATGGAATGTTATCGTAAA
The DNA here is from genome assembly GCF_019038595.1 of Kaistella soli. Taxonomy (GTDB): domain Bacteria; phylum Bacteroidota; class Bacteroidia; order Flavobacteriales; family Weeksellaceae; genus Kaistella; species Kaistella soli. The sequence goes on from NZ_JAHOPF010000004.1 coordinate 2,495, forward strand.
TATAAAAATATTTTTCATAATCGGTGCTCATAAAAAAGATCCGAAAAGAACCATAATTATTTGTGAAAATTCGCCTGATCTGACTGATTTAATCAACAGGTAAAGGATAAAATAATTTGTAGAAATTCTTTACTTTTGATTCTTCCTTTGGCTCTTCAGAATTCTTTCTATATTTACACACTCTTGAATTTAAGGCAGAAGTAATCGCTCTCCAAAAAATTAGTTTGACATGAAAAATCTTTCCTTTCTTTTATTGCTTATATCATCTGTAGCCTTCGGACAGTATTTTACTAAATCAGAACTGGTACAGAACACGGTGGGAGGATTTAATATTAAAAAGAATATCATCCTGAAATACGGACAAGGTGAAGAAGTAAATACAAATTTATGGGTTTACGGGGATTATAAAACTGCCAGCGAATTTGATTACAGTAAATTTGATCAAATGATTAATAACGCTGTCTTGAAAGCAAAAATGATTTCGACAACGCCTAGCACTTTCAGAATCATTCATGTTATGGCTGCCAAGCACGAAGATTCATGGACTATTCGTGTTCGCTATACGTCAGTAGTAGCAGACAAAGGAACAGTGGAATCTTTTTATAGTGGTTCATTCGATAATAACGGCCAATTCATAAAACAACTTTAGGCAGGTTAAAACTCCTAAATTAAAAGCTTGTGGATAAAAAAGTCCCCGCTGCGCAAAGTCTCCTGACTTTGCGCACGCTTGTAAAGCTCTGACTTTGCACCTACAGTATAAAATCCAGGACTATTACACCACCCCGTGCGTGCCGGAATTGTGGAAAAAGGAAATCAATACCTGTATTCTTCCGCTTCAAATTATTCTTTTGGGAAGGGACTCACCGACATTGAAATCGCAGATAACCCTGTCATTGATGTTTGGGGCAGGAATGAGTTCTGGAAATCCAATAATGATGAAGAGGAGGATTTTTAAATTGCTCAAAGTCTCCTGACTTTGCGCAGCAGAGAGAAAAAGGGCTTTTGGATGATATAGAAGTGTTTAGGATGTTTAATGATATTTAAAATATTGGGGCCGGCAGCGGAGGATTTTTAAATTGCTTAAAGTCGGGAAATCGAAGATTCGACGAAGTCAGACTTTACGGATGGGCTCAAAGTCAGGAGACTTTGCGCAGCGGGGGTCTGCTGGTGGACAGCACTTTTCAAAACAGTTTTTTGAAGTCCATAATTTGCGGCCTGTAGACTTCATAATGCTCCGGACAAAAAAAAATAAATGATCACTTAAACAAGTTGTAGCTGCTTGTTCATAATGCCTATGGAATCAAAATTACTCACTGAAAAGACTTACAGCCTTTGGGCAGAACTGAAACAGAAAATTAATGACCTTAAATTAGAAAAAAAGAATACGTTGGAATATGCGCAGTATGCGCTGGCGGAAACCGACGATGCAATCCGCACCCTGAAGTCCTGGGTCATTACCCACGATTTCGACTGCTGGGAAAGCGAAATTACTTTTTTCAAAAAACTGAAACCGAAATTCATTGCCAAGTTTATTTACTACTCCAAAGTAATTACCCTCCTCTCTTCGCTGCCCCATTCCGGGAGCAAACTAAAGAAAGGAATATATGAGGCTGAACTCGAATACCTCAGATATTTCTCCCTCGAGCACAGCGAGTTCATCAGTTACTGCAGGCGGAACGCCACCTATATGGACTTTAAATATTTCCTTCGCTTCAAATACGACCTTGATGTGAAACTCGCAGTAGATATCCACAGCTATGATGAAAGATTTTCCACCTCTCACGACCATTTGGTTTCTAAAATGATTGCCCACGATGAATATGAAGTTTTCCTGACCGCTCAGATTGCCAGACTGAAAGAAGGCACTTTTGATGAAACAGTTCCTAAACAGAATTTCCGGTGGACCGCCTCGAAGGTCGGACTCACCGAACTGGTATTTGCCCTCCATCATACCAACTGTTTCAACGGGGGAAATACCTCCCTTGCCGAAACGGTGAAATGGTTTGAGGAAGCGTTCAGTGTAGAACTTGGAAACTACCACAACACCATGGCGGAAATCAAAACCAGAAAATCAAACCCCACAAAATTCTTAAAGCAGCTGAGCGACAACCTCACCGCCTATATTGAAAAAGACGACGGTGTACTTCCTCCTTCAGCATGAAAACTCCGATGACACGATCGGGACAGGTCATCCGGTTTAGCGGATCCGCTGACCATAAACCAAATGTGAATAACAAAAAATCCATACTACCGAAAAAGTTTCATTAGACTTACCAAACTTTGTTCAGTAAAGAAACAAAACGATGAAACCCCGCCTCACAAGAATCTGCATCTACCCCAAAGACGTCCAGCTCATCACCGGAAAAAGCGAACGCTACAGCCGCGACCTGATCCTGAAAATCAAAACCTCCCTCAACAAACCCGAACACCAGTTCCTCACCGTACAGGAATTCTGCACCTACATGGGAATCCCATACGAATCCATCCGCGAACTCATCCTCAACTGAACCCCTTACACCCTCTCGTTCCCCGGTGCCTGAAGTCCCAATTCCCCGGTGGCTGAGGCTCTCAAAGCCACCTCTCTGTTATCCTTGTCAAGGTTTAAAACCTTGACAAGGTTCCCGACAGGAAAGTACCCACATTAAAAAACACGCTACAGCCGAGACCTGATCCTGAAAATCAAAACTTCCCTCAACAAACCCGAACACCAGTTCCTCACCGTCTACGAATTCTGCACCTACATGGGAATCCCCTACGAATCCATCCGCGAACTCATCCTCAACTGATTCCTTCCACCTGCTCTTTCTCCGGTTTGTGAAACTTTCGTCCACCGGTAGCTGAGCCTCTCGTTCCCGGTGGCTGAGGCTCCCGAAGCCACCACCCGCCCATCTTCCATCCTCTCGCTCAACCCATTAGTCACTTTTTAAACTGAAAAAAAAATTCACCTTCCCGTTTTTTTTATTAATTTAACATTACAAAATAAACTAAACAGTATGAAAAAATCAATTCTTGTCTTAACACTCATTGCGGTGTCATTCTCCTTGTTTGCACAAAAGAAACAGCCGCTGAAAAAATCCACACCCGTCGCTAAAACCTCCGCTTCCAAATTTGGAGCACTGGCGGTAGACAGAAGTAACGGGTATTATTATGGATACGCCTTCGATTTCCCTACCCGCGCAGCAGCCGAAAAAAAAGCGGTGGATGAATGTATCCAAAAAGGGGGGAACTGTTCGGTGGTTCTGACCTATTCAGGCGCAGGATGTGCCGCATACAGGACTATTGACGGAAGTGTTGGAACCGCCTTCGGATGGGGAGTGGCAAAAACCAAAGAAGAAGCGGATGCGATTGCAACCGCAGAATGTCTTAAAAGAAGCGGCGGTAATCCCGCATCTAATTTTGTCTGGAGCTGTAACTCGGCAAATACCGGAACTTTAAAAGAAATTTACAATGCTTCGGCAGAAATTGAAGCTCCCGTTACTATTGGCAGCCAAATATGGATGAATAAAAACCTAAATGTTAGCAACTTCCGAAATGGCGAACCCGTTTTTTATGCTTCAAATCAAAAAGAATGGGAAAAAGCCAGCGTCGAAAAAATCCCCGCATATTGCTATCTGAATTTCGACAGCGCCAATGAGAAAACATTCGGAAAGCTTTATAATTATTATGCAGTGGTCGATCCCAGAGGTCTTGCACCGAAAGGATGGCATGTTCCGAGCAAAGCTGAATTTGAAGAAATGATTTCGGCATTGGGAGGAGCACAGGCAGCAGGAGTGAAAATGAGAGCAACTACAGGTTGGGATACCAAAGACCAGTACAATTTTGTGTACGGAAACGGCAACAACTCTTCCGGCTTAAACCTCCTGTTCAACGGAAGTGCCAGCGGGGACGAGTATGGAGGAGGAAAGTCATTCTTGTATTCTGCAAGAATCCCGATTTGGTGGTCAAGAACTCCTAAAAACGAAGATTTTGCGTGGTATTTGGACTTCAACAAGTACAGCGAACCCCGGATTACAGATTACTCTAAAACCACAGGCTGTGCAGTAAGAATTGTAAAAGACTGAATACTCCGTCGCGCATCCGACAGGAAAGCAGTATATTTCTATTACAGGAATAGGCGCCAGGTAAAATTAAACCCCGCATAATGCGGGGTTTTTTATCAATTATATTTACAGTTCCTTATCTGAAATTCCCTGGTGGCTGAGCCTGTCGAAGCCACCTCTTTGTTATCCTTGTCAAGGTTTAAAACCTTGACAAGGTTCCCAACAGCAAAGTACCCACGTTAAAAAAAACGCTACAGCCGCGACCTGATCCTGAAAATCAAAACTTCCCTCAACAAACCCGAACACCAGTTCCTCACCGTACACGAATTCTGCACCTACATGGGAATCCCCTACGAATCCATCCGCGAACTCATCCTCAATTGATCCCTTTCACCTCCTTGTTCTCTGGCGGCTCTGCAACGCCAGCTCCCGGGTGGCTGAGGCTCTCGAAGCCACCTTCTTTGCAAAACCCATCAATTCCCTGATCTCTAAAAAACCAAACGACCTAGGAGATTTTTGCGTAAAGAAAAATTGATATTTCTTCCCATCCTAATCTCTCAAGTAGCAATACCTAAAAATTCCTTTTGTCCGAAGCGCGGCAACCACTTACAGTCGAAGCGAAAACATTTCTTTCCGCGCAAGTTTAGGAATTTTCTTAGAAGAAATATTAATTTTTAGCAAAAAGATCCAGTCTTGACTTTTTTGTTACTTTTTGTGTTAAGACAAAAAGTAAAAGAAACAATTTAGCAATCTGCCAAAGCCTATCGCCGATTCAAAAAAACATCGATAAGGATGAGCCAAACCAACGAAGGAGGTTCGCCGATTCCAATAAAAATATAAATAAGGACGAGGCAAATATCCGGTCTTGACTTCTTTGCTGCCCACATCCAGTGCCAATCCCTGAATAGTGTTGACTTGTTTTTATATAATTATTTTCATGGTCGTTGTTGAATGTGGCTGTTAAAATGTGGGTAAATTTTAATTGCAATCATTTCTAAATTTATCCATATTTTAATAGCTTTCCACATTGGGTAACCTCTTTTTTTTACGGCTCATTATTATCATAGATGGTGATAATAGGTTGGGATGAAAATCCCTTTTCCTGCCATCTTCTTTCAAATTCTACAGGCGATAACCGGCCAAGGTTATTGTGTGGTCGGCGGTTATTATATTGATCAACCGCTCGCTTCGTAAATTTCTTCAACTGTTCAAAGTTCATGGGTTTCCATCGATCCAGATATTCTTCTTTTATGGTCTTGTTTATCCGCTCTGCATATGCATTATCCTGTGCTGACAAGGCCATGCTTATTTGAGTAGACCCTTCTTTCAGCAACTTGACATATTCTTTATAAATGTATTGCCCTCCTCTGTCCGAGTGATGGATTTTAGGAAAACAATGGTCTCTTACCGCCATTTTCAAGGCTTCTACATTCGCGGTTGCCCTCATATTATTGGATATTTTGTATCCTGTAATCTTTTTCGTGTATACATCAGTGATGAAAACTGCGTAATAAAACCTATCGTTAACGTAAATATACGTAATATCCGACTGCCAGATGGTGTTAGGTGCATTTACCTCCATACCTTTGATAAGATTGGGATATTCACAAGCGACGGAATGGGTCGTTTTGCGGTAATTCTTCTTGTGCTCCAGCCTGAAGCCCAATTCCATAAAAAGTTCTATGAAGCGGTCTCTGCCCATGAATTCCGGCTTTAAGGCATAATACATTTTCTCTACTCCGCATCCTGGGTGCTCATTCCGTAGTTCGTGGGCTTCCAACATTAGAGCACGTACTTTTTCATCAAAAATATTCTGTCGATACTCATATTGTTGCACCGCCTGCCTGCTGATCCCTACTGTCCGATATAGAGCATTCAGGGAGAATTCTTTTTCTTCGGAATGTTGTCTGAACCAGCAGAGCGTTGGTTGCCGTAATTTTTTTTTATGTCAATGTCCAAATCTTCCTTAGCTATATCAATCATTTTTTCCAGATAATCGATCATAATCTGCTTTTGACCGACGGCTTGCTCAAGCTCTTTAATCTTATGCTCCAGTTCTTTTAGCTTATGTACACTGCTTTCTTTCATTTCTACAACTCTGATTCCTTTCTCGTTAAAGGTAGAAAATTTATAGATCCATCGGTAAATAGCAGAGTCCGAAACTCCATAAAGTTTTTCAAGCTGTAATACACTGAATTTTCCACTCTCAAATAGAGAGACAATCTCCCTCTTAAATTCCTCACTGAAAACCCGATGCTTCTGCAGTTTCTTAATGTTTGCTTTCATATTTGTTGACTTATTTATGTCAACCTATATCAGGGACGGACACCATCTCCCCTCAGTCATCCCCCACTCCTCCCCCACTCCTCCCCCACGATAAAGCATGAGATAGCATTAAAATAGAAATCGGCACATCCTGTCGTTTTCGGCAGAATCGGCAGAAAACGTCCTTTTCGACAATAACTGCCTTTATCGGCAAAAACGGTCGAAACCGGCATGAACACTTGCTTTCTCTGATTTTATTGCCAAATTTTGTCCCGTGATCACAACAGGTTTTAACGGGTGTACCTCAACATCTGATTAATTAATTTTTAAAACTTAAAAAAATGGCAAGACAGAAAGGACTTATCAAACTGAAAGGTACCATGGGAGACATTACCTTCTACCGTACCAAAGACGGCTACATGGCCAGAGAAAAAGGAGGAATCACTGCGGAACGCCTGCAGAACGATCCACGCTACCAGAGAACCCGCGAAAACATGGCAGAGTTCGGAAGAGCCGGGAAAGCAGGAAAAGTACTGCGGGCATCAATCCAGAACTTGCTGAGAAACTCCGCAGACCGCAGAATGGTGAGCAGACTCACCAAAGAAATGGTGAAAGTCATTCAGATGGATGCGGTGAACCCACGGGGTCAGAGAAATGTCATCGATGGGGAAGCCGAATTGCTGCTCGGATTCGACTTCAACATCCACGGTAAACTGGAACATTCTATTTCAGCCCCATTTACCGCAACAATAGATCGGGTGACCGGTGATGCGGTGGTAGAGGTGGAACCGTTTATTCCTACAGAAGAGTTGGGAGCACCCGCCGGAAGCACACATTACAAAATTGTTAGCGCAGCAATGGACATCAATTTTGAAAACGGAACATTTGTTTCGGAAAAGAATGCGACACCTGTGCAGCCTATTGACACGGTAATGACCACGGCCCTGCAGCTCAATAACAACCTGCCGGAAAATTCGGTCAATCCGCTGTTCCTGGTTTTCGGGATCAACTTCTATCAGGAAGTCAACGGCACTTTTTACGAGCTTAAGAACGGCGTGTACAATGCCCTTAAGATTGTTAACGTCTCCGGAACGCCTTAACATGGAACTTCAGCTGATCAGAACCTACAGGCCGAAGGGAACAAACGGGATCCTGCGCTTCAACGGAATCGAGCTCTGTAAAACTGTAGAACTTCCCTGGCAGGACAATCGGCCGCGGGTCTCCTGCATTCCGGAAGGCAAGTACAGATTGCGGAGGCGTCTGAGCCCCAGGTTCAAAGAACACTTCGAGGTGATGGACGTGAAAGACAGGAAGTACATTCTCTTCCATGCAGCCAATGATGCCGGGAAGGAACTCAGAGGATGTATAGCGCCGGTGCTGCAGCATACCGGTGAAGGAAAAGGCAGCTCCTCGCGGGCAGCTTTGGAAAAGATGAAAGACCGCCTCTATCCGCTGATGGATAATGGCCACGTAATAACATTAACCATCAAAAACGCTGAGTCATGAAAAACATCATTCAGAGAGTGCAGGAACCTACGCCGCGGTTCTTCCGCAAGATCAGAAATGCGGGCCTGCTGCTCACCGCCATAAGCGGAGCGGTACTCACAGCACCGGTTACCCTGCCGGCGGTGCTCATCACGGCAGCAGGCTATCTGGCCATTGCGGGCGCCATTGCAAGTGCCATCAGCCAGACTGCGGTAAACAGCGAAGGACAGCCATGATGTACTTCGACAGTTCCCAGCGCATCGGGGCTTTCAGTGGCATGGCACTGATTGTCATGATGCAGATTGAAAGCGGGGAAGTCCTCAAAACCATCGTTTTGGCAGGCCTCGGAGGAATCTCGAGTTACCTCTTCACCCTCGCCGTCAAATTTCTCCTGATCCGTTTCAGAAAGAAATTCAAATAACACCAAACGGAACCAGCCTCCCTCCGGGGAGGCTTTTATTAAAAAAAATACCTAAACCTTAACCTAAACCTCAACCTTAACCTAAAAAAAAATGGCAAAAATCACAGGTATTACCAACTTTACAGGAACAATAGACGGACTCGTTTTCTACATGGTCAACGGCCAACAATTCTTCCGCGCTGAAAAAGCAAAAACAAACCAGACGAAATCAAAAGAACTCCCCAAAATACTCCTTCCGGGTATTGAGGCCTTACAGGTAAGAAATGCACTCCATTCTATGAACCATCTTGTAAACGCCATGGAAAAAGAATTCCAGCCTTTAAAAACACCAAAACCAACAGGAGCCGACCTTCATACCGACAATTCTAAAAGCCCTGTCTTAGAAAATGCAGTAAGAGATAACACGGAAATAAAATTCACGGTCAGGGGAACGAAAACCGATCTGTACCTCATCATCTTACAGATCAATTTCGAAACAGGAGACTTCCGGCGAAAAAAAATCGCCATAGCCGAAGCGCACTGTATCAGAAAAAACACCTATACCGTCGAAACAGAATATCAAGTCAGAAAAGGATACACCGATTTACTGTTCCTGTACGGTCATCATTTCCTGAAGGCAGTTCCTATCAAACAAAAAAAAGGACAGGAATTCCTGAGCTGAGATTCTAAATTTTGGAGAAAAGAAGTGCTATGCAATAAAGTGGAACGGTTTCCACTTTATTTTTTTGGCGGAAGGGCTTAGCCCGCTAAGCCTTGTCTCAAACCACGTTATTTACTGCGGCAGGCTCCGGCTCCGGTGACAGCGCCGCCACATTCGCGTGGTACTCTTCCAGCAGTGCTTTCCAGACCAAAGCCTGCCGGTAGCGGCTTTCAATTAAGGGCCGGGCTGCCTGTTGCATCTGTGAGAACTGCTCCGTATCTCTTAGCAGCTGAAGCATCGTTTTCTCCAATTCAGGAATGTTCTTTGCCGGAACGCAGAGCCCGTTGTGGCCGTGACTGATAATTTCGTTGCATCCGCTGATGTCGGTGACGATGGCAGGAAGTTCCATGGCTCCGGCCTGAAGTACGACATTCGGGAAACCTTCCCGGTAACTTGGAAAGGCCAACGCATCGCTTATTGCGAAGTAAGGCCTGACGTCTGGCTGAAATCCTGCGAGAATAATATTGGTATTGACTTTCATTTCTGAAAGCGTAGACTTTAAAAGTTTGTCCTGTTTCGGTTCGAGCGGACCTACGAGCAGGAGTTTAATACCCGCCTTGCCCTCCGGAAAAACACCTTCTCCCTTTCCTTTCGTACCCGCCAAAACATTTCTAAACGCGGCCACCAGTTCATTGATGCCTTTATCTTTCACGAGTCTTCCGACAAAGATAAATACAAAATCATCCTCCGAAATCCCAAGTTCGTCCCGCAAACTTTTTTTTGTGTTATCACTGATGGCTCCTCTGCTGAAATATTCGGTGTCAATTCCGTTCACATTGCCGTCTGCCATGACTTTAAGTTTTTTTTGGGTGATCGCGTAACGGATCAGATCTTCCTTTACGCCGTTCCCTTCAGGGTAGACGTGGGTGGCATAACGGCAGAGCACGCGGTCCATACGGATGAGGACGATTCTGAGAAGGCCGGTCCGGTAAGGAAAGATGAGTCCGGTGAAGGTGTGCATCCGGATAGGCACTCCGGCCCACTTCCCTGCAATCATGGAAAGAAGTCCGGCTTTGGGAGTAATCGAATGGATGATCAGGGGTTTCTCTTTCCGGAAATAGAAATAGAGCTTAAAGAGCGAAACGATATCTTCAATAATTGAAATCTTCCTCTTGATGCGGAGCGAGTGGGTCTTCACCCCTTCGCGGTCTGCTACAGATTCGAGATCAGTGCCGGATCCCGACACTGCAGTGACCTCAAAATACCTGTTCAGAAAGCGGAGCTGGCCGTTCAGCAGAATATTGAGGGAGATGGGCACCGTGGCGATGCGGAAGAGTTTCATAAGCTAAGGATCATGTCGGGTAAGAACTGGCAGTTCAGGATGCATAAAAGCACGCTGTTCAGGCACGGTACCGCACCCTTACTCAAAATATTTTTCGCATTCATCTGAACAAATCATCATTTATTTGACGGCAAATTTATCATTTTTTTACGGATTTCCGCAAAGGATTTTTATTATATGAAAAAATTATACATTCGGAGGCCATTAACCGGTGTTCTGAAACCGAAGATTCGGCGGAGTCAATGACAAATAGCTGCTTTGTACCAATTGACAAAGGTTGCCGACGTAAGGAGGGATCTCTCCGTTGAAGATTCTTCTGAACTATGTTCGTCATCTTCAGTAAAACATTCGTTTTCACTTCGATGATGCTAACGCTGCGTTCTGAATGACAGTTGTCCTTTTTTTGACAATCGCTGTCATCCCGACGTAAGGAGGGATCTCTAAAAGTATGCTCCCCCTGCATAAAAAAAGCTTTTTATAAAGCCTCCATGTTCTCTACAACTCATTAGAAACCGGTTTTTTCCTGTTTTTAAATTCGGTGAGAAGGTACAGGGCCAGGCCGGGCAGAACCGCTGCAACGGTCATGAGTTTTTTTGGAGATTCCGCAATAAACCCGGGGTTTTTCGCCCTGATGCTGCTTGCCACATAATGCACCGCATCCATCCATCTTCTCTTTGGGGATTTTGAGAGCAGCATTCCCTGTTTTCTGATGAAGGCAAACCCTTTAGGATTTTTATAATACTGACGGAACATATTGTTCGACGATCCACCCTCCTGATAGTCGACGAGGACTAGAATTTCGTTTAAGGTGACGAGTTCAAAATCCTGGTCAGCCAGCAGATATTTGTAACCGAGACCCACATATTTCTCCCCTTTAAAAAGCGGATACGGTGGGTACCTGCGCATCACTTCGGTTCGGTACACGAGTTTTTTGTCTCCCTTTCCTCCCTGCAGATAAAAATTCTCGAGTGTTGTAGCAGTTACTGTAAATGGGGTGCCGATCAGATTGTCCTGAAGATCAGCATCGAGTCCTGCAATGCCGGCATACCGTTCTTTGTCTTTTACCGTCTTCCATTTCTCAATAATCAGCTCCACGGCGTTCAGAGGCATAAAATCGTCAGAATCGATACAGGTATTGAGTTCCGTACTGATGTTTTCATACGCGGTATTGTGAGCGCCATGCATGCCTTGGTTGTTCTGGTGGATATATTCAATCTGCACTGCATCCTCCTGCTGAAAAGCAGCGACGACTTCGGCGGTATCATCCACCGATCCGTCATCCACCACCAGCCAGACAAAATCGTGACAGGTCTGGTTTTTCAGGCTTTCATAGAGCCGTGGCAGCAGGTGGGCACGGTTATAAGCGGGGGTAAAAACAGTCAGGGTTTTCAAAAATTAATTTTGTAGGCTATAAATAAGTAATGCGCAAAAATAATCATTTATTTAAAGTATCAAATGTGTTTGTTCCACTGGATTTTATTCTGGTAAATTTCAATTTCAACTTCAAGAAAGGTTTTTCAAGAAAATGATAGCTGAGGTGAGCCAAAAAAACTGTCGAAGAAATGACTAATAGATATATAATAGCAACTAACGCTACTTGGTTAGTTATAGTATGCCAGGGAATCTGTGTAATAATTAAATTTAAAACCAAAACATGGATGACATAGATTCCATAAGATAATTTACCCAGATAATCCATCATCCGATTATCAAAATTAATTATACGGTGTTTGATATTGATTTGACCTACAATAATTACAAGAGTCATTGCTTCAACAATAAAGATCTCAATAATGCTGTTTATAAACCAAAACCTATTTATAACCATCGAAAAAAGAATCATCAGTGCGGCGGTCTGCATATATGGGTTATCCACTATTCTCATAAAATATTTTTCCCTGTTGAAGTAAAATATAGCTCCCAAAGCTCCGAATAACATACAGTCAAATCGATTTACTACAGAAAACAGGGCCGGAATACTAAAAGGCATTATATACCACAGTATTATTCGTAATACGGAAAGAAGCACGATGATGGAAGCTGCTGTAATCGCTATCTTTTTCTCACTGAGTTTGAAAAACCAGGGCCAGAACAGATAGAATTGTTCCTCTACGCCAATAGACCAAAAATGATCGAGGAATAATAGCGCACGTTGTAAAATAAATGGAATGTTGGCCAGAAAAAAAACATAAAATGGTACCATAGCATTAACTGGATTTGCATGATATAGAAAACCTGAAATCAAAAGGCAGATTAGTAGATAGACATAATACAATGGCCATATCCGCAACATCCTGCGCATATAGAATTCTTTAATTTTTACATGTTGATACTTCTTTTTTTCCATCAAAAGCAAGTACGTAATCAGGAAACCGCTTAACACAAAAAACATCGTTACTCCATGCTCTCCCAGTACCCACCCCCTGGGCTTACCATTTTCAAAGCCGAACAAGGCATATTTAAGATTTAATTTGCTTAGTGCTATTGAAATATGAGAAATCATAACTCCACATGCTGCCAAGGTTCTGAGGCCGTTTAGCCCCGGTAGAAAAATTACATTTTTATTAGCTTCAGGAGTCATTATAATAAATTGTATTGTTATTCAAATTTTCCAACAATAATTTTAGAAGGCAGAGAAAAACTGAGTGTTTTTAAGCAGGTCAAAGTATTTAGTTTCAAGTTTCCGTGCATTGTCTTTAATATCATATCCTTTTTCTATGATGATTTCAGTGACGTCTTTTCTTCCGGAAACGTCAAGTGCCAGGATTTGTTGGGCCCATTCCTCAGCGGTTTTCCGGAGGGGAATCACGGTGACATTTTCAGGCACCAAAACAGCTTCCCCAGGAATGCCATCTGAAATCACACAGTGAATTCCGGAAGCCTGCGCTTCCACCAGTGAAACAGGAAGGCCTTCAAACAGGGAAGGAAAAAGGAACACATCCATGGCCTGAAGGAGTTCATGCACATCGGAACGGGAACCAAGAAACGTCACTTTATCTTCAATCCCAAGCTTCTTTACTTTTGCCTCTATCTCCACCTTTAAATCCCCTTCACCAACTAGAAACAGATGTATGTGAGCTTGAATTTTGTTAAGCTCTGCTATTATTTCTAATAAAAAAAAATGGTTTTTCTGAGGCTGAAATCTCGCAACATTCATTACCGCAAGTCCATCTTTAATAAAAAGTTTTTTTCGTATAGCCACTCTTTTTTCAGAATTAAATGCGAAATCATCACTATTTATCGCATTGGGGATTACTGAAAATTCTTTATTGCCATACATCCACTTACCGGCGTCAAGTCCACAGGCAAAAAGTACATTAGCAACATTGGGGATTTTTGTGTTTAAATATTTACCAAAAATTACTTTTTTCCAGTCATCACGAAGTGAACTGATATGACTATGCATAATCCGGACTGGTATGCCATGTTTTTTTCCGAACTTCAATGGGTAATATCCAAATGAGTTATTGTGAACATGTAAGATGTCGAACCTGTTTTTACCAAAAAATTCATCCAGCTTTCTTAGGTATTTACTGAAGCCTGATACAGAAAAGGAAAGCGGCGGCATTCTATGGATAAAACCTCCATTTTCTAAAATTTCTTTTTCATACATTCCATTGTTACGGTGAACTAGAAAATGGTATTCGAATTTAGCCCTGTCGGAATTTCTGAAATAATTTATCAGCATGGTTTCTAAACCACCACGATTTAGAACCGTAAGAACATGCAAAACTTTTATTTTCATTATTTTATATAAAGCGATTCATATAGCTGTATGTAATTCTTTACCATTTTCTCTACATCATAATCATCTGCTTTTTTCATGCAGGACGTAACAGTGTTTCTGTACAGCTCTTTATCAGACATCAAACTTAAAATGACGTCAGCAAGTTCTTTTACATTTCCTCTTTCAAAAAGAAGACCTGCACCTTTAATAAAATCCAGACCTTCTACATTAGAAGCAACAAAAGGACGTCCGGAAGCCATGGCTTCCAATGCTGCCAAAGATAGACCTTCAAAATGAGAACTTAATACAATGATATCGCTCATTTTCATCAGTTCAAAGATATCTTTTCTGTTTCCAAGAAAATTAATCCTACTGTTTACAGCTAAATCATGTCCCATGCTTTCTAACGCTGCCCTTTTACTTCCGTCACCGGCCAGAATAAGAATATAATTATCCGGCAGCAGGTTCATTACTTTAATCACGGTTTCATGGTCTTTCTGCGCTTCCATTCTTGCAGGCATCAAAATCAAAATATCATCCGCATTATAACCAAATCCTTCTCTTGGTGCAGGCAGAGCAGATCGGATATCTATAAGATTAATTCCATTTTCGATGATCGGCAAGTTGCTTTTATTCACCTTAAGGTTTCTCAGTACAAAATTCTGCACTTGACTGGTTAAGCAAACAATTTTCACAAACCTTCTATACACCCACTTTTCAACGTACTTGAATAAAAAATGCGCAGCACGTCTGTTTTGGGAATTGTGTTCCGTGAAGATGACAGGAACTGCTGAGCCAGAAATGAATTTCGCAACCGCCACAAAGTAAGAAGCGGGGAACATGTGTACATGGATAATATCATAATTTTCAAAATAGGGAATTATTCTTAAAACATTTCGGATATCCCACCTGTTTCCGTTGGTTAAAGAGAAGATTTCACCTTCAGAGTTCTGTTGCAAATCTTTGAGAAAGTCAGTTTCGGAACCGTCCAGTAAAAGCACATCGGTCTTTAGTCCGAGAGCATTAAAAGCCGGCACGGCATTCACAAGAAAGCGGGCACCTCCAGTTGGAAGACTGTCTATAATTTGTAAGACTTTCATGTTACGATTTCAAAATAAAATATATACTTTTTTTTATAATATCCATGAGGAAAATTCATTTGAAATAGTGCTATTTCTAATAACTTATGATGGCGGGCAATCAATGGAATCACCAAGATTATATAGGTCCGAAACCAGTTTGGCCATCCCTCCCAAATCGACTGGACGATGGTACAAATTTACTTTATTGATAATCATCCTTTTAAAAACATAAAATAAGTGAATAAATAATAAGCAGCAATCACATAGGCTAAGCTGCGGTTCTGGGTCGCCGAAAAACGGTATTTCACAAAAGGATAAATAATCACCGGGGCCATCAGGAACCAGGACAGGTACGCGAATCGGTTACTGAACGCTGCACGGATCACCAGAATCCAGAAAGCATTGGCAATCATAAAGGTTCCCCAAAGGCGAATATAAAACTGATCTGTCAGCTTCTTTTTCAGTATAAAATACCAGCCGGCAAATACCGCTGAAGCGGAATACAAAACAAAATCCCAACGGAAGCCGGTGGAAGAAAACGTAGTTCCTTCACTTTTTGCCAAATCCGAAACCGCATCAGCATTCAGGTAATCTGCCGCCCGCGTATCACCCCCCAGGCCAATACTTCCGAAGAGGTTGGTCCAGAACCCTCCTCCGGCAATGGATAACGGAATACACAGAAGCCAGATGTAAAAAAACATTTTAGGATTTTTAATGACACCCGCAGCAAAAAAAGCGGCTACGGGAATGATCAGCGAACTGTGCAGTCCAATGCTCACCGTAAATAAAAGATACATCAGCCATTTGCGGTCATGGTAATAAATAAGTCCCCAAATAAAAACTGCCGTGGCCATCCCATTACGCAGTCCGTTAGTCCCATAGGACCAAAATGAAAAACTGGCAATAAAAAGAAAAAAAGCATACAGCCAATAATGACCAAAATATTTTTTCGAAAACAGATAACACGGGATGACGTAGATCACATCTATTAGAAGAAAAAACATGCTGGCAGGCATAATTTTTGCGCAAAAAATCATGAAATAATTAAACAGATAATCCTTAGTAATATCCATAGTGCCCCCCCCCTGAAGATGCGCATAGCCCTGATTGTAAATAACCATATCGCCAAATCTGAAGTTGACTGGTCGCATCCCTATATATGCGATCATGAGTACCACTAGTGCCAACCCCATTGTCTGGGACAATGTTTTCACATTGGCATCCTGTAATGAGGACGAAGAAATAAGCACTACAGCAAGCATTACCATAACTGCCAGTAAAAAATGGTAGTAAATAAGAGTGTAAAGAGATGCCGGTATAAAATCAAACATTACTTCAATATTAATCTTGCTGGGTTTCCGACCGCCACCGCATATGCCGGTACATCTTTTACCACTACCGCACCTGCTCCTATCACCGCACTGTCGCCGATATTTATCCCCCCAAGGACCGTGCAGTTGGCATGCAGTTCAACGTTATTGCCAATGACTGGTCTCCTGCCGTTTTTTTCACCTACTGTTACCAGATGGTTGATATAGCAATTTTCGCCCACCGACTGTGCATTGATAATAGTCGCATAGGGATGCGCCAATTTCAGACCGGCTCCTATCTTGGAATGGATATCAATAATAAAAGTTTCACTGCGCGGGTAAAATACCCGCAAGACTTTTGAAAAGAATCCTCCCACCCGGAAATAAAAAAGGGTTCTGAAATATTTACTGTTCATCAGGGCAAAAGATAAATCCAGAAGTTGGCCCAAGTGGGAAGTTTGCACTACCGGAGCACGGGCGTACAAATCTAACAGGATCACCTTACGCTGTGCCGAAAGCAGATAAAGCAATACATGGGGAGCGAAAATAATCAGGGATAAAAACCTAAGCATTTATTTTTTTTTCAAAAATAGTGTTTTTCCAAATATCCATCACGCTGTCAATATTATATTCCTGCGCATTCTGAATAGCTGCCTCTGACATTTCGATCAGGCTTTCGGGGTTATTTACCAGTTCATGTAAAGCTTGAGCAAACGCGTGTACATTATTAAGTTCTAACAGCACCCCATTTTTTCCATGATTAATAATATTCCGGGGACCCGTGGGTGAGTCAAATGAAACGACTGGAACACCGCAAGACTGGGCTTCCAGAATGACCATAGGAAAACATTCCTGACCCGAAGTCATGAGCAGCACTTTGCTTGCAGCAAAGTCTCGCTGAATATCATCACTCTGACCCTTGAACAGAACAGTGCGGCTTAATTTTCTTCTGCCCACCATTTCCTGTATGACCTCAAAATACTCATTTCCGGTTTCCCCAAAGAGATGGAGCTCCCAGGATGGATTTTGAAGGTGAAAAATTTCCCATGCTTCTACCATCTTTTCAATCTGTTTCACCGGTGCAAAACGCAATGCCGCAACTGCAATATTTTTCCTTTCCGAAATGGGCTTTACTGCCTGTTTCGTGGGGATGACCGGGTTGGGGATGACCACTGTATCCGGCGAAGTGTAGAATGTCTTTTCCTCTTTACTTAATACCACGAGATAGTCATAATACTTTTCTACCGCCTCGAAAATTCTTTCCTTAAAAGAGCGTTGCTGATAAAATTTTGAGTAATGAAACTCCTTGATGGTGGGAACGCCCGTTTTTAAAAACGGCAAAAGATAAGTCATGGGGATATGAGAAGCCACAAGGATAAAATCCGGCTTTTCCCTTTTGATGATCTGTAAGAGCCGTTTTTTATTAATCCACAGCTTCTTCAGGTTTTCGGGATGAAAAAAACTCAGTTCCCTTTTATAGTTAACGTCCAAATCAGCCCATTGGACAGCTTCAGAGAGCGTGTACACAGGAGGTAAATTATTTTGCTCGGTGCTGATTATTTTTACCTCATAGCCAAAAGTGTCTGTCCAGTAGTTCGCTTTCATGGCCACCAGTTTTTCAATACCCCCATGGGAATGCAGCTGATCGATGAGGATGAAGATTTTCATTATAAGCTAAGGTTAAGGTTAAGGTTGAGGTTGAGGTTGAGGTTGAGGTTGAGGTTAAGGTTAAGGATGAGAATGAGAATGAGGGTTGAGGTTCTGTATATTTTAAACTTTCTGTTCTTTATAATAAAGATTTAAATAAACAGTTCCACTGTTGAACAATTACCTCCGGCCGGTAATTTTGTGCGGTCTTTCTTCCTTCGGTGCCCAAACGTTGTCTTAACTCTGCGCTGTTCATTAAAGTGGCCAGATGTTCGGACAACTTCTCCGTATTTCCGTTTTCTGCCAGAAAACCGTCTTTGCCGTCGGTAATAATATCGGCAGGCCCATGCGGGCAGTCGAAACTCACCACCGGCAGTCCGCATGCCATGGCTTCAATAATGACCATGCCAAATCCTTCATAGCGTGAGCTTAGGACAAATACTGAAGATTCCAGAAACCTGGCTTCAATATTCTTCTCCGGGGAGTGAAAAAAAACAGTCTCTGCAATACCCATCTTTTGCGCCAATGCTGGCAATTGCAACGATTCCTCTTTTTTTCCAAAGATATGCAATTCCCAGTCTTTTAATTTCGCAGGAAGTTGATTCCAGGACTCTAAAAGGAGATCGTACGCCTTCTGATAGCTCTGCTTCCCTACCGCAATGACTTTTCTGCGGTGAAGGGATGAAACCTGTTCAGGATAAAAAGGCAGAGGGTTTGGGATTACGACCAAATTGTTCAAATTCCATTCCTTTGTATTTCCGTCGGTCAGCACGACGAAGCGGTCAAATGATTTTGCTAACCGATTCATCATTCGGAACTTCAGGGAAGACATCAATTTTTCCAATTCATTTTGTCCTTTCCCATTCTCAATCAACTGTGAAACATGCCTCTCATAAATAACCGGAATCTTATTTCCAATGATTTTAGGCAGAAAAAAACTTTTCAGCCCGTCGTCACAAACCGAAATCACATCAGGTTTAATTTCCTTTACTTTTCGGCGGATCCCACCCACATATTGCCTCAGGTAATGCAAAGTATTGCCCTCTACGGAAACGGAATGCCTGCTGATCTGATCCGAAAAGTTAAAAAACGCGGATTTTCCTGCTTCGTTCAGACTGAGGAGATGCACTTCATACCCGTATTCCTCTGCAAGAAGCGAAGCTTTTACCGACAAGACCCTTTCGAGCCCGCCTGAACCGGTAATGCCATTAGTGATGTAGAGTAGTTTCATGGGCTGAGGTTAAGGTTAAGGTTAAGGTTAAGGTTGAGGATGAGGCTTATCCTTCGAATGTACAAAACGCGGGTTTGCAGGAGGAGTTTGAAAATAAAGCGTCCTTAACACAAATCCCTGGGTAAAAGGCAAAATATCAAAATTTTGGGAATACACACCAATTCCCTTCGTGTCACCCTGAGAAAAATCAACCGCTCCTGATCTGCGGGTGACTGTCATCAGATACTTGAGCGCTTTTTCTCTTGCTACAAGACACTGTTCTGCAATCTCAGGAATTTCTGAAGCAAGGGTGAAAAACCAGATCAGTGTAGCCGCAGTACTCGAATCCAGGCGGGAACCTTTATCAAAAAGCAACCAATGGAAACCCCCATTTTCTTGCTGCAATTTTATCGCGGAGTTGGCCGTGGCTATAACCATTTTCTCCAGATCTTTTTTGTGGGGATGGTTTTCAGGCAGGGCATACCAGGTGTCAATGAGTCCGATGACGTACCAGCCCAGTCCTCTCCCCCAGCCAAACAGCCCTGTAGGGATTTTAGTCTCGACATGATAAGTATGACATGGAATGTTTTCCTGAGTCATCAAGCCGTATTTCTGGTATTCGGTGATCTGTTTTACTGCGAGTTCAACAGCCTCAGGAATCCCGAACTTATAACCATAATTCACCAAAAAAGGACAGATAAATCCTATGGTGTCCACAAAGCGATATTGCCGCACATGGTTTTTGTAAGCGACTGTACCGTCTTCTCCTTTTAAAGAAAGAATCATCTGCCAGGTTTCATCAAACGCTGATCTGTATTTTACATGATCGATAAAATCTACGTTTAAAAAAGCATACGCCAGGATGGCATGGTCGCTATCGGTAGGTTTTTCTTTCCACCCTCCCGCTGCAGTCATTTTTTTAGACACAAAACGCTCTGTTTGCTTTTGGGTCTCAGCATCGCCGGTTTTTTTGTAGTATTCCGTGAGGCCCAATATCAAAGCCGCTTCCTGCCAGGACTGTATGGCCGACCGTTGATAATTGCCTTTCAGGATATCGATGATGATGAGCCGATGGTTGTCGGTTAGTCTAATAATAGGGGTATTGAGGAGCCATTTTCTGGACAGCGTGAGCACTTTCTGCTGCCATAAATCTCTATTGTTAAAGCGCCCGATTTTAATACGACTTTGCCAGGTGTTGAACTGGGGAATAAAATCAATAAAAAAAATGATAATCACTGTAAAGACAATGAGCAACAGGATAGCATCCATTAGTTTTCGATTAAAATATACAATTTTTGAATTTCATGCTCTGTACCCCAACTTTGTGAATTCAAAACCAAGGTGATTTTCTCTAAATAGTCGAAATCACTGAAACATTTCATAATCCCTTTTGCAAGTGAATGGGGATTCATTTCGACAATCATCCCGTTTACATCATGATCGATCTGGTCTTTTGCGGTGCTGAAATTGGTTAAAACAATAGGTTTTCCTAATATTTTGGCCTCATCGACCGCTATCGATTTGCCTTCGAAACGAGAGGGCTGAACAAATGTTTTTGCCTGTCGGATATAAGGATAAGGATTTTCTTTTAAACCTAGAAGGGTAAAATAGTCTTCCAGTTCATATTTAAGAACTAAAGACTCTAAATGCGTCCGTTCACTCCCCTCCCCGATAATATACCAATGAAAGTCTATCTTTCTGTTCACTAAAATCCTAGCTGCTTCGATGGCCAAATCGAAACCTTTTTGGGGTTCGAGCCTCCCAACCGAGACGATCGCATTTTCCGAAATACTTACGCTATCCTTACTCAATTGCTGCACTAAAGCTGCGGATACGATGTTGGGAATGAATTTGACTTTATCAGCTTCATCGGGAAATTCATTTTCCAGAACCCTTGCACATTCTTCCGAAACTGTTGCGATATAATGTAATTCCCGAAAGTAAGGAGCATCAATCGTTTTATTTAATTTCAGTTGGTTATAATCGTTGTGAATAAAACCAATTTTTGTTTTTGCCAAAACTCGATCGACAATAAAATAATTTGGATTTTTTTCTAAAAACCCGATGGCTGCGTCATACTTCTTTTTTAGAGGCGACAAGGTTTTTGACAAAGGCTTCCAGCTCAATTGTTCTGCCTCGGCAGGACTTTTGGCCTTTTTTACGACATTCTTAAATTGAATCCTTCTATAAATGACCTCCCAACTCCCGTTAACTAAATTTTCTTTCAGCACCTGCGAAAAAGGCATATCAAAATACCTATAGTTTTCAGGTTCCGGCAATATATTGACTTGTTGTGGCACCTGTTTAAGAAACAGCCCTTCTTTCTTAAAAAGTAACAGGTCTATATTGTATCTGTCATAATCCATTACCTGCAGCAAGGAGACCAGTGCTTTTTCTGCACCGCCCACGTTCAGATTATTCATTACAAAAAGGATGTCTTTTTTCTCACTCATTGATCAGCTGGTAAAATTTTGAGATTTCATGCTCGGTTCCAAAATTCTCTGCGCGCAAATTAGCAATAATTTGCTCTGTAAAAGAAACGTTATCTAAATATTTCGTAATTCCTGCTGCAAGTCCTTCTGGAGACATATCGACGATGAGACCGTTCACGTTATGTTCAATCTGGTCTTTTGCCGTGCTGAAGTTCGTCAGCACAATCGGTTTTCCTAAAATTTTAGCCTCATCAACCGCTATTGATTTTCCTTCATACCGTGAGGACTGCACAAATATTTTTGCTGTTCTGATGTAAGGATAGGGATTGTTTTTCAATCCAATAAGGGCAACATGATTCTGTAAACCATACCGTTCAATCAAATTTTGAAGATTCTGGCGTTCCGTTCCTTCTCCTATTATGGACCAATGAAACCTAATATTTTTTTCTTTTAAAATGCGGGCCGCCTCAATGGCCATATCAAAACCTTTGACACTTTCTAACCGCCCGACCGAAACCAGAGAAGTTTCATAAACGTCTTCAGAGCTTTCCAGCGCCAACTTATTGATCAGACGTGGAGAAACGATGTTGGGCATCACGTAGATCTTATCCGCAAATTCCGGAAATATTTTTTTAAAATTAACTGCACAATCGGGTGACACCACCGCAATGTTTTTTGTAACACCGAAATACTTCGAATCGAATGATGCATCCAGGTTCAGTTCCGAATAAGAAGTATGAATAAAAGCAATTTTCGTCTTTGCCGCTACGCAGTCTACTATAAAATAATTCGATGTTTTTTCGAGAAACCCTATGGCGGCATCGTACTGTTCAGGGAGCATCTTACAGTAGCTTCGCAAATGTTGCCAGGAATACTGTTCGGCAATTCCTTTGTTTTTAATGAACCTGTTTTTTATATAAAAAAGAAACCGCGCTTTTCCCAGCGATATTCTGCCTTTTTTAACAAAGCTAAGCAGTGAATGAAAAAGAGGTTTCTGAAAATCCACCAGGTCTTCATTCTTTGGGATTACACGGACCCATTCCGGAATCTGCCCCATAAATAAACCCTTATGGGAAAACATAAAGAGGTCTACCGAAAAACGGGTCTCGTCCATCCCACTGAGAAGGTTGACAAGACTTTTTTCAGCGCCGCCCGCATCCAGGCCTGGAATTACAAAAAGCAGTTTTTTTTTCATCGGGGTTTACTATAGCTTTTATAAAACCCTGTCAAGGTTTCAAACCTTGACAGGGTTGAACAAGGCCGTTCTATTTAAGATCCATAAGATAATCTTTTGCTTTCATTGCCATCTTCTTCAGTTCCGGAACTTTTCTGGAGAGTATTTCCTTCAGCTCATTTTCTTCGCCTTTCATCTCCTCGAACCTTGCAATAAGCTTAACCGGATCTGAAATTTCAGATAGATCGAGTACCAGTCTTTCGGCACCAAAGATGTCTTTTGCAATACCTTTGGATTTCACACTGTATCCCAATACCAGTGTTGGCACAAGACATGAGTAAGCAGCAATGGTAGCATGCGTTCTTGCCCCAATAAAGAATTTCATTCTGGCAATGTAACCCTTATATTCACTGGCGTTGAGGTCATTCGGTAAAAGAAGAGTCCTTCCGGAATCTTTGAAATGCGCTTCAAACTCCTGTAATATTTCGTAATCATCATTTCCCGGTATGATAACATGTGGAATGAAACAAACGGAAAAATCTGTGGTGTCAAGGATATGTTGCACCAATGCAAAAGCGGCTTTCTTTGAATCAGGGTTCTTTTTAAAGACTAGGGCCGAAAAATTAAACCCTACGGTCTTGCCTTCCTGCCAACCTGCAGGTAGCGGAAGTTCGGTTTTTTCCATAAGAAATGCACCGTCAGCCACGAGTTTGACATTATTGATTCCTGCTTTTTTAAGCGTACTTTCTGTAATCGATTCGCGCACCAGCAGCAGGTCGAAAGACTGCAGATCCTTGATTTTAGCTTCCGACAAATCTTCTTCCCCGATAGAAGCCCCCCAAAGTACAAGTTTTTTACCAGCTTCTTTAATCTGCCTGTCGATTTCGTAGATACCGGGCTGCTCGCCATAGCAATAATTATCCCCCCCAATAGAAAGAAAAACATCATAATGAGGGATCAGTTTTATAATGCTTTCGTGAATTTTTTGATAGACTAAACTTTCATCCTTAAAAAATTTCACTTTTACTGCACTGAGAATTCCAAGAGGAGAAAATTTCTCCAAGCGGGAAGGCTTATCCAAATGCAACACATCGATATGAGGGATGGCGAGGTCTGAATCCGGGTCACCGGAAGCAAGACCAAGCTTGCTGATTAGGTGATCAGACTTTAATAATGCTGCAGCTGTTCTTACAATTGCCTCACAACCACGGTTTCTGCTTCCGCCGTGGAAAAAAAGTAATACTCTCATTTATTTTTAATTCTATATACAAGGTTCCATAATAATTTAGCAAAGATATAGGTCTCTTTACGAATCTGTAAATTTTCTATTATTTCTTCTTCGGTAAGTAATCCTGAAAAAAGCTCTCCATAGTAATAATAGGATGCTAATCTAGACTTCAATGAATTACGCGAATATTTATTTCGAATTTGTATTGAATAAGCATATCCTTTAGGGCTGTTAAGAAGATGTTTGTTAATGTTCTTTGAAAGACCATCATCTAAATAATCACTATAATAAATAATATCATTGTAATATCGTATTTTATAATCTTCGCCCATAAGATACCATACGGTCTCTTCGGTTAAAAATTTTTCATCTCCAAATGAGGGAAACTTGAAATTCTTTAGTACTTCCGTTTTATAAACTTCGGCCTTATCACCTATAATATTTTTGCTGGCTCTTTCCCAATAATAAGCGTCAAGAAAATGACCCTCAAATGTATTTCCGATTAATATATTACTTACCGTCCCTCTGGTACCGGAAACCCCACAAAAAGAATCATCGTGCTCCACTGTCTTAACCCAATCATAAATTTTTTCCAACGCATCTTCTGGAAGGTGATCGTCGGAATCCACGATAAAAAAAAACTTTCCCTGAGCCATATCTATTCCACGATTTATGGCCATATGCTTACCGCTATTTTCCTGACGTACAAATTGTACCTCAAAAAAACGTGAATCATCATTCATAAAACCTTGAACAACCTCAGAAATATGATCTCGTGAACCATCATCAACAATAATCCACTCAAAGTCCCTAAAAGATTGTTTTTTTAATGATTCGAAAAGAGATTGCAATAAATCCGCCCGATTATAAACTGGAGTGAATATTGATATTTGCATTAAGATTTTATATATTTATAAAGACTTGATTTCAGTTGATTAAGCTGAAATAAATAATAAGTTACAGTAGCAAATACAAAATTACTTTCCTGAAATCTTTTGACCTTTATTATAAGATAAGGAAGTGTATAAATATTTTGATTTTCTGTTTTCAAATAGGCTAAAAGATCATTCTTCTGGAGATAGCTCATCATCTTAAAAGGCATGAATTTCTGTTGATAAATAGACTCTATAGTATCTATTATTCCTTGCGGCAAGAGATAGCCCTCATAAATTTTCATTAGCGCTTTCTCATTTCTTTCTTTAAAAAAATCATATGTTCTTTTTCTTGAATAGTAAGTGTCAAATCTATTCAATGAAACCTTATGAACCGCAGACTGACGGTGCACACGATAGGCCATTATTTCAATTTCTGTAATAAAAACCTTATCGGAAAAATATAAAATTAAGGTGTTAAATTCCCAATCTTCACCATAAGCCGTACCGCTTCTAAAGCTTATATCATTCCTTTCTACTATTGTTTTTTTTACAAGATATGACCCTAAACGCAGTTTAACATCCCATAATAAATATTTAGGGAGAAGCTCCTTTGCTTTCCAGTTACCCTGCCTATTATTTATTCGAACTAAATTACCGTCAGTATAATATGAAAAATCATTGATGATTAAATCATAATTAGAAGAATATTCTATACGAGATAATGCATCTTTAACTAGAAAATCATCTGAATCTAAAAAACAAATATATTCTCCTTTTGCCACTTCTAAGCCTGCATTACGTGCTGCCGAAACACCCTTGTTTTTTTGATCAATAATGACAATGCGGGAATCCCTATTTTGAAATTCTTTTAAGATTTCTAAAGAATCATCAGTGGAACCATCATTGATGCAGATCATTTCAATATCGGTAAAAGTCTGAACGAGGACACTCTCTAAACATTCTGCAAGGTATTTGGAAGCGTTATAAACGGGGATAATGATGGAGACTTTCATAAATAATTTTAATTACTAGACGTAAACTCTATGTAAATTACTCAGCAATACCCTTGCGAAATATATAAATTCATTGGGTTTTCGAATTAATTTAAAGGAACGCCAAATAAGCTTTCCATTATGCTGTCCAGAACAGAGTAAATCCAAACTGATATAAAACAGTGAAGAACGAATAGTACTACGGAATTCTGGGAATTTGTATAAACCGATTAACTGTTCTACTCCCATTCTTTTTCTTTCAATTTCAGATTTCGCAGTCCACGCGCTATTTGCATGCGTTCTTCTGAATGCCAATATTTCATTGGAAAAATATATCTTACCTTTGGAAAGACACATTAGAAAAATGACATTGTCGCCCGAATACACAAATTTTTTTAATTTCTCAACCTCCAACGATTGTCTTGTAAAAAACATATTCAAATAATTGGGCGAAAAACCTTTTATGGTATCAAAAGTATAAGTAAAGTCTTTCACGTCCCCGCCTAGTTTTCTGTCGAATTGTTGATGATCAAGTGTAACTGTTCTGTATGCGGCGGTGCATAATGTATAATCGGGATGCGCCTCCAAAAAGTCAAACTGTTTCTGCAATTTATTATTATCCAACCAATAATCGTCGCCTTCTAACAATGCGATATATTTCCCAGTGGCTTGTTCCAAAGTAAAAATCAAATTTCCATTTATTCCAAGGTTTTCTTCCTGATTAAAATAACGAATTTTTTTACCTAGAGGATGATTATCAATAATTTTTGTAATGACCTCATGTGTTTGATCTGTAGATTTATCATTAGATAAAATAATTTCATAACCAAAATCACATTCCTGATCCAATACACTATTAAGTGCTTCTTCAATAAAATCTACATGATTATATGCACTTATACAAACACTTACAGATATATCGCGACTACTCATATTGACCTATAATATTTTTCATTTTTTTATGATGTATGACAATTATTCCAAATTCTTCTCATTATATAACCAGGAACTAGATTTTGACGCTATCGTAACGAAAAATCTCTGTTCTTCTGTCATATTATTTTGATCAATATACCAACCTCCATGTTTTGCTTCGAAGTTATTGGCAAATCGATGGGCCCTTAAATAGGAAATGTTGTCATACTTGTTGGGATACCCTGGTTTGTATAAGGCAAATGTAGTATCAAGGGATGCTATATAAATATCTTCTGAATCTTTAAGTTGCCAAAATTTCTCTTCCCACTTTAATATCTTTTCCTTCAAAATATTTTCGTCAGGTATATCATCTAACCTTAAAGCGAATCCAACTTTCGTTATTTGGTGCCAATGTTTTTTTAAATGTACTAAGAGTTGTTTGATAAAGTCATCAGGTAAATCTTTATTAGGAACAATATCAGCATCGGTAATCACATAAAAACCTTTTCCGTGTTTTTTTTGTAAATAATTATTCTTAAAAAACACAGCATGACCAAAGTTTTCCTCCATAAATTCAATTGTTACATGTTTTTTTATTTCATTATAATATGCTAATAGTGGTTGATAAGTTGATTTATTATCTATTATTATGATATTTTTAAAGTCATGTTTTACCAAGGAATTTACCAATTGTTTCAAATAGTGCAATTGGTTATAATTTACAATTATGATCGGAATTTCTTTAGGATTTGTAATCTGTCTTCGTACAATTGCATTAAAATATAAATCATAAGTACGGTAGATATAATTATTGATTATACCATAAATCCAAATATTCAATTTTGTAATCTTAAACATCAATAATATTAAAATTTAATTCTTTAAAATAAAAAAATATGCTCATATTAAATTTTCACTTGAGAAAAATGTGATTTCCGACATTTAACAAATACCTGATTTTCTTTTCGAATTGAAATGTAATTTCAATACTTCTTTTTTTAGTAGCTCCAGAAAAAAAAGAAAAGATGTAATTGTAATTCAATTTGGCCAATCTGTTGGCTAAGATATATTGATTTCTTGCCATCAAAACTTCTTTTTCCGGATTTTGAGCATACGACAATGAATTTGGAGAATAATGATTTTGATGTAAAACTATTTCTGCATCTACAAACTTAACTTTTAGATTCTTACGGACTCTTTGTATAAACTCATTATCATCATAAGCAATTCCGAGTGCGAATCTTTCATCAAAACCTTGTAATTTATCAAGTGTATTTTTTGAAATTGCAGTGCAAAAATGCAAAGCATACGGCCGATGAAGAGAATGATTGTACCAACCTAAAGCACCATCGTTTTTAACAACATATGCATTTTCTTTAATAATTTTCTCTATCTTATTTTGTACGAGGAAAGTATCCAGATGATCGGTTACCTCCTTGTCCAAAGAAAAACATCCAAAACTTAAATAGTTTTTATCGTTCAGATACTCATTAGTATATTTTAAAATATCCCCTAAATGAAAGCATTCTGGATTTTGAATAATGATTTTATCACCCTTCGCCGCCCTAAAACCAATATTAAAAGGAATACACGAATTTTTGTACCATTTATTCGCAGGGTCAAGATATATAACTTTTAGAAAAGGAAATTCCTCAGTAAGATCTTCCAGACGCTCTTCCTCACCACTGCCATCGTCTACCGCGATCACTTCAAAATCTCCGGTGAACTGTTGCCTTTTGATACTCTGAAGGGTATTTATGAAAAGTTTTTTTCTGTTGTAATATGCTGTTACTATAGATATCATCTTTCAGTTCTTTTTAATACTCCAATTCTTAAATTAATTATTTTGTTTCCTAACCTAATAAAAGGTAACTCGAGTTTTTTTTCTAAAAATAAAGACAGAGGATAACAGGTAGAAATTGTGATGAGAATATAAAAACACATTTCTACGAGGCTAGAAACCGGTTGTAAAAGATAAAAGGCAAGTATAAAATGAGTAATGTATAAAGAATAAGATATAATACCTAATTTTTGAAAAAGGATTAAATTTAAAAAGGATTTCTCTAAAATTTTGATAAGACCACAAAAAGACAATCCAGATATAAATGGAATAAACAAAAATTTTTCAATTTTCCATAAATATAATGAAATGAACGTAAAAATACAAAATAGAATTATTGCATTTAATAGGTTTATTTTCTTTTCATATTTATAATATAGAATCCCTGTCAAAAACACAGGCATTTGTAAAATAATATTAAAATAAGCAAACGAATTATTTTTCACATCGGCTTCATAAATAATCACAATTAAGTAACATACCACTATCATAATCATGGCCTTAATTATCATATTTCCCCTTAACATAAATTTATATAAAAAGGGAAAGAACAAATAAAACAGCATTTCTGTGCCAATAGACCAGCCCCCTGGCACTATTGTATTATTTGCAGAAGGTATCATGCCATGTGTAAAACTGAGATTTGCAAAAATATTGAAAGTTGAATATTTACTAATATCTTTAAAATATAAATTTAAAAAGAAGTATATAATAATACCTAAATAGTAAATTGGAAAAATTCTGAAAAATCTTCTAATGTAAAAACTTGAAATTGGAAAGAGATCATCCTTTCGTTTTTCAGCCGATAAGCATAAAGTATAAGCTGATGCAATGAAAAAAAGTTGTACTCCCATTTGACCATAGTCAAAGAATAATTTTAATATTGAGTTTTTGAAATGATATAATTGTGAAATATGTACAATTATTACCATAATAATAGCAATACCTCTTGCAGAATTTATAAAGGTATATTTCATCACTATCTTAATTATGACTTTCTGCTGACTGCCAATTACTTTCCACTCCTGTTTTTCCGGGGCGCACAGCACCAAATTTTTGCAAGAAGGAATTTTCATTATCTTCCATTTCAAAGGTAATTTGATATTTCGGTTCGTGGTGAACCACCGTATTGCTTGATGGTGAATAAACCGCAAAAGTTGCAGTGTAAAAACCATTAGTCAAAAGATTTCTTGGGCAGACGCAGGTTACATCAAAGTTTCCCGCGGCATTGCTACGAAAGCGGTCAGTCATATAATCGGAAGTCCAGTAGACAACTTCATCATTACTATCTCTTATATCAATTGTAATATAAGCATTAGCTACCGGTCTGCGGCTTATCATTTTAAAATCAAAAATTAACTCATCATCCGTACAAATACGACTGTGATTATGGGGGGGGTTCAAATCCACCTGCAAAATCTGCATATCTTTGGAAGCATCTTCAGGAAACACAATATGAAAGGTTTTTTCTTGCGCTGCAAACTCTTCATCGTATCTATGAAGTACTCGATCTATTTTTCCATCAGAGATTATACCTCCATTCTTTAATAAGATACCCTGCTTACAAAGTTTTCGAACAGCACTGAGGTTATGGCTCACAAACAACACCGTCCTTCCCTCGCCTTTGCTTACATCACCCATTTTCCCCAGGCATTTTTTCTGGAACTCGGCGTCGCCTACCGCTAAAACTTCATCTACAATTAAGATTTCAGATTCCAGATGCGCGGCAACGGCAAAGGCCAGTCTTACATACATCCCGGAAGAATAGCGTTTTACCGGTGTATCAATATACCGCTCCACCCCCGCAAAATCTACGATCTCATCAAACTTTCTTTTGATTTCATGACGCCGCATGCCTAAAATAGCACCGTTCAGAAAAATATTTTCACGGCCTGTCATCTCCGGGTTAAAACCTGTTCCCACTTCCAGCAGCGAAGCAATTCTCCCCTGCACTTCAAAATGCCCGGTCGTCGGTTTCGTCACCCTCGAAAGCAGTTTCAGCAGTGTAGATTTACCCGCACCGTTTCTGCCGATAATGCCTACTGCATCGCCTTTTTCAATTTCAAAATTAATATCTTTTAAAGACCATACATAATCACTGCTGCCTTTGCTGGAGCGGTCGTTGCTTTCGCCAATCTTAAGGAAAGGGTCTTCTTTCCCTCTCAGCTTCGCCCAGGCACGGTTCAGGTCATGAGAAATGGTGCCGGTTCCCACTTCACCGAGGCGGTACTGTTTGGATATATTTTCTGCGCGGATGGCGGTGTTGGGTTTCAAGGTCGGGTTGAGGTTAAGGTTAAGGTTGAGGCTAAGGTTGCGGTCAGTAAGATTTTTAGTTCCGGCAAATTTATAAAATTTACATTCAATTCGCACGGAACAGTGCAGAAAATCTAAACATTTTATGCTCCGGTGCGGATATTATTAATAGAATGGGGGAAATGCTGGAGGTTTGATGCGGGGTGCTGGGTGTTGGATGTTGGATGTTGGATGCTGGATGCAGGATGTTCGATGTTCGATGCTGGATGCTGGAGGTTGGATGCGGAATGTTGTCCGTTGTCCGTCCCCGATAGAGGTTAACCACACAGTCACCTCATTACATTGCTCATTGCTCATGAATGCTGGATTTTTTCACAGATCACACCCAAACCCTTACTTCGGGGAACCCGGAAAAAAAAATTCCAGCAGTTTTACCCCAGCCCTTACTTCGACGGGCTCAGCATAAAAAAAGGAGCTTGTGGAATTTTTTTAAAGAGATAGAAAGAAGAAGAAGAAGCTCTTTATTATAAAAAACGGGGCTTTCTTGAAAAACCAAATTCACGCACGTTATACCGGAAAAAATCTTTGCCCACAACCCTTACTTCAGGGACCCAGCAAAAAAAATTCCAGCAGTTTTACCCCAACCCTAAAGGGAGCCCGCTGGAATTTTTTAAAGGAGAAAGAATCCGCTTATCATTAAAACGGGGTTCTCTGAAAAACCAAATTCACTCCCTTTTTTATGCTGAGCCTGTCGAAGTAAGGGTCGGGGAAAATGAATTTGGTTTTTTCCTGATGACAAAATCTCCCGTTATAGCACAAAACCACTCAAGCACCCTTCCAATCAATCACTCAAAAACTCCAACTTCCTGTAATGATGAAGCTGATGCATTACTCATTGCTTATTGCTCATTGCTCATGAGGGGCTGGGTCCTTGCTGCTGGAAGATTCCCACTGCACAGATAAAACAGATGTTGTCTTCTGCTGCGCTCACCTTCTGTACGAAAAAAATCGCTCAATATAGTACACATCTACTCCATCATTCTCCCACTCAAAAACTCATTACTCAATACCTTTGAATTTGTCACTGATGACTGAATACTGATTACTGATCACTCCTCTAAACTTGGGATTGCTTCGTCGTTGTCCCTCGTCCTCGCAACGACGGTTATTTAAGCACATCACCACATTATCACATCACCTCAATATCACATTATCACATCAGCAAATCACCACATTATCATATCACCGCTCTACTTTAGTGGATACTTTTGTATATTTGAAATATTATTTTAATTACCTATATATTTATTACATGAGAAAGAGTTCAAATTTAAGAGCCTTAAGAAAATCTATTTCTCAGAGAAAAGAAGAGATTATCCTGGTAAGATCTGCTAAGAATGCAGGTTCTAATGCGACCAGATCTTCCCGTGCTTTGGGCTTGGCGGTAAAAATTATTAAAGATCATGAGATTATCACCGTTCAGCCAGATAAAACTGAAAAGGTGATAAGATCTATTCATAAATCTTCTATTGACATTTCAAAACTTAGAAAAGGTTTAATTCTTCATAGAAGATAAGATGTCTG
The DNA here is from genome assembly GCF_019038595.1 of Kaistella soli. Lineage (GTDB taxonomy): Bacteria > Bacteroidota > Bacteroidia > Flavobacteriales > Weeksellaceae > Kaistella > Kaistella soli. The sequence goes on from NZ_JAHOPF010000004.1 coordinate 34,957, forward strand.
GACAAAGGTTGAGAATCTTCGCAGGTCCCAATGGTTCGGGAAAAACTACTCTTTTCGAAGCACTTGCTGAAAATTATGATACGGGAATTTTTCTTAATGCAGATTATATTGAGAAAGAATTATCGACAACCGGCTTTATAGATCTGAATAAATACGGCCTCAATCTTAATGAAGATGATCTTCAATATTTTCTAAAAACAGAGCGGGCTAAATCTTTAATAGCCAAATCTATAAATGACCGTCATCCTATTGACATTGCCATTAAAGAAAATATTATTGTCGATATTGAAAAGGAAAGTCACAGCTATGAAGGGGCTTTAATTAGTGCTTTTATACGTTTCTATCTTCAAAAACAACATCTTGATTTCTGTTTTGAAACAGTGATGAGCCATCCCTCGAAGATTGATGAAATTATAGAAGCAAAACGAAATGGCTATAAAATTTATTTGTATTTCATCTGTATTGATGATCCTGAAGTGAATGTTTCGAGAGTTGAAAACAGAGTTGAAAAAGGTGGACATCCCGTTCCTCCTGATAAAATCTCGAGTCGGTATTATAATACTTTGAAAAATTTAATCTTAGCAATCGAACAAGCTGATAAATGTTATTTATTTGATAATTCAGGACAAGACTTTAAGTTAATCGCTAAAATTAACGAAGATGCAATGACTCTGGAAGTAGAGCCAGAAAATTTACCCAACTGGTTTTTAGAGTATGTCTTAAAATATTATCTATAAGCTTTCATCTACAAGATGCTCCAGGTTGCTTCGCTGCGCTCAACTGCTATGCTGCCGATTTGTCTCTGAATACTGATTACTGATCATTGATTACTCACAAATCGATTGGGATTGCAAATGGCTTATTGCTTATTGCTTATTGCCTATTGCCTATTTAAAAACGAAGCTTGATGGAAAAACCAAATTCACTCCCTTTTTTATGCTGAGCCTGTCGATGTAAGGGTCGGGGAAAATGAATTTGGTTTTTTCCTGATGACAAAATCTCCCGTTATAGCATGAAACCACTCCATCACCCTTCCGCTCAATCACTCACACTTCCTGCTCTCACTGCTGAAGCTGATGCATTACTCATTGCTAATTACTGATTACTCATTGCTTCTCCCTACACCGTATCCATAAAACTCTTCTCCACTTTGTTGAAGATGACCGTTCCTACAATGAGGAGGGCTACAATGAAGATGCTGCTCCAAAGAATACTGAGGAGGTCGAAGCTGCCGGAGCCGAGATAAGCATAGCGGAAACATTCGAAGATGGAGGATAAGGGGTTCAGAAATACTAAGAAGCGGAATTTTTCCGGTAAGGCAGAAGCGGGATACACGACAGGCGTGATGTACATAAAAAGCTGTACCCCAAAGGTTAGCAGGAAGGTTAAGTCTTTGTACTTGGTCGTTAAAGAAGAGAAAATCATTCCCATTCCCAAAGCAAACATCGCCATGAGTGCGATAAGAAGCGGCGTGATCAGCATCCACCAGTTGGGGTGAACGGTATCGGTGAAAACAACATAATACAGCAGAATCAGGATAAAGATCGCAAACTGCACCGCAAATTTCATCAGCGAAGAAGCGACGATGGAAAGCGGCATGATGAGCCGCGGAAAATAGACCTTGCCGAACATTCCGGCATTGGCCGTGAAAACACTGGAGGTTTTAGTGAGGCTTTCCGCGAAATAGTTCCACACCGTGATACCGGAGAGATAAAATAAAACCTGTGGCATGCCATCGGTGGACAGTTGGGCTATATTTCCGAACAGGATCATGTAAATCGCAGTAGTCATCAAAGGCTGCACAATAAACCACAGGGGCCCCAGGACGGTCTGCTTGTAAAAGGTAATAAAATCGCGCTTCACGAGCATATACAGAAGGTCCCGGTAGTCCCACACTTCCTTTAAATTCAGGGAAAAGACGGACTGTCTGGAGTGGATATAATACGTAGGCTGAGGGGCTTTGTTCATAGAAGGCATTGAAGGGGTAGATTTTAACGCGTGCAATTTAACTATTTATTTTGGAATTGAGGGTGATGGGTGCGGGATGATGAAGCATGAAAGTTACCCGCAAACCAAATTCACTCCCTTTAGGGTTGGGGAAAATGAATTTGGTTTTTTTTAATCCCCGAGAAAGAATTTTCAGGTGGACGACTACCCTTGTCGTAACGGAAAAATCTTTTCCCCAGCCCTAAAGGGTGGATTTTTCCTATGGATCGCTTAGTCGTAAAGTACAGGCTCTAGTGTTTGCTTTTATTACTTATTACTCATTGCTCATTGCTCATCCCCTAAAGCCGGTACTCCGCATGCTTCAGCACCCCTTTCACATCATACACTACCCCATTTTCTTTGAGGAAAGACGAAAGATCGAGGTCCAGGAATTCCTGATGGGCGACCCCTAAAATTACCGCATCAAAACGGTGTTCCGGTAATTCTCTGAGGATTTCCAAACCGTATTCGTGATGCACCTCCCCGGCATCAGCCCACGGATCGGTAATGGTGACGTTGATTCCGTAATCCTTCAGGGCACAGACGACATCCACGATTTTGGTATTGCGGACGTCACCGCAGTTTTCCTTAAAGGTAATCCCAAGCATAAGGACCTCAGCACCATTCACCTGAAGGTTCTTTTTAATCATCGCTTTCACCACCTGGTTCGCGATAAAACCACCCATGGAATCATTCACCCGCCTTGCTGTTAAAATCAGTTCGGAATAATAGCCGATGTCCTGAGCCTTCTGTGCGAGGTAAAACGGATCTACCCCAATACAGTGCCCTCCAACCAGACCGGGCGTGAAAGGAAGGAAATTCCATTTCGTTCCCGCGGCTTTCAGTACTTCATGCGTATCGAGATCCATGAGGGCAAAAATCTTCGCCAGTTCATTCACAAAAGCGATATTGATGTCGCGCTGTGCATTTTCAATCACCTTAGAGGCTTCTGCCACTTTAATACTGGGTGCCAGATGCGTTCCCGCCGTGATGACCGACCGGTATAAAGCATCCACTTCCTGCGCAGTTTCTGGAGTGGAACCTGAAGTCACCTTCATGATCTTTTCCACGGTTTTTTCCCGGTCTCCTGGATTAATCCTTTCCGGAGAATACCCACAGAAGAAATCCACATTAAATTTCAGACCCGAAAATTTTTCGAGAACCGGAACACATTCTTCTTCCGTCACCCCAGGATACACCGTAGATTCATAGATCACAATATCGCCTTTCTTCAGGACGCTTCCTACGGTTTCGGAAGCGTGGTACAGCGCACTGAGATCGGGTCTGTTGTTTTTATCGACAGGAGTGGGAACGGTGACGATGTAGTAATTGCACCCGGCGATGTCTTCTACGTTTGAAGAACAGATTAAGCCGGTCTTTGCCGTTTCAAAGTCCGAAACCAATACTTGCTGTAATACATGATCTTCCACTTCCAGGGTTTTGTCCGTACCGCTGTTCAGTTCTCCTATTCTTTTGGAATCAATATCAAAACCAATCACCGGATATTGGGTAGCGAATAACCGGGCTAAAGGAAGGCCTACATAACCGAGGCCGATAATCGCGATTTTAATCGATTGAATATTTTCTGCGTTTTCCATGTTTTCATTTTATAAAGACGGTCAGGGACTACATTGCTGGATGTTGGATGTTGGGTGATGAATGTAACCAATATCCGCTTAATCACGATACTACGCTTTAAACCGAATATTCCTGTAAAAAACCAAATTCACTCCCTTTAGGGTCGGGGAAATGAATTTGGTTTTTTATGATATTTCATATTGCTCATTGCTTATTACTCATTACTCATCACTGATCAGTCACCATCCAGCATCCTCAATCACTCAACCACTCACCACAATACTACACTTTAACCTCCTTCATATACCGGAAAAAATCTTTGCCCCAACCCTAAAGGGTGGATTTTTTCCTCAGGGAATAATTATCTTCAAAGGACACTCTTATAAAAAACCAAATTCACTCCCTTTTTGATGCTGAGCCTGTCAAAGTAAGGGTCGGGGAAATGAATTTGGTTTTTTACGACATTTCACATTGCTCATTGCCTATTACTCATTACTCATCACTGATCAGTCACCCTCCAGCATCCAGCATCCTCAAACACTCATTCACTCAACCACTCAACCACAATACTACACTTTAACCTCCCTCTTATACCGGAAAAAATCTTTGCCCCAACCCTAAAAGGTGGATTTTTTCCTAAGGAGGAATTAACTTCAAAGGAAACTCTTATCAAAAACCAAATTCACTCCCTTTTTATGTTGAGCCTGTCGAAGTAAATGTCGGGGAAATGAATTTGGTTTTTTATGATACTTCATATTGCTCATTGCTTATTACTCATTACTCATCATTAATCAGTAAGTTACCATCCAGCATCCTCAATCACCCAATCACCCAATCACTCAAATACTCAACCACTCCATGATGCAATCCCATCTTCCATCTTCCAGCATCTAACATCCAGCCTTCCCGCTTCCCTACCCCCATCTCTTCCACCAAACCGGCTTATCATCATGCGTATAGGAATAATACCCATAGCCGTATTTTTTGCCGTAGCGGGTATTTTCGGGTTTCACACTGTTCAGGACAAAGGCCATGTTTTTAATCTGGTTTTCACGGCGGAATCCCGCGGCAAAATCGATCATGTCCTTTTCTGTAAAGTCGGATTTCACGACATAGAGCACCACATCGGCATTTTCCACCAAATGGAGGGTATCACTCACCAGCATCACCGGTGCAGAATCAATGATAATATACTCATACCGGTTTTTCAGCCATTCCATCATTTCATCAAATTTCGCCATATCGAGAAGGTCGTTAGGGTTGGGGGCAATCTGTCCGCTGAAGAGCACGTCCATATTTTCGCTGATTCCCGACCGGATGATATAGGATTCAGGGGAGCGGTCTGAGGATACCAGATAGTCGGTAAGTCCTGTATTTTTACCGCTGACAAAGCGGTGCAGCTGGGGGTTTCTGATGTCGGCCCCCACGATGATGACTTTGCTTTTTCCGGCCAGCGTGAGCCCAAGATTCACTGATACCGTAGTTTTTCCTTCCCCTTTCACCGAAGAAGTAACGAGCACCACCCCGCCGTGTGATACTTCTCTGGCTCTCAAAAGAAATTTAAGATTGGAACCCAAAATCCTGAAGGATTCGGCGAACACTGAGAAATCATTGGGATGTACGACGGGATTCTCCCCGCTGATCACCGGCACCTCCGCAATGACGGAAATATCACCTGCTGCGGAAAGGATATGCTCCTTGGAGTGCACTTTGGTGTCCAGCAGCTGGATGCCGATCAGCATAAGGAGCGGAAGCAGGAAGCCTGCGGCAAGGGAGCCGTAGATGATCTGGCTGTATTTGGGTTCGACAATTCCTGTCGTAAAGGCAGGGTTGACGATTTTAGCTTTCGGTGCGGTTACCGCGAGGGTAATGGCATTTTCTTCCCGCTTCTGCAGGAGGTAAAGGTAGAGCTGCTCTTTGAGAGTCTGCTGCCGGTCGATGCTTCTGAATATTTTTTCCTGGGTGGGATATTTGCTGATATTGCTCTTTGCCACATTGAGCTGAGCATTGGCCTGGGCGAGCTGCAGCTGAAGGGTTTCCCGGGATTCCAATAAATTTTTGCGGATTAGATTCTTGAGGGCAGCCAGTTTTTTGTTCATCTCCACAACGGCAGGATTTTCTCCCGTCGCCTGTTTCAGCACCCGGTTCCGGGTGAGGAGGAGTTCATTGTATTCTGAGATGCCGGCTTCGGTACCTGAAGACAGCCCCATCCCTGAGGGCATGAGCTGATCCCCTGCACTGGCAGCAAGCACCGAATTCAGCAGTTCAAGCTGCATGGACTGGGTGACAATGACCTTGGTATTTTCACTGGATTCCTGTACTGCCTGCCCTGCCTGAGTCTCCAGATTGGTAATCTGGTTGGCCCGCTTGAATCTTTCCTTTTCCCCTTCAATACCGGAAAGGTCTCCGGTGATGATGTCGAGCCTTCCGTTGATAAAATCCTGGGTACTCCTGGCTTCTTCGTTTTTATCGTTGATCCCGTCGATGATGTACTGTCTGGTCAGTTCATTCAGGATGTCCTGGGATCTTTTGGGCACAGGTCCCACGAGAGAGAGCTCCATCAGCAGCCCTTTGTTTTCGGGAAGGCTGACCCCAATGCTGCCTTCGAGCCTGCTCACCACCGTGGCGGGGTTCTGAAAAGTCACTTTTATCGGCGCTGCTGCCTTAAAACCGGGCTTTACATTGATCTGTACCACTCCAAAGGAGAGCTTCACCGGTGCACCGAAACGGTGCACCGCGGGGGAACCCGAAAAGGTATAGGAATTGCTGCCCCTCGGAGTAATCACATAGGTGGCGCCATAAAACTGGTCGGGATCAGCAATACTGATGATGCTTCCGGTAAAGGGAGCATCTCTGTAAAGTGCCACTTCCTTGATGGCGCCTATGCTGTAGAAACTGACGTCCAGATTCAGGTTCCGCACGACTGCCCCGAGGATGGGTTTGGAAACGATAACGGTAGTTTCTCCCTGCAGCTCGTTGTCCCCGCTTACCCCCATTCCTAGGTTTTTCAGATCGCTAAGGGCTGAGCTTTTTGATTTGGACTCCTGAATTTTCAGGGAAGTTTTGGTGTAATACTGGGGTTCTGCATAGCGGAGATAAATCTTCGCGGCGGTATAGAAGACCGCCATGCTGAGCAGGAACCAGGGCCATTTTCTGAGGTATCTGCCGATTTCCTTCTTGATATTGAGGGGTTTGGTATTTTGTAGCGGTACCGAATTTTCCAGAAGTTCCATCAGCAATTATTTACGGGTTAAAGAAATGATCAGCGTCAGCAGGCCTAAAGCCACGCCTCCGTATTTGATCCATTTGTCCGTTGCGGCATCACTGTTCACCGACACCTGCTTATTGCGGTCGGGTTCTACATACAGGATGTCGTTCTGCTGCAGGAAATAATAAGGGGAATTCACAATGGAAGCTTCGGATAGATCAAGGGGAATCACCTCATCCTTGCCGGTAGTCTCCGAAGTCCGGATGAGTTTCACATTGGTTCTGTTGGCATCATAAGTAAGGTCACCCGCCAGGGCGATGGCCTGAAAAATATTGAGTTTTTCCGTTGGACTGGTCTTCAGCCCCGGTCCCTGAACTTCCCCTAAAACGAAAATATTGAAATTAGTAAGGGTAATGGTGACCATGGGATCGCTAATATACCTTTTAAGGCGGGTTTCGAGATCTGCTTTCAGCTGCTGCTGGGTCATGCCTTTGCAGTAAACGGCGCCCAGCACCGGGAAAATAATCGTCCCGTCCGACCTCACCACATATTCGCTTCCCTGTGCAGCACCCGTACCTGCATTCCCGTCTCCGGAGTTGCCCGTCCCGGCCATCGTGCTGCGGTTGAAAGGCCTTACCGCGAGTTCTTCAAATGCGGACACCAGAATATTGAGTTTGTCCCCTTCCTGAATATGAAGACCGACAAACCGGGCCTGAGAAACCTCCTGAGCGAAATTGTCGTTGGTCATGTACACCACATTCTTCTTGGGGGTACAGGAAAAGAAGAGTACTACTGTAAAGATAATCGGAATTGAGCTGTGTATTTTCATTGCCGCTGGTTAAAGCTCAAAGGTAAAAAAAAAATCAAGGGGAGCTGCTGTTTATTGACGGACGGGTTTACCACCAGTTTTCCTGGATATAATAATTAAGACCCAAAGAAAGCGTCCTGTTATACGTATTATTGAGGTTGTTCTTCGGATACACCGTACTGAATCCCCGGTCGAATCTGAGGAAAGTTTCCAGGTGCTGGGAAACTTTGAGGCCTACGCCCATGGAGACCCCATAACCGAACTTCTTTACCTCATCGTCCAGATTATATTTGTAATAGACTGCATCATACGCCGGATCTACTTTTTTATCCTGCCTCACCATATATTCAATCCGCGGACCGGCAAAGAGAAACACATCCCTTTTCATATTTCCCTGATGAAAGAACCATTTCAGATACACCTGCATGGCCACATAATCATAATGGTATTTCTGGATGCCATACAGATCCTCATCCGCCTTGGCATGCTCGCCGCCCATGCTGTATTCAATCTGGGGGGTAATGTAAAGCCAGGCTGAATCAAAAACATCATTCTCTACGAGGGACCACTGGCCGAAAAACCCGAGCGCTCCGCCATATTTGCCTTTGGACACATCATGTACCCCTACGATCGATCCCTTATGAAAGTTCCCGGTCACTCCATATTTGAAAGTCTGCCCGCTGACCGTGATCAGCAGGAAAACGCTGATGATTGCTATGATATTCTTCATATTTTGTGTTAATTTGGCTGTTATATGGCAAGAATGTTTTGACAAAAATAATTAAAATAATGACAAACGCAATATTTTTTATCGGTAAGGACTTTTACCCTTCAGCCAAAATGGCATCAGAAGGGTCGGGAAGCGAGCAATACCCGTTAAGGATTTTGCAGCAAACGATCAGAATGCCGGGTCTTAGTAATGCTGCGCAAAACGGAGTCCGCGGCAGGTCAATACCCGGGGAGCAGGAACCAGTAGGTCCTCACGATGGAGGCGCCGAGGAAGACGGCGGTAAAATCGGTAAAACGGCTGAACCACCCGTTTTTTAAATTTCTTACCCTGTCCATAATTTTAGCGTACGAATGATCAACGTGATATTCTTTTTCAAGAAGTACCCGGCATCTTGCAGGATAGACGGTAAGATCCTCACTGATCAGTTGATCTAATGCCACCATCATTGCTGAGAGATCACCTGCGTGAACTTTGTACCCGCATTCATAGTGCTGCACAATATCGCCAATATCCGTATGGGGATCGGTGGCTGTAATCACCGGCTTGCCCATCTCCAGATAAGACAGCAGCCGGGAAGGAAAGTTCGGAATCAGAAAATTCTTATCCAGAAAAATCAGTCCGATATCGCATGAAGCGAGCAAAGCGTCATATTCTGCTTTGGGCAGCTTACCTAGTAATTTGGCATTCGGCGGCAGGTGATCGGCAAACCAGCCGGCGATGCGTTCGTATTCCGTTCCGTCCCCCACAATCAGAAAAAAGGCCTCGGGGTTTTGGACACTGGTGATGGTTTCCAGTAAAAAATCAAGCCCCTGGGGAATTCCCAGATTACCGCCGTATACGAGGATTTTCCTGTTCTGGGGCAGGCCGTATTTCTTTCTTATGCGCGTCTTCTCTCTGCTGCTGAGGATATGGTATACGGGTTCTACAGAATTGGGATTTACTTCCACTTTCGCGGCTTCAAGTTCAGGATTGTGAGTCAGGACAAAATTGACATTGGCCGGCGACATGCATCCGATGGCATCGGAGATTTCGTAGAGTTTTTTTTCCTTAAGGCGGAAGCGCGTATGAATAAGTCTGTCCTTTCTGATCATTCCCATATCTACGGCATTCTGGGGGAATATGTCTTTAAGCAGCAGATAGGAATAGGCACCGTCGCGCTTTTTAATGTACTCTACCACCTTTACCAAAGTGATGGGCGGGGTGGAATACAGCACGATGTCAAAGGTTAAATCGGGAAGATGATTTTTAATAGCCGACAGGTATTGGTATTCAATGGCGATGGTTCCGATTCCCTTTTCAATGATATTGGTTTTCTGAATATTCAGTGTTTTGACCTGAAGGATGGAAACCCCGTCCCTGACACAAAGATTCGTATCTATTTCGCGTCTCCGCTGTACAGGGGTAACGATGGTGACTTCATGGCCTTCATCGCGGAATTTGCGGAGCAGATCCTGATAGATCCCTCTCTGCTCCACGCTCTCGATCTCTACTAAGGTCAGAAATATAATATTCATGGGATTTAATTTTCCTCAGACCACACCGTTCTTCTAACGTAATCAGTATATGAAATAATAATGCGCACCATTTTTTCGGAAACATTCGGCATCGAATAATCCGACACCCGGCGGAAGTTTCTTTCTTCGCCTACCTGTTGCTCCATGACCTGTCCCAGCCCCTGCAAAATCCGTTCCGCGGAAAGCCCGGTCATCATGACGCTCGCCTCTTCCATGGCTTCGGGTCTTTCATGGGCCTGGCGGATATTCAGGGCCCTGAAATTCAGGATGGAGGATTCTTCAGAGATGGTGCCGCTGTCGGAAAGTACCGCATAAGAATGCATCTGCAGGGCATTATAGTCATGAAACCCCAGCGGTTTGAGCAGCTGTACCTTCCCGTGCATCACTTTCTTTTTTCTGTCGATCATGTTCTGGGTCCGCGGGTGGGTAGAGACAATCACAGGATACTGATACTGTTCGGCAATGGCATTCAGGGAATCCATGAGGGCATCGAAATTCTTCTCCGAGCTGATGTTTTCCTCCCGGTGTGCGGAGACGACAAAAAACTTTCCTTTTTCCAGATTCAGCCTGGTGAGGATATCCGATTTTCTGATATCCGGCAGATAGTGGGTCAACACTTCATACATCGGCGAACCGGTTTTGATGATCCTGTCGGCCGGGAGGCCTTCGCGCAAAAGATATTCCCTTGCAATATCGGAGTAGGTAAGGTTAATGTCTGCGGTGTGGTCCACGATCTTGCGGTTGGTTTCCTCCGGTACCCGCTGATCAAAGCAGCGGTTTCCGGCTTCCATATGAAAGATGGGAATATGCCTTTTTTTTGCAGGAATGGCGCACAGGCAGGAATTGGTATCCCCAAGCACCAGAAAGGCATTGGGCCGCAGGTCTTCCAGAAGGGGATCAATTTTGATCAGGATATTTCCAATGGTTTCTGTGGCGGTCTTGCCGGCAGCTTCAAGGAAATGGTCGGGCTTTCGGAGCCCGAGATCTTCAAAAAAAATCTGGTTAAGTTCATAATCGTAGTTCTGGCCGGTATGAACAATGACATGTTCCACAGCTTCCGATCGGTCCAGTGCTGCGAGCACCCTGGACAATCGGATAATTTCGGGGCGGGTTCCTACCACCGTCATCACTTTCAGTTTCTTCATATTGGAAATATTTACAAAAATAAGCTATTTGGGGAATATATTTTACGGTTTTCCTTTTTACGGCATCCCTTAAACCTCCAGAAAATAGGTATCTGCGTCTTCCGGGTCATAGGGTTCATTGATCCAGAAAAGAGTGTAGAGTTCCTCTTCACCTATATTTTTGATGTTGTGGGTATACCACACCGGCATGTCCACATAAGCGGGTTCAGCTCCATCAAGATAAAAATCAAGAACTTCCTCCGAATCAATTTTCCTCAACTGAATTAAAGCTTTTCCTTTGATCACGGCAAACCGTTCTATTTTTCTGGTATGAAAATGATTTCCTCTGGTAATTCCGGCCACCGTTGTTGAGAATGAACATTGTCCTCCGATCCCAAGCCGGATGATTTCTACAAACACGCCCCGCGGATCAGAATGGCGCGTAAGTTTTACCGGAAAATGGGCAGAGGCATCAATATAGGACCTGAAGGTATTGAAGAGCTGATAATCGAACGGTGTTTTCAATTCAGGAATTTCACCACCATAGAAATAGAGTTCCTTGAAGGACTGAAGTTTTTCCAGAACCTCCGAAACTTTAACCGAGGCCGTAAAAGGAACGGTATACTCCGCTTTGGTTTCGCCGGATTTTATCTGATACAGCATTTCCTGTACCAGTTCGCCAACATAAATTAACTTTACTTCGCCGTCCATATCAATGACAGGAGTTTCGTTATGGGTAAGTTTGTGGCAGAAGGTGGCAATAAAAGAATTGTAATTCGGTTGACCGAAAGGCCCGAAAACATTCGGAATAATTAATCCTGAAAACCTACCCCCACTGTTTTCCGCCCACTTCGCCAGTAGCTGCCGTCCCTCTTTCTTGGATTTTCCGTAAAGATTGTCTCTTTCTTCCTGGGAGGAAGAGGAAAATACAACGTGCGCCCTGGAACCGGTTCTTTCCAGGGAGTCAACGAGCTGCTTCACCAACCCTGTATTCTGGCGGTAAATTACTTCCGGATCCGGATGGCGGTTCATGGCGGCGAGATGCACGATGACGTCGCACTGTCCGACAAAAGCGTCCATCATTGCCGGATTTTCAAAATAATCTTTATGGAAATCCACTCTTTCGAATTCTTCGGGACTTAACCCTAAAGTATTGTATAAGTGGGAACCCACAAATCCCTGCTGCCCCGTAATTCCTATTTTTCTGGTCATCTGTTTTATGTTTAATTAAAATAATCAGGCCTGTTCAGCCCTCATTTGATCTCCTGCCGGTCCGGCCGTCCCGATCTAATAGGAATAGTGTTTCACCTCTTCTCCAAAAATCTCTTTGCGGATCAGCGGAAGGCCTGAAATTAATCTTTTCAGTCCTTCTACACCCTGCTGCTCTGCATTATGGGAATGGTAGTCTTCAATCGCAGAAATATCACTTTCTCCTTCGGAAAAATATTTGGCATAATTCAGGTCCCGGTTGTCCGCAGGGATTCTGTAAAAATCACCCATATCCTCTGCATGCAGCATTTCTTCCCGGGTACACAGGGTTTCGTACAGCTTTTCCCCGTGACGGGTTCCAATGACCTTTACCGGAACTTCTTTGCCGGTAAGTTCAATAAGCGCCTTCGCAAGATCCCCGATAGAACCTGCCGGCGCCTTGTTCACAAATAAATCACCCTGGTTGGCATTTTCAAAAGCGAAGAGTACCAGATCGACGGCATCATCGAGAGACATAAAAAATCTGGACATATTCGGGTCGGTCACCGTGATTTCCTCCCCTCTCTGTATCTGGTTTAAAAACAGAGGGATGACAGAGCCCCTGGAGGCCATGACGTTTCCGTACCGGGTAAGACACACGACGGTATCTGTAAGGTTCCGGGATTCCGCCACCGCTACTTTTTCCATCATCGCTTTGGAGATTCCCATCGCGTTGATCGGGTAAGCCGCTTTGTCCGTACTCAGACAGATCACCTTCTTTACTTTATTATAAGCTGCCGCACGGATGACGTTATGGGTTCCCTCAACATTCGTCTTGACGGCCTGCATCGGAAAGAATTCGCAGGAGGGTACCTGCTTGAGGGCCGCCGCATGAAAGATATAATCAACCCCACGGGTGGCCACCTCCACACTGCTGTAATCGCGGACATCGCCAATATAATATTTTATTTTAGAGCTTTTATACAGCGTGCGCATATCATCCTGCTTTTTCTCATCGCGTGAAAATATACGGATTTCCTTAAAGTGATCGGTATGCAGAAAACGGTTCAGCACTGCCGTTCCGAATGAACCGGTACCGCCGGTGATGAGGAGGGTTTTGTTATTGATTTTCATTATTTGATTGTTTTAAAATTTGTATTAAATACTCTATTTGATTGTAAACAATCTGTTCTGTTTCTTTAATATTCTCTGTTACGGCCTGTTTAAAACCCTGCTGTATTGAACTGATCTCATCCGGATCGAAGGTTAGAGAGGGTTTGCAGACTGCATGAAGATAATCCATATCCGAACCGATGATTTTACAGTCCGCTTCAATGGCTTCCAGAATTCCAAGACCAAAGCTTTCTGATTTTGACGGGTATACCGAAAATTCAGCTTTTGCATAATGTAATCCAAGTTCACTATGGTTGATGAATCCCAGATTAACGATAGGATATCCCATATTCTGAAACTTCATGATTTTTTCGGCGAGAATTGGTGAATCTTTAGAAATAGTAAGCACAAGTTTTCCGGTCTGACAGTCATCGTAAAATTTCGTGAACGCCTCCAGCAAAAGATCGTGATTTTTGTATATAGAACCTCCGCTGACATAAATGAATGACTTGGGGTCTTTCTCCACCTCCGGATAACTCAAACTCCGGTAAAAAGGTACCACAATAATATTCTGCTGATCTAAGAGGGGTAATGCCCGATGTAAACTCCTTTTAACGCTTTCCGTCTGAACCACCATCTTATCTGTATTTCCCGCGAGCCATTTAAATATCAATGATTTTATTCTAAAAATAACTTTCTCTTTTGGGGAAAGGTTAGTGGATTGCTCGATAAACAGGCGCTGATGAAAATAAGTGTACACCGGTACCTTCAGTTTCAGTGAAGGCGCCAGATTTCCGAAACAGAGCACTGTGGAAAAACGGGTCTGATGGGCTTTGTAAAACTGATGTCTTTTCAGCAGTGAAGCCTTTAAATAAATTTTTCTGGACGACGGTATATCCCCAAAGTCTTTTTTGCAACGCTCATCAAATAAATAGAAAACTTCCAGCCCTGCCTTTTCTACCTCCTGAACCAAATAGTCAAGAAGTACTTTGCCGCCGCTGTTGTTGATGTAAAGACTATCGAGTAGGATCATTATAATTTTTTATTAACTGATAAAAAAAAATCGATATGTCTTTCAGACCAGAAAGGCTCAATATGTCTTCTGTTTATAACCTCCCCATCCATCGAGAAATACCGCTTATAATTGGTGCCGCTAAATATATAGGGGTGAAGGCCTTTAGCAATAGACAATGCATGAGACGGAAAATTTTTAAACTGACCGTATGGCCATGCAAAATAATCGCACTTAAAATTTAAATTCTGCTCCAAAACAGTTTTATTTTGATTTAACTGAAAAAATATTTCCTCATCGTTTAAATCTGACAGGTCGAAATGATCAAGTGTGTGCGACCCAATGACATGACCTCGATTGTGCAGATCTTCAATTTGTTTCCAGATCATTGGCTTTTTGCTGAATGTCTTCAATCTATCATGATATTGCTTCTGGTATGATTCGGTGGACCCAACATAATTAGCGTTAATAAAAAATCCAGCATTGCAATGATATTTTTCCAACAGAGGCGCGATAACTTCAAAACATTCTTCAAACCCGTCATCAAATGTGAATGCAACAAATGATTCATCAGAAGGAATACTTTTAGAAACAACCAAAGCAGTCGCTTCCTGTAAGGTAATGAGTTTTGATTTTTTTTGTAGATGTTTTAAAAACCTTTCGAAAATTACGCCGTCAGCACTGTTCATTACACCCGCCGTAATATAATGTGCATTCATGATATGAATGCCTGGTTTTGGATCTTTGAAAAATCCAGCCAGATTGAGGTAAATGTTTCTTATTTTATTTCGCACCGTTTAGTAAGTATGATAATTTATTGCCGAAAGTTCCAATCCCGTAAAATCGAGATCATAGTCTTCATCAAGTATTTTAAAGGTCACATTGGTCTGACTGGGAACTTTAATAAAAAAATTCAACATCAGTTTATTTCTAATTTTATTTTTTCTTGAAATTGGAAAACTTAACAGGTCAAATCCTGATTCTTTTTTATATAAATTAAATAATTCTGACACCGAAAAATGCCTGCCTGCACTGTCTTCAGCGAAAAGTACCTGCACCTCCTTCAACGTACCTCTTTTTCCCACTCTGCCAAGGGTGAGAAAACTGTCTTGCTGGATTACTGCATATTCTGCAACGGGATATTTAAAAAATCTCCAGAGTATATATTCGCGGTTAATAACTGATTTAAATGAAGAATCAGGTCTTGAAAGTTCTTCAATTTCAATATCTTTACGAACATAGCCACTGAGAGTTGGTGAGAAACTTGTTTTTAATTCTCTGATCCTTAGTATTAATTTCAGCAGGGAATTAGGTCTTATCCAGTATTCAGCACAGTTAATATTTGACCATCCACTTTTTATAAACCCAGGCAAACTTTGGAAATTTGGAAAATTGAGAAGAAATACGATTTTTCTGCGTCTTGCTTCGGTTTCCGCCACATCAATAAGTCTTTTAAAGATTCCATTACCTTGATGGTCCGGATGTACGAATGTTTCAAAAGATAAAGCAGCTTTAATTACTTTTCCCTCATAAACAAAATCCTGCATTCCGAAAGCTACACAGCCAATGATTTGGTCATTTTCTTTAGCACAGGCTAAAATAGATTCTCCAAATGGATTATCACGAAATTTCCACAAAAACCAGTCTTTTGTACGCATCTGTTCTCCATGGGCAGTTGCGGCGGTTGCAAGGAAGCTCTCAGTGAAAGAAATATCTTGTTTAAAATCAAATATAAAGGACTCCATAATTTAAATTGATTTTATTTCGAGTTGCTCAGCAAAAATAATTCGCTTAAAAATGTAAAAAAAGAACAGTATCCCTAAAAAAGTTATTGTGGCCGTAATGGGTGAACGTACAAAGAAAAACACATACGGATAAAGCATAGCTCCGAGAATGACCTTATAGTTTTTGGAAGCTAATGCTTTAGCTTGGAAGATTTCCCCTCTTCTAATTAGCCGCCCTAAAAAAAATATAAAAAAAAGTGAGCCATATCCGAAATCAGCAAAAAGATCTCCTGTAAATCCAAATGACGCACTGTGGCCATCACTGAACCCTCCTCGGTATAACCTTATAAACCAATGTCCCAACATCGTAGGTTTATCTTCCCATAAAAAACGGGGAACCCAAAAATACGCGACAAAACTTGATGACGTGCCATATAGATGGTTGTTAAAGGTGAAATGTTGCATCATTAAACCTGTCATATCAATAACCCCTTCATTACTGAAGTATTGAGAAGTATAAGTAGGTATATCTTTATAAGCTGCTTTTTCTTCAGCATAAACAGCATCTTGACCAGAATTCGATCTGAACTCTTTCATGGCAAAAGATGCACTTACAAGAATAATTCCCGCTGATACCATCAATGCAAGTTTTTTAACTGAAATTTTTCCTTCATTCAAATTTTGGTATGTTATGAAAAAACCCAGAAACGAAAATAATAAGGGGAATCGCGTTCCTCCCATAAAAAGAATAGCAAATATGGGTAAAGAAAACAGCAAGGGTACAAGAAGTGGTGTTTTTTTCAGGTAATGGAAATAGAACAAGATTACAGAGGGTAATACAAAACCCGCCGAAGAGATGATAGAAGATAAAACGTAATCCTGTCCTTCGGATCCGGCTTGGCGGCCTGACGAAAAAGCAATAAGGGCAGAAGGCAAATTAAAAAGGAAATAAATGAGGACCAGGATGATTAAAAAAATACCGCCCACTTTTCTAGGAGTGTATGTGTAATGGTTATTTGTGTCTTCCGATGTAATACTTTCGTTAGAGAAGTATCCCATCAAAATTACATTGTTGGCAATAATCAAAAATTTAAGAGCCGCTAATAAATTTGCATCAAGTGTCTCTCCAATGGTTAAAAAAACTTCCGAAAGAATAATAAATACAAATGCGAAACACCAAACATGTATGAGTTTAATCTTTTTATTTCTTGCGATATCATATAACAGAAAAATACCCAATACATAAAAGTAAAAAGTACCCAACATATAAAAATCATAAAACATTAAAGTAATTAATGTTAACAAAATTAATATTGATATTTTTATTAATCTATCCATCAGTTTCCTATGAAATCACTGAGTTGTTTTGCATATTCATGTATACATCTATCGGTATTGAATTTTTTTTCATATCGCGTATAAGATCGGTCGCCATATTCGCTGAGTGTGCTGCGCTGCATCGTAGATAATATTTCTATTAGCTCTTTCCCTTTCTCTTTCTCATCAATAGGATCATAATACCACCCATTGGCTGCATACTGAACGACATCTTCCAGATTGCCAATTCGGGAAGACACAAGTAATGGCAATCCAGCGGCACAAGCTTCAATTGGAGATAAGGGTGAAGCATCTTTTAGACTTGGAAACACGAATAAATCCGCTGCTGCATAATACGCTATAAGAGATTCTTGTTGTACAAACCCCACCTTTACGACAGGAAGCTGTCTCTTAGCGATTACATCCATAATCTCTCCCGATAATTCCCCGTCTCCCAGCAAAAACAGTTTGATGTTTTTCACTCCCTCTAATAAGCTTATAAACGGGATAATCCCTTTGAGTTTTACAAACCGGGCGGGCAAAACCCACATTTGTGTCATGTCATCCATGCCAAACTTTTCCCTTAATGAATGTTTATCTTTCCTTAATGTTCTAACTTGTTGAACAAATACCTCCTCATCTATTAAATTTGGCATCTTAATAAAGGGCTTCATTTTAGCTGCCGGCTGAAAAAACGTTATATACTCGATTTGTGGCGTACCGGTTGTTTGATATGCTGAAGCTTTACTCAGTAAAATTCTCTTTATTTTGGCTCCCAACCCCGTAGTTCTCTCGGTAGAATAAAGATTTGATTCCACTGACATGATCTGTTTTTTGTCGCCGCGGATAAAAAAAGGAGCGAGCCAATGGGTGGGACTTGACATGCCTGCAACAACCGCGATATCGTAATCATTCTTTAAAAGGCGAAATAACAGCCCAGGATTAAAATGTGCAAAGAAATTTCCGATCACCGGATGTATACCTTTATAAAACGTATGGGGATACTGATAGGAATCGTTTGGTATCACCCATTGACGGTCAGGTTCTGACTTAGCCATGTAAAGTACCTCGAACTCTATTCCATATTTGGGGAATATTTTCGCCATACTATTGTAACGCTTTTGACGATAAGGGGCAGGTATATTCGTTATGTACAGCAGTTTTTTCATAGGTGTGGAAAAAATTAATAGATGATCTCTGATTGTAGCGCTTGCAAATAGGCATCACCATGTTTTAAATCAGGTTCAATATAATTTCCTTCTCCCCATTCATTCCAGGACAATAATAAAAGAAGTTTATGCTCTTCTTTTTTCGAACTGATTACTTCGCAGGCTTTACGTACTTGCTTAGCGAATCGCTTGGGAGTGGAACCAGTCATTACAATACCCAAATTTCCGGAACGGGGCGAATGATCCCATCGCGGAACAATTAATGGAATGGTGTCTTCATCATAACTTTGCTCGTCATACATATGCTTTGTCATTTCATCAAAATCATACCTTCTGGGGTTCTTAAAAAACTTAATCCGCAATTTGAGCAGTGCCCTTTTCAGAAAACCTTGTTTAATGTGTACATTAAGATAACTGTTTAACCTGTACATTCCGTCAAACCCTAAATCATGAATTTCTTTCTTTGTTTCACCTCTTTGAACTGCTACAAAGTGAATTCCGGCCAACCCGTTTTCAATTGCCAATCTCCGCCATGTCTTGATAATAAGTTGAATTTCCTCCTTGTTTTTAAGCGAATAAATAACAAAAAATGGTTTATTATCAATTGTTATATACCTTTTATCTTTAAAAGCTGGGAGTAAAACCTCGTTAAAATGATTAGTATAGTCCTCAACACCCAAATACTGCTGTTCAATGAGAAGTTTGTCTCCCTTACCGCTGGGGTCCCATAATTTTTGGTACCAGGAATGATTTGCCCATCCTAAGCAGAAAGGGAAGTCTGGAGTACCAGAATCTACTACTTCGTTAAAGGGACGTTCCAATAGCCTTCTGTTTCCACCAAACCAATAGTGCCAGTAACAGAATCCCTCTACACCGGCATCCTTTGCCAATTTTGCCTGCGCTTCCCTAACCTCAGGAACTCTAAGATCATAAAAACCTAATTCGCCAGGTATATTAGGCTGGTGATGACCAGCAAATAGGGGTTTAGCTTTAGCCACACTTGTCCACTCTGTAAAACCTTTGCCCCACCATTCATCATTTTCAGGAATGGTGTGAAATTGTGGCAGATAAAATGCTATAACTCTTGCGCGCTTATTTCCCATAATCTTTACTTTATAATTTTAATCACCTTTGCGTAAATTCCACAAGGGTGGTACTTAATACTATTCTATAATTATATCTCATCAGTCTATATTAATGTTAGAGTATTTCCACAGTTATTTCATATTTGTCCTACTGATAATTAGAGACATCTTTGCTTTTACGAATTGTCTTTCTTCCTGTCGCATACCCACCAGATAAATTGAGGAAAGTGAAGAAAATATTGCTGCAAAAGTTATACAGAGAAATCTGCTGAATCCGGCATCCATAGTGAAGTAAATAAATAGTGGAAGGACACATGCCAATAGGCTAACAAACAGTATTGGAATTACAACCTCTTTTAAAAAATCTATTCGGGAAAAGGTCACTAACCTACTAATCATGATAATCTGCGTAATCGTTGCTACAACCGAAATAAAAATATTAATATAGTGGGGTGTTTCGGGGGGAAAATGAAACTGAAGAAACAAATAGGAAATAGGTAATATTGAAAAAAAAAGTAATCCTGTAGTTATTTGATAAACCTTAATCTTGCCGGTTGCTTGTGCAATAGTGGATAGTGGTGCTGATATACAGTCAACCATTGTGTTTATAATGACAAGTCTGCAAAATAATGCGGTATACTCCGGTACGATATTCAACCACAGTTTCAAAACAACATCAATATCTATTAACAGTGGTAAAGAAAGCACTAACAGTAAAAAAAAAGAGAATTTAGAGCCCGTAAAAGCCAGCTTAGTCATATACAATGTATCACCAGTTGCATAAGATTTTATAATCTGCGGATTCATTGCAACTCTAAGATTTGCAACAAATCCTCCCAGCGCGCCATTAACCTGATATGCAATGCCTCGTGCAGCATTCACTGTGGGCCCGAAAAAAATATTCAGTAATACATTGATCCCTGTGGTAAAGGCAATATAAGCGATGTTGCTCCACAAATTCCACCCAGCGAAACTTAACAATGTTTTGAATAGATTTTTATCCCATTTCCAGCGATAGCTGAGCGCCCTAAATCTATATTTACAATATGCTTTGTATAGAAAACTAATGATTAGTGTCGCACCAAATACCAGCAGACCATATAGTTTTAATTTATCAAAATCGATGACAAGCAATATGAAAACTATTAAAAGCTTCATAACGACATCAATCACGCTAATGATCGCAAAAGCCTGCATTTTCTCACTTGCTATAATCATCGCATTATAGGGCACGCGCAATATGGTGAGAATGAAAGACAGCACCGAAAAATGGTAAATCCATAATGCGGCGTCAAGCCTGCCGTTTGGGATAGTAAGATGGGTTTTCACAAACCATAATCCTATAGTTTCGGCAAGTAATAAGGTGATTGCAGCAATTAAAACATGAATATTAATACTCATGCTGAATATTTTGTCTAATCCAATACTGTTTCCTTTTCCAATCTCGAAGGATAAAAACCTTTGAGTAGATGCAGTCATTGATCCGTTGATAAATTCAAAAAGTATAACAATGCTGCCTACTACACTGAAAATTCCAAAATCCTGAATACCCAAAGTATTAAGCAATACCCTGGAAGTGTACAGCGATACTGCCATAGTAAGTATCATTCTTACATATAGCAGGAGTGTATTTTTTGCAATACGTTTATTATTACCTGAATTATCCAAAAACTGTTATACTTTAAAATGAAGTGATAATTATATTGATATGTTTAAAGAACTTGTATAATGTAATAATATATAATGAAAGTCGGAAAGTTTTTAGCGAACATCAAACTCCATCAACTAAAAAAATTAAACCATTTTTTTTTCTTCGGTTCCTCCGTATAATACCCGTATCCATACTTATTGCCGTAACTTAAATGAATACTTCGTACATCATTGAGAACCACCGCAAACTTTCCTTTGGCATTCTCCCTGTGAATCCGGTCAGCAAATTCAAACATGTCTTTATCGGTATGCTCAGCGCGCATCACATACAACAGAAGATCCATATAAGGCAAAAGGTTAAAGGTATCGCTGACCATCAGCATTGGCGCGGTGTCAATCACAATATAATCGTATTGGGGCTTGAGTTCCTGCAGCATGGTCTCAAATCTCCGCCCGGCTAAAAGTTCGGTTGGGTTCGGGGCAATACTGCCGCTCGGGATGACGTCGAGATTTTTACTCAGTCCCGAAGGTTCAATATATTGCGAAATACGCTCATCGCCGGACGCCAGATAATCCGACAGTCCTTTGGAGGACAGATCCATAAATCTCTTAAACTGAGGGTTACGGATATCTGCCCCGACCAGCAGAACTTTACGGGTCTGCGCTATGCTCAATGCAGTGTTGACACTGATGGTGGTTTTCCCCTCGCCCTTCACCGAGGAAGAAACCAGAATGACTCCGGCGCTTCCTACTGGGGGCGGGGTAAGCACAAATTTAATATTGGTCAGCATGATCCGGAATGCTTCCGCAAAAGAGGAAAAATCATTCGTTCTCACGAGGGCATTCTCCTGATCTCCGGCATTCGGTATTTCTCCCACCACCGGAATCTCAGGCAGGGCTTCCCGGATCTGTCTGCGGCTGTGTACATAAGTATCGAGTGCAAAACGCGTGTACAGAAATGCTCCCGGCAATAGAAGTCCAAGAAGAGCGGCCGCAAGATATACGATATTCCCTTTTGGGGCTACCGGTACTGCAACGGTATAGGCCGGATTGACGATTTTGGCTTTTGGGGTATTCACTGACAGGGCGATGGACGTTTCTTCCCTTTTCTGAAGCAGATACAGGAAGAGGGCTTCCTTGAGGTTCTGCTGTCTTTCAATGCTCCGGAAGACTCTTTCCTGCTGAGGAAATTTGGTAATATCGGCCCCCGATTTGTTGATCTGGTTCTGAATCTGCCCCATCGAGATCTGCAGGCTGGTTCTGGATTTTCTGAGATTGTCCCGGATCAGTTCGCGCATCGAAGCGATGTCGCGATTGAACTGCTGCACCGCAGGATTGGAAGGCGTGGCCTGCCTGAGGGTCCTGTTGCGCGTCAGCACGAGCTGGTTATATTCGTTAATGACGTTGTCCAAACCGGCCGGCATCCCCACATTGGTAGGAAGGAGCTGATCATTGGCGGAAGAGTTGGCAATTTTGAGGACCGAGTCGACCATCTCGAGCTGGGTTCCCACCTCCATCATCTTTTTGGTATTTTCACTCGCATTCTGCAGGCTCAATTGTGCCTGCGCCTGTAAATCGGCGATTTTATTGGCTTCCTTGAAGTTTTCTTTCTGGCTTTCAATCCCCCCCAGTTCCCTGGTGATAAGATTCAGTCTCTCATCAATGAAACTGGCCGTATTCAGGGCTTCCGCATTCTTATCTTTGATCGCGTCGATATTGTACTGCTTCATCAGCTCGTTCAGAATATCTTCTGAACGGATCGGATTGGTTCCGATGCGGCTGAGCTCCATGATGCTGGATTTTTTCTGGGGGACCACAACGTTGAGCGACGCTTCTATTTTATCAGCAACAACCCGTGGGTTCACAATGCTGAGGGTTAATGACTTGCTGAAAGTGACGCCGGGATTTCTGTTCAGCACAAAGCTTCCGAACGGGGTTTTGACAGGAACCCCATAGGTACCTGATATTTCTTTATGCGAGTCTTTGAGTTTAAACTGGTCCGCTCCTAAAGGGAAAATGGTATAGGAATAGGAACTGAAAGCTCTGGGATTAACCAGCGAAAGGATGCTGCCTTTTACCGGACTGGTTTCGTAGAGCTCAGCTTCCTTTACATTGCCCTCGTTAATCACCTTCACTTCCAGACCCAGGCTTTTCACAACACTTAAAATCAGCGGTTTTGATTTGACCACCGAAATCTCATTGTCCACTTCATTTGACATCAGCCCGGAGGGCAGTGCCATATTCTGAAAATCCTGAAGGCCCATGATCTCTCCCGACTTGGCAGAGGCACTTTTAACATAGAGGGAAGCTTTGCTCATGTACTGCGGGGTGGCATATCTTAAATAAAGCCAGGCCCCGAAAAGCGCGAGCAGTAAAGAGCCTGAAAAAAGAGGCCAGAAAAGGAAATAACGCTGAATCTGTCTTTTGATCTGTCCGCCGTCGCGTTTTTCTGCAATCGTATCTGTAAACTCCATGAATTAACGTAGTAAGGTAATAAGTATTGATGCAAGTCCCAGTACTACCCCGCCGATCTGAAAGGCCAGATTTCTGTTGGGGTCCACATTGGCTGATTTTTTTTTGATGACGTCAGGTTCTACATAGAGAACGTCATTCTGCTGCATATAATAATAGGGAGAGGAAGTAATGTTTTTATCAGTAAAATCGATAACGATGGTTTTGTCGGTTCCGTTTTCATTTCTGACCAGTTTCACTTTTGTACGGTCGCCGTAGTCGGTCATATCCCCTGCCATGCCCAAAGCCTGAAGCAGGGTGAGTTTATCGGAAGCATTGGTGTATTTGCCCGGGCTTTTTACTTCCCCAAGCACGGTGATGTTGAAATTGAGCTGGCGGATGGATACCAGAGGATCGGAAAGGTAAGTATGGAGCCGCTCTTCAAGGTCTGACCTGAGCTGTGCCATGGTCATTCCCTTCACGAAAATCTTTCCCAATACGGGGAAAATAAGATAGCCTTCATTGTCCACCAGATACCCCTGAGGGGCCGTCTGTGCGGCCTGGGTATTCTGCACGTCTCCGGGAGTGCTCACTTGGTTCATGGAATGGAGGTTAAACGGTCGCACGGCAAACTCATCGAAAGCGGTTACTTTGATGTCGAGAAGATCTCCGGACTGTAAGTGGGAACCTTCAAAAACAGCCTGCTTCACCTGTTCTGCTGCCAAAGTTCTGTCGGTTTCCATGTATACCATATTTTCTTTGGGTTTGCAGGAGGATACGGCGATCAGGAAAAAAAGGAGATATATGCTGCTTTTCATTTTTAAAGTTAAATCGCTGCAAATATAGGAAAAAAAAAGAAGAATGCCCAGTCCGCCGATATTAACAGATGGTTAAGGCGGATCTCAGAAGCCCATAGCATCAGGCAGATACCCCCACGCAGCAGTACCGGAGATGATTTCAAAAAAAAGCAAAAAGCTTCCCCTTTCGGGGAAGCTTTGTAATTAAAACGGCTTAATCATCGATCTTAAGATGCAGTAACCTTTTGTTTTTTTCCGGCATAATAAGCCGCGATCGCCAGTCCGGCAATAAACAGCGCGGGAACATAATCATCGATCGGTGCAGGCTGAGGGTCTTCGCCGCCGATGCCTCCGCCTCCGCCAGGGTCAGTTTCCTGACCTCTTTTATAGCTTCCTTCTGTGTTATAGAAACGGGAATCTGACTGTGCCAGACTGTAACCCGACATCAGCACTATTGCTGCTGCAGTAATATATTTTTTCATGTTAGGTTTATTTAAGCATTAATTTCCTGGTCTGTACCATTCCGTTTTCCAGTCTTACTTTCAGAATCACAGCTCCGCGGTAAGACACCGTCATTACGGTTTCTCTAGCTCCCGCACGGGAGGATCCCAGCAGTCTTCCGCTCATATCGTAGAGTTCTGCCGCACTGATATTCTGATCTGCCTTCACATGCACTTCACTGCCGGAACTGAAGACGGTTATTCCGGATTTTGCTGCACTGTCTGTCCCGAGAACAGTCCCTGATTTAAACAGTACCGTGAACCGGTTGACCTGAAGACCCGGCTCTGCACTGAAAGTATAAGAACCTGCTGAAAGGTCAGTCACGGTCCTTGTCACATTATCTTTCAGGTAGATGTTCTGGATACCGCTGAAGATTCCTTCTTTCTGAAGAATACCCACTGTGTAATTCCCTGAGGTACTGAAATTAGCATTCAGGTTAAAGCTATCCGCATCATCGAAAATACCGTGAGCATCGATGACGAGTTTTTTATCATCCACGGTGGTGTAGAGCACATCAGCGTTGTTGTCGATCATTTTAGCATCATAGCCCTGATCATATCCGGTGCCTGCCGCCGCATTAAACCCAACCAACATCTGAGGTTTCGCTCCGGAAGGTGCCGTCATCTGCAGCCAGAATTTATCCTGAACCGGAGACTTACTGAAGATCCCGGTCTGGTCACCTCTTCTCATGCTGTTTTTAAAGATATAAGGATCAATATAAGTTCTTTCTACGAAGAAGCCCTGACCTGCGGGAATATAACCGTCGATCGCATTCGCAGGAACTGACCCCATTGAAGAGTACGCGGAATAATTGCTTCCCGAATAGTTTCCGCTGCCATCCATCATGGCACCGCTGTCCCAGATATAGACCGTACCCGTAGTATCAGGATTGGCCGCCCAGAAATCCTCAATCGAAATTGCGCCCGGATACGGGTTCCCTAACAAAACGAATGAACCGCCTATCAGGTTACCATGATCATAGCTGATGTCCCCGGAATTCGGAGTTTTTCCTTCGAACTGTCCGTGGAATACCTGAGGGGTTGTCGTGAAATCATTTGGTGTGCGGATAAGATATCCGGTTCCAGGTGTAGTAAACGTAGTTACCGACGGATCAGCAACCTGAACATATACGCCATTGTCGTAGGTATAAAATCTGTTATCCAAAGTCCCGGTCGCTGACTGATTGGTGATTCCATCAGCAAGTTTCCCATAGGAGAATGCCTTGAGCGTCTGCGCTGAACCCTGCATCGGGCTGCTCCAGTTGATATAGGCCTGACGCTTCACTGCTTTGGAATCTCTTCTCAGTTTGAAAGAAGAAGCATCGCCTGCGGTGAATGTTCCGGTCTGCACAAAATTGGCATTATTGGCCACGATGATAGTTCCGTTATTGGTGACGTTACCTGTTTTTACGGAGCTATTTACAGTCAAAGTTTTTCCTTCGTTTACGGTTAAGGAAAACGCTTCGAAGGCAGGACCCGAATAATCTTCATTGATGATGGCAGGAAGATCTGAAGTAGGAGCACCATTTGACCATGCGGCTGGCGATCCTGTCCATGTGGTGTTAGTAACTTTTTTGTAAAGGCTTACTTCCGGTGATTGGGTTGAAGTGGTGTAAGCTTTAAAGCCTGGTATGGATAATGCGGAATTATATTTCAGTAAACGGGTATTGTCCGCAGCACTAATAATTGAAAAATGATCTGTATTGTAAGTAATAACCCATTTTTGGTTATTGGTGGCTACCGCTGTAACCCCTGACAAGTTTGTCGAAGAAACATAATTAAGATATTTAGAATCAGACACATTTTGCACTACGTAATTAGTCCCTGTTTTAACAATGCTCCAAACTGTGGTCGCAATAGGGTTAATGATTTCATTATTAACAGGTGAAACAGATGTAACTCCAAATGCACCGCTTGAAAGGGCATTTGTCATGATTACTTTGTCGGTAGCATCTGCCAAAAGATATTCTCCATCAGTAAGATCGTCTAAAGAAGTAATTTTTTTATAAGTAGGAACTTTGGTTATGGCAATTTCACTCGATGTAATTGTTTCAAGAATACCATTATTTGCCGATAAGCTATATAGTCCTACAGAATCAAATTGAATGTCAATAAAAGTCGCAATTCCATTTACAAAAGCTTTGGTTATTGTACCTGAAAGCACTCCCGCACCTGAAGCTTTGCTTAAAACTACATTTCCAGTATAATTAGTATCTACACTGTTATCAGGTCTGCGTGCTTCTACATTAAATGAAGATAAGTTACTACCCACATTTCCAGTTGCCGGAACATTCACAAAAGCCAAGTGATCAGCCACTGCTAAAGTGGTAAATTGTCTATCAGCACCGTACGTGTAAACATTATTCGCATCTTTAACATAAGCGCGGTAATGATAAACTGTATTAGCCGTAAGTCCAGATAAAGTATAGCTATAGGGTCCGGTCGCAACACCAGAGACTGTCGTTGAATTGTCAGAAACAGTTGGATCAGCATTGGCTCCCCACGCAAAACCTTTCTCCTGTGTGGCAGGACAAGTTCCTAAGGTGTTCACATTGCCGTTAAGCTGAACAGCTACGCTTCCTAAATTTGTTTCTGCACTGGTCGTTACAGCACCTTCTACGGTGGCATTCCCTTTTCCAGTCAGCACAATAGTAGAAGTATTGCTTCCAGAAGTTGTACTTGTCGCCGTCAAGGTTGCTGTTTTAGAACCCGACGAAGAAGGAGTAAAGACTACATCGAAAGTGGCAGTGCCTCCTGCTGCAATTGTGGAAGTTGATAAATTAGAGACCACAAACTGTGGATCGCTGGAAGTGACATTGAGTCCGGCAGCTGCGGCTGCGCCACTGTTGGTAATGGTATACTGCACTTTGGTATTTGGAACCCCTGGGCAAGAACTTCCATGGTCCGTCGGTACGCCGGATATAGCTAACTGTGGCGAGGAAGATGTTACCGTCAAGCTATAACTTGCGCTTACTGCACAATGAGTGCCGTCTGCGATTTGTGCTACGCTGATGGTCGCATTTCCTGCGCCGACAACAGTAACTACACCTGAACTTGTATCTACAGTAGCTACCCCAGTGTTGTTACTGGAGTATACAGTGGGAGACGTATTATTAGTGGTAAAAGTATTCGTAAAAGGTGCGTCACCGGTGACCTTGTTAATACTCGGAGAATTAAAGGAAAAAGTAGAGGTGGTACAAGTTGGAGCTACTCCAACTAACTTAACATCATCTATTCTAACTTGTTGTGTTGTTTGATTTTGTCTAAACCTGATAGCAAGGTTCGCAGAAGATGGAATTACACCTCCATTGATCGTTACCATACTCCACGCTGATCCAGTGGTAACAGTCGGATAAGTCAAAGATGTAAATGTTCCAGTATTATCTGCGGGATTATAATCCGTTGCAACTTCTACAACCAGTTGGGAACTGGTAATATTCCCTGTTGAAGACTTCCAAAATCCAAACGACAGTCCTAAGGAATTATAATTAGAAATATTAATTCCCGATATTGTAAAATACCTTCCACTTGTATTTGTGATGAATACATTGTTACCTCCTGATGCACCTGAATAGCTGGAAGCAGTATTATTTCTAACGTCAGCATCACCTCTGAACGTTAAAGTCGAATAATTTGCAAATCCCGTATAATTTGTCGCTGAAGGATTTCCAGAGGCTCCAGTACCCATCGTTTCAGTAAATATAGTGGTTTGCCCCCACCCCCAAACGGAGCAGAGCACCATAAAAAAAGCCAGAGCCGTTTTCATCATAAAAAATCGTTTTTTGTTCATAATATATTTTTTTTCAGTAAATAGTAGTGTTAAAAGCAGGACCAGATGATCTGCCAATAGGTAAAGTTGCGGTAAAATTCCGGTAATGCGGCAGCGCAAATAGATGATATATGACAGGAATCCGTCATAAAATTAATTAAACCAGATTGTTTCGTGGTCTGCCGGTAATGAAGGTGAGGAAAAAACAGGTAAATTTCTTATCATACAAAAATATTAGCGCCAAAAGTAGATAATCTTTGCGAGATACGCAAAAGGTTCAAGATTAAGTTATTGTAATGTAAATAAACACACCCATAAAGAAGGTGACACTATAGTGGCTGACGAACGAGAAGGCCCAAGTGTTTCTCAGCCACTCTCATCTAAGCAGAGAAATATCCCGTCCGAAAAAAAGGCTGGGAAGACCCGGGGGATGAGTCTCTTCCGAAAAACGGTTGTCATCCCGAGGAATCGAGGGATCTTTCTAAACTGAAACCATTCCGGTGAAGAGGTTGTTCACTCGGATTCGCTCCACTCTGAATGACAAGAGCTCCTTTTTTAATGACAATTAGTTTCCGAAAAACGGTTGTCATCCCGAGGAACCGAGGGATCTCGTGACTGCAAAGATTCTTCTGAACTACGTTCGTAATCTTCAGCGAAACCTACGTTTTCAATTCGACTATGCTTCGATGCATTCTGAAACAGAATGTTTGACGGAGTCAATGACAGCTCGCCATTTTGTAATAGCAGTTACTTTCCCAGGACACCATTGTCATCCCGACGCAAGGAGGGATTTCTTACCAAAAGATTGTCATCCCGAGGAATCGAGGGATCTCCTGACGGCAAGATTCTTCACTCCGCTAACGCTCCGTTCTGAATGACAAATTCTCCTTTTGTAATAGCAGTTACTTTCCCAGGACCCCATTGTCATCCCGACGTAAGGAGGGATCTCGTCAATAAAAAAAAATGACTTGGTAGAACAATGCCAGAACGCTCTTCCGAAAAACGGTTATCATCCCGAGGAAACAAGGAATCTTTCATACTCAAATACCATCCGACTCAAATACCCCGCGCTCATTACCGCTCCCCCGTCACCTTCAGAATTTCCTCATATTCAAAGCCGCGGCCCAAAAGGTACTTTACCGTCTTCGATTTTTTCTGGTATTCTTTCACTCCTTTCTGCTGAGCATAATAATGTTCATAAATTTTAGCCAGCGTCTTCTCATAATCAGCGTCATCAATTTCATCAAAACATTTGCGGATCAGCTTCTCTGAAATTCCTTTAAATTTAAGATGATTCATGATTTTGTTTTTCCCCCACGATTTCATGTAAAACTTGCCGCGGATATAGCTTCTGGTGAACCGTTCCTCATTAAGATAATTTTCCTTCATCAGGTACAGAAGAATATCCTCTTTCGCTTCCGGGATCACCAGATAATCCCGCATCTTCTGCTCCACTTCCTGATGGCAGCGGTCCTGATAAACGCAGTAGTTGACCAGTTTCTGTTTGATTTCCAGGAAAGTGTAGGATTTTTTCTGCTCCATGAATAAATATACCGGTTACTTTTAAAAGTTCTTGATATTTAACTTTATAGTTCTTTTGCCTAATGCGAAAAAATCAAGTCCTGATCTTAGTAGTTTCTTTTACTTTTTGCTTCCTTTTTTATATTTTTCAATGGAATCAGCGAACCGTTTTCAACGGTTTGTCTTAACACAAAAAGTAACAAAAAAGTCAAGACTGGATCTTTTTGCCTCATCTTTATATATTTTTAATTGAATCGGCGATCCGCCTATGGCGGATTGCTAAAAAATAGCAATTATTTCTAAGAAAATCCCCAAAACTCGGGCGGACCGCAAGATTGCAGCGTTAATGAAAGTTTTTTGCCGCCACTCAGACAGCGGGGATTTTTATGTCTGTTTATTGTAATTGAAGTTCAGGAAATAATTACAATTTTTCTTAACGCAAAAATCTCCTAAGTCGGTGGTTTGATTTTTAAATTCACAACCTTATCAAAGTCCCGTGAGCCTACTTTGTCAAAGCTCTAAGGCGGCATCAGAATACTTTGACAAAGTTTTTGAAAAACCGGAATATCCGGCATCCAACATCCAACATCCGACATCCATCACCCAGCACCCATCACCCATCATCCAGCCTAATACTGAAACAGCGGTCTGGCATCCATCAGTTCATTTACTTTTTTGCGTACACCGGAAATCACGGATTCATCTTTGAGGTTGGTCACCACATCGTTGATCAGTCCCGCAATCGTTTCCATATCGTTTTCTTTCAGTCCTCTAGTAGTGATGGCGGCCGTACCGAGACGGATTCCGGAAGTGGTAAACGCGGATTTGTCATCAAACGGAACCATGTTTTTGTTGCAGGTAATGTCGGCTTTTACGAGTGCTTTTTCGGTTTCTTTACCGTTCACGTTTTTGTTTCTGAGGTCAACCAGCATCAGATGGTTATCGGTACCGCCGCTTACGATATCGAAACCGTTGCTGATCATGGCTTTTGCCAAAGCCCTGGCGTTTGCTACCACCTGATGGGCATAAGCGGTGAACCGGTCATCAATCGCTTCTGCGAAGGCAACAGCTTTTGCTCCGATAACGTGCTCCAGCGGGCCGCCCTGTATGCCCGGGAATACCGCGCTGTCGAGTACCGCACTCATCAGTTTGGTTTCTCCTTTAGGGGTTTTATGACCGTAAGTATTTTCAAAGTCCTTACCCATCATGATCAGTCCGCCTCTTGGTCCTCTCAGGGTTTTGTGCGTGGTGGTGGTAACGACGTGGCAGTGCTCGAACGGAGAACTCAGGAGTCCTTTTGCGATCAGTCCTGCAGGATGCGCGATATCTGCCCAAAGGGTTGCTCCCACTTCATCCGCCACTTCACGGAACTTTTTAAAATCCAGATCTCTGGAATACGCGGAATATCCCGCGATCATCATTTTGGGTTTTACTTCCAGCGCTTTCTGACGCATGGCTTCATAATCAATCAGGCCGCTTTCACGGTCTACTCCATAGAAATTGGCATTGTACTGGATTCCGGAAAAATTCACAAATGAACCGTGGGTCAGATGCCCTCCCATGGATAAATCAAGACCTAAAATTTTATCGCCCGGTTTTAAGACCGAAAGATAGATGGCAGCGTTCGCCTGAGAACCTGAATGCGGCTGAACATTCGCGTATTCAACGCCGAAAAGCTGTTTGGCTCTTTCAATAGCAAGGGTTTCCACTTCGTCCACCACTTCACAGCCGCCGTAATATCTGCGTCCCGGATAACCTTCTGCGTACTTATTGGTTAAAACACTTCCCATCGCTTTCATGACGTTGTCGGAAACGAAATTCTCGGAAGCGATCAGCTCTATTCCGTGGGTTTGTCTTTGTCTTTCCTGTTCTATGAGGTCAAAAATTGGATCCATATCTGTTGTATTATTGATAATAAATGAATGATTATTAAGAACCCAAATTTAAGCAAATTTTCCGGGGAAGAAAACTGCGGTTTGGGGAGATCCGGATGTGTCTTTTTTTAACCACAAAGGCACATAGGCTACAAAGAAACAACAGCGCTTTAATAAGCTCGTTTTTTGAAAGTGCCCATCTCTGTGTTCTCCGTGAAAACCTACTTACCTCTATGGTTAAGATAGTTTGAAGTCCGAACTTTTTCGATCTTGATGCGTCATGTGAAAACCTGTGCCTTTGTGGCTAAAACAGTGCCTACTAACCACAAAGACCGCGCAGAGACCACAGCGATTTAATAAGATCATCTTTTTTGAATTAACTTAAAAAAGGGATGCTTGTGTTTTTTTTCAGAATCTCCATGCCCTCCGTGAAAACCCACGTGCCTCTGTGGTTAAGACAGATGAACCATTAAGAAATCAAGACCATTAAAATTCTTCTAATTGAAAATTTAAACATAAACCTCATAATTATTAACCACAGAGACTCCGCAGAGACCACAGCGATTTAATAAGAT
>NZ_JAHOPF010000004.1:67746-499344 GCF_019038595.1 Kaistella soli
CATGTCCTCCGTGAAAACCCACGTGCCTCTGTGGTTAAGATAGTTTGAAGTCCTAACTTTTTTGATCTCGATTTGCTCTATGAAAACCTTTGTGCCTTTGTGGTTAAGACAGATGAACCATTAAGAAATGAAGACCATTAAAATTCTTCTAATTGAAAATTTAAACATAAACCTCATAATTATTAACCACAGAGTGCACGGAAATTTTCACAGAAAGTACTGAGATTTTGTAGAGCATCATCTTCACTTTTAATCTTAGCGTCCACCTTTTTTGTTCTTTTGAATATCTTAAATAAATGAAACTTTTGTGACTTTGTGGTTAAAAGAACTCATTTACCACAACAACTTTACTCCAGAGAGCTTTTACACTTCTGCAGTTAAGAAAATAAATACCGGTGACGTCCGGCAGCGATCGGAATGGGGATTAAAAAAATCCGGAAAAGAAAACTCTTCCGGATCGTTTTTAAAACCGTGATTAATCAGTACTGAAAAATCTGCAGCTTTATTTTAATTCTTAATCACTTTCACACTCGTGCTTTCCTGATCAGAATTTATTTTGATCATATAAACTCCTTTATCAAATGCACTGAGGTCAATGGTTGAATTTTTAACCGTCTTATCCAGTTTAAAACTTTTAATCAGCTGTCCGGTTGCGGAATAAACCTGTGCGGTATTCAGTTTCGTCGCGGTGTTATTCTGGATGGTCAGCATTCCGGAGGTAGGATTCGGGAATACCTGCACTCCGTTATTCATCCCTGCCTGATCTAAGGCAAGAATCGGAGCGGTACAGTTATACACATAAATCTCATCCAGATACCAGCCTTCTATCCCGTTGCAGCCATCGGTTCCCATTTCAAATCTGAATTTAATATTCGATCCGGACACGGCACCGATTTTCGATAAGTCGATGACGCTCTGTCCCCAGGATCCGCCAAGCGAACCGCCATCAGTCCCTGTAAACGCTGCCTGACCTTTCAGAGGATTGTCGTTGCTGGCCGTTCCGTCCAGAGTGGAATTGTACCCATTCTGAGTGAATGCGGTTTTCGGAATTAAGGTCCACGCACCGCCGTTAAGGCTGTACTTGATGTTTCCGCCATCCCATTTGGCTTCGGTCGCTACATAATGATTGAATGCCATCTCGTAGATCCCGGCGGTAAAATTTGGGAAAGTAATGAGCGGACTTTCTAAGCGCAAGATACCGTTCTGCATACTGGTGGAGCAGTTTCCGTTGATGGGGTCTGCACCGAAAATGGCTTTCCCGGTTCTTCCTTTGGGAAGGCTGCTTTTAACCGTCCAGTTTCTGTTCTCCCAGGACGCCGGGTTCGTCGGCACGTTGTTGATGGTCCAGTTTCCGGTTCCGTTTTCCCAGGTTTCAGTGAACAGTGCTCCTGTAGCAGCACTTGCGCAAAGGGCCGGAGTGGGTTTTAAAAGCGGAGTATAATTACACTGTGTCGGTGGAGTTCTTAGCTGTACGGACAGAATTGCATTTTTAAGATTCTGGAGATCTCCGGCAGCCCAGGACTGTCCGCTGAGCCCGGCAGGAACTGTCGTGGTAGACAGCCCCGGTAAATTAACGCCGATCAGATCGTTGGCTGAAGCTTCTAAAGCGTCTGCGAAAATAGCAAAATCACTGGTGGGAGTCAGATAGTTTTTCTGAGCCCTCCACCACAGATGCGCTGCCTTTACAAAGCCCACCCCTGTAATGGTATAGCCGTTAAAGGTTCCGCCGTCTACCAGCAAAGCGTAGAGGTGATTCGTCACCCCGGAATTGGTATGCACACCGCCCGAATCCGCTGTTCCGCAAAAATAGTACGTTGTGTCTGAGACTTTATCCGGATTGCTGTTACAGCGCGGGTTCCACATGTCGCGGATCGGAGCTCCGAAAGCAGTGGCCTTCTCACCCATCTTCCATCTCTGGCTGCCCGAACATGAAGTAGTAGTCCTTACAGAAACCACTTCGTTTTCATCCATATAGTTATTAAAGAGATCAATGGTTTCTCCCCACACATCGGAATAGGATTCATTTAAGGCACCCGCCTGATACTGATAGATCAGCCCGCTGGTATATTCGGTATAGGCATGTCCCCATTCGTGAGCCACCACGTCATCTGCTGCGGTACCGGTACAGTAGTTGGCGGTAACGCCGTTCCAGTTGGCATTCGGGCAGTTGATACTCGGGTTGTTGTTAATGGTAACCATCGATGCATCTGCGCTGTTATAGGAAACATAATTAAATGCATTCTTGAAGAAATTATAGACGTGCTCAGCGGTGACGATTTCACTCTGCTGCCACTGATCCAGTGCTCCGGGAAGAGCATCCCCTTCTTTCCATTTTAAACTGGAAGCGTTGGTATTCACTTCATAAAGTTTCCGGTCGATAGGATGGATTCCGGTAAACTGCTCTACCAGTTCTCCGGTATGGGCATCGATAAACAGAAATTCCCGCACATCGTTTTTGTTGGTCACTTCCACTTCATACGCCAGGTAAGGGATCACCTGTCCTCCCTGTACCAGATTTTTCGGGAAAATCAAAAGATTGTTCCTGCCGGTCTGTAACGGGCTTCCCGAGCGGTTAAGGTTCTGCTGATTCACTAAATTTTTAGCGGCAGCTTCTGCTTCAGAGTAAGAAATGGAAGCTTTGGTATTTACTTTAATATCCGAAACGGTATTTCCGTTCAGCGAAGCCAGCTGGCCTTTCGAATTAAAATGGAATTTAAGCAGACCGTCATAAACGGGCAGGCCTTCAAAAGTCTGGCGGTAAATAACATTTTTCAGTCCGTAATTGTCGGTGCTTTCTTCTGCAAAAACCATGTCTTTTGCAGATTTCAGATTGAAAACACTGATATTGGCCGTCAGAAACTCCTGTACTTTTGATCTGGCATCTGCTGCTTTCAGTTCCAGGCCTTCTGCGTTTGCGAATCTTATAAAGTTCGGGTTCGCAGTGCTTTTGCTGATACTCACCACGGCACCGCCCTGCTGTTTAAGCTTTGTCATTTCCTTAGAATCCTGCGCAAAACCACAGACATAGGACAGAGCTAAAACGAAAAATAGTGTTCTTTTCATAAAATATAATGATTTTTAGCAAATATAATGCATTGTAGCAAAACTGAAAGATTTAATTTAAAAAAATAACATAAACCTTGGTTTTATGATAAATTTTTACGGGTATTAATACAGAAAACACATCTGACAAATACCACGCAGATAATCTCCTGAGTATTGAATTCACTGAAAAGAATTTATCTATTTTTGCATCTTCTATACAGTTTCCAAAATGAAAATAGGCGATAAAGTTGCTGCCATCGATGATGATTTAAAAGGCGTGATCACTTCTGTGAAAGGCGATACCGTGGTGTTTAAAGATGAACACGGCTTTACGCACCAGTTCGGTAAGAATCAGGTGGTGCTTCAGAATCCGGATATTTATAAGGAAGTCGGCACCGTTCAGAAACTTGAAATTTCTAAGCGTGTGTCTAAAAAACACAACAGAAAGCATTTGGTGCTTGATTTACATTTTGAGCATCTGGTGAAAAACCCGTCGGAGTATGATGCTTTTGAAAGGATTTTTATTCAGAAAGAGAAACTAATGGAAACCATCAGTTTCTGCCGCAAAAACAATCTGAAAAAACTGGAGATCATCCATGGAATCGGCGACGGCGTCTTACAGAAAATGGTGTACGACTACCTGAACGGCCAGACAAATATTGAGTTTGAAGACCATGATTTTTTCTATCATCAGAGGGGAAGCGTGATGGTTACTTTTCTGTGACCCTAAAAAACGCGCTAGGAAAAAATCTGTATAATCTGTGGAAACCTTCCATCTTTCAGCTTCCAGAAAATATAAGCACTACTGACAATCTTATTTTTAACCAGATGGAAGCTGGGAGTTTGAAGCTGGAAGTTTGTACAGATTTTCCCGGAAGCTGTTTCTTGCAGTCCACCTCAACCACAGAGTGCACAGAGTTTTCACGGAGCGCGCGGAGATTTTATGAACTGTCAACGCAGCTTCCTTTTTTATTCTTGTGAATACCTTAAAAAGGCTTTTGTCACTTTAACGGTAAAAACCATTAACAGCAGTTGTCTCTCAGTCTTAATCTTCAGCCTTACTTTGCAGTCCACCTTAACCACAGAGTGCACAGAGGTTTTCACGGAGCGCACGGAGATTATATGAGATGTCATAACGCTCCCTCCTTTATGGTCTTTTTGAGTAGATAAAAAACAAAGAGCTTTTGTGACTTTGTGGTTGGAATACCATTAACAGCAATTATCCTCTCAGTCTTAATCTTCAGCCTTATTATCCTTATTCTCATCCTTAATCTCATCCTCAACCTTATCGTCCGCCTCCACATCATTGGCCTTAAAGAAAGAGAAGCTTACGTTTCCGTATTTTCTGGTATCCAGAAGATTGGGATGCTGCAGTTTGGTTCTGCTCTGATGTTCGAGGATGAAAATGCCGTTGTCTTTTAAAAACCTGTTGTTTAAAACCAGGGAAATCAGTTCGCCGTATTTTTTTTCGTCCGTTTCAAACGGTGGATCGGCAACCACCATTTCATAGGTTTTTCGGTTTCTGTTTTTCTTCAGGTATTCAAATACATCGGCGCGCTGCACGTTAACCTGAAGGCTCATATCGAGTTCGGAAGCGGTGGCATTGATGAACGCTGAATGCTTTGGATTCATTTCCACAGACGTCACATCATTGCATCCGCGGGAAGCGAATTCCAAAGAAATAGATCCGATGCCCGCAAACAGATCGAGTACCGAGCTTGCTCCCATATCGAAGCTGAAACGGTTTTCGATAATGCTGAAAAGGGCTTCTTTCGCAAAATCAGTGGTGGGTCTTACATCAAAGTTTTTCGGAGCAGAAATTCTTTTTGATTTCCATCTTCCGGAGATGATTCTATACATAGTTGGTGGGTTTCCCGATGTTTCGGGAAGTGTTTTTAATGAAGTTTGTTCTTTATCCTGCTAGGACAAAATTCTTCTTCGGAATATTATCGTAAACGATTTTTAGATGCTTTACAAATTTCTTCAGTTCC
Organism: Kaistella soli; assembly: GCF_019038595.1. Taxonomy (GTDB): domain Bacteria; phylum Bacteroidota; class Bacteroidia; order Flavobacteriales; family Weeksellaceae; genus Kaistella; species Kaistella soli. The sequence goes on from NZ_JAHOPF010000004.1 coordinate 72,783, forward strand.
GAGATGAAAGTTTCGTTTTCAGTGGTTTCTCCGTAGACTAAGAAGTGGGTTTCATTAATTCCGAAACCGATTTTGCTTAAAGTGAACATGATGAAATAAAGAAAATCAACCTCCGAATTCACATCCAGATTATTGTAAAGCACTACTTTCTTCTGATCGAGCGCAAAAAACTCGCACTGATGATGGTAGAGATTGATGTGGATTTCCTTCTGATTTTTCGCAGTAATGGCGTTGAGGAATTTTTCTCCGGAGAAATTAAAATTCGTGGGAAGCTTTTTATTTTTGATCTGCTGATAATCGGCTTTTGGAAAAGTATAATAAAACTGAACCCCAAATTTTTTGTTCACCGAAAGCATCAGTTCTTCGTTTTTCTCATCTACCGGCGCGTTGAAAGCAATAAGGTCATAACCCAAGCTGTGTTCTGAAAAACCTTCAGGCATCAGGGTAAAATGGTTCAACGCTGAAATAACGGCAATCTCTTTAAAGTTTTTCTCCGCCAGAATCTCACCGAGCTTTTCGGAAATAAACTGTTCAGGACTTTCTTCACTGACAAAAAAAGCCTGTTCCTCCAAAACGTTTTTGTTTTTGGAAATCTGGTACTGTAAACCGTCTTTTGTAAAAAGAAGAGAAAGCTTGTGCATAATTTTTTATCGTGAGCAAATTTAATAAAAAAAAAAGGAGTCCGTTTCGGTATTGGAAAATAATGATGAACCGTATGATTCGGATCATCAGTTTAAGCCATAAAAATACTTACTTTTACTTAAAATTATTCAAGATGAAAAACGCGGTATTGGTATTCTTTCTTTTCTTGGGAATCAGCATGTTTTCTCAGTCCACGCAGAAGGTTCAGGTGGTGGAGGCTTCGTGCGGACAGTGTCAGTTTAAAATGAAAGGAAAAAAGGGCTGTGACCTTGCAGTAAGGATCAATGGGAAATCTTATTTTGTCGAAGGAACTAAAATTGATGATCACGGCGATGCCCACTCGAAGGAAGGGTTTTGCAATGCCGTCAGAAAAGCCGAAGTGATGGGAGAAATAAAAGGAGACCGATTTGTTGCGACTTCATTTAAACTGCTGCCCGAAGAAAAAGAGGGGGATAGGAAGTGATTTGCTGGGTGTTGGGTGACGGATGTTTGACGCTCCTTGTTTTTGCTTGCTCAAAAAAAACATAAAGGAAGCCGGTTATGACCTCTCATAAAATCTCCGTGTGCTCCGAAAAAACCGCTGTGTGCGCTGTGGTTAAAATGAAGTATACGAAGGACAAGGCTGAGGATTAAGACTTAAAGTAATTACTGTTAGTGGTTTTACCGCAAAAGTGACAAAAGTGTCATGCTTTTTTAAGCCGTCCAAATGACCCAAAAAAGCAAAAATGAGATGTTCCATATTTTTGCTAAGCGGATACCATATGGAAACAAAAAGTTAATTATTTTTTTTTGCGTCCCTGTTTTAAATTCTCAACACCTACGGTTGAGGCATCAAGCATCAAACACATTGCTTTACAGCACTTTCAGTTCGAGATCAATGGTTTTTCCGAAGAACTTTTTGGAAATCTTTTCGAAATTTTTGGTTAAATCTGAAAGATAAAACCGGTACTGAGGTTTTGGATTTTTCTCGTTGAGCAGATGATGCTTTTCCAGAATGATTTTCAGCTGGTTGGCTACGATATTCGGTGAATCAATCACGCGGACACGGTTGCCGTAATACTGCTTAATCTCATCGATGAGCAAAGGATAATGGGTACAGCCTAAAATCAGGGTTTCAATATTCTTTAGTTTGTTGTTGCTCAGATAATTGTAAATAATCGAATGGGTAATCGGATGGTTTTTGAAACCTTCTTCAATCGCAGGAACCAAAAGTGGCGTTGCCAGTTCATCCACTTTGATAAATTTATTGTGTTTGCGGATTGATTTTTTGTACAGTCCGGAATTGACCGTTGCTTTTGTGGCGATCACGCCTACATTCGTGTGAATTTCGTAAGACACTTTTTCCGCCACCGGGTTGATGACGTCGATCACGGGAACTTTCTCCGCCACAAGATCCAGCACTTCTTTCAGCGCGTTCGCAGTAGCCGAATTACAGGCAATCACAATCGCCTTACAGTTTTTCTCCAGCAGAAAACTGGTGATTTTCGTGGAATATCCCACAATCGCTTCCCTGGATTTTTCACCGTAAGGAAGATGTTTGGTATCACCGAAATAGATAAGGTCTTCGTTGGGAAGCAATCTTTTGATTTCCTTGGCCACCGTTAAACCTCCAACTCCTGAATCGAAAATACCGATCGGCTGGTTGGCGGAGAGATGGCTGAAATCCTGCTTTTTCTTTTTCAAGGGGAAAAATTTTTACAAAAATAAGGTTTTTGGATGAATCCTGAATACGTTCTCAGGAGAGTTTAAATAAGGTTCTTGAGAGAAAACAGCTTAATTTTCTACATTTCAGAACTTTCCGCGGAATCGTAAAATTTCGGCATCTGCCAGTGGTATTTTACCGCCAGCGTACGGATGGCTACGATGAGAAGGATGGTGGAAATCTGAACCAGCGTATAAGACAGCCTGCTGTAATTAATAAGAAGTAGGAAAACACTGCCTCCCACAATACAGGCCGTCGCATAAATCTCCGTACGGAAAATCAACGGAATTCTGTTCAGTAAAATATCTCGTATAATTCCCCCGAAACAGCCTGTAATGGTTCCCAAAGTAAGACAGATCAAAGGATGCAGGTCCGCGCTGAGCCCCTTTTGGATCCCGACAATGGTAAAAAGTCCCAGTCCGAAACTGTCAAAGAGAAAAAGGGTAACCTTGAATTTTCTCTCTACCGACTTGAACACCATCGAAACAATACAGGTGATAAAAATTACAGAACACATCACCAGATCACGCATCCAGAAAACTGGAACATCCAGAAGAACATCGCGTACCGTTCCGCCGCCCACCGAAGTAATAAATGCAATAATTAAAACCCCGAAAGGATCAAGGCGTTTCTGCATGGCCGCGAAACTTCCAGACATCGCGAAAGCAACGGTACCAAGCAGTTCTATAAGTAGATTTAAATTTTCGTGAACCATATTGATCAATCAGTAATGAGTAATAGTTAATTAAATTATTTTGGATTTCTCTCAGAAAGTTTCTTTTTGTAACTGGTCATTACTTTTACTATTTCTTCACATTCTTTCTTTAAATTTTCAAGTTCTTTTCCATTGAGGTAATTCAGTTCCTCAATGAGTTCCAACCAAAATTGTGTTTCGTCTGCTTCTTCCACCACAATACACAATTTAGAGAATTTTTCATTTTGAGATCTTGCTGTTCCCATTGCTCTGTAATTGGCAGCAACAGAAGTTGACGACCGGTAAACCTGTTTTCTTATGACTGACAAATCATCGGAATAAGGCAAAACAGAAAGACTTTTTATAATTGAAATACAGAGCTTTTTTGTTCTTTCCCTAAAAATTTGGTTATAGTCAGATTCCATAAAAAAATTATTACAGGTTACTCATTCATATTACTTATTGCTCATTGCTTATTGCTTATTGCTCATCACCCAATATCTACCCTCACCGTGTCCGGAACCAGCAGTTCGTAATCACCGCCGAAAGTGATGATTTCTCTTACAATGCTGCTGCTGATAAACGATTTTCCGGCAGAAGTCAGAAGGAATATCGTTTCAATCTGATTGCCCTGAGTCAGTTCGCGGTTGGTTTGGGCGATTGCTTTTTCAAACTCAAAATCGGCCGGGTTTCTCAGGCCGCGCAGAATAAAATTGACGTTTTTGCTGTGGCAGTAATCAATCGTAAGTCCTTCAAAATGGTCCACTTCAACATTCGGAAACTTTTCAAAGGTTCTTTTGATGAATTCCACCCTCTGTTCCAGTGAAAACATATATTTTTTCTGTGAATTCTGCCCGATTGCGATAATAATTTTATCGAAAAGCGGCGCAGCTCTTTCCACAATATCATAATGTCCAAGGGTAATCGGATCAAAAGATCCCGGAAATACAGCGACTCTCATAGTTTAGTTTTTGTTCTCACAGTCAGCGGTTTGCTTACTGTATTTTATTTTTTTCAGTCCATAGAAAGGACCGGATTGGAAAAATTACTTCTTCAGCGCTTTTTCTACCTCATTCCCGCATAAATCCTGGATAGAAATTCCGTAGATTTTTGCCTGTTGAGGCAGGATTGATGCCGGTGAAAACCCGGGATTCGTATTCATTTCCAGCATATAAGGGATACCGTTCATAATGATAAACTCACTTCTGGAAAACCCGCTCATTCCTAAAGAGTCATACGCTTTTTTAGCAATCTCCTCCACTTTTTTACGGGTGCCGTCATCAATTCTCGCCGGTGTTATTTCTTCTGAAGCGCCTTCATATTTGGCTTCATAATCGAAAAACTCTTTGAAAGGTACAATTTCAGTAATTCCCAGAACAATGGTTTCCCCGTTAAAATCTACGACGCCAACAGAAACCTCCATCCCGTCGAGAAAGCTCTCAATCAAAATCTCATCATCTTCGGCAAATGCAAAATCCACCGCCTTAAGGAAATCCGCTTTTTCCTTCACTTTGCTGATCCCTAACGAAGACCCGCTCTGATTGGGTTTCACAAACAAGGGCAGTCCCAGGTCTGCAATAATATCATCTTCATTAAAGGAATCGCCTTTTCGCAGATATACGCTTTTCGCGGAAGGGATTCCGTATTTTGAAAGCACCGCAAGGGTATCTTTTTTATTGAACGTCAAAGCACTCTGATAAAAACCGCATCCGGTATATCGCTGTCCGATGGTGTCCCAATACGCCTGAAGTTCTCCGTTTTCACCCGGTTTGCCGTGGATGATATTGAAACAGACATCAAACTTCACATCAAAACCGCTGTCAAGATTAACGGAAAAATCCGCTTTGTTAATCGGAATATGCTGTCCTCTGTCATCTACAAAATACCATTCATCTTTCAGAATAACCACGTGGTAAACATTGTATAAACCTCGGTCGAGAGAATCGTAAATAAGCTGCCCGCTTTTGAGAGAAACCTTATATTCGTCGGAATAACCGCCCATTACTACGGCTACATTTTTCTTGTTCATACGTTTTAATCTAATCAAGCAAATTTAAACAAAATGTTTAAAATTAGGGTTGAAGCCTGCTAATATTATCCCTTGTGGTAAAAAATTATTTTAACGATAAATATCATGCAGATTTATGGAAAAATGGAAGTCTCCGTGTTTATTTTCCTGTTAAAAATATGTATTTTTGCTGGCTATGAAAAGATGGTATCTCTACCCTTTTTCTCTGGGTTATCACTTGGTTACCGGCATCCGGAACTTAATGTATGACTGGGGAATCTCTAAATCGACCAAACTAAAAACTCCGGTGATCAGCGTCGGAAACCTTTCTGTGGGCGGCAGCGGGAAATCTCCGATGGTGATGTATCTGGCAGAACTTTTATCGAAACATTACAGAACCGGTGTCCTTTCCAGAGGGTATGGCAGACTTACCAAAGGTTACGGCATCACGAATTACGACAGCAATTATAAAACGGTGGGCGACGAGGCGATGCAGCTTTTCGAAAGGTTTAGAAACCGTTTTGTAATCGGCGTTTCTGAAGAAAGAGTTCCCGGTGCAAAAAAAATGATCGGCGATATGGATCTGGACGTTTTGCTGCTGGATGACGCCTATCAGCACAGGGCGATAAAGCCAGGCTTCAACATCCTGATGACCGATTATAACGATCCCTATTTTAAAGATTTTGTGCTTCCTGCAGGCGATCTGAGAGAAAGCAGAAGCGGAGTAAAAAGAGCGCAGATCATCATGGTTTCCAAATGTCCGGATGACATCACCGAGGAAAAGAAACAGTATTATATCTCGAGAATTAAACCTCAGCATAACCAGAAAGTTTTTTTCTCCTGGATTGGTTATGACGAAAACATTTACAGCAAAGACAAATTTCTCCCGGATAACAATTTGAGCTATTACGATATTTTACTGATTACAGGCATCGCAAACCCGAAGCCTTTGATCAGTCATTTAGCCAAATTTTCGCAGCGGGTAAAACATCTTAAATTTAAGGACCATCATAATTTCAGTGAACAGGACATCAAGGATATTGTAGCGGAATACAGAAAACTCGGCGAGTATAAACTGATCCTCACTACTGAGAAAGATTATGTAAGACTGAAAACCTTTGATTACCTCAGGGATCTGGTCTACTACTGGCCCATTAATGTAAATATTGAGAACAGGGAAGAATTTAATCAAATCATATTGGATTATGTTAGAAAAAATTAAAGAAACAGCAGCCTTCATTAAAAACATGATTCAGGAAACCCCTGATTTCGCAATTGTTTTGGGCTCCGGCCTCGGAAAACTGAAAGAGGAAGTACAGGCCATCCATACCCTGGATTTTACTGAAATCCCAAATTTTCCGCAGACCACCGTTGTAGGCCATGGCGGAAAACTCATCTACGGAATACTGGAAGGCAAAAAAGTACTCATGATGAGCGGCAGATTTCATTATTACGAAGGGCACGATATCCAGACTGTTGTATTTCCGTTCCGGGTTTTCCATCTTTTAGGAATTAAAAACCTGATCGTATCCAATGCCTCCGGAGGGGTAAACCCCAACTTCAAAGTTGCCGATATCATGCTGATTAACGACCATATCAACATGATGCCCGAACATCCTCTGCGCGGAAAAAACATCGATGAACTGGGGCCTAGATTCGTGGACATGAGTGAGCCTTACAATAAAAAAATGCTGCAGGTTGCCACAGCGGTAGCAAAAGATTTAAACATCAGAATCCACGAGGGATGCTACGTTGCCCTCCAGGGACCTACTTTTGAAACCCCTGCAGAATACGGGATGATCAAAGCAATCGGCGGTGACGCAGTAGGCATGAGCACTGTTCCTGAAGTGATCGTAGCCAAACATCAGGGAATGGACTGTTTCGGAATCTCGATTATCACCGATGTGGGCGGACCTGATATTGCATTTACCGTTTCCCACGAAGAGGTTTTACAGGCTGCAGATAAAGCGATGCCGAACGTCATTAAAATTGTAAAAGGTCTAGTAAAAAATTACAACGCCTAAATCTTTTATTAAAAAAACGCATCTCCCGGATGCGTTTTTTTCTTATCGGTTTTCGGCTTTCACGCTGAAAATCTTCAACCCTTCTTATTTCACTTTCACATAGATGTGACGGATATTGTTAACACCCGTTACGCGTTCATCGATTTCAATTTTACCGATGCTTTTAATTAAAGGCAGAAGTTTTGAAAAACCGAAATTTCGGGGGTCAAAATCCGGTTTCTTTTTAATGATAAAACTTCCAAGATTCCCAAGGAAAGTCCAGCCGTCTTCATCGCCCAGATCATTAATGCTCTGAGTGATAAGTTTAATAGTACGTGCGTCCACTTTGCTGATGGGTTCTGCTTTGTTTTTCTTTTTAACAGGCCTTTTCGCTAAAGTACTTTCCGGCTCTTCTGTACTGTCAGCTTCTTCAGTATTGTTGAGAATTTCCAGATAAATAAATTTATCACACGCAGAAATAAAAGGTTTCGGGGTTTTCTTTTCGCCAAATCCAATCACGTTCATGCCGGCTTCCCGAAGTCTTGTGGCTAATCTTGTAAAATCGCTGTCACTTGAAACGATGCAGAATCCATTCACTTTCTCGGAATACAGAATATCCATCGCATCAATGATTAAAGCGCTGTCGCTGGAGTTTTTTCCTGTGGTATAACTGTATTGCTGAATGGGCGTGATGGCGTTTTCGAGCAAAACATTTTTCCAGCCCGAAGCATTGGGTTTGGTCCAGTCTGCATAAATCCTTTTGATGGTGGGAGTTCCATTTCTGGAAATTTCCTCCAGCATTTCTTTTACGTTTTTATAAGGAACATTGTCCGCATCAATCAAGACTGCTAATTTATCGTCTGCCATATTTGTTTAAAAAATTATTCTTAAGTAAAGTCAAATTTACAGCAATTATTTTTAGAAAAAGTGGAAAATAACATCAGGGAGACAGAAATCGTTTGGGCTTTTAAAACATAAATTCTATTTCAATGATGTACAAGTTAATTTAATTTTTAATAGAAACATACTGATCTGGTGGAAGCGCTTTCTCTGGAGGAGGCCAATCTGGAGATGACCGAAAAAACGCAGAAGAAACCCGTCGGCGGATCACCGAAGCAACCAAACTTCCCTCTTCTGCCGCTCCTTTCAGGTGCGGGTGCCCACAAGGCGATGCCGAACGTTATTAAAATTGAAAGGTCTGATAAGAGAATACGTCGCCTGAACATTTATTGATAAACAAAAAAAACCGTTTTGAAGAGGATTCAAAACGGTTTTTGTTTAGATATGATTATCAGTTTTTATCAGTTTTTAATAAGTTTTTCCTGAGTTTTGGTGCCGTCTTTACTTTCTGTCTCAATGTAGTAAACACCGGCTTTCAAACGGGTTAAATCAACAGCATCATTTTTAAGCTCCGGAGTCTTCATTAATTTTCCGGTACTGTCAAAAATACTGAGGTTTTTAATTTTTCCTGAATTTTTAAAATAAACCATTCCGGTGGAAGGATTCGGGTAGAACTGTATCCTGCCCGCAAGACTTTCTTCGCCGGTAGCAAGAGCAGCGGTCATATTAAGGGTCGCATAACCTCTGTTCCCTGCACCATGATAAGAAAGGGTAAGCGTATTGTCTCCTTTCGCGTAAAAGATATCCAGCGGTCCTGCAGCATTAGGGATCGGTGTATCTTCAGCACCTCCGTTAAGGCTTCTTGTTGCTACTACCGTTCTTGTGCCCGCCGCAACAACATTTGAAGTCACGGTCCAGTCCTGGCTTGCATCAGCCGACGGCGTTACTCCAACTCCGTTAAAGGTATAATCTCTGCTGGCCGAAGAATTATAAATAAATCCGTCAGCTCCGTCAGCCATCCCTAAATCTCCGCCGCCAATTCCCATAAAAGAATTGCTGGGTCCGGTAAGCGTAAGGGTAACTGTTGTGGGGTTAGTGTCCATCTTCACCGTCATGCCGGTTGCTCCTAAACTCACCGTTCCTGAAGTGAACTGGCCCGAAATGAAAATGCCGGTAAAGACACTTCCTAAAATAAATAATAGTTTTCTTTTCATGTTAGTCGCTTTTAAAAAGGTTAATAATATTTTGCTTTTTGGTTTGTATTGCATATTCAAAAGGGGTAATTCCCGTCTGGTCTGCCAGGTCTTTTTTCGCCCGGTTGTTCAGCAGGATCTTTACAAGTTCTTCATTACCTGTCTTAACAGCCCATATCAGCGGGGTGGTACCGGAAGAATCCGCAATGTTGGGGTCGGCATTTTTCCGGAGCAGATGCTCTACCAGTCCTTTATGGTAGCGGATGCAGAGTCCGGCCAAGGCCGTTCCTTCAGGGCTTTTGTAATTAAGGTCTTTCACCTTTTCGATCAGGAAATCAGCAACCTCTGTATTTCCGCGGTAACAGGCCAGTATCAACGGGGAAAACCCCATAGGACTGACTGAATTGATCACGTCAGGATTTTTCAACATAAGCTGCTGCATCTCCGCCACCGTTCCGGATCTCGCAATGTCAAAAACATCTTTTTCCTGGGCTTTCAGAACGAAAAAACCGGCCATTAAAATCAGTATTAGAAATTTCGTTTTCATTATTTATGCAGTTCAAAATAATAATCTATATTGACATTTTCCGCAATTTTCTTCATGACCATTTTCGGTACAGTCACCTTATAATCTGCAGGCTTCGCAACAAATTTCCCTGAGATATAAATTTTACCGTCCTTGGTATAGATCTGAGCAGCAGAGTTAACCGGATTATTCACTCCATGAAAATTCAGGGTACCGGACACAGTATAAGCGGTTGGGGTTGAGGACAGATTTTCTTTTTTGAAATCTGCTATTTTTCCGGTGAATGTGGTCTTGGGATATTTCGATGTCTCAGCATAGTTTTCATTGAAATGTTCTTCCATCAGTGCGTTCTTAAATTTGAAATTTTTGGTCATTGCGACAGATGCAAAATCTCCGCTGTCCGCGTTCAGAACTGCAGCTGCATTGGAATGTCTGGCATCGATATCCTCGAAGAGCGGTACGTTGGCTTCAAAGTGAACGGTTCCGGTTTTGGTCGTGTATTTCTGGGAAAACAAAAGATTTCCTAAAAACAGAACCATGGTGATCATATAAATCCTTTTCATTTGATTATGGTATTAAATTATTGCTGCAAACCGTCAGCTTTCCATTTCTTTAAAATATCGATGTCGGCCTGAAACAGATTTCCGCCCTGAGGCATTTTCTGGGGATCTCCGGAAGGTCTCTGTACACGGTCTAAGATTTTGTCGATGGCATTTTTCACCAGGGTATAGTCGGTTAAAGGAAAAAATGAGGAGGCTCCGCCCGGCGAATGACAAACTGTACAGTTCCTGTCAATCACCGGCTTTACGTCCTGAGTGAACTTCACGGTTTCAGGAATGATCACTTTCCCGGTAATGTCTTCATAAGTACGGGTATCACAGCCCAGCAGTGCTAAACCTGAAATTAAAATGACTATTTTGATCGGTGTCTTCATATTTATTAATTTTAAAAGACTCTGTACAGGTTAAATCCGAAAAAAAAATGTCCCTTCGCCCAGTCTCCGGTAGCATTGGTGAGATAGCCCGTTTCGGTATTCGGCTGCGAATTGGTGAAAACAAGCTGAAAAATATGTCCGCCGGTGTCGATATCCATACCCACAGAAAGCGGATTTTTATAATAGTTATGATCTTCAAAATTCAGAAAATATTCTGCATTCAGCGAAACCCGTTTCGATATTTTATACCTTCCGCCAATGCCGGCTGAGAAAAGATTTTTATCCTCAATCGCGGACTCAATCAAATTCTTATGCACAAAACTCGGGGTCAGCTGCAGACTGAACTCATCAGAGAATCTCCGCGAAATAAGAATCTGCGAGAGATAGGCAAGCCGGTCTCCAAATCTCAGATTGGGATAACTGTCTTTATCAAGAACCGAATTGATATCCACCACATGGTAACCAACTACGTCAAAAGGGGAGTTTCCCATCTGTTTCAAAATCCTGTATTTTGTTCCAAATTCATAGGTTTTCTGATAGGTATGTCTGGAAGCACTTAATGAAATTCCGTCTGTCAGTCCATAAACTACTCCCAGTTTTGTAGTAGCATGATCCAGCCCGAAGAAACTTTTGAACCCGTCACTCACATCCCCGAAACGGTGAGAAATATCAAGATACCATTCTTTTTTGGCGGGCATTTTTGTCGACTGCCCTGTGACAATCTGAAGCGCTTTGAAACTGGGCTGGTAAATTTCAGAAGACTGGGCCGTATCAATTTCTTTCAGCAGATCTTCCTGTGACCATCCATAAAAACCAATAAAAAAGAAGAGAAAAACAGTAATTTTTGTAATCATATACGGTCTTTTTTAAAAACTGAAATTTGCTTTACCTCACCTCATAATCCACTGATTACAAGACAAACAAGAGAATGAAAAACAAATGTAAGTTTTAAAAAAAACAAAAAAAGTGACTAAAGTCACAACGGAACCATCACTTCAATCCCCAGGCTGTTTTGGCGGATATTCCCTTCATGTTCGAACTTTTTCAGGATTCTGCTTACAACTTCTCTTGCCGTTCCCAGGCTGTTCGCAATATCTTTGTGAGAAACCTTCACCGGATTTTTTCCTGTAATTTCCACCTTTTGATGCAGATAATCCATCACGCGTCTGTCGAGCCTGTGAAAAACCACTTTGTTCAGCATGTCAATCATTTCTGCAAACCGAAGATCATACTCACTATAAAAAAAACGGTTGAGCGCAGGATACAGATTCATCCACCGCAAAACCTTATGAACAGGAATAAGCAGCACCTCTGTAGGATCTTCCGTAACGGCAGAAACCCTGCTGATGCCGTCTCTGAAAGCTGCAGAAAACGTCATGATGCAGCTTTGTTTCGGCCTTACGAAATAATACACCAGTTCGCGGTCCTCATTCATGGCAAATACCTTTACCAGCCCGGTTAATACAACAGGAATAAATTTGACGTTCTGGCCTTCGTACATGAGTTCTGTTTTCGCTTCAAACTGCTGGATGACACAGCAGTCTTTGAACTCCTTTAAAAAATCTGCTCCAAGAAAACGGAACTGATCTTCTATATCTTCGTAGCTGCACATGATCTTTTTTTTATAAAATTATATATTTAAAGCATATGATTTTAACTTTCTCTAATTTTTTTGACAAAATATTTCTGAAAAGCTATTAATAGTCACAGACTTAAGGAAATAAAAGGGACATCTTAACCCTGCGAGAACTTAAATATTTCAAGCTGTATTTTTCAAAGTTAGTGATCGTATTTTTTCAAAATTAAACTCTATTTACAATAGTAAACGAATAATAATGACCGTCATACTGATTAATTCAGGCGACGTCCATCAAAAAAGAAAAGCCGCCTAAGTAACGGGCTGGAAAAACCTTGACAACATATAAAATCCGAACAACAAACCGGTACATTTATTTCGAAACCACAGGAATTTAATATCGATCGATTCCGCCATATTACTAAGGCGGATTCTTTATTTAAGAAAACATCATTTCATTTCAAGTAAGCACAAATCTCATTGTTTTTAGACGGTCAAAACAGTACAAGTTAGACGCATGTGGAGGATGAATTAATAAAAAACTCCATGCTCCATGATAAACTTTGTGCACCCTGCGGTTTAAACAATCTCCCTTGCCAGCAAAATACCTTTGCGTAATTAAAATGTACAGAGGTCATTTTCTTTCCGTGTATTCCTCCTTTCCTGAAGCATTTAATTTTTTATAATTTTGCTCCATGTTACCCAACCGGAAAATCATTCATGTGGATATGGACGCCTTTTACGCTTCCGTGGAGCAGCATGACAATCCGGAACTCCGCGGCAAACCTGTCTGTGTTGGTGGCGGAAAGTATGGCGTGGTAGCCGCCGCAAGTTATGAAGCCAGAAAATTCGGAATCCGGTCTGCAATGCCTGGAAGAACTGCACTGGAAAAATGCCCGCATCTAATCGTTGTGAAACCAAGATTTCAGCGTTACAAAGAAATTTCCCAGCAGATCAGGGAGATCTTTCATGAATATACTGATCTGGTGGAACCGCTTTCTCTGGATGAGGCCTATCTGGATGTGACCGAAAACAAAAAAGGGATGGAGTCGGCTAACGATATCGCAAGAGAAATCCGTCAGCGCATCTTCGAGGTAACCGGACTTACCGCTTCTGCAGGGATTTCAGTGAATAAATTTTTGGCCAAAGTCGCTTCTGACTATAACAAACCTAACGGACAGAAAACCATTCATCCCACCCAGATTCTGGAATTCATGGAGGAATTGCCGATAGAAAAATTCTTCGGCATCGGCAAAGTAACGGCCAACAAGATGCATGAGATGCATATTTTCAAAGGACTTGATCTGAAGAAAAAATCGCTGGAAGAGCTCATCGGGCTTTTCGGAAAATCCGGAAATTATTATTATAATGTGGTCCGTGGCATTCACATGAGCGAGGTGAAAGCACACAGGATACAGAAAAGTGTTGCCGTGGAGGAAACCTTCTGGGATAATCTGCTCGATGAGGATGCCGTTTTCAAACAGCTACAGCTCATCAGCGAAGAACTCGAAGCACGGCTTTCCAAAAAAGAAATCAGGGGAAAATCTTTAACCCTGAAAATCAAATATAAAGATTTCACCCAATACACCCGGAGCAAAACCCAGGAAGTATATTTTGACGGCGCTTTTGATTTTTATGAAACCGCACAGAAACTCTGGGAACTCAGACCTTTTGACAGGCCCGTAAGGTTATTAGGACTTTCCCTTTCCAACCTCAACACCCAGGAAAAAAAGCAGATTTCAGTACAGCTGAAAATACCTTTTGAGGAATACGGATAAAGAAAAAATAAATTTTTAATCCGGTTACGCATTATATGCACTTATTTGTATATTTGCACCTCACTGCCCGGATGGTGAAATTGGTAGACACGCTCGTTTCAGGTGCGGGTGCCCACAAGCTTGCAGGTTCGAGTCCTGTTCCGGGCACAAAAAAGCTCTCTTTTAGAGGGCTTTTTTTTGTGCTCTTAAAAAAAGGGAATTAGGTCTTCACTGAAAAACTCCTCCAGAAAAATCATCAGCACGTTGAAAGCCGATCCCAGCGCGCCTTGCTGCAGACCGTTGAAGGTCAGCCGATGTATGATAAGACCCTTTAACCTATTTTACTTTACTCTGGTTTCACTATTGGTTTGCACTCTGTATTTTGGGATTTTCAGATATCATTGCTGCATCGCACTTCGGCTAATAACATACTTAATATCAGACATTTGTATTAAGCCTTTATGCTGAATGCTGCCATTTGTATTTTTGCTGGAATTTTATATATTTGTTAAGACTTTTTAAGATTTTTTTAACATTTATTGATAATCCGGTAAACACTGCTGATGAAGAATTTTTATTTTCTGATTTTTTTTGTATTATTTCAAAACCTTTTCTCACAAAATACTGACCCCAATTACCTCAGGCAGGGCATTTTTGAAGATTCCAACGGTAAAATCATCACCAGCAGCACTGCACAGGAAAAATTCCTGAAAGAAAGAAATCTTAAAGTTCAGCAGGAACAACAGCACATGCACAAGGCAACCCAGCCGGCTGTTGAAATGTGTGCTAACGGTGGTTTTGAGCAGACAGAAACAGTCAGCGGCAAGCAATATATCAGGAATTTCCTCTATAATATCGGGGATCCGCCAGGACCTACCCAATGTAAATCCATTTCCAATACCGCAGACACTTATATTCCCCAGTATACTCCAGGGAACACCGCTTTGATGGCCACTTCGGTACCTGCCAACTATATCGACCCGTTCATGGGAGATATCAAAGCATTTGACCAGTACGCACTTAAGATCAACCACACCGGCTCAAGTACCTATGGCTCTATTGTGCAGGGAAAAAGGTTTAAAACCAATAACGAAACGCAGCTAAAGTTTAATTACAAGGCGGTCCTGCAGTCGGTGTACGACACGAGCCATACGGACAATCAGCCCTTTTTTAAAGCAAGAATCCTTAACAAAAACGGCGTTGTGGTAAGTGAATTCTGCTTGGTTGGCGATGAGAAGAACTGCATTTTTACGAAAGTTCCCGCTGGCGGCTACGGTTATGTAACGCTGTATACCGACAAATGGCAGTCGGGAATTCTGGATATTTCGTCGATTCCCAATAACGAGAATTTCACTGTAGAGTTTATGGCTTCACGATGCGGTCTTGGCGGTCATTTCGGTTATGCCTATGTTGATGATCTCTGTATTCTGCAGTCTACAGAAAACTTTGTAGGTTCGGTAACGCTTGATCCTTTATACAGCATCTGCCCTACCCTTCCGCTAAACGTATGTGGGAACTACACGCTGCCCAATTCCGGCGGTGTGGCGGCTACTCTTAAAACGCTAACGCTTAAACTTCGCGATGCCGGAGGCAATGTGGTATATACCACTACCACTCCTGCCACTCTGGATACTGCTAATAAAAAATTCTGTTTCGCCCTTCTTCCCCAGAATTTTCCCAACACGATCAACAGCAACTATAATGTCAGCGTCACCGCCGATTTTGATGTAGCTGCCACTTCAGGCGGAGGTGCCTGCGGGAGCAGCGGGGGAAATACAGCTATTTTCGGTTCTGCTACGGATTCCGATGCCAATCCCGGGTGGGACATCAGTTTTCTCAACTGTTCTCTATCTTGCGACATCAGTGTAAGTACCGCAAAACTTTCGAAGTGCGATACCGATTATGACGGAAGTGAATCATTTGACCTCAGACTTTTTGACGCACTGGTTGTGCCTTCCACCACTGGGCTTACCTTCTCCTATTTCGCAGATTATAGCAATGCGTATAATAACACCGGTGCCATTACAGGTTCATCAGCATATCTTTCCGCTTCTACTGTCCTTTATGTAAGAGTTTCTAGAGATGCCGGATGTTATAAAATCATTCCTGTTGACCTGGAGGTAAAAAATCCTACCGCCAACATCACGGGAATCCTTAATGTATGTTCTGGCAGCACGGAACTCAAAGCTTCCCCGGGAGCAACTTATCTCTGGAGCACGGGCGAATCTTCGCAGAACATTACCGTCACCGCTACAGGCGTATATTCGGTTACCGTGACCGACAGTTTTGGCTGTGCGAGTACCGCCAGTGTGAGCATTGAACCAAGCCAGACTGCGGTAACTCCTACCCTTGAAATCACTCAGCCTTCATGCTTTGTCTCTACCGGAACAGTAAAAGTAGTTTCACCTGCGTCCCAGTACAGTTTCGACAATGGCTTAACATGGGGTTCTAATCCAGTGAAAACCGGGCTTTATCCTGGTAATTATAAGGTGATGATCAAGACATTGAACGGATGTACGTCGTACCCTCAGGATGTTACCATCACCCCCGTACTTACCGCATACCCCAGCTGCTCCGCGGTACAGCCAAAATTTTGTGGTGATACCGGAAGCATTACAGTGAACAACTCTGCCGCTTACTACAGTTTCGATAACGGAACAACTTGGGTGACAGGTTCTACAGCGGACCATCTTCAGCCCGGAAACTATTCGATCCGTACAAAAGATATTTCCGGCTGTATCTCCAATGCGCAGATCGTTAATATTTCGAGCACTACCCTGGGTTCTCCGGACTATACCCTTGTCAACCCGGCATGTTCTGCTCCCGGCACCATTACTATTAATACCCCTTCCGATTTTTATACCTTCAACGGCGGACAGACTTGGGTTACCAGCAATACCCTGTCTAATGCAATTTCTGGTAATTTTTCCGTTGGGATTAAAAACAGTCTGGGATGCACATCAGTCTTTGTGACTATTTACCTTCAGCCTTTCCAGAATACCTCACCGCAGTATAGTGTTATTCAGCCTGCCTGTGGACAGGACGGCACGGTATATATCAGTACAGAGGCGGATTTCTACAGCTTTGACAATGGAGCTACCTGGACAACAAGCAATATGAAAGATCTGCCGCCTGGCACTTACAGAATCAAGATAAAAAATGCAGCAGGATGCCAGTCGCAAACCAGCAGTGTTTATCTGTACGAACCTCAGCTTCCCTATCCTTTTTACACCGTTTCACAGCCTACGTGCGGGAACAACGGAAGTATTACGATTAATTCGGTATCTGATTTTTACAGTTTTGACGGAGGCACCACCTGGGTGACCACAAATACCAAAAGTCTGCCTGCCGGAAGCTATCAGATATTGGTTAAAAACAGCCTTGGATGCAAGTCATCTGCCGCTTATGTGAGTTTAACGGAAGTAAAACTGCCGAAAGCAGATGTGATGACGGTGCAGCCTACATGCACCGCCAAAGGAAGTATTACGGTGAATACACCGGCAGATTTATACAGTATCAACGGAGGCACCACCTGGTCAGCAAGCAATGTTTTCTCCAATTTATCAGGGACAAGTTATAATGTAGTGATCAAAAATGCTCAGGGTTGCGTTTCAGAAACCAATTATGTCTATTTCAACCAGATTTATCTGGCTGAGCCAACCTATCTCGTGGTGAACCCCAGCTGCGGAAATGTGGGAAGCATCACCTTCACCTCACCCGCTGATTTTTACAGTATTAATGGAGGAAGCTCGTGGAGCACCAGCCCGGTGTTTACCAATCTTAATGCCTCGACGGGTTATTATTTGATGGTTAAAAACAGTGCCAACTGCATGTCCGCCGGTATTTCTGTTTACATGAATACGACCAATCTTGCCAGCCCGTCCGTAACAGTGGTACAGCCAACCTGCGGTACTAAAGGCAGCATTACCGTGACCTCCCCCGGCAGCTCCTACAGTTTCGACGGAGGAAACACCTGGTCCACTTCACCGGTTAAGAATAATATCACCTCCGGCTATTTTTATGTTCAGGTAAAAGATGCATCCTGCGTTTCTACCAGTACACCGGTGACGATCAATGAATTTTTTCTGCCCGGTCCTTCCTATACGGTAACCCACCCGAGCTGCGGCACAGGCGGATCCATCACCTTCACCACTTCTGCGGCGCAGTACAGCATTAACGGAGGTCAGACCTGGAGCAACACCGCAACCTTCAGTAACCTCGCGGATGGCTATTATAGTCTTATGGTACAGAATGCGCTGGGCTGTAGATCGTCCTCTTACGGTGCAAGCGTGACCCTTCAAAAATATTACCTTCCCAAACCGGACGTGCAGATTATTCAGCCCACCTGTACAGTTAAAGGCAGTATTAAAATAATGACGCCAGCCGCGATGTACAGTTTTGACGGCGGACAGACCTGGGGAACGGTCAACGAAAAAACAGATTTAACTTCGGGTTATTATAACGTGGTAATTAAAAATGCTCAGGGATGCACCTCCAACCCATATGACATGAGCATAAGCATCACCGCATTTTTTCTTCCTGCGCCGTTTGTTAAAACCGTACAGCCTACCTGCAGTGATTCCGGCAGTATTACTGTTGTTTCCCAGGCAGCCCAGTATTCATTTGATAACGGTTCGACGTGGGTAACAAACCCTGTGCTTTTGAATCCTTCGCCGGGATATTATAATATTAAAATTAAAAATGCCGCCGGCTGCACCTCCATTTCCACTTCAACCTCAGTCAGCAAATTTTACCTCAGCCAGCCGAGTTACACAACCGTTCAGCCAACGTGTGCCGTGCCCAAAGGCACCATCTTCATCAATACCGTGGCTGATCTTTACAGTTTCGACAACGGCACTACCTGGACGACAAACCCGGTGAAAAACAACCTCAATTCAGGTACTTACTACCTTCTGATTAAAAATGCTTCCGGCTGCGTTTCGCAGAGTGCCTACGTTTATATCGGTTCATCTCCAAATATTCCGGCAACTCCTGCTGTTTCGCTTGTTCAGCCGACGGCTTGTGACGCCACCGACGGAACCATTACCATCACCACTCCCGGTGTAAGCTATACCTTTAACGATGGAGCCAGCTGGACCAATGACCCTGTAAAGAAAAATGTTGGATCCGGAACCTATATCATTAGAGTTAAAACCAGTTCCTCAGGCTGCGAATCGGCTTCGGTACCCGTGACTTTACATTCCGGAATTACCATCGCTGCACCTGCAGTTTCAGTAGTACAGCCAACCTGCAGCGTAGCTACCGGCTCCGTTACCGTAACCACCAGCGCTGCGACCTACAGTTTCGATGACGGTCTCACCTTTGTGTATTCCAATACCAAAAGCGGTCTGAATCCTGGCGTATACAAGATCAAAATTAAAAATGCTACAGGCTGTATCTCTGCCGTAACATCCGCTACCGTAACGGCTCAGGCACCGCTGCCGGCACCTGCATTCCAGGTACAGCAACCGGACTGCAGTAGTGCTTTGGGAACACTTCTGATTACCACTGCCGCTGCGGAATACAGTTTCGACAACGGACTTACTTATGGACCTTCCGCTACCAAATCCGGTGTTGGACCCGGAACCTACAGTTTAATGATTAAAGATGCCGCAGGATGTATTTCCCTGGCAGGTATTGCCACCGTCAACCCGCAACCGCTCACTCCTTCTGCACCTCAGATCTCAGTAAGTGCGCCTTCCGGATGTACTGCCTCCAGCGGGACGGTAGCCGTAATTTCTGCGGCGGCGTTCTACAGTTACGATGACGGTGCTACCTGGGTAACAAACGCGTCTGCAAATCTTTCGCCCGGTGTATATCAGATCAGGATCAAGCTTTCTGCAACAGGATGTTCTTCCCCGGCAACTGCCGCGACGGTAGTACCTCCTCCGAATGCTCCCGCGCTTCCTCTCTTCGCAGTGGCACAGCCTCTTTCATGCACAAATCCTTACGGAACCATTACCATCACTTCCACGGAATATCAGTACAGCTTTGATAATGGCGCGACTTATTCCTCCAACGCGGTTTCATCACTGCTTTCACCGGGAATCTATACGCTGAAAGTCCGTAACAATGCGGGATGCGAATCCGGGGCAGTGGCCGTCACAATTAATATACCTGCCGACACCCCCCTCCAGCCAACCGCAACTGTAGAGCAGATCGACTGCGCCCACCCTTCCGCTAAAATTACGGTCAATGAAAGCGCTTCCCAGTACAGTATTGATGACGGTATGACCTGGCAAAACTCTAATATTTTCACTGGACTGTTTCCTAAAACCTATCTGCTGAGAACTAAAAATGCACTGGGCTGCCAATCAACTGCGAGACAAGTAACAGTGCATCCTTTTATCAATCCTACGCCTAAACCTCTGGTAAGTGTTACACAGAATTTCTGTGTTCAGCAGCAGGCCACGGTAGCGGAACTCAGTGCTGGCGGAACTCAAATCAGGTGGTACCTCAACGCAACCGGCGGCAGCACTCTTTCTCCTACCACTGCACTGGTAAACGGAGCCACTTATTATGTAACACAGACCCTCGCCTCCTGCGAAAGTGAAAGGGCTCCCGTACAGATTAACATCTTCAGCACGGCAACTCCTACCGGACCGGCTGCACAGGTCTTCTGCGTAAGCCAGTACGCGAAAGTATCAGATCTTACCGTGAACGGAAGCCAGATTAAATGGTACAGCAACACAACAGATACCTCACCGCTTGCTGCAGGCATCTTGCTGCAGGACGGCATTACGTATTATGCATCCCAAACAGAAAACGGATGTGAAAGCGTAGGCCGTCTTGCGGTGACGGTATCATTGGTGATCACCAATATTCCTGCTGCCGACTACTTGGCGCCCGCGCTGTGTTCGGAGGAGGACGGTACGAAAAAAACGGATCTCGCCCAATACCAGCCGCAGCTGGTTGCCAATTCGGCAGGCTATACCTACCGTTATTACACGCAGAACAATACCCTGATCAGTGATCCCGCGCATTACACCCTGATTACAGGCCAGAATATCTTTTTTGTTGAGATTAACGCTGCAAGCGGATGTTCTGCCAAAGTGAAACTGACGGTAGTTTTAAATGCGTCACCGGTAGTCAGCGTTCCTCCTTCAGCTGAATACTGTCCGGGCAGTTCTGTACAACTGGACGCCGGCAGCCAGCCAGCGGGAACCAGCTATTCCTGGAGTTATAACGGCGTGTTCCAAAGCAGCCAGCGGACCATCAATGCGGGCCAAAACGGAACCTACGCTGTTACCGTAACCAACAGCTCTGGATGCAGTACCTCAAAAGCCGCCACTGTGAAGAAAGTAGATTTTCCTGTCATCACTGAAATTAAAATCGAAAACAATACCGTCCAGATTATGGCTTCAGGCAGCGGGCTGCTTGAGTATTCCGTTGACGGTCTCCTGTGGCAGACGTCGGGTATATTTTATAATGTCCCTGTCGGTCAGCATAAAGCATATGTAAGGAGCGGCCTTCAACCCTGCGCTGTGGCAGAACAGACTTTTACAATATTTCTGATCAGCAACGTATTCAGTCCGAACGGTGACGGTGTTAACGATACGTGGCGAATCGAAGGCATTGAAGATTATCCGGGCAGCCGAATCAGGGTGATCGACCGTTTTGGAACCGTAGTTTTAGACCAGAAAGTCACCGGCACTTTTTCCTGGAACGGGCAGCACCTGAGCCGTCATCTTCCTACGGGCAATTACTGGTACTATATCACCGTATCCGACGGCCGAATACTGTCCGGGTATGTGACGATTAAAAACCGAAACTAATGACGCTTATCTTTTGAATGGTAAAGAAAGTCCGTAATCTCCATCGCACATTGCGAGAATTGCCGGATTTATTTCAGAAGTAATTTACTTGGATTTAAACGCAAAAATCAACATTCTTATATTGGAAAATTAAAAACCTCCGCTGATAAAGGCGGAGGTTCACTTTTTATTTTTAAGTTTGGCAATGACTTTCAGCAAAGCGTCCCTGTTTTTGGCTTCGTGGTAGAAGCGCGGAAGTTTTTCGAGTAAGGTAAAGTGGGTCCGGTCTTTGTGTTCACGCAGCGTGGCTGAAATATAAGATTCGAGATAATCAAGATGTTCGCGACTATATGCAATGAAAACCTCATTCTTGAAAGGTGCAGTGTACCACAGCTTTGCCTCAAAATATTCATGTGCTGCCATTTTCAAATGAGCACGGATTCCCACCACTTCAATTGCTGTACCGGTAATTTTCGAATAGCCGCAGTGAAGACAGTACAGGCGCACTTCCTTCTTTTCGTGATCTGCTTTTGCTGTTGCCTTCTGCCCGCAACCCGGACATACCACATCCACCTGATTCTGGAAATAGCTCAGGCGGTGCTTCTGGTCCTGGAAACGGTGAGTCATGGAAAATTGTTTGTCTGTAAATATATTAAAGTTTTTGAAACCGAATTCTCTGTTAGCTATGATATGATCAGCCTTATTCATCATCATCTTCTCTTGGAAATGACTGATTCATTCTGCGTTCTGCAAATTCCTTTATTTATCAATAAGAAAATGACCGCCAAAGCGGTCACGGTATATTAATTCTAATGTCAATTTACTTCAGATAATCTTCTACCAAAGCTACCCAGTATGCTGCGCCAATGGGAAGAATTTCCTGGTTGAAAACATATTTAGGATGATGAACCATAAAAGTGTCTCCATTCCCTAACATGCAGTAATTGCCCGGCTTCTGCTCCAGCATAAATGCGAAATCTTCACTGCTCATCAGCGGATCCGTATCGTCGATGACATTTTCAGCGCCAAAGGTTTTTTTAGCGACTTCACTGGCCCATCGGGTGTTTTCAGGCGTGTTTACCAATACCGTTCCGGCTACTCCTTCCTTGATTTCGTAAGTGCATCCAAAACTTTCTGCCTGGGCTTTGGTGATGCTTTTTATTTTTTCCAGCACCATTTTCCGAACGTCATTATCCATGTTGCGGACACTGAGTTTCAGGGTAGCGGTTTGCGGCACTACGTTGCCGGCGTTTCCTGCCTGGAAGGATCCGACATTTACTACTGTGTTTTTCCAGGGTGACACATTGCGGGAAACAATGGTCTGCAGCGCCATCACCAGACTTGAGCCGCAAACGATAGGATCAACGCTCAGTTCGGGCATCGAGCCATGACCGCCTTTTCCGGTAATAACAATCTCCCAGTTATCAACGGCAGACATGGTAGGACCTTCCCTGAAATGAAATTTTCCCTTTTCAAGCCCGGGAATATTGTGCATCGCATATACAGCGTCAACAGGAAATTTTTCAAAAAGACCGTCCTGGATCATAGCAGGACCGCCCTGCATGGTTTCTTCCCCCGGCTGATGGATGAAACGTACTGTGCCGTTGAAATTTTTAGTTTCGGAAAGGTATTTTGCAGCGGCCAGTGCCATTGAGGTATGACCGTCATGCCCACAAAGGTGGGACTTTCCTTCAAACCTGCTTTTATAAGGAAGATCATTATCTTCCTGAATAGGCAGCGCGTCAAAATCGGCACGGATGCCGATCACTTTTTGGCCGTCGCCTACTTTCAAAGAGGCTACGATGCCGTACTTTCCGACGCCTTCGGCGATTTCAAATCCTTCAAAAGTCTTTAAAATTCCGGCGATGTATTTCGAAGTGTTTTCTTCCTGCATTGACAGTTCAGGCTGCTGATGCATGGTTTCCATCCAGGATCTGATTTCATCCTGTTTTCCTTTTAAGGTTTCCAGTGCGTTCATTTGATTTTGTATTTCAGGTTAAATAGTTTTTAAATCAGGATCGTGAGTACAGACGATTTACCTGTTGGAATGGGGTAAGAATTGCGATTTGTGTTTTATGAGCTCAGGGTATAAAGTATTGACAATGCAACAAACAGTATGCCGTCAGCAGATTTTTAATTCCACTTATTTTCCATTACAAACAACTGAGGTTCAGCAAGTATACAAAATGGAGAATGAACATTGGGACGCTCTTAAATCTTTTGACTTAAATGCGTCTTACATTAAAGCTTTAAAGTTTTATCGAATCTGATTTATTAATGATTTACAATATAAATTAAGTCATTTAATTTTGGGGGAGCTTGTGATTATACCTAAATGAGCAAGATGAACTTTATATATTTGAAACTAAATTCCAGCCTTTTTCTTAAAGCCTTTTCTGATATTGGCAAGAGTTTTGTCTGTTTTCTCCAAACAATAAAAATATGAATACGTCCTTAAAAATCGCCATAGGATTGGCAGCAACAGCCGCAGGTACACTCGCAGTGGCTGTTTTAAGAAATCGTAAAGGAGCAGAACAGCAACAGTTTACCGCTCCGGACGGAACCACCTACCGTAAGGGAGAACGCTACCAGAGCGCGAATCAGAAGACCTATCTTAACGGAAAAGAAATCCGACAGGAAAAACCCGCAGACCATTTTCTGAATGACCGCAATACCTCTCCTTCATCCTATCCCAATGATGCAGCCTCCAACCATTATGACGGAGCAGCGAAGAATGTACAGTATCATCAAAGAGGGGTAAGGCACCGGTGATATAGGCTTAAACAAAATTAACCTAACCGCAATTTTCGGATTTTTCAGTTCCGGAATTTGCGGTTATTTATTTTTCAAATTTTTAACAGCATCGTCTTCCACGGAATTATCTTTCCGACACTAAACTTTGGTACCGCCAACCCGACGCTCGAAAATTTAAGCATACAGAAATTTTCCGCTTTAATTTTTCAGATAATAGGTATACACATTATAGGGATATATTTTCTGGGCTAGGAAGCGGGAAATCAAACTGCATATAAGAATAGGGAAAAATAACACGAAACCGTTCGGTACGAGATTACACACCAAAAACAATGCTGTAAAAGGTGCATAGATGGAAGCCGAAAGTGTAGCTGCCGCCCCTATCAATGCAAAGTTTACCATATTGAATGCCATTCCCAGATAGGTGTTGCAGCAATAAGCCACACAGAAGCCAAGGAAAGCCCCGGCAACAATGCTTGGCGCGAAGACGCCGCCGTCACCTCCTGCACCGAGGGTTAATGCAGAGGCCAGAGGTTTAAGGAAAATAAGTGCTGCCAGAAAAATCACCGGATAGGTTTGAGAACCGCTCAACAGTTCCCGCAAAGGATGATAGCTGTCACCGTAGAGAAAAGGAAAGCTGAAGATCAGGAGTCCTACCAGTAAAGCCCCAAGATTTACTTTGATAAACTCGCTGCTGATGCCTGCAAAAAAATCCTTAATCCGGATGACAAGCACGGTAAAACATACCGAGAGCAAAGCACCCAAAATACTGAGCAGCCCAAAGTAAGGCACCGCTTCCCACTTCCAGCCGGTAAGGAGATAAGGAAGAAGATGTTCTGTCTTAAAGAAACTCATGAAGAGCCAGGAAACGAGTGCCGAGACCGTGCAGCTGATAAAAAGTGTTTTAGAGAATTTTCTGGCAATCACTTCCATCGCAAAGAGCCAGCCTGCGAGCGGACTTCCAAAGAGCACCGCGACGCCGGCCACTACACCGGCGCAGACCATTTCCAGTTTATAGACGTTTGCAGAAAAATTCTTTTCATAAGCCGCGTTCCCGACCGTCGCTGAAGCCACCACCGTGGAAACTTCAATACCCGTAGATCCGCCGAAAATAACCGTTAAGAAGCCATTAAAATAATGAGACGGAATTTTAAAAAGAGGCAGATGGTCTTTTCTCTGGTCCACTGTTTTATAGATCTCAGTAATGCCTTTATTTTTTCTGTTTCGGAACAGGTACTTTCTTAAAAAATAGATCGCCGTAATTCCTACGGTCGGAAGAAAAATAAAAATCAGAGGATTGCTTTTTTCCGCTGTGCTGAAAATAATTTCCTGAAAATATTCAGTCAGCGTCTTTAGAGAAAAGGCCAGAAAACAGCAACAGATCCCAATTAAAACTGATATCAAAGCAAGTCTCAACTCATGGTGTCTCTGTATTTTTTTTCTCTCCATTGGTATTCTTTTATGCAATATTAAGGAATTCAAAAAAAACATTTCCTTAAAGTCACGGTAAAAAAAGCTGATCAACAAAACAAAAAGCAGCAGGTTTTTAAGTTTTCGGGACAGTTTTTGCTAACTTCACGTGTCAAAAAACAATAAACAATGAATGCAACGATGATTCAGTTTTTTCACTGGTATTCTGAAGGAAACGGTAAGCTATATGATCAGGCGAGAGATTCCGCAAACTATTTAAAGGAACTGGGCATCACTGCGGTATGGTTTCCGCCGGCTTATAAAGGTGCAGGTGGCGGCTATTCCGTAGGATATGATCCTTACGATCTCTTTGATCTCGGGGAATTTGACCAGAAAGGAACCGTCCCAACCAAATACGGAACAAAAGCACAATATCTGGACGCATGCACTGCCCTTCAGAAAAACGGCATTTCCGTCATCGCCGATATCGTCCTGAATCACAAAGCGGGAGGCGACGAAAAAGAGAAGTTTCATGCCGTAAAAGTAGATCCTGAAAACCGGCAGCAGAATCTTTCAGAACCTTTCGAAATTGAGAGTTATACAAAGTTCACTTTTCCGGGAAGAGGTAAGAAATATTCAGATTTTGAGTGGAATTTTCAATGTTTCTCCGGCGTCGATTTTGCGGAAGGTCAGGAAGGCATTTTCCAGGTCATCCACGACCACGGCGACGGATGGGAAGAAATGATTGATGGCGAAAAAGGAAATTACGACTATCTGATGTACAATGATATTGAACAGCGCAACCCTTTCGTACGCGAGGAACTGAACAGGTGGGGAAAATGGTACCATGATCAGATAAATTTTGACGGAGTGCGCCTGGATGCAGTAAAACACCAGTCTCCCCAGTTTTATCAGGAATGGCTTCAGCTGCTGCGCTCGAATACGGGAAAAAATATTTTCGCTGTCGGAGAATACTGGGCGCCCGGCCAACTGGATCTGCTGCAGAAATATATTGAAGCAACCGAAGGAAGCATGAGCCTGTTTGATTCTTCACTTCAACAGAATTTCCATACCGCCTCACTCGCGGGGGAAAATTATGATCTGCGCACGGTCTTTGACGGTACGTTAACACTTGCCGATCCCAAGCACTCAGTGACGGTGGTTGATAATCATGACACCCAGCCGCTGCAGGAGCTGGAAGCTCCCGTAGAGCAGTGGTTCAAACCCCTTGCCTACGCCCTGATGCTGTTGAGAGAAAACGGATATCCCTGCGTCTTTTATCCCGATCTGTTCGGCGCGACCTATACCGACAAGGACAAGGAAGGAAATGATCAGGAAATATTTTTAAATAAAGTCGAAAAGATTGAGGAACTGCTGAAAGCAAGACAGCATTTCGCTTACGGCCTGCAGCGCGATTATTTCGAAGATGCCAACTGCCTGGGATGGGTCCGTGAAGGAGACGGTGAACACAAAGGCTGTGCAGTGGTTTTAAGCAATAAAGATTCCTACGAAAAACCCATGGAAATTGGCGTACAGTACGCCGGACAAAACTTCTACGATTATCTGGGATGGTTCGATACTCAGGTAACGGTTGATGAAAACGGCTGGGGAAACTTTCCGGTTCCTGCCGGAAATGTGAGTGTTTGGGTACCCGTCTAATTTGAACAGAATTTATAAAACCTCCGCCAGAAAGAGCTTCCGGATGACCGAAAAAAATATAGTAAAATATCTTTCTATTTTTTAACTAAATAAAATTTGTTTTACTACTTTTGTTCTGTCAATTTAACATAATAAGATGAATTTCGAGCGCATTCAGGAAAAACTGGAAATCCTTGCAGATGCTGCAAAGTACGACGTATCATGCTCTTCCAGTGGCGGTAACCGGAAAAACAAAGGCGGACTGGGCAACAGTCATGCTTCCGGGATCTGTCATACCTATACCGAAGACGGAAGGTGCGTTTCGCTGCTCAAAATTCTGCTTACCAATCACTGTATCTACGATTGCGCCTACTGTGTTTCCCGCAAAAGCAACGATGTAAAACGTGCGGCCTTTACCGTGGAGGAAGTGGTGGATCTTACGATCAATTTTTACCGCCGCAACTATATCGAAGGTCTGTTCTTAAGCTCCGGAATTTTTAAAGATTCCGATACCACGATGGAAAGGCTGGTGCAGGTTGCAAAAAAGCTCAGGCTTGAACATAATTTCAACGGATATATTCATTTGAAATCCATTCCCTGTGCGAGCAACGAGCTGATGAAAGAAGCGGGTCTTTACGCGGACCGGCTTTCCGTGAACATTGAGATTCCGACAGAAAAAGGCCTGAAGTTGCTGGCTCCCGACAAATCGCATTCAGAAATGATCAAACCGATGAGTTTCGTAAAAAATGAGCTAATTCTTTATAAAGAAGAAAAGAAAATCTTCAGAAAAGTACCGAAATTCGCTCCCGCAGGACAATCCACCCAAATGATTGTCGGCGCTACGGGCGAAACCGATTTGAAAATCATTAAAGTTGCCGATCATTTTTATCAGAATTTTAATCTGAAACGCGTGTATTACTCAGGATATGTTCCAGTGCTGGAAGACAGCCGCCTTCCTTCCATTCACTCGCAGGTTCCGATGCAGCGGGAAAACCGTTTGTATCAGGCAGACTGGCTTATGAGGTTTTACGGATTTGAGGCGAATGAAATTCTCGATGCATCCAATCCTTTCCTGGATCTGGAGATCGACCCGAAACTCGCGTGGGCATTGCGCCACCGTGAACAGTTTCCGGTAAATATTAATTCCGCTCCAAAGGAAATGATTCTTAGAATTCCGGGAATCGGGACTAAATCTGTAGGAAAAATATTGATGGCGAGAAGATTTCAGAAACTGACACTCGAACATTTAAAGAAAATGGGCGTTGCCGTAAACCGTGCAAAGTATTTTGTCGAATTTGAAAACAACAATATTTTCAGCAAGCTGATCGACGAGCAGAATTTCAGGAAAATCATCCTCGCCGGAATGAGTTCGAAATACCAGAATCCTTTTTCACAGCAACTCTCGCTTTTCTAAATGACAACGCTTATTTATGACGGCTCTTTTGAAGGTCTGATGACCGCAGTTTTTGAGGTTTTCGAGTACCGTTTTGAAGCTGTAAAAGTGATCAGCCAGGAGCATTACCATTCGGAGGATATTTTTTCCGACGTGCATGAAGTGATTACTTCCGACGAAAAAGCGGACCGCGTCATTAAAAAGCTTGAAGCAAGCTTAGGAAAAAGTGGGGTAAAACAGCTCCTTCTGGTTTATCTCTCCGAAAGACCCGATTCGGGGAATCTCATTCTTTCCGCCGTACGGCAATCCGTTAAAAACCCGGAAGAAAATATCCTTCAGAATTTTGCAGACGCCGAAATTATGGAAATCGCAAAAATCACCAAAAGTATGGGCAGGGAAATTCACCGGCTGCATGCGTTCGTGCGTTTTGAAAAGCTGGAAGACGGAATGTTTTTTGCGAAGGTAGAACCTGATTTCAATGTACTTCCGGTAAGCATTAAATTCTTCAAAGACCGTTACGCCGACCAGAAATGGATGATTTATGATCTGAAAAGAAAATTCGGTGTGCTCTACGATCTCAAAACGACGGAATTCTTTTATCCCGCCAATGACCAGCTGGATCTTCTGAAAGGCCCTGAAAATTTTCATCACGAAGAAGAAAAAAAATATCAGAAACTCTGGCAGCGCTATTTTACCAAAACCAATATCACGGAGCGGAAAAATATGAAACTTCACATCCAGCATGTCCCGAAACGCTACTGGAAATACCTGACGGAAAAGTTATAACCAACTGCAAAATCCAGAGCGAAAGAAATATTTTTCCTGAATGTAAGTGTCTTAAGTCTGCAGCTTAACTTATGCTGTATTTTGAGCATTAAAGAAGACAATTTTTCTGCAACAGTATTTACATTTTGTCTTAATTTTACTTTAAATTAAAAACCAATGCTGGAAAATCTGGCTTTTTATCTTTTCCTCGTCATCATCATTGTTCTGCTGGTGATGCTTGCCAACAAAATAAAAGTGGCCTACCCTGTTCTGCTTGTTCTGGCAGGTCTCGCGATCAGTTTTGCACCGGGAATTCCGTCTATTATCATCGAACCTGAACTTATTTTTCTTCTTTTTCTTCCTCCTCTTCTTTACGAAGCTGCCTGGACGACCTCCTGGAAAGAGCTCTGGCGGTGGCGCAGAATTGTTTTCAGTTTTGCCTTTATCGTGGTTTTTTTTACTGCCATCTGTGTGGCTTTTGCAGCCAACTATTTTATACCGGGCTTTTCACTGGCACTTGGATTTCTTTTAGGAGGAATCGTTTCGCCTCCTGATGCGGTGAGTGCGGGCGCGATCCTCAAATTTGTAAAAATCCCGAAACGCTTCCAGTCGATTCTAGAAGGGGAAAGTCTGCTGAATGACGCTTCTTCCCTTATTATTTTTCGGTTTGCGCTGATCTCGGTTGCAACAGGGCAGTTTATCTGGTACCACGCGGTTTTCAATTTCTTCTGGATGTGCATCGGCGGTGTGGGCATCGGACTTCTCATCGGATACATCTTCATGAAAATGCACAAAATTCTTCCGACGGATGCCAATATGGATACGGTATTTACGCTGGCTGCGCCATTTATCATGTATCTAGTCGCAGAAGAACTTCATGCTTCCGGCGTTTTGGCTGTAGTAAGCGGAGGGCTTTTTCTGTCGATCCGAAGGCATCAGTTTCTCACCGGAACTTCGCGGCTTCAGGGAGTGAATGTTTGGGAAAGTTTCAGTTTTTTACTCAATGGGTCCGTTTTTATGCTTATCGGTCTTGATCTGCCGCAGATTGTCTCCGGCCTGGGAAACACGAGCATTTTTGAAGCTTTCGGTTATGGGGTTTTAGTGACTGTTGTTTTGGTCATGATCAGGTTTCTTGCCAGTTACGGTGCTGTAATGATCACTTTAATTATGCGGAATTTCATCACCGTGGCGGATACCGAATCGCCCGGATGGAGAGTCCCCCTAGTGATCGGATGGACCGGAATGCGGGGTGTTGTTTCTCTGGCGGCAGCGCTTTCAATCCCGGTAACCTTAAACGACGGCAGTCCTTTTCCGCAGCGGAACCTCATCTTGTTTATCACTTTTGTGGTCATCCTGATTACCCTTGTCGTTCAGGGACTCACGCTTCCCGCCTTGCTTAAAAAACTGAAACTTCAGGACAGGGATTTCATAAAATCAGAAAAAGAAATCGATTATGAAATAAGAAATGCCCTGGCGCAGATAGCGGTTAATAAGCTTAAAACAGATTACGTTCAGAAACTGGAAACCTTTCCTATCTTGAGGGAACAGCTCCATATCTGGGAAAACCGTGTTAAAAGTTCGGAAATTATTCTTAATTATCCTGAATATCAGAAAATCTACGCGGATATTCTGGAAACCCAAAGAAAGTGGCTCATCAGCAAAAACCGTGAGGAACTTTTACTAGATGAAGAAATTATTAGGAAGCACCTGAGGCGGCTTGATCTTCAGGAAGAAAAATTAAATCTCGGAAAGTAATTACTAACAGTAAAATCAAAATAATATGAATTCAACAGCACCAGTTTTTCCCAAAGGCAGTCCGCTTCCAAAGGACTGGTTCGTGGGTGACGCATTTTTAACCCCGCTGCTCTCACCGGATCATAATAACTCCTATTCGGTGGGAAGTGTTTGGTTTGAGAAAGGAGCAAGAACCAACTGGCATACCCATCCGAAAGGACAGAATCTGCTGGTTACTGAAGGACAGGGATTTTATCAGAAAAAGGGAAAACCCGCTCAGATCATTAAAAAAGGCGATGTCATCGTCATTCCGGAAAATGTGGAACATTGGCATGGTGCCTCTGCCCAAACAGAAATGGCACATAGTGCCATCACCAACTTTGAAGATGACAGCCAGGTTACGTGGTTACAACCGGTTTCAGAAGAGGAGTACAGAACCGTAAATGATTTGTAATCTTATTAAATATTTCGGCAGCTCGTCCGGCAGCTTGCGGAATGCAGCACCAACCTTTTTGATTAACATTTAAATAATTAGAAATATGAATACCTTTAGCGTAAAAGCCTTCGGAACAGAAGCGAAAGACAAAGATTTAGAACTGATGCAGATCGAAAGACGCGAAGTGACGCCCTCCGATATCGAAATCGACATTTTGTACTGCGGTGTCTGCCACAGCGATCTTCACACCGCGAGAAATGACTGGGGCGGCACGAAATATCCGTCAGTTCCGGGACATGAAATCATAGGAAGAATCACCAGAATAGGTTCTGAAGTCACCAAATTTAAAGTGGGCGATTTGGCAGGTGTAGGATGTCTTGTAGATTCCTGCAGGGAATGTGAAAGCTGCAGAAAAGATCTGGAGCAGTACTGTCTGACCGGCTCTACCGGAACTTACAACGGAGCTGATCAGTTTCTGGGCGGTCATACTTTTGGCGGTTACTCGGAAAAAGTGGTGGTGGATGAAGCTTTCGGTTTGAAAATTCCTGAAAACCTTGATCTGAAAGCGGTGGCACCGCTATTATGTGCGGGAATTACCACCTGGTCGCCGCTGAAACACTGGAATGCCGGTCCGGGTTCTAAAGTAGCGGTTGTCGGATTGGGCGGCCTTGGTCATATGGCGATTAAACTCGCCAAAGGCCTGGGTGCTGAAGTAACCCTGTTTTCAAGAAGTCCAAATAAAATTCAGGATGCGCTGGATCTGGGCGCGGATGCCGTGGTAATTTCGACGTACGAAAATGAAATGAGCGCCGTAAAAGGGAAATTCGATCTGATTATCGATACCGTTCCTTATGATCACGACATCAATCCTTATATCAGCACGCTGAACATCAGCGGAACTTTGGTTTTAGTAGGATACATCGGAAAAATGGAAGAAGCACTGTTCACCCCGCCTATGATTTTAGGAAGACGTTCTGTCGCAGGTTCAGTGATTGGCGGTATTAAAGAAACCCAGGAAATGCTTGATTTCTGCGGTGAACACAACATTCTGCCGGAAATTGAAATGATCAAAATGCAGGACATCAACACGGCATACGAAAGAATGCTGAAAAGTGATGTCCGGTACCGTTTTGTGATCGACATGCAGAGCCTGAAGCGCTAAAAAGCGCTGACGTGCAGAAAATCAACTCAAAAACTAAAATTAACACAATCCGGTTGAAATCGTTCAGCCGGATTTTTATTTCAGTACTTTTTTGGCGGTACAGTTTTTCCCGTCAATTTTCTCCGTTATCTTTAATCCCAAAATTTCAGCAACGAGCGGATACACATTTACGTTCCTGAATTCGCCGATTTCTTTATGCTGCTGAAATGTCTCTCCAGAAGCAATAAAAGTGGATTTCATTTCCGGAACCAGATAAGGATTGTAGCCGTGCTTCCCTTCTGATGATCCCTTTCCTTTTTCTAAAAATATTCTGGGCGCTTTGGGAACGAGCAAAATCTGCCCGATTCTCTGATAACGGTCGTCGCGCTGTGAAAACTTCAATTTCCGGGGAAATCTTTTATCAAGAAAAACATCATAATCTGAAGTTTTATTTTTCTTAAGCTCGCGGTAAGCCGACTTCACTTCTGCAGGATTTTTTACGACTACTCTCAGTAAAGTCTGGGAATTATAGAAATCAAAACGGTCTTTATTGAAAAGCATTTCAGGAATTTCAAGAGGATTTCCGTGATCTACATTGATCATTCCGTGGTCAGAAACAAAGATGAAATTCACCTGCTGAAGACCCAGCTGCTTTACTTTCTGAACCAGACTTCCTATTGCTTGATCTACTAATTGAACCGCCTTTTCGGTGTTTTGGCTTTCAGGCCCGAAATGATGCCCGTTGGAATCCACTTCCGGAAAATACAGCGAGATAAAATGAGGACGTTGGTTTTCAGGCATTTTGAGCCAACTGATGACTTTATCCACCTTTTCTTCCGGCGTGAATTTTTCGTGATAATGGTAATAATAAGTCGGCCGGATGCCACCCGCATCACTTGCAGAACCAACCCACATCATGGATGCAGACAGCATCCCGTTTTTTTCCGCTAAACTCCACAGCGGCGTTCCTCCGTACCAGCTTCCGTCTTCAGCATTTTCTTTACTGCTCATCGCGTAGGGTTTCTGCTTCTTGTAATCGAAGAAAAAATTATCAATAAGACCGTGATGAGAAGGATACAAACCGGTGATCAGGCTCCAGTGGTTCGGAAAGGTAATCGTGGGAAAACTCGGAATCATTGCTTTTGCGGATACGCCGTTTTCTGCCAATTTCAGCAGGTTTTTGGCGTTGTATTTTTTAGCGTAATCATAGCGGAAACCGTCCGCAGAAATCAAAATCACATAAGGTTTTGGAAGTGTCTCCACCGCATTCTGCCGGTTCAGAATTACTACCTGAGCCGTATCGGTTTGGGAAAAACCATATAAAAAAAGTACAATAAACAGGGAAGAAAACAGATTTTTCATAGGAATTTTTGTATCGCAAATTTAAAAAGAAAAATAGGGCTGGTAAGATTAATTTTTGGTCATGAAGCGGACAATGCATGAAGAAAAATCATTTTTTACTGATAATCGGTAAGATATTTAAAAAATCACCAATAAAATATTAATATTTTTTAAGATTCGTTAAGAAAATATTACATTTGCGAAGTTTCTAAATATTTATTATGAAAAAACTTCTATTCTTTTTATTCGCTTTCATTTCCTTCACTTCTTACGCACAGCTTGACCGCGAACACTGGTTCGCACCGATGGTGGACCGGGCAAACACCGGCAACAGCGTACAGCGGATTTATATGTCGACCAATGAAACAGTACCTTTTAAGGTAGATGTTTATAATAATAATACCGTTATCGGTACGGTTACGATCAGTAAAAACAATCCCAAGTATTATGAGTTTACGCAAAGGGACTTAATTATTGTTTCTGGGGGCACTGCTAATTTAAATACTTTCAGACCGGTAAATAAAGGCGTCTATCTCAAAGGGGAAAAACCATTTTACTCAAGTTTAAGATTTTCGATATCTCAACACGGAGAACTGCTGACCTCAAAAGGCACCGCCGGAATAGGGACAGAGTTCAGGGCAGTAATGGCTCCAATTACAGCCAATAACGGCATCCTCAATTTCATGACCAGTGTAATGGCTACCGAAGATAATACTACAGTTACCGTCTCAAATTTCAGCCCCGGCCTCAGATTTTCTGATGGAATCCCGAGAACCCAAATCAATTTTATTTTGAATAAGGGTCAGTCTTATATTATTGATGGTTCGGGAACCTACACTCAAAATTTTACAGGATTTATAGGAGCGAAAATTGTATCCGACAAACCCATCTCGATTACCAATGGTAATTTTAACGGACAGTATGCTACTAACGCAACCAACAGCTCGGACATCCTGATGGATCAGGGAGTTCCGATAGACCGGCTGGGCCAGGAGTTTGTCCTGATGAAAGGTAACGGTACCACTACTTCCGGAATGGAGAGAGCAATTGTGGTAGCTACGGAAGACAATACAGACATCTACATCAACGGAGGAATCGTTCCTGTGGCAAGTATCAATGCCGGCCAACACTATCTGACAGACAACAGCGCATACGTCGACCAGGGATTCAATCATTATAACATGCGCATTCAAACAAATAAGAATGCCTACGTTTATCAGTTACTGGCAGGAGATGCAGGAAGTTCAATGGTAGCAACCGGCGGATTTAACTACATCCCTCCTTTAAGCTGTTATCTTCCAATAAAAATTGATGAAATTGGTCTGATCGATGAAAACAGAGTGTACATTAATAATATTGGCGGCTTCCGTGATAAAATTCCCACCAAACTCAACATTATTACTGAAAGAGGAGCAACGGTAGATGTTAAACGCAACGGAACTTCTATGGTGCTAAGTGCAGCGAACGGACCTTTCAACGTAGCAGGCAACAATAACTGGGTAACCTACTCGATTACCGGAGTAGATGGCAATATAGCTGTAAACTCCACCCGTGCCGTTACTGCAGGAATTTCTGCCGGCGATGATGCCGTTGGTTACGGTGGATATTTCGCGGGATTCTCCTTTATTCCCGCTATTATTAAAAGTGAGGGCGACTGTCTTCCAGGGGTAAAACTGGAAGTAACAGAAGGATTCAGCAATTATCTTTGGGTAATGAAAGTGGGTGCTGCCTACGTTCCGGCCCCCGGAATCAACAACACCAATAAATACGAACCAACACAGGCAGGGATTTATGCCGTACAGATTCAGCAGGGCTCCTGTCCACAGATACAGACTCAGGATTTCAAATTCTACAACTGTACCACCTATACCAATTATAATTATAACAGCTGCGGAACGGAAACCATTACTCCGGTTTTTGCTTTAAGTTCGCAACCTGTAGACCCGGCAACCGTTAAAATAGTAACTCCGCCAACCAAAGGAACAGTGACCATAGCGCCCGACGGGAAATTTACTTACAAAGTAAACCCCGGTGCCAGCGGAACAGACACTTTTAAAATGTCCTTTTGTGGGATCGGCGCCATACCCGATTGCGAAACCGTGCAGATCACCGTAATCATGATCGAAAAATCTGATAATGTCATCTTGCAGGAATGTTCCACCACCGGAATTGCCACGTATAATTTGTCTTTAGCTGCCGTATCACCCGACACTGATATTACAAAAACTTATTTTAAAACCGAGAACGGTGCTGCCAATGATATCGCCGCCGAGCAAATTACCGGTTTCACAAGTTATACCTCATCGGACGGCTTTATCTACGTAAGAATTAAAAACAGTTTGGGATGTATTGCGGTTGCAAAAGTAGAGCTGAAATCGAAATTAGCGCCAGAAGTAAAAGAAAATCTTTATACCAAACTTCATTGCGACGAAGATATTGACGGAAAAATTGACGGTACTTACAAAGTTGATTTAGCCACAATCACACCGACCGTTTTGGTACAGGCTTCCAATTTTGTAGTGAAGTATTATTCAGACGCAGCTTTATCTAATAACATCACAGGCATTTACAGCTTTACAGGAAATACCTCGATATGGATTAAAGTAGATGCCCCGAATGGATGTTCTTCTGTCATTAAAGAAATTCAGCTGAAAACCGGAGCGAAAGCAGCTTTAACAGCTGCAGCGGCTACAGAAAAGATCTGCGACGTAAACAATGATAATACTGAAACAATAAATCTTGCAGACTATCTTGCTTTATTTTCAACAGCTTCCGGAACTTCCGTCACCTATTTCAATACTGCTGCTGACGCGCAGAACAACCAGAATGCAATCAGCGCTAACCCAACCATCACTGGCGACCGCACTTTTTATTACAGAATAAATGTTCCGGGTTTCTGCGCTAATATTGCAACCTTAAATATTTTATTTAAACAAGGCACTCCTTCTGCTCTTCTTCCTGCATCAGTAAAAGTCTGTCAGGGAAACCGTACAACTCTGGATGTCGGAACAGGTTATTCAGGAATTACCTGGAGTACAGGAGCCACGACGCAAAGCGTAAGTTTAGGAGCCGGAAATTACTGGGTAGATCTAACCAACGCGCTGGGCTGTGTTTACAGACAGAATGTAACAGTAGCCGATTCCCCCAGACCCATCGTGAATACCGCAGCTTACAGCGCCATCCTTTGCGACAGCAATTTTGACGGCGTAAGTGATACCGTAAATTTTAATACGATAACGCCTGTTATTATCACTAATTTCGCTGCAAACCCAGGTTTGTTCACGGTAAGATACTATTTAAATAAAAGTGACCGGGATGCCGGAAACAACAATACGATTCCGAATCTGACAAACTGGTCTTTCTCTACCGACACTACCGTATATGTAAGAGTCGAATCTCAGTATTGTTCTTATGTTCCCGACGCTTCTCACGAGATCTATTTCAAATTGGGAACTTCCCTTCCATTGATTACCCCAACGGTTCTTACCACGGTTTGTGACAATGACCTGAATGGAACTGAAAATATCAGTTTGGCAACTTTCAGAAACCAGTTCACCACCGATGCAGGTGCAACAGTGAGCTATTTCTCTTCGCTGCAGAACGCGCAGGCAAATACGCCAAATATTGCGGTAACACAGACTATTACAGCTGACCAGACCTTTTATTACAGGTTCAAAAAAACTGGTTTCTGCGACGTCATCGGAACGCTGAAGATTACATTTAAGGCTGCTACGCCCACAGCACTGCTTGATTCGTACACGGTTTGTCAGGGAAGTGCGGTGACCCTTACAGCCGAGTCTTCTTACTCTTCATGGCTTTGGAAAAAGGGAAGCACTACTGTTTCAACATCGAACACTGCAAATTTAACTGCGGGCGTTTATACCGTTTCCTTTACAAATGCTTCCGGCTGTACATTCACCAAAAATATTACGGTGGTAGATTCGCCGAAACCGGCATGGAACATCGCAGCCTACAACGCAACCCATTGTGATGATGATTTTGACGGAAGTATTAAGATTGATTTTTCAACAGTTACCCAGGTAATTTTACCGAATCACAGCCTGTTCACCGTCGAATATTTCGCAGATACGACTTATACAACACCATTGCCTTCCAACTGGAAGTATTCTGCAGACACAACGGTTTACATAAGAGCAACTTCAACCGTTTGCCCGACAGAATACCGACAGATCGATTTCAAACTGGGGACTTCGCTTCCACTTACTTCATCTACTGTGAGTACAACAGTTTGTGACAATGATATAAGCGGTTCGGAAAACATTAGTCTTACAGATTTTAATTCTTTATTCACCACATCTGCGGGAGTTTCCGTAAAATATTTTGACACCTTAATTAAGGCTCAAAATAACGTGGGCGGCGAGGATATTACTACAGCGCAAACCATCAGCGGAGATCAAACATTTTATTACCGGTTGAAGAAAACGGGGTTCTGTGACGTGATAGGAACTCTAAATATCATTTTCAAACAGCCTAAAAAATCACTGGTTTTAACTGACCAAAAGATATGTCCGGGAACAAAAGTAACTTTAGATGCAGGACCGGGATTCACTGCATACCTTTGGAGTACCGGCGAAACCACCTCATCAATCAGTGCTCCGGTAGGTGAATATTGGGTAGACCTATCTTTTAACGGTTGTGTTTACAGGCAGGAGGTCAGCGTCACCGCGGTTTCACTTCCCGAAATAGTGAGTGTAGAAATTCAGGGAAGCACGGTTACTGTATCAGTTACCGGCGGAAATCCTCCTTACCAGTACGCGATAGATGGCGGTAATTATCAGACCTCTAATGTATTTACGAATGTTCCGGGGGGCGACCATACCGTGTATGTCATTTCTGCAGACAACTGCGCACCGGTTTCGGCGGACATTAATGTTATCCAGCTCTATAATGCGATCACTCCTAATGGAGACGGCTTTAATGATGTTCTGGATTATTCAGGGTTACTGAAGAAAAACGAACCGTTTCTGCAGATTTTCGACCGTTACGGAAAAACAGTATTCATAGGGGACAAAAACAACCGCTTCACATGGGACGGAAAATCTTCAGGAAAAATAATAGAAACAGGCAGTTACTGGTACGTAATGCACTGGAAGGAACCCGGATTCGAAACCGTAAGCAAATTTACCGGTTGGGTCTTAGTGAAAAACAGAGAAAAGTAAATGGTATTTGGAAAAGTCACAATGTAATTAGCTATGAATCATTATGAAAAAACTTCTTTTCTTTTTATTCGCTTTCGTTTCCACTATTTCCTATGCACAGCTCGACCGGGAGCACTGGTTTGGACCGCTGGTAGACCGCGTGAACAGTTTTGGCTCAGTGAACTCGGACTACCAGTCGATTTACATGTCAACCGGTGAAACTACTCCTTTCAAAGTAGAGGTATATTTCAATAATGCAGTAGTTGCAACTTACACACTTAGTAAAAATAATCCTCAAAAACATACAGTTTCAACAGCAGATAGGAAAAAAATAATTATTAATCCCGGATGGGTTCCAGATCCGGCAGCCGGGCTGTTTCAACCTGTCACCATGGGATTTTACCTGAAAGGAGAAAAACCGTTTTTTGCGAGTATGAGATTTTCGATATTCAATCATGCCGAAATCATAACCTCAAAAGGAACAGCTGCTTTAGGGACAGAGTTCCGTGTCGCAACAGCTCCACTTGTCTCCGCAACAGGAACATTAAACTTTATGAATAGTGTAATGGCTACAGAAAACAATACCACAGTTACGGTTTCTGATTTTCAGCCCGATGTGATTTTTATGGACGAAATCCCAAGAACCCAAATTACTTTCACGCTAAACAAAGGCCAATCTTACATCATTGAAGGCTCTGACAGCTACTATGAGAATCAAACCGGTTATATTGGAGCAAAAATCATTTCCGATAAACCCGTAGTCGTAACGAACGGAAATTTTAATGGACAATATGCGCAAAATATTGGTTCATCCGACATATTAATGGATCAGGCAGTACCAATAAATAAATTGGGAAAAACTTTTGTGCTTGTAAAAGGTAACGGGCAGAACAGTTACACATTCGGAAACTTAACTACAATGGAGAAAGCGATTATCGTAGCGGTAAAAAACAATACTAAAATCTATCTCAACGCAGATCCGGTCCCTGTAGCAAATCTCCAGGAGGGAGAGTTTTTTACCACCCCTCCAAACAGCTATGTTGACCAGGGATCAGGGCATTTTAACATGTACATCAGTTCTTCCGAAGACATATACGTTTATCAGCTTTTGGCAGGATCGGTTGGTCATGTCTCTAATCCCAACGGCGAAGCAACCGGCGGTTTCAATTATATTCCCCCATTAAGCTGCTATCTTCCCAGGAAAATTGACGAAATCGGATTAATTGATGAGAATTTTTTTAAGTCTAATTCTAACTTAAACGGGATTCTAAATATACCCACCAAATTAAATGTCATCACAGAAAAAGGCGCAATAATCGACATCAAAAGAAATGGAGTCTCCCTTCCAATTAGCAGTGCTAACGGACCATATAATGTTTCCGGTAACAGCGATTGGCAAACCTATTCATTTCCCAATATTTCGGGAAATATTTCAGTTGCTTCCTCCAAAGCAGTTACCGCCGGCATTTCTGCCGGTGATGATGCTGTAGGATACGGAGGCTTTTTTGCTGGATTCTCTGCCACTCCTTTAATTACAAAAGTGGAAGGCGAATGTCTTCCGGATGATGTGAAAATTGCTGTGACAGAAGGTTTCAGCAACTACCAATGGTTACAAAAAGTTGGCAACACGTATATCAATGCACCTATAAGTCCAAGAAACCCTTCCAATACCGATTATTTTTATTATCCTTCTCAGGCAGGAATTTACGCAGTAAAAATTCAGCAGGGTTCCTGTCCGGAAATTCAGACGGAGGATTTCAATTTTTTTAACTGTACGAATTATACCAATTACAATTACACCATCTGCTCCGATCTAAAGATCACCCCAAAATTTGCATTAAGCACCCAAACTGTAAATCCTTCCAGCGTTAATGTGACCATGCCTTCAACAAAAGGAACCGTAAGCATCGCAGCAGACGGAAGCATAAACTACTCCGCCAATAAAAATGCATCAGGAACTGATACTTTCAGGTTTGCTTTTTGTGGTGTCGGCTCCATACCGGATTGCGAAGTAATTCAGGCAACCGTTAAGCTTAATCAAGTCATCAGTCATGATGTAGTGCTGAAGGCATGCAGCCTGACAAATAATGCCATATTTAACTTAACGGAAGCTATTGTGACACCGGATACAGCGGCTCAAAAACAATATTATTCAGATTCCGCGTTACAAAATCTTATCCCAAATAATCTGCTTGCCAATTATCCAGCTGCCAATGGTGATTTGGTATATGTACATCTTAAAAACAGTTTCGGTTGTGAAGCTACTTCGGTTATTAGTCTGGAAACAAATCTTCCACCGGCTGTTAATGAAAATCTTTATACAAAAACCCATTGTGATGAAGACATTGATGGGATTATCGACGGAAAATACAAAGTAAATTTAAATTCAATCACACCCATCGTTGTACCCAACAGTTCAGGGCTTACCGTCCGGTATTACGAGAATGAAGCTAAAGCTAATATTGGGGGTACCGATAATATAACAGGTATTTATACTTTTGTCGCCGGTAATACTCAAATATGGATAAGAGCTGATGCGACTAACGTCTGTCCACCTGCGATTAGAAAAATAGTATTGAATATTGGTACCAAATTAAGTATTAATAACACAGTTTCAGATTTTGCCTGTGATAACGATCTCGACAATAAAACCAATATTAATTTAGCCTCCTATATTCGATTGTTTACGGCCGATTCTAGTATAACAGCTAAATATTTTGATGAGCTTACAAAAGCTCAAAACAACTTGGCTGGCGAAAACCTTCCTGCCGACCAAATTATTACTGGCAACACGATTTTTTATTACCGGTTAAAAAAACAAGGATTCTGCGAAGCAATTGGAACTTTAAACTTAACGTTAAGACAGCCAAAAAAATCACTGGTTTTAACTGACCAAAAGATATGTCCGGGAACAAAAGTAACTTTAGATGCAGGACCGGGATTCACTGCGTACCTTTGGAGTACCGGCAAAACCACCTCATCAATCAGTGCTCCGGTAGGAAATTATTGGGTAGACCTATCTTTTAACGGTTGTGTTTACAGGCATGAGGTCAGCGTCACCGCGGTTTCACTTCCCGAAATAGTGAGTGTAGAAATTCAGGGAAGCACGGTTACTGTATCAGTTACCGGCGGAAATCCTCCTTACCAGTACGCGATAGATGGCGGGAATTATCAGACCTCTAATGTATTTACGAATGTTCCGGGGGGCGACCATACCGTGTATGTAATTTCTTCAGACCATTGCGCACCGGTTTCGGCGGACATTAATGTTATCCAACTCTATAACGCGATAACCCCTAATGGAGACGGCTTTAATGATGTTCTGGATTATTCAGGTTTGCTGAAGAAAAACGAACCGTTTCTGCAGATTTTCGACCGTTACGGAAAAACAGTATTCATAGGGGACAAAAACAACCGCTTCACATGGGACGGAAAATCTTCAGGAAAAATAATAGAAACAGGCAGTTACTGGTACGTAATGCACTGGAAGGAACCCGGATTCGAAACCGTAAGCAAATTTACTGGTTGGGTCTTAGTGAAAAACAGAGAATAACACTTAAACAAGAACTCATAAAAAAGCCTGAATTCAAATTGATTTCAGGCTTTTTATTATTTATAACTGATTACTTTTCCGCAGTTTCTTTTAGCTTCGCGATCATCTTTTCGGTTTCAGATTTCAGTTCATCCAGGCCTTCATTATTAAAAATGACATAATCAGCCAGTTTTATTTTATCTTTTTCCGGCATCTGTCTGTTCATAATGGCTTCAGTTTCGCGGTAGGTTTTGCCGTCTCTGTCCATTACGCGTTTGATCCTGATATTGTCGTCGGCAGTCACCAAGACCGATTTGTAGCAGCTTTGATTCAGTTTTAATTCGAAAAGCAGTGCGGTTTCCTTAAACATGAATTCAGCATCTTGCCTCTCCACCCAGTTTTCAAAATCGGTTTTAACTGCAGGATGAATTAATGAATTGAGTTTCAGCAGCAATTCCTCATTGCCGAATACTGTTGCGGAAACAAACTTGCGGTTATAAAAACCGTTTTCATCATAAGCCTCGTTCCCCAAAAGAT
This sequence comes from Kaistella soli, assembly GCF_019038595.1. GTDB lineage: Bacteria > Bacteroidota > Bacteroidia > Flavobacteriales > Weeksellaceae > Kaistella > Kaistella soli. Next base: position 116,252 of record NZ_JAHOPF010000004.1, read on the forward strand.
TTATAATGCGCTTTTTCAAATCCTCATCATCATTCACAATCTCTTTGGCGCGGTCATCAGAATAATAAACCGGAAATCCAGCTTCTTCAATGAATTCAGCTACGGTAGTTTTTCCCGACCCAATTCCGCCGGTTAAACCTATTATTTTCTTTGCAGGAGCTTCAGAATTCTGTTTCTCTTCTTCCATCATTTTAGTATCCGAAAACATCATTCATGCTGAAAGTCTCATCAAGACGAACTCCTTTTTCAGTCATTTTCAGACTGGCTAATTCGTTGTGTGCATCGTGTTCAAAGAAAAGAAGGTATTCATTATCTACGCACTGCTTCAGAAATTTTCCTTTTTCTTCCATCGTCAAAAGCGGACGTGTATCGTAACCCATCACATAAACCTGAGGAATATGCCCGGCGGTCGGAATTAAATCTGCCGCAAAAACAATGGTCTTTTCCTGATAGCGGATCACGGGAAGCATCTGTTTTTCGGTATGTCCGTCTACGAATATAACGTCCATTTTAAGGTCGGGTGCAAAACCGTAGTTTCCGCTGTTGGGAGTCGCCAAGAAATTCAGCTGACCGCTTTCCTGCATCGGGAGAATATTCTCCTTTAAAAAACTTGCTTTTTCCCGTGGATTAGGTTCTGTGGCCCATTTCCAGTGTTCTTCATTGGTCCAGAAGTGCGCATTTTTAAAAGCCGGACGGTAACCGGTTTTGTCATCATTCCATTCAATCGCGCCGCCGCAATGATCAAAATGAAGGTGAGTAAGGAATACATCGGTAATATCTTCGCGCACAAAACCGTATTTTTTCAGGTTTTTATCCAGCGAATCGTCGCCCCAAAGAGAATAGTGTCCGAAGAATTTTTCGTCCTGTTTGTTTCCGAGGCCGCAATCAATTAAAATTAATTTCTTGCCGTCTTCCACTAAAAGGGAGCGCGTCCCCAGTTCAATTAAATTTCTTTCATCTGCCGGATTGGTCTTTTCCCAGATGGTCTTCGGGACGACGCCAAACATGGCACCGCCATCAAGCTTAAATTTTCCGCACTGTATAGGATAGAGTTTCATATATTTTATTTTGTGATTTCTAAATTATAAAATTTCAATTTATTTTAACACAACGAATATCGACTTTTTATAATTTATCACTGTGGTTTCCCTCAGCCTTTGATTTTATAACTCTCTGCTGTTTTTCATTTTTTCAGCAATTTTTTTTGAATCAGCATCATCGGATTCCATTAAGTTGCTGATAATTCTTTCCGCATTCACCTCATCCCGGTTTTGGGAGAGTTTCGAGGCAATATGAATTTCTGTGGGAAAAACATTGATTCCGAAAGCGCCTTTCATTTCTTTTCTAACATATTCGTCGCCCATATTTTCTACCAACATCGGACATTTCTGAGCTTTTTCATATTTAAAAGTCAGCTTCCGCAGATGTTCATAAAGTTCATCATCCGTCATCAGCCTGATTTTCCCGCGGATCTGAACGGCTTCATAATTCCAGGTCGAAACGTTTTTGTGGTCGTACCACGAAGAGGAAATATAAGAGTGCGCACCGAGAAAATCACATAAAACCTCATCGCCGTCCTTCAAAACTTTTGCCTGAAAATTGCCTCTGGAAATATGGGTTTCGAGATAAAATCCTTCTTCCGTTTCATTCAGCAAGAACATCGAATGCGTCGCGCACAATTTTTCTTTATCAGAAATTAAAAGGGCAAAACCGTTTTCACTGATAATTTCTTTCATCAGTTCCTGGTCTTCAATTCTGTAGATTTTTGGGATGTACATTTTAAAACAGTGTGTCCGGTCGTTTCGGAATTGAAATATTCAAATGTTTGTAGGCTTTCTCAGTCACTTCCCTACCGCGCGGTGTTCTGATAATGAATCCTTCCTGAATCAAAAACGGTTCATAAACTTCTTCCAGCGTTTCCGGATTTTCGCCGATCGAAGTAGCCAGCGCGGAAATTCCCACAGGTTTCCCACGGAAATTTTCAATCATTACGCGCATAATTTTATTGTCCATATCATCGAGCCCGAATTCATCAACATTCAAAGAATTCAAAGCAAATTTCGTGATTTCGATTTCAATTTCGCCATTCCCTTTAATCTCCGCAAAATCACGGACTCTTCTCAACAATGCATTAGCAATTCTCGGCGTTCCACGACTTCTTCTGGCAATTTCCAGCGCCGCGTCTTCGTAGATTTTCACACCCAAAACTCTTGCGCTTCTCTCAATAATCATTCCGAGGAGTTCAATGGTGTAATATTCCAGTCTGGACTGGATCCCGAATCTTGCGAGCATTGGTTTGGTCAGCATTCCGCTTCTGGTGGTAGCTCCAACTAAGGTAAAAGGATTTAATCCAATCTGAACGCTTCGGGCATTCGGTCCGGATTCCAGCATGATGTCGATTTTATAATCTTCCATCGCGGAATACAGATATTCTTCCACAATTGGCGAAAGCCGGTGAATTTCATCAATAAAAAGGACGTCGTTTTCTTCTAAATTCGTGAGCAATCCGGCCAAACTTCCTGGTTTGTCCAATACAGGACCGGAAGTGATTTTGCATCCGACTCCAAGTTCGTTTGCAATGATATTGGCTAAAGTCGTCTTTCCCAATCCCGGCGGGCCGTGCAGAAGAACATGATCCAGCGCACCGCCACGGTTTTTGGCCGCCGCCACAAAAACTTCCAGATTATCAAGAGTTTTCCGCTGTCCGGCAAAATCCTGAAAACTCTGGGGCCGGATTTTCTCTTCCTGCATCAGCTCATCATCGGAAAAATTATCTTTATCTGGATGTAAAAAATCGGGCATTTTTATTCTGGTTTGTATCTCTTCAAAGGTAAAATTTTTTCTTGAATTTTATGACCGGCAAGTACAGAGAGAATTTTCCAAATACAGAAAAACGATGAAGAGCAGGAAAAACTTTGTATGCTTTGGGTTTAAATATTAAATTTACCGTTATGAAACTTATAGGTCCTTTCAAGCAAATTGTAACACTTGCCAACCTTCCGTTAAGGGGAAAACTTTCTGATGACCAGCTCGAAATCTTTGAAAATGGCGGGATTTTAATTGATGACGGCAAAATCGTAGAAATTGAAAACTATGACTACCTGAAATATTTCATTCCGAGCGACAGCAAAGAATGTGAATTTGAATTTATCGAGGATGTTCAGGTTGCACTTCCTGCCTTCACCGATTCTCATACTCATATCTGCTTTGGCGGTAACCGTGCAAATGATTTTGCGATGCGTAATGCCGGGAAAACTTATCTCGAAATCGCGGAAAGCGGCGGCGGAATCTGGAGCTCTGTTCAACACACACGAAACGCTTCGGAAGAGGAATTATTAAAAACAACTTTAGAAAGAATCAACTTTTTGATTTCTCTGGGAATTACCACCATCGAAATAAAATCCGGTTACGGACTGGATGTGGAAAACGAACTGAAAATGCTGAGAATCATCAAAAAAGCTCAAAGTTTTACAAAAGCGACTTTAATCCCGACCTGTCTTTCTGCTCATTTGAAACCCAGAGATTTCGAAGGCAGCAATGAAGACTATTTAAATTATATTTTAGAAGAAATTCTTCCCAAAGTAAAAGAAGAAAATCTCGCAAAACGTGTCGATATTTTCATTGAAAAATCTGCTTTTCAGCCTGAAGAAAGCAAAGCATTTTTGCTGCAAGCCAAAGAAATGGGTTTTGAAATTACCGTTCATGCAGACCAGTTTACGCCTGGAAGTTCAAAAATTGCCGTGGAAGTTGGAGCAAAATCTGCCGACCATCTTGAAGCGACCGTTGACGAAGATATTCAGTTTTTAGCCAATTCAGAGACGGTTGCCGTTGCGCTTCCCGGAGCAAGTTTAGGTTTGGGAGAAAAATTTACACCTGCCCGAAAGATTTTAGATGCGGGCGGAATTCTGGCCATTGCCAGCGACTGGAATCCCGGTTCTGCGCCAATGGGGAATTTAGTTGCGCAAGCTTCGATTTTGGCAACTTTTGAAAAACTTTCAACCGCAGAAGTTTTGGCAGGAATTACCTTCCGTTCAGCTTTTGCACTGAATTTAACCGATCGCGGAATTTTAGAAAAAGGGAAAAAAGCTGATTTCATTACCTTTAAAACTGATAATTTCCAGAATGTACTTTATCATCAGGGAAGTCTGAAAGCGGAAAACGTTTTTATTGACGGAGAAAAAATTTAATAAAATTATTTATCTTAACGCCTCAAAAAAATTACAATGAGCAACTTAGAAATGTGGGAAGTTTTTATCCAGACCAAACCGGGACTTTCGCACAAACACGCGGGAACAGTGCAGGCTCCTACCGCCGAAATGGCACTGCAAAATGCAAGAGATGTATATACCAGAAGAATGGAAGGAACTTCTATTTGGGTAGTTCCGAGCAAATATCTGGTGACTTCAGAAGGAGTTGATAAGGAGGCTTTTTTTGACCCTGCAGACGACAAACTGTACCGCCATCCTACTTTTTATGAGATTCCGAACGACGTAAAGAATATGTAAAAGCGTTCGCTACCAAAAAATTACCAAAAGAATGAATCCACTTTATCAATACATCCTTAAGCTTGCCGATGACACTTTGATTTTCGGTCAAAGGTTGGGCGAAGTCTGCGGAAAAGGTCCTTATCTTGAAGAAGATATTGCCCTGACAAACGTTGCGCTCGATTACCTGGGGCAGTCCAGCAATTTATATAAACATGCCGCTCAGATTCAGGGCGAGGGGAAAACAGAAGACGACCTGGCGTTTCTGCGGCTTGAAAAAGAATATTTGAATTGCCAACTTTCCGAGCTTCCAAACGGTGATTATGCCAACACGATTCTGAAAGTTTACTTTTTCGCGGTGTACCAGAAACTTCTTTACGGGGCACTTTCTGCCAGTAAAGACGAACAGCTTGCGGGAATTGCTGAAAAATCGCTGAAAGAAGTAAAATACCATTACACGCACGCTTCAACATGGATTAAAATGTTTGCGGGCGGAACAGAAGAAAGCAAAACGCGGTTGAAAAATGCGGTTGAAAATCTTTGGGAATACACCGCCGGAATGTTTGCAGCAACTCATGGAGAAGATGATCTTGCCCAACTCGGGATTGTTCCTGATGCTAAAGACCTGCACGAAAAGTGGAAGCAGAAAGTGACTGAAGATTTTACTCAATTTGGGTTAGAAATTCCGGAAAGTGAGTTCATGCAGAAAGCTTCCAGAACCGGTTATCACACGGAATATTTCGGATTTATTCTGTGCGAATTACAGTATATGCAGAGAACGTATCCGAACTGTGTGTGGTAAAATTAAATGCGCACGGATTTTCACAGATGTCTTTTTATCTGTGTAAAATTTGTGTAATCTGTGTGAAACAAATTATTCAGAATCATATTAAAATAGCCCACAGGTTTTTACAAATCTTTTTTATCAATTTTGTGTAAGTTGTGCGAAAAAAAATGCAGAATCTCCTTGACATATTATCCCAAATCCCCGATCCCGAAATCCCCGTCATCAATATCGTGGAACTCGGGATTGTACGCGAAGCCAAAATGATTTCTGATCGTGAAGCGGAAATTGTGATTACTCCAACGTATTCTGCGTGTCCGGCAATGTTTAATATTGAAGAAGATATTATTAAACTTTTTACGGAAAAAGGAATTAAGGCAAAAATCATCACCAAAATATCACCCATCTGGACCACCGACTGGATCACCGACGAAGCCCGCGAAAAGCTCCGGGTTTACGGAATCACACCGCCTGAAAAAGGTGCGCACGAAGACCATTTAAACATCCCGAAAAAATGCCCAAGATGCGGTTCGGAAAACACCAGACAGATTTCAAGATTTGGCTCTACCCTTTGCAAAGCCTCTTATCAGTGTAACGACTGCCTGGAGCCTTTCGATTATTTCAAATGCCACTAATTGAATTTACTACATAGTTTTTACTTTTTCAGACTTAAAAAATATTGGTAAATTGGAGCAATAATAAACTCGCAAAATATGTATACCCAACTCGAAATAGAAACGCATCTCGGCGGAAAACTTCAGATCGCTTATCTTAACCAGCCCGAAACTTACAACAGTTTAAATAAAACCCTGCTGAAAGAACTCCGGACTTTTGTTCACGAATCTTCTAAAAACCCGGAAGTGCGGTGTATCGGTATTTCAGGCCGTGGAAAAGCCTTCTGTTCCGGACAGAACCTGAAAGATGCCCTTTCCTATGGCGACGAAGGTGATGAAAGAGTTATCCAGAGAATTGTGATTGATTATTACAATCCTCTGGTAAAGGAAATTTCAAAATGCAGAAAACCCGTTATCTCTTTGGTCAACGGTCCTGCAGTGGGCGCGGGAGCGATGTTGGCGCTGATCTGCGACATTACTCTGGCCACGGAATCTTCCTATTTTTCTCAGGCATTTGTGAACATCGGACTGATTCCCGACACAGGCGGAACCTATTGGCTACCCAAACTTTTGGGCAGACAGCAGGCAAACTATTTAGCATTTACGGGTAAAAAACTATCTGCAACGGAAACGAAAAATTTAGGATTAATTGCTGATGTTTTCGAGGATGAAAATTTTATGGTAAATGCGATGGGCATATTAGAACAGATTTCCAATTTACCTACAAAAGCGATCTCATTGACCAAAAAAGCATTCAATGAATCGTATGACAATAACTTAAGCCAGCAACTGGATCTAGAAGGAATTCTGCAGCAGGAAGCTGCAGAAACGGAAGATTTCCGCGAAGGTGTGGCTGCATTTCTGGAAAAGAGAACGCCGAATTATCAGGGAAAATAAACGAATGTAACAGTTTAGCAATGTAATAATTTATCAATATTATGTATTTTCAAACTGTTATATTATTAAACTACATTGTTATATTTTTTAGATTATGAATATAGGAATAATAGGCTCCGGAACCATGGGAATCGGTATTGCGCAGGTGGCTGCGACTTCCGGATGCAGCGTTTTTCTGTATGACGCCAATTCAGCTCAGACCGAAAAGTCATTACTGAATTTGCAGAAGACTTTAGGGAAATTAGCAGAAAAACAGAAAATCACCATTGAAAAAAGCGAAGAAATTTTTAACAAAATAAAATTCTGCACCGAGCTTTCTGATCTTAAAGCCTGCGATCTGGTAATTGAAGCCATCATCGAAAACAAGGAAATTAAAACTAAAGTTTTCCAGAATCTGGAAGAAATTGTTTCCGAAAAGTGCATCATCTCCAGTAATACATCATCCATTTCGATAACTTCGCTCTCGGCCGAACTGAAAAATCCGGAGCGTTTTGTCGGAATCCATTTTTTCAATCCGGCTCCGCTGATGCCTTTGGTAGAAATCATTCCCGGACTTCTGACCGACAAAAAATTGGCGCGTGAAATGTATACTTTAATGGAAAATTGGGGTAAAGTTCCGGTGATTGCGAAAGATGTTCCCGGATTTATCGTGAACCGGATTGCCAGACCTTTTTACGGCGAAGCTTTAAGAATTGCGGAAGAAAACATCGCGACTCCTGAACAGATTGATGATGCAATGAAAACGCTTGGAAATTTCAAAATGGGACCTTTTGAACTGATGGATTTAATTGGAATCGATATTAATTTTTCCGTTACCAAAACTGTTTACCAGGATTATTTTTACGATCCTAAATACAAACCCAGTTTGCTTCAGCAAAGAATGAGCGAGGCAAAATTACTCGGCAGAAAAACCGGAAAAGGCTTTTACGACTATTCCGAAGGCGCGGAAAAAAAAGCTCCTGAGAAAAATGAGGAACTGTACCAAACTGTTTTCATGAGAATCATTTCAATGCTGATCAACGAAGCAGTGGAAGCAAAAAGACTGGGAATTGCCAACGACGAAGATCTTGAACTGGCGATGCAGAAAGGCGTTAATTACCCGAAAGGTTTGCTAGCGTGGGGAAAAGAAATCGGTTTTGAGAACATTTCAGAAACGCTTCAGAACCTTTATGAAGAATATCAGGAGGAAAGGTACAGACAAAGTCCGCTGCTTAGAAAACTGTAGAAAATCAGTGTTTTATATCCGCGAAAGCTGCTATTAATTAAATTTTAAATCTTCAAAATTAGATGACCCCTTTAGAACTCGCCCAATACATGCTCAATCAGGACCATTTCTCTCAGTGGATGGGTATTAAACTGATTGAAATCCGCGAAAAATACTGTCTGATCGAAATGCCTGTAAAAGCAGAAATGATCAATGGTTTAAGAACCGTTCACGGCGGCGTTACTTTTTCCCTCGCCGATTCTGCGCTGGCTTTTTCGAGCAATAATACCAATGATGCTTCGGTGGCCTTACACTGTTCGATGAACTTCACGAAAGCCGTGAGACTGGGCGATACCTTAACTGCGGAAAGCGTTTTGATTTCCGACACCCGAAAAATCGGTGTATATGATATTTCGATCACCAATCAGCATAAAGTTTTGGTGGCGACTTTCCGGGGAACGGTGTATAAAATTGATAAAAAGGTTACTGATTTGTAAAACTAATTTCCTCAAAATATTTGATAGTTCCCATTTTGGGAATTTTTTTTATTATCTTTACATCAAATTATTTGGTATTGAGAGTTATAGCAAAAAAAATCCTTCGCGAATTTTGGGAAAAACACAATGACTGTGAGCAGCAACTTAAATCCTGGTTTAAAGAAGCAAGCATTGCAGAGTGGAAAAACGCCAATGAAATTAAAAGCCAATATCCTAGCGCAAGTATTTTAAATGATCAAAGAATCGTATTTAACATTAAGGGAAATCATTATCGTCTAATTGTGAAACTCAATTATGATTACCAAATAATCTGGATACGGTATATTGGAACTCATGCCGAATATGATAAAATAGACGCAAACGAAATTTAAAGAAAATGGAAATTAAACCGATCAAAACCGAACAGAATTACTCCGAAGCATTAATGAGATTGGAGCAGATATTTGATGCAAAAAAAGGAAGTAAAGAAGGTGATGAATTAGAAGTTTTGGCGATTCTCCTTGAAAAATATGAAGACGAGAACTTCCCTGTCGATTTGCCGGATCCTATTGAAGCAATAAAATTCCGAATGGAACAAATGGATTATTCACAAAATGATCTGGCAAAAGTTATTGGTCTGAAAAGTAGGGCGAGTGAAATTTTAAATAAAAAAAGAAAGCTTTCTCTGGAAATGATCAGAAACCTTCACTCCATGATGAAAATTCCCACTGAAGTCTTAATTCAGGCCTATTAAACCAAATAAAAAACACCTTAAAACCAAACTTCAAAAACAATTTTGAAGTTTTTTTTTATTTTGATGTAACAAATTTCCGAACTTCGTTGTCTTACCTATAAACTAAGCTATGACTCACGCAATTTTTAAGGATACGGTATTCTGTCTCAAGGATGAGATGTACCGTTTTGCGAAAAGATTTGTGATGAGCAGTGACGAAGCTGAAGATGTTGTACAGGATCTGATGATGAAATTCTGGCAGAAAAAAGAAGAAATTGCCGCTTTCGGAAACATCAAATCCTATGCGATGAGATCAGTGAAAAATGAATGCCTGAACAGATTAAAGCATCATGACGTGAAAATGGGTTTTGCAGATTTTCAACTTCACCGAAGCGAGCTTTATCAGCTCGAAACCAATAATCTGAAAGACCAGATTCTCGGCTTTATCAGGCAGCTTCCCGAAAAGCAGAAAACCGTGATTCACCTTAAAGATGTAGAAGAATATGACATCCAGGAAATCGCAGAAATGCTGGAAATGGAAGAAAACGCAGTAAGAGTGAATCTGATGCGGGCAAGACAGAAAATTAAAGAACAGATCACCCAATTGATGAATTATGAAAACCGACAAATCACAGGATAAATACAGCGAAATCTTCCAGGAGCTCAGGGAAGAAAAGATGAACTGGGATTTCGAAGACTTCCTGGCTGAAGCTGAAAAAGAAGAAAAACCTGTCATTAAAATTTCCGAAAAGAAAAGCGCGTCTTTCCCGAAATTTTACTGGATGGCAGCAAGTGCAGTACTGCTTGTTACCCTGGGAATCTTCTATAACGTTTCAACTGGCAACAAAATTGACGAACAGAACGATTTGGTGAAAAATGAAATCATCAGACAGAAAGATGATTTCGGAAAAAGCAATGAAATTGTCGCCATCCATACCAATGATTCTGTAAATGTAGTGTCCGACAGTTTGGTGACCGACTCCGTATCCATCAGCAGCGATGATGATGTGATGGAAAAAATTCTCCCGAAAAGAGGAAGAATCAAAAGACAGACGCGGCCGCAGTTTGTCAGCAATTCAAACCCCGTAAAATCTGCACCGGGCAGCAACGCCCAAAAAGCCGGTTATGAATCCAATTATGTGATCATCAACGGCCAGAAAATCGAGAACGAACAGGAAGCTATTGATTTAACGAAATATTCGTTCCGTATTTTATCAGAAAATGTATCGAAAACAGTGGCTCAGACTGAAGCCCTGCACAATTTTAACAACGATTACTAAAAACTTTCTATCATGAAAAAATTACTCTTAATATTCGCCTTAGTCTTTTCACATTTCTTCCATGTAAATGCACAGAAAGACAAACTCGACCAGCTTTTTGAAAAATACCAGGAAACAGAAGGCGTTACCTCCATCAAAATTGCAAAACCGATGTTCAGCATGCTGAATAAACTCAATATCGATGATTCTGAACTTGACCAGATCAAACCATTACTGAGTAAAATCAACGGCCTGAAAATTCTGATTCTCGAAAAGCCCGAAACTTCATCCACGGCCGGAACGGAGCAAAAAAGACAGCTCGGTCTTTTTCAGAATCTTCAGACTGATATTTCAAATTCGATTAAAAACATGAAGTATGAGGAACTGATTACCGTAAACAGCAAAGACAACAAGATTAAATTCCTGTCTTCTGATGCGACGAACGGAGTTTTGGACAATCTGCTTTTAAACATCAGTTCTGAAGGAAATACCGTGCTGATGATGCTCGACGGAAAAATCTCTATGGACGACGTGAACAAACTCGTGAACGAGGCACAGAATACTTCCCTTAAATCTTCCTTAGTTACAGAAAATGTAAGTCCGTCCGGAGTTACCCAGGTAAGAAATGTAGGAAAATTTACCGGAATCAAAGCATCCAGCGGCATTAAAGTAAATTTTACTCAGGGAAATAACCAAAGCGTGATCGTTGATACCGATCCCAATCTTCAGGAATATGTTTCAACGGAAGTAAAAGACGGAATTCTGGTGCTTTCAATTAATAACAAAAACAATAAAAAACTGAACTTCAAAAAACTATTAGTTACTGTGGAAGCTCCGAGACTTGCTTCAGTAGAATTAAGCTCAGGTTCCCTTTTAACAACAGTAAATACAGTAAAAGAAAATAACTTCAAGGCGGATATTTCGTCCGGATCTAATTTGAATGCTGACATTAATGCTGACAATACGGTGGATGTGGAAATAAGTTCCGGTTCTAATGCAAAACTGGATATCAACTCAAAAAAATTCAGTTTAAACGGAACCAGCGGCTCCATGATCACCGTCGTAGGAAAAACGGAAAGCGCGGTGTTTGATGTTTCGAGTGCGGTGAGCTGCAACGCCCAGGATTTAGCCTCCAAAACCGTTACTGTTTCAGCTTCTTCAGGCTCTAATTTGAAAGTTCAGGCAACCGATACACTTTCTGCAACAGCAAGTTCAGGCGCCTCAGTAAGATATAAAGGAAATCCTAAAACGATTTCTTCGCAAAAAACCAGCAGCGGAGGAAGCATTAAAACTTTGAATTAAAAACGAACCCTGAAAATTAAAATCATGAAAAAGATTTCCCTTTTATTTGCTGCAGTGCTGTTTATGATGTCCCTTCAGTCGTGCGTAGTTTCCAGACGTCCAAACATGGGTTTCTTTGACAATCCTTATTACGACTACAAAGGCGCACAGTTTACCAGCATCAATGTCCCGATGTTTCTTGCAAAACCTATTGTAAAAAAAGCTTTGAGAGAAGACGGAGAAAGCGAAGAACTCATCAGCCTCATCAAAAAAATCTCCGATATTAAAGTGATGACGATTGAAAATGGCAACAAAGAAATGCTGGCAGATTTTGCCAAATATCTTACCAATAACCGCTTCGAAGAATGGATGACGGTAAAAAAAGAAAATGAAACCGTCAATTTTCAGGCAAAACAAAGCGGGGATGTCATTAAGAAACTGATGATCACGGTACATTCCGGCAGCGAATTGGTTTTTGTAGATGTTTCAGGCAAATTTACCGCCGATGATATTTCGAGAATTATCAATTACTCCGAAAAGAAAGACGTAAAAAAACTTGTTTCCAAATAAATTAAATTTGAAATAGCCGCAGATTTTTCTGTGGTTATTTTTTTTGGAGCCGGGAACCTGCTGTCGCTACTCGCTTTTTTTCGGCGGCGGCTTCGCCGCCGCCGAAAAAAGAGCTCACACAAACCGCTCCATCAGGGCTAGTTACCACCCGTTTTTACATAAAATTAGGTTGACAAAACCGCTATTTCCATTTTCCAAAAAAAAACCATAATTTTGCAAGAAAGTAAAGATGTCTATTCACAACAAAATCGTAGAAACTGCCATCACTTTCGATGACGTTCTTCTTATCCCTTCTTACTCAGAAGTTTTACCTAATCAGGTTTCCCTCAAATCAAGACTTTCCGATAAAATTACGCTTAATGCGCCCATCGTTTCCGCTGCAATGGATACCGTTACAGAAGGCGAAATGGCAATTGCAATGGCAAGAGTTGGAGGTATTGGTTTCATCCATAAAAATATGCCGATTGCCGAACAGGCCGTTCAGGTATACCGCGTAAAACGCTCAGAAAACGGCATGATCTCCGATCCGGTGACTTTGTCTAAAGACCATACTTTAGCTCAGGCGAAAGAAATGATGGCCAACTTCAAAATTTCGGGTTTACCGGTTGTCGATGAGGAAAACAAACTCATTGGAATCATTACCAACCGTGACGTAAAATACCAGGAAGACCTTAATGCGAAGGTGGAGGAACTGATGACTAAAGACAAACTCATCACTTCCGATAAAGAGACCAACCTTGAACAGGCGAAAGCAATTTTACTTAAAAACCGAGTGGAAAAACTTCCGATTGTGGACAAAGAATTTAAACTGGTAGGTTTAATTACGATAAAAGATATAGACAATCAGCTTGAATATCCTAACGCCAATAAAGACAAAAACGGAAGACTGATCGTAGGTGCCGGAGTGGGCGTTGGCGAAGACACCATGGACCGTGTGTCTGCACTGGTAAAAGCAGGTGTTGATATTATTGCAGTGGATTCTGCACACGGACATTCAAAAGGTGTTCTTGATAAAATCAGGGAAATTCGTAAAAGTTTTCCTGACCTCGATATCGTCGGCGGAAATATTGTCACCGCAGATGCCGCAAAAGATTTAATTAAAGCCGGTGCAAACATCCTGAAAGTAGGTGTCGGTCCAGGCTCTATCTGTACAACGAGAGTTGTTGCAGGAGTTGGAGTTCCTCAACTTTCAGCGATTTATAATGTTTTTGAATATGCGAAAACTAAAAATGTAGCAGTAATTGCTGATGGCGGAATCAAACTTTCCGGTGATATCGTAAAAGCACTTGCTTCCGGCGCGAATGCCGTAATGCTTGGTTCACTTCTTGCCGGAACTGATGAAGCACCGGGCGAAGAAATTATTTTTCAGGGAAGAAAATTCAAAGCTTATCAGGGAATGGGATCGCTTTCTGCCATGAGACGTGGCGGTAAAGAAAGATATTTCCAGAGTGAAGCAAAGAAATTTGTTCCCGAAGGAATTGAAGGAAGAGTTCCGCATAAAGGAAAATTAGAAGAAGTCGTATTTCAGTTAACCGGAGGAATCCGTGCAGGAATGGGCTACTGCGGAACAAAAGATATCGATACTTTGCAGAAAGACGGTAAAATGGTAATGATTACCGGAAGCGGTTTAAAAGAATCTCATCCTCACGATGTAATTATTACACAGGAAGCTCCGAATTATTCGTTATAAATTTCAGATCAAGATAAAAGGGTGCAAGATTTGCACCCTTTTTTTAAGTACTTTTTTCCAATTATTGGTTAATTTTACTTTTTAAATACCGAAAAAAATATGAGATCTTACTCTTTAATTATACTTCTTTTTTTATTCGTCCAGTGTGATGTTTTGCCATCTACCACTCCTGTTTACAGACCAAAAACATCAACGGCGGCTTCTGCAGGTGAAAGCAAAGAATTTGAAGAATTAATGGCTAAAGATCAGATCAATAAGAAAAAAGTGACGGCAGAAGTTTTAACTTATCTGCTGAATGATACGGAAGCTGACGATCCGAAAACGGCCGCAGTGATAGAAAACAATTCCGGCTGCAATATTATTGTAAGGCTCGTATCGATCAAAGGAAATACCATTTATAATCTTCCTATACCGAAACACGGCAAAAATCAGTTTATCATTGATAAAGGAAGCTACACGCTGAGATCAAGTATTTGCGGCGCTATATATTATTCGCAGAAATTAATCAGTGATCCTCTTATTCTTGAACTTTCTGACCGTTGAGCTTTAAAAAGAATTTATACAAAAAAAGGCTGCATTATTTGCAGCCTTTTAAATTTTGTGCAATCAGCACTACTTTTTAATGAACTTAAATTCCGAGGAATTACCGTTGGCGGAAAATACTTTTAAGACATATACACCTGGTGAAAGGCTGTTGACATTCATTCTGTCAGTATAAGTTTCTGTTCTGATGAGCTGTCCGTTCACGTTGAAAATCTGAAGCGTTTTACCGTTCTGAACTCCTGAAAAACTGATATAATCTGAAACCGGATTCGGGAACATCTGTATTTTTCCTTTACCGGAATTGCTGACAGCAAGCGTTGATGTATGCACATCGCCGGTCATTGTAGAATTGGCTGCGGTAAGATTTCCGCCGCATCCGTTTTCAGTTACTGCCACATTTTCAACCCAGGTTCCAACATTATTGCTTGGTGGGTTCAGCGCGCTGCTGTTTCCTGTGGAGTTATAATAGATCAAAAAAGGGTCAACAAAATCTCCATTACCTGAATCTGCAAGAAACTCCCATCTCGTAAGCGTGTTATTCCACTGGATTTTAAATTCGCAGGTACCCAAACCTCCGCAAGGCTGTTGACCGTCCACGGGATTGGTGATATATATATTCTTGTTCTGGCCGTCGACTCCCGTTTTGAAGAAAGTGAAATTCTGGTCTTCAAAAAGGTTGTGGCATCCGTTGAAGGAAATGGTATTCTGGGCAAAAACCAAATTGCCAAAAACGAGGACTAAAGGGATAAATTTACTTTTCATATTCTTTTAGTTTCTGGATGGAAAAATACCCTGAAGGGCGATAATACACTTAAGTACCAGATATGGCTGTCTGTTTTCGTGTGGCTGGCTGCCTCCCGCAGGATTGATCATGAGTGGAGACATTTGCGTATTCGCAGCAGCATTTGAATATTCTTTATCCAGTGCTTTGGTATTGGCAGGTAAGGAAGCGGTAGGTATATTCTGGTTTCCTTCGGCCGTTACTGCATTTACCTGGTGGTTATGCGCTGGCATTTCATTAATAGTCAAGGTATGACTTTCTTCTCCACCGGTTTCGCCCATGGTATAAGGTGAAAGCCCCGGTCCGCTACCGTCCCCGATCAGAACGCGTCCGCGCATATCCGGTAAAGCGAAGTTAGTTTGTCCGTTTCCGCCATACTGCGTTCCAAGCAAGGAAAAAAGTGCTGTGTTTTGAGCGATGGACATAAGCTGTCCGTTACATTCCGCCCAGTTTCTGGGTGCAAAATTATAAGGTACAAAAGCAATCTGGCCGAGAAAAGGTTCTGAGCCCTGTGCTTTTAAATTGGTTACTGATAAAAAAAGGACTGCGGATAAAATAATTTTTTTCATGGTATTATTAGTTTTGTTGAGGATAAATTCCGAAAAGTGCGATAACACATTTCAGCGTTACAAACGGTTGGATGTTATTATGAGCCTGGCTGGAACCTGTAGGTGAAATCATTCCTGGGGCCATCGTTGCATTCGGAGCGAGATTTGAATATTCTTTATCCAGCACACCAGTATCTGCAGGAAGGGACAAGGTAGCCACTTCTTTTGTTCCTGCTGTTTTTACAGCATTTACGAGATGGCTGTGTGAAGGCAGCTGTGCAGTTGTCACCGTCACGTTTTCAACACCACCTTTCTGGCCAAGATTGAAAGTACTGAAGCCCGGGCGGGTTCCGTCATCCACCACCACTCTTCCGCGTGCATCCGGCAATCCAAATGTGGTTACACCATCGCCGCCATAAGTGGTTCCTATTAAAGAGTAAAGTGTTTCATTCTCAGCAATCGGCATCAAAGCACCGTCACAATCATGCCATCCCAGCGGAGAAAAATTATAAGGGACAATCATAATCTGCCCGATAAAATTATCCTGCGCAGCCAGCTTCAGACTTCCTGAAAGCAAACCGAGTAATAATAAAAGATTGAGTTTTCGCATAAATTAAGTGGGATTATTATTAAATATTCAGGTTTTTCTGTAATTTACATTTTAATCAATCATAAGCATCTATAATTGATTAAAACACGACGTAAAGATACTATAAATTAATTAAAACTATTTTTTTTGTAGGTTAAATGATTTTAATGTATTCATATTTATTACAACTAAATTAAGAGCTAAAAAGAATTTTATTCACAGTGACAAAACTCATACAACAAAACTTCCACAGATTATTTAATTCGGATAAATTTGTCTTATTAAAATTATAAAGAAAATAGATATGAAAAAATTGTTAACACTAATGGCTGCTGCATTACTGATTCTGCAGGCATGCAAGGAAAATAGCCCGGAATCCGGAAAGACATCCAAAAACAACGCTATTGAAATACAAACAATCGGCGAAACGGAAACCCAAAAAATTACAGCACCTCCTTTCCTGCCGGGTCCTGTGGGTGACCGCGCTGCCAAAAAAGTAATTGTAAATCTGGAAGCGACTGAGGCGGAAGGAGAACTGGCCGACGGAGTAACTTATAAATTCTGGACTTTCAACAATACCGTTCCCGGAACATTTATTCGGGTCCGCGTTGGTGACGAAGTTGAACTTCACCTAAAAAATGCTTCCAACAGCGTAATGCCTCACAATATCGATCTTCATGCCGTGAACGGTCCAGGAGGCGGTGCGGAAGCAACCAATGTAGCTCCGGGTAAGGAGGCAGTATTTAATTTCAAAGCTCTGAATCCCGGCCTTTATGTTTATCACTGTGCTGCGGCGCCGGTACCAATGCATATTGCAAACGGAATGTACGGACTGATCCTTGTGGAGCCTGAAGGAGGCCTGCCAAAAGTCGACAAAGAATACTACGTCATGCAGAGTGAATTTTACACCAAAGGTAAAACCGACGAAAAAGGTTTACAGGAGTTCGACCAGGATAAAGGTGTTGACGAAAGACCAACCTACGTTGTTTTCAACGGCAAGAAAAATGCTTTAATGGGCAAAAACGAACTTGAAGCAAAAGTGGGTGAAACAGTAAGACTTTTTGTAGGAAATGCCGGACCTAATCTCGCCTCGTCATTCCATGTGATCGGTGAAATTTTCGACAGGGTTTATATCGAAGGCGGAAGCAAAATCAACGAAAATGTACAGACAACGCTAATACCTGCGGGCGGTGCCGTGATTGTAGAATTTAAGGTTGAAGAACCTGGAGAATACATCCTGGTAGACCACTCAATTTTCAGGGCGTTCAACAAAGGTGCGATCGGGAAACTGAAAGTTACCGGCGAAAAAAACCCGAAGGTTTACAATAAAGTAAAATAAGACTTCATTTTAATCTGTTAAATAATCCACTATGAACAAAATACTTAAAATAGGCCTGCTTTGTAGTGGATTCTTTTTTCTCTCTTGCCAGAATGATTCGGTAAAACCTGCCGAAGATTTTTCAACAGGAAAGAATCAGAAAGAAATAAAAATAAATCCCGAGGTTAAAATGGTTCTCATAACAGGCGGAAAATACCAGCCTTTTTATGGAGCCAACAGTGCTTTGGTAGAAGTGAAAGACTTTCTTCTTGATGAAAGACCTGTTACCAACCGCGAATTTTTGGATTTCGTGAAGAAAAATCCGAAATGGAAAAGAAGCAGTGTAAAAGAAATTTTCGCAGATGAAACTTATCTTAAAAACTGGAAAGATGACGAAACGCTTGCACCAGAAATGAATCCTGATGCTCCAGTCACTTTCGTATCGTGGTTTGCTGCTAAAGCTTACGCCAAAAGCGCAGGAAAACGTTTACCGACCATTGACGAATGGGAATTTGTTGCAATGGCGGATGAAGAATCAGCAAATGCAAGAAAAAAACCGGCTTATTCCGAACATCTTATCAATCTCTATCAGGTGAAATTCCGAGAAAAAAATCCGGTGAAAAAATCAAAACCCAATTACTGGGGCGTTTACAATATGTTCGATCTGGTTTGGGAGTGGACGGAGGATTTTAATTCCATCATGACGACCAGCGATTCGAGAACCGGAGAATATGATGACAAAGGACTTTTCTGCGCTTCAGGTGCAACAAGTGCTACCGATGTTCTTAATTATGCCTCATTCATGCGCTACGCCTACCGATCTAGTTTAAAAGCCAATTACACCGTTGAAAACCTCGGTTTCAGATGCGCCAAAAACCTTAAATAAAATGAAAAATTTAATCATTCTCTTTTTTTCAGTGCTCATTCTTTTTTCCTGCAAAGAAAACACGGACCAGGCAGATATTAAGAAAGAAAACGGCGGAGCTTCCATCTTTCTGCTCGATTCCAAATGGCAGAATCAGGATGGAAAAGATCTTCATTTAAAAGATCTGAAAGGCAAAAACCTGGTTGTGGTAATGATTTTCACGAGTTGCCGCACCGCCTGTCCCATTTTGGTTGCTGACATGAAAAAAGTTCACGCCAAAATCGCGAAAGATAAACTTGATGATACGTCACTTGTTCTAATTTCAATTGATCCCACAAATGATACACCGGAAGTTCTGAAAAAATTTGCGGCCGACAGAAACATGGATCAGGCTCCGTGGATTTTCCTGAGAAGCGATGAAGATGCCACCCGCGAACTCGCCAATGTGCTCGCCATGAAATATAAAAAGATCTCTCCCATTGAGTTTTCTCACTCCAACATCATCAGCGTTTTTAACAGAAAAGGCGAACTGGTAAGCCAGGAAGAAGGTTCAGGAATTAATTCAGAAGCAGTTGCTGAAACCGTGAATCAACTGAATTAATCTTCACGTATTTTTATAATGACTTTAATGCCCTACAATCCTGTAAGGCATTTTCTGTTTCACAAAAAACAGCAGAAACAGGCCCAGCGAAAGGAGTCCTAAGCCCACATAATAAGAATACATTCCTGAATTCTCAGGAAAATGATCAATCATGTATGCGGTAATCTGAGGTCCGAAAATACCGCCAATTCCCCATCCTATTAGCGTTATTCCGTAAATCGAGGGCATCAGTTCCGTGCCGTATTTTTCCCTGATCAATGACGGAATTACTCCGAAACCGCCTCCGTAGCATAACAGAATCATACACACACCTGCAGAAAAAACGGTTACATTCTTAGTAATAATCAATACAGTAAAGACCAGAATCTCGATTAGCAGAATGAATTTAAATGCAGTTATTTTCCCTATTTTATCTGAGACACTTCCCCAAAAGAATCTTCCGAGCCCATTAAACAGAGCGCTTACGCCAATTAATGTTGCGCCTTTAGCTTCTAAACTTGCTGACTCTGTAACTCCGCTCAACTTCAAAAGATCCTGAAGCAAAGGCGACTGAAATGAAATAAAAATCATTCCGGCGATAATATTGAAAGTAAAAACCAACCAAATGATGATATAATCTGGTTTCAGAACATGTTGAAAAACATCGGGTTTATGGCCGCCCAAAACTGTTGAGTTATCAGTCTTCTTGTCCTTTAAAAACTGCGCAAAAACAGGAAGCACAAGCAATAAAGTAATTCCCATGAAAAGAAAAACACGCGGCAGATTATGATCAAAAAATTCAACAAAAAATGGCGCCAGGACTTTCGACATCACCAATGCACCCAGCCCGAATCCCATCACCACCATTCCGGTAACCAATCCGGGTTTATCGGGAAAGTAGCGCAAAACCACGCTCACCGGAGTTACATAAGCCATTCCTAGACCGATGCCGCCCACAATTCCGAAACCGAAATACAGCAGAAAAAGCGAGCCCGAGCTCAGGGCAAAAGACGATATGATATAACCTAAAGCGTAGAGAACAACACCTGTTACTGCCAGTTTTCTCGCACCGAATCTCTCAATTTTTGCTCCGCACCACGAGGCCGTAATTCCCAGCATTAATATTGACAGACAGAAAGCCCAGGCCGTTTCTGAATTGCTCCAACCGTAGGTTGCGGCGATCGGTTTCTGAAAAAAACTCCATGCGTAGACGGTTCCCAGACCGAGGTGAGTCAGCGTTCCCATGACGGCAACGAGCCATCGTTGATCAGTTGTTACTTCCACTTTTTAAAAAAAACTTAAGGATAAAGATAAGAAGTAGTGGATGTCCCCGAAGTATTTTTAGGAATGATATAATACAGATTAAAGGATTTAACTGGAAGAATTCTCGGAATTTCCTTTTCCTAAACTTTCTTTAAAGTCATCGATACGCCAGTCGGTTCCGGCATTCCCTTTCTCCATTTTTTCCTTCGCATAAAGCCTGAAATCGTTTTCGGTTTTATCCAAAAGATAGTCATACGGACCGACGGAGGAAATCAGTTTTACCAAAACGGGGGAAATTTCCAGACAGATAAAAAGTCCCATAATGAAAGCCGCGGCAAGTCCTATAATGGCGGAACTTTTCCCCAATTCGTCCAAAGCCTGCAGCCTTGCCGCAAATCCGTTGAATTTGTCTTCAAAAGTTTCGGTTTTATTTCTTTCGGTTTCGATGTTGGTGTATACTTTCGAAATTTCCTTATCCAAATATTCCAGACGCGGTGCAATCTGTTTCTGATAATTTTCCAAATCCTGGCGGCGCTGCTCCTTCAGTTCAGATTTCCGTTTTGCATTGGAGCCGAAGCCGACTTTTCCACTCGTTAAACCACTCTGTTTTCCCAAGATTTCCTTCTCCAGTTCCACTGCTGCAGAATCGTAAGATTTCTGATAATCTGCTATTTTTGAGGAAATCTGTTTTTTTTCAGTTTCGAATGGGCCGGACTGCTGCAGAATCCTGCCGTTCATTTCTGCCTGCAGCTGAGTTTTATTTCTTTGGATGATCGTGTTCAGCTGCTTATTGACTTCCTTTTCAAATATTTTAAGTTCTAAAGGCTTGGAAATAATAATCCCTAAAAAAGTCG
The DNA here is from genome assembly GCF_019038595.1 of Kaistella soli. Taxonomy (GTDB): domain Bacteria; phylum Bacteroidota; class Bacteroidia; order Flavobacteriales; family Weeksellaceae; genus Kaistella; species Kaistella soli. The sequence goes on from NZ_JAHOPF010000004.1 coordinate 137,585, forward strand.
CCAAAATCAATCTCGGAACGGCCATCAGAATCTGATTCCACCAGGTTCCAGTTTTCTTGATGGAAGAAACGATATACCGGTCGAGGTTAAAGATCATCAGACCCCAAAGAATTCCAAAACCAGATGCTGTCCAAATATCATCAAACACAGTAAACATGGCGTAACCCGCTGACAGTGTTGCAAAAACTGCAGTAAAAAGAACTATCCCGCCGATACCTGCAAATTTGTTCCATTCGCTTGGCGTTTTTCTTAAGATGTGAATATTTCCGCCTGAACAGATCAGCAGGAATTTTTGAAACCAGTTCATCCGATGATTAACGCGACTGATATGCTGTAATTGATTTTTAATCATTTTAATTTTTTTTAGATCCTATAAAAACTTAAATAATCTGTCTTTAAAAACGTAACAATGTTACAAATAGTATTAGGTTTAGCCAAGTAAAGTTTTCAACAGTGTTATGAGGAAGTTTTTTATCCACGAAAATATCGATATGTCCAATGACCTAATCATATTTTACAACAAATAAAGCAAAACTCAAAGTTTTAAATGATTATAATTCGATTTTAAACAAATTAATTATGATATTAATAAAATTTTTATATATTTGCGTTAACACAAAAATCTGCAACGTTGAAAATGCCTTGGGCAATCACGGAGCAAAATGAAAAAAAATATGAAGAAAAATAATTCTATCTTTTCGTACGAAAAGTTATTGAAAAGGCTTTTCCTGCACTCCCTCTTATTATTTGCGTTTTCAACTTTAGCACAATCTGTTCCTCCGCCTGCTTTGGGCGATTACAGGTCAACAGGAAGCGGCAATTGGACAAACCCCGGAATCTGGCAGATTTATGATGCTGGCGGAACTTGGCAAATGGCGACAGGTTTTCCCGGACAGGGAACAACATCAGCAAACCAGGCTTCTTACAAAGTAATTATAACACCCGGCACAGAAATTACTGTTTCCTCGAGTGCGACCTACTATTTCGGAAGCCTGTATGTCCTGGCCAACAATCCGGTGTTAAATTCACATCCGACGGTTTCCTCCGGGGCCAATGTGGGAAGAATAAATCTTTCCGGAAATGGTACCAGCTTCAAATTATTGGGCACCAATCAAAACATTTATATTAATGGTGGCGTTTTTCAGTTTGCTTCCAACAACACCGTTTTAGGTCTGCTTACCGGCAACTCATTAATGATCACCAACTTCAATGGCATTGGAGCCACGGGAGGCCTTGGATCAAATGGACTGCAGTACGGAAATACCTGTACCGGAAATCAGCAGGTTATTTTATACTACGCAAACGGTACAACTGCACTAAATTATATGGTTTGTAACGGCAGTAATTCAGACTACAATTTTGGTGCGATTAACAGCAATGGAGGTAGCATCATGGCAGTAACATCCATTTTCCCATCTGCCATCTGTGCCGGCGACAACGCCGCAATGTTCACAGACTATACCGGGATGGTTCCAAATGGCGAAGTCATTACATACACCGTAAAACTGGATAGCGGACCTGCAGGTTATACCTTCGCTCCAATAACCGGTAGTTTCACCCATCCTGGCACTGCGGGAAGCATACCCCGCCCATCCTTAGAAAATCTCACACAGTCCGGCAATTATAAATTTTCATTAGCGGTTTCGTATCCTTTCGACAACACAGCGGGTTCCTATCTGATTACCTCACTAGAAACTGCAAGTTTAACGGTAAACGCTGCGGGTTCTTCGAGCTGTGCATGTTATAAGGATCCGGCTGTTGATCTTTCAAGTAAATATCCAACGAAATTTGGGATAACTTCACTTGGAAGAGCTGGGGAAAGTAGGGGAACTCACAATAGTTCCTGGCCGGAGCAACTGCAGGGCGGGCATATTGCCATTGAATCACGTACAGCAGGATTCGTGATCAACAGAGTAGCGAACACCAACGCTATTCTGATTCCGGTGGAAGGAATGATTATTTTCGATTTAAGCGAAAACAATCTTAAAATTTTCACCCTCAAAGCCGGAGAAAGCACCCCCGCCTGGCACGTTTTTAACACACCGGCCTGTCCTACACTTTAGATCAGCAAAACACACAACACATGAAAAAAATATTTGTAATTTCCGGAACTTTCATTAGTTCCGTACTGTTCTCTCAGATTATTATTAATCCTGACAATGCAAATCCGCCGACCAACACCTCTGTTTCACTTGAATTTGGAAGTGATGCCCGTGGGATAATCCTTCCTTATGTGGAAGCCACGAGTGCCACCAACGCCGTGGCAGGAACTTTCATTATGGATCCTTCAGATAAAGAAGTAAAATTCAGGCTCGCAGACGGCTCCTGGAAAAACCTGTCCGGCTCCGCTGCTACAACCCAAAGTGTGACAAGTATGCCATCACAAGCACCTGAAAACAGTAATGCAAAAGTGGTAATAGGTTCTGCTTCTTCAGTTCAGGCACAGGTGCCCGGGATTCTGGTTCTTTCGGAAACCAACAAAGCGATGATATTGCCTAAAGTAGCTTCACCACATATTAACGTTAAAAACCCGGCCGCAGGAATGTTGGTTTACGATTCGGCGAACAGAATGCTTGCTGTTTTCAACGGAACGCAGTGGAGTTTCTGGAAACCTTAAAAAAAAGAAATCCGACACGAAAGAATTTTTCTATTGGAAACGGAATTTTATTTAATACGGTCCGGATTCTGCTTGAGAAAACTGTCCCATCCGGAGTAGCTTTTATCGGAAACCAAATTCCCTGAATTAAAGTGATGGCAAACCGCCACTGCCAAACCATCGGAAGCATCCAGGTATTTCGTAGGAAATTCTTTCAGTTTCAACAGATTCTTTAGCATTCCTGCTACCTGTTCTTTGCTTGCATTTCCGTTTCCGGTGATAGCCATCTTAATTTTTTTCGGAGAATATTCGGTGATCGGAATACTGCGGTGCAGCGCCGCCGCCATCGCAACACCCTGTGCTCTTCCGAGCTTCAGCATACTCTGCACGTTTTTACCAAAAAAAGGCGCTTCCAGAGCTACCTCATCCGGATGATATTCATCGATTAACGCTAAAGTTTTGTCAAAAATTATTTTGAGCTTGGTCTCGTGATTGGGATATTTTTTAAGAATAAGTTCATGGATGGATACCAGCTCCATCGCATTTCCTTTTGCGGAAATTATTCCGAAACCCATGATAGAGGTCCCGGGATCGATTCCCATGATAATTTTTTCGGCTTGCACGGTACAAAAATAACGGTTTCCTGCAAATTAATCAGAGAATGTAAATTATTTTGCCAAAATAATGCTAAATTTGTTTTAATCACTATTAACTTACTGGCTTTTAAGCTGTTTCATTATTTAAATATAAATTCCATAACCTGTAAACCTTTCTCCTGAACACTTCCATTAAACAACGATAACTTTTTACATCATAACTATTAACCAATTCAATATTAACATGAGAAAATTATTATTAAGTTTAAGTCTGGTGACAGCACTGTCTGTTACAAATTCTGCGTTGGCACAAAAGGCAGAGTCGCCGAAATTCATTTCAAACATTGAAGGAACTAAAGAATACTCTTTAAACAACGGAATGAAAATTTTGCTGCTGCCCGACCCTTCCCAAAGCAATATGGTTGTAAATATTATTTATAACGTAGGTTCCAAAGACGAAGGTTACGGAGAAAAAGGAATGGCGCACCTGCTGGAACACATGCTTTTTAAAAGCACCAAAAATTTGGGAGACATTAAGAAACAGCTTTCCGATAAAGGCGGTGCTGCAAACGGAACGACCTGGTACGACCGGACCAATTACTACGAAATTTTCCCTTCCAATGATGAAAATCTTAAATGGGCTCTTATGATGGAAGCAGACCGGATGATTAATGCAACGATTTTACAGAGCGATCTCGACAAAGAATTTTCGGTGGTAAGAAATGAATTTGAAATTGGCGAAAATGATCCGACGGGAGTTCTTATGGAGAAAGTATTTTCTACCGCTTACTTATGGCATAATTACGGCAACAGCACCATCGGCAGCAAAGAAGATATTGAAAGAGTAAAGGCTCCTGCTTTGAGAAAATTCTATGAAAAGTATTATCAGCCCGATAATGCAACACTCGTTATTGCAGGAAAATTTGATGAAGCCAACGCGCTGAAGTATGCTGCAGAATATTTTGCACCGCTTCAGAAACCAACACGGGAACTGGGTGGAACCTACACGGTAGAACCCGCTCAGGATGGAGAAAAATTCATTGAGGTGAAAAGAGCGGGAGACAGTAAAATAGTGTCAGCTGCTTATCACACCGCAGCCTATGCGGATAAAGATTATGCCGCATTAGATGCTTTAACTGAAGTTTTAACCGCCAATCCTTCGGGGTATCTGTACAAAAGTTTAGTCGAAACCCAAAAGGTTTCCAGTTTATGGGCATTTTCGCCAACGGTGCGTGATGCGGGTGTGCTTTATTTTCATTTTGATGTTCCGAAAGACAAAGATCTTGAAACCGCTAAAAACCTGGTAAGAACCGAACTCGACAAAATCGCGACCACGACTTATACCGCACAGGATTTGGCAAGAGCAAAAGCCAAACTCATAAAACAGATTGAAAACACCAAGAACAATACCATCAATAAAGCAATTGGTTATACTGAAACCGTAGGAGCCGGCGGATATAAACTGGCATTTCTTTATCGGGACAATGTAGAAAACCTTACGCTGGCGGACCTTAACAGAGTGGCTCAAAAATACTTTAAAAGCAACAACAGAACGGTAGGCATTTTCAATCCTTCAAAAGACGAACAGCGGGTGAAACCTTCAGAGTTCAGCCCTGCTCAAATTGCGAGTTTAACGAAAGACTATAAAGGAAAAGCACTCGAAAAAGAAGCAGCACCTTTCGAAGCCAGTATCGCCAATCTTAAGAAAAATTTAAAAGAAGGGGTTCTTTCCAACGGCATGAAATATGCTTTGGTGAACAAAGAACTGAAAGGTGATAAAATTACTGCCAACTTCAAACTGCTTATCGGTAATGAAAGCGATTTAGCCGGAAAAGCTTCCATCGCTTCTTTAACCGCTGCCTTACTGAATGCGGGAACAAAAACAAAATCAAAAGAACAGATTCAGGACCGGCTTGATCAGCTGAATTCTTCACTGAATTTCAGGACTTCCGGGCAGAATTTCATGATCAGTGTCAATACCTATAAAAATAATTTCCCTGAAGTCATGGATATCCTGCAGGATATTTTAGCCAATGCCACTTTCCCGCAGAACGAGATCACCAAAATGATCGCTGAAACCAATACTTATCTGGAAGGTCAGCAAAAAGATCCACAGGCTATTGCAAACAATGAACTTCAGAGACTTGCGAATCCGTATCCGAAAGAAAGCGTTTTCTACACCCCAACTTTACAGGAAGAAATCGACAACAATAAAAAGGTAACCCGTGAACAGATTTTGACATTCTATGAGAATATCATGGGCGCGAATAACGGTTTGGGAACAGTTTTAGGAAATATCGACGAAAAAACTGCTACAAATTCTCTGGAGAAAACTTTCGGGAAATTCACAGCAAAATCGAAATACACCGAGGTAAAACCTACTTATTTTGAAACCAAAAAAACGGATAAAAACTTCATTACTCCTGATAAAGAAAATGCGGTGGCCTTTGGAACCGGCAAATTCAAAATGGATCAGAAAAGCTCAGATTATGCAGCTTTGGTATTGGCCAATGAGATTCTTGGAAGCGGCGGTTTTCTTTCCGCAAGACTTCCGATGAGGCTCCGCGAAAAAGAAGGAATCAGCTACGGTGTTGGGTCTTACCTCAGCATCCCTATTACCAATGATGTAGCATCATGGAATTATTACGCTTTCTTAAATCCAACCAAAAGAGATGCAGTGGAAGCCGCCTGGAAAGAAGAAGTTGCCAAAGCTTTGAAAGACGGTTTCACTGCGGATGAACTGGTTTCTAACAAGAAAAGCTACGCCAACATTCAGCAGACCAGTCTGGGTATGGACAATACGTTAATCAGCCTGGTAAACAAGAAGCTTCAGTACGGAGTTTCACTGGATGAATATGATGCTTTAAATGCCAAAATTCAGGCACTGAAACTGGATGAAGTAAATGCAGCGCTTAAGAAATATGTGAGCCTTGATAAAGTAACTTCTGTGTATGCAGGAGATTTCAACAAGAAGTAAAAACTATAACATTAAAAAGCCGGAACTTAAATGCTCCGGCTTTTTTTATGGAATTAAAATCTTTCATTATCAAAATAATAACCTAATCCAATCTGCAGAAAATTATTTTTCATCACAGCTCCGGGAATAGTATTTGTGATATTGCTCGTTCCGATATTATATTTCACTTCTGCCGCAAATCCTTTTTTAAATTTATATTCAGTACCGAAAGAAAAAGAACTGTTTCCATTGTGCAGGTCTTCAAAATCAACATCTTTTCCGTTTTCCTTTCCTAAAGCATTGGTCACGAATCCAAAATTGTAAGCACCTACAAGTGCAAATCTTTCCACAGGATAAATTTTAAGACCTACCGGAAAATAAACCGTGGTAAGATGCAGACGGCTTCTCTCGCCATTTTCCATGATTAAATTCTCGCCGCCAAGACCCGCCATCCCCAGCTCTGCAAACAGAGAAAGGTTTTTATGAGCGTGATATTCGAGGGGAACAGTCATGTACACACTGTTTTTAGCATCTACCGGCTGTTTTTGTCCATCCACAGTAAAATCTAAAGTGGAATTTACATAACCGATTTTTATTCCTGCTTCAAACTTTTGCGCATTAAAAACTGAAGCTGATAATACAGCTACCGTAAGTAAAATTTTATTCATTTATTTTATTTTTTGCGGCAAAAATAGAATTATTTTTCAAGAAAGAAAGACAATTCGCAATGTCTCAGATTTTTTGTAATTTTAAATTCACGGATTTAATTCCTGTGGAATTTTTATAAATCTTCTTTCATATGAACCGTAAAGAATTTCTCGCCACCACATTTACCGCAGGTTTAGGTCTGGCTTTTGCGCCAGGTTTGCTGAGCTGTACCTCATCTGTTTCTAACAGAACTGTTTTTGATCCTTTAATTTTAAATGCAGGAAATCTCTCCAAAGTCCGGGGAAATGTCAGCAGATACACGAACAAAGGCGGAACCGTAGGAATTTTTGAAACGAAAGACGGTTTCATTATCATCGATTCTCAGTTTCCCGATTCCGTTCAGCCTGTTTTAGACGGAATTTCTGTTAAAGGGAAACCTGTACTTTATCTCTGTAGCACGCATCATCACGGTGATCATACTTCCGGAAACATCGCTTTTAAAGATCCGGAGACCAAAATTCTTGCTCACAACCGAGTTCCCGAACTTCAGAGGAAGGCTGCGGAAAAAAGCAACAAACTCGGCGAACAGCGATATGCTACATTGCTCTTCGAAAAGGAATATAAAATGGATCTGGGAAATGAAAAAGTAACCGGTTATCATTTCGGTAACGGACATACTTTTGGCGACGTGATGTATCATTTTGAAAATGACAATGTGGTTCACATGGGAGATTTGATGTTCAATAACATGATTCCCGTTTACCGTACTGCCGACGGTTCAGATTCCAGAAATTGGATTAAAGTCCTGGAAAAAGCGCAAAAAACCTTTGATGATGATACGGTTTTTATTTTCGGTCACGCCAACAAACCGGAACTCACTACAGGAAATAAATCCAATTTAAAAGAAATGGCAGATTTTCTGGAAGCTTCGAACGAGTTTGTTCTAAAAGCGATTACTGAGGGTAAAACAACCGAACTGCTGTTAAAAGAACATACTTTCATTCCGGGATTTGCCAACAGAACTACGCCGGAACGTTTTGCAGGATTTTTGGATGAGCTGAGAAAAACTTTAGGCGGTTAAACTTATTTTATCATTTCTTTTCGAAGATCAGTCACTGCATTTTCAATAATTTCAGTCACTTTTTTCACTTCTTTGTGCGGAACAAAAAAACCGTTTTTCCCTTTGCTCTCATCAGCAATATTCGAAAGGATTACTACGGAAGTTTTTGTTTCGGGATAATAAATATTCAGTGACGGCGAACCTTTCACATAACCGCTGTGGAAATAGGACGGCGGTTTCCTTTCGTTAATCATAATCCCGTATCCGTAACCCACTTTGCCTAAAATCGCATGATGATTTTCTGACGACTTCTGCAAAAATTTCTTCAGCGTTTCCGGTTTTAGGATTTTCCCGCTGTATAATGAAGCATTCCATCGGTGCAAATCATTCACAGTGGATAACACTCCGCCAGCAGCGACTGAAATTTCTTTATTAGCAAGCCGTTTCGGCATATTTTCAATTCTTTCAAAGCGGGAAGAATTTCCCAGATAAGCTCCGGCAAAATGATTTCCGTTAAAAACATTAGCCGTGGAAGAATGAAGCATTCCAGCTTTACCGAAAAGTTCTTTTGCGTTTTCCTCATAAGATTTCCCCGAAGCTTTCTCGATAATTTCCCCTAAAAACCGGTAACCTTTGTTGGAATAATTAAATACCTTCCCCGGTTTTGAATGAAGACCGTTTCCCAGATCGCTGATTCCGGAAGTGTGATTCAATAGCTGATGAACAGCAATGCTTTCAAACTGTTTATTTTGAAATTCGGGCAAAAATTTGGAGACTTTATTATTAGTATTAAGCTTTCCCTGATCTTCCAGCATTAAAATCATCACGGCCGTAAACTGCTTGCTTACCGAACCAATCGCGAAAACCGAATTGCTGTCAAGTTTTGCTTTAGTTTTAAAATCTTCAAGTCCATTTTCCCTTTCATATAATTTTTCGCCGTTCTGTACGATAGAAATACTTCCGTTGAATTTCGTTTTAGAAAACACGGAATCGATCTGCTGCGCAAGTAATTTTTTCTGCAAGGCGGTAATGGTGCTGTCGATAATTGCATTTCGCGTGACTGAGTCATCCGCGATTTTTGCGGGTTCAGATTTACACGAAATTAAAATGAAGAAGAGAAAAAGGAAATAATTGGAGTAAATTTTTGACAGCATATTTAAAGTTTCATTTATAGAATTCTATGGAAAGCAAAAACCGTGTCAAGTATCAACTTTAACACGGTTTTTAAATATAAAATAATATTGGACCTTACATATTTCTCCTGTACATTCCGCCAACTTCAAACAAGGCATTCGTGATTTGTCCCAAAGAACAGTATTTCACCGCATCCATCATCAGTTCAAAAAGATTTTCCTGATTAATAGCACCGTGCTGAAGCTGTTTTAAAGCATTTTCGGTGTTTGCTTCGTTTGCATTCTGGTAATTCTCAAGGTTTTTGATCTGCAGCTGTTTTTCCTCTTCTGTTGAACGGATGACTTCGCCCGGTAAAACTGTTGGTGAACCGTCTTTTCCGAGGAAAGTATTTACGCCGATGATCGGATATTCGCCGGTATGTTTCAGCCATTCGTAATGCATGGATTCTTCCTGAATTTTGGAACGCTGATACATGGTTTCCATGGCGCCGAGAACTCCGCCTCTTTCGGTGATTCTGTCGAATTCCGCATAAACTGCTTCTTCAACCAAATCCGTCAGTTCTTCAATAATAAATGAACCTTGCAAAGGATTCTCGTTTTTCGCCAATCCTAATTCTTTATTAATAATCAGCTGAATGGCCATCGCTCTTCTTACAGACTCTTCCGTTGGTGTAGTAATCGCTTCGTCATAAGCATTGGTGTGAAGCGAGTTACAGTTATCATAGATCGCATACAAAGCCTGAAGCGAAGTTCTGATATCATTAAAATCGATTTCCTGAGCGTGAAGCGAACGGCCGGAAGTCTGAATGTGGTATTTCAGCATCTGGCTTCTTTCGTTGGCATTGTATTTTTCACGCATTGCTTTTGCCCAGATTCTTCTCGCTACACGACCGATTACCGCATATTCCGGATCAATTCCGTTCGAGAAAAAGAAGGATAAATTCGGAGCGAAATCGTTGATATCCATTCCTCTTGACAGGTAATATTCCACATAAGTGAAACCGTTTGCAAGCGTAAATGCGAGTTGGGAGATCGGATTAGCGCCGGCTTCCGCAATATGATATCCGGAAATAGAAACCGAATAGAAGTTTCTCACTTTTTCTTTGATGAAATATTCCTGTACATCGCCCATCAGCCTCAAAGCAAATTCCGTGGAGAAAATACAGGTGTTCTGCGCCTGGTCTTCTTTTAAAATATCTGCCTGAACGGTTCCGCGGACTGTCGCGATGGTTTCCGCTTTAATTTTTGCGTAAACATCAGCATCAAGAATTTCATCACCCGTCAAACCGAGCAATTTTAAACCTAAACCATTATTGGAAGGCGGAAGTTCTCCGCTGTAAGTCGGACGGTGAAGTCCTTTATCATCAAATTTCTGTTTTAAAGCAGCTTCTACTTTATCCCAAAGATTATTTTCTGCGATATATTTCTCACAGTTCTGATCGATGGCGGCATTCATGAAAAATGCAAGCAGCATTGGCGCCGGACCGTTAATCGTCATCGAAACTGAAGTCATCGCATTAACCAAATCAAAACCTGAATAGAGTTTTTTGGCATCATCCAAAGTGGCAATAGAAACTCCGGCATTACCGATTTTCCCGTAAATATCGGGTGGAAACGCTGGATCCTGACCGTAAAGCGTTACGGAATCGAAAGCAGTAGAAAGTCTTTTCGCGTCCATATCTGCCGAAACATAATGGAATCTTCTGTTAGTTCTTTCCGGTCCGCCTTCACCGGCAAACATTCTTGTCGGGTCTTCACCGGTTCTTTTAAAAGGGTAAATTCCCGCAGTGAACGGAAATGCACCCGGAACATTTTCCTGACCTTTCCATCTGATCAAATCGCCCCAATCCTGAAATTTAGGTAAAGATATTTTTGGAATCTGTAAATGGGAAAGAGATTCCGATTTAGTCTGCACTTTTATTTCCTTTCCGCGAACAAGATATATATATTCATCGGCTTCGTGTCTCAATTTGAAACTGTGCCAACCATTAAGAAATTCAAGATTTTCGTGACTGAGATCTTTTTTAATGCTCTCGTATCTTTTTTCGATGATCTGCTGTGAATTTGCATCGTCTTCCAGAATATTTTTTGCCCCCTGAAGCTGATATAATTTTTGCGCAGTCAGAGCCTGATCAACCACTTCTTTATCATAAGCGCGGTTGGTTTCCACGATTTCCGACAGATAACGCACTCTTTTCGGTGGAATAATGGTGGTTTCCTCGGAAACATTCTGCTCGATATATCCGCTCAGATTTAATCCGTCGAACTTTTCATTTACTTTTTTAATTAATTCATTATAAAGTTCAGTCGTTCCCCAATCGTTGAACTGGCTTGCTTTCGTCGAGTAAACCGGCATTTCTTCCAAAGGCTGCTCGAACAGCAGATGATTTCTCTGAAACTGTTTTTTTACCGCCTGCAAAGCGTCCAAAGCGCCCCGTTTGTCGGATTTATTTAAAGCTACCAAATCTGCATAATCGAGCATATCGATTTTCTCCAGCTGCGTTGACGCGCCATATTCCGGAGTCATAACGTACATTGAAACATCAGCAATATCGGTAATTTCGGAACCTGACTGACCAATTCCGGAAGTTTCCAGAACAATGACATCGGGTTTTGCAATTTTTAAAATATTTAACGCGGAATGAATGTGCGGAGAAACCGAAACATTGTTCTCACGCGTTGCCATCGAACGCATATAAACACGGGGATCGTTGATAGAATTCATACGGATTCTGTCGCCCAAAAGCGCACCGCCTGTTTTTTTCTTGGAAGGATCGATAGAAATGATCGCAATTTTCTTTTCCGGATTGGAACGGATAAATCTTCTTACCAGTTCGTCCGTTAATGAAGATTTTCCTGCACCGCCGGTTCCGGTAATCCCGATGATCGGAATGGTGGAATCTTTCGCTCTTTCATCGATTTCTTTTACTAAATCTGGCTTTGTTTCGGAAAAGTTTTCAACAGCAGAAATCACTTCAGCGATAGATTTTGAATCTTCAAAACTGATTTTGTCCAAATCTGCAACGCTGATATTTTCACCGGTTGCATAATCTGATTTGTTTACCAAGTCGTCAATCATCCCCTGCAGACCAAGCTCGCGGCCGTCATCAGGAGAATAAATTCTCGTTACGCCGTAATCCATCAAATCTTTGATTTCCTCGGGAAGGATTACACCGCCGCCGCCGCCAAAAATTTTGATGTGCGAAGCATTTTTCTCCTTTAAAAGATCATAAATGTATTTGAAATACTCGTTGTGACCGCCCTGATAAGAGGTTAAAGCAATTGCATTGGCGTCTTCCTGCACCGCGCAGTTCACCACTTCTTCAGCAGATTTGTCGTGTCCGAGGTGAATGACTTCTACACCAGTTCCCTGGATGACGCGGCGCATGATATTGATTGCAGCATCGTGTCCGTCGAATAATGCGGCGGCGGTAACGATACGGATTTTGTTTTTTGGAGAATATTTTTGGGTTTCCATAATTGAATTTTCGATAGTTTTCAAATATAATCAATTCTTAAAAAATAAAAATACGCTTATATACCTATGATTGATAAGGGATTAAATAAATCAGAGTTTGCAGAAGAACCCCACTTTTTTCGCAGCCTTTATAAATTATGGAGAAAATCATTAAAACTTATGTGTTACTCTATATAAATAAGTTGGTTTCAAATTTTTAATCTTTATTTTTGCGGAAATAAAATTTTATGCAGCGCGCGATTATCTATTTTTTAGCCGGAACCTTGATTAGTTTTCTTCTGAATTATTTTTTTTTGGGAAGTCAGGGTTGGGCGCTGGATCTGTATTATGGTTTTGCTTTCGGTGCTGCATGGGGAATGGCTTATTTTCTTGATGATGAGAAATTTACCTTACCTCAGAAGTTGGGAACTTCTTTTATCGGAATGGCGGTTCTGGTTGTTATAGGAATTTTCCTCTTTGATTTGGAGAAAGCGGTGCCTTCTGTTATTAAATTTGCGATGGTTTTTGTCGCTTACTATCTGCTTGCGAGTTTCAAAAGCTCTAAATCTTTAAGAAAATAGCAAAAATTAGATTTGATTTCATGCTTTTAATGATTTAAAAATCATAAATAAAAACGTCAGATTCAGATCCTTACCATAATCTTTCTTAAAATATTTTCTCTTTCAAAAAAAATCTTTACCTTTGCACACCCTTTTTAGGGGAAAATTATGTTTAACCGTAAACGAAAAAGTGTGAATACATTAAGTTACAAAACCGTTTCAGCTAACAAAGCTACCGCTAATAAAGAATGGGTTGTGGTAGACGCTGAAGGACAACCGTTAGGAAGACTAGCTTCTAAGGTTGCAAAGATTTTGAGAGGAAAGCACAAAACGAATTTTACGCCTCACGCAGACTGCGGAGACAACGTAATCGTTTTGAATGCTGGGAAAGTAACCCTTTCCGGGAACAAGTGGGCTGACAAGACTTACATTTGGCATACTGGGTATCCAGGAGGTCAAAAGTCAATGACTGCTCTTGAACTTCAGAAAAAAGATTCTTTAAAAGTATTGGAAAAATCTGTAAAAGGTATGCTTCCAAAAAACAGATTGGGATCTCAGTTATTCAGCAACCTTTATTTATATGAAGGAACTGAACACAAACATGAAGCTCAACAGCCAAAAGTTATTAATATTAACGAATTCAAATAATTAATATGTCAATAGTTCATAAAATCGGAAGAAGAAAAACTTCTGTTGCAAGAGTTTACGTGAGACCAGGTTCTGGTGTAATCACGATTAACAAAAAGGATTCTAAAGACTATTTTGGTACTGATGTATTGGTTTACAAAATCAATCAGCCATTTTTGTTGACAGAAACTGTAGGTCAGTATGACGTAACAGTGAACGTTTTCGGAGGCGGAATTACAGGTCAGGCTGAAGCGATCAGATTAGGTCTTTCAAGAGCAATGTGCGAAATCAACGAAGAATTCAGATTATTGCTTAAGCCACACGGTTTGCTTACAAGAGATGCAAGAATGGTGGAGAGAAAGAAACCAGGTCAGAAGAAAGCAAGAAAGAGATTCCAGTTCTCAAAACGTTAATTCAAAAGATTCAAGACACGAGACGCAGGATTCAGGATGTTTTTCAGAAATCTTGGTTCCCGGTTCTTGGCTCTATTATCTAATCAAAATGCCCCGTTTAGTTTAGCACCCAAACTCTTCTCCCATCTAAAGAAAAGTTGATTGCGAAAAAGCGGAACGTAAACTAAAAACAAAAAAGCGACATGGCAAAAGCAAATGTTAAAGACCTTTTAGAGGCAGGTGTACACTTCGGTCACATGACCAGAAAGTGGAATCCAAATATGGCTCCATACATTTTCATGGAGAAAAACGGTATTCACATTGTAGACTTACATAAAACAGCTGTAAAATTGGACGAAGCGTGCAGCGCTTTGGAAAAAATTACTTCTGCAGGCAAAAAAGTTCTTTTCGTGGCTACAAAGAAACAAGCGAAAGAAGTAGTTGCAAAATATGCAGCTGAACTTAATATGCCTTATATTACTGAAAGATGGCCAGGCGGAATGTTAACAAACTTTGTTACGATCCGTAAAGCTGTTAAGAAAATGAACCACATTGATAAAATGAAGAAAGACGGAACTTTCGAAACTTTATCTAAAAAAGAAAGACTTCAGGTTGACCGTCAGCGTGCTAATCTTGAGAAAAACTTAGGTTCAATCTCTGACATGGTACGTCTTCCTTCAGCAATTTTTGTTGTTGATATTATGAAAGAACACATCGCAGTAACTGAAGCTAAAAAATTGGGTATTCCTGTATTCGCTATCGTTGATACGAACTCAGATCCAAGAAAAGTAGATTTCGTTATTCCAGGAAATGATGATGCTTCTAAATCTATCGATATGATCCTTAGCGTAGTTTCGGGTTCTATCAAAGACGGATTATCTCAAAGAAAAGCAGACAAAGAAAAATCTAAAGAAGAAGGAGAAAAAGTATCAGCTGATGCTGATGCAGATTTCGATGCAGCTGCAGAATAAGATTTTATCTTAGCTATAGAAAAAAGGTTCAGAAAATTTCTGAACCTTTTTTTGTTTCAAATTTTAATTAAATAATGCTTTCAACTAAATCCTGAATGTATCCGTATAAAAAAACCGGAGCGCCACTGACGTTCCGGTTTTATTTTTTTTATAACTTCTGCGATAGCTTCAGTTTAAATCACGCATTAATTGGAAGCTCCTGCCACCGTCTTTGAATAGTTCCTTGGCGATGAATTATTATTCAGTGTAACCAGCATATTCTTGCCGATACTTTTTGATGAAGAATATTTTCCGTCGCAGGCATTGCCGGTAAGCAGATACTCCCCTTTTTTCAGAACCACAGAGTTTTCTCCGCGTGCAGGAACCGCAAGGTTATAGGATTCCTTTCCTTTAATTCTAATAATCATGTTACAATCCAGATTATTCTGTACCAACAGAATGGCGTCTTTATTTGCGACATCATTATCAAACAGCTGATTGAGCAGCTTTACTGTTTTTTCTTTGTGAGCACCTGAATTTTCAGACATCAGTCTTCTGTACTCTTCCGCTTCCTCATTATCTTTTCCATTACCGAAGCCCGAGGGAACAGCATTGGAAGAAGATTTAGACGGAATATAAGCCGTTTTTTCAAATTTCGAACCCTGTACGGGCGAATTTCTGAGAGTGGCTAATCTGGGCTTCAGAACGCTCCGTCTTGGATCATCTGGATGAGCCATCTTCAGGAAGCTTTCAATTTCTTTAATGTTTGTACTTTTTAAGATATCCCTGTTATCTTTTTGCGCAGCGAGGGAAACGCAGCTTACTGCCGCGAGCATAAGAAATGTTTTTTTCATTAATAAAAAACAGTAATTACTTGATTTTAAATTTAATATAGGTAATCGTTTTGCCTTTCGCTGAGAATAATCCCTCGTAATAAGTTTTTATTTCTCTTAAAAGCGGAGTTCCCGGTTCGTATTCCGGCGCTCCGTAAATGTCGTGATGGGCAGAAAGTATCTCGTGGCCTTGCCCCTGAAGCAATCCCAAAGTATAACCATGCAGAAATTCTGAATCGGTTTTTAAATGAATAATTCCGTCTTTTTTCAGAATCTTCCGGTAACGGTCCAGAAATTCCGGATGAGTCATTCTGTGTTTTGTTCTTCGGTATTTTATCTGGGGATCGGGGAAGGTAATCCAAATCTCATCCACTTCATCTTTATCAAAAAAACAGTCAACCAGCTCGATCTGTGTTCTCAGGAAAGCTACATTATCCAGGTTTTTTTCTGCAGCCTCCTTTGCACCGAACCAAAATCTGGCGCCTTTAATATCAATACCGATAAAGTTTTTTTCAGGAAAAGATTTCGCCAGTCCTACAGAGTACTCTCCTTTTCCGCAACCCAATTCTAAAACAATAGGGTTTTGGTTTTTAAAGACTTCGGATCTCCATTTTCCTTTTAAGTGATAATTGTCGAGTGCCTCTTCTCTCGTTGGCTGAAATACATTCGGAAGTGTCTTGTTTTCGGCAAATCTTGCCAGTTTATTTTTACCCATTTCTCTAATCAAAAACGTGCAAAATTAATTAAAATTGTACACTTAGTGAATATTTTTTTTAAATTAAAATTATTGAAGCTGCTATTCGCCCAGCGCAACCATTATTGCTTTCTGCACGGTCTTCTGTGAAGCGTACTGCGCACCACAAAGCAGGCTGGAGAAAAGATAATCACCTTTCGCTACCACAATGGTATTATCTGCCCGTGCCGGTATCGCAAGACGGTATTTTGTATTGCCAACACCTTCTATTCTCATGATGATGTTGCAGTCTGATTTATTTTCAATCATTACAATACTTTCCTTGCTGTTGGGATCATTATCGAAGAGCGAATTGAGGATTTTCACCGTATTGTTTTTATGCTCCACAGGATTTACAGACATTAGGAGCTTAAACTCTTCTTCCTCCGGATTGTCAGCAATTTTTGGTCCTGAGACGTTGGAGTTACCCGCTGCAGTTCCGTAAGATTTGGTGACATACGTTTTACCTTTTGTTTGAAGCTCTTCTTTAAATTTTGCAATCTGTTTCTGTTTAATAATTTCGTTCATTTCCTCAAAACTGATCCGTGTGGAAGGTTTTCGGCGCAGCAGTGCTAATTTTTCCTGAAAGTCTTTTACCCGCTGATCTGCAGGATGTGCGTTCTGTATATATTCTTTAAGCATTTTGATCAGTCTGGGTTTCAGTACCGATCTTTTGGGCTCATCAGGGTGGGCTGTACGCAGAAAAGCATCGATTTCATAAATATTGGTGCTGCGCAGAATATTTGAATAATCCTTACCTTTCTGCTGTGCCGGAAAGTTGCAGCAAAGACAAAGACATATGAAATACAAAGCATTTTTAAGAGTGCTCATTCCAATAAATTTAAGAATAATTAATTCCTGCAACCCCACTTTAAAACAAGGATAACATGCAGAGAATCAAAGATAAATAAATTTATTTTACGTTATCTGTTAAATGTGAATTTTTAAGGCGGCGCTGGTAAATGGGAAGATATTTCTCGATGTATACTGCCACTGCTTCATAATTATTATTCTGAATGTAAGGATATAAATTTTCCGAAGTATAAATAAACTGCAGGAAATTATCGATGAAGTTTGCAGGAATTTTTAAATTGGTAAAGTACTCCGTTCCGTAATAATTCCGGATTCCCGTTACTGTAGCGTTCATTTTTTCATACTGGTTCGCCCTTTCCTTCTTTTTCCTTTCGCCCGAAAGGATGTCGTAGATACTCTCCAAACTGAAAGTAAGCCCGCCGCCGGATAAGCCTGCAACAGGAAGCTGCGGCGAAGTGCCATCCCCTTTCGGAGCCGGAAGACCAATCATTTTCTGCAGTGCAAGTGTTTTTTCGCCTGTCTTTAATGAACTTACATCTTTTCTTAAATTTCCGGTAGGTTTAAATTTGCTGATCACCACTTCCTGAATATCGTAATAGGCAATCTTCAGTTCTACGAAATTACTGGGGTTCTGCAGGTCATCTGCGCTTACCGTAACATCTTTCCTGTCGGTAACAATTGAAGTGAACCGGATGACGTCGCCAGGTTTCGCAGGGATCTTAAAAGCACCAAAATAATCGGTATAAACCGTACTCTGAGAGGTAAGGTTGGTCACATAAACCTGATTGAGGTAATATACAGAATTGTCTCTGATAATAATTTCCCCGGAAAAAAACTGAGCCTTAGCCTGCGTTAAAATAAAGAATGTGGCGAGCAGAAAAAATCTTTTCATATAGAGGACAAAAATAACTGAAATTTCCTTCAGATAATAATAACTGCCTCACGCAGACGGTTAAAGTTTGGTTAAATATTAACAAAAAGGTGTTAATGTTTATCTTTTCAATCCCGAAATTAAAACTTTTTACTCAATCACTGAAGGTTTTTAGCTTTAATGTTGGTCATGAGATGGATGATTTCGATAACCAACCGAAAGCTTTAGGTTCATGACCCAAATTTGACGGTAAGGAAGCTATCCTTACAACTTTAAGACCTGAATAAGTCATTCCGTAATCACAAGTTGGGGCAAAAAAAATCCCCGGTGGTATTCCGGGGATTAAGAGTTCAGAAGGTTGGGTTATTTTTTGATAAACTTCACCTGGCTTACTTCACCGCCATTATCTACAGCGATCATGTAAACACCTTTCTCTAACTGAGAAACCTGTACTTTATTATTAGATACTTTACCTTTAGATACAGCCTGACCAGCCATATTGAAGATCGTATAAGTTGCTTTGTCAGAAACTTTAGTAATGTTCAGCAAATCAATAGCAGGGTTTGGATACACCTGAATCGCATTAGCTTTTACATTATCATTTACCCCAAGAGTCGGAGAAATTTTCACTGCATAATCTTCAACCTCACCGTAGGTATAAGTACCACATGGAGAAGTTTGAGGAGTGCTGAATCTTAAAGCTACTCTCATTCCTACAGTTTTGTCACCTGAGTAAGCAGATGCAGGAACGCTGAAAATATCAGAAACCGGATTGATTTTATCCGCAGAAGTAGACATTACTATTTCGTCCGCATCGTAAGTACCGTTACGATTGAAGTCGATCCATACGGTAATTGCCTCGTTGTACTGAGTACCAGTCCATTTTTTGGTAACTGTTATCGTGTTATTGGTAGTGTTTTTTGCTAAATTAACCAATCTTGTAGGATCTGTAGAATAATTGGTATAAGTAGAAGCACCTGAAGTACTGTTTACTCCTGCAGCACCTTCTGCAGTAATTGTTACGTTAGAAATATACTCATCGTTCGCGTTAGTAGCAGTAAGCGTACAATAAGCCAACATTGAAGTAGTAAAGTTCGTCACCGCGGTATAAGTACCTGTAGTTCCTGTACACACAGCAGCCACCTGAACGTTATAAGCAGTACCTTCATCTAAATTAGGAATGGTATAGGTATTTGTAGTAACCGGTACTTCTGTCCAGGTTGCATCTGTAGCTTTTTTATATCTTACAATATAAGTAGCTCCTGCGATTGGATCCCAAGAAACATTAGCCGATGCGGTAGTAATACCAGATACAGCAAAACCTGCAGGCGCTGTTCCATCACATGGAACAATTGCAGAAACAGTTACCGGCGCTATTGCATAAAACACGTTACCGATCGCCGAAATTCTTACTTTCAGTGCAGTATTGGTAGGCAAGGAAGCAAAACTGAAATCTTCAGTACCGTCATTTGGTGTAGAAGCTGCTAAAACTGTCCAGTTAGCTCCGTTATCAGTTGTGTAATCAACTTTTACGTTAGCTACGTTGAAAGGGGCAGCGTTGGTTCCAACAACATCCCAGGTTAATGGTCCCGGAGCATTGTTGTACACTTTAGTAGAAGTAATTTTGAATGGTCCGTTTGCACTTACCGTTACTTTCTGTAAAGCACTCTGTGTCTGCTGTTTAGTTACATCCGCGTTGTTATCTCTTACTGTAACTCTAAAGTTAGAAGCTCTCGCAACCGTAGAAACAGCTTCCCAATCAGCATTATTTTTAAGATTTCCTGCCAATACTGTACTTAGTTTAGGGAAGTATCTTGTTGGATTAGAAGTAGGATTCAAAGATCTGAACGAAGGTCCGTTTGTTAATGTTCCTAAACTTCCAATTGTAGTAGCTGTAGTAGCAGCATCTACCTGTTCCCAAGTGTAAGTTAAAGGATCACCTTCAGCATCTGTAGCCTGTGCAGTAAGCACGAACGCAGTACTTTTAGGAATCGTAACATCTGCCATTGGCGTAATTACCGGTGGTGTGTTAGAAACAGCAGTTTCGGTATCACAGGTCTTACTTGCTAAATTAGTCTGAACCTGGAAAATACTGAAATAGTGAAAATAAGCATCAGAGTGAGGCTGAACATCAGTAGCACCAGTAATTCCGGCATAACCCATAATTGATGATCCTGAACCTGGCTCCATATTAGCTCCTGTACCTTCAAGACTCATAGAAAATGTGTGGTTTCCACCTAATTGGTGACCCATTTCGTGAGCTACATAATCAATGTCAAAGTTATCCCCCATTGGAATTCCATCCGCAGGAGAAGTTATACCTGAACCTTTTGCTTTGCTGGTTGAACTCGTTGGATCAACGCAAACGCAACCAATACAACCTGCATTTCCACCGCCGCCTGATGCACCAAACATATGTCCGATATCATAAGCTGCACTACCAATGGTATTAGTTAAGGTATTTTGTAACTCAAGATTCCAGTTTGATAACGTAGTATATGGATCTGTTGTAGGATTGGTATAAATTAATGCAGGGAAATCCTGAAGAATTAAATGAAGTGCAAAATCCTTCTCGAAAACAAAATTACAACGGGTTAAGGTTGCATTAATTGCCGCTAAAGCTTGTGGAACTCCACCAAAATAGGTTGTGTATTCTCCGTTAACAGACATTGCCAAACGCATTGTTCTGTACTTTTGATCTGAGGATCTGTTAAAATCCGTCGGGTTATTGGTAAAAGATTTACCAGACATATATAACTTGTCGATCTGCTGCTTTGTTAAAGGAGCTTCACTTGTAGAACATATAAAAGCTTTATCTGCTTCAGTTTTATTGGTTTTCGGATGAACGCCGTAAACTGTTTTAGTTGTATTCTGTGCTTCAATAAACTCATAAACACCATTTCTCAGCATCATCGACTGGAAATCGTTTGGAGCGACACTGAATCTTACATAAGCGGTAGGATCATCAATCCCAACACCTACATAAGAACCCAGCTGATGTCTTTCAGCAATAGATTTAACCACTACCGGTGCGCTGTAAACAGCGAATCTTTCGATTTTTCCGTTAAGTGTTGGTAATTTAATTTCAACTGCAACAGCATTTCTTCCTGTTTCCTGCGCATTGGCAAGCTTAGATCTCATTGCATTAAGATCTAATGAATAATAACTCGTGACGTTTGACGCCGGACGGATTTTCTCACCCTGCATTGATGTCGGACTCCACTGAGCAAGTGCAGCTGTTGACATCAAACCACAAAGTAAAGAGGTAAAAATTCTCTTCATAAGTTTAATTTATTTTAAAATTAATTTGTTCAAAAGTAATTTTTTTTTTTGCACTGTCAAAATAAAAACCATATAATTTTTCTTAATTCAAAAGATATTTGACAAAATTACTCACATATCACTACGATATTCACAAAACAAAATAGCTTTTTCTTAAAATTAACCAATTATAAAATAGAAATTAAGAATTTAGGCGCCGAATTTTTAAAGAAAATTTACGACTAAATTATTATCAGATGATTTCCTGAATTTAAAATGAATATGCGATATTCCACGAGAAACCCACATTGAATTTTGCTGAGCTTTTGCCGAAGCCCGGAACAATCATCGGTTTGATATCATCCTGAGTTGTCGAAAACAGCAAATATCTTGGCTGTACGTTGACGTCGATATAGAAAGGGGATTCGAAAAGCTGCATCCGCCCGCCAACGGCAGCCTCCAGCCAGTAAGAACTTTGAGAAGAGGCAGGAAAAGCCACAGAAGTATCACTGCCGCCAAAACCCCGAACAGGAACCGCCCGATATTCCTGATTATAGAATGAACCGGCGACTTTTCCGCCGGCATAAAATCCGTTCATCGGATTTTCTTTATCGTTTGCCAACATGTAGAAAGCACCTACTTTAAGAAAAGGCCCGTTTACTGCAGCGTCGTAACCGTTTTTTTGGTAAATATTTTTCTCGAAACCCACATCAGCAACCGCATGAATGTTTTTGGTAACCCGTGAAGACACAAATCCCTGAAAAAGCTTCCGGTCCGAAAAAGCGCCTATTCCTGCATTCAGGACATCAAAACCCACCATAAAATTAGGTTCATACTTCCATTTTGTTTTTAAAGTATCCTGATCTTTCTGAGCAAAAGCGGCAAAAAAAAGAAAACTAAAAAAGAAGGAAAAAATGAGTTTTGGATTCATCTGTGATTTGGGTTTGATTTTGTTCTACCTCTACAACGGGATTCGGCACTTCCAATACCGCATTTACGTTTTCATAAATCTTCTTGATTCCGCAAGCGGGCGAAACATATTGGGATTTTGTGGTATAATTTATTTTTACTTCTGAAGTGACAGCAGCTTTTGAGATACCTACATAAATTTTAGTAAACGGAACATCATCAACTCTTAAAGGAATAAACACAGAATCGGTTTTTGTTTTCGCTGCAATCACCGGAACAGGACCGTTTCCGTAATCTACATTCACAAAAAGCGAATCCATGGTTTTGATTTTCCCCGTTGCTTTGGTTTTAAATTTCAGTTTCATTCTGGGAGTGGCTTCTCCGCTGATACAGATATCATCATCGCTTCCGCACGAAAAGAGCGAAATCAAAAACAGAGAAACCAGAAAAATTTTCAGAAACTTCATGAATCAAATTTAATTAAATCTTAATCAACAGCGCAATATTTTCGACATGATGTGTTTGCGGGAACATATCCACCGGAAGTATTTTCACCAAACGGTAATGTTCTTTCATCAAAGCCATATCTCTTGCCTGTGTTGCCGAGTTACAGCTCACATAAACGATCTTTTCAGGAGAAAGCTTCAGGATTTGCTCCACTACTTTCTGATGCATTCCGTCGCGCGGCGGATCGGTAATTAAAACATCTGCCTTGGGATGATTTGCTAAAAATTCATCATTAAAGACATCTTTCATATCCCCGCAATAGAATGTACAGTTCGACAAACCATTGAGCGCTGCATGTTCTTTTGCCGCATTAATCGCCTCCTGAACCGACTCAATACCAATCACCTGTTTTGCATTTCTTGCAACATATTGTGCAATCGTTCCTGTTCCGGTATATAAGTCGTAAACGACTTCATGGCCTTTCAGATCTGCGAATTCCAAGGTTTTTCTGTATAACTCCAAAGCCTGCTTATAATTAGTCTGAAAGAATGATTTTGGTCCGATTTTAAATTTCAAACCATCCATTTCCTCCATTAAAAATCCGTCACCAAAATAGGTTACCACATGCTGATCATAAATTGAATCGTTCTGTTTTGAATTGATACAGTACACTAAAGTTTTGATCTGCGGGAATTCACCTAATAAAAAGTCGAATAACTTCTCACGGTTTTCTTTTTCGTCGCGGAAAAGCTGGAAGAGAACCATCCATTCTCCTTTGGAATTCTGTCTCATCATTAAAGTCCGTAAAAAACCGGTCTGTTCTCTAACGTCAAAAAACTCAAGTCCGTTTGCGACTGCATACTTTTTTACGGCAAGCCTGATGGAATTGGAAGGATCTTCCTGAAGCCAACATTCCTTCAGATCTAAAATCTTACTCCACATCCCGGGAATATGAAAACCAAGCGCATCACGGTTTCCAAAATTTTCTTCGGAACTGATTTCATACTGGGTCAGCCAACGCGCATTGGAAAAGGAAAATTCCATTTTGTTACGGTAAAAATACTGCTCTTCACTTCCAAGAATCGGAAGGGTTTCGAAATCTTCAATACCGCCAATTCTTTTGATATGATTGTAAACTTCGTCCTGTTTAAAGTTCAGCTGCATTTCATAGGAAAGATTCTGCCATTTACAACCGCCACAAACCCCGAAATGAATACACTTCGGCTCTACTCTGTACGGTGATTTCTCCACGATTTCAACAGCTTCCGCCTCGAAATATTTCGATTTCGATTTTTTCACGCGGGCATTGACCACATCGCCGGGTACTGCTCCGGAAACCAAAACGGTTTTGCCGTCATCAGTTTTGCCCACTGCAACACCTTTTGCGCCTGCTGAAATTAATTTTATATTCTCTAAAACGATATTTTTGTTTTTCTTTCTCATTGAAACTTTTAATGACCACAAAAGTACAGTTTTAAAATAAAAAAGAAGCGATAAATCGCTTCAGTAGAATTGAATCCCTTCAAATTATTAAAAAGAATATCTATTGGTGTAAACTATTAATTTATGCTTTGGACAAAAAACTGTCGCGCTTCAGTAAATAATACACTCCTCCAATGCACCCGGAAAACAGAAACCCTAAGGTCCAAAGATATTTTGTGGAGAGATTGTTCTTGAAAACATCTACAATTAAAACAATCACAGTTATAAAATTGCATAATAGTGCTATGTATGTCAGTATTTTTCCAGCTTCAAGCGGAAGACCGAAAGAAGTAAGATCAATGTTTATGGTACAAACCGTAAAAATCAAACCGAACACGGCTACAGGAAAAAGAATGTTTCTGGAAATGAGTAAATCGTTTTTCATCTTTCAAATTTAATCAAATATAAAAAAAATTCCTGCCGAAAAAATCCGGCAGGAATGATATGATGATTCTGATGATTTATTTTGTCGGTGCAGCTTGTGGCTGAGGAGCAGGCTGCGGTGCAAGCAAATCATTCTGCAAATGAGCTTCCGGCTGTACAGTTGGTGCTTTTAATCCTGAAAGTTTATCCAAAACGGTTACAATTTCCGGATCTCCCAGATTGTAGAAAAACCGGCTTGCGATTTTACCGTCTTTATCCAGAACCACGAAAGATGGAAGTTTAAAACCATAAATTCCCAAATCTTTGGCAATCTGCGAATTCATTCCGCCTTCACCGTAAACATTATTCCCGGGAATTCCTTTCAGCATTGCATTGCTTGTTTTTACGAACTGATCTTTGGTGTCATCGAAATTCACGAATGTGAAATCCATTTTCGATTTATAAAAATTCACCACTTCTCTCAGAACCGGAACTGTACCTTCGGCAATATAAGGATTCCACGAAGCGTAGAACATTACTAATGTCGGTTTTCCTGTTCCGAATTTGAAATCGCTTCCGTCCGCTTTGATCAGTTTTGCCGAGCTTATTGCATCACCAACTTTAGGACCTGCGATAACGAACTGAATTCTTTCAAGATCTTTCTTAATTTCAGAATCCTTAATTTTCTCCTTAATGATTTTAGAAATTTTATCTGAATTCTCTTTCGTCATTCCCGGAGCGATATCGCCGCTGGACAGTACGAAAGCCAAAAGATAATCTTTAGTGATCTGAGACATGTCTTTTTTGGTATCTAAAAACTGAGAAAACACTTCAGATGAAATTTCATTTCCTGTTTTTCTGTTAGCAGTCGCAAAAGTCTGAAATTCCTGGCTTAGTTTTCCTAACAGATAATTTCTGTAGATTGGCTGACTTTTCAGCATTCTTTCACTGTTTGCATCAAGTTTGGCTTCCGCATCTTTAAAGTTTTTAGAAACTTTGTAGTTAGGATTTTGCGTTGCCTGCGGGTGATTCACCTCATACTGATTCATCAGTCCCAGAACACTTGCTGCAAGCTCGTCTTTCTTAAACTGCACTACTTCACTGTCAGCAGAAGTTTTCTTTGCAGAGGAATCTATATTCCCTTCAATGTCTTTTTTAATTCTTTCAATATCTTTTAAGAAAGCGTCTTCGTTTTTAGTCACCAGTTCTCCAACATTAATTTTCGAAGCGTAATTCTGAATGAATTTCTGAACTTCTAAAAGGAAATCGTTGTTGTTTTTCGCGTCTCCAGTGATGGTAAACTGATTAGGGAAATTTGCAGCCTGCCCAGAAATGTTCAATTCCTGACCGCGCTTAAGATAAATCATTGCAGTTTTTCCTGCATAAGACATAATGTACATCCCGTTTTTCGGAGCTTCGAAACTCCCGGAAAAACTTCCTTTTGCATCTACTCCCATATTCACTAAAGGAAGGGTTGCAACGCCGGAAGCTTCTACGAATTCGATTCTTTCCAGTGGCGAACCACCTGCGAAATTACCTTTTACTTCTACTTTTTTTGAACATGACATTGCTGCGAAAGCGAACATCAACAATAAAAAATATTTACTCATGTTTTTTTGATTGTGTATAAATTTTTGCATTTTTAATTTCTTCATCTATAAAATTAATTGGGCAAAAATAGGTTATATAAAGAGTTATAGAAAATTTTACTAGGATTTTTGTGAAAATTTAACAAAGAAAAATCCGCTTTCGGTATGGAAAGCGGATTTTCTGTCTTCATTAAATATTTTATCCTCTGTCGATATTGGCCGACATGTATTCGCGGTTCATTCTGGCAATTACTTCCAGGGAGATTCCTTTCGGGCATTCTACTTCACATGCACCGGTATTGGAACAGTTTCCGAATCCTTCTTCGTCCATTGCTTTTACCATATTAAGCACTCTTCTCTGCGCTTCAACGCGTCCTTGAGGCAACAATGCGTACTGAGAAACTTTAGCTCCGACAAACAGCATTGCTGAACCGTTTTTACACGTTGCTACACAGGCACCGCATCCAATACACGCAGCAGCATCCATTGCTTTGTCTGCATCATCTTTAGGAACGGGAATCGCGTTAGCGTCCAAAGTGTTTCCTGAAGTATTTACGGAAATAAATCCTCCCGCAGCCATTATTTTGTCGAAAGCACTTCTGTCAACCACCAAATCTTTGATCACCGGGAAAGCAGCGCTTCTCCATGGTTCGATATGAATGGTTTCGCCATCTTTGAACATTCTCATATGCAGCTGGCAAGTGGTGATTCCTGTATCCGGACCGTGCGCTCTGCCATTAATGTAGAGGGAGCACATCCCGCAGATTCCTTCACGGCAGTCGTGATCGAAAGCGATCGGTTCTTTTCCTTCATTAATCAGATTCTCATTGAGCATATCCAACATTTCGAGGAAAGAAGAATCTGTGGAAACGTCTGAAATTTTATAGGTTTCAAACTGTCCTTTAACTTTATTATTTTTCTGTCTCCAAATTTTCAGAGTCAGGTTTAAGCCTTTTTTTGCACTCATTTTATTATTTACTTTTTTGGAGATTATTTATAACTTCTGGTTTTAACTTCAATGTTTTCATAAATCAGGTCTTCTTTATGCATCACTTCCTGATTAATGTCCGCACCCTGATATTCCCAGGCTGCAACATATTTGAAATTCATATCATCTCTTTCCGCTTCTCCTTCCGGAGTTGCATGATCCCAACGGAAATGACCTCCACAGGATTCCTCTCTCTTCAAAGCATCAATTGCCATCAGCTGTCCAAGTTCAAGAAAATCTGCAACCCTGAATGCTTTTTCCAGTTCAGGATTCATTTCGTTAGCTTCACCCGGAACTCTTACATCTTTCCAAAATTCATCTCTTACCTCAGCAATTTCTTTAATGGCTTCTCTTAAACCTTCAGGAGTTCTTCCCATTCCTACTTTATTCCACATAATGTGTCCTAATTTCTTGTGGAAATGATCTACTGAATGAGTTCCTTTATTGTTAATGAAGAAATTGATTTTATCCTGAACTTCTTTTTCAGCAGCATCAAAATCTGCAGTGTTTGTTGGAATTGCACCTGTTCTAATATCTGCTGAAAGATAATCAGCAATCGTATAAGGAAGTACAAAATAACCGTCTGCCAAGCCCTGCATCAGTGCAGAAGCTCCTAATCTGTTCGCTCCGTGATCAGAGAAATTAGCTTCTCCAAGTACGAAACATCCCGGAATAGTCGACTGCAGATTATAGTCAACCCAAACGCCGCCCATGGTATAATGAACCGCCGGATAAATTTTCATTGGAGTTACATATGGATTTTCCCCAGTGATTTTTTCATACATCACAAAAAGGTTTCCGTATTTTTCTTCAATCCATGCTTTTCCTAAATCATAAATTTGCTGATCGGTAGGATTGTGAATGTTTTTTTCAATGGCCGCTTCCCGACCTTTCTTAGTAATTTCTGTCGAGAAATCAAGATAGACACCTTCTTTGGTGTCGTTATTTTCAATTCCGTAACCGGCATCACATCTTTCTTTCGCTGCTCTGGAAGCAACGTCACGCGGCACCAAGTTTCCGAAAGCCGGATATCTTCTTTCCAGATAATAATCGCGGTTTTCTTCAGCAATATTTTCAGGTTTTAATTTCCCGGCACGAATTGCTTCTGCGTCTTCAATCTTTTTAGGAACCCAGATTCTTCCTGAGTTTCTTAAAGATTCAGACATCAAAGTCAGTTTGGACTGCTGCGTTCCGTGAACCGGAATACAAGTCGGGTGAATCTGTACATAACAAGGATTTGCGAAATACGCTCCTTTTTTATGAATTTTCCAGGATGCAGAAACGTTGGATCCCATTGCATTCGTGGAAAGGAAATATACATTACCGTAACCGCCGGAAGCAATTACAACAGCATGTGCCGAGTGTCTTTCGATTTCTCCGGTTACTAAATTTCTTGCGATAATTCCTCTTGCTTTTCCGTCAACAATTACCAGTTCAAGCATTTCGTGACGGTTGTACATTTTAATTCTGCCTTTCCCGATTTGACGGCTCATTGCAGAGTAAGCTCCTAATAAAAGCTGTTGCCCGGTTTGTCCTTTAGCATAAAAAGTTCTTTTTACCTGAACACCACCGAAAGACCTGTTATCAAGCTGGCCGCCGTACTCTCTTCCGAAAGGTACGCCCTGCGCAACACACTGGTCAATAATATTTGCAGATACTTCCGCCAAACGGTAAACATTGGATTCTCTTGCGCGGTAATCTCCACCTTTAATGGTATCGTAAAACAAACGGTAAGTTGAATCTCCGTCTCCCTGATAATTTTTCGCAGCATTAATCCCGCCCTGAGCAGCGATAGAGTGCGCTCTTCTTGGGGAATCCTGATAACAGAATGCTTTTACGTTGTAGCCCTGCTCAGCTAAAGTGGCTGCGGCAGAACCTCCAGCCAAACCTGTTCCTACAACAATGATATCAATTTTATCACGGTTGTTTGGTGCAACAAGGTTCATATGATTTTTATGGTTTTTCCATTTGTCCGCTAACGGGCCGGCAGGAATTTTTGAATCTAATTTGCTCATTTTTAGAAATTTTTAATTTACTCAGAACTTTCTATTCTTTATTTGAGTTCGTGAATATTTCGAATATTAAATTTTAAAGAATTAATGAATGATTAAAACTTAATATTTATTGAGTTATGAAATGATACACTGCTATAAAAATAAATCCTGCAGGAATAAGGATGGAATACCATGTTCCCAATGCTTTGATCACAGGAGTATATTTAGGATGTCTTGCACCAACAGACTGGAACGACGACTGGAAGCCATGTGCCAAATGCAATCCCAACAGCACAAAAGAAATCACATAGAAAGCTACGCGAATCGGATCAGCAAATTTTGCATGAAGTTCAGCCCAGAATCTTTCGTTATCCGGAACGTTTGCTTCAACATACTTGAAACTGATTTCATGCCACCAAAAATCGTAAAGGTGCAATCCTAAAAATGCTAAAACCACCAAGCCGGAAATAATCATATTTCTGGACATCCAGGTAGAATTGGCCGAACCCTGGTTCACCGCATATTTTACCGGTCTTGCGCTTCTGTTCTTCAGTTCGAGAACGAAACCCATTACAAAGTGAAAAACTACTGCAAAACCTAAAACCGGCTGCATCAAAAACTGAATAAGCGGGTTATACCCCATAAATTCCGAAGCTGAGTTGAATGCACTCGGGCTGCAAACTGATAGCAAATTAACCGAAAGGTGCATGATAAGGAATATGAGCAAAAACATTGCAGACAATGCCATTGCGTACTTTCTACCAATAGTAGAACTTGTTAATCCTGCCATAATAATGTTTAAATTGAATTTTCACAAAGTTAAAAAATTGTTAAGGTATAAAGAGGTGAGAAAAATCAGAATTTTTTAGTTTGTAATCTTTCTAAATAAGATTACCCTCAACAACCGGTTGATTAGCAATAAATTGGCATTAGCAAAAACACCATTATTACTTGAAATGATACACTTTCCCCTCTACAACCACCTTGTGCACTTCCGGAGGCAGTGTCTTTATTTCAAAATCATTTGCCCTACGGGAAGTTAAGTAAGGTTCTGTTACATATTTTTCAACTTTCCCTAGATTGGAATTTTCTCTCATGAAAAACTGAACTTTATTATTCCGTTTTACCGAAATAATTTTCTCTTTAAAATACTGATGTTCTAAAGTTTCATTGATTTGCGAGGCTTTAAAATTCAATAAAAACCTCAACGCCACAAATGTCACCACAAAATAAGTCACTTTCAAAACATTTCTGGGATTAAGTTTTATCACCGCAAACCGTAAAAACCAAACGGTCAGTAAAGCAACAGCCACTTCCAGTAAAGTCATCGGAATCATTTTATAGAAAGCAAAATCGACATCTGCAAAGAGATGAATGACGTCAAGCGTTTTAGTAACTACCCAATCGTAAAGAAAATTAAGCCAGGAAAACTCTATTGAAAACCCAATAAGAACCGTCATCAGCAGAGAAAAGATAATTAAAATTTCTGAAAACGGAATGACAATTAAATTAGCAACAATCGAAACCATTGAATATTGATGGAAATAATAAATAACCAATGGCAACGTAGCAATCTGTGCAGAAAAACTTACCGAAACCACATTCACCATCGCGTTCTGGAACTCATTTTTAGGTTTCGGAAGATATTTAAGTATAGGTTGATTGAGCCAGAAAATTCCAAAAACTGCTGCAAAACTCAGCTGGAAACCAACGTCAAAAAACTGGTTCGTATCCGCAATGAGAATCGCAAATGCCGCCACCGCCATTGCGTGGAGCAAATCGGGTTTCCGCTGCAACAGTACACAAATATAATAAGCAGAAATCATAATGCAGCTTCTTACAACCGAACTTCCGTAATCGATAAAAATGGCAAAAGACCAGATTAATACCAAAGAAATAACCGTTTTATAATTTCTAAATTTTGGAGGAAATACCGGCTTTAATACAATAAGAATCAGCCAGAAAATAATCGCCATATGAGATCCGGAAATCGCCAGAACATGCATTAAACCGGATTTACTGAAATCCTGAACCGTCCCGTCATCCATTTCAGTCCGGTCTGCGAGGATAATCCCTTTTGTAAATTCGCGTGCTTTTTTGCTGAAGCCGGCCCGGTCGATTTTGCTTAATGTTTCGAGTCGCTTCTGTTTTATTTTCTCAGAAAAACTCAAGTCATTCCGCGCGCCGGGCTGAAATGAATTAGGCAGATAAATCTGGAAATAAATATCTTTTCGAGCTAAATATTTTCCGTAATCAAACTGAAAGTCGCTGTAAGGTTTCTGCAGTTTATTGATGTACGCTTCAGCTTTGTAATAATGAAGAAAATCGAGATCATTCTCTGTTTTAGGTATCGAAAGTACACTCAGAAATGACTGATTACCTTTCCACGCTTTCACTTCATAACGCCGGTTTTTCTCGTTGGAATTGAGTTTTCTGCTGATTTTAAAAACGATGTTTTCTTTGCTTTTCAGCTCGGGTAATTGAGGTTTCTTTGAATTCAGGAAATGTGCAAAAATTCCCAGAGAAAAGAACAGCAGAAACAGCGAAACGTGACGGAAACGGTGAGCATAAAAATTTTGAATCAAATACAGAACAAGCGACAGAAAACTGAAAACCAATAATATTATGATTTGCTTAATCCGCACGGAAAGATAATCCTGCAAAAGAATTCCAAGAATAAAACAGACACAGAGAATGAGTAAAGGCTGCTTTTGCAAGATATTTTTTACAGGTAAATATATTAATCTTTACCTGCAAAAAGCACCGTCAAATCACCCTTTTACAATGAGATGCGCAGCGTGATCACTTGCACCCTTTCCGCCTAATTTTTCCCGGAGAAGCTCAAAGTCATTTAGCATTTTTTGTCTTGGTTCTCCTTCTAACACGAGTTTCAGCTCTTTCACCAGGTTTTCGGTATTAAGTTCATTCTGAATTAATTCCGTAACAACTTCCCTGTCCATAATTAAATTCACCAAAGAAATATATTTGATGTTTTTTACAACTCTTTTCCCGATTTCGTAGGAGATCCGGCTGCTCCGGTAACAGACCACTTCCGGAATGTTGAGCAATGCCGTTTCTAAAGTTGCTGTGCCGGAAGTAACTAAAGCTGCTTTCGAACACCTCAGCAGATCGTAGGTTTTATTGGAAACAAAGTGAACGTTTTCGTCAACATATTTTTGGTAAAAATCTTTAGGCAGACTCGGCGCGCCTGCAATTGCAAACTGATATTCTTTAAAAAACGGGCGAACCGAAAGCATAAGTTCCAGCATTTTGGTCACTTCCTGTTCCCGCGAACCGGGCAACAATGCGATGATTTCTTTTCCGTTAAGCTGATTCTCTGATTGGAACTGACGAATGTCAATGCTCGGCAAATCGGAAATCGCATCCAGCAATGGATGTCCTACAAAATGCGCATCCACCTGATGCTTTCTGTAAAACTCCTTCTCGAACGGAAGAATTACCAGCATTTCATCAACAAATTTCTTAATTTTTTCAACCCTACCTTCTTTCCAGGCCCAAAGCTGCGGAGAAATATAATAAACCACCTTCATTCCCGATGTTTTGGCAAATTCAGCAATCCTTAAATTAAATCCAGGATAATCCACTAAAATCAAAACGTCCGGCTGATAATTTGCCAGATCTTCTTTGCAAAATCTTATATTTTTAAGAATAGTTCTGAGATTTTTAGCTACTTCCAGAAATCCCATGAACGCAAGATCTCTGTAATGTTTCACCGGACCAAACCCGGCAACCTGAGTCATTAAATCTCCGCCCCAAAAACGGAATTCCGCCTCAGCATCTTTTTTCAGAATTGATTTCATTAGGTTTGAAGCGTGCAGATCTCCAGAAGCCTCGCCGGCGATAATATAGTATTTCACTCGTTTAAAAATTGTAATTTTGCTCAAAGATAAAGATAAAAAATGTCAGAAGATTTCGAAATAAAAAATAAAGTTGCAGACAGCGGTTTGGTAAATTTTGACCTTTCCGTGCTGGTTCCAAAAGGCAGAAGAATAGGGATTGACCTTAAGGATTTCCTCTACGAAGGCCTGATCCTAAAAGAAAAAGACTTCCGCGACAAAGTGAGTGCTATCAATACCGAAGATTACGCAGATTGTTACGTTTATATTTATAACTCTGCAGAGGCGATCGTTCCGCTTTGGGCGTATTTTCTTCTTACCGCTAAAATTACAGATTCCGCTAAAAAAGTCGTTTACGGAAACAGGGAAGATTTGGAAGTGCTTTTGATACACAACGCCATTCAGACTTACGATTTCAGTGAAATGACAGATAAAAGAATTTTGGTAAAAGGCTGCTCTGACGAAAACATCCCCGAAAATGCCTACATCGAACTTGTAGAGCAGTTAAAACCCATCGTAAAATCTTTAATGTTCGGTGAAGCCTGTTCAAATGTTCCCATTTTTAAGAAATAAATTTTAACAGTTTTTTATTATTTAAATAAAATAGTATCGGAACAGTATTTGGTAACTTTGATACTCACTATTTTTTAACAAAAAACGAACAAATTATGAATTTAATTGATTTAATTACCGGAAACGCCGGAAATCAGGTTGCTTCACAGGCCGAAAACAAGTTCGGTATCGATAAAAATCAAATAATTGCCCTTCTTGCAGTTGCTGCACCATTGGTAATTTCTTATCTGAGAAAAAAATCCCAGGACGATCCCAACGAAGCAGAAGCTTTAAACAGTGCTTTAGATAAAGACCATGACGGCAGCATTCTGGATAATCCTGCACAGGTAGAAGCCAGACAGCAGGAAGGCAGTTCGATCCTTGACCATATTTTCGGAGGACAGAAACCTCAGGTTGAAAATCAGCTTTCTCAGAATACCGGTATTTCAATGGATAAAATCGGACCTGTATTAGCGATGTTGGCTCCACTCATCATGGGATATATCGGAAAAGAGAAGCAGACCAGCGGAGTAAATTCCGGCGGAGGTTTGGGAGATTTATTAGGCGGGATTTTGGGCGGCGCGCAGAATCAGGCTCAATCGCAGCCTTCAAATCCATTAAATGATATTTTAGGAAGTGTTCTTGGGGGTGGTTCTCAGCAGTCATCTTCAGGAAATCCTTTAAATGATATTTTGGGAAGCGTTCTGGGAGGCGGCAATTCCGGTCAGCAGCAGGGCGGCCTGGGCGGTCTCTTAGGAAGTATCCTTGGCGGCGGAAAATAATTTCATCACTATAAAATAAAAACCGAAGATTATTCTTCGGTTTTTTTCTTTTTCGCAGCTTTGGGTTTGTTATCGGTTTCTAAATTTTCAGATTTGTCTGTCGGATAACCAACTTCCTCTCTTACTTTCTTTTTAGAATCCTTTTTATCATCCTCATCCAAAACTTTGACAGGAATATTTTTTACTGAACTTGATTTTCTCGGTCTCTTTTTTCCATAACTTCCGGCGGTTACTTTTCCGCGTCTGGATTTCTGATCTCCTTTTCCCATAATTAACAGTTTTTTATTGTTGATTTACACAAAGTTAACCAAAATCCCTGAACTTAAATCTTAAAAAATTCATAAACTTTGAACACCACTGCTCGCTAAAAAAGTTCTCACTTCCAAAGCATAGCTTTTAATTTCAGACTAAGATGAACTCAAAAAATTGGTGTTCAAAGCCACATAAAACTTCTAAAAGCCACTTCCTGCTTCCATGCAAAAATCTTATATTTGCATGCATAAAATTTTAACCGACCCACGTCAACCAAAACGATCACTAAGATGTTCCGAACCCACACCAACGGCGAATTATCGCTTCATCATCTCAACGAAAACATTACCCTTTCAGGCTGGGTTCAAACCATCCGTGATAAAGGATTTATGATTTGGATCGACCTTCGGGACCGTTACGGAATTACACAGCTGGTCTTCGATCAGGACCGTTCCTCTGCAGAATTAATGGAAGAAGCCAAAAAGCTCGGACGTGAATTCGTGATTCAGGTTGAAGGAAAAGTCATTGAAAGAGTTTCAAAAAACCCAAATATTCCTACAGGCGAAATTGAAATTTTAGTCGAAAAACTTACTGTTTTAAATGAATCCCAGCTGCCCCCGTTTACGATTGAAGACCAAACCGATGGTGGTGAAGAACTGAGAATGAAATATAGATATTTGGACATCCGCAGAAATCCGGTAAAAGACAAACTGATTTTCCGTCACAAAATGGCGCAGAAAGTAAGAAACTATCTTTCTGATCAGAATTTTATCGAAGTTGAAACTCCGGTTCTTATTAAATCCACTCCCGAAGGTGCAAGAGATTTCGTGGTTCCAAGCAGAATGAACCCTGGACAGTTTTATGCACTTCCGCAATCGCCGCAAACTTTCAAACAGTTGTTGATGATCGGCGGAATGGACCGTTATTTCCAGATTGTAAAATGTTTCCGTGACGAGGATTTAAGAGCAGACAGACAGCCTGAGTTTACCCAAATCGATTGCGAAATGGCTTTCGTAGAGCAGGAAGATGTTTTGGAAATCTTTGAAGGAATGACGGCGACTTTATTGAAAGATATTGCCGGAAAAGAATTCGGGAAATTCCCGAGAATGACTTTCGAAGATGCCATGAAAAATTACGGAAATGACAAACCGGATATCAGGTTCGGGATGAAATTCGTGGAAGTAAATGAGTTGGTTAAAGGAAAGGATTTCAAAATATTTGATGACGCCGAATTGGTTGTCGGAATCAATGTTGAAGGCTGCGCAGATTATACGAGAAAACAAATCGACGAATTGATTGATTGGGTAAAACGTCCGCAAATTGGTGCCAACGGAATGATTTGGATTAAATTCCAAAATGATGGCGTTGTAACTTCTTCCGTAAATAAATTTTACAGCGAAGAAGATTTAAAGAAAATTACAGAAAAATTCGGAGCAAAAGAAGGAGATTTGATTTTCCTGATGTCCGGAAATGAAAATAAGGTAAGAACCCAACTTTCCGCACTGAGAATGGAATTGGGGAACAGATTGGGATTAAGAAAAGGAAACGAATTCGCGCCACTTTGGGTAATCGATTTCCCGCTGTTGGAATGGGACGAAGAAACCGGAAGATATCATGCAATGCACCATCCGTTCACGTCACCAAAACCTGAAGATGTGCACTTACTGGAAACCGATCCGGGAAAAGCGAGAGCAAATGCTTACGATTTAATTCTGAACGGAAATGAAATCGGCGGCGGATCTGTACGGATTTTCGACAAAGATTTGCAGGCGAAAATGTTTAATCTTTTAGGATTTACCAAAGAAGACGCAGAAGCACAGTTTGGATTCCTGATGAACGCTTTCCAGTACGGAGCACCGCCTCACGCAGGTTTGGCTTTAGGTTTTGACCGTTTGGTTGCAATTTTGGACGGAAACGAAGTGATCAGAGATTATATCGCTTTCCCGAAAAATAATTCTGGAAGGGATGTAATGATTGACGCACCGAGCAAGATTGCTGATGAGCAGCTTGAAGAACTTTTCCTGAAAGTAGAAACGAAAGAATAAACTTTTTATACATACCAATTATAATCCCGGCAATTCGTCGGGATTTCTTATTTTTATTCAAATATTCAGAAATGAAAAAAATCGCTTCTCTTTTATCTTTGCTTTGTTTCCTTATGATTACTGCTCAAAACCTTACTTCATACGTCAATCCCTTTGTCGGCACAAAAAATATGGGACACACTTTTCCAGGCGCTACTTCGCCGTTCGGTATGGTGCAGCTTTCCCCCGAGACGAATCAGGTTCCGTACGCAACTGATGGCAAATACAATCCCGAAACGTATCGCTACTGTTCGGGTTATCAGTTTGAAGATCAAACCATTTTTGGTTTTTCGCATACCCATTTCAGTGGGGTTGGACATTCTGATCTCGGAGATTTTCTTATCATGCCAACGACAGGTAAACTCAATTTAGAACCCGGAAAAATTGGTGAACCGAAAAGCGGTTACCATTCTCAGTTTTCAAAAAGCACAGAAAAAGCGGAACCTGGATTTTATGAAGTCTTTCTGGATGATTATGGAATTAAAGCAGAACTCACCACCTCGGACCGGGTGGGTTTTCACCGTTACACATTCCCCAAATCAGGCGAATCGCATATTATTCTGGATTTAATGTCGAATATTTACAACTATGATTCTAAAAATGTGTGGACTTTTGTTCGGGTTGAAGATAATCAGACCGTTGTCGGATACCGCGAAACAACCGGCTGGGCGCGAACTAAAAAGGTGTTTTTTGCCATGAAATTTTCGAAACCGTTTAAAAGTTATGGTAGAAAACGCTACGAAAAAGTAGAATACAACGGCTTCTACAGAAAATTCAATGAAAACGAGAACTTCCCGGAATTTGCCGGAAGACAAATCAGGGCGTATTTCGATTTTGACACTGAAAAAGACGAGCAGATTCTGATCAAATTCGCACTTTCAAATACTTCTACCAACGGAGCACTAAAAAATCTGGACGCAGAAATTCCGCACTGGGATTTCGAGCAGGTGAAAAATGGGACTTCCGAAAAGTGGGAGAAAGAACTTTCGAAAATTGAAGTGGAAACTTTAAACGGAAACGATAAAAAAACTTTCTACACCTCACTTTATCACACGATGATGTCGCCGATTCTTTACGAAGATGTTGATGGAAAATACCTCGGACTTGATCAAAATATTCATGAATCGGAAGGATTTACGAACTACTCCATTTTTTCGCTTTGGGATACCTATCGTGCGCTGCATCCGCTTTACAATATTATTCAGCCTAAAAGAAACAACGATTTTGTGCATTCTATGATGGCTCATTATGACCAAAGTGTGCATAAAGCTTTACCGATCTGGAGTCATTACGCCAACGAAAACTGGTGTATGATCGGTTATCACTCTGTTTCCGTAATTGCAGACGCAATCGTGAAAGGAACTACGGATATCGATGTAAGCCGGGCTTTAACAGCAGCAAGGAATTCATCAAACCTAAAGTACTATGATGGGATTGAAGACTATCTGAAATACGGCTATGTTCCCGAGGACAAAAGCAGTTCCTCAGTTTCAAAAACCCTGGAATATGCTTACGATGACTGGGCAGTCGCGCAAATTGCAAAAAGAGCCGGCGACAAAAATTCCGAAACCGAATATCTGAGAAGAAGCCAGTCTTATCGTAATGTGTACAATCCCAAAACCGGATTTATGCATCCAAAACTTTCAGACGGAAATTTCAAGAAAGAATTTGATCCGATGGATACGCACGGCCAGGGTTTTATCGAAGGAAATGCTTTTAATTACGGACTTTATGTCCCTCAAAACGTTCCCGAAATGATCAAAATGATGGGCGGAAAAACTAAATTCTCCAAACATCTGGATGAAATTTTCACCACGGAAATCGCTGACAAATACATCGAAAAAAACGAAGACATCACCCGAGACGGCATTATCGGAAATTACGTTCACGGAAACGAACCGGGGCATCATATTCCGTATCTCTACAACTGGACCAACAATGCGTGGAAAACCCAGGAACGCGTGCGGATGATTATTCGGAAAATGTATTCGGCCGAAGAAGACGGACTTTGCGGAAATGATGATGCAGGACAAATGTCCGCGTGGTATGTTTTCTCGGCGCTTGGTTTTTATCCTGTTTTGCCGGGTTCTGATGAATATCAGATTGGTTCGCCTTTGGTAAAATCCGCCAAAATTAATTTGGAAAACGGGAAAACGTTATCCATTAAAACTGAAAATCAATCAGAGAAAAATGTTTATGTAAAGCGAATTTTGGTAAACGGAAAAGAAATTAAAAACCATATTCTTAAGCACAGTGATATTGCAAACGGAGGAGAAGTTATTTTCGTAATGAGTGATAAAAACTGATTTACGGTAATTTCGCCACCAAAAATTCAGGCGATATTTTTAAAATCCAGTAAATGATTTTCCATTTCCAGTTGGGAACAATGGTGAAGGAATCCCCCGCTACATATTCCGGCTCCATGATTAAAGATTCGTTCAGTTTTAAACCATCATTTATTTTGGTTCTGATGTAACCGCTGATCAAAACATTTACGGTAATATTCCGTGAACTTAAATCCTGTCGTAAGCCAGAAAGATAAGTGGTAAAAGCCGCTTTTGTACTTCCATAAATATAATTACTTTTTCGCCCGCGAACGCCCGAAAGAGAGGACAGACTGATGATTCGTTCAAGATTTGTATTTGAAAAATCGTTCGCAATTATATTTAAAACTGAAACCGCGCCGGCGTAATTCACCTTCATCATTTCGAAAGCATCATTGAAATCTTTGCTCGCTTGCTCATTCTGTCTTAAAAATCCTGCAGCGTAAATCACGACATGAGGTTTCATGGGCAATTCCTCATAAAACTTCTGATGTGATGAAAAATCAGCCGCATCAAAGAAAATCACCTGAACCGAATTCTCCATGTGATTTTTTGTGATAAAATTTTCCAGTGAGATTAAATCCCGCGAAGCTGCAAAAACGGTATAACCTTTCGCGGTATATTGCAAAATACACTGTTTAGCGACATCGGAATTGGCGCCTAAAATCAGAACGGTTCTCTGCTTGTTCATTTGAAATTAAACTATTTCGCTCTCAGCCTTTCTTTGATCATTTCAATATTTTTCTTCGCCGAATCTTCCAGGATTAAACTTGCGCTCATGTGAATTCTCTCCGGCATTAAACTTTCAAAATGTTCGGTTCCTTCCCAGGAAACTTTTTTAATCAAAGCCAAAGCATCGGAACTTCTGTACGAAAGTTTCTCCAGGAAACTGTGAAGCTCTGCATCCATTTCCGCAATAGTTGCAGAAACGGAATGATAAACATCGTGCTTTTCACACCAATCAGCGCTGCGGAAATCCGCATCAATCGACATCGCAGCGTAAGCTGATTTTCCGATTTTTCTTTCAACGTAAGGTCCGATTACGAAAGGTCCGATTCCTAAATTTAATTCCGTTAAAGCCATAGCGGAATCTTTCGTGGCAAAACAGTAATCTGCGGCACACGCAATTCCTACTCCGCCGCCGGTTGTTTTTCCCTGAACGCGGACGATGACTAATTTTCCGCAATTGCGCATCGCATTGAGAACTTTAGCAAAGCCTCCAAAGAATTTTTTGGAAGTTTCAAGTTCGTCGATTGAAAGAAGCTCATCGAAACTTGCGCCTGCACAGAAGGCTTTTTCGCCGGCCGATTTTAAAAGTATAGCTTTAACCTCCGGCTTTGCACCTTCATCAAGGATAGTTTGTGCAAGTTTCTCCAGGATTTCTCCGGGTAATGAATTGCTTTTTTCGGTTCCGAAAGTGATTTCCGAAATATTATTTTTAAGTTCCTGGTTTACAAATCCGTTGTTCATTATTTTTTATTTAAGGCAATTAAATATTTGTCGATATAGAGTTCCTTTTCCTTGCTTTTATACTGCTGGATATATCTGGGATGGTCCAAAACCGTCATTTTGTCGAAAAACTTTTCCTCGCGGTTGATTTTTTCAATGAAAGCCGCGTTCTTTTTTCCTAAAATAAAAACCTCAGAAGTATCCAAACCCAAGCTGATATGATCTTTTAAACTTTGAACCATAAAGGGTTTCACTGTCTGAAAAAGATCTTTGTCATCATAATAGTTGGCGTTTAAACCGCCTCTCGCGGTCTTCCTGATGATGGCTAAGGGAAACGGCGAATTGATATAAAATTCACTGTAAAATCTTTCCGGACCTCCAAAATTTTCGATAACGTCGTACAAAAAGACAGACGAAATTTCATGCGTGTGCGCCGATTTCATTTCGATTCCGCATACGGCTTCCAGCCTTTTCGTATCGGTAAACGGAACACCTGTAACTCCTG
Source organism: Kaistella soli (assembly GCF_019038595.1). GTDB lineage: Bacteria > Bacteroidota > Bacteroidia > Flavobacteriales > Weeksellaceae > Kaistella > Kaistella soli. The sequence goes on from NZ_JAHOPF010000004.1 coordinate 178,648, forward strand.
CTCCGTGACGGCTTGGATTGATTCCGATGATGAATTTCCGCTGATTCTGGTCATTGTAAAACTTCTCATAGAACGCTGTCATCACCGTTAAAGTTTCCGGATTATCGAAGAATGGATTCAGCACTTCGAAACCTTCGGGAAGCGCGCCTGAATAGTGCAATTGCTTATTGAAAGCGACGACTTTTTCTCCGATGGTTTTTTTCACGGTCCTATTGTTTTTACACAGATAGCATTCCTACGGGATGCCAACCACATGTTTTTATTGTTACTACACAGATAATGTTCCTACGGAACATTTATATCTCTCCTTTCATGGCACATTTTTAACCCGAGAGATCCAAGATTTGATTAAAAACATTTCCAAATCCTAATGATTCCTACGGAATCATATCTGTGTAGGTTGTGTTTAAGACGCCAACCACGGCGTTCCGTAGGAACGCTATCTTTTAAATCCAAATCAATCATAAAATTCAAACAGATATTTATTATTAAAATCAATCTCAAATTTCTTCAACAAATCTAAATATTCTTCTCTAAAGCTGTGCTTTTTATGATGTTCTTCCTGCTTTAAAATATATTTGGTTACCGCATCTTTCTGACTTTTCGCATAAGAAAATGCCCCGTAACCTTCCTGCCATGCAAATTTGCCTTTAACCATTTTCTTCTCATTGATGAAGTTAGTCGCCTCGGTTTTGACTACTTTTATTAATTCTGGAATACCAATCATCAAATTTTTATAACTGAAAAAAATATGAATATGGTCCGGATTAAGATAGATTGCAATAATCTTTTGACCCTTATTCGTAAATATTCCCGTTATATATTTCTCAATTTCCTCACGAAATTCCGATGGAATTATATTTTCCCGACCTTTTGTAGCAAAAACCACCTGAATATAAATCTGTGTGTACGTATTGGGCATTTTTACAATCTTTAATTAAGCTTTTTTCAATACATCAACTGCTTTTTATCCTTTTTCTTCCAACCTGCCTGACTCTGGTATTTGACAAAGAAAATTTTTAGATCTGCCTGACTTTGATAGTCTACAAAATAAATCTTTTTATCGGCCTAGCCGGAATATTTTACAACAAACCATTTCCCTTCATTTCCGTCGGCTTGACTTTGGTAATCGACTTTATAGACGTTTAAATCTGCCTGACTTTCATATTCACTACAAAAACCTTTACATCGGCCTGACTTTGATAATCAACAGAGAATACCTTCTGCGCAGAAAACTGCGAAGTCAAAAAAATGATCAGAAAAAGTGAAAGGATTGTTTTCAATTTATTATAAAATTACTCGTTAATCCAAACTGCTCAAAATGGTGAGTGAAATGTTTACGGTGAAAAAGTTCCCACATTTCTTTACCAATATTGCAGAACAGCGGATGCGTATGCTCTGCCAAAGGATTTTCCCGGTAATAGATCAGATAGTTTTTAAGGCTTTCAATCAATTTTTCTTTAGCCTGTTCGAGATTTTTGTACCGTAACGCCGCATTTTCATTTTCGGGTAATCCTTCAAATTTTAAATCTCTGGTAATTGCTTTTTCCTTGTACAGCCAGTCGCGAAGTTTTTCCAGCTGTTCTTCATCTTTTGTACGGCATTCCATTTGCTCCTCGCCCACGGACATCTTCAGGAAATCTTCAAGATGTTCCAGCATATTCTGCGCAGTCATTATTCCCCATTTTGGCTGAGAATTTTGGGTTAAACCATTTAACTTTTTTTGAATATTCTTTAAATTCAGATCCAAAAACTGTGATTTCTTCGCCACCAAAGTAAGAATGGTAGCCACACAAACAATCTCATCGCGCTGATTTACCACTTCCACTAACCATTTGACAACCCCGCTTGGGATGTTTCTTCCTTTTACTCCTTTGTTAATTTTTTCTTTCGCCGTTAAATAAACCGTAATCGTGTCGCCGGCGTAAACAGGTTTAAAGAAACTCGCATTTTCCAGGCCGTAATTGGCGATAACAGGACCTTTCTTGCCCGAAACAAACAGTCCCGCCGCGGCGGAAAGGATGAAATATCCGTGCGCCACCGTTTTATCGAAAATAGTTCCGTTCAAACTTGTAGCATCAGTGTGTGCGTAGAAATGATCCCACGAGACATTGGAAAAATTCACAATATCAGCTTCCGTAACAGTTCTTCCGGCAGTTTCTAAAGAATCTCCGATTTCTACTTCCTCAAAATATTTTCTGAAAGGGTGTTTATCTGAAAAATGCTGCGTAGCACCTTGCTGGTAAATTTTCGTAATCGCGGTCAGAATATCCGGCGAACCCTGGATTGCGGTTTTCTGAAGAAAGAAATGAAGACCGTTCAAACCGCCCATTTCCTCGCCTCCGCCAGCTCTTCCGGGACCGCCGTGCATCAATGTTGGCAGCGGCGAACCGTGACCTGTAGATTCCTTTGCGTTATCGCGGTTCAAAACAAAAATTCTTCCGTGTGAGGAAGCCATTTTCCAGGAAGTTTCGGCGACGAATTTTTCATCGCGAGATACGATTGAACCGACCAAACTTCCTTTTCCGCGTTTTGCAAGTGCGGCTGCTTCATCGGCATCTTTGTACGGCATTATTGTGGAAACCGGTCCGAAAGCTTCCACTTCGTGGGATGCGTTTTTCTCGAAAGGTTTATCGTTGTAAAAAACTTTTGGCGACATAAAAGCGCCATTTTCATAATCGGCGTCGACTAGTTCATGTTTTCCGTCGTAGATGAGTTCTGTTTCAGCTTTTAGAAGTTCAATTTTGCTTTCTAAAACCGCCATTTCTTTTTTACCGACAATGGAACCCATTCTGGTTTCGCGGTTTAAAGGATTTCCGATTTTGGTTTGGTCCAGCGCTTTGCTTAAAGCATTCTGAACATCACCCACTAAATTTTCCGGAACAATAATTCTACGGATAGCGGTACATTTCTGTCCCGCTTTTGTGGTCATTTCATTGCGGACTTCTTTAATAAAAAGATCGAATTCCGGAGTTCCGGGTTTTGCATCGAGTCCTAAAATAGAACAGTTCAGAGAATCTGCTTCCATATTGAAGCGCACGGCATTCGAAGAAATGGAAGGCAAAGATTTTAATTTTTTTCCGGTGGAAGCGGAACCTGTAAATAAAACAGAATCGCCGTCCTGAACGTAATCGAGAATATTTCCGGGTTCGCCACAAACCAACTGAATAGCGCCTTCGGGAAGAATGCCGCTTTCAATCATATCCTGAAAAACCGCGTTCGTCAGATAAGAACCGGGAGTTGCGGGCTTTACAATGCTTGGAACTCCGGCTAAAAGCGACGTAGATAATTTTTCCATCATTCCCCAAACCGGAAAATTATAGGCATTAATCTGCACAGAAACTCCTTCGCTTGGCGTTAAAATATGCGTTCCGATAAAAGTTCCGTTGGCGGAAAGTTTCTGGGTGTCGCCATCGACCCAAAAAGGCGTGTTCGGCAACATTCTTTTAGCCAAACCGGAATAGGCGAAAAAAGTTCCGCAACCTCCTTCAATATCAACCCAGGAATCTGCGTGCGTTGCACCGGTTTTATAGGACAGATCGTAATATTTCTTTTTTCTTTCTAATAAATACAAAGCTACTTTTTTCAACATTTCGCCGCGATCATAGAAAGTCATGGAGGAAAGATTTTTGTAACCGACGGTTCGTCCGTAATGCAAGGCACTTTCGAAATCAATTCCTTCTGTATCGGAAACCGCGACTAATTCGCCGTTAACCGCATTATAAAGTGGAATTTCATTTCCTAAACCGTCGACCCATTGGCCGTGTATGTAATTTCTAAGTTTCATATGTTGAAGTGCTACTGAGCTTTTTTGGAGGTTTTGATGTTTCTTATTACGAATTTAATGAAGAGATAAAGCATTAATAAAATGACTGCAATATCAATGGTAATAACAATGGATGAAAAAAAATCGATAAAAGTGCTCTTCTCTTCCAATCCTGCAGCAAGTTCTTTTCCTTCGGAATGCTGGAGGGTATCCGAAATACCAATTCCTACTTTCAGTGCGTAGTATGCAGCAAAATTAAGGGTTGTGAGGATTAGAGCCGCGATGATGATTTTAGGTTTTGAAAGTCTGAACATATTTTCGTTTGAGGATTTTCGTTTCGGGAAAAGTATTTTTTTCGGTGTGTTAAGATAATGAAATTTTCAATTTTTTTGATTTAATAGTTTTGTGGTGCGCTATTTATCATTGTAACCTTTAAACTCATTTCTGCAATAATTAATATTTCACAATTTTGCAGTGCTTTTTTTATGAATTTGGTTGAAAAAATCAATAAAAATTATTGCGCATCCATTTCTGACACTTGCGGAGCTTTCTGACGCTTGCGGAACCATTTCTGACAGTTGCGGAACCATTTCTACCACTTGAGGAACCATTTCTATTGGCTGCGAAACCATTTCTAAAGGCTGCGGGATCATTTCTTAGGGTTGCGGACGGAAAACTGAGATATGCGCCAAAAAAAATCCCCTTCAAAATAAATTGAAAGGGATTGTATAAGAATTTGCAAATTATCTTGCATTCAAATCAATATAATCGCGTTTTTGCGAGCCTTGATAAACCTGTCTCGGTCTTCCGATAGGGTCGTTGTGCAGACGCATTTCTTTCCATTGCGAGATCCATCCCGGCAGTCTTCCTAATGCGAACATTACGGTGAACATTTCGGTTGGAATTCCCAATGCTCTGTAAATGATTCCTGAATAGAAATCTACGTTTGGATACAATTTTCTGCTTACGAAATATTCATCTTCGAGTGCTACTCTTTCCAACTGCATTGCGATGTCCAGTGCTTTATCTTCAATTCCTAACGAGTTCAGGATGTCATCCGCCGCTTTTTTAATAATGGTAGCTCTAGGATCGAAGTTTTTGTAAACTCGGTGTCCAAAGCCCATCAAACGGAAGTTATCGTCTTTATTTTTCGCTTTCTCAACATATTTGGCAACGTCGCCGCCGTCTTTTTCGATCATTTCCAGCATCTCGATTACAGCCTGATTTGCGCCACCGTGAAGCGGACCCCAAAGTGCAGAAATACCCGCGGAAACTGAAGCAAAAAGACCTGTATGAGCGGAACCAACCATTCTTACGGTAGATGTAGAACAGTTTTGTTCGTGATCTGCGTGAAGGATTAATAATTTATCCAATGCTCCAACTACGACAGGATCCAATTCGAATTCTTCGTTTGGTCTGCGGAAACACATTTTGTAGAAATTCTCAACATAATTAAGACTGTTATCTCCGTGATTGATTGGTAAACCTAATTTTTTTCTGTAAGTCCAGGCACAAAGGTGTGAGAATTTAGCGATCAGCATTTCTGCTGCGTGATCTAAGTCTTCTTTAGAAGTTACATCAACTGCTTTTGGATTAAAAGCGGTAAGCGCTGAAGTAAGGGAAGACAAAACTCCCATTGGGTGCGCGGAACGCGGGAAAACATCGATAAGACGTTTCATTTCATCCGCAACGAAATTATATTTTTTGATTCCCTTTTCGAAACCCTGAAACTGGTCGTTTGTAGGTAATTCGCCGTGAAGCAAAAGATACATTACTTCGGTGAAGTTGGATTTTTCGGCAATCTGTTCGATTGGATAACCTCTGTAATACAGCTCGCCATTATCACCATCAAGATAGGTAATATCGCTTAATGTTGCTCCTGTGTTTTTGTATCCTAAATCTAATGTAATTAAACCAGTCTGGTCTCTAAGCTTTGAAATATCGATTCCTCTATCCCCGATAGTGCTATCTATAATGGGATATTCGAAAGATTTCCCGTCATAGTTCAATACAACTTTGTTATCTGACATTGTTTTTAATTTTTTACTAATTTATGAATATTGATAGAGAACGGCAAATGATTTTAGCCGTCCTCCATTTATTTTATCTATGATCTTTTTATTTTAAAAGCGTCCAAACCTGGGAATACTGCAGTTTCTCCCAAAGCTTCTTCGATTCTCAGTAACTGGTTGTATTTTGCCATTCTGTCGGAACGGGAAGCAGATCCTGTTTTGATCTGTCCACAGTTCATCGCTACTGCTAAATCAGCAATTGTAGAATCTTCCGTTTCTCCGGATCTGTGAGACATTACTGAAGTGAAACGGTTATGTTGCGCCATTTGAACAGCAGCCATGGTTTCAGAAAGAGAACCGATCTGGTTAACTTTTACCAATATAGAATTCGCGATTCCTTCGTTTACTCCTCTTGACAATCTTTCAACATTGGTTACAAAAAGGTCATCACCAACCAACTGTACTTTGTCACCGATTTTATCAGTTAACATTTTCCAGCCTTCCCAGTCGTTTTCCTGCATTCCGTCTTCGATGGAAATGATTGGATATTTGGCAGCAAGTTCCGCAAGATAAGAAACCTGCTCGCTGCTGCTGAACTGAGCTGCGTCCGGCGTCTGGAATTTTCTGTAATCGTAAATGCCGTCTTTATAAAATTCTGAAGCTGCACAGTCTAAAGCAATCATGACATCACCGCCCGGTTTGTAACCTGCTTTTTCAATAGCCTGAAGCAAAGTATCCAAAGCATCTTCAGTTCCGGTAAATGTAGGTGCAAAACCACCTTCGTCACCTACTGCAGTAGATAAACCTCTTGAATGAAGAATTGATTTAAGGCTGTGGAAAATCTCAGTACCTTTTCTTAGAGCGTGAGAGAAAGAATCAGCTTTTACCGGCATTACCATGAATTCCTGAAATGCGATAGGGGCATCTGAGTGAGAACCGCCATTGATGACGTTCATCATCGGAACGGGAAGTGTATTTGCGTTAACACCGCCAACATACTTGTAAAGCGGCATTTTCAATTCATTGGCAGCAGCTTTTGCAGCAGCAAGCGAAACACCGAGAATAGCGTTTGCTCCAAGATTTCCTTTATTTTTGGTCCCGTCAAGTTCGATCATAATCTGATCGATGAAATTCTGGTCATAAACCGGAAGTCCTACCAATTCGGGAGCGATTACTTCTCTTACATTTTCAACAGCCTTCAGGACCCCTTTTCCCATATAATCGGAACCGCCATCACGTAATTCTACTGCCTCATGTTCCCCTGTAGATGCTCCGGAAGGAACTGCAGCACGACCCATCGCGCCACTTTCTGTGAAAACATCCACTTCGATTGTAGGATTACCTCGGGAATCCAAAATCTGCCTTGCTTCAATGTAAGAAATGTAACTCATTGTTTAATTTTTTAACTTTTAATTTTGAATTACAAATTTAATGAAAATAGAACTATTTTTTGGGTTTCAGCACATGATTTTATTAATGTTTGCGTTAAATTTTAGTTAATTACGGCGGATATTTTAAGTTAAGAAAACTAATCGTAAATTTGATTGTAATAAAACAATCAGTTATGAAAAAAATAATTTATTTAGGCGCAATAGTGGCACTTTCAGCAAACTTCAGCTGCAAGAAATCCACAGAAGGAAACAAAAGTGTTATCGTCACCGAAAGTCAGGAGAAAGAATTAAATACGGAAAACGGGAAAACCGACAGTTCATATTCGAGTTCTACAGTAATCAAAGACGAAAAAGGCATTAATGAGGAACATACGGACCGCTACGTAGCAGAAGACGGATCTTCAGCGCTGGTGACTTTTAAAAACACCGGTAAAGAAAACACCATCAGCATCCGAAGCAATAATAAAACGATTTCAGCACCACGAAAGGCAGAAAAGGGAGAAGGAGTTTACGGTAATTATGATTTTCAGATCGTGTCGAAAAATGACAGCATAACGATTAGCCAGGGAAACAATATTATTAGGCTTAAAAAGGCGAGAAAATAGGTTTACTGCAGATTAAATAATTGAAACAGGAAAATAAAAAAGCCGTTCAAAAAAATTGAACGGCTTTTTATGTATAAAAAACTTTGGAGTATTACTCAGCAGTTTTTTCTTCTGTAGAATCAGCAGCTTCTGCTGTAGGCTCTTCAGTTTTAGCTTCAGCTTTTGGAGCTTCCTTTACTTCAGCAGCAACTGCCTCAGCTTTAGGAGCAGCAGCTCTTCTGCTTCTTCTTGTTACTTTTTTCTCTTCAGCATTCGGGTTGTAAAGTTCATTGAAATCTACAAGTTCGATCATTGCAGTATCTGCAGCATCGCCCGGTCTGAATCCAGTTTTGATGATTCTTGTGTAACCACCGTTTCTTTCTGCAATTTTAGGAGCAACTGTTCTGAATAATTCAGTAACTGCTTCTTTGCTTTGCAGGTAAGAGAAAACTGTTCTTCTGTTGTGAGTTGTATCTTCTTTCGCTTTTGTTAAGATAGGTTCAACATATACTCTTAAAGCTTTCGCTTTAGCAACAGTAGTGTTGATTCTTTTATGCTCAATAAGAGAACAAGCCATATTAGAAAGTAAGGCACTTCTGTGTGAAGCGGTTCTTCCTAAGTGATTGAATTTTTTACCGTGTCTCATTGTTTGTTATTTATCAGCGTCTAATTTATATTTAGCAACGTCGAAACCGAAGTTAAGACCTTTTGCATGCACTAATTCTTCTAATTCTGTTAAAGATTTTTTACCGAAATTTCTGAATTTCATCAAATCAGACTTTGTATAAGAAACCAGTTCTCCTAAAGTTTCCACTTCAGCAGCTTTCAAGCAGTTTAGCGCTCTTACAGAAAGATCCATATCTGTTAATTTAGATTTAAGGAGCTGTCTTGTATGTAAAGTTTCTTCGTCGTATTGGATGGATGCTTTTACGGCTTCAGTTTCCAGGGTAATTCTCTCATCGGAGAACAGCATGAAGTGATAGATTAATATCTTAGAAGCTTCAGTTAAAGCATTTTGAGGGCTGATGGAACCATCAGTTTCAATATCCAAAACAAGTTTTTCGTAGTCTGTTTTTTGCTCTACACGATAGTTTTCAACACTGTACTGCACTTTCTTGATCGGCGTAAAGATAGAGTCAATCGCAATGGTACCGATAGGAGCATTGTTGGATTTGTTTTGATCCGAAGGAACATAACCTCTTCCTTTTTCGATGTTGAATGTGATTTCAAATTTAACATCTTTATTAAGATTGCAGATCACCAATTCCGGATTCAAAACATCAAATCCCTGAATTGCTTTTCCTAAATCTCCTGCCGTCACAGTATTCTGTCCGGAAACTTTAGCAGTAACCACTTCTGCCGCAGCAGTTTCGGATTTAGCTTTAAGTCTTAACTGTTTGAGGTTCAGAACAATTTCTGTTACGTCTTCAATTACACCGGGAATCGTTGAAAATTCGTGCTCTACGCCTTCTATTTTGATAGAGGAAATAGCATATCCTTCAAGAGAAGAAAGCAATACTCTTCTCAAAGCATTACCGATGGTAAGTCCGAAACCTGGCTCTAATGGTCTGAATTCAAATTGACCTTTGAAATCATCAGAGTTAATAAGGATTACTTTATCGGGTTTAATAAATGTTAAAATTGCCATATAATTTGGGGTTGAGCAAAAATTTGAAAAAAATTATTTAGAGTAAAGTTCGACGATCAACTGTTCTTTGATATCTTCCGGGATTTGGATTCTCTCCGGAGCTGATACGAAAGTACCTTGTTTTGTTTCGTCGTTGAACTGTAACCACTCATAGTTTGCTTTAGAAGCCAATGAATCAGCGATTACCTCAAGAGATTTAGATTTTTCTCTTACTGCAACAACGTCTCCGGCTTTAAGCAAATAAGAAGGAATGTTTACTAATTCTCCATTTACTGTGATGTGTCTGTGAGAAACCAGCTGTCTTGCTCCTGCTCTTGTTTTACCAAAACCAAGCCTGTAAACAACATTGTCTAATCTAGATTCACATAACTGTAAAAGAACTTCACCAGTAACGCCTTTTGCTCTTTGCGCTTTTTCGTATAGGTTAGCAAATTGTCTTTCTAAAATACCGTAAGTATATTTAGCTTTCTGCTTTTCCATTAACTGAACAGCATACTCAGATTTCTTTGATCCTCTTCTTTTATTCACACCGTGTTGTCCCGGCGGTTGGTTTTTTCTTTTCTCGAAGTTTTTATCATCTCCGTAGATTGCAACACCAAATTTTCTTGCAATCTTAGTTTTAGGTCCAATATATCTTGCCATAATTCTTTAGATTTAAAGATTCAGGATTCAAGATTCAAGATTTCACAATTTTGAATTTCAAATTCTGAAAGTTCAATTGTTATACTCTTCTTCTTTTTGGTGGTCTACATCCGTTGTGTGGCATTGGAGTCACGTCAACGATTTCACTAACTTCAATACCTGAATTGTGAATAGTTCTGATTGCAGATTCTCTACCTGCACCAGGACCTTTCACAAACACCTTTACTCTTCTAAGCCCAGCTTCGTGCGCTACTGTAGAGCAATTTTCTGCAGCCATCTGAGCTGCGAAAGGAGTATTCTTTTTAGAACCTCTGAATCCCATTTTTCCGGCAGATGCCCAAGAGATTACTTCTCCGTTTTTATTCGTCAAAGAAATGATGATATTGTTGAATGATGCCTGGATGTGAGCTTCCCCAATCGCTTCAACTTTTACTTTTCTTTTTTTAACTACTTTAGTCTGTTTTGCCATAATTCTTACCGATTATTTACTTGCTTTTTTCTTGTTAGCAACAGTTTTTCTCTTTCCTTTTCGGGTTCTAGAATTGTTTTTTGTTCTCTGGCCTCTTAAAGGTAATCCTAGTCTGTGACGTATTCCTCGTTGGCAACCAATGTCCATCAATCGTTTGATGTTCAGTTGTGTTTCAGAACGCAATTCACCTTCTACTTTGATGTTTTCAGTGATGTAGTTTCTGATCAATGCCAATTCATCGTCATTCCATTCGTTGACTTTCTTGTCTTCGCTGATGCCGGCTGCTTTCAGGATTTCGGATGAAGTGCTTCTTCCGATTCCGTAGATGTAAGTTAAGCCGATAACGCCTCTTTTGTTTTTTGGTAAATCAATACCGGAAATTCTCGCCATAATTTAATTTTAGCCTTGTCTTTGTTTAAATTTTGGGTTTTTCTTGTTGATTACAAACAGAACGCCTTTTCTGCGAACGATTTTGCAATCAGCACTTCTTTTTTTGATAGATGCTCTAACTTTCATTTGTTTTGGTTTAATTTTCCAACGGTTAGATGAACTCCAAGTGATTCCACCCCCTTTTGTTTAAATATTTAAATGACTAATAAAACCGTTATGATTTTATTCGTTTTCTTATTATAATAATTTCCAGATCTCTCTGTAATTAGTATCTAAATGTGATTCTTCCTTTCGATAAATCGTAAGGAGAAAGTTCTAATTTTACCTTATCACCAGGTAAAAGTTTAATGTAGTGCATTCGCATTTTACCTGAGATATGAGCAATTAATACATGCCCATTCTCAAGTTCAACGCGGAACTGCGCATTCGAAAGAGCTTCCGTAATGACGCCGTCTTGTTCTATATGTTTCTGTTTAGCCATTTATCTGATTACAGGTTTGATGTTCTGGATAATTTCGATTGCATCAGGCCATCATAATGGTGGTTCAGCAAATACGTGTTGATTTGTTGAACAGTGTCCAGGATTACTCCCACCATAATTAACAGCGATGTACCCCCAAAAAAGAGGGCGAATCTATCCGTCTGAACAAACGCTCCGTGCACTATTGCCGGAAGGATTGCAAAGATAGCTAAAAACATTGATCCAGGCAAGGTAATTTTTGACAAAATATCATCGATATAATCTGCGGTCTCTTTACCGGGTCTTACTTTAGGAATCAATCCGCCATTTCTCTTTAAATCGTCTGCCATCTGATTCACCGGAATGGTGATCGCTGTATAGAAGAAAGAGAAAATAATAATTAACAATGCAAACAGTACATTGTACTGCCAGCTGAATACATTTTTGAATCCGGCAAGGAAGGTATTGGTCTCATCAACTTTCGTTAAAAGTCCCGGAACAAACATTAAAGCCTGGGCAAAAATGATCGGCATTACTCCCGAAGCATTCACTTTAAGTGGAATCCACTGTCTTGCACCCTGCATTAAATTTCTGTTTGCACCGCCTCTTGCCTGTGCTCTGCTTACATACTGAATAGGAATTTTTCTTACCGCAACCGATAGTACAATTGCCAAAAGAACTACGAGCATCCAGAATAACACTTCAATTAAAATCATGATCGTTCCTAAACCGCCTTTACCGGTTTGTGTAGCGATTTCCTGGATGAATGATCCCGGAAGATCTGCCAAGATCCCCACCATAATCAAGATTGAAATACCGTTTCCGATACCTTTATCCGTAATTTTCTCTCCTAACCACATTGCAAATACCGAACCTGCTACTAAAATTACGATGCTCGGAAGCCAGAACATAATGGAGTCCGGATGTACATAATATGCCGAAGCAAACTGCGCATGCGGCAGGAACATCTGTGTAATTGAAGTAAGGTAAGAAGGTGCCTGCACCAAACAAACTGCGATCGTTAACCATCTTGTAATCTGGTTCAAAGTATTTCTGCCGCTTTCACCATCTTTCTGAAGTTTCTGAAGATAAGGAATAGCCATACCCATCAGCTGAACGATGATGGATGCAGAAATATAAGGCATGATACCGAGAGCCATAATAGAAGCTCTACTGAATGCACCTCCCGTAAACGAAGAAAGCAACCCAAGAAGACCTGCTCCCTGCTTGTTGCCACCTTGGTTCTGGTAATGTTCCAAAAGATTCCCTACCTCGGCCATGTTGATGGCAGGTAGGGAAATATAAGATGCGAATCTATACACGAGGACCAATCCAAGGGTAAAAAGTATTTTCTCCCTAAGTTCTTTAAGACTCCAAATGTTTTTTAGTGTTTGTATAAATTCTTTCATTCCTAATAATTATAGAGTAATTGCTTTACCTCCTGCCTTCGAAATAGCTTCTTCTGCAGATTTCGTGAATTTGTGTGCAGAGATTGAAACTCCTGATTTCAATTCTCCTCTACCCATAATTTTCACGATCTCGCTTTTTTTAGCTAATCCGTTTTCCACTAAGATGTCTTTAGTGATTTCGGTGATGTTTTTCGCATCAGCCAAAAGTTGGATGGTATCAAGATTGATTGCTCTGTACTCTTTTCTGTTTACGTTGTTGAAACCGAATTTAGGAAGTCTTCTTTGCAAAGGCATCTGTCCACCTTCAAAACCGATCTTCTGAGAGTATCCGGCTCTGGCTTTCTGACCTTTGTGACCTTTTGCTGAAGTACCACCTTTTCCGCTTCCCTGTCCTCTACCAAGTCTTTTTGAATTGTGAGTTGCACCCGATGCAGGTCTTATATTATTTAAATTCATTATTTTAAAATTAAAGGTTAAGGTTAAGGCAGAGGTTGAGCTTTAACTCAACCTAATCCTTTTCCTAAAAATTATTTTTGAACTTCTACTAAATGACTTACCGCAGCTACCATACCTAAGATAGATGGTGTAGCTTCGTGTTCAACAACTTGGTGAAGTTTTTTCAATCCTAATGCTTCAAGCGTTCTTTTTTGGGTTTTAGTTCTACCAATAGCGCTTTTTACTTGTTTTACTGAGATTTTTGCCATTGTTTTATATTAACCGTTAAACACTTTACTTAATGAAACACCTCTTAATTTTGCGATGTCTTCAGGTCTTCTGATATCCAACAATGCTTTGAAAGTAGCTTTCACTACATTGTGCGGGTTAGAAGAACCTTTAGATTTTGACAAAATATCGTGTACCCCTGCAGACTCCAATACCGCTCTTACCGCACCACCGGCGATTAGCCCGGTACCGTGGGAAGCTGGTCTAAGATAGATATCAGCACCACCGTATCTTGCAGAAGACTGGTGAGGGATGGTATGATTGATAACAGGAACTTTTACTAAATTTTTCTTTGCATCTTCTACTGCTTTTGCAATAGCTGAAGCAACTTCTTTAGATTTACCTAAACCGAAACCTACAGTTCCAGCTTCGTCTCCTACAACAACGATTGCAGAAAATCCGAAAGCACGTCCCCCTTTGGTTACTTTGGTAACTCTGTTTACTGAAACGAGACGATCTTTAAGTTCTAATCCTCCCGGTTTTACTTTTTCTATATTATCTAGTCCTAACATATTTTCCGAAATTTAATGATTAGAATTTTAGTCCGCCTTCTCTCGCACCGTCAGCAAGAGCTTTCACTCTTCCGTGGTATACGAAACCGTTTCTGTCGAACACTATATTTTCAATACCTGCAGCTTTAGCTTTTTCAGCGATTGCTTTACCAACTTCAGCAGAGATTTCAACTTTATTGCCTTTTGCGTTCAGACTTCTTGAGGAAGCAGATGCTAAAGTTTTACCGTCTTTATCGTCGATTAATTGCGCGTAAATTTCTTTATTACTTTTGTAAACAGATAATCTTGGCAATTCTGAAGAACCTGAGATTTTTCCTCTCACTCTTCTTTTAATTCTATTTCTTTTTTCTAATTTGCTTAGTGCCATTTTCTTAAGTTTTAAAATTAAGCAGATTTACCAGCTTTACGTCTAACAATTTCTCCAACGAATCTAACTCCTTTTCCTTTGTACGGTTCAGGTTTTCTGAAAGATCTGATCTTAGCAGCTACCATCCCAAGAAGTTGTTTGTCGTATGAAGACAAAGTAATAATAGGGTTTTTACCTTTTTCAGATAAAGTATCTAAAGTAATTTCTTTTGGAAGATCCATCACGATACCGTGGGAGAATCCTAAAGCCATATCCAGTCTGTTACCTTGGTGTGAAGCTCTGTATCCTACCCCTACCAATTCCAGTTTTTTTGTAAAACCTTCGGCAGTTCCCTGGATCATGTTATTGATTAACGCTCTATAAAGACCGTGTAATGCTTTGTGTTGTTTTGATTCGGACGGTCTTTCTAAAGTAAGTATTCCGTCTTCTTGTTTTAGAGTGATTCCTTCACTGATCTGCTGTGTAAGTTCTCCTTTCGGTCCTTTCACAGTTACCAAACCGTCTTTTTCGGTTACGGTAACATTAGCGGGAATTTCTATAATTGATTTACCAATTCTTGACATTTTCCTTTGATTAAAAATTAATAAACATAGCAGATTACTTCTCCACCAACTTTTTCTTGTCTGGCTTTTTTATCTGTCATTACTCCTTTTGAAGTTGAGATAATAGCCACTCCCAAACCGTTCAATACTCTTGGCAGTTCCTCAGAACCTTTGTATTGTCTCAAACCTGGTCTAGACGCTCTTTGGATCGACTTGATTGCTGGTTTGTTAGTTTGTTTGTCATACTTTAAAGCGATTTTGATATTTCCCTGAACAGCGTGATCTTCGAACTTATAGTTCAAGATATAACCCTGGTCAAACAAAATTTTCGTAATCTCCTTTTTGATTTTCGATGCAGGAATGTCCACCACTTTATGGCCTGCGCTTTGTGCGTTCCTTACTCTGGTTAGGAAATCTGAAATTGGATCTGTTACCATTTTTCTATTTTAAATTATTGGTTTATGACAGTTAGTTTTGTTTCTGGTGCTTCGCTTTTAGCTGGGCTGGTCGCTCGTCACCAGGAACAACTTTACTGTCTCGATTATTCTAAATTGTTACCAACTAGCTTTTTTAACACCTGGGATAAGACCTTTGTTGGCCATTTCTCTGAAAGTAACTCTGGAAAGTCCGAAAGTTCTCATGTATCCTCTTGGTCTTCCTGTTAATTTACATCTGTTGTGTAATCTTACAGGGGAAGCGTCTTTAGGCAATAACTGAAGTGCTGCGTAATCTCCGGCTTCTTTCAAAGCTTTTCTTTTCTCAGCATATTTTGCTACTGTAGCTTCTCTTTTGCGCTCACGCGCTTTCATTGATTCTTTAGCCATCTTTTAATTCTTTTTAAAAGGCATACCAAAATGCGTTAATAATGCTTTTGCTTCTTTGTCAGTTTTCGCGGTTGTAACGAAAGTAATGTCCATCCCCTGGATTTTTTTTACTTTGTCGATTACGATCTCTGGGAAAATGATCTGCTCAGTGATTCCTAAGTTGTAATTTCCTCTTCCGTCGAAACCGTCAGCTTTGATACCAGAGAAATCTCTGATTCGCGGTAAAGCTGAAGAAGTAAGTCTGTCTAAGAACTCATACATTTGATTAGCTCTTAAAGTTACTCTTGCTCCTACAGGCATTCCTTTTCTTAGTTTAAAGGCTGCTTCATCTTTTTTAGATAAAGTTCCTACTGCTTTTTGACCGGTGATTGCTGTAAGTTCTTCGATTGCATAATCCACAATTTTTTTATCGGCTGTAGCAGCTCCTAAACCTTGTGAAATAACGATTTTTTCTAATTTAGGTACCTGCATAACAGATTTGTACCCAAATTCTTCCATCATCGCAGGAACAATCTTTTCTTTATATATTTTCTTTGGTCTTACTATATATTCCATCGTCTTTTATAATTATAAAGTTTCCCCGGTTGTTTTAGCAACTCTTACTTTTTTATCACCTTCCACTTTTACTCCTGTTTTGGTAGCTTTACCGTTTTTGTCGATCAATGCTACGTTAGAAATATGGATAGATGCTTCTTTCTCTACAATTCCGCCCTGTGGGTTTCCTGCTGATGGCTTGGTATGTTTTTTAACGATATTTAAACCTGCAACAATTACTCTTGCGTCTTTGCCTTCTTTTCTGATCACTTCAATAACTTCACCTTTTTTACCTTTAATTTCTTTCTTACCGGTAGTGATGATTACGTTATCTCCTCTTTTGATTTTTAACTTTGTCATTTTCTGTAAATTTTAAAATTAAAGTACTTCAGGAGCTAATGAAATGACTTTCATATATTCTTTATCTCTCAGTTCACGGGCAACAGGTCCGAATACACGGGTACCTCTCATTTCGCCGGCTGCGTTAAGAAGAACACAAGCGTTATCGTCGAATTTGATGTATGAACCATCTTTTCTTCTTACTGCTTTTTTCGTTCTTACTACAACTGCTTTAGAAACAGTTCCTTTTTTTGCGTTCCCCTGTGGTGTAGAATCTTTGATAGTAACTACGATCTTATCACCAACTGAAGCGTATCTTCTTCTGGTTCCTCCCAGAACTCTGATAACTAGTACTTCTTTTGCACCTGTGTTATCAGCAACTTTTAATCTTGATTCGGTTTGTAACATTACTTAGCTTTTTCAATGATTCTTACTAATCTCCATCTCTTACTTTTACTTGTAGGTCTTGTTTCAGTAATTAATACTGTGTCGCCTTCAGTACACTCGTTGTTCTCGTCATGAGCGGTATATTTTTTCGTCTTAAGAACGAATTTACCGTACATCGGGTGTTTTACTCTCGTAGTTTCACTTACAACAATGGTCTTTTCCATTTTATTGCTGGAAACAATTCCGATTCTTTCTTTTCTTAAATTTCTATCCATGATAAAATGAAATTCTTATTGTTGTTTTAGTGTTAATTCAGTTTCAAGACGTGCGATTGTTTTTCTCATGTCTCTGATTTGAATAGGATTTTCAATCGGGCTGATTGCGTGTGACAATTTCAGTTTATTGAAATCTGCCTTTACTTCAGCTAATTTGTTTTGAATGTCTCCTGCGCTTAGATTTTTGATGTCAGCTTTTTTCATAATAATTTCAGATTATTGAGGTTGAACAAAATCGTTAGCGACTACAAATTTGGTAACTACCGGTAATTTTTGAGCGGCAAGTCTAAGTGCTTCTTTCGCAACATCGTAAGGAACACCTCCAACTTCGAACATAATTTTTCCTGGTTTCACTACAGATACCCAATATTCTACGGCACCTTTACCTTTACCCATCCTTACTTCGGCTGGTTTTTTGGTAATTGGCTTATCCGGGAAAATTTTGATCCATAGCTGACCTTCTCTTTTCATATATCTTGTAGCAGCAATACGCGCTGCTTCAATTTGTCTTGCAGTGATCCAAGCACCTTCTGTTGCTTTGATACCGAAGGTTCCGTAAGCGAGTTGATTCCCTCTTTGGGCAATCCCCTTCATCTTCATCTTGTGAACTTTACGGAATTTGGTTCTTCTTGGTTGTAACATAATTTCTTAAATTTTAGATTTTAGATTTTAGCTTTTAAAAAAGTAACGGTCATTTAAAACTGTCCTCTAAAATTTTATTAATTATTTTCTATCTCTTGGTCTTCTATCGCCTCTGTCCCCTCTGTCATTACGATCATTTCTGTCGCCTCTTCCTCCAGCTGCTTTCTTTTGTTGTCCTACTAATGGGGAAAGGTCTCTTCTACCGTATACCTCACCTTTCATGATCCAAACTTTTACTCCCAATTTACCGTATTGAGTAAGTGCTTCACCGATATGATAATCGATATCTGCTCTAAAAGTTGACAATGGAATTCTTCCGTCTTTGAAAGATTCGCTTCTTGCCATCTCCGCTCCGTTCAATCTACCAGAAATCTGTACTTTGATTCCTTCTGCTCCCATTCTCATGGTGCTTTGAATTGCCATTTTCACGGCTCTTCTGTAAGAAATTCTGTTTTCAATCTGTTTTGCGATACTGTCAGCAACTAATACTGCATCAAGTTCAGGTCTTTTGATTTCGAAGATATTGATCTGGATGTCCTTATCGGTAATCTTTTTTAATTCTTCTTTTAATTTATCAACTTCCTGTCCTCCTTTACCGATGATCAATCCCGGTCTGGCTGTAGTGATTGTTACTGTTACTAATTTCAGGGTTCTTTCAATATAGATTTTTGAAATACCGCCTTTAGATAATCTTGCTTCAAGGTATCTTCTGATTTTGTAATCTTCAGCGATTCTGTCGCCGTAGTTTTTACCACCAAACCAGTTTGAATCCCATCCTCTGATGATACCTAATCTGTTACCAATTGGATTTGTCTTCTGTCCCATACCTTGATTATTTGTTTTCTTTAGTACCTAAAATTAACGTAATGTGGTTTGATCTTTTTCTGATTCTATGGCCTCTACCTTGTGGTGCAGGTCTTAGTCTCTTCAATTGTCTTGCACTATCAACCATAATTTCTTTTACGATTAAGTTTGCTTCTTCAATATCAGCACCTTCATTTTTCGTTTGCCAGTTAGCCATTGCAGAAAGAAGAACTTTCTCCAATTTGTTAGAAGCATCCTTTTTTGAAAATTTAAGGATAGCTAAAGCTTTATCTACTTCAACTCCTCTGATGATATCAGCAACTAATCTCATCTTTCTTGGAGAAGACGGGCAATCATTATGTAACGATTTTGCCACATCCTGGTTTGCTATTTTACGTGCTAATGCACTTTCTCTTTTTCTTGATCCCATGATTATCTACCTCCTTTATTTTTGTTACCACCGTGACCTCTGAAAGATCTTGTCGGAGAAAATTCGCCTAACTTGTGACCTACCATGTTTTCAGTTACATATACAGGGATAAAAGATTTCCCGTTGTGTACTGCGATGGTTTGTCCTACGAAGTCCGGGGAGATCATTGATGCTCTGGACCAAGTTTTAATTACTGTCTTTTTATTAGCTTCTATATTAGCCTGAACCTTCTTATCTAAAGTATGATGGATGAAAGGTCCTTTTTTAAGTGATCTTGCCATAATTATTTTCTTTTAGATACGATAAATCGGTTAGACGCTTTGTTTTTCTTTCTTGTTTTGTAACCTTTAGCCGGTTTACCGTTTCTAGATCTTGGGTGACCACCTGATGATTTACCTTCACCACCTCCCATTGGGTGATCTACAGGGTTCATTACAACCGGTCTTGTTCTAGGTCTTCTTCCTAACCATCTGCTTCTACCTGCTTTACCTGAAACGGTAAGCTGATGGTCGCCGTTGGAAACAGATCCGATCATTGCCATACATTCAGTAAGAATCATTCTGGATTCTCCTGAAGGTAATTTTACGATCGCGTATTTACCGTCTCTTGAAGTTAACTGTGCTGAAGATCCTGCACTTCTTGCCATTACTGCTCCCTGACCAGGTCTCAGCTCGATACAAGAAACAACAGTTCCCAAAGGAATGTTCTTCAATTTCATTGCATTACCTACGTTAGGCTCTGCAGTTTCCGCAGCGATTACTTTCTGGTCCACTTTGATACCGTTTGGAGCGATGATATATCTCTTCTCTCCGTCTGTGTATTCTACTAGCGCGATGAAAGCAGTTCTGTTCGGATCGTACTCTACAGTTTTTACCGTTCCTTCAACATCAAACTTGTTTCTTTTGAAGTCGATAATTCTGTATTTTTGTTTGTGTCCACCTCCGGTGTAACGCATGGTCATTTTACCAGTATTGTTACGACCACCTGACTTTTTAATACCAACAGTTAGAGACTTCTCTGGTTTGTTGGTAGTAATTTCCTCAAAGTTGTTAACAACTCTGAATCTCTGTCCCGGGGTGATAGGTTTTAATTTTCTAACAGACATTACTATTGATTATTTAATTAATTCGTTGCAAAAATATCAATCACTTCACCTTCAACAAGGGAAACAACTGCTTTTTTCAATTTGTTGGTTTTCCCAACCTGTAATCCTTTTTTGGTGTGTTTCGAGGAAACTTTAGGAGCGTAAATCATTGTTCTTACGTCTGCTACTTTTACACCGTAAGCTTCTTCTATCGCTTTTTTGATTTGGATTTTATTCGCTTTTGTATTCACAAAAAAAGAATAAGCTCCTCTCAAATCTGTAAGATAGTTTGCTTTTTCTGAAATGATAGGTTTAATAATAATAGACATGATTTATTTTCTTAAGTTTTCCTGAAATTTTTCGATAGCACCTTCTAAAAATACAATCTCGCCAGCGTTTACTAAATCATAAGAACTGATCTCGTTATAAGTCAAAACTTTAGTTTTAGGTAAATTTCTTGATGACAGATATACATTCTTGTTAGCTTCCGGTAAAATATAAAGAGATTTTTTACCTTCAAATCCTAATGCATTGTTCAGTGTGATAAATTCTTTAGTTTTCGGAGCTTCAAAGTTGAAAGCTTCTAAAACTTTAATTGAATTGTCTCTCATTTTCTGAGAAAGCACAGATTTTTTTGCTAATCTTTTCAAAGCTTTGTTCAGTTTGAATCTGTAGTCTCTTGGTTTTGGACCGAAAACTCTACCTCCACCTCTGAAAGTTGGCGATTTGATATCACCGTATCTCGCAGATCCAGATCCTTTTTGCTTTTTAAGCTTTCTTGTAGAAGCAGTAATTTCGCTTCTTTCTTTTGATTTATGTGTTCCCTGACGCTGAGCAGCAAGGAATTGTTTCACTTCTAAGTAAACCGCGTGCTGATTTGGCTCAATTCCGAAGATTGCCTCATCTAACTGAACTGTTCTTCCGGTTTCTTTTCCTGATGTATTGAATACTACTAGTTCCATTTTCTGATAATTACATAAGAATTTTTTGCTCCCGGAACAGCACCTTTTACTACTAAAAGATTTTGTTCTTCATCTACTCTTAACACTTCAAGGTTTTGAACGGTAACTTGCTTACCACCCATTCTACCTGCCATACGCATTCCTTTGAATACTCTTGACGGGTCGGAACCTGCACCAATAGAACCTGGGGCTCTAAGTCTGTTGTGCTGTCCGTGAGTCGCTTGCATTACCCCACCGAAGTTGTGTCTTTTAACAACCCCCTGGAAACCTTTTCCTTTTGAAGTTCCTGTAACGTCAACATACTCGCCTTGCGCGAACAGATTAACTTTTACTTCATCTCCTACAGATAAGTTGTCTACGAATTCATGATAGAATTCTACCAACTTAGCTTTTGGAGCAGAACCAGCCTTTTTAAAATGGCCAGCTAACGCTTTACCAACGTTCTTTTCACTCTTGTCATCGAAACCAAGCTGAGCAGCTTTGTACCCATCTTTTTCTACGGTTCTGACCTGTAAAACCGAGCAAGGACCTGCCTGAATAACAGTACACGGCATGTTTTTGCCGTTCTCGTCAAACAAGGAAGTCATCCCGATTTTTTTACCAATAATACCTGACATTGTTTATATATATTATTTAAAATTCACTATTATCAATCGAGGTTTAGGTGATTTCTATTTCTGAAATAGGCATACTTCTTCCCTAAATTGAGTGTGCAAATGTATGAAGTTTTTTTGAATTGACAAACAGGCAGTTAAAAATATTTTGATATTTAATACAAAAAACTTCAGATACTCTGAAGTTTTTGAAATGTCTGACTGTGAAACGGTTAATTATAACCCGGCAAATTTTCAACTTTAAAAATAAACTGACTGAAATTTGAGTAAAAACTGAATCTTTCAGGAAATCGGAAAGAGCTACTGGTCTTCTTTTTTTATTTCTTTCTTTATTCTAAGATTAGCATCTTTCAATTCCTCATCGTATTTCGCAACGTCGTTCGAGTATCACATATGCAAATCATAAAATAGGTCCTAAATGCAGTTTGGGAAGTTGACCGGACAATTAGTCATTAAAATTCGTGAAGAAAAAGGAACTCAACATTTATTCGATCAACTGTAAACTTGAGAACTAATTTTGAGAAATGGAAGATGTTGAAATTCTGAGGTTAATGAAGATTGCGACTGGACTACGGGAATTAGTAAAGAAACCAATCACAGATTTTTCGGTAGGAAGAGCTCACTTGTACTTTAAGATTTAATCAAGTAAAAAAAGCAAACTGTCGGAAATTCCATCGGTAAAAAAGTATATTTAATCTGCTACTCCACTTCTTCCCGTTTAGAAAAAACGATTGAGATACGATTTTGGACATTCCTACTTTAAAACTATCTGGAAAATATCGATCTTTACCATATATAAAGCAGAGATTTCTGACCAACAATTAAAAGAAGTGAAAAAACATTTAAACAGAAACTACCCAATTAATATATTGCATAGCCAAAATCATACTTCGAAAGCTTTACATGGAACCTGTTCTTATCATAATCACTTTAGAGAAAAATTAAATTAAAAATATGAAAATTATATTGCTACTACACTGCTGTTTCGTTTTGCTCCTCAATTGTCAAACTGCGACATTTCAAAAAAACAGTAATAATCAAAATCCAGATCAATCTTTTGTTGGAACCTGGAGCGGAGCTTTACCCAACAGTAAAAGTCCAATTCATAAGAGTTGGCAAATTACAAGAAAATCAGATGGAAGCTTTACTAAATCTGAAATTTTGTCCATCAAAGGAAGAATGCAAAAAATAAACAGAAAAGGTACCTGGTGGATAAAAGATGGGATGTATTATGAAAAGTATGACTTAGATGAAATCTACCAAATTATGGAATATAAGTTACTGAAAGATCATAAAATTCAATTCACATCGAAAGAAGATGGTTCTGTTTCTGTAGAATCGCCAGAACTACAGAAATAGATTTCCAATTGATTGTTAAAAAAAAATGGCTGCTTCCCTTATGGTGAAGCAGCCATTTGTATCCACGAAAAGCTCTAGTTATTTTTTAATAAATTTAGTTTTGGTTACACTGCCATCATTTGCAAATGAAATCACGTAGGATCCCTTTAGTAAACTGCTTACATTGATCTCCCCGTCATCAATCTGTCCTTTTGCGACTAATCTTCCTGTTGCATCATAGATTGTATAAGTCGATTTTGCCGAAATGTTTTTAACGAAAAGAACATCAGTTGCAGGATTAGGATAAATTTGAACTATATTTTTCCCAATTTCTGAGGTTGCAAGTGCTGCGGTTAAAGTTACCTTATTCACTGCGTAAAATACGTTTCCGATTGCAGAAACTCTTACGTAAGGAGTCGAAGCCCCTAAAGATGAAGGGAAAGTAACAGCCGCTGTTCCATTATTGGGAGCAGAAGCAGAAAGAACTGTCCAAGTGGCACCGTTATCAGTAGTATAATCAATTTTTACATTTGCAACATTGTATGGAGCAGCTGTAGTCCCTGAAACAACCCAAGTCACATTTACAGGACTTCCAGCAGCACCAGAAGCTGCATTTACTTTAAAAGCTGCGGCGGCACCTACTACAACAACCTGATTTGCAGAGACTGTTTGAGCTTGTCCTCCAATTTTATTATCGCGTACGGTAACACGGAAATTGGTAGTTCTTGCTACAGTAGAAGCAGCCTCAAAATCGGCTGTATTTTTTACAGCACCACCTAATACAGTAGATAATTTGGGGAAATATCTGGTTGGTGAACTTACTGCAGGCAAAGATCTAAAGCTAGCTCCAGAAGCAGTATTTCCGATATTTGATTTTGTAACACCATTACTCAGTTTACTATAATCTACTTGTTCCCAAGAATAGGTAAGTGCATCCATATCTGGATCAGTAGCCACTGCGGTGAGAACAAATGCAGTTCCTTTTGGAATTGTATAAGTGGTAGACATTGGCGTAATTACTGGTGGATTATTTGAAATAGGTGTTTCTACATCAACACTAGTTGCAGCAAGAACAGCTTGAACCTGATCAATACTTACACTATGAAAGTAAGGGTCAGAATGCGCTTGTACATCGGTAGTAGAACCTGTAATACCTGCATATCCCATAATAGTAGAACCAGAACCTGGCTCCATTTCTTTATTTAAGTAATTTTCATAAAAACTGTATGTATGGCTATCACCTAACTGATGGCCCATTTCATGTGCTACATAATCAATGTCAAAATTATCACCGAAAGGCTGATTATCTGCCGGAGAGGTAATACCACTTCCTTTGTAATTATCTGGTGATAAATAGGCATAACCACAATCTTGCGGATCTGCGGGATAAGAGGTAAAAGCGGTATCATTACTTCCGATACAACCGATACATCCAGCATTACCACCACCACCAGTCGCGCCGAATAAATGACCAATGTCAAAATCATTATCATTAACCCCAAAAGCTCCATTATGCAGGGTGTTCATCAATTCATAATTCCATTTGCAAAATTCTGAGGCAGGGCTGAAAGGGTCTGTTGCAGCATCAGTGAAAATTAAATTGGGAGCATTAATAACATTTAGATGTAAATTAAACTCTTGTTCAAAAACCCCATTAACCCTCGTCATCGTTGCATTGATTTGAGCTAGTGCACCTGCTGTCCCATTAAAGTACGTCGTGTATTCTCCTGTTACTGCCATTGCAAGTCTCAATGTATGGAATTTTTTGTTATTGGACTTACCCTCGGCATCATCCATGAATTTCTGTAATCTAGCAACAGAAGCAACACCCTCTTTGGTTTTGCAGGCAAATGCATGTCCTTCTTTACTGGTTTTGCTGTGTAATGAGTAAATCGATTTCTCACCGTTGGCTGCTTCGATAAATTCATATTTCCCGTTGCTGATCATCATCGACTGAAAATCATTGGGAGCCACACTGAAGCGGATGTATTTAGAAGGATCATCTATCCCGGTTCCTACATAAGATCCCAGTTGGTACTGCGCAGCGACAGCTTCATCAAAAACCGGAAAACTATTTACTGCAAACCTTTCCATTTTACCTTCAGCATTCGGAATTTCAATCGTTACAGGTTTGCTCAGGTCACCCACTTTCTGGGCAGACAAAAGTTGCATCCTGATCTTGTTCATGTCTAATTTGTAATAGACAGAATTGTCGCTTTTTCTAGTGATAGATTCGTTTCCTGCTGTTTTGCTCCATTGCGCCTTTGCAGTGAAAGAACATAAAGTAAGTAATCCTAGAAATAAAGAAGTAATATTCTTATTCATGTTAAATTTTTAAGGCGACAAATGTAAATAAAAACAGTCTATATTTTTAATAAAATATTGAAATATCTATCATATTTATTACACAAGTATTATTTAAATAAATTAAACCTTACAGAAAAGTCCAACGGTTATGAAAAATAAAAAAGTCCCATCAAAAAATGAATAGTATTTTGATATTTAATGCAAAAAACTTCAGGGTATGCTGAAGTTTTTGGAATGAACTGAATTTGAAACGGTTAATTATAACCCAGCAAATTTTCAACTTTAAAAATAAACTGACTGAAATTTGAGTAAAAACTGAATCTTTCAGGAAATCGGAAAGAGCTACTGGTCTTCTTTTTTTATTTCCTCCTCTATCCTCCGGTTCCGCATTTTCAGCTGCTGATTGTCTTCCGCGGCATCAATGGAGTGTGACATATGCAGATCCTCATCCTCCTCGGCGAGCGATGACAGCTTTTCATAATATTTATGCAGCTTATCGAGTTCCTTTTCGGTCAAATCCTCGATATCGACGATTCTGTTGCTTGCTTTTTCATGGGCTGCAATCAGTTCGTTCAGTTTGATCTGTATGGCTTTAGAATCTTTATTCTGCGCTTTCTGAATGAGGAAAACCATGAGAAAGGTAACGATCGTTGTACCGGTGTTGATCACCATTTGCCAGGTCTCAGAAAATTTGAATATAGGACCCGTAGCCGCCCAGATAATTACCAAAATTGTAGCGCCGATAAAAGCGCCGGCACTTCCGGTAAATTTACTTGCCCAATTCGCAAAATCGTCAAAAAAACTTTTGTTCTGTCCGTTTTCCATTTGTATTAATTTTTGATCACGAAGTGTGCGAACAAATAGTGTGCTAATATTATCCGTCCTAAAATGTACTGCAATCCGAAATATGACAGCTCTCAAGTAAGATTAAGGAAAAAACAAAGCAGCTGTATGTTTTTGGTATTAAAAATAGAATTAATAAACCGGAGGATTTTATCAATAAATCCTGATCCCCGAAAACAAAAAAAATTCCCTCTTCTTTCGAAAAGGGAATTTCTATCATAGCAAAGTGCAAATTATCACACTTTAATTTCTACGTCAACTCCTGAAGGAAGCTCTAATTTCATTAGGGCATCTACAGTTTTAGAAGAAGAAGAATAGATGTCCATCAGTCTTTTGTGAGCTGAAAGCTGGAACTGTTCTCTTGCTTTTTTGTTTACGTGCGGAGATCTCAATACGGTGAAGATTCTCTTGTTCGTTGGCAAAGGAATCGGGCCGTTTACCACAGCGCCGGTTGCTTTTACCGTTCTCACGATTTTCTCAGCAGATTTATCTACTAAATTGTAATCGTAAGATTTTAATTTTATTCTGATTCTTTGTGACATTTTAATTTAGATTTAAAGATTAACCTCTTGCTTTTTCGATTACAGATTCAGCTACGTTTGAAGGTGCTGCTTCGTATTTCTCGAATTCCATAGAAGATGTAGCTCTACCTGAAGAAAGTGTTCTCAATGTAGTTACATAACCGAACATTTCAGAAAGCGGAACGAATCCTTTGATTACTTTCGCATTGTTACGGTCATCCATACCATTTACAGTACCTCTTCTTTTGTTAAGGTCACCTACGATATCACCCATGTATTCTTCTGGAGTTACCACTTCAATTTTCATGATTGGTTCCATGATTACAGGTTTAGCTTTTCTACCAGCTTCTTTGAAGCCCATCTTCGCTGCAAGTTCGAAAGAAAGTGCATCTGAATCCACAGGGTGGAAAGATCCGTCTTTCAAAGTTACTTTGATACCTTCAATTTCGAAACCTGCTAAAGGACCATTCTTCATCGCTTCTTTGAAACCTTTTTCTACGGAAGGAATAAATTCTTTAGGAATGTTACCCCCTTTGATTTCATTGATGAATTCAAGACCTGGTTTGTTGTCATCAGCCGGAGCCAATTCGAACACGATATCAGCAAATTTACCACGTCCACCAGATTGTTTTTTGTAAACTTCTCTGTGGTTAGCAGACATTGTAAGGTTTTCTTTGTACTCTACCTGTGGCTGTCCCTGGTTAACTTCAACTTTGAACTCTCTTCTCATACGGTCAACAATAATGTCGAGGTGAAGTTCACCCATACCGGAGATGATTGTCTGTCCTGAAGCTTCGTCAGTTTTAACCTGGAAAGTAGGATCTTCCTCAGCAAGTTTTGCTAAAGCGTTACCCATTTTATCCTGGTCAGCTTTAGTCTTAGGCTCTACCGCGATACCGATTACAGGATCAGGGAATACCATAGATTCAAGAACGATAGGATGTTTCTCATCACAAAGGGTATCACCAGTTTTGATGGATTTAAATCCAACTGCTGCACCAATATCCCCAGCTTCGATGAATTCAATAGGCTCTTGCTTATTGGCATGCATCTGGAAGATACGGGAGATTCTTTCTTTATTGTTTGATCTTGTGTTCAAAACGTAAGATCCAGCATCAAGTCTTCCTGAATAAGCTCTGAAGAATGCAAGTCTTCCTACGAAAGGATCTGTTGCAATTTTAAAAGCTAATGCCGCGAAAGGCTCAGTAACTGAAGGTTTTCTGGAAATAGGCTCATCTGTTCTTGGATCTGTACCGTCGATTGCCTCCTTGTCCATTGGTGAAGGAAGATATCTACAAACAGCATCAAGCATGAACTGTACTCCTTTGTTTTTGAATGAAGAACCACATGTCATCGGAATGATGCTCATATCCAAAGTTGCAGCTCTAAGTGCAGCATGAATTTCCTCTTCAGTAATGGAGTTTTCGTCTTCCATAAACTTCTCAAGAAGATTTTCGTCATATGCAGCGATTTCTTCAATCAGCTGTGCTCTGAACTGCTTCACTTCGTCAGCCATCTCAGCCGGGATCTCTACGATATCAAAAGTAGAACCATGATTTTCATCGTGCCATACAATCGCACGGTTTTTCACTAAATCTACAACACCTTTGAAATCAGCTTCGTCACCGATTGGCAATACGATTGGAACTGCATTAGAACCAAGCATTTCTTTTACCTGCTTACAAACGTTCAGGAAATCAGCTCCCTGTCTGTCCATTTTATTTACGAATCCCATACGTGCAACTTTATAGTTGTCCGCAAGTCTCCAATTGGTTTCAGACTGAGGTTCTACTCCATCTACTGCAGAGAAAAGGAATACAAGTCCGTCAAGTACACGAAGGGAACGGTTTACCTCTACGGTAAAATCAACGTGTCCCGGTGTATCGATAATGTTGAAGTGATAATCTTTGGCTTCCGGAAGAGCTTTTCCCTGCTCAGTTGGGAATTTCCAGTCTACAGTTACTGCTGCAGATGTAATGGTAATCCCTCTTTCAGCTTCCTGCTCCATCCAGTCGGTAGTAGCACCACCTTCATGGGTTTCACCAATTTTGTGATTCTTTCCGGAATAAAATAAAATTCTTTCTGTAGTGGTGGTTTTCCCTGCATCAATGTGCGCAGCGATACCAATGTTTCTTGTAAGTTTAAGATCTCTTGCCATTTCAGATTAGAATTTAAAGTGTGAAAATGCTTTGTTTGCTTCAGCCATTCTGTGAGTGTCTGTTTTCTTTTTGTAAGCAGCACCTTCTTCTTTTGCAGCAGCGATAACTTCAGCAGCTAATTTCTGAGCCATTGATTTATCGTTTCTTGCTTTTGAATATTTAATTAACCATTTCATTGCCATAGAAATTTTTCTGTCAGCTCTGATTGGCATTGGAATTTGGAAGTTAGCACCACCGATTCTTCTTGAACGTACTTCTACGTGAGGCATTACGTTGGTTAAAGCATCTTTCCAGATCTCCAAAGAAGTTTTTTCGTTTTCTCCTTTTTTACTTTCTACAAGGTCTAAAGCATCATAGAAAATTTTGAATGCGATAGATTTTTTACCATCCAGCATCAAATTGTTTACAAATCTCGTTACCAGCTGATCATTAAATTTAGGATCCGGTAACAACGGTCTTTTTTTCGCTTTCGTCTTTCTCATTGTTTCGTTTCTTTAAAAATTAATGATTACTTTTTCTTACCTTTTGCTGGTGCTGCAGCTGCCTGACCTGGTTTTGGTCTCTTAGCTCCGTACTTCGATCTTCTCTGTGTTCTGCCGGCTACTCCAGCGGTGTCCAAAGCTCCACGAACAATGTGATAACGTACTCCCGGTAGGTCTTTCACCCTTCCTCCGCGTACCAATACTATCGAGTGCTCTTGAAGATTGTGTCCTTCGCCCGGGATATAAGCGTTGACTTCTTTACCGTTAGAAAGTCTTACCCTTGCAACTTTTCTAAGTGCAGAGTTAGGTTTCTTAGGTGTGGTAGTATATACTCTTGTACATACACCTCGTCTTTGTGGACAGGAATCAAGTGCAGCCGATTTACTCTTCTTGGTAAGTGCGACTCTTCCTTTTCTAACTAATTGTTGAATAGTAGGCATTTAATTGCTTTTTATTTTAGGGTGCAAAACTAATGATTATTTTTTAATCTACAAAACACAATTATCTAATTTATAAGAATTTGCGATTTGCGTTTCATCATAATCATTTTAGTGTCATTTCTGATATATATAAAACCATTGCTTTACATTACTATCAAGATTAAATTTGGAAAGATTTCTCTGAAGAGGCGCCACCTCTTCAGGTTTTAAGGCATAGAAAACAATCCTGCTGATAGCCGGTCCATAATTTGCGAAAGATGTCCATGAAGAAACAGGAATCCAATTTGCTGGCGGGCTTCCCGGAAACCATTCAGGGTAAATTACAGCAATTCCGCATTTTTTTTCTTTGGCATAATCTGTAATATACTTTTTGTTTTCTGTAATGTAACGCTCCCGCGAATGATGCTTATTATTAATTTTTATTGTTGCAATATCTGTACTTCCAAGGCCCACCATATCCAACAGCTGCACATGACTGAAATAGGAAATGGCACCGATATCATTAGCCAATACTTTTTCTCCTTTGTAATATTCCCCCAAAAACCTGGACATTTCTATTTGCTGCTCATTGATACCTTTGCTTGAGTATTTCAGCGGTAAATGATGATAAACAAAACGGTATGCAGAAACCATAATCACAACGGTCACGCTGCCAATCATTAAGAGATCAGATAAATTAACTTTTATGTTTTTGAATGAAAATCCTTTAAAAAAGTCAGCAATAATCGGGATAATGACCAGTAATACAGCAATCATCACGTAATTCTCGTACCTATATTTCAGGAAAGCAAAAAGAGAATGCAAAACCGCCATCGAAACCACCGTTATGATTAATGTTTCAGATTTAAAAAGCACAGTGATTTTTGACTTTCTGTATTTATTAATTAAATAAACCACAATAATTACAAACGGAAAGAAAAGACATTTATAAAAACTGGAATTAAGCAAAATTCCTTTCTCCAGAATATTCCATATACTATATAAGAAATGTTCATCTGAAGGATAACTTCCCTTTATCATGACAGAATTGGGAAAAAAGTATCCGCCACTTTTTACAGAGATTAAGCCGAAAATAACAATAGGCAAAAAGCCGGTGATCAAAACCAACACCGATTTCCAAATTTCTTTTCTCAGCGAAAGTGCCAGAGCTAAACTCACTGTAAAAAACATGCTTTCAAACCTTATAACCGAAATGAAAAATACAACAGCAAGCATTTTCAAAAAGTCTCTTCGATCGAAATCAGAATTTACGTTTTGATGAATTAGATAAACTGCCACAGTTATTAAGAACATGTGAAGCGTATGCTCCATACCCAATAAAGCAGAAAAATATAACATAGAAAAAGGAAGAAGCAATACAATTGCCCACTTCATCTCGCGCTCCCCATAATTTTCTTTGAAATACCTGTACACCATATATACAGTGAGGTATCCAAAAAAGACGTTAATAATTAATGGGTAATATTCCCAGTCTCCAAAGACTTTTATTAATGCAGTAAGTAACAATGTGTATAGTATGGAGGAAGAGGCGCTGTCAAAGCCACTGGTGTTAACACTCCATATTCCATAATCTGCAAAATTCCTTGCTAAAGCTAAATGAATATATACATCATCAATAGGATAAATATAGCGATGACCTTCCGGCAACTGCCACCAACCAAGAAAAAAATAAAAACCAGTGACAATTGTGAAAATTAGTAAAAACGCATATAAATACTTCCTCATGGTGCAAATATGCAAAATTTAATTCCTTATCTCAACTTTTACTATATATTTGTACTCCGAAAACACAAATATCTGATGAAAAAAATTCTACTTTTTTTATTCTTTTCGCAATTCTGCTTTTCCCAACAATGGAGCATCTCATTTGCCGAAAGATCAGCCCTTATAAGCATCTACAATTCCACTTCCGGTGAACAGCTGTGGAGCCAAAAATGGGACCTCACAAAAGATCCAAAAACCTGGTACGGAATTAAAATAAAGAACGGAAACGTTACCGAAATTAATCTACGCGGGAATGCACTGAAAGGCAGTTTTCCATCAGTGTCCGGATTTTCAAAACTTCAGAAGCTGGATTTAAGTTCCAATCAGCTTTACGGAGATATTTTGCCGGCGATTTCTTCACTTACTAATCTAGTCCGTTTAGACATCAGCAATAACAGATTAACCGGTGATCCTACCACTGCTATTCTTCCGCTTTCAAATCTTCAGGAAATTTCTGTCGGCAACAATCAGTTTGTCTTTGCGGACATCAATACCTTTCTGCAGAATTTTCCTTCCCTAAAAGTCCTGGATCTTTCGCATACCAGTTTAACTGCAGTTCCACAAAACATTTCAACTCTAACCAATTTAGAGTCGCTGAACTTAAGCAATAATACGCTCTCACAAAATTTCAGCAAGTTGTCGCCGCTGATTAAACTTACGGAACTCAATCTTTCCGGAAATCAGCTTACAAGAATTCCGACAGAACTCGCCTCTTTAACGTCACTCACTTCTTTGGATGTAAGCCACAATTTATTTTCAACTAATTACGCAACAGTTTTAACCAGTCTAAAAAAACTCGAATGGTTATCACTGGGAAGCAACCAGATCACAATGTTCCCGGCTGAGCTTACTCAGTTGAAAGATTTAATACACCTTAATATTTCTGACAATAAAATTTCCGGCGGTTTTGAAAGCTTATTGCCTTTAAAGCAGCTGGAGCAGATCTATCTGGATAAAAATTTAATTTCGGGCAATTTTCCTCCGGCGCTTCTTCAGTTCGAAAAACTTCAGATGGTTTCGCTTACAGGAAATCAGCTTTCTGGGGAAATCCCGGAAAATATTCCGGCACTTACTTTTCTGGAAAATAACAGATTTACCAAGCAGGAAATTAAAAATTTCATTCTTAGAGAAAAAGCGCTGGCCGATTTCACTTACTCGCCTCAACGTTATGATGAACCGAAAACGGTCTACGCATCTTTAGGCGGTTCAGCTTCTTTGCCGCAGTCGATTTCCGGGAGTGATTATCAGTTTGCCTGGTTCAAAAATCTTGACCAAAAAACCGCTGCCTCGGCAGAAAGTTATTACATCAGCCGTGTGGAGGAAGAAGATTATACCGATTACATCTGTGAAGCTTATGTTTTCGAGAAACTACCGCGCGAACTGATGGAAATTTCCTTTTTCAGAGAACCTGTGACACTGGTGAAAGATTTGGCAACCGCGGAAATAAACCGTGATTTGGTTGTTTATCCTAATCCGGCCACAGATTTTATCAATATTAAAACTACAAAATTAGATATCGAGAAAGTATTTATTTTTGATTTGAGCGGCAAACTTTTAATTTCAGAAAAATCAAGAAGAATAAACATAAGCCACTTACCTTCTGCTACTTATGTTATTTCCATTAAAACTTCCGACGGATTAAAATCTTTCAAATTCATCAAACAATAAATTACACATTGACTTCATATTTACAAAAATCGTCTTTTCAGAGGCGATTTTTTGTTTTGAATATTTACATTTGTTAAAACATATTCTCCTGAAATGAATGAAGTTCGGCTTAAATCAATCCTCGACAACGATTTCTATAAAATCACGATGCAGAATGCGGTGATCAAACTTTTTCCTAACGAAAGAGTAAAATACGAGTTTATCAACCGCGGAAAACATCTCTTCCCCGCGGGCTTTGATACTGAACTCAGGAAATGCGTGAATGCAATGGCGGAACTGAAGCTCACCAAGGACGAAAAAGAATTCCTCCGCATCACCTGTCCATATCTCGATTTGCCTTACCTTGATTTCCTGGGCGGTTATCATTATGATCCAGCAGAAGTTCAGATTCGGCAGACAGGAAACGACCTCAGCGTTACTGTTGAAGGCGAATGGTACCGTACGATCTTATGGGAAGTCCCTCTTTTGGCTTTAATTTCCGAACTGTATTACGCAATGCACGGTATGGAAAGAGATTCCGACGAAAGTGTTATCATGAATACGCTCGAAAAAGCCCGTGAACTGAATGATTTAGGAGTAACTTTCGCTGAGTTCGGAACCCGTCGGAGACATTCCTATAAAGTGCATGATTTGGTAATGGATGCTTTGACGCAAAATAAATCCTCAAAATTCACCGGTTCCTCTAATATACATTTTGCGATGAAATATGGCGTAAAACCGATCGGTACTCACGCGCACGAATGGTTTATGTTTCACGGTGCCGAATACGGTTTTAAGATGGCCAACGCACTTTCTTTGGAACATTGGGTGGATGTTTACCGGGGAGATTTGGGCGTTGCGCTGTCTGACACTTATACTACAGACGTTTTCTTTCAGCAGTTTGACAAAAAATTCGCGAAACTTTTCGACGGCGTCCGTCACGACAGCGGCGACCCAATCGAATTTGCGTACA
Organism: Kaistella soli; assembly: GCF_019038595.1. Classification (GTDB taxonomy): domain Bacteria; phylum Bacteroidota; class Bacteroidia; order Flavobacteriales; family Weeksellaceae; genus Kaistella; species Kaistella soli. The sequence continues at coordinate 212,932 of NZ_JAHOPF010000004.1, forward strand.
AAACCATTGAACATTATAAAACTAACGGCATCAATCCTTTATTTAAATATATTATTTTTTCCGACGGATTAAATATGGAAAAAGTTGCAGAAATCACCCACGCCTGTAACGGAAAAATCGGGATCTCTTTCGGAATCGGAACCAACCTGACCAACGATGTGGGGCTGAAACCCATGAACATCGTTATGAAACTCATCGCGGCAAAATCAATCAATGGCGATTGGATTCCTACAGTAAAACTTTCCGACGAGCACGGAAAATACACAGGTGACCCCAAAATGATTGAACTGGCGAAAGAATTTCTGAGAATTAAAGATTAAATCACTTGCCGAAAATAGAAAACAAACCAAAACCAAATACCATGAAAATTCTGATTTCTGCTCTGATATTTTGCGCTTTTACTCTTTGCAGTGCACAGCAAACCGTTCAGCAAAATCCTAAATTTGATCAAAAACTTGCCGATTCTTTAGGAGCTGACCGGTTGGGAATGAAAAATTATATGCTGGTCATTCTTAAAACAGGCCCGAAAGACAAAGAAATAACCGATAAAAGCAAACGCGAAGAATTGTTTAAAGGACATTTTTCTAACATGAAGGAAATGGGAAAATCCGGGAAACTGAAAATGGCAGGCCCATTTGCTACCAGTAACAAACTAGGTTACCGGGGAATTTTTCTTCTTGATGTAAAAACCGAAGACGAAGCCAGAACGCTCATACAAAATGATCCCACGATAAAAAACGGAATTTTCGATGTAGAAATTTTACCCTGGTATGGTTCTGCAGCTATTCCGATGCACCAGAAATATCACGAGAAAATTGCAAAAGAAAACCCTTAGAAACTTTCAGAATAAACCTTCCTTCAACTCTGTTCTGGAATAATTTGTAAGAACTTTCCCGCAAAACAAAAAAAACAATATTTTTTCTTCCTATTTTTGAAATATGGAAATCACGACTTTATTTACTGGTATTATTCTCGGTGCAATTCTGGGTGCCGTAATTTTATATTTCATCTTAAAATCTGCAAATGTTCCCCGAAAAGATTTTGACGAACTTAATTATAATTTCATCCGCACAAATGCTGATTTACAAAACTCAAACCTGAAAAACAGCGAATTAGACCAAATTATTCAATTCGAAAAACAGACAAATCTTCAGCAAACTGAGACAATTAATAACCTGAAAAGCAATCTCGCTCAACTATCAGCTGAAAATAATGCACAGCAACAAAAAATTAGTGAACAGGCAGAAATCAATAATTTTCAGACTTCGGAAATTAAAAATCTTCAGGCCGAAAAAAACAATCTGATTGCCGCAAAATCTCAGCTTACCGCTCAAAACGAAAACTTGCAGAAACTTCTCGACAGTCAGAAAGAAGAAATTTCAAAAATGCAGGAAATGGCAAAAGCTGAGTTTCAGAACCTTGCCAATAAAATTTTAGAAGAAAAAACCGAGAAATTCACCACTCTAAACCAAAATAATTTAAAGACGATTCTTGAACCTTTTCAGGAAAAAATGCAGGAACTGAAAAACAAAGTCGGTGAAACTTATGATAAAGAAGCTAAGGAAAGATTTTCTTTAGGCGAAAAAGTGAAAGAGCTCGCAGAACTGAATCAGCAGATTTCTGAAGATGCCAAAAAATTAACCCGCGCTTTAAAAGGTGAAAGCAAAACCCAAGGAAACTGGGGCGAAATGATTTTGGAAAGCATCCTTGAAAAATCCGGTTTGGTAAAAGGAAGAGAATATTTCCTCGAACATGAACTTCGCGACGAAGACAACAAGGCTTTATTTTCTGAATTTTCCGGCAAGAAAATGCGTCCTGACGCAGTGATAAAATATCCCGATGAAAGAAATGTTATCATTGATTCAAAAGTTTCCTTAACAGCATTTACGGAATTGGTTGATGAAAATGATTCCGAAATCTATCACATCAAAGTTAATCAGCATCTTTCTTCAGTGAAAAACCACATCAACCAGCTGAGCCAGAAAGCGTATGATGATTACGGCAAATCGCTGGATTTTGTGATGATGTTCATTCCCAGCGAACCGGCTTATATCGCGGCCATGCAGGCCGATCAAAACCTGTGGAATTTCGCCTACGAAAAAAGAATCCTGCTCCTGAATCCAAGCAATTTAATTACTTCTTTAAAGCTTATCGCCGACTTATGGAAACGCGAATACCAAAGTAAAAACGCGATGGAAATTGCAGAACGCGGTGCAAAACTCTACGATAAATTTGTAGGCTTTATTGATAATCTTGAAAAAGTCGGCAAAAATATCGATCAGGCCAAAAATGTCTATGATGAAGCTTTTAAACAGCTTTCTACAGGAAACGACAATCTTGTTCTGCAGACTCAAAAACTAAAAACTCTGGGCATCAAAAACAAAAAAGAACTTCCAAAAAGTCTGCTGGAAGCAACGGAAACCGAAAATCACATCAGTTTTTTCAAAGAAAACTAAAAATACTATTTTTGCAGAATGCTAATTGAAAGTCTTCACAACGAAAAAATAAAAAATTTAACCCGTTTAATAAGCGACAACCGCTTCCGGAAAAAATCCGGTGTTTTTGTGGTGGAAGGAAAACAGGAAAATGAAAGAGCCGTGAAATTCGGTTTTGAGATTCAGGAGTTTTTCATCTGCGAAAGTATTTTTGATGAGGACTTTCCGAAAGGGAAAATCCACCTGGTTTCAGAAAAAGTTTATGAAAAACTGGCATACCGGGGAACTTCCGAAGGAATTATCGGGGTGTATAAAACAAAAAGTGCCGAGCTTAATGAGTTTAAACCCAACAGCAATTCTTCGGTTATCATTGTGGAGAGCGTTGAAAAACCAGGAAATCTTGGAGCAATTCTCAGAAGTTGCGAAGCATTCGGGATCGATGCATTAATTGTTACCGATGCAAGAATAGATTTTTATAACCCAAATGTAATCCGGTCAAGTGTGGGCTGTTTATTCGGAATGAACGTTTTCCAATCCAGCAACGAGGAACTTTACGGATTTCTGCAGAAAAACAGCTTCTCAATATTCACCACTTTGATGGATGAAAGCGCAGAAGATCTTTACAAGAAAGATTTTAAGGGAAAAAGTGCATTACTTTTCGGTACAGAACATTCAGGCCTCAGTGACTTCTGGATCGGAAAAGGAAAAAACACACTAATTCCGATGGCAGGAAGTATAGATTCACTGAACCTGAGCAATGCAGTAGCTATCAGCTGTTACGAAATATTAAGACAAAAGCTTCAGTAATAGCAAAAAAAAACCGCTTCTCTGAGAGAAACGGTTATTTTGTTAAGCGTAGCTAATAATTATTTAGCGTCTTTAGCAGCATCTTTAGCAGCATCAGCAGCACCTTTAGCAGCTTCAGCAGCTCCTTTAGCAGCGTCAGCAGTAGTAGCAGCAGCACCTTGAGCAGCATCAACAGTAACAGCAGCAGCAGAATCAACAACAGCAGCAGCAGAATCTACAACTACAGCAGCAGAATCAACAGTTACAGCAGCAGAATCAGCAGCGTTAGCAGTTTCTACAGTTTCAGTTTTTTTACAAGCTACAAGAGCTAAAGCAGCGATACCAGCTACGAATAATGACTTTTTCATAATAAAATTAAATTTAATTGTTTTGTTATATTCTAATTTGTTGTTCTCATTTATCATTTCGAACAGGACAAAGGTATAGCGACATTTAAATTTGTTTTAGAAAATTAATTGTAATATATTTGTAAAACTGTTTTACAAAAAACAGATATTGATAATCAATACATTACGTAAAATTTAGCAATTGAGCGATTTAGATTTATTACACTTTGAACAGCTGAAAACGGAGGTACAAACTCAATATTTGGTGAATCACACTCCTTCTTTCGAAAATATTTCGAAATGGAAAGGTATAGATATCATTTATTTTCAGGAAGACCTGCGGAAAAAAGCCAAAGGTAACATCAGTGAAAAGTCTTTTTATACCTATTTCAAAAACTCCCCGGTTACTAAACTTCCACGGATCGACATGCTCAACATTCTCTCTGTTTATGCAGGTTATGTATCTTGGTACGACTTCAAGAAAAACCATCTTTTTGCAGACGAAATCTTGAAAGATTACGAAGAGAATATGGATTTGGAAGCGGAAGAACCGCAAAAAGAATCCGAAAATCTTCGAATTTCAGAATCTGAAAGCAAAAAAAGTGAAAGCACACCCGTTTTGGCTGAAAAAGATAACAATTCAGTTAGCGAAAATCTGGATTTACAAAAATCAAATACTGTAAATCAATTAGTTAAAGAAAAAACTACAAATTTATCAACTTATGATACGGCGGAGCAAAAATCAACTTTTTCTCTTGTAAAAAAATATATTTGGTTGGGAATATCGGCAATTCTAGCAGTTCTGGTTGGTCTTTTGGGTTTCAAGGATGAACTGTTCAGTAAAAAATACTATTACAGTTTTATTGATGCTGACCGAAACTCAAAAATCAATGCGGAACTTCAGGTTCAGATTCTCAAAGAAAATGAATCACCTATACTTTATGTCGCAAAACCGAACGAGCCGTTTGTTTATACGACGAAATCGAAAACACTAACAATGGTCGTTTCTTCTCCTTATTACAGAACAGATACCATTCAGAGAAATCTGGAAACTGCGCCGGAGGCGGAAAACATCGAACTGAAGCCGAATGATTACGCAATTATGCTTTTCTATTATTCCAAATCATTAAAAGATTTAAAGAAGAAAAGGGTAAGTTTAAATTATTTAATTAGTGATAATGCATTAATCTACCAGGTTTTTGACAATCAGTTTTATGGTGTGGAAACGATGGACAAACAGCGGTATATCAATCTGGTAACCTTACCTTCCACTTCCCTGGAAAAACTCGATGTAATTGATACTCAAGCTGATAAATCAGGAAAAATAGTAATGATCAAATTTAAAATTGACACTGATGATGAAAAAAAGTAACATAGTAGGCGTACTTATCGTTTTGTTTTTTGCGCTTATTGCCTGCAAAAAAGAGAAAACTGAAGTTTCCGATCTTGAAAAATTGAGAAATAACACCAATAAAGTTTCGTATCCTGTAGCAAAAATGGACAGCGCACAGGCGATTTCTTTTATTACAAAACAGAAGATACAGGAACTTCTGGACCTTTCTACGCTCTATACTTCCGGAAACCGTGACACTGAAATTGATTCCGTAATTTATGCGCAGATGCAAAGCTATTTCGCTGAAAACGATTCGAATAAACTAAAACCGATCCTAAAACAGCTTGACAGTTTTAAAGTAAAAACAGCAAAGGTTGGAAATATTTTCGTGAAGAAGGAAATCAAAGGACACGATACTTTAGATTTCGCAAAATTCGATGTGGAATATTTCGATCATAACGATAAACTGATCGGTAAATTCCAGAAAAATGCACAGTATATGCTGAAGCTTTCACCTGTGAAATTCAAAAAAGAATTTAAATTTTACTTTGTAGATTTTGACTCGGTTCCGGCGAAAGACAGCACTGCAGTAGGCGTGACCAAATAATCCAACGGAATATCGTTTTTCCAGACATCATCAATTTCTTCGTCAGGATTAAAGAAACCTATCCCAACTTTTACGGATTCCGGACTGATATTTTCAAAAAAACCGTCATAATAACCTTTGCCGTAACCTACTCTATTGCCGTGAAAATCACAATACAATAATGGAGTAATGACAAAATCAAAGTTTTTCTCGCCTGAATCTTTATTGCTTTCAGGCTCAGAAATTCCCCAGGAGTTTTTAATTAAAGGCGTTTCAGAACTAATTTCCACGGAAATCAGCTTATTCCGGAAAATTTTAGGAACAAAAACTCTTGCCTCACTTTCAAAAGCTTTATCTAAAAACAGCTTAGTATTTACTTCCCCTTTTTCAGGAATGGATAGAAAACAATGTATTTTCTTGCTTTCAGACAGTTTGAATTCACGGATGAAATTTTCAAAAATAGTTTCAGATAAAAGCGAAATCTGCTCCTGCGAAAGGTTTTCCCGCTTTTTCACATACTTTTTTCTCAGTTCAGCTTTTGTCATTTTTAAATTTCTTTTACCGAAATAATTTTTACAGGACAGGCTTTCGCAGCTTTATCACAAGGTTCCAAAGCCATATGATTAGGAGTTTTCAAGGTATAAAAACCCTTTCTGTCTTCCGTCTTTAAAAGCACTGATTTGCCGTCTTTTTTTGACATCCTGAAATATTCCGGTGCGAATTCTGCACAATAATTACAGCCGATGCATTTTTCGCGCTGAAGCGTAACGATAATCATCAGTTATTCTCAACGATTTTATACAGTTTATCGCTCGGTCTCATTCTGAAATCTGTTTTAAAGGTAATGATATCCGACTTCGAGGCTTTCTCAGCATGTGGTTTTTGATCAACCTGCATGGCTTCAAGAACCATTTCCTGCGAACCTGTAGTCGGTCCCTGAATCAAAATTCGATCTCCAACAGCAATATCGTAAGCTTCAATCAAAAATTCCGCGACATCCGATTTTGGATAGAAATGTCGGCCTTTTCCAATATAAACTTTCTTCTGCGTTGCACTGGAGCCGGAAGTATCGGACCATTCTCCCAATTCCTGGCCTAAATAATAACCATCCCAAAAACCTCTGTTATAAACGGTTTCAAGCTGCTTCATCCACTGCTCCACTTTTTCGGGACTGAATGTTCCTTTAGCAACAGCATCTATTGCTTCTCTGTAACATTTAGTCACCGTTGCGACATACTCCGGAGCTCTTCCGCGGCCTTCAATTTTTAAGACTTTCACGCCTGCTTCAACAATCTGATCCAGAAAACTGATTGTGCAGAGGTCTTTTGGTGACATCATGTATTCGTTTTCCAGTTCGATTTCGAAGCCGGTTTCCTGATCGATGACGGTATATTTTTTTCTGCAGTTCTGTTTGCAGGCGCCTCTGTTTGCGGAAGAATTTGCAGAATGCAGACTTAAATAACATTTTCCGGAAACAGCCATGCAAAGCGCACCGTGCCCGAAAATTTCTATTTCAACCAATTTTCCGGAAGGCCCTTTCACCTCATCCTTATCAATTTGGTCGCAGATTTTTTTGATTTGAGTTATGCTTAATTCCCGGCTCATTACCATCGTATCGGCGAAAAGCGCGTAGAATTTCACGGTTTCAATATTCGTGATATTGATTTGGGTCGAAATATGTACTTCAAGCCCAATCTGTCTCGCATAGGAAATCACTGCCTGATCCATCGCGATTACTGCTGTAAGATCTGCAGCTTTTGCTTTATCTAAAAGCGTTTTTATTAAAGATAAATCGTGATCGTAAATAATCGTGTTTAAAGTAAGATATGATCTTACCCCTTTTTCAGAACATCTTCTTGCAATTTCAGGCAGGTCGTCGATCGTGAAATTCATCGAAGCTCTGGCTCTCATATTCAGCTGTTCCACGCCAAAGTATACAGAATCTGCGCCGTTATCCAGTGCCGCCTGAAGAGATGTAAAATCACCAGCAGGAGACATTAACTCTATTTTTCCTGATGCTGTCATTATCCTAAAATTTTATATAATTTGTCAGATAACCTGATTCTGAAAGGGACTTCGAAAGTAATTTGATCTCCTTTTTTTGCTGTTTCACACGGACCTCCGTTGGCGAAAATTTCGGTAATCGTAAATTCCTGCTCTCCCGTTGTCGGACCGGAAATCAGCACTTTATCACCGATAGAAAGTTCATTGTTATCAATTAAAAACTGAGCTATTTTTGACTTCGTATAATAATGCTCGGCCTTTCCAACCAATATTTTTTTAACGGATATTTTCTGACGGATATTTTTCGTGCTTACTTTTGCCAAAGGCTTATCCGGTAAATCCCCAGACTTTTTAAATTTCAAGGCATCGGATTTTCCTTTTTTGAAAATTTTATTTCCAACCTGTAATCCTTTTCTCAGTTTTGCCTGTTCTTCCAAAGGCAAATGGATTGTTTCCAAACATTCTGTCGAACAGCAGTTTTCCATGGCGGCTTTACATTCGTCGCACTGAATAAACAGCAGGTGACAGGCATCGTTAAAGCAATTAGTATGATTGTCACACGGTTTTCCGCACTGGTGACACTGTGAAACAATATCATCAGTAATTCTCTCGCCTAAACGGTGGTCAAACACAAAGTTTTTACCAATGAATTTACTTTCAATATTTTCTTCTTTGATCTGACGTGCATATTCTATAATTCCGCCTTCGAGTTGGAAAACATTTTTAAAACCCTGATGCTTGAAATAAGCACTGGCTTTCTCACACCGGATTCCGCCGGTACAGTACATCAGCAGATTTTTGTCTTCCTTAAAATCCTGCAGCTGCTCATTGATGATCGGCAGACTTTCTCTGAAAGTTTCTACATCCGGAGTAATCGCCCCTTCAAAATGACCGACTTCACTTTCGTAATGATTTCTAAAATCGACAACAATGGTATTGGGATCTTCGAGTAAAGTATTGAATTCTTTGGCTTTTAAGTGAATTCCTTTGTTGGTGACATCAAAGGTTTCATCATTTAAACCGTCAGCGACAATTTTATGCCGCACTTTTATCGTGAGCTTTAAAAAAGAATGATTATCCTGCTCAACAGCGACATTTAGGCGGATCCCTTTCATGAAATCATAAACTTCCAGCGTATCGCGAAAAGCTTCAAAATGATCTGCAGGAACACTCATCTGAGCATTAATACCTTCATGGGCAACATAAATTCGGCCCAGCGCATCGAGTGCGTTCCAGGCTATAAATAATTCGTCGCGAAATTTTTGGGGATCTGAGATTTTGGCGTACGCATAGAAAGACAAAGTAAGGCGCTGCTTACCGGCTTCATCAATTAGTTGAGCTCTTTCTTCTGCGCTTAAGGTGTTATACAGTTGCATGCTATAAACGGTTTAAGTGAGAAAATTTTTGCAAAGATAAGAATTTCAGACTTAAGGAAAAAAGCATTCACCGCCAGCTTTCAAGAGTTAATACTCGGTGTAGATATATTTTAAAATATTTCTGTCTTCTTCAGTAAAAGCAACTTTCCTTCTTGCCATCGCCAGTTCCGCAACTTCATAAGCTTTTTCGAGTTTGAATTTTTCATCGCCTTTCATTCCGCCCCAGGAGAAGCTTTCAATTAAATTTGGCGGAAAGCCGCTTTTGAAAATATTCGCAGCAACCCCAACCACCGTTCCGGTATTAAACTGAGTATTAATCGCCGTTTTAGAATGATCGCCCATAATTAATCCCGCAAACTGCAAACCTGTGTTTACGAATCTTTTGGTTCGGTAATTCCACAGTTTCACTTCAGCGTAATTGTTTTTAAGATTCGAAGAATTGGTATCTGCTCCGAGATTACACCATTCTCCAATCACTGAATTTCCAACAAAACCGTCGTGACCTTTATTGGTATAACCGAAAATCACGATATTATTCACTTCGCCGCCAACTTTTGAATAAGGTCCAATTGTTGTGGCTCCGTATATCTTCGCCCCTAAATTAAATTTCGATTCTTCGCAAAGCGCGATAGGACCGCGGAGATTGCAGCCTTCCATCACTTCCGCATTTTTGCCGATGTAAATCTTTCCCGTTTTGGTATTTAAAGTAGAAAATTCAACTGATGCACCTTCTTCAATAAATAAATCCGTTTTATCGCCCAGAAATCCGTTGGTAGATGAAAGTGCAGCGGATGTTCTTCCTTTTGTCAATAATTCAAAATCGTAATTAATTGCCTTTTCATTGTAAGAAAATAAATCGGTCGGTTGCTTAAAGAAAAGAATTCCTTCATAGACATCTGTCATTTTCTCAATCTGGTTCAGAGAAAAATTTTTCATATTGATTCTCGCGGCGAGAAGTTCGTTCTCATAAACCAGAGCTTCACCGAGTTTTAAATCCTTTATCTGCTGCAAAACATTCTCGTCCGGAAGAAAATTCGGAGTTATAAACAGACTTTCACGCTCTCCAGGTTTGTTGAATTTATCCTGCAAATAGTCTTCTGTGATATACGAAACTTCGTTTATTTCCAGAAGTTTCTGCCATCTTTCAGAAAAGGTAAGAATCCCGCAGCGCATTTCAGCAATCGGTCTTGTGAAAGTGAGCGGTAAAAAATCTTCCCAAAACTGGGCATCAGAAAAAACAATTTGCATAAAGTAAGTATTTAAAGTTCCAGAATTTCAAATTTACAAATAAAAAAAGTCTTTCAGAAACCTGAAAGACTTTAATATCTTTAAAAAACTCAAGAATTATTTTGAGAATTTTTTGTATTTGTTCATGAATTTGTCAACTCTACCTGCAGTATCAACCAATTTCACTTTACCAGTGTAGAAAGGGTGAGAAGTTGAAGAGATCTCCATTTTAACTAATGGATAAGTTTCGCCTTCGAATTCGATTGTGTCTTTGGTATCTGCTGTAGATTTGCAAAGAAATACCTCGTCGTTACTCATGTCTTTGAAAACAACAAGTCTATAGTTTTCCGGGTGGATTCCGTTTTTCATAATAAAAATTTTAATAAATTAAAGTTTTGCTTCAGAAATAGTAATGGATATTCCTCTGCTAAATTTTTAGACCGCAAAAGTACAAATATATTTTTAATTTGCAAACACCCAGTCTGATAATTTTAAAATTTTTAGGTTCAACATTTTTAATTAAATTTGAGACTTATATCTTTTATTAACTTTCAATGAATAAATTCAAACTCATATTCGCTTTTTCGTTTTGGTGTCTTTTAACGGCTGTTGCCTGTAACAGAGACGACATCAGCTTCGAAAGCCCTTCACAACTTCTTCGGTTTTCTGCCGATACCGTTTTCTGCGACACTGTTTATAACCAGGTCCGTTCTGAAACTTACGCAGTGAAAATTTACAATGACGAAGATAAAGACGTTATGATTCCGAAAATTTCTCTGGAAAAAGGGGCAACTTCATTATACAGAATCAATGTAGACGGGAAAGCGGGGACAGATTTCACCAATATTCCTTTGAGAAAAAACGACAGTCTTTATGTTTTCGTGGAAATTGCGCCGGTAGCAAATGCTACGGAAGCTATTGCTGAAGACCGTATTCAGTTTCAAACTCCGGCAGGAAACCAGCATGTAACGCTATTCTCGGTAGTTCAGGATGCGGAATTTTTTATCCAAAGCGCGTCCAATCCTAATGTTTTGAATACCAATACTAATTGGACAAACGAAAAAGCCAAAATAATTTTCGGCGACTTAACACTTGAAGATGGTAAAACATTAGATATCCAAAAAGGAACGAAAGTTTATTTTCATAAAAACAGCGGTTTGAAAATTTCTAAAAATGCGACGCTGAATGTTATGGGAGATTTAGGCCAGGAAGTTGTTTTCCGCGGGGACCGAAACGACACAAGATATGACACGATCCCGAAAAACTGGAACGGAATTCAATTTGAAACTGGTTCAAAATTAAATATGAATTACGCGAAGGTTATGGGCGGAACCCGGGGATTGGAAATGACCGAAACCGACGCTCAAATAAAAAATACCATCATTCACACCCATCAGGAATACGGAATTTTCGCAGTGAAATCGAATATCAATGCTTCAAATTTAGTGATGAACAACTGCGGTGAAGCAGATCTGGGAATTTTTAAAGGCGGAACTTACAATATTACTCATTCCACTTTGGCCAATTACTGGGACTTTAATTCCGCGCTTCCAGGTCTGGGAATTTACGCAACAAATGAGTATCAGAACGGAACTGCAGTGGAAAACGGCCCTTTAACTCTAAAGGTTAATAATTCTATAATTTATGGAAGTGCAGAAAACATGGTTGAACTGAAACCAATTTCCGGGCAAACTTTCACGACAGAATTTAATTACAGCTTACTGAAATACGGAGGAAAAGCATCTTATGCCATTACGAATTCAGTTAAAAATGAAGATCCGAAATTCGTTAATTACTTTACTCAAAAAATGAACTTGAGAGTAAAAGACGACTCTCCTGCAAAACAAAAAGGAAATCCAGCTGTTGCAGCCCTTTTCCCTTTGGATATTGTGAAAGTTTCCCGAACATCTTCTCCAACAATAGGTGCTTATCAATAAATTATGGAAATCACGAATCTCCAGAAGGAAGTTGATGAATGGATAAAAACCGTTGGTGTACGTTATTTTAACGAACTCACCAATATGGCGATGCTTACGGAGGAAGTGGGCGAAGTTGCCAGAATTATTGCCAGAAGATACGGCGAACAGAGTGAAAAAGAAAGTGATAAAACCAAAGATCTCGGTGAAGAACTTGCCGATGTTTTATTTGTAACTTTATGCTTGGCAAACCAAACCGGAACCAACCTTCAGAAAGCCTTTGACAAAAAAATGAAGCTGAAAACCGAAAGAGATTCGGAAAGGCATCAGAATAATAAAAAACTGAAATAACCTCTTTTAATGTTTTTAGAAAAATCCAGATTAATAGGAAATAAGACGATAGAAATCAGCGGTTCGAAAAGTATTTCGAATCGCTTATTAATTCTGCATCAGCTTTTTGAGAATATCAGCATTAGAAATCTTTCGAATTCTCAGGATACTCAGCTTTTGCAGAACGCTTTAAACAGCAATGATGAAGTTATCGATATTCACCATGCCGGAACTGCCATGCGTTTCCTTACCTCTTTTTATGCAATTCAGGAAGGGAAAACCGTTACTTTAACCGGTTCGGAAAGGATGAAAAACAGACCGATAAAATTTTTGGTTGAAGCTTTGAGAGAATTGGGTGCCGATATTGAGTATCTCGAAAAAGACGGATTTCCGCCTTTAAAAATCACGGGTAAAAAACTGGAACGAAATTCGGTTACAATTCCCGCAGATATCTCGAGCCAGTTTATTTCTTCGCTGATGCTCATCGGTGCCAAACTTGAAAACGGTCTGACAATACATTTAGCAGGGAAAGTAACTTCAAAACCTTACCTCGAAATGACGCTGAAAATTCTGAGAACGGTAGGCATCAACAATCATTGGGAAGGAAATATCATTAGTATTGAACCCAGCATTCACACCGATAAACTTTCACAAAGCGTTCCTTTTGTTGTTGAAAGCGACTGGAGCTCCGCATCATACTTTTATTCACTGGCAGCTATTTCACGAGAAACTGTCAATTTAAAAAGCTTCAAACCCTATTCATTGCAGGGCGATTCTGCGCTCAAAGAAATTTACTGGAACTTTTTTGGAGTAAATACGATTTCTGAAGGTGCCGAAGCCAAAATTTCCCTTCTCCCTGAACATTACTTTAATTTTCCTGAAGAAATTGTTCTTGATATGAATGACTGTCCGGATATTGCGCAAACACTTTGTGTCACTGCAACCGCGCTGAAAATCCCTTTTGAAATCACCGGTTTGGCAACTTTAAAAGTAAAGGAAACCGACCGTCTTCTTGCTTTAAAAAACGAACTTTTCAAAATAGGATGTATTGCTGAAATTACAGAAGACACAATATGTTCAGTAAAATATTTCGAGCCAAACGATAACATTTCCATAGAAACCTACAACGATCACCGGATGGCGATGAGTTTTGCGCCGTTCTGCCTCATTAGAGATTTAAGAATTGAAAATGCGGACGTTGTAGAAAAGTCTTATCCTGATTTTTGGGAAGATTTCAAAAAACTCACTGAAAAAACAGACTAAGAAAATGACAATAATTATCACAGGAACGTCCACCGGAATCGGTTTTGCTTTGGCTGAATTTTTTGGTAAAAAAGGGCATCATGTTTTCGGGCTGAGCAGAAAAAATGTAGAATCCAGCTATTTCACAACAATCCCCACAGATATTACGGACAACACTCAAGTTCAGAATGCGGTGACGGAAATTTTAAAAACAGAAAACCGCATCGATATTCTGATCAATAATGCAGGAATGGGAATGGTAGGTTCTGTGGAAGATTCGAGCCAGGAAGAAATCCTAAAACTGTTCAATCTGAATTTAGTGGGTTCTGTACAGATGATGAGTGCAGTTTTGCCTAAAATGCGGGAACAGAAACTGGGTAAAATCATCAATATTTCGAGTATTGGTTCTGAAATGGGCTTGCCTTTCCGCGGGTTTTATTCAGCCTCAAAATCGGCGCTGGACAAAGTTACAGAAGCGATCCGTTATGAAGTTTCACCATGGAGCATCGATGTATGTACGCTTCATTTAGGCGACATCAAAACAAAAATTGCCGAAAACCGGGTGAAAACTAAAGTTTCTGAACCATATCAAAAAACATTCGAAAAGATTTATGCCATCATGAATGCTCATGTTGATGACGGCACAGAACCTCTGGAAGTGGCTGAATATATCGAAAAGCTTCTCGCTAAGAAATCATGGAAAGCTCATTATTATTTCGGAAAATTCGGACAGAAAATCGGCGTCCCTCTGAAATGGATTTTACCTCAAAATTTCTATGAGAATCTGATGAGGAAGTATAGTAAAATGGATTGATATTCTAATGATTTTATTTTATCTTTACCTACTAAAATCATAATTTATGAAGAAATTAATTTTATTTATTTTGCTTATTTCGAGCGTCACTGCTTTTTATGGACAGCAGTCATATAAAATCTATACGGGTCCTCTTTTATCTGTGGACAGAAATTCGGGTAAGCCAGAACAAAATATTGTTGGAACGCCTTATTTCAATGTCAATTTTATGTCGGCTATTATTGGTAATACGAACGAAAAAGCACCAATTCGTTATGATGCATATTTGGACAGAATAGAAGTTTTGGCTGATGAGAAAGTTTATGAAGTTCCTAGGCATGAAGATGTTTCTCTCTTTAAATTCGAAATGCTTAATACTCCTATTATTTATGTTAAAGAGACTGATGGCTATTATTTCAGATTAGTTGACGGAAAAAATCAGTTATTAAAAAAAGAAAAAATAAAACTTAAGGAGGTAAGAACATCCATTGAACCAAATTCATTAATAAAAGAGGGATACATTAAATTTGAAAAACAAAATCCCACCTATTTCATCAAAACAGATGAAAAAGTCTTACCGATTCCAAAAAGCGTGAAAGAATTACTAAATATTTATCCAGCTCATAAAGAAGAGTTGGAAGCGTTTATTAAGGAAAACAATATTAAAATGAAACAGGAGGAATCACTAATAAAAGTAGTGAAATTTATGAACAAATAAACTTACGCTCCTCCGATTTATTTATATTATAAGGTTTCACCTAAATGGATTTTACCTCAAAATTTCTATGAGAATCTGATGAGGAAGTATAATAAAATGGATTGATTAGTCCTCTAAGCACTCAGCGGATATTTTATTCTGAACCAATAAATCAGAAAAAAAAGCCACGAATACCCCAAACAAAAACCCGCCAAAACATCGCTTGGATAATGGACCATCAGATAAATCCGGCTGATTCCGATACTCAGCGAAAGCAACATCAGAAAAAACATCATCAGTATTTTTACCGTTTTAGGAAAATTGCTTAACCAAACAAAGTAAGCCAAAGTTCCGTACAGGATAAAGCTTAAAGTGGCATGGCCGCTGGGAAAACTGTAGCCCGATTCTTTATACAGCAAAGGATACGGAGGTCTCGGCCTTTGGAAAAAAATCTTAATTAAATAAATCAAAATCATTCCGCCGGCACCGGCAACAAAAGTAAATATTGCTTTTCTGTAATATTTAAAAATCAAAAGCATCACAATAAGAAAAGGATACACCAACTGTACAAAAACTGTTGAACAGAAGTGGGTAATGGCGTACATCAATGGCGTAAGTCCGTTCCGGATGATGTATGTTTTGAAAAATTTGAAAACCCAGAGGTCAACTTCCTGTTCTTTTTCGAGAACCACTTCATTGGTTATAGCCACAAATAAGAACAACGCTCCCAGAAAAAAAATAAAACTCAAAATAAGTTTTGAGGAGTGATTTTTAAAAAGTTGAAAATTCATTTTACAAATCTATCAAAAAATTTCGCGTGCAATCCTCTTAATATTTTCACTTTTCCCCATCGAATAGAAATGCAGCACCGGAACTCCAAAATCCATCAGTTCGCGGCACTGGTTAATCGCCCATTCAATTCCAATCTGTTTTACTGCGGTGTTGTCTTTTGCTTTTTCTACTGCGGAAATCAAATCTTCCGGCAGATCAATTTTGAAAACTTTTGGCAGCATCTGTAAATGACTTTTAACTGCAATTGGTTTTATTCCCGGAATTATGGGAACATTAATCCCAATTTCCCTCGCCTGTTTTACAAATTCAATAAATTTTTTATTGTCGAAAAACATTTGCGTTACGACATAATCCGCTCCAGCGTCCACTTTTTCTTTGAGCCATTTTAAATCATAATTCATTGACGGCGCCTCAATGTGTTTTTCAGGGTAACCCGCCACACCGATACAGAATTTATTTTGCTCATCGCAGATTTTTCCGTCATCATGAAGATATTTTCCGCGACCGAGATCATTCATCTGATTTACCAGATCCATCGCATTTTTATGTCCGCCCGGCGAAGGTTCAAAATACTGCTGCCCTTTCATAGCGTCACCACGCAACGCCATTACATTTTCGATTCCCAGATACATACAGTCGACCAGCAAATATTCGGTTTCTTCCATCGAAAACCCTCCACATAAAACGTGAGGAACGGTATCCACATTATATTTATGCTGAATGGCAGAGCAGATTCCCAGAGTTCCGGGACGCATTCTGGTGATTTTACGCTCCATCAGGCCGTTTCCTTTGTCGAGATAAATATATTCTTCGCGTGAGGTGGTCACATCAATAAACGGAGGTTTAAACTCCATCAGAGGGTCAATGTTTTTATAGAGATCCTCGATGCCGATTCCTTTTTGGGGAGGAACAACTTCGAGGGAGAATAATGTTTTACCGTTTGCGTTTTTTATATGTTCTGTAATTTTCATTTTGTAGTTGTGATCGAAGCCAAGCAATCTCTCAGTCTTTAATTATTATATTTTTGAAGCTTTTTCCCGCTGTCCGTTATATCTTTTTTGCCAGAAATATTTGTCCTTAATTGAAAAATTTTGCTGGCAAAAAAGGATGCCACTTCCATCGGGGCTAGGGTTTTTCGTTTTTTTTAAATATTTTTATTATTGTGCGGGAATTACGCCAGATTCGGGCTTAGCCATTTTCTGGCAAATTCCAAATCGATATTTTTCCTTTCTGCAAAGTCTTTCAGTTGGTCTTCGGCGATTTTTCCCACGCCGAAATATTTGGCTTTTGGATTCGCAAAATAATATCCCGAAACTGCAGCTGTCGGAAACATCGCGAGGCTTTCGGTGAGTTCTACTCCAATATTTTCTTTCACTTTCAGCAAATCCCAAATGGTAAGTTTTTCCAAATGATCCGGACAGGCTGGATATCCCGGTGCCGGACGGATCCCTGAATATTTCTCTGCAATTAAATCTTCGTTTTCCAAGTTCTCATTTGCTGCATAACCCCAGAATTCCGTTCGGACTTTATGATGCAAAAATTCAGCAAAAGCTTCTGCAAGCCGGTCAGCCAAAGCTTTTACAATAATCGCGTTATAATCATCCTGATCATCGTAATATTTCTGAGCCAATTCCTCCGTACCAAAACCGGTGGTAACGCAGAAAGCCCCGATATAATCCATTTTTGCGGAAGTTTTCGGCGCAATAAAATCGCTCAGAGCCAGATATTCCTTGCCTTCTGACTTTTTGTGCTGCTGGCGAAGCGTCCTGAAGATCGCCAATTCATTTCCGTTTTCGTCATTCACCTCAACATCATCATTTTCAAGCGAGTTTGCAGGGAAAATCCCGAATATTCCTTTTGCAGTAAAGAGTTTTTCCTCCAGAATTTTATTTAAAATTTTCTGTGCATCACTGAAAAGTTCTGTCGCATGTTGACCCACAATCTCATCGGTTAAAATCTGCGGATATTTTCCGTAAAGTTCCCAACTTCTGAAAAAAGGTGTCCAGTCCACAAAATCAAGAAGTTCCTTTAAGTCCTGATTTTCGATGATGTGAATGCCGAGCTGATTAGGAGTTTTAATTTCTTCTTTTTCCCAGTCTATTTTGAATTTCTGATTTCTGGCTTCTTCGATGGTAATATATTCTTTGTCAGTTTGCCTGTTAAGAAACTTCTCTCTGAAATCTTCGTAATCGATCTTCAGATCAGCTTTAAACTGTTCGCTGTTTCTATCCAAAAGCTGGGATACAACGCCAACGGCACGGGAAGCATCGTTAACATGAACTACAGGCTGCGAATATTTTGGGAAAATTTTCACCGCCGTGTGAGCTTTAGACGTCGTTGCACCGCCGATCATTAATGGGAACTTTAAGTTTTTACGCTGAAGTTCATCCGCGACATGCACCATTTCGTCTAAACTCGGCGTAATTAATCCACTTAGACCAATAACATCCACCTCGTGTTCGATCGCTGCCTGAATGATCTTCTCAGCAGGAACCATCACTCCCAAATCCACGATTTCATAATTATTACAGCCCAAAACTACGCTCACAATATTTTTACCGATATCGTGAACATCGCCCTTTACGGTTGCCATTAAGATTTTTCCGTTCGCTTTCTGGGTCTGGTCTTTTTGAGCTTCAATAAAAGGCTGCAAATAAGCCACAGCTTTTTTCATGACTCTGGCGGACTTCACAACCTGAGGAAGGAACATTTTTCCGCTTCCGAAAAGATCGCCTACAACGCCCATTCCGGTCATTAAATTAATTTCAATAACATCCAAAGGTCTTGAAGAAAGCTGTCGAGCTTCCTCTACATCTTCAATAATGAAACGGTCGATTCCTTTCACTAGTGCATGTGTTATGCGTTCCTGCAACGGCTCTTTCCGCCATTCGAGTTCTTCTGTGACTTCTTTTTTTGTTGATTTTACCCTTTCAGAATATTCAAGAAGTCTTTCCGTAGCGTCATCACTCCTGTCAAGCATTACATCTTCAACCAATTCCAATAAATCTTTTGGGATTTCGTCATACACTTCCAGCATCGATGGATTCACGATTCCCATATTCATTCCTGCCTTAATCGCGTGATACAGAAAAACTGAATGCATGGCCTCGCGCACCCGGTCGTTTCCGCGGAAAGAGAAGGAAACATTGGAAACACCGCCGCTTACCGAAACATTAGGAAGATTTTCTTTTACCCATTTCGTGGCCTCAATAAAATCGAGTGCATTTTTCCGGTGCTCTTCCATTCCGGTGGCAACGGGAAAAATATTAAGATCGAAAATAATATCTTCCGAAGGAAAACCTATTTCGCTCACCAAAATATCATAAGAGCGCTTGCAGATTTCAATCCGTCTGTCATAATTATCTGCCTGTCCGTTTTCGTCAAAAGCCATTACAATTACCGCAGCGCCGTAACGTTTTATTTTCTTTGCGTGATTTTTAAATTCTTCCTCTCCTTCTTTTAAACTGATTGAATTCACCACACATTTTCCCTGAACAACCTGTAAACCGGCTTCCAGTATTTCCCATTTTGAAGAATCAATCATGATCGGAATTCTGGAAATATCCGGTTCCGAAGCAATTAGGTTTAAAAATTTAACCATGGCGGCTTTTCCGTCCAGAAGTCCGTCATCAAAATTCACATCGAGAATCTGTGCTCCGCCATCAACCTGATGCCGCGCAATATCGAGTGCTTCAGAGAAATTTTCTTCTTTGATTAAACGGAGAAATTTTTTAGAACCCGCGACATTAGTTCTTTCCCCAACGTTAATAAAATTGGATTCGGGAGTTATAATTAAAGGTTCGAGACCTGAAAGTTTTAAGTATTTCATAATTAATTTACCAACTTATCAATGTAACGGTTTACCAATATTTTAAGACTACAAACATTGATGTTACATTTTTAAATTATTAGATCGTTACATTAATTTTTCTGGGTTCATAATTTTTTACCAAATCAGCGATTGCTTTGATATGTGGCGGCGTGGTTCCGCAGCAGCCACCGATGATATTGATTAAACCTTTTTCGGCATATTCTTTAATCTGCGCAGCCATAAACTCCGGAGATTCGTCGTATTGGCCGAAAGCATTCGGAAGTCCGGCATTCGGGTAGGCTGAAATATAAAACTCAGAATTATTCGAAAGCGTTTCCAAATAAGGAGTAAGCTGCTCTGCACCAAGCGCGCAGTTGAAACCTACGCTTAAAAGATTTAAATGAGAAACTGAGATGAGAAAAGCTTCCGCGGTCTGTCCGCTTAAAGTTCGACCGGAAGCATCGGTAATCGTTCCGGAAACCATGATTGGAATTTCTATTTTTCTTTCCTCCTGAATCTCATCAATGGCAAAAAGAGCGGCTTTAGCGTTCAGCGTATCAAAAACTGTTTCGACTAAAAGAATATCCGAACCGCCATCTAAAAGAGCTTCTGACTGCTGTTTGTAAGCAATTCTTAATTCGTCGAAAGTAATCGCACGAAATCCGGGATCATTAACATCCGGACTTAAACTTGCTGTTTTATTGGTTGGTCCAATAGAACCCGCAACAAATCTTGGTTTCTCCGGATTTTTTGCGGAGAATTCGTCGCAAACTTTTCTTGCAATTTTTGCTGACTCATAATTGAGTTCGTAAACCAGATCTTCCATGTGATAATCTGCCATGGCGATGGTGGTTCCGGAAAAAGTATTGGTTTCAATAATGTCGGCACCGGCTTCAAGATATTTGCGGTGAACTTCCTCAATCGCCTGAGGCTGAGTTAGCGACAGCAAATCATTGTTTCCTTTAAGTGGATATTCCCAATCTTTGAATCTTTCGCCGCGGTAATCTTCTTCCTCAAATTTGTACCGCTGAAGCATTGTTCCCATCGCTCCGTCGAGTACGAGGATTCGTTCGGAAATGGCTTTGTATAACTGTTCTGAATTTTTCATTTTAATTTTTTATTGTTTTAACCGAAGGCCGGGAGATCTATTTTAGCCCCGATCGAAGCGGCATCCTTTTTTGCTTTTTAAAGAATTTCCTTTGAAAACACATCCCAAAAAGCAAAAAAGATACAGCGGAGAGCGGGACGGGTATTTCTTAGGAGCGGGAATATTCCTGCTTCTGATCTTTCTCCTATTTCTAATCTAAAGCCTGTTTCAAATCCTCAATAATATCGTCTACATGCTCTAAACCAACCGAACAGCGCACCAAACCAGCTGTAATTCCCACTTCATTTCTCTCCTCTTCAGAAAGTTTTGAATGCGTTGTGGAAGCAGGATGCGTAACAATAGTCCTGGTGTCCCCAAGATTGGCGGACAGCGAACACATTTTTATTTTATTTAGAAAATTTCTGCCGGCTTCGATGCCACCTTTCACTTCAAAAGCCACGATGTTTCCGCCCAGTTTCATTTGATTTTTAGCAGTTTCGTAATTGGGATGCGATTTCAGGAAAGGATATTTCACCAATGAAACATTGGGATGAGTTTCGAGAAATTCTGCCACTTTTTGGGCGTTTTCGCAATGTTTCTCTACCCGAACCGCAAGTGTTTCGAGGCTTTTGCTTAAAATCCAGGCGTTGAAAGGCGACATTGCGGGTCCGGTATTTCGGGCGAATAGATATATTTCCCGGATCAGATCTTTTCTGCCGACTGCAATTCCGCCCAAAACGCGACCTTGCCCATCAATTAATTTTGTCGCCGAATGAACCACCAAATCTGCCCCGAATTTTATCGGCTGCTGAAGATAAGGCGTCGCAAAACAGTTATCAACGATGAAAATGAGGTTGTTTTTCTTAGCAAATTTTCCTAAAAATTCTAAATCCAAAACTTCAATGGCCGGATTGGTTGGCGTTTCGACATATAGAATTTTGGTGCTTGGATTTAAATATTTTTCTAAATCGGTTTCGTCTGCTTTAAAATAGGTCGTTTCAATATTCCATTTTGGGAAATATTTTGTAAAAAGCGTGTGAGTAGAACCAAAAACTGACTGACAGCTCAGAATATGATCACCTGAATTCAATAATGCTGCAAATGCGGAATAAATCGCCGCCATGCCTGTTGCAAAGGAATATCCGTCTTCTGCGCCTTCCAGTTTCACTATTTTTTCGGTGAATTCATTCACATTTGGATTTGAAAAACGGCTGTATAAATTTTTCTGCTTTTCCTCCGCAAAACTCGAACGCATATCTTCAGCATCCTGAAAAACGAAACTTGAAGTTAGATATAAAGGTGTTGAATGCTCATCAAACTGTGAACGTTCAGACTGAATGCGGATTGCGCTGGTTTCAAAATGTTCTGACATATTATTTTGAGTGGTTTTATTATTTATTTTCTGAAAGTCTTAAAATATCTCCGAAAACGCCTCTTGCGGTAACTTTCGCTCCGGCTCCGGCTCCCATAATTACGATCGGATTTTCGCCATAACTTTCGGTATAGATTTCAAAGATAGAATCGGAGCCTTTCAATTGTCCAAGTGCAGAGTTGGCGGGAACGGAAACCAATTTCACATCCAGAAGTCCTTTTTCCTGCTGCAGATCGCCATGTAAATCACCAACGAAACGCAAAACATGGTTTTCAGCCTGGCCATTTTTGATGTTTTCAAAGACTTCGTCCAGTTCATTTAACTTCGAAGAAAACTCAGAATTACTGATATTTCTTAATTGCTTTGGAACTAAGTTTTCTACGTCGATGTCTTTAAATTCATTAATTAAATCAAGCTCTCTTGCGAGAATCAGCAGTTTTCTAGCAACATCGTTTCCTGATAAATCTTCTCTCGGATCCGGTTCAGTAAATCCTTTTTCCATTGCTTCTTTCAGAATGCTTGAGAATTTCTCCTCGCGCACCGAAAAATTATTGAAAATGTAACTCAGTGAACCTGAAAATACGCCTTTAATTCTAGTAATATTTTCACCCGACAAATGCAGAAGTTTAATGGTGTCAATTAATGGCAAACCCGCTCCAACATTAGTTTCATAAAGATATTTTTTATTCCGTTTCGCCAGAATGTGGCGGAAATTCCGGTAATCTGAAATTGGAAGTGTGTTGAAGATTTTGTTTGAGGAAACAAGATCGAAACCGTTTTCCGCCAAAACCGGATAGTTTTTCACAAACTCTTTGCTCGCTGTATTGTCAACAACGATCAGATTTTCCAGTTGATTTTGCTGCGAAAAAGAAATTAATTCCGAAATTTCTGACGGCCGTTCCGCAACCAGAATTTCATCATTCCAGTTTTCACTGAAACCTGCTTTATTAAGGGCGATCTTTTTTGAATTCGCCACCGCAATAATTTTCAGATCTATTTTCTTTCTGTTTCTGATTTCTTCGGCACTTTCCAAAACCTGTTCTATCAAGGTTTTTCCAACATTTCCGTGACCGATAATTGCAAGATGAACAGTTTTCGGTTTCGCGAAGATTTCCGCCTCGATGATATTTTTTGCTTTTTCATCCTGTGAAGAGGTGACAACAATATTTACGCGGTCTTCGGCTGAAACCTGATTCAGGATCAGCGGGAATATATTGTTTCTGGCAAGTTCAGACATTATTTTATTAAAATCTTTGGAAACAAAACCAATTACAGAAACATTATTAATGCTGTAAATAAGGTTTACTTTTCCGGATTTTCTTTCCTCTTCAAACTCGTTAATTAAGCAGTTCACCGCTTTTTCCGCATCAGTATCACTTACCAAAACCGAGATTCCGTTTTCAATTGCCTGTTGCGAAATTACTCCTACACTTATTCTTGCATAAGTCAGTGCTTTGAAAATTCTTCCGTCCACGCCTACTTCACCGAGGAAATTTTTACCTTCAAATTTGATGATCGCGCGGTTTTTCAACACTTTTATCTGATTATTATTCTTTGTCATTTTTACTTAATTATTTTTTCTAAAATTTCCTTCAGCTGTTCATATTCCATTAAAAAGGCATCGTGTCCGTGCATTGATTTTATCTCGTGGTAAAAAGTATTTTCTTTTGTTTTGCTAAGATGATCATAACATTTTTTCATTTCAAAAGCAGGAAAAAACAAATCAGAATTCACAGCAACAAAATGGATATTTGCTTTGATATTTTTAAGCATTCTTTTATCAGCATCAATTTTTATCAAAAGATGATTCATCAAATGATACGCGCGTAAACTAAACCTTTCGTTTAATTTTTTTCCGTGATAATTGAGCCAGTCATGAGATTTGAAGATTTCCTTTTCGGTGTCAAATTCATTTTTGAAACGGACGTTCAGCGATTCCGGTGTACGGTAACATAACATTGCGTGGATTCTTGCTTTCTGTAAAGGTTCCTGTTCTGAGGCGAGCAAAAATTTCTGAATCAGACACTGCGCATGCAGCCAGTCCGAAGTTTTGAAATCGCAGGCAATGGGGATAAAATTCTCCGCCAAATCCGGCTGTGTCGCTAACATTTCCCATCCAATTGCACCGCCCAAAGATCCGCCGATAAGCGTATGAAGTTGGTTGATATTTAAGGAACTCAAACCTTCTAAAAAAATATTTGCGATGTCAATAGTTTTGAAATCTTCATAATTTTCAATTAAAATTCCGTCAAAACCATTTCCGGGAATATTGAAACAGATTACAGTAAATTTTTCGGTATCAATAATTTTTTTCTTGCCCACTAAAGTTTTCCACCACCCTTTTTCGCCTGAAACATTGGAGTTTCCGGTTAAGGCATGATTGATGAGAATAATGGGTGCAGAAAATAAATCCCGACCGAAAATCTGATAGCACAAATTAATATCAAGGATTTTTCCTGATTTTAATTTAAAGTTTTGAAGAATGATATTTTGTAGCGGAGTTTCCAATTTATAAATAAAATTAAAATTGAAAATGCTACCTGAAATGGGTAAAATAAGTTCGTGTTATCTGCATCGCCAAAGCGAATAGAATGTAGCACCTTCTCCGTTTCCGAAGGGTTGCCAAGGTTTCATTGAGTCTAATCTCTCCACCTTTCTTGATAACATTTTCAATATGTAAATGAACAAAATCTATGGCAAAGATATGTAATTTTTTGGATTTCTGTAAAAACACGGGAAATAATAATTTCATAATTTCGCAACTGAAATATGATTTTATGACCGCAGAGAAACAGAGAATCCTTGATGAAAGCTGGAAAAAATGGGGGCCTTACGTGAGTAACCGCCAGTGGGGAACCGTTCGGGAAGATTACAGTTCCAACGGGAATGCATGGGGATACACCAATTACAATGATGCTTTAAGCCGCGCATACCGATGGAATGAAGACGGCATTGCCGGGATTTGTGATAACAAACAGCGGTTATGTTTTGCGTTTTCTTTCTGGAACCGTAAGGACAAAATGATCAAGGAACGCTTCTTTGGTTTGAGCAATCACCAGGGAAATCACGGTGAAGACATCAAGGAAATTTTCTATTATCTGGATAATACACCCACGCATTCTTACATGAAAATGGTGTATAAATATCCAATTAATGAATTTCCTTATGATGAATTAATTGCTGAGAATGCACGGCGAAGTAAAAAAGAACCGGAATTCGAAATTGTAAATACTCAAATTTTTGATAACAGGGAGTATTTCGATATTTTTATTGAGTATGCTAAAATTAATCATGACGATTTTCTGATCCGTGTCACAGCGGTTAACAGAAGTGATAAAAAAGCTCAGCTTGTCATTCTTCCGACCGTATGGTACCGTAATGACTGGAGCTGGGGATACGGGGATTATCAGCCTCAACTAAAATCCTCGGTGAATGGAATTATCGAAATTGAACATGAAAGCATCTCGATAAAAAAACTTTACGCGAGGGATAAAAACACCAAAGCATTCTTCTGTAATAACGAAACAAATTCTCCAAAACTTTTTAATTCCCCTTCCGAAGCTCGGTTTTTCAAGGACGGGATTAATGATTATCTCATCCATGGAAAAGCAACCGCAATCAACCCGGAAAGAACCGGAACTAAAGCCAGCTTTTTCATTGATGCAGAACTTGATGCTGGGGAAAGTCAAAGTTTTGATTTCCGGTTAAGCCCGCATGACATGGAAGATACTTTCTTTGATTTTGATGAAATTTTTAGTTTAAGAAAAAATGAAGCTCAGGAGTTTTATGATGAATTTCAGACCGACATTCCAAATGAAGAAGAAAAAAACATCCAGAGACAGGCTTTTGCAGGACTTTTGTGGAACAAACAGTTCTACTATTACAACGTTTCCAAATGGCTGAAAGGCGATCCTAATTATAAAGCAGACAGAAATTTCCATCATCATGTAAGAAATACCGAATGGGGACATATGCAGAACAAAGATATTATTTCCATGCCCGACAAATGGGAATATCCGTGGTTTGCAACCTGGGATCTGGCTTTTCACTGCGTTCCTTTTGCGATCGTGGATTCTGGTTTTGCGAAACATCAGCTTAAGCTCCTGACGAAGGAATGGTATATTCATCCGAACGGACAGCTTCCTGCTTACGAATGGGATTTCAGCGACGTGAACCCGCCTGTGCATGCTTGGTCAACTTTCAGGGTTTTTAAAATTGATGAGAAAATCAACGGAAAACCTGATATTCCTTTTCTGGAAAGTGTTTTCCAGAAACTGCTCCTCAATTTTACCTGGTGGGTGAACCGAAAAGACAAAAAAGGAAACAATGTTTTCGGCGGAGGCTTTCTCGGTCTTGATAATATTGGCGCTTTTGACCGAAATATGCAGTTTAAAAACGGCGACCATCTGGAACAGGCTGACGGCACAAGCTGGATGGCTATGTTTGCTTTGAACATGATGCGTATTTCCATGGAACTTGCTCTTTACAATCCGGTTTACGAAGACATGGCGATCAAATTTTTTGAACACTATCTTTACATTGCCGAAGCGATGGAAAATCTGGGTGAAACGAAAAACGGTCTGTGGAACGAAGAAGACGGCTTTTTCTACGATGTTTTACAGCTCAACAACGGTGATTCTGTTTCGTTAAAACTGAGAAGCATTGTCGGTTTGATTCCGATGTTTGCTGTAGAAATAATTGAACACGAAACGCTGGAAAAACTTCCGAACTTCACCAAAAGAATGAAATGGATCCTAAAAAACAAACCTGAACTTGCCAATCTTGTTTCACACTGGGAAGTGGAAGGACAAGGCGGTAAACACCTGATGAGTGTCCTGCGGAAAACCCGTCTCAAAAGAATTTTGCAGAGAATGGTGGATGAAAAAGAGTTTCTGTCAGATTACGGAATCCGTTCCATGTCAAAAGTTTATGAAGAAAACCCATTTCGGTTCACCGTTGACGGGCAGGATTTTACTGTAAAATATACTCCCGCCGAAAGTGACAGCCGCATGTTCGGCGGAAACAGCAACTGGCGCGGACCAATTTGGTTCCCTATTAATTTTCTGATTGTGGAAAGTCTGCAGCGTTTCCATTATTATTATGGAGACAGTCTCCAGATCGAATTTCCAACTGGCAGCGGCGAAATGAAGGATTTGCTGTATGTATCAGAAAATTTAAGCAGAAGACTCTATTCCATTTTTTCGAAAAACGAAAACGGTGAAAGACCTTTTAACGGCGGAAACTATTTAATGAATCATGACGAGCATTTCAAAGATTACATCATGTTTTATGAATATTTCAACGGTGATACTGGGATGGGAATTGGTGCCTCACACCAAACCGGATGGACGGCGACTATTGCAAAACTCATACAGCCCAGCAACGTGGTGAAAGGGAAATTTTCTTAGGATTTATTTTTAAATACGGTCAGAAGTAAAATTGGGCAATCATTCCGCTTTTTCTCCATTGACGTAAACCTCGTAATTCACTGTAACATTTGGTTCTAAAGTCTTGGAAACCGAACAGTATTTTTCAAAAGAAAGTTCTGCGGCTTTCAAAGCTTTTTTAGGATCAATGTTTCCTTTTAGAAAAAACTTTACAGTGATAGATTTAAAAGGTTTTGCTTCGTCCACCTGAACACGTTCGCCTTCCACTTCTGCTGAAAAAGCGGTAATTTCCTGTCGCTGTTTTTTCAGGATAGAAACCATGTCGATTCCGCTGCATCCTGCAACAGCCATCAGAATACTTTCCATTGGAGAAACTCCCTGTGCGTTGGGTTGTGACGTATTATCAAGCAGGATTTTGTTGCCGGCCTGGTTTGCACATTCGAATAAATAATCGTCGTTAATTCTGTTGAGAGTGATTTTCATTAATTTAAATTTTAAAAACTTTTCAAGCTGTTATAGTACCTAATTACCTCACAAAATTACAAAATCCCGCGCGCTTTTATTTCCAGATATTTATTAATGACTTCGATATTTAAATTTTCGGGAAGCGTGTAAATGGTATAAATTCCATATTTCCGGAGTTCCTGAATGATCAGTTTTTTCTCGAACTCCAGTTTTTCTGCGATAATTTCGTCGTACACTTCCTGCATATTTCCAGGGTTTTTGTGAATCAGGCTCTGCAATTCCGAATTCTGGAAGAATACAATGACCAGCAAATGATTCCTGGCGATTCCGCGAAGATATTTCATCTGACGGTTTACCGCATCAAGCGTTTCAAAATTAGTGAAAAGCAAAATTAAACTTCTCTGCCCAATACTGAATTTTACATCCTGATAAAGCCTGCTGAAATCACTTTCGTAGAAGTTAGTCTGAACATTATACAAAGCTTCAGAAATCTTTTTCAGCTGTCCCGATTTGTTATCTGCCGCAACTTTATTTTCAGTTTTTTTGGAGAAAGTCATCATTCCGGCCCGGTCACTTTTTTTGAGGATGATATGACTTAAAGCCATGGTTGCATTAATTGAATAATCGAGCAGACTTAGCCCATTGAAAGGCATCTGCATGGTTCTTCCTTTATCAATCAGCATGAAAATCCGCTGCGATTTTTCATCCTGAAACTGATTGACCATCAGCTGATTCCGTTTCGAAGTTGCTTTCCAGTTGATCGTTCTCACATCATCTCCCGGAACATACTCTTTAATCTGCTCGAACTCCATCGTGTGACCCAGTTTCCTTATTTTTTTAATTCCGCCCAATAAAAATTCATTCTGCAAGGCCATCAGTTCATATTTTCGTAAATGAATAAATGAAGGATAACTTGGCAGAATTGCGTCTTTCTGAAAAGTAAATCTTCGCGAAACCAAGCCAACCGGCGATTTTACAAAAACATTCAGGTTACCGAAACTGTATTCTCCCCTTTCTTTAGGCTCAAGAAAATATTCAAAAAATACATTTTTTTGGGTTTCAATGGTTCTTTCAATTAAGAAATCGCGCTTCTGGAACTGAAATGGAATTTCATCAATCACCTTAATTTTGATCTGAAAAGGATAAGTGTTTTTCACATCTACTTTTACAGAATTCCTGTCGCCATTTGATAATTTCTCCGGTAGAATTCTTTGCGCCAAAACCACCTCTTTCTGATTAAAAAGCAACAGGAAATCAATAATAGCTGCGATAAAAATCAGAATTAAAAATACATGAGCTACCCACATCAAAACCGGAAAGAAAAACGCCAAAACGTAAATAAATCCCGCTCCGAAAAGCAGGAAGAAAATACGGTTATTGAGGTAAAGGTTTTTCATTTATTAAAGTTCACGCACAGATTATCGTGGAATCTCAATGGTTTCTAAAATCTGGCGGATGATTTCGTCAGCAGTTAAACCTTCCATTTCTCGTTCCGGCGAAACCATGATTCGGTGACGTAAAACTGCATAGCTTCCTTCTTTGATATCTTCCGGAGTTACAAAATCTCTCCCACGGATTGCTGCAAAAGCTTTGGAAGCGGTGAGTAAAGCCAAACTTGCACGCGGTGAAGCTCCCAAATACAGAAACTGATTTTCTCTTGTGTTCACAATAATTTTAGCGATATATTCCAAAAGCTGCGGCTCGACAAGAATGTTTTTTACGATATCCTGATAATTTTTCAGCTGAATTCCTGTGATTACTTTCTTTACGGCATCGGTTTTATCTTCCAGCTTATTTTCGTGTTGGTTTTTAATGATTTCGACTTCCTGCGAAAGATTGGGATAACCAACATTTATTTTGAAAAGAAAACGGTCCAGCTGCGCCTCAGGAAGACGGTAAGTTCCCTCGTGCTCGATTGGGTTTTGCGTTGCAACAACAAGAAACGGTTCCTGCATCTCGTACTGCGTTCCGTCCATCGTGATCTGCCTTTCTTCCATCACCTCAAATAACGCAGACTGGGTTTTCGCTGGCGAACGGTTGATTTCATCAATCAAAATAAAACTCGAAAAAATGGGACCTTTTTTAAATTCAAACTCTGAATTTTTAACACTGAAAACAGAAGTTCCCAAAATATCTGAAGGCATCACATCCGGGGTAAACTGAATCCTGCTGAAACCGACATCTATCGTTTTCGCCAGCAATTTTGCCGTAATGGTTTTCGCAACACCGGGAACGCCTTCAATCAAAACATGACCGTTGGACAAAAGAGCTGCCAATAGATGTTCTATCATCGCTTCCTGCCCGACAATCACTTTTCCGATTTCAGATTTTACTTTTTCTAAACTTTGCTGAAGTTCAGTCATATCAATTCTTGACTGAAATTCCGGAGCAGAGTTAACATTGTCTGTATTTTCCTGAATATTTTCTAAGTTATCCATATCTGTTTTTTTTACCAAAATTGTCCGCACTTATCACGAATCCTTTTAGCGTTAATTATTTTAAAATTTGATCCAATAAATGATTCATTCTTATTAAATCCTCCTTCATCACGCTGGCATACGGATCCTGCCCTTTTTTGATCAGCGTTACCGCTTCATTGATTTCCTCTAGACTTTTTCCTGTTTTAAGATGAAGTTTATGGGAAAAATCTCCGTCAAGATTTTGGGTATCAATGAGTAAATCCATTCTTACTTTATTCAGAAAAAACTGCGCTTTTTTAGCCATCATATCGTGAAAATCACCTTCCTGAAGATACAAATTGCCAATACTTTTCACAAATTCGACCGATTTATTTTTGAGCGGTTCGATAACCGAAACAATTCTCTGCTTCCGCTTTGCATTGAAAATAACAAAAAGCAGCAGACCACCTAACAGCAGCCACCATGCATATCGGAGCGCAGGTTTTGAGAGGATGAAACGCATGGGAGAAGAGGATTCGGCGGCCTTTTCATTTTTTGCCGAAAACCAAACCGTCTCGCGGCCGGGAAGATAGGAGAAAACATCCTGCACATATTTGTCGTTACCCGGACCCAGTAAGTAATAATTGGTTACGATCAAAGGTTCGGCGTGCAGATAGATATGCCCTTCTCCGTAATTTATTTTAATGAAATTAGCTTTTCTATTTCCTTTCTCGTCTGTATTTCCTCCCAAAATTTCGTGGTATTTGAGAATGCTTACAAAACCTCGTTCCCACGGCAATTTATCCAAAACCAACGAATCTTTTACGAATTTTTTATCAGTGAGCGTCAGCACGTTTCTTTCACCATAATTTTCATACAAATGCTGAAAACCCAATTCATCAGAAAGATACTCAGGGAATTTTTCAGAGATAAACATTAAATCAGATCCCTCGTCCACCCGATCAAGAATTTTTTCCCAGGAAACTTCATCGATATCTGATTCAATGATCAAAATATTATGCGGTGTTTTCCTGTTGCTTTTATAATAATCGTAAGGGGAAATCTGGATTTTCTTTAATTGATTATCAAAAAAATGATTGGATTCTTTATTAAAGACGAACAGTCCAAAAGGCGTCTTTTTATTTACATCAAAATTTTTACGCCAATCCGTAACCGAGGTTTTATTAAGCTCCAGCAAAGCCAACACCGCCAAAACGATGAGGAAAATAATACCGTATAATTTGAAAGTCTTATTCAAAAATCTAAGCTTTAAATTTTAAAAATTTCTCTTTAAAATGATTATAGTTGTCTTCATTAATTTCGAATTCGCCATACCAAACGTAATCGAAAATATAAACCAGCTCTCTGAAACTGTCTTTTATGCCTGCATTTTTCAGTTCTGCAAAATAATCTCTGTTTGTTTTTTCAGGATTCCAGACGATGAGTTTTTTGTCAGCTAAATTTTTCAGTGCCAATAGAAACCGGTAACGCACTGCCGAACGGTAATCTTTTTGTTTTTCAAAGGAATCAATCGTCTCAGGGAAATTAATTTCGTGGATGTTTTCATGAAGATCCTGACTTGCAACGTCCACCTTTCTGTTCTTTTTGCTGAAAAAGAAATTTCCGTCCTTTTTCAATAAAAACCGGATCAAGAAGTAAAGAACAAATCCGATAATGACGATGGCAAAGAAACGCAAGATGTTTCCGGCATAATCGGAAGTTCTATTCGGATCAATATCTCCAAAAACCGCTTCGACAATCCTTCTAATTAATTTCTCCATCTTTTGCCATAGAGATTCTCTGGGTTTTACCGTAGTATAATCGAATTCTTCACCCTGATAGCTGGATTGAAATTTTGGCCGAAAGGTTTTAGGAAAAATAAGATTATCTGTAGGTTGACGGAGTTTTAAAACAGAATCGGTGGAAATCATTTCATCATCAAAGGAAACGGAAGCTGAATCGATAAGTTCAGCGACTGGCGAAGTCGGGATTTTCCCTTTCTGAGAAAATCCGACGGTGAATGTAATTAAGAAAAATAAAATAAAGAATCTACCCTTCATAGGTGCCAATGGTATCAATTTCTGTAAATCCCACTTTCCTGTGAAGATCTGTTCTGCTGTCATAATACTGTAATCCTGAGCTTACAAAAAGAAAATTCATCATTAAAAATGACACCAAAAGCGACACGCCATAAATTACGAAAAACAAAATTCCCATAGGGCCCGCGAGTGGATTTTCCTGCACTCCGCTACCTTGCTGAATGGTATATATTTTCACAAAGATGAAAATCATCGGAATTGCAGTGAAAACAGAAACAATTACCTGGATAATTAAATACATGATTACGGTTGATCCCCAGTATTTCCAGAAAGGTGATTTTTCATTGGTGTTCGGATAAGAAAACTGAGACCGTAAGGCATAACTCAAAGATTCAAAAAAACCCTTTCGTGTATGGAAATAATCAAACATTAAAAAATTCACGACATTCATTAAGGTCGGCATCACCAAAATAAGGAGAAAAAATCCTATTAATAAGAAAACTAAAACATAAGAAATCCCAACAACCAGCATCGCCAAAGGCGTCACTACAAAAACTAATCCGAGGAAAAGTTTTAAAAATCTTCCGGAATTGTTTTTAAGATCTCTAAGCAACTCGTCAGCTTTTATGTCTTTATTTCCTGTTTCACTCAGCCTTTTTAAATAGAGAATTGGATAAGAATAGGAAACAGCTGTAACCAGCAAAAAGAGAATAAAAACCAATACGGATACTAATGCAAGCATGAATCTGTTCTCCTCAAAATACGCCTGAAAGTAATAATTTTGACCTCCTGTATTCGATCCCAAGATCTGAGAAAATAATTCGCGATAGCCAAAAACAAAAATCACTACCATTAAAATCAGCAGTAGCCCGTTGATGAAAATATAATTTTTGAAGTAATTTTTTCCGTTTTCTTTAAAAAAAGTGAAAGTATCACTGACGATGGTTCCGAAGTTCCTTTTCTGGTAAAACTGCATGATTTAATTGTGTTTTTGCTGAAACAATATATGGATAAATAAAATAATAAAAACCAATAACAGAAAGGGTTCCAAAGATGAGCATGACGTTGATAATTGCCGGCATCTG
This sequence comes from Kaistella soli, assembly GCF_019038595.1. GTDB lineage: Bacteria > Bacteroidota > Bacteroidia > Flavobacteriales > Weeksellaceae > Kaistella > Kaistella soli. The sequence continues at coordinate 246,441 of NZ_JAHOPF010000004.1, forward strand.
CAGTGCATATCTTGTAACATATCCTTCGAGAATTCCTGCAATTATAGTAAATGGAACGGTACTTAAAAATATTTTGAAAGCATCTCTAAACCCAATTTTAAATGAATTGAAACGCGAATAAGTCTTCGGAAACAAAATGGATGCACCCAAGATTAATCCCGCACCTGCCTCTACCACCATGCTGAAGATTTCGAAAACACCATGAACCCAGATGCCTTTTGCACTTTCCTTCAATGCGCCATGCTCGTGAAAAAAATACTGGAAAGAACCCAACATAATGCAATTCTGCAGCAACGCGAATAACGTTCCTACGCCGCCAAAAATTCCGTAAATAAAAAGAACAGCTCCAACTTTCAGATTATTGAAAGTAATTGCAATAGTGCTTCCCCAATTAGATCCCTGCTGATAAACCCCGACAGCGTTCCCTTTTTGGATATTTTCAATGGTTTTGTTTACATACTCTTCACCCAGAATTATTTTTACAAATTCCTTATCATAATACGCCGAAATAACACCTATTAAAGTAAAGAGGACGAAAAAAGCAAACGCATAATACAGATATCTCCTGTACTGATATACAAGCAGAGGCACTTCAGTCTTAAAAAAATAAAATAACCTGTTCTGTTCTGCTCTTTTGGTTTTATAAATTTTCTGGAAGATGAGCGAGGAAAGATTGTTAAGATAAACTGTGGTTTTGCTTTTTGGGTAGTAAGTTTGCGAGAAGGAAAGATCATTCACCAAGTTAATATACATGGACGAAAGATCATCAGGATTTTTTTTTACTTTTCCCTCAATTACGCGTTCAATTCCCAACCATTTTTCTTTATTTTGCTTTATAAATGCAACCTCTCTCATACGAAGCTAAAATAATAAAAATATGTCGCTCATCGCTATAAATACTTCACAAAATGTAAATATTAATTTCAATACTGCGAGTATTGGCGAACGAATTATAGCTTTTATTATTGATATTTTAATAAAAGCTGCTTATTTGCTGGTGATGTATTTTACCTTCTTCCGGATAGTAAATTTAGGAAAGGTGCTGGACCAGCTTGATAATTGGTCCTCAGCGGCAGTTATAATTATTCTAACTTTCCCAATTCATATCTACACTGTGGTGTGCGAAAGTTTGATGGAAGGGCAGACTTTTGGGAAGAAACTAATGAAAATCAAGGTGGTAAAAATTGACGGTTTTCAGGCAAGTTTCGGGGATTATCTGATGCGCTGGTTTTTCCGTCTCATTGATGTTTTTTCAAATTCAGGAATTATTGGTTTAGTAAGCATGATTGTTTCTAAAAACAACCAGCGCTTAGGAGATATGGCTGCTGGTACCGCAGTTATTTCGCTGAAAAGCAACGTCAATATTTCACATACGATTCTTGAGAACCTTAAGGAAGATTATAAGCCTGTTTTTCCGCAGGTTATTGCACTTTCCGACAACGATATGAGGATCATAAAAGAAAATTACCAGAAGGCCCTTAAAATTGACGACAGACAGGTAATCTCCAAGCTTTCTAATAAAATTAAGGAAATACTGAAGTTAGAACCAGACTCGGTAAAATTAACCGAAAGGCAGTTTATTAATGTCATCATTAAAGACTATAACTTTTACACCGGGAAGGATCATTAAAATTTTCAGTATATTTAAATATCCAAAAAAAGAAAAGATATGAAATACGAAAATAAACAATCCGGAAACGGCGGAGTAATTACCCTGAACAACGATGAAGAGGAAATCGGAAGACTTACCTACACTATTTTCCCTGAAGACAGCAAACTGATTATTTCATTCGTGTTGGTTCATCCAAAATTTGAAGGTCGGGGTATGGGAAAATACCTGGTGGAAGAAGGAATAAAATTCGCTAGGGAAAATAACTGGAAAATTTATCCGCACTGTTCTTATGCACGGTCAGTGATGAACCGTATGAATGATGTGGATGACATTTTGCTCCCGCAATAAAACAAAAAAAACTCAAAGATTAGCTTTGAGTTTTTTTTTATTTTTTTAGAGATACTGCGAATTAAATACTTTCCATTAATTCATCGGTGATTTCCATATTATGGAAAACATTCTGCACATCGTCATCTTCTTCAAAACGGTCGAGCATTTTCATATTTGCTTTGAACTGGTCTTCGCTTACTTCTTTTGTATTATTGGCAATTCTCTGCAATTCGGCACTTTTAACTTCAATACCCAAATCATCCAGTTTGTGGGAAAGGGTACCGAAGTCTTCGAATGCAGTTGTAATCATTACCTCTTCATCATCACTTTCAACATCTTCGGCTCCGCCATCAATCATTTCCATTTCAAAATCATCCCAGTCCATTTTAATTGAAGATTTATCGATAGAGAAGATTCCTTTCCGGTCGAAAATAAATGCCAGTTCTCCGTTCTTACCCAAGTTTCCATCAAATTTATTGAAGATAGCTCTTACGTTTGCAACGGTTCTTGTCGGATTGTTTGTCGTACATTCTACAAAAAAAGCAACACCGCCCTGGCCATAACCTTCGTAGGTAATTTCTTCATAGTTTTCTGCGTCAGCACCGCTTGCTTTTTTGATCGCACGTTCTACATTATCTTTCGGCATATTGGCACCTTTTGCATTCTGAATGCATCGGCGAAGAGCGGGGTTAGTATCCTGATCAGTTCCGCCGGCTTTCACAGCTAGGGCAATATCTTTTCCAATTTTTGAAAACGTTTTGGCCATCTTATCCCAACGGGCCATTTTTGAAGCTTTTCTATATTCGAATGCGCGTCCCATAATTTTAATGAATTTATGACTGCAAAAATAATGAATTTATATCAAAAAAACGCTCCCATTACTGAGAGCGTTTATTTATTTAGAAAAATAATTAATTATTTTTTCTTTTTAGCTGGAGCTTTTTTTACAGCTGCTTTTTTCACAGGAACATCAGATTTCTGATAAGTTGCCCATTCTGTAGCATCTTCGATAGCTCTTACAACTACTTTTCTGTCTTGTTGTCTTTCCGCATCAGTAGCAGTTTCAGGAACTACAGCTTTAGCTTCACCAACACCGATAGATTTAAGATCACTTGCATCTACACCTCTAGCATCTAATGCAGCTACTACAGATTGTGCTCTTCTTCTTGATAAATCTAAGTTATAAGCTTCTGAACCTTTTTTATCAGTTTGACCTTCTAATAAATAGTTACCACGGTCTGTTTTGATAATTTTTGCAGCAGCGTCTAATCTTGGACCTGACTCAGCTTTGATTGTAGCTTTGTTGAAATCGAAATAAATGTTTTTCAATTCAGTTTCTACTTCAGTAGCTGTTACAGATTTAGGTTTTGGACAACCATTGTATTGAGCAAGACCTGGAACTGTAGGACAAGCATCATCTTTGTCTAATACTCCGTCTCCGTCAGTATCTGGCCAAGGACAACCATTGTTTTCAGCTGGACCAGCAACATCTGGACAAGCATCATCTTTGTCTAATACTCCGTCTCCGTCAGTATCTGGCCAAGGACAACCATTGTTTTCTTTTGGACCAGCAACATCTGGACACTGATCATCTTTGTCTGGAATTCCGTCTCCATCAGTATCAGGACAACCTTGGAATTCTGCTAATCCTGGAGTATCTGGACATAAATCGTCTTTATCTAGGATACCGTCTTTATCTCTGTCTGTATTTCCAAATCTAAACAATAATGAAGCAGATGCTTGGAAAAAGTTAGCAACGTCAGATTTATCAATTGGAGTTGACACATAATCACCCTGAACTCCTAAACCGAAGTTTTTAGTGATCCAGAAGTTAGATCCGATACCTGTAGAAAGAGTAAAGTGATCTTTTCTTCTTTGGGTAGATGGTTCACCAGAGAATCCTGCATAATATTTACCGTTAACATCTGTCAAAGGGAAAGTAACACCTGAATAATCATGTCTCATATAGTTGGCACCAACTCTTAAGTATGGGTCAAACCAAGAATCTTCATTCCAAAGGCTGTTTACTTTAAATTGAAGACCTAAACCAGTCATTAGGAAAAATTCTTTTCCCATACCGATCCTTTGATTGTCAACATTCCCTACGGAAGTTTGCCAGTCAAGAACCAAATACTTGTTCAAATTTCTTGCAACTGTAAGTTTGGAAAGTGGTGGTGTAATAGTAAAATTGTTGATATTATACAATTTTCCTCCGTTACCTCCGAAAGAAGTTGATAATACATCTCCAACTTGTCCTCCAGCAGCAACGTGATTTACTCCGTGAGCACCAACACCGATTAACCACGGATTGCTGGTCGTCTGAGCGAAAACAGTAGAGGCTACAGTAAGTGCCAATGCTGAAATTCCTAATTTTAGATTTTTCATAGAATTAAATGATTAAATAATTGATAATGCAAAATAAATATAATTTTTCGTTATAAACAAAGAATTTAAGTGATTTTTTAACTTTTCTTTAATATACGGTCAAGGTTCCTTTTGTTTTCTCTGTCTTTTATGCTTTCCCGTTTATCAAAGAGTTTTTTACCTCTTCCAAGTGCAATAAGGATTTTGGCTTTCCCTTTGTCGTTAATATACAGTTTCAAGGGAATAATTGTATTGCCGGCATCTTTTAGTTTTTTTTCAAACTTATGCAACTCTCTTTTGTGCAACAGCAACTTTCGTTCCCTTTTTGTTTTATGATTATAAAAAGTTCCCAATTTATATTCATCAATCATCATATTTATCACATATAATTCCCCATCAATAAACTGACAGAACGACTCAGTTATACTCGCTTTTGAAGACCGTAGAGATTTTATTTCAGTTCCTGTAAGTACCATCCCAGCCTCGATTTCTTCAAGTATCTCGTACTCAAACCGGGCTCTTTTATTAAAAATATTTATTGTTTTTTCTATCTTCATTTTTACAGCAGATTCCCTGCTTTTTTAATTTGTTAATTTTTCGAACTATTAACGAAATATTATCATAATTTTTTTCATCGTGTAATTTGTAGAATCTTCTGAATATAAAATTGCACAAAAAACCCGATTTCTTTTCGTATTTTTGCGCCAAATTTACAAAACTATATGTTAACAGTATCTAATTTATCATTACAATTCGGTAAAAGAGTGCTTTTCGATGAAGTGAACATTATGTTTACTAAAGGAAACTGCTACGGAATTATCGGCGCGAACGGTGCCGGAAAATCCACCTTCCTTAAAATATTAACAGGAAAACAGGATCCAACAACAGGCTCAGTGTCATTGGAGCCCGGTAAAAGAATGTCAGTTTTGGAGCAGGATCACTTTGCTTATGACAATTTCACCGTGCTTGAAACTGTATTGAGAGGTAATAAAAAACTCTTCGACATCAAAGAAGAAATGGATGCGCTATATGCCAAAGAAGATTTTTCTGACGCCGATGGAATCAAAGCCGGAGAACTGGGTGTTATTTACGATGAGATGGGTGGATGGAACTCAGAGTCTGATGCAATGACGATGCTTTCCAATGTCGGAATCAAAGACGATATGCACTATCAGATGATGAGCGAGCTTGAAAACCAAAATAAGGTAAAAGTTCTTCTGGCGCAGGCATTATTTGGCAATCCGGATGTATTGATTCTCGATGAACCTACCAATGACCTGGATATTGAAACCATCTCCTGGTTAGAAGATTTCCTTGCGGATTACGAAAATACTGTAATCGTTGTATCTCACGACCGTCACTTCTTAGACACTGTTTGTACGAATATTGCGGATTTAGATTATTCTAAATTAAACCTTTATACAGGAAACTACTCATTCTGGTATCAGGCATCTCAGTTGGCTACAAGACAGCGTCAGCAGGCGAATAAAAAAGCAGAAGAAAAGAAAAAGGAACTTCAGGATTTCATCGCACGGTTCTCTTCCAACGTTGCAAAAGCAAAACAGGCAACTGCAAGAAAAAAGATGATCGACAAACTGAATATCGATGATATCAAACCGTCTTCAAGAAGATATCCTGCAATCATTTTCGACACCGAACGTGAAGCGGGAGATCAAATTTTAGAGGTAAAAGATTTAGAAAAAACAAAAGACGGCGAACTTTTATTTTCGAATATCGATTTGAATTTGAAAAAAGGCGACAAGATCGCTGTTCTTTCTAAAAACAGCTTGGCAATTACCGAATTTTTCGAGATTTTAGGCGGAAAAGCTCAGCCGGATAAAGGAAGTTTCAACTGGGGGATTACCACCAATCAGTCTTATATGCCACTTGATAATACCGATTTCTTTCAGGAAGACATCAATTTGGTAGATTGGTTGCGCCAGTACACGAAAAATGATGAAGAGCGTCATGAAGAATACATGAGAGGATTTTTAGGGAAAATGCTTTTCTCCGGAGATGAAGCTTTGAAATCATGCAAAGTTCTTTCAGGAGGAGAAAAAATGCGTTGCATGTTTTCGAGAATGATGCTGCAGAGAGCAAACGTTCTTTTGCTTGACGAACCTACAAATCACCTAGATCTAGAGAGTATCACCACTTTGAACAACTCTTTAACCAATTTCAAAGGAACGCTTTTATTAGCATCTCATGACCACGAAATGCTAGAAACCGTCTGTAACAGAATCATCGAACTTACTCCAAAAGGAATTATCGACAGAGAAATGTCTTATGACGAATATTTAGCCGACAAGAAAATAAAAGAACTGCAGAGGCAGATGTATTCTTAAGTCAAAAGCTAAAATAAATAATAAACCGTTCAAGAAATTGAGCGGTTTTTTTCAGCTATTCTTCTCACCAAAAACTGTCACTGTTATATTTTAATTTTTAGTTACACCTCTGTTTCTTAAACTGGATTTAATTAAAATTACAGCAGAGTCAGCAGTTTTAAACCTCCTGAGAAATCCAAAAAAAATCTCTATTTTTGTATCATTATGAGTCAAAAATGGATTTACAAACCGGAACCGGATGAAGATATTGTGGACGGAATCAGTTCATCACTTGGTTTTGGAACTTTTGAATCCAAAATTCTCGTCCTTCGCGGTATTGATAACTATCAAAAGGCAAGAGAGTTTTTTAAGCCCAATCTCAACGACATTCATAACCCGTTCTTAATGAAGGACATGCAGCTTGCCGTAGACCGAATTGCAACTGCAATCGAAAACGGGGAGAAAATACTTGTTTATGGCGATTACGATGTAGACGGAACCACTGCCGTTGCCTTAATGTATCTTTATTTAAGTAAAATTGTTGATAAAAAATATCTTGATTATTACATTCCGGACAGAAATTCTGAAGGGTACGGAATTTCCACCGAAGGTATCGATTTTGCCAAAGAAAACGGCTTTTCGGTAATCATCGCTTTGGATTGCGGCATCAAGGCTCTCGATAAAATTGAATATGGAAAGAGCTTAAATGTAGATTTTATTATCTGTGATCACCATTTACCGGGAGATGAAATTCCGAATGCGGTGGCGGTTTTGGATCCGAAAAGAAAAGACTGCAGATATCCTTTCAAGGAACTTTCTGGTTGTGGCGTAGGCTTTAAACTTTGCCAGGGATTAAATACCATCTATAAAATTCCCGAAGCCGAACTTTTCGAACTTACCGATTTACTGGCCATTTCTATTGCTGCAGATATCGTTTCGATGACCGGCGAAAACAGAGTTTTGGCAAAACAGGGTTTAAAGATTTTAAGAAAATCAAGAAATCTGGGTCTACGAATGCTTATTCCGGAAGATAAACTGGCCACTTTTGAAATATCAAATATCGTTTTTGAAATCGCCCCAAAAATAAATGCTGCAGGAAGAATTTCCCATGGAAAAGCGGCGGTGGAATTGATGGTTTCGGATAATCTGAAACAGGCTCATCAGATTGTCAACGACATTATTACGCTCAATGATTCCAGAAGAGAAATGGATATGAGCAGCACTACCGAAGCACTTTTACAGGTTGAAGAAACCGGCCAGCTTCAGAATTTCACCACTGTGGTTTACGGCTCCAGCTGGAATAAAGGAGTAATTGGAATTGTAGCATCAAGACTTATCGAAACTTATTACAAACCTACTTTGGTTTTCACCGACGGCAATAATGGTGAAATGGTAGCTTCGGCACGTTCTGTAGCCGATTTTGATGTACACGACGCTCTTGAAAACTGCTCAGAACTCTTTCTCAAGTTTGGCGGCCACCCCGCTGCTGCAGGACTTTCCATGGAAAAAGACAAATTTGACATGTTCCGTGAAAAGTTCGAGAAAGTAGTTGCAGAAAAAATCAGGGAACACCAGAAAGAACCTAGTGTTACGATCGATTCAGAAGTTGAAATTGATGAACTGAACAAGGATTTCTTTAATTTCCACCGAAAACTTGCACCTTTCGGGCCACACAATATGAAACCGGTTCTGGTCCTGAAAAACCAGAAAGTTGCAGGCTATGTAAAAACGATGGGAAAAGACGGAAGCCATATTAAATTTTATATCCGACAGGAGTCTACAGGCAGAAATATCGAATGTATCGGTTTTAAATTAGGCAAGTATGCCGAACAGTTCCGGGAGAAAACTTTCGATATTGCGTTCACCGCGGAAGAAAATCACTGGAAAGGAAATGTCACTTATTTCCTGAATATCCGCGACGTCAAGTTCAACTAAAACCCTCGTTATTGTTTTGAGATTTAAAGCATTTTATGTCTCTCAAATTTTTTATTACGGTCGAAAAGATATCGGTAAGTTGCCAGTTTTCTGGTGACTTCGGTTTCTAAATTCTCCGCAATTTTCATCATTTTTGGATTAAAATCGCCAATCCACTGCATTTCGTAATCTTCAAAAGCTGTCGTTTTTCTGAAATGTCTTGTACCTTCCCAAATCATAAACCCATCAATTCCCTTTTTTTGCCATTCAGGAATAACGCCAAAAACCAAACCTACCATTTTTTTATTCTTTCGGAATTTCTTCACCAAAAGGAATTTCAGTTTCTGCCAAAGTCCGAATTTCCCATCTAAATATTTGAACCATTGGTTCAGATCCGGAATATTCATCCACATCGCGATCGGCTTTTCATTTTCATACACAAACCAGGAAATATGCTCATTGATTACCGGCTTCAAAGTTTTAAAGATTTTTAGGGTCTGCGCATTTGAAATTTGTTTTCCTTCGCCATGATTTGCCCATGCTTTGTTATAAATTTCAGTAAAATCAGCTGCAAATTTTTCAAGCTGCTGAACTTTCATTCTCCTTGCTGAAATCTCTTTGTTTTTCGAAATTCTTTCATGCATCTGGATAAAATTTTCAGCCACTTCATCATGAATTTTTCTTCCAAAACACAATTGGTTGAAATAAATCTGAAATCCGTAATTCTCAAAAAGTTCCTTATAATAATGAGGATTATAATTCATTCCGTAAAGCGGCTCGGAAAAACCTTCTATTAGAAGGCCCCAGAATTTGTCCCGCTCACCGAAATTAATTGGTCCGTCCATCGCTTCCATACCTTTGTCCTGAAGCCAATTTTTAACAAAATCAAAAATAAAATTGGCCGTTTCCTGATCATTTATACAGTCGAAAAAACCAAAACCTCCGGTCGGCTGTTTCTGCTTATATTTTTTACTGATGAAGACAGCAATTTTACCCACGGTTTCATTTCTCTCATTTGTAAAGAGAAATCTTTCACATTCACCGGAACGGAAAAATTTATTTTTTACAGGATTAAAGACTGCTTCAACATCCTGATCTAGCGGCCGGATATAATTTGTGTCTTTAGAAAAAAGTTTGGAGGGGAAATTCAGAAATTCTTTAACGTGATCGTCAGAAACGACTTTTACTGCCTTCATCTCTCAAAAATAAGAATTATTTTTTTTGAGAAGCAATATGCTTTTATTTTTTTCGCTAATTTTATACAAACTTCAGTCTTTGAAAAAAACGCTGGTAATTTTTGCACATCCCTATTACGAATATTCTACCGCAAATGTAGAGTTAGTAAAGGCATATGAAGGAATTGACAATTTACATTTCAAAGATTTATACGAAGAATATCCGGATTTTCATATCGCGACTTTCCGGGAAAGAAAAAGAATTAAAGATTTTGAAAGGCTGATTTTTCATTTTCCCCTTATTTGGTTTGGTCTTCCGCCGCTTCTTAAGCTTTGGATCGATGAAGTCTTCGATATGAATTGGACTTCCGAAGATGACCATCCGCTTTTAAACAAAGACGCTGTTATTATTGTAACCGTTGGAGGAAAGAAAGATAATTATTCAGAAAAAGGTCTTTATGAAACTACGATCCCGGATCTAATGAAACCGCTGACACTTTCTTTAAAGGTAAACAGTATCGAAGTAAAAGAAATTATTGCCATACACGATGCTGATGATTTAAAAGAAGCTGAACTCAAAAAAAACTCAGAAGAAATCAAAAAAACACTGCAGATTCCATGACGGAGAACTCTCTTGCGATGACGACCCTTATTTTTCTGGGGGCAGCAATAATTATGGTTCCTCTGGTTCGCAAGCTGGGGCTGAGTTCGGTTATTGGATTTATTCTTGGCGGAATTATCATCGGACCTTTCGGGCTGAAACTGACAGGAAGAGATTCTGATGACATTATGCATGCGACCGAATTTGGAGTGGTAATGCTTCTTTTCTTAGTCGGATTAGAAATGGAGCCGAAAAAATTCTGGAAAATCAGGAAGAAAATTTTAGGGATGGGTTTAAGTCAAATGTTGATCACGATGACTGCCCTATTTCTGGTTTTCTATTTAGCAGATTGGCGGCCGGATCATGCATTGGTGGCTGCTGTATGTTTTGCGCTTTCCTCCACCGCAATTGTTTTGCAGACTTTAAAAGAGAAAAACATTTTCCGTACGGAAGCTGGCGAATCGTCATTTTCCATTTTACTTTTTCAGGATATTTCGGTGATTCCTATTTTAGCACTCCTTCCTGTACTGGCGAAAAGACCTGAAGATCATGAGCACCAGCTGCTTTTACAGTATTTACCGGATTGGCTGCAGCCTTTTTCCATTATTCTGGGAGTTCTGCTGCTTATTTTTTTAGGGAAATTTATTTTCGTTCCGTTTCTGCGTTATGTTTCCCGGTCCGGAATGAACGAGCTTCTTACTGCATCTTCACTATTTTTAATTATCGGAGTCTCAGAACTAATGGCTTCCGCGGGTTTAAGTCCGGCACTGGGAGCATTTTTGGCCGGCGTAATGTTGGCAAACAGCGAATTCCGTCATGAATTGGAAAGCCAGATCGAGCCGTTCAAAGGTTTGCTTTTGGCAGTATTTTTTGTGAGTGTTGGCGCGACCATCAATTTTTATGTGATCATGCAGGATCCGATGTTTATTTTTACCACGACCGTTGTGGTGTTACTGATCAAATTCATGGTGCTTTTAGGTATCGGTAAATTCTTCGGACTGAAAACCGATCAGAATTTTCTTGTCGCTTTCGCGCTGTCACAGATTGGGGAGTTTGCTTTCGTACTGATTAATTATTCCACCAATTTATATTTACTCAATCCTCAATTAAATGCGCAGCTTATGGCGATAACCGCCATTTCGATGTGTGTTACTCCAATAGTTTTAATCATCAATGAAAAGTTTCTGGAACCTAAATTCATGACTGTTGAAGAAGATTTATCTGATGACTCTGAGCCCATTAAAAAAAGAAAAATAATTATTGTAGGTTTTGGCCATTTCGGAAGCACTGTGGGGAGATTGCTCCACGTAAACGGAATTCAGGCAACTGTACTTGACAATGATTCCCAAAGGGTGAATTTATTGAAATCAAACCGCTTTAAAGTATATTTCGGAGATGCTACCAAACCTGGAATTCTCCGGTCTGCCGGTGCGGAAACAGCTGATCTGCTTATTTTATGCCTGGATAATCCGGAGAAAAACAAACTGATCCTGGAATATGCACGTAAAAACTTCCCGCAGCTTAAAATTTTTGTCCGCGCGAAAAACCGGCTGGACGCTTACGATTTTTACAATAATGGAGTTGATAACATTTACAGGGAAACTTTAGGAACCGCTGTTGATATGGCTGTAGATATTTTGAAAGCCACAGGCATGCGTTCTTATGCGGCGAGAAGACTTGGCAAAAGATTCATGATGATTGACAAAGCGATGGTCCGAAAACTCGCGAAGGAACAGTTAAAAGATAAAGTTTCTTTTACCGTGAACGAATCACTGGAACGGGAAGCAGAACTTCTTGCCGAGGACAGCCAGTCTTTCGATGAATCACAGTGGAGTGATAATGAAGATATTTAAATCAATAATTCGGGCAATCCTGAACATTGATATTGGTAAGATTCAGTGTTTTGCCGTTTACAGTAACTTTCACTTCAGGGAAATCTCCGGCAACACAGTCGCCCGTTCCGCTTTTGAAATCTCCGTTTACAGCTTCAATTTCAACACCGTTTCCGTAAAGTGAATAGTTATTTTCATTAAAATCAAAACGGTCTAAATCATAATCTTTCCCGTCAATTTTAATATTTCCTTTATTTGAATTCTGATCGAAAAAAAACAGCGTTTTACCGTTCTGGACGAAAACCGCTCTTCCTTTCCCTGAACTTACATTCTGTGGAGTAATTTCAAAAACGCCAGAATAATCAGGATTTTCAATATTGGGAATTTCGGTACTGTCAGCTGCTAAACTTCTACTGTCAGAAATTTTATGATCGGTTACGGTTTCTTTTTCCTTAGTACACGAAATTAAAACAGCATAAATGAGAAAAGGAAGTATGTTTTTCATATCAATTTTTATTGACTGTGAACAAGAATCATTCCTTAACTAAAACGAGATAAGACCACGGCAAAAGTTTGATATTGGTTTTATCTTTAATATTATAAATTTTTCCCGTGAAAAGTTCGCGGTATTTTCCCTGAAAATATGCGGTATTCAGATTGACCTCAACTGTTTGGTCAGAAAAATTCAGAACAGGAAAAACTGCGTCATTATTTTTTTCTCTGTAAAAAGAAATGATTTTATCCTGATGATCGTTCACCACTCTTATCATTTCGCCGCCATATTTGCCGTTCCACAATGCCTGATTGGCATGTTTCAAATGGAAAAGTTTGGTAAAGAGTTCTGTATTTTCGTTGGCTTTCCATTCGATAGGATCTTTGTCAAAAAACTTAAGACTTCTGTTAAGTCCCGCTTCCTGACCGCTGTAGCAAAGCGGCATTCCGTTGACTACACCCGTCATTACGATAGCAGTTTTCAGACCGTCACCAAAATTAAGGTAAGGATTTCCTTCCCAGGAATTTTTATCGTGGTTATCGGTAAAAGTCATTCGGTAAGCGTTATGTGGAACTGAGTTTACATCATGAGACAGATATTCTACAAGACCGCCGAGTTTTTGGTGATTAACGGCTTCCCGCAGTTTATCCCATAAACTCCAGGAATACGTCATATCAAATGATTTTTTGTAAAGATCTCTGCTTTCCCATTCAGCCAGCATGAATACGGGTTTTATTTCATCAAGCTCTTTTCTTGCGTTTTCCCAGAAATCAACCGGAATAAATCCGGCAACGTCGGCTCGGTAGCCGTCAATATTGGCTTCTTTCACCCAGAACTTCAGTGCATCAGTCATGTATTTTCTGAAATCCGGGTTGTCATAATCGAAATCGATCACATCATCCCAGTCATACCACGGCGTTGGCTGGAAGTTTCCTGCGCGGGTTTTGGTGTACCAATCGGGATGCTGTATTGTTAAAGGATTATCCCATGCAGAATGGTTTCCGACCCAATCGATAATGACATACATTCCCATAGCATGAATTTTGTCGACCAGATTTTTAAAATCTGTCATGGTACCAAATTCGGGATTAATCCCAAGAAAATCCTTCACGAATAATAACTTCCCAATGTTCCTTTTCTGTTCTTTTCTCCAATCGGGTGAATCGGCATAAGCCAGATAATGTCTACACCCATCTTTTTCAGACGCGGCAAATGCTTTTCAAACGCTTTAAAAGTACCTTCCTGAGTATACTGGCGGACATTCACCTCATAAATAGTAGCGTTTTTACTCCACTCCGTATGCGTAATCTCCACATATTCTTTTGGCTGGTAACGGATATCTTTGGTTTGGGTTTTAAAAAAACTGAAACTTAGAAGTAAAAGCAAAACAAGAGCAGAGTTTTTCATGATAAAATTTTTAGATCAGATACAAAGCTGTTATGAAATACAATCCCGAAAAAGCAAAATTAATCCGCTTGAAAACTGATAACCGCCAAACGGTAACCGTTCATTCCGAACCCGCTTAAAACGCCGTCAGTATGAGCCGCGGTTACAGATTTCTGGCGGAACTCTTCCCTTTTGTAAATATTACTGATATGAACTTCGGCTTTAGGTTTTGAAATATTTTTCAAACAGTCGGCAATTGCGTAAGAATAATGGGTAAAAGCGCCGGGATTGATCACGAGCGCATCAAAATCATCTTCCTGAATCCGGTTGATTATTTCACCTTCAATGTTCGATTGAAAACAGCTGATTTGGTGATGGGGAAACTCATTCTGAAGATTTTGGAGATACACCTCCATGGAAACATTTCCGTAGATTTCAGGTTCACGGGTTCCGAGGAGATTGAGGTTAGGGCCGTTAATGATAAGGATTTTCATAAGGTGTATAAAACTCCTCAAATATAAACATAAAAAAACTTCCGAAAAATTAATTTCGGAAGTTTAGTAGCCCGTAGGGGAGTCGAACCCCTCTTACCAGGATGAAAACCTGAGGTCCTAACCGATAGACGAACGGGCCGTGCGTCTTTTTATAAGTTTACGCTAATTTATTAACGTGCTTAGTCAACTTGCTTTTTAAGTTTGCCGCTTTGTTTTTGTGAATGATGTTTTTCTTCACCAATTTATCCAACAAAGAGATTACTTGTGGCAACTGTTCAGTTGCAGCTTGCTTATCTTCTTCATTTCTCAATACTTTCAAAGCTGTTCTAGCAGTCTTGTGATAGTATCTGTTTCTTAATCTTTTCTTTTCGCTTTGTCTGATTCTTTTCAGAGCTGATTTATGATTTGCCATATCTTCTAAAAACTTGGGTGCAAAGATAGATATCTTTTTTTAATTACCAAATAATTTCTTTATTTTTTTTCAAAAACTTTCATTCTTTGTAGCCTATAAGGGAATCGAACCCCTGTTGCAAGAATGAAAATCTTGAGTCCTTACCACTAGACGAATAGGCCTTTGTTTTGAGGACTGCAAAAATAGAAATTAAGTTTTAATCCTGCAACACTTGCCCAAAATTATTTTAACTTTTTTTCAACTACCGCATCTTTTACACCCTTATCCTCGAGGTTTTTCCTCGCCTTCAGAGCCTCCTCCAGACTCGTAAATTTGCCATAAGTATAGTAGAATTTGCCGTTCTCTTTAACGCGGTTTACGTCCTTCAACGTATTAAGCATGTAGGAGTTAGAACTTAATTTCTGGTCCGTTACTGCCAGTTCCAGCGTGTAATAGCCTATGCCAAGATTCTGGTTGGGAACAAATGATATGGAGGTCGCGTTCCGGAAACCTGCATCTTTTGCTGTTTTTAAATTATTGTCGCGTACAGAAGCCAAATTAGTGGTTCCGTAGTAGTATTTATACATTCCGTTCTCTTTGATCGGCAGAATATAATTTAATCCTTTTAAAGCCGGGTCACTGCCTGCGTATTTGGTTGGTGTAGACATCAGCAGAATTCTGAAATCGTTTTTAAGCGGCTTTTCTTCAGGTTTTTCTGGTTCAGCCTTTACCACGGTCGCAGTATTTCTTTCAATTGCTTTTTTATAGCTGATGATCGCGTCATAGATGCTTGTGGCTATTTCGCTCTGTCCGTTGTCTGAAGCCAGATACATTGCGTCATCATAATTACTGATAAATCCTGTTTCGATCAAAACTGACGGCATCGCATTCAGCCGGAGAACGTGGAGGTTTTGCTGTTTTACCCCGCGCGAATACCTTTTATCTTTCTTCTCGAAATTCCCTTCTACAAAACTTCCGAAAAGCAAACTGCTTTCCAGATATTTACTTTGCTGAATTTTCAGTGCGATTAAAGACTCCGGCGATTTTGGATCATAAGATGCAAACATCTCCCGGTCTTTTTCATCCAGATAAATCACATCGTTTTCCGCTTTTGCGACTTCAAGGTTGGTTTTATTCTGATCAGGCCCCTGCACAAAGGTCTCAGTACCGTAAGGTGTAGTTTTAGTGTTTGCATTAACGTGAACCGAGACAAATAAATCTGCTTTACTTCTGTTTGCGAGGGTCGTCCTGTCCGTTAATGACGGGTATTCGTCTATTTTTCTGGTATAGATTACTTTAAAATCTTTGTCTTTCTCCAGCATCCGTCCTAATTTCAATACGACAGAAAGCGTGATATCCTTTTCGCGCAAAGTACCGTATTCGCTGTAATAACGGTTTGCCCCGTGGTCGGATCCGCCGTGACCTGCATCCAAAACAATGGTAAATTTTTTCTGAGCACCACTAAACGTGAATAACAGCATGAAAAGGAATAAAAAATATCTTTTGAAAGAAAAACTATAGGTAATCATCTTTAGATTTTAAAAATTATGCTAATTTTGACCACAAATTACAGAAATTATCGCTTTGGGCAAAACCGGCTTCAAAAATATATTACATATTCTAATTATCCTAATTTTTAACAGTTTTTTAGCACATTCCAATGCTCAAAATTTGTCTGAAAATAAGATAGTTAACGATACTATACGCAAGTCTGACACCGTTGTTCTGAAGAAGGAACAGCTTGAGGCTGTGGTACAAACAAAGGCTGATAACATCAGGAATGATATCCCGAAAAAGATGACTTACCTCAACAAAAAAGCACAGGTAAAATATCAGGATATGCAGATTGATGCAGACTATATTTCCATTGACTGGGACAAATCGCTGATTTTCGCCAGAGGCGAGCTTGATTCTTTAGGCAAAATAAAAAATCCGGCCTTGGCCACACAGGGAGGAAAAACCTACGAATACGACGAATTTACATATAACATCAAAACCCGTCAGGCCATCGCTTTCAATGCAAGAACTGAAGAAAGTGAAGGTGTAATTGTAGCTGAAAAAACCAAGAAATACAACGATTCCGTTTTCTTTATGCGGAGAGGCAAATACACCACCGATGAGTATTTCATCAAGAAAAAAGACACCATCGCAGATTATTACCTTCTTGCTCCGAATATTAAATTAATAAAAGGCAAAGACAAATCGCAGGTGATCACCGGCCCGATACAGATGTATATTGAGCAGGTTCCTACTCCGCTTATTATGCCGTTTGCAATTTTGCCGTTTTCTGATAAAAGAAGTGCGGGTATCCTGATTCCAAGTTTTGGTGAACGTGAAGATGTAGGTTTTTTCCTGAATGCACTCGGGTATTATCAGCCGATTGGTGAACATTTCGACCTGAAAATCCTTACGGACATTTACACGAAAGGAAGCTGGAATCTCAGGCCTGAAGTGAATTACAAAAAGAATTATAAGTACACCGGGAATTTTTCTGCCGACATAGGAACCACAATCCGCGGAATAAAAGGGCTTTCAGATTATTCAAAAACCGGAACTTACCGGATTGCCTGGAGACATCAGCAGGACTCCAAAGCAAATCCTTTCCTCACTTTTTCAGCATCAGTGGATGTGGTGAGTAATAAATTTTACAATAACACGGTCAACAATAATTACGCATTTAACCAGAATAATCTTAACGCACAGCAGAACTCCAGTGTAAGTGTGGTAAAAAGGTTTCTGACGCTTCCTATCACCATTACCGGAACTTCTTCCTATTCGCAGAATTTCTCTACCGGTCTGGCTGATTTAAAACTTCCGGTGCTGAATGTTGCAATTAACCAATTCTACTTATTTAAACCCAAAACAGGCATCAGACAGGGGCTTTTGGAAAACATTACGGTAAATACAGGATTAAACCTGAACAACTACGTGCAAACCAATGAAGGCGAACTTTTCAGAAAACCAATGTGGGACAAAATGCAGACCGGCGTTAAAAACAATATCGCACTGGGAACAAATACCACCATCGCGAAATATTTTACGTTTTCACTTTCTGCAAATATCGACAATGCCTTAACGACTAAAACGCTAACCCGGAATTACAACCCATTAACGAATACGGTTGACGATATTCTCAATAAAAAAATCGCCGGATATTCTTCATTTTCAACGAGTGCAAGTCTGCAGACAGTGCTTTACGGAATGCTGAATTTCAAGAAAAACTCAGGCATACAGGCCATCCGTCACATGATGACACCGCAAATTGGGTTTACCTATTCTCCGGATTTTTCGGCTCCCGGTTTTGGATACTATAAAAACTATTTTAACGACCGCGGAGAGATGACGCAATATTCCATTTTTGATAAAGGAATTGTGGGCTCCCCAAATTCAGGTCTTGTTCAGGCAATGAGTTTTTCCATCAATAACAATCTGGAAATGAAAGTGAAATCTAAAAAAGATTCCACCGGCATAAAAAAAATTAAGATTTTCGAAAGCTTAAATTTCAACACCAATTATAATTTTGCGGCTCCCGTTTACAAATGGTCGATGTTCACGTTCAGTGGGCAAACCACTTTATTTGACAAACTGAATTTAAATACAGGCTTAACGCTGGAACCGTATCAGATTATTTTCGCACCGGGTGAAGATATCGGAATACGAACCAATAATTTCGGTCATTTCAGTATTCAGGGCTTTAACGCGCAGCTTTCTTACCCTTTAAGCAGTGCAATATTTGAGAAAAAAGATAAAGAGGAGATTTCTAAAAAATACCATAAAAAAGGCGAGATCCGAAACGAAAACTATTATTTTGATGATGATAATTATTCGCAGTTTTCCCAGCCATGGACTCTGAACATCAATGCGCAATACGGCTATACGAGAAGCTTAACACGCTTTGGAAACAAAGTTGCCTCTGTTGGTTTGGACGGAAGCATCAAGCTTACGCCATTCTGGAACATTACCGGGAACCTTTATTATGACGTAATCACGAAAGAAATTGCCAATACCCAGTTAGGTTTTTCGAGAGATCAGAGAAGTTTCACGATCAATTTCAACTGGATCCCTTACGGGCAATATAAAGTGTACGATTTTTTTATCGGAATCAAAGCCAATATCCTGAGAGATGCCGTGAAATACAAAGACCGAAGTTTCACTCAGCCGAACGCACCTTTCTAAAATCATTTTAAAGAATTAAACATTAGTTTTATATTTGCCTAAATTAATAATCAAATGAAAAAGATAATCTCTACCCCTAAAGCACCTGCAGCCATTGGTCCTTATTCCCAGGCGAATTTTGCAAACGGAATACTTTATATTTCGGGACAGATTCCGGTGAATTCTGAGACAGGAAAGCTCGTGGAAGGTATTGAAAAAGAAACCCATCAGGTGATGAAAAACCTTGAAGCGATATTAAACGAAGCCGGAATGAATTTTAAAAACGTAGTAAAAGCAACTATTTTTCTTAAAAACATGGATGATTTTGCGGTGATGAATGACATTTATGCCTCTTATCTTGATGCGGAAAGTTATCCAGCCAGAGAAACGGTGCAGGTTTCTTGCTTACCGAAAAATGTAGATATCGAAATTTCAATGATTGCACATCAGTTTTAAATGAATTTTCTCCGAAATACTTTTGCGGTTTTTGTAGGTCTTGCGACGGCAGCACTCATTATTTCTCTTGGTGTAAGACTGAATTCCTCATGGATTACCTATGAAGATTATGCTCCTTTTCAGCATTGGGAAACCCTTTTGCAATCAATGGAGCACAAGCCCTACTTTTTTGTAGCGTTGCTTATTTCATCCGGAATTGCTGCAACAGTGGGCGGCGTGGTGACCGCAATACTGGTAAAATATGCCAAAGTAGCTTACGCTATTTTAATAGGCTTTATTCTGCTGTTTATTGCGATGCTCGATATTATTATCTTTCCTTACCACCCTACTTTTTATAAAATTTTGATCTTTCTTACCTTCTTCCCTTTTTCTTGGATCGGAGGGAAAATTACAGAAGTCATTTACGAACGGAAAAAGAAAATTGCCCGCAGACTAAAAGAAAAAAACGCAGCTTTATAAGTTGCGTTTTTTTTGTGGTCATAATTTGGTGAACTTAATTTTTCTTTCCGGCAACCTGCATCGGATTTACTTTGCCTTGGGCAGCACCTCTTGCAGCATCACCGCTTTTCTGCTTGAACACCTCAAACTTAGAAGTTGGTGCCGGCATGTCTCCCCAAAAATTATTCGAGGTATCAATATCTGCAGTTTCCTTCATAGGATCAAGCTGAATAGATTTTAATTTTTTAGTGAAATAATATGTTTTGGAAACTTTCTGTTCGTTTTTTCTCCAGATCTGCGCTGAAGATTTATCATTGAGTTTTGTTCCGTCTTCAAAAGTGAATTCAAGAATAATAGGCATTACCAAACCTCCTTTGTTGCTGAAATCAATCTGATAGGCATAAATATCCTGCAGTTTAGCTTTTTCCTTTGCCGGAACTTTTTCCATATTCTCAATCTTCATTGAATATTTTTTGGTGTCATCCACCTTCTCCATTCCGCGGTTGTATCTCCAGTAGAAATCCTGAGTTTCTTTGTCTTTATCGGTATAAAACTGGATGTTTTTATCGTTTCTGTTTCTGATTTTCGAGATATCCTCAAAATCATTCTGTTGGGGTTTATCAACCGTGTAATTGATTTCACGGGCTTTCGGTTCAGCATCCAGGTCCGGAGTCGCAACGGTTACTTTATCAATAGAAATATCCACAGGATCGATTCCGTAGAACCATCCGCGCCAGAACCAATCAAGGTTTTCCGCACTTGCATCGTTCATCGTTCTGAAAAAATCTGCCGGTTCGGGATGTTTGAACGCCCATCTTTTTGCATACGTCTTAAAAGCATTATCAAAAAGTTCGCGTCCCATGATCGTTTCTCTTAAAATATTCAAACCTGTTGCCGGTTTTGAATAAGCGTTTGGTCCAAACTGAATGATATTTTCGGAGTTGGTCATTATCGGTTCCAGCTGATCTTTCGGCAGTTTCATATAATCAACAATCGTATGAGCCGGGCCTCTTCTGGACGGGAATTTGTTATCCCATTTCTCCTCTGTCAAATATTCAACAAAAGTATTTAACCCTTCATCCATCCAGCTCCACTGTCTTTCGTCCGAGTTGATAATCATCGGGAAGAAATTATGTCCTACCTCGTGAATAATCACACCGATCATTCCGTTTTTGATTCCTTCAGAATATGTTCCGTCTTTCTCGGTTCTTCCGTAATTGAAACAGATCATCGGATATTCCATCCCATTCGCCGCCTCAATCGACTGGGCAACAGGATAGGGATAAGGAACTGTAAATTCTGAATAGGTTTTTATTGTGTGAGCTACCGCCTTTGTCGAAAATTTACGGTAAAGATTATAGGCTTCTTTCGGATATAAACTCATCGCCATTACCTGATTGTTGTTTTCTGGGATGGTAACTTTCATACCGTCCCAAATGAACTTTCTGGAGGAAGTCCAGGCGAAATCTCTCACGTTTTCTGCTTCGAAAATCCAGGTTTTTCTTTCTTTGGATTTGCTTTTTTCCGCTTTTTTTGCTTCTTCCAAGGTTACAATTTCCACAGGTTCGCTGGACGTCTGCGCTTTGTTCCATCTTGCAAGCTGCGCTGCGGTAAGCACTTTATCATAATTTTTTCCAACGCCTGTTGCAGCAATAATATGATCTGCAGGAACGTTCATGGTCACTTTATAGTTTCCGAAAACCAAAGCGAATTCGCCTCTTCCGGTAAACTGGTTATTCTGCCAGCCTTTGAAATCGCTGTAGACACACATTCTCGGAAACCATTGGGTAATCGTATATAGATCGTTGCCGTCTTCCGGGAAGTTCTCGTAACCGCCTCTTCCGCCCATGGCGATACGGTTCGGGATATTATAATTCCAGTCGATTTTAAACCTGAATGTTTCGCCCTTTTTGAGAACTTTAGGCAAATCGATTCGCATCATCGTTTTGTTTACGATGTATTTGAGCGGATTTCCTGAAGCATCGGTGACTTTTTCCAGATTGACACCATAGCCATTATTTTTTTCAGGTAAATCGGTAATTTTTAAACGTTCTGTATTTGAGATTTTCGGAATAAATGAAGAATCATCATAGCCGGCACTCTTCACTGAAGACTGCTCGTTTTCATCCAGCTGCAGCCATAGATATTCTAAGTCATCCGGAGAATTATTGTAGTAAGTTACCGTTTCGGAACCTTTCAGATTTCTTTTATCCTCATCCAGGTAGGCGGAGATATCATAATCTGCCCTGTTTTGCCAATATCCCTGGCCTGGTGCGCCGGAAGCGGTTCTGTAAAAATTGGGAGTCGGCAGAATGGTGCCAAGCTGTTCGAATTTATTACCGTGGTTGCTTTTCGGATTGTTCTGGATATCCTGAGCAAACATTCCCAAAGGAATAAAAAGGGATAAAACGATGGATTTAAATTTCATACGTATAGAATGTTTAAGCTAATAGTCTTCAAAACTAATAAATCGTTACAGAAAACTCGTTATAAATAAGGAAATTAACTTTTTAAAATGGAATTCGTTCCAAAGTCATTTTTAGGGCAAGGGCAAAAACGCCTGACGATACAAAAAGAATCCAGTCTTTTTTATTAAGTCTGAAGAGTGCCGACAAAAGAAAATGCACTGCCAAAATAATGACGACTACAGCAATCTGCCCCAATTCTAAACCAATATTAAATCCTAAAAGCGGGACAAAAATATGCTGTTCACCCGCCATCATCATTCTTGCAGTATTGGCAAATCCCATCCCGTGAATAAGTCCGAAAAACAGCGCGAGATAATAATTCATCCGCATCAGGCTGTTGTGTCTGTTCCGCATTAAAATATTGTCTAAAGCAGTAATCACGATGGTTAACGGAATCAAAAACTCAACCCATTTTGCCGGCGCACGCACAATATCAAAAACACTTAACGCCAAAGTAATGGAATGACCTATGGTGAAGGCGGTGACGATCCAAAGTATTTTCTTCCAGTCTTTCACCGCAAAAATTGCAACCAACACCAAAACAAACAGCTGATGGTCCAAAGCATCCAGGGAAATAATATGTTCCCAACCCAAATTCAAGTAAAATAAAAAATCGTTCATGTACTGCATATTTTTTAAGCGGCACGATAATACAAAATTTAATTTAACTTTGTTTAAAAATAAGGAAGATGAATACTCATCTATAAACAGGAAGTCTATTTTTCAGTATGAAATATTTCCAAAAAAAATACCCGGCCATTTAAAATGAAAAAAATCATCACTGCACTTTTTACTTTTCTGTTTGCGGCATCGTTATTTTCAAATGTTTTTTCAACCAAAGACATTCACCCTTATCATGTTGGTTCTGTAGAATTTAAATATAATCCCACTTCAAAAACTTTTGAAATAAGCGGAAAATTCTTTCTGGATGATTTGGAAAATGTGTTAAAGGCAAAATACGGAAAAGCCGTTCATTTTAATGATGAGAAATACAAGTCGCAGATCAACGCGTATTTAATTCAGTATTGCGAAGAATACCTGAAACTGAAATCTGACAACAAATTTTTGAAAATCAATTATTTAGGATACGAAGAAGACAGTGAAGCGGTAAATATTTACCTGGAATCAGAAAAAACAGCTACGCCTAAAAAAGTGGAAACCGCAGTAAGTTTTCTGTACAATCTGTATGACGATCAGATGAATATCATCCACATCATCGTTGGCGGAAACCGGAAAAGTCAGAGATTAAACTATCCTGACCGCTATCTTTATCAGAATTTTTAGAAACCTGCGTTCACTCTTTCTGCTTCTTTCATAACATCAGGAAAGAAACGGTCAAAGTGATACTGAAGCTGTGGTTTGTTATTTAGGAAAACTTCAAAAACTCCGGTGTCTTTTTCTAAATATTTGGCTTTGTTGAGAACGTTCTGAAGAGAAAATTTAATTCCCCAATCTTCTCTGTAATTATAAAGCCAGTTGTCTTTTTCCATCCTGTCGAGCATCCGCAGGAAATTTTCAGGAAGAAACTTTTCGTGATTACGCAAAACACGGTAAACGCGTTGCGAATGGCTTAAAAGCGTTTTATCAGCTAAAGAATTGGCGAGAAAATAATCAAAAGAAACATCGACAAAAGCCCCGGAGTACAGCCTCACCAGCGGACTGAAAATTTTCTTGGCTTCATGAATTTCCGGATGTGCATCCGTAAAAGTATCAATTGCTCTGTGCAGAGTAATTCCTTCTCCTATCTTTTCAGGAAATGTAAAGCGGTCTCTGTTCCGGATAAAATCTTCCAGAAACTGCCCGACGATCTGCTCATCGGTAAAGGTCAGGTAGGAATGGGCAAGGAAATTCATACAATGATTTTAAAAAAGATGCTCATGAAAATCCTCAATTTTACTTACTTCCACAATAGTGATCCCGAATTTCTTTTTAGGGATTTTATTTAAGTTCGAAACAAAAATCTTTTCATAGCCCAGCTTTTCAGCTTCCGAAATCCGCTGTTCGATCTGCGAAACCGGACGGATTTCTCCGCTCAGACCAATCTCACCCGCAAAGCAGAAATGCTCAGAGATCGCAATATCTTCATTGCTCGATAAAATGGAAGCCACGACAGCCAGATCAAGTGCCGGATCGTCGGTTTTTATACCACCTGTTATATTAAGGAAAACATCTTTCGCACCCAACTGAAAGCCCGCCCGCTTTTCCAGAACCGCCAAAAGCATATTGACTCTTTTCGAGTCGAAACCTGTGCAGCTTCTTTGCGGAGTTCCGTACACTGCCGAACTTACCAAAGCCTGAATTTCGATAAGCATAGGGCGGTTTCCTTCCAGCGTTACCGCGACAGAATTCCCCGAGAGTTCTTCAAATTTCTTGGTAATGAGAATCTCGGAAGGATTTTTAATCTCCTTCAAACCCTGGGAAACCATTTCATAAATTCCAATCTCCGCGGTAGATCCGAAACGGTTTTTGTTGGCCCTTAATAATCTGAAAAGGTGATTCCGGTCGCCGTCGAAATTAAGAACAACATCTACCATGTGTTCCAAAACTTTCGGTCCCGCGATTTGGCCGTCTTTAGTAATATGTCCCACTAAAAAAACCGGCGTATTGCTGTCTTTCGCGTATTTGATGATTTCGTTGGAGCATTCGCGGATTTGGGAAACCGTGCCCGGCGAACTTTCAATCAGCTGGCTCTGAAGCGTTTGAATCGAATCAATAATTACAAAATCAGGCTTCAGTTTTTTAGCTTCATGCAGAATCTTTTCAACGGAAGTTTCAGTAAAAAGATAACAGTGCGGATTCTGCAGTTCAGTCAGCCGGTCAGCACGCATCTTAATCTGCGATGCGCTTTCTTCACCCGAAACATAAAGAATCTTCTTCTTCATTTTCAGGGCGAGCTGCAGCAGTAAGGTAGATTTCCCGATACCGGGTTCACCGCCGATTAAAGTAACAGAACCCAGAACAATCCCTCCGCCCAATACTCTGTTCAGCTCTTCAGAAGGAGTACTGATGCGCGGTTCTTCGTGGGTTTCCACTTCAATAATATTGATGATGTGCTGTTTGGAACGTTCAGAAAAACTTTTCGTTGGAGATTTCTCCACGATTTCTTCTATCAAAGTATTCCATTCGCCGCAGTTTTTGCACTGTCCGAGCCACTGCGGATATTGCGACCCGCAGTTCTGACAGAAATATGCCGTTTTCACTTTTGCCATCCTGCGAATTTCCTGAAAAATTTTGAAACTTTGGGAGTTTTAGTTGGATGAATTTAGTTTTTAAAAGCAGAAAACAACTGCCTCTTCCGGAAATCCGTCCCGCTCTCCGCTATATCTTTTTCTTTTTTACAAAGAAAAAGGATGCCGCTGCGATCGGGGCTATAATGAAGGTTCTGCACACTCCGAAATATTTAATCTTCCTTTATTTGCCTTGTCTTTCAAAATCACTTAACTTTGCACAAACCTAATCTAATGAGTAAAAAGAACACGAAATACATCTTCGTTACAGGAGGTGTTACTTCATCTTTGGGAAAGGGAATTGTATCCGCTTCTTTGGGACTTCTTCTAAAATCCCGCGGTTTCAATGTCACCATTCAGAAACTTGATCCCTATATCAACATCGACCCCGGAACATTAAATCCTTATGAACATGGCGAATGTTATGTAACCGAAGACGGTGCTGAAACTGATTTGGATTTGGGACACTACGAAAGATTCCTCAACTCATCAACTTCTCAAAACAATAACGTTACAACCGGTAAAATTTATCAGACCGTTATTGAAAAAGAAAGAAAAGGAGATTTCCTCGGAAAAACGGTACAGGTCATTCCGCACATCACCAACGAAATCAAAAGAAGGATTAAAATTCTGGCAAAACAGAATTATGACATCATCATCACCGAAATCGGTGGAACCGTCGGCGATATCGAATCTCTTCCTTATATAGAAAGTGTAAGACAGCTGAAATGGGAACTGGGAGAAAACAATTCCATGGTTATTCATCTCACTTTGCTTCCTTATCTCGCGGCAAGCGGCGAACTGAAAACTAAACCTTCCCAGCATTCCGTGCGCCAGCTGATGGAATCGGGAATTCAGGCGGACGTTCTGGTATGCAGAACCGAGCATAAAATCCCCAAAGAACAGCGTGCAAAACTTGCGCAGTTCTGTAATGTATCTCTTGAAAATGTTATTGAATGTAAAGATTTGGATACCATTTATGAAGTTCCGCTTTATCTTCAGAAACAGAATTTTGATGATGTTGTACTGAAGGAACTTAATTTAAAGTCTGATAAAGATGCTGATTTAAAAGACTGGAAAAACTTCTTAAAAAGATATCAAAACCCTAAGAAATCTGTAGAAATTGCTTTGGTTGGAAAATATGTTTCACTTCAGGATTCTTACAAATCCATTGCCGAAGCTTTTATTCATGCAGGTGCAGATCTGGAAACCGAAGTGCGTATCAGATGGGTTTACAGTGGTGATATTAATGAAGAAAACGCTAAGGAAACCTTCAAAGGAATTGACGGAATGCTGATTGCCCCAGGTTTTGGAGACCGTGGAATTGAAGGTAAAATTTCAGCCGCAAAATATGCCCGTGAAAACAATATCCCGTTATTGGGAATCTGTCTGGGAATGCAGATCATGACCATAGAATTTGCGCGCAATATTTTAGGTTACAGGAAAGCCAATTCAATGGAGTTTGACACTTCAACGCCAGATCCTGTAATTTCTATCATGGAAGAACAGAAAAATGTAGTGGAAAAGGGAGGTACAATGAGACTCGGAGCGTGGAAATGCACCTTAAAACCAAATTCTAAACTGCACGAAATTTACGGAACGAAAAATATTTCTGAGAGACACCGTCACCGCTACGAATTCAATTCAGAATACAAAGACGAGTTTGAAAGAAACGGTTTGATGCCAACAGGCTTTAATCCGGAAACCGGTTTGGTAGAAACCCTGGAACTGAAAAACCATCCTTTTTATATCGGTGTACAGTATCACCCCGAATACAAAAGCACAGTAGCTTCCCCGCATCCTTTATTCAAAGCCCTGATAAAGGCAGCAGGTAAAAAATAAACTGAGGAGATAAAAGACATTGTGTTTTTTATCTCTTTGTTTTTAAATGAAGCGACAAAAAATTCTTCATTGGCAAAAAAATGAGTATTTTTGTCAGCCAAAATTAAAAGGAATGAATTTTGAGAAAAATTCTGCCTAACCATCAAATAATCAATAAAAAAAGATGCAGCAAAATAACGGTTTAGATAAAAATCAAATTATAAGTTTCGCCCTGTTTTCCCTTATTCTTATTGGCGCTATGTTTTATTTCCAAAACAAGCAGGCTAAAGAGCAGGCATTGAAAGACGCTGAAAACAAGGGAAAAGTCACCCAAACAGTTAACGCAAACAATACAAAACCGGCTATTGTCACCAATCTGAACGACAGTGTGAAAACCACTTCCATTCAGCAGGTCGCGTTAAAAAACAAAGAACTTACTTTGGCAATTTCTACTTTGGGCGGACAGATTTCTACCGTTCAGCTGAACGAATACAAAGCTTACAATGCGAAAACCGACAAAAACGACAAGGAGCTTTTGATTTTCGATAAAAACAATTCGACCTACGGGTTTCAGTTTAAAGACAAAACCGGAAAAACTTTTAATACCAAAGATCTGGTTTTCACCCCGACACAGAATGGCAATACAGTGACCATGCAGGCGAATGCAAACGGGGCGATCATCCAGTTCATTTATACTTTGATGGATAAATATACGGTTGATTTTAATGTGAAAACTCAGGGATTGGCGCAAATTGTTTCTGATTCTAAAGCAAACTTCGTTTGGGATTTCAATGTAAGGGAAATGGAAAAAGGCCGTGCCCAGGAACAGACCCACACTGAATTCAATTATACTTTCAATAATTTTAAAAGTTTCGATTATGACGGCAGAACCAGCATGGACGAGCCGGACGAAACACTGAACTGGCTTGCGGTAAAACAGCAGTTTTTCTCCGCGGTGATCGAGCCTCAGCATGGTTTCAAAAACTCACACGGTTCTCAGGAAATGATTGAGGAAGGTGAGTTCCTGAAAAAATTCAATTATAATGGCCAGGTAGATTTGGCTGGAAATGAGCTTAACCAAAATTTCAAATGGTATTTTATGCCGCTTGATTTGCCTTTGCTTAAATCTTATGACAAAAATTTCGATGAACTGCTTCCTTTAGGATGGTCATTTATCGGAAGCCTGAACAGATGGTTTTTCATCCCAATGTATAATCTTATTTCAAGTTGGGGATTGGCTGCAGGCTGGGTTATATTCTTAATGACGATTATTGTGAAAATCATTTTGTCCCCGGTAATGTTCAAACAGCACAAACTGAGTGCAATGATGCGGGTAATCCGTCCGGAAATTGACGAAGTGAATGCCAAATATAAGGATGCGGATCCTATGAAAAAGCAGCAGGAAACCATGGCTGTTTACAGGAAGGCCGGCGTAAACCAAATGGCGGGCTGTCTTCCGGCACTGCTTCAGATTCCTATTTTCTATGCGCTGTTCCGCTTCTTCCCGAACATGATCGACCTTAGAGGAAAAAGTTTCTGGTTCGCGAAAGATTTAACAGCTTATGACGACGTTATCAAATTGCCTTTCCATGTGCCGTTTTTAGGAGAGCACCTGAGTATTTTTGCCATTGCATGTACCGTTGTGATTCTGATATATACGGTGATGACTTCCGGTAACATTCAGCAGCCACAGCAGGAAGGGATGCCGAATATGAAAGTGCTGATGTACATCTTCCCGATTACTTTCCTATTCTTTCTGAATACTTCAGCATCAGGACTTTCATGGTACTATTTCGTATCGAATGCGATTAACATCTTAATCATCCTTGTCATCAAATACTGGATTCTGGATGAGAAAAAGATTCACGCACAAATTCAGGCGAACAAACAGAAAGAGCCAAAAAAAGAAGGCAAGTTCCAGAAAAGAATGCGTGAGATGATGGAAAAAGCGCAGGAACAGCAAAAAATGCAGCAGCAGCAAACCGGTAAGAAAAAATAAAAACAGCTCTAATATAATAGAAAAAGCGGAAATTGAATTTCCGCTTTTTTTTATGCCGTTACCAAACCCTTTAATAAAATCCGTTGTTGGTATTGAAAAAAATCTTGCTATCGGATTATTAGTTTTGTAAAGAAACGATATTCCACTAACGAATTAAATGCTCAAACTACTATGCTTAAACTTCATTCATCGTATAATCCAATCTGAAAGATTTTCGGTGATGAACTGTTGGCCCAAACTCATTGAGTGCATCCCGGTGCATTTTCGTGGCGTACCCCATATTGGTACTCCAGCCGTATTGAGGAAATTCTTCGTGAAGTTTTATCATCAGCTGATCCCTGTAATTTTTTGCCAAAACAGAAGCAGCAGCAATCGAAAGCAGTTTTTCGTCTCCTTTTACAATGCAGTGATGCGGAATTGACGGATAAGGATGAAACCTGTTACCGTCAACCAGAATAAGTTCCGGACGCACCTTTAACTGATCCAACGCTAAATGCATTGCATGAATGCTTGCATTGAGAATATTATGCTCATCAATATATTGGGGAGAAAGTTCAGCAACAGCATATTCTTTTACATTGCTTTTTATGTATTCATCAAGATAAAGACGGGTCTTTAGTGTTAATTTCTTAGAATCATCTACCAAATTTTGGACAAAAGTTTCATCAATAATCACCGCAGCTGCAACTACAGGTCCGCAAAGGCATCCTCTTCCTACCTCATCGCAGCCCGCTTCAATATATTGTTCCGACCATTTTTTTAATAATTCCATACCGCAGACACTCAATACTGAGCAAAAATTTGTAATGCGGTAAAAATACAAACTTTCAGAAACAAAACAGGGATTATTTTTATAGCTTTATTTTATTAATTATTCCAGATCCGTTTTATAAACTCTAAAATACTACACAAACAACCGTTTTATAAGTTCACTTTCTTTCAATCTTTTTGGGAAACATCCAACATTCCTTCTTAAAAAATAAGACTATTATTCACAGACTTTCCAACAAGAAAAAGGAATTTTCAACAACAGTTGAATTAACTTAATTTAACTTAATTTTTCTTATAATATTATTACAAAAATGGCTTAAAAAAAGATTATAATTTGCTTATATCGTAAATTTTAAAATAAAACTATCAAAAAAAGAGGTCATATTTTGATAAATCAACACAATAGGGTTATTTATTGCTTAAAACACACCTAAAAATCGCATTTATTATATTATTAAGAAATAATTAACAAAATGTTTGGTCATATTGTGAAAGTTTTGCACTTTTGCTCCAATGAAAAAATTTAATTTGATATGAAGAAACTAACAACAAGCGTTTTAGCTGTAGTTCTAACCTCATCATTTGCTTTGGTAAGTGCTCAAAAGAGGGACACAGTTAAAACACAAAACATTGACGAGGTAATTGTTACCGGAGCTTTGGGTATTAAAAAAACAGCTGACGCGGTAACATCCGCACAACAGATAGTCTCAGCTGACCAACTGAATCAGGCAAGCAACCCAAATGCCGTGCAGGCTTTGGCAGGAAAAGTAGCCGGTTTACAGATTAACCTGTCCAACAGTTCTGTTAATTCCAGCAACACCATCCAACTGAGAGGTTTACGTAGTATATCCGGGGGTAATGAGGCGCTGGTTGTTATTGACAATGTTATTTCATCCGCAACTGCACTACAAACACTTCCTACTGATATTATTGAATCCATCAACGTAATTAAAGGTGCTCAAGGGGCAGCGCTTTACGGTTCAGATGGAGTGAACGGTGTTGTAGTTGTAACAACCAAACAAGGTGCAAAAAACAAACTTTCAGTTATTTATGATGGAAGTGTGGATTTTGAATCTACAGCTTTTGTTCCTAAAAGGCAGACCAAATATGGCCAAGGTTGGTACAATAGCCATGACCAATATGAAAACGGAGCTTGGGGACCAGCATTTGACGGTACTACAAATGCATACGGTTTACCTATGTATGACTTTAATAATGATGGTGTTATCAGTTTAAATGGTATCGGTTGGGGATCAGACACTCCTTTCACAGGCGATAACCAGGCTGCAATCATCAGACCATACTCTGCAAGACCAGATGAGGTTAAAAACTTTTTCAAAACAGGTACTACGTTCAGCAATGGGGTAACCTTAAACGCAGGAAACGAAGGAAAATACGCCTTGCTAAATTTGAAAAATGTGGAAAGAGATTTTATCATTGACGGCGACAAATCCAGTATTACTTCATTCTTATTTAAAGGAGGAGCAAAAGTAGGCAAGTTTTCATTTGACGGTGGTATTAACTTCATGAGAACTACGTTTTCGCAAACCGCACAAATGTATGATGAAACTACAAATGATTCATTATACTGGGGTTTAATGCAATCATCTCCTGACATCCCAATTACAGCTTACAAGGATTACCCGGATAATGCATTTGCATGGAATATCTACTATCAGAATCCTTACTGGAAAATGAAGCACCAGCGTCAGGATTACAAAAGAGATTTCTACAATGCAACTATGGGAGTTGGCTATGAAATTAATGATCACATCAACGCAAAATACACGGCGAACGTACAGCAATCATTCTCCACGTCAACGAGCCACAGAGATGCCTGGAGAGGAACCAATTATAATGGTGCGGGTGCAGGTGCACTAAAAGCTATTACTTCTGTGTTATTCCTGGATGACCGTCAATCATTTGATTACTATGGTGATTTAATGGTGAATTTCAACTATGATTTGACCAGCGATATTAATTTAAAAGCGAATATCGGTCACAATTATCAGGATCACCGTTTGGAAAAATTGCAAAATGGAGGTGCTAACTTAGCAGTACCTGGTGTATATGTAATGACCAATGTTACCCAACCATTACCTTCCGGATCCACTGCACTTGATAATGGATCTTGGAGAAGAAATTCGCATGCAGTTTTTGCTAACTTAGATTTAGCATATAAAAACTTTCTGTTTTTGAATGCTACCGGAAGAAACGAGTGGGTTTCCCAATTACCTAAAGACAATAACTCTTATTTCTATCCTTCTGTAGGTATTTCATTTATCCCAACTAAAGCATTCGATTTTGGAGGTGACACTCTTAACTACATGAAAATTTCAGGGAACTGGACAAGAGTAGGAAATTCAAGAGCAGTAGGCTGGTATGATATCAACAAAACAGCCGAACTTGTAGCAGGATTCCCATTAGGTGGCGTAAACTCTTACAGAAACGGAATGGTTCAGGCTGATCCGAATATTCGTCCGGAATTCGTAACAACCAATGAAATTAACTTGGATTTAGGATTCCTTAAAGACAGAATTAAAGTAAGCGGCTCGATCTATAAACAGGACACTAAAGATTTGCTTACTAAACAAACAACATCTAATGCTTCCGGTATTAATCAAAAATTAATTAATATCGCTAAGATTGAATCAAAAGGAGCTGAAATTAATTTAGGTCTTGTTCCATTTAAAACCCCAGATTTCAAATGGGAAATTAATGCAGGATATTCTTATAATGAGTCCATAGTAGCTGACATTATGGAGGGTGTTGACGAAATCCCATTAGTTTCTGCAACAGCATGGGGGATTTATGCCCAAAAGGGTTCTGTTTTCCCATTAATTAAAACCTCAATGATGCAGAGAGACAGCCAGGGTAGAATTATCATCAATGCTACCACAGGAAATCCTCTCCTTACTTCTACTTTGCAAAATGCAGGTAGCGCAGTTCCAAAGAGCATCTATAATTTCAGTACTAACATTTCCTACAAAGGATTTAAACTTGGTGCAGTAGCTGATTACAGATATGGAGCAAAAATCGTTGCAGATATCAAAAGTGGTCTAGCCTTTAATGGTGCCCTATGGGATTCTGGAGAAGTTGTTCGTGAGCAAGGTGGTTTTATCATGCCTAACTCTGTAATTTCAGACGGCCAAGGTGGATATACCCCTAATACATCAGTAAAAACCGGAGGGAATAACTACAACACTGTAAATGATTATTTCTCCAGTAATTATGCAACTTATGGTGAAAACTTGTTAGCTGGTGGCCAAGTGTTTAAACTTCGTGAAGTTTCCTTGTCTTACACATTGCCTAAAACTCTTATCACTCAATATGGACTTCAGGAAATTACTTTTGGCGTACATGCTAGAAATCCATTCCAAAAATTTGCAGATGATAACTTGAATTATGCAGACCCAGAAACCAGCTATTACTCTGGAGGAACTGCTAACGCTTTCGGTGTTGCGTCACGTACTCAGTATCCGAGCACTAAAGTTTATGGAGCTTCCGTAAATCTTAAATTCTAATTTTTTAATTTTTAAACAAACATTATGAAAAAGTATATTTTATTATCACTCATAGGAGCAGCGATGATTTCGTGCAGACTTGATGATAATTTAACTCCGAATAAAGTCTTAACTGACCAGGTAGGTCCTAATTTAAGGCTGGCTGGTGCGTCAACCAGCGCCTATGCTGTACAGGCCGGCTCTATGAATGGTCTAGGTAACGCATGGATGAATTCTTGGGCTGGGAATTTTGCCCAATTTGGTAACCCATTCACCACTGAGTCTAATTTAGATATCACTACAACATATCGTCAAAGTATTTTTAATGATATGTACAGAGCGGTTACCAGACTGCAAAGAGTTGCTGATTATGGTGCTGCACAGCCAAACTACGCAGCAATCGCAAAAATTCAGAAAGCGTATTACATGCAGTATATGGTTGACCTTTACGGAAATGTTCCTTATACAGAAGCATTCCAGGAAGCAGACAATCCAACGCCTGCTTACGACCAAGACGTAAAGGTTTATAAAAGTTTAGTTACTGAATTGCTTGACGCTAAAGCTTTAATTACAACAGCCGGAAGCAATCCAGCATTTAAAGTTGAAACAACAGCAGATCCAATATTTAAAGGAGCGATGCCTAGTTGGACTGCATTTGCCAACACTGTTCTGTTAAAATTCGCAGTGAGACTTTCTAACACTACGAATGCCGATGGTATTGCGCTTAGAAACCAAATCATCACTGCTTTAGCAGGTGCAACCTACATCACCTCAGATGTAACGATTAACCCAGGGTATAGTAATGCTTCAGGAGATTCCCAAAATCCTTTGTATTTTAACTTTGGAAGATATACTTACACAGGGGCTTCTAATACCAATGGTTATCTTTTGATGACAGCGTCTGATCATGCTGTTAAAACCTTACAGGGTGATGCATCTAAACCAACCAGTGGAGTTTCAGATTCAAGAATTGGATTCCTTTTCACCACAGGTAAGAAGTATAACGGAGTCAACTCTAATGGACCGGATGGATACTATGGTTTCCCACAAGGTATGAATAATGAAGATTACAAAGCATTTATGGGATATCCCGCAACAGCAATCAAACCTGCAATCGCTAACTTTTCATATCTAAACGGACCATTCTACGACACCGGAGCAAACCCGACAGGTGGATTAAAAAATGGATATCTAATGCTTAAATCTGAAAGCGAGTTTCTACAGTCAGAAGCTGCCCTAAGAGGATACGCAGGATTCTCTGGTGATCAAGCTCATTTCGAACAAGGAATTATTGCATCCTTTACTTTTGATGGCAAGACAACCGATGCAGCAACTTACATTACCAGCATCGCTGCTAAACCTAAAGTGGGATGGACGGGTACTAACGATGATAAAATTGCAGCAATTCAATATCAAAGATGGGTGGCGCTCATGAACTTTAATGGTATAGAATCATATATTAATTATTTGAGAACTGGTTACCCTGCAACTCCTTTAGCTACTACTGCTACTCAAGCCAACAAGCCATGGAGATTGCTTTATCCGGCTGCTGAGTACTCCAGTAATACTGCACATGTACCTGTAGTATCGCAAGGACAGGCTTTCACTAAGAATGAATTTACACCATTCATATATAAATAACGTAAAAACTTATTTAGTACATTTAAACCAAACCACTCTTCGGAGTGGTTTTTTCTAATACGATTAAGACAATTTTAACGATTTTTCTTTTATATGTTAAATTTCTTTCACATATTTGTAAATGAAAAAATTTAATTTGATATGAAGAAACTAACAACAAGTGTTTTAGCAGTAGTTTTGACGTCGTCATTCGCTTTGGTGAATGCACAAAAGACTGACACCGCAAGAACGCAGGATATCGAAGGCGTGGTTGTAACGGCTTTGGGTATTAAAAGAGAAAAAAAATCTTTAGGTTATGCCACTCAAGAAATTAGCGGCGAAACAATTTCCGACGCGGGGCAGAACAATGCAGTAAGTGCATTGTCCGGAAACGTTGCAGGTGTACAAGTAACAGCACCATCGACGTTAGGTGGCTCTACAAGGATAACCATGAGAGGTATAAGTTCCATTACAGGAGAAAACAGACCTTTAATTATTGTTGATGGCGTTCCTCTTGATAACAGTAATATCAATTCTACAGACACCCAACGTGGTGCAGGTGGGCTCGATTATGGCGATGCTTCTTTTGACTTGAATCCGGATGACATTGAAAGTGTAACAGTACTAAAAGGCGGTCCAGCTGCGGCCTTGTATGGTTC
The DNA here is from genome assembly GCF_019038595.1 of Kaistella soli. Taxonomy (GTDB): domain Bacteria; phylum Bacteroidota; class Bacteroidia; order Flavobacteriales; family Weeksellaceae; genus Kaistella; species Kaistella soli. Next base: position 282,474 of record NZ_JAHOPF010000004.1, read on the forward strand.
AAGAGCAGCTAACGGGGTAATTATTTACACGACAAAATCTGCCAAAAAAGGAAGAACAACTATCGATTTCAACTCTGGAATCTCTTTTGAAGAGATATCTATTATGCCGAACCTTCAAAACCAATATGGTGGAGGTAGTGGAGATTTTGAGAAGGTTACCATTGAGGGGAAAGAATACAACGTTCCTTTTTACGCATATGATGAAAGCTGGGGACCTAAATATGATTCTAATCTGATGTATTTACCGTGGTATGCTTTCGACAAAGAATACCTTCCAAACCAATACTTAAAAGAAGTCCCTTGGGTTGCTCCAAAACATGGCGTGAAAGACTTTTTTGATAAAGGGATGACGCTGACAAACAACGTTGCTTTCTCAAAATCATTTGGTGACACCAATGTAAGAGTTTCTTATACAAACACCAATATCCACGGAATTGTACCTACCTCTAAAATTGATAAAAACAACCTTTCTGTCAATTTAAACAGCAAACTGTCCGACAAACTGGAAATTGAATCTGTAGTAAATTATGTTCAAACTGCGGCTTTCAACAGACCGGAAGTTGGTTATGGAGACAACTCCTTCGGGGAAAAATTCTTCCAATGGGGCCAAAGACAGCTTGATTATTCATTGTTAGAAGCTTATTACCTGAGACCAGACGGTACTCAGAGATCCTGGAACAGAAACTCTTGGGATGATGGAACACCGGCCTACCATGATAACCCATACTGGACTATTTATAAGAACACCAATGATGATACAAGACAAAGGTTCTTTGGTAATGCAGGTTTGACATATCACTTCAACAAGAATTTTTACACAGTATTCAAGGTTTATGGTGATGTATACAGCCAACGTAACCAGAACAGAACTGCTATCGGATCTGTGGCAACATCCGGATATGATCTTTATCAAAGAAGCCAGTCCGAATACAACTATGAGGGTAGATTGCATTTTGATAAAAATTTCGGTGATTTTAGTTTGAACTCATTTATCGGAGCAAACAGAAGACAGTCCAAAACTGATATCATCCATTCTTATACAGTAGGTGGACTTATCATTCCTGATCTTTACAACTTAAACAACGGATGGTCCGATTCCAAAACTGAAAACTCATTCTCACAAAGAAGAGTAAACAGTGTATTCGGATATGTTTCTTTGGGATATAAGGATTTTATCTTTGTGGAAGGTACCGGAAGAAACGACTGGTTCTCTACAGTAAACAATTCTATCTTCTATCCGTCAGTTACAGGTAGCTTTGTATTCTCTAAATTAGTGAATGCAGACTGGTTGAGTTTCGCAAAACTGAGATTAGGCTGGGCCAACGTAGGTAACGATACCGGGCCATACAGATTGAGAACTTATATAAACATCAACACTCCGTTCCAGGGAAATCCGCAATATGATTTACCTAATACACTGAACAACGAAAACCTTAAGCCAGAGCTTAAAACAACGACTGAGATCGGTATGCAGGTAGACCTGTTCAAAAACAGAGCAGGATTTGATGTTACTTATTACGACTCCAAATCAAAAGATCTTATTATTCCGCTTCAGGTAGACGCTGCGACCGGTTATTCATTTAACTATGTAAACGCTGGTTTAATGACCAATAAAGGTATTGAAGCTTCCGTTTATATTAAACCGTTTAAAACTGAAAACTTTAGCTGGGATCTGAACTTAAATTTCGCTAAAAACAAAAACGTTGTTGAAGAACTTGTACCAGGCGCAGACACATACCAATACACAATCGCTCCGTTTAGAGCGCAGCTAATGGCTGTTAAAGGCATGGCTTACGGTCAAATCTATGGAACTGATTTCACTTACGACGCTAATGGAAACAAAATTGTTAGTGCAGGAGGTACTTATGTGCCAAGCGACATTAAGAGTTTAGGCTCAGTACTTCCGGATTATAATATGGGTCTCCGAAACACATTTAAATACAAATCTCTAAGTCTGTCATTCCTTATTGACATGCAAAAAGGTGGCAAGTATTTCTCAACAACACACATGTGGGGAATGTACTCCGGTATGTTAGAAGAAAGTGCTTTGGGAGGAAACCGGGAAGCGGGATATATCATTCCTGGTGTATTAGCAAACGGTACTCCGAATACCAAAGTTTTGGATGCTGAAACTTGGGGAAGTACTTTCTACAACACTGTAGATGCCCAAAACGTATTTGATGCAAGCTATTTCAAACTGAGAGATCTTACGTTGGCATACGATCTGCCTAAAGCTTGGCTTACAAACACAGGCCTTACAGGCTTAAGAATATCTGCATTTGGTAGAAACCTCTTCGCGTGGGGGCTTGACTGGAAAGGAATGGATCCTGAAAACGTATCATACGGTTCCGGTAACATTCAAGGTTTAGAAGGAGGGTCATTGCCTTCTACAAGAACATACGGTGTAAATGTGAATTTTAAATTCTAATGATAATTATAAAAAAAAATAAAATGATAAATAAATCATTAAAAATAGGAAAATACCTCTTATTTGCTGTTATCGCAAGTGCTAGTATGACTAGCTGCAGACAGGATTTGGAGAGCATCAATACCAATCCGAACTCAACAGATAAGCCAACTTCTTTCGGATTATTCAATTATGCCAACAAAGCATTTATGGATAACACCAGAGACGGCTTTACTTCTGGAAGGATGACTTTGCCTTGGGTGCAGTACTCCGCGCAAAGAAACTATACAGAAGAAGACAAGTATCAATACAGATTGTCTGTAGCAAATAGCATGTGGACTAACCTCTATGCCTATGCGATGGACTACAAAAAAATTATTGAACTTAATACTGATCCTTCGACTGCAACACAGCAAAGCAATTACGGTCCAAATGCAAACCAGATTGCTGCTGCCAGAATTATGTTGGCCAATATCTTCATTACTCTTACAGATTCGTTTGGTGATGTTCCTTACTATTCTTACGGCACTGCTGACCCAGACTTCCAAGCACTTGATCCTAAGAACATTACACCTAAATTTGCTTCTCAGGCAAAAATCTATGCAGATATCTTAAAAGAACTGAAGGCTGCTTCAGATATGATTAAGACAGACGAAGTTGTTTTTACTAATGGAGACGTTCTGTTTGGAGACGGCTTAAAACTTAAAAGATTTGCAAACTCGTTAAGATTGAGATTGGGAGTTAGAGTAAAAGGTGTTGTACCGGGTGCTGATGCAGCCATTCAGGATGCAATTGCCAGCGGTGTAATGCAGTCTAATGACGATACGGTAGGTCTCACTTATGAGAATACGGACAATAACCCTTCACCAATGTGGACGGCTAACCTTACCAGAAACGACTTTGCTATCAACAAGACGTTAGTGGAAATGTTAAAAGGTAATAAAGGTCCATTTGGTAAAACCGATCCAAGATTATTTCAGTGGGCAGCTCCTCTTGGGGTAACACAGGCGCAAGTAAAAGCGGGCAACTATGAAGAGTCCACAGATCCCGCCGATTATGCTGGGATGCCTTACGGTGTGCCTACTAACGGTATCGCAGCCAACCAATCTGCAATCGGTAGATCATCATTATTTAGCAAAAATATAGTTAAGAAAAACTATACTGAAGTTTATATGGAATATGCAGAAGTTGAATTCCTTCTAAGTGAAGTGAATGGTTGGTCTCAAATGAACTATGAAAATGGAGTGAAAGCTTCTATGCAAAGATGGGGTGTACCTACTGCTGAGATTGCTACATATATGTCAGGTTTAGCGCCGGCTTCAAAAGAAACTGTCCTGACGCAGAAGTACCTTGCATTATTCGGGCAACCTTACGAAGCATGGTCTGAATACAGAAGAACAGGTTATCCGAAAACGTTATTGCTGCCTGGGCAGACAGGAACTTACAATTCGTCTGTTACTGTAGGAGGAGTTCCTTCTACTACCTATACGTTTAATTCTTTAATAACCGGATTAACGGATCTTCCTACAAGATTCTATTACCCAACCCAAGTACAAACTTTGAATAAGGCTAACTGGGAAGCAGCATCTACCGCAATTGGCGGAGATCAGATGAACAGTAAGCTGATTTGGGACAAAAACTAACTCAAATTAGTTTATAATAATTCTTAAACCACTCTTCGGAGTGGTTTTTTTATTTCCGTATATTTGTCATTCAAAATTTTACCATGAATATTAAAGATATTATTGAACATAAAATCGCTGAAGTTATCCAGAATGTTTTTCAAATCGATGATGTAAATCAGAGAAACAACATCAAACTGGAAGTGCAGCAGAATAAAACCGAATTTGAAGGCGACTTTACCATCGTTACTTTTCCGCTGGTAAAAATCCTGAAAAAAAGTCCGGATCTTATTGCGATGGAACTGGGAGATGCACTTTCTACGGAGTCCGATTTTGTGGAAAACTTCAATGTGGTAAAAGGTTTTCTGAATCTTTCGATTAAAAAAATTTTCTTTTTAGATAACTTTAATTCGATAAAAGAAAATTTCGGTAAAACCGAAGCGAAAAACGAAACCGTGATGGTGGAATATTCTTCGCCAAACACTAACAAGCCCCTGCATCTAGGTCATATTAGAAATAATTTATTGGGATATTCCGTTGCACAGATTCTGAAAGAGGACGGATATAATGTCATCAAAACCCAAATCATCAACGACCGTGGAATCCACATCTGCAAATCGATGTTGGCATGGGAAAAGTTCGGAAATGGGGAAACCCCTGATTCCACCAGCACCAAAGGTGACAAATTCGTTGGAAACTATTACGTCGCATTCGACAAAAACTACAAAAAGGAAATCGCTGAACTGGTTGAAAAAGGATTTGATGAAGACGCTGCTAAAAAACAGGCGCCAATTATTCTTGAAGCTCAAAAAATGCTTCTAGACTGGGAAAAAGGTGATGAAAAAGTAAGAAATCTCTGGAACGAAATGAATTCCTGGGTTTACAAAGGTTTCGGCGAAACATATAAAAAACTGGGCGTTGATTTCGATCAGGTTCAGTATGAAAGCAACACTTATCTGCTGGGCAAAGACTTGATTCAGGAAGGGTTACTAAGCGGGGTTCTTTACCGAAAAGACGACGGTTCGGTTTGGTGTGATCTGACGGATGAAGGTTTGGATCAGAAATTACTGTTGCGCTCGGACGGAACATCAGTTTATATGACCCAGGATCTGGGAACTGCGGTTCAGCGGTTCAAAGACAATGATATTCAGAAATTAATTTATACTGTTGGAAACGAACAGGATTATCACTTTGATGTTCTTTTTAAAATCCTCAAAAAACTCGGTTACAACTGGGCAGAAAACCTTTTCCACCTTTCTTACGGAATGGTCGAACTTCCCGAAGGTAAAATGAAATCACGTGAAGGAACAGTAGTGGATGCCGATGACCTGATGCAGGAAATGGTGGATACCGCGAAAGAAAAAGCAGAAGAACTTGGCAAACTCGAAAATCTTTCTGAAGAAGAAAAGGAAAAATCTTACGAAACAGTTGGTTTAGGAGCTTTAAAATATTTCATGCTGAAAGTGGACCCAAAGAAAAAAATGCTTTTCAATCCTAAAGAAAGCATCGATTTTAATGGAAATACCGGCCCTTTCATTCAGTACACTTACGCAAGAATCCAGTCATTGCTGAACAAAGCAAACTATGTAGAAAAAACGGTTTCTGCCTATGAAATGAATGATTCGGAAAAAGATTTGGTGATGAATCTTTCCAATTTCAAAGATGTGGTTGCAAAAGCTGCAGAAACGCTTTCACCTGCACTGGTCGCCAATTACGTATATGAACTCGTGAAATCGTATAATTCTTTCTATCAAAATAATTATATCCTCAATCAGGAAAATGAGGATACAAAAAATTTCCGTTTAGAACTTTCTTCCCTTACCGGAAAAAGCATCAAAAAAGGTTTGGAACTCCTTGGAATAGGAACGGTTGACAGAATGTAATGGTTATTAATTTTTCTCAAGATATTCATTTACAATCACTTTTTCCCCAAACTGAATTTGAGGAGAAAGTGATTTCTTTTTTGGAAAACTGGTATTCAGAAGCTGAAACTGTTTCCGTACAGACTTCCGGATCCACAGGAACTCCAAAAGTTTTCGAAATCGAGAAAGAGAAAATGCGCAGTTCAGCACAGATGACCTGTGATTTTCTGAATTTAAGAAAAGGAGATTCAGCATTGGTTTGTCTTCCGGTTGAATACATCTCCGGAAAAATGATGATTGTACGTTCTATTGAAAGAAAACTTCAGCTCTTCATTACCTCTCCTTCCATAAATCCTCTCGCTGATTTGGATCACGAAATTGACTTCTGTGCCATGTCGCCGCTTCAGGTTGAAAATTCTTTAGACAAAATTCATTTTATTAAAAATTTAATTATCGGCGGCGCTCAGGTTTCTGAAAGTTTAAAAACTAAAATTCATACACAGCTTTCTTGCAGCATCCAGCATCTAGTACCCAGCGTTTACGAAACTTACGGAATGAGCGAAACCCTTTCTCACATTGGCTTAAAACAGATTTATCCGAATTCAGAAGAATACTTTTCTGTTTTCGAAGGAGTTCAAATTAATGTAGATGAAAGAGGTTGCTTAACGATTTTTGCTCCAAAACTTAATTCTGAAATTCTTCAGACTAACGATTTAGTCGAACTTAAAAATAACCATCAGTTCAAATTTTTAGGTAGAATTGATAACGTAATCAATTCAGGTGGACTTAAAATTTTCCCGGAACAGATGGAAAGTATACTAAAAAAACAGCTGCCAAACGAAGTGGCGTTTTTGGGTGTGAAAGACGAAACTTACGGACAGAAATTAATTTTAGCCATCGAAGGTGATGAAACGGACGAGCTAAATTCACAGCTCAAAAGGCTTTTAAACGGGATTCAGACTTCTTTTTCAAAAAACCATCTTCCAAAGGAAATCCATTTCATGACAAATTTTCCGCGGCTTGGTAATGGCAAACTCAACCGTAAAGAATTGCTAAATTTGCTCTAAACTTTCTTCATCCATAAAAATGAAAAACTTCACGAAAGAGCTCACTTACAAAACTTCCCGAAGCAGCGGCGCCGGCGGACAGAATGTGAACAAAGTGGAAACTTCAGTGACCGTGATGTGGAATGTTGCCGAAAGCCAGTTTTTCACTGCTGAGGAGATTGAAATGATTTCGGTCAAACTTAAAAACCGGATCAATCTGGAAGGTATTCTGCAGTTAACCGTTTCGGAAAGCAGAACTCAACTTCAAAACAAAAAAATAGCGACGGACAAAATTATAGAAACCGTCAACAAATCACTTTTCAAACCAAAACCGCGGAAACCTACAAAACCTTCCAAACGGCAGGTTGAAAAAAGAATCCAGGCCAAGAAACAGATTTCTGAAAAGAAAGAAAACCGCCGGTTTAAGTTATAAATAAAATCTTATCAACTGTTAATTTGAGTTAAACAGTTGTTTAGTAACAGGTTATTTATTATGTTTGTAAAAATCAATTACAATAAACCAATGGGCACTTCATTCTTTTTATCCGGAACCGGTATATCGAGGCTATTACTGTCCCTGCTTTATCTGCATACTGATTCATTTTTGAAAAGTTCCAAAGATTTCATCAATTAGCCCCTGTCAGATCCAAGACAGGGAATTCTTACATTTTTTACTACTTAATTTTTGATGTGTTTTCACAGACAGAACGTCTTTTGATGTCTCCGTCCGCGTTGGATTGTACACAAACACACCACTAACTTCACCAAAAAAAATAAAAAAAATGTCCGAACAAATCATTTTAACTACAGGAATTTACGACGCGATAAAAGAGCACCTCAGAAGAAAACAGGTTAGCGCTAATGAAGAAGTAAGGCTTGCATCAGAACTCAGAAACGCAAAACAGGTCAGAAGAAAAGAGTTACCCGAAGATGTAGTGACCGTAGACCGTAAAGTTACCGTTAAAGACCACACCCAAAATAAAGAAGAAGAATATATTTTCGTAGGAGTTGCAGAAGCCAGACCGAAAAAAAACAAACATTCGATTCTTTCGGATATGGCCTTGGCTACTTTGGGATATAAAGTTGGAGATGTCATCGAATGGCCTTTCAAGGACGGCGAAAGAAGAATTGAAATTCTGAAAGTAGAACACTGGCAGAATTAATCAGAAAACAATGTCCTAAGCATGATTTAATTGAAAAGTACAGCCGCAACCGGGCTGTACTTTTTTCTTCTGCTTTTTTAAACAAGAAGTGGAAATAAGCAAATTCTCACTTCCAACCTAAAATATTATCTTTGCAAAAACAATAAAAGAAATGAATAAACCGATTACCGAATTTTTAGAAAAATATTATCTGCATTTTAACGCAGCAGCTTTGGTTGATGCTTCAAAAGGTTATGTTGCCCATCTGAAGGACGGCGGAAAAATGATGATTACCTTGGCTGGAGCCATGTCAACAGCAGAATTAGGTAAAATTCTGGCTGAAATGATCCGTCAGGACAAAGTGGCGATTATTTCATGTACCGGTGCCAATCTTGAAGAAGATGTAATGAATCTGGTTGCCCATTCACACTACAAAAGAGTACCTAATTATAGAGATTTAACGCCTGAACAGGAAAGAGAACTTCTGGATCAGCACTTTAACCGTGTAACGGATACCTGTATCCCCGAGGAAGAAGCATTCCGTCGTTTACAGACTCATTTGGAAGATGTTTGGCATGCAGCTGAAGCTAAAGGCGAACGTTACTTCCCGCACGAATTTCTGTATCAGGTAGTCAATTCCGGAGTTTTGGAGCAGTATTACGAAATCGACCCAAAAGATTCATGGATTGTAGCTGCGGCTGAAAAAAACCTTCCGATTGTTTGTCCGGGCTGGGAAGATTCAACCACCGGAAACATTTTCACTTCTAACGTCATTAAAGGAAAATTAAACGTTCACACCGTAAAATCGGGAATTGAATACATGATTTATCTGACTGAATGGTACCGCGCAAATTCCGGAGGAAAAGGTGTTGGTTTCTTCCAGATTGGAGGTGGTATCGCCGGAGATTTCCCAATCTGCGTTGTTCCGATGATGTATCAGGATTTAGAATGGGAAGATGTACCGTTCTGGTCATATTTCTGTCAGATTTCTGATTCCACCACTTCTTACGGTTCTTACTCAGGTGCTGTTCCGAACGAAAAAATCACATGGGGTAAATTGGATATAGACACTCCTAAATATATCGTTGAAAGCGACGCAACCATTTGTGCACCGTTAATGTTTACTTATATTCTAGAGAATTCGTAACATCTCGTTTCCAAATAATATTAAACTCTTGCATTAACATGTAAGAGTTTTTTTTGCTAAATATCCAATCAAAAAAAGACTTTGAGAAACCGTATTTTTTTGTGGTGAAAAACTAAAGAATTTCAGAAATTTGCAGCATGCATCCTAAGAATTTAAGAATTGAAGATTTTACCTATAATTTACCGGCAGAAAAAATTGCGTACAATCCGGTTAATCCACGAGACCAATCAAAACTGTTAGTTTATCAGGACGAAAAAATTTCAGAAGATACCTACCGGAATATCAGTCAATATTTACCTGAAAACGCTGTTTTAGTATTCAATGATACGAAGGTGGTGAAATCGAGGTTGTTTTTTAAAAACGAAAACGGAGCAAATATTGAAGTTTTCTGTCTGGAACCTTACGGTGAAGCCATCGATTACGAGCAGCATTTCCTGGAGCAAAATTCAGTGACATGGATTTGCTTTATTGGCAAGGCATCAAAATGGAAAGAAGAAAAGCTCTCAAAAAGTATTAATCTGGATGGATTGGAGGTAAACCTTTCGGCTGAAATAGTCGGTAAATTAGAAGACGCTTACTTGGTGAAATTTTGCTGGTCGCCGGGAGACCTTCCTTTTGGTAAAATAATGGATGCTGCCGGAGTTACACCACTTCCGCCGTATATCAAAAGGGTTGCCGAGAAAGTGGATGAAGAGTCTTATCAAACCGTTTATTCTGAAAATGAAGGTTCTGTTGCAGCGCCAACTGCGGGTTTGCACTTTACTGAAAAAGTACTCCAGGATTTAGAGGATCGCGGAATCTCTTCTCTTTTTACAACTTTGCATGTTGGTGCGGGTACTTTTAAACCTGTAAAATCCGAGGTCATGGAAAATCACGTGATGCATTCCGAATACCTCAATATCACCACCGCTTTTCTGGAAGATTTAGTGACAAAGATCCGGCGACCTGTCATTACCGTAGGCACCACTTCCACACGGACTCTGGAAAGTATCTATTGGATGGGGAACCAGATTGTTAAAAATCCGGATATCAGTTACGAAGAACTGAAAATTACCCAATGGCTGCCTTATGAAAGCGAATCAGTATGTACTGCCGAAGAGGCCATTACCGCTTTATTGAACTGGATTAAAAACACGCAGCAAGATCATCTTTCCATAGAAACTGAAATCATTATTGCTCCGGGGTATTCGTTCAAAATAGTGAAAGGATTAATTACTAATTTTCATCAGCCCCAATCTACACTATTGCTGCTGGTATCGGCATTAATTGGGGATGACTGGAAAAATATTTATCAGTATGCCCTAGAAAATGACTTCCGTTTTCTAAGTTATGGTGACGGAAGTTTACTGCTACCAAAAACCGACTCTATTTAAACTACAAAACAGCGCAGAATGAATCCTCAGTTCAACAAACAGGTTTTCGAAATTATCCGCTTAATTCCGAAAGGCAGAGTCACCAGTTACGGCGCCATTGCAAAAGCGGTTGGTTACCCGAATCACGCAAGACACGTTGGAAATGCACTTCGCAATTACGAGCAAGAATTTCCCGCACACCGGGTTTGCAATTCTTCCGGGCACATCACCGCCAGCTGCCTGGATTTATTTACTGAAAAATTAACCCTGGAAGGCGTAAAAGTTCAGGGAAATAAAATCACAGACTTTAAAAAGGTCTTCTGGAATCCGTTGTACGAGCTTTAACAAAAAAGCTGGCCCCACACAGATTTATTCCTTAAAGGCCTTTGCGGAATCATTTCTGATACTTGCGGAATCATTTCTGATACTTGCGGAACCATTTCTAACACTTGCGGAACCATTTCTGACGCTTGCCAAACCATTTCGTGTAATTATGGTGCCATTTAAATCTATCGTTTTCGGCAATCTGTTTTTTACTTCATCGCGTTGGCAATTTAGCCCATGAAAATCCCGCTTCAAACACATGAAACGGGACTTTTATTATAAATTTTTGCAAAGGGCTGACAGCGCTCTGAAATAAATTATTTGGCAAGTTCCTTATAACTTCTTTGGATAAAATCCGTTAAATCTTTTCCTTTCAGAAGATTCTGCGAAAGTTTCGCCAGATCCAGAGCGTGTTTGATTTGTGAAGCTTTCTCCTCAGAACTTTCAGTTTTCAGTATTTTTCCTGCAAGTTCGCTGTTGGTATTCACCACAAGATTATACATTTCCGGGAAGCCACCCATTCCGAACATTCCGCCACCACCGCCAGTAGCCTGCATGTCTTTCATTCTGCGGATAAATTCCGGCTGAGTGATGATAAACGGTGCATCGGTGCTTTCCAGATCTTCAAGCTGAACAGTGAATTTTGTATCTGAAATCCCCTCTTCTACATTTTTCTTCAGCGTTTCTTTTTCAGTATCATTTAATTTAGAAATGACAGGCTCATCCTTTTTAATCAAATTATTGATATGATCGGCATCAACCCTCGCAAACTGAATTTTTCCTTTTGAAGTTTCCAGTTTCTGAATCAAATGCGGAACAATTGGGGAATCCAACAGTAACACTTCATATCCTTTGTCTTTGGCTGCCTGAACATAACTGTGCTGATCATGTTCGTTTGTAGCATAAAGGATGACTAAATTTCCGTCTTTGTCGGTTTGGTTGGCTTTTATTTTCTCCTCAAACTCATTCCAAAGGAAATATTTTCCGTCCACATTAGGATACAAGGCAAACTTATCTGATTTCTCATAAAATTTATCTTCCGAAATCATTCCGTATTCAATGACGATTTTAATGTCGTTCCATTTCTGCTCGTAATCTTCACGGTTTTCGTTGATGAGGGAAGCCATTTTGTCTCCCACTTTTTTGGTGATATAAGAAGATATTTTTTTCACCGCACCGTCTGCCTGAAGGTAAGATCTCGAAACATTCAGCGGAATATCCGGTGAATCAATTACCCCTCTTAAAAGCATTAAAAAATCAGGAACAATCCCCTTCACCTCATCGGTTACATACACCTGGTTCTGATAAAGCTGGATTTTGTCTTTTTCGATATTTAAATTATTCGCCAGTTTCGGGAAGAAAAGAACTCCGGTAAGATTAAACGGATAATCCACATTCAGATGGATATGGAACAAAGGATCTTCGAACTGCATCGGATAAAGTTCTCTGTAAAAATTCAGATAATCATCATCTTTAAGATCTGCAGGCGCTTTTGTCCACGCCGGAGTTGGATTGTTGATGATATTATCAACTTCTTTGGTTTCCGGCTTGGCATCTTCAGCGGCATCTTCCGGTAAAGGCAACGTTTCTGTTTTGGTTCCGAATTTAATAGGAACAGGCATGAATTTATTGTATTTCAGCAACAGTTCACGGATTTTTGATTCCTCTAAAAATTCGATGGAATCTTCCGCGATGTGAAGGATAATTTCTGTCCCTCTGTCGGTTTTTTCATTAGTTTCTTCCAGAGAAAATTCAGGGCTGCCATCACAAATCCAGCGAACTGCAGCTTCATCTTTGTAGGATTTAGTGATAATCTCCACTTTCTCTGCCACCATAAATGCAGAATAAAATCCAAGTCCGAAGTGACCGATAATTCCGGCATCTTTTGCTGAATCTTTGTATTTTTCGAGAAATTCTTCCGCCCCGGAAAACGCTACCTGATTGATGTATTTTTCAACTTCCTCCGCGGTCATTCCCACACCCTGATCAATGATATGGAGCTTTCTGTTTTCCTTATCAATTTTCACTTCAATCATCGGATTTCCGTAATCAACCTTTGCTTCACCAATGTTTGTTAAATGTTTTAACTTCAAAGTGGCATCGGTTGCATTGGAGATCAACTCGCGCAGGAATATTTCGTGATCGCTGTAAAGAAATTTTTTAATCAGCGGAAAAATATTCTCCACCGAAACATTAATTTTCCCTTTAGTCATAATTTTTTAGATTTTATTTGGAATACAATTTTCAAAAAAAGTACCATGATGCAGAAAATGACATTTTGGCATTTTCCGATTGAATAATGAAAAAAGACAGCCGTGATGACTGTCTTAAAATCTTTATTCTGCTGAAACTATTTGTTTTTTAAATGCTCCTTGATTTTCACTTCCAACTCTTCGGCTAGTTCAGGATTGTCTTTCAGCATATCTCTTACTGCGTCACGTCCCTGACCCAATTTGGTTTCTTCATAACTGAACCAAGAACCGCTTTTCTTCACAACTCCGGTTTCTACAGCCATATCAAGAATTTCACCCACTTTTGAAACGCCTTCACCATACATGATGTCGAATTCGGCCATTTTGAAAGGCGGCGCTACTTTATTTTTCACGATTTTCACTTTCACACGGCTTCCTACCGCTTCATCGCCTGTTTTGATCGGTGCACTGGCTTTTCTGATATCAATTCTCACTGATGCATAGAATTTCAGCGCATTACCTCCTGTTGTCGTTTCAGGATTTCCGAACATCACTCCGATTTTTTCTCTCAGCTGATTGATGAAAATAACGGTACATTTTGTTTTGGAAATGGTAGCCGTTAATTTTCTTAAAGCCTGTGACATCAGCCTTGCATGAAGTCCCATTTTGGAATCTCCCATTTCACCTTCAATCTCCGCTTTTGGTGTTAATGCTGCTACAGAGTCAATCACCACGATGTCCACTGCTCCGGAGCGGATTAAATTATCTGCGATTTCTAATCCCTGTTCGCCATTGTCCGGCTGTGAAATTATTAAATCATCCAGGTTAATCCCAAGTTTCGCAGCATAATGCCTGTCGAATGCATGCTCTGCATCAATAAATGCAGCAATTCCTCCAGCTTTTTGGGCTTCAGCGATGGCGTGTAAAGTTAAAGTCGTTTTACCGGAAGATTCGGGACCGTAAATTTCTATAACTCTTCCGCGAGGATATCCACCTACTCCCAACGCAAGATCCAGTCCAAGCGACCCAGAAGGAATCACCTCAATGGAAGAATCCACAGAAGCATCTCCCAAGGTCATTACCGTTCCTTTTCCGTAGGTTTTATCTAATTTATCAAGCACTAGGGCAAGTGCTTTTTTCTTATCTTCAATACTGCTCATCTGTTAAATTATTTGTTCAAAAATACGGAATAAATATTTTATAAAAGTAATCCCAAAATTTAATTTTTAAAAAATTTCTAAATTTATTTTGCAAAAAATTTGTGGAATAAGAAAAACTTTTCTAGATTTGCACCACCAAAATAAGGAAAGACCCATGGTGTAACGGTAGCACTCTGGTTTTTGGTACCATCAGTTGGGGTTCGAATCCCTGTGGGTCTACAAATTTTGATTAAACGCTCTGATTTTCAGAGCGTTTTTTTTTGCTTAAACATTAAGATTTGTGGAATAAAAAAAATCTCAAAAACTGCCGTTTTTGAGATTTTATATTGATTGTCTGTTAATTAGACTTTTTGGACTTAATCATCGCTTCGAGCATATCCCACATTTCCTGAGGAATTTCTTCCAGCATATTAAATTCCCCTGCTCCCTGAAGCCATTCTCCGCCATCAATCGTTACGACTTCACCGTTCATGTAGGCTGAATATTCCGACACCAGATAAGCCGCTAGATTCGCCAGCTCCTGATGCTCGCCTACTCTTCTCAGAGGCACTTTTTTCCGCATATCGAATTTTTCCTGAAGATTCCCCGGAAGCAATCGGTCCCAGGCGCCTTTTGTCGGGAACGGTCCCGGAGCAATAGCATTAAAACGGATGCCGTATTTTGCCCATTCCACCGCCAAACTTCTGGTCATCGCCAAAACTCCCGCTTTTGCGCAGGCGGAGGGAACTACATACGCAGAACCAGTCCATGCGTAGGTGGTGACGATGTTGAGTACTGTTCCCGGGATTTTGTTATCAATCCAATATTTGCCAACGGAAAGTGTGCAGTTTTTGGTTCCTTTCAAAACAATGTCAAGAATGGAATCGAATGCCGAATGTGTAAGTCTCTCGGTTGGTGAAATAAAGTTTCCGGCTGCATTATTGAGTAAAATATCGATTCTACCGAATTCTTTCACCGCAGCTTCCTTCATCGCCTCAACTTCGTCCCAGTTTCTCACATCGCATGCGACGCAAAGTACTTTACCGCCTGTTTCATCTTCAAGTTCTTTTGCCGTAGTCTGAAGTTTTTCCAAATTTCTGGATGTGATCACCACTTTTGCGCCGAGTTGCAGGAAATATTTGGTCATTGCTTTTCCTAAACCGCTTCCGCCACCGGTTACAATGGCGACTTTATCTTTTAATGCTCCTTCTTTGAGCATCGGTTGTGTATACAGATTCATATTCTTTGTTTTTTGTAAATTTAAGGAAAATTATCAGCGGAATAAATGAATTGCTATGCTGGAAATACGATATGAAGCCCCGTAAAAATCAAAAATTCCTCTCGAAAAGTAATCTTTCCCCGAATTTTTCTTCTGAGACTTTTCCGTTCTCGAAAACCAGGTTTCCGTTGACAAAGGTGTGGGTAATTTTGGAATGAAAAATACTTCCCTCCAACGGACTCCAGCCACATTTATAAAGGATGTTCTCTTTGGTAACAGTAGAATTATCATTTAAATCAACCAAAACCACATCTGCTTTATAATTTTCGCGGATAAATCCACGCTTCTCCACCTGAAATAGTATTGCCGGATTGTGGCACATTTTCTCCACTATTTTCTCGAGCGAAATTTTTCCATTTTTAAAATTTTCGATCATCAGAACCAAAGAATGCTGTACCAGGGGGCCTCCGGACGGTGCTTTGGTATAAACATTCTGCTTTTCTTCCCAGGTGTGCGGCGCATGATCAGTGGCGATTACATCAATTCTGTCATCCAAAAGTGCTTTCCACAGACCCTCCTTATCTTTCTGAGTTTTCACCGCAGGATTCCATTTGATTAAAGTTCCTTTGGTTTCGTAATCTGCATTGGTGAAAGTGAGATGATGAACACATACCTCGGCGGTGATCTTTTTATCTTTTAGAGGAATGTCATTTCTGAAAAGTTCGGTTTCTTTTGCCGTAGAAACATGAAAAACATGAAGACGCGCTCCGGTTTTTTCTGCCAGTTCCACCGCTTTAGAAGATGAAATATAACACGCCTCTTCGCTTCTGATCAGATGATGAAATTTCATCGGGATATCATCGCCATATTCCTTCATGTACTTTTCGGTATTGGCTCTGATGGTCGCCTCATCTTCACAATGAACAGCAATAAGCATTTTGGTCTTGCTGAAAATATTTTCTAAAGTTTCAGGATTGTCGATGAGCATATTTCCGGTGGAAGAACCGAGAAAAAGCTTAATTCCGGCCACGTTTCTGGGATTTGTTTTTAAAACTTCTTCCAGATTATCATTGGTGCCGCCCATCATAAACGAATAATTCGCAAAAGATTTTTCGGACGCGATTTTATATTTATCTTCCAGAAGCTCCTGTGTGACGACATTCGGAACAGTGTTCGGCTGCTCTATAAAACTGGTAACTCCGCCCGCCACCGCAGCTCTTGATTCACTTTCAATATCACCTTTATGCGTTAATCCTGGTTCGCGAAAATGTACCTGATCATCAATCACTCCCGGAAGGAGATATTTTCCTTCAGCATCGATTACACGGTCAGCATTTTCCGGGGAAATGTTTTTTTCAATTTTTATAATAAGGTCGTTTTCAATGAGTAAATCGCTTTCGAAAATTTGATTTTCGTTGACGATTTTCGCATTCCTGATAAGTGTTTTCATTTTTTTACAGATAAAAAGTAGACAAAGAGATCTTCCAACAAATATAAAGTTTAATGACGGTTAATAAAAATTAATAAACCGGTAACGTCTTCTGAACCTCGGAGATTTAATCTTGATTTTATTTACCTTTGCAGAAATTTCAGAAATTTTGTATAAAAAACTATTAGGTCAAACTGCGATTTACGGTCTGAGTACCGTTATCATCCGGTTATTTCCATTTATTATAAGTCCGTTTGTTACGCATGCTTTTGGTCCAAAGGCGCTGGCTCCTTTTATCGACTTCTATTCCGTTGCCGGGATTATTATCGTACTGCTGTCCCATGGAATGGAAACCACTTTTTTCCGCTTTGCTGAGAAAGAAGATGACACCAAAAAACTTATTTCTACGGCAACATTAAGTGTGGTAGGAGCCTCTTTTCTTTTTATGCTTTTCTGCTTTATTTTCAGACAGGATCTAGCCATAGCATTCAAGACGCCGGACCAGGTGAATCTTCTGACGATGATGCTTTTTGTCCTCGGTTTGGATGGACTTTCCACGATGCCTTTTGTAATTTTAAGAAAAACCGGTCGGCCCAAAAAGTTCGCGGTGATCAAGATCATTAACGGTATAATCAATTTTTTGCTCGTTGTATTTTTTATTGTAATCCTGCCACGGCTAGGCAGAGAAGGTTTTCTTGGCTTAAGCTACAATCCCCAATTTGGAATCGGATACGTTTTTGTTGCCAACCTTGTCGCAAGTGCAGTGACTTTTCTACTTCTTGTGCAGGAAATTAAATCAGTGAGTTTGGCGGCATTCGACTGGCAGCTCTGGAAAAAGATGATGGCTTATTCATGGCCAATTACCATTGCAGGTCTTGCCGGGGTGATCAATGAAACCATGGACCGCCAGTTTCTTAAATACCTTTTACCGGACGGCACCAACACAGAACAAATGGCAATTTACGGGGCGGTTTGTAAAATCGTAACCTTTCTTACTTTATTTCGGCAGGCTTACCTCTTAGGAATCGAGCCTTTCTTTTTTTCCCATGCAAAAAATGAAAACTCCGGTAGGTCTTACGCAAAGCTAATGGATATGTTTGTCATTGTAAACTGCGTAATTTTGCTTGCATTATGTGCAAACCTGAACTGGCTGGCAAGACTCTATCTCTCCAATCCGGCTTATAACGAAGGAATCGCGATTGTCCCCATCGTACTGATTGCGGCGGTTTTCCTTGGAATCTATCTCAATATGTCCGTATGGTATAAACTTTCGGATAAAACTATTTTTGGCGCCTACCTTTCTGTTTTAGGTGCGGCAGTAACTATTGCGGTTAACTTTTACTTTATTCCCTCATACGGATACTGGGCGTCCACATGGGGAACATTTCTAAGCTATTTCTCCATGATGACAGCATCGTATTTTCTTGGCCAGTATTTTTATCCGGTTCCCTATCACATGAAGAAGATAACTGCCTACCTGAGTTTGAGCATTCTTTTTTCTGTTCTGTCTTACTACGTACTCGACGGAAATTTAATTATTGGAAACTTATTATTATTAGTATTTTTGGGCATTGTCGTTTATTTAGAAAAAGATACTTTAAAAAGATTGAGAAAAAGCTGATATGAAAATAAAAATCGTCAATAAATCCAAACATGCCTTACCTAAATACCAAACCGCACTTTCTGCCGGAATGGATCTATATGCCAACATCGATGAATCCTTTGTTCTGAAAAGCCTGGAGAGAAAATTAATTCCAACAGGACTTTTTCTGGAATTACCTGCGGGTTTTGAAGCCCAGATTCGTCCCCGAAGCGGTCTGGCAATAAAAAACGGTATTTCAGTATTGAATTCACCCGGAACTATTGATGCAGACTACCGGGGTGAAATAGGCGTTATTTTAGTAAATTTGTCTTCCGACGAATTTACCGTGAACGATGGCGACCGTATCGCACAGATGGTTATCACTAAACATGAAAACGCTGTCTGGGAAGAAGTAGCCCAGCTTAATGCGACAGAGCGCGGCGAAGGCGGTTTCGGAAGTACATCCAAATAATTCAAACACAAAAACATTATTGCTGCTGATAAAAATCACTCAGCCAGCTAAAAAAAAAATAAACAAACTATGAAAATTATTGTTCCTATGGCCGGAAGAGGCTCCCGATTGAGACCTCACACCCTTACTGTTCCTAAACCATTAATTCCAATTGCCGGCAAACCCATTGTTCAGCGCCTTGTTGAAGACATCACGAAAGTGGCCGGGGAAAAAATTGATGAAATCGCCTTTATTATTGGTGATTTCGGACCGGAAGTGGAAGCTTCTTTAATTCAGATTGCAGAGAAATTAGGCGCAAAAGGAACCGTTTACACTCAGGACGAACCTCTTGGAACAGCACACGCGATTAAATGTGCCGAAGATTCCATGCAGGGGAATGTTGTCGTTGCTTTTGCAGATACGCTGTTTAAGGCAGATTTTGTTTTGGACAAAAATTCTGACGGTGTTATCTGGGTGAAAAAAGTTGAAGATCCATCAGCGTTCGGAGTTGTAAAATTAGATGATTACGGTTTTATTACAGATTTTGTTGAAAAACCTAAAACCTTCGTTTCAGATCTTGCCATTATCGGAATTTATTATTTCAATTCAGCAGAAAAACTGATGGATGAAATTAATTACATTATGAGCAACGACATCAAACAGGGCGGCGAATATCAGCTGACCACTGCGCTTGAAAACCTCCGTCAGAAAGGCGCGAAATTTTCTCTCGGAAAAGTGGACGACTGGATGGATTGCGGAAACAAAAATGCAACCGTGGAAACCAACGGGAAAGTTCTGAACTATGAGAAAGAAAACGTTGCCAACTATCCTGCTTCAGCGAAAATTGAAAACTGCCTTATCATTCCACCGTGTTTTATCGGCGAAAATGTGGAAATTTACAATTCCAAGATCGGGCCTTGCGTTTCTTTGGGAAACAACACCAAGGTAATCAATTCAAATATTGATCATTCATTAATTCAGGAAAACACGTTAATTGATCACGGAAACTTAAGCAACTCCATGATTGGAAACTCAGCACAATATTTCGGTGTTGCGAGGGAAATATCTTTGGGAGATTATTCTGTACTTGACTTTTTGTCAAAAAGCGAAGTTCTTTAATTTTTTAGTCAGAAACTTTATGGCAGACCACACAAATCCACTTTGTGTGGTTTGGCGTTAATATTGCAAGTTTTTTCCGCAATACAAAAAGTTAAAAATCCAATGAAAAAATATATTATCATTCTGTTAAGTGCATTTTTCGTGATGTCGTGCAAAACGAAAACTTCGGTGACTCAACCTGTCAGTACCACTGCTCCAATCACCTCGAATGCAGCGTTTTTTAATAAAATCACAGAAAAACCCAACTTCCAGCAGGTTAAGATCAATTCAAAAGTAAACGTAGAAACCGGAAGTTTCGTTCCAACTTTAGACGCTACCATTTATATTGAAAACGGGCAGAAAATCTGGATGAATATGATTGCAGTTTTCCTTAATGTAGGCCGCGGAATTGCCACTCCAGAAGGAATTCAGGGTTATGAAAAGTGGAATAAAACTTATATTGAATCCGATTTTTCTTATCTTAATAATTTATTAAACGTAAATTTTATTGACTTCGGTTCACTGCAGAGTTTGCTGACCGGGAAAACATTTATTCCGGTGAATGAAAAAGATTTTATTCTTACTAAAAACGCGCAGGGATACCGATTAATCTCGTTAAAAAATTTAATCTTCGAAAACCGAGGGAAGGTTTCAGAATATTCAGTTTCTATGGATTACTCCACCGATTTCGATTTAATGAAAGTGAATTTGCAAAACGGAAAAACACCTGATAACCTTGAAGTTTCTTATAGCAATTGGGTAGATTTTGAAAGCACAAAACTCCCAAAAAACGTTAAAATAATAATAAAAGGCACAAAAACAAGCCAGATTTTATTGGAAAATACGAAATTTGAAAGTTCGAAAATGGATACTCCGTATTCCGTTCCCAATAACTATACGAAAACAGAGATCAAATGATTAAGAAATTAAGCTTTTTAATGGGACTTTTTTTGTTCGGAATTTTATTTTCGCAGAAAAAGGAACAACTTCAAAAGCAAAATGCAGAACTTAAAAAACAAATTGCATCCATCAACGCTAATTTAGCTAAAACCCAGCAGCAGTCGAAGCTGTCTGTGGCCTATCTAACCGAGGTGCAAAAGAAGATCCAGCTTCGCGAAAAAGTTTACACCAATACTCAGAAAGAAAAACGGCTTATTGAAGACGACATTTATCTCCGTCAGTTGGAAATCAACCGTCAAAACAGGGAACTTGCCGTCTTAAGAAAAAATTACGCAGAGGTTTTAGTTAAAGCCTATAAAAATAAAGGCGTTCAAAATAAGGTGACATTTATTCTGTCCTCAAAAAATCTTGGCGAAGCGTTGCGGAGGGTTCAGTATTTAAAAGATTACTCCGATTATCAGGATAAAAAAGCTGCGGAAATCTCTGATGCTGCAAAAAAACTTCTTCAAAACATCAGTTTAAAACAGAAATCTGTTAAAGACAAAGAAACAATTCTTTCGAACCAGCAAAAAGATCTTCTTACCATCGAGGTAGAGAAAAAGCAGAAAGAAAACCTTCTTCAGGAATTCAAGAAAAACGAGGTGCAGCTTACTGCAGAACTCAAGCAAAAGCAAACCGAATCTAAAAAGCTCGAAGGCCAGATCCGCTCAATTATTGCGGAAGAAATAAAAATTGCCAAAGCAAAAGAGGAAGAAAGAAAAAAAACAGAAGCTGAAAAGATCCGTTTGGCAAAAATTGCGGCAGAAAGAGAAAAAGCAAGAATTGACGCAGAAAACAAAGTGCGAATGGAAGCGCTTGCTTTAGAGAAAAAGCGCGCCGACGAGGAAGCGAAAAGACTGCAGGATATCGCAGATAAAAAAGCTGCCGATGAAGCAGAAAAATCGAAGATAGCCGCAGCTGCAGAAGCTAAAAAGACAGAAGATTCCAAAAAAGCCGCCGATGCTGAAAAAGCTGAAAGCAGACGGGCTGCCGCAGCAAGAGATGCCGCAATTGCCGCCGCAAACGCAAAAACTGCTGCCGATAAAGCCGCAAACGCCAGAGCTGCTGAAGCAACCCTTACAAAGAAAAATGAAGATGAGAAAAAAGCTGCCGAGACCAAGGCAATGACCAATTTTGGGGTAACCAGTGCGGTGGGCAATAACTTTGCCGAAAACCGCGGGAAAATGGGAATGCCTGCTTACGGAACTATCACTCACAGATTTGGAAGACAGCCACATCCTGTTTTTAAAAATATTTACGAAGAAAATAACGGAATTAAGATCGCTGTTGCCAAAGGTACAGTTGCAAGATGTATTGCACCCGGAACGGTATCCAGAGTGGTAGCTTCTGGTGACGGAACCAAATACGTCATGGTAAAACACGGCGATTATTTCACCATTTACGCCAACCTTTCCAACACGATGGTTTCAGCGAATCAGCCGGTCTCTGCAGGAACTTCCATAGGAACGGTCGGAGCCGATTTCGACGGCACATTTACCCTTGATTTTCAAATCTGGAACGGCACCAATCCGGTGGATCCTTTAGGTTGGGTAAATTGAAAAATATAATTTAACTTTGCACAAAATTTAAAAATGGCAGCACTTACGATATTAGCACTTTCCTGGCAACATTTATTAATCGTTGCGGTAATTTTACTGATTCTTTTCGGAGGTAAAAAAATTCCAGAAATGATGAAAGGTCTGGGTTCCGGTATTAAAGAATTTAAAGATGCGGTAAAGGAAGACGATAAAAAAACTCCTGAAGACCCTAAAAACAATTCAACTCCTACGAACTAAATTTGCAGATATGAGTTTTTCGATCAGCGCCTGGGAAATCTTCAACCAGTCGATCAACGATTATCACCTGAAAGATAACGTAGATACACCGGTTAATAACCCTTTCCAGGAAAACAGTTTGGAATGGCTTTTGTATGCAAAGAACTGGATTGATACCGTTCAATGGCACCTGGAAGATATTATTCGTGATGAAAATATAGAGCCGACTGAAGCATTGAAAATAAAAAGAAGAATAGATTCTTCAAATCAGCAAAGAACTGATTTGGTAGAGTTTATCGACAGTTGGTTCCTGCAAAAACACAATAACGTCACTCCGGATTCTGATGCAAAAATCAACAGCGAAACTCCTGCCTGGGCAGTGGACCGACTTTCGATTTTGGCACTGAAAGTATATCACATGTCGCTTGAAGCTAGCAGAGAGTCTGCAAGCGAAGAGCACAGAAATAACTGCACTGCTAAACTCAATGTTTTGCTGGAGCAGAAAAAAGATCTTTCTGAAGCAATCGATCAGTTGCTTTTTGATATTGAGAACGGTAAGGTTAAGATGAAAGTATACAAACAAATGAAGATGTATAATGATGAAAGTCTTAATCCGATCTTATATCAAAATGTAAAAAATGGCCAAACTAAAATTTAGTTGCATACTGCTGTTGCTTCTAATTTGTTCCTGTACCGTAGAAAACATTAACCTTTCACCACTCAGTGATACCGCATCCACCGTGAGCGGAAAAACGCCGCCATATAGCTTAAAAGAAAGAAAGAAACTTATCGTATATTCTTCCGAAATCACAGGCTTAATGGCCTCCTTTCCGAAATTCAGAAGTACTGCGGTAAACACGGAAGTTGTAAACCTTAAATATTACCTCCGGGAATATATTAACGCAATGGAAGCTTACAACACGAAGGATCTGTTCACGTCACACAGGAAATTTGAGAAATCTTATAAAAAACTTCAAACCCTCAGAAGATACCTGAATAAAGATGAAGACGCCGTTCTGAACAGATATCTTGTCAGAATAAAAACCAATATGACTTTCATCAACGCTATTATCCCTCAGGATTCTTTGACCACCTTAAAACACTAATTTTCCATGTTAAAAATTCAGGCGGAAGCCAATGTTCCCACCGAATACGGTAATTTCCGGATGATTGCATTTTCTGAAGACGAAAGCGACTGGATGCCGCACATGGCAATTATCGCCGAAAATACCGACCTTACAAAACCAATCAACGTCCGGTTTCACTCCGAGTGTATTACCGGTGAAGTATTCCATTCAAAAAAATGTGAATGCGGACAGCAGCTTGATGCGGCGATGAAATTTATTCATGAAAATGGCGGAATCATTATTTACCTTCGGCAGGAAGGCAGAAACATTGGAATCATCAATAAACTGAAAGCTTATTCGCTTCAGGAAAAAGGATTTGACACCGTGGAGGCAAATCTGCAGCTCGGTCTTCCCGCTGATGACAGAGATTTTGCTGCAGCGATCGAAATTCTGAATATGCTGGATGTAAAAGAAGTAAATCTTTTAACCAACAATCCTGAAAAAATGAAAATTGTAGTAGACAGCAATATTCATTTAAATAAAAGAATTCCTTTACAGATATCGTCCACAAAAGAAAGCGAAAGCTATCTGAAAACAAAAAAAGACTATTTCGGCCATCTTTTGACAGATGAAGATGACACAAACAATTAACGCTTTGATTTTCCTCAAAGCGTTAATTATTATAAGAAGTTAAATCTGATTCTTAAAATTGCAATGCTGTTTCTAAAGCCAGTTCAATCATTGGTTTCAAAGCTTTTTCTCTTTGGTCGGCTGAGATCTGTTCCCGTGTTGGAATAATATCCGAAACCGTAAGAATGGTCGCTGCATTTTTTCCCAAATACTGTGCGTTCGCGAACAACGCAAAAGCTTCCATCTCTACAGCTGAGCAGTTATATTTCGTAGCAATAGCTGGAATTCCCTCTTCTTTTCTGTAAAAAATATCACTGGTATGAATATTTGTCGGCTGAATATCTAAAGACAACGCTTTTGCCGTTTCATTGATAAGACCAAACGCATTTCCCTGATTCTTAATTAGCTCACCCTCGATTCCCCAGGCGTGTTTTGCGTAGGTAGATTCACTAGCAGAATTTTCAACGTTCAGCAGATCAAAAAGTTTTAAATCTGAAGTGTAAGCTCCGCAGGTACCAATTCTAATAATCGTATCCACTTCATACTCAGTAAAAAGCTCAAAAGAATAAATACCGATACTCGGGATGCCCATTCCACTTGCGCCCACGGAGATTTCTTTTCCTTTGTAGATTCCCGTAAAATAAAATATATTTCTAGTTTGGCTGACTAATTTCACTTCATTCAGAAAATTATCAGCAATATATTTTGCCCGAAGAGGATCTCCCGGCTGTAAAACTGTTTTAGCGATTTCCCCCTTTTTTGCGGCAATATGAACACTCATAATATGATATTTTAAATAGAATTTTAAATGTAAGGAATTCTGCACAAACCCGAAATTTTCAGCCTCTGAAATTACCATTTTGTAAGAAAAATCATACGAAAAAGAAACCCACTGAAAAATCAATGGGCTTAATCTGAAAATATTTTGTCGTGAAGAAAAACTTGTTTAGTTTCTATCCGGAATGTTGTAATATCTGATTACGCTTTGGTAATCACTGTAATCAACATTTGCATTTTTTCCCTGAGAAGCAGGAACTAATACGATGCGGAAACGCTGATTATTAAGGTAAGAATTAATAAAAGCCGGAGTTTGTGTTGCAAAATCAATTGTTCCGCCTGCTTTTATCAGCACATCACTTTTCGTGAAATCGAAATCATAATCCAACTCGCCTTCATTCAGGAATAAAGTTCTTGGAATCTGTTGCCAAATTGCGTTCCCATTGTCCGTCCCCGATTGCCTGTACACCAAAACAACATCTGTACTTGCGATATTAATTCCCTGTGAAACGGTAAAATTATTCGAACTGTTAAAAGAACCAGTAATGTCCTTCATCATTGGGTAGGTATCACCGTCACCGGCAACGGTATCATTTCTGTCGGTACAGCTGAATACTGTAAATCCGAAAATTGCAAGAAGCAATATGGTAAAGTAATTTTTCATTTTTTTAAGATTTTTATGAAGATTAATATTTGTCAATATCTCAAGATGTATGCCAATAAACCCGGGAATTTAAATTTTAAATATCGTATTTTTGTTCATCATCATATTATAGATAATGAAAAACATAAAAAGTAAAATTACGTTCGTCCTTATTATTGTTTTTTCTTTAAAAATATCGGCTCAGTACCAGCCTAAAAATATCACTAAAGAAGATCTAAAGAAAGCCAATGAATGGGTCGACAAAACTTATAATTCCCTTTCACAGGACGAAAAACTCGGCCAGCTGTTTATTATTGCGCTTTATACCAACAAAGGTGAAGATTTCATTAATAATGTCCGCAATACTGTAGTAAATGAACAGATTGGCGGATTAATCCTGATGCAGGACGATGCTGCCAGAGAAATCAATCTGGTGAACGAGTTTCAAAGCAAGTCGAAAGTTCCGATGATGATTGGGATGGATGCAGAATGGGGAATTTTCCAGAGGATTGCAACCGCGCATAAATTTCCCTGGGCGATGACTCTAGGTGCAATCCAAGACAAAAATCTGATCAAAGAAATGGCGGCCAAGATCGCGGAAGACTGCAAAAGAATGGGAATTAACTGGGATTTCGCTCCGGTTGTAGATGTGAACACCAATCCGGACAACCCAATTATCGGAAACAGAAGTTTCGGCTCCGACGTTTCAAATGTGGTAAGTTCTGCAATGGCTTATTCCAATGGTCTTCAGGACAACAATATTTTAGCGGCGATTAAACATTTTCCCGGACACGGCGATACCAATACCGATTCTCATCTCGATTTGCCTGTGGTTTCCCATGATTTAAACCGTCTGAATTCTGTGGAACTTGCTCCTTTTAAAGCCTTAATGGACAAAGGAATTGGCGGTGTAATGGTAGCGCATTTATATGTGCCGGCTTTAGAAAGCGGAAAAGGAATTCCAGCTTCTGTCTCTAAAAATATCATTACCGGACTTTTAAAAGAAAAATACGGCTACAAAGGTTTGATTATTACCGATGCTCTAAATATGGGTGCCGTGGCAAAACGTTATAAACCAGGAGAACTTGATGCGCTCGCTTTCAAGGCAGGAAATGATATTATGCTTTTTTCCGACGGAGTAAAAGAAGGAAAAAGATTGATTCAGTCTGCGATCGACAGCAAAGAAATTTCCCAAACCCGCGTAGAGGAAAGCGTAAAGAAAATTCTTCTGACCAAATATTTTTTAGGACTGAATCAGTATCAGCCAAGAAATCCGGAAAACATCAACACCGATCTTAATAATGATTCTCATAAAAAACTTGTCCAGAACCTTTACAGTAATGCGCTTACTTTGCTGAAAGACGATAAAAAACTGCTTCCGCTCAACTGTAAGGAAACCTATTACTACGTTCCTCTGGAGGAAGCACCTTATCAAACATTCCCTGATCAGTTAAATTTAAGCACAACAGCAATCGTTATACAACCTTCGGACATCTCTGCTATTCCGGCAGATTCAAAGGTAATTGTAGGTTTTCACAAAGATAATTCTACTGCTTACAAACCTTATAAAATTTCTGCAGAAAGCAAAAAAATTCTGGCTGAATTGGCTAAAAACCAAAACGTAATTTTAAATGTTTTCGGTTCCGCTTATGCACTGAAAGATGTGGATATTTCTAAAATTTCCACAGTTTTGGTTTCTTATGAAAACAATGATGACTCAATGATTGCAACAGCAAAAGCGCTGACCGGACAAACAAAAATTTCAGGCAGACTTCCTGTTTTGGTCAACGAAAAACTTAAAGCAGGAATGGGAACAGATTTAAATGCATCCTCAAAAATTGACCTGAATAATAAGACCAATTAAAAACTGCGATTGAGTAATTTCAATATAAAAAAACTTAATAATTCTATGAAAATCGGAATTCTCTGTTACCCAACATACGGCGGAAGTGGCATCGTGGCTACGGAACTTGGTATGTCGCTCGCCAATAAAGGCTTTGAAGTACATTTCATCAGCTCTGCACTTCCTGCAAGGCTCGATATTACGAATCCCAATATTTTTTTCCATAAAGTAAACGTTCAGACTTATCCGCTTTTTGAATATCAGCCTTATGACATTGCGCTTTCCTCGATGATTTACCGGGTGGTGAATTTATACAAGCTCGACATTCTGCATGCACATTATGCGATTCCGTATGCTTATGCTGCATTTATGGCGAAACAGATGCTGAAAGAAGAAGGAAAAGATATTCCTTTGGTAACAACACTTCACGGAACGGATATTACTTTAGTTGGCCAACATCCCAGCTATAAACATGCGGTGGAATTTTCCATCAATCAGTCAGATACAGTGACTTCGGTTTCCGAGAGCTTAAAAGCCGATACACTGAAGTTCTTTAATATTAAAAAAGAAATTCAGGTCATTACCAATTTTATCGATAATTCGGAATTTGATGATTGCCACGACTGCAGCAGATCACAGTTTGCCAACGAGGACGAAAAAATTCTTATTCACGTTTCGAATCTCCGGCCTGTAAAACGGGTTTCGGAAGTTCTGCAGATTTTTAAAAATGTAAACGCGCGGGTAAAATCAAAACTCATCATTATCGGCGAAGGCCCGGAAATGGAAAAAATAACCCAGTTTCTCGAAGAAAACCCTGAGTTAATCGGTAAAATACGTCTTCTGGGAAAAGTGAACGATTTATATCGAATCCTTCAGCTTTCGGATGTATTTCTACTGCCTTCCGAACAGGAAAGTTTCGGTCTGGCAGCGTTGGAAGCAATGGCGGCAAATACACCGGTCATCAGTTCTAATGCCGGCGGAATTCCCGAGGTCAACATTCAGGGAGAAACCGGATTTTTAGCGGAAATTGGGAATGTTGAGGCGATGAGTAATTACACCATCAAACTTTTAAGCGATGAAAAACTGCTGGCACAAATGAAAATTAATGCCAAACAACAGGCGATAAAATTTGATCTGAAAAATATCTTACCCATCTATGAAGAGATGTATGAGAGAACATTGAAAAATTTCAAAAGCCTTGATTAAATGTAAAAAGTAAATCCAACTTCATTACTTTGATGATATAAAATGAATGAAAAACTCCTTCAATATCTTTGGAATTTCAAGATTTTTAAAAATTTTGATTTCAAAGATGTGGAAGGAAATGAGTTGGAAATTCTAGATTTCGGGAAATGGAATTTCAACTCCGGTCCCGATTTTCTTTTTGGGAAAATTAAAACCAAAGATTTAGTTTTAGCCGGAAACATTGAACTTCACATTAAATCTTCAGACTGGATTTTTCACCAGCATTCCGGGAATCCTGAATTTGGCAATTTAATTCTGCATGCCGTCTTTATTCACGATGTAGAAATCGACGAACTCCAAAACAAAAATATTCCAACCCTCGAGCTTAAAGATTATATTGACGAAACGCTGTTGTGGAAATATGAATCTTTGCTCAAAGAAAGCAGTTTTATTCCTTGTGAAAGCCTGTTTGATCCAAGAAAAATTCCTTTTCATTTCTCGGAAGAAACTTTACTGAAAAAATTAGATGAAAAATCGGTGGAGATCGAAGAGTCTTTGAAGATCAATAAAAACAATTATGAGGCAGTTCTTTTTCAGAATCTCGCGTACGCGTTCGGTTTGAAAGTAAACTCGGGAATTTTCAGGCAAATGGCAGAAACTCTGGATTTTACTGTCGTGAACAAAATCCGTCAGAACCAAACCCAGCTTGAAGCATTGTTTTTTGGAATGTGCGGTTGGCTGGAAAATCCCGAAGATGAACAGATGGTTATCTGGAAACGGGAATTCGATTTTCTAAAATCGAAATATAATCTTCCCGAACTTCGCAATACTCCTAAATTTTCCAGACTTAGACCGCCCAACTTTCCTACCATCCGGCTTTCACAGTTGGCTTCGCTGTATCATCTGAACCAAAATCTGTTTTCAAAATTAATTTCCGCTAAAAACAATGATGAAATAAATGGTATTTTCAAAAATGTAAAAGCGAGTGAATACTGGAATAACCGTTTTAATTTCGGGAAATTATCACCTGTGGAAGGTGAGAAATTTTTAACTCAGGATTTCATCGATCTGATCTTAGTGAATGCAATTTTACCCATGAAATATGCCTGTCACAAAAATTCTGATGAAAACGTCAATGATGAGATTTTAGATTTTTACCGAAATATTCCTGCCGAAAAAAACACGGTAATCGACGGATGCAAAGCAATTCACTTAAAAATTGAAAATGCTCTGGAAAGTCAGGCGATGCTTTTTCATCATAAAAATTATTGTGAAAAGAAAAACTGCCTGAACTGCGGAATCGGGTTTCAACTGTTGAGAACAGTTCCAAAAGAATAAACGTGAAATCTGACAAACCTCACCTGATACTCTTCTGCTTTCGGTGTTTTTAGTGATAATTTTGTATAAAAATCAACCCATGTTCGACTGGCTAAACACCCTTCTTCTACCTGTAGAAAACCCTACTGTCACACAATCTATCGTCGCCATAATGCTGGCGATCGGAACCGGAATTTTCTTTGGAAGATTAAAACTCGGAAAAATAACTTTTGGGGTTTCGGCGGTCATGTTCACCGGTTTATTAATGGGACATTTCGGATACCGGATACAGCCCGGAATCTTAGATTTTATCCGCGACTTCGGTCTGATTCTTTTTGTTTATGGGATCGGCTTGCAGGTGGGGCCTTCCTTCTTTTCTTCATTCAGAAATGAAGGCCTTAAATTTAATTTGCTTGCGGTTTCTACCGTTCTTTTCGGTGGAGTGATTACTTTTATTCTTTTTAAATTCACGGGCCTTAAAATTGAAGATTTAGTAGGAATCATGAGCGGTTCTGTAACCAATACTCCAGGCTTAGGTGCCGCCAAAAACACTATTGAAGAAATAAAAAACTCCTTTCCTGACAGAAACTTCAATGATCCAACCATTGGTTACGCCATTACTTATCCGCTGGGAGTTTTTGGGATTATCGGAACAATTATTATATCCAAACTACTGCTAAAAATAGATCCAGAAACGGAAATGAAAAAATTCCGGATGTCAAAGATCAATCGCGAATTGCCTTTAATGCATAAAAAAATGAGGGTCACCAATCCTGATTTTTTTGATAAAACTTTACATCAGATCATCAAAGATTTCGGACGCGAAATTGTTGTTTCCAGACTGAAACACAGTGGTAGTGAAGCGGTGCAGTCGCCCACTTCCGACACCCGTTTGCAGGACAGGGACGTTTTGATGATTGTAGGTTTGGAAGACGACCTGGATGTGTTTATCGCAAAAGTCGGCAGGCCGTCAACCGATTTGTTTATTGAATCAGATCCCTATATCCACCAGAAAAACATTTTCGTTACAAAGCCTTCCGCCATTCATAAAAAACTCGCACAACTGGATCTTTACAATACTTATGATTTGAAAGTTACGCGTGTTTTCCGCGCGGGACGGGAAATTTTACCAAGACCGTCACTTGAACTTTTCTATGGAGACAAATTAAGGGTGATCGGTTCGCGCGAAGCCATTGAGGAGGCAGAAAAAATTATTGGAAATTCAGAAAAAAAATTGCTCGAACCCGACTTTCTTTCGCTTTTCGGCGGTTTGCTTTTGGGAGTTATTTTAGGATCTATTCCTATTGTCATTCCAAGTTTGCCGGTTCCGATAAAACTTGGTTTTGCAGCCGGACCTCTTATTGTAGCACTATTAATTTCCAGATATGGCGGAATTTCCTTTATTCATTCCTACATCAATAACGGGGCGATTTATTTTATGAAAGATTTTGGGATCTGTCTGTTTTTTGCAGCGGTAGGAATTCATGCGGGTGACGGTTTTTATGAAAACTTCATCCTATATAACGGCTGGAACTGGCTGCTTTACGGCTCGGCGATCACTTTCATCCCTTTAATTACGATGGTGATCGTGGGAAGATTTTTGATGAAAATCAATTACCTGCAGATGGCCGGAATAATGAGCGGAAGTTATACTGATCCTGCCGCTTTGTCTTTCAGTACCAATTATCTTGATTCTGATATTCCGGTTCAGAGTTATGCGCAGGTTTATCCGCTTGTGACCATTTTCAGGATTTTCGTGGCGAGTCTGCTCATCCTGATATTTAGTTGAAAAATTTTATATATTTGAGAAAAAACAACGCCTTGAAATTCAACCTTATTATTCTGTTGATACTTCTTATTTCATGCAGAGAGAATAAAACATCTCCTCCTGCAGCAAAAACCAACTCTTATTATGAAAAAGCGTGGTATTATCTAGATCATCATAATAAAGACAGCGCTTTTGTTTTTCTTAATAAAGCCAAAACTGAATTTGCGAAAGCGAAGGATAGTCTTGGTATCGCAAAATGCCTGATGAACATGGCAACGATACAGACCGATTACGGGGATTATCTGGGCAGCCAGGAGAATGCAGTTCAGGCGGTTAAATTATTCGAGAATATCAAAGACACCACTTACCTTTCCAGTAATTATAATCTGATGGGTACCAATGAGTTAAATCTAAAAAACTTCAGCGAAAGTATCTTTTATTTAAAACAGGCAGTAAAAAGCACCAATATTAAAGAGGATAAAGAAATTTTCCGAAATAATCTTGCAATGTCTTATGCGAAACAAAAGCAATATGATTCTGCACTTTCAATTTTCCGCGATTTATTAAAGAGCAACAGCAAAAACGCTTTGTTTCTTGACAATAAAGCTTTTACAGAATGGAAAAAAAACAAAGATTACCATGCAGAACCTGAAATGTTACTTGCGCTGCAAATCAGGGAAAAGGAAGGTCTTATTTTAGGACAGAATGCCAGTCACTCCCACCTTTCGGAGTATTTCAGTGAAAAAAATCCGGAACTTGCTCTGGGCCATGCACGGCAGATGTATGAGGCAGCGCATAAAGCTAAGAGCCCGACGGACCGGCTTGAAGCCTTACAAAAACTGATTGATCTCGAAGACGGAGCAACTTCCAAGCAGTATTTTAAAGTATATCAAAAGCTTCATGACAGCCTGGAAACTGAAAAAAACGAAGCAAAAAACCAGTTTGCCCTCATCCGCTATGATTCAGAAAAAAACAAGGCAAATTTTCTAAAAGCACAAGTCGAAAATTCCGAACAGAAGTATCATATTCTGAAGCAGAATGTTGCCTTAGCTGTTTTGTTAGGGGTATTGAT
Organism: Kaistella soli; assembly: GCF_019038595.1. Classification (GTDB taxonomy): domain Bacteria; phylum Bacteroidota; class Bacteroidia; order Flavobacteriales; family Weeksellaceae; genus Kaistella; species Kaistella soli. The sequence continues at coordinate 315,502 of NZ_JAHOPF010000004.1, forward strand.
AAGCGCCTATTTCTGGTATAAAAGGAGAAAAAAAAGAATGGAACAGGAAAACCTGTTTAAAATAGAAAAGACCGAACTTAAATACTCCAAAAAAGTACACGATGTGGTCGCAAACGGTGTTTACCAAATTATGACGGAAGTGGAAAATCAGCCACAACTGGACAGAAACACCCTGCTCGACAAGCTGGAAACCATCTACGAAAAATCACGCGACATTTCCTACGATGAAGCGTTGAAAGACTCAGAGCAAAATGACACCCAAAAAACAACTGCTCTTATTGAATCCTATTCTTCCGACCTTACCCAAATCTTCATCATCGGAAACGAGGAAAGCTTCTGGGAAAATTTAAATTCCAAAATAAAATCAGAAATACATCTTATTCTGCAGGAGCTTCTCGTCAATATGAAAAAACACAGCGCTGCAAAAAATGTGTCGATAAGGTTCGAGAAAACTGCAGACAGACTAAATATATTATACTTTGATGACGGAATCGGGCTTCCGAAAAATGATTTTCAATATAAGAATGGTCTGAGGAATACGGAAAACCGTATTTTTTCCTGCAACGGTATTATTACTTTTGACAGAGAAACACAGAAAGGAACAAAAATAAAAATTGAGTTTCCTTTGGAAAAAAACTATAAATATGTTTAAGAAAGTACTTATCGCAGAAGACCATGAAAGCGCAGGAATATCCGTCTTAAAAACTTTGGAGGAGCTAAAAATTACCGACACGCACTTTGTATATTACTGCGATGATCCACTGCAAAGGGCAAAAAAAAGTGCTGCTGACGGTGAACCTTTCGATCTCCTGATTACAGATCTGTCTTTCGATGAAGATCACCGCGAACAGAGGATAAAAAACGGAGCCCAACTGATATCAGAAGTAAGACAGGTTTTACCTTCCATCAAATCCATTGTGTTCTCGATTGAGAAAAAGCCGACTAAAATAGAGCTTCTTTTTAAGCAATATCACATCGATGGTTTTGTCCAGAAAGGCAGAGGAGACGCGCAGCAGATGAAAAAAGCCATTCTTACCGTCAGCGAAAATAAAAAATTTATTTCCCCGGAACACAAACTGAGTCTGAGAAAAAACACGATCGAACTTACCGCGACAGAGCTCACCATTCTTCAGCTTCTTTCCAAAGGTACCGTCCAGAAAAGCATCCCTTCCTATCTTCAGGATATGGGCTCGAAACGATACAGCCTCAGTTATGTTGAAAAAAACATCAACAATCTGAAAGATACTTTTCAGGCGAATAATAATGCGCAGCTCATTGCTATCTGTAAAGATTTGGGCATTCTCTGATACTTTTTTCAGAAATTTTTCAAAAAAAACAGTGTTTTTACGGTTTCCCGTAAGGTTATCTTACTAATACTGTGTAATTTCGGTTTGCTAAATAAAATTGGAGGAAGTCATCCGGAAGAAGATCCCAACTAAAAACACAAATCTTTATATTCTTCTTCCGGACCTTCTATTAAACCTTTTATTTAAAACTATTCTCTTCACCTGAGCAACCAAACACAAACAAAAAAAGCAACCGGTTTGGTTGCTTTTTTTGTTATATAAAGAATTATTATTTCTTTTCTTCTACTGCTGTATCTGGAAATCTCTGTTGAGTAAACTCTCTTGAAATCGCAGCTTTTTCAAACTTCAGTTTTCCCGAAAGCGTCTCTATTACTACGCCGTCTTCCTGAATCTGAGCGATTCTTCCGTGCATTCCGGAAGTTGTTACTACTCTGCTTCCGACTTTCAGGGTTTCCTGGAAACTTTTTTCCTGCTTAGATTTTTTCATTTGAGGACGGATCATCAGAAAATAAAATCCGACGAACATTAAGCCCATCATAATCATGGTCGGCATCATCGAACCTTCCGGTCCTGCAGCAGCCTGTAAAAATATTGCTATCATAATTGTTCTAAATTAAATAATTAAGGTTGGATATCTGCAGAAAATGTAATCACGATAGGCGCTTTTTCAACGTTCGCATATACTTCTGCCTGCTTGTTAACCAATCCGTCGAAATTGGACGAATCGAATTTCAAAGTAATTTTTCCTTTCTGTCCTGGAAGGATCGGATCTTTTGTATAATCCGGCACCGTACATCCGCAGCCTGGTTTTACCTGAGAAATAATTAAAGGATTTGTTCCTGTATTGGTTACTTCGTACACATGCTCCACATGATCACCTTTTTTAAGTTTTCCGAATTCGAAATTAGATTCCGAAAGCGCAATGGTAGTTAAAGGTTTTGCCTGAGCTTCTTTTACCATTTCTTCAGGAGTAGCAACAGCAGGAGCCTCAACAGTGGTGTGTTCTTCGGTTACCAACTGATCAGCTTTCTGATCCTTCTTACATGCTACTAAACTTAGCGCAGCAACAAGCGGTAATATTTTTACTAAATTTTTCATAAATTTTTTCTTTATTAATTTCTATTTAAATCTTTGGTGTATTTATCTAAAATCCCATTGATAAATATGTTAGAACGGTCCGTTGAAAAAACTTTGGAAATTTCGATATACTCATTAATCACCACTCTGGCAGGGGTTAACGGAAAATAATCGAGTTCGCTTATTGCGGTAATGAGGATAATTTTATCCAGTAAAGAAACTCTTTCAAGATCCCAGTTTTCAAGTCTTTCCTGTAATTTCTTTTCAGATTCGTCCCAATGATTAAGGGTTTGTTTCAGCAATCTCCGCGCAAACTCTCTGTCGTCTTCATCTTTAATCATTTTAATTAAAGTATGACTTGGTTCATCCTCTTTAAAAAACCCGATTGTTTTCTGAATCATTGAATTTGAAATGTGAAAATCATCAGCCCAGCTCATTTCCTTTTCTTCCAGATGGTCATGGAAATCTTCATTTTCCGCAACATATCTGAGGAATAATTTTCCGATAAACTTCTGGTCTTCTTCGAAAGAATAACCTTCCTCTTTCATGAAATCCTGATATCTTTTTCCGGCAGTCATTCGCTGAAAAGTCTTTACCAGCAAGTCATCGTGAAGTTCCCATTTCAGTTCCTGATGTTTGGAGGTGAAGGAAAGTCTTTCTACGTTTTCCTCCAGCTTATTCAGCACCTGGTTGTTGATGAATTTCTGGTTAGGGTTTACGTTATCGTCAGTCTTCAGATACTTATTCTTCCCGATTTCAATTTGCTTTTCCGCTAAATGCTTCAGCGCGACCAAAAAATTAAGCTGATAAATGTACAGATGATATATCTTCTCGATTTCCGAAAACATATTTTTCTCTAAAATATCAAATTTTATAGGGTTTTGATGGTAAGAATACACTGATTCTACTACTTTTTCACGGATTTGTCTTCTTCCTAACATTTCAAAGAGCTTTTTATGGGTGCAAAGATAGCATTTTTTTGCAAACTCGTCCGGGCATATCGCTTTCTCGCTTAATAAAATTCTTAAAATCAGTTTTCAATTTATTACTTTTGCATCTGAAGTCACGAAGGCCGAAAAACCAATGTAGAAAGCTCATTATGAACGCACTTAAAACCTTAAACCCCTATTTCTGGAAACACAGAATCCTGTTGTTTTGGGGATTCCTGTTTATTATTGCCAGCAATTTTTTCAGTATTTACAAGGTTCAGTTTGTAGGAAAATCAGTGGACGAAATCTCCAAAACCACCAATCTTGGCTTTAACAGACAGGTACTCATTTATGTCGGAATTATTGTAGCTTCCTCTTTACTGACAGGTTTTTTCACTTTCATGATGCGTCAAACCATTATTGTTGCCTCCAGAAGAATAGAGTACGAACTGAAAAATAAAATCTACAATCATTATCAGGAATTGTCTTTAACCGATTTCAAGAAAACGACCATCGGTGATCTGATGAATCGCCTTAGCGAAGATGTTGTTGCCGTAAGAATGTATCTCGGGCCCGGTGTAATGTATGTCGTGAATCTTTTAATCCTGTTGATTATTACGAGCATTTACATGCTGAAGACGGATACCTCAATGACCATCTGGTCTCTTTTACCGCTGCCAATTCTGTCATTTGTTATTTACAAAGTAAGCTCTATCATCAACCAGAAATCGAAAATAATGCAGAAAAGCCAGTCTGCAATTTCCACTTTTGTGCAGGACAGTTTCTCCGGAATTCGCGTGGTGAAGTTTTTTGCAAAGGAAAAATACATCGAAAAAAATTACGGAATCAAAGTTAAAGACTATCAGGACAAAGCCCTGGATCTGGCAAAAACCGAAGCCTATTTTTTCACCATCGTTCTCTTCGTTATCGGTTTACTGAATGTCGTCATTCTCCTCATCGGAGGACAAAAATACCTGAACAATGAGCTTACCGTAGGGAAAATTGCCGACTTCTTTCTTTACATCAATATTTTAATCTGGCCTTTTTCAATGGTGGGCTGGGTTACTTCGGTGAATCAGCGAGCGGAAGCTTCCATGGCGAGGATCAATGAGTTCCTTGATATGAAAACGGACATCATCAATACCAATCATGAAATTTATCACATTAAAGGTGATATCGAGTTCCGAAACGTTTCATATGTGTATCCGAATACAGGAATTAAAGCTCTGGACAATCTCAGTTTTACCATCGAAGCCGGAAAATCGCTGGCGATCATGGGAAAAACAGGAAGCGGAAAATCAACCATTGCACTTTTGCTCTGTCGATTAATTGATCCCACTGAGGGCGAAATACTTATCGACGGAAAAAACCTTAAAGAACACAATCTGGAAAACTACCGCAAATTCATCGGTTACATTCCTCAGGAAAGCTTCCTGTTTTCTGATACGATTGAGAATAATATCGGATTTGCCGTTGATAACCCGTCTTTAAAACTGGTGGAAGAATTTGCGAAGAAAGCCGATGTTCATAAAAATATTGTAAAGTTCAAAGACCGTTACAAAACAATGGTTGGCGAAAGAGGCGTAATGCTTTCCGGCGGCCAGAAGCAAAGAATATGTATTGCCAGAGCGCTGATCAAGGAACCTAAGATTCTCATCTTTGACGATTCACTTTCTGCATTGGATACCGAAACAGAAGAAAACATCCTTCAGAATATCGAAAACGAGATTCAGAAGAGCAGTTCTATTATCATTACCCACCGGGAAAGCAGCGCAAAACGGGCCGATAAAATACTGAATCTCACCGAAATAGAAAAAACCGTTTCCGCATCAAATTGAAGAATAGTTAGCGATAATTCAATTATCTTATCAAAAAATTAAAAATATATTTTGCAATTAAAAGAAATCTTTTATATTTGTTATAATAAGATTTCAAAAAATATATACAAATGAGTGATTACAAGGAACGCCACGAAAACGAAATTTTCACTAAGGTGTTGAAAGCAGGCAGAAGAACATATTTCTTTGATGTGCGGGAGACCAAAGCAGGAGATTATTATCTTACCATTACCGAAAGCAAAAAGAATTTCGGAGAAAACGGAGAAGCTACTTTCGAAAAGCATAAAATTTATCTTTATAAAGAAGATTTCAAGAGTTTCGAAGAGATGTTCAAAGAATCTACAGACTTTATCATCAACCAAAAAGGCGAAGATGTAATTTCTGAAAGACATGACAAAGATTTCAAAAGCCGCACATTTACAATAGAATCAGACGACGAAGTTTAAAAAATATAAAAGCATTCAAAATTTGAATGCTTTTTTTTGTTGGCTGCGACAACATTAATAAAAGTTCAAACAGCGGTTTCGCTTTATTTTTAAATTTCTTGCGATGATCACAAAAAAAACGCACTGATAATCAATGCGTTTTATAGTGGGTGAATGAGGGGTCTCGAACCCCCGACCTCCGGAACCACAATCCGGCGCTCTAACCAACTGAGCTACAATCACCGTTTGAGGTTGCAAATATAAAGCTTTTCGAGAAATTACAAAATTATTCCGTCAAAATTTTTGAAAGCAAGTAATTTTTCTGTCGTAAAACCTTCTGCATAATCTACTCCCGAGAGTCTGCCCAGATCCTGAGCGCGGTAAGTTAAGCTCTCCAGGAAATCTTTGGTCGCGATCGGAGTCATTGGTTCTGTGGAGTTTGGGTCGTAAAACTGGGTTTTATATGCCAGACATGCTTCAATCTTTTTTTCCATAAAATCAGAAATGTCTACGACGAAATCCGGGGTTATGTTTTTCCACTGAATGTAATTGAAAATATGTTTCGGACGCCAGGGTTTTTGGTTTTCGCCTTCGGAGACGGTTTCTATTTTCACCAATCCGGAAAGGAAGCATGCGTCAGAAACCAGCTTTGAAGCTTTTGCATGATCAGGATGACGGTCTGCTATCGCGTTTGAAAACACGATTTCCGGTTGATATTTTCGGATCATTTTTACAATCTGCATCTGATATTCTTCACTGTTGTTCAGAAAACCGTCTTTCATCTTCAGGTTTTGGCGTGCTGAAATTCCTAAAATTTTGGATGCTTCTGCTGCTTCTTCAGCTCTTGTAAAATTGGTGCCCCTTGTTCCGAGTTCGCCCTGCGTGAGATCGACAATAGCTACTGTTTTTCCTTCGGAAATTAATTTGGCTAAAGTTCCGCCACAACCCAACTCTACGTCGTCAGGATGCGCTCCTATTGCTAAAACATTTACTTTTATCATGATGCAAAGATACGAAAATTGAGATTTTAAAAATTATAGGACCGCCAAACCTCGGAAAGATACAATTCCTTGCCTTTTAGCCCCGATTGCAGCGGCATCCTTTTACGGAACGGAGTGCAGTAAAAGATATAGCGGAAAGCGGGACCGTAATTCCGGAGAAGCTGAAATCCTGCTGCTCCTGATAAATTATTCCCGAAACTGATAAATGGTGGTGAGAAACTCTGCGTAAGACCTTTCCAGTTTCGTAATATCACCGGATTTCAAATTGATTCCGGCTGTTCCGTAGGGATTTGAATTGACCGAAAACGCCGAAAACTGAAAATACTGAACAGGCTGGTTTTCCTGCGCGGAAAGCTTGATGGAAGAACCCAACAGTTTTTTTGTGGAAACGGTGTAAATTTCACCGGAACTAAGCTCTCTTTTAGTGTAAGTTCTTGGCTCGAAAATAATATTTTCTTTATTGATGGCGATTGTCTGCTTTCTGAAAGGCGATGCTATGAGGTAAACCGTATTATTTTCCTTCGGGAAATCATCCGGCGCAACGTAATACAGATTCAGTTTATAATGCATGGCGTCAAATTTCTGCACGCCTCCGTCCACGGTTTCGAAAGGCTGATAAGAAAACGCATTGGCGCCAACTTCTTTGGCTTTTTTGTAAACCATGCCGAAGATCTTCACATCGTCATCGGAAAATCCCTGCACTTCAATTTCTGCAAGGTATTCGGAATTTACTGTTTCCGGATTGATTTTATATAAAATCCGGTCGGAATTGGCGTGGGTTTTCACCACTTTATTGAGGACGACATTCTGGCCAAAAAAAATCTGACCTACAAACATCATCAATATAGCAACTGATATTCTCATTGTTTCTTTAAAATTTCTATGCATTCTTCAAGCGAATTTTCCCAGTGTTTGGGTTCAATTCCGTAGGTTTCCTCTATTTTATCCAAAGACATGGTACTCCGTTTGGGTCTTTTTGCCGGTGTAGGAAACCGTGCTGTCGCAATAGCGTTGAGTTTTATTTTTGACTCTGAAAACTGTGCAATTTTTTCTGCAAAGCCAAACCAGCTTGTTTCCGGATAATTTGAAAAATGGAAAATGCCGTAAGTTTTCGGTTCTGTTTCAATAATTTTCATTACTGCTTCCGCCAAATCATTCGCGTTGGTAGGCTGACCGAACTGATCAGATACAACGCCGAGCTCATCTTTAGAAGAGAATAAATTCAACATGGTTTTCACGAAATTTCTGTTGAATTCTGAATACAGCCACGAAGTTCTGATCACCACTGTTTTCGGATTAAGACTTAGTGCAAGTTCTTCTCCTTTCAATTTTGAAGCTCCATAAACTCCCTGCGGGTTGGTGAAATTATCTTCAGAATAAGAAATATTGGTATCGCCGTCAAAAACATAATCAGTGGAGATATGAATAAGAACTGTTTTATGCTCGTCGCATGCCGAGGCTAAATTAGCCACACCGTCTGCGTTGACGGCAAACGCTTTTTCGGATTCAGTTTCCGCCAGATCTACGGCTGTATATGCGGACGCATTGATGCAAAAATGCGGCTGGAAATCATAAAAGAAATCAGAAACCTTTTCTGCCTCGGTGATATCAAGCGTTTCGGAATCAGTAAAATTAAATTCGAAACGGTTTTCAAATTCCGGAGCTAATTTTCTGAAACAGTTGCCTAACTGTCCGTTTCCTCCAATGACCAATATTTTTTTTATCATTTCGCTGCTGATTTATTCTGTTTTCTAAAGTAAGCGACTCTGCTCTGGAAATCTTTCTCTTCTAAATTTACCAAAAATTTCTGGAAGAGTTCTTTTGTTTCTTCGGGATGCGATTCTGATTTCCGGGTTTTCATGTTGAAGTAAATCACAGTGAGCCAAAGGATACTGTGAATCGTTTTTCCGTCCTCATCTTTCATTAAAATTTCTACTTTCGAAAGCCGGTCTCCCAGTTCAATGGTTTTGCTCGAGATAAGCACTTTTGAATTATAACGCACTTCTTTCAGATAAGCAATCTCGTTCTGTACCGTAACCCATGTGCAGCCCGTTTTTTTGGTAAATTCTTCATAGGTGAAACCGTAACCGCTTTCCACGTGATCTTCACGGGCATTGAGCATGTATTCAAGGTATTTCACATTATTAAGATGGCCGATAGGGTCGCAGTCGCTGAAACGTATTCTTGCTGTAGTTGAAAGTTCTTTTTCCATGTTACAAAATTAAAAAACCATCCCGGATTTCGGGATGGTTTGGGTTATAGAAATAAAATCTTAAAGACCTAATTCTTTTTTTACCATTGGAGTCGCATCCGGACCACCTTTGTAGATCAACGCTGTAGAATCAATAATGAAATCGAAACCGTTTGCTTTAGCAACTTTAGCTACCGCGTTGTTTAATTTTTCAATGATTGGTTTTACTGCTGCATCTCTTCTTTGAGCTAAATCGTTTTGAGCAGTTTGCTGAAGCTGTTGCAAATTCTGTTGTTTTTTCTGCAATTCACCTTCTTTAGCTGTTCTTTGTGCTTCAGTCAATTTAGCACCTTCAGCCTGATACTGCTGCACTTCTTTCTGGAAAGATTCTGCCTGTTTGTTCAGTTCATCACCTTTAGTTTTGCTGAAAGTATCTAAATCTGTTGTCATTTTCTTAGTTTCAGGCATGGCAGACAATACTGCTTCATAATCCATAGATGCAACTTTCTGCGCGCTTACAGCACCTGCTGTCATCAACATCATCACTGCTGCAAATAATACACTTAATTTTTTCATAATTGGGGTTGAATAATTTTATTGTTGTTTTAAAATTTATTTGGACTTTCTCGACTGTTGCTCAACCGTTTCTTTACGGCCTTCAGTCATCATTTTTAATTTTTCTTTTTTCGCATCTGCGCTGCTGACACCTGTTTTTACCGGCGTTTCCGCATTTTTCATTCCTGAATTTTTCAAAAGCAAATCTAATACTTTATCCGTATAATCGTATCTTTTTTCAAGGAAAATTACACTGATGTTATTGCTTTTATCAAGAATGATGCCTAAGCTGTTTTTCTCTGAAACCGTCTTGATTGCGTTCCATATCTGATCCTGAAAAGGCTTGGTAAGATTGGATCTTGCGTTGTTGATTTCTCCCAAAGAACCAAAACGGTTGTTGATCATGGTTTTAATCTTTTTATCCAGATCATCAACTTCTTTCTGTCTCTGTTTTAACTGATCTCCAACCAAAAGCACTCTTTCATTCTCCAAAAGTGTTTTCTTTTTATCAAATTCAGACTGCAGGGTTTGTATCTCAGTCTGCCAATTTGCAATCTGCGAATTAAGCCGGTCTTCAGCATCTTTATACTGCGGCAGTTTACTCAGAATATAATTGGTATCCACCACTCCTATTTTCTGCGCACTTAGTACACCTGAAAATATAACAAAAAGTACTGAAAATAATTTGATATGTTTCATCTGTATTCCATTTATAATGATTGGTTCATCAGGAAGTGTGTTTTCCATCCTGCTGGTTCTGTTCCCATGATTGTTTTATCAAATCCGTAAGCAAAATCGAATCCGATCAATCCGAAGGCGCCCATATATACTCTAATACCAACTCCGGCAGAACGTTTCAGCTGGAATGGATTATAAGTTCCAAATGAATTCCATGCGTTACCTCCTTCCAAGAAAGACAGTGCATAAATTTTCGCTGTTTGGTTCATGGAAATCGGATATCTGAGTTCCATCGCAAATCTGTTGTAAATAGTCGCTCCTCCATAAGGTGTAATGTCTTCCAGTGCTCCTCCTGTGGAAGATGAGTTTTCATAACCTCTTAACGGAACCAATTCGCGTCCGTCATATCTTCCGCCTAAAAGTCCTGTTCCACCTACATAGAATCTCTCGAATGGCGGTGCTCCCAGTTCTTTGTTGTAACCGTTAAGGAAGCCCATTTCTGCAGTACTTCTCAGTACCATTTTTCCAACTACGGTATTGTAAACGTCCGCTTTTAATTTTACTTTATAAAATTCCAGCCATTTGTATTTTTCGATGGCAGACATATTCGTATAATCCTTGTTGCTGAACATTGAATATGGCGGAGTAAACTTCACAGATGCTTCCAAATTGGAACCCTGAGTCGGGAAAATAGGATCTAAACCTGCAGAGTTTCTGCTTAATCCAACATTGAAACTGAAATTTTTCGCCGAACCGTTATATTCTGTTGTATTCCCAAACTGGAAAGGATAATTGTTGAAATCATAGCTCTGATACTGAATTCCGGTATAGAGGGAGAAATAATCATCAGGCCATCTCAATAATCTGTTCAAACCTGCACTTGCGGAGAAAATATTAAGCTTCTGTGTTGCTCCGTACTGATCGGAATATCTCACCAATGACTGATTTACACCTATCGAAAGAGCAGTCGGTCTTGTACCGAACAACCATGGTTCTGTAAATGAAATACCGTAATTCTGGAAGTACTGGCCAGCCTGTGCCTGAATAGAAAGCGTCTGACCGTCACCCTGAGGAACCGGTTTGAAATCTTTCAGCTTCAAAAAGTTTCTTAATGAGAAGTTATTGAAAGTAAGTCCTAAAGTTCCGATGAATGAACCGCCACCGTAACCAGCCTGAAGCTGAACCTGTGAAGATCCTTTCTCAACCAAAGTCCAGTGGATATCAACCGTGTTGTCCTGTGGATTTGGAGTTAGATTTTGTCCAACCTGCTGTGGATCGAAAAACTGCATCCCCGCCAGATCGAAATACGTTCTTTTGATATCGCTTTTAGCAAATAAGCTTCCAGGTTTTGTTCTTAATGAACGGAGAATTACGTGGTCATGAGTTGTTGTATTTCCACTCCATGTTACGCGGTTCCATGTTGCTTTTTCGCCTTCATTAATTCTGATTTCCAGATTAATGGAGTCTCCTTTCACCGATTTCTCTATCGGGGTAACGTTAGAGAAAAGATAACCGTTGTTCATGTAAATGGACTTGATATCGGAATCGTCTTCCTTACCTCCGTCTTCCCCAACTTTCTTGTTGAAACCTACCGCATCATAAATATCGCCGGTTTTGTAACCCAGAACTTTCTGAAGATATTCAGTAGAAAAGGCGGTGTTTCCAAGGAAATTAACGTCACCGATATAATATTTCTTACCCTCATTAAGTTTTACGTTGATCTCGTACTGATTTTTAGGATTTCTCCATACAGAGTCTGATACGATCTGTGCATCACGGAATCCTAACGATCTATAATAGTTGACAAGATTTACTTTATCCTCGTCATACTTTTCCTGAATAAATTTGGAAGGCTTCAGAATTCCTTTAATACCAAATCTTTTCTGTTTGGTGTCTTTAAAGGCTTTATTCCGAAGTTTACTGTCGGAAACACTTGTATTTCCTTCAAATTCGATGTGGCTGATTTTTACTTTCTTTCCTTTTTCTACATTAATAGTCCAGTCTACCAATTCAGGATCTTTAGCGTTCACTTTATCCTGTATGGTAACTCTTGCGTCTGCAAAACCTTTCTTAATGTATTCTTTGGGAATATTGGTTTTAAGGGTAGAAACTAAATTCTGGGTGATTTTTGTTCCCGGTTTCAGGCCGTTGTCTTTGGCGAGTTTTTCGCTTTTTGATTTTCCGATTCCTTTTCCGGTAAATTTCACTTCACCTAAATCTTTTAGATCCTGTAAATTAAACCTCAACACCACCTGTTCGCCTTCAATACTTTCAATATACACTTCCACCTCAGAGAAAGACTGTGTTTCCCAAAGTTTTTTAATGGCGTTACTGATTTTCTGGCCCGGGATTTCCACGCTTTCATTTTTATTAAGACCTGTGAATCTTAAAATCTGTGCGGGAGTATATTTTTTTACACCATCTACAACAATGTCTTTTAGGATATAAGTTCCTGCTTCGTTTTGAGCATGCACCGGGTTGTTGTCCTGCGTAGGCTTCTCGGGAGTAATTTGACCATAGAAATGTGCCGAAGCCACAAACATGATGATGGGTAAGAATTTAAACTTCATTTTTTATCTTGCTAACTTTTCTTTATATATTTTCTTCAAGCTGCTCGCTTGTTTTGCCGAATCTTCTTTCTTTGTTCTGGTAATCATAAATGCACTTGAAGAAATCTTCTTTCCCGAAATCGGGCCAGAGAATATCCAAAAACTGCAATTCTGCATAAGCAATCTGCCAAAGCAGAAAGTTACTTATTCTTACTTCCCCGCTGGTTCTGATGAGTAAATCTACGGGCGGAAAATCTTTGGTATACAAGTGATTTTCAAATACTTTTTCCGTGATTTGATCTTCAGTAAGTTCACCGGTTTTTACTTTATGGCTGATCTGTTTTACAGCACTGAGAATTTCATGCTGCGAGCCGTAACTCAAGGCCAAAATTAAGTTTCCTCTTTTATTATCCTTGGTAATATCCACTAAATGCATCATCTGCTCCTGCACCAGAGCAGGCAATTTTCCGATGTCACCAATGACGTGCATTCTTAAGCCTTTGGTGAAAATTTCTTCCGCTTCAAGCAATAAAGTTTCGGAAATCAGGCTCATCAAAGTATCCACTTCATCTTCGGGACGTTTCCAGTTTTCTGAGGAAAAGGTGTAAAGGGTAAGATAAGGAATCTCAATCTCATTACAGGCATTTACCACATCACGAACAGCTTTGATGGCATGTTTGTGACCGAAAGTACGTTTTTCGCCACGGGATTTCGCCCATCTACCGTTCCCATCCATAATAATGGCGACGTGCTGCGGGAGCTGCTCCCTATTTAATTTATCTTTAAACGACTGCATTTTACTGTTCACAATAACAAGGTGGTCTGCCGAATGAATAGGTAAGTCCTACTGAAACGGTATTTACCCAATCTTTTGAATTAATATTCCCAATCTGCCTGTTCTGCAGAAATTCTGCTGCTCTCTGCTCTGCCACCTGAGCATAAGGCCCTTCCTGCAGAAGCGATTTGGTGGTTCCCGGTGCAAGAATGTCTTTATTATAAGTCATTTTCACATCTTTATCATCAATTACACTGTAATCAACTGAATCTGAAAAGGTAGGGCGGAACATCAGTTCTCCCATCAGTGCCCAATTATAATTGAATTTATATTTCACACCAATTCCAAATGGAATCGACATTGTCATTTTCTGTCCTGACTGGTAAGCAGGGTTGGTCTGGAAATCTGCACTGTTTTTCGGAGCAATTGCATTTCCACCGGCATCCCTGTTAAAATCATTTTCCAAAGTCACTTTCGTAGCGTTCATCAACATTCCGCCTACACCGCCGAAAACGTAAGGACTTGCCATACTTTGCTGCTCGTTGTTCACCGGAAAAAAATTATACTCAAAAAGCAAATCCGCTTCCATAATTGAATTTGTTCCCCACAGCTTCCTGTTTCTTCTGTACTGTTCTTTTGCTAAAGCATCAATAAACTGGATATGGCTGTAACCGATGTTTAACCTTACCGTCTGATAAGGGTTAAAATTCATCCGGTATAAAATTCCGCCGTAAAACGGAATACCATAATCGCCAATATTACTGAGGACCGGTTTTTGTAAAAAATAGTTGGTTCTACCTATATCCCCAACCAAATTACTCATTCCCAACTGCACCCCGATTTCGTGACGCTGTCCCTTGTAGGAAACCGACATAAAAATTAAAGCGAAGAAGCAATAAACAATTTTTTTCTGCATGAATGACTGAACATCAATTTTCATAAATAATTTTGCAAATATAAAACATTTTTACATTAAGGAAATTCTTAATTTTAAGTTAAATAACCTCAATAAAGCATAATTTTTAATTAAAAACGCCAAATAAATCATTTTATGATTTTCTTAAAATAAAACCCTCAGCTGCGAGGGTCTTAAAGTTAAGTTCTTCCGAAAATCTTTCTGACTTTATTTCTGATTCTAATTAAGGTAGGTTCCTGATAATTTTTGTCTTCATCAAAGTATCCGTAACCGTACCCGTATCCGTACCCATAACCATATCCGTACCCGTAACCCTGTTTCAGCTGGAAATCATTATACACCAAACCGAGGTTCTGTACTTCATGATTATGGTATTTTTCCGTAATCATTTTCAGCATATACTTTTCTGTATATTCATGCCGAACCACATAAATACTGGCATCAGCATATTTCATCAGTTCAAAAGGATCTGCTACCAAACCGACAGGCGGCGAATCGATGATGATAAAATCGTAGTGGTTTTTCAGCTCTTCAATAAATTTAATATTCCGGTCACTCATCAGAAGTTCTGAAGGATTAGGCGGAATAGGACCCGATGTCGCAACATGAAGATTGGGAATCTTGGTTTGATTGATGATCTTATCCATTTCCACTTCACCGGTAAGATAGTTAGAAATTCCGTATTTATTGTCAATTTTAAAATCACCGAAAATTTTTGGTTTTCTTAAATCCATTCCGAGCAATATGGTTTTCCTGCCGCTTAAACCAAGAACAGATGCGATATTTATCGATATATAAGTTTTTCCTTCACCTCCCACAGAAGAAGTTAAAAGAATGACCTTTGATTTACCGTCTTCCTTATGCAGAAATCTTAAATTGGCCCGAATTCCCCTGAAAGCTTCCGAAACAGAAGACCGCGGCTGCTCTAACACTGTAAGATTATTGTCGTGGGAATTTTTTCCGATAACACCCAAAAGCGGAATTTTTGTCGCCTGAAGCAATTCCTTAATATTCCTGATTCTGCTGTCCAGCGCTTCCGAGATTCCTAAAACCAACAATGGAAGCAAAAGCAAACCTCCAATAATGGAATATTTAGTTTTCTGAACATCCGGCGCAATAGGTCCCTGACCAAGATTTTTAGCGGGATCGATTACAGTAATATCAGATTTATTGGTCGCAACTCTTATTTGGGTTTCATTCTGTTTGGAAAGCAGACTGTTATAAGTCGCTTCAATCATATTATAGCCGCGTTCCGCATCCAGATATCTTCTTTCTTTCTCCGGATAAGTTACTAAATCAACACTTTCGCCAGTAATCAGTCTGTCGATTTTCGAAATCTCATTCAGGTATGTTGTGTAGTAATTTCGGATGGATCCGTTCGAATTTCCTCTGGCTTCATTAATTAACCGGTTGATTTCCCGCATCGGCTCCGAATTGGGCGTATAGATAAGAGCCATTTCCCGTCTTTTCAGATAAAGCGCCCTAAGTTCCGAAACTGTTGCACTGAAGCTTCCGTCTTCAATTCCTGCGGCATTCATGCTGATCATCCGGTCAAGATTTTGGGAAGACAAAGTGTTTTTAATACTGTTAAGGGAATTGATTTTAGTAATCAGATCTGCTTTTTTGCTTTCAAGATCTTTTATTCTCATCAAAGCCTTTTCGTCCCGGTCCTTGATATCGTACAAACCTTCCGAAACTTTCAGATGATTAAGAACCGCCGCGCTGGAATCTAACTTTTTACGGATTTTGGACAGATTGTCAACCAGATAATTCTCTGTGTTTTTATCCACCGTGTTCCTGTCGATCAGTCTTTTTTTCTGAAGCTCATCCACTGACGTATTCAGGAAATTCACCGTTCCGTTAAGATTATAGCCGCTTTTGCTGATAATCATGATGGTATTGATTTCCTTGTCAAAATCGACTCCGATTGTTGAAACCAAGCTGTTTACGGTTTGGTTTACGGTGGAAAGCGTCAGAATAATATTTTCAAGTTCTATGGTAGTCGGCTGCGGATTTTTGACAAGTCTGAATTTTAAATTCGGGGAAACATACCATTCGTTAACGGAAATAATCTTATTCGCAGGCCGGCTGTAAGGGCGGATATTGGTAAAACCTTCAGTAACGTAGGAATAAAGGGATGTAGTCTCTCCTTCATTGGGCAAAACCACTTCGTAACGGCTGGCTCCTCTAGGTATAAGTGTGATGGCATAATTTACCTGTTGAGGATGAGATTTGTCGATTTCCAGAAAAACAGGAGAATCATATTTATCCAGATAAGTTTGCTTGATGAGTCCTTTGGTGGAATAATTAATAAAAAGATCGAGCTGCTTCACCAGATATTCATTGTGAGAACGTGACAGGAGCATTTTTTTAAGATAAATTCCGTCCTGATTACCGTTTTGTCCCCAAATAAAATTGATAGACTGATTGGGCGTAAAATAGCTTGCCGTATTGTTGGAAATACTGAGCGAAAGGTTTGAAGCGTAGATCCGTTGGGCATAATATTTACTGTACATCCACGAAATTCCGTAGCCTAATGCCGCCATCAACGCAAACCAATACCAGTTGCTGATAATTCTTCGGATAAAATTCTCGAAATCGAAAAAAGCAAAAGACCCGATTTTTTCGGTGCTTTCTGCGGCAGATTTTAGATTTTCTTTACCGGGAATCATACTAAAGTCTTGTAAGGATTAGATAAATAGACATCGCGGTAGTGATTACCGAAACTCCGGTGGTAAGGGTTTGTATAGGATCTTTGCCTAACCCGTTCAGATTTTTGGATCTTGTATTGAGAAAAATTTCATCGCCGTTCTGCACCCAGTAATAGGGAGAATTCATCGCGTCTTCGCGGGTGAGATCTATTTTGGCGATTTTTATTCCTTCGGGTAATTTTCTGTGAATGACGACATTGGTGCGGTCCACCGTTCTGTTCAATCCGCCGTTGATGGCGAGTGCCTCGGTAATGGTTAAAGTGTTTTTATGAACTTTCTTTTCACCGCTCATTTCTGTACTTTCGACGTCGCCAAGAATATAATAAGTAATTCCGTCCGTGTTGAGACGAACTTCCGACTTCCCTTCCACAAAATTTTCGTTCACTTTGGTCTGAATTTCCTGGGTAATATCTTCAACCGTTCTGCCTTCTGCCTTTACAAAACCGATTCCCATAATATTGATGTCTCCTTTGGAATCCACTTTTAATCCGTTAAAATAGAAATTTGAATTTCCGCCCTGTCCCGTTCCTGCATTTGAGTTTACCGAAGTGGAGGCCGTATTTGAAGAAGCGGAAGTAGGGGCATTCAAAGCAGAATAAAACTGTGCCGCATCACCTTTCGGAGTAGTAATGATATTCAGGTTCAGCATATCATTTTTAGTTACGCGGTAAACAGGGATGTTATAAGGAACCAGACCTTCCTCATTGATCACGAGGCTTTCGCTGGGCTGCAGATATCTTACGTCTTTTGTACTGATGCATGAAACCAGTAAATAAGGCAAAACTAAAAACAGAACACGTTGATAAATTTTCATCATTCTAATATGTTGTTTACAAAAATAACAAATAATTAATTACTTTTTTCTTTAATTAATAATATAACCTTGGGTAAATATGCTCCGGCAAATCCAAGCAGTATAATTAAAGCCAGTAAAAGGTTTACATTAAGATGCCTGCAGTAATAAGCCACGGCTACAATAAAAAGATAATACAGGACAATATAAAACGTTGACCGTCTGTGCGTTAAACCTAAATTCAAAAGAGAATGATGAATGTGGTTTTTATCTGCAGCGAAAGGGGATTTTCCGGCTGACATCCGTATCATAAACACATTGAGAGTATCAACGATGGGAAGAATAAGAATGGCCATTGCTACTGCAGGAGCGGACATCAGGTAATATCTCGGCACTTCCGGAAGTTTCTTGTCGATAAAAATATCAATAAAGCAAATCGCTGTAAATGCAAGTAAAAATCCTAAAATCATAGAGCCCGTATCGCCCATAAAAATTTTATTGTTCCGGTCGTTGGAAAGATTATAGAAGAGAAATCCTGTTACCGCGCCAATAATTACTCCCGAAAGCACCACCAACGGGTAGTTATACGCACCGAGCCGAAAATAACTGATTCCAAAAAAAGCACTGCAGATAATGGAATACCCGCCCGCTAAACCATCAATCCCGTCTATCAGATTGAAAGCATTGATCAGGACAATAAAAGTAAAAAGACTTATCGCAACACTGAAATAATAATTAAGCTCATAGATTCCGAAAAGTCCGAAAAAACTTCTGATCCTAACATCTGAACCGATCACCATTAATGCCGTAACAACAACCTGGGCGAGAAGCTTTTTATAAGCGTGCATCACCACAATATCATCCATCACGCCAACGTAAAGCAAAATAACCAGCGACGCGAACAGAAATTTATAAAGATCGAAAAGTTCAAAGGCAAAAATAGAGGCGCAGACCGCCAAAGAATAAAACATGGCAATTCCGCCCAGATTGGGAATTTTTCTCAGGTGGGAGCTTCTTGCTCCGGGCTCATCCATTAAATTTTTCCGTTTCGAAATCTTCACAATGGTAGGGATAGAGTAAAAAGTAAGCAAGAACGAACACAGGGTTCCCAATACCAGTTTCAGGTAGAAAATCGGAATTCCGGTTTGAGCGAGTAATTCTTTAATTTCATTCATGATATTTACCAAAGGGCGTTATTATATCTATCTACAGTGAATCCGCCACGGTGGCCGTTTCCGCTTCCAAAGTAGAAAAACATGGCAATAAAATAGGCCATAAAGCCTGCATAGAGAATCTGCCGCGTTCGGTCTTTCACCGCGTAAACCAGATTACTCAGGCAGAACATCGTCAGGAAAAACATATATGCTCCCGGAAGCCGCACCGCAAAAATCTCATTAGACCGGAAAAAATAAAACAGCGCCAACCCAAAAACTGCAAGATTTCTCATGTATTCGTACCACCAAACCCGCTCGCATCCTTTTCTGTCATATTTAATTAAAATTACAATAAAAATTAATTTCACAAGATCATTTAATCCGGTTTCTACCTGCGTTCCATAATATCTGTCATCCAGATAACCGGTATACGCGCCGGAAATATCCTGCGGGGCAAGCGAACCGAAAAATCCGGCCCCGAATCTGTACAATTCCAAAGGAGAGGAAAGAA
Source organism: Kaistella soli (assembly GCF_019038595.1). Taxonomy (GTDB): domain Bacteria; phylum Bacteroidota; class Bacteroidia; order Flavobacteriales; family Weeksellaceae; genus Kaistella; species Kaistella soli. The sequence goes on from NZ_JAHOPF010000004.1 coordinate 334,912, forward strand.
GCGCAATAACAAGTACCCAGAATATTCTTTTACTGTTCATCGGGATTTTGACAATCCAGTAAGCGGGTAAAAAAACGATGGAGGTTTTATGAAATCCCAAAGCGATATAAATACAAAGCAGAAACATCGGTAAGTTTCTTTCCTTGATAAATTTGAATGAAGCGACACAAACCGCAATCCCCAACCCCTGCCTCATCTGTCCGGAATCTTCAAAAAACATAATCGGCATAAAATAAAACAACAGCGCCAAAGTGGGAAAAGCTGCATTCCTGTAAATCGCTGTAAACTTAAGGCTTACCGTAATCATCGCCATTACAAAAGTCACAATGTAAAACGGCAGACCGAAATCAAAGACCAGTTTATTGATGAGCACAAAAATCCACTCAATTTCTTCAGAATTCTGGCGGAAAAGTGCTTTATCCACCACATCGCCATAAGTTGTATACAAGGCAAATCCTGAGAAAAGCATTTTGTAAACCGGATAATCTGCGCCGACATTAATCCTGAATCCAATAGCAAGAACTACCAAAATACCGGTGATCCAAACGAAAACGCTCTGCTTTTTTTCCAGCCTGAAAATTTCCCAATAACTCGCCACCGCAAGAAACAGGAATATTATAATAAAAACAGGATGCAGGATGGGCATTTAGGGAGTTGTGTTTTTTACCAATTTCCGAAGCAGCTTTTCCTGCCCTGAGAAATAAAGCGAATAATAAATTTTTTTCTTCAAAGACAAATATAGCAGATAATTTTTTCCAAACCGCTGATACTGTAAGATTTCTGAGACAGAAATATGCTTTTCTTTCATAAATTTTCTGAGAGCGAGAGACATTTTCTTGTACACCTCATCATCGTTTACAAAAGCCAGATATGCAAGGAAGGTATAAACCCCTTCAAGAATCTGAAAATTTCTTAGCTCTGCTTTTCGGCGGGAAAAACGTGACTGATTAAATGCGATTTCCACATCCTCAACGGCCTGAAGGACATCAAGTCCTTTCTCTGTATGAGTTTTCGTGATGGAATCGCTGCGCTCCAGATAATGATAATGGAAATTCTGAGTCTGAGCGATCACATTGCAGTCCAACAAAAGCTGCGGAATGAGCTGAATATCTTCAAAATGAATTCCTTTTTTAAATCTTTTATTATCAAATAAATCTGCCCGGAAAATTTTATTACAGGCAAAATAACTCAGATCAGAAAACACGGAAAAATTATCATCCAAAACAATTTTTTCAGGCATATTAGGGATTTGAGTAAGTTTTTGCGTAACATTTCCGTGTTCATCTACTTTCTGAAGATTGCAGATCACCATTTCCGCAGAATATTTTTCGGCCAAAGCATACATTTCTTCAAACATCGTTTCCGAAACCTCATCATCACTGTCTACAAAACCGATAAATTCGCCGGTCGCGCTGTTTAATCCAAAATTTCTTGCGTCACTTAAACCGCCGTTTTCTTTAGTGAAAGATTTAATTTTTAAAGGAAATTTTTTCTGAAACTCTTCAATAATTTTTTGCGAACCGTCACTGCTGCCGTCATTGATGACTAAAATTTCAATTTCCTGCAAAGTTTGATTGACCAAAGAATGCAGACATTTCTTCAGGTATTTTTCAACATTGTAAACAGGAACAATCACAGAAACTTTATACATATCCGTTTTTTATTTTACCTTTCTGTACAGATAATAATCTTTTCCGATCGGTCTTATACCGTAAATCCGGCGGAGAATTTCCGGTGCATTCTGATGTATTTCCGCAATCGGATAACTTTTCACAAAAGCGTAATGCGAACCGAAATAGGCTTTGTCTTCCGGTTTCATTCTATAGTAACTTCTTCTGTCGCCGGGCTGATAAATGATGGTTAAAATATACTCAGGCTTATAATCCTTCACCGAGTTCATCCACCAGAATTTTTCATCGTTCAACATTTCATCCGTTATTTTTTTATTCACCAAACCCACCTCATCATAAGTATAAAGTCCGGTATAAAAAGGAATTTTCCCTGCAGGTTCCAAAAGAATGGATTTGCTGAGATCTGTTTTTCCGTAGCCAATATCTTTCGCAATCTGCATCCGCTGCGTTTCTTCCATATAGCCGATCGCGTAGGACTGAAGCATCTGAAAAACGCACATTCCTGAAAAAACAATAAAAACAGCAGGAATTAACAGCTGTTTTCTGAGTGGAATATAATTAAGCAGCCAATACAAGATTCCCGCAAAAAGGAAAACCCTCGGAAGCCAGTAATACCAGTCGAAATAAGCTTTAAAAAAGGCAAAAACGGTAATTTTCAACAAGGCAAATGCGAGTACTGAAAGCAGAATTGTTTTTGTTTTAGAGGAAATCCGCGTTTCATCTTTAAAGATTTCATAAATACAAAAGCCAAGAAAAATCAGGAATCCGATAAAAACAAGAAAAGTAAAAAGGGAATATTTTTTAATAAGCCCGCCATAATAAGCCCATTGATAAAGAAAAAACTCAATACTGTTGTTCTGGGTTAAATTTTTATACGCAATTTTTTTAGCCGTAATCGTATGATTCACCAACTCACCAAAATAAAATTCGTTGAATAAAACCACACTTACAGCTCCCAGAATTCCACCCAAAAGAAATGCATAATTAATTTTCTTTCTGATTATTAAATCCGCCAAAAAGAAAACCCCGAGAAAAATAACAGCGTCAATTCTTGTCCACAGCACCAGAACCGGAAAAACTACGTACGCCCAGTTTTTACTTTTGTAAATTCCGAAATATATGAGTGCGTTGTAGAGAAAAAACAGAATTCCGTATTCCATTCCCAGACATGAAGCAGCAAGCGCGGGCGGAGTCATATTGAGGAAAATCACAAAAAATCCGCGTTTCAGAATATCTTTCCGAAACAGAATTTTCCCAAGCCACCACGAGCCTATCGCGAAAAGAACGGAACTGAAAACAAGTATAGGACCGATAAATGAATCTCCAAAAATCAGCTGAAAAACTGCAGAAATAAAAACGTAAAGATGAGTTGTGGAAGCAGAAATTCTTTCTCCGCCGTTGAAACCGATCACGCCATAATCGAGTAAATTTCTCGCGACGCGCCAGGTTATAAATGAATCTTCCTGAATGTGTTTGGTAAAAAACAATGGCAGCTTGATGATTACGGTGATGATCATCAGCAAGTAAGGATTGGAGAAAATCCTGGATAGAGATTTACTCATACCCGTAAGTTAACTGATAACGGTTGTAGCGCTCGTACATTTTGCTCATGCAGGCCGAATGTTTTTCTTCAACGAACCAAAAAATATGAAGTCTCTTATAACCCTGAGCTTTTAAAAACTCTACTAATTTGGGTGATTTTTCTGCCCACAATTCAATTACAAAAAGAGGTTTATGGGTTTTTACAAATCCGTGCATTCCTTCCAGAACCTGTTCCTCAAAACCTTCGACATCTACTTTTACAATGCAGAAATCTTTGATCTGCAAATCTTCGAAAAGATCATCAAACCGGAGAATCTTAACCGAATCGCTGCTGCTGCCTTCCTTTTGACTTACCGAAGCTTCACCCAATTCGAGTTTATTGAAATAAATGGTTTGGTCTTCAGTTCTGTTTCCTAAACCAACATTGAAAATTGTGGCGTTTCCATCTACTTTATTCAGTTTCAGGTTGTTTTCCAGCGCTTTAAAATTGATGTTTAAAGGTTCAAAAGAAATAACGTTCCAGTTTTTCTTCGCCATCAGCGTACTGAAACGCCCGATATGAGCACCTACATCGATGAAAGTTCCCTGTTCTCCGTTTACATATTCGGTGAGAAAAAGGGTGAGATCCGGCTCATAACTTTCCAAAGTTGCCCAAAAATCAATTGTATTGGGCCGTGTTTCAAGAACAACATCCTGATATTTAAACTGAGCTTTCGGAAATTTAATTATCCCGGGGAGCTTTAAAGCCTTGAAAATGTAATGGTTATAAAAAGCAGCAAGGAAATGTTTCTGCTCATAGCTCTTCCCAACAAATTGAGATTTGATACTGTGTACCGTTTTTCTTAAATGTTGTCTTTTTGTCATCGGTGTTTATAAGTAACTAATATATAATATTTTAAAATATTATATTGAATTAATTTCAGGTTTTAAGAAAACGCCGGTCGAGCATGCCGCGTTTTGCATCTTCATACTCAAGTCTCGAGCATGGAATAAGGTTCTGCACATTTTCGTCCTCGCCGAAATACCATAAGCCAGAGAAACTGTCCCGTTTAAAAGCAAACTGCTCATCGTCGATCATCACCCAGAACGTTTCGTACTGTCTTTCTGCCGGATGCGATTTCTGGATATTCATTCCTTCGATCAAATGCCAGATCATCTGCGCCAATAACTGGTGGTTCAGAAAAGTTTCAGAATGTGCATTGAAATTAAAAATGCCCACAGATTTCAGGTTTTCGCTTAATCCTATTTCTTTCATGTAAGCACAGATTTCCCTTTTGTTCAAACCATTTACCTGCGGATTTACCGAAAACCCGTCGCCCATACTTTCCACCGCATCACAATTAAGCGTTACCAAATCTGCGCGCCGGAAAAAAGGTTCTGTTTTTTCTGTAGAATTCATCATTTCCGCAAGTCTTATCACTTCGAATTCCACTTCTTTCATCAGTTTCACAGAATCGAGTTCATTGAGATGTTTCTGATAACCGAGATGGTGATAGTTTTTGATGGTGAAGGTTTTTGAACTTAAAATTTTGGACAGAAAATTCTTTTCGGAAATCTCTTCGCCTTCATTTGAGAGGGAAATTATATTGGAAATCTGCGTATAATTAATATTTTTCTGATGGAAATTCAAGGCTGAAAACAGAGAAAAAGCCAGATCATTACTTCCGCCAACAATTACCGGAACGGCATTTTTGTAATGGCACATCGAAAGGATTTCCTGCAGAATATAGTGGGTATCCTGATGCGACCTCCCGGAAATTAAATCTCCCAAATCGCAGACCGGAATCTCAAAATCGAGTTTTGAAAGGCGGTAAAGCTCTTTTCTTATGGTTTTAAAATCAAGAACTTCTGCTTCACCATTTTCCACGCCTCGATAATCTGAGCAGAAAACGAGAACGATCCCATTTTCCTTAATTTCATGTGAAATAATATTACCGAGCTGCCAGTTTTCAGTTTTAATTTCTTTGGCCGGAATAATGATGTCTTCGATATTCATTTTTATGATAAATTTAATGCTTCAGGATTTTATGAGGCTGATAACAAAAGTAACAAAAAAAGCACAACCAAATGATTGTGCTTTTCTCTAAAATTAAATAATTCAATTATTGTTTAATCAGTTTTTTAGTGACTGCTGAGCCGTCTTCCATCATAATTTTAATAATGTAATATCCGCTCTGCATTTTCGGCGAGGTTACTTTTCCGTATTCTACTTTTCCTTTGTTAATAAGTTTACCGCTGAAATCGTAGATCTCATAATCTTTCGCATTTGCACTGTTGATGTAAAATTCATCTTTAAAAGGATTGGGATACACCTGTAAATCTCTGTTCTGAGGTTTTGGGCTGTTATAATCACCTGTAGAAAGGGTGCCGCCGCTACTTTTAACAACCGGAACTCCCAGAAGTCTGTTTTCGTCCTTTGCACATCTCACACTCATTCCGGCTTGCGGATAAACCCCGGTCCCGGTCTGCACTTTATTTTGCTGAAACTGCATTGCCAAAGCAAAGCCGGTATTCATATCTGCTAAAGAAGCCGTCCAAACTCCTGATCTGTCCAAGGTTACTTTGTTAGCTCCCAACTCGCCTCTGATGCCGTCTTTAGGAAAATTGCCAATAAAGAATGAAGGAGATTCAAATTTCCAGCCGTTTCCGTCTACTGTGGCGCCGTAGAAAATACCTGCATCATGCCACTGATCCTGAATAACTCCTGGTTTTCCGTAAGCATCTGCATGCGAGCTGTTATACCATGGCGAATTTCCTTTGGATCCTGTATAAAGGTTGGCAAGGGAAACATCGGGAACTCTCCATCCTTCAGGACAGGGATCGAAAGGAGATTTCTTATCGCCATGTCCCCAGCGGTTTTCCGCTTCTCCTCGCTGATCAGAAACCCAGTCGCGTAATTTGGTGAGATCGTTGGCATAGTGGTTTCCGCCATCATACAACGCGCCCATGGCTGAATGATACATAAAGCGCATCGGATTCTGCACCGAGTATTTAATATTTTCTCTTACTTTTTTATGCCTAACAGGATTGGTGGACGCATAAACTTCGTACTTATCAGTGTAATCCGTATCATAGTTCAATCCGGTAATGGTTTTCTGGGAAGTACCGCTGTCAACATATACCGTTTGGTTATTTGGAGAGGTAAAGGAAGGAATCGGATCTTTTCTGCCCCACTGGTAATGCAACCCGTTCGCTAATCCTGAATTCAAATCACTGTTTTCTGCACCTAAATTTCTATCCATAAACACCGTTTTTAACGGTGGTGTTTTGCTCGATGTAGGATTGATAAAATTATGGCTGACTGAAACCGGATCTTCGGTAATATATGTTACCGCATTTACTGTCGGATCGTCTTTGGTTGCCCATACATGCCAACTCCAAAGTGCGGGACCATCTTTACTCCCATTATGGAGAGACACTACAGCATTTCCTGTTTCTGCAGGATCCAGCTGAAGATTAATTACTGAACTTTTTACATCGGCAGAATTTATATTAAGATTGATGCCTGTAATCAGCTTGGCATTAGTACTCCATAATACTTTGGCCACTAAGTTATCCGATGCAGGCATTTCATGATCTGAAAGCAACTGATTATGCACGGCAAAAGCCTTGCTTACCGGGATCTGCAAATCGCTTTTGTTGACAACGATATAAGAATTAGGATTGTTTAATCCTATCTGATAATCTTCTTTCTGACTGATGAAATATTCTGTGGCAAAATTTCCTATTTTACCCATATTAGGATCTTTCATGCATTTCACTGCATTACCCGCTTTTGTGGGATTGGTCTGGTTATTATAAATTGCATGAAGCCCGACAGATGTATTTGTTCTGAAAGGATCAGAAATCATGGAGAATATTCTTGGGTCACCGCTTCCGTAAGTTGCACTCCATAATCCGCCGTTGGATCCGTTATCCTGAAAGGTTACGCCCACCGGCGCGTTGGGTGCAACTGAATTTGGATAATAAACATACCCGCCCGAAACAGTTAACATTCCCAGATTTCTTGAGCCACCCTCTACATTAGTAAAATCCATCCCTAATCCCGGATATACTTTTATACCCTGCAAATTAGGATTTACGGCATCAGGAAAAAGCTGGCGGTTAGCCACTACAGCGTCATCATTTTTATAATCTCTCTTTCCGAACATTGACAGATTATTATCCATGGCTTCTCTTGAGTAGTAGGAAGGTACACGCCAACCGTTTGGACATGGATCCATTTCAGATTTCAATTCATATGATCTGCTTTCAGCTTTTACAGCGGCATTACTGCTGTTTGCGTGGCTGTATCCGCCTTTTGCATTATCTGACCATAAATCCCAGGTTACCGTACTATAGGCATCGCCGGGAACTTTATACTTTTTGTTTGAAAACCAGTTTCCCGCAGCATCAGTATTAATAATGTAATTAATAGGATTATTTACAGCGTACTGTATGTTTTTTTCAATTTCATCGAAAGGCCTTACCTGCACCGGAATGGTATTTACCGGATCAATCTGCTTGTGTTTTAAAACCCCTACTTCTCCGGAAATTTCGTAAAACTGAGAATCTTTATAAACCAAAGGGGGGAACGGATCCTTTCTGCCCCATTCATACATCAGTCCACCGGATTTCTGCCATCCGCTTCCGAGAAAACTGTTGGAAACAGCACCTAAGTTCCGGTCCATGTACTCTACATTAACTGGCGTTCCATCAATATCAGTTTCATATCCCTGGGTATAAATTACTCCGTTAGCCGGATTATCGGTTACCCAGACATGCCAGCTCCAGTAGATTTTGCCATTCACTTTGAATGCAATGACAGCGTTTCCTTTGCCCCTTCCTTTATTCACCTCAACTTTTAATTTAGAGGCAGAAGGATCAGCGGATGGTAATACGCTTACATTTTCTATAAGTCCCGGGACATCTTCCCAATACAGAGAAGCTGTTTGAATACCGGCAGGAATCGGCGTAGAAATACCGTTAGTTTTCAGATACTCATAATTGGCCCATATTTCATAGGCCTTTTTTACGGGGATTTCTATTCCGCCATAATTATGGGACTTTGCAAGTTCCAAATCATAAATATAGCTGTTAGGAGCTTTGGAAAAATTCTGAGTCTGAGAATTTGCCAAACCGGCTAAACAACAAAACAGTATAAAATTAATTTTTATCATTGGTTAAATAATTTACAGGTGAGTGCAAATTTTTTAACATCGTTTGTGTAAATTTTTTTTTAAAACATTTTGGTTCAGTCATTTGTGCGTGGCAAATATATAATAATTTTAACATAAAATACTTAAATTGTTAATATTCGAATAAAATTATTCAAAGATTAAAAATGATGAAATCACGTAAAAACACCATCTAATTAGTTAAAAATGAATGATAAAAGGCCATCCGGAAGGTACATCCAAAAAATTAATTAATAAAAATTATTAATATGAAGACCTCAATACAGCGAAAACAGTACATTTTAACATAATCTGCATTATATTCAAAGAAAATTATCCGGTTTACTGAATTTTCATTTAAAACAAAAAAAACTTGCCATTTAGAAAATGACAAGTTTCGTATAAATTATAAAATTTAACTTTATTTCTTAGCTGCAGGTTTTTTTGCCGCTGTTTTCTTTACAGGTGCTTTTTTTGCGGGAGCTTTCTTCGCGGGAGCCTTTTTTACTTTTTCCTTAAATGCATTTTTGTCCTGCGCGGTGATCCATTTTTTCACCTCATCCAGCGAAACTTCAGCTAACTCTTCTGCGGTGAATTTTTCATCGTTTTTAGTTTTCGGGATTTTGAACATCGCTTTCCCGAATTTAACGAAAGGTCCCCAACGCCCATTTTCAATGGAAATCTTTTCTTTTTCCCATTGCTGGATATAACGGTTAGCCTCTTTCTCCAATTTTGCATCAATCAAATCGTTGATGTCGCTTTGGGACAGATTTTCAAAATCATAACGCTTCGGAACATTGATGAAAAGGGACTGATACTTAATAAAAGGACCAAATCTTCCCGTGCCTTTGGTCACCGGTTCTCCTTTGTAAGTTGCAATAGGAGCATCGGCAGCTTTCTTTTCGTTGATGATTTCCTCCGCTCTTTCCTGAGTTACTGAAAGCGGATCTTCTCCACGAGGAATACTGATGAACGCCTCTCCCCATTTCACATAAGGACCGAATCTGCCGACACCAACTGTTACCGTTTTTCCGTCGAAATCATTCAGATCAAACGGCACTTTGAAAAGCTCCAAAGCATCTTCCAGGGTAATGGTTGCAATATTCTGCGAAGGCATCAAGCTTGCAAAAATCGGTTTCTCTTCATCATCCTGTTCCCCAATCTGAACCATAGGACCGAATCTTCCGATTCTCGTGATGACATTTTTGCCGGATTTTGGATCTACTCCAAGTATCCTTTCTCCATTCGCACGATCCGCATTTTCTTCTACATCCTGAATCTTAGGATGGAAATCTTTATAGAAACCCTGCAGAACTTCTTTCCATTTTTCAGATCCGCTGGCAATATCATCAAAATCCTGCTCTACTTTTGCCGTAAATCCGTAATCAAGAATTTCTGCAAAATTCTGGGTAAGGAAATCATTAACCACTTCCCCAATATCGGTAGGAACAAATTTGTTTTTATCACCTCCGAATTTATCTGTCAGAATTTCCTTTTTGAGTTCGTTTTTACCCAAAGTCATTTTAAGAATTTCTCTTTCCTGAGGAAGAATTTCTCTTTTGTCAACATATTCGCGGTTCTGAATCGTCTGAATCGTCGGCGCATAAGTAGACGGCCTTCCGATACCAAGTTCCTCCAGTTTTTTTACCAAACCGGCTTCTGTATATCTTGCAGATGGTTTTGTAAACTTTTCGGTGGCTTCTATTTTTTTATAATCTAAAGCTTCTCCAACAGCAACTTTAGGTAATAATTTTTCGTTGTTTTCTTCCTCGTCGTCTTCCGTTTTTGTGATGCCGTAAACTTTTAAGAAACCGTCAAAAACAATCACTTCACCCTGAGCTTCAAAATGCTGGGAAAGTTTTGGATTGCCAATTTCAATTACCGTTTTTTCTATTTTGGCGTTGGTCATCTGACTTGCCAAAGTTCTTTTGTAGATTAACTGGTATAATTTATTAAGCTGTTCGTCCCCAATTTTTTTCACTGAGAAATCAGTCGGGCGGATTGCTTCGTGAGCTTCCTGCGCCGATGAAGATTTGGTGGTATAATTTCTTGGGTTGGAATACTGTTCGCCAAATTCAGAAACAATCTGAGATTTCGCTCCGTTAATCGCTTCCTGCGAAAGATTCACGGAATCAGTTCTCATATAAGTGATAAACCCTTCCTCGTAAAGCCTTTGGGCAACGCGCATCGTGGCTGTAACGCCGTATCCAAGACGGTTACTTGCTTCCTGCTGCAATGTTGATGTTGTAAACGGCGCAGATGCAGAGCGGGTTCCGGGCTTGGTTTCTACATTGAGAACCTTAAATTCTGCATTTTGAGACTGCTTCAGAAAATCTTCAGCCTCACTTTCTTTCACAAAATCCTTTTTCAGTTTTGCTGAAATCTCCTGCTTATTATTATTGAGAAAAATCCCTTCAACTTTAAATGCAGATTTTGGCTGAAAACCTCTAATCTCAAGTTCTCTTTCCACAACCAAACGCACCGCTACAGACTGAACACGTCCTGCGGAAAGACCGGTTTTCACTTTTTTCCAAAGCACCGGCGACATTTCGAAACCTACGATACGGTCCAGAATTCTTCTCGCCTGTTGTGCGTTCACCAGATTCTGATCGATTTTACGTGGATTTTCAACTGCTTTTAGGATCGCGTTTTTGGTAATTTCATGAAAAACAATACGTTTTGTATTGTCGTCATTCAGTTTCAGTTCCTGTGCAAGATGCCATGCAATAGCCTCTCCTTCGCGGTCCTCATCGGAAGCAAGCCAAACCATGTCGGCCTTTTTCACAGCAGCTTTCAGTTCGGTTACGAGTTTCTTTTTATCTGCAGAAACTTCATAATCCGGAGTGAAAGTGGCCAGATCAATCCCCATTCCTTTTTTGGGAAGATCACGGATGTGTCCGAAACTGGATTTCACTTCGAAATCCTTTCCCAAGTACTTCTGAATGGTTTTTGCTTTAGCCGGGGACTCTACGATTACTAGATTTTTTGACATCGAGAAAATTTTTGCAAAAGTAGAAGTTTTTTTTTAATGAAAATTTCAACTCTGATTTTTTAGTCCGCAAAGTTTAAAATGATTTCCGGTTTAAAAGTCAATGTGCAATAAATCAGAAGCATAAACCAGTACTTACATTCATAAAAACACGCATTTATTATTAGAAGTATGATTTAAATACCTATTTTTGAATAAAAACCATCCTGTCCATGTATGATTCCCTAAGCTCAATTGTGGAGCGTGACGCCTACAACAGTATATTATATGTGGTATTGGGTGGATTATTACTGCTTTCGGTCTTTCATCTTGTGATGTTTTTCCAGAACAGAGACCGGGCATATCTGCTTTACAGCTCTTATACTTTTTTCTCGTTTGCCGCTTATATGCCGGTAGCAGAAAGCGGTTTTATCAAGACCGTTTCAGACGATATCGGCTTTGATTATTTTACTAAAGTTTTCTTCACTATTGTTTTCAACTGTATTTATTTTTTCTTTTTCACCGAGTTTCTCAGTATTAAAAAAATCAATGCCAAATGGTACCGGATTATCGTTCTTCCGGTTTTTGTGATGATTCTCACAGCATTTGTTAGTCTTTTGCTTCATTATTTCTATGCTTATGACGGGCTTTTCAATTCCTTTAAAAATGTTTTCACATACTTAATAACCATCCAAACGGTGATTTCTTTTTACATTCTTTCAAAGGTTAAGAACAATCTGAAATATTATGTAGTTTTTGGCGGTCTCATTTTATTTGCATGCTCCATGATAGGAGACAAAACGGTGAGGCAGCTTCCGTGGATCAACCTGAGCAGAAAAATGGGCGACTTCATATTTTTCTTCGGACTTTTTATCGAAAACATCGCTTTTTCTTTTGCATTAGGTCATAAACAGCGAATTAATTACCACGAGAAAGTTGCGTTTCAACAAAATTTCATTTCCCAGTTACAGAAAAATGAGATGCTCAAAGACGAAATGAACCGCGAGAACGAGAAAAGACTCATTATCGAAAATGAAAAAATAAAATATCTGCAGGAAATTTCAGATCTGAAACTTTCTGTACTCCAGAGCCAGATGAATCCGCATTTTATTTTCAATGCTTTAAATTCAATTAAATATTATATCCTCGAAAATGACACCCAAAATGCGGTGGATTATCTGACCAAATTTTCAAAGATTATCAGAACCATTCTTTCAGCATCTACAGAAAAGGAGTTTACACTTTCGCAGGAACTTCAAACGATACAGCTTTATGTCGATATCGAAAACCTGCGCTTTCATAATCACATTGATTTCTCTATTGACATCGCGCCCGAAATCGATATGAACAGAGTAAACCTGCCGCCGATGGTTCTGCAGCCTTTCATCGAAAACGCTATCCTTCACGGCGTTGCTACAGTGGAAGACAAAAAGATTTCGATCGGTGTGTCGGTTAAAGACCATGCAGTTGAAATCTCTATTTCCGATAACGGAATCGGAAGAATGGAGGCCGGAAAAAGAAAATCGGTCATCAAAAACAAAACCAAATCTCTGGGTACAGAAATAGCAGCGGAAATGCTCAAAAATTATTTTAATGACAAAAAGTATCAACTTCAGTATATTGATTTACACGAAAACGATATCCCATCAGGAACCAAAGTGCTGATCGCCATCCCCAAGCCCCGATATTTACGAAATAAATACGCTAAAATTTAACTAAAATTTGCTATATTCGCAAACTTAATTAATGAGGATAATTCCTTTTGAACTGACTGAAAATGAAGAAGTTTAACGAATATAAAAATCTCGACTTAACCGCTGTTGCAGAGCAGGTTTCAGATTTCTGGAACGGGCATCAGACTTTTAAAAAATCAGTGGAAATCCGTGCAGGAAAACCCGAATATGTTTTTTATGAAGGTCCGCCGTCCGCCAACGGAATGCCCGGAATTCACCACGTTATGGCGCGGGCGCTGAAAGACATTTTCTGCCGTTACCAAACCCAGAACGGAAAACAGGTTTTCCGGAAAGCAGGTTGGGACACCCACGGTTTGCCAATAGAACTGGGAGTCGAAAAAGAACTTGGAATCACCAAAGAAGACATCGGAAAGAAAATTTCCGTTGAAGATTATAACCAGGCATGTAGAAATGCAGTGATGCGCTACACCGATGTTTGGAATGATTTAACTGAAAAAATCGGCTATTGGGTAGATCTTGATGATCCGTATATCACTTACGAACCGAAATACATGGAAACCGTTTGGTGGCTTCTGAAGCAGCTTTACGACAAAAAATTATTATACAAAGGATATACAATTCAACCATATTCTCCTGCTGCAGGAACCGGACTGAGCTCACATGAACTTAACCAGCCCGGAACTTACCGTGATGTTTCTGACACAACGGTGGTTGCGCAATTCAAGGTTAAGAAACTTTCAGAGGTTTTAACTGAAAAGCTGAATTTAAACAAATCCATTAGTTTAGAAAACGAAACTTGCGGCGGCGTTAATCATTGGGCAGAATTTGACAAGGAAAATGAGCAGAAAGCAGAAAATATAATTCCAATTTCGATACTTGCCTGGACGACCACTCCCTGGACTTTGCCTTCAAACACTGCTTTGGCCGTGGGCAGAGACATTGAATATGTTTTGGTGAAAACCTTTAACCAATATACTTTTGAGCCGATAAATATTATCCTTGCCAATGTTCTTTTGCAGAAAAATTTCGGCAAGAAATATTTTGAAGGAAATGCCGAGGATTTTGCTAAGTACAAAGCTGAGGACAAAACAATTCCATACCAGATTTTAGCAGAATTCACAGGAGCAGATTTGGCAGGAACCGAATACGAACAGTTAATTCCGTGGTTTTTACCTGCTGAAAATCCGGAAAATGCGTTTAAAGTAATCATCGGAGATTTCGTTACGACAGAAGACGGAACCGGAATCGTACACATTGCGCCGACTTTCGGTGCGGATGATGCGCGTGTTGCAAAAGAAAGCGGCATTTCGCCAATGTTGGTTAAAGACGAAAATGATAATCTTGTCCCTTTAGTTGACCTTCAGGGAAAATTCATTTCCGGAGGAAACACTCCCGAACTTTTTGCAGGGAAATATATTAAAAACGAATATTACGACGAAGGAACCGCTCCGGAAAAATCCTGGGATGTGGAACTTGCGATCCTTTTAAAAACAGAGAACAAAGCCTTTAAAGTCGAAAAATACGTTCACAGTTATCCGCACTGCTGGAGAACCGATAAACCTGTCCTTTATTATCCTTTGGATTCATGGTTTGTGAAAATGACTGCCGTAAAAAACCGTTTAGTAGAGCTGAATGAAACCATCAACTGGAAACCGAAATCTACAGGAGAAGGACGTTTTGCGAATTGGCTCGAAAATGTAAACGACTGGAATCTTTCCCGATCAAGATACTGGGGAATTCCGTTGCCGATATGGAGAACTGAGGATCTGAAAGAAGAAATAATCATTGGTTCGGTTGAAGAACTGATGACAGAAATTGAGAAATCAATTGCTGCCGGCTTAATGTCTGAAAACCCTTTCGCAGGATTTGAAAACGGCAATATGTCTAAAGAAAATTATGCGAAAATTGATCTGCATAAAAATATAGTAGACGGAATTATCCTCGTTTCGGATTCAGGAAAAGCGATGAAGCGCGAGTCTGACCTGATTGATGTTTGGTTTGATTCCGGTTCGATGCCTTATGCACAGCTTCATTATCCGTTCGAAAACAAAGAACTGATTGATGAAAGAAACGCATTCCCGGCTGATTTTATCGCGGAAGGAGTTGATCAAACCCGAGGTTGGTTTTATACGCTTCATGCAATCGGGACAGCAGTTTTCGACTCTGTAGCTTATAAAAATGTAATGTCGAACGGTTTGGTTCTGGACAAAAACGGCCAGAAAATGTCCAAACGTCTCGGAAATGCTGTTGATCCGTTCACCACACTGAAAAAATACGGCCCGGATGCGACGCGTTGGTATATGATTGCAAATGCAAATCCTTGGGAAAATTTAAAATTCGATTTGGAAGGAATTGATGAGGTAAGGAGAAAATTCTTCGGAACTTTGTACAACACCTATTCTTTCTTTGCGCTTTATGCGAATGTTGACGGATTTAATTATTCGGAAAAAGAAATTGAAAACCGTCCGGAAATCGACAGATGGATTCTTTCAGAATTAAATCTTCTCGTAAAAGATGTAACTGAATTCTATAACGATTACGAACCGACCAAAGTAGCAAGAGCGATCAATAATTTCGTGAATGACAACTTAAGCAACTGGTATGTAAGACTTTGCAGAAGACGCTTCTGGAAAGGTGAATATTCTCATGATAAAATTTCGGCTTATCAAACATTATATACCTGTCTGGAAACTATTGCGAAAATTTCTGCGCCAATTGCTCCGTTTTTTATGGATCAGCTGTATCAGGATCTGAACGGTATTACCGGAAAAAATTCAGCAGAATCAGTTCATTTGACAGATTTCCCTGTAGCAGATGAAAGTCTGATCGATCAGGATTTGGTGGAGAAAACCCATCTTGCACAGCAGATTACTTCGATGGTTTTCTCTTTGAGAAAGAAAGAAAATATCAGAGTCCGTCAGCCGCTTCAGAAAGTGATGATTCCTGTTTTGGATGCAAAAACTGAATCTCAAATCCTTGCTGTTTCAGAATTAATCAAACAGGAAGTCAATGTAAAAGAACTGGTATTGATCAACGCTGACGAAGCTTCGCATCTCATTGTAAAACAGATCAAACCGAATTTCAAAACCTTAGGTTCGCGACTCGGAAAAGATATGAAAACCGTTGGTGCTGAAATTTCAAATTTAAATGCTGAGCAGATTTCCAGTCTTGAAAAAGAAGGAAAAATGGAAATCCAGGAACATGAAATTACAACAGCCGACGTTGAGATTTTCACAAAAGATATTCCCGGATGGACGGTTGCGAACGAAGGAAGAATGACTGTGGCATTAGATTTGACGCTGACTGCCGAACTGAAAGCTGAAGGAATCGCAAGAGAGTTCATCAACAGAATTCAGAACCTGAGAAAAGACAAGGATTTTGATTTAACTGACAGAATTTCAATACAGTTGGAAGCAAATTCTCCTTTTGAAACAGAACTTATTAACAATAGCGCATATATTTCGGAAGAAGTATTGTCAGATAGAATAGAAATTGTAAATTCACTATCGATTTTTGACGAAATAGAAATCGAGGAAGCGAAATTTAAAGTAAATATAAATAAAACATGAGGATGTGATAATGTAATGATGCATTAATTGCCGCATTAGCACAGCTCCACAAAATACATTTAATTATGGCAGACGAAAGACAACGTTACAGTGACGCAGATCTGAAAGAGTTCAAAGAACTTATTCAGTCAAAAATAGAAAAAGCAGAAAGAGATTTAATGCTGATCAGAGAAAGTTTCATCAACGACCAGAATAACGGAACTGATGATACTTCGCCCACCTTCAAAGCATTCGAAGAAGGTGCGGAGACTCTGAGCAAAGAGCAGAACGCCATTTTAGCCGGAAGACAGGAGAAGTTTGTCCGCGACCTTAAAAACGCGCTAATCCGTATTGAAAACAAAACCTACGGCATCTGCAGAGTGACCGGGAAATTAATCGGAAAAGACCGTTTGAGAGCCGTTCCGCATGCAACGTTAAGTATTGAGGCAAAGAACCTGCAACGGTAATTTTCTGCAGTTCAATTTAAAATTTTACCATTTAGGTTTATAATGTGTTCAGTAAAAAATGACGCATTATAAACCTATTTGAATTTAAAAAAATTCAGTGGCTTTGGAAGCGGTATTGATCATTTTGGCAATCGGTGTTATCATCTTTTTTTTCAGAAATTCGCTGAAAAAACCTTTTCTTCGGACTGAAGAGAAATATTACACCATTGATGACCAATATAATGCTGACCGCCGAAACCGCGAAAAAGAAATTGACACGCTTTTAGGAAAAATGGGCAAAAACGGAGTGGATGATCTCTCCGAAAAAGACCGTAAACGCCTCGAAGAACTTTCAAAAAAATAAAATTAAAAAATGGAATCATTAATTGTTCATCCAAAAAACCAAATGGAACTCAACGCACTGAAAGGTGTGATGAAAGACATGGGAATCAGATATGAAAAGTTTCACACCAGAAACGCAAAAGCACCTCAGAAATTCGAACCGAAAACTTCTGCGAAAAAAGAAACAAAACCTGCCCGAAATTTTAAAGACAAACCAAAGACGGACCTCTAATGAAGAAAATAGCATTAATCACTTTTATTATTCTTTTAATTGATCAGGTTTCCAAGTTTTACATCAAAACCCATTTCCAGCTCGGCGAAAGCGTGGATGTACTTCCGGGGTTTAAACTGACTTTTGTGGAAAATCCGGGAATGGCTTACGGTTTTCATTTTGGCGGACTGATCGGTAAATATTTTCTCGTTATCGTAAGGATCTTTTTAATCGGCGGGATGATTTATCTCTTCAGAAAGTGGCTGAAAGAAGGCGCTTCCAATTATTTAATTATTCCGATGTCCATTATTTTTGCCGGAGCAATCGGAAATCTTATTGACGGAATGTTCTACGGAATGATCTTCGACAGCGGAACGGTTTTCGAAGAAAGTGTAGGACGCTGGATTGATTATGGCGGGATTTCAAAGGTAGCACAGTTCGGGCACGGCTATTCTTCCTTTATGAAAGGCTGCGTGGTGGATATGCTTCATTTTCCGCTCGTTAACTGGAACGTACCGGAAAGCTGGCCTTTGATTGGCGGTAAGCATATTGAATTCTTTAAATACATCTTTAATGTTGCAGATTCTGCAATCACTGTTGGAGGTTTGCTGTTGCTGATTTTCAGAAAGAAAGCATTTCCGCACGGATTTGATTTTTAGAAAAATCTATACTGCATCGATATTGAAACTTCAGCAAATTGTCTGAAGTTTTTTATTTCCTTATTTTTGCTCAGCTTTTTGAGAAAATTATTCTCGAAAATTATAATTTTTGAACCTTGAATTAAATATATTATGTCAAGAATCCTCACCGGAATACAGGCAACCGGAACACCGCACCTCGGAAATCTCTTGGGAGCCATTATTCCTGCCATCGAACTGTCTAAAAAATCGGATAACGAATCTTTTCTGTTCATTGCAAACATGCATTCGTTAACCCTGATTAAAAATGCCGAAGAACTCAGAAAAAACACTTACGAAATTGCAGCCGCCTGGCTTGCATGCGGTCTCGATACTGAAAAAACATTTTTTTACAGACAAAGTGATATTCCTGAAGTTTGCGAACTTTCTTGGTATCTGTCGTGTTTTTTTCCTTACCAGAGATTAACGCTTGCGCATTCTTTCAAGGATAAAGCCGACCGTTTGGATGATGTGAATGCCGGACTTTTCACTTATCCCGTTCTGATGGCTGCAGATATCCTGCTGTATGCCGCAGAAGTGGTTCCGGTAGGAAAAGATCAGCTGCAGCATCTGGAAATGGCAAGAGACATGGGCGCAAGATTCAATCATCAGATGGGAGAAACATTTGTGCTTCCGCAGGCGGAACTGCAGGAAGACACCAAATATGTTCCCGGAACTGACGGACAGAAAATGTCGAAATCAAGAGGAAATATCATCAATATCTTTCTTCCGGAAAAAGAATTGAAAAAGCAGGTTATGGGAATTGAAACCGATTCCAAAACGCTGGAAGAACCGAAAGATCCTGCAACTGATAAAGTTTTTGCACTTTACGAACTCATTGCAAATGCTGAAGAAACGGAAGTTTTAAGACAGAAATATCTGGCAGGAAATTTCGGGTACGGACACGCAAAAACTGAACTTCTGAATTTGATCCTAACCAAATACGCTAAAGAAAGGGAACTTTTCAGCTATTATATGAACAACCTGAACGAACTTGAAGAAAAGCTGCAGGAAGGCGCTGAAAAGACCAGAAAAGTGGCAGCAGAGACTTTGAAAAAAGTCCGCGAAAGTCTGGGAATGTAAATTGAGGCTTTGAATAAGACTTCAAGAAAAAACCTTTCATTGCTGAAAGGTTTTTCTTTTTATAAATAATTTTTTATTTCTTCAAGTTTCTTTACCACGGCGACATCTTCTGCTTCATAATTATCGTTGAAAACATCGAAGAAGATAACTTTCATCCCGAAAGATTTTCCGCCTTCCACGTCGGCAATCCAGTCGTCACCGATCATTACTGATTCTTCTTTTTTTGCGCCTGCTTTATTCAGTGCGTATTCGTAAACCTGAGGATGCGGTTTCCGGATATCTATTTCATCTGCGCTGGTGATGGTTTCAAAATAATTTTTAATCCCGGAAAGTTCACATTTCCGGTAAGTAACTTCCTTGAAACCGTTGGAAAGGATATGAAGCCTGTAGTTTTTTCCCGCCAGATACTCCAGCAGTTCAAAAGCACCTTCTACCAAGTCGTTATAATTCAGAATTTCATCCAGAAAGTTATGTTCAAAAATTTGGGCAAGTTCCCGATCATCAATCCCGAAAAACATAAAAGAATCATAGAAACGGTGTTCCCGGAGATAATCTTTATCTATTTCCCCGTCGCGGATCTGCGCCCAAAGTCTTTCGTTAATCGTGAAGTATTCTTTATGGAAGTCCTCAAAATCGAGGTTGTATCTGTCGCGGACGTTTTGTCTCTTAAAAATGTCCTTTAAAGTAAGATAAGCGTTTCTGCGGTGATCCCACAGGGTATTGTCTAGGTCAAAAAAAATGTGCTGAATTTTCATACGGCACAAATTTAAGTAATTTAAGATTAGTTCTTGGAAACAATTTGGTTTTTACTTTTGGTTTTCAAAACTGCTATGCTTTTGGAATAACTTAATAGAAAATCGATTGTTTGTTTTTTTGGCTTCAAAAGTTTTTCGTTTAAAATGTCATTTTTTTTCATAGGCGAAAAAGTTATTTCCCTAAAAACGAAACTTTTTTTAAAATAGTATTAGCGGGTTAAAATAATATTGTGATCTTCCATGATTTTTCTCAGATTGATCAGCGCATACCGCACTCTTCCCAAAGTAGTATTGATACTCGTATCTGTGTGATCTGCAATTTCCTTGAAACTCAGGCCGTCAAAAAAGCGAAGCCTGATCACTTCCTGCTGGTTTTCAGGAAGATAAACCAACATCTTCATCAGATCAGCCTGAATCTGCTGACTGATCAGCCGTTCTTCAATGTTTTCCTCTTTGCCTGCAATCAGATCAAAGATTGAGAATTCATCGTTTTCATAAGAAGTTTCCGAAACTTTAACATGTTTGGACTTCAGACGGAAATGATCGATAATTAAATTGTGTGCTATCCGTTTGGCCCAAAGTATGAATTTTCCCTCTTCATTATAACGTCCTTCTTTAAGGGTTACAATGATCTTCATAAAAGTATCCTGAAAAATATCGTTGGCCAAATCTTCATCCATTAATTTATAAAATATAAAGGAAAAAAGATCTTTTTGGTGTCTCTTGATAAGCACAGCGAGGGTTTTCTCGTTACCTTTGCGGTATTCTGAGATTAACCAGCTATCTGTTTTTGTATTCATAACTCACTTCTGTTTTTAACCCGAATCATTTACCCTGACATTCTAAATCAGGCTTTGGTATGGTTCAGTCTATGGTAAGAAGTATAGTTTTGTCGATAGGATCTGGTTTGTGTTTGAGACTGTAAAAATAGTAAAAAAGTTAATACTCTGTTAAAAATTTTGAAAACTTTAAGAAAAATTTACTTTTTCGTTAAATCATGCAACATTACGAGCGGTAAATTGAGAGTAAAATTAAAATTAAGTCCCTTTAACTCTTTTCCGTTAATTCCGTCCTTATCGATGGGGAAGGCATAACCTCCTGTTACATCGACGATTCCGAATAACGTAGCGCCAATTTTCGGAGCAATATATTTGGTGGTCATTTCGGCACCGGCAAGAAAATAATAGGCGTGATAAAAATCTACATTTCTTTCAAAATTAATCAGAATATCTCCCTGCACTTTCGGCATAACAGCAAATTTACTGTTTGCAACACCCATCAGCGCAGAAGCTCCCAGACGGTAAATTATATCATCATTATTTAAGAAAAGAAGCCGACCGCCTAATTCTCCAAAACTTTGGTTCTGATACACATAACCCGCGTGAATCATCTTATGCACCGTCATCTGCGCTTTCGACAAGCCAGATGAAAACATCATCATTACAATTGAAATAAACAGAATTCTCTTCATAAATAAGATTTATCGCCGGGGTAAAGTTAAAAAAAACTGCCTTATCGTTCTGATAAAGCAGTTTAATTATTTTAAATTATATTCCAAATTCTTTTTTCACTTCTTCAACTTTGTCAAGCTTTTCCCAAGTGAAAAACTCAAGATTTTCGACAGTCAGCTCGTTGCTTTTTCCTTTGTTAAAGGTCTTGTTACCAACATAGTAATCTCTGCCCATATGTCCGTAAGAAGCTGTTTCCTGATAAATCGGATTTCTTAATTTTAAATTCTGTTCGATCGCATACGGTCTGAGATCAAATATTTTCTGAACCTTTTCGGCAATTTCCCCATCATGGAATTTCACTTTTGAAGTTCCGTAAGTATTGATATACAAACCGCAAGGTTCTGCAACACCGATGGCGTAGGAAACCTGTACTAAAACCTCATCTGCAACACCGGCAGCTACAAGGTTTTTAGCGATGTGTCTTACTGCATACGCTGCACTTCTGTCCACTTTCGAAGGATCTTTTCCTGAAAAAGCACCACCACCGTGAGCACCTTTTCCACCGTAAGTATCCACGATAATTTTTCTTCCCGTTAAACCGGTGTCACCATGAGGACCGCCGATTACAAATTTTCCTGTCGGGTTGATATGATATTTGATCTGATCATTGAAAAGCGCCTGAATTTCTAATTTCTGCGCAGCTTTAACTTTCGGTATCAGGATTTCAATGATGTCTTTTTTAATTTTTGCAAGCATCGCTTCTTCGCTTCCGAAATCATCATGCTGAGTCGAAACCACGATCGAATCAATTCTGATCGGTTTGTGATCGTCAGAATATTCAATCGTAACCTGAGATTTTGCATCCGGACGAAGATACTGAATTGCATCATTTTCTCTTCTCAGTACAGAAAGCTCTTTAAGAATCGTGTGTGCAAGATCCAGTGCGAGCGGCATATAATTTTCGGTTTCGTTGGTCGCATAACCGAACATCATTCCCTGGTCACCTGCGCCCTGCATATTTGCTTTTGTTTCGAAATCTGCATCATCTTCCGTAGCTCTGTCAACACCCTGATTAATATCTGAAGACTGCTCATGAATCGCAGAAATAACGCCGCATGAATCTCCGTTGAACATATACTCGCCTTTGGTGTAACCAATTTCGTTGATTACTTTTCTGGCGATGTCCTGTACATCAAGATAAGCTTTAGATTTTACTTCTCCTGCCAAAACAACCTGCCCCGTAGTTACCAGCGTTTCGCATGCAACTTTAGAAGTGGGATCATAAGCCAAAAAATTATCGATAAGCGCATCGGAAATCTGATCGGCAACTTTATCAGGATGCCCCTCTGAAACTGATTCAGACGTGAATAAATATGACATATTTCTTTTGTTTTTTTAATTAAAAAATTAAGAAAAAAGGAATTGATTACAAAAGAAACTAAAATAGAAATTCTGTTTTAGCATTTTTTATGGAGGTTGCAATCAGTTCAAATTTTTCCTCATGAAATTATTTCGTCTGCAAATTTAAAGAGTATTTGTTGAACCACAAAATTTATTTAGGTAATAAAAATCACTGCGGTTTTACGCTCACAAATTCTTCAGGATTCTTATTATAACTGAGTTTTGTGTGCAGGGAATTCTGAATTGAAAGCGCCATTTCGTCTAAAATTTTCTGTTTGTAAGTCGGTTTGTAATAAATAAGACTTATTTCTCTGGTAGGAAACGGCTTTCTGAATCTTGAAATTTTATTTTTCTGGATATCAGACAATTGGGGAATTGCAAGTTCAGGAAGAATCGTGATTCCACCCACTTTGTCCACCATCTGTATCAAAGTATTGATATTGGAAGCCAGGAAATCGAGATTTTTCGGTTTCAGTGAATTCTCCTTTAAAGCACAGATATTTTCGAACTGGGTTCTGAGACAGTTGCCCTCTTCCAAAAGCCACACTTTATTGCTGTCAATCTCTTCAGGAACTACGAAGGAATCTTTCTTGATATCTTCTGAGGAATAAATCATCAGTTCTTCATTGAAAAGAAACTGCTGATAAAATTCGTTGGCCGCATCATAAGGAGTCGCAATAATTCCTGCATCCAGCTCGCCGGATTTCAGCGATTTGATAATGCTGTCCGTGGTCATTTCTTTCACATTAAGTTCAATTTTCGGATTTTCCTGTAAAAAATCAAAAATTTCTGAAGGCAAAATAAAACTTGAGACTGTAGGAATGATTCCAAGATTGAGTTTTCCGGCCAGCACATTATTCAGGAGGCTTGCTTTGTTTTTCAGCTCATTTACCGCATCAATCACCCGCTTGGCTTCTTCGATGATCTGAATTCCGACATCGGTAGTACGGATAGGGTGAGTCGTCCTGTCAAAAACTTTCACATCCAGTTCTTCTTCAAACTTCTGTATCATCGCGCTTAATGTAGGCTGGGTTATAAAACACGCCTGAGCGGCTTTTCCGAAATGCTTGTATTTATCTACGGCGATAAGATATTCTAATTGCTGAATGTTCATCTGATTACTTTTATCTATTACAAAGATACTATGTTTTCTTGATTTTAATCAAATTTAGGGGGATATTCAACCCTGAAATTCTTAAATTTGTTTCCATAAAAATATATCAATGGATTCTAAGAAACTTACTTCCGGTTCCGGTGCACCTTACTTCGAACATGAAGATTCACAAACAGTTGGTGCAAGAGGTCCGGTTCTAATGCAGGATTTTATTTTACAGGAAAATTTAGCCCATTTTGTACGGGAAAGAATCCCCGAAAGAATTGTACACGCCAAAGGAAGCGGTGCTTACGGCAAGTTTACCGTCACTCACGATATCTCAAAATACACGAAAGCCAAACTTTTTTCCAAGGTTGGCAATGAATGTAAAATGTTTGCCCGTTTCTCCACCGTAGGCGGTGAAAAAGGAAGCGCAGATACAGAAAGAGACCCAAGAGGTTTTGCACTGAAATTTTATACCGAAGACGGAAACTGGGATTTGGTCGGAAACAATACGCCGGTTTTTTTCATTAAAGACGCGAAAAAGTTCCCGGATTTTATTCACACGCAAAAAAGAGTTCCGAAAACCAATCTGAAAAGCGCCACGATGATGTGGGATTTCTGGAGCTTAAATCCTGAATCGCTTCATCAGGTTTTAATTTTAATGTCGGATCGCGGAACGCCTTACGGTTACAGACATATGCACGGTTTCGGATCACACACTTTTTCAATGATTAATGCAGATCACGAAAGAGTTTGGGTGAAATTCCATTTCAAAACCCAACAGGAAATAAAAAACTTCACAAATGACGCTGCCGTAAAAATGAAAGGTGAAAACCCGGATTTTGCCCAGGAAGACTTGGTGACTGCCATTGAAAACGGCGATTTCCCGAAATGGAAAATGTATATTCAGGTGATGACCGAAGAGCAGGCCAACGAATTCCGCTGGAATCCGTTTGATGTAACGAAAGTGTGGTTTCAGAACGAGTTTCCGCTGATTGAAGTTGGAGAAATGGAACTCAACAAAATTCCGGATAACTTCTTCGCCCACGTGGAACAGTCGACTTTTTCACCGAGCAATCTGATTAACGGCATCAGTTTTTCTCCCGATAAAATGCTGCAGGGAAGATTATTTTCCTATCCCGATGCGCACCGTTACAGAGTTGGCGTCAATGCAAACCAACTGGAAGTGAACCGCTGCCCTTTTTCGGTGAACAATTACCAGAGAGACGGTTTTATGGCAGATTCAAGCAACTATAAAGATTCACCAAATTATTTCCCGAACAGTTTTGATGACATAAAACCAGATGCTGCTTACAGAAATCATGAGTACGATCTGGACAGTACAAGAGTCGCGCATTTCAAACGCAACGAAAATGACGATGATCATTATACCCAGCCCGGACTTCTCTATACAAAAGCAATGGATCAGGAAGCCCGCGAAAATCTTATATCCAATATTATCGGCTCCATGAACGGAATTTCGGGACCGAAAAGAGAGGAGATTATCAACCGCCAACTCTGTCATTTTTTCAGAGCCAACATCGAGCTCGGAATGAAAATAGCGATGGGACTGCAGGTAAACATCGATATGAATATGATGAACCATACAAAAACCAGTGAACCCTGAATTTAATTCAACTTTATTTTATTGAAAACCCTCAGAATTTCACCTATTTCTTACTTCAAGAAAAAAATGCTAATTTGCACTTGCAGAAAAAATCTTTTTTATTAACAATATGATTTACAATAATATCATCCTGGAAACCGACGGAAAAATTGCAACCGTTACGATCAACCGGCCGGAAAGCCTTAATGCACTGAATTCGCAAACAATTCAGGAGTTAAGTGATGCCTTCGGAAATTTAAATTCGGATAAGAATATCAGGGTGATTATTTTAACCGGAAGCGGAGAGAAATCTTTCGTCGCAGGAGCCGATATCAAAGAGTTTTCGGATTTTGGCACTTCCGCTGCAGAAGAATTATCGAGAAACGGCCAGCATATTCTGTTCAATAAAATCGAAAACCTTTCCAAACCTGTCATTGCTGCTGTAAACGGTTTTGCTCTTGGCGGAGGTTTAGAACTTGCGATGGCGTGTCATATCCGATATGCATCAGAAAATGCAAAACTCGGCTTGCCGGAAGTTACATTAGGATTGATTCCGGGGTATGGAGGGACCCAAAGACTGCCAAAACTGGTAGGAAAAGGCCTGGCCAACGAACTTATTTTTTCAGCAAAAATGATTAATGCACAAAGAGCAAAAGAAATCGGGTTGGTGAACGAGGTTTTTAGTTTAGAAGAGCTTTTACCTAAAACGAATGAACTTGCAGCTTTGATCTCTAAAAATTCTCCACTCGGAATTTCTAAAGCGATTGCTTCCGTTAATCAGTCAGATACTGAAAACGGTTTCGAAACCGAAATAAAATCTTTCGGTGAATTATTTGAAATGGAAGACAAAAAAGAAGGTGTTGCCGCGTTTCTGGAAAAAAGAAAACCTTTATTCTAGACTTTAGAAACTTAATACTTCATTTCATGAAAATAATCCTCACCCTTTGTCTGCTGCAGTTTACCTTTTCTTTTGCCCAGAATAAAGAATATAAAGAATACTACGATAGCGGAAAATTAAAAATATCCACTTACACTGACAAGGACGGAAAATTTGACGGTGAAGCAAAGTCGTATTATGAAAGCGGCAAGCTCATGGAAGAAGGCAAGTTCTCTCATGATCTTGAGGACGGAGATTTTAAAACCTACTATGAGAACGGTAAGGTCGACACACAGGGGAAATGGAAAAACGGGTTGAAAACCGGCGTATGGAAACTGTACAAGGACGATGGCACCTTAGAAATCCTTCAGGATTGGCAGTCGGAAACCCAGTACACTGAAACTCAGTTTTACCCGAATGGAAAAAAACGTTCAATAGGTACAATCTACGTTCCCGACAATATTGTTTCGCAAGCCGTCAGCGGAAAAGAGGTAGAGAGAGGTGAATGGCAATTCTTTCATGAAAACGGAAATCTGAAAGCCTCCGGAAATTACGAAAACGGCAAGAGGAACGGCGAGTGGAAATCTTATGATGAAAAAGGAACATTAAGGAGTATAACTCAGTATCTTAATGATGTCCCTTTTAAACTTATTAAAAAATTTGACGAGAAAGGAAAAGCCCTGCCTGTCGATTAAAAATAAAGCCGTCCGTAAAATATTTTTAATTAAACACTGAAAATAATTTACTTCGCTGCACAAAAAAAACAATTAGAAAATTAAATATTTTTGGAACCAACTAAATTCGATAAGGCATACTTGAAAATGGCAATGGAATGGGCAAAACTGTCTTATTGTGAGAGAAAAAAAGTAGGTGCGCTGATTGTAAAAGACCGGATGATCATTTCCGACGGTTACAACGGAACGCCTTCAGGATTTGAAAACTGCTGCGAAGACGGCGCCGGACAAACCCACTGGTTTGTTTTGCATGCTGAAGCCAACGCGATTTTAAAACTGGCCGGTTCCACACAGTCTGCCAAAGACGCGACGCTTTATTTAACGCTGTCCCCGTGCAGAGAATGCAGCAAACTCGTTTTACAGTCCGGAATAAAAAAAGTCATTTTTATGGACGATTATTCTGATAATTCCGGGATTGAATTTTTAAAAAATCATGGCATTGAAGTTTTAAAAATTTCTAAAGAGAGTTTGGATTAAAAAAAATTAAACACAATAACAGATGATGACCTGGGATGAAAAATTAAAAGACTTTGAAAACTTCCTGAAATTTGAAAGAAATTTTTCCGACAATACGCTTGATGCTTATTTAAGAGACATTAGAAAACTCCGCGATTACTGCGAATTTGAACTTGATAATACCGGGCCTTTCGAAATTACGTATGAAAATATACAGGAATACCTGTTCCAGCTTTCCAAGAAAAAATTCAGTGAACGTTCACAGGCAAGATGGATTTCGTCCATCAAAGCTTTTTTTAAATATATGCTGGATGACGAAGCCCGTGCTGATAATCCCGCAACCCTTCTGGAAGGACCTAAATTAGGGCTTTATCTTCCCGACACCTTAAGTTTTGAAGACGTTAACCGGATTATAAAAGCGATTAATCTTTCTACCGATTTGGGAAGGAGAAACCAATGCATGATTGAAGTTCTTTACGGCTGCGGCCTGCGTGTTTCGGAATTAATTGATCTGAAAATATCCAACATCAATTTCAAAGAATCTTATCTGAAGGTAGAAGGAAAAGGCGACAAATCCCGTTTTGTTCCGTTGGCAACCTACACGGCAAAACTGATCAAAGACTATATTCACGAAATCAGATCCAAATATAAGGTCAATAAAAAGTGTGAAGACATCCTGTTTCTCAACAGCCGCGGGTCTGCGATGTCTCGCGTCATTGTTTTCATCATCATCAAAGAACTCACCGAGAAAGCCGGAATCAATAAAAAGATTTCACCTCATACTTTCCGCCACTCTTTTGCGACTCATTTGCTGCAGAACGGTGCAGATCTCCGTTATATTCAGGAAATGCTGGGACATTCCAGCATCACCACGACTGAAATTTACACCCATTTAAAAAATGAAGAACTCCGCGAGGTGATCCTCAATTATCATCCGAGAAATAAAGTCTAGATGAACGACCTTAAATTCTGCCCAAAATGCGGTAAACAGACGCTGCAGTGGGACGGCGAAAAGAAATGGAACTGTTCGGAATGTGATTACGTCCTTTACCATAATGTTGCAGGAGCGGTTGCCGTTTTGGTAAAATGCGGTGACGAAATTCTGCTGACCCGAAGAAACCAGGAACCTAAAAAAGGAAAGCTCGATTTAGCCGGCGGATTTGTAGATCCAAAAGAAAGCGCGGAAGAAACCTGCGTACGTGAACTTTTCGAAGAGATGAAAATTAAGGTTGATATTTCTAAGCTGAAATACCTCGCCAGTCTTCCGAACACGTACCAGTATAAAAATATCAGTTACAATACTTTAGACCTTTTCTACGAGTACGAAGTGGCGGAAAAATTTGATATCAGTCTCGAAATATCTGAAATTTCCGAAACAGTTTGGCTCAGAAAAGAAGATATCAGACTTGAGGATATCGCTTTTGATTCCCAAAGAATATTTTTCGAAAAATATCAGAAGCAGTAAGATCCGAATTACCTGTCAGTAAAAACCTCCTGAAATATCTTTCTCTTTTTTATCGTAATTTTGTGTTTCGAAAACCCACTCATGCACGAATCTCAAAACAATCTCGGTCAGCAAATCGTTTTTGAAGACAACCATCTTCTCATCATCAATAAAAAAGCCGGACAGCTCGTTCAGGGCGACAAAACCGGTGATGCTTCCCTCCTTGATCTGATTAAAGATTTCATCAAAAAAAGAGACAACAAACCTGGAAATGTTTTCCTTGGTCTGGTTCACAGAATCGACAGACCTACTTCGGGATTGGTGATTTACGCAAAAACTTCCAAAGCTTTAAGCAGACTGACTCAAATGGTTAAAAACCGGGAAATCAAAAAGACTTACTGGGCAGTGGTGGCAAAAGAAATGATTCCGCAAAGCCAAAGGCTCGTTCATTATCTTCAGAAAAACGAAAAAACCAACAAGGCTACCGTTTTTATAAAACCTACGGAAAACGCCAAGGAATCGATTCTTAATTATCAGATCATTAAAACTCTGGATAATTTTCAGCTTTTGGAAATCGATCTGGAAACCGGCCGTCATCACCAGATCCGTGCGCAGCTTTCTAAAATCGGTGTTCCGATAAAAGGCGATTTAAAATACGGCGCAGCACGTTCCAATCCAGACGGCGGCATTCATCTTCACGCCAGAAAATTAGCATTTATTCATCCGGTGACAAAGGAAAACTTAGAGGTTGTCGCACCGGTTCCGCAGAACGACCCGGTTTGGAAGGCCTGTGAACAGTAGTGCCAATTTTCAGACTGTTTTTTTTAGATAATTCATTTTTACCCTTAATACATTGTTAATAAACCAGGTAATCAGCAAAATAAATGAATTATCAATAGCGGAAATGAATTAACAATATTGTTTTATCATATCTGCATTTTGTATTCCCATTTCCGCATGTTGTGGAGCTATTTCTGCATCTTGTTTTACCAATTCTCCACGTTGTTCTACGATTTGTGAAGTTCGTTTTACGGTTTCTGCAGGTTGTAGAATGATTTCGCCTCCCAGTTTCCTTAAAAAACAAATAAAAAAAACCGCTCAGTTTCCTGAACGGTTTTTTATCTTATTTAATAAAGGATTTTTTACTGTCCCTGATTCAGAATTCCTCCATCCTCTTTTTTCTCCTGATTCAGCATATTTGGTGCTTCTTTCGCCAGTTTATTTCTGGTCGGAATTTTATAATTAACGGAGAAACCGAAATTCCTGCTGTCGAATTTATTCATCAGAATCACATTAGGCTGCGCCGCAATGGAACGGAAAGACATCTGCTGCCCGTTCAGAATATCATTGGCAAACACCGAAACACTCAGTCTGTCTTTCATGAATTTCTTTGAAAGCGTAACATCCACATTGTTTCCGATAGGTTTTACCGCTTCAAAATAATAATAATTTCCTCTCGGCGGAATCACAAAATAATTCACTGCCAGTTTTATGTCTTTCGGCAGCAGAAACTGTGAGTTGATATTCAGCATCAGAAACCCTTTCGTATCGATATTGGGCAAAATATGCTTCTGGTATGCGGCATAAACGTAAATGAAATTGATTTTATCAGGATTGAAATTGAAACTCATGATTTCCTTTAAAGGTTTTGTAAAGATCACGAGTGGAATCGGCAATCCAATATTAAAATTCTGGATGGTGATTTCCTGGATGTTTTCCTGGCGGTTTCTGATGAAATCATTTTCCAGACCGCTTACCGGATCTGTGACTTTTTCGCGTGTAACGATCTGCATCACCTGATTTTTCGCATTGCTCACACTGTATCCTACAAACGCATAATCGAACATGGAAACCTTCACTTCGTAATTATCGAAAATGGTCGGCTGCAGATTTGGATTACCCGTGGTCACGGTATTTCCGTTCTGGTAAATATTGTTGTTAGGATTCAGCGCCGAAATACTTGGCAGCGTGATTTTTCTGTTATAATTAAGTGCGAGATACACTTTCGGCATAAAGTTGTACTGCATGCTCGCGTTCGGGAAGAATTTAAATTTATTGAAAGGAATCAAATCTTTCTCTACCAGATTTCCGTTGTCATCAGTAAATCTTGCAATTCCTGAAATATCATAATTCTCCGCTCTTGTTCCCAAAGTGAAATCAAACTTTTTAAGTTTTGCCTGAAGTTCAAGATAAGTCGCTGCATTCTGACGCTGATAATCAAGATTGGTCACGCCCCGGCTTTCTGTATTGAAGTTCTGCAAATCGAACAATCCGCCGAAACTGATTTTACCTTCATCCAGAATCTTCATCGGCTGTGAATAATCCACTTTAAAAGTTGAAACATTCATTTCGGAATTATTCTGCAGAACGGCGGCATTCTGAATACGGTTGATCTGTTCGAAATCAGAAGTCGAATTGCTTAAGCTGTATTTGAAATCGAGTTTTTTATTTTTATCCGAAAACCGTTTCTGGTATGTTGCAACCGCTTCTTGGCGGATGTTAAAAGTATTTGCATCATCTTCGGTCTGGAAAGGTGTTCCGTAATATTTTCCTGTACTGAAAGTGTAATTATCGTTATTATTATGGAAAATATCATAGTTCAGCAATAAACGGTCGGTACCGAGATCAAAATTCATTGCGGCTTTGGCAAAATACCCTCGGCGCTGACCGTCTGTCAGTGTGGTGGTAAGATCATCAATGGCAGCAGACATCAGGTTTTCGCGGTAATTCTGTCCGACATTCAGCTGCCAGCCGAAATATTTGTTCTTAGAATTTAAACTCAGTGAATTATTGGTGCGGCTTCTCCATTTGTCATAATCGGTAAAGCTGTAATTCCCGGAATAGGTTGCAGTAAGATAATTCTTTGCGGTTTTGGAAGTGATGATGTTTAAAATGGCTCCGCCGGATGTTGCAGGAAACTCGGCGCCCGGCTGGGTGATAATTTCAATTCTGTCCACTGAATTTGCAGGCATCCCTTCCAGAAAGCCGTTCAGGTCTGCAGAAGTGATGTTCATTGGTCTTCCGTCCATGAAAACAGCAAGAGGTTTTCCCTGATACATCATCCCTGCGATATCTGTAACCACTAAGCCCGGAAGTTTTTTAACGCCTTCCATCAGCGTGCCTGTATTAAGCTGAGGCTGTTCGGAAAAGTCGAAAATGGTACGGTCGGCCTTTTGTTCAACAGCTTTTTTAGCTTTCAGAACGGTAACACCTTCGATATTGGTTTCTCTTTCATTTTTTGGTTTTTCCTGTGCGTAGGAATTTAGAAAGATGACAGTGGAAAGCACTGTAATTGTTTTTTTCATAATTTAAATTTCAGCGGGCAAAAATAGTTTAATTAATTAATTAGACCGCCAAATACAGTATTTGTTACAGCTACCCACAAAAAAACCGTTCAGTTTCCTGAACGGTTCATTTATAATTCAAAAAGAATTATGCATTCTTTCTCGCTTCTTCTGCGATAAGATTCAAAGCAGAACCTGCTTTAAACCAACCGATCTGCTGTTCGTTATACGTATGATTTACTAGGATTAAATCTTTAGTTCCATCGGAATGCACAAACTCCAACTGTAAAGGATGAGCTGGTGCGAACTGATCTAAATCTAAGAAGTTTACGGTATCATCCTCACGGATTTTATCGTATTCTTCAGGGTTTACGAAGGTTAAACCAAGCATTCCCTGTTTTTTAAGATTCGTTTCGTGGATTCTTGCGAAAGATTTTACCAAAACCGCTCTTACGCCAAGATGTCTCGGCTCCATTGCAGCATGTTCTCTGGAAGAACCTTCACCGTAATTCTGGTCACCCACAACGATGGTAGGAACGCCTGCAGCTTTGTAAGCTCTTGCCACAGCAGGAACTTCACCGTATTCTCCGGTTAATTCGTTCTTCACTTTGTTGGTTTCCATGTTGTAAGCGTTTACCGCGCCGATCAACATATTGTTTGAAATGTTATCCAAATGACCTCTGTATTTCAACCAAGGTCCTGCCATAGAAATATGGTCAGTGGTACATTTTCCGAATGCTTTGATCAAAACTTTCGCACCGGTAATATTTTGTCCGTCCCAAGGCTGAAAAGGCTCCAATAACTGAAGTCTGTCCGACGTAGGGCTCACATTTACCTGAACAGAAGAACCGTCTTCTGAAGGCGCCTGATAACCGTTGTCATCAACGGCAAAACCTTTTTCAGGAAGTTCAAGACCTTTTGGTTCGTCCAGCTTAATCTGCTCGCCGTTTTGGTTGGTTAAAGTATCAGTGATTGGGTTAAAATCAAGTCTGCCAGAAATTGCCACAGCAGCTACCATTTCAGGAGAAGCTACGAAAGCGTGGGTATTTGGGTTTCCGTCGGCTCTTTTCGCAAAGTTTCTGTTGAATGAGTGAATGATTGAGTTTTTCTCCCCTTTTTCAGAACCTTCTCTGTCCCACTGTCCGATACAAGGGCCGCAGGCATTTGTAAATATTCTTGCTGACTCAAATTTTCTGAAAGAATCAAGGAAACCGTCTCTTTCAGCAGTAAATTTAACCTGCTCAGATCCCGGGTTGATTCCTAAAATTGCTTTTGGCTTCACCCCTTTTGCAACCGCATCTTCAACGATAGAAGCTGCTCTTGATAAATCTTCGTAAGATGAATTTGTACATGAACCGATCAAAGCCCATTCTACATCCAGCGGCCAGCCGTTTGCTTCTGCTTTCGCTCTGAATTCAGAAACCGGTGTTGCCAAATCCGGAGTGAAAGGACCGTTTAAGTGCGGTGCCAATTCATCCAAATTAATTTCAATAACCTGATCGAAATACAATTCAGGATTTGCATATACTTCTGCATCACCTGTTAAATGATCTGCAATTTTATCTGCTGCATCTACAACATCCTGTCTTCCGGTTGCAGCAAGATATCTTCTCATTGAGTCATCGTATCCGAAAGTTGAAGTTGTAGCTCCAATCTCAGCACCCATGTTACAGATGGTTCCTTTTCCTGTAGCAGAAAGATTTTTTGCTCCTTCGCCGAAATATTCAACGATGCATCCTGTTCCTCCTTTTACGGTTAGGATTCCAGCAACTTTTAAGATCACATCTTTTGCAGAGGTCCATCCGTTCAGTTTACCGGTTAATTTTACACCGATTAATTTTGGCATTTTAAGTTCCCATGCCATTCCTGCCATTACATCTACTGCGTCAGCACCACCAACACCAATCGCAACCATTCCTAAACCACCTGCGTTAACGGTGTGAGAATCGGTTCCGATCATCATTCCTCCCGGAAAAGCGTAATTTTCCAAAACCACCTGGTGAATAATACCTGCACCCGGCTTCCAGAAACCAATTCCGTACTTATCACAAACTGAACTTAAGAAATTGAAAACTTCTGAGTTTTTATTGATACCTTCCTGCAAATCTGGCTCCGCGCCTACTCTTGCCTGAATAAGGTGATCGGCGTGAGCGGTGGAAGGAACAGCAACTTTGGCCTTACCGGCCTGCATGAACTGCAAAAGCGCCATCTGTGCCGTTGCATCCTGCATTGCTACCCTGTCCGGAGCGAAATCTACATAAGAGTTTCCGCGCTCGTAACTTTGGGTTGCGTTGCCTTCCCAAAGGTGAGTATAAAGGATTTTCTCTGATAATGTAAGAGGTTTACCTACCACTTCACGTGCTTTCGCAACTCTTTCAGGGTAACGCTCATACACTTTTCTGATCATATCAATGTCAAATGTCATATCTGTATATTTTTATTGAAATTTTAAGGAGCTCAAAATTACAAAATTTTACGCGTATTAATGATTAAATTCATTTAGATTTAATATAAATATTATGCTGACTGTCTATTTTTCACTATTTTTAAAAAATGATGTGAAAGCTTTAAATTAAACTTTGGAAACCGATCGCTATTAAAAACGTCGCTTTCTTTAATTCTGCAAAAAAACCACATTTCTAACAGAAAAAAGAAAATCTCCATTTTCTGCTGCTGATACAGGTTCAGCTTTATTTGCAAATCATAAATATTGTCTTAAGCATCGAACCACCACCCTTTTTCATTAAAATTTGGTATAACGGTTTGCGTAGATATTGGTTACTATACCTCCAAACGCAGAAGATTTTTTTACTGAATAATATCAATACCGTAGCAGGCTCGCCTGATCTCCAATTTAAAAACATTATAAAAGCATTATTACTCCAATAGTTTATTGGACTTTTATTGGACCTATATTGGAGGTATATTGGGTCTGAGACGAAGGAAACTCGTATATGTCTACGAGGAGCGTGGCAGCATCGCGCAGGTTATCCGCGTTCGAATTTTACTGTAGCTTCATTTTTTTGTGGAAAAATTAGGGAGTTTAAGCAAATCCCACTCTCATATCCTTAAAACAGGAGCGAAATTAATATTTTACAATCATGCGCAAGGATTTTTATTTTTAGGAATTTCCTTAGTTTTGTTTGCAACCGTATTTTATATTTGGTATTTATTGGCTTAAAATTGATGAAAACCAAGATTTCCTTGAGTAATTTATTTTAGGTGAAAGATATGAAAGCAAGTTGACGGAATCTCCAGAAGCTTCTCTGCAGGATGCCGATGACTAATGCAGTTGCCTTTTTTTAAATTCGACATCCAAAGCAGTTTTCTAAAAGAATATACCTTTGTAATATTCAATATAAATTCAATCACCATCAAAAAAGAATTCATTTTACTGATCGCTGTTGCATTGACACTTATTTTGGGGGGCATTTATTTCAGCTACAGCCCGGCGAACAATGCATTTTTCCCAAAATGTCCCGTGAAATTCCTGACCGGATTCAGCTGTCCCGGATGTGGTTCACAGCGGGCGGTTCACGAGCTTCTGCATCTTAATTTTAAAAAAGCATTTGAGTACAATGCGCTTCTTATGGTTTCCATTCCCTATCTGTTGACAGGAATTGCTTTCCGTTCTGATAAAGTAAAAACAAGATATCCTAAAACGGAAAATTTCCTCTTCGGTCACAAAGCACTCCTTATCATCTTAGGTGTTCTGGTCATATTCACCGTTTTCAGAAATATTTAAAAACCTATTTTTGGCAATACGTTTGCAAAAATAAAATCATGACGAAAGTTTTAAGTTTGTTTCTCCTCAGCTTTGCTCTTATTTCAGCTGCCCAAAAACAGAATGCTGCCAAAAAATTACCGGTAAAAAAAACGGTTGCCGCAAAGCCAAACGCGGACCTCATCAAAATTAATGACTCTATTCCTGCTTTGATTCCACAAAAGACTGAGGGCAAATTTGGCTTTATCAGCCAAAAAGGGAAAGTGATCATTCCTCATCTGTACAGCAACGCCGGATTTTTTACGGAAGACTGCAACCTTCTGAACTCGCCTAATGAAATAGCAAGGAAATACGGCTCAGACCAATATGCATCGGTGCGGATTGATGGTGAAGATTTCAGGATTGATATGAAGGGAAAACGGGTGTACCGGTTCAGAACCAGTGATTTGGGAAAATGTGCTAGTGCATTTAAATCCCAGCTTTTTCACGCGTATGTAATGAATCATGCCTACGGAATTATTGAAGATTCGAAATTCGAAAACCCCGGCGATTACCGACAGTTCACGATTTACCCGCAATACGATTATCTTCATATCATGGAAGGTGATGATCTGAAAAACCCGATGATCATTGCGGCTCAGCATAACAGATTCGGGGTGATTGACGTCAACAACAGGGTCATCATCCCCTTTGAATACAGCGACATCAAAAGAAATTTCAGCTGGAAACTCGCCAGGCTTTTCGAAGTGACGAAAGACGGAAAAAATTATTATTACATCGATATCAACAATAAAGCATATTAAGTAAATATTTTGTACTTTCGTGCTGAAATTAAAGGGGTGCTGTGAAAAGCTGAGATTATACCCAATGAACCTGGAACAGGTAATGCTGTTTAGGGAGAAGTCTCCGGACTTGTTTATTGTATAATTTTTTTTCGTCCCCTTTTATTCAATTAATCTTAAAAATTAAAAGAATGAAAGGATTTGTTATTTTAGGGCTGTTCGCAGGCCCGTTCTATCTTGCACAAACTTCGCAGGACAGTTTAAAAATTCACAACATTGAAAGTGTGAATTTCACAAAAAGATTACCGGTTTCCAAAGAAATCATCAGCGTTGAAAGAGATCTGGGAAACAAAAACCTTGGTCAGGATCTGCCGATTTTATTAAAGAATCAGACTTCCGTCATTTCCACTTCAGATGCCGGAAATGGCGTCGGTTATACAGGTTTCAGAATCCGCGGCGTGGGGGGAAACGGAATCAACGTGATGATGAACGGCGTTCCTTATAATGATTCTGAATCTCAGGGAACGTTTTTCGTAGATGTTCCCGATCTTGCAAGTTCAGCTTCGCAGATTATTATTCAGCGCGGCGTAGGAACTTCCTCAAATGGCGTTTCTGCTTTCGGCGCAAGCGTGAATGTGATTTCCAAAAACCCTGAAGAAAAGTTTTATCTAAAATCTGATAATACCTACGGTTCATTCAACACCTATAAATATTCGGCAGAGACGGGATCAGGAAAATTCTGGGATAACAGGCTTTCCGTGATGGGACGCTACACCAAAATTCACTCAGACGGATATATTGACCGGGCTTTTTCGGATCTGGACTCCTACAATCTCACCGCACTTTTTGAAGAAAACAAAACCAAAATCCGGCTGATGGCTTTCGGCGGAAAAGAAAAAACCTATCAGGCGTGGAACGGAATTGATAAAGCAACCTGGGAAAGCAATCCAAAGTTTAATTATTCCGGCGCGATTTACGATGAAAACTGGGAAAACATTGTTGGTTTTTATGACAACGAAACCGACAATTACAGACAGAATCATTACCAGCTTTTGTGGGAACAGAACCTGAATGATTACTGGAATTTAGAAACCACTTTTCATTACACCAAAGGAAAAGGTTATTACGAAAATTACAAACAGGACGCGAAATTTTCAAAATATAATCTTCCCAATCTGTCTGCAAACGGAAACGAGATCAAAAAGACCGATTTTATCCGAAAAAAATGGCTCGATAACGATTTCTACGGAGCAGTTTCCACGCTGTACGGAAAGTTTGAAAACCTTGACCTCAATTTCGGAATTGTGGGAAATCAATATGACGGGAAACATTTCGGAAACGTAACCGGGGTTTATTTTCCTCAGATCAGTGAGCACGAATATTACCGAAACCATTCTCTGAAAAGTGAAATCGCTGGTTTTGCAAAAGCTATCTTTACTTTAAACCGGTTTGAATTTTTCGGGGATCTTCAGCTCAGAAAAATCAATTATGACACCGAGATTCTGCAGCAAGGTGATGACGAAGGCGCCAATCTTAATAAAAAATGGACATTTTTCAATCCGAAAGCCGGAATCAATTATAAAATCCCGTCAGGAAAAGTCTTCCTCTCGGCAGCCGTTGCGCACCGGGAACCCAACCGTGACGATCTTTTTGCCAATCCGGAAACCGAAGCTGAAAAGCTATATGATTTCGAGGCCGGAATTGAAAAAACATTCGGAAACATTGTTTTTACCGGAAACCTTTATTATATGAACTACGTGAATCAGCTGGTTCTGAACGGGCAGATCAATAATATCGGCGAGTTTATCCGCGTGAATTCAGGGGAAAGTTACAGAATGGGGATTGAACTCGGCGCAGCAGCAAAAATTTCCGATCAATGGAACGCATCAGGAAATTTAACGCTCAGCAAAAACGAAAACCGCGATTTCAAAAACGAAAGCTCTGCCGGAATCGAGATGCTCGGAAATACCCCAATTTCTTTTTCACCGGATGTGATTGCAAACGTTTTACTTAGTTTCAATCCGTCAAAGAAATTCAGTTTAGGGATTCAAAATCAATATGTTGGAAGCCAGTTTTTAGACAATACGAACAATGAAAGCCTGAAACTTGCCGATTATTTCCTTACCGATTTCAATGCAAAATATACTTTAAATCTCAAAAGAACCGAGGTTGATTTTAAACTTTTGCTCAATAACATTTTCGATAAAAAATACGTGAACAACGGCTATGTCTATGACGGACCGGTTTATTTTTCTCAGGCCGGCATTAATTTTATGTTTGGGATGAGTTTAAAATTCCAATAAGCTCACCTGTGACTTATCAAATTAATTCCCTTTCAAAGACTGCTCTTTTCGCAGTCTTTTTTTATTTTTTGATTAAACCGCACAAAAAACATAAATTTGCGCCATATGAATTTCTCCTCACTCCTTCTTGAATTTCTGAATAAACACGGCAGTGTCAGCATTGCGGGTTTCGGAACTTTTACCCTGAAAAACATCAATGCAGCGATGGATAAGGAGAGCGGAAGTATTTTGCCTCCCGGAAAAGAAGTCGCTTTCAGGACTGATTTTGAAGGAAATGAAAACAACAATTTCGCAGAATTTATCGCAGGGCAAAGAAATGTTCCGCTCATAGACGCGGAAATCGAAATAAAAAAACAGGTTAATTTCTGGAATTCCACTCTTGAAAAAGAAGAAAAAGTTTCAGTAGAAAATATCGGGGATTTTTATCTCGACGACAGCAAAATTCATTTTACAGGAAACAGGACCGAAAACCTTTCACCTGATTTTTACGGACTTGAAGAAATTAACCTTTCAGAAATCAAGCATTCCAAAATTTCAGGAGATTCCGAAAAGGCATACCGATTCAGCAAAACCGCATACTGGATTATTCCTTTATTAGCAGGAATTGCCGCCATTACCTATTTTGGAATTACCCAGCCCGAGACCATTTTCGGCAAAAAATCTTTCGCGAACGGTTTTGAAAAAAAACAGGTTCAGAAAATTAAAAAGGATTCAGTAAAAACTGATTCAGCCGCAGCTGTACATCCGATCCTGGATTCAGTAAAAGCAGATTCTATAAAGGCTGCTGCAACGGCACTAACAACTCCGGTAAAAAAATGGAGTTCTAAAAATCATTCAAATTCTCAATGGAAAAAAGCAAAAAAGCGTCAGAATCATTAACAATCATGACGAATATCGTTTTACCGAACGAAACCAATTCTTTAAGAAATCTTTTCGGCGGAGAACTGCTCGCCAAAATGGACCGTTGTGCTTCCATATCAGCAGCAAGACATTGCGAAAGACGCGTAGTAACCGCTTCGGTAAACCACGTTTCTTTCAACCATCCCATTCCGGAAGGCGGAATTGTGGTTTTGGAATCCAAGGTTTCCAGAGCATTTTCAACATCGATGGAAATTTATGTTGATGTTTGGCTGGATGATCCTATTAATCAGAAGAAAATTCACACGAATGAAGGAATCTACACTTTTGTAGCAGTAGACGAATTCAACCGTCCTATCCCCATCCCCAAAATGGAGCCTGAAACAGAAGAGGAAAAACTGAGATTTGATGCCGCTTTGAGACGAAAAGAACTTTCATTAATCCTTTCAGGAAGAATGAAAGCCGCAGATTCTATAGAACTGAAAAAACTGTTTTCCGTTTAAAAATGAAGATTCTTCAGCTCGATAAAAACCATCCTTTAATTACAGAACAGCTTTCTGCAAAGGGTTTTTTATTTGAGGAAGATTATACTTCCACTTATACGGAAGTTCTGGAAAAAATAGATCAGTACGACGGCATTATCATCCGGAGCAGAATCCCGATTGATGAGAATTTCATCCGACATGGTAAAAACCTGAAATTCATCGCCAGAGTAGGTGCCGGAATGGAAAATATCAATGTTGAATTTGCTGCAAAATCCGGAATTAAATTAATCAGTTCACCGGAAGGAAACCGCGATTCAGTAGCAGAACACGTTTTAGGGATGCTTTTAATTCTGATGAATAGGCTTTTCATCGCGTCGGATGAAGTGAAAAACGGCATCTGGAAACGCGAAGAAAACCGCGGTGACGAACTGCTGGGAAAAACTTTCGGAATTATCGGTTACGGAAATATGGGGAAGGCAGTGGCTAAAAGGCTTTCCGGTTTCGGTGTAAAAGTGATTTTTCATGATATTCTTCCCAACCTATCTGATGATTTTGCAACGCAGGTTTCTCTGGAAACTTTACAGAACGAAGCAGATATCCTGAGTTTACACATTCCGATCACTGCGGAAACGCAGTATCTGATTGATTCAGAGTTTATCTCCGAGATGAAGAAAAACTTTTATTTCATCAACACGGCAAGAGGTGAAAATGTGAAAACGAAAGATTTAGTTGAAGCATTGAAATCCGGTAAAATTAAAGGCGCCTGTCTCGATGTTCTCGAATTTGAAAAACCTTCTTTCGAAAATCTGGACATCAAAAATGAAGATTT
Organism: Kaistella soli; assembly: GCF_019038595.1. GTDB lineage: Bacteria > Bacteroidota > Bacteroidia > Flavobacteriales > Weeksellaceae > Kaistella > Kaistella soli. The sequence continues at coordinate 376,295 of NZ_JAHOPF010000004.1, forward strand.
AGAATATCTTCTGCAGTCGGAAAAAGCAATCGTAACGCCTCATATCGCAGGATGGACTGTCCAAAGCAAAGAAAAACTGGCGCAAGTGATTGTAGATAAGATTCTTGCCTCTTTCTCTTAAATCTTAACAAATCTTTATGACTGGAGCCATAAAAGGTTATCCTTAAATTCCCTTATCTTGCGGAGATTTTTTTAGCATAAAAACTTTTAAATGAAATTATTCCGCCACCTTTTTTTCCTCCTTCTTTTTGGCCTTGCTTTTACTTCCTGCAAAAAAGATAACAAGACTGACGACCATCCAGAAACTTCACTGCCCAATTACGGAAACATTAAACTTGACGATGTTTTCAAAGGAAAAGACAATACCCTCAAAAATAAAGATTCCATCGTTTCCGTCATCGACAGCTACTATAAAAAAGTATGGGAAAAAGGTGATCTGTGGGGAGGTTTTCTGGTGGCAAAAGGTGACCAGATCCTCTACGAAAGCTACCGAGGTTATGCTCAGGACAACAAGCAGGTTCCGATCAGTGACACGGTTGCTCTTCATGTTGCCTCCATTTCCAAATCCGTTACTGCAATGGCAGCGATGAAATTAATTGAAGCCGGAAAACTGAAAATGGAAGATCCGCTAACTAAGTTCTTTCCCGATTTCCCGTATCCGAAAGTGACGGTTTTCACCCTTTTGTCCCAAAGGAGCGGTCTTCCGAAATATGAACATTTCGTTGATAAAATTCAGCCGCAGCCTGCAGAACTTTCAAAAAAATATCTCACCAATCAGGATGTTCTGAATCTTCTGGTCCGCTACAAACCAGAACTTGCCAGAGCGACCGATACCGGATTCATGTACTGCAACACGAATTATGCACTGATGGCTTTAATCATCGAAAAAGTAACGAAAACCCCTTTTCCCGAAGCGATGCAGCAAATTGTTTTCCGGCCGCTGCACATGAAACATACGTATATTCTTCAGGAAAAAGACATGGAAAAAGCATCGAAATCTTTTTATCAGCGCGGCCCAAAGGTTTATCCTTACGACCGGCTAGATCTGATTTACGGCGACAAAAACGTCTTTACCACACCGAAAGATCTGCTTAATTTCTCTAAAGCGATATTCGCGGAAAACTTCCTTCATGAAGATCTGAAAAAACAGATTTTCGAACCTTACAGCAACGAAAGACCGGGCATCAATAATTACGGAATAGGTTTTCGGATGAAGGTTTTCGATAACGGTGAAAAACTCACTTATCATAACGGATGGTGGCACGGCACCAATTCGGTTTTTGCGCATTTGCTGAAATCCAACGTTACCATTATCGCGATCGGAAACAAATATTCGAACCGGGTTTATACCGCTTTGGCGCTTTCGGGTCTTTTTGAAAACTTCCCTTTCGAGAAGGATAAAATTCAGAAAGTAATCCATGATACTGAAACTGCGAAAAATCCGAACAGAACAGATTCTCTAAATGGCAGCAATGAGTCATACAGTGAATAATTTTCTTAATTTTGTTCAAAATATTTCAATGAAGAAATTGATTTTTCTGTTCATCTTCAGTTTAATTCTGCTTTCCTGCGCAAGAGTTGGTTCGCCTGTGGGAGGTTCTAAAGATACCATTCCTCCAAAAGTAATCAGCTCCAATATTGATACATCACGGGTGAATGTGCCGAGAGATATCAAGGAGCTGCGGATTGATTTTGATGAATATATCACGCTGAAAGAAATCAATAAAAATTTAATTATTTCGCCGCCGCTGAAAAAAATGACCAAGGTTCTTCCTTCCGGAATGGCCAATAAATATCTGCTGATCAAATGGGACGATACCCTGCAGGCAAATACCACTTACAACTTCAATTTCGGGAACTCAATAGTTGACAATAATGAAGGAAATGCGCTCCGTTACTATAATTTTGCATTTTCTACCGGCGATAAAATCGACGACCTTTACATCAGCGGAGATCTGAAAAGCCTTATCGGCGATCAGGATAAAAACACTGAAGAATCCAATCTGGTGGTAGGTCTTTATCAGGATAAAGATTCCATGGATTACCGCCAGAAACCGTATTATATCACTAAAGCCGATCCCGACGGTTATTTTGAACTTAATTATTTATCACCGGGAAATTACAGAATTGTTGCTTTTGAAGACACCAATTCGAATTCGGTTTATGATGCAGGAAAGGAAAAAATCGGTTTTCTTAAAGATAAAGTTGTTCTCGACAAAAGTATTTCGGATTTAAAGATCAATCTCTATCCTTCCAGAAAAGCCAGGAAATATGTCGAAATGAAAGAAAATCCCGGAGGAATTTTAATGACTTTCGAAGGCAATCCGGAAAAGGTGAAAGTGCTTTCCCTTAATGAGAAACTTCAGGATTATAAAGTGACGCAGCTGCCCAAATCAGATTCCATCAATATCTGGTTTGATGCGAAAAAACAAAATGTAGGAATTGCCAACAGCGAAAACCTGAAGTTCAGTTACGATGACGGCGTAAAACAGGATACCGTTTCGGTTTTTTACCGCTACAACGCGAAAAACGAAATGACGGTTTCTAATGCAAAAGGAAACCTATTGGCCCCAAACCAGGATTTCGTCATTACTTCCAATTATTTTATCGATAAAATTCAGCCGGAAAAATGGTCTTTGGTTTCTGACAGTATCAAACAGGAATTCACAGCGTCAGTTTCCGAAAAAAATCCTTTTGAGATCCATATTAAATCCAACTTTAAAGAAGGTAAAAAATATTCATTAACCGTTCCTAAAGAAACTGTTTCTTCATTTTACGACACCCTTATCAAATCATACCGTTTTGATTTTGAAGCCGATAAAACCGAAAACTACGGAACGCTTGTATTAACCATTCAGAATGCGCCAGCAGAAAAATTCTGGCTTCAGTTGCTCGCAGAAAACGGTTCGGTTTCTTACTCCAGATACGGAAAGGAAAGCCAGCAGACTTTCAGTTCGCTGAAACCCGGAAAATACAAACTCAGAATTCTTGTGGATAATAACGAGAACGGAATTTGGGATTCTGCCGATTTCGCCACTTTAGAATTTGCTGAGGATGTTTTTGTTCTGGACAAAACGGTTGAAATACGTCCGCTTTGGGAAATCCGTGAAACGTGGAATCTTAAGACTGCTGATGCAACTGTTCCGGCGGCGGAACCTTCAACACCAGCAACTGTTCCCTCAACTCTAAATCCGCCTAAAAAACCTTAATGAAAACCTTTAAAAAAATTATTTACTGGTCTTTAATTGTTATCGCTTTAATTCAGTTTATTCCCGTAGATAGAACGAATAAGCCGGTGGATCAGAAGGTGAATTTTGTTACGGTTTTCAATACGCCGAATAACGTTCAGCAAGTCCTGAAAAAAGCCTGCTACGACTGTCACAGCAACGAAACTGTTTATCCTGATTATGCTTATATAGCACCAATTTCCTGGTCAATTAAACATCACATCAACGAAGGACGCGAACATCTTAATTTCTCGGAATGGGGAAAATTCAATAAAGATCTGAAGAAGAATATGGTTAAAAATGCCGGCCAGTCCGTGAAAGATTATTCCATGCCTTTTCCCGGATATGTTGCACAACATCCTGAAGCGAACCTCACCAAAGCGGAAAGGGTTTTACTCGTTAATTATTTTGAAAGTCTTCTGAAATCAGAGAATTACTGATTTTTTAATTCCGATTATTTACGCACCTGTCTCGGTCTGCTGAAAATAGAAAGAATGACGCCGGCAAAAAGACCGATGGTCTTCAGCCCTGAAAATTTGGAATCGTGCGGTAAAAATGCACCGATTACACAAATCGCAGCCGCCGCGTACATTGGATACAGAAAGTTTTTGTTCGTCAAAGTGGGTGCCTGGAAAAAGAAACTTGCTCCTATCAGAACATAAAACAGCTTGTTATAAAGCAAATCATTGATTTCGGGAGAAAAGAGATTGAAAAATCCTATTAGCAGGCAGATCAGTGCTGCGATGGACAAAATCCCCTGTATGGTCTGTGTATTGGTATTCATTAATAGCTTTCTGTTTGGTTAGGAAAATCAGCGGTTTTTACGTCTTTCACATATTGCGAAACAGCACCGGTAATTTCGGTATATAGATCAAGGTATCTTCTTAAAAATTTCGGTGAAAAGCCCTGGTTCATTCCCACCATGTCGTGATAAACCAGAACCTGGCCGTCACAATCAGCTCCGGCGCCAATTCCGATGGTCGGGATAGAAATGCTTTCAGAAACTTTCTTTGCCAGTTCGGCAGGAATTTTTTCAAGCACTAATGCAAAACATCCCAGTTCTTCCAGAAGCTTCGCATCAGAAAGAAGTTTTTCCGCTTCAGCATCTTCTTTGGCTCTTACTTTATAGGTTCCGAATTTATAAATGGATTGCGGAGTTAAACCCAAATGTCCCATTACCGGAATTCCCGCATTTACAATTTTTCTGATGGAATCCTCAATTTCAACACCGCCTTCAATTTTAACGGCATGCGCGCCGCCTTCTTTCATCATTCTTACTGCAGATTCCAGGGCTTTTTCAGAATTGCTCTGATAAGTTCCGAAGGGTAAATCTGCAACAATCAATGCTCTTTCTACGCCGCGTACCACACATTGGGTATGATAAATCATCTGATCCAAAGTGATGGGAAGCGTTGTTTCGAAACCGGCCATTACATTTGCGGCAGAATCGCCGATAAGTATTGAATCTACACCACCTGCGTCCACCATTTTGGCGGTAGTATAATCATATGCGGTAAGCATCGTGATTTTCTCTTTGTCGAATTTCATTTTCCGCAAAGTCTCGGTAGTGATCTTTTTTATTTCTGAATGTACAGACATAAGCTAGGATTGAGGCTGACGACCGGTGATCAAGGATAATCATCAGCTGTCAATTATTAATTTAGAGCGAAACGTGACCCAGTTTAATGAGTTTTTCGTGATTTAATATTTTAAGGTTTCTTCCTTCCACTTCGATGAGGCCATCCTGTTTGAATTCAGAAATCAGACGGATTGCACTTTCTGTTGCAGTTCCGATGATGTTGGCGATCTCCTCTCTGGTTAATGAAATTTTAATAAATCCTTCAGGATCTGTACCCAATTTCTGCTCGAGCAACAATAAAATTTCGGCCAGTCTTTCACGAACCGTTTTCTGAGCAAGGAAAGTTACGGTGTTTGAAGATTCACCCAATTCGAAAGCTATTTTCTGCAGCATGACGAAAGATAGTTTTGGTGCCACTTCCAGAAGATGAAGAAAAATGCCGGAGGGTAAAAACTGAGCTTCCACATCGGTCATCGCTTCCGCTTTTGCCTGAAAATCTTCACCACAAAGCAAAGAACGGTAACCTATTAAATCTCCTTCTTTGATAAAACGCAGAATCTGCTCCTTTCCGTAAACACCTTGTTTTGAGAGTTTTGCTGTTCCTTTGCTTAAAAAGTAAACACCGTTTGGTGTACCACCATCATCGAAGATGGTTTCTCCTTTATGAAATTTAAGAACCTGTTTTGCAGATAAATATTCTGCATAATCTGCGGGGGACAGCATTTCTCTGAAAGAATCATCACTAAATACTTTTTGCAGACTCTCTTCAATTAGCGTTTGTTTTTCTAACGACATGTTTTTATGACATTTATCAGCAAAAATAGGACTTTTAAACCCTAGGCACAAATTTATTTGTCATAATTTTGCACGTTAAATTTATAAAAAAGTGTCAGAAAACTGTTTCCATTGCGGCCAAAATATTGAAAAAGAGCGAATCCCGTTTGACGATAAGATCTTTTGCTGCAACGGCTGCAAATCCGTATACGAAATCCTGAGCATGAATGACTTGGGCAATTTCTATGAGCTCAACAAACGCTCCGGAATCCGTCCGAGTGATGACAATACCTCACAGTTTGACTATCTTGATACCCCGGAAATTTTCAGCACCGTAACCGATTTTTCTGAGGGAAATACAAGTCTTGTTACTTTTAAAATTCCTGTTATTCACTGTTCGTCATGCATCTGGTTACTGGAGAGTCTGCATACTTTAAACAAAAACATCAATTATTCACAGGTCAATTTCACGAGGAAGAATGTACAGATTTCATTTAATCATACCGAGCTTAAATTAAGCGAGCTTGCGAAATTCTTAACCAATCTAGGCTACAAACCAGTTGTCACTCTCGAAACCGCGGACAAAAAAGAGGAGTTTCTGGATAAAACCCTGCTGATCAAACTTGCGATTGCAGGTTTTGCGTTCGGGAACGGAATGTTTTTCAGCTTACCTGAATATACCAGCCAGTGGTCCGGAACTACAGATTTCTGGATGGAAACCTATAAAGATCTTTTCCGCTTTATTATGTTCCTTCTGGCAACGCCGGTTGTTTTTTATTCCGCTTCCGATTATTTCAAATCCGCGTGGTATGGCTTAAAAAACAAAATCGTCAACATCGATGTACCAATTGTTTTGGGGATTATCATGCTGTACGGAAGAAGTATTTACGAAGTTCTTACTGATTACGGCGCTGGTTATTTTGATACCCTGTGCGGACTTCTGTTCTTCATGTTACTCGGAAAAGTATTTCAGAAAAGAACTTACAGCGCGCTTGCCTACGACCGAGATTATAAATCCTTTTATCCGATTGCCGTAACGAAAGTTGATTTCAGCGGCAAACAGGAAAACATCCTTCTTTCGGATTTGAAAGTCGGGGACCGTATCATGGTGAGAAACCAGGAAATTATTCCTGTAGACGGTATTCTGATCAATGGTGAAGGAAATATCGACAACAGTTTTATCACCGGCGAAAGTGCTTCAATCCCGAAAAAAGCGGGCGACAAAATATTTGCAGGAGGAAAACAGCTGGGTTCGGCACTGGAACTGGAAGTAATAAAAACCGTCAACCAAAGTTATCTTACCCAACTTTGGAACAAAGAGGCTTTCAAAAAATACGAAACCGGACTGGACACTTTAACCAATGAAATTTCGAAGTATTTCACCTTTATCATACTGGGAATAACACTGATCGCGGGAATATATTGGGGACAGATTGATTTTGAAAAAATGTTCCAGGTGGTAGCTGCCATTCTGATTATTGCCTGCCCGTGTGCGTTAGCGCTTTCCGCTCCGTTTACTTTCGGACATGTGATGCGGATTTTAGGAAGAAATAAATTCTACGTAAAAGACACGCTGACGATTGAAAAAATATCAAAAATCAACACTTTGGTTTTTGATAAAACGGGAACCATCACCCACCATAAAAAATCGAATATTCATTTTGAAGGATCTGAAATTCAGGAGTTTGATTTAAAGAATATTAAAAGTCTGGTTAAAAATTCCAATCATCCCCTGTCAAAATCGATTTATGAATTTTTAGACATTCAGGATGAATACTTTCCCGTTGAAAACTTCAGAGAAATCCCGGGAAAAGGCTATGAAGCCGAAGTTCGCGGAAATTTATACAAAATCGGCTCTGCCAAGCTGATAGGTCACGAATCCAAAAACCTGGAAACAGCGGTTTACATCAGTAAAAATGAGGTGTTTTTAGGAAAATATATTTTTAAGAATGAGTACCGCGATAATTTAAGCACGCTGTTTACGGATCTTGATCACTATCAGATTCATATTTTAAGCGGTGATAATTCATCAGAAGAAAACCAGTTAAAAAGAATGATTCCGAATGTTTCAGGAATGGCTTTTAATCAAAGTCCTGAGGACAAGCTTAATTATATCAAAACCCTTCAGGATCAGCACCAGAAAGTAGCCATGCTGGGCGACGGATTAAATGACGCAGGCGCACTGAAGCAAAGCAATGTCGGAATTGCGATCGCCGATGACACCAACTCTTTCACGCCTTCTTCCGACGTGATTATGGCAGGTGAAAAACTGATAGATTTCAAAAAATATCTGCTGTTCTGCAAAGAAGCAATGACGATCGTAAAACTGACTTTCGGGATCAGTTTTATGTACAATATTATCGGTTTGGGGTTTGCGGTCACCGGCCATATGTCGCCACTGTTTGCAGCGATATTAATGCCGATCAGTTCTATCAGTGTTGTAGCGTTCACTTCGATCACTACCTGGGCACGCAGCACTAAATATTTCAAAATCAACAGGTAATAAAAAAGGGGCTCTATTTAGAAATATTTTAAATTAACAGGATTTAACATTTAATGATTAATATCATTATTTTTCCTTAAATTTGGGGGCGTTTTATACGCTAATTTTGCGCGAAATGGACATATTATATTTAATGATTCTCTGCAGCGTAACACTTGCTGTTATTTTTTTGGTCATTTTTATAGTGAACGCCAGGAAAGGACAGTTTGAGGATGATGAATCCCCTGCAGTAAGGATTCTTCTGGATTCCGAGATCATTAAAGAGGAGCCGGAAAAGGAAGAGAAAAATAAAAAAACAGAAGATAAAAGTGATTAGTTTATATGGAAACACAAAAATTTAGTTATGACAATAGCATTGTGCGAGCGTTTCTTTATGCAACCGTAGTTTTCGGACTTGTCGGTTTCTTATTGGGGCTTACCGCAGCGTTAATGCTTTTCTATCCCGAACTTCCTGAGTTTTTCTTTGGAACTGATGATGCAACCATCAAAAGTTTACAAAGCGGCAACCTTCAGGGATTGATCAATACGCATGGTGCGTTTGGTTTTGGCCGAATCAGAATGCTTCACACCAGTGCAGTAATTTTCGCATTCGTAGCCAACGGATTTTTTGCAGGAGCATATTACTCACTTCAGAGATTGCTGAAAACCAGAATGTGGAGCGATACCCTTTCATGGATTCATTTCTGGGGATGGCAGCTGATGATCGTTGCTGTAGTAATCACTTTCTTAATGGGAATCAACACTTCTAAAGAGTACGCAGAACACGAGTGGCCGATTGATATTTTAATTACTGTGGTTTGGGTAATTTTTGGTATCAATATGATCGGAACGATCGCCATCAGAAGAGTGCGTCACCTTTATGTAGCCATCTGGTTCTATTTGGGAACGTGGGTAGCTGTAGCGATGCTTCACATCTTCAACAACCTTGAAGTTCCGTTAACTTTCACCGGCTGGAAATCTTATTCTGCTTATGCAGGGGTAAAAGATGCTTTGGTTCAGTGGTGGTACGGTCACAACGCGGTGGCGTTTGTATTGACAACACCTATTCTTGGTCTGATGTATTACTTCTTACCAAAAGCGGCTGACAGACCTGTATTCTCTTATAAATTATCAATTATTCACTTCTGGTCACTGATCTTTGTTTATATCTGGGCAGGTCCTCACCATTTGCAGTATACTGCAGTACCAGGGTGGGCTCAGGCGTTGGCAACAGGTTTCTCTATAATGCTTATTGCACCGTCCTGGGGTGGAATGCTGAACGGGCTTCTTACCTTGAGAGGAGCTTGGGATAAAGTAAGAGAAAACCCAGTACTTAAATTCTTTGTGGTCGCTGTAACCTGTTACGGGATGGCAACCTTTGAAGGACCGCTTTTAGCAACGAAAACATTAAATAAAATCGGGCATTATACCGATTGGGTTATTGGACACGTTCACGTTGGAGCATTAGGATGGAATGGTTTCATGACATTCGGTATGATTTATTATTTGCTTCCAATCTTGTGGAGAACCAAACTCTGGTCTGTAAAATTAGCAAACTGGCATTTCTGGCTGGGAACTTTAGGAATTATTTTCTACGCGGTTCCATTGTACATCGCAGGATTTACTCAGGGATTGATGTGGAAACAGTTCAACCCGGACGGAACTTTAGTTTATAAAAACTGGCTGGATACCGTTACTGCAATTATTCCTTATTATCAAATGAGATTTGTCGGAGGATTGCTTTACATTTCCGGAGCGATTCTGATGGTGGTTAACATTATCGGAACCGTAAGAAGCGGATCTTTCCAGAAAGAAGTACCTGCAGAAGCACCAGCACTTGCAGCAGTAACCAAAAAAAGAAAAGAAGGCGAAGGTTTACACCTTTGGCTGGAGAGAACTCCTCTTCTTTTGACAATCTTGTCTTTTGTTGCAGTGGCTATTGGAGGTTTCATTGAAATTGTACCAACCCTGCTTATTAAAGATAATGTACCTACCATTGCGGCAGTGAAGCCATATTCACCACTGGAGCTGGAAGGTAGAGATTTATACATCAGAGAAGGCTGTAATGCATGTCACAGCCAGATGATCCGTCCGTTCCGTGACGAGGTAGTAAGATTTAACGGTAAAAACGGACAGTATTCCAAAGCCGGAGAATTTGTGTACGACAGACCATTCCTTTGGGGTTCAAAAAGAACCGGTCCGGATTTACACAGAGAGGGTGGTAAAAACCCAAGTTCATGGCACTACAAGCATATGCTGAACCCAAGAGTAACTTCCGCAGGTTCTATTATGCCACGTTACCCATGGTTGATCTCCAATGATTTGGACAGAAGCCAGATGGTGGATAAAATCAAGCTGATGAAGAATACATTTGATGTTCCGTACACGAAAGCACAGATTGATTCAGCTGATCAGTGGGCAGACAATCAGGCAGCATTCATCGTGAAGCAGATTTATTCTGAAGCAGCCGACGTTAAAGAAGCATATGCAGCTAAAAAAGCAGCGGACGGCGCTAACTTTACACCGCTTGAGAAAAAAGAAATCATCGCTTTGATCGCTTACCTGCAAAGACTGGGGACTGATATCAAAACAACTGAAATAAAAACAGCAAGCACCAATTAATCATTAAAAAAGGCATTAAATGATACCTCAAAATGTAAAAGACATACTGGGAAACAGCGAAAATGTGGGTTTATTACAGACATTGGCAATGTTCTTCTTTCTATTCTTCTTTTTGGGGATTGTATATTATGTTTTTACAAGGCCGAAAAAACATTATGATGAAGAAGCCAATGCCCCTTTAGAAGATGATCATACTGAAGACAAGAATATTTAATTTTTAAATTAAACTAAAATGAAACAAAGAACACCGGTATACATTACCATCCTCATCATACTTTGTATTTTATATATTGTATCATACATGTTTGTTCAGGATACTTCGTTCCTTACTTCTCCTTATTTTTGGGGAACTGCATTAATTGCTGCAATTATCGCGCTCATCCATCATTCAATCGGAGATTTAATTGAAAACACCAAGTTCAAAACTCTTTCTGATGAGGAAAAGAAGGCTTATCTGGAAGCTAAAAAAGTTCCTTATTTTAAAGGTCTTTACGAAAGTGCCTTTAAGAAACAGTCGGCAAGTGAAGAAAAAGATATCCTTATTGACCATGGTTTCGACGGCATCATGGAGCTTGACAATCAGTTACCGAAATGGTGGCTGGGTCTTTTCTGGTTCGGCGTTTCCTACTGTCTTGTTTATATGCTTTCGTATGCTTTTACAGATTTTGCACATCAGACTCCAGAGTATGACGCAGAATACAAAGCACAGACTGCAAGTATTGCAGAGTATGTGAAAAATACCCCTCCACCAACCATTGATAATGCAGCGTATTCACCTGATAATATTGAAGCGGGTGCAGAAGTTTTCAAAACCAACTGTGTTTCCTGTCACGGTGACGGAGGAAAAGGCGGAATCGGGCCAAACCTTACTGACAATACGTGGATCAACCAACCTGAAAAAACATTGTTTAAAAATGTTTTCCATATGGTAGAAAACGGAAGTCCGAACAATCCAACCATGCAGGCTTGGGGTAAAAACGGAGTACTTACAGGATTTGATATCCAGAATGTGGCAGCATATGTATATCATATCAATCAGGAACAAAAACCTATTACACCTGCAGAAGGCGGTGCAGCCCCACAGGGAACACCTGCAAACTGGGAAAAATAAGCACTTAACTTAAAACTATAGCTTTTGAAAACATAATTCGTTATTTTTGTAAAATCAAATAACGGATTATGTTTTTTTTATTAAATAGATCATAAAATGTCGGAAGATCAAAATTACAGAGGCGGACAGGGACAGGTCGTAGATGCAGAAACTTTCAGAGATTCTGTGGGAACGATGGATCAGTCCGGAAAAAGAAGATGGGTATTCCCAAGAAAACCCAGCGGAAGATATACCAACTACAGAACACTTGTAGCCTGGTTTCTTCTAGCATTGTTTTTCGCTCTGCCATTCATCAAAATCCACGGAAACCCTGTTTTGCTCATCAATGTAGTCGACAGACAGTTCTTTATTGCAGGACAGCCGTTCTATCCGCAGGATTTCTTTATCCTTGCTCTGGGAGCAATAACATCAATTATATTCATCATTCTTTTCACTGTTGTTTTTGGCCGGATTTTCTGTGGCTGGATCTGCCCGCAGACTATTTTCCTTGAAATGATATTCCGGAAAATCGACTACTTAATCGAAGGCGACCGTAACAAACAGATGAAACTTGACCGTCAGGAATGGAATTCAGAGAAAATCTGGAAACGTTCACTGAAATGGTCAATCTTTATTATCATTTCATTAATTATTACGCACTGGATGTTCATGTATATCGTAGGATATCAGGAAGTGTTTGATATGATAAAAGAAGGCCCGTTCAATAATTTCACCAGCTTTTTGGTGATGATTATCTTTACGGCGGCATTTTATTTCACCTTTGCCTGGTTCAGGGAACAGGTCTGTACGCTAGTTTGTCCCTACGGAAGATTGCAGGGAGTGTTAATTGATAAACAGACCATCAACGTTTATTACGATTTCAAAAGAGGTGAAAACCGCTCTAAATGGAGAAAAGGAGAAGACAGACGCGCTGAAGGAAAAGGCGACTGTATCGACTGTAACCAATGTGTGGTAGTGTGTCCAACCGGAATCGACATCAGAGACGGACAACAGCTGGAATGCGTAAACTGTACCGCCTGTATAGACGCCTGCGACGAAGTAATGGTGAAAGTAGGATTACCGAAAGGACTGATCCGTTATGCAACAGAAGACGAAATAGAAAAAGAAGTTCCGTTTAAGTTTACCGGCAGGATGAAAGCATATTCTGCGGTGCTTCTGCTGATGATCGGGTTTTTAGGTTTTCTGCTGAGCAACCGGGGAACAATGGAAGCGAAATTTATTAAACCTGCTGGCTCTTCTTTCTTTGTGAGAGACGGAAAAATTAATAATACTTACAATTACACTTTCCTCAATAAGTCTAACAAAGACCAGCTGGTAACGATCAAAGTTATTGAACCGCAGCATGGTGAAGTTTCTTTAAGCACTACTGATAAAATTCTTCTGAAAAGAGATCAGATGATTAAAGGAACCGTAAATGTGAGTTTCCCTGAAAAGGAAATGAAACTGTCAAAACAGAATGTGAAAATCGGGGTGTATAACCAAAACGGCGAACTGCTCGATTCTTTCGAAACTTATTTTGAAGGACCATTCAAATTACAATTTTAAAAAAGTTATGTTAAAAAAATTCAGTTGGGGACACGGAGTCGTTTTGGCGCTCGGTTCCTTTATCATATTTATTCTGTTTATGATCTTTGTATTTTCAAACGGAATGAAAAATTCAGAACTAATTTCTGATGACTATTATCAGGACGAACTTACTTATCAGGAAGTGATCAATGCAAAAAACAATGCAGATCATCTTACTGAAAAACCGGTTTACAGACAGACCGCAGAAGGTATAAGCATCACGTTTCCCCAAACTCTGGCAATAGACAATTCCAAAGTGAACTTTAATCTGTTCAGGACCGATGACGGTAATCTTGATGTGAAAAAAGAGGTAATTTTAGATCAAAACAAACAGTTTCTTATTCCTTCAAAAGTACTTTCTAAAGGTTCGTATACCTTAAAAATAAATTGGCATCAGGATAAAAAACCATATCAGCTCGATTACGACGTTCAATGGAAATAGCACTCATCATTTCGGCCCTGGGTTTAGGTTTCGCATCCGGTTTCCACTGTATCGGGATGTGCGGACCGATCGCGCTTTCGATGGGATTAACCAAGAAACAGGCAACCAATTATTATCTTCAAAACCTTACCTATCAGTTTGGCAGAATCTTCACCTACTCTATTCTCGGAGCTGTTTTGGGAATTGTAGGACAGGGTTTCCAATTGGCGGGTTTCCAGCAGTATTTAACCGTTGCTGTAGGAGTTGTACTGATTTTAATGGCCTTGTTTTCTTTCGGCGGAAAAGATTTCGCTTCTAAAATTCCTTTTCTGTCTAAATTCCTGTTCAAAGTAAAAATGAATCTGGGTAAACTTCTTCAGAAAGCTGATTACAGATCACGCTTCACTACGGGAATTCTGAACGGATTATTACCATGCGGAATGGTTTATATGGCATTAACAGCAAGTTTGGCGTCAGGCGGAATCTTGCAAAGTGCTGCATTCATGGCACTTTTCGGTTTCGGTACACTGCCTTTTATGTTTTTCGTTGTATTGCTGGGTAACCTGATGACGACCGCTTTCAGAATAAAAATCCTGAAATTCGTTCCGGTAATGATGATCGTTTTAGGCGGTCTTTTCATCCTTCGCGGCCTGGAAGTCGGCATTCCATATATTTCGCCTAAAAAGGAAGCTTTACAGGTGATTCACAATGATTCTAAAGAACACCAGAACGGAAACCACGCAACCTGTCATTAGCATTTTTCCAGCCAAAAAAGTATCATTCATTGCCAAACTTTAACTTTGGTCTCCAATTTGAATCCAATCTAAGAATTCAAATTAAATATGATGAAATATTTTCTCGTAATTGTTTTGGCCGTATTCGGATTACAGTCCTGTTCAGTAAATACAGAAACCACTTATTATAAAGATTCCGCTACCAGCATGGAATCTCATATTTTAATGGATCAAAGTATGCTGGGAATGATGAAAACGATGGGCAGCAAAGCTGAAGTTCTTCAGAATTCAAAAGAATTAAGCAACCTTACTACAGACTGGAAGAGCCTTTACGACATCCAGAAAACCGGAAAAATTACCGTCAACGAAGATTCAGCGAAAGTGCTGAAAAAACTTTTCATGAAAGTGAATAAGCAAAAAGGTGAGGTATACGGACTCTCCCTAAAATATGACAAATTATTACCCGGTGAAATAGCAGCCCTTCTCTCGCAAAGCAAACAGCTGAAAAATCTTCCGCTTCAGAATGCCGCAAGCTGGGACGGAAAAGTGTTGACAATTGACACCGATAAACTGAATGCCACTGAGTTTCTGAACGAAATCGGAAAGAACTCTCCTTCCCCAGAAACTGCAAAACCTCAGACCAAAAGTGATTCCATAGAAGTTTACGGCAGGCAAATGGCGCAGGGAATGATTGGAATGATGAAGATGTTCAATATGAATTTCACCAGTACCATGAAATTTCAGAAACCTATCAAATCGATTAACGGCAAACATGATTTTGTGAAGCAGATCGACAATAAAACAATACAGATCAATGTCCGGAGCAATGATTTACTTGACAAAGGGAAGTCGCTCACCAACAAAGACAAGAAAATAATTATCACTACAGAATAAAAAAAAGCCATCGGAATTCGATGGATTTTTTTATTTTGATTTGAGCTATTAGTCAATACTGTCAAATCTTGTATACGCTGCAATTTTAGCAGGAATTCGGATGCCGTTTTCAGTCTGGTTGTTCTCCAGAAGTGCTGCCATAATTCTTGGCAACGCCATCGCGGAACCGTTCAGCGTATGAACCAACTGGGTTTTTCCGTCGCCTTTAAATCTGCATTTTAAACGGTTTGCCTGGAAGGTTTCGAAATTCGAAACTGAAGAAACTTCCAGCCATTTTTCCTGTGCCGCACTCCAAACTTCAAAATCGTAAGTCATCGCCGATGTAAAGCCCATATCGCCTCCACAAAGTCTTAAAATCCTGAAAGGAAGTTCCAAATCAACTAAGATTGATTTTACATGCTCCACCATTTCTTCCAGTGCAGCGTAAGAATTTTCTGGTTTTTCAAGACGTACGATTTCTACTTTTTCAAACTGATGCAGCCTGTTCAAACCACGTACATGTGCTCCGTAACTTCCCGCTTCTCTTCTGTAACACTGAGAAAATGCTGTGTTTTTTATCGGCAGATCCTTTTCATCCAATAAAACATCACGGTACAGATTTGTTACCGGTACTTCTGCTGTGGGAATTAGGTATAAATTATCTTCATTCACATAATACATCTGCCCTTCTTTATCGGGAAGCTGCCCTGTTCCGTAGCCAGAAGCTTCGTTCACCACATGCGGCGGATTCACTTCCAGATAGCCAGCATCAGTGTTTTTATCAAGGAAATACTGAACCAAAGACCTTTGCAGCCTTGCTCCTTTTCCGAAATAAACCGGAAAACCAGCTCCTGCGATTTTTACACCGAGTTCAAAATCAATTAAATTGTATTTTTTAGCGAGCTCCCAATGAGGAACAGCGCCTTCACCCAAACCTTCCACGTCATGCGACTGGTAAATAATTTCATTGTCTTCTGCAGAAGTTCCAGCCAGCACTTTTTCGTAAGGAATATTTGGAATCAGGTAAAGAATATCAAGAAGTTTTGCTTCGGAATCCTTTAATTTTTGCTGCAGAGTTTGAGAATTTTCTTTGAATTCCGCGGTTTTAGATTTTGCCGCTTCGGCTTCCTCCTTTTTTCCCTCTTTCATTAGAATCCCAATTTCTTTCGAAATACGGTTCATTTCCGCGAGGTTCTGATCAAGCTCGAACTGGTATTTTTTTCTTTCGTCATCATTGGAAATGGCTTCTTCCACCAATTCTAACTGTTTGAAATTTCTTTTCTTTAAACCTTCTAAAACGCGTTCCTTGTTTTCGCGCAAAAAATTAACCTGTAGCATATATGGTTGAAAATTGATAATTAGTGATAGCTTTTGATAATCGCATTAATTATCAAAAAAGTAAGACACAAATTTAATGATTATTTTGAGACTTTAACGATATTGAGTTCGTCTCCAACTTTGGTGAATTTCAGCTGATTATTATACCAGATTCTAGAAACCTGAAACAGATCCGGCGTCCAGTGATACTGAATTCTCATGGTATCGCTGATAATTACACTCTTTGTACTGCTTACCTTCTTAGTCATCAGCAGTGCAATTCTCGATTCATAGGTTTTGGAATTTGCCGAAGAATCAATTCTTATCCGTCTTGCTCCTGCCACATACTCAATATAGCTCACGGTGTCCGCATTTTTTTTTGAACCGAAAGTTACGGGGGCAGTGTCGGTAAGTCCGTTCACATCATTCATCCGGATGTTGGTATATCCCCCTTTTATATTGTTATTCAGCATATCCTGTCCCGCAGAATCAATGTAAAGCTGAATAATCTGATCGATTTTCTGCAAACCCAGTTCATCATTTCTGCACGACAGAAACGCAAAAAAAGCAACAGCTGATAAGAATAACAGGTTTTTCATTAAGGCAAAGATAATTTATTTTAATTTTTTAAGGTAGATACGGAAAAAAAACATGAGCATTAATCCGTTTATAAGCATGCTTAAACTTAAACTCAGCGCCATTCCTTCAACGCCGAAACGTTTTACAAAAAAAACAGAGAATATAGGCAACAGAACCAAAGTCACCAAAGAAACAATCGTATTGGTTTTCATTTTCCCTACTGCCGACAGCAAGTTTCCGTAAAGGTTACGCAACAGCATATTAATACAAAAACCTGCTAAGAGAATCGCAAATACTTTAGAATTATCTGCATATTTACTGCTGAAAAATAAATGGAGAATATCTGTTTTCGTGAAATACCCAGTTAAAAAAATAAAAATGGTAACCGGGATAAATATTTTATAATAATTAAAAATATAATGGAGCAAAAACTTTCTGTTCAAATGGTTTTTAGCCAAAACCGGAAAATCACTCTGCATAAAAGTTAAAGCCAGAAAAGTAATGTTTGCAGGAATTAATATTGCGACTTTATAATTGGCCACTGCATTTTCATTCATTAAAAAGCTGAGCAGTAAAACGTCTGCCGAAAAAAGCGTATCTGACAGCAAAGCTGTTCCCGAAGCATGAAGTCCATAAGTCCAGATTTCTTTTTTACTGAAATTAAAGTCCTGCGAGACAAAACTGTAAGTTTCTTTTTTAAACCAAAAAAGAGATAAAAACGGTGTAAATGCCAGCGCAAAAAGATACCCAGTCAAACCGAAAAAATATGACAGAACGAGCAGCAAAATAACTCCGCAAATATTGACCACATTATTTACAGTTGCAAACTGCCGGTTGTCTCCAAAGATTCGAAGCTCGGACTGAATATGATTGAAAAAATAAAATCCAATCAACCTGACAGCAAAAAAAAGAAAAATATAAAATATTTCTTCATATCTGTCGACATAAAAAAAGCTTACCAATAAAAAGATGACACTCAGTAACACCTGAAATCCCAAACCTTTAAAAAGAAGATATTTAGACAAAGCCTTTTTCTCAGTAATATCATCATCCAAAGAACCAAAGCGCAACAAACTCTGCTGGCTTCCAAATCCGCTAAAAGGAGCAAAAACGGCAAAAACCGATGCCACAATACTCATCGTGCCGAATTCATTTTCGGGTAAAATTCTGATGATAAAAAGCGCGCCAAGAAATGCGCAGATTTTTGCAGTCAAAAGCGAAATAAAAACGTGTTGACCTTTGTTTTTAAAAAAATTCTGTAAAAATTCCTGCAGACTTTTCACTGTTAAAAATAAAGTTTAAATATCGCTAATATATTTACAGCCTGAGATTTTGAATAAAAATCAGCAGCATTAAATAGATCTCTAACGTCTTTTGAAAGCTCTTTGTAATGTTCAACCCTGAAGATATTGTCTTCAAAATATTTCTGATAATAATTTTGAATTTCCTCATTGTTGTCAAAATAAAACTGATAAGGATACATGCTGGAATGTTGCGGAGTTTTTAAAATCTTTTCATTAAGGATTTTAAAACCGCGCTTTACAACCTTATCTCCAAAACCGGTTTTCCATTGGGCATCAGGCTTCATCAATGTTCTTTCCCAAAGGTATTTGGTCGCGTCTTTACAATGTTTATTAATCCACTCGATATAAAACCTGTGATTGAATTTCCATTCTTCCGGAAGCGAAGCTGCCAGTTTCAGAAAATCCCGGCTCATGAACGGTGAAGTTTGATACCTCTTTTCCTGAAAAACATGCGCCCCCAAAACTGTTCGGTTATAAGCTACATTTCTAAGCAGGAAAAGCTCTTCGGTTTCGTATTTTTTAAGAATTTCATCCAAAGAATTCTGAACTTTCGGAAGGAATTTCGGATTGACAACAATTTTAAAACTTGTAGGCTTTTTTCGGCGTGGTTCGGTATTGAACCCTCCCAAAACGCCATCACCTATCTGTCCGCTGTGAAACAAACCAAAATTTTCATACTGCATATGATCTACTGCATGTTTGGCGTGAATTCCGCCGGTGTAGAAGACCATTCCTTCGGAAATCTCTGTGAGTTCGTCAATTTCAGTCAGGAATTTTCCGCCGTCAAGAGGTATGAATTCATAATGAATTCCGAAATCTTCCGCAATTTTTTCAGAAATCGTATGATCGAAATATCCGGATTGTGAAAAACACAGCGCATTCTCCGGCTTTTCATTATTCTGAATCGCATACATCATCGCCACACGGCTGTCCAAACCGCCACTCAGCAGTGAGAGATGATTTTTGCCCCACTCATTATCTTTGTGATATTCCATTAAAACAGAATCAGTAAAGACTTCGTGAATTTTATCAATCGCGGCATCTTTGTTTCGCTGAAACATCGGGGTTTGCGACAGGTCGAAATATTGTTTTTCGGCAGTAATAAAATTTTTACAATCGATTTCGAGGTAATGTGAATCGAGAACTTTTGAAATACCTGCAACAGGTGTTTTATTTTCCGGTAAATTACTGAAACATAGAAACTGATAGATAGATTCCAGATCAGGCTCCGTCTTAATTCCCGAATCTTTCAAGGTTTTATTGAACCGTATCAAGCTGGTATCAACAAAAATCTGGTTTTTAAACCTGCCATAAAAAACTCTTTGTGTGGAAGTTATATTTGTAAAAACAAAAAGTTTATTTTCCGTTTTATCGAAAATAAATCCGCGCATCTCACCTTCAAGTTCTCTGATAAGACCAGCTTTTTTCTGAGCAAAAAGCTCCAAAATTAGGGTTTCAAAATCTTTTAAAGCATAATCATGAAGCAGTTTTTTTTTATTGAGAAGAACTCCTTCCAACAAAAAATGAAATCGCTCATTCTGAAGGATAAAATTATCGTAATCTTCTGAAATAAAAGATCTTATATCAACATTTTGCTCCGAAACCCTAATAGAAAACCCTTTTTTCATTTTTGAATATGCTGAAGAAATATTTGGAAAGGTTAATTTACGGAAAATTAAGCTCCCTACTGAATTTTTTAAAAATTTAATTCAGAACCTGCCGGTAAATTTTATCGAATTTTTGGGCAATTTTAATCATGGAAAAACGGCCTTCGACATATGCGTGAAGTTTCTCAGGATCATCAAAATTCGTTCTCCGTTCTACCACTTTCTTCATCGCTGAATAAAGTTCCTGTTCAGAATTTGATATTAAAATTCCGTTTTTATCATTAATGATTTCAGGAATTCCTCCAACTTTTGTTGCAATTGCAGGCGTTCCGGACGAGAGAGACTCTAATAAAACACAGGGGAAATTTTCGTAATCGCTGAAAAGGATAAAACAGTCGCTGCGCCTCATTTCCCTAGAAACTTCAGGCAAAGTGAGCATTGAAAAAGTCGTGATAAAGTTTTCTGCCCGGTTATTTTTAATCAGCTCATTTAAAGTTTCAACGTCGCCATCTCCTCCTATTTTCAATTCGAAGTTGGAATATTCTGCTGAAAGCCGGATTGCAGCATTTATAATTTTCTGCGGATTTTTAAGCTTAATTAAATTTGAAACATGAAGAAAAACCAGTTTTTCATTGATTTGATTCTTAACATGAAACAAATTTGTATCAACAACATTTTCAACAACTTCCATTTCGTTTTTGAAACCAATTTCTTTTAAATCATTTAAAAGATAATGGCTGACAGGCAAAATAAAAGATGCTTTTTCAGCAATTTTTCTTGCCACAAACATATGGGCTTTTGAAAGCTTATGGCGGTTAATTTTTAGAAATCCTGACCAATGTTCTGTCAACACAAAAGGAATTTTAAACTTTTTCCTCAGGTAAACCGCAAAAAGCATGGACTTATGAAGAACATTTGCGTGCAACAAATCTGGATGTTTCATTCTCACAAAGCCCTTTTGATAAGCCTTCATTCTTCGCATAAAATTCAGAACAGGATTTCCTGTTTGTCGGTAATACACGATCAAAGTCCGTACGCTATTAATTATTTGCTCATCAAAGAGAAAGTTCTCCTTTTGCGAGGCATCACCGATCGCATGCAGAATCTCAACATCATGGAGAAGTGAAACGGCTTCCGCATGACGCTGCACAAAATTTCCGTTTGTCGGTTCAATTTTGTTGGGAAACCATGAGGAAATAAATAGAATTTTATAACGCATCTTGTAGTATCAAACAAAAATAAGGAAATATTTCACCAAAAAAAAGTCCGAAAAGATCCAGACTTTTAATAATATTCTTGTGCAGCTTAATCAACGTAAATTCCGGCCCAGCTTCTTTTTAAAGGTAGAAGAAAATCACTTAAAAAAGCAACATAGGAATTTTTAGAAAAATCGAAGACCTCAATTTCACCAGAAATACTTCCTTCTTTTAAACCTTTTCTGAAATCCTGCAGCTTCATGGTTTTAATTTCGCCGTTTTCCACGAAACTTGCCTTCATACGGTCGAATAAACCAAGCTGAAACTCCTGATCAATTTCTTTCATTATCCCTCCAAGAGAATCAATCGAACAGCCTGAAGCGGCCTCTTTCTCTTCATCCACACATACTACAATGAACTGATTTTTTTCAATTTTAAAAGACGAAGAAAGCGGTTTTCCGTGTGCTGCCCAGCTCGAAAGAAAATCATATAATTTTTCAGTAATTACTTTGCTTTCTTTCGGGGTAAGAGGCCGGGAAGCAGGATAAATAATTACTCTGTAATCATTGGTTTCTACAATATTAGATTCTTCTATTTTCATTTTTCTTTTATTAAATGTTGGATGTGATGTGAAAATTCCTACATTCACCATCCAGAAATTACAAATCCTCAGCCTCCGCCAACAGTTCTACAATATCTTTAACGGCAACTTCGTCATTTTTATTGAAATGTTTTACTCCGTCCGTCATCATGGTATTACAGAAAGGACATCCGGTAGCGATAATCTGCGGAGCTTCAGAAAGAGCTTCTTCGGTTCTCTCCACATTGATGTCTTTGTCGCCTTTTTCGGGCTCTTTGAACATTTGTGCACCACCAGCTCCACAACAAAGTCCGTTGGATTTGCAGCGTCTCATTTCTACCAGCTCAGCATCCAGTTTTTCAAGAAGCATTCTTGGTGCTTCATATTCGCCATTTCCTCGTCCGAGATAGCACGGATCGTGAAACGTGATTTTTTTTCCTTTGAAACTACCGCCTTCTATTTTCAGTCTGCCTTCTTCCATGAGTTTTCTCAGGAACTGCGTATGGTGAAGTACTTCGTAATTGCCGCCTAAACCTGGATATTCATTTTTAATAATATTGAAACAGTGTGGACAGGATGTTACGATTTTTTTTACTTCGTAGGCATTCATGATTTCAATGTTAGTCAACGCCATCATCTGGAAAATAAACTCATTCCCGGCACGTTTTGCAGGATCTCCGTTACAGCTTTCTTCCTGACCAAGAACAGCAAATTCAACGCCTACTTTATGCAAAATTTTACAGAAAGCTTTAGTTATTTTTTTTGCTCTGTCGTCGAAACTACCTGCGCAGCCAACGAAAAATAAAACTTCAGGTGCTTTTCCTTCGGCAGCATATTCTGCCATTGTTTTTATTGTGAAATCCATATTATATGAGTAATGAGTAATCGGCAATGAGCAATATTCATTTCCGGGGTATTCAATTTAGTTTTCAGTTGCCCATTTCAGACGGTCGGCCTGATTATAAGCCCATGGAGCTGCGTTATTTTCGACATTTGTCATCATGACGTTCAATTCACTTGGAGCGGAAGACTGTTCCATCACCAGAAATCTTCTCATCTCAAAAATGATTGATAACGGATCGATCAATACCGGACAGGCTTCTACACAAGCATTACATGTAGTACATGCCCAAAGTTCCTCTCTCTGAATATGATCGTCAAGCAACTTTTTGCCGTCGTCTACAAATTTTCCGTTTTTGTTGATATTTTTGGCGACTTCTTCAATTCGGTCGCGGGTGTCCATCATGATTTTCCGTGGTGACAGTTTTTTACCGGTAATGTTGGCCGGACAAACTGAGGTACACCTTCCACATTCAGTACAGGAATATGCATTGAGTAACTGCACCTGATTGAGATCAAAAATATCGTTTGCTCCGAATTTATCGGGAACAGCGTTCGGATCTCTTTCAGTAGGGGCCGCATAAGGATCTGCGTTCGGATCCATCATCAGCTTAATTTCTTTCGTAACCGATTCTAAATTATTAAATTTCCCTTTCGGCTGTAAATTAGCAAACCAAGTATTCGGAAACGCCAGAATAATGTGAAGATGCTTCGAGTAATAAAGGTAATTCATGAAGAACAGAATCCCAATAAAGTGAAACCACCACGCTCCTCTTTCGGTAAAAAGCAGGAAATTATCGCTGAAATTCTGAAAAATCGGAGCTAATAGATTTGAAGAAACCGGGAAACTTCCATGCTCAGCGAATACACCTCTCTGCTGAAGTACCCAATCTGCTGCATTCATTTTAAAGAAGGCAATCATCAGGGCAAATTCAATAATTAAAATCCAGTTGGCATCGTGTTTTGGCCAGCCAAAAAGCTCTTTCATATTGAGTCTTTTCACGCCGTAAAAATTTCTTCTGATAAAGAAGATCACCACTGCGAGAACGACTAAAAGTGCCAAGATTTCCAGAGTTGCTGTGAAAGCTGCGTATAAAGAATGACCTAAAATTCCGGAAAGAAAACGGTGGGTTCCGAAAATTCCATCCACAATAATTTCTAAAAGTTCAATATTTATGATCACAAAACCTACATAAACAAAAATATGCAATATCCCTGCAATCGGGCGTTTGGTCATTTTACTCTGTCCGAGGGCTACTTTTCCCATCGTTTTCCAACGTTCCGAAGGATTGTCGGTTCTGTCGATTTTTTTTCCGAGTCTGATGTTGCGGTAGATCTCCTTTAAGCTTCTAAAAAAAAGTCCGAAGCCGGCAATGAGTGCAATGAGAAAAATAATATTGTCAATATATTGCATATTGATAGGTTTTTAGTCTTTATTGTTTTTACCGAACACCGAGAAGTTAATGTATCTTTTCGGGTTGGCTTTCATGTCTTCCAATAATTTATTGAGATTGTCTGAGGCTGTATTCAGATTGTTGTAAAGTTGCTCATCTTTGGCGAGTTTACCAAGTGATCCTTCACCATTCTGTATGCCTGAAATAACACCGTTTAATTTATCTGCTGTTACGCTCAGTTTATCGATGGTATTATTCAGTTTCTGAACATCTACGGCATCTGCCACTTTTCCGTATTTATCGATTGCGGATCTTGCACTTATGGTAGCAAGATTGGCATTGTCAAGCATTTTCTGAATTCGAGGGTCGTTATTTGCCAAAAGCGCATTTGTTTGTCTGGAGGTTCCTTCAAACGATGCTACCGTTCTGTTTAAATTAATTAACAGAGCACGAATTTCAGCCCTGTTCTGCTCATTTAAAATCTGGTTTGCGTTATTGGTCAGTGAATCCACTCTTTTCAGCACAATCTGCAGCTGATCTTTAACCGGTCCCACCTGTGATGAAATATTATTCATCATAGAAAGTTTGAAAGCGCCATCCAAAGTATCGCCATCTTTAGCCATCGGACTTCCGTAAGCGAGATTTACTCTCATCTCTTTACCCGACATCAATCCCGGCTCAAAAATTTCTAAGGTGGATTTCTTTGAAAATTCAAAGTTATCATCAACTGTTACTTTCACAACAAAGTGAATTTTCCCGTCTTTTTCGGTAATTGGGATGATCTTGTCAACCTGTCCTACTTTTAAACCATTGATCGATACAGGGTTGGAAGCAGCAAGGCCTTCAACATTATCAAATTTTGCGTAAAAAATATTATCGGTAGTAAAAAGGCTTTTACCTTTCATGAACTGGAAGAGGATTACAAATCCTACGATCGCTAAAAGTGCGATTAACCCTGCTTTTATTTCCTTTGAGAACTTCACTCTTCTTTAATTTTTAATGAACAAATATAATACATTTTAATGAAACACAATTTTCATGCCCGCGTTTAAAGACACCAAAAGCGACCTTGAAGAGTCGCTTTGGAATGTATCTTTAAATATTTTTTTTATTGTTGGGATGCTTTATTATAAACTTCGATTCTGAAGTCTTTAATTTTAGCATTGTCCTGAAGGCTTTTCAGTAATGCCTGTCCGAATTGCTGAGAATTCTGTCCTGCGATTGACTGGGTAACCTGTTTGATGTCTCCCGGCTGTTTGTTGATGGTTTCAGATTTCTTTACCAAAACGTAAACTCCGGTCATTCCTTCTACAGGATTGGAAAGCTTTCCTTTTGCAACACCAAATGCTGCTCCAGCAACTTTCGGCTCCATTGCGCCTCCAACTTGCGGGCTCAACATATTTACCTGTCCTGATTGTTTCGGTGAACCGAACAGTTTGGAAATCTGATCAAGACCTGTTGCTTTTGCAGCTGTAATTTTATCAGAGATCTGTTTTGCAATCAGTTTATTTTTCACGATCGGCTCGATCTGATCTCTTACTGCTTCTGGATCTGCAGATCCGGCGTCCTGTACTCCGTTCAGATATACAATAACTCTGTCACCTGTTCCGTCAACGGTAAAAATATCAGTATCTCCTTTTTTACGTTTTTTGTTAAACGCCCATGCAATAATTTCTTCGTCTTTATCCGTTCCTAAACCAGGAAGCTGTCCCTGAAAACGGCCAATTTCTTTTGGATTGAAGAACTGATAATTATTTTTCTTAGCAACATTGGCAAAATCATTGAAAGATTTCCCCTGAACCTGCTGAATAAATTTGGTTGCCTTAGTGTATACTTCGTTTTCTGTTTTGTCAGAAGCTTTGATCGCTTTTACCAGGTTAGCGATTTTATAAGTCATCGCGCCTGATTTTTTATCCTCAACGTTGATGATATGGTAACCGAATGGTGTCTCTGCAATTCCGGTAGTTCCTTTTGGATTAGTAGCCAGGAATTTTAAGTATCCAGGCGCAAAAGGTGTTTCAGGAGTCGTCCAGCCTACGCTTCCGTTTCTTTCCACTGCATTAGGCTCATCAGAAAGTTTCAGACCCTCGCTGAATTTTGCTGGGTTTGCTTTAATTTCGGCCAACAGATCTTCGGCGATTTTTTTAGCTTCAGCCTGAGTTCTTGTAGCCGTAGAACGTTCAGCACCTTTATAAGCAATCAAAATGTGTTTGGAAAGCGTAGAATCTGATGTTTTCTTATCCAATAATTTAGAAACAACATAGAAGTTCTGCTCTTTATAAGGACCGAAAGTAGTACCTGGACTTGCAGCCGCTACTTTGTCTTTAATTCCTAGAGGAAGTTGGTTTGCTGAAAAATACTGAGAAGAGAAAGGCATATCAGAATTCAAAGCCACAAACATCGAGTCATTTGTCGTGTTTTGGAAATTTTCTTTTCCGCCGCTCATATCACTTCCCTGTGAAAACAACTTATTGATTTCTGCCTGAGTAGCAGCTTCATCAGAAGCACTTGCCGCCGCAGGAAAATATACTACTCCGATGTTTCTGCTCGCATCTCTTTTGAACATAATCGGGTGAGCTTTGATATAATTTGCCAAATCCTGAGTGCTAACTTTTACAGGATTTTTCTGAGCGTAAGCACTGTAATCTACTTTTACAAAATCGATATCCGCAACCTGGTCTCTCTGCTTCATCATTTCCTCAGCTTCTTTTTTACTTACGGTAATCCCGGTAGTAACATTAGCAAAAAGCTGTCTTGCCATCATTCTGTATTCAATCGTTTTTTTGGTTTTTAACCAATTATTATACATTTCAACGTTGCCGCTGTTTTTAAGCTCTTCGATCTGTTTTTTAATTTCCTGACCTTTGAAATTACCTTTCGCGTCAAAATTTTCCGGGTTTTTTGCAAACATCGGATCAAACTGCAGCTGATTCCAGAACATCTCATCAGTTAAAGTAAGTCCCATTTTCTCAAACTGCTGCTTGATTAATTTGGACTGAACTAACAATTGCCAAGCCTGCTCTTCCAACCCTTTTGTAGGTTGACCTTGCTGCTCTGCCTGCTGCTGAAGCATGAAAAGTTGATTGTCGTAATCTTCTTTTGAAATTTCTTCCCCATTTACTTTTCCGAAAACACCAGGGTTTGCGCCGAATAATTTTTCCAAACTATCAGGATTTACCACGAAAGCCAACATCGCGATCGCGATTATTCCCATCAAAAGCCAAGGTCTGTTTCTAATCTGTCCTAAAACTGCCATTTTTTTTGTATAATTTTTATCAGTTTGCGAAAATACACATTTTTAACAGATTAAGAAAAAATTTACGCCCTTTAAAGCTATTTTTTATTGAAAATGGAAATTTTGTCTAAATTTTACCTTGGCACAGTGCTTGTGAAATTAAACCGACCTTTTTATTTAAGGCAGTATTAAAGCAAAACTTTCACTTTGCTTATTAATTAATTCAATTAAAATGACAATTTGTCATTACCGAATATTATGACAGAATTTGATGACCTCAATTTTGATGAAATTATGGATGATGGTTTCAGTATTGTAGCAGAAGAAATTAATATTTCTGATATTATGGATATTCCCCAAGACATCGAACAGAAAATCTTCCCGATTTTACCGGTGAGAAATATGGTGATGTTCCCGAAAGTGGTGATTCCAATTACTGCTGGCCGGGAAATGTCGATTAAACTTTTGGAGGAAGCCCAGAAAAATAATGAGTTTATAGGAATCTTAAGCCAAAACAATTCAAGCATCGAAAACCCTACGGAAAACGACCTTTATAAAACAGGAACTTTAGCGAAAATCATTAAAATCATTAAACTTCCTGAGGGCAATGTTACCGCGATCACACGAGGTTTCCAGAGATTTACCGTTAAGAAATTCACCGAAACCAAACCTTATTTCAGAGCTGAAGTAACGAAGCTGAAAGAGGTTGCATCAAAAAAAACAGAAGAATACAGCGCGCTTTTGGAAAACATTAAGGATTTAGCTTTAAAAATAGTTGATTTAGATCCTAACATTCCCTCTGCTGCCAATTTCGCCATCAAAAACATGAGCGATAATGAAGATTTGCTGAATTTCATCTGCTCCAACGCGAACTTTTCTCTTTCCCATAAACAGAAACTTCTGGAAGAAAAAAGCCTGATGAACCGTGCTCAGAAGTGCTACGAACTCATGCATGATGATTTCCGCAAACTAGAGTTACGCAACCAGATTCATCAGAAAACCAACCGGGAACTGGATAAGAGCCAAAGAGAATATTTCCTGAATCAGCAGATCAGAGCCATTCAGGAGGAACTTGGCGGAGGACCGGAGTCTGATGTGGAAGAACTTTTGCTGAAAGCAAAAAATGTAAAATGGAATGAAGAGGTTGAAAATCATTTCCAAAAAGAAATCAATCGGCTTCAGCGCCAAAACCCAAATTCGCCTGATTATAATGTGCAGCGGAATTATCTCGACTTCTTTACTGAATTGCCTTGGGAAACCTATTCCAAAGATATTTTTGACATTAACAAAGCCCAAAAAGTTCTGGACAAAGCGCATTTTGGTTTAGAAGATATCAAAAAAAGAATTCTGGAACATATGGCTGTTCTGAAACTCAAGAACAATATGAAATCTCCGATTTTATGTTTGGTAGGTCCTCCGGGAGTCGGAAAAACATCGCTCGGAAAATCGGTAGCAGACGCACTCGGAAGAAAATATGTGAGAGTTTCTTTAGGCGGACTTCACGACGAATCTGAAATCCGCGGACACCGAAAAACTTATATCGGTGCGATGGCTGGAAGAATTCTGCAATCTATAAAGAAAGCCGGAACTTCTAATCCTGTCATTGTGCTGGATGAAATCGATAAAATCGGACAGGGAATTCACGGCGATCCAAGCTCTGCATTGCTGGAAGTTCTCGATCCGGAACAGAACAGTTCGTTCTATGACAATTTCCTTGAAATGGGTTACGATCTGTCCAAAGTAATGTTTATTGCAACAGCAAACTCTCTCTCCACCGTTCAGCGCCCATTGCTCGACAGGATGGAAATCATAGAAATCGCAGGTTACACTTTAGAAGAAAAAGTGGAGATTGCAAAACGTCATTTAATTAAAAAACAGCAGGAAGAAAACGGCTTGGATTCCAAATCTTTCAAACTTGGAAATGCTGAACTCAAACATATTATTGATGCTCATACCTCTGAAAGCGGGGTTCGCGGTCTTGAAAAGCAGATAGCTTCCGTGGCAAGATGGGCTGCGCTGCAGACCGCAATGGAAAAAGAATATGACCCGAAAATTACCATCGACAGAATTGATGAAATTCTCGGCGTACCAAGACCTAAAAGTTTATCGGAAATAACAGGCGTTCCCGGCGTTGTCACCGGCTTAGCGTGGACTCAGGTCGGTGGTGATATTCTTTTCATCGAAAGTATTTTGAGCGAAGGAAAAGGAAACCTTACCATGACCGGAAATCTGGGAACAGTAATGAAAGAATCCGCAACCATCGCACTGGAATATATTAAAGCCAAACATGATGAACTCGGAATTTCTTCCGAAGATATCCAGAAAAAAAATATCCACGTTCACGTTCCTGAAGGTGCAACGCCGAAAGACGGTCCTTCTGCAGGAATTGCAATGTTGACTTCTATTGTTTCAAGTTTTAAAAATAAGAAAGTAAAATCGCATTTAGCAATGACAGGCGAAATTACGCTTCGCGGAAAAGTACTTCCGGTAGGCGGAATTAAGGAGAAACTTCTTGCCGCAACCAGAGCGGGAATTACCCAAATCATCCTTTGCGACGCTAACAGAAAAGATGTAGAGGAGATTAAAAAAGATTATCTTAAAAACTTAAAAGTGCATTACGTGAGCCGGATGAGCGAAGTGATCGAACTGGCAATCGAAAAATAGTTTTTCTCTCAAATATAATAATGGCAGAGACGTGAGTGAATCACGTCTCTGCTTTTTTTAACGGCCAGCTCACAAATTTTCTGAGTCAAAGTAATTATCAAAAAGCATTTTTTTGTTACTTTGTTTAATGATGGAAATAAAACTGCCTTTCGTGGCAAAACTGGCTCTGATCCTTATCAGTATTCTAGCTTTAGGATATCTTGCGGCAATCGGAAAGACGATACTTTCTCCGCTGGTTTTCGCTTTTTTGATCGCACTGCTCTTTCTGCCATTAGCCAATTTTTTAGAAAAAAAACTTAAATTTTCCCGGACGCTCTCCACCTTTTCTTCGGTATTGATTATGTTGGTTGGGTTACTGTCAATTCTTTATTTTTTCGCCGTACAACTGAGCGATTTCACCAATGATTTTCCGGAGATCCAAAAGCAGGTGAGCAAATCACTTCTTACGCTGCAGGTTTGGGTTTCGAAAACATTCCATCTCAATATCATCAACCAATACAAATACATCAATCAGGGACTTGAAAAACTGCTTTCTTCCACAGGAGTTATTTTAGGATTCACGGTTTCGATGTTTTCCTCTTCGCTGGCATTTATTTCTTTCAGCGTGTTATTTTTTATTTTTATCCTGAATTACCGCCGGGTTCTTTACCAGTTCATTATTTCAGTGTTCAGCGAGAAACATTTTGCCAAAGTTCATGAGATTCTTGCGGAAGTGCAGCGGATCATTAAACAGTATATTTTCGGCTTATTTATTCAAATTATCATCGTAAGTACTTTAACCAGCATTTTACTTTCGGTAATCGGCGTCAAATATGCTGTTCTGCTGGGCGTTCTGACAGGTCTGATGAATATTATTCCGTATATCGGGATTTTCATTTCCGTTCTTATTGCATGCCTGCTCTCCTTTGCTACAGGAGGTTCTCCGCTTTTCGTTCTGTTGGGGTATTTGGGAATCCATTTAATAGATGCCAATATTACCCTTCCTCTTGTCGTCGGTTCAAAAGTAAAAATCAATGCGCTGTTTACTTTTATCGGACTGCTTGTCGGTGAAGCGATGTGGGGGATTTCCGGAATGTTTTTAAGTATTCCTTTGTTGGCCATTATGAAAATTATTTTCGAGAGAGTTGAAGGACTTGAAGCCTGGGGAAAAGTGCTGGGCGAGGAAAGCAAGACTAAAATCCGCAGGAAATATAAGATTACTAAGAAAATTACTTTAGAAGAAAAGGAATAATAATTTTAAATTCTTAAAAAACCTTAACCAATGAAAATCGTTAAACTTATCTTATTCACACTTTTTGCCCTGATGTTTATTAACGCCGGGTTAGACAAATTTTTGCATTATATGCCAATCCCTCAAGATCTCCCCGAAGAACTGCAGAAAGTTGGCGTCGCATTCATGCAGATTCCGTGGCTGATGCCGCTGGTTGGCGCTGCTGAACTAACCGGCGGATTACTCGTCCTTTATCCGAAAACACGAACATTGGGAGCCATCGTGCTTTTACCGGTTCTGGCTGGGATTCTACTGCAAAACTTTGTGGTAGTACCATCAGTAACTGGAATTGGAATAGCCGCAGTTATGTTTCTGATCGATCTCTGGATTTTGTTTGACAATAAACATAAACTGAAACCTATTTTCAGTTAAACTGAACTTTTTAGAATCTACCGATTAAATATTCCTGCAGTCTGCGGGAATGTTTTTTTTACAAACACTTCATTACCAACGGATTGAAACCGAAAAATAACTTTACAAGAAACAAAAAACCTATTTACAAACTTTACACGCAAATCTTACGGAAATTCGAATTAATAAAATCAAAAAATTTCCGCTATGAAAACTATTTATTCAAAAACAATCATCAGCTCACTCATTCTCTTCGCCTTCAGCTCGTGTAAAAAAGGTGAGCATGTTGGAAGCAGTTCCATGAACATCGCTTCTGAAACAGCCGACAGTGCCGCAATTGTTTCTGACAGCATTTCTTCTGTCGCAACTTTACAAATGGAGGACAAAAAATTCATTAAAACTGCGGATGTGCATATGGAAGTGGAAGATGTTTATGACGCAACCATTTCCATTGAAAAAACGTTGAAAGATATTGGGGGATTTGTTACGTCAAGCCGTCTGAATACACAGGTTGTAAATGAAGAAACCTACAATACTTCTGACGAAAACGCAATACTGGTAAGGAAATTTCAGACGGAAAACACGATGCAGGTCCGCGTTCCTTCCGATCAACTGGGGGATTTTCTACAAATAATTAATGATAAAAAATTATTTCTGAATTCAAGAACAATACAGGCAGAAGATGTAACCTCAAATATTAAACTTGCAGAGCTCGAAGCTAAAAGGAATGCTAAAACTGCAGAAAATATTACGAAAATAAAAACGGATAAATCCAAAGTAAAATTGAGCGACGATAATATGAGCGAAAGTAATTATCAAAAAATAGCAACCCTGAATATTACGGATCAGCTAAAATACAGCACCGTTAATATTTTACTTAAAGAACCTAAACTTCGGATCGCCGAAATTGCTGTAACCAATACCAGAAACATTGATAACAAATACAAATCCAGTTTTCAATACGATGTGAAAAATGCTTTTATAGAAGGATTTTATCTCGTGCTGAAGATCATAATCGGGTTAGTTACACTTTGGCCGGTACTTCTGATAGCAGGTTTCATTTTTTACTTCTTAAAAAAGAAAAAAAGCATTCGCCGATTACAAAAACAGGAAACTCCTGAATAAATAGAGAAGCATATAGCTTTTCAGATTTTAACCTCCGCAATTTTTCCGGAGGTTTTATTTTTTCCGTAAATTTGCACCGTTCTATATTCTTTATCAAATAACAATCTATGTTACCAAAAATAAATCCTACTCAAACCAATTCCTGGAAAGCTTTAAATGAACATTTCGCACAGAGTGATTTCGATCTTCGCACGCTTTTCCAAGATGATTCCGAAAGATTCAACAGGTTTTCAATTAAAAGACCGGATTATCTCTTCGATTTTTCTAAAAATTTGATTGACGACAGAACTTTCGAATTACTGCTGAGTTTAGCTGAGGAATGCGGATTGAAACCTTCCATCGAAAAAATGTTTTCTGGCGATAAGATCAATGAAACAGAAGGAAGAGCTGTCCTGCACACGGCTTTAAGAGATTTTTCTGACAAAGAAATTTTGGTGGATGGCGAAAATATAAAACCCGGAATTAAAAAAGTTCTGGATCAGATGAAAACCTTTTCCGGAAAAGTGATCTCCGGGGAACACAAAGGGTTTTCAGGCAAGGAAATTACCGACGTGGTAAATATCGGAATCGGCGGCTCAGATTTGGGACCGGTTATGGTGTGTTCGGCGCTGAAACATTTTAAAACCAGACTCAACGTACATTTTGTATCCAATGTAGACGGAAACCATATTGCTGAAGTGGTGAAAAACTTAGATCCGGAGACAACACTTTTTATCATTGCATCTAAAACATTTACGACTCAGGAAACGATGACCAACGCAGAATCTGCTAAATCATGGTTTTTAAACAAAGGAAAGCAAGAAGATGTGGCGAAACATTTCGTGGCACTTTCAACCAATATCAGTTCCGTTAAAGCTTTCGGAATTGCGGAAGAGAACATTTTCGAGTTCTGGGACTGGGTTGGCGGAAGATATTCGCTTTGGAGCGCGATCGGTTTAAGCATTTCTCTCGCCGTTGGTTACGAAAACTTCGAACAGTTATTAAAAGGCGCTAATGAAACCGATGTACATTTTCAAACTGCCGATTTTAAAGAAAACATCCCTGTTTTAATGGCACTTCTGGGAATTTGGTACCGCAATTTCTTTGATGCAGGAACGTATGCAATTTTACCTTATTCGCAGTATTTAGACCGGTTTGCAGCCTATCTTCAGCAAGGTGATATGGAAAGTAACGGAAAATGTGTGGACAGAAACGGAGAATTTGTAGATTATGAAACCGGTCCGATTATTTGGGGAGAACCCGGAACAAACGGTCAGCATGCGTTTTATCAGTTGATTCATCAGGGAACAGAACTTATTCCTGCAGATTTTATCGCTTATGTAAAATCGTGTAATCAGGTTTCTGATCATCAGGAAAAATTATTAGCCAACTTTTTTGCACAGACTGAAGCGCTGGCATTCGGGAAAACTGAAGAAGAAGTGAGAACTGAGTTTTTAGCTCAGGGCAAAAAAGAGGAAGAATTTGGACAGTTAATCAATTACAAGGTTTTCCACGGAAACACTCCAACAAACTCTCTGTTAATTAATGAATTAACTCCGTTTTCATTAGGCCAGCTGATCGCTTTGTATGAGCATAAAATTTTTGTTCAGGGCGTTATCTGGAATGTCTTCAGTTTCGACCAGTTTGGTGTTGAATTAGGAAAAGTTTTGGCAGGAAAAGTACTTTCAGAACTTGAAAATGAAGATAAAGTTTCTTCTCACGATTCTTCTACCAACGGTTTGATGAATTATTTCAAAGAGAAAAAGTAGATCCGAAATCAATCTAAAGTAAAAATAAAAATGGCACAAATTCTCGACGGACTTAAAATTTCGAAAGAAATAAAGCAGGAAATCCGCTCAGACGTAGAAAAAATTGTTGAGGGTAAAAGACGACCGCCGCATCTGGTAGCGATTTTGGTAGGCAGCAACGGCGCAAGTATCGCGTATGTAAACAACAAAATCAAAGACTGCAAGGAAGTGGGTTTCAAATCTTCATTAGTGAAATTCCCGAGCACGGTTTCAGAATCTGAACTGTTGGAAAAAATTGATGAACTCAACAAATCCAAAGAGGTAGACGGGTTTATCGTGCAGTTGCCTTTACCGAAACAGATCGATCAGGAAAAAATAATTATGGCGATAGATCCGAGAAAGGATGTTGACGGTTTTCACCCGGAAAACTTCGGAAAAATGGCTTTGGAAATGGACACCTTTTTACCTGCAACACCATACGGAATTCTTACGCTTTTAGAACGTTACGGAATTGAAACCAAAGGAAAACACTGTGTAATTATCGGAAGAAGCCGCATTGTGGGAAAACCGATGAGTATTCTTATGGGAAGAAAAGATTTCCCGGGGAATTCTACTGTTACTTTAACCCATTCTTACACACCGCATATTGAAAAATTCACAAAAAATGCTGATATTGTAATCACTGCTTTAGGAGATCCAAATTTTTTAAAAGCGGAAATGATCAAAGAAGGAACTGTAATTGTGGATGTTGGAATTACAAGATTAGAAGACGACTCAGAAAAAGGATATAAATTAGTAGGTGACGTAGATTTCGAAAGCTGCAAAACAAAGGCAGCGTGGATCACTCCTGTTCCCGGCGGCGTTGGCCCGATGACCAGGGCAATGCTGATGAAAAATACAATTTTAGCTTACAAAACTTCAGTATATAATGACTAAAGAAGAAGAAAATATTTTATTAAATGAAGGAAAAATGCTCCCGGTAATGGAGCATTTTTATACTTTACAGGGAGAAGGTTCCCATTCAGGAAAAGCAGCATATTTCATCCGGCTTGGCGGCTGTGATGTGGGCTGTCACTGGTGCGACGTGAAGGAAAGCTGGGACCCGAATCTTCACCCGCTGATGAATACGGAAGAAATTGCGCAGACCGCAGCAAAATACTGCAAAACCATCGTATTAACCGGAGGCGAGCCATTGATGTGGAATCTGGAACCGTTAACCACCCGTTTGAAAGAACTGGGCTGCGACATTCATATTGAAACTTCCGGAGCTTACGAAATGAGCGGAATCCTTGACTGGATCACGCTTTCTCCAAAAAAAACAGGCTTACCTAAGGAGAGTATTTACGAAAAAGCCAGCGAATTAAAGGTGATTGTTTTCAATAACAACGATTTCAAATTTGCCGAGGAGCAGGCTGCAAAAGTATCGGAAAACTGCAAACTTTACCTCCAGAGCGAATGGAGTAAAAGAAACGAAATGTATCCGAAAATCACAGATTTTATCCTTGCCAATCCAAAATGGCAGGTTTCAGTTCAAACCCATAAATATTTGAATATTCCGTAAATTATGTTAAATTTACTTTTTATTTAGTTAAGTTTATGCAAAAAATTCGGTATTCTCGGTATTTTAAGACTGTTTTCATTTTGCTTGACGTGTTGGTTATCGCGGGAGTATTTATGTTCTTTTTTCTTAAAAACAATGATTACCACTCCGGGCAGGACATCTGGGAACAGAATATTCTCTCCATCATTCTGCTCACTCTTTTCTGGATTTTACTCAGCGGAAGAACCAAACTGTATTCTGTGGCGAGGAATTTAACATACACCATTTATCTGGAAAGACTTGTAACTCACATCTTTATATTTATTTTTGGGGTGATATTGCTCGCAAAAGTGAGCAACAACGATTTCTTAAAAATGGACCGTTTTTATATTTCGTTAAATCTGTTTTTTCTTCTTTTCATTATTAAATCAATTGTATTTTTCACTTTAAAATATTTGAGGATTTTAGGAATAAATTATAGAAATATCATGTTCCTGAACGATGATTCTTCAACCGAAATCCTCAGAAACATCTTAAATGAAAGAAAAGATTACGGCTTTAAAATTTTCGAATATCCCAAAGAAGAACGCTTTAATTTTGAAAAATTAATTGATTTCTGGAAAGAAAAAGGAATCCACACGCTGTACCTTTCATCTACAGGCTTTGAGCAAAATGAGGAACAGGAAATTTTCCGCCTTGCGGAACGCCACAAAGTTCGGGTGTCGCTTATTCCAAGCATTGTGAAGAATAATTTTTTCCAGTATGATTTGGGATACATCGAGATGCAGCCCATTTTAGTACGATCTAAATTCCCACTAGATTATCTTACCAATATCATTCTGAAAAGGACTTTCGACATCCTTTTTTCGGCATGTGTTTTGGTTCTCGTCTGCACGTGGCTTTTCCCTATGATCGCGATTTTAATTAAGCTCGACAGTAAAGGATCTGTTTTGTTCCTGCAGAAAAGATATGGTTTTCATGACGAAGTTTTTCACTGCATTAAGTTCCGGACAATGCATGTCAATGACGATTCTTCAAAGGCAACCACAAAAGAAAACGACAAAAGGATTACCCGGATTGGGCGGTTTTTAAGAAAAACCAGTCTGGATGAAATGCCTCAGTTTATTAATGTTCTGAAAGGCGAAATGTCGGTCGTTGGTCCAAGGCCTCACATGCTTTTGGTCGACGATTTTTATAAATTAAAGATCGGAAGATATTCAGTAAGAAGTTTGGTAAAACCAGGGGTAACAGGACTGGCACAGGTAAACGGACTTCGCGGTGACACCGGAAACATGGAAATTAAAATGAAAAAGAGAATTCTTGCGGATGCTTTCTATGTTAAAAACTGGAGTCTGAGCCTTGATTTTGTCATTATTCTCAAAACGGTTTTTTTAGTGATTGGCGGTGATAAAAATGCCAATTAAAAAACTCAGAAAAAAATAAAACACTAATTTAGCGGAATGTTAAAAAAACTTTTGAGCCAGATCGGAGCTTATTTTCTCCTGCTGTCAAAAACGATTAAAAGACCACAGAAATCTTCGGTTTTCTGGAAGCTTTTCATGCGTGAAATTCATGATTTGGGAGTCAATTCGTTTGGATTGGTGCTTTTTACCTCCATATTTGTAGGAGCGGTTGTTGCAATACAAATGTTCAATAACTTTAAAGCATCTACTTTTCCTATTCCAAACTCGTTTATCGGATACGCAACCAAAGTTGTTTTAATTCTGGAATTTGCGCCTACTATTATTTCCGTTATTCTTGCCGGAAAAGTAGGATCTTATATCGCTTCGAGTATTGGAACAATGAGGGTTACCGAGCAAATTGACGCGTTAGACATTATGGGAGTTAATTCACCTAACTTTTTGATATTACCTAAAATTTTAGCCAGCGTGATTTTTAATCCTCTGCTTATCTGTATTAGTATTGTTTTTGGTATTTGGGGCGGATATCTTGCGGGGCTGGCAACCGGGAGCTGGAGCAGGGCAGACTATATCACTGGTATTCAGATGTATATGCCACAACATTTTATTTGGTATGCCCTATTTAAAACGGCAGTTTTCGCATTTTTAATTGCGACCATTCCTGCATATTTCGGATATAATGTAAAAGGGGGATCCCTTGAAGTAGGACGTGCAAGTACACAGGCAGTGGTTTGGACCATCGTTTCCGTCATTATCACGAATTTAATATTAACTCAAATGTTCCTCAGCTGATGATTGAAGTAAAAGATTTAAAGAAAAAGTTTGAGGAAGTGGAAGTTTTGAAAGGCATTACGACCACCTTTGATACCGGCAAAGTAAACCTCATCATCGGCCAGAGCGGCTCTGGTAAAACAGTATTCCTGAAAAGTCTGCTGAATGTTTATCAGCCCACTTCGGGAGAAATTCTTTTTGACGGAAGGGACATCAATAAAATGTCCAGAGATGAGAAACAGGTTCTCCGTTCTGAAATTGGGACTGTATTTCAGGGAAGCGCGCTGTTCGATTCTATGACTGTGGAAGAAAACATTACTTTTCCACTGGATATGTTTACGAATCTGTCTTTCCGGGAAAAGAAAAGAAGGGTTTTTGATGTCATCGGAAGGGTTCATCTTGAAAAAGCTAACCGTAAATATCCTTCAGAAATTTCCGGAGGAATGCAGAAACGGGTTGCGATCGCAAGAGCCATTGTAAACAATCCCAAATATCTTTTCTGTGATGAGCCCAATTCTGGTCTTGATCCTTATACCTCGAATATTATTGATGATCTGCTTTTGGAAATCACCAAAGAGTATAACACCACAACCATTATCAATTCCCATGATATGAATTCGGTAATGACGATTGGCGAGAAAATTGTATATCTACGGCTAGGAATTAAAGAATGGGAAGGAAATAAGGACATCCTGATCAATGCAGGCAATAAAAACCTTATCGACTTCGTTTATTCTTCTGAACTGTTCAAGGAATTACGCGAATACTTCCTGGAAACCAATAAAACTTCAATCGATAATATTATTACAAAATCTCAAGACAATGAATAAAATTCTTAGTATAGCCTTAATCAGTACAAGTATTTTTGCTTCTGCACAGGTTACCTTAGCGGGAAAGGCAAACTTACTTTTCAAAACAGATAAACCTACCTGGGAAAATATCAAGGGAACAGCAGTGACTGCGTATAACAATTCCGGAAAAAACAATGTAGGTTTCAATGTGGGTCTTTCTGCCAAAATAAATCTACCGGTTTCATTATTTTTAATGCCGGAAATTTATTACACCACTTTTAAATCTGAATTTGAAGTTCCTAATTCTAACACGACAATTGATGTAAAAAGCAACCGTGTAGATGTTCCTGTGCTGTTAGGTTACCGTCTTTTGGGTGATAATTTGGGGGTTTTCTTAGGTCCTGTTGCTTCTTATAATCTTTCAACAGATAATCAGTACAACGATTTCAAGGAGAACGCACTCAATAACTTCACGGTAGGTTACCAGTTTGGAGCGCAGGCCCAGATACAGAAATTAATTTTCAATGCCAGATACGAAGGTGCCTTCACAAAAGACCAGCGTGATTTCATTAACAACAACGCCGGTACTAATGAAACTATTCGTTATGACAGCCGCCCAAGCTTATTTATGGTAGGTTTAGGATATCAGTTTTAAATAAAAACTTAACAATAAAAAAATCCTCAGAATTAAAAGTTCTGAGGATTTTCGTTTGATGTATTTTGTATGGTCTGCTGTCTTGCAAGTTCGGCAGCCTGTCTTTCCAAATCTTCTTTTTCTTTTCTGAGCTGTATCAGTTCTTTTCTTTTCTGTTCTTCCCTTAAAGCTGTGCCTTTGCTTACATAACCCACGATTCCGCCGATTATTAATCCGATTCCGATTCCTGCAAGAATTCCCATCAAATTAATAGGTTCAAACAGTTTAACAAAAGAAAACTGTGGCAACATGTAATAAAGCAAAAATGCCAACGCCAACAGCAGAACACCAATAAAAGTTAAATTTTTCATAGTTACAGAATTAAAAAAACCTTTCCAAATTTAAGAATAATTCGGAAAGGTCGGTTATAAATTATTTTTTGTATTAAATTTTTCCGCCTGCAGCCTTGTAATATTGAAGGGCTTTAGCCATATGTTTATCTAAATCTGCTCTTCGGTTCTCAGGACTCGGGTGGGTGGAAAGAAATTCCGGTGGTCTGTTACCGCTTGATGTGCTTTCCATTCTTTCCCAGAAAGGCTGCGCCTGTCTCGGATCATATCCTGCCATTGACATCAGATAAAGTCCCATTTCATCAGCTTCAAGTTCCTGGCTTCTGCCGTATTTTAATAAAGCCACCTGAGCACCAATCGGATAAACCTGCTGGAAAATTGATGCCATCTGGCCACTGGTCGTGCTGCCGATAATGGCTCCACCATATTCTGCAATCATTGCCTGCGAAATTCTTTCGTTACCATGGCCTGCTAGCGCGTGGGAAATCTCGTGTCCCAAAACAACAGCTAAACCGGTATCGTTTTTAGTTATAGGTAAAATCCCGGTATAAACAGCAACTTTTCCACCAGGCATACACCATGCGTTGACCTGCTTATCGTCAATTAGGTTAAATTCCCACTGGTAATTTGCAATATCTGCATCTCTTCCGATGCCACGGTAATAATTATTTGCCGCGTTTTTAATCCTCGCGCCAACATTCTGAACACTTTTTGCCGCTGTGGTACCGGTGATTACTTTCGATTTAGATAATGTCTCTCTGTACTGCTGTAATGCCATTGCAGAAATTTCCTGATCATTGGCCAGCTGAAGTGTTTTCCTTCCGGTAATCGGATTGGTTGTACACGCAATCATCATTACTGATATTGCGCCAAGTCCTAATAATTTATTTACATTTTTCATAGTATAATATTTCTATTTTTTACTGAATAAACAATTTTTATTCCATTTAATTTTTTTCTTTAAATCTTGCACTATTTTTGTATTGAATAAAGAAAATGATATGAAAAATTTAATTCAGATAATCAGCGCAGCATTAATATTGATTTTCATGAATGCCTGCACCTCAGCAAGTAATATACCTTCACAGAAAGTTGCGGACTTATTACTGTCAGACGAATTTACTTTCATGGCAGAACGCGCCAACCCAACAGGAGGAGATGTAATTAATGTCCTTAATTCTTTGCCGAACTCCAGTTCTTCCAGAATGTTAAATCTCGATTATGGGTATACCTTACAGATTAAGAAAAATGAATTAAAGGCTGAACTTCCCTATTTCGGAAGAATGTTTAATCCCAGTTATGATACCTCAAAAAATTCATACCGCTTTACCTCGAAAGATTTCAGTGTCTTGAAAACTGAAGGTAAGAAAGGAAGTGCAGTTTACAGCTGGGCTCCCAAAGATCTGCAGAACGTCCGCAAAATTAATCTGGAGGTCTTCAAAAACGGAAAAGCTTATTTATCGATTGATTCCAATGACAGACAGCCTATCTCTTACGACGGATATATTATGGAAAACCTTCCACCAAAAAAATAATTATTTCCCTAATAGCTTCTCAACAAAAATTTTCGCTTCCGAACTGGGATTAGCTTTCAGGTCGGAAGCATTTTTTTTATGCATATTATAAAAATTTTCTGAAGAATTCTCTTCTTTCGTTTTCTGAAGAATGTATTCCTGAACCCAATAATCAAACCGTTTCTCCGCCTGATTTTTTCTTACTTTGTCAAAACTTCCATTGTTTATTTTCAAGTTGATAAACTCATCAATCTTAACATAAACCTCTTCCAGCCCTTTGTTTTGCAAAGCTGAGCCAAGCAGTACCGGCACTTTCCAGTTTTTTTCCTTTGGATGTAAAAAATGAAGTGCTCTCATGAGTTCCGTTTTAGTGTTTTTCGCTTTCCGAAGGTTTTCGTCTTCCACTTTATTAATGAAGATTAAATCTACCATTTCCATTATTCCACGCTTGATGCCCTGCAGCTCATCTCCGCCTCCGATAATTTTCAGGAAAAGAAAAACATCAGTGATATCTGCGACCAACACTTCGCTTTGCCCTACTCCAACAGTTTCAATCAAAATATAATCATAACCTGCAGCTTCACAAATCAGCATCGTTTCAAAAGTCGTATTGGCAACTCCGCCTAAAAACCCCGAACTTGGCGAAGGACGGATAAAAGCATTGGGTTCTTTTGCCAAGTCTTCCATGCGTGTTTTGTCACCTAAAATAGAACCTTTATTCAGTGAAGAGCTCGGGTCAATAGCTAAAACAGCGACCTTTTTTTCTTTCTGAATAGCGGTTTTACCAAAATTTTCGATGAATGTAGATTTCCCTGCGCCTGGAACTCCGGTAATTCCGATTCTTACGGATTTTCCTGTAAAAGGTAAAATCTCTTTCAGCAGTTCTTCGGCCTGATTTCGGTGCTCAGGTTTTTTGCTTTCCACCAGAGTGATGGCTTTCCCGAGGATGCGTTTGTCACCGGATCTGATTCCTTTTATGAGTTCTTCTGTGGAGAGGTTTTTCATGTACTCAAAAATACAATTCTTTTATGAAATCATTTCAATGCCCAGGCCCGGATCATCAGATAAAATAAGTTTTCCTGTTTCAACAGAACTCCCTTTTGCAAAATCATTTGAAATTAAATTTCCCCCGTCCAAATCGGCATAATCACATATCGGCGCAAGAGCAATGCCTGCAGAAATACCGACCGTAGATTCCGTCATGCAGCCAATCATTATTTTATAACCCAATTTTCTGGCTTCAGTAATCAGTTCTAAAGCAGGCGTGATGCCTCCGCATTTCATCAGCTTTATATTAACGGCTGAATAATGCGGCTGAAGCTTTTCAAGATAAGAAATATCCTGACAGTCTTCATCAGCCATCCAGTTGGCGTGCAGATTTTTGCTCAGAACTTGAAACTTCCCGACAGGCCGCGGCTGTTCTATATATGAAAAGTTAGTGGTCAGTTCATTATTTTGCAGAAAATTACAGTCCTCATCAGAAAAACTCGTGTTTGAATCCAGGGCAATTTTTTTCCCCGTATTCAGTAAATCAAAAATATTCTCACGGTCCAAACCGTTGCATTTCACTTTAAATTTGTGCCAGTCCGATTCTTTTATTTTCCTGATCTGTTCTTCAACAGGAGCGATACTTATCGTGTAGGAAGACTCTGGTAAAGAATTTATAATAATTTCATTCAGCTGGTGAAAACTTTGGCTTTCCAGCTTTCCGAATAAATCCCAAAAAGCACAGTCTAAAGCCGAACGTAAGAAAGAATGAAGATCGAGGGTGAGAAGAAAACGGTAAAATTCTTTTGGATGTACAATCTTGTGCTGCTCAATCTGTGTCTGAATCTGTTTAAGTGTGGCAATAAATTCCTCAAGATGAATTCCGTAATAATTAATGGCAACGCATTCTCCGTAACCCTTCTTACTTTGGCAGGAAAGTACCAGCAACAGCGAATCCCGGAAATCGTAATTCCCATAAGAAATCGAAAAAGTTTCCTTTAAACTGAGCTTTTTTGTCTGCCAGGAAAGATTCATTGGAGTGTATTTTTTACGAAATTACCAGCTTCAGAAACAAATGTATGAGAAATTTGTTTATTTTTGATCAAACCAATTACGAAAAACCATGAAAACTCAACACCAAATCACAAAGAGAACAAACACAGTAAAAATCGTATTACTGGCAATAGCCGGAACCGGATTGCTTGCTTCGTGTACACCAAAACCTGCAGTGGTAGAAGGAACGAAAACAAATACAGCAGAAAGGCTGGCTATGGGAAAAACAGTTTTCGGAAATTCCTGTGGCAGATGTCATGACTTACCAAATCCTACTTCCCATTCTGCTCAGGACTGGGTGGGAATTATGAACAGAATGGCTCCAAAAGCCAAACTTAATGATGAGCAGCACGCCATGGTTTACGACTATATCGTCTCTGTAAAATAATCTTCACATCGTTATGCCGATAAAACCGGAAATCTCCTGGAACGATTTTGAAAAACTGGATATCAGAAGCGGAACAATTGTTTCCGTTTCAGATTTTCCGCAGGCCAGAAATCCTTCTTATAAACTGGAAATTGATTTCGGGGAACTGGGAATCAGAAATACCTCAGCTCAGATTACCGATTTGTATCAAAAAGAAGAATTAATGGGAAAACAGATTCTTGCAGTTGTCAATTTTCCGAAAAAACAGATTGCTAATTTCTTCAGTGAATGTTTGGTTTTAGGAATTTATGGTGAAAATAAAGAAGTGACACTTCTTACCACTTCGCTTCCCGTCAAAAACGGTTTGCAGGTTGGGTAATTTCTGTTCTTAGAATTTTCAGTAAATTCACTTTCTAAAATACCAGCCATGATTCATCATATCCCTTTAGAAAAAGTTCTGTTCCTCGATATTGAAACCGTTCCCCAATACGGGAATTGGGAAGATCTGGAAGAATCCGGACAGAAACTTTGGGAAAAGAAAACCAAAATGCAGCGGAAAGACGATTTTACTGCTGAAGAATTCTATACCGAAAGAGGCGGAATTATGGCGGAATTTGGGAAGATAATCTGTATTTCCGTCGGGATCCTGGAAAAAAACGAAAAACTGATGGTTAAAAGTTTTTTCGGAGATGACGAAAAGAAACTGCTGGAAGAATTCGGGCAGATTTTTAACAGACC
Source organism: Kaistella soli (assembly GCF_019038595.1). GTDB lineage: Bacteria > Bacteroidota > Bacteroidia > Flavobacteriales > Weeksellaceae > Kaistella > Kaistella soli. The sequence continues at coordinate 421,039 of NZ_JAHOPF010000004.1, forward strand.
AAAACTTCACGATGTAATCTTATGTGCGCACAACGGTAAAGAATTCGACTTTCCGTGGATTGCAAGGCGTTTTCTGATCAACGGGATGCAGCCACCGAGACCTTTTCAGATGTTCGGAAAAAAGCCGTGGGAAATTCCGCATGTCGACACGATGGAATTATGGAAATTCGGTGATTATAAATCTTTTGTTTCCCTCGAGCTGCTCGCTCATGTATTCGGAATTCCAACACCGAAGGACGATATCGACGGTTCAATGGTAGCATCAATTTATCATATAGAAAAAGACTTATTTAGAATTGTTCAATATTGTGAAAAAGATGTCTTAACTTTGGCAAATGTTTTCCGGCGTATGCGTCAGGAAAATTTACTGGAAAAATTAGAAAATTAATTAGCTGAAAAGCCCCAAAAGCTTACAGCCGCAAGCCAAATGAAATATACCGACGACCAGATTGCCGAAATCGGCGAAAATATCATTACCAACTTAAAGACTGTTTACGATCCTGAAATCCCTGTTGACATCTACGAACTCGGACTTATCTATGATGTGCAGATTTCTGATGAAGGGGAAGTAAAAGTAATTATGACTTTAACCACCCCAAACTGTCCTGTAGCAGAAAGTTTGCCTGCAGAAGTGCGCGAGAAAGTTTCGGAAGTTGAAGGAGTTAAAAATGTCGATTTGGAACTTACTTTCGAACCCTCATGGAACAAGGACATGATGAGCGAAGAAGCACGCTTTGAATTGGGAATGTTTTAAAATAAAATGCCGGAAGTTCCCGGCATTCATTATTATTTTAGGTTAGTGTCCGTACTCGAAAAGTACCGTTCTCTGCACATTTGGATGAATGGATAGGGAAACCGGACAGTTCAGTGCAGTATCCTCAATAAATCTCTTCTGATCGTTCGTAAATTCCCCAGGAATTCTCACGATACAAAATATAGTTCCAATTCTCTTCGGCTCCGGATGGGTTGATTTTTTCAGTTCACAGGTCGCACCGGTAATATCGATCCCTTTTTCCCTTCCCAGAACCGCTACCGTCATTAACATGGACTGCCCGTAGGAAATTCCAAAAATATCTGATGGGGAAAAATACTCCGAAGTTCCTCCGTCCCGCAAAGGTGCACATGTAGTAATTTCTGCGCCGGATTTTTCGTGTTGTGAAATAATTTTAAAATCTCCTGAATAAGTAATTGTTGAAGTCATAATTTGTGGTTTTTATTCTTATAAAGATACACAAAGTATTTTAGTATTTACCTCAACACTGACATAAATCATTGAAAACTAAAACAATGCGCCGAAAGAACTATGATATCAACGCTGAAAATTTCAGAAAAGAAATTTAATTATCGTAATTGAAAGTGACTGTTTTTTTTACCTCAGAACTCAGCGTTAGTGCAACCGGACAGTTGAGAGCAGTTTCTTTGATAAACTCTTTGTCTGCATCTGAAAAGTTTCCTTTAAAATATAAATTACACACAATCTCTGCAATTTTCCTTGGTTTCGGATTCATTATTTTCTGAAGGTCACAATAGGAATCATCGATATTGATCCCTCTGTCTTTTCCTAAAATTGCGATGGTGGTCAGCATACATTGTGCTAAAGAAGTTGCGCACAGATCGGTAGGGGAAAATACTTCACCCTTTCCGTGATTGTCGGTAGGTGCATCGGTGTAAACAAGGGTTCCGGACTGCAGATGTTCAGATTCGCAGCGGAGATCGCCGAGGTATTTTATTTTTGAAGTCATGATGAATAGATTTAAAAATGAAAAATGTCTTTTGCGCGGTTGTACGCACTTTCGAAATTAAGCAAATTAAGGGAATGTTCAATTTTCTCCAGCGCCATAAAATTTATAACCTGTTCTGTCGGCATATTGCCCACCAAATCATCTTTTGCCATCGGGCAGCCGCCAATTCCTTTAATCGCAGAATCAAATCTCCTGCAGCCTTTGTCATAAGCTGCTTTAAGTTTTTTGTAAGAATCTTCGTAACGGTTATGAAAATGTGCCCCGAAATCTATATCAGGATATTTGGACGGAATTTTTTCAAAGAGAAGTTCGATCTGCTCTAAATTTCCAGTTCCGGTGGTGTCGGAAAGCAACACATTCTTGATGCCGATTTCATTAAAACGGTTTGCCCAGAAATCCACATCTTCCCATTTCCACATTTCACCGTAAGGATTTCCGAAAGCCATTGAAAAATAGACATTCAGGGTTCTTCCGTCCGTCTTTAAAAGCTCATGGATTTTCAGAATATCATTAAATGCTTCTTCTTGGTTTTTATTGGTATTCCGGTACTGAAAAGTTTCAGAAATTGAAAAAGGAAAACCCAGGATATCTACCTGCTGATGTTCCAAAGCCTTTTCTGCGCCGCGGTAATTTGCAACAATAACAGAAAGTTTGGTATTGGATATTGATTTGTCGATTTCATCCAGAACCGTCCCCGAATCTGCCATTTGAGGAATGGATTTCGGAGAAACGAAACTTCCGCAATCCAACACATCAAAACCTACGTCCATCAACGCATTGATGTAATCAATTTTCTTTGCTGTAGGGATAAATTCACCCCAACCCTGCATTGCATCGCGCGGACATTCGGTTAAAAACATTGTTTCTTTTAGGTTTTTTCAAAGATAATAATTTTTTCGATTGCTGAATCTGCGCGATAAAATAAAGAATCAGGGAATTCCGGATATCCAAAATTTTAAAAAACACCTTTCCGTCAACATTCTGCCTGCGACAAAATCATTATCTTTGTTTAAATCAAATTCATCAGAAATGACTACCATAGAATTCAACCTGGAGTGGAAACTGAAACTTCAGAACCGCTTTATCAATTACGCAAAAATCTATTCAACCAGCGACCCTGAAAGCGAAACTACGCCTTCTACAGAAAGGCAGTGGGATATCGCAAAATATATCTTCGAAGAACTTAAAACACTTGGACTAAGTGATGTTTCACTGGACGAGAACGGGTATATCTATGCGTACGTTCCATCCAATCTTGAAAATGATGATGAGCCTGTAATTGGATTTATCTCGCATTACGATACTTCTCCAGATTTTAACGGAGAAAATGTGAAACCTCAGATCTGGGACGATTATGACGGGAAAGATTTGCTTCTGAATAAAGAAACAGGTTTTATTCTTTCTCCTTCCAAATTCGAAAGCCTGAATGACTATGTAGGAAAAACATTAATTACAACTGACGGAACAACGCTGCTTGGCGCAGACGACAAAGCCGGACTTGCGGAAATAGTGACTGCTGCCGAATATCTGCTGGCACACCCGGAAATAAAACATGGTAAAATCGCGATCGGATTTACTCCGGACGAAGAGATCGGAAGAGGCGCGCATAAATTTGATGTGCAAAAATTCGGGGCGGAATGGGCTTACACAATGGACGGCGGCGAAGTAGGCGAACTGGAATACGAAAATTTCAACGCAGCAGGTGCAGTGGTTAAAATTCACGGCTTAAGTGTTCACCCCGGTTATGCTTTCGGCAAGATGATTAATGCCTCGCTTTTGGCGACAGAATTCATCAAAATGCTTCCGGAAAACGAAACTCCTTCCACAACAAAAGGATTTGACGGCTTCTATCATTTAACGGATCTGAAATCTGATGTATCAGAAGCAAAAATTCAATATATCATTCGCGATCATGATGATACGAAATTCGAAGAGAGAAAAAAATTAATTACCGGTAAAGTGGAAGAATTCAATCAAATATTTGGTGAAGGAACTGCAGAAATTGAAATTAAAGAGCAGTACCGCAACATGAAGCAGCAATTTGAAGGAAAAATGCATATTATAGACATTGCAGAACAGGCAATGAAAGACGCTAACATTGAGCCTAAAATCAAGGCTATTCGGGGCGGTACAGACGGCGCACAGCTTTCTTATATGGGATTGCCCTGTCCGAACATTTTCGCGGGCGGGATCAACTTCCACGGTCCTTATGAATATGTCGCATTAGAGTCGATGGAAAAAGCAGTAAAAGTAATTATCAACATTGCGAAAGCAGTAAAGAAGAATTAAATAAGCAACACGTTAACAAAACCCCATCAACGAATTGATGGGGTTTTTATATGCAATAAATTCAATTAAAAGATTTAAAAGGAACACTGATGAAGGAATCAGGAAAAAATCTCTTGAAATCCCCGAAAACATCCTCCGCCGGTAGAATATGGAACAAAAAAAAAGACTTACATTTCTGTAAGTCTTTGCTCCTCTTGCTGGGCTCGAACCAGCGACCCTCTGATTAACAGTCAGATGCTCTAACCAACTGAGCTAAAGAGGAGTGTTTCTCTTTGCGTTAAGCGTGTGCAAATATAAAAACTTTTTTAATTCCTCCAAAATATTTTAGCGAAATTTTTCATGATTTTTTCTTAAAATCTGCCCGTAATCCACTTAACTATGTCGTTTCCAAAGATTAACACCATTAATCCAAGTAAGAAAATCACACCAATCATTTGTGCATTTTCTAAAACTTTTTGCGGAACAGGCTTTCCGGTGATCATTTCCCATAATGTAAAGACAACATGACCGCCATCAAGTCCCGGAATTGGGATCAGATTCAGGAAAGCAAGCCATACTGAAAACATCGCAGTAAAGCTCCAGAAAAACTCCCAGTTGATGGTTTCCGGCATTTGCTTAATAATACCGATAGGCCCTGAAACTTTTTTATAACCCTGAGTGGTACTGTTGAAAACAATTTTGAACTGTTTGATCTGCATCGTCAATACATCAACGGTTCTTTCCAGCCCTCGTGGAATTGCTCCTAAGAAAGTGTATTCTTTTGTTACTTTAGATTTATCAAATTCCGTCTGAGCTACTTTTAAATCTGTAGCGAAGCCGAGTTTCCCCTGCGCATCCACTTTTGTGGTGATTTCCTGAGGAGCGTTGTTTCTTTCAACAGCAACCACGACATTCTGATTTTTATATTTAGCAAGTTCTGCTCCCAACTCATCAAAAAAGGCGATCGGCTTGCCGTTGATCCCAACAATTTTATCCCCTTTCAGTAATCCGGCAGTTTTTGCTGTTCCGTTCGCAAAAAGGCTGTCGATCACTACAGGATATCGTGGCGTGAAGTAGGCTTTGGCTTCGTTTTCAGACAAAACAGCTGCAACACCATGTTCGTTGATCGGGAAAGTAACTTCTTTACCGTCTCTTAAAACAGTCGCATTATGCGCAAAAAGCATATTGATGGTGGATGTTTCCATTCTTTCGGCAGGTTTTCCGTCGATTTTCAGAATCTTATCACCGGTTTGTAAACCCATTTTCTTCCCTGCTTCGGAAACGGAGATTCCATTTTCAAATTTGGCATTATCATGAAAAGTTTCGCCTTTGAAATAACTTAGTGATGAATAGATAAACCATGCTAAAAAGAAATTCACGGTAACACCGCCTAACATAATAATTAAACGCTGCCAAGCCGGTTTGCTTCTGAATTCCCAAGGTTCAGCTGGTTTTTTCAGCTGTTCCGTATCCATACTTTCATCTACCATTCCGGCAATTTTTACATAACCTCCGAATGGCAGCCACCCGATTCCGTACTCTGTTCCGCCAATTTTTTTCTTCGCTATAGAAAACCACGGATCGAAGAACAAATAGAATTTTTCAACTTTTGTTTTAAAATATTTTGCCGGGATGAAATGCCCTAATTCATGAAGAATTACCAGAATTGAAATACTGAGTATGAATTGAAATAATTGTATTAGTGTCATTTATATTTATTAAAATTTTAAAGAATTGCGAAGATACGAATTATCAAAAGTATGCCAAATAAAAAAGGTTCTCAAAAACTGAGAACCTCATATCTGTTGAAAATGAATTTTTTAGAAATTGAACGATACCCCTAAGCTACCATTATTACCAAACTCACCGTAGATACCTACATTATTGTTGAAGAAATATCTAACTCCTAAGTGAGCGCCGAAATAAGTACCGCTTTTACCAAGAAGACCTAAATCTACACCTGGATAAATATCCCATTTTTCAGGAAGACTTAACGGCTCCTGTAAATGGAAATTCACACGTCCGAATACACCAAAATCGTCATCAGCATATTTATTATTGTTGTGATCGAAGAAGAAATTAGCTCCTGCTCCTAATGATACAATACTGCCTAAACCATAATCGTAGGTCGCCGTAATACCGGTTCCATAGCCCCATCCGTTAAAACCTATCTGAAGCTTCTGATCTCCTTTCCCGTTCCAAGCCTGTGCAAATGTCATTTGTCCTAAAAACAACGCTGAGCATACTAATAATAACTTTTTCATAATGTTTTAATTTATAGTTTTAATGTATAGGAGGGAGTTATCAAATATAAGACCAAAAAACTCTGATCTTAAATCAGGAGTTGATTTTTTTGTATATTTAGTCACATTTTACAATAATTTATAATGGAGAATTTAAAAATTTCAGGTTTAAATTTTGATATTATCTGGAAAGATAAAGAGCGTAATTTCAATGAGATCAGCGGCTTATTAGCGAAGGTTTCTACTGATTTATTTGTACTTCCGGAAATGTTTTCCACAGGGTTTTACATGAAAGCAGCAGAAGTGGCTGACCGCAATGAGGAAACCCTCCACTGGATGACAAATTTTGCAGCAAAAACAAATACCGCGATCTGCGGAAGCGCTTCTGTGTTTGAAAATGACAGGTTTTACAACAGGTTTTACTTTGTACAGCCAAACGGAAAACATTTTCAGTATGACAAAAGACATTTATTCTCATTTTCGGGCGAGGACAAAACCTATTCGCCAGGAAAGGACAGAGTAATTGTGGAATACAAAGGATGGAGAATTTTACTTCAGGTTTGCTATGATCTTCGGTTTCCGGTATTTGCGAGAAATAACAATGATTATGACGCTATTATATATGTAGCCAACTGGCCGGAAGTGAGAATTGACGCGTGGAAAACGCTACTTACAGCCAGAGCTTTAGAAAATCAGTGTTATGTTTTTGGCTTAAACCGTATCGGAACCGATGGAAACAATCTGCATTATCCGGAAAGCTCGTACTGTTATTTTGCAGACGGAAGTATCGTGTCTACAACCGAAAACAATATCGTTTCGGCCGAATTTAACAGAGAAAAATTAAAAAATTTCAGAGAAAAATTTCAGTTTCTAAACGACAGGGATTCTTTTGAAATTCTTTAGGATTATTTATTTGCAAAATCATTCAGAAGAGAAGTAAGTGTATTCACATCATGAACTCCGCTTTCTTTCCAAAGAAGATTTCCATCTTTGAACACCGCCAACGTGGGAACACCACGAACGCCATATTCTGCTGCGATCGCGGGAAACTGATCGACATCTATTTTTACAATTCTTGCAAGGTCGCCAATATTTTCTTTCACCGTCGTCAAAACTGATGACTGCACTTTGCACGGTCCGCACCACGTTGCAAAGAAATCCACCAACACCGGGCGTTCTGAATTGATAAGCTCCTGAAATTTCTGTGACATATCTTTTTAATATTAATTTAGGGGAAACATATCCCTGAAACTTTAATTAAGAACCGCTTTACTGGTTCAGTTTTTTCTGAAGACTCAGCCAGCCTCCTCCGTTATAAGCTTCGAAACCGTTCTGTTCAAGCAGAACTTTGGCCGAGGAACTTCTCATACCGCTTGCACAACAGGTGATAACCGGTTTTTTCAAATCCATTTTTTTCATTTCTGCAACCAGTTCCTGCAAAGGAATATTTTTAGAATTCCTGATGCTTCCGCTGCTGAATTCTGCAGGTGTTCTTACATCAACAATCTGCGCGCCGTTTTTTACAAGTTCTTTAAAATTAACGGTCTTTCCACTGAACAGTTTTTTAATACGGTCAAACATCAATCTTTTTTTTAAGTTTTGTACAAAATGAACGTCCGCGTTCAAAAACAAACAGACAGTTCTAATTTACAGTGTTTTACTTTGACAGACAAAATTGCTTTTCGGTACTTCAGTCTCTTTAATTTTATTGAAACCTCCTTCAATTTCGGTGAAATTTCTAATCCCGCGGGAATTCAGAATACTTGCAGCAATCATGCTTCGGTAACCTCCGGCACAGTGAATAAAGAAATGTTCTTCGTTATCAAGCGAAACTGCCCATTCATTAATATCTGCGAGCGGTCTGCGGAAAGCATCATTTACATGTTCGGCGTCATATTCAGTTTCCTTTCTGACATCGATAACTTTTGAAGATTCATTAAATTTTTTGGCGAATTCTTCCGCAGAAATCCTGTGAATGACATCAATTTCCTTCGCCGAGTTTTGCCATGAATCAAACCCGCCTTCGAGATAACCCAGAACATTATCAAAACCCACTCTCGAAAGTCTTGTGATCACTTCTTCTTCTGTTCCTAAATCTGAAACCAGTAAAATCGGCTGATGTACGTCTACAATCATTGCGCCTACCCAAGGAGCAAAATCACCTTTTAATCCAATATTTATTGATCTGGGAACAAATCCTTTATGAAAATCTGCTGCATTTCTTGTATCTAAAATCAATGCACCTGTATCTTCAGCGACTTCTTCAAAATCTTCCAGCGCGATGGGCCTTTTCCCTTTTTCAAGCACATTTTCGAACGTTTCGTAACCGCCTTTGTTTAACGCTACATTCATTCCGAAATATTTCGGCGGCGCGGAAAGACCGTCCAAAACCTCTCTCACAAAGGATTCTTTGTCAGGCTGATTGAGCGCATAATTGGTCTTTTTCTGATTTCCTAAAGTGTCCACCGTTTCCTTCTGCATATTTTTTCCACACGCTGAGCCTGCACCGTGAGCAGGATAAACAACAATGTCATCAGCAAGAGGCATTATTTTGTTTTGAAGGCTTTCATAAAGTAATCCTGCAAGTTCTTCCTGAGTCATATGAGCAGATTTCTGTGCCAGATCGGGTCGGCCAACATCTCCTAAAAACAAAGTATCACCCGAAAAAACAGCGGTTTCTTTTCCTGTTTCATCAATCAGCAGAAAAGTTGAACTTTCCATGGTATGACCTGGAGTGTGCAACACTTTAATAGCGATCTTTCCAACTTTGAAAATCTGGTTATCTTCGGCAATAATTGCATCGAATTCAGGTTCTGCCGTCGGTCCGTAGACAATTGGAGCACCTGTTTTTTTCGAAAGATCCAAATGTCCCGAGACAAAATCTGCATGAAAATGCGTTTCAAAAATATACTTGAGTTTGACCTCATCTTTTTCAAGCCTGTCGATGTAAGGTTTTGTTTCCCGCAAAGGATCGATAATTACGGCTTCATTTTCAGAAACAATGTAATAAGCGCCCTGTGCTAAACATCCCGTATATATTTGCTCTATTTTCATTTTTTAATTTTTGAATTTGCTCCTGCAAATTTCGTGATAATTATATCAAAATACGATCAAAAACAAAGTTATTGATTGAATCAATCAATAAACATCGCGCACTTTATTGATACTCTGATGCGTTTCCGTCTTTGTCAGATAGCTTTCCTGCTTTTCCTTCATGCGTCATTTCCCACATATAATTCTCATTGCTGAAAATAGGATTACCGCTTAAATTGGTTGTTTTGGCTGAAAGCTTCTGCTCGCCTTCACCGGTTTTCTGAATTTTCACTCCTACCACATCTCCTTCTGCCAGATAGGTTACGCTTAATTCCTCGCCTTTGCTGTTTTTAAGTTTTAAAGGTTCCTGAACCTGACTGATTTCTGTCGAAGCCGGCTTCGTAATCTCGGCTTGATTCTGCGTATTGATTTCTTCCTTGTTACATGAATTCATGATTAACAAAGCAAAAACTGCTGCATATAAATTTCTCATATTTAAAATTGTTGTTTTAAAAATATTTCTTTGATGATGATGAATATGCCCATTCCGAGAACAATCCATCCGAAAAGAGGTTTCAGTTTTCTGCCGTCCATTTTCTTGGAAATCCCGATTCCGACAAAAATTCCTACCACTGATAAGGCACTGAAACTTAGAAGGAAAAACCAATCATGTTTTACCATGGCCATCGTACTTACAAACCCCAGAATCGAATTCATCGAGATGATAAAAAGCGAAGTTGCTACCGCCTTTTTCATCGGAATACCTAAAAGCATCACCAAGGCCGGAACAATTAAAAATCCACCGCCCGCTCCTATCAGCCCGGTAATGATTCCTACCAGAAGACCTTGCGAAATAAGGATGGTATAATTGGTTTCCTCATATTTACTCAGTCTCGGCCTTTCGATTTTTCTGATCATTTTGAATGAAGCGATGAGCATCAGAATAGCAAAAAGAAGCAGCAAAAACATATCTTTTGTCAGGGTAATTCCCCACTTATGAATGATATAATGCGGCAGATGCGGCAACACTAATCGTCGGGAAAAGAGCACTCCCAAAATTGAGGGAACTCCGAATATAAACGCAGTTTTAAAATCAATCTGCTGATGCCTGATAAATCCTGCAGAGCCTACCAGACTCGTAACACCCACTACGAAAAGCGAAAGCGCCGTTGCGGTAACAGCATCAAAACCAAAAACATACACAAAAATAGGCACGCTTAAAATACTTCCGCCACCACCAATAAGCCCCATCACTAATCCGATGATGATTGCAGAAAGATATCCGATAATTTCCAATGTAGTTGTTGAGTTTTAAATTATTAAAATTAGCTGAATGACTGAATGACAAATGACACATCTCTGATTTTTACCTGCTCTCCTACCTTTTTACCTCTGATATTTTCAAAAACGGGAGCTTCTTCAGAAAAAGAAATGACCTCTTTATCTTCAATTTTAAAAATCGGAACCGAGATTCCCACAAACAAAAAGTTTTTATCAGTTTCGATAAGACAGCCGTTCTCAATCTTCTCATGCGATTTTTCCTTTTCATTTTCCAGAAACCTGAGATTTTGCTCAGCCGTTTTAATGGTCTTTTCGAACCGCAGCTGCATATCTTTGGCTTCCGTCTGGTGAGAAAAATCTTCAGGATCGTGGGTGCTTTCCTCATCCATATCAGATTCATTTCTATATTGATTAACAGATTGTTGCAGGCTTTCTATGACCTTTTTCTGCTCCTCAATAATCTTTAAAAGGATTTCAGCTCTTTTCATCACTTTCAATTTGAGATTTAACAAATTTAATAAAAAAATAGCAGTTTTGATGCTGCTGAAATCACCAAAGAAAGCAGTAGTTTACTCTTTATTAAAAACGGTAGGTAAACGCGCAGTTAAAACTTCTTCCACGCTCTAAAATCCTCTGATGACTCATGCCTGAAAGCGTGCGGCTCAAATGTTCGGCATAAGCTCTGTTAAAAATATTTGACACTTCAAAACTTAAGAAAGCATTATTAAACACATTATACTTCGCATTAAAATCAAGCAGCGAAAAGTCTTTCGTTACAAATTCCCCAAACTCAGGATTGATTCTTTTCTGAGTCGCAGCAAAACGGTACTGAAATCCAAAAACGACCGGAGAAAAATCAGCTTCCATTCTCCACCTGAAATCCAGCGGAGCGATTTCCGGAAGCGGGTTTTTGGTATTCAGATCTTCACCGTAAGTGTAAGCTACGGCCATTTCTGTTCGGTATTTTGGTAAAAATTTCCAGTTAAAATTTGCTTCAACGCCTGCTCTGAAAGCTTTTTCAATATTCTGAAACTGTCTTGTCCCGGGAACCATCATCGAGTTGGGCTTAATATCCGAACGCACAACGCCGGAAATATAATCCTGCATCAGGGAGTAAAACCCATCAATCTGGAAATAAATTTTTTCTTTCTTATGCGTAAAAATAAGGTCAGCCTGATTATTGGTTTCCGGCTTCAATAAAGGATTTCCGACATACTGATAATCATCGGCACCAACGGGAAAACGGTTGATATATCTTTCCGTTAAACTTGCGCTGCGCTGCGCTCTTCCCATCCAGATGGCAAGCTGAGTGTTTTTGGTAATTCCATAACTGTAGCCTAAACTCAAGCTGTGATTGAAATCTTCAGCTTTCATGTTTCCGTAAAGACTGGTAAACAGTTTGGAAGGATCTTCCGCATTGGCTTCGTTATAATCCAGCCTCAGCGAAGCCGTAAGTTTTGAGTTGCTGAAGAAATGCTGATATTCACCGAACCATCCCAACTGATCGATATGTGAATTCTGCCATGAGGTTCCGTCCGTCATCATCGGCATTGCCATCGTCATTTTTGAACTTATGTTAACCGCCTCTTCATGTTTGTAATCGAAACCGGAGTAGAAAACATTTTTATTTTTAGCAAATTTTGCTTCTGCCCTTGAACCGTAAGTTCTGGTCCTGACGTCTGAAACCATCGACTGATCGGCTGTTCCCATTGAATGTTCAACGATCGAAAAATAGGAATTGAAATTAATATTCTTCAAAAGAGAATTCTGAAATTCCGCCAAATGGCCTAATTGAACCATCCACGTTTTATCAAAAAGCAGATCCATTTTCAGGGCAGCAAATTCCACGTCCCGGCCTTGGTTTGAATTGATCTGAACATTCGTGGTGTTATTTTCGTTCCATTTAAAATTAGCTTTTGTCCCCACATTATACCTCAAGAATGCAGAACGCACTTCATTACCGTTTCCGTCTTTGTAGCGGTCGCCTTTCTGATAAGAACCGAAAACATCCCAGACTATTTTTTTCGATGAAAGCTGCGCAAAACCCTCATTTCTCAAAATATTTCCATTGCTTTCGTAACCCAGAGAAATCCTTCCGTTTACATTGGTTTTATCAGAAAAAACAGGAGGAATTGTTATAAAATTAATCGTACCGCCCAAGGCATTGCCGTGACGGAAGTGATAAGGACCTTTGAAAATCTCAACTTCCTTTACCATATTCATATTGACCTGGCTTACTGCAGGATCCATTCTGCTCGGGCAGGCATTTACCGCATTGGAGGCACCATCGATAACGATGTTCAGCTGTTCATATTTAAATCCGCGCAAAACCGGATCTGTTGCATAATTTCCGGCCTTTTTAATCCCTGAAATTTCAGGAACCTGCTGAAGGAATTTCCCCGCATCGTGGCTGAGTAAATCGGAATTCTGAGTTTCAATTTTTTCTTTGTTTTTTGGTAAAAGTTTCGTGATTTTCACCACTTCTATATTCTGATAGAGAGAATCTGTGCTTTCCTGAGAGAAAAGGAGATTTGAAATCAGCAGACAAAGTGCCGCAAAAGCATACTTACCCTGCTGAAAAATAATTGTATTTAAATTTTTCATGCGTTTAAAATTTGATTTTTTGAAAAAGAATTACTGCTGTATCACTAAAAAGGGCACAGTAATTTTGTTGAAAAGGTAAAATCAAATTTGTGGCGGATGAGGATCGATGGTATGGAAACCTAAGCGCACAATTTCTGTAGAATAAATAAAACCGGCTTTCTTAAAATCATCATTTTCGACTCTACTGAGATTAAATTCTGCAGATTTTGAAGGAATGAGATTAAATTCAAATGAATATTTAACCAGATTGACAAAACTTGAAGTTTTATCCGATTCCTTTTTCATCTGACATTTCCCGTGACAGTTCATCTCAGGTTTAGATTTATTAACACAGTGGATTTCGTAAAAATCCCTGTTGATCTGATAATCAATCATCAGCAGGGAGTTCTGAAAACTCGCAGTGAAAATAATGATGGACAATATGTACGTGAAAAAGCGTTTCATTTTACGGGGTTAAAATTAAGACATTTTTATCTGAATTAAAATGACTTTCATCATTTTATGGAATATTTATTTTTTAAATAAAAAAATATATAATTCTCAATATTTTCTATCTTTATAGTTTAAAACACATTAAAACAAATGGCAGATAAAGCGAAATTTATCGAGGAACTTTCCGCAAGATATTCAGCAAAAGGAGATTATATCACTTTAGGAAAAGGAATGCTCGACGGAGAAGTGGTGACCGAAGTAGATGTAAAAATCCCACTGAAAACCATTAACAGACACGGTTTAATTGCCGGCGCGACAGGAACCGGGAAAACCAAAACGCTGCAGGTTTTTGCTGAGCAGCTTTCACATCTCGGAATTCCTTCTTTAGTCTTGGATATCAAAGGGGATTTCTCAGGAATTGCCGAACCGGGTACTGAAAATTCCATCATTTCCGAACGATATGCCAAAACCCAGTTACCTTATCAGCCTCAGGCTTTTCCCGTTGAACTGATGACCATTTCAGGGGAAAAAGGGGTGAAATTAAGAGCAACCGTTACCGAATTCGGGCCAGTTTTACTTTCAAAAATACTGGAACTTAATGATACTCAGCAGAGTATTATTTCAATTGTTTTCAAATATTGCGATGACAAAGGTTTGCCCCTGATCGATTTGGATGATTTGAAAAAAGTACTGCAATATGTTACAGATAACCCTCAGGGAAAAGCTGATTTAGCCAATAATTACGGATCAATCGCGCCCGCATCACTTGGCGCTATCCTCCGTTCCATCGTAGCTTTAGAGCAGCAGGGAGCCGCGCAGTTTTTTGGGGAACCAAGTTTTGATGTGGAAGATTTATTGCAGCAGAGGGACGGAAAAGGAGTGGTAAACATTTTGAGAGTTGGCAATATTCAAAGCCGTCCGCAGCTGTTTTCAACTTTTATGCTTTCGCTGTTTGCAGAGATTTACATGACATTTCCTGAAGAAGGTGATTCCGGGAAACCAAAACTCGTACTGTTTATTGATGAAGCGCATTTAATTTTTAATGAAGCCTCCAAAGCACTGCTGAATCAGCTTGAAACAATGGTAAAACTCATCCGCTCTAAAGGCGTTGGGATTTATTTCATTACCCAAATTCCCGGTGATGTTCCCGAAAACGTTTTATCACAGCTTGGATTGAAAATTCAGCACGCACTGCGCGGATTTACTGCAAAGGACAGAAAAGAAATTTCAAAAGCTGTTGAAAACTATCCTATCACAGAATATTATAAAGCAGACGAACTTATTCAGAATTTAGGGATTGGGGAAGCATTCATCACTGCGCTGGATGAAAAAGGGATTCCGACCCCGCTGGTCCACACCTATCTGATTTCTCCGGAATCAAGAATGGATATCCTGAACGATGCTGAAGTTTCAGATTTAACATCCCGCTCGGCTTTAGTTGCTAAATATGAACAAACTGTGAATAAAGATTCCGCTTACGAAATGCTGACCAGCCGCATGGAACAGGCCGTACAGAATGCAGCTCCAACTCAGCCAACACGGCCCGTAAAAGAAGAACCGGGAGTTTTTGAATCCGTAATGAAATCCAGAGCAGGAAGAACCTTCACCACGACTCTGGCGAGAGAAGGCGCAAAATTTGTATTGGGAATGTTTGGTTTGGGCGGAAGAAGAAGGTAAATTGCGCCGGCTTTCGGCAATGGCCGATGGTAAAAGAAGTAGTATAAAAAACAATGTATTCAGTAATTGATATAGAAAGTAACGGAGCAGGTTTCAGGAAAGAAAGCATCATTGAAATTGCCGTTTATAAATACGATGGTCACGAAATTGTGGACCAATTTATTTCATTGGTAAACCCCGAAAGCGACATCACCCCATTTGTCCAGAAACTGACCAAAATTTCGCCTAAAATGGTGAAAACAGCTCCTAAATTCCATGAAATTGCAAAAAGAGTGGTCGAAATAACCGAAAACACCACTTTAGTCGGTCACAATATCGATTTCGATTACAGAATGCTTAGACAGGAATTCAAACGCCTTGGTTACGAATTCAAAATCAATACTTTAGACACCATTCCACTAGCAAAGAAACTAATTCCTGAGGCCGAAAGTTATTCTTTAGGAAAACTGGTAAAATCGCTGGGGATACCTTTACTCGATCAGCACCGCGCTTCCGGAGATGCACGGGCAACTTTAGACCTTTTTAAACTTTTGATGATTAAGGACAAAGATTCCGAAATCATTCAGCAGCATCATGAAGAATTCAATGCTAAAACCTACCTCAACAAAGTAAGAAACCTCACTCAGGACTTGCCCTTCGAAAGAGGAATTATCTATCTGCAGAACGCTGAAGGAAAAATTATTTTCTGTGATTTCGTGGATGATTTAAGCAAGTTTTCGAAAGTTATTTTCAATTCAAAATCAAAACGCTGGAAACAGATTCAGGAAGATGTTGAACAGATTCATTATGATTTAACAGGAAATGATATTCTTGCTAAACTCATGATGAAAAGCAAAGGTTTGAGAAAACGCGAAACACTTCAGTTCGGGCTTTATCATAAAAACGGGAAATATTTTGTAGAGAAAATTTCCAGTCAGAAAGAAGGTAAACCTCTGTTGAAATTCAAATCATTCACCCAAGGCCTTAAAGCGGTAAGTTTCATCAAAAGCCAAACAAGATTTGTTGACCCGGACGAATTGACAAAAGCAATAAGTCTGAAAAACAGAACGGAAATGTGGCTGTCCGCAGGCCGGACCTTAGGTGAAAAATCTTTTCTCATTTTTGAAAAAGGACATCTGAAAAGTTATGGATTTTACGAACTTCATACCCAAATCAACACTCTGAAAAAAATTACAGCTTTAAGAATCAATATAGAAACATCAGCAGCTGATTTGGAGAACGACCTGAAACTGGCGCTTTTGCGTGGTGATTTTGAAATTTCGGCAATACCATCAAAATAAATAGTGCAGAATTAAATAAAAAAAATTATTTTTGAAAAAAATTTCAGAAATCACATAAATATGAATGCTTTTACATCAATAAAGAAAGTTACTTCTAAGGGGAAAAAGATGTCCTCTAAGGGAAATATGGTGTGTTAAGAGCTGAATATTGATAACCAAATAATCAAGCAGGCTCTTTCGGGGCTTGCTTTTTTTTATTTTAAATTAAATGATAAAATGACCAACAAAGATCTGTTAAAAATTGCTGAACAATATGGCACGCCTACCTACGTGTACGACGCCGAATCCATTAAAATTCAATACGAAAAACTTACTTCGTCTTTTCATAAGAGCACGAGGTTTTTCTATGCCTGCAAAGCGCTCTCAAATATTAATATTCTAAAATACGTTAAAAGTCTGGGTGGTAATCTGGACTGCGTTTCGATAAATGAAGTAAAACTTGGACTGAAAGCCGGTTTCGAACCAGCAAAAATACTCTTCACCCCAAACTGTGTTGATTTGGCTGAAATCGAAGAAGCCATGTCTTGCAAAGTCCATATCAATATTGATAACATGTCGATTTTGGAACAGTTCGGAAACAAATACGGTGATTCCTATCCCATTTTTGTGAGAATTAAT
This sequence comes from Kaistella soli, assembly GCF_019038595.1. Classification (GTDB taxonomy): domain Bacteria; phylum Bacteroidota; class Bacteroidia; order Flavobacteriales; family Weeksellaceae; genus Kaistella; species Kaistella soli. The sequence goes on from NZ_JAHOPF010000004.1 coordinate 438,217, forward strand.
CCACACATTTTTGCCGGAGGAAACTATAAAATTTCGACCGGACACATCGATTCAAAATTCGGGATTTCCATTCATCAGCTCCGTCATATTGAGCGCGTGATGAAAACCACCAACATCAATGTAGAAGGACTTCACATGCATACCGGAAGCGAAATCAAGGATCCAAATGTTTTTCTTGAAGGCCTGGAAATCATGTTCAGTCTTGCCGAACATTTTCCTAACCTGAAATATCTGGATATGGGAAGCGGCTTTAAAGTTCCTTATCAGGAAGGTGACATGGAAACGGACGTTAAAGCGCTCGGCAAAAAAGTAGAAAAAGCACTTAGTGATTTTTCGCAGGAATCAGGTAAAAAATTTGAACTTTGGTTCGAACCCGGAAAATATCTGGTAAGCAAAAGCGGTCATCTTATTGTAAAAACAAATGTCATCAAACAGACGACAGCAACGGTTTTTGCAGGAATCAACTCAGGGTTCAACCATCTGATCCGCCCAATGTTTTACGATTCGTATCATATCATCGAAAATCTTTCCAATCCTAAAGGCGCTGAAAGAATTTACACCGTTGTCGGAAACATCTGTGAAACTGACACTTTCGCCTGGGACAGAAAGTTAAACGAAGTTCGCGAGGGCGACATTCTCGTTTTTAGAAACGCCGGGGCTTATGGTTTCGAAATGAGTTCAAACTTTAACTCCCGACTGAAACCTGCGGAGGTACTGTTCCTTGACGGAAAAGCACATTTGATCAGAAAACGCGACGAATTTGAAGACTTGCTGAAAAACCAGATTGAGGTGTTGTAAATTACTTTACCCACTAAAATCCAATTACATCATTAATAGAAGTTTGGAGAACGATTATTTCGGACATAGAAACTAAAAAACACTCGCTAAATTTTAAGTTACCTCAAAAAAACAGTAACTTTAATCAAAATTCACACAATGAAAAAGTTATTGATATTATTAGTATTTTCTTTCACATATGGCCATGCCCAATATCTCGTAGAAGACAATGATATTAGTGAAAATACGAAGGAACTTGGCAAAATATCTGTTTTTTATGAACTCAACAACCCATTGGAATTTTATCGCTTGAAATGCGATAACGCAGTCTATGCACAATTTCCCGGCGGCGAAAACGCCTTTAAGCGCACACTTTACCAGAACATGCAAAGTGTGGTGAATTCCGGGGTTTACTCTGTAAACGGCACTTTTGAACTTCAGATTTCCATTAATAAATCAGGTAAACTGGAAAGTTTCCAACTAAAACCAGAGGTACCGAACAGCAACTTGCTTTACCGTGATCTGGAAATGGCTTTAAAAAAAATAACCACAAAATGGACACCGGGCAGTTGCAGCGGAGTGCCTGTAGATTCAAAACTACGGCTAAAAGTGAATTTCAGAACAGACAGTTTTGATATCTAAAGTAAAAAGCTTTGCGGACAACTGCAAAGTTTTCTTTTAACTTTAAAAAATTTAAACTACATCTCTTTTTTGATCTTTTTACGAGTTTTCATGTTGCACAGCAAAAAAACAGCAAACCGAGGAAAAAGACATTTATTTTTAAATGAAATCACATGATAAAAAATTACTTTCTTTTACTTCTTTTTAGCCCAGTATTGTTCTTTACTCAGATTTTAGGTAGTTTCCCGGAAAACCAGACGCCTTACAGCGGAGGCTATGGCGCATATTACAAAGACTTTCACGATATTATTGTTGAGGAAAACTTGCTGCCCTGCGAGAATAAATCCGAATTTTACCAATTTTCGGTTCTTATAAATACCGATGGTTCCATTAATTTTATCAAAGATCTGCATCAGAATCATCTCGTAGCGAACAGATGCGCATCTGAACTTGCAAGAGAAGTTGCAAAAAAGATGATCAAATGGAATCCGTCAACAGTAGACGGAATAAAACAGCCGGCCATAGCCAACTTTATGATTTTCCCTGATGACCTTTTTAAAAGTGACAAAACAGATTATTCACCTTCAATTACCTATCCACGCTATAACAGCCATGAAGAAAATCATCTTGATTATTTTAAAAAACAACTTCTTGCAAATCTTGACTTGAGAAGATTCGATTGGAATGATCGGTTTACTGTAGAAGCTGAATTTTTAATATCCAAAGAAGGCACAATAAAAGATATTGTGCTGACTAAAAAAACAGGTCTGGAAGAATTTGACCGAATGGTTTTTTACGCATTTAAAGAAATGAAAAAGAAATGGAAGCCCGCAACCATCAACGGCCAACCCGTAGATTTCAGATTCAAATATCAGTTAACCGCCATTACAGATCCAAAAGATTAGTGCATGAAATATCAATTATTTTTACTTTTTACCTTTTTTGCCTTTAACTCATATTTTTCTCAGGACATTTATGCTTACCCGGAAGACCAGACCGACTATACCGGAGGAAACATCCAGTTCTATAAGGATTTCCGAAAGGTAATTGTCGAAAAAAAACTCCAACCTTGCAGCAATAAAAACGAAAGTTTCAATTTCAGAGTTTTGATATATCCTGACAAGACCATCAAGTATGTGAAAAATGAAGATCCTGTAAGTTCAGAACAGAATAAATGCGCTTTGGAGCTTTCCAAAGAAGTTGCAAAATATCTAACCGGCTGGAACCCCGCTGTTGTTGATGGAAAAAAAGTGCCGGCTGTAACAGGTTTCTGGATTATACCTCATGAGCTTTTTCAGGATTTAAAAGAAGGTTACGATCCGGTAAACGATATGATATTGCCGGAGTATGAGGGCGGAATTAATAAATTCCGGCAAAAAGTATTGCAAAGTATTGATTTGACCCGTTTCAAATTTGACGGAAAATTTAAGCTTTTGGTTACTTTTATCATTGAAGCCGACGGAAAGATGAGCAATATAGAGCTTGTAGAAACAACAGGCTTTAAACCATTCGATGATATGGTAATCACCAGCATTTCAAAAATAAAAAATAAATGGACTCCAGGGAGCATCCACGGTATTCCAGTGAGATCACGTTTTAAATTGCCTCTGGCTTTCGCAATGGAATAAAAACTCCTGCCATTCTGTCACAAAATTCCTATCTTTGCATTTTAATACCTCACGGATAGTTTTACACCTATACGGGAGGTCCAAAATCTTACAAAGTGCAGGAAAAATATATAGACGAAACCAAACAGGGTGAAGCTTTCGCCATCGCAGAAAAACCTACTAATTCTAAAAAACTGTTTCTTGAAAGTTACGGTTGCCAGATGAATTTTTCAGATTCTGAAATCGTTGCTTCTATTTTGAACGAACAGGGTTATAACACAACTTTAAAAGCAGAAGAGGCCGATTTAATTTTACTCAATACCTGTTCCATCCGTGAAAAAGCTGAACAGACCGTGAGAATGCGTCTGTCTCAGTTTAAAAACTTAAAAAAAGAGAAACCAAATCTTACCGTAGGCGTGCTTGGTTGTATGGCTGAACGTCTGAAAACCAAATTTCTGGATGAGGAACAGTTGGTTGATCTCGTGGTTGGCCCTGATGCTTACAGGGATTTACCAAATTTATTGAAAGAAACCGACGGTGGTAGAGATGCCATTAATGTAATTCTTTCCAAAGAAGAAACGTACGCAGACATCAATCCTGTCCGTCTCGGCGGAAATGGTGTTACCGCTTTCGTTACCATTACCCGGGGATGTGATAATATGTGTACTTTCTGTGTAGTTCCGTTTACGCGCGGACGCGAAAGAAGCCGTGATCCCCATTCAATTATCGAGGAATGTCAGAATTTATGGAACAGCGGCTACAAAGAAATTACCCTTCTCGGTCAGAATGTTGATTCCTATCTTTGGTACGGCGGCGGACCGAAAAAAGATTTCAAAAATGCTTCCGAAATGCAGAAACTTACTGCAATATCCTTCGCACAACTTCTTGATATGGTTGCTGTTGCAGTTCCGGGAATGCGAATCCGTTTTTCAACCTCCAATCCTCATGAGATGAATGAAGAGGTCTTCCGGATGATTGCAAAACACGACAATATCTGTAATTATGTTCACCTTCCCGTACAAAGCGGAAGCGACAGAATTCTGGAAAAGATGAACCGTCAGCACACGCGTCAGGAATATCTGAATCTTATTAAAAAAGGAAAAGAAATCGTTCCTGATATTTCTTTTTCACAGGATATGATTATTGGATTTTGCGGTGAAACCGAAGAAGATCATCAACTTACGCTTTCTTTAATGAAAGAGGTAGAATATGACTACGGTTACATGTTCGCCTATTCCGAAAGACCCGGAACGCCGGCTCATAAAAAAATGGAAGACGATATTCCCGCTGATGTAAAGCAAAGAAGACTGGCTGAAGTAATCGCTTTACAGGGAGAACTTTCCCGTAAAAGAATGCAGGGCTACGTCGGCAGAACTCATGAAATTCTTATTGAGGGAACTTCAAGAAAGAACGAAAACCAATGGAAAGGCAGAAACTCCCAAAATGCAGTTTGTGTTTTCGATAAACTGGAAGGACAGAAATTAGGCGACATTGTGTCTGTTTTTGTCCACGGCAATACACAGGGAACACTTTTAGGGAAAACGGTAACTGAGGTTTCTGCATAAATTTAATTTTTAGAGAAATCACTGCTTTATTTGCACTAACTCAATTAAAATTAAAAATGACAGATTTACAATCCATAAAAACACGTTTCGGAATCATCGGAAATTATCCGGCGCTCAACCGCGCTCTGGAAAAATCAATCCAGGTTGCTCCTACTGATATTTCTGTATTGGTAATGGGAGAATCCGGGGTTGGAAAGGAGTTTATTCCGAAAATAATTCACGGCGAATCCCGCAGAAAGCATCAGCCTTATATTGTAGTAAACTGCGGAGCAATTCCGGAAGGAACTATTGATTCTGAACTTTTCGGTCATGAAAAAGGAGCTTTTACAGGTGCAACTTCTACCAGAAAAGGATATTTTGAAGTGGCTGATGGCGGAACGATCTTCCTTGATGAAGTAGGCGAATTGCCTTTACAGACTCAGGTGCGCTTGCTCAGGGTTTTGGAAAGCGGCGAATTTATGAAAGTAGGTTCTTCCCAAATTCAGAAAACTGACGTGAGAATTGTTGCTGCAACCAATGTAAATATGCTTGGCGCAATCAATGACGGAAGATTCCGTGAAGATTTGTATTACCGTCTGAACACTGTTCAGATTGATATGCCGCCTTTGAGAGAAAGAAAAGGCGATATCCATTTATTATACCGCAAATTTGCTGTGGATTTTGCCGAAAAATACAGAATGCCTGAACTGGTTTTAACCGATGATGCTGTAAATTATCTAGAAAGTTATCCTTTTCCCGGAAATATCCGGCAGCTAAGAAACCTCGTGGAACAGATGACTGTTGTGGAGCAGAACAGAAGCATTAATTCTGTAAAACTGGCAGAATATATTCCTATGCAGGCAAATCTGCCGGCGGTGGTACAGAAAAAAGGCTTGGGCATTTCTAATTCAGAATTCAATTCGGAAAGAGAAATTATGTACAAGATCCTTTTCGACATGAGAAATGATTTAAATGATTTAAAATCATTAACTTCGGAACTCATTAAAAACAGAGGAAACACTGACTTCAGCAATCAGGAGAAAAATCTCATCAACAGAGTTTTCACGCCTGAAACACAGGTTCAGAATTCCAACTCACTGCTGTATTTTGAAAACAATAATGCCAATCAGTTCCAGAATTCTACAATTATTTCTGAAGGAAATGATGATTACGGTGACGTAGAAGATATTGAAATTGAGGAAACTAAGGCTGATTCGCTTTCCCTTCAAAACAACGAAAGAGAACTGATTGTCAAAGCACTGGAAAAGCACAAAGGCAGACGAAACAAGGCTGCAGACGAGCTTGGCATTTCACAGAGAACCCTGTACCGAAAAATAAAGCAGTACAATCTGGAAGAATAATTGCGAAAAGCAAAACTGTAAAAACTCAAGAATAAAGTTTGACCGTTTAGTTATGAATTTAAGTTTAAAAAACAATATATTTTCCGGCCTTAAAATTGGGCTCACGCTACTTTTGCCGATGTTTTTGCAGAACTGTTACAGTTTTACAGGTTCTTCCCTGAGCCCTGAAACCAAAACAATACTGATCAAAGATTTCCCCAATAATGCAGCGCTGATGAATCCAAGTTTAGCACAGCAGTTTTCTACGGACATTCAAAACAGATTTCTGCAAAGAACAACGCTGAAAGGCGCTGCCGAAAATCCGGATATTTTAATTGAAGGTGAAATCACCGATTATTCCATTACGCCGACTACTATTTCCAGCGCCGTTAATGCGCCCGGAGGCAATATTCAGGCAGCACAGAATAAACTGACCATTGCAGTGAAAGTGCATTACGAAAACAAAATAGAACCGGATAAAAGTTTTGACAGAAGCTATTCAGACGAAGCGGTTTTCAGCAGCGATCTGGATATCAACACCATAGAAGCTTCTCAGGTGAAAGTGGTGAACGAGAGAATCATCAATAAAATTTTTAACGATATTGTAGCCAACTGGTAAGATGAATCCACGAGTTTTAGAATTAATAAAAAATCCCGAATTATTCCAGAATCAAGATTTAGATCTGCTGAATCTGGAAATCAAAAAGCATCCTTATATTCAGAATATCAGGGCGTTATATTTGTTTGGAATTCACAAATACAGTCCTGAAAATTACCAGTCGGTACTTTCAACAACCGCAGCTTATACCACGGATAAAAAAATCCTTTATCAGTTTATCAATAAAAAAGCGACCGCTGAAAATACCGGGCAAACAGTTGTGGAAACAAAGAGAGATGTGATTTACAAGATCCCTAAACAATCATTCCCAATTCTTCCTTCCGAAACTCCAAAAAATGCAACTCATGAAGCTGACGAGACTCCTGAGCATGAATCGAAACCTGTTTATGTAAATGGCGAATTAAACCGGATCTTATTTGAAGGAGAAGAAAATTTCCTGGAGCAGGACAATGATGTCATAGATCTTGAATCCACGCTGGAATCGGGATCAATTGTTACCCAAACCATTGAAAAAGAACCGGTAAAAACCACCGAACCGGAAAATACCGAAGTTATTCCAACCGAATCTGAAACCGAAGACATGGAAGCTTTCACTCCCGAAACCGTCGTTATTGAAACTGAAATTTCACAGGAAGAAGTTACTCTTGACGATGATTCGGAATTAAGTTTCCACGGAATTGAAGAGTTTTTACCCGAAACCAAAATTGAAACTTCTGCAAAATCTGAAGAAAGTATTTTCGAAAAAGAAGAAACCGAGAGTACTGAAGTCATAGTAAATGAAGTTGGAATTAGTGAAGAACAACCGGTTATTACAAATCCGGAAGCATTAAGTTTCCATGGAATGGAAGATTTTCTTCCTGAGATAAAAATATCTCCTAACACCTCTGAATCAGAATCTTACCACGTTCCGAAACCTGTACAAAACAAGCAGGAAGATGAAATGCAGCGCTTAATTGCGGAAGTGGAAGCAAAAATGAAATCCTCTAAAAAAGATAAAGTTCAGGAAGAGGAAATTCCTCAAAATAAAGAGGTGAACTTTTTTGAAACCCAAAGCTTTGAAGTTTCAAAACAGACAGAAGAAATTTCGGATCCTCAGAAAGAAGCTGAGGTTGAAATTGATCAGCAATCGATTTCCAGGAAAAAGACGGACATTCAAAAGCCGACCGAAATTAACTCTATTCCTACTGAAACAATCGTTAAAGCTCCGACTACAGCAAAAAGTGAATGGAAACCAATGTCGTTTTCAGGTAACACGCCGGATTCTCTGATTGACCAGAAGAAAAAGCATTCGGAGGAAAAAGGCACTCCGCTTGAAAGCAGCAGTGATCAGCCAAAAGCTCTTTCAGAAATTGAAGAGAAAATCAAAGAAAAAACTGAGGACAGACCCGTTTTCAATCTTTCGTTTTTCACACAAAAAGTTTCTGTTATTGAATCAGAAAAAACTGAAGAGCCTGCTGATGAAATTTTAAGTATTGAAGAACCGGTTACTGAAAACCCGGACAGCAACATCCCTACTTTCATCAATACCTGGCAAAAATGGTTGAAAATAGAAAGAAAAAGTGATAAAAGTGATGAAAATACGCCAATTTCCAAGGAAAAAGCAATTGAAGACTTTATCGTTAAAGAACCCAAAATCTCTAAACTAAAGGAAGAATCAGATTTTGTTGTGAAAGAGAAGGGCGATAATATTTCGCATTTAATGACGGAAACTTTGGCCAACCTTTACACCGAACAAAAACTCTACTCCAAAGCTATAAAAGCTTATCATATTCTTTCTGAAAAACATCCCTATAAAAAGGAACATTTCGAAAATAAAATAAACCAGATCAGGGAATTAAGGCAGAACAAATAAAACTTCAAGAATAAATTAAAAAAATGAAAATGGAGGTTATAATCATTATCGGACTTATTTTTTTAGGATTATTAGCAGGCTATTTAAGCGGTTTGGTGGGCATCGGAGGCGGTATTGTTATGGTACCGGTTTTGGTTTTTTTGTTTGGATTTACACAGCACAAAGCGCAGGGCACTACTTTGGCACTTCTTATTCTTCCGGTAGGAATTCTGGGTGTAATGAATTATTACAAAACGGGTAATGTTGATATAAAAACCACGCTTCTACTTTGTCTCGGATTTGTTTTGGGAAGTTATCTTGGAAGCAAAACCGCAATCACCATTTCGCAGGAGATGCTGCGCAAAGTATTTGCCATTCTGATGTTCGTCGTTGCCATAAAGATGTTCTTTCAGAAGTAAGCTCCACAAGTACTTTATTCCAGATTTTTAGTTTCCACGGCGTCTACATTGATTATTTTGGAGTTTCTGTCAGAATTAAAATCCCTGAATTTCCTCCATAATTTCCGTCCTAAAACCAACACAACGACAATCAAGATAATTGCGATAATAAAAGCGATCAGCGGTGCTGCAATTGCCAGAAATGACATGATTCCTGCGCCGGCTGTCTCCGTAGTCGCGACGACAGAATTTCCCAAACCTCCAGTTGTAGCCGTTGATGCTGCTCGTGTTCCTGCAAATCCTGAGCTTATCGCAGCTGCGGTTCCTCCGCCGGCAATTAAAGCTAAAGCCCATTGAGGAAAAGTCCCGATATCCGCAAACTGGCTCGCAAACATCACGGAACCTGCAATGGTCGCCAATGGAACTGACATCGTATCTAAAAGGTGATCAACATAAGGAATATAATACGCCAGAATCTCAACCACCGTGGCTATTCCTGTGGTAATCAAAGTCGGAAGCCCGGCCAGCCAATGAAAATTTTCGTTCATCGGAATCCAGCCCATATAGGTCGCCAAACTTACAGCAAACATCGGCAGAAAAACTCTGAAACCCGTTGCAGCAGCAAGTCCGATTCCGATAAAAGCGCTGATTAAATAAGGTAAATAAGGAATATGATCCAGCATTTTTTGTAAAAATTAATTGTTTAATCCAACCAAATTTACAAAAAGTATGCTAACAGGTTGAAAATTATTTTTTTGATTTACAGAGGGTTAGGAAATTTTCTTCCAGTGATTTCAGATCGGCAGGTTTTTCTTTGGAAACCCAGAAAATCATTGATAAAGAATGAGTTCCGAAAGCTTCTGTGAAGACATCTTTATTAAAACGGTACGCTTCACGCAGCAGTCTTTTTATCCGGTTTCTGTCTACTGCTTTTTTAAAATATCTTTTTGAAACCGAAACCCCGACTTTCTGGTTCGGAAGTGAAAAATCTTCCTGAGGTTTTTTGTCCAGATTAATAGAAATGATCCGCAGATCACCGCAGCTCTGCCACTTACCTTTTCCAAAAAGCAAATCGATTTCTCTTTTCTGTTTGAGTTTTTCCCGTGTCGGATATTTTTGATTCAAAATATATTTTGCTTTATTGGTAATGAATTTGACTTCTATTTCGATTCTTTCATCAGATAATTGATCACTTCGGCGGCCGCGTAAAGACCAAAAATTGCCGGAATAAAACTTATCGTTCCGTAAAAAGACCTTTTGTAGTTGCTTCCGTCAGTCATTTTTAGACTTTCTTCGGCCTGTATTTCGTTGGAAAAAACACAACGGATACCTTTATTGATTTTTTCTTTTTTGAGACGTTTTCTTACATTTTTTGCAAGATAGCAATTATAGGTTTTGCTGATGTCGCGAACCATCACTTTTGCCGGATCCACTTTTCCGCCGGCGCCCATGCAGCTCACAATTTTTATTTTTTTCCGTTTTGCAGTTTTGATCAAAGTGATCTTTGGAGCTACACTGTCAATACAATCAAGAATATAATCAAATTTCTGAGAATCAATTACTTCTTCCATACTTTCGGGATTCAGGAAGTCATTGATTTTGGTTAGCTCCAGATCTGGATTAATATCTAAAATACGTTCCGCAACAATTTCCACTTTCGATTTTCCGATGGTGGAGTGAAGAGCGGGCAATTGCCGATTGATATTGGTAATATCTACCACATCACCGTCAACGATCGTCATTTTTCCCACACCGGATCTCGCCAGGAATTCTGCGGCAAAAGAACCGACGCCACCCAAACCGACAATAAGAAGATTGGCATTGCGGAGTTTTTCAATGCCTTTTTCTTTGATAAGAAGTTCGGTACGTTCAAGCCACTTTTTCTGCATTTTATATGGGAATTTGTAAATTTTTGAGGTTTTCTTTGATTTTTAGCGTAAAATCTTCCAAGCCGAGGTTTTTTAATTCCGAAACTTTCTGATATAATTCCTTGATTTCAAAATCAGCAGAATCGGTTTCAATAAAAATTTGATCAAGAGGAAAACCCTTTAAAAAATCCTGCAAATTTACATTATACAACACTGACTTTCCAAAACTTAAGTAAAATTGATTTTTAAACAGTTCATCGCCAATACTTTTTCTTTTATTGAAACCATGAATAATCACCGGCACTTTCGCTTTCTTTCTGAAACGGATTACTTGCGAAAATCTTTTTACACAGTGAATTATTAAAGGTTTATTCAGCTCGTTGGCTAATTCTATCTGCATTTCAAAAACCTCTTCCTGTAATTTTTCGTCCACCTTTATTAATCCATCCAAACCGCATTCGCCAATAGCAACGCAATTTCCAAGCTTTGAAATTTCTTTTATCCAGGCAAAATCCGCTTCAATATTTTCTGAAATTGCTTGCGGATGAATTCCGGCAGAAAAGAAGTTTTCCGGCGGTTCTTCGTTCAGCTTCAAGTTGTAAATACCAAAATTTCTGTCGAAATCGTGATGATGAAAATCGAAAAACTCCATACTCAAAAGTATAAAATTATATGCCTAATTATTAAACAATCGTTTTAAATTCTGTTAAAAATTACTTAACTTTACTCAAAATAAACAAAGATGAAGAAGAAATTCTCCGAAAAACAGATTCATATTTTGGATGTTGCTGAAAAACTGATCGCTAAAAAAGGTTTTGAAGGAACTTCAATCCGTGATATTTCCACGAACGCCAATATCAACGTTGCGATGATATCTTATTACTTCGGATCGAAGGAAAAAATGATGTCCTATCTCTACCGTTACCGGGTACAGAAAACGAGAGAAAGTTTTGCGGAATTTGCGGAAATCATCAAAGACGGAAAACCGGAAATGCAAATGAAAGAACTGATCAAATATGTTGTAAATCAATTATTTAAATTCAATTATTTCCATGGATTTGTAACTCAGGAACTTCGTCACACCGAACATCTTAAAGATGACCTTCTTGAGTTTTACACCACTTTTACCACCAAAATTGACGATGTCATTAAAAAAGGAGTTGCTTCCGGAGTGTTCACCAACGCGCCAAAACCTGAAGATATCCTGACTCTGATCGTAGGATCTTCCCTGTTTGTGATCCGCAATAAAAATTTCTATGAACTCTATGTTTCCGGTAAAGAAGAAAATTATTTACAGGATGCAGAAAAGAAAATCCTCGCTAATCTTTTGGTAACAGTTTTTTCATTGGTTGGATATACAGCGTACTAAATTTGGTGATTTTATTAGATTGAAGATCAAAATAGCTGTTATACCGATAATTTATTAGTTAAATTATCATAAAAAAAAATCTATTGACAAAAAAATTATATTTTTGCAACCTGAACCGCAGAAAAACATTTATTATTTCTGCTATAAAAGATTTATGAAAAAATATTTGATAGTATTACTTGCATTTTTTGCTTTGTCGGCTTGTAACAGACAGCAGGATTTAGCGATGAAAAGTGCAGATAAAGATTATATCCTTAAAGTTGCCAACGAAAAATTCGAAAAGAAAAAGTGGGCAGATGCGCTCGCATTGTACGAAAGATTATCTAACCTTGTTGCCGGGACGGACGATGCACCGAATGTAGTGTACAATTCGGCGTACGCCAATTATTACGATAAAAACTACAAACTGGCAGGTCACCAGTTCAAGAATTTCTCAGTGACATTCCCGCAGGATAAACGTGCGGAAGACGCGGCTTATATGTCAGCATTATGTTTCTATGAAGGTTCTATGGATTATAATCTTGATCAGACAAGTACAGATCTTGCCATCAACGAACTTCAGAATTTTCTTACCAGTTACCCGAATTCAGAAAAATCAAAAAACATCAACGAACTGATTGATGAACTGACTTACAAACTGGAATTCAAAGCGTACGAAAACGCAAAGCAATACTACAAAATGGCTGATTATAAAGCCGCTAACGTTGCTTTCGAAAATGTACTGAATGATTTCCCGAGTACTAAACTGGCGGATAAAATTTATGAGTACATTTTGAAATCGAAATATGAGCTTGCAGTAAATTCCGTTTATGACCTTAAAAAAGACCGTATTGAAAACGCTATTGCTTTTACAAAACAGGTAGAAAGAGAAATGCCAAATTCAGCAAACGCTAAAACGGCGCTCGACTTAAGAAACAAACTTGCAAAAGAAAAAGAGAACTTCCTGGAGCTTGAAAAAAAGGTGGAGGCCAGAAAAAAAGAAATTCAGGATAAGCAGAGAGCAGAAGAAGTAAGACTGAATCAGGAAAAAGATCAGCGTGATGCAGAGAAAAAAGCAGATCAGATCAAACGGGACAGCGCAGCACTTTCTACACCCGCACCGGCTGCGACTTTCAAAATCAAAAAATAAGCTGTATATTTGCAAACTTTAAATATAATAATTCACTGAAAATGAGCGCTAAAGATTCTAAAGCCGAACTAAGTACAATAACTTACGACAAAGATAAAATCGAAGAAAAAGTTGGTTCTATCTATGAAGCCATCGTAATTATGGGCAAAAGAGCAGAACAGATCAACGCAGAAATCCGCTCTGAACTTCATAATAAATTAGACGAATTTGCTGTACACAATTCCACTTTGGAAGAAGTGTTCGAAAACAGAGAGCAAATTGAGATCTCAAAACATTACGAAAAACTTCCGAAACCAACATCCATCGCAATTCAGGAGTGGTTAGACGGGGAAGTTTATTTCAGAAATACCGACGAGAAAAACTAATCAGAAGTTTTTACTTAAAAAATTAAAGTCACAGAAGTTCATACTTTTGTGACTTTTTCTTATTAACACACGGAACTGAAAAGGTAATTCTAAAATTTTAACTAAATTCGTTCCACATAAAACTCAATTTGAAATGGCCATTCAGGGTAAAAAAATTCTCATCTGTGTTTCCGGCGGTATTGCCGCTTACAAAATCAATTACCTGATCAGGGATTTCATTAAGAAAGGTGCCGAAGTACAGGTTCTGATGACGCCTTCTGCTGAAAACTTTGTGTCAAAACTTACCCTTTCGACCCTTTCAAAAAATCCGGTTTTTTCAGATTTCTATTCCGAAAATGGAACCTGGAATAATCACGTGGAATTTGCACTTTGGGCGGATGTCATTTTAATGGCTCCCTGCACCGCAAATACTTTAGGGAAAATGGTTCACGGCATCTGTGATAACCTTATTATCGCAACTTATATGTCCGCGAAATGTCCGGTTTTTATCGCACCAGCAATGGATCTGGATATGTATCAGCATCCTTCAACAAAACAAAATCTTGAACTTGCCGAAGATTTCGGACATTTTATTATTCCTGCAGAAACCGGCGAACTTGCCAGTGGATTGGTTGGGCAGGGAAGAATGGCCGAACCGGAAACCATTTCTCACACTATTCAGGATTTTTTTAGTTCAGGTAAAAATTCAAAAAACTTAGTTGGAAAAACAGTTCTCATTACGGCAGGACCCACATATGAAGCTATTGATCCCGTTCGTTTTATCGGAAATCATTCTTCCGGCAAGATGGGGTTTTCTATCGCAGAAGAAGCTGCAAAACGCGGTGCAAAAGTCATCCTGATTTCCGGACCGAGCACGCTTCAATCCAATCATTCCAATATCGAAATCCACCGGGTTACCTCAGCCAGGGAAATGTTCGATCAGGTTTTTAATTTTTATGGTAATGCAGACATTGCTATTGCAAGTGCCGCAGTGGCGGATTATGCACCGAAAGAAATTGCCAAGGAAAAAATAAAGAAGAAAGAGGACGAATTAACCATCGAACTGATCAAAAACCCGGATATTCTGAAAACAATGGGCGAAAGAAAAACCAAACAGTTTTTGGTTGGCTTTGCTCTGGAAACCCAAAACGAAGAAGAAAATGCAAAAGGGAAACTCAATAAAAAGAATCTGGATATGATTGTTCTGAATTCGCTTCGCGATGAAGGAGCAGGATTTAAAAACGATACGAACAGAATAAAAATTTTCACAAAATCAGAAGAAAAAGAATTTCCTCTGAAACCGAAAAATGAGGTGGCAAAAGATATATTAAATTTTGTGGAAGAACAGATTCTGAAATAATATCCCTAAATTTCCGTTTTCTAATTTTTATACCAAACATGAAGAAACTCTTTACGATATTAGTTATTTTATTTTCATTTAATCTCAGTTTTTCTCAGGAACTTCTGGCAACGGTGCAGGTTAATGCCCAGCAATTAGCCGGAAGCAATACCCAGGTTTTTAAAACTTTAGAAAAGAATCTGCGCGATTTCATCAACAATACAAGCTGGACAGGAAAAAAACTTCAGAATTTTGAAAAAATCAAATGCAATTTTGCAATCGTGATCACTGAAAAATCCGGAAGCAGTAATTTTAAAGCAAACATTGTTGTACAGGCAGTTCGGCCGGTTTTTAACACGACGTATGAAACGCCTTTAATCAATATTAATGATACCAATTTCAGTTTTGATTATACTGAAAATGAAAATCTGGTTTTCAATGACCGGCAGTTTTCAGGTAAAAATTTAATCGATGTGGTAAGTTTTTACGTGTACACCATTTTGGGATACGATGGCGACAGCTTCAAGGTAAGAGGCGGACAGCAGTGGTTTGAGAAAGCTCAGAAAATTTCGAGCAACTCTCAGAATCAGAAATTTGCAGGCTGGTCACTTATCGAAGGCCCGAGAACCAGAGCCGCACTGATCGACAACATCATGAAACCGGAGCAAAATACGCTCAGAAACCTTTACTACACCTATCACCGCGCCGGATTGGACAACCTCGGAAAGCAGGATCAGGCTTCAGGAAAAAAAATTATTGCTGATGCTTTGATGCAGCTGAAAACTTATGAAAGTAATTTCCAGATGAATTATCCTGTGAATATTTTTATAGATACCAAAAAGCAGGAAATCTTCGACCTCTTCAGTAACGGGAACAATGCCAATGTGAATATGGCAGATCTGAAATCGCTTTTCGTTACGCTTTCCCCGAAAGATATCGACAGCAAATGGAATAAGTGGAAATAAGCCGTGTTGGTGACGATTTATTTCATTTATTAAGGTTGAATTTTAATTCAGCATCCGCATTTCAAATTCCCCTTTAAAATCCTTAAATTTACGCTCTCAACTTCGTAAATATAATTGTGTAATCCGTTTTTACAACATGCTTTCAAGAATTTTCATTCAGAATTTTGCATTAATCGACTCGCTCGAAATTACTTTAAACAAAGGTTTACAGGTGATTACCGGCGAAACAGGTGCGGGAAAATCAATTATTCTAGGCGCTTTGCGTTTGATTTTGGGAGAAAGAGCCGACGCAAAGTCCATCCAGAATTTTGAAGTGAAAAGCATTGTCGAGGCTGAGTTTGCCATCAATGACGGTTTTAAAACTTTCTTTGACGAAAACGATCTCGATTTTGATCACCACACTGTTATCCGTCGTGAGTTACTTCCGAACGGCAAATCCCGAGCGTTCATAAATGATGTCCCGGTAACTTTGGAAACGCTGAAAATGCTTTCTACCAAGTTAATCGACATTCATTCGCAGTTCGAAACCTCCAATTTATTTGATGAAGAATATCAGTTCAGAATCATTGACGGACTTTCGAAAAATAAAACACTGATTCTTAAATATCAGAAAGAATTTTCCGAGCATAAAAAACTTCTAAGAGAACTTGAAAATCTCAAGAAACAACTTTCAGAAGGCAATAAAGAGAGCGATTATAAAGCATTTTTATTGAATGAACTGATGGAAGCCAATCTTGATGATTTAGATTTGGAAGAACTTCAGAGCCAGGTCAAACGTCAGGAAAATGCGGAAACAATTACGGAAAACCTTTCGCAGATTTTTATCAAGCTTGATGCAGAAGAGATCGGAATTCTCGATTCCATGAATGATGTGAAAGGAAAACTGTCGAAAGTTGCTGATTTATCTCACGAGTTTACTTTGCTGAACCAAAGATTCCATGAGAATTTTCTGGAATTTAAAGACATCCTTTTTGAACTTCAGGACGAAGCCGAAAAAATGGAAACGAGCCCGGAAATCCTGGCTGATTTAAACCAGAAATTAAATGCGGTTAATACTTTACTTTTAAAACACAGTTCAAATTCTATTGAAGAATTAAAAGCAATCCGCAATCAAATTTCGGGTGAACAGAACACTTTTGCCGAACTGGAAGATCATATTGCAGCAATTGAACAGAAACTTACCGCCTCATCCGTACAACTTGATGAAATGGCAAAAGATCTCTCTGCAAACCGAAAAAAATCTATTCCGAATTTCATTAAAAAAATTGAAGCTTTACTGAAACAGTTAGGCTTGGAAAAGGCAAAGATAGAGGTAGAACTTACGGACAGCGCGAACTTTACCAATTTCGGGAAAGAAAATATTCAGCTTTTATTTCAGGCGAATTCAGGTTTTCCTTTAAAACCGATACAGTCTGCTATTTCCGGTGGTGAGCGTTCCAGAGTGATGCTTTCCATTAAAAAACTGATGGCTGAAAATGATGAGCTTCCGACTTTAATTCTGGATGAAATTGATACCGGAGTTTCCGGGAAAGTAGCTGAAGAAATGGGAAATGTAATGAAAGAAATGGCAGAAGATATGCAGCTCATCGTTATTACCCACCTCGCACAGGTTGCAGCCAAAGGAAATGAAAACTATAAAGTGATCAAAGAAGAAGTTTCGGGTAAAACCAAATCGAATATTATTCCTTTAAATCAGGAAGAAAAACTTCAGGAAATCGCGCAGCTTCTTTCCGGAAGCAAGATTACCGAGGCGGCAATCTCTCAGGCTAAGGAACTGATGAAATAAAAACTTTACAGACAGCATAAAACAATCCCGGCAATTACCGGGATTGTTCCTTTCTAATCATCATCGGAATAAATGTAAGTGTTGTGAGCAGTTTCAGTTTTGAGCATTTCAGAACTTATACTTTATCCCTGAATTTTTTGTTTTATTCAAACCATATTCTCCGGTTTTACCCATTCATCGAACTGTTCTACGGTAAGCAAACCGAGATTGATCGCTTCTTCCTTTAAAGTTGTTCCGTTTTTATGAGCCGTTTTTGCAATTTTTGCGGCGTTTTCATATCCGATATGTGTATTTAATGCAGTAACCAACATTAAGGATTTATCAACCAGCTCTTTAATTCTCGGCAAATTCGGTTCAATCCCAACCGCACAGTGGTCATTGAACGAAAGACACGCGTCTCCTAAAAGCTGCGCAGACTGCAGAAAATTGTAAGCCATCACAGGCTTAAAAACATTCAGCTCATAATTTCCCTGAGTTCCGGCAAATGAAATGGTAGTGTCATTTCCCAAAACCTGGGCGCAAACCATTGTAATTGCTTCGTTTTGTGTCGGATTTACTTTACCCGGCATGATGGAAGAACCCGGTTCGTTTTCAGGAATTAAAATTTCCCCAATTCCGCTTCTCGGCCCTGAAGCAAGCAAACGGATATCCTGAGCGATTTTATAAAGTGATACGGCGAGCTGTTTTAACGCTCCGTGAGTTTCCACGATGGCGTCGTGCGCTGCCAGTGCTTCAAATTTATTGGGAGCAGTCACAAACGGCAGCCCTGTGAATTCAGAGATATATTTCGCAACCAGAACATCGTAGCCTTTTGGGGTGTTCAGACCGGTTCCTACAGCCGTTCCACCCAAAGCCAATTCCTGAAGGTGATCAAAAGTATTGGTGATTGCCTTCACTGCATAATCAAGTTGAGCAACATATCCGGAAAATTCCTGACCTAAAGTCAGAGGTGTGGCATCCATTAAATGCGTCCTGCCGATTTTCACAATATTTTTAAATGCCTCTGATTTTTCGTTTAAAGTATTTCTCAGTTTTTCGACAGCCGGCAAAGTATGTTCCACGACTTTTTTGTACGCGGCAATGTGCATCGCTGTCGGAAAAGTATCATTGGAACTCTGGGATTTATTAACGTCGTCGTTAGGATGTATTTCGGATTTTTCACCTAAAATTCCGCCGTTATTGACGTGAGCTTTATTTGAAATCACCTCATTCACATTCATATTACTCTGCGTTCCCGATCCGGTTTGCCAGATCACAAGCGGAAACTGATCATGTAATTTTCCTTCTAAAATTTCGTCACACACTTTGGCAATCATATCCCGTTTTTCTGCTGAAAACACTCCCAGTTCAGCATTGGTGTACGCTGCAGCCTTTTTCAGATAGGCAAAGGCTTCAATAATTTCCGCCGGCATTGAACCTTCAGGGCCTATTTTAAAATTATTTCTTGAACGTTCAGTTTGTGCTGCCCAGAATTTATCGGCCGGAACCTGCACTTCGCCCATGGTATCGTGTTCTGTTCTGTAATTCATTGTTTTATAATTTTAATCAGGAATAATAATTTTTGAATACTTTTTCGGAAGAAAAACATCACCTGCTTTTATCATATAAAGTTAATCAATTCAGTCAACAAGAACAATTTATAACCAGTTTAAATATCAATCAATACACAATAGATTTTATTAACCCCCCGAAAATCCGTATTTTTACATTCTTAAAAAGTTTAATAAAAAAATGGAATTTCAATACCAGGAACCCTTTCCTATTCTTAAAGACGACACCCAATACAGAAAACTCAGTTCAGACTATTTAAAAATCGAATACCTCGGCGGCAGAGAAATCTTAACCGTCGATCCCAGAGCACTTGAACTGCTTGCAGAACAGGCTTTAGCCGACGTTTCTTTTATGCTGCGTTCTTCCCATCTGCAGAAACTCCGCAATATCATCGACGATCCTGAAGCGACCGATAACGACCGTTTCGTAGCTTACAACCTTTTACAGAATGCTGCTGTTGCAGTTGAAGGCGCGCTCCCTTCCTGTCAGGATACCGGCACCGCGATTTGTGTTGCCAAAAAAGGAGAAAATGTGTACACCGGAGCTGAAGACGCAGAATGGATTTCAAAAGGAATTTTCAATACTTATCAAAACAGAAATTTAAGATATTCTCAGGTAGTTCCTTTGAGCATGTTTGAGGAAAAGAATTCCGGTTCGAATCTTCCTGCTCAAATCGATATTTATGCGACAAAAGGCGAAGAATACAAATTCCTTTTCCTTGCAAAAGGAGGCGGTTCGGCCAACAAAACTTTCCTTTACCAGAAAACAAAATCCCTGCTGAATGACGCATCTCTTGAAGCCTTCGTTCGCGAAAGAATTATGGATCTGGGAACAGCGGCATGCCCGCCTTACCATTTGGCACTTGTGATTGGCGGAACTTCTGCTGAAGCCAATTTAGCAGCCGTGAAAAAAGCCAGCGCAGGATATTATGACCATCTCCCGACCGAAGGAAATATGGGCGGCCAGGCATTCCGTGATTTGGAATGGGAAAAGCGTGTTCAACAAATCTGCCAGGAGTCATCTATCGGCGCACAGTTTGGCGGAAAATACTTAACGCATGATGTGCGGGTAATCCGTTTACCTCGTCACGCAGCTTCCTGTCCGGTAGGAATGGGGGTTTCCTGTTCTGCTGACCGGAACATTAAAGGAAAAATCACCAGAGAAGGAATTTTCCTGGAACAGCTGGAAACCAATCCAAAACAATATTTGCCTGAGACCGCTCCTCATTTGGAAGAAGCTGTTTCCATCGACCTGAATCAGCCGATGGCAGACATTTTAGCAGAATTATCAAAACACCCGATTAAAACCCGACTGAGCCTGAACGGAACTTTAATTGTTGCCAGAGATATCGCTCACGCCAAGATCAAAGAACTGATTGACAGCGGAAAACCGATGCCCGAATATTTCAAAAATCACCCGATATATTACGCTGGTCCTGCAAAAACGCCGGAGGGAATGGCTTCAGGAAGTTTCGGTCCGACAACAGCGGGCAGAATGGATGTGTATGTAGATGAATTCCAAAATCTTGGCGGAAGTATGATTATGCTCGCGAAAGGAAACCGAAGCAAAGAAGTAACCGACGCCTGTGCAAAATACGGAGGTTTCTATCTGGGCTCCATCGGAGGTCCGGCAGCTATTCTAGCAAAAGAGAATATCAGATCAGTTGAAGTGGTTGATTTTGAAGAACTTGGAATGGAAGCTGTAAGAAAAATCGAAATCGAGAATTTCCCGGCATTTATTATTTCCGATGATAAAGGAAATGATTTCTTTGCATCTATCGCCCATTAAAGTTTAAAACCAGTTTAAATAGCAAAAAATCACAGGAAATCTTTTGCCCGAAAACAAAAAATGTCCTACTTTTGCCTAAAATCTATTACAATAATGATGTTATCAGCATTTTTCCCGTTTTACCAATTCCTTTGGACCGCCTATTTCGTAACGATGTTCCTCGTTGGATTCTGGTGTATCTTCATGTTTTTCGGGTATGTAATCCCAATTTGGTTAACCTCCGGATTGATGGAATATTTCGGAAAAACCAAACCTTTCGATCCTGAAGACGTGAGAAGAAAAACAATGACAGAGCAGGAAGGTGTAGAATTGGTCTACAGTAATCCAAAAGGCCGCGGCCCGTTTTTACACAGCCACGACAATCACGGTCATCACTAGTTGATGTCATTGCTTTCCCACCTGAATTCCGGGAAAAGCAATCACAAAGCAAAACAATATATATAAATCAGATTCTGAATTTCAGGATCTGATTTTTTTTAGGAGCAGACAGTATTCGTTTCTTTCAAAACCACACCGGCTTTCCACTCTATCTTTTGCTCCGCTGCGCTGCTCAAAAGGATGCCGTTTCAATCCGGGCTATAAGACCGTTCAGTTGTTCTTCGGTGAGCATTATTCTTTTCCGCTTTTTTCCTATCTTTGCACCCACAAATTTCTACAAATGTCAAAGTCCCTTATACCCAAACTCGAAGCAATAAAACAACGTTACAACGAAGTTGCAGACCTTATTATTCAGCCTGATGTAATTTCCGACCAAAAGAAATATTCGTCCCTGAACAAAGAGTACAGCGACCTCGGAAAAATTGTTGCCGTTTTCGATCAGTACAAACAGGCTTTGAATACCATTGAAGAATCCGACGAAATTATCGCTGACGGTTCTGATAAAGAATTTGTGGAAATGGCAAAAATCGAAAAAAACGAAGCCCTCGAAAAAATTCCCGGACTTGAAGAAGAACTTAAAGTTCTCCTGATTCCTAAAGATCCTGCCGATGACAAAAACGTAATTGTTGAGCTTCGTGCCGGAACAGGAGGTGATGAAGCCGCTATTTTTGTAGAAGATGTGTACCGCGCTTATTCCATGTACTTCAAAACCAAAGGCTGGAAACATGAAATTACTGATTCCAGTGAGGCTTCTAAAGGGTATAAAGAACTCATACTGAAAGTGGAAGGTGAAGGCGTTTACGGGATTATGAAGTTCGAATCCGGAGTGCACCGTGTACAGCGTGTTCCCGAAACCGAATCTCAGGGAAGGGTTCATACTTCCGCTATTACCGTTGCTGTTTTACCGGAAGCGGAAGAAGTGGATTTCGAACTGAATCCTGCCGATATCGAAATGCAGACTTCAAGATCAGGCGGTGCAGGTGGACAGAACGTAAATAAAGTAGAAACAAAAGTACAGCTGACGCACAAACCTTCAGGAATGGTAGTCGTTTGTCAGCAGGCGCGTTCTCAGTTGGCCAACCGTGAACTTGCGATGGAAATGCTCCGAACCAAACTGTACGATATTGAATTGCAGAGAGTTCAGGGAGATATTGCCGCACAAAGAAAAACCATGGTTTCCACAGGTGACCGTTCCGCAAAAATTAAAACTTATAATTATCCTCAGGGAAGAATTACTGATCACCGGGTAAATAAATCTATTTACAATCTGGACGCTTATATGAACGGTGATATCCAGGAGATGATCGACGCAGTAATTATGGCAGAAAATGCCGAGAAAATGAAAGGCGAAGAAGACAATTATTAGGACTTTATTCAGATTTTTCTATATTAGCGGAAATTAAAAAATATTATATTATGAAAAAATCAATTTTTATGGCGGCGGCTTTTGCGGCAGTAACTTTAATTTCCTGTAAAAAAACTGAAACTGCAGCGACAGATGTTCAGACAGATTCTACAGCAACCGCAGTAGTTGTAGACAACGATTCTTTACCAATTATCTCAGATTCTTCAGCAGCTGGCAAAGCTATTGACGCTACAGGCGATGCAATGAAGAAAGGTGCAGCTGAAGTAAAAGATGCAGCTAAAGATGCTACGGACGGTGACGGTAACATCACAAAATAATTTATTTTATTTGATAAAATAAGAAAGTCTTCCTTCTGGGAAGGCTTTTTTTATTCCCATACCAATTCTAAATACGATGCCTTGCCTAAATTTTGTAACTTTACTTTTTTAATTTTTAAGAACAATGCGTAAAAAGATTCTTGCCGAAACTCCGGATTTTTCTCTGGATTATGTACAGCACACTTTGTATAATTTCGAAAAAGACGGTTTGGAATTGAAATCTTCCTACACCGAAAGAGACTCAAAACATTTAACTGAAAAGGAGTACTCTGCAGGAATTGCACCTTATTTACGCGGTCCATATTCCACTATGTATGTTCAGAAACCCTGGACTATAAGACAATATGCCGGATTTTCGACTGCAGAAGAATCCAATGCTTTTTACAGAAGAAATTTAGCTGCCGGACAGAAAGGTTTATCCGTTGCATTCGATTTGGCAACTCACCGCGGTTACGATTCAGATCATCCGCGAGTGGTGGGAGATGTTGGTAAAGCCGGTGTTGCCATTGATTCGGTGGAAGACATGAAGATCTTATTCAATGAAATTCCTTTGGATGAAATTTCGGTTTCCATGACGATGAACGGCGCAGTTTTGCCCGTTTTAGCATTTTATATTGTTGCTGCGGAAGAGCAGGGCGTTTCACAGGAAAAACTTTCGGGAACCATACAAAACGACATTCTTAAAGAATTCATGGTGAGAAACACCTACATTTATCCGCCAACTCCTTCCATGAAAATCATCGCTGATATTTTCGAATATACGGCTAAAAATATTCCCAAGTTCAATTCCATTTCCATTTCAGGATATCACATGCAGGAAGCCGGAGCTACGCCGGTTCTCGAAATGGCTTACACCTTGGCAGACGGACTAGAATACGTAAGAACAGGAATTAAAGCCGGCATGAAGGTGGACGATTTTGCGCCGCGACTTTCCTTTTTCTGGGCAATCGGGATGAATCATTTTATGGAAATTGCAAAGATGAGAGCAGCGCGGGTAATCTGGGCTGATCTTTTAACGCAGTTTAATCCTCAGAATCCGAAATCTTTAGCATTAAGAACCCATTCCCAAACATCAGGCTGGAGTTTAACAGAACAGGAACCATTCAATAACATTACCCGAACCGCCATTGAAGCTTTGTCTTCAGCTTTGGGCGGAACCCAGTCTCTACACACAAATGCTCTGGATGAAGCTATCGCGTTACCAACCGATTATTCCGCAAAAATTGCCAGAAACACCCAAATTATTCTTCAGCAGGAAAGCGGAATCTGCGACATCGTTGATCCAATGGGCGGAAGTCATTTAGTTGAAAGTTTAACCCAACAAATGATTGATGAAGCAATGAAATTCATTGATGAAGTGGAAAAAGAAGGCGGAATGACCAAAGCCATCGAGGCGGGAATTCCGAAAATGAGAATCGAAGAAGCTGCCGCTAAAAAGCAGGCAAAAATAGACAGCGGAGAAGAATTTATCATTGGAGTAAATTCTTTTAAGTCCACCCAGAAACAGATGGATCTGGAAATCCTGGATATTGATAATTCTGAAGTCCGCAGAAAACAGATTGAAAGACTTCACCAAATAAAAACGGAAAGAAACGCTGAAAAAGTAAGTGCAATTCTCGGTCAGCTGAAAGAATCAGCCAAAACCGGAAATGGGAACCTTTTGGAAATCTGCATTGAAGCAGCAAGAAGAAGAGTAACTTTGGGTGAAATGAGCGACGCGATGGAAGAAAGTTTCGGGCGCTACAAAGCCAATATCAGAACAATACAGGGAGTTTACGCCATGAATGCCAGCAAAAACGAATACTTTGATAAAGCCGTTGCTTTAACCCAAAAATTTGAAGACCACGAAGGACGCCGGCCAAGAATTATGGTTGCCAAAATGGGTCAGGACGGCCACGACAGGGGAGCAAAAGTTGTGGCAACTGCTTTTGCTGACATGGGATTTGACGTAGATGTTGCGCCTTTGTTTCAAACGCCGGACGAAGTGGCAAAACAGGCGGTGGAAAACGACATTCACATTTTGGGCGTGTCTTCCTTGGCTGCAGGCCACAAAACTTTGGTACCTCAAGTTATACAGGAATTAAAAAAACTCGGTGCAGACGACATTACGATCGTGGTTGGTGGTGTAATTCCTCAGCAGGATTACGAATTTTTGTATCAAAACGGCGCGGATCATATTTTCGGTCCCGGAACTAATTTACCCAAATCGGCGTGTGAAATTTTAGAGAAAATGTTAAGCTAAAATTTGCCAATTCAAAAAAAATAATATCTTTGCACCTGAAAATCAAGTTTAACCAATTAAAAAACGACGAGGCAATGTTCAAATTTAATCTACATATATCAGTAGGATTGCCTTTTGCAAAGGCGAGGCTTCGTGGTTTGGTACACTCATAGAATAACAGTATATTGAAATATCAAAACCCGAAGTCGCAAGATTTTCGGGTTTTTTATTGCGCAATATTTCAGACTCAAAACAGTTTCCCCAAAATCTTTTTTTAGGAGCTTAATCCGGCTTTCCGCTGTATCTTTTTTCGCCACCGCTTTTTTCAAGCCAAAGCAAAAAAAGGATGCCGCTGCAATCCGGGCTATGACAAACTCTTTTCTAAACCTTCAAGGTTTTGGAAACCTTGAAGGTTTAGAAAAAATCAACTAAATTTTTAGTTGAAAATAATCGATGCGAGACTATCAATCATCTCTCATCATTCATCAATTATATAAAACAATGGGAAATTTAAAACTTAAAGGAAAAGATATATTAAAATTAGGTTATCCAAATAATCAGAGCGTCAACATCGCTTTAGAAGTAATGAAAAGAAACTTCGCAACCAAAAATATTCAGTACGTGAAATCTTTATTAAAAGAAATCCAGCAGAATCCGGAGAACTTCGAGAAAGATTTAACATTCGGACAAATCGCAGAAGCTTTGCTTTCATCAAAGAAAACTGAAAAAAGAATGCTCAACACAAATCGAGCAACTTTCAACATTTTCGGAAACAACATTTCAGATGAAGCAAAAAATCAGCTTTACACCGCTTTGAAACTTCCCATTGCAACGCAAGGCGCTTTGATGCCAGATGCACACAGCGGTTACGGACTTCCAATTGGTGGAGTTCTCGCCGTAGAAAATGCAGTGATTCCTTACGGAGTCGGGATGGATATCGGTTGCAGGATGTCGCTCAGTATTTTGGATACACCAATTTCATATCTCGACGGAGCAAGAGATAAATACGAAAAAGCTCTTGCCGAACATACCAAGTTCGGAATGTATGAAACGCACAAATCTCACATCGATCACGAAATTTTCGACAGAGATACGTTCGATTTAATTCCGATTTTGAGAAGATTAAAAGGAAAAGCCATCAAACAAATGGGAAGTTCCGGCGGCGGAAATCACTTTGTGGAATTCGGAGAAGTGGAAATTACGGAAGAAGACGAACAAATCAATCTTCCAAAAGGAAAATATCTTGGGATTCTTTCACACAGCGGTTCGCGTGGATTGGGAGCGGAAATCGCTCAATATTATTCGAGAGTGGCGACTGAGCAATGTCCGTTACCAAAAGAAGCTCAAAACTTCGCCTGGCTGGATTTGAATACGCATCTCGGAATCGAATACTGGACGGCGATGAATCTCGCAGGAGATTACGCATCGGCTTGTCACGACGATATTCACAGAAGATTGGTAAAAGCAGTCGGTGGAAGAGTGAAAGCCAGAATAGAAAACCATCACAATTTTGCGTGGAAAGAAATCCACAACGGAAAAGAAGTGATTGTACACAGAAAAGGCGCAACTCCAGCCAACGAAAACGAGTTGGGAATGATTCCAGGTTCAATGACTGCAAAAGGTTTTATCGTTCGTGGAAAAGGAAATTCGGATTCACTGAACTCTGCTTCACACGGAGCTGGAAGAGCTTTTTCGAGAGGACAATGTAGAAGTCTTTTCACTCAAAATGACATTAAAAAAGAATTGAAACTCAAAAATGTCACGTTGATGGGCGGAAATGCCGAAGAAGCACCAATGGCGTACAAAGACATCAACGAAGTGATGAACGCCCAAAGTGAACTGGTCGATATTCTCGGAACTTTCCAACCTCGAATTGTGAGGATGGATAAATAATTTGGTTGATAGGTTATAGTTGTTAGTTGATAGAATTTTCATCCAACATCCATCATCCATCACCCAACAATAAAAAAAAACAATGGGCAAAATAATACAAATCACCTCGGGAAGAGGACCTTTGGAATGTCAGTGGGTAGTTGCCAAAGTTCTGAAGGTCTTCCTTGAGGAAGCAAAACAAAATAAAATCGATTACGAAATCATTCATCGCGAAAATGGAGATGAAAATCTGACTTTGAAATCTGTGACTTTACTTTTAAAAGGAAAAGACGTGAATGAATTTCTAAAATCCTGGCTCGGAAGCATTCTTTGGATTGGAAAAAGCACTTTCAGGAAACTTCACAAACGGAGCAATTGGTTTATCGGGATTTTTGAACAGAAAGGTTTGGAGAAAATTGAATTTAATGAAAAAGATATTCAGTTTCAGACCGCGAGGAGTCAGGGAAGTGGCGGACAAAACGTGAATAAAGTGGAAACCGCAGTTCGGGCAACTTATTTGAAAACCAGACAAAGCGTTTTCGTACAGGATTCGCGTTCGCAACTGGAGAATAAGAAACTTTCAGTTATCCGGTTAAAAGAAAAAGTAATGGAATTTCATATTCAGCAATTGGAAAAACAAATGCAGGAAACCTGGAATAATCATTTGAATGTTCAGCGTGGAAATCCGGTCAGAACATTTTCGGGAACCGATTTTAAAAAGAATCATCAGGAAAAATCTTTCAAAGAAAGATATCAACTGAAAAATGAATTAAAAAAATACAGAAATGACCTTAACTAAAAGTAAATATTATTTCGAAGCTTTGGATAACTATCCATACAACTTGCCGGATTGCCTGGAAGCGCTGAATTATGCGCTTTCTTACGACCCGGAAGATGCAGATTCGCTGTGCCTGACGGGAAGAATCTACAGCGAAATGCTCCTAGATTATGAAAAAGCAAAACTCTATTTTGAAGAAGCAATGCAGTACGACGTGACCAATCTTAATACTCCAAAATATTATATTAAATGTCTTTTGGATAACGAAGATTTTCAGGAAGCTGAAAAACTGATCAACTATTCTTTAAAGATAAAAGGAATTGACAAGTACGCCATCATGTATTACAGAGCCTTACTTTCCGAGATGAGGGGAAGTTTCAAGAACGCACTGTACTTTTTGAAAGAAACGGAGAAGTACTGTTTCAATTCCGAAAGTCTTGAATCAGTGAAAGAGCGAAAGAAATTCATAAAATCAAAAATGCCAAAATCTAAAAAAGTGAAGGAGACGAAATAGGTCTCCTTTTTTATGAGGTGACTGAGGAAATTAACGCTTCAATCTCCAATTTTTGTTCTTTATAACTCTCCTGCAATTCGGAGTTCTCGCCCATTCTTCTGTAATATTCCAAAGCTTTTTCGCCGAAGAATTTTTTGTGAAAATCTGAAACTTCGGGAACATTGGGAAAAACTTTATGGAAAAGCATTTCGTAATACGCCTGAAACTCACGCTCGTTTTTGTCTTCGATTAAATTTTCCGGAGCTTTCTGACGCACGTGCAGCATTTCGTGGGCCAGCATATTGACCACTAAATTCAGGTCGAAATCGAAAAGATTTTTTGGAATCATCACCTTCTGCCTTTCTCCTATTTTCCCTTCTGCAGTAAGAAGCAATTTGTTCGGCTCAAGCTCAGGACGGAAACCAAAGCCGGCAAAATTTTCATGCTCCAAACCAAAAGTGCTGATGACGAAGTTAGCAGCATCGATAATTTGTCCGTGCTGTTTGTAAGCTTCAAGATGATCGGTAATATTTTCTAAATTCATTGGATTACTGGTTTTGTTTTGAAAACGGGTCCGCGGCCGTGATCGCAGCGGTTACCCCGCAGGGAGGCGGCGGAACGAAGTGGAGCTGCCGACCGAGGAGTATGAGCGGAGAGCGCGAATTGTCCGCCCTAAAAATAAAAAAAAACGTGTCAGAAACACGTTTTTAATTTTTAAAATTCGATATCTACTTCCAGTTTTTCGGCGAGCAGTTTCGAAATTTTTATTTTAAGCGGCTCAATATCAATGTTCTGCATCGCATCATTTGCGAACGCGTATAACAGCAAAGCCTGTGCTTCATTTTTCGAAATTCCGCGTGCACGGAGGTAGAAAAGTGCATCTTCATTCAGCTGACCAACGGTGCAGCCGTGGGAACATTTTACATCATCAGCAAAAATTTCAAGCTGCGGCTTGGTGTCAATCGTGGCACCTTCATTGAGCAAAATATTGTTGTTCTGCTGATAGGCGTTGGTTTTCTGGGCGATTTTATCCACGAAAACCTTCCCGTTGAAAACTCCGTGAGATTTATCTTTATAAATTCCCTTGTAATTCTGGTAACTTTCGCAATTCGGGGTTTTATGATGAACGGCGGTGTGGTGATCCACAGTCTGTTCGCCGCCGATAATCGTAATTCCGTTCATGAAAGAGTTGATATTCTCTCCGTTATGAATGAAATCGAGGTTGTTTCTTACGAGTTTTCCGCCAAAAGTGAAAGTGTTAACCGTTGTTAAACTGTCGCGCTCCTGTTTTGCAAACGTATGATCGATGAGATACGAGGTATCACTGTCGTTCTGTACTTTATGCCAGTCGGCTTTTGCATTTTGGTAAGTGAAAATTTCGGTAACCGAATTGGTGAGAACAAAAGTGCTGTCGAAATTGTGATGGCTTTCGATAATTTCAATTTTGGAACCTTCTTCCGCGATTAATAAGTTCCGGGTGTTGTAAACCGTATTTTCATCCTGGTTCTGAGAAAGATAGAAAACATGAATCGGTTTTTCAATTACCATATTTTTCGGAACTTTCAGGAAAAATCCCTGCTTGCAGTATGCTAAATTCAGGTTGGTAAAAGCCAGATCCTGCGCAGCGATTGTATTGAAATATTTCTCGAAAACCTCTTTATGTTTTGCATCGTTCAAAGCAAAATTAAAGGAAAGGAATTCTACATTTTCAATGGAGATTTTTGAAAGTTCTTTGTGCAGCTGTCCGTTAATAAAGACAATCCAGTCAAAATTTTCTTCACCTAAATGAAGTGCATCAATCTGTTCTTTGGTAATATTGTGGGATTCATTCGGAAAAAAATTATAGTTTTTCTCTGAAATCTCTTTCAGGTTGGTGTATTTATATTCCTCGTCTTTTTTAGTAGGGATTCCGAGCTGAAAGAATTTATTTAAAGCCGACGCCCTCTGATCATCCAGAAAACGGTGTTTCAGGGTTTCTAAAAAAGCTGCGTGGTTATTCTGTATATTTTCTAAAAGTGCCATATTTATTTGTTTGATGATGTTTGATTTGTGCTTGTTTTGTTAAGGCTCCAAAAATCAGAAACCGAAAATTTTCAAACCATTTCAAACTAATTCAATAGCCAGTCGTAGCCTTTTTCTTCAAGTTCCAGCGCCAGATTTTTATCTCCGGTTTTGATGATTTTCCCGTCAGCTAAAACGTGTACAAAATCCGGCTGAATATAATCTAAAAGTCTTTGGTAGTGAGTAATCAGCAAAACTGCATTTCCTTCGTTTCTGAAAGAATTTACGCCGTCGGCAACAATTCTTAGCGCATCAATATCCAAACCTGAATCGGTCTCATCCAGAATCGCTAATTTCGGATTCAGCATCATCATCTGGAAGATTTCGTTTCTTTTCTTTTCTCCTCCTGAAAAACCTTCATTTAAAGATCTTGAAAGAAAATCTCTTTTGATTCCCAGTTTTTCCGAGTTCTCACGAATCAGCGCCAACATCTCTTTTGCAGGCATATCTTCCAAACCTTTAGCTTTTCTGGTTTCATTAAGAGCAGCCTTAATAAAGTTCGTCACAGAAACTCCCGGAATTTCTACAGGATACTGAAAAGAAAGGAAAATTCCTTTATGTGCTCGGTCTTCCGGCGCATCTTCAATGATATTGTTACCTTCAAAAAGAATTTCACCGTCAGTTACTTCGTAATCTTCTTTTCCTGCAATCACGGATGAAAGTGTGGATTTTCCGGCACCGTTCGGTCCCATAATCGCGTGAACTTCGCCCGGGTTGATCTGTAAATTAATTCCTTTTAAAATTTCTACGCCGTCTTCTATTTTAGCGTGTAAGTTATTGATATTTAGCATAATTTAGTTCTGTTTTTGTTTGTTTAAATTCAATAATTGATTTCTGAATCTTTATCTTATTTAAACTGATATTAACCGACTGATCCTTCAAGGGAAATTTCTAATAATTTCTGAGCTTCGATCGCAAATTCCATTGGAAGTTTGTTTAAAACTTCTTTACCGAAACCGTTCACAATCAGTGCAATCGCTTTCTCTGTATTGATTCCGCGCTGGTTACAGTAGAAAATCTGGTCTTCACCGATTTTTGAAGTCGTAGCTTCATGTTCTAACTGTGCAGTCGGGTCTTTGATTTCGATATATGGGAAAGTGTGTGCGCCACATTCATTGCCCATCAAAAGCGAGTCGCACTGAGAAAAGTTTCTTGCACCTTTTGCTGAAGGCATTACTTTCACCAATCCACGGTAGGAATTATTAGATTTTCCGGCAGATATTCCTTTTGAAATAATAGTAGAACGGGTATTTTTCCCGATGTGAATCATTTTCGTTCCGGTATCGGCATACTGATGATTATTGGTCACGGCAATGGAATAGAATTCACCAATGGAATTATCACCTTTCAAAATACAGCTTGGATATTTCCAGGTTACTGCAGAACCGGTTTCAACCTGAGTCCATGATATTTTTGCATTTTTCTCACAAATTCCGCGTTTTGTTACGAAATTGAAAACTCCGCCTTTTCCTTCAGCGTCTCCCGGGAACCAGTTTTGGACTGTAGAATATTTAATTTCAGCATTATCCATCGCGATAAGTTCCACCACTGCGGCGTGAAGCTGATTTTCGTCTCTTGCCGGTGCGGTGCAGCCTTCAAGATAAGAAACGTAACTTCCTTCATCCGCGATCAGCAAAGTTCTTTCGAACTGCCCGCTTCCGGACTGGTTGATTCGGAAATAAGTAGAAAGTTCCATCGGACATTTCACGCCTTTGGGAATGTAGCAGAAACTTCCGTCAGAAAACACTGCCGAGTTTAAAGCTGCATAAAAGTTATCTCCCCTCGGAACTACTTTCCCGATATGTTTTCTCACCAATTCCGGGTAATTCTGGATGGCTTCCGAAATTGGACAGAAAATAATTCCCTTTTCTAAAAGGGTTTCCTGGAATGTTGTTTTCACAGAAACCGAATCCATCACAATATCCACCGCAACGCCGGAAAGCCTTTTCTGTTCTTCAATATTGATTCCCAGTTTAGCAAAAGTTTTCAACAATTCCGGATCCACTTCATCCAGACTTGCAAGCTCTGGCTTTTTCTTTGGCGCGGCGTAATATTTAATTGCCTGAAAATCAGGTTTTTCATATTGTACATTTGCCCAGGTCGGTTCTTCCATTTTCTGCCAGATTCTGAAAGATTCCAGCCTCCATTCCGTCATCCATTCCGGTTCATTTTTCTTTGCCGAAATCATTCTTACGATGTCTTCATTCAGACCGGCAGGAAAATCTTCATACTCGATATCTGTCTCGAAGCCGAATTCGTATTTTTGGTTTTCAAGATCGACCCTTAAGTCGTCTTCTGTATATTTTGACATAATTTTTTATAAACTAAAAGATTCTCCACACCCACATGTTCTGTTCGCATTGGGATTGTTGAATATAAAACCTTTCCCATTCAAACCTCCCGAATATTCGAGCGTTGTACCTGCAAGATAAAGGATGGATTTTTTATCGATGATGATCTTTATCCCGTTATCTTCAAAAACCTGATCTGCGTCTGTTTTTTCGTTATCGAACTTCAAAACATACTCAAGCCCGGAACAGCCACCGCTTTTAACGCCGACTCTTATATAATCTTCAAAAGGTTTAAAACCGTCTTCAGTCATCAGCTGAATGGCTTTTTCTTTCGCATGATCGCTAACTTTTATCATTGTTTTTATTTAGACTTATTTTAGATTGCAAAATTACTAATAATATAATGAATATCAAATTTGTGGCGGTATATTTGTCTATCTGAGTTATAGAAGAAAAATTTAACTTTCATATATAATCCACATCAAAAAACCAAATATATACTGAATGAAAAAAATCGGTCTAATAGTCCTGGGAGTATGCTCCCAACTAGGCTTTGCGCAGGCTAACCGTTTTATTTATCAGGTAACGATGAAACCTGATTCGACCAACCGAAATGACATCAAAACGGAACTCGCCTATCTTGATGCTACACCTGACAAATCTATATTTTATGGAGAAAAAAGGCTTCAGAGGGATTCTCTTTTAGAAAGGATGAGGCAAACCGGCGGCGCGAATTTCGACAGAAGCCAGCTGCAAAACCTCCGCTCCAATATTGATTTTACGGTAGAAAAAGATTTTAAAAACGGGACAAAAACATTTGCTACCCGCATCGCAAGAGACCAGTATTCTTATGACGAAGACCGCCCAATGGAATGGAAAATTCTCCCGGAAACGGCAAAAATTGGCGATTACAAAACCCAGAAAGCGGAAACTAAGTTTGCCGGCAGAACTTGGTTCGCATGGTTTACCACTGAAGTTCCTTTTCAGGATGGCCCTTATAAATTTTCCGGACTTCCCGGTTTAATTGTAAAAGTCGAAGATTCAAAAGGTGATTATTCTTTCGATTTGAAGGAAACCAAAAAAATTACAGCTCCTGCCAGTTTCGATCAGCGAGGTAGCGTAGTCAAAGTAAAGCGCGTTGTTTATAATCAGCAGCAGGAAAGATTCAGGAAAGATCCTACTTCTTTCTCACCGCCTCCTCCACCGGGTTCAGGTAACCGCGTAGGAATGCGTGTTCAGACAAATCCTGTTCAGAGAAAAGAATTCGAACAGCGCCTAAAAGAGGAACTCGAGAAAAACAACAATCCAATCGAATTAAAATAAAAAATCCCGGTCTCGTGCAGACCGGGATTTTCTTTTCAACTATATATTTAAAACTAAATGTTTTCACCATTTTTCAGCCATTCTGAATCAGACAAATACTTGTGGTCAGGATAATAGATAAACAGGCAGTTCTTTCCTTTAATGGTGTTGATAATAGGTTCTGCCAATGCACTTGGAACGGCAGGGCAACCCCAGCTTCTTCCAATTCTATTTTGGGATCTAATAAAATCTTCACTCACATATTTAGCGCCGTGCATCACGATTGCTCTCTGAAAAGCAGCATCATTATATCCGGAGTCCATCCCTTCAAGTTTTAGCGAATACCCGTTGTTTCCGTTGTAAGTATTTTCTGTCACATAAAAGCCAAGACTGCTTTGGTAAGAGCTTTCGGTATTGGAAAACTTCGCCGCAAATTCTTCACCGGTATTTTTTCCGTGGGCAACCAGAGAATTGAAAAGTACTTTTTTCGCGTTGAGATCAATTACCCAAAGTCTTTTTTGGGTAGAGGAAAGTGAAAAATCACAAACAGTAAGCAAATGGGAATCTTGGGGAAGTTTGCCGGCTTTTTTCAGATTGTTAAACCCTAAAAATGCTTTCGAAAAAACATCCGGATTTAATGCGTTGATTCCTTCAAAACTGATAGAGGAGAAAATTTCTTCGCCAGTTTCTTTTACGGAGGCTGCCTTATTTTCGGCAGCTAAAATTGTTGGTTGAGCTTCTAGATGAGTTTTAGCGTTTACAACTGCGGTTTCCTTTTTATAAAAAGATGTGGCAACGATGAACACTAAAACTAATGTTAAAAGGACTTTCTTCATACTTGATATTATGTTAAATTAAATTTCAGTTGGCAAAGCTACAAATAATTATATATCAAGCAATTAAATGAATTTTATTTAACTGTTTTTTATGAAACTTTAACTGAATTAGCCCATTTGGAAATTATTTATTAATTTTGCATAAGCATGGTAAAATCATTAAAAATATTTTTAATTATTTTGGGTTTAGGAGTTTTTATTCTCCCTAAGCAGACCGTGTTTGCCCAGAAGGTTGAAAAATGCTGCGAGCAAAAATCTAACAAAGATGAATGCTGCAAAACAGAAAAAAGCAAACCTTGCCACGAAAATAATTCTAAAAAAAGTTCTGAAAAAAGCAATTGCGGAAACGACTGTGCTAATTGCCATTCGTGTTCGGTAAATCTTGTACTGAACTATCTTTCACCTGAAGTTTATACGGCTCAAAAGCAACTCTTCATTAAAAAAATCGCTTTCAATTACGAAATTTCATTTTTTTCTTCCAATATTCAAAACATTTGGCAACCGCCAAAGCTCTGTTAATTTACTGACTGTCAGCCAGAAGAATGTTCTTTTGGCAAGCCTTTTATTAAATTAACATCTTAAATAAAATGAAAACATTACTGAAAAGTCTTTTGACTTTTTCACTCTTATTCACCAATTTCCTGTTTGCGCAAACCATCACCAAAGCTACCTTTAAAGTAAAAGGCGAATGCGGAATGTGTAAAGAAAGAATTGAAACCACCGCAAAAAACAACGGCGCAGCCTTAGCCAATTGGAGCGCAGATTCCCAACAGCTTGTTGTGGAGTATGATGCAGCAAAAGTAAACCCGGAAGAACTACTGAAAAAAATTGCGGAAGCCGGGCACGATAACGAAAAATTCACGGCACCAACCAGCGTTTACGAAAACCTTCCCGGATGCTGCCATTACGAACGGGAGCCTTCTTTTTTACAGCCTAAGGAAACTTTAAAATCACCGAAATCTGAAAACCAGTTTTTTGTGAGAGGAAATTGCGTTTCGTGTAAGACCAGAATTGAAAAAGCAGCCAAAACTGCAGGTGCAGATTCCGCAAGCTGGGATGTAGAAACACAGATTGTTACGCTTAATTTTAATTCGGCAAAAACTTCTTCCGATCTCATTTTAAAGAAAATCGCGGAAGTGGGCCATGATAACGAAAAGTACAGCGCATCAGATGAAGTTTACAAAAACCTCCCCGATTGCTGCTTGTACGACAGAACGCTTCCACTGGGAGAAAAAAGCGATTTGGTGCATCACGAAGAAACTCCCGCAGTCAAAAAAGATTTCACTCAGCATGCTGATCACGTCGATAAAAGCATTGAAGAGGTAAAACTTATCAAAATGAGCGAAGCCACGGCTTTAAACAAAAAAGAAGCCGGTTTAACCTTCAATATCAGTTCCAAAGAATTACTGAAAGCAGCTTGCTGTAATCTTTCTGAAAGTTTCGAAACCAACGCCACCGTAGATGTCTCTTTCAGCAACGCGGTGACCGGGACCAAACAGCTGAAAATGCTGGGACTGGACCAGAAATATACGTCTTTAACAAAAGAACTTCTGCCTTCAATCCGTGGGTTGGCTTCGCCTTACGGGATGAATTTAATTCCGGGAAGATGGATTGGCGGAATTCAGTTAACGAAAGGAGGAAGTACCGTGACGAATGGGTACGAAAGTATTACAGGCCAGATCAATACTGAACTTTTAAAGTTTCAGGGGAAACCGGAAACTGCGCTGAACGTTTTCGCAGATGCAAACGGAAGGTTTGAAACCAATATTACCACAACAAACGAACTTTCTGGGCACTGGAATCAATCCGTATTGCTTCATGGAAATGCCACTTTAGCAAAAATGGATACTAATAACGACGGTTTTCTTGACCAGCCAACCGGGAATCAGATCAATGCAGCTTATTTGCTGAATTACAACGATTTGGAACACTCAGGTTTGGGGACACATTTCGGAATCAGTTATGTAAAAGACGAAAGATTTGGCGGTCAGAAAGATTTTGATAAAAACACCGACCGTTCCCAACAAAGTTTTTACGGGGTAGGAATTGATATTTCTAAATTCGATGTTTGGAATAAAACCGGCTACGTCTTTAAAGACAAACCCTATCAAAGTATCGGCTGGATGAATCAGTTTACCTACCATCAGCAGGACAGTTTTTTCGGGAACAGAAATTATCTGGGAAAGCAGAAAACCTTTTACTCGAACTTGATTTTTGAAAGTATATTTGGAAATACCAACCATAAATATAAGACTGGAGCAAGTTTTCTATATGATGATTTTGATGAAAATTATCTGACTCAGAACTTCAAAAGGACAGAAAACGTTCCGGGATTATTTTTCGAATACACTTTAACAGGTTTAAAATATACTTTGGTAACAGGAGCAAGAACAGATTTTCACAATCTGGCAGGAACACAGTTTACCCCTAGACTTAACTTTAAATATGATATCACGCCAAAAACAATTGTAAGACTTTCTGCAGGAAAAGGTTTCAGAACTGCCAATATTTTTGCTGAAAACCAACAGTATTTTGCCTCAAACCGACAGATTGAAATTTTAGGAAACGGCGGAAACATATATGATTTGAAGCCAGAGATCGCGTGGAATTACGGAGCGAGTCTTCAGCAGGAATTCAAGCTCTTCAACCGGAAAGCAACTTTGGTAGCCGATTTTTTCAGAACCGACTTCCAGGACCAGGTTTTGGCAGATCTTGACGTTTCGCCGAATAAAATTGTTTTTTATAATTTGGCCGGCAATTCCTATGCAAACAGTTTCCAGACTCAGCTCGATTTTGTTCCTGCAAAAAATCTTGAACTTCGTTTAGCTTATAAATACTACGATGTTCAGGCAGATTTCGTAGGCGGGAAAAGAGAAGTTCCGTTTATGGCAAAAAACAGAGGTTTTTTTAATGCATCTTACGCGACCAATAAAAATGAAAAAGGCGGCTTCTGGAATTTCGACACCACCTTACAGCTTGTCGGAAAACAAAAACTGCCGAATTTAAATGCAAATCCTGCCGAATTCAGATTGCCGGAATACTCCAATTCATTTGCTACTCTGAATGCGCAGGTTTCGAAAAACTTCAATAAAAATATTCGTGTATATTTGGGCGGAGAAAACCTAACCGGTTATACACAGGATCAACCGATCATCGATGCTAAAAACCCATTCAGCAATTATTTTGACGGCGGAATGGTCTACGCGCCGATTATGCCGGCAAATGTGTATCTAGGTTTGGATGTTTCGTTTTAGTCAGATTTTTAAATTTATCAATATGAAAAAATTATCATTATTACTTTTTGTAGCTGCTGCTTTCGCAGTTTCATGTAAGAATTCAAAAAGCACAGAAACTCAGGTTAAAACTGCACCCGAAGCGACAGCCAATTTGTCCACAAATCCACAACAGGAAGAAGGAGCCGTTACCACACCGGAAACAGCGGTGGCCACAACATCGAACTCGGGACAAAAACCAGCTTTAAATCCTGCTCATGGCGAACCTTATCACCGATGCGATATCCAGGTGGGTGCTCCTATTGACAGTCCGGCCCCGGCACAGAATACAGCTCCGCAGGTTGTTCAACAACAGGCACCGGCAAACAGTTTTAATACCAATCCTATTTCACCGTCTGCAGCGCCAGCGCCACCTGTTTCTTCGACGGCAGCAGCAGGACCGAAACCGGCTTTGAATCCAGCACATGGTGAACCTCATCACCGTTGCGATCTGCAAGTGGGAGCGCCTTTGATCTAAAAATGAGAATTTTTCTTTAAATATAAATTGCGGAATTAATGTTCCGCAATTTTTTTTATTTCTTTTCAGAATCTCCGACAAAGTCAAGAGAGATCGAATTCATACAGTAACGCATTCCTGTGGGTTTCGGACCATCATTGAAAACGTGACCAAGGTGAGAGGCGCAGCGTTTACATACCACTTCAATTCTTTCCATCCCGTGTGTAGAATCTCTATTATAAGCGACACCTTCTTTGTCTGCTTCAAAAAAACTTGGCCAGCCGCAAGTCGATGAAAATTTAGAATCTGAACGGAAAAGATGATTACCGCAAACCGCGCAGTAATATTCGCCCAGCTCATCGAATTCGTTATATTTTCCGGTAAAAGGCCTTTCAGTATCTGCCTCTCTCGCCACTGCGAACAAATCAGGAGAAAGGATTTTTTTCCATTCCGAATTGGGAACATTAAGTTTCGTTCTGTCGGTTCGGGAATAGTATGGATTGTTTTTTGTTGTTGAGTTTTCCATTGAAATAGATTTTTCTGTTGAATTAGATTTTTCGGGTTGCTTAACCTGCGAGCACATTTGTAAAGACATGCAAAACAGTATAAAGAGTATCGTTTTCATGAGTTTTATAGATTAATTTCTGCGTGAAATCTCTTTGGTTAAAAAATATTGCGGATCAAATTTAGTACATTTGATGATAATGAACGACGAGGAAAAAAAAATACAGCTGAGGAAGTACAAAATGTTTGCCACAGGACTTTTCGTTCTGATGGCTGTAATTTTTGTGGTGATGACAATTCTGGAAAAGAATAATCCGGCTCATTGGATCGGATATATCAGAGCTTTTTCCGAAGCAGCGATGGTGGGAGCTTTGGCGGACTGGTTTGCGGTTACAGCACTTTTCAATTATCCTCTGGGGCTAAAGATTCCGCACACCAATCTGATTGAAAACAGTAAAGAACGCATTGGTGATAATCTCGGCAATTTTGTGGTCTCCAACTTTCTTTCTCCGCAAAACATCCGTCCATATATTCAGAAATTGAAAATTTCACATTTCGTTGGCGACTGGCTTTCCAAACAAAGAAATCAGGAGAATCTGGTAAAGGAACTTTCCAATATCGTTTTGGAAATTCTTCATAAACTCGATGACACTGTGGTAGTAAATTTCATTGGAAATAAGGCAAAAGAAATGACTGACGATCTGAAAATTAACCACATCGTCGGCAATGGACTTGAATACGTTCTTGATAAAAACGACCATCAGAGAATGATCACCAATCTTTCAAAACAGATCAAGGATTACGTGCTTCAGCATCAGGACATCGTGAAAGACCGCGTAAAAAAGGAAAGCTATTTCCTGATTCCAAAATTTGTAGATGATACGATCGCCGAAAAAATAACCAACGGCCTTTCAACATTTTTTGAAGAAGTTGAAATTGATCAAAACCATTCTCTGCGGACTGAGATCACTCAAAAACTCTATGCTTTCTCTCATGAAATTCAAACCGAAGAAAAATGGGCAGAAGAATTCCGCGGGATTAAAAATGATTTTCTGAAAGAAGACAAACTTCATCAGTATTCAAAGGACATTTGGAATTCTATCCAAAAATCGCTGTCAAAAGAACTGGAAGAGGAAAATTCTGCTTTAAAAAATTATATCAAAAAAAACCTTTCGGAACTTGCCGAGAATCTCAAAACCGACGAAAAATTTCAAAACAAAATCGATCATTGGGTTCGCGTTACGGCTTATAAATATATCCTGAAAAACACGCACCTCGCCGGAAACCTTATCAGTTCAACGGTAGGAAACTGGAAAGGAAAAGAACTCAGCGAAAAGCTGGAACTTGAAGTAGGAAAAGATCTTCAGTTTATCCGTGTTAACGGGACTTTAGTCGGCGGTTTGGTGGGATTAGTTATTTATACCATCGCGAATTTTTTTATTTAACTTTCACAGCTCAGAATTTTAACTATTTTAGTGAAAAAAATTCATGGTAAAAATATTTACTTTTTTCGCAGTACTACTATTCAGCTTTTCCTTCTCACAAGAGATCAAACTCAGTAAAAGCGCTAAGAAATTCGAAAAAGAAGGAGTAAGTTACAAACTCTCTGAGTACAAAACCCAATTCACAAATCCAGTTGCTAAAAATTATATTCAGGAAGGACGAACTTACAGAACCATTGCAAATATCATGGGCTTTAGCGGTGGTTTACTCATCGGTGCCGGACTTCCGAACGCACTGACTCAGGAAAAAAGCGCAATCAATTACAATCCTTATACGGGTAATTTCACTAAAGTAAAAACAAGTAAACCCGGCTGGACGCTGGTAGGAGTCGGCATTGGCGTTGTGGCCGTTGCGATTCCACTTGCGGTGATTGGAAAAAACAAAGTAAAAAAAGGGGTTGAAACTGAGAATAAATTTGTTCCAAAAGCGCAGTATTATCAGTTTGATTTTACCGGAGAGGGATTAGCGCTCACCTACAATTTTTAATTTAAAGTTTTTACTGAACGTTTACAGTTCTTAAATTTCTATTTAATGGTCTGCAGCAGTTTTTTGTTGATATCATGAATCAGCTGCGGGCCTTCATAAATAAACCCTGTATAAAGCTGAATTAAACTTGCTCCGGCTTCCAGTTTTTCAAGCGCATCTTCCGCAGAATAAATGCCGCCCACGCCGATGATGGGAAAAGACTTCCCGCTTTTTTCTGAAAGAAATCTAATGACTTCTGTGGAACGTTTTGTTAAAGGTTTTCCGGAAAGTCCCCCAGTCTCCACTTTATTCTCAGAAACCAAACCTTCACGGGAAAGTGTAGTGTTTGTTGCGATAACTCCGGCAATTTTGGTATCGTTTACAATATCGATAATATCTAAAAGCTGTTCATCTGTTAAATCCGGCGCGATTTTCAGAAGAATTGGTTTTTGTTTTTCTCTTTGTGAATTGAGTTCCTGCAGTTCACTTAAAAGTTTCGTCAAAGGTTCTTTTTCCTGCAAAGCACGGAGATTTGGCGTGTTCGGAGAACTTACGTTTACTACAAAGTAATCAACGTAAGGAAAAAGTTTTTCGAAACAGATGATATAATCGTTAACAGCTTCTTCATTTGATGTCACTTTATTTTTCCCGATATTTCCGCCGATCAGTACGTTTTTATTTTTCTTGAGTCTTTCAACTGCAGCGTCTACTCCACCGTTATTGAAACCCATTCGGTTGATAATCGCAGAATCTTCTTTCAATCTGAAAAGTCGTTTCTTCGGATTTCCTTCCTGCGGTTTTGGTGTTAAAGTACCAATTTCAATAAAACCGAATCCCAGATCCGAAAGTTCGCTGAACATTTTAGCGTCCTTATCAAAACCTGCGGCAAGACCAACAGGATTTCTAAATTTCAGCCCGAAAACTTCTCTTTCCAGCCTTTTGTCTTCAATCGGTTTTGGGAAAAATAATTTGGTTAGAAACCCGAATTTCTTGAGAAGATTAAAGGTGAAATAATGTACTTCTTCAGGATCGAATTTAAATAGAAATGGACGGATAATGCTTTTGTACATGTGAGAAAAGTTTAGCAAATTTAAGGATTTCTGCGCCCCGAAAAAAAATAATTTGTACGGCTTGGAAAAATTCCCTTTTTTAGCAAAAAAATTCTATGAAGAAAATTCTACTATTGAGTACCTTTATCTGCTTTCAAACTGCGTTTTCTCAAGTAAGTCTTGAAAATAATAAACTGGTGAAAGACGGCGTGAAGTATAAGTATTCAAAATATGAGCAAGTACTGCAAAATAGTGAAGCTCGGGACTATTTTAAAAAAGCAAGAACTAACAAAACAGCGGGAGAAGTTTTTGCATATGCTGGGGGATTCAGTTTAGGATTCGGAATTGGTCAAATCATTAGTAATGGAAAAACCAGAACAAGTGATTTAGGG
Organism: Kaistella soli; assembly: GCF_019038595.1. Lineage (GTDB taxonomy): Bacteria > Bacteroidota > Bacteroidia > Flavobacteriales > Weeksellaceae > Kaistella > Kaistella soli. The sequence continues at coordinate 480,650 of NZ_JAHOPF010000004.1, forward strand.
TACTATGGTACAATAACAACAAAACCGAATAACAGCGGAGCCTGGACCGCCATCGGAATCGGCGCAGGTCTTATTGGAATAGGAATTCCATTTGCTGTGGCGGCTAACAAAAATGCCAAAAAAGCTTTGGAAATTGAAAACGGAGGAGCTACCGCTTTTCAGCCTTATTTTAAACTGGAGACTGCCGGAAACGGAATGGCTCTGAGCTATAATTTCTAAAAGTGATTTTCTAAAATATAAAAGACGGAATTGGGTTTCCGTTTTTTTTGTTTTAAAAGCGAATCTCCATAGCCCTGATCGCAGCGGCATCCTTTTGCGGAGCGAAGCGGAGCAAAAGATACAGCGGAGAGCAGGTTCCCGGCTCCTGAAAATTCAGCTCAATTTTATGAGTAAAATTCACTATTTTTGCACAAATACTTAAAAACGATGGCTAAACAGGAAGATGTTTTCAAAAAGCTGATTTCACATGCGAAAGAATATGGTTTTATTTTTCCTTCGAGTGAGATATATGACGGACTATCAGCAATTTACGATTACGGACAGAACGGTGCGGAACTGAAAAACAACATCAAGCAATATTGGTGGAAAGCAATGGTGCAGATGAATGAAAATATTGTGGGAATTGATTCTGCGATTTTCATGCATCCGACGATTTGGAAAGCTTCCGGCCACGTTGACGCTTTTAACGATCCTTTGATCGACAATAAAGATTCGAAAAAACGTTTCAGAGCCGATGTTCTGATTGAAGATTACTGTGCGAAACTGGAAGAAAAAGCGCAGAAAGAAATTGAAAAAGCAGCGAAAAGATTTGGTGATGCTTTTGATAAAAATGAATTTGAAACCACAAACGGACGCGTTTTAGAATACAGAGAAAAACAGAAAACCATCCTTTCGAGAATGGCGAAATCTTTGGAAAATGAAGATTTAGCGGATGTAAAAGCTTTAATCGAAGAGCTTGAAATCGCTGATCCGGATACAGGTTCTAAAAACTGGACCGATGTTCGTCAGTTCAACTTAATGTTTGGAACGAAACTCGGAGCTTCTGCAGATTCTGCGACCGATTTATATTTAAGACCTGAAACCGCGCAGGGAATTTTCGTGAACTTCCTGAATGTTCAGAAAACTTCTCGGCATAAATTGCCTTTCGGAATTGCTCAAATTGGTAAAGCCTTTAGAAATGAGATCGTTGCGAGACAGTTTATCTTCAGAATGAGGGAATTCGAACAGATGGAAATGCAGTTTTTCGTTCCGCCGGGAACCGAACTTGGTTTCTACGAAGAATGGAAACAAAAACGTCTGAACTGGCATTTGGCTTTAGGTTTGGGCGCAGAAAATTATAAATTCCACGACCACGAAAAATTGGCGCATTACGCAAATGCTGCGGCAGATATTGAATTCAAATTCCCGTTCGGATTTAAGGAACTGGAAGGAATTCACTCCAGAACAGATTTCGATCTGAAAGCACATGAGAAATTCTCCGGCAGAAAACTACAGTATTTTGATTCGGAAAGAAATGAAAATTATATTCCTTTTGTGGTGGAAACTTCCGTTGGTTTGGACCGACTTTTCCTTGCGATTTTCTCCAATTCACTGAAAGAGGAAGTTTTGGAAGACGGTTCGGAAAGAACTGTGCTTTCTCTTCCACCGGCTTTAGCTCCTGTAAAAGCTGCGATTTTACCGTTGATGAAAAAAGACGGTTTAGGTGAATACGGTGAGAAAATCTTCAACGATCTGAAATTTGATTTCAACGTGATTTATGAAGACAAAGACAGCATCGGAAAACGTTACAGACGTCAGGATGCGATTGGAACGCCTTTCTGTATCACCATCGATCATGATTCTTTAGTGGACAACACGGTTACTTTAAGAGACCGCGACACGATGAAGCAGGAAAGAGTTCCGGTAGCAGATTTGCGCAGAATTATCGGTGAGAAAACGAATTTCAGAAATTTACTTTCCAAGATTTAATTCGATAAAAATATTTAATAAAAAGTTTCAGAGCAATCTGGAACTTTTTTTATTTAAAACCGCTGTGAATCAACCATTTTTTTATCTTTGAGAAATTTAATTTTTATGAAGAAACTATACTTTCTGTTCTTTTTTATTTCGCAGATCTTCGCTTTTGGGCAATCACAAAATTTAGCTGCTTTGGCGCAGGGTGAATATGTAGCATTCAACGCGCTTTTCGATCAGAAAGAGAATCTTTTTGGATATTTTACGCTTTACAGTTACGGGAAATCCGGTGATAAAACCAAAAAATTTGAATACGTTATTCTCGATAAAAACCTCAATCCTATAGCCAATAAGGAATTTGAAGGCGATATCACTGCAAACCGGTATTTTGCGTACATGGATTTTAACGGGAAAATCATCTTAAAACCAAGCGAAATAGATTATTATGTGCTGAAAAACAAAGACTTTTTTATCCCGAGAAGCAAAGAAATTTCACTGCAGGATAATACCATTACCAATAAGCTTTATTATGATTATAAAGACGGAGCTTTCGCAGAAATGGCCGAGCCAAAAAGTTATAAAGCCGACCAGAAAGAAGAAAGAGCCGAGAAAAAAGAAAAAGGCTACAATTATGTTTCCTATGTTTCCGAAATCAAAGAAGGCGGTTTTGTTGCGCTTGAATTCAACAATTACGGCAACTATATCAACAATAACAACCTGATTAAATTTAATGAAAAGCAAAAGGAAATCTGGCGCTATCAATACAACACCAGCGGTAATAAAAAAGTGAATGAATCATTAACGATTCTTGATAAAGACGAAAATTATATTTACACGCTCCTTCAGAATAACGACAAGAAAAACAAAACTTTCCAGCTGCTTATTCTGGATATGAAAACCGGAAAAGAAGTTTACAAACAACCTGTCACAGGACTTACGCCAAATACTTTGGATGCCATTAATTCCTTTAATACCTACAGTTTCGGGAAGATTGACAACAACAAAACGTTTGACGACAAAATCGTAATTCTCGGCAGAACCTATAATGATGATATGCGGGCTACCGGATTTTCGAGAATGATGATCGATAAGAAAACCTTTGCCGTGGACACCAAAGAAATCCCTTACGAATCATTAAAACCTTCCGTGAAAAACATCGATGCTTACGGGTATGTTGAAATGGGTTATTTTCTGGATCCCCGGGATGCCTATTTTATGAAAGACGGCAGCATCGGCATTCTGATGGAAAAATACAAACCTGAAGGACAATATTCCGCGCCGAAAACTACAGATTTGGTTTACCTTTTCACGGATAAGGATTTCAAGGTTTCGGAAGTGAAAATTTTTGAAAAGGAGAAAACAAAATGGGCCAACTCCGACTATCTTTTTTCCCAGTATCTGAATGATGGGGAAGACGTGGTTTTCTTCTACCGTGATTTCCAGAAAGACGCTGTTACCAGACAGAAAAACTGGAATCTCTACATCAATACTTTAATCGGCGGTAAATTCAATCAGGAAATGGTTCCGATTTCTGCCAAAGACGATTTTCTGGTTTATCCATATGTTGGAAAAGAAGGTTACATCCTTTTAAGAGAAATGAACGAGAAAGAAAAATTCAATAAAATCCGTTTGGAAAGGCTGAATTATTAAAAGCAAAAGCCCGTTATTACGGGCTTTTTTGTGCATACAAATCAGCAATATTTTTGATGTCATCGAGGCTTAAGTTCCACATAAAATTGAGGAACTGCCTGTAACTTTCGCTTTGATTTTTCGGATCAACACGGTCCAGATAGCGGTTCAGATTATAATTTTTCCTGGCCTCATAAATCTTTGCAAAATTTTTCCCGAGCCAGTTTTTATAGTAGCTTTCCTCTTCTCCATCCTGCAGAAACTGCATCGCGGTATAAATCCCCAAACCGTAATCTTCAGAATGATAAAAATTGGGGAGAATCTCGAAACGCGCCGTTTTCTTCAAAGCCAGAAAATCTTTGTTTTCACTTTTAACCGAAACTTCATCCTGACTGATCTCAGGGAAATTTTTCTTTAAAAGGCTGATTCTTTCCACAACCTCAGGGTGAGTGGACAGAGAATCTTTATTTAATCTTTCTTTGAAATTCGAATAATCATAAGCAGAAAAATCTTCCATTTTGAGCCATTTTTCCTTGAAAGGATGCTCCGCTGAACTGAAAAGTCTGTGATAAGTTTCCACTTTCACAACCGTCGGAGAAATGGTGTCAAACTTCTGAAGATTTCTTAACGAATTGATATACTCCGATTTTTTCAGACCCGTATTTCTGTACATTACGTAACCTATAGAATCGGCCGCTGACTCATTCTTCCTGCGAAAAATACCCGATTCGTATATTTGATTTTTGTAGAGTTTGAAAGCTTTTTCGCTCTTATTGATTTTTGAGCTGTAAATTTCAGAAACCTGCGTTTTGCTGTTCTGTTCCGTTTCAATCAGTTTTTTCTGCCAGTTTTCTGAATGGCTCAGCAGTTTATGTCCAAGTTCGTGACCGAGAATTGAAATCAGCTGCTCTTCATTATCAATCCAGTTGAAAAGTCCCATGTTCACTACAAAAACACCGTCCTGAATACAAAACGCGTTTGGCGCATTATCTTTTGCCACTAAAATTCTTATATCATCAGGAATATTCTGGTTTTTGGTTTTTAACTTTTCAAAACAGATCCGAAGCATTTCGGTAAAACCTGAATTGAAAACATAATCACGGTTTTTGATTTCTTTTCTGAATGATTCCTGAAATTCAGAGTAGTTTTTCGCCAGTTCTTTCCCTGTAGTTCCCGGATATTTTGCTTTCAGTGTTTTGGAATAATTATCACTGATGATTTTATAGCGGTCAACAAAAGCTTTTCTCTGGGCATAATCTGCCGTGTCAACCGGCCGGTATTCCTGGGAGAAACCGTTGATAAAAGAAATGCAGAACAGCATTACGAAAATATATTTTTTCATCATTTAAACTGAATAGGATGCAAAACAAAAATACATTATTCTTTTATTCGAAAACCGCTTTTGCAAATGAATTTCATTGCGGTTTTTATATTACATTTGTCTGACAGCTCAACAGATATGATCAAAAAAGTTATTCAGGGAATTTTTGCTTTTTTAGCCGCAGTTATCGCGCTTACCTATGCTTTCGGATACGATTATCTGTTCAGAGGAGTTCGGCAAACTTATCTGCGGGGCGAAACCGGATCTACAATTGATGACGGTCAGTATTTTCCGTCTCATGTCATTGCAAATGGAAATGGAAAGCCCTGGGACAAGGATTCTCTCTACAACAAAAAGCCTTTGCCGAATATTTTAGTTGACGAACTGAAAAACTCAAAAACAGCTTCATTTCTGATTATTAAAAACGGCAAATTACTGTATGAAGAATACTGGAACGGTTATGACCAGGATTCAAAAACCAATTCTTTTTCAATGGCGAAAGCTGTAACGGTAATGCTATTGGGAAAAGCTATTGAAGAAAACAAGATCAGGAGTTTAAACCAGAAATATTCCGATTTTTATGAAAATTATAAAAACATGGAATTCGGAAAAGATCTGACCGTCGAAGATTTGGCCAAAATGGAAGCCGGATTAAACTGGAACGAAGACTATGAAAATCCTTTTCTTCCCAACGCAAAAGCATATTATGGAAAATCTCTGGAAGAAGCAGTTCTTTACCGGGAGTTTAAGGAAAAACCGGGAACAAAATTCGAATACCAAAGCGGCTCTACTCAACTTCTCGGTTTCGCGCTCCGAAAATCACTCAACAAAAGCATCGCTGAATACACGTCCGAAAAGTTATGGAAACCGCTCGGAATGGAGCAAAATGCAGAATGGACCACCGATGATTTCGGGATGGAAAAAACATTCTGCTGTATTCATTCCAATGCAAGAGATTTCGCGAAATTAGGCCAGCTGTTTTTGGATGACGGGAAAGTTGATGGACTACAGGTCATCAGTTCTCAGTTTTTAAATGAAATGAAAACCCCGACAAAACTTTCCAGCGGCGCTTACGGAATGGGAATTTGGATTAATAATGACGCTGCTGTAAAACATTACTACTTTTTGGGGCTTTATGGGCAGTATATCATTGTAATCCCCGAAAAGCAAATGATTATCGTAAGAACCGGAACCTACAAAGATCAGCCCAAGGACAAAAAAGGAAGACCTTCTCAGGTTGAATTTCTGGTAGATGAAGTGGTGAAGAGTTATTAACATAATCAATCGGAATAAGAATTATTCAAATATAATTTCCGTAAATTTGAAGCATTCTAAATAAGTAAAATGTTCGATTTACAAAATATACGCAGTCAGTTTCCTATTCTTTCTCAAAAAGTCAACGGTAAAGATCTTGTTTATCTTGACAATGCAGCCACCTCGCAGAAACCTTTAGCTGTATTGGATGCGTGGCAGAAATATTATACAGAAATCAACGCGAATGTTCACCGAGGAATCCACACTTTAAGTCAGTTGGCGACCGAGGAAATGGAGCTTTCGAGAAGAAAAATCCAGAAATTCATCAATGCAAAAAACGATTTCGAAGTTATTTTCACCAAAGGTACCACCGAAGGAATAAACCTCATCGCCTATTCTTTAATGAATATGATTAAGGAAAACGATGAAATTATTATTTCCTATTTAGAACATCACTCGAATATTGTTCCGTGGCAAATGCTTTGCGAGAGAACCGGTGCAAAACTTAAGGTAATTCCAATTGACCAGAACGGAATTCTTCAGCTTGATTTTTTAGACGAAAACTTAAGCGAAAAAACGAAAATTGTTTCTGTAAATCAGGTTTCCAATGCCTTAGGAATTGTGAATCCTGTTGAGGAAATTATCGCAAAAACAAGAGCGAAATCAGACGCTTTTATCATCATTGACGGCGCGCAGTCTGCTCCACATTTTAAAATTGATGTTCAGAAGCTTGACTGTGATTTCTTTGTTTTCTCCGGACATAAACTTTATGCTCCAATGGGAACCGGAATTCTGTACGGGAAAGAAGAAATTCTGAGAAAAATTGAACCGTTTCATGGCGGCGGAGAAATGATTGAAACCTGCTCTTTCGAAAAAACCACTTACGCAGATCTGCCGTTTAAATTTGAAGCCGGAACACCCAATGTTGGGGGAAATATTGCGCTCGGAGCAGCCATAGATTTTATTGAAAATATCGGTCACGAAAATCTGCAGAACCACGAAAATGCTTTGCTGGATTACGCTCAGAAGAAACTTCTTGAAATTGAAGGGTTAAGAATTTACGGTGAAAAAGCTAAACGGACCGGCGTTGTATCTTTCAATCTGGAAGGTGTGGGAATTTCTTCGGATGTCGGAATGATTCTTGACAAGCTCGGAATCGCTGTAAGAACAGGCCATCACTGTACTCAGCCGATTATGAATTTCTTCGGAATTGCCGGAACGGTTCGCGCCAGTTTTGCAGTTTACAATACGTTTGAGGAAATTGATATTTTGGTAGAAGGTGTGAAAAAGGCCCAACGGATGCTGGGCTAAATGCTCACCACAAAGGCACAGAGACTTATTTTAAATACAGCAGATTAAAAAACCAGCAATATTTTATCGCACGATAAAACATTTTCGTCTTTCTCTATGGATATTAAAAACCTTTGTGACTTTGTGGTGTGAAAAAACTATTGTGACAACTTAAGAATCTTCCAGAATCTGCTTTGCGGATTCCTTTGTTTTTACTTTTTCGATAACGCGGACGCAAATTCCGTTTTCATCAAAGATAAAAGTTGTTCGTACGATTCCCATGAATTCTCTGCCCATGAATTTTTTAAGTTGCCAAACCCCGAATTTTTCAATCACTTCTTTACTTTCATCCGCAAGCAAAGGGTACTGAAAGCCAAACTTTTCGTGGAATTTTTTCTGCGCTTTCTGAGAATCTGCTGAAACTCCCAATAACTCATAACCTTCTTTTTTAAGAACGGAAAAGTGATTATTCAGATCGCATGCTTCTGCAGTACAGCCAGGCGTATTCGCTTTTGGATAAAAGAAAACCACGAGTTTCTTTCCAGAATAATCAGAAGACCGCACTGCCTCTCCGTCTTGATTTACACTTTTAAATTCAGGTAAATGATCCCCAACTTTCAACATAATTCTTAATTTTGCCCAAATTTAAAGCTAAAATGACCAAAAAACAAAGAGCCGAAACCGTAATCCGGGAACTTGAAAAATTATATCCTGAAGTTCCGATTCCTCTAGATCATAGCGATCCTTACACGCTTTTGGTTGCAGTCGCCCTTTCCGCCCAGACTACCGATAAAAAAGTGAATCAGATTACGCCAAAACTTTTTGAAGTGGCCGGTGACCCTTTTAAAATGAAAGATCTGGAAGCTGAGGAAATCAGATATTTAATTAAAGAAATTGGGTTAGCGAATACAAAAGCTAAAAACCTGAAAAAAGCGGCAGAAATTCTCGTTGAGAAACACAACGGAACGGTACCTCAAACCTATGAAGAACTGGAAGAACTTCCCGGTGTCGGTCATAAAACAGCATCTGTAGTGATGAGCCAGGCGTTTGGATTTCCTGCGTTTCCCGTCGATACTCACATTCACAGGCTGATGACTCAATGGAAACTGACCTCCGGTAAAAACGTGATAGAAACTGAGCGTGATGCAAAAAAACTCTTTCCTGAACATACGTGGAACAAGCTGCATCTTCAGATCATATTTTACGGCAGAGAATATTCGCCTGCGAGAGGGAATAGAGAAAAGGATTTTTTAACGAAAATGCTGTTTGAAAAAACTGACCTGTAATCTTATTTTAAAAGGTTTTCAACTTTAGCGACCAAATCGTTGATTTCAAACGGCTTGGTGAGAAAATCATCTACGCCAATGGTTTCACTTATTTTGGAAGCATCGGGATGTGCAGACATCAGTATGATTTTGATGTCTTTCGTTTCGGGATTATTCTTAATATCTTTAGTTAAAGTCCTCCCATCGAAACCCGACATCAGCATATCGGTGATAATTAATTTCGGTTTTTCTTTCTCGATAATTTCGTTGAATTCTACAGGATTACAGCATGATTTCACCTCGTATCCTTCGGACAGAAGAATGTTTTCGATCAGCGTACAGATATCCCTGTTGTCATCAATCACCAATATTTCCATAGTTTAAATTTTATTTTTGAATCTGATAAACCGGAAGTGAGAAATAGAATTTACTGCCTTTGTTTTTTTCACTTTCGACCCAAATTTTTCCGTCGTGTCTGTCCATAATATCTTTCACGATAAAGAGTCCGATTCCGAAGCCCGGGAAAGTCTCTTCATCATCACCGGAAACCCTGTAAAAACGCTCGAAAATTTTCCTTAGTTCGTTTTTATCCATCCCGATTCCGAAATCTTCTACCGAAACCACTGCGCAATGATCCTCAATAAAAAGTTCCACATTTATGGTTTTTGAATGCGGAGAATATTTGATCGCATTAGTCAGCAGATTATTTAAAACCTGTGTAATCCGGTCTTTATCGGCATATACTTCGATATCGTGGGGATGCATCAGTTCGAAATTGATCTGATGGCTCTGTTCCGAAGCTTTGATATCTTCAATGGTTTCCGTCACAAGTTTAAGGAGGGAAAATTCTCTTTTATTTAAAGGAAGTTTTCCTGACTCAATTCTTGAAATATCCAAGAGATCGCCAATTAAAACATTAAGTTTATTTACCTGATTTTCAATGGTATTAAGTGAGTTTACCAGAAACTTGTCTTCCGATTCGCCGCGCATTTTCTTGAGCAGCTGAACGTAACCTTTTATTGTAGTTACAGGCGTTTTCAGTTCATGATTTGCCATTTTGATGAAATCGTTCTTCTGCATTTCCTGCTTCTTCATATCATCAATATCGGTGCTCGTTCCCACCCATTTGGTGACATTTCCGAACTCATCGAGTTCTGGATATGCGCGGCTCATAAACCACCGGTATTCATTCATTTTATTCCGGAAGCGGTGCTCAAAAAAGAAAGGTTTTTTGGTTCTGACACTTTTGGCCCAGAGTCTTACATTTTCTTTCTGTTCGTCAGGATGCACAATTTCCAGCCAGCCGTTTCCTTCTACAAAGTCGTTATAATCTTTCCCGGAATAATCCAGGGTTGATTTATTAAAATAGGTCAGTTTTCCGTCGGGTTCTCCAATCCAGACGATTTGCGGCATTGCGTCAGCCAGAAAACGGTATTTCTTTTCGCTTTCACTGATTTTTTCCTCGAAATTTTTAAGCTCTGTAATATCTCTCGCCGTGCCTGAAATATAAGCTTTACTTCCTTCAGCAGGCGGCAGAAGCCTTCCGTAGAGCTCAATCCATTTTACGCTCTTATCACGCAAAACGATCTTGGTTTGGTAATAGAGATCTCCTGTTTCTTTAGCTTTTCTAAGCGCGTCCGCTCTTACCTCAATAAAATTCCTGTGGATATGTTTTTCTAAAATTTTGGAATCGATGGTTTCCGTTTCAGAATCGTATCCGAAAATCTCTAAAAACCTTGGTGAGAAATTATATTTTTCAAGAGTTTCCGGATTCATATCAAAACGTCCGAGCTTTGTAGCCTCCATTGCCGTGTTGAGCTGATGATGGCTTTGCTTAAGAAGAATTTCGCTTTTCTTTCTTTCGGTGATGTCCTGCATTACGCCCAACATTCGTATAGGCTGATGATCATCATCAAAAAATACTTTACCGTTGGTAAAAACCCATTTTTCAATTCCGTTTTTATCGGTAATGCGGGCTTCGTACTGGTAAATACCGGTTTTGAGCGCTCTTTCGAATGCTTTTTCTACAATATTGATTCGGTCGCTTTCCGAAAGGTGACCTCTCAGCTGCTGATGAGAAATTTCTTCGTCAGGCTGATATCCAAAAATTTCAGACAGATAGGTGGAATGAACAATTTCATGGGTCTTAAGATTCAAATCCCAGGTTGCAGTATGTGAACTTTCAGTTGCAAGACGGAGACGTTCCTCATCTTCCTTCACTTTATTTTTGATGTTGACCAGTTCTGCGATCTCCAAAACTACCGTTGCGAAATATTGAAATACGCCTTCATCATTATAAATAGGATGGTATACAAAACTGAAGAAAGCTTCCTGCAGTACACCGTTTCGCATCAATTTGACGCCGTGCTCGGGAGCGGTAAAAGGTTCTCCCGTTTTTTTTACATTTTCGAAAACACAGAGAAGCTGCTTTTCGTTTTCCGGGAAGACATCGAAAATTTTCTTTCCCACAACTTCCTCTCTTTTTTTCTCTAAAATATCAAGCCAGGCATCGTTGGCGTATTCCAAAACATAGTCTTCGGAAATGAGTGAAAACCCAAAAGGCGTTTTCTGCAAAACATTCTCGAATACTTCCTGCTTGAGAGAAAAAAGGGAAAGGGGAAAATTAGCCTCCATTATATAATCATTCTTTTACAAAGTAAATGCATTAAATACCAACACATCTACTAAGTATTTTCAGATAAAAGCGTTAAATTAACAATAATAAACAAATATAATTACTTTTTAATTGAAATGAAATATTTTGTTAAATTCTCTAAATATTAAACCCAACTACCTTCGAACTTACTGCTTTTTTGCCCAAAGTTCCATTTTACGGTCCAGAACATCCAAAGGCAAGGTTCCCTGATTTAAAATCTCATCATGGAATTTTGCAAGACTGAAGCGGCTTCCAAGTTGTTTCTGGTATTTATCCCGCAGTTCACGGATTCTCAGTGCGCCGATTTTATAACCCTGTGCCTGTCCCGGCATCGCCATATAGCGCTCAATCTCCGCAACGGCTCCTGCTTCGTCGTAGGAAATATTACTCAGAAAATACTGAATGGCTTCTTCTCTTGTCATCTTCCCCGTATGAATACCGGTGTCTACTACAAGTCTTACTGCACGCAGCATCTGATCACTCAGATAACCCATTTTCTGATATGGATCTGTATAAAGACCGAATTCCGGCCCCAGTGTTTCGCAGTAATGTGCCCAGCCTTCACCAAATGCGTTGGACCAGCCGAACCGCATGAATTTCGACAGTTTCGTGTTTTCCTGCTGTAAGGAAATTTGGTAATGATGGCCAGGAATTGCTTCATGTAAAAACAGACTTTCCATACCTGATGTCACATTGAATTTTGCAGGATCAGGCAGAGGAATGTAAAAAATTCCCGGCCTTTTTCCATCCGGTGTTCCTACTTTATATTCCGCACTGGCACTGGCTTCACGGAACTTTTCTGTTTGGCGGATCTCAAAAGGAGTTTTGGGAGTCACGCTGAACATCGTGTTCAGTTTTGGAGTAATTTTTGCCAAAATCCTGTTGAACGCATCTAAAACTTCTTTATTTGTTTTATAAGGCATTGCTTCCGGATCGGTTTTTACATGAGTGATAAATTCTTCCAAAGTACCGCTGAATCCTACCTGCTGTTTTACTTTTTCCATCTCGCGGCGCAGCATCGCTACCTGCTCCAAACCGATTTTATTAATCTCTTCAGGGGTTTTATTGGTGGTCGTCTGGCTTTTTACATAGTAAGCATAGATTTCGTTTCCTTTTGGCAATGCGTTGATTCCGTCTGTTGAACGGGCTTTTGGTAGATATACAGTTTCAAGAAAATTAGCCATTTTGGTGTAGGTGGGAATTATTTTCTTGAGAATCATCTCCTTATATTCATTCGTAAATTTCTGTTTCTGAGCTTCAGTAAAGCCCTTGGGTAAATTTTTGATGGGCCCGTAAAAGATATTCTTCTCAAAATCAGTAGTCGTAATTTCTTCCGCATTCATCTGCGGGATCATTTTTATTACCAGTTTTTTTGGTAAAACATAATTATTGGCAATTCCTTCGCGGAAGTTCTCCATCGCGGTGTCCATCCATAAAGGGAATTTTTCAACTCTTTTCAGCCAGTCGCTGTAATCTTTTTCGGTTTTAAAAGGCTGGCTCCCGGACCCGCTTCCTAATAAAGGTAAATCTAAAGGCAGACCGGAAAACTGGGTAAAAGGAATATATTCCGGGTGGTAAGCGTAGATTTCGGTTTTATCTTTCAGAGTATAATCCAGTACATCATAAACTGTTTTCTTTTCATCACTCAAACTTTTATAATCTACTTTCTTCAATTGATTCTGAACCGAATTATAAAAAGAGATTTCTCCTGAAATAAAATCTTTATCAATGTTGATCGGCAGCTGGTCATTATACCGCAAATCACCCTGAGCAGTCGCTTCTAAAGGATAAAGCTTCAAATACTGTTCATAATAGTGGGAGGCAATGGAATCCAGATCAGCCGGCGTTACTTTGGTAATCGGAGAATCTGTTTTTTTACAGGAAACAATACCTGTTACAATTCCGAATCCGAAAAGGATTTTATAAAGAATATTTCTCATTTTTATTTTTTTCAAAATGCTAATTTAATATTTTTCACCATAAAAAGTTAAAATTTAATTATTTGCCTTGTTTTGATATGCCAAAACAAACGGCTTATTTTACAGCTCATTAAAAAACTCCGGAAAACTCTTTTGTCTGCTATAATTTTAAAAAACGAATAAAATATTTTGCGCAATCAATCAATTTTTTATCTTTGTTGAATCAGTTTCACAATCAATTATTTAACATTATTTTTTTCTTAAAGAAATGAAAGGGATTTTAAAAATCTACCATCCTGAAGAAACCCTTAAATACAACATCAAAAGTACTTACTGCAAAGCGGTTTACAGCAACAAGCAACATTTTCTCGAAGTAGAAATCATCACAGATGACTCGTTGGATCATGTGGATGATGACTCGCTTCAGTATCATTTTCCGCAGCTCTCGATGGATGTTTTCGATTTTCCGATTGATGATGCTGAAATAGAAGGGAAAACTTTTGCCGTTACCGATTCTGCCGATGATACTTTTACAGGAGTAGATCTTTTCGATGACGAAGACGCCTATCTTTATAACAGCGAACTTTCTTTTGAGAAAAATCAGGATGGCGATCTGGAGCTTTTCTGGAAAGGCGAAATCAACGATTTCTATACCGGTTCCGGAGATGCGGTTCCTTTTAAGCTGAAGTGCAATTTCAGACCGGACGAAATTGTAGTGGACGATTAATCCCCGCTTTTTTGCAGAATTTCAAAGTTATGAAGCCCGCATCCGCTTATTGATCACGGTAAGCTGAGAACGGTTTCCGGTCTTTACACTTCAAAATATCATTCTCAGAGAGCTTTTTAACAATATTAAGCTATTTTTACCGTTCAGTTTTTAATTATAAATTTTAATAAATGTTCTTACAAACAGCAGTTCAAGCCATAACCCCCGAAACTCAGGAACAGGTTTTTTCTTTCTGGAAAATTATGTTTCACGGCAATCTTTTCGCCAACATCGTCATGTGTACCGTTATTGCACTGGGTGTCTTTTCCCTTTACATCTTCCTTGAGCGGCTTTTTTACATCAACCGGATGTTGAAAATCAACGATACCAATCTGATGAATAACATTCAGGATCTTTTAAATCAGGGACGTGTGGATGCGGCGGTGGATTATTGCGTAAGACAAAATACTCCGGAAGCAAGAATTCTTGAAAAAGGGATTACGAGAATCGGCAGACCTATTTCGGATATTGTAAGCGCAATGGAAAGTCAGGCTCAGATTGAAGTTTCCAAACTGGAAAAAAACCTCAACCTATTGGCTTCGGTACCGAGTTTAGCGCCGATGCTGGGACTTTTGGGAACTGTAATCGGACTGATTATGGCGTTCTTCAGCATGTCAAACGCAGAAGGATCTTTCTCACCGAAGACGCTTTCAGAAGGGATTTACACGGCGTTGGGACAAACAGCAATGGGTCTCGCCGTAGCGATTCCTTCCAACTTTTTTTATAATTTACTTTTAACAAGGATTGATAAATTTGTTCTGAAAGTGCAGCATCTTTCTACGGACTTTTTAGACATCATCAACAAACCGTCATAAAATTATGAAACTTAAACGCAGAAATAAAGCAAATCCGGAGTTCAGCCTTGCTGCAATGGTGGATGTTATTTTGTTACTTCTCATATTTTTTATGGTGACTTCTGCTGCTGCAAACCAAAGCGCGATTGACGTAAAGCTTCCGAAAGGCGAACTGGAAAACCCAAATATTCCGAATCAGGTTACGGTAAGCATTAAAGAAGACGGCTCATATTTTGTAGATGACATTGCGATCAAAAGAGAAGAACTCGAATCGGTGATTGTCAACAAGCTGCAGAACGTTAAAAATCCTTCGTTTACCATACGGGCGGATAAAAATTCATTCCACAAAGACGTCGTTTTCGTCATGGAGATTGCCGAAAAGCACAAATTTAATATTGCAATAGCAACTACTAAGGAAAATTAACCGTTAGAAATGAACGACCACAGCCTCAATAACCGGGAAGAAAACAGGGACAGAGTAAAGAGCGGAATTATCACCGCAGTGATCTGGTCCTTGCTTTTGCTGTTCGTGTCTCTTTATAAATTCACCACCAGTATTCCGGAGAAAAATGAAGCCGTAACCAGTATGCTCATTAATTTCGGTGACAACAGAAACGGCAGCGGCCTTGATGAACCTGCAGATCAGGAAGGTAGTTTGGCATCAAATGCTGATCCAGTTATCGAGGAAACTCCCGCTGAGCCCGAATCTAAAACAAAACTTACAGACAAACCGGCAGCGGTTTCAGAACCAAAAAAGGAAACTCCCAACGAGAAAGTCCTCACCGGAAAGAATGCTGCAAATCCGGTTAAAACTTCCGATAAATCTGACAAATCCACTAAAACATCATCAGCATCAGCTTCTTCGGCAAAGCCTAAAACTTCGTCGACGAAAGCCACAGCTTCCAATTCCACAACCGGCACCGGCGACGGAAAGGGTACTGCCGCGATTGGCAATCTGATTAAAGGAAGAGGTACAAAAGCCAGTTCGCAAGGTGACGGAACGGGAATTGGAAATCAGGGTGATCCTTTGGGCGGCGACGGTGACAGCGACAGCAAGATAGGAATCGACAGAAAGTTGACCGGTTACATCCCCGGCACAATGGGCCGTGGCGGCGCACAGCCTTCTCATAGCTGTACGGCAAGTGGAAGCATCACTATTTCATATACCGTAGATAAGGCCGGAAATGTCATTTCAGCGCGTCGTTCAGGTGGAATTTCCGATGCATGCGTTTCTGCAACATCGGTCTCATGGGTGAAAAAATATGTAAAAGCCGAAAAAGCGTCTACCTCATCTTCAGGAACTTACAAAATCACATTTTAAAATAAAAAGAAAGAGTTTGGGCGCCTTGTCCTGCTTTCACTACTCGCTTTTTTTGTGAGAGTCGTCTTCACCACCTCTCACAAAAAAGAGCTCAGACATGCCGTTCAATCAGGGGCGCGGTTTTCAGCTACTTTGAAAACCCTAAATCAAATCAAAAATAATTTCCGGAAACCAAAAACTTTTGAGAATTTTGTAAGATGACAAATCAGGAATATCAGGATGCTGTAGAATGGCTCTTTGTTCAGGCTCCGAATTATCAGACTGACGGTGAAAAAGCCTACAAGCCGGGCCTTCAGAACATCACCAAACTCTGCGGTTTTTTCGGAAACCCTCAGGACAAAATAAAAACCATCCATATTGCCGGCACCAACGGAAAAGGTTCGACAAGCAATATGCTTGCTTCGGTTCTGCAGGATTCCGGCTATAAAATCGGGCTGTACAATTCGCCCCATCTCATCGATTTTACTGAAAGAATTAAGGTAAACGGGGAAAACTGTGATAAGGAGTTTGTCTATCGGTTTATTCAGAAACTTAAAAATCTACCGGCGGACATTCAACCTTCTTTCTTTGAATTTACAACCATTATGGCGTTCGAGTATTTTGAGCAGCAGAAAGTAGATTTTGCAATTATTGAAGTAGGTTTAGGCGGAAGACTTGATTCCACCAATATCTTAACACCTTTAGTCTCTGCGATCACTAATGTCGCGCTGGATCATCAGAATATTTTGGGCAACACCATTGAGGAAATTGCCTCCGAAAAGGCTGGAATCATCAAAGAAAACATTCCGGTAATTTCGGGAGATGAAAATGAAACGGTAAAAACCATCATCAGAAAAAAGGCAGAAGAAAATCATTCACCATTCATCGATGCAACAGCAGTGAAAACAGATCTGAAATCCGATCTAAAAGGAAACTATCAGCAGAAAAACATCAGAGTTGTACTTGCACTGATTAAAGAACTGCAGAATATTGGTGTGGAAATTCCAGAAAAAAGCACCAAATCCGGACTGTTAAACGTCCAAAAGAACACCAATTTCCTCGGGCGGTGGTACGAATTTTCAAACAACCCTTTAACAATTTGCGATACCGGACACAATCAGGCCGGTCTTGAAGAGGTTTTTTCCCAGCTTAATGCGATCCCGAAACACAAACATATTGTTCTTGGATTCGTAAATGACAAGAAGATTGACGAAGTTTTAAACATTCTTCCTCCTGATTCCACCTTCTATTTTGCAAAACCATCCATTAACCGGGGTCGTCACCCTCAGGATTACGAGGATTTGCTGAAAAAAACTAAAATTTCTTATAAAATTTTTGATGATGTAAATTCAGCCTATCTTTCTGCAAAACAGAATATTAAAAAAGGTGAAATGATTTTTATCGGCGGAAGTAACTTTGTAGTGGGAGAATTTTTAGAAAAAAATTTGCAGAAATGAAAAAACGTTGTATATTTGCCAAACCAAAAAACGAGATATCTCGCACACTGGTAAAGGGCTCTTAGCTCAGTTGGTTCAGAGCATCTGGTTTACACCCAGAGGGTCGGGGGTTCGAATCCCTCAGGGCCCACAAACTCCTCAAGAAATTGAGGAGTTTTTTTTGTGCGTATACAGTTTGTGTGGTTTTACAAGGATTCTGACATTTTTGAAATTTATTCAAAAGGATAATTATAGTGCTTCCAGGGTAATTTAAGGTGTGCATTTAGGTGTGCAACATTTCTTTAAGGTGTGCATTCCAAACGCCCTATTCATCAACTTTCTTAAAAACACTTACGCATGAACAATAGCAAAATAAATATTCTTTTTCTGATATCAAGAAGTAGAATAAATTCAATAGGTAAATGCCCTATTAGAAGTAGAATTACTTACGAAAGACAGAGATATGAATTTTCCACAGGATTATTTATAAACCCTGATAACTGGAATGCTTCAAAACAGAAAGCACATCCACCAAATACAGACAATACCCAAATCAATACTCAACTAAGCCTGATTAAACAAGAAATTAATCAGGCTTTTTTAATGCTGCAAATTCAAGATAAAGACTTTGATGTAAATGATATCTACAGGCAATACAAAGGAGAGAATATTAAGCAAGACAAAACTATTATGGAAATGTTTAGTCTACATATTGCAAAACAGGAAAAATTAATTGGAATCTCTACTACTGCCGTATCTGTAGCTAAATTTTATCAAACTAGAAATCATGTAAAAACTTTTGTTAAACATAAATTTAACAAATCAGATTTTTTGCTGAGAGAAATGACAATGGCATTTATTACAGAATTTGAATATTATCTAAAGGCAGAGAAGAAGTTTCAGCAGAACACTATTCATAAAACTTTACAGAGATTCAAACAGATTGTAAAGATAGCTGTAGGGCTGGATTTCTTAGACAAAGACCTATAGTTCCCCCCAAAGTTTGGACAGTAAATTGTAAAAGTTAAGTTTGATTTTGTTTGTTTTGAGGGTAACAGTTTTGCAAATTTCCACATAGGGAAAATCCCTTCAAAGATTTTTCCGTGTAGTGT
>NZ_JAHOPF010000005.1 GCF_019038595.1 Kaistella soli
ACACTACACGGAAAAATCTTTGAAGGGATTTTCCCTATGTGGAAATTTGCAAAACTGTTACCCTCAAAACAAACAAAATCAAACTTAACTTTTACAATTTACTGTCCAAACTTTGGGGGGAACTATAATATCATTGTGCTGGCATATTCTTTTGTTATGAATCCATTGATTTCAGGATCTGTTAAAGTTTCTAGTTTTTCTAATATTTCAATATTTTCAAAAGAATTAATCGAAGCTATTATTAAATCAACAATAAAATTTAATTCTAACTCATCAATTATATCATTTATGAAAAGATTACAGAGATTGGATAAATGAAATTTTGTAAAAACAAAGTTTTTATCTTTATTAATATTGAAATTAACCGATGAACCTTTTTTTAATATTTCCTTTTTATATTGTTCGAAATCTTTATTATATGTATTAAAAATATTGCGGACTTTATCAAGTTCCTTTTCTGTTAAAATTAAGTATATATCAGATGTTTTCATATTAATTAGGTAATTCTTTAGGTTTTCTATGTTGAATTTTATTTGCTCTATCATAAGAATCTTTAACATTTTTAATCACTTTTCCATCTTGATTTTTGTAGCGAATATATTCAGCACGTGATTGTCCTGGACCTTTACCTGGTCTTACTTCCGTAGTTTTGGTATATTTTCCCTCCTTACCAATGGTTGTTGTAGTTGTTGATTTTTCAACTTTAGATAACTTTGAATTATTATTAGATGAATTATTACTTTTATTTGACGAGGTACTGGAATTCTTATTACTCTGCATATTCTTAGAAGCGTTGCTCATTAAAGATGCTCCAACAATAACTTCTGCTGTACCTTTCAATATTAAGCTCCCACTAACAGCAGCACCTGGTCCTCCAATTACGGTTCCTCCTCCTGTTGTTGATACTGCTGCGGATGCAACTAAGCCCACTCCTCCAGCAGTAATATTCCTAGTCCCATCTGCAGTCAATATTGCTCCTGAAACTGCAGATGCAACATTTCCTGATTGTACACCATTATTATAGGATACTGATCCATCATTATATCTTTGAGCTAAATTTCCACCAGTTATATTATCTATAACAGCTAACCCAAACCCTTTTAAACCACTACAACATCCATCTTCTACACCATCTTCAGGAGCTCTACCATCGGGATCGTTCAGCTTTATAGGATTATTGTAAACATAAGCATAAGGATCTTCAGTATCTTCAACTAATGGATCTAATTGCATCCAACGTCCTGTATCTGGCATGTAACTTCTCCATCCGTAATCATACATTCCAGTCTCTTGGAGTTCTTTACCGTTATACTTGTAGTTTTTATAATTACCCTGTCCGAAGGAAGAACCTGCAAGTGGGTCAAGATGGTTCATCCCGAATGGATAATAATCGTTTTTATCAAGAACGTCTATGCTGTTGGTGGTGGTATTCCACGCGTAACTTACTCTGGTGTTTCCCAAATGGTCTTTGTATTGGTAAATATATTTATTTTCTACGAAATCGTAAAATCCTTCGGCAGTGGGTACAAACTGCAATATGGCATTGTCAGTGCTACCACCTCCCGGTGGAGCAATTACTGCCCTGCTTTCGGGTGAAAAGGCTTCTCTTTCCATTGCCACTTCTGTCTCAAGTTCTCCCATAAGTCCTTGTGACCCGCCTCCATCAGATGGTTTTCTGCTTTCAAGATACTGAAAGCCGTCTAAATAATCGGTGGTATTTACCGTGGTAAGATCCCCACGTATTCCACCTATAGTAGTGATGTTTTCTTTTTTTATTTTTACCCCGTCAGCACGGTAGCCGGTTTTAATTAAGGTAGTCGTGTTGCTATCCGGGTTAATATCACATTGTTTCGGAAGATTAAGGTGATTATATGCAATAGCCATTATGCCCTTATCCGGCATATCGGTCATATTACCGTTATTATCATAGTTGATTGGACTTCCGCCGCCTTCGTAGCCGTTACTGTCATGTGAATCATCAATAATAGAAGTAAATTTATTACCCACATAACCTTTGTAAGTAAGATCATCAATAAGATCGGCAGCCGTTCCCATGAAATAGGCAGAACGCTTCAGAGTAATGATATTCCCATTCAGGTCATAAGTTAATCTTTCGGAATGTTCTTTTGAGGTTTGTGTTAAATCACTTTGGTAAAGCCCCGCTAAAAGGCGGTTGAGTCCGTCGTACACATAACCATACCTGTTGATGTGGGTATCACCATCTTTTTGCCACAAAACTTCGGCAATATTACCATTGTATCTTGGTTTGATAGCAGTAGAAAAATCCGGGTCAGGATTGGCTAATCCCTGTAAAGTATTGTTATAATTTATTTTATAATTAAACAGTTTTCCTGTTTGAAAATTTCCGCTGCTGTCCAGATTGATCCCGGTCATCCATCCGCGGATGTTGTATGCGTAATCAATGCTCTGAATATTATTACCTACTTTCTTATTGGTGAGCTGACCAATTTCATTATAAGTATTATTTGCTAGTAATTCTTCTGGTTGGGTATTGACTTGGTGATAGTGTTTCTCTAAAGCATTGGTGTACTGGTTATAAACAAATCGTTCTTTTACCTTTATTTCAGCATCGCTATCCAATCTTTTGTGGTAGGTAAATGTTTTTTGCGGAACTCCGACAAAATCCAACTCAGACTCGGTTTTGGTGTAACCTCCCAAATAATTAAAACTGTAAACACCAATTGGCCTAGCTTCAATATCATAAAAGGTATAATTCTTCGTCCATCTATTTGCTTCTATATTGTTCACAAAACTTGCAGTGGGTAATCCCTTAGTGCTTCTAACAGAATTTCCGTATGTGGTATAATTTTCAGTAAGTAATTTTGGTGCAGGCACTTGAGCCAAAATATTATCAAAAAGTGGTGAACCTACAGGATAAGAGTCGTAATAATTAACAGAAAGCAGTTTGGTGGCTGCATTAATTATAGGAAATGCAGTATTGGTATAATATAAGGCTATCCCCGAATTGGCAATACGGGCAGTACTTCTGCTTTCGCTATTTTTTGCATTGCTATTATTGGAGTCTAAAGAACTTTGGAGTGTTGCTCTGTCTGATGGATCATTATGTAATCCGGTATAAACAACTCTTCCGAACTGATCATATTTGGTAAAAAGCCATTGATCTGCCAATCTCAAGTTGGCATCTTGCGTTCCTACCAATCTGTCTTGTTGATCATACAACATATGCTCCCAACCTTTGCCGGGAAGCTTTTTTTCTACAAGTCGCCCTCTGCCATCATACTTGTATTGGTAACACAAATTATTAAGAACGCTTGAGTCTGAAATTGTTGCTGCTACTGCTGCCAATGGAGGCACAACAAATGACAACTGATTATATTCATTGTAAACATAATAGGTATCAGCTTTTTCTGTGCCGCTAATCATTTTTCTGACAAGTATAATTTGCCCTTGCTCGTTCTTATATTCAAACACTTCATTTCCATCTTCATCCATTATGGAATTTTTATAGAGTTGATTAGGGGCAAAATACCCATCCACATATCCAAAGAGCGTCCCAGAACCGTAGTAAAATTTTGCAACATACCTTCTTACCTCCAACTCCCCGTTTGTTAGAAAGCCAAAATTAATCGAATTTTGAGACCAACTGGTGCCTACGTTAATTTTTTGTGAAATACGATTCAATGGAGAGTTTTCGAAAAATTTTTCCGAGTAGATTTTTTCTCCCTTATAAACATTTTGTGAATCCGGAACTGGAAATGCTACTATCGGATCACTTTTTGAATTCTGTGGATAGATTCCCCCATCTTTAGATCCTAGTTGCGGAATGGGAAGGTAATCTAGTTTCTGCCTCCCAAAATCGTCATAAATTATGGGTGTGACTATGTCCTTGCCAGAATAAGAAGCCTTTACATTTACTATCTGTTTTGGACGTCCTATACCATCGAAATATTGAACTCCGATTATTGGCAATTTTGGGTTTGTATCGCCGGATGTGGATAAATAACTTTTTGTATAAATATAATTCTCGGTTGGTGTTGGTTGTGCCGGTAAAATGCCACACATTAAAAATATTAGGAAAGCCGTAAAAATAACCTTTGTACGATATAATTTTTTCATGTTCTACAAGTTTTTTTTTAAACTTAATTCTTAGTATAAATAAAATTGTTAAGTAGAATGGGAATACCTGTATTTGGAACCACACTTCCATAAATTAAACGCACCGTTAAATTCCCCGAAGGATATATCTTAATTTCCCATTGCCTATAAATTGAATCATGAGCTTCAACATATGATAAGGTCTTTAGAGTAGCAGGAATACACGAGTCTTGGATGGTTCCTAAATACACTTCTGTACTCCAGTTTGTTGCAGGTGGATTTAGGGCAATATTACCATAAATCTTGCTGCTTATATTTGTAAATGTCCCGGACCAAACACTGAGAGAAGGATTTTTCAAAAATCCACAAGATAAGTTCTCTATGCATTCTCCGAGTTGGTTTGCCATCACTTGTCCATTTAATGTAATCTCACCGATTGCTTTCTGATCGGCATCTATCTGACTAATGAACGAAGAATATCTATTTGCAGGCACTGAATATGTAAATTGCCCACCAGTATATCCAATTCCACAATTGCTTCGAGTAAAAGTTTGTTCTTGAATAGTATTAAAATGTAATAGAGAAGGACTAAGAGAATTAAAATTGTATAGAAATTCCTTTACAGGATTTCCATCAGTATCAAGTATGGAACTTAACTTTCCCGAAGCATTGTACGTGTATTTTTCTTTAATCCCATTGGGTTTTATAATATTAGTTATTCCAATCAAGGGATCATAAGTGTAAGCAGTAATTTGTGTTTTAGATAATTCTGGTTTCTTTTGAAAATCCATTAATGCATCTAATAATAGCTGTTCAGATTCTAAAGATGTTAAACCAAAGTATGCTGGGTTATTATCTTTGTTTGATGCATTTATGATTGTATTAATAAAATTATCAGGGATATCAGTTTCTAATCCGCTCCCTTGTGGAGCATTCGAATCGGGATAGGTTGCACCTTCAACTATTGCAATTGGTAACTTATTGTTGTAGCCCCACACTACTGCGACAGGAATCTTGTTATCCAAGGCATACTCTTGAAGATTACCGTACTTGTCATATTGGTCGAACCGAGATGTAGTATAAATATTTTGGGGTAAGATAAGCTCGTCTATTGATGTCAAATTTAAATGGGTGAAGTTGTTATAATTATAAGTTTGTTTTGAAATTAATGTGTTATTTTTCACCAATTCCTTTGCGAAAATTTTAGAAAAAACATTATTAGTGAAAAACCTCGGAATTCTACTTGTGTAGAATGTTGTTTCCTTCACAATATCTCCAGATGAACCAAAGGTTGTTTTAGTTTCCGGGTAATTATAACTATTGTAGTTTGTCGTAACTTTGTTTATTATCACTCCCCCATCAAGATATTCTTTTGTTTCTGAGGAGGAAAGTAAACTTTCTTTATGAAATATTGGGAAGTGAGCAACAACTGAAAGGTTGATGAAGTGGTTTGGATTAGGATTACCTGCGGGACACGAGCCACCATTTGTGATACAAGTACAAACATATAACCCTTCATTTATCATCGATAGTGTAGAACCATAGTAATTTTTTGAGAATCTTTCGATATACTGATTTGTGATTAGCTTCAAGAGTTTGTTGTCTTTGTTATAGATTGACTGCTCTAATATTTTCCCATTTTCAATTCCAGTACCCTTTACCGAAGGTATATTGACGGGCAGCTGATCATCGAAAAATTTATAAAATTGATCTGGAGTAAAACTATACGTTGTAATTGTTTGTCCATTATCTTTATTGCTTTTATCTAATTCAATCCTTCTGACCTTTGTGTAACCTACATAATCTCCTGATGATAGTGGAGACGCGCTGTAATTGTTCGTTGCATTCATTGATAAAACGGAAGCATTAAATCCTCCATTTACAGCTCCAGATTCTGTAGTGAAATTATATCGGTAAGTATACCTTGTTATTAAATCTAGTGGATTAGTCGAAAATCCACCTTCATAAATTAACTTCGTTGTTCCTAATAAATTATCATTTGAATCGTAATTTTTTTGGGTTTTAATTCGTAAGCCCTTTCCTTCATTTAGCTTCGGTGAATAGTTCGATACAAATAGATTACTCGCATTGTTTAACTCATATTCAAATACTGAGTATCCTTGAGTAGGATAAATAATTCTGCTTATGGTGCCAGCGACACAATAGCTGATATCCGCTTTCTTTTTGTTATTATTAAACTGGTTATGAATTGGTAAGTTGTAGTATTCTGGAAAACCGAAATCAAGTGGATTTAAGAAATAGGTCTTGTTATCAATTCCGCCATTGCTAAATCCCCAATAGTCTACGGCGTAAGAGTTTTTTGCAGGTAGTTGATTATTTTCGTAATATTCAAAACGATACTGTTCATCTTGGTTGATACTCATGGATCTTAGCTTCAATCTTTTTTTTAGTCTGTTGTCGGGATTAGAGGCATAATCCGGAGAAACAAAATAGTCATAGTTAAAGTTAATTGATTTTATACTTTTTGTTTCATCAGTTGAATATACTGAAATGTTGTCGACTTTTTTTGTGGGAAAATCATCTCTATTGCTATAATTGAACTTCACTTTCCCGAAATTTCCCGAAATTTCTGATATCAGTAAATAATTTTGCTTACTTCCATAATTCGGGGTAATAGGGATTCTAAAAGTTCCCTCTGGTCCACTATCAAATGGAAAGCTGGAGTCTGAACGGTTTAGCTTGCCTGTCGCGACATATATATTACCCCAGTATGCAGGTATTCCACCACAACTGTTTGTGCTATTTGTTAGACTATAAGTATAATTTAGATTACCAGAAAAAGGAGTTAAATTTATAATGTCCGTATAATTTTCATACATCAAATTAATAGTATTATTATCTAGATCAACAACTTTTGTTAACAGATAATTACGTGAAATGACACCAAATATCTTAATGGTTTCAGATTTTGAAAATTCGTAAACTAAACCATCTGGAGCTATAATCTTAAAGAATGAATTATTTTCGTAAGTAATTTTGTAGCCGTTAGCATTTAACGATGTAAATTGCCGAACAACTCCTTGCGTTTCAATATCTTTATGGTTTTCAATTATAAATTGCACTTTTTGACCAAATAAGTTTAATGAAAATATGTCTGGCGACACATCATATTGTTGACCAGTGCTATAGTTGTGAAATTGATTATTAACCGGTAAACAATAATTAGACGAGTAATAATAGGCGAATTTATCATTTTGCGGAGCATGTATATAGCCGGGGGGCTCAGGCATTTCCTTTGACTCAAGATATTTTCCTGAGAAATTGAGTGCTGGCCAAGGAGTATTCTCGTAATGTAAATCAATCTTAAGATTCTGATGGTTCTCATCTACATCGAAATCGTCATAACCCATAACAGATTGTGTTATAGTCGGCAATCCTATATTCCAACCTAATCCGACGCTCCCCGACTCGTCAGCAACTTTTATACCGTTGCCTGAAATATAATCCAGAGATAAAGGAATTTCAATAGCTCCTTCCTTAATATTGTATATTGGTACCTGCGGTGTATTTGCACCTACAAATTCATTATTTTGGATATCACCATATCTTAAAAATGTTGCAGTCGAGGGCGAATTTGGAAAGTTTTTAAAATAAAACTGCAGATTTTCACGGTGTGAAGGAGCTTGCGTTAAACAATGTACAAACACCACCAGAGAAATTAATATTATAATTTTTTTAGCGATCATTTTTTTATGATTTTTACATTAACATTTTTATTCTGCGTTTTAGCAGTGACGATGTACAATCCCTGCAACAAACTGCTAGTATTGATCTTGGTTACTCCTTTTTGAGTTTTCAGGGTCTGGACCAGTTTTCCGCTCAGGTCGTGTAAGGATATATCCGCCTCGCCCTGAAATTCAAATCCAATTTCCACATAAGCGTAATCCTCGACCGGATTAGGATAGATTCTGATCTCCTGTTTTTCGATAAGGTTTTCCAACTCTTTGCTTCCCAGTTTGATGATCTTCCAGTTTTCCTGTCCCAATTCCTCTGCACTTGTTCCAGCTAACAAAAAATTACCGTCATTCTGCAGTTTTGCAGATACTAGGCGTTCTTCTTTTTTTCTGGATTTCCCTTCCACATGTTTGCGCCATTCCTCTTTTCCGTTGGTGTCGATGTAAAGCATCCAGAACTTTTCATCATCAGAATGTATTTTTTCTTCTGCCTGTGTATAGCCTCCTATTAAGAACCCTCTATCTTCACTTTGGTTATTCTTTCCTGATTTCCGGAATACATCCAGACTCATTGCAATATCGCGGTTTCCAAAACTGTAGTTTTTCTGCCAAAGTTCATTGCCGTCTTTATCCAGAGAAATGACCCAGATATCTGTTCCTTCTTTGATGTTTTCCTTCTTGTTGCCTGACGAACTGCTGCGGCTTTCTCCGGAGATTAAATATCCTTTCTCCGTAAATGCAAGGCTTTTGGGCCGGTCATCCCGTGTCCCGCCATAGCTTTTCTGCCACTGAATTCTAGCGTTTTTGTCCAGTTTTACGATCCAGTAATCTCCTGCTCCAAAATTATCTTCAGATTTACCCTGAAGCTGAATAGGATCTTGTGCCTGCTGGCTTCCCTGATCCGATGTCTGCTGTAAAGACATCAATAAATCCGCTGCAAAATTTTGTGTACTTTTAGAATCTGGTTTTTCTGCAGAAGTAGGGTAGTGCTGACCGGCGGGAGAGGTATAAACTTTATTTTCTGTTGTTCCTGAAGTGGAATAAATCGCAATGAGACTTCCTCCGTCTTCTGTCGGGATCATAGCGGTTACTTCATCCAGACCTTTTCCTCCTAAGACGGTTGTCTGCATTAATTTCCCGTCTTTGTTCAGTTTTGAAACAAAGACATCTTTCGACCCAAATAACTGTTTGCTGGAACTGATGTTTCCGGCCACAAAAAATCCCTGATCTGCCGCCTGTACTACCGCAGAGGCTTCATCATTGCCAGTGGTGCCCAGTGTCTGCTGCCAGAGTTCTTCTCCATTTTCATCCAGACGAATGATCCATACATCAGAACCTCCTATATTACTTGCCTTTTTTTCACCCGCCTGATTTGAAAAGGAGGTGCCGGCGAGGAGAAAACCGCCTTCCTGAGTAGCAACAGATGAGATCAGGTAATCGTGCCTTGTGCCTCCGAAGTATTTGTCCCAAACAGTGTTTCCGTTCTGATCCAGTTTTACAACGTGGTAATCGTAACCTCTGTTCTGTTGTTGCAGGCCTGTGGCAAGCTGCTTTGGTTTTTGATTGATGGAACTCCCTGCAAGCAGAATCTGCCGGTCTAAGGTGGGAGTCATTGCTGAAAGAAAGTCCTGAGTGGAGGATTTGAGGTCTTTTTGCCAGACTGTTTTGCTTTCCTGTGCGAAAAACTGGAGGCTAAACAAAAAGAAAACACCGATAGAAATGTTTTTCATAGGTTGATTTTCAATTCACAAAAAGTAGATAAAAATTGTAACATGAAGAAGATTAAATCACTCCTCTTTATCTTTTCTACGAAAAAAAAATTGAACAGCAATACACTCCAGACTAATAACAATCTGTGGAATAGATAAATACGAATTAAACAGAAACAGTATTGATATAATTTGTTTTTACGGAACACCTGTTATTTTTTATAAAGTCCGTATTTCATTAACAAAATTTTATCATTAATTTATCATAATATAGCATCCTTAATTAACAAAATACTGCAACTCTGAACTAGAATTTCCTGAACCGGCGTTGAAAAGCGTTCAAAGAATCGATAATTGTTATAAATGGAAATTTGCTCAATCAAATAAAATCCTTTTCCCGTAGTAAGTTTTTAACTTAAGATGGGTTTAATTCTGTGATATATCTGGGAGATAAGTTCTTTTGGTTTATCTTCCAAGTCTTCTGAATATCCATGCTTGCCACTTTGATTTTTTCTGTTCCCAATCTGCGATTCACATACTCCATGACCTGTAATAACCGTTTGTGCTTATCAAAATTATCTATTTCAAATAAGCTGGTCTTTCACTCAGTTTCAGGAACAAAACTATGTTAGTTTTATATCGGAAGTATGAGAGATAAATATGGTATAAAGGCCTTTAGAGCGGGTTGGGACAGGTCTATTGCCCAATTAATAGAAGGGTATGCTAGAGTAAGAGTAATTGATTTGCTGTACGCATTTAATCATGCTTAAACCGGTGTCGCATTAATATGCCAAAATTAATGAAACGTTACATTACTTTTCTACAACAGAAATAGATGCAAAAATATTTTTTTGTAGGTTTTTATCGGAGACTTGCTGTACCCTAGCAACGAATATTATGACAAATATAAGCAATTCATAAATCACTGATAATCAACAGCAGTAATTTTGTTTATTACAAACTATTATTACAATTATTGAATAACCAATTGATTATCAATATGTATTTGTGGTCCCTCCAACTCCACATCATCTTTAAATAACCACCTGTAAAACCGGTGGTTTTTTTTTACCCCTGTTTCTGTTCCCACCTTGTTCTCACATATCAAAGTTTGATAGGCCCGATCG
Organism: Kaistella soli; assembly: GCF_019038595.1. Lineage (GTDB taxonomy): Bacteria > Bacteroidota > Bacteroidia > Flavobacteriales > Weeksellaceae > Kaistella > Kaistella soli. Next base: position 10,609 of record NZ_JAHOPF010000005.1, read on the forward strand.
TGTATAATATTGTGCCTTACTCAACTTTTTATACCCGATAAGGTATATTATATATAATTTTCATACCTTGATTTTGTTCAAATAAAATCTTGATGATCTGAACTCTGAAAATTTACTGGTTTTCATAGTCTTCCAAATGTAAAAACTATATTTTCAAATGTTCCTCTTTTTGGGGAAGATTACAGTTTGATGTCGATATCCAAAACCTGCTCCCATTCCGTAATGAAAATTCGCTCTAAAATTTTAAGTTGCAGATTTTTCCGTTTAAGTAATGGCAGCATAATCTTGATTACTTGTTTTTATTAGTATAAATATTAATTCAAAACTATTTTAGAATAATCAAAAAATAGATGAAAAATGGAAAATTGAGAGTTGTCTTTTTTCTTGTGTCCGGATAAATAACAACCATCAAAACCATTTTTGATTATGTGATTTTCCAGTGCTTTAGTGGTTTCGATAGCAGAATTTGAAGAAAGGTTTTGGTTTATTTTTTCAGATAGTATTAAATGAGTTAGAGAAGAATTTTCTATAAAACCTAATTGACCTTCAAAAGGCAATCTCAATTTTGTATAATTTCTCTCAGTAAATTTTTTTGTATCTTTTATATATTCTGCGACAGTAGAGGATGTAAATCTTTTACACTCAATTGCAAAATATGGTTTAGTTGTTTTGCCCCACGAATCTTTTTGCGCTTTATCTACAATATGGATGTCAATAGGGTCGTTATGCAGTTCATTGTCTACCAAACTAATATATTCCTCAGATACTTCTTTATTGGCTGTAAATCGCTCTGTTCTGATTTCTAATACACTGAGTTCTTTTTCTAAATAGTCGTCGACTAAACGGTTTCTTAAATAATCTTCTTTTTTTATTTTTCCAATTATCTTTTTTGATAAATCATAAGTCACTTTATCTTTGATGATTTTATCATAACTATTAATCACACAAATCAAAATATCTTTAACACGTTTTTGAGTCAAAGATATTTTTTCTCGTCTGTTTTTAATAAAATTAGAGGCGTTTAAGTTCATTCAACAGATTTATTTAATTCATTTATTTCTGCTTCTTGTATTACTTTTTTAAATTCTGCTACATCATACCACGCCATTGCTCTATGCCAACATTTATATTCGTTCGGTTTAATAATATAAAATGAATTGTCTTCGAACCCTTTAATATCCTTTTGAATAAATAAATTTTTCTCGGGATTTTCTGTGTTAACTATTTCTGAAATACTTAAGCTATTTGCTAAAGTTTTTAAAACACTTTCAATATTTTTATTTTTAGAATAAATAATAGATTCTTTTGGTTTCTCGTTTTTCATCACAAAGTTCATTGCAATAAAATGTTCCAAAGGATAAACCTCTACTTGAATATACTCATCTATATATATATTTGAAAACTCATTTAGGTAAATTTCAGCATACTTTCTCAAAAAATCAATATCATCATTTACTTTATAAATGAATAAATCTTGTTTACTTTCTTGAAACTGGTATCTTGAAACATTTAAAACATAATCTATCAAATCCTCTTCATATTCTTTAATATCATATATATCATTAATTATATCGTTAATATGGATTAATATATTCTGATTTATTGGAGGGGTGTCTAAATTTTTTAAATTTATTGGTTTTAATTCAAATTCTTCCTCTTCCTTATTTGATTGATCTTCGTAAAACTGTTTTATTGGTTCTAAAAAACTATTTACCAATGAAACTAATTTGTTGTTTGTATCATCATCGGTTTCAATTATCGGGAATGATAAATATTCATCTTCCCATTTGGTTTGTGGATGAGTTGCAACGCCCCAACCACCAGAAATGGAAAAAATATAATATGTATAAAATTTAGTAATTAATTTTGAATACAAAGTTATCAATTTTGTATTATCCAAACTCGCAATGCCAAAAACACCTTTTACAAATACAGAAGGTTGTTGATTTAAGGAAATGGTTAAGTCCGTCCAATCAACTGCTTGTTCTTTAAAAAGTATTTTAGGTTTATCAAATTTTTCTATCTTCCTTCCTGCTTCTAAAAATAAGTCTTTTTCCTTAACGAAATTTTCTTTTTCATAAGTGAAAAATTTCTGCACTTTCTTATTTTCTATAAAAGGTAATCCTTGTAATTTAGGATATTTATTTTTCCTATTTCCTCTTAAAATACCTGAAGTTGCATAAAAATTTTTATTGTCTATTAAATCTGTAATTTTATTATAATTTGTAAACCTTTTTAAAAAATGAAAATCTAAAGTGTTACCATATAATGCGACTTTAAACATCCAATCATTTTCAATAAAATGTTTTTGAAGAATTTCTTTTTGATCAAACTTTTCAATAACTAACATCCTAAAATTCTTTAAAAAAGAATTTACTTTTAGACTATGATGTTTTACTATATTACTTAAGTGATTTGTATTCTCTGATAATCTAAAAAATATTATTGAGGTGGGGCTTTCCTGTGTTTCGAAGAGAGATTGTTTTACTGCGGATAAATCAAAAAATTTGTCTACGCAATAAGTATTTAATACCTCATTCTTGAATTTTTGTGTTGTTTTTGAAACATTATAAAACATTGTGCTGGTTAATATTAGCGCACTATTTGTCTCATAATTCATAAAATCCTTTACTCTTAATAAAAAAGATTGTGCAATTTCATATCTACCAACCGTCTTCCCGTTGGATTTTAGCCATTTAGTGTGTACTAAATCATCTTTTTTACTTTTCCAAGGCGGGTTTCCAAGAATGAATTTCGGTTTTACTGTTTTAATTTTTTCTTCAAAATCGGCAGGTTCTAATCCATCTATATCATTTAATTTCCCAAAAAAATTGGAGTTAAAAAGATTTGTTTCTAGAAGTTTTGGAAAGAGATATTGATTAATATCCGCCGGATCCAAATAATCTAATAATGCGATATAAATGGAAAAACAAGTTACTTTTAATGCCTGTGGATTTATATCGATCCCGTAAAGATTGTTTTCTGCAAAACTTTTTATTTTTTCACTAAATAAATTTTTATCTGCATTTCCGTTCAGTTCAATTTCCTTTTCAATCATTCTTCGTAATGATTGTACTAGAAATATTCCGGAACCCACTGCAACCTCAAAAATGGTGCAGTCTTCCGGTTTATTATATTTTAAAAATTCATCAACCGTATCTTTTAAAATATAATCTACTAAAAAAGATGGTGTATAAACCGCAGAATCTAATTTTCTTGTTTCTTCATTAATTAGAGATTCATAAATTCCCGAAATAACCTCTACTGGAATAATGGAGAAATCGAAAATTTCAAAATAAAATTCTTTATAATTACTATACAAAGAGCTTTCTCCATCAAATTCCCCTGCAAAAACATAAGATAGAAATTCCGAGTGATTTTCAGTTAAAATAAAATCTTCTTCCTTAAACAAAACACCGTTGAAACGGTCATTGAGTAATCTAAATAATTCATTTAGTCTTTCAGGTTCTCTAATAAGTTGGATGAAATTTTTGCGTCTTTCATTTGGGTTTAGAACGTCTCCAGGAATTAATTTATCATCAATTTTAACTTTTCTATCAATCAAATAGCGAATAAATATTAATCTTAAAATTAATGAGTTTGCTTCGTTTTCATCTAGTGAATTATTATAGGTTAAATAGTTTCTAACTTCCTTAATATTACTAAATAAACGGTCATTTACCCTTTTTTTATGATTTTTTCCTCTTTGGTTGTCTATGTATTTTTTTTGAAACCAATTCCAAGTTTTGCCACTTTCTAATTCCCAAAGATTGAAAAGTCTTTTTATTTCTTTTTCAGATAAATCTATTCTTTCAAGTGTGTTCTGTTTATTATCCTTAATGTAGTTTAAGGCATTGAAAATTTCAATTCCTGAATCTTTTATGATAAATACTATTGATGTATTATCAAACGACCATACTTTTTTGTATAAATCATTTAAATCTCTATTTTTTTCTGTAAGGTCAAAAAATAAAATTAGGGGTTGGGAATTAAAAATGTAAACAGCATCTGGTAAAATTGATTCTATTTTCTGCCGAATATCTTTATGAAAATCAATAGCATAGGTGTTATTATCTCTATTTCTAAAGATAACCTTTTCTTCCAAATTTAATTGAATTAAGAAATTATGTAATTGAGTTTTTTTCAAGAAAAAATATTTTTACAAATCTAATATATTTAAGTCAATTTAAAACTTAACATCATCCTCGAATTACGTAAAATACACTTTCTTAATAACCGTAGTATTCTTATCGGATACATAAACAACTAAATCAGTATTTCTTTAGCAAGATGAGTCATATAAATAAAAGCTAATCTTTGAGGAAGAATAATTCCAAATGGATTTCGCTTTCCAATCCCTTCGTCCTCGCAAAATTGTTCCCAATCATAAGAAATCATCAGTAATATCAAGGAAAAAGTTATTGTATGATAAGTACTAATAGTGGAGAGCCTAGGTTATACCTGTGCCTTAATTCATAAAAAAACAATATTTAAAAACTTACATTATGTTTTCAAAAAAAGGAGGCTGTCCAAAATGGCAGCCTCCTTTTATAGAATTCTTCACTCCCTCATCACCTTCCTCACCAACTCCTCAATCACCCTACTCTTCTCCCGTTCCGTTTCCAACAGTCGCTCATACAATCTCCTATTCTCCTCATAGGATTCCAGCAGTTTGTCTAGCGGATTGAATGTGGGTTGATAAATATCTGTCCTTAAAATCGCGATGCCATTATCATTCGTATTGAAGGTATTCGAAATAATATTAAAAAAAGCATCTTCCGAAAAATTCTTTAGTGCATCCAGAGGAATTTCTAGAGCTTTGGCAACAGGTTCCAGTTTGGTGTCTTCCAGTTCTTCGGCGTTTTCCAGCTGAGATACTTTTTGCTGGCTTACGCCTAAAAGTTCGGCCAGAGTTTCCTGCTTCATACCGCGCATTTCCCTGATTCTTGAGATATTCCTCCCGATATGTTTGTGTGCTGTAGATTCCATGGTAAAAGATTTAAAACAAAGATATAAAATTATTAACCATTATGACAGCCCGGTTTTTTACACCTCTATTTTGTATAATACACCAGACCGTGGTTCGGTACCGGCGCTTTTATGGCCAACTTGCTGAGCAATGTAGATAAAAACAATGCCTATGAAAAAGACAGACGCTTTGCCCCGAAAGTTGACCGATCATCAGCTATACGCTTTGCTGAAAAAAGGCAATCCCTCCTCTTTGGAACAGGTTCATCTACGCTACAGAAGATTGCTGTTCTGGCTCGGAAAACAAATGCTTGAAGATGATTTCGCAGTCGAAACGCTCGTGCAGGATGCCTTCCTTAAACTCTGGCTGCACCGCGCCTCCATTGAAACCCCGGACCATGTGGTCTGCTTTTTAAAGTTGGTTCTGAAAAGGGATTGCATCTCATACTTTAATGCTCCTAAAAATAAATTCACCCGCTTAACCGCTTCCCTCGAAAGGTTTGAGAATTATCAGGATTATCTTGCCGGTTATGATCCTCAGCAGGACAAAGAACACCTCCTCACTCACGAATCTGATCAAAAAAAATTGGATGAAGTAAAGAGGGTTTTAAATCTACTGAATCCCAAAAGAAAACACCTGATTGAGCTTTGCCTTGAATATGGTTTTCACTACAAACCAATCGCAGAAGCAATGGGAAGCAGCGTGACAGGTATAAGCAATGAGGTGAGCAGAGCCATAGATGATCTCCGGAAAATCCTGAAAGAAAGTTCTTTTGACCAGACTCAGAAAAAAACGCACAGTGATCCCGGTCAGTCAGGTCAGCTCAGCAGTCAACAGCTCGAAATATTAAAAAGACGGTTTCAGCAGAGATCTTCTTTCACAGTGATTGCCCGCGAACTCCAACTTTCAGAAAAGGAAGTCCACCGGGAATTCCTGATGGCCTATCAGCAGCTCCAAAATCAAAATACACCTGAAATAGCTTTTTGAGATGGAAAAATCAACCATGACACTAACCAGAAAAATTCAGCTGCTGATCGACCTTCCTGCAGCTGAACGGAACGCGATGTGGGAAAAACTCTATCGCTATCAGAACCGCTGTTTCCGGGCGGCAAATTTCATTGTTTCCCACTTGTACGTACAGGAAATGATCAAGGATTTCTTTTACTTCACTGAAGAAATCCAATATAAGCTCGCCGATGTGAAGAAAGATGAAATGGGATTGTTTAACCGTTCGAAAACAAACACAACGGCACGCATGGTTTTCGACCGCTTCAGGGGAGAGATCCCAACAGATATTCTGGGAAGCCTGAACAATACAATCCAGTCCAACTTTTCTAAAGACAGAGCCGACTACTGGCAGGGCTCAAAATCGTTAAGAAACTTTAAAAAAGACCTTCCCATACCGCTTCCGGTGAAATGCGTAACCAAAATGCGGTATGATCCTGAAAAGAAAGCCTTTTGTTTTAATATGTTTGCTATTCCGGTGAAGACCTATTTAGGGAAAGATTTCTCTGATAAGCGGCTGATCATGGAACGGCTTTTAAGAAAAGAGATAAAGCTTTGTACCTCACAGGTCCAGCTGAAAGCCGGGAAAATATATTGGCTCGCCGTATTTGAATTTGAAAAAGAAAAACATCTGCTAAAACCTGAAATCATCGCAGAAGCTTCCCTGTCTCTGGAACATCCCATCGTAGCAAAAGCCAACAACGTAAGAATCAACATTGGCTCGAAAGAGGAGTTCTTATACCGCAGGCTGGCAATTCAGGCAGGTCAGAAAAGAATTCAGGCTGGCATCGCCTTCGCCCGTTCCGGACATGGAGCCAAACGCAAACAAAAGGCACTGTACAAAACAGAAAACCTGGAAAGCCGCTATGTAAGCCACCGGCTACATCTGTACAGCAGGAAGCTGATCGATTTCTGTATTCAGCAACAGGCAGGCACATTGATTCTTAAAAATCAGGAGGATAAAATCGGCATTGCAAAAGAACAGGAATTCGTGCTCCGCAACTGGAGTTACTACGACCTGCAGACCAAAATAAAATACAAAGCCGAAAAGGCAGGTATTGAACTGATCATCGGATAGCGGAAAAAAATAACGAGGGTGCTTGTACACCCGCAGGGTGAGGTCATGAACACTCACTGAATGCTGAAGAGTATATACAACTGAGCGGTTTTCTTTTTGATGCAACAAAGGCAAGAATATGAATGTTTATTTCAGTTCACCCGCTGTGGATAGGAAACAGATTAAAAATAATGAGGGTGTTTGTACACCCGCAGGGTGAGGTCTTGAACACTCACTGAATACCCAAAGGTATATACAACGGGGCGGTTTTCTTTTTTTGCTATAAAGGCAGAATTTAGAATAGGCGTTGCAAAAGAAGAGGAATTTGTGCATCTCAACTGGAATTACTGCGACCTGCCGACCAAATAAAACACAAAGCAGAAACGCGGCTATCGAACTGATCATCGGGTAATTAAAAAAATAATGAGGGTGCTTGTACACCCGTAGGGTGAGGTCATGAACACTCACTGAATACCCAAAGGTATATACAACGGCGTGGGCTCATTTTTTTCTAATACTTGAGCCTGGACTGAAAATAGCTGACGGAGTTTTGAAGAAATTAGCCCTCTCCTCTATCCACCAAAACAGAGATAATGCGGACTCCGGTATGTGCGGTGTCCGGCACCAAATGTCTTTCACCGTTAACAGTTTGGTAAAAGGAAGCCCGCACTGCAGAAAAAAGCATACCCTCACCTCCCGGCACATCCGGACATGGGATGGTAAAAGCATCTTTTTGGAAATCGCGTGCAATAGCCAACGGATCTGCAGAAACATGCTCATAAGCGAGGGTTTCAAAATCAAAGCGGAGCAAACCGACGCTGATCTCCATACAATCAGCCTCCTTTGGGAATTGGGCTTCCCTAATGTTAAAATCACTGACCTTAAACACAGGCGGATTCCACTCAAACTCACAGTGGCCACCAAAGAGATGCGGCCGCTCGGGTATGAAAACAAATGCTTTCACCAACTGTTGCCCTGTAGTGGTCGCAATCCCCTTACTTACTTTACGATTCCCGCGTTCAGAAACTGAATTACAGTCCTTAATATTCAGAAAAAGCTGCATCAGCCTGGAGTGAAAAGTACCGTCTTTGTAACCCGACAGATACGGCTGCAAAGCAAGCTTAAAGGCTTTGTTCACCTTGGAACAGTGCGCAAACTCAGTATTGCTTTTCCTTACCGTTTCCATATTCGGACTTTCCTTGATGTTCTTACGCGAAAAACCTCCCCCCGCTCGGCGCGTGAGTGGCTCACCTTCCCGGAAATAGTAATTAATGCCCCTCATTGTTCCTACAAAAAAGAGTGGCCCTATCGGCTTAGCCATAGGTATAGTTTTTATGATATTCACTATTCATTGCAGTCCCCTTCACGGCAACTTGTAGTCCCCTTCATGGCAACTTGTAGTTTATGCCGACTTTACTTCATGGATAAAGTATCAGGCATTCATTACCACGTATAAAAAAACTTCCGCATAAAATGAATGAACCCAATACGCTGTTAAGTTACAATTTTTTTATGATCCTGCAGGAAATAAGGAGATCCTGCCTGAGTAATTAATAAAAAAATTCCCCCAACCTTTTGGCCGGGGGAATTTCTATACAAAACAATTGATTAATTCTAAAGTTGAGGCCCTGCAGCAACCAGTCTCTGGCCTTCTTTCGTGTCGCAATACTGCTCAAAATTCTTGATGTATCTCGCGCCAAGATCTTTCGCTTTCGACTCCCATTCTGAAACATGAGCGTAAGTAGCTCTCGGATCAAGAATGCCGTCGGTTACATTAGGCAATGCAGTCGGGATCTCAAGATTCATAACCGGGATAATGGTTTTATCCGCTTTATCAATAGACCCGTCGATAATGGCATCGATGATCGCTCTGGTATCTTTCAGGGAAATTCTTTTTCCGGTTCCGTTCCAGCCCGTATTTACTAAATAAGCTTTAGCACCGTGCTCTTTCATTTTCCCGATGAGGGTTTTAGAGTACATGGTTGGATGCAGCGTCAAAAACGCTTCACCGAACGCCGGTGAAAATGACGGTTGTGGTTCTGTAATTCCTCTTTCAGTTCCTGCAAGTTTTGAGGTATAACCGCAAAGGAAGTGATATTGCGCCTGATCTTCGTTCAGAATGGAAACCGGCGGCAATACACCGAATGCATCAGCAGAAAGATAAACAATTTTCTTGGCGTGTCCGGCTTTTGAAGGCAGAACGATTTTGCTGATATGGTAAATCGGATAGGAAACTCTCGTGTTTTCAGTAATAGAGTTATCGGTATAATCTGCTTCACCGTATTCGTTGACCACAACATTCTCTAAAAGTGAATCTCTTCTGATGGCTTTAAAAATGTCCGGTTCTTTTTCTTCTGTTAAGTCGATTACTTTGGCATAACAGCCGCCTTCATAATTGAAAACGCCGTTATTATCCCAGCCGTGCTCGTCATCGCCGATCAAGTATCTTTTAGGATCTGCGGAAAGTGTAGTTTTTCCTGTTCCCGAAAGACCGAAGAATAAAGCAACATCCCCGTCTTCACCAACGTTGGCCGAACAGTGCATAGAAGCCATTCCTTTCAGAGGAAGGTAATAATTCATCATGGCAAACATTCCTTTCTTCATTTCTCCGCCATACCAGGTTCCGCCGATAATCTGAATTTTCTGTGTTAAGTTAAACATCACGAAGTTTTCAGAATTCAGTCCCTGCTCTTTCCAGTCCGGGTTGGTGGTTTTGGAACCGTTCATAACGATGAAATCAGGCTCACCGAAAGTTTCGAGTTCGAAATTGGAAGGACGGATGAACATATTGGTCACAAAATGGGCCTGCCATGCCACCTCCATAATGAATCTTACTTTAAGTCTTGTATCTGGATTGGTGCCGCAAAAAGCATCAACAACATATATTTTTTTAGAGGAAGAAAGCTGTTTCAGAACCAAAAGTTTGCAGCTCTCGAAAATTTCAGGGGTAGTGGGAAGATTCACATTACCGTCCCAGTGAATCGTATTCTCGGTAACTTCATCTTTTACAATAAACCGGTCTTTCGGTGAACGTCCAGTGAAAATTCCGGTTTTTACGGCAACAGCACCAGACTCTGTCAACGCGCCTTTTTCAAATCCCTGGTTTTTAGTGGACATTTCAGCTTTGAAAAGCTCCTCATAACTTGGATTGTAAACGACCTCTTCATAACCGGTGATGCCTAAATCATGTAATTGCTGGATGATTCTGATGTTCTTCATAATGACTTTTTAATTTTCTGATTCTTTTTAAAAAACAAATTTACCTATTATAGGTTATTAATGTGGTTTTAAAACTACTGATATTCGTCAGAATTCACAAGAAAATCGGAAAGTTATAACAATTTGATTTTTAAGCAATTAAATCATTCCATGAAAAAACGGAAGAAAAACCCCTGTCCGAAAAATAGGCCTCATAACCGGGAAATTTTGAACTCATCACAAAATCGCCTCCCCACGCACCCAGACTTTTCACAAATACAGGGCACTGATCAAAATATTTTTCTTTCACCGTTTCAATTCCGAGAAAATCTGACAGTTTTCGCTCATGAACTTCCATCAGTTGCGAAAATTTTTCTAAATCTTCACATTGCTGCACTTCTTTGGTAAGCCGGGAAAATGCTTCAATTAATTCCGGAGATTTTGTTTTCGAACGGTACAGTCCAATCCCTTCCCTGCTGTCCTGTTTCTGATTGAGATGGATGAAAATAAGCTCCTCCCTGAATGGAGGGCTGAAATTTACGGTTTCAACCGAGCGTCCTTTTTCAGAAATCTGATAAAGAAGAGCAGATTTTTCTTTTGCTACAGCAATATCATAACCGCTCCCTCCCAGGCTCATTTCATTCAGTTCAAAAGCATCATTTCCTGCCCATTCGGCAAGATTGTTCATCAGCGTCGAGCTGCTTCCCAAACCGTAATTGGCAGGAAACTGAAGATTTGTTTTTAAATGATAAGAAGAGTGGTCCCTGAATTTTACACCGGACAGTTGTTGGACGTTTTTAAGAACCTTAAGGATAAATTCGGCAGGTTGAAGAAAATTACAGTCAATAACTTTCCAGGTTCTGTAATCGATCTTTGCTTTGAGCCACAGCTGATTCTGATGGTAGGCTTCCCAGAGAATGACGGCATTACCATCCGGAGTTTCCTCAAAAAAAAACTCCTGCCCCCATTTGGTAGGTACGGCAAGAGCTAAGGCGCCGTCAAGGACGACATATTCTGAAGTGAGCAATAATTTTCCCGGTGAGAATATTTTACCCATTATTTTTTAAATTGCTGTTGAAACCTCTACTTCACTGTTGATTTTTTTAATCAGACCCTGCAGTGTTTTTCCCGGACCTACTTCAATAAAAGTATCCGCGCCGTCCTTGATCATATTCTGTACAGACTGTGTCCATTTTACAGGACCTGTAAGCTGTTTGATTAAATTCTGCTTGATTTCTTCCGGATCTGAAATAGCGGTTGTAGTGATATTCTGGTAAACCGGAATCATCGCGTTTCTGAACTTGGTATTTTCAATCGCTGCTGCCAGTTTCTCCTGTGCAGGCTGCATCAGAGGGGAATGAAATGCGCCGTTTACGGGAAGCATTAAAGCTCTTTTCGCGCCGGCTTCCTTCATTTTTGCACAGGCCATTTCTACTGCAGCAGTTTCGCCTGAAATCACAAGCTGACCGGGACAGTTATAATTTGCAGGAACAACAATTCCTTCTGTCGCTGCACAGATTTCCTCCACTTTTTCATCAGCTAATCCAAGGATGGCTGCCATTGAACTTGGATTTGCATCGCAGGCTTCCTGCATTGCTTTTGCGCGCGCTGAAACCAAACGCAAACCGTCGTCGAAAGACAGTACACCATTAGCAACCAGTGCGGAAAATTCGCCGAGTGAGTGGCCCGCAACCATCTCTGCACCCAAACCGTTTACTGTTTTTAAAACAGCTACAGAGTGAATGAATATCGAAGGTTGGGTAACTTCAGTTTTTTTAAGATCTTCGTCTGTCCCTTTAAACATCATGGAAAGAATATCGAAACCTAAAATTTCGTTCGCAGACTCCATAAGATCTTTGATGTCTTTTCTGGAGTCATACAATTCCTTTCCCATCCCGACAAACTGTGAACCTTGCCCAGGAAATACAAGTGCTTTCATATAGTAAATTTAGAAAAAATTGAATCAGCTGACCGCTAAGAATGGTCAGCCTAATATTTTATTTATCATTGATCCTTTCGGATATTGTGTCTTATTAATTGGGAACCAGACGCACTACCCTGTAACCCTTGTTCACATAGGCGCCGGATTTGGTTCTTTCAAACTCGAATTTGGTAGCAAGCTGTGTCTGCACCTTATTCATCTGCTTGAAGATCTCCCCTTTTTTATTTTCGCGGCTCAGCATATCGTTCACCACATCAAAACCGATGACCGAATATTTAGAAGGTACTTTACAGTACTTCTGTTTGTATGCGGCGAGGATTTCTTTTTCAAAATCACCATCAGTATTGATTTTTCTGTCCATCAAATATACCAGATTGGCCTGGCTGAGTTCGTCTACTTTTTTCTCGAAAATCGGTGAATAATACATGCTGAACGATTTCACATTCTTCGTTTCACCGGCCAGGGCAATCATTCTGCTTCCGAACGCATCTCCTACCGAATCTTTATTATTCGCCAAAATAGCGATCACAGGAGCCGACTGACCTGTCATCATATTCTTATCCGCCTGAATGTCCTGCGCGGAATTAACGATCTCTACAACCGGATTCTTCAGCTCTTTTTGAAGATTGGTTTTCAGATAGTTTGCATTCGTTCTGTCATCATCAGCAACGATATAGATTTTCTGGTCGGAATAGGTATCCTTAACCTCCTTTACAATGCGGTCTGCATAAACAAGATCGTTTGTTTCAATAAGGATTAAGTTATCATATTTCAGCAGATCGTCCGAATTTGCAAATGGTGCTACAACAGGAATTTTCGCCGTTTTTACATAATCAAGAACCTGTAAAACACTTGATTTGAAAAATGGCCCGATAATAAGATCGGTATTATTCGCATTAATCTGCGTTAATGAGTTTTTGAAACTGGTTTCGTTACCCGCATCTACCACTTTTATATCCAGTTTCTGGCCTTTCCCGGCGTTTCTCTCAATGGCTAATTTGGCTCCTGAAAGAAAATCAAGGGAAAGCGTTCTGAATTTGGCATCATCCGTATCAAAACCAAATGGAAGCATGATAACCACATTCAGCGCGTCGCCTGATTTCTTAATATAAGCTGCGTCTAGTTTTTTGATCTTCAATACCATACCGGTTTTTAAACCCTGAGAAAGATTTGGATTTAAACTTAATAATTCATCCAGTGAAATCCCGAATTTGTTTACAATACCGAAAACAGTATCACCAGCCTGAACAGTATACGTCACGTAATCATCCGCAACTGAAGTCGTGGTGTAAGAATTTACCTGCTCAGTCTGTGCAGCCGGAGCAGCTTTTGGCTCTTCATTTACCGTTGTAGCAGTTACTGTAGTTTCTCCCTTTACTTTAATGGATTCACCTGGCTGAAGACCTTTCGCTTCTAAACCTGGATTAAGGGCAAAAAGTTCCTTTTGGGTAAGATTGAACTTTCGGGTAAGTTTATAGTAATTGTCTTTGGCCTCGATAACATAAGAATCGTCGGATGCTTTTTTTACTTCAAGTTTTTCTTCAGCTGCAGGAGCCGGAGTTTTCACTTCCGCAGGCTTTGCAAACACCACCTGGCTTCCGCCAAATTTTTTAATATTTTCCAAAGGCAACACCACTTCATCACCGATCTTCATGTGTGCATCAAGATCCGGATTCAGTCTTCTCAATTCTACTTCAGAGATCTGATACTGCTTGGTAATACCGTAAATGGTTTGCTTTGGCTGCAGTATTATTTTACCTAAATCGCCGGTAGCAGTTGCATTTCTGGAAGGCTGGGTTTTTGAACTTTCCCCACCTCCGGATTTTGCCGGCACAGCGCTTTTATTCACCACTAAAAGATCGCCTAAAGTAATTTTTCCGTCTTTGGCTTTGGGGTTAAGGGCAAGCAATTCGTCCACGCTCAACCCATATTTTTTCGAAATATTATACGGGGTATCACCCTTCGCAACGGTATGGGTCTTTTGGGCAGAAACTCCCGAAACAGCGATTAAACCTGATATGATGAATAATTTTTTGAACATCTTTTATGATAAATATTTACAAAAATACTGCTTTAAAATTAAATGGAAACAATAATTAGTTCCGACTTTTCCACGTCCATTTCCTCATAACAATATTGAAGCCATTCTTTTCCGTAATCTGCATAGAAGACGGAGAAATTATAAACCCTCTCCTGCCAGATCTTACCGGGATGAATTTTTAAAAACAAATTCTCAAGCCTTTCCAGCTTTTCATTCTGCTTGATTTTCTCCGCACGCAGAAGCCTCTTCCTCATTCTTTCAAACGATTTCAGCTGTCTTGTCTGTTCAGCGTTCACTAAATTTCCAAAACTTTTTTCGGTGGATTCTGCTTTTGCTGCGATCTGTTCAAACTGATTTTTCAGGGCAGTTTCGCTTTCATTCAGCAGCGGAAGTATTTCATTGTTTTCCAGTAAAACACCTTTGGTTACAGATGCAAAATTCCTGAAGAAATCTTTGATATTTAAACCCAGATTCGTCGCTTTATTCAAAGATTTATCCTCAATGAAAAGCAGAGAATTTCTCGGAATCAGAACCGGAAAAGGAAGCTGAAGTGATTGGAAATAATTCTTAAGTTCAAGCCAGTACATGATCTCCGCATTACCGCCGATATACACCAGATTGGGCAGAACGGCCTCCTGATAAACCGGTCTCATCAGTGCATTTGGACTGAATTTTTCAGGATGACTACGGAGTTCTTCAAGAATTTCATCTTCAGTGAAAGAAATATTTTTATCAACAATATTGAATTTCTCACCGTCAGATTCAATCCTGTTTCTCGTGTCAGAGAGGTAAAACAGGTTGATCTCTCTTGGATTCACCTGAACTTTTCCGTATTTTTCAGTTAAAAGCGCTACGGTTTCCTGCGTGGATTCAAAAAGCTTTTGATGTGAAAGTTCATTTTTAAAAACTGCTTTCATTTCGTTTTTCAGACGGGCATCATCACCGTCGATAATCAGTAAACCGTAATCGGCGAAGAGTTCCTGAACTAAAATTCTCGTGGCCTCAGAAAGTGTATTGCCTTTTCTGTATGCTTTCTTCATCAGCAGGATCAATTCGGTTCCAAAAACAGAATCTTTAAATTCGTTTTCGAACTCTGAAATGAAAAAATCATCTTCGACATGAATTCTGCCGACTGCACCGCCAGATTTGGCTTTGGTTTCGTAATAATGAGTTTCCGTTTTGAAATGGTTGATTTCCTCAAAATCATGATCTTCGGTCGCCATCCAGAATACCGGAACCGTTTTTCTTTCCGGGAATTTTTCATTAAGAAAATCCGCGAGTTTTATCGTCTGCAAAATTTTATAGATAAAGAACACCGGCCCGGAAAAGAGATTGAGCTGATGACCGGTCGTCACCGTAAAAGTGTTATCGTTCTGCAGAGATGCTAAATTATGTTTTTGCCTTTCACTGATCTCAAGCGCTGAATGCTGTTCATTCAGAACATTACACAGCACTGCTCTTTTTTCCCTGTCAAAGGATGCTTTTTTCAGTTCAAACTGCTTCTCAATATTTTCAGGATTAAAAATATACTGTTCGAAACCCGGAATTTTCTGCGTCAGAAAATCTTTGATGAGCAGAGGAATACTTTCAAGATCTGAAAAAGGTATGTTGGTAGTTTTTTTCAAAATATTTTAGCTGAATAAGTACCATACGATTCCCAGATTCAGACGGAAATCGTAGATGGGATAATTGGGCGCCGTGAAAGATTTGTTCTGCATAATAGTGGTGTCCAGATGCTGTGCTTCGATAAAAAAGAACATCCTTTTTACTTTTAAGTTGAAATAAACATCCACGATCGGCTGCCCACCGATAGAATAGGAATTGGCGTTGGGTAAAATAAATTCATTCAGCACCGGAAAATATTCGCGGGAGGCAAATTTGGTGAAGTAGTACACTTTAACACCGGCCTGAATTTCTGCCGCTTTTTTAAAAGCTTTCGACTGCCAGAAAAAGTTTGCTCTTCCGACAAAATTAGGCATCGGCAGCAGATCTTTATTCCCAATCGCACTCTGAAAAAGCACTTTGGGATTCAGATGGAAATTACCGTAAGAAAATGTAGCCTCGCCGCCAATCTGCGAAATATTCAGAGAAGAAGCGCTCTGTTGCGGCATTGCCTGCGCATCGAGATAAGTATAGTTATTAATTCTGAAATAATTCGCAAAAACACTGCTGTTAAACCATTTCAGATTAATATCGCCGCCGATTTCTGTAATGGTCTCATTGTTCGGATTTTTCAGATAATAATTAAACCGTTTGTACACCGAAGGATTCATCAGTAAGTTAAAACTCGGCGAAGCGGTTTGAAAGTTCACTTTTGCATTCGCGAAATAGCCTTCTACCGGTTCGAACTTCATTAAATTCTTAGAACGGATAAACGTTCCGAATTCACTTCCGTTTGAAAACTCCAGGTTTGAATTGAGTTCAATTTTATTCCAGAGCTTAATAGATAAGTTCCCTACTGCCCCGATCCTGTTCTCTGAAAGCTCCTGCGGAATATTCAGCGAATCTGGCACTGCCGTCCCCATTCCGAGTTTAATAAGCTGATGGCGGACCCCGGCATCAAGCTTGAAATTTTCTTTATCGAAAAGTACACTTACCGTATTGCTCAGATTTTTGGAATATTTTTTTGAAGAAAGCGGATAATCAATTAAATCGGCTGCATTATCAAAATAGTAGGCTTCCGGCGCCGACTGATTGTAATAGTATTTATTTCCCTGATGAAAGATCGTGTGACGGATTTTGAACGGGAATTTTTCAGAAGCAAATGGCCTGAACTGCTGGCTGAAATAATATCTTCTGTAGCCAAATCTGGAATCTGAAGAATTGAGGTTTACCGGAAGATTCAGCCTGTTATTGAAATTGCTGTTTCCGTCGAGGAAAAGATTGATATCAGCTACACCTCCATTTTCCTGATTGTTGACATTCTGGTGAATATAATGGGCGAACGCTTCGTATTTGTTATTTTTAGAAGTATAATGCCCGGAAAATATCACATTGTTATTGGAAGCGAGGGAATGCTGATACATGCCCAGAGAACGGAGTCCCATATACTCCACCGAAAAGTTGAAGTTTTTGCCGATGTTCTGCGTATAAGTTGACTGCAGTGCGGCACCGCTGCTCACGGAATTATGATAAATAAAAGCAGTGGTGGGAGTTTTTACATCATAGTATTTAATATCATTGATGCCCAGGATAAAATAGGACTTTCGGGTGGGAAGCAGAGAAAGATTCTGCTCCGGATTAACCTCAAAAACCAGGGACTGAAACCCTGAACCGATATTGGCAAACTGTATCTTCCCGAAATTATCACGGTTGTTATACTGTGAAAAAATGAACGTTTTGTCGTGGGTGAAAACCGTATCAAATATCTTTTTTTCAGAAAACTGAGTTTGATACTGATAATCGTAAATCGTAGGCTTAAAGATCACCAGTGAATCTTTCCGTCCGGAATCGATCACCAGCGTATCCTGTGGTTTCACCCGGTTGGAATCGGTTTTATTAACGACCTGTGCGCTAAGAGAAACCCCACATAAGAAGATACAGAGAAGAAGATATTTCATCCGTTCGTATTTGTTTTTTTAATGAGTTCAGATGGCACGCCAGAGAATTTTCATGATCTGAAAAAATCATCCTGCGTCTCATTTTTACTTTCGACTACAAATGTAAGAAATATGGGGAAATAAAAAACCCTGCGGAAAAGCAGGGTTTTTTTTATCATGAAAACTGATTTTAGTAACCAGGATTTTGAATAACATTAGGATTGGTCTGTATCTCAGACAATGGTATTGGCCAAACAAATTTATAATTGTCGGCTTCCGCAACAAATGTATTGCCGTTTTGCCCGCTTTTGTCTACTTTCTTATGATTTCTCTTAAGGTCGGTAAGCCTATGTCCTTCCAAAAAGAACTCAAATCCTTTCTGTCTTAAGATCTCATCCAGCAACGCCTGACCGGAAACAGCCGGAACTGTGTAAGCGGCATCTCTGTATTCTCTTACCCAACTTTGTAAACCTGCAGCAGCCTGTGCCGGATTTAGATGGTAGTTTGCCTCGAACAAAATAAATTCAGCTTCTGTTTTTCTGAACAGAACGACATCTTTAGCTGGCGAAGTGTATTTCCTAACATCAATAGGTTTTGGAGTATCAGTCAAATTGTTCACAAACCCGCTTGAAGTATACCAGAATGTTTTTCTTGCGTCAGTTATTGGAAATGTATCCCAGAAACTTCTTCTCATCCAGTTCTGTTTATAAGTTCCGGCGGACGACCATGTTCCAGAAATGGCATCGTTAGCACCGATATTCACATTCGGTGATTCATAAATCTGAAATAAAGTTTCGTTGGTGTCATCATCACCTAAAAAATAAGACGAAAGTTTATTTTTTGGAAGTAGAGGAGTAGGTCCGCTCAGAGCTTCGTTTGCATACTGAATTGCCATTGGATAATTCTTCATGTAAAGATAAACCCGTGCAGTCAGCAACTGTGATGCTTCTGAATTAAACTTATTTTTTCCGTAACTGAAGCCTGGGTCAAAATTTGCATTTGCGATATTCAGATCGTTGATAATGGCATTATATACCTGACTTACGGTAGATCTTGGTAATTTCTGAGTGATGTCGAAAGTAGTGGGATACGGAACGCCGAGAGATTGATCTCCTTCACCGTAATTAGGTGCAAAATACGCCATTAACACAGAATAACTATAAGCTCTTACTGCGTGCGCATGTGCAAATAAATCAGCAACAGGCGCTGTACCATTTTCGTCCTCAGGAATTTGACCTTCGTAGCCTAAGATAAAATTTGCATTCGCGATGATATTATAAAGACTGTTCCACAACCCGTCGCTTACACCATCAGCCGGACTGATATGTCCCCATCCGTTTGTCTGAGTAAAACGGCCGGAATTTACAGCACCTACAAATGCCAGATCACCTGTCAGCTCCTGATAAGTTTGGTGATTGGATCCGAAAGCAGCAGCTGAATTCATTGTGGCATACAATCCGTTAACAGCAACGGCAAGGTCGGTTTTCGTTTTTAAAGCCCCTGTAGGCGTAATAATAGTAGCGCTGGGCGGCAAATCGGTAAGGAAGCTGTCCGAGCATGAAGTTAATGCGGATACTGTAACAGTAGTTGCAATAAAAATATTTTTGAATTTCATTTTTCTAATTTGTTTAGTTAAAAATCAATCGTAATTCCAAATAGATACTGTTTCATATTTGGCTGGGTTTGATCATATACTCCCATTCCTCCGATAGTTCCCATTGTATTGGAATTCGCTTCAGGATCGAAAGGCAGGTTTTTATCAAATGCATAGGTCCAGAGATTTACGCCTCGGGCATACACATAAAGTCCTTTTGGGCCACTTTCGCCCAATATCGATTTTGGCAGTCTGTAGCCTAATTCCAAGCTTTTCATTCTTATGTGGTCTCCTTTATAAAGATATCTTGTTGAATGCAGCCTCGTAGCTGTATTACCAGGAATAAACTTAGGTCGGTCAGAAGTAGGATTATCTGGTGTCCAGCTGTTTAAAGCATCAGCAACCTGTACCCCCTGAATATCCTGTCCATCATTATTGAAGTATCTCTGCCATAAATCATATACATAGTAATCTCCCATGTAAGTAAATAAGAACGAAAGCGTTAAATTTTTATAGGTGAAATTATTTGTTAAACCAGCAGTATGTGTTGGTAATGCATTTTTACCGGTCATCATTCTCAGGGCCTTTGAAGTACTATTAGTGGTTTCGGTTTGTGCTTCGTTAGTATACCATAACGCATCTCCATTTGAATGATCCACTCCCGCATACGAATATAAATACCATTCGGTAGGGTTATGATCTACAAGAAAATGCTTTGCGAAAGATCTGTCAACAAAGGGACTCAATAATTTTGTGATCTTGGAATCGTTGTAGGAATAATTTCCTGTTAAAGACCATTTAAAATTTTCCGTGTTAAAAATATCAGCACTTAGTGTAGTTTCAATTCCTTTCGAAACTGAAGATACAGCGTTACCTAATAATGTAGGGAATCCTGTTGAACCGGGGTTCGGCACATCACTGGTCAGCTGATTTACGACGTCATTCTTATACCAGTCAACAGAGATACGATATCTGTTACTGCTGAAGCCTAAATCTACACCGAAATTCAGTTTTTTCGAATTCTCCCAACCTAAATCCTGATTACCAGGAGATATACTGTTTCCTGATTCTTCAAGATAAGTGTTTGGCGTTAAACGGTTATATTTTCTGTAGAGGAATGCATCCCCTCCTGTATTTCCAACTTCTCCATAACTTCCCCGTACCTGAAAGTTTTGAAACCAGTTTGAAATATTTCCAAAGTTATGCAGATTCACATTCGCACCCGCAGCCCAGAAATTACCGTATTTGATATTATCCCCAAAATGCGAATATCCATCACGTCGGAAAGAGCCAGTAACATTAAATAAGTTTTTGTAGCCATAAGATGCTCTGGCGATATATCCTATAAGATGCCATTCCGTATAGTCGGAATTCCCGTCTGCGATATTGGCCGCATTGGCCAAAGTATTCTGATCCCAGTGTCCTGAAAGATAACCCTGTCTGATGACAAAAGTATTTTTATCTTGTCTGTTTGTAGCTTCAGCACCTGCAGAAATATTAATGTCATGATCGTCATCTTCTCCTAACTTGACACTGTAGTGAACTAAATTAGACCAGTTCCACGTAGAGTAGCTGAAATCTGTTTTTATACCGTTTCCATCTCCCAATGGGTCCTGCGCATTCACACCATCAGCAAAATCGGGATTTTGCCATTCGAATTCGTCGTAATAATTGTAATCAATCCCAATATTGGACGAGAATCTGAAATTTCTTGCGAAATTATAATCTACTCCTAAGGATGATAAAATCTTGGTAAAAGTTGATTTCCTCTTATTTACATCCTGAATCCCCACTAAATTAAAATCGGTCCCGATTCCGGAGATTAAACTTAAATTATAAGAGCCGTCAGGATTATAAATAGGCTGTGTCCCATTGATAAATCTTGCGCCTAAGATAGGGTTTTGAAAATATCCATAATCAAGCGGTCCCTTTTGATTTGCTCTTGATAACATGTTAGACATTTGTACTGTCAATACATCAGACATTTTCCACGTGCCTTTCAAAGTGGCATTTAACCTGTTATATGCGGCATCTCTGGCAATACCCTGTTGGTCTGTATAACCTAATGATGCATATATATTGGCAACTTCATTACCGCCGGAATAGTTAATTGCATTCCGGTTGTATGAAGGAGCTGAATTTCTGGTAGCTTTCTGCCAGTTTTCATTAGTAACGCCATCCCAATTATAAAAGGATTTTGCTTTATCACTTGCTGCAGCTTGGCTGAAGCCTTGGTTGACGTAGCCAAGGGTAAGAAGCTTCACCATACCGGGCCCATCCAGTAGGTCATACTTTTCATAAGCTTCAGTTCCAGCTCCTACCTCAGAGTTAAAACTAAATTTGCCGCCTTTCTTTCCAGACTTCGTTTTAATAACGATAACACCTGCAGCACCTCGGGATCCATACAAAGAGGTAGTTACACCATCTTTCAAAACCTCAATAGACTCAATATCCGCCGGATTTATCATGGCCAGCGCGTTGGAAGTGGTTGCAATACCCGCCGCATCACCGGTAAGCACAGGAACACCGTCTACAATATATAATGGTTGAGTATTACCCGATAAACTGCTGATACCACGAATCAAAACCCGTGCATTTGAGCCTGGCTGCCCACTGTTAGAATTAATGACAACACCTGATGCCTGGCCGGCAATTGCTAAATCCAATGAAACAGCGTTCGGTTTTTCCAGAACTTTTGAAGTAATTAAAGAATAGGAACCTACTTTCTGTTCCTGAGACTCTTTAATACCATAAGATCCTAAGACTACTACTTCTTCAATGTCTCTTGTTTTGGTAGCCGTGTCTTTTTTTGCTTGAGCCATTAACGTATGTCCCGCAAAGAACAGTACCCCAATACTTAAAACTCGTAATTTTCCATTCATATTAACACTATTTAATATTTTAATGGGCAAATATGTTAATTTAATTTAACATATACAAGTGTAAATTTTTAAAAATAACAAATTATAAGAAATACATTGATGTTTTGTTATAGAAATAGATGATATATTAAACATTCAGAATAAACACTGTTAAAAACAAATATTTATAGCAATTCAAAAACCAACATTGTAATTGAAAGATAGCTAACAAAAACACCTTCAAATTGAATTATTAATTCCAAATTACGTTCGAGCACAAAAAAACTGCATCAAAAAAAATTGATGCAGTTACTAAAAAATTTAAATGATAATCTGATTAAATATTACAGATCATTTTGAGTTACCAATCCTTTTGAGGCATCTATTTCTGCCTGAGGAAGCAACCATGTCCATCTCTTATCACCTGCCGGAACTGTAATAAGGTTATTGATTACAACAGGTGCATAATTGGTCCCGAGAAAAACAGATATAGCATTCTGTAATTTAGACTTTTAAAAATTAGCTCGTTAGCAGTGAATAGAAGATTTTCAATGCATGTACAGATGAATTGTAACACCACATACCTTACACACTATCACTCGAAAATCAAATAAAAAAGGCCGCCTCACTTATGTGAAGCAGCCTTATTATAACTAGGAAATCAATTATTTCCCTAAAAGTTCATTAGCATCCATCGCTCCTTGAGGGAAAGGCAGTTTATACTTTTCACCTTTAAGCTTTAAATCAGACCATCTTACCCATTCGAATGAAAGCTCTAATCTTCTTTCATTATCCAGTGATAAGCTTGAATTACGGATATTTTGCAGTTCTGTCAATCTGGCAGTGTTTCCGGCTTCCGCAGAAATTAAGTACATCTCCGGAATTCTAGAGATTAACAAATCTGAATCGTCATTTGGGCTATATTTGTTTGAAAAAACAAACCCTCCTGTTGAAGGAGCTTCAGCAATATCAAACAAACTTCTTCTTGTATCATTTGCACCTAATAAAGCTAATAAATCATCAGCAGCCGCAAAACAATTCCATGTTCTTGCATCATAGCTCATGATCCATCCCCAAGATCCGTTTTCTTCAGCTTTGTTACCAGCAAATTTCAGGATTACTTCGGATTTATAATCTTTAGGATCAGCAGAGATACTGAATTTCCCGCTGTTAATAAGCGCTTCTGCTTCTACACCAGCACCAGCGATATCGCCGTTCATTCTTAGAACTCTAGCTAAAAGTGCCTGAGCAGCTTCTCTGGTTGGGGTTAACTGAACCAAACCTGCATTCGATGCATCGAAAGGCTCAATAGCAGCTTTTGCAGCCTTTAAATCAGCAATGATAAATGCCAATACTTCAGGGCCAGTACTTGCTTTGATTGGGCCAGGAGCAGTATTCTCGTCAACCAAAGGAACTCCTTCATATAAATCATAAAGTCTCAGGTAAGAAAGTGCTCTCACATATCTAGCCTTACCTACTTGTGCAGCAGAGGCGGATGGCACTTTCATAATGGTGTTCGCTCTGGAAATCGCTGTATAGAAGTCTTTGTAGTAGTAACTCAACAAAATATCTCCCGGAGGAACTACGTGTTCGAACAAATACTGCAGTTGGACAAACTGAAATTTAACCGGCTTAAAGTTGTCAGCCATAACTTCAGGAGCCATCACGTTAAAATACGGGTAACCGCTAGGCTCCATAATTCTTTTGTATGCCCCAGTTAATAATTTATCTACATCACTGGTCGATAGAGGTGAATTAGCATCAAGTGACGCAAACGATTCTGCCTCTAACGCTCTGTCACATGAGGTAAAAAGCATACCAAATGCAAGTAATAATATACTTAATTTTTTCATTTTTTTAATTTTTAGAAGTTAATGTTCATTCCTAAACTGTAAACTTTTACGTTCGGAATACCGTTCATATCTACACCGGATGCAATTTTTGTGGTATCAGCAACGGATTGAGTAGCATTGACTGATTGATCTACATAATAAGTTTCCGGGTCAACACCTGAATATTTTGTGAATGTAAATGGATTTCTAACCTGAGCATAAATTCTCATTGATTTGACAAAGCCCAGTTGCTCTTTAGAAAGGTTTACTCCCAAAGTAATATCAGTGATTCTAAGATAATCTGCATCTTCTAAGAATCTTGTCGATCTTTGATTATTCCAAGAAGAAATTGCACTTGCGTAATGAGGTCTCGGTACGTTAGTGTTGGTATTTTCTGGAGTCCAATAATTCATTTGCTCGCTGATCATATTCTCAGAGAATGAAGGGTAACCAATTGCTGCACCACCTACTTGATCTTCTTTATACATCGCGTAGATTTTTTTCCCGATAGAATACTGTGCGTTAGCTGATAAATCTACAATTCCGTAAGCAATTCTTGTGTTAATACCACCATACATTGGTGCGATACCTCCATTGAAGATCTGACGGTCAGAAGAATCGATCAGACCATCTCCGTTCACATCCTTATAAATCATATCACCCGCCTGAACAACTTTAGTAACGGCTCCACTTGCGTTTTTATATTCATATCGCTCATTAGCAACACCTAAAGCTTCAATCAGATAGAAAGAACCTAAGGATTCACCTTCTTTAACAATTGATGCAAACCCAGTCGTAAACAATCCGGCTTTTGTACCAATTTTTTCTACAGTATTTTCGTTGTAAGAGAAGTTAGCTCCCAGATCCCAGCTGAATTTTGAGCCCTTGATCACTTTAGTATCCAAAGCAACTTCAATTCCTTTGTTATTAATAGAGCCTACATTACTAAGCATATTAAGGAAACCTGTTTCCTGGTTTACAGGAATTCTGTATAAAAGTTCATTTGTTGTTTTATCATACAAATCAACATTAAGGTTCACTCTTCGCTTGAACATTGATAAATCCATACCTACATCCATCGATTCTCCTTTTTCCCATTGCAAGTTAGGGTTAAACAGATCGGTAACAGCCATTCCCGGATTCTGGTTATGGTTTTGTCCGGCGCTGATCAGATTTAGTCCAGCAGAGAATGGAATACCGGTTTGGTTACCTGTAAAACCGTAAGATGCTCTGAATTTAAGCTCATTAATAACAGGAACGTTAAAGAATGATTCGTTAGAAGCAGTCCATCCAATTGACGCTGCCGGGAAATTACCCCATTTATAGTCATTTGTGAATTTTGAAGAACCGTCATAACGGGTAGACAGCATCAAGTTATACTTATTGTCCCAGTTGAACTGAACTCTACCAAAGAAAGACGCAAGAGACATCCAAGAAGGATATGCTCTACCTGCGTTAATTGTGGCGGCAGAAACCAACCATTGCAATTCATTTGACGGGAAGTTCTCTCCTTGTAAATAAGAATCTTCATAATCCCACCTTTGAAAAGACTGTCCTACAACAGCATTAACATTCAGTTTCCCGTCTACAAACTTGCTGTTATAAGTTGCCGTATTTTCAATTAAGTAATCTCTGTTATTCTGAGTACTGTAATAACCATAACCGTATGGTTTTCCTGCAAGCTCACCTCTTCTTGTATTAGGTGCGTCAAAGCGGTTATATCTGTTTACAGAAAGATTTCCACTGATCGAGGTCTTTAAAGTTAGATCTTTGATAGGATTATAGGCAGCAAAGAAATTTGCACCTAACCTCTGCCATTTATCAGTAACAACTCTTTCAAAAGCGTGTAAAGGGTTATTTGTGCTCAAATTACGGTTGATTTTACCGTTAGCATCATAAGGAGTTTTATTAGGAGCTGCTGCCATTGCATTGCTGTAAGGCTGATAAGTATTGTTATCATCTACGATTGGCACTGCATCAGATTGTGTATAGTAAGAGTTAATCCCGATTTTAAATTTATCGGTCATCTTTTGTTCTACATTAAGTCTTACTCTTGCAACTTCATATTTATCCTGCTTGATGATCCCCTCCTGACTCACATGAGAAACAGAAAAGTATACTTTGGAATTTTCGTTACCAGCAGTAAAACCTAACTGATTATTTGTAATAGCTCCGGTTCTCAGAATCTGATCCATCCAATTGGTATTGACACCTGTAGCGACCATGGGATTATTAAGAGCCATCCCGCCCGGGGAAGTTGCGCTAGGATTAGCCAATACTCCTTTTGCGATATCATTCAGATAATTCTGTCTGGCAACATCATGAATCTGCTTGTATTGGTCTCCGTTCAAAAGGTCTGGTCTGTTAATAATTTCCTGTATACCATACGAGGTATTGAAAGTAACAGTTGGTTTACTGTTGTATTTACCGGATTTCGTTTCTACCAAAACTACACCATTGGACGCGCGTGATCCATAGATTGCACTTGATGCAGCATCTTTAAGAATCTGCATACTTACAATATCTTCAGGGGAAAGATTTCCTAAACTTTCCTGAGGAACACCATCTATAATATACAGTGGATTATTTGAAGCACTCAGTGAACCGTTACCTCTAATACTGATCTTGGTAGTATTACCGGCTCTTCCTCCTGTACTTGCTACCTGAACTCCAGGTGCCTTACCTTGTAGTGCAAGCTCAACAGAAGCAACCGGCTGCTCCTGCAAAACCTCACTCTTGATTGTTGCGATCGCTCCTGTAACATCTGCTTTTTTCTGGGTTCCATAACCAACAAGTATTACCTCATCAATATTCTCCGTTTTTAACGAATCTTTTTGCGCCATAACTGCCTGTCCTGTAAAAAACAAAACTCCTGCAGTTAAAACTTTTAACTTTACATTCATATTAACACTTTTTTAATATTATCAGCACAAATATGTTAATTAAATTTAACAATAACAAACCCATAACGGCTTTCCGAAAAACGGAGAAATGCATTATTCATAAGGTTTTCGAGAGGGCGATAAGGTTAACTAAACAATTGTTTAAATAAATTTCCTTTTCATTACCAAAAGCCTCGAAAAGCTCAAAATAAAATATTTTGATTTTTCTTCACTTTTTTTTATTTCAATATTTAGCGCCAACAAAAAAACCTGCAAAAAGCAGGTTTTTATAATATATAGAAGGATTTTTTACTTCAGTTTCTTTTTTACAGCAACTTCTTCATACACTTCCAGGATGTCCCCAACTTCAATATCGTTGTATCCTTTAATGTTCAGTCCACATTCATATCCTTTCGTAACTTCTTTTACGTCGTCCTTGAAACGCTTCAAACTTTCAAGCTCTCCGTCAAACTTCACGATACCGTCACGCAGTAATCGGATTTTTGAATTTCGGGTCACTTTTCCGGTAAGAACCATACAGCCTGCAATAGTACCGACTTTGGTAATCTTAAAGGTTTCACGTATTTCTACGTTACCGATCACCTGCTCCTGAATTTCCGGAGAAAGCATTCCTTCCATCGCTTCTTTCACTTCATCGATTGCCTTATAGATAATGGAGTAAGTTCTGATCTCGATTTCTTCTTTGTCTGCAAGATCTTTTGCATTGACACCAGCTCTTACGTTAAATCCAATCATAATCGCATCGGATGCAGCTGCCAAAAGTACATCGGATTCGGTAATCTGACCAACTCCTTTATGAATAATATTGATGCTGATTTCTTCGGTTGAAAGCCTTTGTAACTGATCTGAAAGCGCCTCCACGGAACCGTCCACGTCACCTTTAAGGATAATGTTAAGTTCTTTGAAATCTCCAAGAGCAATACGTCTGCCCAGTTCATCCAGCGTAAGGTGTTTTTTAGTTCTGATCGATTGCTCTCTCTGTAACTGCTCACGTTTGGTAGCGATTGTTTTCGCCTCTCTTTCATCTTCAAAAACTCTGAATTTGTCTCCAGCAGTAGGCGCGCCGTCAAGACCAAGAATAGTAACCGGAATTGAAGGACCGGCAGTCTCCATTGGTTTCCCTCTTTCATCAAGCATTGCTTTCACTTTACCGTGATTTTTTCCGGCAAGAATGTAATCTCCTACTTTAAGAGTTCCGCTCTGAACAAGAATGGTAGAAATATACCCTCTTCCTTTATCCAAAGAAGCCTCGATCACAACACCCTGAGCATTTTTATTGGGATTGGCTTTTAATTCCAACATTTCTGCCTGAAGCAATACTTTTTCCAGCAAAGCATCCATATTGTTACCGAATTTCGCAGAAACTTCCTGACACTGAACATTACCTCCCCATTCTTCTACCAGAACATTCATCGCAGAAAGCTGCTGGCGGATATTATCTGGGTTCGAGTTCGGCTTGTCCACTTTGTTTAATGCGATAATCATCGGAACTCCCGCTGCCTGTGCGTGGGAAATCGCTTCTTTCGTCTGAGGCATCACATCATCATCCGCTGCAATTACAATAATTGCGATATCGGTAATCTGTGCACCCCTGGCTCTCATTGCGGTAAACGCTTCGTGACCCGGTGTATCAAGGAATGTAATTCTCTGACCGTTTTCAAGTTTCACGTTATAAGCACCAATGTGCTGGGTAATTCCTCCGGATTCACCGGCAATTACGTTGGTTTTTCTGATATAATCGAGTAAGGAAGTTTTACCGTGGTCAACATGTCCCATTACGGTAACGATTGGCGCACGCGGTAATAAATCTTCTGCTGTATCGGTATCTTCCTCGATCGCTGATTCTTCAAGATCAGCATCAGAAAATTCAATTTTATATCCAAATTCGTCAGCTACGAGTAATAAAGTATCAGCTTCTAAACGCTGATTCATTGTTACCATAACGCCTAAAGAGAAACATGCAGAAATTACTTCTGTTGGGCTTACGTTCATTAAGCTCGCCAACTCTCCAACGGTAATGAATTCCGTTACCTTTAAAGTTCTGTCAGCTGCATCAATTTCCTGTTGGAGTTCATCCTGCTCTCTTCTGTAAACTCTTTTCTCTTTTCTGTATTTAGCTCCTTTATTTTTACCTCCCTTGCTGGTAAGTTTTTCTAAAGTTTCTTTAATCTGATTTTTTACCTGCTCATCAGTTAACTCAACAGGCATAGTAGGTGCTCCTCTTCTGCTTCCGCCTTTTCCGGCATTTCCTCCTCCCTGATAACCAGGACGGTTTCCTCCCTGGCCCGGACGGTTTCCTCCTTGTCCTGGAGGACGGTTTCCACCCTGTCCTGGAGGACGGTTTCCTTGAGTACCCTGACCCGGAGCATTAGTTCCCGGAGCATTCGGTTTTTCAATACGCTTTCTTTTCTTTTTAGCAGCAGCGCTGTTGGCTCCGCCCTGAGGCTTGGGCTTATTGAACTGAGAAAGGTCAACGGTTTGCTTTAAAATCTTAACCCCTTCCAATTTTTGATAAACTGTTTCAATTTTATCGGATCCAGCTTCAGCAGCAGGTGCTTCAGTAACCGCAGCAGGCGCCTCAGCAACGGGTGCCGGAGCATCAACTTTCGGAGCAGGAGTTTCTTCTGCTTTCGGAGCAGGCTTTTCTTCCTCTTTTTTAGGCTGATCTTTTTTAGCAGACTTCGGCTTGTTGCCTTCAATCTGGGAAAGATCAATCTTATCCAAAACCTTAAATTCCTGTCTTTCCGGTGTAGAAAGTGTTACCGGTGCTTCTACAACTTCCGCAGCTGGTGTTTCTACTTTTGGTGCCGGTTCCGGCTTTACTTCCTCCTGAACTTCAGGTTTTTTCGGGTCAAGATCTATCTTGCCCAAAACTTTTGTTTCAGGTCTCAGGCTTGCTTTGGCTCTTATTACCTCAGGTTTTGAAGGTTCAATTTCCAGTTTTTCTTCCGGAACTTTAATCATCACTACCTCATGAGAAGCTTTTCTCTGTTCACCATCTTTGGCGAACTCAGCTTCCAATGCAGAATATGCCGATTCTTCCAATTGAGCGTTCGGATTGCTTTCTACCTCGATTCCTTTGGACTGAAGAAATTCTACCAGTCTTGTCATCGAAATATTAAATTCCTTAACCGCTTTGTTTAATCTAATTTTGGGCATGTATAATTTATACTTTTATTTTAATTTTCGGTAAAGTTAACTCTTTTCCTTTAATGTATATATTTTTAAGGATTAGTCTTCGAATTCCTCCTTCAAAATCTGTTTAACTTCTTCAATAGTTTCTTCTTCCAAATCAACCATTTTCAAAAGTGCGTCTGTTTCTTTGTCTAAAATACTTTTTGCAGTAGTAAGACCAACTTTTTCGAATTCAGCGATAATCCATTCTTCGATATCTCCGGCTTCGCTACCTGCAAATTCTTTCAGTTCAACATCGTCATCTTCATTGGATTCTCTGTAAACGTCAATTTCATATCCGCTTAACCAGGAAGCCAGTCTGATGTTCTGTCCCTGCTTACCAATCACTCTTGAGATCTCTTCTACCGGCGTATACACCATGGCGTACTGCGTTTCCGGATTGATTTCAATTTTATTGATGGTAATGTTTCCGAGAGCTCTCTTCACCATGATTTCAGGGTTTTTCGACCACTGAATCACGTCAATATTTTCATTCTTCAGTTCACGGACAACACCGTGAATTCTTGATCCTTTCACTCCGACACAAGCTCCAACAGGATCTATTCTGTCATCATAAGCATCTACAGCGATTTTCGCTTTTTCACCCGGAATTCTCACCACTTTTTTAAGAATAATGGTTCCGTCCTGAATTTCAGGAATCTCAAGTTCCAGAAGTTTCTCCAAAAATTTCGGAGCCGTTCTGGAAACGATAATCTGTGGTTTTGATCCTTTGAAATCAACACTTTCTACAATCGCTCTTACATTTTCTCCTTTTTTGAAGAAATCGGACGGGATCTGATTTTCCTTTGGAAGAATAAATTCGTTATCCTCATCGTCAAGTAAAATTACATGTTTGTGACGGATGTGGTGTACTTCACCTACAACGATCTCCCCGATTTTGTCCTTGAACTCTTCATAAAGCATTGCGTTATTATGCTCCTGAAGTTTTGTTGCCAAAATTTGTTTCAGGGTAAGGATGCTTCTTCTTCCTAACTTCTCAATCGGGATCTCAACAGTGAAATCTTCACCTACTTCAAAAGTAGGGTCAATTTTTTTAGCTTCAGAAATTTCAATTTCCAAATCATCATCTTCGGACATCTCGTCTTCAACGATGGTTTTATTTAAAAATATCTGAAAATCCCCTTTATCAGGGTTTACGATAACATCAAAGTGATCATCAGAATCAAATCTTTTTCTTAATAAAGTTTTCAATGAATCTTCAATAATCGCCATCAGATCAATCTTGCTGATGTTTTTATCTTCTTTGAAATCGCCAAATGCTTCAATCAATGCTAAACCGTCCATTATATCATGTTTTGTTTTTAATATCCCAAATTAATCCGGGAGAAGTTTAAAGATCTGAAACCCTTAAACTAAAATTTATTTAATATTCTTTTGATCATTGATAATCTGAAAATGATTACCAGTGTTATTTAAAATTTTATAGCAACAAGTGCTTTCTTGATGTCGGTATAAGGAATTTCCTTTTCTTCCACTACATCTACTTTTCCTTTGCCGATATCTTTTGGTTTTCTATATTTCAAAACCAAAGTGATTTTGTCTTCATCCACTTTTGCCAGCTCACCTTCAATCTGGGTGGAATCGGTAAGTAAAATATCAAGTTCACGGCCGATATTTTTATTAAACTGTCTTAGAGTAACAAGCGGTTCGCTGAGACCGGCACTCATCACCTGAAGGGAAAAATCATGCTCTTCACGATCCATATTAAATTCGATTGCGCGGCTCGCGTCCAGACAGTCCTGCAAAGTAACTCCGCTGTCACCATCAAGTATCACGGTGATATCGTCGCCCGATGAAAACTTCAGATCGATCAGAAACAAATCCTCTCTTTCCTCCAAAAACTGATGAAGCAGCTCTTCTATTCTTTTTCTAAATTCCATATTCTTAATTTGAGTTACGAAAAAAGGCATTCTTGCGAAGGCCTTTTCATTGTTTTCCGTAAATCCGATGCAAATATACATCTTTTAAATAAAACTGCAAAATTCACAGAATAATCAATTATTGAAAATCAGGCAACAAGCTGTAATTTATTTATATTTGCACAGATTTATAAAACTCAGAATTTTGAATATCACTATAGTTGGGACAGGTTACGTAGGTCTGGTTACAGGAACTACTTTGGCAGAATTGGGAAACACGGTTTACTGCGTGGATATCGACGCAAAAAAAGTAGAAACCATGAAACAGGGCACTGTGCCTATTTATGAACCTGGACTGGAGGAAATGTTCTTAAGAAACATTCAGGCCCAGCGACTGTTTTTCACCACCGATTTAAAGGAAGCGCTGGATAAAAGCGAAGTCATTTATCTTGCACTGCCTACTCCGCCCGGAGAAGATGGCTCTGCAGATCTTTCCTATGTGCTGAGCGTCGCCAACAATATCGGCGAACTGATGACGGAATATAAAGTGATCGTAAACAAATCTACCGTTCCCGTAGGAACTGCAGATACGGTGAGAGCAACCATTTCCGGAAAAACACAGATCCCTTTTGACGTGGTTTCTAATCCTGAATTCTTGCGTGAAGGTTTCGCGGTGGAAGACTCGATGAATCCTGCGAGAGTCGTGGTAGGAAGCGAATCTGAAAGAGCTAAAGAAATAATGGCAAAAATTTATCAGCCGTTTACCAACACGGGAATTCCCATTATTTTTATGGACGAGAAATCTTCGGAACTTACCAAATATGCAGCAAATTCATTTCTTGCCGTGAAAATTACTTTCATGAACGAAATTGCAAACTACTGCGAAAAAGTAGGCGCCGATGTAGACAAAGTAAGACTTGGAATGGGTTCTGACGACAGGATCGGTCACCGTTTTCTTTTTCCGGGAATTGGTTACGGAGGAAGCTGTTTTCCAAAGGATGTAAAAGCTTTAATCAAATCCGGAAAGCAGGAAGATTTTGATTTTCAGATTCTTGAAGCAACCGAAAATGTGAATCAGGCACAGAAAGTGATTCTCGTTTCGGAGATTGAAAAATATTTCGGCGGCAATCTTCAGGGTAAGAAAATTGCGATGTGGGGCTTGGCTTTCAAAGCAAATACAGACGACATCCGGGAAGCATCTTCGCTCGACAATATCAAAATTTTACTCGAGAAAGGAGCGACCATTACCGCGTACGATTCCATTGCAGAAGAAAATGTGAGAAGGATTTTAAATGACCAGATTTCTTATGCGCAGGACATGTATTCAGCGCTTGAAAATGCGGACTGTCTTTTAATCGCCACGGAATGGAGCGAGTTTAAGAATCCCAATTTTAATCTGATGGCTGAGAAAATGAACAACAAAGCCATCTTCGACGGCCGAAATATGTTTGCGCTTGAGCAGGTTGAAGACTCAGGGTTTTATTATAAATCAATTGGCCGGAAAACGGTAAAATAAATCCGCCGCCTTAATTAAAAACACAACAATTTGAAATTTAATTTATTCTCCAGAATTGTGTTCGTTGCTTTATTGGCCTTCGTAGTCAACAGTTTCGTCTATTTTTCTTTCGGAAATATTTATTCTTCAAAAATTTTAAATTATAACGGTTTCACGCAACAGTTCAATTCAGGAATTTATCAGTACCGGGTTCTCAGCGGTTATTTTCTGATCTGGATTTATGAAACATTATCATACCTGAATATTGATTATCAGATATTTAAACTTAAATTTTTCGACCACAACTCGGAACCTAAAATGTATCTCTCATTCTTCATTTTGAATACATTTTTCCTGATATTGAGTGCAGTAATGTTGACTTTAATTACGGAATCAAAAGCTTTTATCGCTACTCAGGCTGAGAAAATTCTGTTGACCGCAGTTGCTGTTTTTGTGATCTCATTCTCGCAGTTTGTCATTGTTCCTTATGACATTTCAGGCTATTTTTTCCTTCTCGTTTTCTACTTTTTTCTGATGAAATACCTGGAAAAAAGCTCCAACCTGAATTTAATAATTTTAGCTGTAACCCTACTGATTTCTACCCTGAACAGAGAATCTTCCGCACTTTCAATTTCTGTGGCTGCAACATTTCTGTATTCTAAATACGGCTCAAAAAAAGAAACTCTCTTTCCGTTAGCTGTTTTAGGAATTGCATTCGCCGCCATCTATTTTGGAATGAGAATTATGAATGAAAAATTCTCCACCAATGACGGAAATCTTTTAATTCAGAATTTCCGGGAACCCAAAAATATTCTTGGATTACTGTTCTGGGCCGTATTCTTTGTTTTTACGTTAGTTTTAGCAAAGGACAAAAAAGCCGTTAATCATATTCTGGTTTTCCATTTACTTTCTCTGCCTTATATTGCGATGTGCTTTTATACAGGAATAATTTACGAAATCAGGCTTTACATTCCGATATTTCTAATTTCTTTAGCGATTAGCAGGACAGAACTCACGTAGTTTCAATAATTTAACTTATTTTTGATTAAACTATGATGAAAAATGAGCGAAACTCAACAGCAATGGACCGAAACCATTGAATCTAAACATTCCCTCTTCGATCTGAAACTCAGCGAGGTTTGGCGGTACCGGGATTTGGTTTATATGTTTGTAAAACGGGATTTTGTATCCAGTTTTAAGCAGACCATTCTTGGGCCTGTCTGGTTTTTCATCAATCCCATTTTAACCACTATTGTTTATCTTGTAATTTTCGGAAGCATCGCGAACCTTTCTACCGACGGCGCACCGAAAATTTTATTTTACCTTGCCGGAGTTACCCTTTGGAATTACTTTTCGTCCTGCTTAACCGGAACTTCCGGAGTTTTCACCAATAATTCAAATATTTTCGGGAAAGTATATTTCCCGCGACTGGTGATGCCGCTAACGGTAGTGATATCGAATCTGATGAAATTTGGCGTTCAGTTTTTGCTTTTCCTTATTGCATTCTTTTATTTTTTGTCAAAAGATCAGATCCAGCCGAACTTATGGATTTTGGCAACCCCATTTTTAATTTTCTTAATGGGAGCATTTGCACTGGGAGTGGGGATGATTTTTTCAGCGCTTACCACTAAATACCGGGATTTACAGATGCTTTTAGGATTTGGCGTCAGTCTTTATATGTACGCAACACCAGTCGTTTATCCGCTTTCAGCATTGTCGGGAATCTGGAAAAAACTCGCTTATTATAATCCGCTTACAGGAATTTTCGAATGTTTCAAATACGGCTGGCTGGGTTCGGGAGATTTTTCCGCAGAACTTCTTCTGATCAGTACCGCCATCATTTTGTTTTTATTGGCGGTCGGAACACTGGTTTTTAATAAAGTGGAAAAAAGTTTTATGGACACTGTTTAAATTAAAACTGCAATCTTAAAAAAATGCTCGCATTAAAAGCAGAAAATATTTCAAAACAATACCGCCTCGGACAGGTGGGAACAGGAACGCTCTCGCATGACCTGAACCGCTTCTGGCACCAAATCCGGGGAAAAGAAGACCCCTACTTAAAAATCGGGGAAGAAAACGACCGGAGTTCAAAAGGCGAATCCGATTACGTTTGGTCTCTGCGTGATATCAATTTTGAAATCGAAAAGGGAGACGCTGTGGGAATCATTGGAAGAAAC
Organism: Kaistella soli; assembly: GCF_019038595.1. Lineage (GTDB taxonomy): Bacteria > Bacteroidota > Bacteroidia > Flavobacteriales > Weeksellaceae > Kaistella > Kaistella soli. The sequence goes on from NZ_JAHOPF010000005.1 coordinate 46,276, forward strand.
GGCGCAGGAAAATCAACGCTGCTGAAACTTTTAAGCAAAGTCACCAAACCCACTACCGGAAAAATTTATACCAACGGCAGAATCGCTTCATTACTTGAAGTGGGAACCGGTTTCCATCCTGAAATGACAGGACGCGAAAACATTTACCTTAACGGTGCGATTCTCGGAATGACAAGAAAAGAAATTACCCGGAAATTTGCAGAGATTGTAGATTTCTCAGGCGTTGAAAGATATATTGATACGCCGGTAAAAAGATATTCTTCAGGAATGTACGTCCGGCTCGCTTTTGCTGTTGCCGCACATCTCGAATCGGAAATACTCATTGTAGATGAAGTTTTAGCGGTAGGTGATGCGGAATTCCAGAAAAAATGTCTCGGGAAAATGGGTGATGTTTCCAAAGGCGAAGGAAGGACAGTTTTGTTCGTAAGCCACAATATGACAGCAGTTTCCCAGCTTTGCAAATCGGGGATTTATCTTAAAAACGGTGAAATTTTACATCAGGGAAATATTAAAAAAATTACAGACCTTTATCTAAAAGACTCCGATAAAGGAAGTTCTATTTTTTCTTCTGAAGAAGACAGAAATGAAGACGTTTTCTTCAAAAAAATATCAATCCTTGACCAAAATGAGAAATCGGAATCCTCCTTTGATTATGATGACGAAATCATCATCAGCTTTGAAATCTTAAATAAAAAAAGGATTGAAAAAGCCAATATATTTGTAACCATACAGGACGCGCTTCAGAACAGAGTTTTTTCTGCGGAAGCAGCATTGAATCCCAATAAAGATCATTATCAGCTTGTTATTGAACCCAGATTTTTATCTGCAGGATCGTACAACATTACTGCGTTTATCCACATTCCGCAACTGTTCAGGTATGACGAGTTAGAAAATGTGTGTCATTTTGATGTGATTGATACGGGGTCTCAGTTTGCTATTCACGGCGGATATCATCACGGTGTCGTTTTCGGAAAATTTGAATGGAAATAATATGAAAATACATTTGCTTAAAAAAGATCAGGTAGTTTTACCGACAGCAGAGTTGAAAAAGATCGCTTTGGCTGAGGAATACCTCAACAATAAATTTCATACTGATGCTGAAACGCTGTCCAATGCAGAAATTGCGAAAACGCCGTTAAGGTCTGATATCATTAATTTTCTTCTGGCAACTTTTGCAAAAGAAACCCATTATTTGGAAATAGGCGTCCGTCATACTGAGGAAAATTTTGATCTGATAAATGCGACAAAAAAATACAGCGTTGATCCCGGTTACGAATCTGAGATCAATAATGTGGATTTCAAAATGACCAGTGATGAGTTTTTCGACGGGTTGAGAAAAGGGGAATTCTTAAATCCTGAAATTAAATTCGATATTATATTTATTGACGGATCACATCTCGCGGATCAGGTAAAAAAAGACATCAGTAATTCGCTTGACTTCATCTCGGAAGAAGGTTTTATCGTTATGCACGACTGCAATCCACCGACAGAATTTCACGCTTCCGAAAATTACTATTACCGCCTTTCACCTTCCGGCGGATACTGGAACGGAACGACCTGGAAAGCTTTTTTTAACGCCAGAAAAAGGAAAGATATTTCAAGCTGCTGTATCGATACGGACTGGGGAATTGGCGTGATTTCTAAAACCAAAAATTTAGGTAAACAATCTACCGTTGAAAATGAATTCTTCGAATTCAATGTTTTTTCACAACACAGGAAAGAAAGTCTGAACTTAATTTCATATCAGGAATTTAAAGCCTTATTTTAATTGCTCACCATTATTATTCCATATTACAAAATCACCTTTTTTAAAGAAACGCTGTTATCTTTGGAACAGCAGACGTGCAAAAAATTCAGCTTATTTATAGGAGACGATGCAAGCTTGGAAAACCCCGAAAACCTCATCAGGGAAACGCTGAAAACAACGCAGTTTACTTATAAAAGATATGAAGAGAATTACGGCTCAAAAAACCTTGTTAATCAATGGAAAAGATGCATCGGAGACAGTGATGCGGGAGAATGGTTCATGATTTTGGGTGACGACGATTTAATATCCTATAATCTTGTGGAAGAATTTTATGAAAAATTACCTGAGATCAATACAAATAAATGCAGTGTAGTGAAATTTTCCCAATGCTGGATTAATGAAAAAGGTTATAAAATAAGAGATTTCACCCAATATGATCAATTAATTTCACCCATAAAAAACTGGGAGAAAAAATACATTCACGGCCATCAGTCGAGTCTTTCTGAGCATATTTTCCGGAAGAGTTCTTACTTAAAATACGGCTTCCGCGATTTTCCTCTCGCTTGGGGAACGGATGACATTGCGGTGCTGGAATTCAGTGAAGGCAAAGAAATTTTATTTATTCACGGAGCAAAAGTTTATGTACGAATAAGCAGCGAAAACATTTCCGGTAAAACTGATAACATGAAAGAAAAAGAAGCGGCTGTCCACCAGTTAGAAGAATATCTGCTGAAAAACCACTACAGAAAACTCCCGGAAAATTATGTTGCACAAAAAGTTCAGCAGCACCTTCATTATGCTTTCATTAACAAACCGTCAGATTTAAACATCAATCTGTTGAAACTCTACTGGCATCTAAAGGATTACAGAAAAATTCTAACTTTACCTAAAACGTATTTTCACCTCTATTCCCAATAAGCGATGCCTAAAGTCTCCGTTATCATTCCCTGCTATAATCAGTCGGCGTTCCTGGAAGCTTGCCTAGAGTCGGTTTTGAACCAAACCTTTACCGATTGGGAATGCCTTTTAATAGATGACGGAAGCACGGATGACACAGAAGAAACCGCAAAAAGATGGACTGAAAAAGACAGCAGATTTTCTTATCATAAAAAACAGAATGAGGGCGTTACCAAAACAAGGAATTACGGGCTCGACATTGCAAAAGGAGAATGGATTCAGTTTCTGGATGCGGATGACATTCTGGATCAAAACAAACTAAAAAAATCTCTGGAAAATGAAAACGGCGAAAATATGATGATTACCAATTTCGCTATGATTTTCGGCACTGAAATAAAAGAACCTTTCTGCGATCTTTCAAGATATGACATCACTTTTGAAAATCTGGTTTCACGTTGGGATATCGATTTTAATCTGCCCATACTTTGTGTTTTAATTAAAAAAGAAATCATTGGAAACACTCGTTTTCCTGTCAACCTTAAAGCGAAAGAAGACTGGATTTTCTGGCTTGAAATTTTCCGAAAACCAAAAGTGAAATCTAAATTCATCAATGAAAAACTCGCTTACTACAGACACAACCCGGATGGAGCTTCGAAAAACTTCTCTTCAGTTTTTCAGGATAATTTTGATGCCAATCAATTTATATTCAATCATTACGATGATAAAACTAAATATTTAGTTTTCCAAAAAATCAATAATCAGAATTTAACTTTAAACACATCCAATTTAGACCAGAAAAACTATATACTCAAACTACAAAGCACAAAAATTCTGAAGTATTATCTGCGATTCCGGGAGAGGTTTTCAAAAATTTTTAAAAATTAAGTCATGAAAACTTCGATCGCAATCTGCACATATAACGGCGAAAAATTTATAAAAGAACAGCTCGACAGTATTCTTGAACAGACCGTTCAGGTAGATGAAATTATCGTTTGCGACGATCATTCCACTGATCAAACCCAGGAAATTCTTGCCGAATATCACTCGAAACTTCCGGAAGTTTTTAAAATTCACTACAATGAAAAACCGTTGGGTGTAATTAAAAACTTTGAAAAAGCCGTCAATCTGTGCCAAAACGAAATTATATTTTTGTGTGATCAGGACGACCTGTGGAAACCCAACAAAGTGGAAACCGTTCTCTGTTATTTTAAAAACAATCCGGATAAAGAAGCGGTTTTTCATGATCTCGAGCTTTTAGAAAACGACAACATCTTAAAATCCTCGAATTGGGAAAGCATTTATTTTCTTCCCGAAAACACGGACGGAATAAGCGTTCAGCATTATCTGTTTCTATTTGGAAATATCGCTACAGGCGCTTCTTTTGCCTTTAGAAATCCGAAAAAGAAATGGAATTTTAATGCTTCATCAGTTCTTTTATTGCACGATTACCAATTGGCGATGCATTTTGCCGCGGCAAATACACTGGGATTTGTTGATGAAAAGCTGGGTGTTTACCGTCTTCATGATAATCAGCAGGTCGGAACCGATCAGAATAACAGGCAGAAAAGAAAAGAAATTTATGACACTTTTGTCAACAGCAGTAATTTGGAAAAACTTAAATATTACGAGGCAAAATCGAAATATTGGAAAGGTAAACTGAATCCGGATGACGAAAAAAACATAATAAAGTTTATAGAAAGAGAAACGGATATTCTGAAAAGAAAACATTTGCAAAGTTTAACTTTAATCGAGCGAAATTATACTTCTTTCTACTGGGCGTTGACCAATAAATTTCAAATCAAAACTTAAAATGCTTTCCATTATTATTTCAACATATAAACCGCACAATTTCACTGCTCTGGAACAGAATATCACAGAGACAGCAGGGATTACGTTTGAAATAATAAAGGTTGAAAATCCTGGCACAATGGGAATCTGCGAAGCATACAATTCCGGAGCAGAACAGGCAAAGTTTGAAAACCTGCTTTTTCTGCACGACGATGTTTCGTTTCAGACAAAAAATTGGGGACCGCTATTAATTCAGCACTTAAAAGATCCTGAAACCGGAGTTTTGGGAGTCGCAGGTTCTAACTATGTTCCGTCAGCGCCGTCAGGATGGTTTATCGGAAAACAACAGAAAGAAATAACAGGAAATAAAAGTCTCGCCATCGCTTTGGACGGCGTTTTTCTGAGCTGCACAAAAGCCAAATTCGATCATGTAAGATTTAACGAAGAACACATTAAAGGATTTCATGGCTACGACTGCGATTTCAGTTTAAGAATGTCCAAGTTATATCAAAATTATATCGTTCATGATATTAAAATTGAACATTTCTCCGGCGGAAATCCGGATAAACTGTTCATAGATAACAATATTAAAATCCGGCTGAACCTTGGAAGCAATTTCAATCACCCTTCAAATTCAGCAACAGAAAAAGCTGCTTTCAAAAGTTTCGTCAGGTTTTACTTTAAATATTATCCGGTTACAGTCAAGAATCTTTGTTTTACACTGAAATTTTTTCCGTTTTCAAAAACCAGGCTTAAGGATCAGTTTCAGATTTTAAAAACATATTTGCAGGTTATCAAGTACAGAAAACATCAGCGCAGTTTATAATGGAAACCTTTAAGCACATCATATCAACCCGTTTTAATGTTCCTACGGAAATATGGACGACGACCCGTGAAGGAAAAAAACCGCTCAGCGACGAATGGCTGGAAGACCGTTTCGGGATTTTTCTCAAATACTGTCTTCCTTCCTTTAAAAATCAGAGCCAGAAAAATTTTGTGTGGCTGGTTTTCTTTGATATCCATACTCCAAAAAAATACGTCGGAATTATAAGTGATATAGAGAAGGAATGTAAACAGTTTCACCCGGTTTTTGTTCAGGATTTTCAGGAAATGAGTACCCGACTTTTAGAAATGATTCCTCAATTTTTTGATCACAAAACTGAATATATAATTACTACCGACATTGATAATGATGACATGATTCACCGGTCGTTTGTCGCCGAGGTTCAAAAAAGCTTCAGGCCTGTCCATAATCTGGTTATTGATTTGCGCTTGGGACTTCAGATAACCAAAACCGGCGTAAATAAAGGGATTGCCAATTACTACTATCAGGTTGCGAATCCATTCGTGAGTTTAGTGGAAAAAACTACAGATTTCAGAACCGTGACGAAAGAAAACCATCTGAATTACAGGAATTATCCCAATATCGTGATGGCTGACAAAACACCGCTTTTCATACAGTTCATCCACAAAAACAATCTGATGAATGACACATTTCAAAATTCCAAAAGAATCTCCAAAATCAATTATTCTGATTTTGGAATCAGCAAAGAAAACGAACTGTTATTGTCAGATATTACTACTTTTGTATTTAACACAAAACGTTTGTTGAAAAATGCGGTGAAAATACTTTCAAATAAACACCAATGAAAAATTTAGTTTCGGATTTACTTTTTACGAATTACCGTCTGCTGAAAAAAAGATTCAACAGCAATCTTGAAAACGGCAAAACCGGCATTTCCGATACCGAAAGGGAAAGAATTTTAAAACCTCAGTTTATTGAAAACCATACCGCTCAAATTTTCGGTAAACCTTTTTCATATTCCAGTGCTACGGCAATGCTGCATTCCCTGGACGAACTTTTTCTGGAAGATCTATATTTATTCAAATCCGACACCGAAACTCCCTACATCATTGATTGCGGCGCGAATATGGGCTTAAGCGTTCTTTATTTCAAAAGACAGTATCCGAAAGCGAAAATTACTGCATTCGAACCGGATCCAGGGATTTGTAAGCTACTCAAAAAAAATGTAGAAACCTATTTTCATTCGGAGGACATCACAGTTTATGACAAAGCGGTGTGGACAGAAGAAACAACGCTCGAATTTTATTCCGACGGAGGTCTTTCCGGATCTACCGTTCTCGATTTTTCAAATACCAACACCACCACAAAAGTCGAAACGATAGATCTGAAAAAATTCCTTACCCAAAATGTCGATTTCTTGAAAATTGATATTGAAGGAGCCGAAAATACAGTTATTTTTGACATTGAACCTCAGCTTGTTAACGTGAAAAATCTTTTTCTGGAATACCACGGTATTAAAGGTGAACCGCAGAATTTAGGTGAAATCCTTAATTTACTCAAAAGATCGGGATTTAAGTATTATATTAGAGTTGCGGGGGGAAACAATAAGGTTTCCGTTCTGCCGTGAAGAACCTAAAAATTTCAACCAGCAACTCAATATTTTCTGTTACCGCCAACAATAGCTTATGCCAAACATTTACTTCATTATCGTTACTTACAACGCCATGCAATGGGCAGAAAGATGTTTTTCAAGTCTGAGGAAATCATCTGTTCCGATAAATGTACTCGTGGTGGATAACGGCTCTACCGACGGTACACAGAATTTTATCAAAAGAAATTTCACTGAGGTAGAACTCATTCAGAATGATAAAAACCTGGGATTTGGAAAAGCAAACAATATCGGAATTGAAACAGCCTACAGAAAAAATGCAGATTTTTTCTATCTGATGAATCAGGATGCGTGGGTTTTTGAGAATTCGGTTGCCGAACTTTTAAAAGTTTATAACAGCTATCCCAACAAAAGCGATATTGGGATTTTAAGTCCGGTGCATCTGGATGGAACCGAAAAAAAACTGGATATTTTCATTGACAAATACATTGCTATCAATTTCAAAACCCGGATGATTTCCGATTTTTACCTGAATTCGCCAAAACCTTATTACGAAATAAGTTTTGTAAACGCCGCACACTGGCTGATTCCTAAAGAAACCATAGAAAAAGTGGGCGGTTTTAATCCCTATTTTTTCCATTACGGTGAGGATAACGAATATATTAACCGCGTTCATTATCACAAGAAAAAGATATTCTTGGTTTCCGGAAGTAAAGCAGTTCATGACGGGAAACAGGACCTGGAGAAAGTAGATTATCAGCGGTTTGAAGAGTTAAGTTTAGAAACGCGAATTTTAGATCCGAACCTGACTGACGAATATCAAAAAATAAGGAGTTCATTATTAAAAAGTACGGTTAAGAATTTAGTTTTGACCGATTTTAATTCAGCAAAAAAAATGTATAAACTATTCCGCCGGATCAGTTCCCAGAAAAAACTTTTACAGGACAATAAAAAATTCTTAACTTCAAATTCTCATCCTTTTTTGAACCTTCAAAATTAATCTGAACTTTAAAATATTTCTATGTGCGGAATTGCCGGGATAATTTCTCATAATGCTAAAAATTACGCTGAAGAAATTCAGAAAATGACCGATGCTATTGCGCACCGCGGTCCGGATGCCTCACACCATGAATTTTATGAAAATGCCGCTGTAGGACACCGGAGACTTTCCATTATAGACCTTTCAGAAACAGGAAAACAGCCAATGTTTTCGGATTATAAAAGGGAATGCATTGTGCTGAACGGTGAGATTTATGGCTATCAGGATTTAAAGAAAAATTATGCGGATTATCCTTACCGCGGAACTTCCGATACCGAAGTTATTCTGGCGATGTATCAGAAAAAAGGGAAAGAATTACTCAATGAACTTCCCGGAATGTTCGCTTTTGCCATCTGGGATGATGAAAAACAGGAATTATTCTGCGCACGCGACCGTTTCGGCGAAAAACCTTTTTATTATGCAACCGGAAAAAATGGTGAATTTATCTTCGCTTCGGAAATAAAAGCCATTCTCGCTTCAGGATTAGTGACTCCGAAAGTAAATAACGAAGCACTTTATCACTACCTGCAGTACGGTTATGTAAGTGCTTATCAAAGTATTTATTCGAACATATTTACTCTTCCGCCGGCTCATCAGTTGACTTTTTCAAAGGGAAAAATTTCAGTGGAAAGATATTACCGCATCCCGGAAAATAATACACATATTACATTGTCAGAGGCAAAGGAAAATTTCAGTCATTTACTGAAAACTGCTGTTAAGAAGCAATTGGTTGCGGATGTTGAAGTGGGCAGTTTTCTAAGCGGCGGTTTGGATTCATCAACAATCGTTGCGATGGTGAATGAATTTAAACCTAAACAGACCACCATCAGCTTTGGTTACCTCGGCGAAACCAGTGAACTGAAATATGCTGATGAAATATCCGCAAAATACCACACCAATCATATTGAAATTCACGAAAACCGGCGAAATATTGCCCCTGAACTTTTAAAAATTTCCCCCTATTTCGATGAACCGTTTGCCGACATGAGCTACACGCCGCAATATAAAATCTGCGAGGCTGCCGCAAGACATCTCAAAGTGGTCCTAGCCGGTGACGCTGGTGATGAACTTTTCGGTGGCTACGATTTTTACAGCATTGAAAATAAATTGAAAAACCATTTTAGCTACCATAATATCCTCGTGAAATTTGGCTTAAAGCAATTCGGGAAATTCCGCGAAACCTCTTACATCACCAAAGAAAGCATCAGTCATAAAAACATTCTTGATTTCCATCAGAATAAAGTGCGCAACTTCTTTTCTTCTAAAGAAATAGCTGCATTGGGCATTAAGACGAGATATCATCAGGAATACAGTTTCAGCATCGATCCTGATTCGCTGAACGACATGATGCGGATTGATTTGGAAAAATATGTTCCCGGAAATATGCTCGTAAAGTCTGACCGAATGGCCATGGCAAATTCGCTGGAAGTAAGGACACCGTTTCTTGATAAAGATTTTGCCGAATTCTGCATTAAGCTTCCTGAAAATTTAAAACTGGATGGTGAAAGAGATAAAATTATCCTCCGGGAAGCCATGCAGAATTACTGGACGGAAAATATTAAAACCCGCAACAAACAGGGCTTTGGCTCTTCTGTTGAAAATTGGTTTGAAGAAAAAAGTCTTAATGATCTTTCAGATGTTTTACTCAAGGATAAAACCCAGCAAATTTTTCATTTTATTGATTTTAATGCTGCGCAGAAATTTCTGAAGAAAGACAAAAAACACTGGAACCTGCTTCAGCTGGCACTTTGGGCAGATAATTACGGGAAATATATTTAATTGTACTGTGGATGTTAATGATTAGCGTCATCATACCTGTTTACAATGCAGAAGCTTTTCTAAAAAAAGCCGTAGCATCTGCTTTGCAGTTTGATGAGGTAAAAGAAATTATTTTAATTGAAGATCAGTCTACCGATAATTCCCTGGAAATCTGTAAAAAATTAACTGCTGAACATTCTAAGATCCTTTTTTATCAGCATCCCGACAAAGGAAACCACGGCGCCGGAGCTACCCGAAATCTCGGTCTGGAAAAAGCTTCGCAGGATTTTATTGCTTTTCTGGATGCGGATGATTATTATCTTCCGAACCGCTTTGATGCTGAAAAAGAACTGTTTAAAAACCCGCATATTGAAGGCGTTTTCGGAGCGATTGGAACTGAATTTCTCACTGAGAAAGGAAGAACCGAGTTTCAGGAAAAATTTCGGGATACTCAACTTACCACTGTAAATCATCCTGCCGAAGGGAAAGATGTTTTTTACGGATTACTGGGGCTGGATAAGCGTTTTGGTACATTTTTCCATCTTAATGGTTTGACGGTAAGAAACGAAAGCCTCAGGAAACATCACTTGGAATTCAATGAAAACCTCACAGTACATCAGGATACCGATTTTATTATTAAATTATCTTATCTCTGCTATCTGAAATCGGGAAAAATAGAAGCAGCAATAGCGGTCCGCGGCGTTCATGACGATAACCGGATTACGAAGATCAAATTATATTCGGAAAAATACAATCAAAGACAGTTGCTTTTATGGGAATCGGTTGATGATTGGGCTCAGGGAAAAGAAATTAAAAAAGAACATCGAGAACATATTTTTTTAAACCGGAGATCTTTCGCGCTGGCCAATGAAAAGGGATTGCTGAGATACTCGAAAATAATTACAGCGATTATCCGAAACCCAAAAATACTAAAAACCCGTTACCGCTTTACCTACACGCATCATGAAGCTTAACAATATTCAAATATTGAGAGGAATCGCGGCTTTGCTGGTGTGCTGTTTTCATTCGCGTGAGGATCTTAATTTCGGAAACTTATCTATCGGAAATTTTTTATTTGGAAAAGGAAGCGTTGGCGTACCCGTTTTCTTTGTAATCAGCGGGTTTATCATGGCTTTTACGACCAAAAAAATAAGGTTTGGAGAATCATCGCAAAACCTGAACGAACTAAGTCTTTTTTACAGAAAAAGAATCATTAGGATTGTTCCGCTTTATTACATCCTTACATTTGCATGGATTCTAATGGGCGGAACCTGGCTCTATTACTTCGGCGGCGGAGGTTTGTCACGGCTTTTACACTCGTTACTGTTCTTTCCGCAGAAGGATGTTTTTCCGGTTTTATATCTCGGCTGGTCACTAAATTACGAAATGTTCTTCTATTTTATCTTTGGAATTTCCCTATTATTCAGGGAAAAGACATACTTTTTTATTGGTGTATTTTTTCTGCTCACTTACCTGTTGGGACATTTTATCAAGACAGAAAACGCATTTCTTCTGATGATAATGAACACACTGAATCTTTATTTTGTCATCGGAATTCTGTTTGCCCTTTTCCTGAATGAATTCTACATCCCGAAGAAAGTTGCCGAATTCATTTCTGTCTCAGGAATTCTTCTTTTTATTTTAATGCTTTTGGGCCTGATCAATGTAAATCATGAACTGATCATGCTTTTTATTGTATCCCTTTTTGTATTTTCATTTCTGCTTTTTGATTACAGCCTAAAATTTAAGGGTAACAGAGCACTGATTTTTTTAGGCGACATTTCGTATTCTCTTTATCTTTCACATCCTTTTGTTGAAATAATTCTCCGGAAAATAAAACCTGAAGGTTGGCTAAATATTCCCTTTTTTATTTTTAAAATCCTGCTTTCTATAGGATTTGCCGCAATAATATACTTTTATGTAGAAAAAAAACTTTCAAAATATTTAAAAATTAAACTTAAAGCATAAAATGAAAATTTCCGTCATCATTCCCGTCTACAATGCCGAACGTTATGTTTCCAATGCGGTGGAATCTGCGCTTCAGTTTCCTGAGGTGCACGAAATTATTCTTGTGGAAGATAAATCACCTGATAACGCTCTTGAAATCTGTAAACAGTTGGCAAAAAAGCATGGGCGGATAAAGCTCTTCCGTCATCCGGACGTCGAAAACCACGGTGCGGGCGCTTCCCGGAATCTTGGAATACAGAAATCAACAGGAGATTTTATTGCTTTTTTGGATGCGGATGATTTCTACCTGCCCAACCGCTTTGACGCAGAAAAGCAGCTGTTCGGTAATCCTGAAGTGGACGGAATTTACGGCGCACTGGGAACCCATTACTACACCCAACAAGCGCAGGAACAGAACTTCCCCATTTACGGAGATCGGCTTGTTACAGTGTATAAAAATCATTCACAACAAGAGGTATTTCGCGGACTGCTAGGAATGAACGGCAGTTTCGGATTGATTCACCTCGATGCATTAACGGTGAGAAAATCCGCTTTGGATAAATTAAATCCGCTGATGAAAACCCATCTCCGTCTTCATCAGGACACCGAATTTCTGTTTCGCCTTTCCTATTACTGTAATCTGTATCCCGGAATTTCAGATGAGCCAATTGCTGTACGAGGCATTCATGAGGAAAACCGTATTACCAAAATAGATTCAGGGAAAATAAACCCGGCTTCAACAAAAGTGCTGCTTTGGAAGGAAATGGAAAAATGGGCTGATAACAATCCAGATCTTCCGCAAGATATTAAAATTCATATCCGGAGGATGCACAGAAGTTTTGAAATTGCGAATGCTTCCACAGTGAAGAAATGGAGAATGATCGGGAAATATTTAATGTTGGATTTCCAAAGCATCCGCTCAGGACTTTATAATATCAACTTCCGAAAAAATCTTTTTTAAGATTTCACAAAAGCTCCTACAAACTTTCCTTCAAAATCCACGATGGTCGGTTTGATATTTTCTTTTTCACAAAAATCCTGAAAGGCCGAATTATCGCCGATATCATCGCTGATGAAAACACCGCCCTTTTTTAAATGTCTGTGTAATTCCACATAAGCCCACGCTCTTCCCTCATAACTTTTATCGGAATCATAATGCACCACATCGACTGATATCGCTTCAACGAAAATTTTCGGTAAAGATTCCTTATCCGCATGACGGAAAAGTTTCCAATGGGATTTAAGATCCTCAGGAACAACAGATCCGACATACCGGTCTCCGTCCTGACTTAAATACGGCATATCCGAACTGTATAAAACGCCCGTTCTCTTCTGAAGCGAAAGCAGTGCGGCCAAAGAAGACCAACCATAAGCAACGCCGGTTTCCACCACACTTTGCGCATGGGTAAATTCACAGGCTGCATAAATAAGCTCCAAAGCTCCTGCGCCGCCCATCTTTACCGGGCATTCGGCTTCTCTCTTTTTAGCGGTGCGAAGTTCCTCAGGAAAAAGCAAGTCGAACGGTTTCATTTCTATCCCGAAAAGTTCAGCAATGGCTGTTTCCTGCGATACAGCATTACTTTTAGCCCAGGCAAGCGTTTTTTCTTTCCCGCGGAAAGCACTTTTTCTATTGAAAATATTCTTGATGACTTTTCTGCCCAGTTCAGGGTATAAATCGGGGCGCTTAAGATAACCCGTAAAAGTCTTCGTTACTCTTTGTAATTCGCTCACTTTGTGTTTATTTACATCAAAAATAAGTAATTTAGATTAATAAAGAAACTATTATATTTGTGTAGCAGTCACTTTTTGTTTTTAAAATAAAATTATTACAACACATTTTTAGCTGATGAAATTTTCTATCCTCATTGCCAATTATAATAACGGAAAATTTTTTCATGACTGCTATGAAAGCATCCTTGCACAAACCTATCAGAACTGGGAAGCGGTGATTCTCGATGATGCTTCAACTGATCAGTCGGTGCAGATCATCACTGATATAATAAAAGAAGATTCCCGGTTCCGTTTTTATGAAAACAGTGAAAATAAGGGCGTTGGCTTTACAAAAGGAAAATTAATCCATCTTGCGGATGGAGAAATCTGTGGTTTTCTGGATCCGGATGACGCGTTACTTCCAAATGCTTTACGCGCTTCTATAGAAATGTTTCAGAAGAAAAAAGATACCGTTCTCACTTACTCGAGGCTGATGAAGTGTGATCAAAACCTTCAGCCTTTAAAGGAATTTCACTCTGCGATGCAGGTTCCGAATGGTGATTTGAATTTTTTCAACTGTCCTGTTCAGATTGCGCCTTTTGTAGGTTTCAAAAAAGAAGTTTACCTGAAATGCGAGAAAATAAATCCGGATTTAAAAATTGCAGAAGACCAGGATTTGTATTTTAAAATGTACGAACAAGGAAATGTCGTTTTTATTAATCAAACCGATTATCTTTATCGGGCCCATGCTGGTGGAATTTCACAGAACGAAAACAAAAAAAATTCTTACGCATATTTCGCAGAGGCCATTTTTTTGGCGATGAAAAGAAGAAAACTCACTGAAATTAACGGTCAGAAGATTCCGGACAAGTATAGGGATCCACAGGAAATTTTTGATTTGCTTGATTATCAGAATTCCATTCCGCACCGTATCGTAAAAAAACTGAAAGTTATTCTCCAAAGCATTTTCTAAATAAATGTCAGAAAACAAAAAAATAAAAGTCCTTTTTCGCCACCGTTCCATGGAAATGGGCGGCGTTGAAAAAGTGATGTTGAGTTTATTAAACAATCTCGATACAGAAAAATTCGAGATGACGGTTTGTCTGAACCTGAATCAGGGAGAACTTCGCGATCAGTTTCCTTCACATGTTAGAAAAGTATATCTAACTCAGGGGAAAGAAGATTTTTCCAAAAACACATTCCTAAAGAAAATTCAGCTTTTTCAACGAAAAACCAAGCTCGAAAAACTTAGGAAAAACCCTCAAATTATTGACAGAGAATATCTGAAACAGGATTTCGACATCGAAATCGGAATGACTTACAATGATTTTGAGTCCGTATTAAATTCATCCAATAAAAACTCAAAAAAAGTTGGCTGGTTTCATTCGGAAATTGATCTGCCAAAACTTCAGCCTTTAGTACCGAAAATTCTGGAGCATTTTCCACAGTTTGACCACATGATTTACTGTTCCGAAAAAATAAGGAAAATCATGCACGACACTTATCATAAACTCAATTATCCGGATGAAAATGTCATTATTAACGCAATTCCTATAGAAGAAATCCGAAAGAAAAGTGAAGCGAAAATCCCTGAATTTACCCAAAATCCAGTTTTCGTTTCGGTTGGCAGGCTTCACACCAGAAAAGGTTATCATAAACTCATGGAGGCACATCAACAGCTTCTGAAAGACGGATTTGACCATTCCGTAATGATTATCGGTGACGGCGAAGAACTTCCAAATCTGCTCGCACAACAGAAAAAGCTCGGCTTGGAAAAGACTTTCATTTTCGCAGGCAATAAAATGAATCCGTATCCTTATATAAAAAACGCAGATTTTTTTATCATGCCTTCGGAATCTGAAGCGTGGCCTTTGGTTTTAGCCGAAGCATTAATCTTACAGAAGCCCACCATCGCAACAGATACGGGCGATGTAGCCACGATGATGCAGCATCGCGAAACCGGTTATCTCATTCAGTACAGTACGGAAGAAATGTATGCCGCAATGAAGGAATTTCTCACGAATAAAGACCTTGTACAGAAAATTCAGTTTAATCTGAAAACCATCGACAAAAACTTCGATAACCACAAGATTTTCATGGCTGTTGAAGAAATCCTTCTTAATTTAGTAAAAAAATAAGCATGCTTCTCCTCTATAGACTGATTTTAAAAATCCATACGGCTTACCAATATTTTATTCAGCAGATTTATCTTAAAATCTGTCTGGCCAAAGGGCTGAAGGTGGGGAAAAACGTTCGGTTTGTTGAGGTCCCTCAATTTGGTACAGAACCTTTTCTTATCGAAATTGGGGACGAAACCACTTTCTCCAATAATGTAAGATTTGTAAACCATGACGGCGGACAGAATGCACTGCATTTCTTTGAAAAATATAAAGACATCAGAACTTTCGGCAGGATAAAAATCGGCAAACGCTGCTTAATCGGTGCTGATACGATTATAATGCCCGGAGTTGAAATGCAGGATAACTGCCTTCTGGGCGCGGGATCAATTTTAACCACCTCAATGCCTGCGGGAACTGTGTTTGCAGGTGTTCCGGCCAAGTTTATCTGCACGCTGGAAGAATATGGCGAAAAGCTTCTCGCTCATAATGTAATGTATCCGCGGGAACTCGAGCGTGACCGTCATAAGCTAGAAGAATACATCAAAAACAATCTTCCCCACACTTACAAACCTGTAAAATAAGTCTGTAAAGAATGTCAAAGGAAAGTAAAACAGGCAAAAAGAAAATCCTCATCCGGATCGGTTCGCTGCGTCACGGCGGAGCGGAAAAAGTGCTGGTCACTTTCCTGAAAAACCTTCCCGCGGACAAATATGAAATTGATCTGTTGCTGAATCTTTATTCGGGGAAATATTTAGCTGAAATTCCGGCCTGTATTAAGGTTTTTTACCTGAACAGAGGCGAAATGATTACGACCAACCGCCCGAAAGATCTGCCGGAAAAAATCTACAGAAAAATCTATCAGGGAATTCTGAAAAAATTTCCGAAACTGCTTTATTCAACAATTTTAAAAGGAAAAAACTACGATGTGGAATTTGCTGCGATCCACGGAATGCGCGATGAAATATTGAATTCGCCGTTAAAGTCTTCAAAAAAAATCATCTGGATTCATAATGATCTTAAAAAAACTGAATTCAAAAATTATACAAAGGAAGAAATAAGGAAGTTTTTTGGGTTTGACAGAATAATGGTGATTTCTGAAAAAATTCAGCAGGATTTTGAGTCGGCAGCAGAAAACGCAGAGGAAAAAGAAAAAATAGTAAGAATTTACAATCCTTTAGACACTGAAGAAATTATTGAAAAATCAAATTTACCCGTTATCAATTACGAATTCAGCAAAGTGGTGAAAACCGTTGTTTCAGTAGGAACCGTTTTTCCGCAGAAAGGTTTCGACCGGCTTTTACGCGTTCATAAAAAGCTGCTGGATGAAGGTCTTAAGCATAATCTCTTAATTCTAGGTAACGGCTATGATTTCGAAAATATAAAAAAACTGAGAGACAGTCTCCGCGTTTCCGCAACTGCGGTAATGCCTGGATTTACCGATAATCCTTATCCTTATTTCAGACAAGCGGATTTCTATGTTTTAAGTTCCAGATATGAAGGTTTTCCAACCGTTCTGTCAGAAGCAATTGCACTGAAAAAGAAAATTATCGCCACGGAAGTTTCCGGTGTTCGTGAAATTCTCGAAAACGGAAAACTGGGTTTAATCACAGAAAACTCTGAGGAGGGAATTTATTCAGGAATGAAAAAAGCGCTCACGAATCCTGCAAGTTTTAACAGATATGACGAAGCATTAAAGACCTACAAAATGCCTTTCAATCTAGAAAATTCCGTGCATTCTATTACAAAAATTATCGACAGTTTATAATCTTATCTAGTTATCATGTCAAACCCTTCAACCATCCAGAAAGATTTTTACAGAGAGAGCGGCAAAATGCTTTCCTCAGCGCAAATCTGGGCGAAATGCATCAATCCGAATCTGCATTTTATATATCTTCTGAGAAAGACTCAACAGTACAGAAAGTCCGTGTTCGGTAAATTCTGGCGGTTGATTTTAAGACATTATCAGATCAGATACGGTTTCCAGATTTATCCAGAAACTCAGATTGGGGAAGGTTTTTACCTCGGTCACTGGGGATCTTTGGTCATCAATCCCAAAGTGAAAATCGGTAAAAACTGTAATATCGCTCAGGGCGTTACCATTGCGCAGGCCAACCGGGGGAAAAACGAAGGTGTCCCTGAAATTGGTGATGAAGTGTGGATCGGACCGAACGCAGTTATCGTAGGAAACATCAGAATTGGCAGCAACGTTCTCATCGCTCCGAATGCGTATGTGAATTTCGACGTTCCGTCCCATTCAGTGGTTATTGGGAATCCTGCACAGATTACTCCCAATGAAAACGCGACACAGGGCTATATCAATAATAAAATTTAATGTATTAAAATATGTTAAACCTTGTTTTATTTTATTCTAAAAACTTTAGTTTTGCAGCTTCATTGATTTCATCTAATAAATTTGAAAATAATTGACACGAAACAGTATAATATAAACCTCTGAACATTTATCATTATGAAACAATCGTATGAAGTTATTTTCGAGAACAACAAAAAATGGGTTGAATCTAAACTTGCCGAAAACCAGGATTTCTTTAAAACGTTATCCGCTTCCCAAACTCCCGAATACCTTTACATCGGATGTTCAGACAGCCGCGTCTCGGCAGAGGAAATGATGGGGATGAAACCCGGCGAAGTTTTTGTCACCAGAAATGTTGCCAATGTTGTGAATACTTTGGATATGAGCTCCACAGCGGTCATTCAGTACGCTGTAGAACATCTTAAAGTAAAACACATTATTGTTTGCGGCCATTATGGTTGCGGCGGAGTAAAAGCAGCGATGACTCCTGAAGACATGGGACTTCTGAATCCGTGGTTAAGAACGATTCGAGACGTTTACAGGCTGCATCAGGCAGAATTAGACTCCATCGACGATGAACAGAAACGTTATGACAGGCTTGTGGAACTGAATGTTCAGGAGCAGTGTATTAACGTTATTAAAATGGCAGTAGTGCAGGAACAATACCTGGTTGACGAGTATCCTATCGTTCACGGCTGGGTTTTCGATTTGAAAACGGGAAAAATTATTGATCAGGAAATTGATTTCGAGAATATCTTGAAAGACATTCAGAAGATCTATAATCTGACCGATTCCAATTGGGTGATGAGCCGAAAAAAGAACAAAAACCTCATCTAAACATATGAAATTCTGGAGTATTATTACATTAACGGTTTTTTTGAACTTCATGGCTTTACCCAGTTTAGCCACGGTTTTCAATTGGGATTTCCCGACCTCCAATGTGGTAATCTCAGAAGAAGAAACCCAACATTCCCCGTTGGTGATTAATGAGAAAACTATTCCTGCTACATTAAATGTTCACGATTTTCTGAAATTTTTTGAGAATGATTTACTCGGTAGATCTTTCTTACTGATTGATGACTCTGTGCATCTTTCCCCTTTCCTAACTATATTTTCCCCTCCTCCGGAAGCTTAATTTTTCATCTGAAATATTCAGCACCCCTTTTCACAGGAAAGCGGGCACTGTTCTCATGATTTAAAATTAAATTCCAATCAATTGTAGAGACCTGAATACCTGGTATTCAGCGCGCTACAATGCAAATACTTTTTCAAAAAAATGAAAAAAGCAACATTCATCTTTGGAGGGATTAAAGAAAATTTCCCTTCAGGACTCGTCGTATTTTTAGTCGCTCTTCCTCTCTGTTTAGGAATTGCGCTCGCATCCGGCGCACCGCCGCTTTCCGGCATTATTGCGGGTATTATCGGTGGTTTGGTCGTAGGATATCTGAGTAACTCAAACATTTCAGTTACTGGTCCGGCCGCGGGTTTAACAGCCATTGTACTGACCGCAATAACTGACCTAGGCGCGTTCGAGCTATTTCTCTGCGCGGGAATCATTGCCGGAATTATCCAATTAATATTGGGATTCGTTAGAGCAGGAAGTATTTCAAATTACTTCCCCACCAACGTTATCGAAGGTATGCTTGCGGGTATCGGAATCATCATTATCCTTACACAGATCCCTCACGCACTGGGATTCGATAAAGATTTTGAAGGAAATGAAAGCCTGTTCAGAAATGGGTTTAACATTAATTATTTTTCTGAATTAGCTGCCGGAATTCATCCCGGAGCAATTATTGTCACTTTAGTTTCGATCACTATACTTTTGGCTTGGGATAAATTTCCGGCGCTCAAAAAACTTAAAATGATTCCGGGCGCTTTGGTAGCAGTTACTGCAGGCATTCTGCTCAATTATATCTTTGTAAAGTCGGAAAGTTCACTTGCGATCGGGTCGGAACATTTGGTTTCTCTCCCTGTCCCTCAGAATCTGAACGATTTCAAAAATCTTATCGTTTTTCCGGATCTTCAGGGATTTTTAAATCCTAAAGTCTGGATCGTTGGTGCCACCATCGCAATTGTTGCATCCATCGAAACCTTGCTCTGCATTGAAGCTTCGGACCGTTTGGATTCTCACCGCAGAATCACGGATACCAATCTGGAACTCCGCGCGCAGGGAATTGGAAACCTGTTGAGCTCCGCAATAGGCGGATTGCCGATGACTTCAGTCGTGGTGAGAAGTTCCGCGAATGCAAGTGCAGGAGCAACTTCAAAACTTTCATCAATGATTCACGGAGCGCTTCTGCTGATCTGTGTACTTTCTATTCCGTTTATTCTGAATTTAATTCCGCTCGCGACTTTGGCCGCAGTTTTAATTCTGGTTGGATATAAATTAGCGAAACCATCTACAGTGAAGCATTTCTGGCATAAAGGGAAATATCAGTTCATCCCATTTATCGCAACCATTATTGCGGTAGTTTTTCTTGATCTGTTGAAAGGTGTTGGAATCGGATTATTGATTTCTGTTTTTTATATCCTTCAGGGAAATATGAAAAGAGCTTATTATCTGAGCCGTGAAGAACTGGATGATGCAGACGAAATCAATATAAAACTGGCGGAAGAAGTTTCATTTCTGAACAAAGCAGCTATTAAGAAAACGCTGAAAAACATCAAGCCTAATTCCCAGGTTTGTATTGATGCGAGATCAACATCCTACATTGCGACAGATATCCTGGAGATGATTCAGGAGTTCGCCAATATCCGCGCGAAGGAAGAAGATATCGAAGTAAGACTGATTGGTTTTAAAACCTCTTATCAGGAATACGCTGAAGACGAAACTTCGCACATCATCATTGCCCACAGAAGAGCCATGTAGTTTTAAAAACATCAACTTTAAAATAAATAAAATGAAAGCACATACCTTAGAAACACAATCTACAACAACACCGGAAAAAGCCCTTAACTTTCTAAAAGAAGGAAACCAACGATTTGTACAGAACCTAAAAATGAACCGTAATCTCCTTGAGCAAGTTAATGACACCCGGGCTGGGCAATGGCCTTTTGCCGTTATACTAAGTTGTATCGACAGCCGTACTTCTGCAGAACTGATTTTTGATCAGGGCTTAGGCGATGTTTTCAGCATCCGTATTGCGGGAAATTTTGTCAATAAAGACATTCTCGGTTCCATGGAATTTGGCTGTAATGTGGCAGGTTCCAAACTGATTGTCGTTTTGGGCCACACGAAATGCGGTGCGCTGAAAGGCGGTCTTGACGCAAAAAAAATTGAAGGAATGGGAATGGAAAACCTAAATCATCTGGTGGATCATTTTCAGGGCTGTATCGACGGTTTAATTACAGAAGTCGAAGAACGTTCTTCTGCAAACAGTGATCTTTTGGAAAGACTAAATGTCTGCAACATTAAGAAAACCATAGAAGATATCCGTGAGCAGAGCACCACACTCAGCCAACTGGAAAAAGACGGAAACATTAAAATTGTAGGCGCTAACTACTGCGTTGAAAGCGGCGTGGTAACTTGGTTATAAGGATTATTTCCCGTTAAACGCCGTCATTGTGTTCTGGATTCCGGCAAAAACAAATGACAGACATGCTTTGGAAAACTTCTCGATTCTTTCGGGAAGTTTTTCTTTTTCCTCTCCTTCCCATTTTCCCAGAACGTAATCTACCTGTTTACCTTCGGCAAACTCTGCAGAAATTCCAAACCTTAAACGCGGATAATTCTGAGTCTGAAGCTGTTCCTGAATACTTTTCAATCCATTATGACCGGCGTCGGAACCTTTCATTTTCATTCTTAAAGTCCCGAAAGGCAAAGCAAGATCATCGGTGACAATCATCAAATTCTCCAAAGGGATATTTTCCTTCTGAAGCCAGAATTTTACCGCATTTCCGGAAAGATTCATATAGGTATCAGGCTTAAGAATAAATACTTTTCTGCCTTTGTATTTCCCTTCGGCGACCAAACCAAAGTTGGAAGATTTAAAAGGTGCTTCAATGGTTTCTGCGATTTTTTCAGCAACTTTAAACCCGACGTTATGCCGGGTTTCAGTATATTCATCTCCTTTGTTGCCGAGACCGACGATAAGGTATTTCATTGATTTTTATTGGTATTCAAACGTTAAAGTTCCCATACTACCTGCCGATGCTTTTAAAGGATAACCGTCTGCATCATAAGTATAGGTATAAGTCGCAGACTGTGTATCTGTGCCGGAGGAAACCGTGATTTTTTTATAGTTATTGGCAGAAAAACCTGTTACTGCAGTACTTTCCAGTCCGTAGAGCGAGCTGACAATATTATAAGCTTCCGGCAAAGTGTTGAACGGATTGATCTTTGAGTCATAATCGCTGAACGCTGATGTTATTACAATTGGAGGAATTGTAATGGGTGGCATCGGAGGAAATGCAGTGCTGAATTTCCAGCTTGCAATATTGTTTCCGGTGTAAGTAATATCACTCTGCAGGGTAAACATATCATAGCTTACATTAGGATCCGCGGAATCAATTCCCACCATCTTGGATAAGATTTTTGAAATTTTATTGTCGGTATAAGTCGCTGTAATGGTATTCTTAAAAGAGCTTCCGGTACTCTCGGTTCCGGTACCTTTTGCTTCCACAAATTTACCGTTACTGTAAGTCAACGTAAAATTGGTTGTGGTAACAGTAGTGCCCTCATTTTGTACTACCGTTATTTTGTTAATGCTGCTGCCATCGTAAGATAAATCATACTTCACCGAGTTATCGCTTGCTTTCACACTGATCAGTTTACCCGACGTGTAAGTATAATTATAAGTAATGGTTTCTCCCGTATCATCTTTTGCAGTAACCGATTTCAGCTGCTTTACCACTCCGGTTCCGCCGCCGCCAGTTCCCGATCCAGAACCTGATCCCGTCCCTGTTCCGTCAACACCGTTAAGGAAATCTCCGTTTTCAGCCCGGCTCGGTTCGCATGAAAATAAAACAACCAAACTGAAAAGGAAAGAGAAAATGTGTAAGGCTTTTTTCATCTATATATTTAATTTTAACAAAAGTAAACTTTTTTTTGAAATGTGCTTTAGAAAGTTTTTTATCCCAATATCCTTTCCAAAACCGCATTCACCTCATCCACATGCTGCACTTTTTCTTTGCGCATCATCAACTGGTTTCCATCGGCAGAATGTTTTTCTTTCAGCGTTGCTTCTTTCGGATTCTGACTTAAATAGGAAATAATATGCCTGAATTTTTCGCTCTGATAAAATTTATCCTGAGGATTTGGCGGAAAATATCCAAGGAAAATTCCGTTTTTAACGACGATCTTGTCAAAACCGATTTCAGCGGCGATCCATTTTAGTTCTACACTTTTCAGAAGATTTCTAGCTTCCGGAGGCAGTTTCCCGAAACGGTCAGTGAGTTCATTTTCAAATTTCTGGAGATCTTCCTTATTTTGAATTTCCGCAAGCTTTTGATAAAGCGAAAGCCTTTCTTCAATGCTCTGAACATAAAAATCGGGCAGCATCAGTTCCAGATCAGTATCAATATTAACTTCTTTTGTTGACTTAAATAGTTTTTTACGGTCTTCTTCATTTTCAAACAGTTCCGCAAATTCTTCATCATTCTGCAATTCTTCCAGCGCTTCCTGCATGATTTTCTGATAGGTATCAAAACCCATTTCATTAATAAAACCGCTCTGTTCACCGCCCAGCAAATCACCGGCACCGCGGATTTCCAGATCTTTCATCGCAATCTGAAAACCACTTCCCAAATCTGAAAACTGTTCTATCGCTTCGAGCCTTTTTCTCGCATCCGAAGTCATCATATCAAACGGTGGCGTGATCAGATAACAGAACGCTTTCCTGTTGCTGCGTCCGACTCTTCCTCGCATCTGGTGCAGATCCGCCATTCCGAAACGCTGAGCATCATTAATAAAAATCGTGTTTGCATTCGGTACATCCACTCCACTTTCCACAATTGTTGTGGAAACCAGAACATCATATTTCCCTTCCATAAAATCAAGTACATTCCGTTCCAGTTGCTTTCCTTCCATCTGTCCGTGGCCGGTAATCACTTTCGCATCGGGAACAAGTCTCTGGATAAGACCTGCAATGTCTTTCAGATTTTCAATTCTGTTATTGATGAAATAAACCTGACCGTCACGCTGAATTTCATAAGAAACTGCATCACGGATCACTTCTTCACTGAATCCAATAATACTCGTATCAACCGGCTGACGGTTTGGCGGCGGCGTTTTGATGACGGACAAATCCCTTGCGGCCATTAAAGAAAACTGTAAAGTTCTCGGTATTGGCGTTGCCGTTAAAGTCAGCGTATCAATATTGTTCTTTAAAGTTTTAAGTTTGTCTTTTACAGAAACGCCGAATTTGTGTTCTTCATCGATTATTAAAAGCCCCAAATCTTTAAATTTCACACTTTTTCCAACTAGCTGATGCGTTCCGATCACGATATCCACTTTGCCGTTTTCGAGACCTTCCAAGGTTTCTGCTTTCTGTTTTGAGCTTCGGAAACGGTTCAGGTAAGAAATATTCACCGGGAAATCTTTCAGTCTTTCCTTAAAACTCCGGTAATGCTGAAATGCTAAAATCGTAGTTGGAACCAAAATCGCAACCTGTTTCCCGTCTGTCGCCGCTTTGAAAGCTGCTCTTACCGCAATTTCCGTTTTCCCGAAACCTACGTCGCCACATATCAGACGGTCCATCACGGTATCGTTTTCCATGTCTTTTTTTACGTCCACGGTCGCTTTTTCCTGATCTGGAGTATCTTCATAAATAAAGCTCGCTTCCAGCTCATTCTGAAGGTAAGAATCCGGCGAAAAAGCAAAACCCTTCGCAGTTTTCCGCTGCGCATAAAGCCTGATCAGATCAAAGGCGATCTGTTTTACTTTCGCTTTGGTTTTCTGCTTTAAAGATTTCCAGGCCGGGGAACCGAGTTTACTCAAAACGATTTCGCGTCCTTCAGGTCCGTTGTATTTTGAAATTTTATGAAGCGAATGAATGCTTACATAAAGTAAATCTCCATTTTTATAAGTCAGCTTGAAACATTCCTGAACCTTCCCGTTGTTGTTTACTTTCACCAAGCCCATAAATTTCCCGATTCCGTGATCAATGTGAGTGATATAGTCGCCCACTTTCATCTGCATTAAATCTTTCAGGGTCAGCTGTTCCGATTTCGCAAAAGTATTTTTCGATTTAAATCTTTGATAACGGTCGAAAATCTGATGATCGGTATATACCGAAATTTTGTGGTCAAAATCTACAAAACCCTCATGAAGTTCAGATTTGAAAGATTTAAACGGAATGTCATGCTGAGCAGCATCGAAACGTCCAAGTTCTTCGAATATCGCCACCAGTCTTTCCTTCTGTTTTTCGGTAGAAAAGGAGATCCAAATATCAAACTTATCGTTCCGTTTTTCCTCAAAATCTTCAATTAACAACTCGAAATTTTTGTGAAAAGAAGGCTGCGGAGTTTGGTTAAACTGAAGGGTTGTACGGTCGGAGATTTTCAGTTCTTCCAGCGTAAAATCAACACTTTTAAACTTCTGATAATCCGCCATCATTCCGCCTTCCGAGAAGAACAGTTCTTCCGGTTTTCTATGGCTGATTTCTTTGCTTAGACCAGCAAATTTCTCTTCTGCTTTTTCATAAAAATCTTTAATTCTTTTTACGCCTAAAAAAGCATTTTTCGACACGACAAAACTGCCTTTCGGTAAAAGCTCGAAAAGAGAAACCTTACTTCCAGAAACCGCGAAGTTCATGTTGGAAACCAGCTGAAATTCGTTTACTTTTCCGTTGGTAAGCTGGGTTTCGATATTGAAGGTTTTGATGCTTTCGATTTCATTCCCGAAAAAAGTGATGCGGTACGGTTCTTCGTTGGAATAGGAGAAAATATCGACAATTCCGCCACGGACTGAAAATTCGCCCGGCTCTGAAACAAAATCTGTCAAATTAAAATTGAACTGATGCAGAAGCTCTTCAGTAAAATCGAAATCCAAACTTTCTCCCACCTTTATCTGATGCGAAATCGCACTGAAATCTTCTTTTCTCAGCACTTTCTCCGATAAAGCGCCAAATCCGGCAACGATTACTTTCGGTTTTTTAGCTGAATTTAGTTTATTCAGCACTTCGGTTCTCAGGACAAGATTTGCATTCTGGGTTTTCTCAATCTGGTAAGGTTCCAAATGGGTCGCGGGAAAATAAAGCACGTTTTCTTTCCCCACCAGATCCTCCATTTCTGCGGTGACATACAGCGCTTCTTCTTTGTCTTCAAAAAGAAAAAGAATAGTCTTTTTATGCGTGAGAAAAAGCTCGGCGGTAAAAACCGACGGCGCAGATCCGGCAAAACCTTTGACGGAAATATGTTGATGCTGATCTAAATTTTTAAATATCTCTTTCCCAAATTCGTTTCTCAACATATCGGGCAAAAAAGTTTCATTGATGGGTTTTAACTGCATTTTTCTTTATGTAAAATGTGAAACCGCTGTGATTATAAACGGCAAAAGCGATTTCGGGAAAATTCCGAAACCGTTTTTTTGAAAGCGTAAATTTAAGTATAATTTTCCATTTAATCTCCTGAAAACCATTTGCATAAAAATCAATTTTACATCTTTAAAATTATCATTATTACAGCAATAACTTAAGATGTATTAATTGTTGTTAAATTAAAACGATTATGGAACGATGGCATAATGTTTGGAAAAACCATGCCATTAACTTTAAAAATAATATTATGCGATCTACCAATCAACAAATCAAGACGAAAAAACGTAATTCAACGTTTAAATTTTTAGGACTTTTTCTGATGTTATTTTCATTCATCGCCTTAAGTTCTTGCAGCCGAGACGACGATCCTGCAGACAACGATTTCTTTGCGGGAACCTACAACGGAAGTATTTCCTATAATGACGGATCTACGAGCATTACTAAGGATAACGGAAGCGTTTTCGTAACTAAAATTGCGAGCGGAACTAAATATAATTTCAGATTCTCTGACGGCGTCCCGGATTTAAATGGAGTTCAGTTTGAAAAACAGGGCGACAATACTCTCGTGATGGTAGGATCTACCGCTACTTCTTACATCAGAATCGACAACGCAAATCTGAAAATTCTTTACAGCGTGGACGGAAAAACCTGGACCGCCAACTGCAACAGATAATATTGACATTCAATAAAGAAAAAACTGCTTCACTTTCCTGAAGCAGTTTTTTTTGTATTTTTAAAAAAAATATTTGATGAAATTAAATTTACAGTTTATTGCCTTTCTGTCGGCGTTTTTCTGGATCATCAGCTGCAGAACCGAATCTCAGGAAAATCCACGCGCTTATGTGGAAGGAAAAATAATTTATTCCAGCATAGACACCAATTTATACAGATTGAAAATCCTCAGCGGAAGCACTATCGTAGCGGAAACAACCTTAGAAACCGGCGGCAGCTTCAAACTCTCGGGACCTGTTTCTAATGACGGTTTTACGATCGCATCAACAGAGAAAATAAAATCTTTCAGCGCTGACAAAACAGGTTTAACACTTTCCAAAGATGCTCTTCAGATCAATATTCCAAAAGGGATAACCTACCTTAAGTTTAACGAAATAGTGCTGGAAAAATGAGAATATTTACTTTTTTATTTTTAGTTTTTTCCATTACGGTTTTTTCTCAGAAAAACAGAAACCAGCTTGATGTAGTTTCAAATATCGAAGCAAAAGTAATCGCAATGAAGCCGATTGGCAACAATTCACTGGCGAAAAATCTAATGCCCTTTTACGGCTTCGGTTTTGGCGGAAATCTGATGACGCCCATTAATTTCGGAATCGGTCTGGACTACAGCCAGCTGTTTTCCAATGTTCATTACGATCAGAAAAATCTTTACGGAAATTTAGGATCGCCGAGGATCACCCAAATTGATGCTTTTTTAACGCACCGCGAAAATATTTCTGAAGACTTTATGGTAGAAGAAATGGCGGGTTTCAGCTTTTACCGTTATTCGAGTTTATATATTGATGAGAAAAACCGTTCACTGAAAGATCAGGCAATGGGATTTAATCTTGGCGGCAAAGCGATTTATACTTTAGACGGTCCACAGCAGGTTTTCGTTGCCGGGAAAATCAATTTTTATTACGGAAATACTTATAACGAAAACCCTGAAATTAAGAAATACTACAGCAATTCGACGTTTTTGAGTCTTAGTTTAGGCTACCGCTATAATTTCTAAATAGTCTTTCTAAAAACATAATATGACAAACCGCTTTATTTTATCCGCCATTTTGCCGATTACTTTTCTGTTGGCGCCCAATGGCTGTCAACCGGAATATGTGAGTAATTCCAGAATTTTCGCTGAAGGAAAAATCAGTTCATCCACAGGCGCAAACATTCCGGTGAAGCTTTACGCAGAAGACATTTTAATATCTGAAACCAAAACTGATGCGCAGGGGAATTTCAAACTTGGCGGTCCGGGAACTACACAGGAAAAAACATTGGTTCTAAACCGCAAAATTATTTCTTTCACCTCCAGTGATCCGGAGTGCAAACTTGCGTACGATTCCTTATCCATAATCATTCCCGCAAAAAATACCGCTTTTAGATTTCCGCAAATACAGCTCAAACCATGATAAATATTTTACTTTTATTTATCCTGATACCCAGCCTTTGCTTTTCGCAGGATTCAGACAGATTTGCTTTTGAGCTTAAAGGGAATTCTTTCACAGGAATCGGCAATAATTTCGTCGCGGACGGAACCAAAACCTTTACCGGATTTGGGGCAGGCTTTACCGGGACTTTTTATAAAAACTTTGGTTTGGGAATCGAATTTAACAAAGGCTATTCAGATGTTTCAGACGTTTCTGTGTTTGGCGATCTGCACAGTCCGCAGCTTACCCTATTTGATATTTATGCACTTTACCGGTATGATGTGAATCAAAAACTGAGTTTTGAAGGTAATATCGGCGGCGGATTTTCACAGCTGAAAAGCTATTCCAATTACAGGATTGAGAAATTTACCGAAGGCGGCAACACCTTTTTCCTCGGCGGAAAAGCACTTTACAGCGTCACCAAAAACAAAAGCCTTGTTCTTGTTGCTGGACCCAGATTTTATTTCATGAGCACCTTTACGGAAATGAACGATCCCGAAATTCAAAAATATTATTCCAAAGCAACGCTGTTAAATTTCTCTTTAGGTTTGAGACTTTGTTTCTAAAAACTTCTAAATTTGCTTCATGTTAAATTTCATTAAGAAAAAAATTGCGTTAGTCTGGGCAAAAAAGCACGTTAAAGAAACCGAAAACTTTAAGCAGAACGCCGTTGAAGATCAGGAAAAACTCTTGCTTTCTCTGGTAAAAACTGCAGAAAAAACGTTGTTTGGACGAGAGCATCAGTTCGAAACTATAAAAAATGTTCAGGATTTTCAGAATCAAGTAAAAATTGCCGACTATGAGGATTTAAAACCTTATATTGAAAGAGTAAAAAAAGGCCAGCGAAGTATTCTCTGGACCGAAACTCCGGAATATTTTGCAAAAACTTCCGGCACCACTTCCGGCTCAAAATACATCCCGATTTCAAAAGAAGGAATGCCTTATCAGCTTGCTGCAGCACAAAGCGCGATCTTCCATTATATCAGTCAGAAAAATAATTCAGATTTCGTTTCAGGGAAAATGATTTTCCTTCAGGGAAGTCCCGAACTGGAAGAAATCAACGGGATAAAAACCGGCAGACTTTCCGGAATTGTCGCCCATCACATCCCGAATTATCTGCAGAAAAACCGTTTACCAAGTGAAAAAACCAACCTCATCGAAGACTGGGAAACTAAAGTGGATGAAATTGTAAAGGAAACCGAAAAGCAAAACATGACCTTAATTTCGGGAATTCCGCCCTGGCTGATCATGTATTTTGAAAAACTGATCGAAAGAAACGGAAAGAAAATTACCGAGCTTTTTCCTAATCTTCAGCTCATCATCACAGGCGGCGTCAACTATGAACCTTACCGCGAAAAAATGAACGAACTTCTGGGAAAACCGGTGGACACCATCCAGACTTTTCCTGCGAGTGAAGGTTTTTTTGCGTTTCAGGATGATTATCAGAACGAAGGCTTATTGCTTTTAACCAACCACGGAATTTTTTACGAATTCGTTCCGCTGGAGGAATACGGGAAACCGGAAGCAAAAAGACTCACTTTAAAAGACATTGAACTGCATAAAGATTATGCGCTGATTTTAACCACAAATTCCGGACTTTGGGCATATTCGATTGGAGATGTTTTAAGATTTATTTCAAAAAGCCCTTACAGGATCGTGGTTTCCGGAAGAACAAAACATTTCACCTCTGCTTTTGGAGAACACGTTATTGCCTTTGAAGTGGAAGAAGCCATGAAAGCCACCGTTGAGAAATTTCCTGCACAGATTACCGAATTTCACCTTGCTCCACAAGTAAATCCTGCCGAAGGGCTCCCTTATCATGAATGGTTTATTGAGTTTGAAAAAGAACCTGCAGATCTGGAAAGTTTCAGAAAGAATCTGGATGATGAGATGCGGAAACGCAATACCTACTATGATGATTTAATCTCAGGAAATATTCTGCAGCCTCTCATTATTAGCAAACTAAGAAAAAATGCCTTTCAGGATTACGCAAGATCTGAAGGAAAACTTGGCGGACAAAACAAAATCCCGAGGCTTGCAAATGACAGAAAAATAGGGGGTTTCCTTGAAGCTGCTAAAGCCCGCAATTAGGAAAAACCCTGAAAAAACGGTATATTAGCAGGAAATTATTATACAATATGAACAAACTTTATGTTTTAGGAGCAGTGTTAGCAATAACCTTCTCAAATGCGCAGGCCAAAAAAAGCTTCAACAGACAAAGCAAAAATCAAAATCACAAACCTTTTGTGTCAAATTTAAAGGCAAGTGAAATCAAATTCAATCAGACTCCGGATTTCGATAACGGAATTATTTCCATGGTAGATCAGGACAATAACCAGATTATTGCAGCGGACGATTTCCAGGTTTCGGAAGCAACTAAGGTGGATAAATTTGTGTTTTACGGCACGCAGTCTTACGATGATTTACCTGACTACTATCTGGGGACAAAAATGTATATCTTCGATGACAACAATGGCAAACCGGCCGGTAAACCGAGTGATATCAGTACCGCAGTAGCAGTAATCAATATAGACGAAAACAACACTGCTGCGAACGTCGCAGGTAACGGAAACCCGTTCGAATTTGTTTTTGAAGTGGACGTTACTAAAGCATTAGGAAATGACTTAACACTTGCGGCCAATAAGAAATATTGGGTGGCTTTTGCGCCTAAAGTGGATCTCTTTGATGAATATGGAATGGATCCGGACGAGACATTTTACTGGTCTCTTGGAAACGGCAATCTTTCCGAACCTGTATTGATTGATGAAGCTGACTTATTTGAGGCCGGAGCAACCAATTGGTCCACGATTTCCAGTTTACTCGGCGAAACTTTCGAGGGTTTGGCCTTTACCATTACAGGAGAAAGCACATTGGGGACTACAGAAATTTACTCTAATCTTAGAAACGTTTCTATCTATCCGAATCCTGCGGTAAATGTGATCAACTTAAAAGCAAACAAGAAAAACACAATTACTAAAACCGAAATTTTCGACCTTAACGGAAAACTGCTACTTAGTTCTGCGGAAACCTCTATTAATGTAGAAAAACTACCTAAAGCGGTGTATATCGTTAAGATTTATTCAGGAAACGAGGTTATTGAAACTTCAAAAATTATTAAAAAATAGTTTAAACTGAATTATTTTAAAGTCTGCTTCGGCAGGCTTTTTTTATGTCAAAATGTTCAGCTAGAAACCACTTTCAAACCAATTACAGAAGCAATCAAAGTAAAAACAAAAAACATCCGCCAGAATGTGGCAGGTTCATTAAAAATAAAAATCCCTGCCAGGACACCTCCAACAGCTCCAATCCCTGTCCAGACTGCATAAGCAGTACCGATAGGAATGGGATTGTTTCCTAAAGAAATTGCTTTATACATTAAAAACATGCTGACGAAAAGCGCGATCACGAATCCGCTCCACCAGAAATAACTTTCGCGTCCTGTGGTTTCCTGAGCCTTTCCGAGACAAGTGGCAAAACCGGTTTCGAAAAGCCCGGCAATGATGAGAATAATCCAGTTCATACGTCAAAGATAAATTTTTAAATTAATTTTTAATTCCTTCATGCAGATTAGCGCTTAAAAATTACATTTGCAGAATGATTTCACTCACCCCCATTCAAACCCTGAAAATTCCTGAATTCCGAAACTTAATGACCGGCCGTTTTTTTCTGGTGCTGTCTTTCAGAATGTTGGCAACATTAATGGGCTGGTGGATTTATCAACTGACGAAAGATCCGTTCGCAATAGGCTTAATAGGTTTGTCGGAAGTAATTCCTGCGGTTTCCACAGCGCTGTACGCGGGACACGTCATTGATAATTCGGAAAAGAAAAAACTGCTCTTAATCTGCAATTACGCTTATGTTGTTTTAATAAGTTTATTGATTATTCCTGCATTTTTTGGTGACCGGTTACTGCATTTCAGCAATAAAGAAATCTCCTATTTTATTTACATGGTGATTTTCTTTACGGGATTTTGCCGCGCGTTCTTAGGCCCTATTATTCCGTCGATGATTCCGAAAATCGTTTCCAAAGAAATACTTCCGAATGCGATCACGCTCAACCAGGGGACTTTTCTTACCGCCTCAGTTGTTGGTCATGCTTTAGGCGGATTTCTCATTCACTGGATTGATATTTCCGGAACCATTTTGGTCGTTGTCGCATTAATGATTTTCTCCTCTCTTTTCTTCTGGCTGCTCAAAGAACATCCTTCCGAAAACACCGAAAGAGAAATTGGCGTTGTACAAAGCATGCGCGAAGGAATCGCCTATATTTACAAAACCAAAGAAATTCTAGGGGCGCTGTGTCTCGATAT
Organism: Kaistella soli; assembly: GCF_019038595.1. Taxonomy (GTDB): domain Bacteria; phylum Bacteroidota; class Bacteroidia; order Flavobacteriales; family Weeksellaceae; genus Kaistella; species Kaistella soli. The sequence goes on from NZ_JAHOPF010000005.1 coordinate 78,938, forward strand.
GTTTGCGGTGCTGTTTGGTGGCGCAGTTGCCATGATCCCGGTTTTTGCGACCGACATTCTGAAAGTCGGATCAGAGGGCTTCGGTTTGCTCAATGCTGCTTCAGACATCGGTTCCATGTGCATCATCGCATTTCTGGCATTCGTTCCGCTGAGAAAAAATCAGGGCAAAATATTACTTGTCGCCGTGGCAGGTTTCGGGCTGTGCATTATTGGCTTCGGACTCTCAAAATTATACTGGCTTTCATTCTTCCTTTTGGTCTGCAGCGGAATGCTGGACGGAATTTCCGTCGTTATCCGCGGCACCATCGTACAGCTGAAAACTCCGGATTATATCCGCGGAAGAGTGCTTAGCGTAAACTCCATCTTCATTATGTCGAGCAACGAAATGGGACAGTTCGAAAGTGGCGTTGCCGCTAAATTGCTTGGCGTGGTACGGTCTGTGATTTTCGGAGGAACCATGACGGTTTTAATCGCTTTATTGGTAGGAAGTACCGTTCCGAAACTTAGAAAAATGCAGTATTGATTTTTTTAGGAGCAGGAAAGTAATTTTCTCTTTCGAAGCGGTTACCGGCTTTCCATTGCAATCTTTTTTGGCCGCTGCAAAACCACTGCTAAAAAAAGGATTTACATTTCAATCCGGGCTGGGATAACGGGCGGTTCTTCTCAGGCCAACTTACCAACAGAATAATAACCTAATCCTCAATACGTTATTAAGTAATAAATAATGAATGTTGATTAATATATTTTTTAAGCTTTTTAAAAAAACTATCTTTGTAAAATGACACAGAAGGAATCTTTATCATCACTTATTCACGGAAATTTCGCCAAAGAACTCTCCATTTCAGACGGTAAAATGCCGCCAAATGCAGTAGATTTTGAAAAACTGGTAATAGGAACATTCCTTATCGATAAAAAAGGACTCGATTACTCTATCGATCTCCTTACCGCTGATGTATTCTACGATCCCAGACACCAGGAAATCTTTAAAGCCATCCTCAAACTTTTTGAAGGAAACCATCCTGTAGATTTGATGACCGTAATTCAGGAACTTAAAAAAACCGACAGACTAGGTTTTGCAGGAGGTGATCATTATATCATTGATTTAACCATGGGCGTTTCATCAAGTGCCCATATCGAATATCACGTACGTGTCATTTTAGAAAAATTTATTCTAAGAAGTTTAATTAATGTTTCCGCAAACGTTATCGACAGTTCTTACAAAGAATCTACCGACGTTTTCGAACTGCTTGACAAAGCAGAACAGTCATTTTTTGAAATCACCAACGGAACCATCAAAAAAGGTTTTGATACCGCAAATACTTTGGTAAAACAAGCGATCGAAACCATCAAATCCTTAAAAGACAAAGAAGGAATTTCAGGAATTCCGTCAGGCTTCAGAGATATTGACAAAGAAACCGGAGGCTGGCAAAATTCAGATTTAATTATTATTGCAGCACGTCCGGCAATGGGTAAAACCGCCTTCCTTCTTTCAATGGCACGAAATATTGCGGTGGAACACAACGTTCCAATGGCATTATTCTCTCTGGAGATGGCATCTGTACAGCTGATTACCAGAATGATTGCCTCCGAAACAGGCATTTCTTCAGAGAAACTCAGAAAAGGCCAGATGAGCGATGAAGAGTGGCAAAGACTCTTCTCCAACGTATCAGCATTGGAAAATGCTCCTTTATATATCGATGAAACTCCCTCTCTTTCCGTATTCGATTTCCGCGCAAAATGCCGAAGACTCGTGATGCAGCACGGCGTGAAAATCATCATGGTTGATTACCTTCAGCTGATGACTGCCAATTCCGGGAAAGGCGGAGCAGGAAACAGGGAGCAGGAAATTGCAACGATTTCCCGTTCCTTAAAAGCGATCGCAAAAGAACTTAACGTCCCGGTGATTGCACTTTCCCAGCTTTCAAGAAGTGTGGAAACACGTCCGGGAAAAAGACCGATGCTTTCCGACCTTCGGGAATCCGGAGCGATTGAGCAGGATGCCGATATCGTTTCCTTTATTTTCCGTCCCGAATATTATAAAATTACCACCTGGGACAATGATGAAGACGGTGCTGAGTCGTCCACAGAAAACCAGGCAGAGCTCATCATCGCCAAGCACCGTAACGGGGCAACTGCGGACGTTAGAATGTCTTTCCATAAAAATATTGCAAAATTTGCCGACCTCGATTTATTCGGAAACAGCTATGGTTACCAACCTTCCAATTTCGGACAGCAGGAGGTACCGAGCGGTTTTGAAAAAATAAAAGCCACCATCGATCCGGGTGCAGCTTTTGATTTACCCAGCACCCAGAATCTTTCAGGCTCTTCCATGAATGACCTGGATGATGATGACGAATTCGAGTTCTAGAAAATGAGTCTTAGAATAGAAATTTTTACCGACGGTGCCTGCAGCGGGAATCCCGGAAAAGGAGGTTATGGAATCGTTATGAAAGTTCCTGAAAAGAATTACGAAAAACAGTATTCAAAAGGATTCCGCCTGACGACAAATAACCGCATGGAATTGCTGGCCGTTATCACCGCGTTGGAAAAACTGAAATCCACGGAAAACGACATCCATATTTATACCGACAGCAAATACGTTTCTGATGCTATCAACCAGAAATGGATTTTCGGGTGGATTAAAAAAGGATTTAAAAATGTAAAAAATCCCGATTTGTGGCGACGTATGGTTCCGTTACTGAATGCCAATAAAACAACTTTCCATTGGATCAAAGGCCACGCCGGGCATCCCGAAAACGAAATCTGTGACCAGCTCGCCGTGAAAGCTGCCCAGTCTTCCCCGCTGGAAACCGACGAATATTTCGAAAAACTGAGAGAAGGCGGTCTTTTTTAGAGACCGTTAACGTCTTTAACCCCATTGAAGCATTAAATTAATCCTTTGTTTCTTTCCTGAACCCCACACTCGGGGTTGAGAAAGGGAATTTTGGGGTTGACAACCCGAAACTTTGAGCTCGGGACAGAAAATTATAACTATACAACCCGTTCGACGGTGTATTACACTCTAAAAAAGCATTTCGGAAGCTATAGCATGGAGTTCGGGAGCGGAATTTTGAGGATGAATAATTTGAAATTCACTCGAAAGGAAATTCACTTCAGCACTCCCTCACGAAGCAAAATTCTTTATCTTTGTTTAATGAATTACATTGAATCTCTGCAGAAGCGATATTCTGTGAAAAAATTTAATAAAGAGAAGAAAGTTTCCCCCGAAATTTTAAAAAATATATTGGAAGCCGGCAAGCTTTCAGCAAGTTCTCTCGGCCTTCAGCCCTATAAAATTTATGTGGTGGAGTCTGAAGAAATGAAAGAAAAACTCATTCCCGCTTTCAGAAACCCGTCACAGATTACTACCTGCTCACATCTTATCGTCATTGTTTCAAAAAAAACAATGGAAGAAAAATATGTGGACGGCTATTTTAAACATATTGCAGAAGTGCGTGAAATTCCCCTCGAAAGCCTTGATCTTTTCCGTAAAAACATCGATCAGTTTTTAAATTCTGTGTCTGAAGACGAGTTGCTTCACTGGAATCAGAAACAGGCATATATTGTTCTGGGACAGCTTATTTTCGCTGCTGCTTTGGAAAAAGTGGATGCAAGTCCGATGGAAGGTTTTGATCACAAAATAATAGAAGACGTTTTAGGGCTTGATAAAGACACGGAAACCGCTGCAGTCACTTTAGCCTTGGGTTACAGAGCAGAGGACGACCATTTTCAGCATCTGAAGAAAGTGCGCAAACCAGATGATAAACTCTTTAAATTTTTATAAACCTTATGAGCAGAGCAGACGTTCTCGTAATCGGTTCCGGGATTTCCGGCCTTTCTTACGCGATAAAAATATCAGAAAAAATGCCTGATGCAAAAATCATCATCGTTACCAAAGCCGATGAGGACGAAAGCAACACCAAATATGCACAGGGCGGCCTCGCCGTAGTGACTGATTTTGATAACGACAATTTCCAGAAACACATTGATGACACAATGAGAGCCGGAGATGGCGAAAACAAAAGGGATGTCGTGGAAATGGTGATCAGGGAAGGTCCGGCGAGATTTCAGGAACTCGTAAACTGGGGGACACATTTCGACACGGAAAATGACGGCGATTTCAAACTCGGGCGTGAAGGCGGACATACCGAAAACAGGATTGTTCATCACAAAGACATTACGGGTGCCGAAATTGAACGCGCACTGCTTGAAACCATCAACAAATCTTCAAATATTGAGATGCTCGCGCATCATTATGTTATCGATTTGATTACGCAGCATCATGTTCCGGGCAAGGAACTAAATACCGACGACATCTCATGTTACGGTGCTTATGTCCTGGACGAAAAGAATAAAAAAATAAAGAAAATTACGGCTAAAATTACGCTTGTTGCTACAGGCGGCGCCGGCCATGTTTACAAAAACACCACCAATCCGGTGATTGCAACCGGTGACGGTATTGCTTTCGTACACCGTGCGCGCGGCAAAGTTTCGAACATGCAGTATTATCAGTTTCACCCGACCGCTTTGTACTCGAAAAGAGACGGTATGCTGTTCCTGATTTCTGAAGCAGTACGTGGCGACGGCGCAAAACTTCGGCTTAAAAACGGCAGCAAATTCATGCACAAATATGACGAGCGTGAAGAACTGGCTTCCCGGGATATTGTTGCACGCGCTATTGATAACGAACTGAAAATTTCCGGCGACGATTATGTTGGACTTGACTGCCGGGAAATGAACCGAGAAAAATTTACCGAACATTTCCCCAATATTTATCAGAAATGCATCGACGAAGGAATTGATCCTTTTAAGCAGTTAATCCCTGTGGTTCCTGCATGTCACTATCTCATGGGCGGAATTGTGATCGACATGGACGGACAGAGTTCCATCAAAAATCTTTTTGCCGTGGGCGAATGCACCAACTCTGGGCTTCATGGCGCAAACCGCCTGGCTTCCAATTCTTTGCTTGAAGGTTTGGTTTTCGGTCATAAAGCGGCCCTTAAAACCATGGAACTTCTGCAGAAAAATGATTTCAATTTTGAAGATTTACAGGCAGTTCCCGATTGGAATGAAGAAGGCATGAGAATGATGGATGAAATGGTTATCGTAAGCTACCTGAGAAGACAGCTTCAGGAAATGATGAGCGATTTGGTAAGCATCGTAAGAAGCAATGAACGACTTCAGATTGCAAAAAGAAAACAGCGCGAAATCTACGAAGCAGTCGTTGAACTTTACAACTACTCCATCCTTTCTCCCCAGCTTTCGGAACTCAGAAACCTTGTAAATGTTTCGTATCTTATTATTAAGCATTCCATTCAGATGAAAGAAAACAAAGGCTCTTTCTATAATAAAGACCTTGCTACAAAACCTTTAACCATCAATGATTAACCGTCACTGAAAACATATTTAAAATGAAAAAACCTTCCTATATCACAAAAGACGCTCTGAAAACATTTATCAAAAACGCACTGGAGGAGGACATCCGTGAGGGCGACCACTCTACCCTGGCGACTATCCCAAAAGATCTGCAGCAAAAAGCTAAACTTTTGGTAAAGGAAAACTGCATTCTCGCAGGAGTGGAAATGGCAGAAATGATTTTCAAACAGTTCGACAAGAACCTGAAAATGGAAGTTTTCATCAAAGACGGTGAATCTGCAAAGGCAGGCGATATTGCTTTTTACGTCACTGGAAGTGCAAGATCCATCCTTTCCACAGAAAGACTGGTTCTGAACTGTATGCAGCGGATGAGTGGAATTGCCACCTTAACCCATGACTGGGATTCAAGGTTATTGGGAACAAAAACCAAACTTCTCGATACCAGAAAAACAACACCCAATTTCCGCATCTGTGAAAAATGGGCTGTAGCAATTGGTGGCGGAACCAATCACCGTTACGGTTTGTATGACATGATCATGCTGAAAGACAATCATATTGATTACAATGGAAGCATCACCAACGCCGTAAAAATGGCAAAAGATTACATAAAAACGCTTAAGAAACCATTAAAAATTGAAGTGGAGACCAGGGATCTTGCCGAAGTGGAAGAAGCCATAAAATCCGGGGCAGACCGTATCATGCTCGACAATATGGATCTTCAAACAATGCAAAAAGCGGTAAAACTCATCAACGGAAAATGTGAAACTGAAGCCTCCGGTGGTGTTACGAGAGATATGCTCCAAAAAATCGCTCAGACCGGCGTAGATTTTATCTCGGCCGGAGCATTAACCCATTCTGCTGACAACATCGATTTGAGTTTAAAAGCTGCAAATTAAGCGATCATATTTTCTGCATAATTTATACTTTTTGGCGTTAATCACGCGATCATTTATATTAATTTTTCTGGCTAATCTCCCTTAAATAATGGCATTCAAGCGGTTATTTATCAGCACTTTGCGCCTTGAATACGGCATTTTTTAAAAATTAACAATTTGTTAATCATTGTTAATATATTTTATCATATTTTTGCGCCATAAAAATCTAATTTAATTTTTAATAAAAAGAAATGAATTTCAAACCTTTGAAAAAATCGATGCTTACGGTAGTTATCACACTATCTACAGCTAGTGTTTATTACGCACAAACTGCAAAAGACACAGTAAGCAGAGAAAAAGACATTGAACAGGTTGTTTTAACCGGTGTTGCTGACATCGCGAAAGACAGAAAAACACCGGTAGCGGTTTCTACAATTAAAGAAGCACAGATTGTTGAAAGACTGGGGAACCAAGAGTTTCCGGAAATTTTGAAATCTACACCATCAATTTACGCAACCAAAGGTGGCGGTGGTTTTGGTGACGGACGTGTAAATATCAGAGGTTTTGATACCAGCAACACTGCAGTAATGATCAACGGTGTACCCGTGAATGATATGGAAGGCGGTACTGTGTATTGGTCAAACTGGGCAGGGCTTTCTGATGTAACTTCTGCAATGCAGGTACAGAGAGGATTAGGTTCTTCAAAATTAGCGATTGCTTCTGTCGGAGGTACTATTAACGTTTTAACCAGAGCTGCTGACAAAAAAAAAGAAGGAAATGTTACCTTAGGATTAGGTAATGACGGTTATTTAAAAACTTTATTCTCATACAATACTGGTAAAAGCGACAAAGGATGGGCCACATCTTTCCTAATGTCCAGAACTGCAGGAAACACTTATGTTGACGGGTCACAGTTCGAAGCTTACAACTACTATTTCGCTTTAGGATATAAACCGAACGAAAAACATGATTTCCAGTTCACCTTCACAGGAGCGCCACAATGGCACATGCAGAACTTTCAAAGTACTATTGAAACTCTACAAAAATATGGATCTGCTGACAAACCTAACAGAAGATATAACTCTAACTGGGGATATCTGAACGGTGAGGAAATGTCACAATCTGTAAATTATTACAGCAAGCCAGTAATGTCATTAAACTGGGACTGGACAATGTCTGAAAAATCTAAATTATCATCAGTACTTTACGGTTCTTGGGGCCGTGGTGGAGGTACCGGTGTTTTAGGAAGCATTAACGGAACAAGCATTAACAGTTTGCCGAAAACTGCAGATGGGCTAATCAGATTTGATGATATCGTAAGCTGGAACCAGGGGAATGCAGTAGTTTGGAATCCGTCAGTAGCTCCAGGAACAGGCATTAATAAAGTAAATGCTACTCCAGGTATTGCTACCAGAACCAACGGTCTTGTAAAAAGAGCACACGTAAATTCTCATGACTGGTATGGTTTCTTAACCAACTTCCAGCATAAAATTAACCAAAACTGGAATTTCTCAGCAGGTTTGGACGGTAGATATTATTACGGATATCACCCGGGTATTATTACCGATTTCTGGGGAAATTCTCAATACCGAGAAACAAACGACAACAACCAAAAACCTTACTATACTGTAACACAAGCTTACAACGCAGTTCCTTCTGCTAACCCATTTGCTGCAGCAATTAAAGACAAAACTCAGATTGCAAGTAGAAATTATGATGGCGAAGTAATGTGGCTAGGTGCTTTCGGTCAGGTAGAATATTCGAATGATAACTTATCTGCTTTCCTACAGGGTTCATTCTCTGAGCAAGGATTCCAGAGAATTGACAACTGGATCGTTGATGGCGTTACAAAACAGCAGGGACAGGTTGTTAATACAAAAACAGGATTTAAATATCTTTCCGGATACAATGCAAAAGGAGGGGTAAACTATAACATCGATGAAAACCACAACGTTTTTGTTAATGCTGGTTACTATTCTAAACAGCCTTTAAACTATGCAGTATATCCCAATTCACAGCAGGTTCTTAATCCAAACTTAAAGAACGAGAAAATTGGTTCAGCAGAATTGGGTTACGGATTTAGAAACTCCAAATTTAGAGGAAATCTGAACTTGTACTATACTTCATGGAAAGACAGATTCACCAGAATCACAGGACTTCAAATGAAAGATCAGGCTGGTGTGGATACAAGAAACATCTATGCGAATATCGAAGGTGTAACTGAGATTCACATGGGAGCAGAACTTGAATTAAACTACAAACCATTGGATATCTTAGAATTCACTGGAATGTTCTCAATGGGAGACTGGCATTATAAAGGAAATGCGCAGGGAAGTTTATTTGATGAAAACAACAATGCGTTTACTCCTCAGGATGGTGCATCTTCCAGAACATTATATGTAGACAAAATCAAAGTTTCTGATGCTGCGCAAACTACTGCATCATTAGGATTCACAGTTACTCCGGTAAAAGCATTCAAAGTATTCGGTAACTGGAACTACTATGACAAATACTTTGCAGTATTTGATATTACGAAAGCATCTTCTGCAAACAGCAAAGGAGCTTTAGAATTACCAAGTTATAATTTGTTTGATGCAGGTTTATCTTATACATTCAGCCTTAATAACAACCAAAAACTGGTATTAACAGGAAACGTATATAACTTACTTGATACGTATTACATCTCTGACGGTAAATCTTCTATTTTCGAAGGAGATTCCAACGCAAAAGGAATTACTTATAAGGGCATTGATATCGCCAACCAGGTTTACTTCGGTTTCGGTAGAACATGGTCTGCAAGTCTTTCTTACAGATTCTAAAATCAACTGATTTATATACTTCAAATCCCGGCTTCTAGTCGGGATTTTTTTTATCTTTGCACCTAACTTAAAATTATCATTATGGATTTCAACATTATGCTTCAGGCACACCGTGGTTTTGCTTATTTAATCTTACTGGCAACTGCAGTTTTTGTCGTGGCACTATTAATTACCATGTTTGGATATTCAGGTAAAATTTCGAAACTCCTGAGAAAATCTACCCTTTTCACCATGATTTTCTTTCACACACAGGCTTTGATCGGATTGATCATGCTGTTCTTTTTCTCTCCCGGTTTTAAAGCAGCGAAAGAAGCTGGAACTTTAATGAAAGATTCTGTTTCCAGAAACACTTACGTAGAACATCCTTTCGCGATGATTGTTGCAGCAGTATTGTTGACCATCCTCAATAAAAAATTCAAAACAAATGATAAACTGCAGATGAGCTGGGTAATTATCGCTGTTGTTGCGCTGGCATTAATGCTTTGGGCATTTCAGTGGCACAGACTTTTCGCATAATTTATCATATTAATTCTTATTAAAAAATGAAAGTAGCACTTGTTGGCGCCACCGGAATGGTAGGCCAGGTGATGTTAAAAGTTTTGGAAGAAAGAAACTTCCCCGTAACAGAATTAATACCTGTTGCTTCGGAAAAATCGGTCGGAAAAAAAATCAGTTTTAAAGGAAACGAATATACGATCGTATCCATGCAGACCGCGATTGATATGAAGCCCGAAATCGCTTTATTTTCCGCTGGCGGCGCAACTTCACTGGAATTTGCACCAAAGTTTGCAGAAGCCGGAACTACAGTGATCGACAACTCTTCAACATGGAGAATGGCAGCGGATAAAAGATTAGTCGTTCCCGAAATCAACGCCAATATTCTTACCAAAGAAGATAAAATTATTGCCAACCCGAACTGTTCTACCATTCAGCTGGTAATGGTTTTACATCCTTTAAATCTTAAATATGATCTGAAGAGAGTTGTAGTTTCTACTTACCAGTCGGTTACCGGAACAGGAAAAAAGGCGGTAGATCAGCTTAATGCTGAAATCAACGGTAATGACGGGGTGGAAATGGCATATCCTTACGAAATCTTCAAAAATGCACTTCCCCACTGCGACGTTTTTGCCGATGACGATTACACCAAGGAGGAACTGAAACTGATGACTGAGCCTAAAAAAATTATGGGCGATGACAGTTTCAATCTTACTGCTACTGCAGTCCGCGTTCCCGTTCAGGGAGGACATTCAGAAAGCGTAAACATCGAATTCGAAAATGAATTCGATCTGGATGAAGTGCGCAAAATATTATCGGAAACATCAGGCGTAACAGTGTTGGATGATGTTACAAACAAAATTTACCCAATGCCGCTTTATTCTGAAGGTAAAGATGAAGTTTTTGTCGGAAGAATCCGCAGAGACAAGTCCCAACCGAATACACTGAATATGTGGATCGTCGCCGATAACCTCCGGAAAGGTGCCGCAACCAATGCGGTACAGATCGCAGAATATCTCGTAGAAAACAAATTAGTCTAAATAAAATGCTCAGAAAACTGAGCATTTTTTATTTATTAGAAGCCTCAAACATTTTGAATTAACTGAATCAAACAACATGTCAGAACATCTGAATTCACCCAAAAGCAATTTTGCTTTTCAGAAAACCGTTGCAATTATCGGAATTGTGCTTTTCCTCGGAAAACTTGTAGCGTGGCATCTTACCAATTCCGATGCGGTATTTTCTGATGCGATGGAAAGTATTGTGAACATCATTGCTGCTTTTATGGGGCTTTATTCGCTTTACCTCGCAGCAAAACCGAAAGATGTAGAGCATCCTTACGGGCACGGAAAAGTTGAATTTGTGACTTCAGGGGTTGAAGGCGCTCTTATTATTTTTGCAGGGATTATTATCATCGTTCAGGCGGTTGATTCCCTTTTGCACGGTAACGTCCCTAAAAAATTGGATTGGGGAATCCTTATTGTTGCCGTAACAGCCGGAATCAATTATCTGATGGGTTACATCTCGGTGAAAAAAGGGATTCAGCAGAATTCACTGGTGCTGCAAAGTTCCGGGAAACATCTGCAGAGTGATACCTTTACCACTTTAGGTGTTGTGTTGAGTTTAGTCCTTGTATATTTTACGCATTTATACTGGATTGATGCTGCCGTTGCTCTGATTTTCGGCGGTTACATAATGATTGTCGGTTACAAAATAATACGGAAAGCACTGAGCGGCATCATGGATGAAGCAGATTTAGAAATGCTGACCAGACTTGCAAAAATAATGAATGAAAACAGAAAACCCGACTGGATCGATCTTCACAACACGAGAATCCAGCAGCACGGAAGCGGACTTCATATCGATGCCCATTTAACACTTCCATGGTATTACGAACTACGGAAAGCACATGAGGAAATGGAGGAAGCATATAAATTAATCGCCGCAAACTCCGACAGAATGATTGAATTTAATTTTCATCTGGACGACTGCAAGCCGTTTTCATGCGAAATTTGCGAACTTTGGGAATGTCCGGTGAGACAGCACGCTTTCGTAAAAAAAATTGAATGGGATGCCGACAATATTTCTCAGGAACAGAAACATGATGTAAACACACAGCCTTAAACTTTGACCGCCTGCTTTCTGTAATAAAACAAAGGTATAATCAGAAGTAAAATCAACGGCTGAATCACAAATCTCCGCATGTAAAAGGAAAAAAGATAGCCAATTTCGAATTTTGTGCTCACCGCATAAAGATAAAGCGGGAAGGTTACTGCAAAAACGATCAGCATTAAAACAACTGCCTGAACTGTCCATTTTGTGTTTTTAAATATAAAATGAACAATAAGCGCCGACAAAATTAAGTTGAGAGAGAATCTGAACAGATGATTTAATATCAGTTTAAACCATTCAAAATCCGGGAACTGAGCATCTTTGTTCGCGAAATGAAAATATTCAAGAAAAGGATCGTAAAAAATTTTGTCTTCCGATATCCGGACGCCAATTAATCCAAGAACTCCTAAAATTACAATAATCCAGTTAAGAATTTTCATGCGCGGTTTCTTTTGTTGCGAAAAATTTAATCCAGACGATCCAAAGCAGCACAACACTTCCGTAGATAATTGCCGGAAAAAAATAATCGTGTCCTATTTTTGAATATTTCGGCAGTTCTACCAAAACTACGTTCAATCCCGCGATCCTTAACACATTGATAACGTGAAGGAATAATAATCCTAAGCCTACAAAAACAAAAGTTTTGATTCCCTGATAAAAAGCGAAAATAAATGCAAGAAAAAGGATCATCACCGATATTGCGTTGCAGCCTTCCACCATGCGCGAAACAAATCTTCCGCTCACGTAAAACCAGGAAGTTTCCTGTTCAGGTTTTCCCGGAACCATCTGGGACGGATAACCAAAGAGATTCTGTAAAAAAGCCGCCTGATCAGATACCCATCTTGAAACGGGATCCAAACCTGAATTCTGGTACTGATTTAAATAAAACTGATAGGCAAAAACCAACACCACATAAATGATGATAAAACGTAAAAGAATTTTCAGAACAGGCTTGAAATCATTGAACATATTGCAAATATAATGTTTTAAAAAGTTCTATTTTCTTATATTTGTAAAAGTATGAGTATGGAAAACGCAAAACTTTTTTTCAGCGAATTTATTGGCGAAAAACCAAAGGATTTTTATTCTTTAGCGCAAAGCGGTTCCGCGAGACAGAATTTTGTCGGCAACAGTTCCAGAGAAAAATACATCATCACTTTCAACAAGAATATTCCGGAAAATGAAAGTTTTTTCTATTTCTCACAGGTTTTTTCCGAATTAGATCTCAATATTCCGAAAATTTTCAAAATCTCTGAAGACCGTAAATTATATATTCAGGAATTTTTAGGAGAGAATACTTTATCAGAAATCATTCAAAAAGAAGGACTTTCCGAAAGAGTACAGTCTTTGGTAAAGCAAACTCTCCAAAAACTTTTTGAACTCCAATCCAAAACAGATCACAAAATTGATTATTCGAAAACTTTCGAATACGAAAGTTATGACGAACTGCCAATCAGTAATGATTTGTTTTACTTCAAGAATTTTATTGCTGACATTTTGGAAATCCCTTATCACAAATCTTCTTTATTGAAAGAATTTAAAAAACTGACCGAGAAACTTGAAAATTCAGAACCGAAAGGCCTGATGATCCGCGATTTTCAGTCAAGAAATATAATGATTAACGGAAAAGATGAAGTCTTTTTTATCGATTATCAGTCGGCAATGAAAGGACCGTTGATGTATGATGTTATCTCTTTTCTTTTTCAGGCAAAAGCAAATTTCAGCGCCGATTTCAAAGAGGAAATGCTGAACTATTACTTTTCCCTCTGGAAAGATGAAGAGAGCGTTGAAAAACTAAAGCTTTCGGTAAAACCACTTCAGCTGATCCGTTTCATGCAGGTTTTGGGCGCATACGGTTTCCGTGGACTTATTCAGAAGAAGACGCATTTTGTAGCAAGCCTTAGCTTAGGAATCGAGAATCTATACCAATTTTCAAATACCTGGGAAGAGATGAAAAGTTTTCCTGAACTCAGAAAAGTGATCGGTGACCTGACATCGGATTCAATTCAGAATAAAATTAAAATGATTTTGAACCATTAAGAAATTAAGATAATTAAGAACTAAAAAAATGTTAATCACCAAAAAACAAGTAACTCAATTGTCTTATGACATTGCAGGCTTAGCAATCAAAGTTCACAAAAATCTTGGTCCCGGTTTATTGGAAAGCATATACGAAACATGTCTCAAATATGAATTGGAAAGAAATGGTTATACGGTTAAACAGCAGGTAATTGCAAACATTGTGTACGATGGGTTATTAATTGAAACACCATTAAAACTTGATTTATTGGTAAATGACTTAGTCGTCGTAGAGTTAAAAACCGTTGAGGAGATTAAGCCAGTTCATCAGGCACAACTGTTAACATATATGAAAATACTCGAAAAACCACAGGGTTTATTAATTAATTTCTTTACAGATAATATTATAAAATCGATGAAGCCTTTTGTAAACGAATATTTTACAGCCCTATCAGAATAATCTTAATTTTCCTTAATTCCTTAATGGTTAAAAATAAAAATAATAAAATATTAAATGAGTCTTACCATAGAAATACACAGCTTTTCCTACAAGAAAGGCGGAATCCCAAAAGACAGCAGCGGTAACGGAGGCGGTTTTGCTTTCGACTGCCGCGGAATCCTGAATCCGGGAAGAATTGAGGAATACAAGCAGCAAACCGGATGCGACATTGGTGTCCAGGATTATCTGGAAACCAAAACTGAAATGCCGAATTTTTTAGAGCTGGTGAAAAGCATCGTTTCTATTAATATCGACAACTATTTGAGCAGAGGTTTTGAACACCTTCAGATTAATTTCGGATGCACCGGCGGCCAGCACCGCTCAGTATATTCAGCAGAAAAAACGGCGGAATTTATCCGTCACAAATATCCTCAAACCAACGTAAGCATCCATCACGACGAACAACCACAACTGAACGGCGGATAACTGGCAATGAGTAATATTTAATTGATCATTTCCGCTTTATCACCTGTTACCCTATATAAAAATGAAGGCACTTATATTCGCAGCCGGAAAAGGCACCAGACTGAAACCGTTTACGGATCATCACCCAAAAGCACTTGCGGTGGTGAATGGCGTTCCGCTGCTGGAAAGAAATATAAAATTTCTTCAAAGCTTCGGAATCAATGACTTTGTAGTAAATATTTACCATTTTGGCGGTCAGATTGTTGACTTTTTAAAAAGAAATGATTGTTTCGGCGCTAAAATTGAGTTCTCCGACGAGCGCGATGAACTTCTTGAAACAGGCGGAGGCTTGGTTTTTGCAAGAAGATTTCTGGACCATGGAGAAGACTTTCTCATTATGAATGCTGATATCCTTACAGATCTTGATCTGAACGCATTTGTAAAATATCATAAGGAAAAGAAAGATTTTGCTACTTTAGCTGTATCGGATAGAAAAAGTTCCAGAAAATTACTTTTCAATTCCGAAATGATCCTTCGCGGCTGGCTGAATGTAGAAACCGGAGAACAGCGGCTTGCGGAATTCAACAAAGGATTCAAACCATTAGCATTCAGTGGAATACACTGTATTAATCCTGAGATATTTAGTAAAATAAAAAGGACAGGAAAGTTTTCGATTATGGAAGAATATCTGGATCTGATGCATACCGAACAGATTCATGGCTATGAGCACCAGGGAATCCTTATCGACGTAGGAAGACCGGAATCGGTGCTGGAAGCCGAGAAAATATTTAAATAAGATTAAATGAAGAAAATACCGAGAGGCAAAGGAACCACGAAAGCAGCGGCAGGAAACGAACTGGAAATCGACCAGAAAGTACAGCGTTCTTTCACTGAAAAAACCTGGGATGAGACGATCTCTAAGGACAGCTGGATGGTTTTTAAAATCATGGCCGAATTTGTTGACGGCTATGAAAGGCTTGCGAAAATCGGTCCGTGTGTATCCATTTTCGGCTCGGCAAGACTTGCTCCTGAAAGCGAGTATTATCAGATGGCGGTGGATATCGCCGAAAAAATTACAGAAATCGGTTTCGGTGTAATAACCGGCGGCGGTCCAGGAATCATGGAGGCCGGCAATAAAGGCGCAAATAAGGGCGGCGGCAAATCCATCGGACTGAATATTGAACTTCCTTTTGAACAGCATTTCAACCCTTTTATCGACAAAGGTTACAGCATGGATTTTGACTACTTCTTCGTCAGAAAAGTAATGTTTGTAAAATATTCCCAGGGATTCATTGTGATGCCGGGCGGCTTTGGGACGATGGATGAACTGATGGAAGCAATGACTTTAATTCAAACCAATAAAATCGGAAAATTTCCTATCGTTCTGGTAGGGTCGAAATTCTGGAGCGGACTTTTAGATTGGTTTAAAGGAACTTTACTGGAAAACGGAATGATTTCTGAGCAGGATTTGAGCCTTTACCGCATTGTGGATACTGCTGACGACGCAGTAGCTCATATTCAGGCATTTTACGATAAATACACTGTGAATGTGAACTTTTAATTGGCATCATATTTGAGATTACAACAAAACATAAAAGAAATGAAAAAGTTTTTACATATAGGAGGAATTTTTGTACTGATGATAATGATGAGTTTTGCTGTAGCAGACTTCTATTCATCGATGACAAAAGTAGATTATGTGGAAGGAAGCAAGACCCTGAAATTTACGACTAAAATGAATACTCAGCATATTTCTGACGCCATCAAAATCAACCCGAACACAGCAGGGTTTGAAGCGGAAGTAAAGAAGTATGTGAACAATAATTTTGATCTGTACGTCAACGGAAGTCCCAAAACCCTTACTTTCACAGGAAGCCAGGTTAACGGAGAATCTGTCTGGGTTTATTTTGAAACCGGCGGTGTGACCGAAATTAATTCAATAAGAATTAAAAATACTATTTTGCTCAGCACTTTCCCGAAACAGTTTAATTTAGTAAACATCGCTTACAAAGGAAATCAGAAAACAATGAATTTTCAAAGAGGAAAAGAAGTTAATGAGGTCAATTTCTAAAAGATTCCCTATTAAGATACCGATTTTAAATAGGACTCATTAATAAGCAGCCCCCAAAAAGTATATTTTTGGGGGCTGTTTAATTTTTGGTGATATTTAAATAAGATTAAAGCTTATTTTATAAATCTTCAAATTTATCAACGATTTTCTGTGAAACTCCCGTGTTGCTGAAACCGCCGTCGTGGAATAAATTCTGCATCGTTACTTTTCTGGTTAGATCTGAGAAAAGACTTACGCAATAGTTTGCACAATCCATCGCATCGGCATTTCCAAGTGGAGACATGCTGTCCGCAAAGTTAAAGAATCCGCTGATCCCTTTTACGCCTGCCCCGGCTTTGGTCATTACAGGAGATTGTGAAATCGTGTTTACGCGCACTTTTCTGTCGCCCCAGTAATATCCGAAACTTCTTGCAATACTTTCAAGATAAGATTTATTATCGGCCATGTCACCGTAATTCGGGAAAGTTCTTTGTGCAGCGATATAGGTTAAAGCGAGGATAGATCCCCATTCGTTCATGATATGTTTGTCCCATGCAGCTTTCATTACTTTATGGAAGGAAACGGAGGAAACATCCCATCCTTTTTCAAGGAAATCATAATTAAGATCCGTATAAGCTTTTCCTTTTCTGATGTTTACTGACATACCGATGGAGTGAAGAATAAAATCGATTTTACCGAATTTCTGTTCAGCATGTGCAAAAAGTTTTTCCAAATCTTCTACTGAAGTTGCATCTGCCGGAATGATATCTGATCCTGTTTTTTTTGCAAGTTCATCAATTTCTCCCATTCTCATTGCGATAGGGGCATTGGATAAAATAAATTCAGCACCTTCTTCGTGGCATCTTTCTGCAACTTTCCATGCAATCGACTGGTCGTTCAATGCACCGAAAATTATTCCTTTTTTGCCTTTTAGTAATCCGTATGACATAATAATGTTTTTATTTTCCACAAATTTAAAATTTTTATTGCTTACTGCATAAAAAAAGAGAACCAATTTCTTGGTTCTCCCACTTAACTATATGAAATTATGATTAGTTGGTGCTCTTGTTCCATTCCGCTTTGGCGTCTTCAGCGGTATCTTTTGCCGCATCGGCAACGTTGTCAGCAGCATCTTTCGTATTTTCCCATGCATCTTCGGTCCAGTCTTTGGTTTTTTCCCATGCATCAGAAACTGCGTCTTTAGTATCTTCCCAGGCATCGGATACATTATCTTTGGCTCTCTCTGTCCATCCTTCTGCTGTTGGCGTTTCGTTTCTGTCGCGCTGCTCACGGATGTAATCTTTAGCTCGGTCAGCATAATCGTTTACAGTCCATTTTGCCTTGTCTACGGCATTTTCTGCTTTGTTATAATCTTGTCTGTCCATAATACTGTTTTTATTAATTAATGATTTGGTGAAAAATTTAATTTGATATTCAGTAAGTTGCAACAACTATTCCCAAAACATTTAACTTTATGTTAAATAAGTTATAAAGTTTTGCTAATAATTTTATGAGTAATAGGGCGCATTTAAAAAATTTAAATAAAGCTAATCTCACTTAACTTTTTTGAAAGTATATTTGAATATGGTAAAAATACGTTGCGGCTGGTGCGAAAAAAATGATCTTTACAGAAAATACCACGATGAGGAATGGGGGAAACCTGTGTACGATGACAAAACTATTTTTGAGTTTTTGGTGCTTGAAAGTTTTCAGGCCGGCCTTTCATGGTATACTATTCTCAAAAAGCGGGAGAATTTCCAGCTTGCATTTGATAATTTTGATTATCAGAAAATTGCCGGATATTCAGAGGAAAAGGTAGAAGAACTCATGCAGAATATAGGAATTATCCGAAACCGGCTGAAGATTTTAGCGACCGTAAATAACGCGAAAAAATTCATGGAAGTTCAGAAGGAATTCGGGAGTTTTTCAGCTTACATCTGGAACTTTGTGGGCGGAAAACCCATCGATAATCAGTTTAAAGAATTAAAGGAAGTTCCCGCAACCACCGAAATTTCTGATCAGCTTGCTAAAGATTTTAAGAAACGCGGCTTCAAGTTTCTGGGTTCTACCGTAGTTTATGCACACATGCAGGCAACTGGGATGGTGAATGATCATGTAATCAACTGCCATACGCGGCAAATCTAAAAGAGCAAATAAAAAAAATGTATCAACCGTAAAACTATTGATACATTTTCATATTCATTCTATGAACGGATTATTTTATAATTCTTTCCAAAACCCACTCGATCATATTTTTCTCTGAACTGTGGTGGTCGGCTGAAAATTCTCCGCGTCTTCTGTTGGCAATAACGCAGTTTACTGTGAGTGCTTTATGTCCTAAAAGTTTTGCAAGACCATAAATTGCCGAAGTTTCCATTTCGAAATTGGTTACTCCAAGATCATTTAAAGTTTCCAGAAACTGATCGTCCAATGCTTTCAAACGCAGCTGTCTCCCTTGGGGAGCGTAGAATCCCGGGAAAGTTGCGGTATTTCCGTGGTATTTTGCGTCTTTATACAGTTCGGAAATATCTTCTGCCCAATCCGAAAAATAAAGCATCGGTTTTATTTTCTCGTAAGGGAATTTATCTAAAAAGTTTTTCGAAAATTCATTTTCAAACTGATAATCCTGATAAAAATGAAGCAACCCGTCCAGACCTACTACATTCTGGGTAACCAGCATATTATCCACTTCTACGTCCGGATTTACACTTCCGCAAGTTCCCATTCTGAACATCTGAAGAGATTTATGATCCGTCTTGAACTCTTTTTCCTTCAAATCGATATTCACCAAAGCATCCAGCTCGTTCATCACGATATCAATATTTTCGGTACCGATTCCTGTAGACATTACGGTAATTCTTTCGCCGCGCAAAGTTCCGGTGTGAGTGTAAAATTCTCTTTTGTTTTTCCTGATCTCGATGGTGTCGAAATACTTTGAAACTTTTGGTACTCTGTCTGGGTCACCAACTAAAATTATTTTTTCTGCAAGATCTTCAGGTAGAAGATTGAGGTGATAAACACTTCCGTCGGGATTTAGCACCAACTCGGAAGCCGCTAATTTATTCAGCATATTATTTTTTGTTTTTGAATTAAAAAAACCTTTAAAAAAGGGTATTAAAGGTAAGAAGATTTTTTGTTCTGATAAAATTTAAATAACCTTATCCTCCCACGCGTTTGGTTTTATAACCCATTTCCTGAAGAATCTTCATGATTTTGTCGCGGTTATCTCCCTGAATTACAATCACTCCGTCCTTTTCGGAACCTCCGATACCGAGTGTTGTTTTTATTTTTTTCGAAATGGTTTTAAGATCATCATCGCTTCCTTCAAAGCCCTCGATTAAAGTTACGGGTTTACCGTTTCTTCCCTTTTTTTCAAATTTGCATACCAGAGGTTCTTTCTGCACAAATTTTTCTTCGGGCATCTTAAAATCCTGTTCTTCATGTTCAGGGAAAAGATTTTTCAGTTGATCTCGTAAATCCATGGAACAAAATTAATGAAATAAATCTTTTTTCCATCTTTAATTTCTTTTCAGATATTAAATAATCATTATACAGCCAGCCTTGAATGCTAAAAAACTGTTAAAACAATTCATTGGTTCGTTTTGTTCCGAACTAAGTTTTATATTTGCGGAATAATGAATTCAACCATCGAAATTAACAGGGAAATCTTCCGTGAAATGGTGAAGTTTTATGGGGAAACTCTGAATCTTCCGCCGCTTTCTGCTAAAATCTACGCTTACCTTATTTTCGATTTCGAGAGAAACGGCATCTGTTTCGAAGAATTCGTAGAGGTGTTCTCGGCCAGTAAAAGCTCGGTTTCTTCTAATCTTAATTTACTACTGAATGCCAATTTAATTGTAGATTTTAATAAAATTAATGAGCGGAAAAGGTTTTTCATGATCAATGAGAATTACATGCAAATCCGTTTTACGGCAATTATCGACAAGATGAAACGGGAAATCTCTATTCTGGATCAGCTGAATGAGTTCCGGAAAAGCAATGATGAAAAGATCCTCGAGAGATTTGAAATCTATAAATCTCTCTTAAATAAAAATATAAAGAATATCGAAGAAACACTACATAAAATTTAATTATGAAAAACAAACTAATCCTACTTTCCCTTTCTGTGTTAACAGTTTTATCCTGTAAAAAGAAAGAGGAAGTGAAGCAGGACGGCCCTAAAGAAGTTCCTGTGGTGGCCGTTCAGGTAAAAAATGTTACCGGTTACTCATCTTTCCCCGCATCCATTCAGGGGCGCGTAAACAATGATGTACGTGCGAAAATACAGGGATATATTACTCAGGTTTTGGTGGACGAAGGACAGTATGTAGTGAAAGGACAGCCACTTTTCCGTCTGGAAACGAATACGCTTAACGAAACAGCTGACGCTGCCAAAGCGGGAATCGGTGCTGCGCAGTCGGGAGTGACGGCGGCAAAAGCAAATGTGAGCGCGGCTCAGGCAAACGTAAATGCAGCTCAGGTAGAAGTGAACAAACTGGTTCCTTTGGTACAGAAAAATATCATAAGCAGTGTTCAGTTAGAAACTGCAAAAGCAAATCTGGCGCGTGCACAGGCCCAGCTTTCCCAAGCCAGAGCCGCACAGCAGCAGGCGAGTGCGAGTGTTTCTCAGGCTGCCGCGACTTACAAAGGAGTTCAGGCAAACATCAATTACTCAGTGATCCGGGCGCCGATATCAGGCGTTATCGGAAAACTTCCTTTAAAAGTGGGAAGTTTGGTTGGGCCTAATGATCCATTACCGCTTACTACCGTTTCCGACACCAGCGCTGTTTTTGCCTATTTTTCAATGAATGAAAAAGAATATCTGAACTTTTTAGAAGATTCCGTGGGAGCAACTGTTCCGGAAAAATTAAGAAATATGCCGATGGTGGAACTGGAACTGGTGAACGGCAGCAAATATCCCGAAAAAGGGAAAATAGAAGCGGTAACCGGGCAGATCGATCCGCAAACCGGAACCATTCAGTTTAGAGTTTCTTTCCCAAATGGTTCAAAATTATTAAGTAACGGAAACAGCGGCACCATTAAATTCCCCAAACAATATGATCAGGCTTTAGTGGTTCCCGAAAGTTCGACTTTCGAGCAGCAAGGTTTGGTATATGTGTACAGAGTGGAAAAAGATACCGCGCAAAATGTTATGATCGGAGTTATCGACCGGGTGAACAACATGGTGATTGTAAAAGACGGCATCAGTAAAGGCGATAAAATTGTTGCGCAGGGCGTTGGGACTTTAAAATCCGGAACAGCCGTAAAATCTAAACCAGTGAATTTTGACGAAATTGTAAACGCCATAAAACCGATTTTCTAATGGTAAAAAAGTTTATTAACAGACCGGTTCTCTCCAGCGTTGTTTCAATATTAATTGTAATTCTGGGTGTTCTGGGTCTTAAACAGCTTCCGGTTACCCAATATCCGGATATTGCGCCGCCCACAGTAAGTATTTCCGCGAATTATACCGGAGCAAGTGCACAGACGGTGATGAACAGTGTAGTGATTCCGATTGAGGAACAGGTAAACGGTGTTGAAGGAATGGATTATATTTCCTCTTCAGCAGGAAACGACGGTTCAGCGAGAATTCAGGTGTTCTTCAAACAGGGTGTCAATCCTGATATTGCAGCGGTGAATGTTCAGAACAAAGTGCAGCGTGCAGCTCCCCTTTTGCCGGCTGATGTTACAAGATCCGGTGTTATTGTTCAGAAACAGCAGACCAGTGCGCTGATGTTTCTTACTTTTTATACAGCCAACAAGGATTTAAACGAAGTCTGGCTTCAGAATTACCTGAACATTAATGTGATTCCTGAAATAAAAAGAATTAACGGAGTTGGTGATGCACAGGCTTTTGGAGGAAAGAATTTCTCCATGAGAATCTGGCTCGATCCGGCAAAAATGGCTGCCTACGGATTGGAACCCACCGACGTTACCGCATCGATTAACGAACAGTCCCGCGAAGCTGCAGCAGGACAGCTGGGACAGAACAGCGGAAGTTCTTTCGAGTATGTAATCACTTATAAAGGAAAATTTAATCAGGAAAAAGATTACGGGGATATCATCCTGAAATCACTCGGAAACGGACAGTTTTTAAAATTAAAAGATGTCGCAGAAATAAAACTTGATGCGCAGTCTTACACTTCAAAAGGAGAAAACAATGGCAGAAGTTCCATCAGTATGGGTATTTTCCAGACACCGGGATCCAATGCACAGGATATTATTGTTGACATTAAAAAATTCCTGGAGAAAAACGAAAAAACCTTACCTAAAGATGTAGGTTACACCATTAATTTCGACACGAACGAGTTCCTCGACGCATCCATCGAAAAAGTAGTAAGTACGCTTTTGGAAGCATTTGTCCTGGTTTTCCTTGTTGTATATATCTTCCTTCAGGATTTCAGGTCCACGTTAATTCCCGCGATTGCTGTTCCGGTTTCTATTGTAGGTACTTTCTTTTTCCTGAATTTATTTGGGTATTCATTAAATTTACTGACACTTTTTGCACTTGTACTCGCGATCGGAATCGTAGTCGATGATGCGATTGTCGTCGTGGAAGCTGTTCACGCCAAGATGGAGCACGGTTTCAGCGACGCCAAAAAAGCCACGGTAAGCGCGATGGATGAGATTACCGGCGCTATTATCTCCATTACTTTGGTAATGTCTGCGGTATTCATTCCCGTTACTTTTATCACAGGACCGACCGGTGTATTTTACCAGCAGTTTGGAATTACGCTGATTGTGGCGATTTTAATTTCAGCAGTCAATGCGTTAACCTTAAGTCCCGTGTTGTGTTCCCTGTTTTTAAAACCGAATCCGGCTCATCATCAGGAATACAGTACAATGAATATCAAACAGAAATTCTTCTATAAATTCAATACTGCATTTAAAACCACAACCGACCGTTACGGAAGATTTTTCGTTTTCCTTTTAAGACATAAATGGGTAACACTGATTATTTTCGCGGTAGGCGGTCTGTTTTTCTGGTGGTCAAATTCGACAATGCCATCAGGATTTGTTCCTAAAGAAGACCGTGGGATCATCTTTACCGACGTTGCACTTCCTCCGGGAGCTTCCATGGAGCGGACCTACAATGTTTTAAAGGATTTACAGGCCGAGGCGAGAAAAATCCCGGGAGTAGCAAATGTTACTTTCACCGCGAGCCGCGGATTTATGTCCGGAAGCGGTTCTAACGCAGGACAGGCGTTTGTAAGACTGAAGCCGTTCGCAGAAAGAGCGAAAGATTCAGACCAGTCAGTAGAATCGATTACTAAAAAACTTTTCGGGCTGGGAAGTAAATATGCCGATGCTAAAATTGTATTCTTCTCCCCGCCAAGTATTCCCGGTTTCGGTACCAGTGACGGGTTTTCCGCAGTGATGCTTGATAAATCCGGCGGTGACCTTAAACAGCTGGATGCTGTAGCCAAGGATTATCTCAGCGCTTTGATGCAGAGACCCGAAATACAGTTTGCCCAGACTTCGTTTAATACCAATTATCCGCAGTTTGAAATGGTAATTGATGTTCCGAGAGCCAAAGAAACCGGAGTTTCCGTCTCTGATATTTTAAGCACAATGCAGGGATATATTGGCGGTGTATACGCAGCAGATTTCACCAAGTATGGAAAACAGTTCCGGGTAATGGTTCAGGCTTTTCCGGATTCCAGAAATGAAGCAGCTGATCTCAGCAGTATTTTCGTGAAAACCGCATCAGGACAGATGACGCCCGTATCACAGTTCGTCACACTTGAGAAAACCTTCGGACCGAAATCGGTAGAAAGGTATAATCTGTTTACCTCTATTTCCATCTCAGGCTCCAACAATAAGGGCTACTCTACTGGTGATGCCATCAGGGCTGTTCAGGAAGTGGCTGCTGAAAAACTCCCTGCCGATTATGTTGTCGAATTTACCGGTTTGTCTAAAGAAGAAGTGAATTCCGGTTCTCAGACCGCAGTTATTTTTATGCTGAGTCTGGTATTTGTGTACTTTATTCTTGCCGCACAGTACGAGAGTTTCCTCCTTCCTCTGGCAGTAATAATTTCGCTTCCTTTGGGAGTGGTCGGAGCTTATTTCGGACAGAAAGTGGCTGGTCTGGAAAACAACATCTATTTCCAGATTGCACTCATCATGCTTGTAGGGCTTTTAGCGAAAAACGCGATTCTAATTGTTGAATTTGCTGTTCAGCGGAGGCAACACGGTGAAAGTCTGGCAATGTCGGCTATTAATGCAGCAAAGGCCAGATTGAGACCGATCCTGATGACCTCCTTCGCCTTTATTTTCGGGATGTTGCCGTTGGTATTTGCCTCCGGAATTGGCTCTGTCGGGAACCGCTCCATCGGAACGGGCGCCGCAGCCGGACTTCTTATCGGAACATTTTTCGGATTAGTGGCGATTCCGGTACTGTATGTTATTTTCCAATGGCTGCAGGAAAAAGTAACGCCGGTAAAAGAAGAAGAAATTAATCTTTCGGAATAAATTATTTAAAATGAAAAAACATCCAAATATAAAAACCCTTCTTATTCTGCTTTCATTTTTCGCAGTGTCATCCTGTATGACCCGTGAGAAATACGAAAGACCCAAAGAAGCTAATGAAAATCTTTTCAGGACAGATCTTCTTCCGAAAGACTCCTCCACTATTGCGACAGTCTCATGGCGGGAAATTTTCACTGATCCTGTTCTTCAGAAACATATTGCGCAAGGTCTTGAAAACAATCTAGATATCAGAATTGCGCTGCAGAATATTGTTGCTGCAGAATCATATCTGAAACAAAGCAAGGCTGCTTATCAGCCAACGCTTTCTGTCGGACCGTCTTATACGTTCCAAACGCAGTCTTTAAATACGCAGCTGGGGCAAATCTCGGGGAGCAGAAAATACAACAATCTGTTTGACCTAAGCGGAGATATTTCCTGGGAAGCCGATATCTGGGGCAAAATGAAAGCACAGGAAAAGGCGCAGTTCGCAGAATATTTGGGAACTGTAGCGGCGCATAAAGCGGTGAAAAGTGATCTGGTTGCGGCTATTGCTTCAGGATATTATCAGCTTTTAACTTTGGATGAACAAAAGAGAATTATTAATGAAACTATTCTCTTAAGAAATAAAAATCTTGAAACCACCAGGGCGCTCAAGGAAGCAGGAACTTTAACGGAAGTTGCCGTTCAGCAGAGTGAAGCGCTTGTTTTCAATGCACAGTCATTGCTGATTAATACGGACACGCAGATTGCGCTTTTAGAAAATGCAATAAGCCTTTTAATGGGGGTTCCGTCTCAGAAAATTGAAAGATCAACTTTAACCCAGCAAAAAATGCCCGCCGAATATAAACTCGGATTTTCTGCAAATCTGCTTTCTAACAGAGCTGACGTGATGGCTGCTGAATATGGCCTGATGTCCGCTTTTGAACTCACCAACGCGGCGAAAGCCCAGTTCTATCCAAGTTTAAGGATTAACGGCGGCGGCGGAATACAGAGTCTGGATATTGATCACCTTTTTAGCGTGAATTCGCTCTTTGCCAATGTTGTGGCAGGTTTGGTGCAGCCGGTTCTAAATAAAAGACAGATCCGAACCAATTACGAAGTGAGTTTAGCCAACAAAGAAAGAGCGTATCTGAATTTCCGTAAAACTCTTCTTACAGCAGGAAGAGAAGTTTCTGATGCTTTGAAAGTTTATGAATCCCAGGACAGTTTTATCGATTTGAAAAGAAAAGAACTTACCGCTTACCAAAAATCAGTAGAATTTTCTCAGGAACTGGTGAATTACGGGATGGCGAATTATCTCGAAGTATTAAATGCTTCAGTAAATTCCCTGAACGCAGAACTTAATATTTCCAATGCAGAATATGCCAAAATGAAAGCCGGTGTAGAACTTTATCAGGCGCTTGGCGGCGGTTGGAGATAAATTTTTTACATTATAAAAATTTAAAACACCCATTTCCGGGTGTTTTTTTTGAGTTTATTGAAGACTAAATTTCAGTAATTTCGATTTTAGAAGGAAGTATTATAGATGAGTTTTATGAGTTTATATTTTATTGCTGTTGTTCCGCATCAAGAACTTCGTGAGAAAGCCAGAAATTTCAGTAGAGATTTTGCTGAAAGATTTAATTCGGTGAAATCATACAAAAATTTCCCGCACATTACTTTGATTAAACCTTTCTCTTTTGATGAAAATAAGGAAGATGAATTGGTAGATAAGTTTTCACAAATGGACTTAAAAACAACTCCTTTCAATGTTAATCTTAAAGATTTCGGGTGTTTTCCCAACAAAAACAATCCTGTTATTTTTATCACACCTGAAAATAAGGAAGAACTTCAGAAATTATATGATGAAATTCAGCCCAAAATGAATTTTCATTTTTACGCAAAACTTAATCCTCATTTAACCATCGCTTACCGTGATCTAAGTCCTGAAAATTTTAGTTTAGCGTGGGAAGAATACAAAACGAAAACCTTTGAAGATTCATTCTTGGTAGATAAAATCTGTCTTTTCAAACATTATAACGGAAAATGGAATCTGCTAAAAATTAAAAATCTGGAATAGCTATTTCAGATTTTTAAAGAATTCCCACATCACAATTCCTCCGCAAACCGAAACATTCAGCGAGTGTTTTGTTCCAAGTTGGGGAATTTCAAGGAAAGTGTCGTAAACAGAAAGTGCTTCGTCGCTTAAACCGTCAACCTCGTTACCGAGAACTAAAGCGTATTTCTGGTCTTTGTTAATTTCATAGTCAGTTATGATTTCTGAATTGGAAGTCTGCTCAATACCGATGATTTGGTAGTTTTCCTTTTTTAGATTTTCCAGTGATTCCGAAATGCTTTTCTCATAAATCCAGTCTACACTTTCCGTAGCGCCCAAAGCGGCTTTATGAATTTCGCGGTGAGGCGGCTGCGGCGTGATTCCGCACAAAACGATTTTCTCCACAATAAAAGCGTCCGCCGTTCTGAAAACCGCGCCCACATTATGCATGCTTCTTACATTATCCAAAACCACCACCAAAGGAATTTTTTCAGTTTGTTTGAAGGTTTCTACATCGATTCGCCCTAATTCTTCGAGTTTCAGTTTCTTGGTGGATGACATTTTCGTATTTTTGGCAAAATTAACCAAAATATAGCTAAAGCAGCATAAAACCTACCATGGCAAAGAAAGAAACTCCTTTAATGACGCAGTACAATACCATCAAGGCGAAATATCCTGACGCACTGCTGCTCTTTCGGGTTGGAGATTTCTATGAAACTTTTGGCCAGGACGCCATCAGGACTTCCCAGATTTTGGGCATCGTACTGACTAAAAGAGCCAATGGTGAAGGTCATATTGAGCTGGCAGGTTTTCCGCACCATTCAGTAGATTCCTATTTGCCAAAACTGGTACGGGCCGGACTTCGGGTTGCAATCTGCGACCAGCTGGAAGATCCTAAAACCGTTGCGAAAGGAATTGTAAAACGAGGTGTAACCGAGCTTGTAACTCCCGGCGTTACCTTTAATGAGCAGGTTTTAACATCCAAGAAAAATAATTTCCTGCTTTCTGTTCACAAGCAAAAAGAAAAATTCGGAATGGCTTTGGTCGATGTTTCTACCGGGGAATTTCTGGTTTCAGAGGGGAATCTTGATAAACTTCTGCATATCGTTCACACTTTCGATCCGTCGGAAATTATTTATCAGCGTTCAACAGAACTTCCTGCACAGATTAAAAATAAAAACTCTTTCAAGCTGGAAGACTGGGCATTTCAGTACAATTATGCTTACGAAAAACTCACAAACCACTTCAAAACGGCTTCTTTAAAGGGTTTCGGAATTGAAGAACATCAGCTGGGAATTATTTCTGCCGGAGCAATTTTCGCTTATTTGGTCGAGGATACGCATCACGCATTGCTGCAGCACATTACTAAAATTCAGTTAATTCCGCAGGAAGATTATCTGATGATGGATAATTTTACGCTTAGGAATCTCGAAATCGTTTATCCAAGCAATCCGCAGGGGAAATCGCTGCTCGATATCATTGATAAAACGTCAACACCAATGGGCGGAAGACTGCTCAGAAGAAGATTGATTCTGCCTTTAAAAACAGTTGAGGAAATCAACCGAAGATTAAATTTAATTGAGTTCTTCAACAAAGAAGATCAGTTAAAATACGAAATCCAGCAGTTGCTGAAATCCATTTCAGATTTGGATCGTTTGATAGGGAAACTGGCTTCGGAAAAAATTTCACCTAAAGAAGTAGGTTACCTTCGCCAAAGTTTAATTAATATTCATCAGATTAAAAACTTGCTGCATCCTTTTGCGGAAGTTTTGGCCTGGATAGAACCGTTGAATAATCTTGAAGAACTCATTCAGTATTTACAGAATTACCTGAACGAGGAACTTCCGGTAAACATTGCGAAAGGAAATGTTATTAAAAGCGGAATTTCTGAAGATCTGGATCATCTGCGGGGACTGCAAAACAAAGGGAAAAACTTCCTGGACGAAATGTGCGAACGAGAGATCGAAAGAACCGGAATTTCAAGTTTAAAAATAAGTTTCAACGGTGTTTTCGGATACTTTATTGAAGTCCGTAACACGCATAAAGACAAAGTTCCGGGCGACTGGATCAGAAAACAGACTTTGGTAAATGCCGAAAGATACATCACCGAGGAACTGAAGGAATACGAGGAACAGATCCTTGGTGCAGAAGAAAAAATCTCAAAAATAGAGCACGAACTTTACCGCAAAGTCTGCGATAATGTCATGGTTTATATTGATGCGATTCAGGGAAATTCAAAAATAATTGCTGAGCTCGACTGCGGCGTTGGTTTATCAGAACTTGCTGTTTCGGAAAGTTATACAAGACCGATTCTGAACGATTCTTTTGAAATCAATTTAAAAGAAGCACGCCACCCAATTATTGAAAACGCGCTTCCGCTCGGCGAAAAGTACATTCCAAATGATTTGTTTCTGGATAAAGATTCACAGCAGATCATTATGGTGACCGGACCAAATATGGCGGGTAAATCGGCGATTTTAAGACAAACTGCGATTATCTGCCTAATGGCACAAATCGGAAGTTTTGTTCCTGCAAAACACGCGGAAATCGGAGTTTTGGATAAGATTTTCACGAGAGTCGGCGCGACAGATAATATTTCTGCCGGCGAATCTACTTTTATGGTGGAAATGAATGAAGCGGCGAATATTCTCAATAATATTTCCGACAGAAGTTTAATTCTTCTGGATGAAATTGGGCGCGGAACTTCTACTTACGACGGAGTTTCGATTGCGTGGGCGATTGCTGAATATCTTCATCAACACCCAACTCAGGCCAAAACATTATTTGCCACACATTATCACGAACTGAACGAAATGACGGTAAATTTCGAGAGAATTAAAAATTTCCACGTTTCCATTCAGGAGAATAAAGGAAATATTATTTTCATGAGGAAGCTTCTTCCTGGCGGTAGCGAACACAGTTTCGGAATTCATGTCGCGAAACTTGCCGGGATGCCTTCTAAGGTCGTAAACCGCGCGAATGAAGTTTTGAAAACACTGGAAAAAAGCCGTTCACAAAGCGGATCTAAAGATTCTGCCAAAGCGATTACCGACGAGAATATGCAGCTGTCTTTCTTTCAGTTAGACGATCCGGTTCTGGAAAATATCCGTGAAGAACTCACAAAAATCGACATCAATACCTTGACGCCGATTGAAGCTTTAATGAAGCTGAATTCGATTAAGAAGATGATTGGGAAGTGATTTAATTGAAATCCATAGTCAAAGGCACCCGCATCATATATCTCACGGTTATTCCTTCTATTTTTGCAGGAATCCATTTAGTCTTGATTTTAGAAATAGCAAGCACAGCTTCCTTATTAAAAGATTCGTTAGTTCCTTCTGCTTTTATATCAGTTATAGTACCGTCGCGATCGATCACAAATCTTAATTGACATGCTTCTATGCCTTTTCCTTTAACTTTTCTTGGCCTGAAATTCTCAGCTATTAACTGTCGGAAATGCGGGATGCCACCATCTGGAAATACCGCCATTTGTTCACTAGTGAAATATTGATCTTCTGAAACATTCTGTGCGAATATCAATGTTGAAGTTACAAGAAAGAAAAGCAAAAATGTTTTTTTCATAGCTCACTCTTTTACC
Organism: Kaistella soli; assembly: GCF_019038595.1. GTDB lineage: Bacteria > Bacteroidota > Bacteroidia > Flavobacteriales > Weeksellaceae > Kaistella > Kaistella soli. The sequence continues at coordinate 109,690 of NZ_JAHOPF010000005.1, forward strand.
CAAAATTCTGCAGTTCCACCAGTCTTCTGTAAACGTTATTATTGTTCATCAGATCGTCGTGGGTTCCCTGTTCTACGATGATTCCGCGCTCCATTACGACAATCCAGTCGGCCTTTTGGATGGTAGAGAGCCTGTGAGCGATAACGAGTGACGTTCTGTTCTGCATCATTTTTTCCAAGGCGTCCTGCACGAATCTTTCAGATTCAGTATCCAGAGCGGAAGTTGCTTCATCCAGAATCATAATAGGCGGATTTTTCAGAACTGCTCTGGCAATTGAAACACGCTGTTTTTGGCCGCCTGAAAGTTTATTTCCGTCGTCGCCGATATTGGTGTAATATTTTTCGGGAAGATTTTCAATGAATTCGTGGGCGTTGGCAATTTTCGCAGCAGCCATTACTTCTGCTTCCGTAGCTTCCGGTTTTCCCATCAGAATATTATTGAAAACCGAATCGTTAAACAACACTGATTCCTGAGTAACCATTCCCAAAAGATGACGGTAATCTGTAAGTTTTAAATTTTTGATATTTTCTCCGTCTACAAGAATTTCTCCTTCCGGAACATCATAAAATCTGGCTAAAAGATTTGCAATCGTTGTTTTACCGGAACCGGACTGTCCAACTAAGGCCACGGTTTTTCCTTTCGGAATTACAAGGTTAAAATTCTTCAAAATCACGTTGTCCTTATCGTAATAAAAACCGATATTTTTAAATTCAATTTTATCTTTTAATGTGGAAACAGGAATAGGATTTTCAATTTCCTCTACTTTCAGATCATAGTCCAGCACTTCAGAAACGCGGTCTAAACTTGCCATTCCGCCCTGAATATTTGAAATCGCACTTGATAATTTTTTGGCCGGATCGAGGATTTGGAAGAACATCCCGATAAAAACAAGGAATGTTTCCGGCTCCATGGTCTGTTCATTTAAAATCTGAACACCCGCAAACCAGGTAATTATTAAAATAGTTACAGAACCGAGAAATTCACTCATTGGTGAAGCCAGTTCGCGGCGGCGGCTCATTCCGATGGCATATTTCTGCCAATTGTCAGTCGTGGAACTGAATCTGTTTTTTAAAATTTTATCGGCATTGAAAATTTTAATGACTTTAGATGATTTTAAGGTTTCGTCTACAAGAGAAAAAAGATTCCCCAATTCTTCCTGTGCGGCAGTCGCCTGTTTTTTCAGGCTTTTTCCAACCCACGCAATCAAACCGCCCATCAACGGAAAAACAAGCAGGGAAAACAAAGTGAGATTCGGTGAAAGAATAAATAAAGTAATCAACGAAGAAATAATCATAAACGGCGAATTGATTACATCCACCAAACTTCCCATAATGCCGCCTTCTACGCCGCCAATATCGTTGGAGATCCGGCTCATCATATCTCCTTTCCGTTTTTCAGTGAAAAAAGAAACCGGCAGTTTAAGGAATTTATCATACATCGCCGTCCTTAAATCCTTGGTAATGCCGACACGGTAATTTACCAGAAGATAAGCACCGAGATATCTGAAAATATTACGAAGTAGAAAAGCTACAGCAGTTACACCGCATAAAACTGCAAGCACTTTTACCGTTCCGTGGTCATCAATGTTTTTCTGTATCGTATAATAAGCCCAGTCTTTGGCATACGCGAAAAAATCGACAAGACGGCCGGAGTTTACAGGTGGTTTTGTGGTGTCCACTTTTTCTACCGTTCCGAACATCAATCCGAGAATCGGCAGCATCGTAGCAACCGAAAATATATTAAGGACAGAATACATGATATTAAAAAACATGCTTCCAAAAAGGTACTTCTGATGGGGTTTTGCGAAAGAAAGAATTCGTTGTAATGGTTTCATCGGCTGATTGGTAAATTTTTCATTTTTAAACGGAACATCCACTAATTATGATTTTTTCCTTTAAATCTTTGTTAATCGGAGTTTCATGGAATGAAATTTCGGGCGCAAAATTACGGAATTTTGAATTGGGAATTTCTTTTAATTCAAATTAACTTTATCGTTGTACTTTGGGGAAAAGTTTGCCGGCGTAAGTTTCTGAATTGTTTTCCCAAAACTGTTGATAATCTGGGTGAGATTGTCAAAATTAACCACACTTAAATCATCATTTAACTGATGGTAATGTTTTGCGGTATTCATATCTACGGTGGAAAAAGAATGCGCGATGACCTTCTTTTTTACAAAACTCACATTATCTGAACGGTAAAACAGCTGCTGTCCAATATACGGATCAGGATAAATTTTAAGCTGGTTTTCTGCTTTTGCATTAAACAGTTCATCTAAATCAGAAAACTCGTCACCGGTCATATAAAGCGCATTTTTGCCAAACTGTGAAACCGTAGCAACCATTTCGAAATTAAAAAGTGCGTTAATATTTTTGTACATCGGCTGCAAATCCTGAATCTCGGCAATCGCTTTAGAACCTTTCATCCCTTTCTCTTCCCCGTTGAAGGCGATATACATCATCGAAAAATCGGAATCAGCATTTTTGAAATAATCAGACAGGCCGACAACCAGTGTAACACCGCTTGCGTTATCATCAGCGCCGTTAAATACATTATCCCCACTCTTATTGTTGGAACCGATATGGTCGAATGGGCAGAATATGCTAAAGTTTTTTCACTTTTACCTTTTTTTATTCCGCACACATTATAAGCAACTTTTCCTTTATATTCAAAAGGAACTAAATATGAATCTCCGGTGCAGTAAGAAAGGTTGTTTTCTTTAAAACGGTTCGCAATATAAACTGCTGCGGAATCATTTTGAGGAGTTCCGATTGCGCGGCCTTTCATTTCATCAGAAGCTAATGCAGAAAGCACATTTACTACACGCTCTCTGGACACTTCCTGAGCATAAAACACCGTTGAAAACAGCATGGCAAATAAAAAAGAATATTTCTTCATTTATAATTTTTTGCTAAAGATAAAAATTTAAAAGGACAGAAATAAAAAACAGCTCCCGAAGGAACTGTTTCACTCAAAAAAATCGTTGTGAGTTTAGCGGAGTCTGTCTACAGATTTTACGAGCCTGTCGTCTTTTCTGATAAATACGTTTGCGATAAACAAAGATATTATCGAAATCAACGGGAAAATCGGCTCAATACCTTTCTCAGGAAAATGAATTCCTCCAGATAAACTGAGTAGCCAATACGCCAATAAACCGAGCAACAAAGCGTTTATAAAAATGCTGATGGTATTCAGCAGAATCTGTCTTTTGCGGTTTTTATAGCTGAAAATACTTAACAATCCACACAGCACGAGCACAGCACAAATAATGGAAATAAAAGAAGTCCCTTCGAAAAGCGAAAAATCCTGAGCGGTGATGAACAGAAAAACTGCGCCTAAAACTGCCAAAAAAATCCAAACGGTCTGTATTCTCTGCAACATGATGATGAATATGAGCTGCAAAAATAATAATAATTTTTTGCATAAATAAAAAAATAGCGTAGATTTGCACTACAAATGACCTAATAAGGAAAGTCGTCCGACTTAACTTTCTTACTTACACTTACTTATAAATTACTTTTTCACATAAAAATTTATGTTCAACATTGAAACGTTACGGTCAAAATCCGAATCGGAGTTGACTAAAATCACGAAAGATTTAGGCGTTAAACTTGCTAAAAACAGCACCGATAATGATAAAATCTTTGCGATCCTGGATTTTCAGGCTTCAAACACGAAAGTTGCAAAAGATTATTTCAACGCCACCGAACCCATTATGAATACAGAAGAAAATCCTGCTCCAGCTCCCAAAAAGCCGGCAGCCAAAAAGCCGGCAGCCAAAAAGAAAATTGAGAAACCGGTTGAGGTTTCTGCACAGATTCCAGGAGAAAATGCTGCTGAGCCCACGGTAGAAAACCCACAGGAAACACCTTCTGAAAATTCAAAGCCTGCTCTAACTGAAGCAAACAATGATTCCGAAAACAACAGGACTCAGCAGAAAAAGAAAAGACAGCGTGTCACTGCACCAAAAGAAGAAGTTACTGCTGAAACTCCGGTGACAGAATCTACAGCTGAAACCGAAACTAAACCGGAACAGCCGAAAAATCCGAACCAAAACCCCAATCAGAATCCAAATCAGAATGGAAACGGTAACGGAAACGGAAATAAAAACCCTAACCAAAACAGACCGCAGCATCCCAATCAAAAAAACCAAAATAAAAATCCAAACCAAAACCCCAATCAAAACCGAAATCAGCAGAACGCTGAAAATCAGGAAGAAAATTCAAAAAAAGAATTTAATTTTGACGGTTTAGTAACGATTGAAGGGGTTTTAGAAATCCTCCCAGATAATTACGGTTTCCTCCGTTCTTCCGATTTTTCTTATATTTCTTCCCCGGATGATGTTTATGTTTCTACCAATCAGATCAGAAATTACGCACTGAAAACCGGAGACACGGTAAGAGGAATTGTACGTTTGCCAAAAGAAGGTGAAAAATATTTTTCTTTACTGAAACCAACAGAAGTTAACGGCCGCGATTTGGAATTTATCAAAGACCGTGTAGCTTTTGAATTCCTTACGCCGTTGTTCCCTGAGGAAAAATTCAATTTAACAGGGAAAAACTCTACACTTTCTACAAGAATTGTTGATCTGTTTACTCCGATAGGAAAAGGACAGCGTGCGATGATTGTTGCGCAGCCTAAAACGGGTAAAACGATGTTACTTAAAGATATCGCAAACTCCATTTCCGAGAACCACCCTGAAGCCTATATGATGATATTGCTCATCGATGAAAGACCCGAAGAGGTGACGGACATGGAAAGAAGCGTAAATGCAGAAGTAATTGCCTCAACTTTTGATGAACCTGCTGATAAACACGTAAAAGTAGCCAATCTGGTTCTTTCGAAAGCGCAAAGAATGGTAGAATGCGGTCATGATGTAGTGATTTTACTGGATTCAATTACGCGTTTGGCAAGAGCTTACAATACGGTAACTCCAGCTTCAGGAAAAATACTTTCCGGAGGTGTAGATGCCAATGCGCTTCACAAACCGAAAAGATTCTTCGGTGCAGCAAGAAATATCGAAGGCGGCGGATCATTAACCATCATTGCAACAGCATTAATCGATACAGGTTCTAAAATGGATGAAGTTATTTTCGAAGAATTTAAGGGAACCGGAAATATGGAACTTCAGCTTGACCGAAAAATCGCCAATAAGCGTATTTACCCGGCCATCGACCTGGTATCGTCAAGCACGAGAAGGGACGATCTTCTTCTGGATGAAACTACACAGCAGAGAATGTGGATTCTCCGAAAGTATCTGGCAGACATGAATCCAGTGGAAGCCATGGAATTTGTAAACAAAAGCATGAAAGGAACCCTGAATAACGAAGAGTTTCTGATGAGCATGAACAGATAAATCTTTATATCTGGATATATTGATGAAAACCGTTCTGAAAAGCACGGTTTTTTGTTTTCATCGATGTTAAAGATTTATTAAAGTAATGTTTCCGGTTTGGTATTGCCCTACATTATGAGTAAATTTGGGTATTAACATTTTAAATTAAAAAATTATGGCATTCGAATTACCAAAATTGGGCTATGCATACGACGCATTAGAACCAACAATTGATGCAAGAACCATGGAGATCCATCACACCAAACATCACCAGGCATACATAGATAACTTAAACAAAGCAATTGCAGGAACGGATCTGGAAGGAAAAACCATCGAGGAAATCTGCAAAACAGGAACCGACAAGCCTGCTGTAAGAAATAACGGAGGAGGGCATTTTAACCATACACTTTTCTGGGAAATTCTAACTCCCGGCGGAAGCAAAGAGCCTGTAGGAAATGTAAAAGCAGCAATCGAAGCATACGGCGGTTTTGAAAAATTCAAGAATGATTTTGCTGAAGCGGCGAAAACAAGATTTGGTTCAGGTTGGGCTTGGCTATGCAAGAAGGAAGATGGCTCTGCTGCAGTTTGCTCCACACCGAACCAGGACAATCCTTTAATGCCGGTTGCGGACTGTCAGGGAACTCCCGTTTTAGGACTTGATGTTTGGGAGCATGCCTATTATCTGAATTACCAGAACAGAAGACCAGATTATGTTACGGCGTTTTTCGAAGTAATCAACTGGGATAAAGTGGAGGAAAAATTCAACAAATAAGACTTTCATATTTTAATAAAAAAGGTTCAGAAAAATTTCTGAACCTTTTTTATTGTTTAAAAATTAAAGAGAACTTATCTCACATCGCTTTGGCTTAAACCATTCATTTTTAATCCATATTTCCAATGAACGTAAGCGAAAACCTGATACAGTTTATATTCGAACTTTATACCGTAGTTTTCCTGCGGATCATAATCTATCGAAGATTCTATAACGTTTCGGTATCGGCCGGCAAAATAATAGGAATTCCATTCGCTGACCAGAAAAGTGTTTTTGTTTTTCAGGTAACTTTCAGAATACATATTCATGGGCTTCGCAATGGCATTGAGGAAATAATCGTACTGGGTATCGAATACTTGCAAATCCCATTCGCCATCGTCATTCTTTGCAGGTTTTATTTCTGTTTTCTGGTCTTTCTCTGCAACTTTATTTTGCGGAGCACAGCTGAAAACCAAAATAAAAATAAGCACTAAAGAAAATAATTTTTTCATTGTTCTAATTTCATATAAAGTTATGAAAAAATAAAACCGAAGCTGATAAAACTTCGGTTTTTATATAAATTTTAGAATATATTATTTGGCAGGTTTGTATTCTCTCTGGATTACGGACACTGCAGGAAAGTGATCGCTGTAGCCGCCTGTGAAGCGGTCACCGTCCCAAGAACGCAAAGGATAACCTTTCCATTGTCCTTCACTGTTGACAAGGTAAGAAGGCGCAAAGATTTCCGCTTTGAAAATGCTGTACGTTGGCGATAGTTTTTCCGGAGAATAGAGGTTTTTTGAAACAATAATCTGGTCGAATAGATTCGGTGCATCACGATAAGCCAATGATGCGACGCCTGCTTTGTAAAGCTTTACCATCAGGTTATAATAAGGCGTTTTTTCAGAAAGCTGATCTGGCTCACCAACAGCTCCCAGATGTTTTCTAAGACTTGGGCTTACGGGATCATCATTGAAATCACCCATTGCGAATAATTTTCTCTCAGGATCTTCAGCTCTTAACTTATCCATTTCATCTTTCAATACTTTTGCTGCAGCAGCACGTCTTGGTAATGAAGCAGCCTCTCCACCACTTCTTGATGGCCAGTGGTTTAAGAAAACACCCACTTTTTCACCGTCCAGCGTACCTTTTACGACTAAAACACCTCTGGTGTAAGATCTTTTTCCTTCATCATTAAAGATCTTAATATCTTTCACATAAGTTTCTGTGACCCTAAATCTGTTCTTCTGGTAAATAATCGCGATATCAATTCCTCTGGCATCGTAAGAATTATAGTGCACAACGCCGTAATTGGCCTTCACTAATGCAGGCTGCTTTACAAGATCTTCCACCACCTGTCGGTTTTCCACTTCCAGTAGGCCAACAATTACAGGATAATCGTTAGTGTATTGTCTACCAAGTTCGGAAATTACTTTTGCTTCATTGGCGAGTTTCTGGTTATATTTTTTAGTATCCCAGTTTTTAGGGCTGTTTGCAGTAAAATCATCTGCAAGTATCTGATATCTGATTACTTTTTTTCCGATCAGGAGTTCATCGCTCCATTCCCCTTTATAATCTTCAGTAGTTTCGAGATATTTCAAGGAATCTAAAGGGACACTTCTGTGGAAAGCAGGGTTGTGGATATCTTTTGTCCCATCAATATAATCTGCAGAAGGAACGGTATCCCAAAGATTTTCTACATTGAGGAAAGCTATCGTAGCTCTCTGAACCTGTCTCTGTTGGGAAAAAAGTACCCCACAAGTAAAAACAGCGAATAAGATAAAATGTTTTTTCATTTGAAAATTTTAAGAGGGTAAAAGTAGTAATAATTTCCAAAGTAAATGGCTAAATATTATCCGAATGACAAAGACGAAATAAAAATCATAGATAAACATCGAATTATAAAGATATTAAGAAATATTAACGGATAGCCTTCTAATAAAGTGTTAAAAATGTTTAACTTAACAAAAAATAAGTTTAAATTTGTTCCCCCTTAAAAAATTGTTATCAATAGGGAGAAATAAATAATTTGTTATGATAAAAAAATTATCCTTAATCTCATTGTTTACTTTGCTACCTGCGTCTTTTTATTTCGCACAAACTACTGTTTATGCATATGTAAAAGATCAGGAAGGAAAACCAGTTGAGAGTGCAGAGATTGATCTTGGACAATCTGCTGAAAATGTGAAAGCCGATAAAATTGGTTACTTTCAGTTTGTAGATTTGCAGCCGGGCCATTACTTAATTACCGTTTCAAAGCAAAGTTTTGATCCGAAAATTATTGAATTTGATGTAACTGCTGACCAAAAAAGAAAAGATCTTGGGGTAATCAGCTTAGTTCCAGCACCAGCTATAAATGCAGGAGTAATGGTAATTGATGATTCTTCAAGTGATTCTGATGAGGGAGGATCTTCAATGCAGCCTACCGTAGGACTTTTAAGTTCAGGTAGAGATACTTTTCAGAATGTGACTGCGTTTGAGCTTGGAGCTTACTGGTTCAGACCAAGAGGCGTGGAGAACCGTTACGAAGATGTACTTTTCAATGGTGTTTCAATGTCTAAAAACGATGACGGTAAGGTAGATTTCGGCAACTGGGGAGGTTTGAACGATGTTACCAGATATCCTTTTGAATCTGTAGATAATATTACCCCTTCTGAATATGCATTCGGTAATCTTGGAGGTGTGGTGTATTATAATACAAGAGCATCAAGCTATAGAAAACAGACTTCACTAGCTTATTCTTATACGAACAGAAGTTATTTCCACAGAGCAATGGCAACCTATTCTTCAGGTTTGTCTAAAAGCGGTTGGGCTTTCACTCTTTCAGCAAGTAGAAGATGGGCAGATGACGGAGTTATTGATGGTACATATCAAGATGCTGAGGGTTTATTCCTAGCAGTGGAAAAACAATTCAGCAGCAGACACGCGATCAACGTAACTGCTTTCGGATCACCAACATACAGAGCAAACAATTCTCCAAATACTCAGGAAACCTATGATTTAATGGGTAAAGATTATAATGCTTATTGGGGATGGCAAGATGGAGAGAAAAGAAATTCCAGAATCAGAAAAGTATTTGAACCAATGTTCATGATCAGTGATTATCTGAAACTTGGTAAAACCAGTAACTGGAACAACACGCTTTCTTACCAGACCGGAAGAGACGGAAGAAGCCGTTTAGACTGGTTCCACGGTGCTGATCCGAATCCCACTTATTACAGAAAATTACCAGGATATGGTTTGTTAACCGAGGAGGAATTTAAAGCACAGGCCCAAATCAACTGGGAAGATCTTTATCAGGCAAATTATATTAACAAAACGAATATGGACGGAACCGATCACGGAGCGGTCTATTCTATCGTAGAAGATGTTAATAAGGATAAAACCTTAAATTTTGTTTCCCACTTCGATACTAAGCTGGAAGATAACTGGAAACTGAATCTGAATTTCAGCTATCAGAACTTAAAATCTGATAACTTCAGAGAGGTAAAAGATCTTTTAGGTGCTTCTTATGCAAACAATCTCAATGCATTCGGAAACGATCAGCCATACGATTTGGACAATCCTGATACGAAAGTACGTGTTGGCGACAGAACTCAGTACTCTTATGATTTATTGAGAAACCAGTATGCATTCAATGCATCCACGGAAATCGATTTCGCTAAATGGAATGTAACCGCATCGGTATTCACTTCTTTTGCTGAATCACAGAGAGACGGTAAATTCAGACATCACAATTTTGCAGACAGCAAAGGCAAAAGTGAAATATTCAATTCATTCGATGCCGGCCTTAAAGGAAGAGTATTGTATAAAGTGAACGGTAAAAACTTTATCGTTTACAATGGTGCATTCTTCAGTTTAGCACCAACCTTAAATGAAATTTTCATCAGCCCGCGGGTAACCAATATGATTACCCCGAATGTAGAAAATCAAATGATTAATTCTAATGATTTAAGTTATATCATCAGAGGACAAATTCTTAAACTGCGATTAAGCGGCTATTATACTACCATTAAAAACGCGACTGAAATTTCCAGATATTATGCGGATATTACCGACGGATCAGGAGACAGCGGCAACGCATTGGTGGCTGAAGTATTATCTGGTATTGACAAGAGTTATCAGGGACTTGAAATAGGTGCTGAAGTAAAAATTACACCAACGCTTAGCGCAACTGCAGTAGGAAGTTATGGTGATTATAAAATTACCAATAACCCTACAGTAAAAACATTTGATGATGATTTTGGAGTAAGAGAATGGGGAACCGCAAAACTTAAAGATTATAAAGTTGCGGGTACTCCACAAAAAGCCTACTCGTTTGGTTTAAGATATAACTCACCGAAATACTGGTGGATCGGAGCGACTGCAAATTATCTTCAGGATCAGTATTTAGATTTCTCTGCCCTTAATAAAACAGAGGCTATGTATACAGACCCTGCCACAGGAGATAACTATAATGGAGCTACACCTGAAGCAATTGCTTTAATTACGGCTCAGAAAAAGTTTGATGATCAGTTCATGTTGAACGCCAATGCCGGAAAATCTTTCCTAATGGGCAAATACAGAATGGGAATCAGTTTAAGTGTAAACAATATCTTAAATAACAGAGATTATGTAACCGGCGGATTCGAACAAGGGAGAGCGGTGAACTTTCCGGAAGCGTTCGCAGACTCACAAAGAGACAAGCCATGGTTTGGACCAAAATTATGGTACGACAGAGGAACTACTTTCTTTGCTAATGTTTATTTAAGGTTCTAATAAGTAAAATAACTACAATGAAAAAATACAGTTCATATTTAAAGATTTTATTCATCGCCTTCGCATCGCTTCTGGTAACAGGCTGCGTGCATGATGATAAATACAATGATCCGAATTTAGATAACTACCAGTGTAAGGATCTAACGGCAACCATGACCATCACTCAGGTAAAAGCGCTGCACGGAAGTACAAGGTATGTTTTCCCGGCGAACTCCACCGCGATAATGGAAGGATATGTTTCTTCAACGGATGAAAGTGGAAATATTTATAAGACTATTTACATTCAGGATGACCCGGTAAATCCTACTGAAGGTTTTACCATCAGTGTAGATGCGGTAAGTACTTATACAAAGTACCCTCAGGGATCTAAAATTTATATTGAATTAAAAGGTCTTGCCTTAGGAACTTACGGAGGATTAGTACAGTTAGGGATTGAAGACGATAAAGCTATTGCAACCGGCGCTGATGCTGTTTCCAGAATTCCTGAAAAAGCGATGCCAGCTCATATTTTCAGATCATGTACGATCAGAAAAAACATTATTCCAAAAGTGATGACTTTAACTCAGATGAGTTCAAATGACAAGCTTTTAGGTGCACTAATTCAGGTTAATGATGCAGAATTCGATCAAAAAGTGCTTTGTAACATTTACGCTCCGGAAGGTTTTACTGTAGACCGACAGTTAAATGACCCAACCCTGTCATCTACTGCAAGAGTAGTAAGAAACAGTGGTTTCGCTTCATTTGCTAATCAGTTATTGCCTGCAGGGAAAGGTAAATTTATTGGGATCTTCAGTAAATTTAATTCTTCATACCAAATGTACATCAACAAAGTAAGTGATTTGGCAGATATGACTCATTTCCCAAGAAAAGACGGTATTACTACCAATCCTTGTGGTTTAGATCAGGCCAGTTTAACCGCAAAAACTGTTGCGGAAGTGAAACAGCTTGCATCAGTTTTACCGATTTCAGGAGATTTCCTACTGAAAGGGAAAGTCACTGCAAATGATCAAACCAATAACTTTGTTAGACAGATTTATATTGAAGATGCTACAGGAGGTATCCGTGTAAATATTAATAAAACCAATTTGTATCAGGATCCAAGATTTAAGGTTGGTAAAGAAGTCTTTATTAAGCTTAAAGGTTTATCTGTTGGCAGCGCACCTGCTATAAATGGAGAAATGCAGATTGGCTTCGGAGGTCCTGCTGGGGCAATTGCTGAAGCAGATATGTATAAATACTTCTTTGACAGTAACAATCCTGCAACTACAGTGGTTCCGACAGAAAGAAAGATTAAACAACTTACAATGGCAGACGTTGGAAGATGGGTTGTTATTAAAGATCTTGAATTTACTGATGCTGAGTTAGGAAAGACTTATGTTTCAGGAACTTCAACAGAAAGAACTTTGAAAGATTGCGAAGGAAATACAATTCTTCTTACAACCAGTACAACTGCAACTTTTAAAGGTGCTGAAGTGGATAGCGGAAAAGGAAATGTGTATGCAGTGGTAACATTCCAAAACGGGGCATATCAGTTGAGAATTCCTCGACAGGCTGATGCAGACATTGATGGTGCAAGATGCGACGGAACTGTTCCGCCGGTATACAATATATTATTCCAGGATGGCTTTGATACTTTAGATAACTGGACTGCTGTCAATGTAACAGGTACTCAGGTGTGGGCAACTACTACTTTTGGTAATCCAAGACCAAGTGCCATTATGGATGGTAACCGTCAGCTTAACGAAGATTGGCTCGTTTCTAAAAAAATATCACTAGCTGGAATGCAGGAAGCTTACTTCACTTTTGAGACTGATGGAAGATTCAGCGGTAACCCTTTAGAAGTCTATGTTTCCAGTAATTTCACCGGAGTGCCGGCTACAACAACTTGGGTTAAAATGAATCCAGCTTTGGATAGCGATTTAGGTGGCTTCTCTGGTTTTGTAGGTTCCGGGCGAGTAAATCTTAAAGATTTTATTAATAAGGATGTAGTTATTGCATTTAAATATACTTCTGTAGCAGGATTCTCCACTACTTGGGAAGTTGATAACTTTACAGTGAAAGGAGCGAAATAAGATTCGCATAATATTAAAGAAATCCGCCTCAATACCAAATTGAGGCGGATTTCTATTTTTAACATCGTTTCGAACGGTTGTTATCCATTAATGAACTCCAAGTTTTTTCATAAAGAATTAAAGTTAATATGAGCGTTCCTTCTCTTATATATAAAATCCGTCTCTATTATGAGACGGATTTCCATTTAAAAGCGCTGTATACTGTTCTAAACTATCGAAAAACCTATCTTTTTACCGTGATACCTTAGCAATCACAGGTAAACTTTCGTTCCCGGATTCTGATACACTTTGCACGGCAAAAAGAAAATTGTCCTTGGAGTAAGGTAGTGTGATGGAGGTTTCTTTGGTGAAAATCTTTTCAGTCCATACGGAACTGTCCGTTTCCCGAATCAATACCTTGTAGCCTTTTACTTTTCCGGCAGAAGGTTTCTCCCAACTCAGTTTAGTGGAATTTGAAAGTTCTTTGACATCCATCAAAACGTTTTCTGGTTTAGGAGTAGATTTCGCGAGATTGGCTAAGACAGCAACATTTACCGCAGTATTCGTTTTTAAATAGTCGAAATCCATAAATTCAACCAAATCACCATATTTCTTTCCATTTTCAGTTCTGAGGTCCTGATGCTGATGGTCATAATTCTCATAATAATCAGTTAAGCGAACCGCTGTAAAACCATGATTCACAAAAGGCGTATGATCTCCGCCCCGCAGAAAACGGTCGTTTCTGTAAATCAGCTTGATATCAATATCTTTAACATATTTCTCTCCGCTTTCTTTTACATAGCGGGCAAGCTGACGCGCTGCGCCGTCATTTTCAAGACCGTAACTTCTGATATTGCCAGCTTTTTTCTCCGTCTCGAAAGCCGGTAAACCTTCACTGAAAACTCTAAGCTTAGGTTTCCCCGAATTTTTTGGAGCGTCAAAACTATTGTTTCCAATCATGTCATTGTTTAAAACGGCCTCTATTTCCCAGTTTTCTGCTTTTGCCTTGTCGGCTAACATTTTTGCTCCTAAAAGCCCCTGTTCTTCACCGCTTACCGCAACAAAAAGTATAGACGCCGGAAATTTTGATTTGCTTAGAATCCTCGCGCTTTCAATCACCGCCGCTACTCCGCTTCCATCGTCATTGGCGCCCGGCGCGACGCTGTTTGCATCCATTACATCCGAAACCCTGGAATCCAGGTGACCGGAAATGATAATAATTCTTTTATCACTGGGATCAGTTCCTTTCAAAAGCGCTGCTGCATTTCCAAGGTTGGTAAGTTTGCTGACACGCTTTCCGTCAGGCTGTAAATCTGTATTCTGAAGAAAAACTTCCATTCTTCCGCCGGAGTTCTGGCCATAATTTCTGAATTTAGTTAAAACCCATTCTCTCGCTGCACCAATTCCCTTATTGGGATCTGAAGTTGAACTCATGGTGTGACGCGTTCCGAAACTCACCAGTTTTTCAATATTAGCTTTAAGAGAATCTTTATTGACCTTTGTTACATAACCCGAAATTTCGGGGTCTTTTTCAACTTTCTGTGCACTGATGAAAAGCGAGGTTAAAACACTAAGAAATAAAACCGTCTTTCTCATTTTAAATTTTTAATTTCATTAATAAAATCAGCTACAATAGAGTCTGTTGTCGCCCAGGAAGTAATTAAACGCACCGCGGATTTCTCCTCATCAATTTTTTTCCATACATAAAAATCGAAATTCTGCGAAAGCTGACCGATTTGGTTTTGAGTTAAGATTGGAAAAATCTGGTTGGTAAATGTTTCGGACAGAAAACTGCAGCCTTTCTCTTCGAAAGCTTTTTTAATTTCCATCGCCTTCTGATTGGCGCTTTTGGCTAATTCAAAATACAGATCATCCTTCAGCAATTCCTGAAACTGAATTCCCAAAAGCCTTCCTTTGGCCAGCATTGCACCCTTTTGTTTAAGATGAAATCCAAATTCATCCTGCAGATTTTCATTACAGATTACGATCGCTTCACCTATTAAAGCGCCGTTTTTAGTTCCTCCCAAATAAAAAGCATCGGTATATTTTGCAATATCCTCCAAAGTCAGATCGTTGGTTTCGGCAGTTAAAGCATGGCCAAGTCTTGCTCCGTCAAGAAAAAGATAGAGATTTTTTTCCTGGCAGAATTCGTACAGATTCTGAAGTTCAACTTTCGAATAAATTGTCCCAACCTCTGTCGAATTGGAGATATACACCATTTTCTGTTTTACCTGATGCGGAATATTGGTATGAAGATTAAGGATTTTCTGAATATCGTCAGGTTTCAGTTTGCCGTCTGCGGTCTCTACGCCATGCACTTTGTGCCCAGTTGCCTCAATAGCGCCGGTTTCATTGGTGAAAATATGGCCCGTTTCCGCAGCAACAACACTTTCGTGCGGTCTTAGAAATGCGGAAATTACAATTAAATTGGCTTGGGTACCGCCAGATACAAAGTGTACTTTTGCCTTTGGATTATTTATTTTCTGCAGAATAAGTTTAGCGGCGTTTTGCGAGTAGTCATCAAGGCCATAACCATTCTGCTGAACAAGATTATATTTTACCAAAGCTTCCAAAATTCTTGGGTGACAGCCTTCGGAATAATCATTTTTAAATGAGTATTTCATCAGTAAATATTTAAGTAATTAATTGAGCGTAAATTCATCTCATAAAAGTAGAAAAAAAAGGGTGATTTCACGATGAAAAAACGGGGAAAAGACCTATGTTTTCCAATATTAATTATCACATCTTTGTAATGTAAAAAACAGCGAAAAACAAAAACTAATAACCTCTTTTTAATTAATATCAGAAAACCTGTACTAAACACTGTAAAAGTCTTTCAACCCATTTTTCATTCATATACAGTACAGTCTTTTTTGATCTTAAACTTGAAACGCACAATTCCTTTGTGCGTTTTTAGTTGTTGATTATTATTGTTAGATTTGTACATACTACAATCTAACTTTTATGATCTCCCTTACTGAAGAAAATTACCTGAAAGCAATTTTCCATTTAATAAACGACGAAAATACGGTAACTGTCAACGAACTCAGCAAGTTTCTGAATGTAAAAATGCCCAGCGTAAATAACATGATGAAGAAATTTGCAGACAAAAACTGGGTACATTATGAAAGCTACAAACCATTAAAGATTACCGACTCTGGGAAAAAGCAGGCAGCTCTGGTTGTCAGAAAGCATCGTCTGACTGAAATGTTCCTCGTGGAGAAGATGAATTTCGGATGGGAAAACGTCCATGAAATCGCTGAACAACTAGAGCATATCCATTCTGAAACTTTCTTCGATAAAATGGATGAAATTCTTAATTATCCAAAATTTGATCCTCACGGCGAACCTATTCCGGATAAAGACGGAAACGTAATTGCGCAGGATTTAAAAAAACTAAGCAGCTGCGAAGTCGGGGAACAGGTTATTTTCACCGCCGTTACGATCACCGATGATGATTTTCTTAGCTTCCTGAACGAAAAAAAATTGGTGCTGGGAAAAAAAATTGAAATTCTCAATATTGAAAAA
The DNA here is from genome assembly GCF_019038595.1 of Kaistella soli. Classification (GTDB taxonomy): domain Bacteria; phylum Bacteroidota; class Bacteroidia; order Flavobacteriales; family Weeksellaceae; genus Kaistella; species Kaistella soli. The sequence goes on from NZ_JAHOPF010000005.1 coordinate 126,110, forward strand.
TTCGACAAAACAATGTCGGTGAAAATCCCGGGAAACAAGACGGTTTTAAGTAAAATGGTCTGCGAAAAGATCCTCGTTAAACATTAGCCCGACCGGAGTGCTGTTTTTGGAACATTGCTGCATTTCACTTAACTTTGTATCATTCACAATAAAATCAATAAAAATTAAAAATATGTCAAAAGCAATTTCGCAAGTTCCTTACGCAGTGAACGAACCGGTAAGAACTTATGAACCAGGGTCTTCCGAAGTGAAATCTCTTATATCCACTTACAAGAAGATGTGGAGCGAAAAGGTAGAAATCCCAATGATTATCAACGGAAAAGAAGTAAAATCTGATAATAAAATCGCAATAAGCTCACCACAGGATCACAAGCATGATCTAGGTTTCTATTATAAAGGAACAATGCAGAATGTGGACGATGCCATTAACACTGCATTGGCTGCTAAAGAAAAATGGAATAATTTAGGCTGGGAGCAGCGTGCAGCTATTTTCTTAAAAGCAGCAGATTTGATCGCAGGCCCATACAGGGACACACTAAATGCGGCAACCATGATCGGGCAAAGTAAAAACGTTCATCAGGCTGAAATTGACGCAGCATGTGAATTCATCGATTTTCTCCGATATAATGTCGAATTTATGACGGAAATCTACACTGATCAACCCGTTTCTGACGCCGGAGTATGGAACAGATCTGAATACCGTCCTCTGGAAGGCTTCTGTTTTGCGGTAACGCCATTCAACTTTACGGCTATTTCCGGAAATCTACCAACTTGTATGGCAATGATGGGAAATGTTGTGGTGTGGAAACCTTCAGACAAGCAGGTTCTTTCGGCTAAAATTATTATGGATATTCTAACCGAAGCCGGTTTGCCAGCTGGAGTTATCAATATGATTTTTACAGACGGTAAAGAGACCGCCGAGAAAGTTCTTGCCCATCCGGATTTTGCAGGTCTGCATTTTACAGGTTCTACAAAAGTTTTCCAGGGAATGTGGAAAATGATCGGTGACAATATTCATCAGTATAAAACCTATCCAAGAATCGTTGGGGAAACCGGCGGAAAAGATTTTGTGATGGTGCATCCTTCCGCAAATGTGGAAGCTGTAGCAACCGGTTTGGTACGCGGTGCATTCGAATATCAGGGTCAAAAGTGTTCAGCAGCGTCCAGAGCATATATTCCTCAGTCTCTTTGGAACGATGTGAAAAAAGTAATGGAAGCTCAGCTGAAAACCATAAAGATTGGAAGCCCGGAAGATCCTTCAAATTATGTGAACGCTGTTATTGATAAAAATTCTTTCGAGAAATGTAAAGGTTATATTGAAAGAGCTGAAAAATCAGGAGAAGCAAACGTAATCTTCGGCGGTAAATGTGATGATTCGAAAGGCTGGTTTGTAGAACCTACCGTAATTGAAACAACCAATCCGAAATACGAATCGGTTTGTGAAGAAATCTTTGGACCTATCCTTTCTGTTTTTGTTTATGAAGATAAAGACTGGAATGATACATTAAAACTGGTTGATGAAACTTCACCGTATTCATTAACAGGATCAATCTTTGCACAGGACCGTTATGCGATTGATGAAGCGTACAAAGCATTAGAAAATGCAGCAGGAAACTTCTACATCAACGATAAGCCTACCGGAGCGGTTGTAGGACAGCAGCCTTTTGGCGGTGCCAGAGCCTCGGGAACCAATGACAAAGCAGGATCGAAAATGAATCTGATGAGATGGGTTTCTGTAAGAAGCATCAAGGAAACTTTCGTTTCTCCAACAGATTATAAATATCCGTATTTAGGATAAAATATTTTCTCAAATAAATTGAAACTCTGTCTTTTAGACAGAGTTTTTTTATTGTACTCCTAATCTTCCTTTAAAGTATTGAATAATTTCAAAGCCAAAATATTCACAGCAATATTTAACAAAATTTTATGCTTTGATCCAAATATGTGGCACGCTTTTTACAATTAAACAGTTATCAAATAAATTTTCAGAAAACAACTTAAAACTTAAAATTATGAGTACTAAAAGAAATGGCTTATTAGCTTTATTAGGACTTGGAGCAGTAGCTTGGTGGAAATACAAAAATTCAACTCCGGAAGAAAAACAGGCTGTTAAAGATACGTTCAACACAGCAAAAGATAACTTCAACAAATTCGGAAGTGATTTAAAATCAAAAGCAAGCGACGTTGCTTCACAGGTTCAGAACAAAATGGATCAGGCAAAAACTTCAGCTGAAAGTTCTGTAAATCAGAACTAAAAATATAGTTTTTATATTAGTAGAAACCGCGGTGTAATTTTTTTATACCGCGGTTTCGTTTTTTCGAACTAAATTTTAAATGCTGTTACATAAAAAAATCCCGAACGAATCGGGATTTAATTTATTTTAGCAAAGCGTTGAAAGTGTCACCCTGCCGGATATCACCGGTACTGTAACCTTTCATAAACCATTCTTTTCGCTGCGCTGAGCTGCCGTGCGTAAATCCTTCCTGATTGACATAACCCTGCGAACGTTTCTGAATATTATCATCTCCTACTGCCTCCGCTGCAGAGATCGCGGACTCGATATCTCCGGGTTCCAAAATCTTTTCACGGTTATCAGTCTGTTTTGCCCAAACGCCGGCATAAAAGTCGGCCTGAAGCTCAGTTGCTACCGATACTCTGTTTAAATCTGCTTCGGAATATCTACCGCTCGATCTCAGCTGATCTACTTTCTGAGTGGTTCCAAGAAGCGTCTGAACATGGTGCCCGATTTCGTGCGCCAATACATAAGCTATAGAAAACTCAGAAACCTGGGCACCAAACCTTTGCTGCAATTCCTGGAAAAAACTCATATCCATATAAACCGTCTGGTCTGCGGGGCAATAGAACGGTCCCATAGCAGCCTGTGCGGTTCCGCAGCCCGATTGTGTAACACTTTCGAACATTACTACTTTGGGTGCCTCATACTGCATTCCGTTTTCCTGAAATATTTTACCCCAGGTCTGCTCAGTTTGACCTGTTACCATCTGAACAAACTCGCGGACTTTTAACTCGTCAGGTGTCAAATCTCTCTGTTCTGTCTGCTGAGAGCTTCCCGCTCCCGAGGAAAGGATAGCTGAAGGATCTCCTCCCAGGAAGAAAATTATTGCGGCGATAATCAGGGTTCCCAAACCTCCGCCTACAAGCATTCCGCCTCCTCCGGCTCCGCGTCTGTCATCTACATTCCCGCTTCTGTCATTTGTCCATCTCATAATGAATATTTTATTATTAAACTCGAAATTAAAATTACAAAAATTTCTTACCGATTCAGTTTATTTTTTTCCAGCCAATAACTGGTTGACTGAAATATAGAAACGCAGTCATCAACCAAATTCTGTACCGTGTTTTTCACGGGAGTTTCATCATAATAAAGTTTGAAGTTTTCCGGAAGATCAGATTTCTGCAAAACCAGCGAATACTGTCTCACCTTTTTCGTTGGAGAAATCACCGTTAAATAATTATCTTTAATAAGACCTAAATCCTGATAAGTTGCAACGTAAGCTTTCGGTTGGAACGTATCTTTAAATACATCCTGTCCTAAAAACTTCGACTGGTAACTGAAATTCAGCAACCCGAACAAAGTAGGCATCACATCAATCTGTGACATTAACTGATTAAATTGCTGCGGGGCAATAAAACCTTCGGAAAAAATCATTCCGGGGATTCTGTATTTATCCATTGGAAGTTCCGTTTTTCCGGCACTTGAGGCGCAGTGATCGGCGACAATTACGAAGACTGTATTTTTATACCAATCCTGTTTTTTTGCCATTTCAAAAAACTTACGGAGAGAATAATCCGTGTATTTCACTCCGCCGTCACGCGATTTTGCATTTCCGGGAATATCAATTCTACCTTCAGGATAGGTAAATGGCCGGTGGTTGGAGACCGTCATCCAGTGGTTAAAAAACGGTTTTCCCGACTTTGCTTCCTGATTCATTACCTCGATCGCCTTTTTCGCCATATCTTCGTCAGAAACGCCCCAAACGTTACCAAACGTTATTTCTTCAGGCTTAAAGTTATTTCTGTCCACGATATCGTAGCCATTTCCTTTATAGAAATCTTCCATATTGTCGAAATAGCTATAACCGCCATATAAGAATTTCACGTCATAGCCTTTCGATTTGAAAACACTTCCGGTCGTGAATTTGTTTTTGTTGTTTTCTCTTTTGATAATACTTTCACCAGCCGTCGGAGGAATGCATAGCGTTAAAGCTTCCAGACCGCGGACTGTTCTGTTTCCGGTTGCGTAAAGATTGGTAAACAGCAGTGACTTGTCCGCTAAACTGTCAAGAAAAGGTGTTATTTTTTGGGTATTTCCGTAATGCTCAAGAAAATCAGCGGAAAGACTTTCAATGGAAATTAAAACTACATTTTTCTTTAATTCAGGATTTTCTGAAGTAATGTTTCTTGCCAAAGCTGGCGGCTGAAACTGTTTCAGGAAATTCTGCTCCGCCACCGTTTCATTCAATGTCGGATAAAACTGAAAATAGTCGAGTTCTTTCTGGGTGAAAGCTTTGAAAAACTTAGGAAAACCGTTTGCCTGAATTTCCTGAGCAAAAGTATTTTCAGTTTTAACAGAATCCAGTTTTGGAATAATGACCAAACTTAATCCGCACAAGACAAGGAATGATCCCAGCAAAATAAGTTTCTGTTTGAAATTCGGAAGATCTAAAAGCTCGTTTTTAGTTTTTTTGAAGATATACCATGTGACTGCTAACGTAAAAATTAAAATCACCGAAAACAGCGGAACAACAGGATAACTTTCCATGATATTCCCAATAACTTCATTGGTATAAATCAAATAATCTACCGCGATAAAGTTGTAACGTACGCCGAATTCATTCCAGAAAAAATATTCGCTTACAGCATTGAAAATAATCAGTAATACATAGAGAAATAAGGTGATGAAATAGAGAATATTTCGGATTTTAACCCTTTGTGCCGGAAGAAAAAGCAGCAAACCGAAAAACATGGTTTTCATGCCTACAAAAGCAATCGCAACTTCCGGGAAAGAACCTCCGTACTGTTTGAAAATATTTCCGGGAACGAAAGCGGTATAAATAAGCGCCAACATCAATATCCCAAAAATAATGTATCCATAGGGCTTTCTGTATTTTGAGTCGGACAAAAACAGAAAATACAGAGCCAGTAAACTGCTGGAAAGTATGAAAACAAAAATGTCGCTGATTAAGCCGACAAAAAGAATCTTCAAGCTTTCGAAAACGCCGAAACTCGCATTGGTAATGGGATGAAAGATGAAAACAATCCGCAGGATGAAGGAAACCAGGAGATAAAAACTCCCGAGTAAGAGAAACGGCTTTATTTTTTTAAGATCCATTTTAAAAATATTTATGAAATCTCACAGCATTTAAAAATATATGAGATTTCAGTTTGTTGTAAAACTACAAATTTCCGAAACCAATATTTCCTTTCTTTTCGGAAAGGTTTTTCTTGAAATCGATCATCTGCAATGCGGTTACCGCAGCTTCAATGCCTTTGTTACCAAGACTTCCGCCACTTCTCGCAATGGACTGTTCTTTGGTATCGTCAGTTAACAGACAGAAAATGGTGGGAACATCGGTTAAAATATTACAGTCTTTAATTCCCTGTGCTACAGCAGAACAAACATAATCGAAATGCGGAGTTTCCCCGCGAATGACGCATCCAATCGCAATTACCGCATCGAATTTTCTTTCTTTACAGAGCTGCATTGAAGCATAATTAAGTTCAAATGCTCCCGGAACTTTAAAGATATCGATATTCTCTTCTTTAACGCCTTCTTTTTTCAGTACTTCTACTGCTCCGTCGCGAAGGTTATCGGTTACAAAATCATTCCACTCAGAAACAACAATGCCAATTCTAAAAGAACCGGCATCATTAATCTGTAATGGTTTGTAATCTGAAAGATTTACAGTTGCCATTTTATTTTTTTTTATTTAGTAATATTTTACCATTTCAATATAAGAATCAGACATTCCGTTATCATAATCCTGGTACTTTTCGTCGATCGCTGAGAAATATTTTTTAGCCTCCGCATTCTTTTTCAATGCCAGTGCAACCAAACCTGCTTTTCTTGTAAAATAATAAGAAGTATAAGGATCATCTGAAGCAGAAGTAGCTTTATCTAAAAGTGACAGTGCATCGTCATTTTTGTTTAGATTTACCTGGCAGTCAGCCATCGCACCATATTTCAAAGCCATTAAGATTTTATTGTCGGAAGAAAATTTATCTAATAAATCATAAGCTTCCTGATATTTCCCCTCTTTGAATTTCAGAAGACCTGCATTATAAGCAGAAAGCTTTCCTACTTTAGTTCCTGAATATTCATTGTAAGTACCAAGATAACCAGGATTTGCAGCCGTTTTCCCTCCCAAAGCAAGATCTTCTTTTCCGTCCGCTAAATTTTTCTGTGCGGCAAGATAACTTAAAGTCGCCTCTTCATTTCGTGGCGCTACATAAAACTGCTGGAAAGCAAAATATGCCAAAACAGCTACTACCAAAGCACCGAAAACAGTGATTAAAGTTTTAGAATGTTTTTCAAGAAAGCGTTCAGTATCCAGAGCGCCTCTGTCTAAATCTCTGAAAATCTCTACAGTTTCCTTACCTTCAAGTTCTTTTTTGTTGGTGTGCGTTTTATCTTTTGCCATAATAGTATTAAAAATTGAAGTGCAAATTTAACTGTTTTATAACGATTTACAAAATTATGTCCAAAAAAACATTTTCTTTATCAATAACACCGTAAACAGCAGGGTTTTTATGGTAATGTACCAACAGTATTAATATTCTAAAATAGTGTGTACATCAGCATTGAACTGTTTCAGCCGTTCTTCTCCGTGAAGATCTCTGAGCCCGATCAAAAAACTGAACTGAGCAACTTCTGCGCCCTGTTTTTCAACGAGTTTCGCGGCAGCTTCTGTTGTTCCACCAGTCGCCAGCAGATCATCGTGAATAAGGATTCTCTGTCCGGGTTTTATCTGTCCGGTGCGCATTTCTATTTCAGCCGAGCCGTATTCCAGATCGTATTTTTCGCTGATGAAAGGCGGAGGAAGTTTTCCCGCTTTTCGGATTAAAATAAATGGAACTTCCAGTGCAACAGCAACGGCGATTCCGAAGAGATATCCGCGGCTTTCAATGCCACAAACGGCATCCACTTTCCCACGGCTGAAACTTACAAGATCCGCGATAACGTCTTCATAAAGTTTCGGATTGAGAAAAATAGGCGTAATATCTTTAAACTGAATGCCGGGTTTGGGAAAATCCGGGATATTTTCTATCGTATTTTCTAATTTCTGGATCAGTTCAGGATTTTTCATTTTAATTGATTTTATAGCTTGAAATTTTCCACTCACCGTTTACATTTTTCAAACCAAAAGTAACCAGAAGCGAAGTTGTTTTTCCGTCTTTATCGGTAACGTCGTATGTGGCATTTACGCTTGCATCATTAGCTCCGGCGTTGTTGGTTGTAATATTTTTAACATTGATGCTCTTCACCCCGCCAAACCCTGAATTAGGATTTGAAAACGTTTCATAAGAACCCCAGTTCGGATTGTCTGAGGTTTCGTAAGCAGCTTTCAGGTTTTTCGTGCTGAGACTGTTCAGAAATTTGGAAACACTGGTTTTAGGATCAGCAGTTGGTGCAGTCGTCACCGTTGGTTCGTCAGTTATCACGGAAGGGATTTCCGCTGACGGATTCGCCGGATTAAGAGCAGGATTTCCTGCAGGCATCAATAATGCTTTCGGATTCACAGCAACTCCGATTTTCGACATTTTATAGGTCTTCTTTGTAGTTTTTACAGAAACAGTAATATCGATTTGGTTATTTGAAATTTTATCGGCCGGCAGAGAGGCAAATCTTAAATTAAAACCTTTGAAGTTATTATCCTGCATTAAATTTTTTGAAGTCAGAATTCTGTTTCCATTGCTGAACACCTCAAGTATTGCTTCCAGACCGGCGCCGGAGAAGGCAATCGCTTTTCCGGAAGCGTCTACCAAACGCGGAATAATCTGCAGCGATTTGGGACCCAAAACACTGTCAATAGCTATTGGTTTTGTAGTAACACTTAAAGAATTTGCTGAAATATCATTCGGATCAGATTCTTTCGCCATGTCATTTCCAAAAATATTCATTTCACCTAAAGACGGCGGCCCTGTGCTTGTCCAGTCTATTCCGTTCTGTTGGGCGACTTTGTCGGCAAGGGCGAATATCTCGGGAACTTTCTTTCCGTTGATTAGCTTTCCTAAGGCATTCAGCTCGTTCACGTCTCCTTCAGCTTCCACTCCGAAAGTTTTCAGGATGTATAAAGCTTCACTGAATTTTACCTGTTGAAGGGTATTTAAACTCGATGCCATATCATTAATACTCGACTGAAATGTTTTGGTTGTCGTTGCATCTACCTTGTCTTTTTTACAGGCGATCAACAGCAAACAGAAGAAAAATAAAAACAGAACTTTTTTCATAGTGCGTGGTTTATTACAAATTTAAAGAAAATCCCGACATAAAGCCGGGATTATATTTTAAAAGATATTCAGTTCTACTAGAACGGATATTCGTAAATTTTAGATTCTTTAAGGAATGGATTACCTTCAGGAATAAGTTTTAATTTAGAAAGTGCAGTCATTACTACAAAGATAAATAAACCAACTCCGAATAATACAGATCCTAAATTGAGTAATAATACCTCAGGTGTTTTCCAATAAGGTCCTACGGTTCCCGGCATTACCATATTGAAATAATCTAACCAGTGACCACACAGTACTACAACTGCCATTACCGTCACTACCATATAATTTCTTTTGATGCTTGAACTTACTAAAACCAAAAGCGGAATAAGGAAGTTAACGATCAGCATTGGTAAGAATGTCGGAGAATAGTACTTGAATCTCCCGAAGAAATAATTAACCTCTTCCGGAACGTTCGCATACCAGTACAGCATGAACTGTGCAAACCAGGTATACGTCCAAAGCATACTTGTAGCGAAAAGGAAAACTCCTAAATCATGCAGGTGATTATCATTGAACTGCGGAAGGAATCCGTTTTTCTTCAGATAAACACTTATAAGAATAATCGCAGCAATTGCTGAAGAAAGACAGCTAACCATTGCATACCAGATATACATTGTAGAATACCAGTGAGGGTCAATTGACATCAACCAATCCCAAGCCCAGGCTGCAGATGCAAAACCGAAGAATGCGATATATCCTACACTCCAGCTATAGTAGCTTGCATACACTTTTCTGCTTTTGGTATCGTCCACTTTTTTAGAAAGCGATTTCAGTTTCCATGCAAAGAAAGATGCCCCAATTACATAAATAAGCGTTCTAACCGCATAGAATGGAATGTTTAAGAATATTTTCTTTTCGAAAAGGATGGCGTCAAAATGAATATTTCCAGGTTCTGTTAATTCCGGATCCATCCAATGGAACAGGTGACCCTGATGAGTAATATTCAAAATCATAATGATGACAACGATCGCGCCTCCGTAAGGAATGTAAGAAGCAATTGCTTCCATCACTCTTAAGATAATAATAGACCAACCTGCATGAGCAGCATTCTGAATACAATAGAAAAACAGTGCACAGCAGCTCAAAGCAAACAAAAATACAGCAACTGTATGAATGGCAGCTAACGGCTGATTGTGAACCTGCATTTTCGCATGCTCCAAATGCGCAGCATGATCCTGAGGCCCTACCATTTCACTTGAATTGGTTGGTGCATGATTTCCTCCGGCGTGAACAGCCTCCATCATATGTTCAATTCTGGCATCATCCATTCCGTGATTCATAAAATAACCTGCTCCAAAAAGCACTAATCCCAGAACGATAAATATGATTGAATATAATCTTAATTTAGGTGAAAAACTATACATTTTTTAATACTTTTTATTTTTGAGGACTAGTTGTTACACTTGTTGAAGCTGCCGGTGCAGATACTGCCGCTGCAGGAGCTGCTGTAGTGGCTGCAGGTCCAATTCCGCCTTTGAAAGCGCTCATTACATACATTGCAACTCTCCATCGGTCACCCGGGGTAAGTTGTCCTGCATAAGATCCCATTGCATTTCTACCGTTGGTTAAAACATAATGAACTGATCCTACTGTGATTTGTCTGTCAGCATATTTAGGTACTCCCGCATAAGCTCCGCTAACCACAATCGGTCCCTGTCCGTCACCTCCGGTACCGTGGCAAGCTGAACAGGTTTTATCATACAATCCTTTACCTCTTTCAATATCTTTTGCCTGGTTTGCAGGATTGAGAGGGGAAGCGTTAATTGCTTTAGATTCCTCGTATCCGGCATTATACTGATCCGGTGTCATTCTTTCATTTGCAGCTACATCTGCTACTGCATCTTTATCATGTACAACTGTTCCGTTTACCGGACCTAAACCTGTAGCACCGTTATTTTTTACAAATGCAGGAATTTCGTTTTCATGAGTAGAGTATGCATCCTCAGCTTTCATCAAAGGATCATAAGCTACAGGATAATACATATCAGGAAAATAGACCAAAGGTGGATTTTCCTTGCTGCAAGAACTTAATGAAATTGCTGCAAAACCTAAGATAGCTGTAATTTTAATAATATTCTTTGTCATTTTAAGCTTCTTTTACAGTTATTTCTTCAACTCCGGTATCAATCAGGATTTGTTTTACTGCATCCACATCATCGGTTACAAATTCCATCATAAATTTATCGTCGGTAGTTCTCGGATCAGGATTCTGTGGAGGACAACCAGGATACATTTTATTTCTTGCCAAAAAGGTAAGCGACATCATGTGTGCTGCACAGAAAACCATCAACTCAAACATCGGAACCACGAAAGCAGGCATGTTGTGCGCCCAGTCGAATGCCGGTTTACCACCGATATTCTGCGGCCAGTCATGATTCATAGTGTACCATGTAACCAAACTTCCTATGGTAACCCCGTATACTGCATATAAAAATGCTGCATCGGAAATTCTTGTTTTCTTTAAGCCTAAAGCTTTATCGAGCCCGTGAACCGGAAACGGAGTGTATACTTCGTCAATTTTGATTCCTTTATCATTGAATGCATGAACGCCGTTCATTAAATCGTCGTCGTCAGCATAAATACCAAATATTCTTTTAGTGGTGCTCATCTTCTTCTTCTTTTGCTTTATAAGTTTCACCTGATATTTTCAAAATAGTCTTCAGCTCGGCCTGTGCAATAACAGGGAACGTTCTGGCGTATAATAAAAATAATACTCCGAAAAATCCTATTGTTCCAAGGAACACCCCTACGTCAATAATTGTAGGTTTAAACATCGTCCATGAACTTGGTAAATAATCTCTTGAAATATTGATTACGATAATATCAAATCTCTCGAACCACATCCCGATATTAATGATCAGTGCAATAATAAATGTTGCGATGATATTGGTTCTGATTCTTTTGAACCAGAATAATGCAGGGATTACAAGGTTACAGATAATCAATGCCCAGAAAGCCCACCAGTAAGGACCTGTTGCTGCTCCCGGAGAAAGATAAGTAAAGTCTTCATATCTTGATCCGGAATACCATCCGATAAAATACTCGGTTGCGTATGCTACCGTTACCATACCGCCGGTTACGATGATTACAATGTTCATAATTTCGATATGATACATGGTAATATAATCTTCTAAGTGACAAACTTTTCTTGCAACAAGCAATAGCGTCTGTACCATTGCGAATCCGGAGAAAATCGCACCCGCAACGAAATATGGCGGATAAATGGTGGAGTGCCAACCTTTAATTACCGAAGTAGCAAAGTCAAAAGATACCGTGGTGTGTACCGAGAATACCAGTGGAGTTGCCAAACCTGCCAATACCAAAGATAGTTCTTCGAAACGCTGCCAGTGTTTTGCTTTACCACCCCATCCGAATGAAAGGAAGGTGTAGATTCTTTTGGTCCAAGGTGTCTTTGCACGGTCTCTGATCATCGCAAAGTCAGGGATAAGTCCCATAAACCAGAACACGGTGGATACAGAGAAGTAAGTGGAGATCGCAAATACGTCCCAAAGAAGCGGCGAGTTAAAGTTCCCCCAAAGAGAACCGAACTGGTTCGGCAAAGGGAATACCCAATAACCTACCCATACTCTACCCATGTGAATTACCGGGAAGATCGCAGCCTGTACAACGGCGAAAATCGTCATCGCTTCAGCAGAACGGTTTACCGACATTCTCCATCTTTGTCTAAATAATAATAGTACCGCGGAGATCAGGGTTCCGGCGTGACCGATACCTACCCACCAAACGAAGTTGGTAATATCCCATCCCCAGTTATTGGTTCTGTTGAGTCCCCATGCACCGATACCGGTACCAATGGTGTACGCTATACAGCCAAATCCGTAGATGAATAGTGTTAAAGCTATCCAAAATGAAATCCACCAAAGTTTTCCGGCTCTTTCTTCGATAGGTCTTGCGATATCTTCTGAAATATCGTGATAAGTTTTGTGACCAATAATTAAAGGTTCCCTTATCGGAGCTTCGTAATGTCCTGACATTTTTTACCTATTTATTATTTTTAAACATTGTTTTCTTTTCTGTTTCTCACTTTGGTATGATAGAAAACGTTTGGTTTTGTACCAATTTCCTCAAGCAAAGTATATCTTCTGTTGGTGTTGTATAGCGCTCTAACTTCTGAAGTTTTGTCGTTCATGTCACCGAATTTCATAGCACCTGTAGAACAAGCGTTCACACATGCTGTAGAGAATTCACCATCTTTTATTCTTCTTCCTTCTTTCTTCGCTTCAAGAATCGTGTTCTGTGTCATTTGGATACACATTGAACATTTTTCCATTACCCCTCTTGTTCTTACAACCACATCCGGGTTCAGTACCATTCTTCCTAAATCGTTATTCTGATTGAAGTCGAATTTATCATTCAGGTTATAAGTAAACCAGTTGAATCTTCTTACTTTGTAAGGACAGTTATTCGCACAGTATCTTGTTCCGATACATCTGTTATAAGCCATTTGGTTCTGTCCCTGTTTACCGTGAGAAGTTGCCGCTACCGGACAAACTGTTTCACAAGGTGCATGGTTACAGTGCTGACACATCACCGGCTGGAAGATCACATCAGGATTGTCTGCAGGATGGTTTAAGATTCCGCTTTCTTTATCCATAAAATGACCATACATTCCAGGAACATTAAGATCAGCAGTGATGGCCTCTTCCTGAGAAAGTTTTCCGTCTTTATTCAAATCGATATCAGCAGGAATGTTGGTAGAATAGTAACGGTCGATTCTCAACCAGTACATATCTCTGGACATTCTCACCTCTTCTTTACCTACAACCGGAACGTTGTTTTCAGCCTGACATGCAATAATACATGCTCCACAACCCGTACATGAGTTCAAGTCAACAGATAAGTTAAAGTGTGGGCCGTCCGTATCATCGAAAGCATCCCAAAGGTCGATTTTACCAGCTGGTAAAGCTCCACCGATGGTGTGATATTCCAATGGTTTGTTCCATCCTAATTTCTCGTCATCGAATTTTACATTTAAGAAAGTATCCAAAGGAACCTCTCTTGCAATCTCGTAACGTCCCATCAAGGTATTCTGAAGCTGCATTCCTGCAAATTCATGAGCCTCTCCGGTTTTCTCAACAGTTACATTGGATAAAACTGAATTTGAACCGTCAAATAAAGGATATGCGTTAACACCGGTTTCAGCAACTTTCCCTGAATCTTTCTTTCCGTAACCAAGAGCCAGTCCCATAGAACCTTCTGCCTGACCCGGTTGGATATACACAGGAACATTGTTAATTTTCACGCCGTTAACGGTAAGGTTTACAACAGATCCACCTAACTGCATTCTTGCGTTCAGGTCGTTGTCAATACCTAATTTCTGAGCATCTCTTGGAGAAATCGTTAAATAGTTATCCCACGAAAGTCTCGTAATTGGATCCGGTAATTCCTGCAGCCAAGGGTTGTTTGCCTGAGTTCCGTCTCCTATCGAAGTTTTGGTATAAAGCACCAATTCCAAATCGGATGCTTTAAAGTTATTTAATTCAGTGGCAGCCTGTGCAGCATTACCGCCTGTATAAGAAAGTGATCCTATAACGCTTCCACCTTCAATTACACCATTGTAAAGTGCTTTATTGAAAGTAGTTCCACCGATGAGAGTGGCTGCATTCGCTTTTAAATAATCGTAATAATTATTGGCTGCATTGTTTTTACCGTTCATCCAAACCAATAGAGATTCTTCGATCTGTCTTGATTTGTAAATTTTCTGAATGGTTGGCTGCATTAAGGTATAGATACCTGTCTGAGGCGCCATATCACCCCATGACTCCAGCCAGTTTGCTACTGGAATAACAGCTTTTGCCGCTTTGTACATTTCGTTTTTCTTATCAGCGACAGCAACTACACAAGTCACTTTTGCCAACAGTTTTTTGAAATCTTCACCTCTATTGCTGGAGTAAATCGGGTTTACATTGTTGGTAATCAATACCCCAACCTGACCTGAATTCATCCAACCTAAAAATTCCTGATATTTAGCAGCATCAAATTCCTTAAGGAAGTTTGCTTTACCTGTGAAAGCAGATGATGCTAATTTTTGATTGATTAAATGTGCTAAAACGTGAGCCGCTTTAGAACCGTCAGCAAAAACAACAGCATTGCTGCCTTTTGCCTGTAATTCTTTAACGATTTCGGCAGCTTCCTTACTGGTTGTACCTCCGTTAAGACCGTTGTACACTTCAACAAGAACTTTGTTTACTGCACTTGGCTTCAATTTAATTCTGGTATCAGCGTTGGCACCTGTTAAAGACATGTTGGACTCAATCTGAATGTGTCTCAACATATCCGGACCTGGCTTTCTTGCTGCGGCATATGAAGTTTCTAATGAACCTCCGTTATAGTCGCCTAAGAAATCTGCCTGGAAAGAAACCACCAACTGTGTTTTCGATAAATCGTAAACCGGCAATGCTCTCTGTCCGAAAACTTCCTGCGCAGCATCTAAAGCTGCGGTGTGAGGAACTGCATCATAAGTAACCAGTTCCGCAGTAGGATATTTTGCTTTAAAATCTGCAAATAATTTTTTGAAAGTCGGAGAAGCATAAGAATGTGATAAAATCACAATTTTCTTTCCTCCTGCCTGCGCATCTGATAAACCTTTAAGAACGAAATCATCTACTTTATCGAAGGTTTCATCTTTACCGTCAAGTTTTGGCTGTTTTACTTTATCATTGTCATAAAGTGAAAGTACTGCTGCCTGTGCTCTTGCATTGGTTTTACCCAATTCTTTAGCCAACGGATTCGGTTCAATTTTGATTGGTCTTCCTTCTCTGGTTTTTACTAAAACACTTGCGAAATCGTACCCGTCAAAATAGGTTGATGCGTAATAATTTGGAACTCCCGGGATGATTTCGTGGGGTTTCACCACGTAAGGGATGGTTTTGATCACCGGAGCTTCACAGGCAGCCAAAGTAACTGCAGCTGTGGAGAATCCTAAAAGCTTAAGAAAATCTCTTCTTGAAGTTCCTGACTCTTTCGACTGATCGTCTCCCAATAATTCATCCACCGGAATTTCGTTCTGAAACTCTTTCTGAGCCAGCTTACCGTTTAAGCTTGGATCTTTCAGTTCGTGAATACTTCTGAATTGTATTTTATTTGAAGCCATTGATACTTCTAATTTTTGTTATTAATAATGACATTTACCACACTCAAGCCCTCCAATAGCATCTACCGTAATCTTAGTACCTGAACCGTATTGTTTTTTCAGTTTTTCGTGTAGATTTTTGAAGTACTCTTTATTATAACCGTTGTTCATATCAACTTCTGTTGTTCTGTGACATTCGATACACCATCCCATGGTGAAGTCGTTTGCCATATGCACCACATTCATGGTATCCACCTGTCCGTGACAAGCTTTACAAACTACATCAATCTTAGCCTCAGGGTTTTTCTTGTTGTATGAAGTGATAATTGCCTGCTCTCCTGCCACAACGTGTTGTGAGTGGTTGAAGTAAACAAAATCAGGCATATTGTGGATTCTTGTCCATTCAACAGGCTGAGTTTTGCCGGTGTACTGCTGTTTCGCAGGATCCCATCCGGTAGCAGCATATATCTTCTGGATTTCTCCGTCGTAGAAAGATTTATCTTTACCTGGCTCCATATATTTTCCGTTATATTCGGAAATCGTACGGTGACAGTTCATACAAACGTTCATCGAAGGAATTTCTGATACTTTACCGTATTTCGCGGAAGAGTGACAAAGCTGACAGTCGATTTTATTTTCACCTGCGTGAATCTTGTGAGAGAAGTGAATCGGCTGTTCAGGCTTATATCCTTTATATACCCCAATCCACATCATCCAGTTCCATATTCCGTAAGCAGCTAATACTCCTAATACAACCAGAATACCTTTTCCTACAAAGTGATATCTCTTATAAAGATCTGCAAGAGAAGTAGTTCTTGTCGCGTTAAGCACTGATAATTCTTCACTTTCCTGAAGTTTTACCAACTGCCTCAGTTTTAACAGCAACCAAAGCAAGAGACCGCCAATAGCAAGCAATGAAATCAGGATAATTTTTGAATTAACAGATTCTTTTTTTGCTGCTTCCAGAGCTGCCACTGAATTGGTATCAGTTGCTGCCGCTGCGCCCGCTTCTGCAGCAGGTGCGGCCGCTGGAGGATTGGTGGTGTACTCTAAAATGTCGTTAATATCCTGATCTGTAAGATTAGGAAACTGAAGCATTTCAGTTTTGTTGAACTTCTCAAAAACTTCATTGGCATACTTGTCACCAGAAGCTCTTAATGCCTTATTGTCTTTAATCCATTTGTGAAGCCAGTCTGTATCCAGATTCTGCTCCTTTTTAAGCTTGTCTACTACGCCTCCTAATGCAGGACCAACAAGTTGCTTATCTAATGCGTGACACGCCGTACAGTTTGCTTTAAAAAGCTTTTCACCGTTCTTGGCATCTCCTTGAGCGTAAATAGAAGCACTGGTCGACAGCAATAATCCTATTGCGATAAGACTCCTTTTGTAATGCTTTCTCCAACTAATCATTTATAAAATCTTGGGTTAGTAAAATATTTTGAGTTTACTTTTCAATTGGGCAAAAATAAGACTTTTAACAGAAATTTAACGGCAGAAAAAATGAGCAATCCATCATTTGGGTTAATTTGTATCAATTCTAAATAACAAATGTTGGTATAATTTTTATTTGTTATAAATTTGCCCAAATTAATGTTTGATGAAATATATTCTTAAAATATTCACCGCCCTTTCTTTCTTTGTAATTAATGTAATTGACGCACAGCAAGTTGTAAAAAACGACACCATATCCGGAACTCCACTTACCATCAGCATGGATAAAAAAGTGAATGATCTGCTGGTAAATATCGAAGACAAATGTGCCACCACCAACATAGGTTACGGTGAAGATAGAGCTCCGAAATCTACAGCTCCAAAGATTGTTGTACCCGAAAAAGAACTTTCCAGAGCGGAAATATGCAGAAGAAACCCAAGAATTATGGGATACAAGATTCAGCTCTCTGTTGTAAAAACCAATGAAGAAGCCCGGGAAGTCGGAATGTTCTTCCGCAGAAGGTTCCCCAATATGAAAGTAGAAATTGACGCATCCTTAAGACCTAATTATAAAGTGCTTGCAGGAAGTTATCTGACGAAGCAAAGCGCTGCAGCTGATCTTGCGAAAATCAAGCAGCATTTTAACGGCGCAATTGCTATTCAATACCGTGTTTTCTGTGTAGAAGCAAAATAATAAACATCTGATCAACCAAATAAAAAGCTCCGGAAGTTCCGGAGCTTTTTTTAGTTTTTGTCTTATCGGCAATTAATTTTTCACCAACAGTCTGAAACCTTCACCATGAACGTTGATGATTTCCAGACCTTCATCGTCACGCAAAAGTTTTCTCAGTTTCGCGATATAAACATCCATACTTCTTGCGGTGAAATAATTCTCTTTCTTCCAGATCTTTCTCAAGGCCAGATCTCTCGGCATGAAATCGTTTCTGTGCATACAAAGCAATTTCAGCAATTCATTTTCCTTTGGTGAAAGCTTGTATTCATTATCGCCAACTCTCAGCTGACGCAGCATTGAATCAAAGAAAATATTGGATATTTTGAACTGCTCCTGCTCTTCATCTTCCAGAACTGCACTTCTCTGCAAAATCGCTTTAATCTTGTAAAGCAGAAGCTCCGTATCAAAAGGCTTGGTGATATAATCATCCGCGCCTAACTGGTAGCCCTTCAGAATATCCTCGCGCATATTTCTTGCCGTGAGGAAAATAATCGGGGTGTTTTTATCAATTCTTTTTACATCTTCCGCAAGACTGAAACCGTCTTTTTTCGGCATCATGACATCAAAAATACAAATATCGAATTCGTTTTCTGTAAATTCTTTCAATCCCTGTTCGCCATCGGTTGCAAGGGTGACTTCAAAATTATTTATGGTTAAATAATCCTTTAAAACAGCCCCAAAACTTTGGTCGTCTTCTACTAATAAGATTCTGTTGCTCATAATTTCATTTATTTAAATTTGGTTGATTAAGGTTAAAAGTCTCCTTCCTGCCTTAATTTTTGATGTTAAAATAGTATCACTTAATTACTCAATACAGTTAAAGATTCATCGGCAGCTTTATCGTAAAGGTACTTCCTTTTCCTTTTTGGGAATCTACGATAACCTGTCCTTTGTGCAGTTCGACAATCTTTTTCACATACGAAAGCCCAAGCCCCTGTCCTTTTACATTATGAATATTTCCGGTTTCTTCGCGGAAGAATTTTTCAAAAATCCGAGATCGGTTATCAGTTTCCATGCCCATTCCTTTATCTGAAATTTCCACGACATACCAGCTTCCTTCGTTTCTGGTTTTTACTTTAATTTCTGGCACTTCCGGCGAGTATTTATTGGCATTGTCGAGTAAATTCACCAAGGCATTCGAAATATGAAATTCATCAATTTTGAAATTATACTTTTCCGTATTAAATTCCTGGGTTAACGTTCCGTTCCTTTGAGCTACAATCAAACCGAAAGATTCTGTAATTCTTTTAATCAGGGATCTAACATCGGTTTCTCTAAGGAATAATTTCACTTCATTACGTTCAAGCTTGGACATGTTCAGCACGTTTTCCACCTGCTTTTTCATCCGGAGATTTTCCTGTTTTATCAGACCCGAATAATATTTCACTTTTTCCGGATTGGTTGCAATTTTATCATTCGCCAAAGAATCGGTAGCTACAGAAATGGTTGCAAGCGGCGTTTTAAACTCGTGCGACATGTTGTTGATAAAGTCGGTTTTCACCTCCGCAATTTTTTTCTGACGCATCATATAATTAATGGAAATAATATAAATTCCTAAAATCGTCAATAACGACATGAAAGTTCCGAGAAGCATCGGCAGATTATTTTTCGCCAGTGAATAATCTTTGCGCGGAAAAACCAGGGAAATGGTATAAAGCGTACGGTCTTTGCTGTCAGTAAAAAGCGGATAAGTGTAATTTCCTTTGTCTTTTTGGTCAACATAAATACTGTTCACTACCTTGGTAATTCTGTTTTTACTGTCCATCACTGCAAAACCGAATTTGGTATTGAGTCCGTTCAGTTTTAATTCTTTTGAAAGCACAGAATCCAGCGTTTCCGCATCTACCCTTTTTTCAATAGGTAAATTTGAAGCACTCAGTTTGGCAAATTCCTTCAGCGCGTAAGTATTGTTATTGATGTCTTTGCTTAGCTGCGCGGTTAGCGGTTGCGAAGAGTTCCGCTCTTTTTTGATTTTCAGAATACCTTCGTCTGTGTAAAGTTTGGTAAGTTTCAAACTGTCGCCCTTCTGAGAGATTGGGAAATTTTGGTTTTCGACAATACTTTTCTGGAAAGTAATGGTAGATCTGTTTGCAGAATCCGAGTTCTGCTGAATATATGTTTGCGTAGGCTGATTGCTGCTGTCTACAACATTTTTGGCGAAATTTTTATAATCCTTATTCAGATATTTTTCCACTTCCAGCTGCTGCGTTTTTAATGAAGACGATTCTAATGCAGAATATACCTTATTCGAAAAATCCTGATTAAGGGCGGAGTAGAGTTCTTTAATCCAGTACAACTGTAACGTGACGAAAACAATCATTGAAATCGTCATCAGTACAGAGATAAACGGAATAAACTTATTATTCATTACAGAATTTTTAATTTTGAATTGTTAAAATTACTGATTTTATGATTATTAAAACATAAAAAACGTACAAATATTGTGTTTAATTTCTTAAAATACTTTTTTTTAACATATTATTTCTAAAACCCTAATATATCTTATTTGAAATCAGTCACATAAAAAATAAAGGATTAAATTTGTTAAAATTTACCATTATGGAATCTGAAATTGTATTTAATAAGGATTTTGATACGGCGAGCATTTACCTCATGAATGTTTATAACGAGGACGTCGCAATTGTTTGGGATTATTTTACCAAACCAGAACTGCTGGATCAATGGTGGGCACCAAAACCCTGGAAATGCGAAACCAGAAAATTAGATTTTCGTGAAGGCGGTACCTGGAATTACGCAATGGTGGGACCGGAAAACGAAACGCATTTTGCCGGCGTAAATTATCAGGAAATCACTTTCCACAGAAGCATTTCCTGCTCCGACTTTTTCACGGACGAAAACGGAAATCTCAACACTGAATTTCCTTCGGTGAACTGGCTGATCGGTTTTACCGGCGTTGAAGAAGGCACAAAACTGACCGTGAATATCCATTTCAATTCTGAAAATGACATGAAACAGATTCTAGAAATGGGTTTTGAAGAAGGTTTCAAAACAGGCTTGAATCAGCTTTCAGAACTTCTCATTAAAAAAGACTGATCTCACAATCAGTCTTTTTGTTATTTGAAAAGCTCTTCATCCATAAAATATTGAATGATCGCTTTTTTCATCAGAATCTGCTGTTCATTCGGTTTCAGCTCCGGCAACTGTTCCACTTCATCAAAATGCGGATAACCGTCATCATCGTAATGCGAAAATTTAAAGTACCCGAAAGGTTCTAAAAGCCTGCAAACCGCAATATGCAGGATATTGAGCTTGTCGTCTTTCGTATATTTCTGCTGTCCGCTTCCCAGTTCCTGAACACCGATTAAAAACAATATGGTGTCGATCTGCGGATGTTTATCGGTATCAAAATTTTCAACGAAAAACGCTTCCACTTCTTCCCAAAGCTGGCTGTCTGATTTATTTTCCATCGATTTTATTTTCTAATTTAAGTAAAAAAGCATATTCTAAAGAATCCTCCTTCAAAGATTCGAATCTTCCTGAAGCACCGCCGTGACCAGCGCTCATATCGGTTTTGAAAAGCAGCATGTTTGAATCTGTTTTCAGCTCCCGGAGTTTTGCCGTCCATTTCGCGGGCTCCCAATACTGAACCTGAGAATCGTGCAAACCTGCCGTGATGAGCATATTCGGATAATTTTTGGCCTCAATATTATCATAGGGCGAATACGATTTCATATAATCGTAATATTTTTTCTTTTTCGGATTTCCCCACTCGTCAAATTCGCCAGTCGTCAGAGGAATAGTCTCATCCAACATTGTCGTCACCACGTCCACAAAAGGCACCTGCGCTACAATTCCGTTAAAAAGATCCGGCTCGAAATTAATCACCGCACCCATCAGAAGTCCGCCCGCACTTCCGCCCATTGCGTAAAGATGTTTTTCTGAGGTATAATTTTGGGAAACCAAATACTTGGCTGCATCAATAAAATCGAAGAAAGTATTCTTTTTATAAAGCATTTTGCCGTCTTCATACCACTCTCTTCCTAAATATTCGCCTCCGCGGATGTGGGCAATTGCATAAATAAATCCTCTGTCAAGAATTGAAAGTCTCACATTTGAAAAACTTGCGTCCACAGTGTGACCGTAACTTCCATAACCGTACAAAAGCAACGGAGTATCTGCAGATTTTTTGGTGTCTTTGTGATAAACCAAAGAAATCGGAACCTGGTTTTTTCCGTCTCGGGAAGGCGCCCAGATTCTTTCGGAAATATAATTTTCAGTGGAGAATTTTCCGCCTAAAACTTCCTGCTCTTTAAGAATTTTGGTGGTTCTTTCCTTCATGTTGTATTCCAAAGTAGAACTTGGTTTCGTCAGCGAAGTATAGCCAAACCGCAGTTTTTCGGTATTGAATTCTAAATTCAACCCAATATAAGCAGTGTAAGTCGGATCTGAAAATTCCAGATAATGCGAGTTCCCGGTTTGGTTTTCTATAATCTTAATATAAAGAAGCCCTTCGGTTCTTTCTTCAATAACCAGGTAATCTTTGAAAATCTCAAAACCTTCCAATAAAGTTTCTTTCCGGTGCGGAATTACTTCTACCCAGTTTTCCATTCCCGGATGTGCAACTTTCGTTTTTACAATCTTGAAATTAGTGGCCTCATCGGTATTGGTAATGATATAAAATTCATCTTCGTAATGTTCCACAGAATATTCCAGATCATCAATTCTTGGCTGAATAATAGTCCAGTCCGCCAAAACATTGTCCGCAGGAATGAAACGCATCTCATCAGAAATAGTGCTTGAACTTGAAATGAAAATATATTCTAAAGATTTGGTTTTAAAAACGTTCACATCAAAAGTTTCATCTTCTTCATGAAAAACCAAAACATCCTGTGAGGCGTCGGTTCCCAGCTTGTGCATAAAAACCTGAAAGGCACGCAGATTCTGATCTTTTCTGATGTAGAAAACGTGTTCGTTGTCATTTGCCCAAACCGCTTTTCCTGTTGTATTTAAAATCTGATCCTGAAAAACTTCACCAGTCTCAAGATTTTTAAAACTGATGGTATAAATGCGTCTTCCCAAATTATCCGAGGAAAAAGACATGAGTTTATTGTTGGGAGAAACGGCGACGCTTCCTATTTCAAAGAATTTTTCCCCTTCCGCAAGGATATTTACATCAAGCAGAATTTCTTCTCCGTTTTCTAAAGTCTGATATTTTCTGCTGAATATCGGATATTCTTTTCCCTTTTCATATCTTACAATATACCAGTATTCATTGAAAAAATAAGGCAGACTTTCGTCATCTTCTTTATATCTGGCTTTCATTTCATCAAAAAGAAACTTCTGAAATTCCTCAGTATCTTTCATTACGAAATCGCAGTAAGCGTTTTCATCTTCCAGATATTTGATAACCTCCGGATTTTCTCTGTCATTCATCCAGAAATAATCATCAACTCTTCTGTCGCCATGAATTTCGAGAAATTTTTCTATCTTTTTTGCTTTTGGAGCATTCATAATGTAGCGTAATTGGATGGACGTTTTCTTTTGATTAAAAAGCCCATAAAGTTATGATTTATAAAAAATAAAAACCATCTTAATCAGAGAAAAAGACGGCCTTAAATATCAAAATCGGAATAAAATATTATTTATTCATCGTTCTAATGTATTTTTCAATAGCCATCGTCATCGACGGAGTTTCTTTGCTTGGCGCCATTACATCAACTCTCAGCCCGGCTTCTGTAGCGGCTAATTCCGTAGTATTACCGAAAACAGCAATTTTGGTGTCTTCCTGTTTGAAATCTTTAAAATTCATTCCTAAAGATCTGATTCCCTGAGGACTGAAAAATACCAGCATGTCGTAATCTTTAATACTGATGTCGCTCAGATCGCTGGATACCGTTCTGTACATTGTTGCTTTCGTCCAGTCAATAGGCGAAGCTTCTAAAACTTTCAGAATATCCGGACTTAAAGTTTCTGCAGCTGGAAGCAAATACTTCTCCGACGGAAATTTCTTGAACAGCGGCATCAGATCAGCGAAAGTTTTCTCACCAAAAGAAATTTTTCTTTTTCTGTATACAATATGCTTCTGGAGGTAGTTCGCAATAGCTTCCGACTGGCAGATATACCGCATTGAATCGGGAACCGCGAAACGCATTTCTTCCGCAAGACGGAAATAATTATCCACTGCATTTTTGCTGGTGAAAATTATACCTGTGTAATGGGTAAGGTCAATTTTTTGTGTTCTCAGTTCTTTAGCATCTACGCCTTCAACATGAATAAAAGGTCTGAAATCAATTTTGATTTTTTCCTTTTTTGCCATCTCCAGATATGGTGAAGATTCGTTGGGCGCAGGTTGCGAAACTAATATAGATTTAATTTTCATCATCAAATAATTAAAAAAATAATACTTTCCAAAGTACCAAAACCGGTATAATTTGGAGGGTGCAAATATACAAAAATTTATAATACCATGCTTCGGGCAGGATGCCATTATTGTGGAAGAGGTAATAAAGGAGTT
The DNA here is from genome assembly GCF_019038595.1 of Kaistella soli. Lineage (GTDB taxonomy): Bacteria > Bacteroidota > Bacteroidia > Flavobacteriales > Weeksellaceae > Kaistella > Kaistella soli. The sequence continues at coordinate 150,360 of NZ_JAHOPF010000005.1, forward strand.
TAAACAAAAAGATCAGCGAAAACCCGATAAAACAGTAGCTCGACATCTGTAACTGATCTACCGTATAAAAGCTGTTCACTACACATAAGATCATCACCACCAACGAGAAACAGAAATAAAACTTGGAGGCTGTAAAATAAAAAAGCTGCCATTTTTTTATAGATCCAGTTCCGGCAAAGAAAATATAGGTTAAAATGTTTTTTACAAAATAAAATGATCCTACCGTCAGGAATGTAAATCCGAAATTATTCAGTTCATATCCTGAAAGTTTTATCTCGCTTACCTTTTGAGGAACTGTGGGCACATAAAATGAAAGAAATACGGCAAACACAATGGAAAATACAATGCTTATAATGATCCAGCTCAGATAATTATTGGTGGAATCAGCAAACTTCTGAGTCAGAAACTCTAACACAGTAGAATCCCGCCGCAAAGAAATAAGCATAAATATATAAAGGAAAATACAGCCGATCAGTATAAATACAACCCAATCGTTTTGCTGTGCAATTCTTATCAATTGATCAATTTTTTGCAAAAATAAGAATATAAAAGCAATAAATTCTGAGTTTTATTACCAATTAAAAGTATGGCTATTCCGGTGCACAGAAATTGCAAAAAAAGAAAGCAGGAAAAGTTTATCTTTGCAAATTAATTACACGGATGAAGAAACTCGTCATTATCCCGACGTACAACGAAAAGGAAAATATTGAAAGTATTATTTCAGCAGTTTTTACGCTGGAAGAGGATTTCCATATCCTTATCGTCGACGATTCATCACCCGACGGAACGGCTGAAATCGTAAAGAACTTACAGAAAAACCACCCGCACGTTCTGCATTTAAGCATCCGTAAAGTAAAGGACGGGCTAGGAAAAGCATATATCCACGGTTTTAAATGGGCGCTGCAAAACAGCTACGATTACATTTTTGAAATGGATGCCGATTTTTCACACAACCCGAAAGATCTGAACAAATTATTTGAAGCCTGTAAAAAGGCCGACATGAGCATTGGTTCGCGTTATTCCAAAGGAGTAAATGTGGTAAACTGGCCGATGGGAAGAGTTTTACTTTCCTATTTCGCGTCCAAATATGTCCGCGCTGTTCTAGGAATCCCCATTCACGATACCACTGCAGGATTTGTCTGTTTTTCGAGAAAAGTGCTGCAAGAAATCGGCTTGGATGATATCAAGTTAAAAGGTTACGGATTTCAGATCGAGATGAAGTTCCGCGCATTTAAAAAAGGATTTAAAATAGTTGAAGTTCCTATCATTTTTACCAACAGAGAATTGGGTGAAAGCAAAATGAATGGCGGCATTATTCACGAAGCCGTTTTTGGGGTTTTAAACCTGAAATGGAAATCAATCATCGGGAAATTATGAAAAATCTGTTTTTTGTTATTTTATCATTTCTGATGCTGAGCTGCTCCGAACTGATAGATCCACCCAAAAACCTTATTGAAAAAGATAAGATGTCCGAACTTATTGCAGAATTTGCGATGAATGATCAGCTCAACAATTTCATCCCTGATACCAATATTGAAAACGCAACCCGATATGCACTGAAAAAGCAAAATATCAATGCTGCTGATTTCATTGAAAGTTACAAATTTTACACTGCAACCGGAGACATAGACAAAATCCTTAACAATGCCCAGGAAATTGTCTTGACAAAAGACCCGGCTGCTAAAGAATATATTGAGAAAAAATTAAAAGAAAACAAAAACGTACCTGCGTTTGCAAGATAATATGATGTCCCCATTTTTCGAAATCAACAAAACCACAACCGGAAAAGCGAGAGCCGGAACCATTTCTACAGATCACGGAACCATCCAAACCCCAATTTTTATGCCTGTGGGAACGGTGGCCTCAGTAAAAACAGTGCACCAGCGCGAACTTAAAGAAGACATAAAAGCACAGATTATTCTGGGAAATACTTATCATCTTAATCTGCGCCCTAAAATGGAGATCATGCAGGAAGCGGGCGGTTTACATAAATTCATGAACTGGGATTTGCCTATCCTTACAGATTCCGGCGGCTATCAGGTGTTTTCTTTGTCAAAATCAAGAAAGCTTACCGAAGAAGGCGTGAAATTTAAATCTCATATTGACGGAAGCCTTCATTTTATTTCTCCTGAAAAATCAATGGAAATCCAGCGCCAGATCGGAGCAGATATTTTCATGGCTTTTGACGAATGTACGCCATATCCATGTGATTACAATCTGGCAAAAGACTCCATGGAAATGACCCACCGGTGGCTGAAACGCTGCATCAACTGGACGAACGAAAACCCTGAAATTTACGGCCATAAACAGAGATTATTCCCAATCGTCCAGGGTTCTACCTATTCTGATTTGAGAAAAATTTCTGCAGAATTTATTTCGGAACAAAATGCTGAAGGAAACGCGATTGGCGGACTTTCAGTAGGCGAGCCGGAAGAGGAAATGTACCGAATTACCGATGAAGTAACCGATATTTTACCGAAAGACAAACCGAGATATCTAATGGGAGTAGGAACTCCGTGGAATATCCTCGAATCTATAGGACTTGGCGTTGACATGATGGATTGCGTGATGCCGACAAGAAACGCAAGAAATGCAATGCTTTTCACCTGGAACGGCATCATGAACATGAAAAACAAAAAGTGGGAAAACGATTTTTCGAATTTGGATGAATTCGGTACGAGTTATGTAGATTCAGCATATTCGAAAGCGTATGTCCGTCATCTTTTTGTGGCGAAAGAGTATTTAGCAAAACAGATCGCTTCGGTTCATAACCTTGCATTTTATCTGGAATTGGTAAAAGTGGCAAGAGAGCACATCGTAGCAGGCGATTTTTATGAATGGAAAGATTCTGTTATTCCTGTGCTCAAACAAAGACTTTAAAAATTTGCTCTGAAATTCAATGAAAATAATAGATCTATATATCATCAAAAAATACCTCGGGACTTTTGGGTTCATGTTGGGTTTGCTGACGATTATTGTCTTGGTCATCGATGTGCAGGCGAAAGCGCCAAGGATTGAGTCCAACGGTTTTACCGTAACTGAATTCCTCGTTAACTTTTATCCTTACTGGATCATCAACCTGATCATTACTTTCATGTCGATTTTGGTTTTTATTTCGGTTATTTTCTTTACCTCAAAAATTGCAAACAACACTGAAATTGTCGCTGTAATCAGCTCCGGAGCCAGCTTCCACCGTTTTGCAAGACCGTATTTGATGACTTCAAGCTTCATTGCGGTTATTGCACTCCTTATCAATCATTTTGTGCTGCCGCTCGCCAATATTAAGAAAAATGAACTCGAACCTTATACTTACAGCGCAGTAAACCGCGAACAGTTCACGGGCAGCGCCGAAGTATCCACACAACTATCGAAAACCGAATATATTTTCATTAAAAGTTACAACAAAAAAGAAAAACGCGGATCAGGATTTATTTATCAGAAGTTTGATAAAAACAGGAAATTAATTTATCAGCTCAATGCGAACGAATTTTCCTGGGAAAAGACAAAAAATCACTTTCTACTGAACAATTACCTGGAAAAAACCATTAATAAGGACGAAACAGAAAAACTGTCCAACGGAAATTCAATGACCAAAAGTTTCGGACATCCGCCCGAAGAGCTTTTCCCTGATGTTTTGCTGGGCCAGAATAAAACCACGCCGGAACTTATTAAATTCATCAACCGCGAAAAAGAAAAAGGAAACGCCAACCTGAACAGTTACCTGAATGAGCTTTACCAGAGAACCTCAATGCCGATTTCGGTAATTATTCTCACCATTTTGGGACTGAGCTTATCATCGCAGAAAAAACGTGGCGGCCTTGGTCTTAACCTCGCCATCGGAATTGCGCTGGCCTTTGTATTTGTCTTTTCTTTTGAAGTATTGAAAGTAGTTTCAGAAAACAAGACTTTAACACCACTGTTTGCTATGTGGCTGCCAAATCTTGTATTCGGTCCGGTTGCGCTCTTTCTTTATTTTAAGCGCGCCAATCAGTAAAGAAGTTCAATTTCTTTATGGTAGAATTTTTTCAGACCGTCATTTTCCAGCTCCACCCAAAGGAAACCGTTTTCATCAGCATTTTTAATAATGCCATTTTGTCTTAACCCATTTAGATTGAAAACCGAAACAACATTTTTTCTGAATAATTTCTGATTGAGTTTTTCAAGAATTTCTTCTTCTGCAATTTCATGCGCTAAATGCTCCAGTAAAAAATTATAGAGCGAGTGAGCCACTTCGTCCGGATTGAATGTCAAACCCGTTTGCGTCAATAGTGAACCCGCTTTCGGAAGATGAACAAAATCAGTCTGCAAAATATTGAGTCCGATTCCGATGATAAAATACGGAGTTCCGTGCATGTTTTTTTTCTCAATTAAAATCCCCGATACCTTTTTATTTTTAATAATTATATCATTCGGCCATTTTATTTCTACCGGAATTTTTGTCATTATGGCAATAAAATCAGCCAACAGTACCGCGGTATGAAAATTGAATAAATTATTCGGTATTTTAATACGGTCAGAAGGAACCGCAAGCGTAAAAGCTAAATTTAAATTTTCTGAAGATTCCCAGGAATTACCATATTGCCCTTTGCCTTTCGTTTGACTGAAAGTGTAAACCGCATGAAAATCAATGTCATCAGGAGTGAGAAAATGAGAAATTTCTTCGTTTGTTGAAGCGCATTCTTTCAGGTAAATAATTGATGTCATTTATGAAAACTTTAAGAGTTAGAACGGGCAAATTTGACCTAAATTAAATAAAAAAACAATAAATTTGCAGATTATACAAAATTTTTAATGAACAGAATTACAGAAAAACAGTTGCTTACAGAAAAAATCGTTGAGGCAATACAAGATACAAAGGGTGAGGACATCATGATTTTTGACTTATCGAACATCGAAAATTCGGTAGCACAGACCTTCATCATCTGCACAGGAAACTCTAACACACAGGTTTCAGCAATCTCCGGAAATATTGAGAAAAAAGTAAGAAACGAATTACAGGACCGTCCTTGGCATGTAGAAGGAACTGAAAACGCCATGTGGATTTTATTGGATTACGTTTCTGTTGTCGTACACGTTTTCCAAAGAGAAACCAGGGAATATTATGATATTGAAGAACTTTGGGGAGATGCAAAAATCACCAAAATAGAAAATTAATTTACAGATTTGACGGAATCCTTTTTCGTCAAAATTTTTTATAAAAAAGATATGAATAACAATAAAGGATTTAACTGGTTTTTCCCAATACTGATCGCAGCGGTACTGCTTTTCTTCTTCTCGAATCTAAACGGAGACTCCGCTTCGAATACGATTGATGAAGAAGGCTTTTACCAATTACTGCAGCAGGGAAAGGTTCAGGATGTAATGATATACAAAGACACGGAAAAAGCTGATGTATTTCTTACAAAAGCGGCTAAAACAGAGCTTGCGAACAAACAGACAGCAAAAGAAAAAAGCCCTTTTTCCGCATTTGATTTTGCTCCAAAACCCGATTATACTTTAAGTTTTGGTGATCTGCAGCTTTTCCTTGAAAAATTTGATAAAATCAAACAGGAAAACCCAACACTCATTGCGAAAAAAGACTACGGAATCGGCAAAAACCCGATGACCGAACTGCTTTTCACAGCTTTATTCTGGATCGCGATTATGGCACTGTTCTACTTCGTTATTTTCAGAAAAATGATGGGCGGCGGAGGCGGCGGTCCCGGCGGACAGATCTTCTCCATCGGAAAATCGCGTGCGAAACTGTTTGATGAAAAAGATAAAGTTCAGGTAACGTTTAAAGATGTTGCCGGTCTGGAAGGTGCAAAAGAAGAGGTTCAGGAGGTCGTAGATTTCCTTAAAAACTCAGAAAAATACACCAAATTAGGAGGTAAAATTCCGAAAGGAGTTCTTTTGGTTGGTCCTCCGGGAACAGGTAAAACCCTTTTGGCAAAAGCTGTGGCGGGTGAAGCTAAAGTTCCGTTTTTCTCCCTTTCAGGTTCTGATTTTGTAGAGATGTTTGTCGGAGTTGGAGCTTCAAGAGTTCGGGATTTATTTGCTCAGGCTAAAGTAAAATCTCCTGCGATTATCTTTATTGATGAAATAGATGCGATTGGTAGAGCAAGAGGAAAAGGAAATTTCACAGGCGGAAATGACGAAAGAGAAAACACCCTGAATCAGCTGCTTACAGAAATGGATGGTTTCGGAACAGATACCAACGTTATCGTAATGGCAGCAACCAACAGAGCGGATATTCTGGATAAAGCATTAATGAGAGCTGGCCGTTTTGACCGTTCTATTTATGTTGACCTTCCTGAACTTCATGAAAGAAAAGAAATTTTCAACGTTCATCTGGCTAAAATAAAACTTGACGATAATATCGACAGAGAATTCCTCGCAAAACAAACCCCGGGATTCAGCGGTGCTGATATTGCTAACGTTTGTAACGAAGCTGCATTAATTGCTGCAAGAAATGGTCACGAATCAGTTACTAAGCAGGATTTCCTTGACGCAGTAGACAGAATCATCGGTGGACTTGAAAAGAAAAACAAAGCCATTAAGCCTTCAGAAAAAAGAAGAGTTGCCTATCATGAAGCGGGTCACGCTACTATTTCGTGGCTTGTTGAGCATGCTGCTCCGCTTCTGAAAGTAACCATTGTTCCGAGAGGACGTTCTCTGGGTGCAGCTTGGTACTTACCTGAAGAAAGACAGCTAACTACTACCGAACAGATGTACGATGAACTTTGTGCGACTTTAGGCGGAAGAGCAGCAGAACAGACGATTTTCGGAAATATTTCAACCGGAGCCCTTTCCGATTTGGAAAGAGTGACAAAACAGGCTCAGGCGATGGTGACGATCTACGGTCTGAATGACAAATTAGGCAATATTTCTTACTACGACAGTTCAGGTCAGTCAGAATACAGTTTTGGAAAACCTTATTCTGAACGCACTGCGAATATGATCGATGAAGAAATCTCTAAAATCATTGAAACTCAATACCAGAGAGCTTTAGATATTTTAGCAGCCAATAAAGACAAACTGGATGCTCTTGCGTCAAAACTTCTGGAAAAAGAAGTCATTTTCAGAGAAGATCTGGAAGAGGTTTTCGGACAGAGAGCATGGGATCCGGAACTGACCGAACATCCGGTATCCAACACCCAGCATACGGAAAGCGACTCCCCGGAAACAGTTCTGGGACCTGAATCAAATACGCAGATTTAAAAATATTATCCTGATAATTACGTTAACATACAAATTATCAGGATTTTTTTTATAAATTTAGTTCCTCAAATAATATTTTTTATTTTTGTAGTTACAATCGCATAATTCAATAGAAATTGAGTCTTTTCAAAAAAATTGTCGGAAAAATATTAAACCAGCCTGATGAGGAAGATAATCAGGATTTGGTGAAACTTGGAGATCAGTTGAAAAACGCTGATCTTGATTATAAATTTGCGCAGCTTTTTACGCATTCCGGCGGATTTTTTAATTACTGTGCAGATGAAGCTGAAGCTTTGCAAACCCTTAATCACATTCTGAAAATTGAAGATGTGAAATCTGTTTTCTGTTGGGACCACGATTTGAAAAACTTTCTCGATGTGGTGAAAGTTCCCTACACAAAAGAACTTGAGCTCTTTAATGATGCTGCCTTCATCACCTGCGAATATTTAATTGCTTACGACGGCAGAATTATGCTTTCCCACAATAATATTCTCCACTATCATTCTTCAAGACTTCCAAGTAAAATTATTATCATGGCCAATGTATCACAGATTGTCACCAATCTGAATGATGCGATGAGCAAGATAAAACGCAACGGAAATATCCGGAACCTTACCTCAATCAGCGGAAGCAATTCTAAATTAGACACTCCGAACAAGGACAATACAAAACTTTTCTTACTTTTGCTCGAAGATTAAATTCTCTGACTTTTTCAAAAATTTCAAAGAAATATTCCCCTAACTTATAATCATTAAATCTTGGATAAAAATTTAGTTCAACGGATTTTCGGAGGCGCAATTTACGGTTTGCTCGTTGTTCTCTGTACTACGCCGCTTGGCGCACAACTTATTAATAAAGTTTCTACAAACCTTGTTCAGCAGCAAAATCTCTTCTATGGCTTAATCACATTTTTCCTTTTCATCGGAGCATGGGAATGCATGAAGATGATGAAATTCAATCCCAAAAGCTGGGAGAAATGGCTGGTTTTCCCATTGATTCTTTTGATTTTTTACCGTTTTTCCAAGAGATTCTTCCTTCACGGCTTTTATTTCGATTTTAACTTATCGGAAATTTTAGCACTTTCACTTATTGTGATTGCCGTTATTACCCTCTTCAGATTCTCCAAGGAACTATATTACGATAACGGAAAACTCATTTTTACTGTGATTTATTTGGCGCTTCCGTTTGGCTTTGCACTAGGACTTCCTAAATTTTCTTCCGTTGATGAAACTTTTACGTTAGAGGTTTTCTTCCTCTTCGTGCTGATCTGGAGCAGTGACTCTTTCGCTTTTTTCACCGGTAAATTTTTCGGAAAACATAAAATGGCTCCAAAAATTTCACCGAAAAAAACCTGGGAAGGCTTTGCAGGCGGTGTTATACTGACATTAGTGGTCGCTTTTTTTATTGAAAAATTTAATCCGGATTTACGCGGAAACTGGATGGTAGTAGGATTTTTAATTTCTATTTTTGCACCATTGGGAGATTTGGTTGAAAGCCAGCTCAAAAGAAGCTTCGGGGTAAAAGATTCCGGAAATATTATTCCGGGACACGGAGGAATTTTAGACAGACTCGACAGTTTTATTATCTGCGCTCCTGTCGTATATTTGTATTTTATTTTAGAAAAATTTATATAAAAACTCATGAAATTACATAAAGAATCTACCGGAACCATTCTTGTTGCAAGCATCGCTTTTACAGTAGCAGCATTTCTTTCGGTTTATTTTCTGGAAGAATGGTCTCTTTTGATTATCCTTCCCCTATTGATTATTTACGGATTGATTTTCTGGTTTTTCCGCGTTCCGAACCGTGATATTCAGGATCATAAAGAAAATGTGATTGCGCCGGTTGACGGAAAGGTAGTAATGATCAAAGAAGTGGAAGAAGATGAATTCATAAAAGGAAAAGCGATTCAGATTTCTATTTTTATGTCTCCGCTGAACGTTCATATCTGCAGATATCCGGTTTCGGGAAAAGTGATTTACAAAAAATACCATCCCGGGAAATACCTCGTAGCGTGGCACGAGAAATCATCTACCGAAAACGAAAGAACAACAGTCGCTGTTGAAAGTTTAACCAATCATAAAGTGGTTTTCCGCCAGATTGCAGGGTATGTTGCCCGGCGGATTGTTTTCTATTGTAACGAAAATGATACGGCTAAAGCTGGCCATGAATTCGGTTTTATTAAATTCGGATCCAGAATGGATGTCTTTTTACCGTTAGATACGGAAATAACCTGTAAAATAGGTGATAAAACTAAAGGTGGAATTGATGTCATTGCAAAAATGAAAGCTTAATACACGCTTTTATAAAAAATAGTAGAGTCATGATTTTCGGGTCATGGCTTTTTTTGTTATTTTTAAAAATATTAAATTCCTTTCAATGAAACTTCCATCTATTATATGTATTGCTGCGCTTTTAGTATTCCATTCCTGCACAGAATCCCAGAAAGAAAATAATCTTAACACGAGGGAACAGGAATTAATAGTTAAAGAAAAAGAATTTGCAGCTAAAGAAGCCGAATTTCAGGAACTGATCGCGATGCGCGACAGCCTGAAAAATGCAAACGACTCTGCCATCGCAAATAATAGTTTACCCCTGAATATTTTAGGAAAATGGAATGGCAAAATGATCTGCACAGAATCTACCTGCCCAGAACATGTAATCGGCGACCAGAGAAATGATGTATGGGAATTTATGCCCCAAGGACTAAAGATGACGAATAAGACGGGCGGCGAAAGATTGTTTACCGCAAAAATAAGTGGTGATGACCTTATATTTTCCTCAGAGCCGAGTGCAAATCTCAATAACAGTTCCCAGATTACTTTTAAGCTCAATAGCTTTCAGGACGGAAAAATAAAAGGAAGCCGCGATTTTACCGGTAAAGACGGCTGCGTAGCGAAATTCTCTGTTGAATTAGAAAAAAACCAAAAATAAATCATGGATTTCTCACATCTCACATTCCCACTCGAGGATCCTGTCCTGAAGTTTTTAGTGGTGCTGATTATCATTCTTTTTGCACCTCTTTTGCTCAATAAGATAAAAGTCCCGCATTTACTCGGTCTAATTATCGCCGGTGCGGCCGTAGGACCGAACGGATTCAATATTCTCGCACGAGACAGCAGCATTGTGGTAACAGGAACAACCGGACTTCTCTATATCATGTTTCTGGCTGGTCTGGAAATAGATCTGGCGGAATTTAAAAAGAACAAATGGAAAAGTTTAGGCTTCGGCGGTTATACCTTTGTCATTCCGTTTATACTGGGAATTCTTACAGCATACTATTTTTTAGACTTCAACCTACTTACTTCCTTTCTGTTTGCAAGTCTTTTTTCTTCTCACACGCTGATATCATATCCGATGGTCAGTAAAATGGGAGTTGCTAAAAATGCTGCGGTAAACATAACCGTAGGAGGCACCATGATTACAGATATTCTGGCGTTACTCGTATTGGCAGTGGTGGTAGGAATGACGACCGGTGAAGTGAACGCTTCTTTCTGGATCCAGCTTTCAGTGGGTATTATCCTATTTGGCGCAGTTGTTCTTTTTGGCTTTCCTATTATAGGCCGTTGGTTTTTCAAAAAGGTAGAAGATAAGATTTCCCAATATATTTTTTTACTGGTAATGATTTATCTCGCCGCTCTTCTTGCGGAGATGGCAGGTATTGAAGCTATTATAGGTGCGTTTCTCGCAGGTCTAGCAATGAACCGTCTGATCCCGCAAAATTCCGCACTGATGAACCGGGTAGATTTTGTAGGAAACGCTATTTTCATTCCCTTCTTTCTAATCAGTGTGGGAATGTTAATAGACGCTAAAGTGTTCTTTAAAGATTTTGAAACCATTAAAGTGGCATTGGTAATGATTTCCGTGTCTATAGGCGGGAAATACCTTGCATCCGTTGCTACTCAGCGAACTTTCTCTTTTACAAAACCTGAAGGCGGAATTATTTTTGGATTGAGTTCTGCTTCAGCAGCAGCAACTTTGGCCGCGGTAATGGTAGGATATAACATTGTGATTGGTGAAACCGAAACCGGAGAGCCTATCAGACTTCTAAATGAGAGTGTGCTGAACGGAAGTATCCTTTTAATTTTAGTGTCCTGCACGATCTCTTCATTCATCACACAGACAAATGCTGAAAAAATTATCGAGGCTGATAATGAAAATATGATATCGGAAACGGATCCCGATGATGAGAGAATTCTTCTGGCTCTGCATTATGAGAAAACAGTGGCTGCGATGACAAATCTCGCACTTCTCTTAAAATCTAAAAAGAATACCGAAAACCTATTCGCAATTAATGTTATTAATAATGACAGTAATGAGTCTTCTGAAAAAAACGCCGGCAAAGTACTGGATAATTCTGTAAGAATTGGCGCCTCCGCCGATGTTAAAATCACCCCACTAAAGCGATTTGACAATGATGTCCAGGCGGGGATAAGCAACGAAATTAAGGAACATAAAATCACAGACCTTCTAATCGCCGTAGATCCGGATAAAGGTTTGTCCGCAAGTTTTGTTTTTAATCTGTACGGTGGTTACCTCAATAATTTTTCTGTAAATACGCTGGTGTATCATGCCATTCAGCCCATTTCTACGGTTCAGAAATATTTTGTAGTTCTGCCGGAAAACGCACATTTGGAAGCCGGCTTTTTCCATTCATTGCTTAAAGTATGGAATATAGCCAGAAATTCAGGATCGAAGATAGAATTTTATGGGGGCGCAAAAACGATTAAAGTGATCGAAAATATCCGTGCAAAAGTTAATATCGATGCATCTTTTATCATTTTCAATGACTGGACTGAAATGCAGAAAATCTTCGATAAAATGAAGGATGATGATGCGTTCATCTTATTTATGGCAAACCGTGAAATGGTCTCATTTCTGCCGCAGATGCAAAACGTTCCGGCTTACCTTAACGAATATTTCAAAAACAGAAACTATCTCCTGATTTTCCCGTACCGAAAAAATGAAACCGAATACCGTAAGCACACCCGCGATATCGGAAATGCGGATGACTTTGTGGAAATCGGGAACATTGTAGGGAAGATTTTCAAATAAATTTACCCTTTCTGTTAAGCATAAAAAAAAGGAAGCAGTTTACGACTGCTTCCTTTTTTCTCATGTATGAAATATCCTTAAATAGGAACAAAAACTACAGCTGCGATCGCAGCAAGGCCTACTGCAATTGATGACAGCACGTCGACTTTTTTGGCTTCCCTTACATTGCTTTTGCTCAATACTACTTCTTCACCTGTTTTGGTTTTCCCGTAAATATTTTCCGCGTCCATTTTCAGAACCTCCATCTTTATGATCCTCGCATCATTCGTCTGGAAAGTATATTTTTGGTACAGTTCAAGAGAGTTGTTCTGCATCGGTCTGTTACTGCTCACAACCCGTGTATGGCAAGAGGCAATAGTGAAAAATATCAGTAAAGCTAATATGGGTGCTAATCTTCTCATTATACTTATTTATTTTTTCAAATTTAATAAAAATAAATCTTTAAAAAATCATTGTGAGGCAATAATATCAGAGTGTATTCAAATCCTGAGCCATTAGCCATGCCTCACTCCAGCAGGCCTGAAAATTGAACCCACCCGTAACAGCATCAATATTAAGAACTTCCCCTGCCAGATAGAAATTTTTCAAGATTTTCGACGACATATTTTTAAAATTTATTTCTTTTAAATCTACTCCGCCGGCTGTTACAAACTCGTCTTTGTAAGTAGATTTTCCTGAAACTGTCATTAAATTTTTACACAGGTGCTGCAGAATAAGCTGAAGTTCCTTAGACGAAATACTCGAAATATTTTTGTCTAAATCCACCTTCGAAAGCCAAAGAATCCGGTGCCAGAATCTGGTGGTAATGTCGAAAATTTTGGAGGTGCCGATAGATTTTTTAGGATTTTCCTGCCGGTATTTTTTGAAAATCTGTTCCGCATCTTCACTATCGATTCCCAGAAAATTGACAAGTATTTCAAAGCGGTATTTCAAGTCCGCAAGTTCTCTTGCCTTCCATGCAGAAATTTTCAGGACTGCAGGCCCCGAAAGGCCCCAGTGTGTAATCAGCATCGGTCCCGATTCGTCCATTTTTAATTTGGGAATCGAAACTTCTGCGTTAGAAAAACTGGTTCCCATTAAATCTTTCAGAACATCATTTTTAATATTAAATGTAAAAAGCGAAGGAACGGGCTCTACCATTTTGTGACCAAGATTTTCCAGCATTTTTAATGATTTCGGAGAACTTCCGGTGCAGTAAATTACATAATCCGCTAGATAGTCTGCATTATTCGTCTTAATAAGATACTGTGTTTCCGTGGCCTCAATTGATAATACTACAGACTGCGTTTTGACCGTGAATCTTTTCCCTGAAACTTCGTTCACCAATGCATTGATAATTGTCTGTGAGGAATTGCTTTCGGGGAAAATCCGGTTGTCGTTTTCAATTTTCAGGGCAACATTCCGCTGTTCAAACCAGTCCATGGTATCTCCAGGCTGAAATTTATGAAAAATACTCAGTAACTCTTTATTTCCGCGCGGATAAAAATTCACCAGTTCTCTGGGATCAAAACAGGCATGAGAAACATTGCATCTTCCGCCTCCGGAAATTTTTACTTTCTGTAGAACATCTGAATTTTGCTCCAGAATTGTGACATGGAATTTATTCTCGTCCAAATTAGCCGCACAGAAAAAACCTGCAGCTCCTCCGCCAATAATGATGATTTGTTTCTTCACAAGATTTCGCTCTCCGCGGGCTTTTATTTTACGTTAGGGTCTTAATTTTGGTTCCCCGGGAATCATGCAAAAATACGATTTTTCTAACCCATGATTAATGCTTAATTTTGCTCCTTACAAAAAATATCAAATGTCTCTTTATCATTATAAATTTGAAGTTCGCTGGAGCGATATCGACGCCAACAAGCACCTGGCAAATTCATCGTACGTCGAATACTGCGCGCAGACCAGAATGGCTTTTATGAACACCCATAAAATGGGCCTGAAGGAACTCAGCAGATGGGGAATCGGCCCTGTGATTCTGCACGAAAGATATTCTTTTTTCAAAGAAATTTATGCCGACCAGACTGTTTACGTAAGCGCGGAAATATCAGGAATGTCTGAGGACGCGAGTATTTACCAGTTTGTTCACAAATTCTATCTTCCGGACGGCACGCATTGCGCTACCTCTGAAGCCACAGGAGTATGGATTGACACCATGCTTAGAAAATCCACTTCGCCACCTGATGATATTCTGGAGGTAATGAAGGAATTCAGCAGCGAAACCACAAAAGTTTTAACGCGTGATGACCTCAGAAACTTACCTTTCAAACCCGAAAATGTGGAGGCTTTTCATAAAAAAGATACCTTTACGTGGAGAAAAACGAAAGAAGATTAACTTCTTATCCACATAATTTTCTCATTTTAAACGTTCTCAAATTTTACAAATATGCTCGAAGATAAAAGTCCGAAACTTACTCCAATTTCCGCGTACGGCGAATTTGGTTTAATCAAACATCTAACCGAAAGATTTAGTTTTGAAAACTCATCGACTGAAGTTTCCATTGGTGATGACGCTGCGGTGATTGATCCGGCCAACCAAAAAATGGTGATTACCACTGATATGCTGGCGGAAGGTGTTCATTTTAATTTGGGATATGTTCCGTTGAAACATTTAGGTTATAAAGCTGTTGTAGTGAACCTTAGTGACATTGCAGCGATGAATGCAACGCCAACTCAAATCCTTATTTCTTTAGCCGTTTCCAACCGTTTTCCGGTGGAAGCACTGGAAGAAATTTATGAGGGAATTGCCCTCGCTTGCAAACACTATAAAGTGGATCTAGTCGGAGGCGATACAACAAGCTCTACTTCAGGTTTGGTGATGAGCATCACGGCGATTGGTTTGGAAAATTCTGAAAACATAGTTAAAAGAAGCTCCGCAAAACCTAATGATCTGCTGGTGGTAACGGGAGATTTAGGCGGCGCGTATCTTGGTTTGCAAATCCTGGAAAGAGAACATTCCGTCTATCTTGCCAATCCGAATATGCAGCCAGAAATGGAAGGTTATGATTATATCCTGGAAAGGCAGCTGAAACCGGAAGCAAGAACCGACATCAAAAAAACACTCAAAGAGCTGGGCATTCGGCCTACCTCGATGATTGATATTTCTGACGGTTTATCTTCGGAAATCCTGCATCTGTCGGATCAAAGCAAAGTCGGTTTCCGACTGTATGAAGAGAAAATCCCTATGGATTCTTTAACGATTTCTACTGCGGACGAATTGAATCTGAATCCCGCAATGTGCGCGATGAACGGCGGCGAAGATTTCGAATTGCTGTTTACAATTTCACCTGATGATTTCGAGAAAATCAGGAATCATCCGGATTTCAGTATTATCGGTCATGCCGTAGAACTGGATCAGGGAAATTTCCTTGTAGCAAGAGGAAGCAATGAACTGATTGCTTTAAATGCGCAGGGCTGGGATGCGTTTTTGAATAAATAATTAAGTATCTGCCGCTTATTTTTCAATGTTTTCGCTGTCTCAAAAGGATCAGACTTTGTTCCCCACAAAAGCAGCGAAAACATTCGGATGAATGAGTTCGTGCACATTTACAGAAATATCGTTGGTTTCAATTTCCGGCTTTTCAAATTGGGTTTCGTCGAAAAACAGCAGCTTCCATTCGCCGTTATTAAATTCCAGATAGGATAGGTTTTCAATCCAGTCACCGGAATTCAGGTAATGAACAGAACCGTTTTCTTTGGTTACCAAACGGTCTGCAGGCTGATGAATGTGTCCGCAAATCACATAGTCATATTTGTTTTCAATGGCAAGCTCAATGGCTTTCTCCTCAAAATCTCCAATAAATTTCACCGCATTTTTTACTGAATTTTTAATTTTTTTGGAGAGAGAAACTTTTTTCCGTCCCATGCTTTCCAGAAGGAAATTGATCGCGCGGTTGACAAGAATCAGCCAGTCATAACCGATTCCTCCGATTTTTGCAATAAATTTAGCGCCGCCTTTTGTGGTGTGATCGAAGATATCGCCGTGGAAAAACCAGTGTTTTTTTCCGTTGATTTCCAGAAGATATTTATCGGTAAGGAAGAGGTTTCCCATCGCTAAATCTGAATATTTCCTTAGGAATTCATCGTGGTTTCCGGTAATATAGATGATTTGAGTTTCGCTTTTCATCATCCGGAAAAACTCACTCAGCACCGCCATGTGGGAATTTGGGAAATATTTCTTTGAGAATGCCCATCCGTCGATAATATCGCCGTTCAGAATGAGAAGCCTCGGTTTGATACTTTTCAGATAAGCCACCAATTCGGTCGCGTGGCAGCCGTAAGTCGCCAAATGTATGTCTGAAAGCACAACGATTTCTACCTCTCTTTTTTCCATTTGAGTTTTTCCAAAGTTAATATTTGAATGTGAAATAATAGTGAATGGAAGTTTAAGTTTTATGAACGGAAAATCCCAACCTTTCAGCTGGGAAAACATTTTGGTTTCTCACAGTTTTTATCAGAAAACAAATGGCCCCGCCCATTCGCCGCCTGTACCATTGGAGCAATTTGCTTTCACATAAAAAGCTTTCCAGTTGCAGTACATGTTGCTGATCGCGATGGATGTGTTCGAAGTGGTAAAGGTTTGCGCTCCCGGAGGATCGGTAACCCCCTGAACGATAGAGATTGTATAGCTTTGCGGAGAACCGTAGGAACTCCATGAAAAGCCTCTTGTGGCGCCCAAACCTACATTGCAACTTCCGGAAATAACGTAACTGTTTAAATTGAACGGTTTGGGACAGGTCGGAGTCGCGGTGTAAGTAAATTTCTTAAAAGTATTGGAATCCCCTATAAGGCAAGTCGTTTTTACATAGAAATCATACGTTTTATTAAGCTCTAAATTATTAAAATACAGACTGTTTTCGCCGTTACCTCCCTTGATTCTTGTTCCGGAGCCAATGTTGAAACCACTTGGTCCGAACTCAACTTCGTGATAAGAAAAACTTCCGCCGTTGTATGAAATCTGCATAATCGTTTGAATAGGATCATACTGATAAAACTGAGCGGTTGTCGTCCCATTGCAATTGCTCTGCTGTGTGGTAACGCTGGATAATTTGTACGGAGCGCTAGTTTCCGAACTGCTGCAGATCCCGGTAATATAGAAATCGTAAGTGGTTGAAGAACTTAAATCTCCAACTTCCAAATTTGTATTTGAAGTGGTTACTGATTTTCCGCTGCCTTGCGAGAAACCTGTAGGCCCGTATTCAATCTTATATGAATTAGCACCGCTTCCTGCTGCAAAATTTAACACAACACTTTTCGGATAAGTTTGAAAGTTTACATTGGTCACTTTTCCGCAGCTGTTTGATGACGTTTGGCCTTCATCCCTGGAACATCCCATAAAAATAAGCAAAGAAAGCAGTAAAGCAAAAACGGTAGATTTCAAATTCATAGATTTTTTATTTTGGGCAGTAAAAATATAAAAAAAACCTGACCGCGAATGCAGTCAGGTTTATTTTTTATAACGCTAATAATTATGCGTTTGGTTCAATAGATACGAAAGATCTGTTGTTTTGTTTCTTTCTGAAAACTACTTTTCCGTCAACTAGTGCGTGAAGAGTGTGGTCTTTACCCATTCCCACGTTATCACCTGGGTGGTGCTGTGTACCTCTCTGTCTCACGATGATGTTACCGGCAATAGCTTCCTGACCTCCGAAAATCTTCACACCTAATCTTTTGGAATGAGATTCTCTACCGTTTTTGGAACTACCAACTCCTTTTTTGTGTGCCATTTTATTTTAAGGTTTTTGGGTTAAAATTATTCAGCAGTTTCGCTGTCTGCTTTTTTGGTTGTTTTTTTAGCAGGCTTCTCTTCAGTTGCTACCGCTTCTTTTTTTGCTTTTGGCTCAGCTTTTTTCTCTTTTTTACCGTTATCGAAACCAGTGATTCCTGTAATAACGATTTGAGTTAAAGATTGTCTGTGACCGTTTTTCTTTTCGTAACCTTTTCTTCTTTTCTTTTTGAAGATGATTACTTTATCAGCTTTCACGTGATCTAAGATTTCAGCATCAACAGTGATACCGCTTACAGCCGGGGCGCCGATTGTTGTAGTACCGTTTACAGTAAGAAGAACTTTATCGAAAGAAACTTTTCCTCCTTTATCTCCTTTTAAACGGTTCACAAACAACTTCTGGTCTTGCTCAACTTTGTATTGAAGCCCTGCTATTTCTACAATTGCAAACATTGTTTATAAATTTTGTTAGTTAATTCGAGGTGCAAAAGTAAGAAATATTTTCGGGTTATCCACAATGACTATCATTTTTTTTGAGAATACTTGCTTAGAAAGCACTGAAAATTAATTTTATAATGATTTAAAACCCATTAATATTTTCTGAGAAAAATAATTTCGAAACAATTTTTAATTAAATTTGATTTTCTTAGCACCATGAAAAGAGATTTATACATTGATTTTGCCAAAGGTTTTGCCACATTAGCCATTATTTTTATTCACACCGCATTCTGGTCCGGGCAGTTTTATATTCCGACAGAAGTCCGGGTTCTTTCCTTGCTGATTGATGTGCCGTTATTCTATGCGCTCAGCGGGCTTACTTCGGGCGGAAATGTAGAGAAAACCCTTTACAGGCTCCTGAAACTGCAGATCACCTTCATGATTTTTGTAACCTTTCTTTTCTTTCTCGATTACCTTTTCAAGGTCTTCGGCCTGAATGTTTTCGGGCTGCAATGGATGAGAGATTTTTATTCCACTTTCGGGGCGAAATATGTTCCGCAAAGTATTTCCGATGTTCCGCAATGGCAAAATCTGGGGAACTGGTATCTTCATCAATACACCAATGCAGACACTTTTCCCGTTGTGATGGGAAGTTTCTGGTACCTGAAAGTATATTTTATCCTGACGGTTTTCGGCGTTCTCATCTTAAGGTTCTTCCCGAAACACATCAACTGGCTTATCGGAATATGCTTCGGACTTACATTGATTTTCAATGTTTTGCCGCAGTTTTATCCCACAGGACAGGTTGGTTATGTCGCATTCTATCTCGGTTTATTTTTATCGGCTCATCAGTTAAAAGGAAAAAAAATTCCAGCCAAATGGATTCCTTTTTTATATGGAATTTTACTTTTGGTTTTCATCTTTCTTTTCTGGAATTCAGGAAAAGAACTTTTCATGAAAATGAATAAGGCAAAGTTTCCGCCGAAACTGCTTTATATTTTCTGGTCATGCTTTTCACTTCTGACGCTTTTTGTGCTTTACAACAGATTGAAAATCACCAAAGAAAGCTTCATTACTTATATCGGGAAAAATGCCATCTTTTTCTATTTTGCCCAAGGCATGAGTTCTTCACTGGTATATTTCATCGTGGTGGGTCTGAAAGATAAAATTCAGTGGTGGATGCTGATGATATTAATCTACCTCATCAATGTAGGGTTGGCGGTTCTGATTGCTGGAGGCCTGAAAAAACTTGATGTTTTCGGGTGGAAAATCTTGGAGATCCTGCGAAAAAAAACCGCTTCAGCATAAACTGAAACGGCCTTTTATTATACCTAAAATATAATATTAGTCTCTGCTTGTATTGTTTCCTCTTGCTACGATAGCGATAATAACGATAAGCACTAGTGCACCGATAACCCAGAAAATAGGATTTGTAAACCACTGTTCTGTTGTTGTAGTACTTTTGGTTGTAGTAACGTCAACGTTAAGATCCGGAGATTTCGTTGCATCCTGTGCGAATGCCATAACACTGAAGAAGAAAGTAAGAATTAAAATTCCGAATTTTTCGAGCTTGCCTGCTAATAATTGCGTGTTCATAATTTTATTTTTTAATGTTATAATTTTTAATATTCAACATTTATGCCAGAAATTGGTTTTTAAATTCCATAATCATTAAATATCTTTCGTTTTGCTTGCCGAAATCATATTGAAACCAAGAATAAATATTAATTAAATTTGCCATAAACTCTACCGATGTTTAAACTGAAACTCTTAACCGATCCGCGCTGGGCCAATATTGCAGAAGGAAATCTTCAGGAAATCCTTACCGATCATGCATGGTGCGAACAGAAAGCAACCACCAACGCCATTACGCTCATTACCATGATGCCGGAATATCCCGAAATCATCACCGAGCTTTTAAAAATTGCGCAGGAAGAACTCGAACATTTTCAGATGGTTCACGAGATCATTAAAAAACGCGGCTACGAATTCGGCAGGGAAAGAAAAGACGATTACGTCGGACAGCTCTACAAATTCCTCGTTCAGGGAACCCGGGAAGAATATATTATCGACAGACTTCTTTTTGCAGCGATGATCGAAGCCAGAAGCTGCGAACGCTTCAAAGTGCTTACAGAAAACATCCAGGATGAAGAACTGAAGGTTTTCTACAAAGAATTAATGATTTCCGAAGCCGGACATTACACCACCTTTATCGGATTTGCAAGACAGCTCGGCGATCCGGAAACCGTGAATAAAAGATGGGAAGAATGGCTGGATTATGAAGCCGAAATCATCAAATCCTACGGTAAAAAAGAAACCATCCACGGGTAGAAGTTTTTAACGGATATTTTCGGAATTTTAGTATTTTTACCACCATAACAAAAAATGCTGAAAACTTAAAATGGACCGCAACCGCTTCGAACAACTCCTCAATACCCTGGCGAAATCTTTCTTTCAGGGATTATTAATTATCGGTCCGTTTGCTGTCACCATCTGGATTATCTGGTACATTGTTTCCAGTATCGACAATATTATACCTGCCGTTTCCGAAAAATTATATCCGGGAATTACTTTCCTCATCGTTATTCTGGGAACAGCGCTGGTAGGATATTTAGGAAATAAATTCATCATCGGCCGCATCGTGGTTGACAGTTTCGATTACATTCTGGAACACACACCCGGCATCAAATTCATCTACACCTCACTGAAAGACGTAATGACCTCCTTCGTTGGGGATAAAAAGAAATTCAACCAGCCGGTTCTTATTAAAACCGCTGATAACCCTGAAGTCTGGCGCATCGGTTTTCTTACCCAGAAAGATCTTTCGTCCGTAGGTTTTCCCGATTATGTTTCGGTATACCTTCCCCACTCTTACGCTGTTTCCGGTTGGGTGGTCTTCGTGCTTGCGGAGAATATCGTGCTGCTTGAAAACGTGAGTGCGGCGCAGGCGATGAAGTTTGCCGTAAGCGGCGGTGTAGCAGGTTTCCATTCGGATGATAATGTATTCAAAGCGCCGGAATGAGTTGAGGCTAAGTATTGAGATTAATTGTTAATCTCAATTTTTTTTCTTCAACCTTAAACTTATACCTCCAATGAAATTACCTTACGCAGAACCTTACAGAATTAAAATGGTCGAAGAAATTCGCCAGTCTACCAGAGCAGAAAGAGAGCTCTGGCTGAAAAAAGCCGATTATAATTTATTCAACCTGAAATCGTCGCAGGTTTTTATCGATCTGTTGACCGATTCCGGAACCGGGGCGATGAGCGACCGTCAGTGGGGCGCACTGATGACCGGAGACGAAAGTTATGCCGGCTCCAGAAGTTTCGAAGAACTGCATCAAACCGTGCAGAATCTTACCGGATACAAATATTTATTGCCAACCCACCAGGGACGCGCCGCGGAGAATGTGCTGTTTTCCGTTTTGGTGAAAGAAGGCGATGTGGTTCCCGGTAACTCTCACTTCGATACCACCAAAGGACATATCGAAATCAGGAAAGCCCATGCCATCGACTGTACCGTGGATGAAGCATTCGACATTGAAAACCTCCACCCTTTCAAAGGAAATATCGACCTCGTAAAACTCGAGGAAGTTTATAAAAGCTATCCGAAAGAAAAAATTCCGTTCTGCATGATTACCATTACCTGTAACTCTTCCGGCGGACAGCCCGTTTCCCTGGAAAACATGAAAGCGGTAAAAGCACTTTCAGACCGTTACGGAATCCCCATTTATTTCGATTCCGCGAGGTTTGCGGAGAACGCTTACTTCATCAAGAAAAGAGAAGCCGGACAGGAAAACCGCAGCATCAAAGACATTGCGAAAGAAGTATTCTCTTACGGTGTTGGGATGACGATGAGTTCCAAGAAAGACGGCCTTGTCAACATCGGCGGGTTTATCGCTTTGAATGACGAAAACATTTTCAGAGCCGCTTCCAACATTACCATTATTTACGAAGGTTTCATCACCTACGGCGGAATGGCGGGCCGCGACATGGCTGCGCTGGCTGTTGGTTTGAATGAAGCTACAGAATTCGAATACCTCGAAAGCCGTATTTCCCAGGTGGAATATCTTGGGAACAGACTGATTGAGTTCGGAATCCCCGTGCAGAAGCCGATTGGCGGACATGCCGTGTTCGTAGATTCCCTGAAATTTTTGCCGAATATCCCAAGAGAAGAATATCCTGCACAGACTTTGGCAAACGAAATTTATAAGGAAGCCGGCATCCGCACCGTAGAGATCGGGACGCTTTTGGCAGACCGTGATCCGCAGACAAGGGAAAACCGCTACCCGAAACTCGAACTCGTGAGGCTCGCCATCCCGAGAAGAACCTACACGAACAATCACATGGATTATATCGCTGCCGCCATTAAAAACGTTTACGACAGACGCGACGAAATAGAGAAAGGCTACCATATCACCTGGGAATCCGAAATCCTGCGCCACTTCACGGTGAAACTGGAAGAAGCTTAAAACAACAAAATCCGTTCGGCATTGCCGGGCGGATTTTTTGTGCTAATTCGCTAGTTTGTAAACAATTATTGTTTGGTGAATTGAGTTAATAGTTGGATATTTGAGATAACCTAAAGACAATTCATAAAATATTCATCATTGGAAGCAATTATAAATTTTGTTTTGAGTTTTTTTAAAAGAAAGGATGGAAAAAACAGCTATTGGGGCTTAATATTTATTGTTGCAACATTACTATTTGTGAATTATCTATTTAGCTTTAGTGATCAATATAAATTTGAAAAAAAATAGATAACTTAAAAAGTATTGAATCTCTGCTAAAGGATAAAACCTTAGATAAAAATGTTGCAAATTATCTTATAAAGAAAAAAGAAGATATAATTTCGGAGATTAAATTTGATCCCAATCATATATATAAAATTCCTCAAAAAGAAGTAACTAACTTTTTAGACTTCAGAAAATTCCCAGTGATTCACTACATATCATCATCGTGGCTATTTATTTTTCTAACTATTTTGCTTCCTATCCGATTATTTGACAGAAGTAGTATTGTACGTGGAACGTTATTTACAACGCGGCTCCTTATAATAATTGTTATGACTTTCACGGTATATTGTGCTTCAATTATTTATTCAAGTCTTCTTGAAAATATACCCATCATATCTTACAAACACTTATGGATAAACTATTTACTTAATTTTTTTTCAATTTTCTTCACGATACTATTTTTTTACTTTCTTTATTCGCTTTTTAATGTGCATAAAAATTATTCACAATTCATGACTGAAAACGACATGCCATATGATCCGAATGACTTCTCGCCACTAGCAGAGAAAATCGGAGAAGATAATCCCTTACTTTGGGCTCATGAAATTATTAAATATAATTACTCAAATAATGATAAAAGAACCACAATTATATTTACAATTTTAACAATTACCTTATTTTTCTTTGCATTTGGAAGTATTATTTACACGTTATATTCAATCGTAAGATATTTTATAGAGATTTAACCGTAATCTATATTAAAATATTATGGTCCAATACGCCCCGCTGCGCGAAGTCTCCTGACTTCGTGCCTCTATAATCCAAACGTTACATCATCCATTACCTCATTTTACCAAATCTTTAGGTCATTTACCCAAACCATTAGCTCCCGAAGCCAAATGTTTAGCTCAGCAACGCAAAACTTTAGGTCCGGAACCTAATCGTTTAGCCTTGGAACCTAAAATTTTAGCCTTTTGACCTAAACGGTTCTCAAAACAACCTAAACACTGCCGTAAAATAAAAGAAAAACAGCCCACGGAAACCGCGGGCTGTCTTTGATGAAGTATATCATTGCTATTCCCCTTCAACAGGAGGACCTGAGCGTTTGCTGCTGCGCGGAAAAAACTGCTTCAGCTCGTTTTTCTTGGTTTCGTAACCTGCGGCATTGGAGCCTGCCTTGTAATTGGTGTAGGCATAATCATCAAGGGCCGCCTGGTAGTTATCGTAATCGTGCAGAATCTTCGAGTTTTTCAGCCTTTCGTCCATGGCCTTTACGCGGTGGGCAATGTTTTCGATAAACTGACGGCTTTTCAGGTCGTTCTCGAATTCATTCCAGTCGAGGTCAGGCTGCGAAAGGTGGGCGCTGTTCTGGCGGTAATCCCACACTTTGTTGATGAGGAGCTTATTCTGCTCGTTCACACTGCCATAGTTTTTGCGCTCGTCGGGGGTAAGGGTTACGGTAAGCACGGCCAGTGCGTCTTCCAGCGCGGCAACGGCAGTTTGGATGTTGTTCATCTGCGCTTCTGTAAGGTGCGCATTGTTGAGATTTGGTAAAGGCATAACATTTAAGTTTTTATGGTTAGTATTTCGAAAGTACTATAAACCAATCAATTAAATGCCCGTTAAAACACCCTTATTTAATTTTTTACCTGTGATGTCTTTTGAAAAACGCCACCATTTCGGGGATGGATTCATGTGGGAATTCGTGGCCGGCACTGCGCTCTTCCACGACAAGTTCTGTATGATCAGTGCCGGTATAAAAAGTTTTGTCGCCTTTTACCACTGCGGTCTTAGGATCTGCTTTCAGATTATCTTCCACCATCGCAACCGACTGTTTCTGCATCCCGTACGGAACCAGAGGATCATTTTTTCCCATGCTCATCCACACCGAAAGCGGTTTCGCACCTTTGATCATCCTGCCGCCCTGCGCCGCGACCGAACAGATGGCCGCAATTTTATCCGCTCTCTCTACCCACAGCACATTCACGAATCTTGCACCGTTGGAATGTCCTACGGCATAAATCCTTGAAGCATCAACGTTATAATTTTTAGTCAGATCTTTTAAAACCTCATCGAAGAACAGCACATCGCGGTTGCCGTGATCGTTGGGAAACATTTGCCAGCCGTTCAGCAGGCCTTTTTTATCCACCACGTAGCCGGAGGTTCCTGGGATGCCTTCCATGAAAACCACCAGTGTTTCCTTATCGTAATTCTGGAAATCGATTTTCTTTGAAGCAAACTGCGCATTGCCGCCATGTCCGTGAAAAACAAAGATCACCGGTGTTTTTTCAGATTTCAGCTGAGGTTGGAAGACCAGTGCTTTCCTTGCGGTACCGTTGATATCAAATGTCTTGGTAATCTGGGAAAAGAAAAAGCTGAATGCAAAAACAGACAGCAGCAAAAGGATTTTTTTCATGGTAGATTTTTAGCTTTGATGCAAATGCAGAATGGGGGTTAAAAGAGAAAACCTCAACTTGCGGTGAGGTTTTCTGTAAAGTTATACAATTTATGCTTCCTGCAGAACAGAGTGCGATTTCACAAGCTCCTGCTGCACATTTGGCGGCACAAGCTGGTACTCGGAGAACTTCATGGTGAATTTAGCTCTTCCCCCTGTGATGGAACGCAGCGTGGAACCGTAATCGTGCATCTCAGCCAGCGGAACATCGGCAAGGATCTTCTGGTAATGTCCTTCAGAATCCATTCCGGAAATCATGGCGCGGCGCGTCTGCAGATCGCCCATTACATCGCCGGTATCTTCGTCCGGACAAAGGATCTCCACGGAATAAACCGGTTCGAGCAGCTGAGGCTTCGCATTCTGGAAACCTTCTCTGAAAGCGCCAGAAGCCGCCAGCTGGAAGGAAATATCATTGGAATCTACACTGTGCATCTTTCCGTCGTAAACAGTGACTCTCACATTCTGGCAATGTGAACCGGTAAGCGGGCCTTCTTTCATCTGCTGCATGATTCCTTTTTTAATGGCACCGATGTAGCGGTTATCAATAGCTCCGCCAACGATGCACCAGTAAAATGCGAGCTTGCCGCCCCAAGGCAGATCTTCGACTTCTTTCTGGCGGATATTAAAACCGGTAGGTTCCGGCATATCATCGTAGAAATTTTCAACTCTCATGTGGATTTCCCCAAACTGACCGGATCCTCCGGATTGTTTTTTGTGGCGGTAATCTGCATCAGCATTCCCTGTGATGGTTTCGCGGTAAGGGATCTTAGGATTTCCAAAATTCATGTTTACGCCGAATTCTTTCTGAAGTCTCTGTTTCACCAAATCGAGATGCAGCTGACCCTGCCCGTGAAGGATCGTCTGTTTCAGTTCTGCGGACTGCTCCACTTTCAGCGTTGGATCTTCTTCTTCAATTTTGTGCAGAGCGGTCACGAGTTTTTCCATATCCGCGGTAGAATCTGTAGAGACAGCTTTTCTGATGCGGCTTTCAGGGAATGCCATAGGACGCACTTTTCTTTCGATGCCTTTGGAATTTAAGGTATTGTTGGAATGGCCGTATTTCAGTTTCACGGTAACGCCCAAATCTCCTGCCACAAGTTCGGTCACCGGAATTCTTTCTTTACCTTCCGCTACAAAAAGCTGTGAAATTCTTTCTGTTTCGCCATTATTGGCATTCACCAGTTCATCGCCGGGTTTGATTTTCCCGCTCAGGACTTTAAAGTAAGAAACCATTCCGACCTGAGGTTCAGAAAGGGTTTTATAAATGAAGATGGTGGTTTTGTCGTTCGGGTCGTAAGAAATTTCGTCCCCGTTTTCCATTTTTCTTGCAGGTCTTTCGGCAGGTGACGGCGCGATGTCATCAATGAAGCCCATAAGTCTTCCGCTTCCCATATCTTTTAATCCGCTGGTGACGAATACCGGGAAAAACTGCTGTTTTGCAAGAGCGATGGTGATTCCTTTGGCGAGTTCGTCTTCGGAAAGATTGCCTTCTTCAAAGTATTTCTCCATTAAACCTTCTTCATTTTCAGCAGCGATTTCTACCAAAGCATTATGCATTTCGTTGGCTCTTGCCATTTCGCTTTCAGGAATTGGTTTTTTCTCAGGTTTTCCTCCGTTCGCAGGGAATTCGTACATCACCATTCTTAAAGCATCGATGATCGCATTAAAGTTCGCTCCGGAATTATAAGGATACTGAACAGGAATGAGTTTGGTACCAAACCTTTCTTTAGCCTGCTCCAGCGTTTTCTCGAAATCGGCTTTCGGATGATCCATCTGGTTGATGACGAAGATGGCGGGCGTCTGGTATTTGTCTACATACTCCCAAACGAGTTCGGTTCCCACTTCGACACCGTTCGCAGCGTTCAGCACGATGACTGCAGTATCGGCCACCTTTAACGAAGAAACGACTTCGCCAACGAAATCGTCAAATCCGGGGGTATCGATAATGTTTATTTTATTGTTTTTCCAGTTTACGAACATCTGGTGGGAGAAAATTGTTTTTCCTTTTTCGTGTTCTAAATCTGTATGGTCGCTCACCGTGTTCTGTCCTTCGACGGATCCGCGGCGTTTGATCGCCCCTCCCTCGTAAAGCATGGTTTCAATCAGCGTAGTTTTGCCGCTGTCGGAATGACCGAGCAAGACTACATTTCTTAGATCTTGGGTATTAGCACTCATAATATATAGTTTTAATTATTCTATGGGAATGCTAAAAAGGAAATGACCTGCATTTGATTTTTAGGTAGTTAAAGTTACGAAAGATTTGAACTGGTTTTGATATTTTTAAAAATGAAATTCATGATATTTGGCATTTAAGTGTATCCTGCCTTCATTCATGCTTAAGTGTAAAAAATTGAATTACCGGAACCAAATATTGATAGGGTTCAATTTAATAATTAACGACAGTTAACCGTGTTGAAATCTCTTTTAATAAAGGTTTTGTGAGAATTAAAAAGAAGAAAAGTGAGTTATGTGCAAAAAAGATTATTTCTTATTTAAAATGTTCTTTACAATCATTTCCGCGTGAATTCTGGAGTTTTCAATGAACCAATGATGCGTGTCTTTTCCGCCGCAAACTACGCCTGCCAGGTAAAGGTTTTCTACATTCGTCTCCATGGTTTCCGGATTATACACCGGACGGAGATTATCACCTTTTAAATCAATTCCTGAGTTTTTGAGGAATTCAAAATCCGGAAGATAGCCGGTCATTGCGAGGACAAAATCGTTTTCAATCTCGTGAATATTTCCCGTCTCATCCTTGAAAATAGCGGTGGCTTCTTTGATCTCCATGATCTCAGCATTGAAAAAGGCTTTGATACTTCCCTCAGCGATGCGGTTTTCAATATCCGGCTTCACCCAATACTTCACCGATTTCGAAATCTCAGAATTTTTAATGATCATCGTAACTTCTGCTCCTTTTCTGTAAGTTTCCAAAGCGGCATCCACGGCAGAATTGCTGGCACCGATTACCACAACTTTCTGGTTGGCGTAAGGATAAGGTTCCGTATAATAATGTTTTACTTTCGGCAGGTTTTCACCGGGAATATTCAGCAGATTCGGAATGTCATAAAATCCTGTTGCGATGATGACGTTTTTCGCGAGGTATTTTCTTTTGGAAGATTCGATCTCAAATATTTCATTTTTAGAAATTTTCAGAACTCTTTCATAAAGGTTGATTCTCAGACCACGCCGGCGCGTAATTCCCTGATAATATTCCAAAGCATCCTGTCTTCCAGGTTTTGGAGATGACGTTATAAAGGGAGTTTCTGCGATTTCCAGTTTTTCGGCAGTCGAGAAAAACCGCATGTACAACGGATAATGATAGAGTGAGTTGACGATAGTACCTTTTTCAATAATTACATAATTTAAACCGTTCTTTTCGGCTTCCAAAGCACAGTTCAAACCAATAGGTCCGGCGCCGATAATCAGTACATCCAATATTTCCATGTTACAAAATTACGAATCAAATATATTATAGAAACATTTGACTCCTGCGGATTTAAACAAAAAAAAACGGACAGAAAAAATCTGTCCGTTCTATACCAAAATCTTGGGATTACTTAATTAAGCCTAATTCCACGAGTCTTTCGTGGAGAAATTCACCTGCTGTTGTATCAGGATATAATTTCGGATTGTTTTCGTCATAAGTTCCTTCCAAAGCGTTCAGCGGCATATCTCCTACCGGATGCATGAAGAAAGGAATCGAATATCTTGAGGTTCCCCACAATTCACGCGGCGGATTTACCACCTGGTGAATGGTAGACTTCAGTTTGTTGTTGGTGTGGCGTGAGAGCATATCACCAACATTGATCATCAGCTCGTCAGGTTCAGCAATTGCATCCACCCATTCGCCGTCGTGGTTCATGACCTGAAGACCTTTACCCTGAGCGCCCATTAAAAGCGTAATCAGGTTAATATCTCCATGAGCCGCCGCACGCACTGCATTATCAGGTTCTTCCGTGATCGGCGGATAATGGATTGGTCTCAAGATCGAGTTGCCTTCACCCACGAATTTGTCGAAATAAAATTCGTCCAAACCAAGGTGCAAAGCCAGAGCTCTCAATACATAAACACCGGTTTTTTCCAACATTTTATAGGCTTCTTTACCTACTTCGTTAAATTTTGGAGTTTCCGCCACTTCCACATTGTCGGGATACACTTCGGCATATTTCGAACCCGGTTCCAAATACTGACCGAAATGCCAGAACTCTTTCAAATCCCCTTTTTTAAACCCTTTGGCAGTTTCTTTCCCGAAACCAACATAACCACGCTGTCCACCAATTCCGGGGATTTCGTATTTCTGCTTGGTTTCTACCGGCAAATCGAAGAAATTCTTCACTTCGCCGTAAAGGTTTTTTACCAGACTGTCATCCAGAAAGTGCCCCTTCAGAGCAACAAACCCTATTTCTTCGTATGCTTTTCCGATTTCATTTACAAATTTTTGTTTGCGTTCCGGGTCACCCGAAAGGAAATCACGCAAATCCACACTTGGGATCTGTTTCATATTTTTGAGATTAAATATTTCGTTGCAAAATTAAGTTTTTTAGATTAAAAATTTCTTTTTGTGTGAAGGATTCTGAAAACCTCAATTTCTTTCCCATTTAAAAAGTAATGGACTCCAAATGGAAAAGCTTCGAGAAAAACTATTCGGTTCCCTTGGTATCTTTCCTGAAACTGCAGCGGGTTCTCCTCTAATCTTGTGAGCGTACGTTTCAAGTCATCCCAAAACCGGTCAAGCAAATCGGGGCTGATTTTTAAATAAAATTCGTCAGCTTCTGCCAGATCTGTTTCAGCCTGATCAGATAGCGTCACGAAATAATTCATCGGTTAAATTTCTTTTTAACATCTTCCCAATTCGTAAATTTCAGTTCGCCTTTCGCCTTCTTTTCCAGCATCTCATCTATCATTTTCATATATCCTTCAGTGATTTCGAAATCATCATTGGCCTTTTCAGTAAGAATTTTTTCGAGATAATTTTTGAGATTTCTTCCGTCTTCCTGGGCTTTAATTTTAAGTTTTTCTAAAGTAATTTTATCTAAGGACACTTCTTTTCTGATTTTTTCACGTATCATTTCCGGTAATTTTACGGTAAATATACGTATAAACTCCCCATCAAATATTTCTGTTTAAAATTTTAATTATCAGTAAATTTGCGGTTAGTCAAAATTTTCAAATGAAACAGTTCTCTTCCAAAAGAAGCATCCAAATATTAGCATATCTCTTAAAAGAATACGGAATTTTCAATATCGTTATCTCACCAGGATCGCGTAATGCGCCGCTGGCAATACATTTTTCCGAAACTGATGAATTCAACTGTTACAGCATTGTGGATGAAAGAAGTGCCGCATTTGTTGGTTTGGGAATGGCAAAAAGCGAAAAGAAACCTGTGGCAATAACCTGTACCAGCGGTTCTGCTTCTGCAAATTATTATCCTGCCATTACTGAAGCATTTTATCAGAATGTCCCGCTCCTGGTTCTTACTGCTGACCGGCCGACCGATTATGTGGATATTTTTGACGGACAAACCATCCGCCAGAAGGAGATTTTTGAGCAGCATTCTTACGGCGATTTCCAGCTTCTGGAAGACGGAAAAGAAAATGCCGATGATGAAAATTTTGCTTTAATTAAAAAAGCAATCGAACTATGTTTTGAAAAACAGGGACCGGTGCACATTAATATTCCTTTGGAAGAACCTCTTTATCAATTGGTTTCGGAGCTTCCCAATTTTCCTCCAGTAGAAAAAACACTTCAGAAAAAGCAATATGAACTGCCTTCACATCTCGCAGCAGAATGGAATCTTTCGAAAAGAATTCTGATTTTGGTCGGAACCCGGGATTACAGCGAAGAACTGCAAATGCAGCTGACTCAATTGGTTAAAAATCACAGTGTTGTGGTTTTAACGGAAGCGACTTCCAATCTCAACCACCCGAAATTTTTCAGTCATATCGACCGTTACATTTTTAATTTTTCTGAGGAGGATTTCAAGACCTACGCACCCGATCTTTTAGTAACCATCGGACAGAACGTTGTTTCCAAGAAAGTGAAACAGTTTCTGAGAAAAGCGAAACCGAAAAACCACTGGCACATCCACGAAGTTTGGCAGCCTGACACTTTCTTTTCGCTCACGGAAAAAATTGAAACCAAACCCGAGGTTTTCTTTAAGAAATTACTGAATTTTATTAACCTGGAACCTCAACCCTATTTTAATTTATGGGATGTTCTTCGGGATAAAAGAGATTTAAAACATGTGGATTATTGTGTAAAAGCACCTTTTTCTGATTTTAAATTCTTTGAGATTTTATCGGAAAAGCTGCCGGAAAACATCAATCTTCATTTCAGCAATTCTTCTGCAATCCGATATGCGCAGCTTTTTGATTTCCAAAAAAACCACATCTACTGTAACCGCGGAACAAGCGGAATCGACGGCTCTACTTCGACGGCGATGGGTTTTGCAATGAAAAATGCAAACCAGACGGTGTTGGTAACGGGTGATCTCAGTTTCTTTTACGACATCAACGGGCTTTGGAATAATTATATTCCGCCTTACACAAGGATTATTATTTTTAATAATGGCGGTGGCGATATTTTTAAGATTATTCCGGGACCGGGGACTGCGAACGCACTCGATGAATTTATCCTTACGAAGCATCACAAAAACGCTGAGTATTTAGCAAAACATTTCGGGTTTTCTTACACGAAAATTGATGATGAAGATACACTCTCACGTGTATTGGACAACTTCTTCAAACATGATGTAAAAGCAAAAATTCTTGAAGTTGATACTTCTGGGATTGAAAATTCGGAGATTCTGAAAGGATATTTTGAGTCGATCAAATAATTAAAAATTCATCTGCAGCCCGAATTTAATTCCGAATTTTGAAACATCCGGCCGGTCGAGATAATTCCCCCGCCAGTTGAAATCTACCCTTAAAATTCTGAGATTCCCGAAACCTATATTTTCGAGACCAAAACCATATTCATAATAGATCTGCTGATCCGGAGCTGAATAAAGAGTGTTTTCGAAATTGATGTTTTTCGACGCATCGCTTAAGGTTCCGTATGCGCCGCGGATAAACACGAGTTCTCTGAACTTCAGCTTTTTAATCAGCGGAATATAGGAAATAAGCTTGCCCTGGAAATGATGTTCATAATTCAAAGTTGTGTACGCATCAGCAACGAACTCGTAATATTTTAAGAGCGCAAAAGTGTTGGGAATTAAGCTGTAGGACTGATTTCCGGGAATCACATTCTGTAAGGCCAGCGGAACGGTGCTGAAATTTTTCCCGGCTTCAAAGTTGATAATCGATTTTCCGATGTTTCCAAGCAACACAGGCTGAGAATAAAGAAACTGTAGCTTATTATAGTCAAAATCACCATTCAGAACGTTCTCAAAACCATGCGTGAATTTCAAAACGAAAGTTGGTGATAGCGTCGTAAAAGAATAACGGTCAACGCCATACTGCGAATATTTTGCACCGGGTTTCGCGATCAGGCTGAATGTTGTATGAAAATCATTCAGCTCAGATTTCAGTTCATTATTTTTATAGAAATCAAGATTAAAATTCTGGGGATTCGCGGATTTTATATTCTGTAAGGAAGCGTCCATCCGCACTTCAAAATTCTTTACAGGTTCCAGAGAAAAAAAGAAATTATTCTGTTTCACCAAACTCAACGAAGCATTTGTTCCTGATGAAAATACAGATGAAGACGCGAAAGAGCGCGTCATAATTCCGTCGTCATTTGTGAGCTGAGCCCCGAGCTGAATGACGTCATTCCGGCTTCCAAAACCAATTGTCGCCCTGTTTTCCCGGCTGAACATATATTTCCCTTCAATTCCGTATTTGAATTTTCTGTCCTTAAATCCGTATGCGGTGTAACCGGCGATCCGCCACATATCATTAGGCGAAAAATAGGTTCTTGCGCCGACGCGGATGCGGTCTCCTTCCACTTCATTTTTTCCGTAAACAGAATAAATATCACCAAAATCAATAGCTTTCCAGGCATTCACATATCCTGACTGCAGGATTTCCACCAGTTTTACGATTCTCTTAAATTTCGGAACTTTTTCAAGACCGGAAACCATGGTATATACATTCTTCTCAGAATCAGCCAAAGGCTCATCTCTCTCTCTTTCCCAGAATTCATCGGGTTTGGTGAGATTTCCGTCGCTTAAAGTCTGTTCTTTATCCACTAAAAGCCGGTCGTCAAAATTCTGATTGAAAAGGTAATCGCTGAAAATATCGGTCCTCTTAAAAAGAATACTTTTCGCATCTTTTTTCTTTTTGAAAACCGACATTTCAAGTTCTGTATAAGTTCTTTTAGGAATGAAAACAGAATCATTCGGCGAGTCGTATTCGGTTTCCAAATAAATTCCGTTGACAAAATTAACGTTGATTTTATTGGTTGATTTCAACGTGGCTTTTACAATATTATAAGTGCCTTTGGAAATGTAGAGATTCCCCTGAAAAGCAAGAACTTCCTTTCTTTTGGGGAAATAATTAATCACAAAACAGTCGGTTCCGTTTACAGCAAGAGAATCGGTAATTTCATACTCATAAGTACTGAAACCGTCTTTTGCGACGGGGCTCGGAAATCCGATATTGAAAAAATTCAGCGTATTGTCATAAAGATTTACGTCTTTAAACTGATTTTTTGCCGTAGAAGCAATGAGCTCGTTATCGCTGAATCCTGAAAATTTATTGGCAACAATCGTTTTGTTTTCCTTTTTTTCAGGTTTGTTTTTACCGTAAGTTTTATAAATAGTTTCATTAAAAAATACAGGAAGAGAAAGCTTTTTATCGAAGTTCGCCGAATCAGCATACTTAAAAATAAACTCCATATCATTGAAGATTTTTTTCTTCATAAAAGCACTGTCGATATTATTGAGTCCTATTTCAATTTTCTCATATTCCTTGAACTGATAATCGCTGTAATTCGCAAGTCCATTGGTTTTCTTTCGCTTCCACACTTCCTGCATAATGGCATACGCGGGATTTTCCTTTTTGTTTTTGTATTTCTTTTTGCTTTTTCCTGCGAGAACAACTTCCTTGATATCTTCCACATTTTCGGGCTGAAGTTTCACCACCAGGTTTTCAAAGCGGTGATCGCTGAAAGTGTGTACTTCGGTTTTAAAATTCTTTTTGATAAAAGTCGCAGTGGCAATTCCGGAATCGGAAACAATGAGAAAATCCGAACCGGAAGTAGTGAGCTCAGCCTTTTGTTTTTGATTAATGAAAATTTCAACGCCTGAAACCGGCTTTCCGGTGTTGGCATCCACGATTGATCCTGAAATTTTCGTTTGTGATAATACGGTAACTCCAAAAAACAAGAAAAGTAAAATTCTCAATTTTTGGGTAAAATGAAACAGGAACTGGTATTTTTTCTTCATGAAAGTCTTCTGCAAAATTTCCGAATGTGGAAATTACTCTAGCGAAAAACAGACCAATTACTAACGAATTGGAACCGCTGTTGGCTAAATTTCTAAATATCCTGATGTATCAGGAAGATTGGTGATTTTTGATATTGGATAAATAAACATATCATCGAAATCGTTCATCGCATTAATCAGCTGAAAATGAGAATATTCCTTTATATTCTGTAAAGTAATTTCTGCTTCTTTAATCTTTTTACTCTTCAGCAAATGAGTTCTCTGAACGCCGTTCAAAAGATATGTTGTCGGCGTGAACCAGTCTTTCCCTTTCTTAAAAAGAATGTTCGAAAACGAGGTATCCGTAATATGGTTGTTTTTTACAATAATTATTTCGTCAGCTTTTGCTTTAGCAATCATCTTTTCCAGCTCTTTCCGGTCTTCAAATTTGAAGGAATAATCATAGGCATTATTTTCCACCAGCTGAAAATCGTCTATTTCCGAAATGGCGTACGGAATAAGCTGTGTTCTATAATTTTTGTTCAGATCGTAAGTAATTTTCAGCTTGAACAGACCGTCTTCATCGAGCGCCAATTCTTTAAAAATCTTAGCCAGATCGATGGAAGTTTCTTTTCCGAAATGGGCTAACGTCTCGTTAACCCTTTTTTGATGAAGATCTAAGAGGAAAATTTCCTGATCTTCAATTTTGATGCTTTCAATGAATTGGGACATAAATTTTATTTTTCATTTCTTTGTATTCGTCAGCTAAATTACTCAAATGAGTGATTCCGCCACCACTTTTGAAGTATAATTTGTTGTTTTCTTTTTCAATAAATCTAATCATCACGCAGGAATCGAGATTTTTGCCGTCGAACCAGCCGCAAACTCCGGTATAATATCCCCGGGAATAATTTTCCGCTTCCAGTATAATTTCGAGGGTTTTGGGTTTCGGCGCCCCTAATATGGATCCTGCCGGGAGTAATTTTTTCAGAATACTTCCTATTTTGCCCCGGAATTTCGGTTTCAGTTTCCCCGAAATTTCAGAACTCATCGCGTACAGGTTTTTCTGTTTTGTCTTAAGAAAGTCAATCCGCTGAAATTCATTCAGTTTTACCTCATCGGCGATCATACTCAGATCGTTGCGCAGCAAATCCACCACCGTATAATGTTCTGCTTTTTCTTTAATGTTGCTTTTCAGCATTTCCACTGCATTTTCTTCTGAGGCATCAATGGTTCCTTTCATAGGATGGGTAAGAACCTCATTATCAGTTATTTCAATAAAGGTTTCAGGAGAAAAAAACACAAACCTGTCTTTATACAAAACCTTATATTTCGATTCTGAAAGATAGAAAATTTCTTCCAGCGTAAGATTTGTTTTTATCTCGGTTTTGCAGGTATAGTTTGCAAGATAAGAATTCCCCAATCTCAGATTTTTCTGCACGAATTCGAAACCTTCCTGGTATTGTTCTTTCGTCTGGGGAAAAGATTCGAATTCAATTCTCTCAGGAATTGTGTACGGTTTAATCTCCGTTTTAAAGCCTTGAAAATCAACCAATAAACCTGATTTATCAATTTCATTTTCAGTGAAAACATCCACATTCTCCATTAAGAAATCGATCATAAAAAAGAACGGAACTTTCTGCTGAGAAAGTTCATCCATCTTATCAAAATTCGGGTGAAATTTGGAATTCATCTCCGCAAAAATAACGAAAAGAGTGAAGTTAGCTGTAAAAATACGCTGTTTAAATCCTAAAACATTAATTTTGCGCCATGAATAATAACGACCTCCAGAAACTTTCCATAGAACAGATTCTCCGCACCGCTTTTTCCTACTGGAACCGGACTTTACTCTATCAGTTTGCGTACAGTTTTTTATATATTTCCCTTTTTTTTATCGGCTATTTTGCTCTTTTCAAATATTTCGGTCTTTGGGACGAAATTGTAAAATACAGCGATTTGGTGAGAACAGATATTCCGGCTTTCAATAAAAAGGTGGAAGAAATCTCCAAATTACCGCAGGCGAGAAATTTTGGCCTCGCATTTTTTTTCCTTCTTGCATTAATCAATCCTTTAAATGTTGGTTTATTTAAAATTTTCCGCAAAATGGATTTGAATGAACCCGTTGTTTTTAAAGACCTTCTTGCAGGTTATCAGGGTGCAGATTTTTTTAAATTTTTCGGCTTCTACCTCTTCTGGATGATTATTTTCACTTATGCAAATGCACTTTTCCTGCTGGGAATTTTCTGGATTTTCATTACGCTGTTTTCAATCCCGCTGATGTTTTTCATGAATGTGAAAACCTTTGAAGGCATTACTCTTACAATCAAAAGCTTGCGCAATAATTTCCTTACAGTATTGGTTTGCGTAATGATTGCCGCGGTTTTCAGCGTATCGGGTATTTTGCTTTGCGGTATTGGTTTTCTCCTTACTTTCCCGTTCTGGAACGCGATGATCTACACCCTTTATCAAAACCTGTTTAAAGAAATCAATTAAAATTTAATTTTAAAAAATGTGTTTTTCAATATTAAATTTTAAATTTGAGAAACATTAAAAAAATTAAACTATGGATTCTTTTCAGGATTTTGACCAACACAATGCGCCTCAAAAGGCCTCAGGAGATATTATTTCCCACGCTTTCGAGATTTACAAAGGCGTTTTTCTTTATGCGCTTTTGGCAATGGGCATTTACTTTATCGTTTCTCTTGTCATTCAGCCTATTTCGGGATTTGAATCTAAAAGTTTCGGTGAGGTCATCAGTTCTTCCGACGGAGATTTTTCAGCGATGAAAATGTGGTCAATACCCGGTATCAAAGTTTATTACGGACTTTCGGGATTAGTGAGTCTGATTATAGCTCCGCTTTATGTCGGACTGATTTATATGGCGAATAAATACAATTTCAAACAGCCGCTACAGGTTTCAGATCTATTTATCGGCTACAGACAGAATTTAGGTAACATATTAATTTACAGCCTGATATCAAGCATCGCTATGGGCATTTCATTTATGCTTTGTTTTATTCCCGAATTTTTCGTTCTTCCTTTTTTCTTATTGGGTTATCCTGTGTTACTGTTTGAAAACGCCAGCTTTTCTGAAGCTTTGAGCAAATCTTTCAATATCGCAAAAGAAAATTACGGGGTGTTTTTAGGAGCTTCATTTTTGGGACTTCTCATCAGTGCTGCAGGAGTTTTACTTTGCGGATTCGGAATTATCGCCACCATGCCGTTTTATTTTGCGGTAATGTATTCAGCTTATTGCGCGTTCTGCGGAACACCACGTCAATTAGAATTTAAAAATTAATTTAATCAATATTGTTGTACATTTGAAAACAACAGACATTTCTGTTGTTTTAAACCCCATTTATGCCCAATAAAAAGCATCAGATCAGCGAAGTAAAAATAAAGCAGGTTTTTCTCCTGGCCTTAATCCTCGTTCTTGCCGGATTAATCTGTTTTAATCTTTCTTTATTTATCCCTTCGGTTTTGGGAGCCATTACGCTGTACATTATTACCCGGAAATACAACCTTTATCTTCAGGAAGAAAAAGAATGGAAACCGTGGGCGGCATCCACGCTTCTGATTGTGGCTACGCTCATCATTTTAATATTACCGGTATATTTCATTATCGATCTGC
Organism: Kaistella soli; assembly: GCF_019038595.1. GTDB lineage: Bacteria > Bacteroidota > Bacteroidia > Flavobacteriales > Weeksellaceae > Kaistella > Kaistella soli. Next base: position 188,958 of record NZ_JAHOPF010000005.1, read on the forward strand.
TTATCGACAAATTAGGAAATGCTTCCGCCTATATGGAAAAGTTCAACATATTCGCGGACAAAATTCATGATTATGTTTATTCTAAAACACACTTTGATATTCTGAGCAAAGAAAATCTGGCGAAACTTAAGGAAAATGTTGGTAAGTACTCCACTGCAGCGCTCAGCAGCACTTTCAATACACTTACCATTGTCGCGTCAATGTATTTTATCCTGTATTTCATGCTTGAAAAACCGCGGATTTTTGAGAGACTTATGAAAGAGTCTGCGCCTCTGAAAAAAGCCAACGTCAACCTGATTGGAGAAAAAATCCGGAAAATGGTTATCGCAAATGCAATCGGAATTCCGGTTGTTGCGATGGGACAGGGAATTGTTGCGTTGACAGGATATTTTATTTTTGATGCTCCAAGTGCTGTTCTTTTATTTGCGTTAACCGCGGTTGCATCAATGATTCCTATCGTAGGAGCTGCAATTGTATATATTCCGGTGTGTATCTTTATGATCGCTGAAGGAAATGTAGGTCCTGGACTAGGTTTGGCAGCTTACTGCCTGATTGTGGTGGGTTTAACCGATAATTTACTTCGCTTTACGCTGTTAAAAAGGCTTGAAAATATTCATCCGCTCAATACCGTTTTCGGGATTATTGTAGGAATGAATCTTTTTGGCTTTATGGGACTGATCTTCGGGCCGATTCTTATTTCGATTACCGTTTTGCTGATTCAGGTTTACCGCGACGAGTTTTCTGATGATGACAGAGAACTGATAATGCCCGAACCTAAAGAAATTGAAAAGAAAATAGATTTAAGTATTTAAGATGGAAGGTTTACACCCGGAAATACTGCAGGAAATCTGCACCGAAAAAATGCCGTTTGGCAAATACAAAGACTCCATCCTTGCAGATCTGCCCATCAATTATCTGGAATGGTTTCACCGTCAGGGAATGCCGAAAGGAAAACTCGGTATGCAGCTTTCAACGATCTACGAAATAAAACTGAACGGTCTTATGGATTTGCTGGCGCCAATCCGTGGAAAAGTAAGTTACGAAAAACCGAAAAAGAAGGTGTATAAGTTTTAAGATGAAAAAATATTTATTTGAACACTTGATTATTATTTAAATATAGCGTTCGGGGAAAGCCTTTTTTAAACATCACTAACTCCCTACACTCATTCGGTTCCCACGAACCTCCTATACCCTTTCCAACTTAAGCCTTCAGCGCCGCAATTTCATCCCTTAATTTCGCAGCTTTGATGAAATCTAAATTCCTTGCTGCAGCTTCCATTGCTTTCTGTTTTTCTGCAATCAGTTCGGTGGCGTCTTTGCCGTAACTCGCTTTTTCTTCCGCTACCTGTTTTAAAATTTCCTTTTGGGTATATTTAGGATCCGGGAAATCCTTAGACCTTCCTACCAGGATTTCTGATATTTTTTTATTCAACGCCGTTGGAACCAGTCCATGTTCTTCGTTGTAAGCCATCTGCTTTTCCCGGCGGTAATTGGTTTCATCAATGGCTTTCTGCATAGATCCGGTGATTTTATCCGCATAGAGAATTGCTTTCCCGTTTACATTTCTTGCCGCTCTACCAATAGTTTGAACGAGCGAACGCCTAGACCTTAGCATTCCTTCTTTATCGGCATCCAAAATCGCCACCAGAGAAACCTCAGGTAAATCGAGACCTTCTCTCAATAGATTTACACCAACCAACACATCGAAAACACCAAGACGCAAATCCTGCATGATCTGAATTCTTTCCAAAGTTTCCACATCAGAGTGGATATAGCGGGTTCGTATTGAAAATTTGGTAAAATATTTGGTAAGTTCTTCCGCCATTTTTTTTGTTAAAGTCGTTACCAAAACCCTTTCATCAGCTTCTGCCCTTTTCTGGATTTCTTCAATCAAATCATCGATCTGATTCATGGAAGGACGGATTTCAATCACAGGATCTAACAATCCTGTCGGACGTATGATCTGTTCAACATATTCGCCGCCGGTTTTTTCCAGTTCATAATCTGCCGGCGTTGCAGAAACATAAATTACCTGATTCTGCATTGCTTCAAATTCCTCAAACTTCAAAGGTCGGTTATCCATCGCGGCAGGAAGCCTGAAACCATGTTCCACCAAAACTTCCTTCCGGCTTCTGTCACCTCCGTACATTGCATGAACCTGAGGAACGGTTACGTGACTTTCATCAATTACCATCAAAAAATCTTTCGGAAAATAATCTAAAAGACAAAACGGTCGGGAGCCGGGCAATCTTCCGTCGAAATAACGGGAATAATTCTCAATACCGCTGCAGTAACCCAGCTCCTTCATCATTTCTAAATCAAGTTCAGTTCTTTCCTGCAGCCGTTTGGCTTCAAAAGGTTTTTCAATTTCGTTAAAAAAATCAACCTGTTTTACCATATCGTCCTGAATCTCCCGAATGGCGTTGACCTGCGTTTCTTTAGAAGTTACAAAAAGATTGGCCGGATAGATGTTCATCTCTTCAAATTCTGCCATCACATTTCCGTTAAGCGGATTGAAGCTTTGAATTTTGTCGATTTCATCTCCGAAAAACTGAATTCGCACCGCATTGTCAGCGTACGCAGGATACACATCAATCACGTCTCCTTTTACGCGAAACGTTCCTCTTGTAAATTCATTCAGCGTTCTGGAATACAGCGCATTAACCAATTTATGAAGAAAAGCCGTTCGGGTTATTTTGGCATTTTTCTGAACTTCAATTAATGATTTGTTGAATTCTGTGGGGTTTCCGATACCGTAAATACATGAAACTGAAGCGACAATCAATACATCCCTTCTGCCTGAAAGCAAGCTTGCTGACGCTGAAAGCCTCAGTTTTTCCACTTCTTCATTGATGGAAAGATCTTTCTCGATATAGGTGTTTGTAGAAGCGATAAAAGCTTCCGGCTGATAATAATCGTAATAACTCACAAAATATTCTACCGCGTTGTCAGGGAAAAACTCTTTGAATTCCATGAAAAGTTGGGCGGCCAAAGTTTTATTGTGAGCCAAAACAATAGTCGGCTTCTGGACACTCTGCACCACATTTGCTACCGTAAAAGTTTTCCCGGAGCCGGTGACTCCAAGAAGGGTCTGGTATTTTTCACCAATTTCAATACCCTTGATTAATTTCTCAATGGCTTGTGGCTGGTCGCCTGTCGGTTTATATTCTGACTGAAGTTTAAACTGCATCTTTTTTAATTCCCAAACGCACTATTTATTTGTTAAGCTTAAATATTCGAAAGAATAAAAGGTATGTGATTGGGTTTTACAAAAATACAAAAAAGAAAAATTGAATTATTTCAATTTCTGAATGCCATTTAAAAGAAATTCCTGGTTAGAAGGCGCGCTTTTCTCTGCAGACTTTACTGCCACAGTAATTTTTCTGCCGTCAATTATTGTGTCCCGATACACAAATTTTCTTTCCTTTTTCTGTTATTTAAAAGAAGATAGTAATGGTTTCTATCGTTGAAGATGTCCCGAAAAAGATAATATTCTTAAATTCCAAATTTCCTTTTAACTTCAAATTTCTGAACTCTCTTTTGCTGTTTGCAATTTTGAAAGCACCAAACGAGGTAAATTTAATGTTTAAAGAATCATTGTTAATACATATATACCCATCACAACTTTGAATACTGTTAAATTTTGAGTATGTACTGAATGAAGTACATGAACAAGATAGAGCCAAAAGAATTATAACTGAGATGCCTTTCATGTCGGATAAATTATTTTATGGTTAAGTTCAACAGAATTATTATTTTCAAGAATCTGTGCTGTTCAACCTCAAATATACAGAATTTCTGTCGGCTTAATTTTTGTTTCTTACCTTTACTAAACCGCCAAAATTCTCATTATGAAATCATTGTCAATCAAAACTCTGCCTCTTTTAGGACTGGTGCTTGTGCTTTCCTGCACCGGAAATTCCAAAACCGCAAATCAGCAGAATGAAGTGGTCCTGGAAAACGGAAAACTGCCAAACCCCGAAACAGCCAATAAAAACGCTCCCGAATATCAACCCACTTTTGCCGGACAAACCCGGATTGAGGGTTTAAAAACAAAAACGCCTTATCAGGTTGAAGTTATTAATTCAGATTTAAAAAACCCATGGGGAATTATCAGTCTACCGGACGGAAGATTTTTAATCACTTCAAAACCAGGCTATTTAAACATCGTTTCACAGGACGGAAAAACGGTTTCTAAAGTGGAAGGTTTGCCCAAAGTTGACAATAAAGGGCAGGGCGGTTTGCTGGATGTCGCGTTAGATCCGGATTTCAAAAATAACAGAATGATTTTCTGGACTTTTTCTGAACCGGTTTCCGGGGGAAATCATACCGCGGTTGCCAAAGGGAAACTTTCAGCTGACGACAAAAATATAGAAAACCCTGTCGTTATTTTCCGCGCAACACCCACTTATGATGGCGATAAACATTACGGAAGCCGTCTCGTTTTTGATAAAGACGGAAACCTTTTCGTAAGCACCGGTGAACGTTCAGATCTGGAAACCAGACCTTATGCTCAGAAACAGGACTCCTATTTAGGAAAAGTTTTAAAAATCACGAAGGACGGGAAACCTGCGCCGGGAAATCCGGAAATAGCGGGCTGGAAACCCGAGATCTATTCTACAGGACACCGAAATCCGCAGGGATTGGCAATGGATGAAAAAGGACAGCTTTGGGAAGCGGAAATGGGTCCGAAAGGCGGTGATGAAATCAATTTAATTCAGGCCGGGAAAAATTACGGCTGGGGAAATGTTACTTACGGACTTGAATACAGCGGAAAAAAAATAAATAACGGAACCACGCAAAAAGAAGGAACGGAACAACCCGTTTATTATTGGGATCCGTCGGTTTCTATGAGCGGAATCACTTTTTACACTGGAAATATTGAAGAATGGAAAAACAACCTGATGATCGGCTGTTTAAGCGGGGAGAAAATTATCCGTCTGGTAATAAAAGACAACAAAGTGGTGGGTGAAGAATGGCTGCTGGAAGATAGGAATGACAGAATCCGCGACGTACTTAACGGACAGGACGGAAATCTCTATGCCGTCTCAGACAGCGGTAAACTCTATAAAATTTCGAAAAAATAAATGAGGAAATTATTCCTCCAGGTAAACTAGCTCATTTCCGAAATCTTCATCAAGATTGGTAAGAATTTTAGCTGTTTTAGTTTTTTCAAAAAGTTTGTCCACGAAGAAAGCAGTTTCAAAAAACTGGCGGTGAATTCCCGGAAGCATTTCCCTGTAAAGATTCATTCCCACCTGATTGTTATGGAGATCCATCTTTTTCTCCAAGGGTTCGTTTGGGAAAAGTTCTTCGTGCAGATCAGTCATTTTTTCACAGAAATCAAGTGCTTTTTCCGGTGACGATATCTTGCTGCAGTACATGCTAATGAGCGCCGTCCATAAAGCGTGCCTGAAGGCATTTCCTATTCCACTCGCAGCACTGGTTTTCGGGAAGTTTTTTTGTGCAAGCGCAAAACTTTTCACCGTTGCATAAAATCCCATTACTGCAAATAAAGGATGTGGAGCTGCAAGTTTCAAAAGCTTTACCAACTTTGGGAAACTCAAAGACTTTAAGGTATTGAATACTATTTTTATGGTTTTTGTCATAACAGAAATCTCTCCTTCAGAGGAGAGATTTTTATTTAATTGCTATTGATTTCTAGTGTACCAACAGTTTCACAGTTTTCGAAACTTTTTCTTTAATTTCAGTTCTTTTTACGATGAAATCAACAAAACCTTTTTCCTGCAAAAACTCAGAAGTCTGGAAGCCTTCCGGCAAATCTTTACCGATCGTTTCACGGATAACTCTAGGTCCCGCAAAACCGATCAATGCGCCCGGCTCAGCCATAATAATATCTGCAGTCATCGCAAAAGATGCGGTAATTCCACCGAAAGTAGGATCACACAGGTAAGCGATATAAAGAAGACCTGCTTCTGAAAGCTGCGCTAATTTAGCCTGAACTTTAGCAAGCTGCATTAATGAATACGTTGCTTCCTGCATACGTGCACCACCCGACTGACAAATAATCATGTAGGGAAGTTTATGCTCGATACAGTAATCTACCGCTCTTCGGATTTTTTCGCCCATCACTGAACCTAAAGATCCTCCGATAAAAGCAAAATCCATACAGGAAATAACCATTTCAACGCCGTTAACTTTCCCAACTCCATTCCGTATTGAGTCAGTAAGCTTAGTCTTCGCTTTTACTTCTTTCAGACGGTCGGTGTAGGATTTGGTGTCTTTAAAATGAAGCATATCCACACTTTCCACATCCGCGTTAAGCTCGGTATATTTGTTATCATCAAAAAGAATGGAGAAAAATTCATTACTTCCGATTCTTACATGGAAACCGTCTTCCGGGGAAACATAACTATTGGCCTTAAGTTCCTCATGCTCAATAATTTTCCCTGTCGGAGTCTGATGCCAAAGTCCTTTCGGTACATCTTTTTTATCCTCCGTAGAAGTGGTAATATTTTTTGTCTTTCTTTTAAACCAGTCGAATGCCATTTGCTAAGTATTTATGTAAAAAAAGCACAATGTATTCATGATTTCAGCATCAATACATTGTGCACCGTTCAATTATTTAAGAGTATCTACGTTGTTTAAATCTTCAAAAGCCTGAACCAATCTTTTAGCGAAAGTTTCTTCACCTTTTCTAACCCAAACTCTTGGATCATAGAATTTTTTGTTTGGTTTATCGCTGCCTTCAGGATTTCCGATCTGTGTTTTCAGATATTCTACGTTGTTTACCATATAATCTCTGATTCCTTCAGTGTAAGCGAACTGCAGATCGGTATCAATATTCATTTTGATAGCACCGTAGCTTATTGCTTCTCTGATTTCCTCCACTGTAGAACCTGATCCGCCATGGAAAACAAAATTCACCGGCTTTTCACCCAAATTGAATTTTTCCTGAACGTATTTCTGAGAATTATCTAAAATTTTAGGAGTCAGTTTTACATTTCCCGGTTTGTAAACCCCGTGAACATTTCCGAAGGCTGCAGCAATCGTAAAGTTGGGAGAAATTGCATTTAATCTTTCATATGCGTAAGCCACTTCATCAGGCTGAGTATATAATTTGGAAGAATCCACTCCCGAATTGTCAACACCATCTTCTTCACCTCCTGTTACGCCCAATTCAATTTCTAAAGTCATTCCCATTTTGGCCATTCTTTCGAAATATTTGCAGGAAATGTCTAAGTTTTCTTCGATCGGCTCTTCAGAAAGATCCAACATATGAGATGAATAAAGAGATTTTCCGGTTTGCGCGAAGAATTCTTCATTGGCATCCATTAATCCGTCAATCCAAGGCAATAATTTTTTAGCACAGTGATCGGTATGAAGAATTACGGTTGCTCCGTAGGCTTCAGCCAAAGTATGAATATGTTTTGCACCGGCAACAGCCCCTGCAACAGCAGCTTTCTGACCATCGTTGCTTAAACCTTTTCCTGCGTTGAAAGCGGCACCACCGTTTGAAAACTGAATAATTACCGGAGAATTTAATTTTGCTGCAGTTTCCAGCACTGCGTTTACGTTACTGGAACCGATAACGTTTACTGCGGGAAGCGCGAAATTATTTTCTTTGGCATATTCAAAAATGTCGGTAACCATTTGACCTGTGGCAACTCCTGCCGGAAAACGTCTGCTCATATTTTTATTTTTTAAAAGATTTTTTAATCTTAAATTAAGGTCTGTAAAGTTAAGAATTTTATGCGAAAACTATCAGTTTCTTTTGTCTTTTCCCCAAAGCAGTTTCTGACGGATTGTTTCATAAAAACTTAAGTTATTCGGGTAAATCAGCAGCAGCTGGAACCTTGCTTTTCTTAAAACAATCTCCACATCAGTCTCCATATGTATCAACCGGGAATCAAGTGATAATGAATATTGCGGAACACGGCTTTCCACTTTCAGGCGAATTTCCACATCATCATTTACGATCAGCGGCCTCACATTCAGGTTGTGCGGAGCAATCGGAGTGATTACAAAATTTTCATTGTTTGGAGTAATGATCGGTCCGCCGCAACTCAAAGAATATGCTGTAGAACCGGTTGGAGTAGAAATAATAACTCCGTCTCCCCAGAAAATATTGAGAAATTCTCCATTAATATAGGATTCCACCGTAATCATGGCTGTGGTCTCTTTCCGGGAAATAGTGATGTCATTTAATGCAAAGGGAAAAAACATCGATTTGTTCGGTGAAACAATTTCAATCACTGATCGCCGGCTGATCTTCACCTCTCCTTTGATAATTTCATCAAGTTCCAGGAAAACCTCTTCTTTGCTGAAACTGGCAAGAAAACCGAGTCTACCGGTATTTACACCCACGACCGGAATTTCTAAATCCTGCACGAAAAGGAGAGAATTCACAATCGTTCCGTCGCCGCCGAAAGTGAAAAACAAATCCACTTTCTTCTCTTTTAAATCTTCTTTTCCGGTAAAGGTTTCAAAAATTTTAGAAAACTGCATTGCGTTTGCCATTTCCTCATACAGCACAGACTGAACTCCCCGTTTTTCAAGTTCTGAAACGAATTTGCTCAAATACAGAAAAGTATCTAAATCATTTTTTTGAGAATAAATAGCTGCCTTCATCATTAAAATTCCATATATTTTTGGAAAAATCCGAATCTGTCTTTCAACAGGTCTTCTTTTTCATCGTCATAATATTTATGTACTACGCTGTATCCGTATCTTTCGAATGTTTCGTCGATAGAACTTGGGTTTTCGCTGTTTATTTTCAGGGTAATCTGAATGAAATCATCCCCGACAAGATTAATAAAACAGCCGTAAATTTTACCGTTGTTCGATTCTACAATTTTGCAGACTTCTGTCATGGAATAATGCTTTCCGCTGGTCTGAATAATCAGTACCGCGCCGTTTTCCGAAAAGAGCGGATACTTTGAAAATTCATTGAAAATATCGTCGCAGCAAAGATAACCCGTATATTTTTCAGCTTTTGAAATAACCGGAACTACGTTCGCATTAAAAGTATGAAATAGCTTGATGGAATCTAATAAATTACCGTCATCCAAAATGGCGAATTTTTCATAATGGATCTCAAGACTCGCCAAATTACCTTCCGGGCTTTCCTCCAAAAAAGACTGGCTGATCGCCCCCTGATAAATTCCTTTTTTCTTTACAAAAACATGGGAATAGCAGAACTCTTTAGCCATTTCATTCGCCTCTTCAATAGTATCGGTCGCATTGAAAGCAGGATAATCTTTGGAAATATAGTCTTTGATAAACATGAGGCTAATTTATGAAAATATTAAAAATTGGAAGCGGTTTTGAAAATATTTTGAAATTATTAAAAAAACTCTTGCATGATATAAAAACAAATATATATCTTTGTCGCCTTTCATTTTTACTTTTTATTAGATTTATTTCAAACTGCACTGTCCATCGGACTTTGCAGTTTTTCATTTTTTAGCGGGAGGCATCTGGCGCAGAAAGATCAGACCGGCCAAAATAATCACTCCTCCAAAGCCCTGCATCAGGGTAAGCTTTTCACCATCTAAAAGCCCCCAAACTATAGCAACAATCGGCATCAGCAACGTAACAGTGGAGGCAAACAATGGCGTGGAAACACTCAGAAGCCTGTAATTCAGCATCATCGCCAAACCCGTACCGAAAACCGAAAGCAAACTCACGAAGCCTAGGCCTTCCCATAAGCTGCTGTTCACTTCAAGATTATTAAAGAATCCGGCAAATACCAGTGCAATCATTGAAGGAAGAATCAGGACAAATGAAAAAACAAAAGCTGACAGAATTTTTGCCGGAATGTCACTTAACCGCGATTTCACCGTAGTTGTACTGATTGCATACATTAATGTTGCCAAAAGTAAAAGCAAAATCGGAATCAGTTTGAACTCTCCTCCTTCACCTCCTGAAAAAGCAAGAATACACGCACCGGTAAAGCTGATTACCACTCCGACAATCTGCCGTTTTGTAGTCTGAAACTTCCACAACAGCGCACCGACAATAATGACGAAAATCGGCATCATCGAATTGATGATTCCCGCAATACTGCTGCTCACCTTAGTTTCCGCAATCGGAAAAAGGAACATCGGAATAAAATTTCCCGTAACCGCAGCGAGGATGAGCCACTTTAAATGTTTCTTCGGAAATTTTTTAATATTGATTATTGCAAGCGGCAACAGAATAATCCCCGCAATCAGAACGCGCAAAGCCCCGACTTCATAAGGACTGAAATGCTCCAGCGATTTCTTGATTAAAATAAATGACGAACCCCAGATAACGGAGAGCAGCACCAGTAAAACCCACTTTTCTTTATCAGGATTCATTGTTTCTTTTTAAAATTTTTAAATATTCTTTTTTGGGAATCATTTTTGCGCCTAGGCTTTCCAGATGTTCTGAATGAATCTGGCAGTCAATAAGCTCTGTTTTTTCTTTATTATTTAAAATAAAATTGATGAAACCCGCTTTTGACGCGTTGCTCACTTTGGCGAACATACTTTCCCCGCAGAAAACTTTCCCAATCTGTACCCCGTAAAATCCGCCAACCAGTTCTCCGTTCTGCCAAACTTCGAAACTTTTTGCAAAGCCCTGCTCGTGGAGTTTGGTGTAGGATTCAATAAACTGATTCGAAATCCAGGTTCCGTCCTGATCTTTTCGGTAAGCATTCTTACACTGCTTCATTACCTCGCTGAAACATTTATTCTCAGTAAAAGTAAAAACCTCATCTCTCAGAATTTTTCTCATTGATTTTGAAATTTTCAGATCCTCCGGAAGAAGTACGAATCTTGGATCAGGACACCACCAAAGAATCTCTTCCCCTTCGTTAAACCACGGAAAAAGCCCTAACTGATAAGCAAACAGCAGCCTTTCCGGCGACAGATCACCGCCAACCGCCAATAAGCCGCTTTCTGAATCTGTAGATTCAGGATCTGGGAAGAAAATGTCGTTGGGATCAAGAAAAACCATTTTTCAAAATTAAATCCTGCTCTTGAGAAAAAGCAGGATTGATGTATTATACATTTTAAACTTCCGAAATTAGAAAGGTAAATCGTCGTCTTCTTCAGCGAAAACGTCAGTTTTTTCAGCAGAGGAGGTATTTGAAGAAGGTCTTGCTACAGTTGGTTCTTCCTGAAAACCACCTTCTACTTTTTCAATTCTCCAGCCTGTGATAGAGTTGAAATATTTTACTTCGCCCTGAGGAGATGTCCATTCTCTACCTCTTATATTAATGCTGACTTTAACTTTTTCACCTTCTTTATAACTATTTACAAGATCGCTTTTATCCTGCAAAAATTCAATATTAATAGGTTGCGGATACTGCTCTTCAGTAAGGATCACCATTTCTCTTTTCTGAAAACCGCTTGCAAATGTCTGAACGTCAGATATCTTTTTTATTGTTCCTTGTAATTCCATAATTGATAATTAAAGATGTAAAAGTAATAAATAAAGAAGAGAATACGAAAGCGTAAATTCAAAAATTTAAAAAAAATAAAAAAATGCATTTTTTTTTGGTTTAAAAGGGAAAAGTGTCTATATTTGCACTCACAAAAAAAGAGAAGAAGTTAATTAGCGGATGTGGTGTAATTGGTAGCCACGCCAGACTTAGGATCTGGTGCCGTGAGGCGTGGGGGTTCGAGTCCCTTCATCCGCACTTTATTGCGAAAATAGCTCAGCTGGTAGAGCACGACCTTGCCAAGGTCGGGGTCGCGGGTTCGAATCCCGTTTTTCGCTCATCCACTTGCCTTGGTGGTGGAACTGGTAGACACGCAGGACTTAAAATCCTGTATCCGCAAGGATGTACGGGTTCAAGTCCCGTCCGAGGTACTTTAAACGCTGTAAATCTTAATTGATTTTCAGCGTTTTTTGTTTTTGGCCATAACCTGTTCGGCAAACATTTTGTTGCTTTATGTTTATTAAAACCACAAAACATTATGGAAAATAACAGCTTAAAGCCACTCTCTGAAGTCCTTAATACCCTTCGTGGACGGGGAATCACCCGCGAGATCCGAATGAATGAAGAAAAACAGTTTATTCTGGAAGGCACTGAAATTACCTACCGCCCTTCCGATTTATGTATCGTAAAATCTTACCGTTTCGAAGGCGACAGCAGCCCGGATGACAATGCTGTACTCTATATCCTGCAGGATAAGGACGGTCTGCAGTCCTTAATTATTGATTCTTATGGAGCCAACAGTAATTATAGCGGTGAGGAATTCGATAATTTCCTCCGGGAAATTCCCATAGATGAACGTGAAGATTTCAGTCTTGATTAAACAGCAATCCGAAAATTATTTTTCGGATTTTTTCTTAAAAACAGTCCTTAAACCTCCTTTCTGCGCGAGCTTTTGTTTGGTGTTCTGAACTTTTTCCTTTGCGGCTACTGCCTTTTCCTTTACCGCTTCTTTAGTTTCCTGAAGATCGTTCTTATTTTCCTGTATTGCTGCTTTGGTGTTTTTTACTGTACTTTTAACTGATGCTTCATTTTTAAGAGCATTTTTGCCGATCAAAGTTTTTTTCAGCCCCTGCTCTATTCCGCGCCAGAAAAGATTAAAAAAAGATTTGGTTTTATCCCGCTGCACTTCTTCCACAGCCACGGATTCAGGATAATTTCCCGAATTCGTTCGCACGAAAACATTCACGAGTGCTGATAGAAGTTTGTTTTTTTCGCCGGTTTCTTTCAATACAGAAACTTTAAGATCGCGGTGTTTCATATTCAAGCTTCCATTAAGACCGCTGTAATTTCCTTTAAAACTGAAAATTAAATCTGAAATCAAACCTGTTGCACGGATTTTCAGATAAGGCTCTATAAAAGGATTAATTCTTGAAGCCGGCAGATCTGCGATATTCCCTGCGATAGAAAAGCCGTCATTACGGTCTGCGACATCAAAACTCCACTTGACATTCATCGGGGATGCATTCATAAAACGGCAGCTGATATTTATCGGAACAACGGTAGGCTTTCCTTTCATCTTCCCGGAATTAAGGTTTTTTGCATTCAGGTTGAAATTATTAAAGGTCAGTTTTCCCGGTCCGTCACTTTTCTTGGTGTCTTCTTCATATTCCAGCACAGAATTTTTAATATCTAAATTCTGAACAAACAAAGGGAATTTTACCGTCCGCAGTAATTTAGAATACAAAGGTTTTTCACTTAAATCATCTTTTGGAATTTTACTCCTGAAAATATTAGCATTTACTCCGTCCATGGTTATTTGTGAAGCATTCAGAAACTGATGAGAAGAAACAAAATCCCAACTTCCATTTACAGAAACCTGATTCACTTTGATGTCATAAAGATCTTTCTCAGCAGGAATCATTCTTATAAACTGCGCTCTGGAAACTTTTGGCTGCATCATAAAACCCGAAAGCTGCGTCGTATTTTCACTGAATTTCATCACCGCTGCCGAGAGATTGTAAAATTCGGTTCCGTAGCGGAAATTTCGGGTGCTTAAGTGATAACTTCCCACTTTGAATGGCATTGCTTCTTTCACCGTCGAAGCATTCATTTCAATATTTTTAAGTCTTCCGTTTAAGTCCTCAAAAACCATCGGATTGTTACCTTTATCAAAAACCACGTTTGAATTCTTCAGCTGGAAATTTCTGACGGTTAATGGAAATGAAATTCCACTGTAAGAGGATTTCTTTTTCCCGGAGTTTTTTGATGCTACAATTTTTCCGTTTATGCTACTTGCTAAGACATTCTGAATGTCTATTTTCAGTTTATTCCCGACGAATTTCCATTCATTTATTTTAAAATCAATGTTTTTGCCGGTTAAATCGAGAAGTGTTTTATCAGGATTTACTGCCGTTGGCTTCACGGAAAAACTCTGCAGATTCAAATTTTGAGGACTGGCTGATAAAGCTGAAATTTTAACGTTTTCAGTATTGGTAACATAATTAATCTGCTGTCCGGAAAATTTAAAATTTCCATATTCAAAAGGAAGACTGTTCTTAACGGTTTCACCGTTCATTAAGAATTTGCTGACATTTACATTCAGATTACCTGCCTTCAACATCGGACTTCCATCAGGTTTCAACACGGTAACTTTCATATGATCTATCAGGATATTTTCGAGACGGATGTCATCATTAAATTCTTTTTCCCTGGCTCGGGGGCGAGTATTTGTCATGAAAACCGTAAGATCCGGATTTTGGAAGCGGACATTGCTCAATGCGACCCTGTTATTTTTCAGCGCTATATCTTTAAATTCCATTGCAGAACTTTTAAAACTGAAAAGTTTTGCTTTTTTCGGATAAAATCTGATGAAATTCCGTTGGGAAAGCAGCGGAATAACGGCAAAATCCTTCAGATTCATCTGTCCCTCTTTGGTATTGACAGACTGTGCAGTTACCGCATAAAGATTATCCGGACGGAAGAAAAAATTGGTGCCGCTAATCTTATATTTATCAAAAATTACAGGGAGTTTCTTCACCATTGATTTTTCGGTGAGCTGAAGGTTTTCAACATTCAGGTTAAGGCTGTTTACCGACAATAACTTCTGCTTGTTGTATTTGAAAACACTGATCTTGCCATTGGTAATGGTAATGTTTTCCAGAACAATTGGTTTTTTTTTCGTACCCGTTTTTCCGTCAATCGGTTTCGCGAGAACGATGTTGAGATTTGGCTTCCGTAAAATCAAATCGGAAGTATTGATTCTCTTATTAAATACGGCATCAAAAATCCCCAACTGAGAAACAGAAAGCGTATCAACAGTTCCCTGCAAACCAATCATTTTAGGGTTACCTGTATTTTTATTATTGATGGTAATCCCCGTAGCGAAGATATTCCCGGTTCCCAGATGCACATCCAGCGACTGGTAAGAAATTTTATATTCAGAATTGTTTTTAATAAATTCGGGGAGCCGATATTTGAGCCAAAGATTCAGTCCAAAGTTGGCAATAAGGAAAATAACAAATAAAATCCCCACAAGAACCGAAAACAATCTGATGTAGTTTTTCTTCATTCTGCTGAGGATTAAAATTTTATGCCAAGAAATTTCAGTTTAATGAAAAATACAGCACGGAAATAATTAGTCGGTAACGCTAAAGTCTATCACATATCCTTCATGCGCTCTCACATTGATGAAATCTCCGCCTTCGAAAGAAAGATACTGTCCCTTAATTCCTTTTAAAACTCCTTCAAACTCGGGTTTTTTGTCTAAAGAAAACGAACTGATTTTTTCCGGTGCTTCGTAAGGATAATCAAGCCGGATCATCTGATGTTCCATCGAGTAAAAGCTTTTGAAATCTTCAGGAAAATAATCTTTAATTTTTTCGCGGAAATCAGCCAGATCCAAATCGTCTTCGAAATCGTCTTCCAGCATTTTGCGCCAGTTGGTTTTATCGGCAAGATGCGCTTTCATGGCTACCTCGATCATTCCGGCTTCATAACGGTTGTCGGTTTTCGCGATCGGAAGTGCAAAAGTGGCTCCCTGGTCAATCCAACGGGTCGGGATTTGAGATTCGCGGGTTACTCCTACTTTTACGTCACCGGTATAGGCCAAATATACAATATGCGGCTGCAGCTGTATAGCTTTCTCAATTTCCAGGTCACGTTCTCCAATTCCCAGATGCGCAGTTGAAAGTTCGGGTCTGATAATCGTATCGCTGGCATACGGACTTTCGAAAAAACACTTTTTGCAGAATCCCATGCGGTAAACTTTCTCATCTTTTGAGCAGTGCACGCACTCGTAACCGATATGTTTTAAGGTGATTTTTTTTCCGATCAGCTGATTCATATTAATTAAATCGTTCGAAAGGTTAAGGAAATATTGAATGGGCTGCGCATTTTGCGTGGTCATTTTCAGGATTTGTCCGGAGAAGTGCATATTTAAATATTTCAGTAAAAATAATGATTTGATTTTAATTAAATTTGTAATAAATAAAAATCAAAAATGAACTATCTCGTTACCGGCGGAAGCGGATTTATCGGTTCGCATCTCGTCGAACATTTAATTAAAAACGGACATTCTGTCATTAACATTGACAATTTTGATGATTTTTATGATTATAAAACTAAAATCAGAAATACGTTAGAATCTGTCAGTAAAACTCTGGAATTTTCTTTCCACGGAAAAGAGCATGATATCCAAAAGCTGATTTTTGAAACTTCCACTAAAAAATACCAGCTTTACTATCAGGACATTAGAGACAAAAAGGGACTTCAGATGATTTTCGCTAAACATAAAATCAACGCTGTCATTCATTTAGCCGCTTTGGCCGGAGTTCGCCCTTCTATTGAAAAGCCTCTGGAATACGAAGAAGTGAACATCAAAGGAACCATGAACCTATGGGAACTGTGTAAAGAATTCAAAATCAAAAAATTTGTTTGCGCTTCAAGTTCAAGCGTTTACGGAAACAGCAGTAAAATTCCTTTCGAAGAAACTGACAATGTCGACCGCCCCATTTCCCCTTACGCCGCCACCAAAAAATGCGGAGAAATTTTAGGTCACGTCTACCATCATTTATATGGTATTGATATGATTCAGCTGAGGTTTTTCACGGTTTACGGACCCAGACAGCGACCGGATTTAGCCATTCATAAATTCACCAAACTTATTTCCGAAAACAAGAAAGTACCTTTTTACGGCGACGGCTCCACTGCCAGAGACTATACTTACATCGATGACATCATCGACGGGATCATAAAATCAATCCATTATCTGGAAAAGCACAGGCATGTTTATGAAATCATTAACCTCGGTGAAAATGAGGTGATTAATCTGGATCAGATGCTTTCAACCATTGAAGAAAATCTGGACAAAAAATCTGAAAAAAATCTGCTGCCGATGCAGCCCGGAGACGTACAGAAAACGAATGCCGGAATCGGTAAGGCAAAGTCACTAATCGGCTATCAGCCAAAGACCCGCTTCCAAAATGGCATAAAAAAATTTGTGGAATGGTTTTTGAGAAATGGAACTTGAAAAAAATTGAATTAAAAATCAAAGATTATTGAAAATCAGCGACAAAAACCCTTTTTTATGTCGCCTATTTTTATACTTTTGCAAAAAATTAAATATATGTATTGGACATTAGAATTAGCTTCTTATTTAAGTGACGCGCCTTGGCCTATGACAAAGGCGGAACTTATTGATTATGCAATTAGAACAGGTGCACCAATGGAAGTAGTTGAAAATCTTCAGGCTATCGAAGATGAAGGAGAGGTTTACGACGCTATTGACGAGATCTGGAGCGATTATCCTACGGATGATGATTATCTCTGGAACGAAGACGAATATTAAAAAAACAACAGTCGGTGGTCATCAACGGCAACCGGCTTTTATATTTTAGAAAAATTCTAAAAAAAACTAAAATCTTTTAAATGGCTATGCACATGCAAATGGCCGAAAGCGAATACTTATGGGTTTTATAGACAAAGTTCTTAAAGGTTTTCTGGGCGACAAAAACGCTACCGACCTGAAAGAAGTAAAAAAAGTACTTCTTAAAATAAAAGCTGCTGAACCGAAAATTCAGGAACTTTCTGATGATGGTTTAAGAGAAAAAACTGCAGCGTTTAAAGAAAAAATAAAAACGGCTACTGCCAATATTACTTCTCAGATTGAGCAAACCAAAGAACAGATTAAAAATTCTGCCAACGTTGATGAAAAGGAAGAACTTTTTGCCAAAGTAGAACAGCTTAAAAAAGATTCTTACCAGATCGAAGAAAAAGTACTGAACGAAATTCTTCCTGAAGCCTTTGCACTGGTAAAAGAAACAGCCAGAAGACTTGCCCAGAACGGAGAAATCCGCGTAACAGCTACAGATCTGGACAGGGAACTCGCTTCCACTAAAGATTTCGTGGAGATTCAGGGCGATACCGCCATCTGGAAAAACCAGTGGGATGCAGCCGGAACAGCAGTAACTTGGGACATGGTACATTATGATGTTCAGTTCATCGGAGGGGTGGTTCTTCACAGCGGAAAAATTGCCGAGATGGCGACCGGTGAAGGAAAAACTTTAGTAGGAACTTTACCTATTTATCTTAACGCTCTACCGGGAAGAGGAGTACACGTAGTTACCGTGAATGATTATCTGGCGAAACGTGACTCGGCATGGATGGGTCCGCTTTATCAGTTCCACGGTTTAACGATCGACTGTATCGATCTGCACCAGCCTAATACTGACGCTAGAAGAAAAGCATACCAATCAAGCATTACCTACGGAACAAATAACGAATTCGGTTTCGATTACTTAAGAGATAACATGGTGACCAATCCTGACGAACTCGTTCAGGGAGAATTAAACTTCGCCATCGTCGATGAGGTAGATTCCGTTTTGGTGGATGATGCAAGAACACCGCTGATTATTTCAGGGCCGGTTCCTCAGGGCGACCGTCAGGAGTTTGACGTATTGAAACCTTCTGTTGACCGAATTGTTGAAATTCAGAAAAAAACGGTTTCAGCGATATTCAATGAAGCAAAAAAATTAATCGCCAACGGAAACACAAAAGATGGCGGTTTCAAATTATTGCAGGCTTACAGAGGTTTACCAAAATCAAGACCTTTAATTAAATTCCTTTCAGAAAGCGGAAACAAAGCGCTTCTCCAAAAAACTGAAGGACAGTATATGGCAGACAACAACCGCGATATGCCGATTGTTGACAAAGACCTTTACTTCGTTATCGACGAAAAACACAATCAGATTGATCTTACCGATAAAGGGGTTGAATATATGTCTGCAGGAAACGAAGACAAAGATTTCTTCGTTCTGAATGATATTGCAACCGAGATTGCAGAACTTGAAGCTAAAAATTTATCGAAAGAAGAAGAATTTGAAGCGAAAGAAAAACTCTTTTCCGAGTTTGCAGTAAAATCTGAAAGAGTTCACACTTTAAGCCAGCTCTTAAAAGCATATACCGTATTCGAAAAAGATGACGAATATGTAGTAATTGACGGAGAGGTAAAAATCGTTGATGAGCAGACCGGCCGTATCATGGAAGGGAGACGTTATTCTGACGGTCTTCACCAGGCAATTGAAGCGAAAGAAAACGTGAAGATTGAAGCGGCTACCCAAACTTTTGCAACCGTTACCCTTCAGAATTATTTCCGGATGTACAACAAGCTTGCGGGGATGACCGGAACAGCGGAAACTGAAGCAGGCGAACTTTGGGAAATCTACAAATTGGATGTAGTGGTAATTCCTACCAACAGACCTATTCAGAGAGATGACAGACAGGATTTGGTGTACAAAACCAACCGTGAAAAATACAATGCCGTAATTGAAGAAATTGAAAGATTAACAGCAGTGGGCCGACCGGTATTGGTGGGAACTACATCAGTTGAAATTTCTCAGTTGCTTTCAAGAGCACTTCAGTTAAGAAAAATTGAGCATAATGTACTGAACGCAAAACTACACGCCAGAGAAGCAGAAATCGTAGCAATGGCCGGTGGACCGGGGGTTGTAACGATCGCGACCAACATGGCAGGTAGAGGAACCGATATTAAGCTGCAGGGCGAAGTGAAGCAGAACGGCGGTTTGGCGATCATCGGTACTGAAAGACACGATTCTCGTAGAGTTGACCGTCAGCTGAGAGGTAGAGCCGGACGTCAGGGAGATCCAGGAAGTTCACAGTTCTATGTTTCTTTGGAAGACAATCTGATGCGTCTTTTCGGTTCTGAAAGAATCGCGAAAATGATGGACAGGATGGGTCATAAAGAAGGTGAAGTAATTCAGCACGGAATGATCTCAAAATCTATCGAAAGAGCTCAGAAAAAAGTAGAGGAAAACAACTTCGGTATCAGAAAAAGATTGCTGGAGTATGACGATGTGATGAACAAACAGCGTGACGTAATCTACAAAAGAAGAAAGAACGCACTGTTTGGGGATCACCTGAAATATGATATTTCGAACATGATTTTTGATGTTGCACAGTCTATCGTTACCAAAGCGAAACTGGAAGGCGATTATAAAGATTTTGAATACGAAATCATCAAGAATTTCACCATGGAAGCACCCGTTTCTGAAAGTGAATTCAAAACAAAACAAAATCCTGAGCTTACCAATATTCTTTTCAAGGCAGCCACCGAAGATTATCAGATGAAACTGACTCTTCTGAAAGAAAAATCTTTCCCGATCATTGAAAACGTTTACCAAAACCAGGGTTCAATGTTCAAAATGATTCAGGTGCCTTTCACGGACGGAATTAAAACAATGACCATTGTTACCGACCTGAAGGAAGCTTACGAAACCAAATGCGATTCACTGATCAACGATTTCGAAAAGAATATTTCCCTTGCCATCATCGATGAAAACTGGAAACTTCACTTAAGAGAAATGGATGATCTGAGACGTTCCTCACAGGGTGCGGTGTATGAGCAGAAAGATCCTTTGGTAATTTACAAACAGGAGTCATTCTATCTTTTCAGCGAAATGGTTGAAAAAGTAAACAAAGAAATCGTATCATTCTTATATAAAGGAGAAATTCCTGCATAAACAGAGATGAAAGTTATCATGAGACTTCCCCAATATTTGGGGAAGTTTTTTTGTTAACCTAATGTGAATTTGTTGTATTTTTAGTGTTCTAAATTATTATTGAATGGCATTAATAGATTTGTCAAAACAGGTTGCTTTAGGAATTGATATTGGCGGTACCAACACCAAATATGGCTTTGTGAACCACCGGGGCGAAATTCTGGAAAAAGGAAGCATCAAAACTGACGATTACGAAAAAGTAGAAGACTTCATCGATGCGCTTTACAACACGATAGCTCCGCTGATGGCCAAACACTGCAGCCAAAGGCAGTTCGACGGCATAGGAGTCGGCGCGCCCAATGCAAACTATTATACCGGTACGATAGAACAGGCACCCAACCTTCGCTGGAAAGGCGTTGTACCTTTCGCAAAACTGATGACCGAAAAATTTGGGCTGCCCTGCACGATGACTAATGATGCCAATGCGGCAGCTTTGGGAGAAATGATGTTCGGCGCGGCAAGGGGGATGAAAGATTTTATCATGATGACCCTCGGCACAGGCGTTGGAAGCGGAATAATTTCCGGCGGAAACCTGATCTACGGACACGACGGTTTCGCAGGAGAACTTGGTCATACCATCGTAAAACCTGGCGGAAGAAAACACTGGAGCACAGGCTCCGAAGGTTCTCTGGAAGCATATGCATCTGCCACAGGAATTTCTATCACGGCTAAGAAAATGCGTGCAGAATTTCCGGATTCGATGCTTAATGAATATCCTGAAGAGGAAATAAATTCTAAAGTTGTACACGAATGTGCCAAAAAAGGCGATCCTACTGCAATAGAAGTATTCAGATATACCGGGCAGAAATTAGGTGAGGCGTTGGCTAATTTCGTGATGTTTTCTTCACCCGAAGCCATCCTTCTTTTCGGCGGCGTGATCAAAGCCGGAGACTTTATCTTAAAACCCACCAAACTCCACATGGAGCGCAACCTTTTACCGATCTTCAGAAACAAAGTAAGACTGGTTTTCAGTGAACTTGACGAAGCAGACGCCGCCATCCTTGGCGCAAGCGCTTTGGTGTGGGAAAAGTAAATATCAAAGCACGGAAATAACTAAATAAATAAATGAGCATCTCAGTAGTGGGATGTTCATTTTTTTAAGCCATATCTGGAAGATCACTTATTACATTAATTAAGTATCTTTGAAGTAAGAATTTAATCTATAAACTCCAGTAAAGCGGTGAAAAATGGACATTTTAATAAACGTAATTTCTTACATTACTCTCGTCTTATTGATTTTTTTACCAATAATTCTGTCAAAACTGACAGTTAAATTACATCTAAAATCAAAATATATAATTGGGGGATCAGCGTTAATTATTCTAAGTTTGATACTATTAATTTTTTCTGCGTGGTGGTCTGATTTTTCTTCACAAATACTACTTACGCAGTACAATTACAATTTTGACGGAACGAACGAAACCGAAAATTTCAAGAACGTAAAAAAAATTGATATTCAAAAAGTAGCAGAGTTAAAAAAGAGCTTAATGGGAATTGGCTGGCCATTAAAAGCAATAATGATTTTCCCATTCTATCTAACATATTCAGGGTTTGCATTCTTTATCACTACAAGAATAACCAAAAACAAAATCTTGAAAACAGTTTAAATCGTTTAACCAATTGCTGGAAATAACAGTCCATACGCGGAAATTTCCCGTCCTCTACCCCATCCTTTAGGTTCCTCAGTGTTCCACATCTCCATTTCAGTCCATCTGTGGGATAATTTATCTCATCATTGGGGTTTTTCAGAGAAAATTTGGGGCCCACAAGTGAAAATTTGAGCTTTTGAACCTCACGATTCCGGCAATATACCCCATGTATGCACTGATTTAATGATCCGTCGGGGTAAAGTAACCCGCCGGAGCATTAAAAAAGCCCGCCTTATCGGCGGACTCGAAAACTAATAAGGCAAATTATGTAGTTGGCGTTGCGGGCGTGGTGCTTCTGCCGGTGCGGTTGAAGAACTGTTTCAGCTCACTGTGTTTGGTTTCGAAACCATCTGCTCCGCTGCCGGCGCGGTAGCTGGTGTAGGCATAATCTGCCAGTGCCGCCTGGTAGTTATCGAAATCGTGCAGGGTTTTGGAATTCTTCATTTTTGTTATCAATGCTTCCAGACGTGAAATGAGGCTCTCAAAAACGGCGCGGCTGGCAAAATCTTTCTCAAACTCTGCCCAATCTACATCATTTACTGCGAGAGTAGGCTCGTTCTGGCGATAATCGTTTACTTTGTTTACCAGCAGTTTGTTCTGCTCGTTGATGCTGCCATACCTCTTGCGGTCTTCCGGGGTAAGTGAAACGTTCACCACGCTCAGCGCGTTTTCCAGTTCAGTTACGGCATCTTTTGCAGCGGTTACCTGTGCCGGGGTAAGGTGCACATTGTTTAAGTTTGTCAAAGGCATACTATTGTGTTTTTATGGTTAGTGTTTCGAAAATAAAAGAAAATGGTGTATTCAGCAACCGTTAAAGAACCCTTTTTTGTCTGTTACGGTTTTCAGTATTTTTATTAATTGTTTGCAAAAGGATCGTGTGTTGTCTTCAGCAGGAAACTTAAAATTTAATTATGATGATTAATTAAAATTTTTATCATAGAAATTCGTTATTAAAACATGAATAAGATTTTAGTATTTTTGATGGGTCTAATTTTGTATTCCTGCAACGGCCAGGAGACGCAGAAACCTTTAACAAAAAATGTAAAAATGGATAAACAGAATTTAGAATATATCACCTTCGGTGGCGGATGTTTTTGGTGTGTGGAAAGTTGTTTCAATATGCTGAAAGGGGTGGATGCAGCTGTTTCGGGATATTCAGGCGGACATAAGCCAAACCCGACCTATGAAGAGGTTTGTACCGGAGAAACCGGCCATGCCGAAGTAGTACAGATTGCCTACGACCCGAAAATTATTTCTTACGAACAGCTGATGGATGTTTTCTTTTTCCTGCACGATCCTACACAACTGAACAGACAGGGAAATGATATCGGAACCCAATACCGGTCGGTGATTTTCTATAAAGACGATGCCGAAAAACAGAAAGCAGAAGCAGCTTTGAAGGCTTCTGAAGCTTCCGGAAGATGGCACGGAAAATATGTAACCGAAGTGGTGAAGTTTGAGAAGTTCTGGCCGGCGGAACAGTATCATCAGGGGTATTATAGAGAAAATCCTACCCAGCCTTACTGCAGCGCGGTGGTGGGACCTAAAATTGCCAAATTCAAAAAGCATTATGGCGAACTGGGAATGCTGGAAACGAAAACTGAATAATAAAATAAGCGGAGAAAGATTCTCCGCTTTATTTTTGCCTGTAAATATAATATCCTGCTTCCGATGGATGATCCTGAACATAATCTTCAGGATTTTCTTTTTTAATTAAATGGTAAATCATTAAATCTCCTGCCGCTGCCCCGGAAAATATGATTCCGAAAATGAGCAGCATAAGGCTTCCGGTGAATAAACTGATGACTGCCGGAATAATTCCAAGGAAAATAAACGGAGCCAGTAAAGCGATGATATAATGCCTGATTTTCAGAGGTTCTTTACAATGGCAATAAGGCGTGAGTGTTTTCCATAAGATGCCAAATTTGATGGATCTGAAGCCTTTTGAGGCATACTTTGCAAAGAAAATTCCGTGGATGAATTCATGAACCACAATTCCTAAGATCATCCCCACAACAGGTGCAAGTAATTTGATAAAAACATTATCGGTTTGGAATATACTTTTTGAGGAACCAGTTTGCCAAAGTAAGAAGAACGGTACGGCAAAAATAAGTGCAAAAAAGCCTAAATATTTTAATGCAACAATATTAGCTTTCACCAAATCGATTTTTTTCTCCTCTTTATCTAAGTTTTCAAGATTCATGTTTTAGTTTCAGTTTTCTCAAAAATACTAAAATATATGTCATAAAAAAAGCCCGCCGAAAAATCAGCGGGCTTTGTCATATTCGGAAAATATTTATTTTACTAAAGTCATTTCACTGATCAAGTGACCTGCTTTACCGTACTTTTCAATAATCCAAAGAACCATTCTTACATCAACATTGATTGTTTTCTGCATTTTCGGGTCGAAGATAATATCTCCGCTTAACGCCTCGCTGTTACCGTCGAACGCTAAACCAAGTAAGTTACCCTGACCGTCAAGAATCGGAGATCCTGAGTTTCCTCCTGTAATGTCATTATCCGAAAGGAAGTTGGCAGGCATGAATCCTTTTTTGTCTTTATACTGACCGAAATCTTTTTTCTTCACCAAATCGATAAATCTCTGTGGCAAATCAAATTCTTCGTCGCCTTTTTTGTATTTGGCAACCATTCCGTTTACGTCTGTATAATAGTTGTTTTTAGGTTTGATACCGTAATAGTTTCTGTCAGCTCTTTCCGGCAAGGTGCTTATTTTACCGTAAGTAAGTCTCATGGTAGAGTTGGCATCCGGATAGAAATCTTTCCCCGGCATTGATTTTCTCAAACCGTCTAGGAATATTCTGCTGTTTTTAGCGAAAGCTTCGTCAACTTTAGCATATTTCTCCCCTGCTAATTTCTGATCATTGATGAATCCGTTTGCAAGTTTCATTAATGGATCTGCATCAATCTTCAATCTGTCCGGATTGTTTACAAAATTCATTGCAGACTCTTTTGTAGCAAATACAGAAGAGAAGGCCATTGTAGAAAGGTTTTTTGCGTCTGCTGCCAACAAAGTTGGGGAAGCATCTCCTTTGGTTACTCTCTGCTGATAAAGATTAACCATTGAATTCAGCATTTCACCTTCAAGTTTGGTATTGAAACCGTCGTACATTTTATCGATCGCATCGGTAACTTTGGTTTTCATCGCAACCTGTCCGTTCGCATCCTGATCTGCGTAAGTTTTCAATAAAGAACCTAACTGGTATGCAACCGAGATATATTTTGCATTTCTCTGAAGCTGAGAAGCATAGTTTCTTTCAACATTTCTGTTGGAGAACTGCGCGTAGTTGGCTTTAATATCACTTAAAACTCCGCTGTAAGCAGCCTGATTTTCAGGTAAAAGTGCCCAAACCATATACTTTTCTTCCAGGGCTTTCTTGTCCGCAATAGTTCCATTTTTGTTAACGGCATCGATGGTTCCCTGTCTGTTTTTCCAGTAATTAGCTACGGATGCATATTGTGAAGCATAATCAAGTTTGGTTGCCTGATCTTTGTCCATATATTTTTTCATTACGTCCATGGCAACTTTGGAAGCCTCAACCCAAGCCGGATAGTCTTTGTTAACCATCTGCTCGATACCGTAAGAAGTAAGATATCTGTTAGTTCTTCCCGGGAAACCAAGAATCATTGCAAAATCTCCAGGCTTGTAACCTTTCAGGGAAATAGGAAGCGCGTGCTTCGGCTTCATTGGTACATTGCTAGGAGAATATTCTGCAGGGTTACCGTTGGCATCGGCATATACTCTGAACACAGAGAAATCTGCAGTATGTCTCGGCCACTCCCAGTTATCAGTATCTCCACCGAATTTACCTAAAGAGTTAGGAGGCGTACCTACCAATCTTACATCTTTGAAATCCTGATATACGAAATAATAAAATTCGTTTCCGTTAAAGAAATCTCTTACCACAACGCTGTATTTTCCGTTTTCGGAATTTTCAGCCTGGATAGCTTTATATTCAGCATCGATAACTGCTTTTCTTTCGTCAGCAGACATGCTGTTGTTTAATTTGGAATTGATACGCTGTGTAGCATCATCCATTCTTACCAAAAATCTCACAGAAAGACCTTTTGCCGGAAGTTCCTCGCTTTTTTTCATTGCCCAGAAACCGTTTGTTAAGTGATCTTTCTCAGGGGTTGATAATGCTGCAATGTTTCCGTATCCACAGTGGTGGTTGGTAAAAAGTAAACCTTCTTTAGAAACCATTTCTGCAGTACAGCCACCGCCAAACTGAACGATTGCGTCTTTTAAGCTTGAGTTATTCACTGAATAAATTTCTTCAGGAGTAAGCTTAAGACCTTCTTTTTTCATATCAACTCCGTTGAGTCTTTTAACCATCATCAGAAGCCACATACCTTCATCGGCTTTGATCTGTAGAAAGCTCAGCATGAATGTGAGCAGTAAAAATATTCTTTTCATTTATAAATTATTTTATAGGGGCTAATTTAAGAAAATCATTTCATATACGGCTTTTTCCAAAAAAAAATGGATGAGAAACTCTCATCCATTTGATTATTTATTAAACTTAAAACTATTTTTTGATAAGTTTAGTATTTTCAACAGCGCCTCCGCCATAGTACACCTGAAGCATGTAAGTTCCTTTTGCTAAAGAAGATACATTGATTTGGTTACCTGATTTGAATGACTGAACTTTCTTCCCAGTCATATCAATAACTGTAATATTTTCAATTTTCTTATCAGCAGAGATGTTTACAACATCGGTAGCCGGGTTAGGATATACTTTTAAGTTTGCTTTCAATGCATTATCAGAAGTTCCTAAAGCAAGGTTTCCGCTGAATTTTAAGATACCTGTTGATCCAGAAGGCCCATCGCTAAATTGACCAGCCCATCCTGTAGTAGGATTAAGGAAAGCAACTTTACCTCTCTGATTCCCAGCATCAATGCTTGTCCATGTTACACCTCCATCTGTGGAATATGCAGATCCCATGAATCCTGGGCTTCCTGAATTAATTCCTGTAGACACATAGGTATTAGGCGTACCAGGCACATAAGTAACATCACCAAAGTACCAAGTTCCTGTTGTTGATACAGGAAGCCATGTTACGCCACCATCATTGGTTGAATACAATCCTGCAGTTGTTGTTGCTGGAGAACCAGCACCATCCACGGCTATAAGAAGACCATTGCTTCCATCTTTAAATGCAAAAGTTCCGGAAGATCCGGAGGTAGTTACTCCCCCAAAATCGATCACAGGAGAAACGTTAGCTGTCCAAGTGGTACCTCGGTCAGTTGAGTGAAGAATTCTCCCCAAATCCGTTCCGAACCAGATATTGTCCCCAACAACTTCTTTCATAGCTACATAGCTATAATCCCCTGCAGCAGCAGGTCTTCCTGCAACAGCAGTCCAGGTTGTACCTCCGTTGGAAGTTTTATACATTTCAAATTTTCCGTCAGCAACTGGATCTCCGCATGCCCATCCATTATTTGCATCCCAAAAGTAAATCTGGTTACCGAATGAACTTGAAGCAAATCCAGATGTTTGCTGAGCCCAAGATGCGCCTCCATTAGTCGTTTTCCAGATTCTGTTTCCGTTTGTTCCTGCCGCATACGGAGCAGTGATGATCCATGCAGTATTTGCATCAACAGCTGCAATATCAGAAATTAGCGCATTTGAACCGGGTCCAGCTACTGTAGAAGCTGTCCAAGTCGTTCCTCCATTTGTAGTTCTTGAAACAATCTTTGGATAAGTCCCTGCTCCGGAACCATCATATGCGAATGTCCAGGCGGTATTTGCATCAACAATTGCTATTTCGTCTACCCCAAAATTTAAGGGGAATTTAGTGCCCTGCGGGGTCCAAGACTGGGCCTGAGTCGCCATTGAAACCAGCGCCACGCCAGTAAGTAAAAGTTTTTTCATAATCTTTAAAGTTTAATGATTTTCGGTAAAAGTATATAATTCAAAAATAATATGCAAACTATATTATCATTTTTTTAACTAAACACGTGATTTAATAACGAATTGGGATTTTAAATAAAACATGAGGCAAAAAAAAATGAACTTTAATTAGATTAAAATTCATTTTAAAAAAGTCAAAAGCTTTTATTAAATAGTTCTTACCATTTCGGTGTGCGGAATATCATCTTCCAGATATTTAAGTCCAGTATCAAGAAAGCCAAATTCTGAATAAAATTTCAAAAGATAATCCTGCGCTGAAATACGCACGGATCGGCTGGCAAATCTCGTTTCAATGGAATCTAAAGCGACTGTCATCAAGAATTTCCCCAACTTTAATTTTCTGAATTTAGGATTGGTCAAGACTCTGCCAATTGAAGCTTCAGGATATTTAATTCCAAGATTAAAAATCCGGCAATATGCCAAAACCTCCCCCTCTTTTTCAGCCCAGATGTGCACTGCCTTTTCGTCATATCCGTCCGCATCAAGATAATAACAGGTCTGCTCCACAATAAAAACCTCCTGACGGATTTTCAGAATGCTGTATAATTCTTCAGTAGAAAGCTGAGGGAAAGATTTTATCTTCCAAATGATACCGTTCATTATTCAAAGTTCACTTTGTTTTCAAACAGAAACTGATTAGTTGTTGAAATGAATTTTAAGATCTCATCACCTCCAACCTTTTTCTCTGCAGAGGTAATATAAATTTCAGGTAAATCTTCCCAGGTTTTAAGAAGTTCATTTTTATAATCTTCCACATTCGTGATAACGGTATTCGGTTTCAGCTTGTCCGCTTTCGTAAATACAATTGAAAACGGAACGCCGTTTTCACCGCACCACTCTATAAATTCAATATCAATTTTCTGAGGAGTGTGACGGGCATCCACCAAAACGAACAGATTAACCAGATTTTTCCGGTTCAATATATAGTTTGTAATAATTTTCTCAAAATCCCGCCGCATACTTTTGGAGACCCTTGCATAACCGTAACCTGGCAAATCGGTAAGATACCACTTTTCATTGATCAGAAAATGATTGATGAGCTGTGTCTTACCCGGGGTTTGCGATGTCTTTGCCAAATCTTTATGATTCAGCATCGCATTGATTAAGGATGATTTTCCCACGTTCGACCGTCCGATGAATGCATATTCGGGCAAATTCGGTTCCGGGCACTCCTGCCATCTCCCGCTGCTTTTGACAAATTCTGCTGTTTTGATTACCATTTCTGAATTTTTTTCAAATTTAATTAAATAAAAAATGGAAGCTTAAACTTCCATTCACTTATTTTTCGATTTTCTTTAACCAACTATATAATATCTCATTAAACTCATCGGGTTTTTCCATCATGGCAGCGTGTCCGCAATGCTCAATCCAATAAAGTTCTGAGTTCGGTAAAAATTTGTTCATATCTATCGCCACTTCCGGCGGAGTAACATTATCCTGTCTTCCCCAGATCAGGCAAACGGGTTTTGTAATTTTCGGCAAATCATTCAACATATTATGTTTGATGGCGCTTCGTGCAAGCATTACCGTTTTAATTCCTTTCATCCTGTCGTTCACAACAGAAAAAACCTCATCCACCAGCTCATCAGTTGCCACTTTCGGATCATAGAAAACATCTTCTGTTTTCTTTCTGATATATTCTTTATCGGATTTTCTCGGGAAACTGTCTCCGAATGTTCTCTCATAAAGCCCGGAACTCCCGGTCAACACAAGATCAGATACAAGTTCAGGTCTTGCTAAAGTCAAAATCAAACCGATATGTCCTCCCATTGAGTTTCCAACAACAGTTACAGGCTCATCAACTTTTTCTTCAATAAATTTCGCAACATATTTCGCAATTGTTGTTAAGTTGGTATTAAGAATCGGTAAATCGTAGATGGGAAGCACGGGAACAAAAACTCTATATCCACGTTCGGAAAAAAAGTTTACTGTTTTGTCGAAATTACTCAAACCGCCCATTAATCCGTGTAATAAAATCAACGGATGCCCTTCTCCAGCCTCAATGAAAGAGAATTTCTTTTCTTTTTTCGTAATAAATCTCATAAAATTGCTTTATCAGCCTTGCAAAAATACAAATTAAAGACCAACTTTAATTTATATTGATTGAATTTTCAATAAAATTAAGCATTTTAATTATGCTTCAAATACTTTTTTTAAAAAAATGATAAAGCAATCATAACTGCTTTTTAATCAAATATTTAATGCTTAAAATCAAAACTTATTAACATTAAGTCAAAAAGTGGGAAAAAGTGGGAGGTTTTAGAAATTTTTATATAAATTTGTCCCAAATGAAGAATTTCATCGGCACATACGAATGCAAAATAGACGACAAGGGTCGCATAAAACTGCCTTCATCACTGGTAAAACAGATGGAGAATTTTGGCGGTGACTCCTTTGTGGTAAAGCGTTCTGTTTTTCAGTCCTGTCTGGAGGTTTATCCAATGACGGGCTGGGAAAAACTGATGGAGAAAATCAACAGGCTGAATCGCTTCCAAAAGAAAAATGCAGATTTTATCAGACGTTTTACGGCAGGCTTAAAAACCGTGGAACCTGACAATGCCGGAAGACTACAAATCTCTAAAGATCTTACGCTCTTTGCAAACCTTAAGAAAGACATTGTTATTACCAGCGCGGGAGAGCTCTTTGAGATTTGGGATAAAGACGATTACGAAATGGTGATTGCAACTTCTGAAGAAGATTTTGCACAGCTTGCCGAAGAAGTGATGGGCGACATCAGTTTTGATGATGAAAATTAATCCTTAGTGTAAAGAGGAACTTTTTAACAGAGTCCTTTTCAAAACATCAACAAATAATAAAATAATGTATCACAATCCTGTTTTGCTGAAGAAAAGTGTAGATGATCTGGTGACAAATCCTGACGGAATTTATGTGGACGTAACTTTCGGCGGTGGCGGCCATTCCCGGGAAATTCTGAAAAGACTTTCAGAGAAGGGAAAACTCTACAGTTTTGACCAGGATTTAGATGCACTTAAAAATACAATTGAGGACACAAGATTCACATTGATTAATCAGAATTTCCGGTTTTTAGAAAATTCCCTCATGGCATACGGAGTGAATCAGGTGGACGGGATTTTAGCTGACCTCGGAGTTTCCTCTCATCAGTTTGATGCTGCAGAACGCGGATTTTCTACCAGAAGCAATGCGCCTCTCGACATGCGAATGAACGTGATGCAGCACCTGGACGCCAAAAAAATCGTGAATGAATATGAAGAGGAACAGTTAGCTCATATTTTATATTACTACGGCGAACTGCGCGAGTCGCGGAAACTGGCGAGAGAAATTGTTCATCACAGAAAGCTTAAACCTATCGAAACCACGGAAGATCTGAAAAAACTGTTCAGTTATATTCCGCAGTTTAAGCAGAATAAATTTTTTGCTCAGGTTTTTCAGGCTATAAGAATAGAAGTAAATCAGGAACTTGAGGTTTTAAAGGAAATGCTTCTTCAGTCCTATAACATTTTAAAGCCTAGCGGCAGATTGGTGGTAATTTCTTACCATTCCCTGGAAGACCGTCTGGTAAAACGGTTTTTAAAGAACGGAATGTTCGAGGGCGAACCGGCGAGAGATATTTATGGAAATTACCCGAAAGCATTTAATCTTCTTCAGAGCAAAGCAATTATTCCGGATGATGCGGAAATCGCTGAAAATTCAAGAGCAAGAAGCGCAAAAATGCGGGTAGGAATTAAAAATTAACGAGAGTAAAACACAATAAGCCGTTGGCAAAAAAACAGACATACCGTCCACAGAAGAAACTCACTTTTATTGATATCATAAAAGGGAATTTTCTAAACCGTGATGAAGTAAAAATTCATTACAAATATTTTATGCTGGTGTTTTTCTTGCTGATGATTATGATTTTCAGCAATCACCTGGTCAGCCAAAAAATTGAACAGGTAAATGACCTCAAAGAACAGACGGAAGAATATAAATCCCGGAATGCGTACGCACAAAGCCGGTTAATAAAAGTAAAACTGGAATCGGAACTGGGCAAGGAAATGGTGGAAGACTCCTTGTTATCATTAGAAAATCATCCGCACAAATTATTGATAAAATTAGACAGCACAGATGGCGGTTCAAAATGAATTCGAAAATAAACGCTCAAAAACATTGAGATGGGGCTACCTTTTTGCAGGGTCGGCCTTCATCCTTTTTGTGGTTTTTTTAGGAAGAATTCTTATTTTACAGAATACTAACGTTCAGGAAATTAAAGATGATTATATCAACAAAAATTACCGCGAAGCTAAATTAAAAGCTGCCCGCGGAAATCTTTACGCTTCAGATGGATCTATCTTGGCAACAACCGTGATGCGTTATGATGTATATCTCGATTTCAAAACGATAAAAGATACTGTTTACAGCAATAATATCGGTCCATTGACCGATTCGTTATCGAAAATGTTCGGCAAACCGAGAAGCTACTTCAGGGACCGGCTCGATCAGCAGAAAAAAGCCAATAACCAGTATTATTCGTTGGTTAAAGGTCTTGATTTTGATGACTATGACAGAATCAGAAAATTCCCGATTTTCAAAAAAGGTAAAAATAAAGGGGGCTTCATTATCGACAGAAATTTTAAAAGAGAACTCGCCACCACACAAATTGGTTCCGGAACGATCGGAATGGATGACGGCGTTACAAAATCAGGACTGGAAGGTGCTTTCTCGAAATATATGACCGGCACGGACGGAACACGCTTAGAACAGCGGGTGAACTCCAGCCAATGGAAACCAATCGATTATTGGAAAGTAAATGAACCTATCGATGGACAGGACGTTTACACTACAATTGATTTACGAATTCAGGATATTGCACACTCTGCTTTAGAAAAACAACTGATTAATTTCAACGGTGATCATGGCTGCGTTTTGGTGATGGAAGTGGCGACAGGAAAGGTAAAAGCAATGGTCAATCTCCGCAGAACGGAGCCGGGAATTTACGTGGATGCCTACAATTACGCACTGAAAGATGCTACAGAACCGGGTTCAACCTTCAAAACCGTTTCTCTTCTTGCAGCGATGGACGACGGCTTTATTGATGAAAACACCACAGTGAACGTAGGAAACGGCGTGTGGACTTACGCTAAACAGAGAATTTCCGACGGACATGGCGGGGGGATTTATGAAATTGCTGATGTTTTGGCAAAATCGAGTAATGTTGGTTCAGCTAAGCTGATTACACAGTATTATGCAGATAAACCAAAGGTTTTCCTGGATCATTTGAAAAGATGGAAAATGTTCGATAAAATGGATATTGAACTCCCAGGAATTACCAAACCTTTTATCGTAACTCCTGAAAGCAAAAGATGGAATGCAGCAACTCTGGCCTCACTCGCTTATGGTTATTCGTCAAGGTTTAATCTTTTGCAGCTGACCACTTTCTACAACGGTATCGCAAATAAAGGAAAAATGCTGAAACCTCTTTTCATTGATAAAATAATGAAAGACGGACAGGTTTTATACACTGCAAAACCGGAAGTGATGGTGAGCAAAATGGCTTCAACAAAAGCGATTACGATGATGACCAACGCGCTGACGAAAGCCGTTGAAAAAGGTACTGCAAAAAGTATTTTCACCCCGAATCTGAAAATGGCCGGCAAAACCGGAACCGCAAGATTCGAATACTGGAAACCGGGACCGGCAAAATACCAGGCAAGTTTCGCAGGTTTTTATCCCGCTGACAATCCCAAATACACCTGTATTGTGATGATCAACCAGCCCGATAATTCCAAAAGTTTTTACGGATCAACGGTAGCAGCTCCGGTTTTCAAAGAAATTGCAGGTAAAACATTTCTTAAAACCCCGCAAAACGTAGAACACGAAATGTTGGTTGATAAAAAAGTGGATTTAAGCAAAATGGTGGAACCCAATGTGAAAATCGCTGTTAACGGCAGACAAATGCCAAATGTTGTTGGCCTGATTGGGAAAAATGTGATTCCGCAGTTGGAAAACTCGGGTTATCGCGTGGATTATAAAGGTGTTGGAAGAATTAAAGAACAGTTTCCTCTGGAAGGTGCCATTATTGGTAAAAATCAAAGGATTTATCTGAGCTTACAGAATTAGAAACAAAGTGCCGCAGGGGGCGGCTAAAATAAAGAGTAGGAGAAAATCCTGGTGACATACAAAATGAATTTAGAAGTATTATTAAACAGAATCCCAGTTTTAGAAATTTCCGGACCTGAAAACCGTGAAGTTTCAGAAATTGTTTTCGACAGCCGTAAAAGTGTTGAAAATTCCCTGTATGTAGCGATTAAGGGAACGGTTTCTGACGGACATTCTTTTATTGATTCCGCCATTGAAAAAGGCGCTTCCGTAATTGTCTGTGAAAATTTAAATGAAAATTTAAATGAAAACGTTACCTATATTAAAGTAAAAGACGCTTCTAAAACTTTAGGCCAGCTTGCTTCTAATTTTTACGAAAACCCGTCTGAAAAACTGAATTTAATAGGAATTACCGGTACCAACGGGAAAACTTCTGTAACGACGCTGCTGTTTGATGTTTTCAAAAACTTAGGTTTTAAATCTGCTTTAATTTCAACGGTTGAATATCGGATTGGAGAGAAAAGCATTCCGTCCACGCATACCACTCCGAATGTGATTCGCCTGAATCAGATATTGGCAGAAGCAGTGGAAGAAGGCTGCGAATATGCTTTCATGGAAGTTTCTTCCCACGGAATCCATCAGAATAGAACCGAAGGTCTGCAGTTTAAAATTGCAGGCTTCACCAATATTACCCATGATCATTTAGATTATCACAAAACTTTTGATGAATACATCAAAACCAAAAAAAGATTTTTTGATGAACTGAATCCCGAAGCCGTTGCCATCACCAATATTGATGACAAAAACGGGAACGTCATGCTTCAGAATACCAAAGCGGCAAAGAAAACCTACGCTTTGAAAACAATGGCTGATTTCCATGGAAAAATTATGGAAGCCGACTTCAACGGAATGCTTCTCAACTTCGGCGGAAAAGAATTCTGGACAACTTTGACGGGGAAATTCAACGTATATAATTTGCTCTTGGTTTTTGCAATTGCAGTGGAATGCGGTTTTCATGAAGAAGATATCTTGAAAGCCATTTCGAATTTGAAAAGAGTAAAAGGAAGATTCGAAACTTTGAAATCCGAAGGCGGAATTTTCTTCGTTGTCGATTATGCGCATACGCCTGATGCATTAGAAAATATTTTAGATTCCATTAACGAAATCCGTACTAAAAACGAAAGACTGATTACAGTTTTCGGTTGCGGAGGCGATCGGGATCATGCAAAACGCCCTGAAATGGGAAGAATTGCTACAAGAAAATCTACACTTGCCATCATTACTTCTGATAATCCGCGGACGGAAAATCCGGCAGATATCATCAAAGAAATCGAAGCCGGCGTGGAACCGCAGTATTTCAGCAAATACACTTCAATTCCGGACAGAAAAGAAGCAATTAAAATGGCGATCAAATTTGCTGAGCCAAAAGATATTATCCTCGTAGCCGGAAAAGGGCACGAAGATTATCAGGAAATAAATGGCGTAAAACACCATTTTGATGACAAAGAAATGATTATTGAACTGGCCAGATTAATGTCTAAATAATCTTGAATTAAAAACTAAACCATCAGCTATGTTATACTATCTCTACGAATATTTCACCAGCCACGGAATTCACGT
Organism: Kaistella soli; assembly: GCF_019038595.1. Lineage (GTDB taxonomy): Bacteria > Bacteroidota > Bacteroidia > Flavobacteriales > Weeksellaceae > Kaistella > Kaistella soli. Next base: position 224,662 of record NZ_JAHOPF010000005.1, read on the forward strand.
TCCCGGCCTCGGTATGTTTAGATTTATCTCTTTCCGTGCAGGAATGGCAGTTTTGCTTTCTTTGATTATCGCATTGGTCTATGGAAAGAAAATCATCAACTATCTGAGGAAAAAACAGATGGGCGAACTGGTTCGCGATTTAGGACTTGAAGGCCAAAAACAGAAAGAAGGAACGCCAACGATGGGAGGCCTCATTATTATTATGGCAACCTTGATTCCGGTATTGCTCTTTACCAGAATTTTCAATGTCTACATCGTTTTGCTGATCACTTCTGTAATTTGGATGGGAGCCATCGGTTTTATAGACGATTATTTAAAGAAAATTAAAAAAAATAAAGACGGTTTAAGCGGCAGATTCAAAGTAATCGGTCAGGTTGGTTTAGGTCTGATTGTGGGAATCACAATGTTCTTCCATCCCTACGTTACCGTGAAAAGAAAGTACGCTGACGCAACGGAAGTAAGCAGAAATAATGTAGAGAAAAATTTTATGCCTACAGAGAAATCAACCGTTTCCACTGTTCCTTTTGTGAAAAACAATGAGTTCGATTATAGCGGTATTTTATTTTGGATGACTCCCGAAAAAGCACACGAATGGGCATGGGTTGTTTTTATTCCCATCGTCATTTTTATTGTGACAGCAGTTTCAAATGGTGCCAATATCGCGGACGGAATTGATGGTCTCGCTGCCGGAACCAGCGTCGTCATCCTACTTACGCTGGCATTTTTCGCGTACATTTCGGGTAACATCATCTTTTCGGATTACCTCAACATTATGTTCCTGCCGAATATGGGTGAAACTACAATATTCGCGCTCGCGCTGGTCGGAGCTGTGATCGGATTTTTCTGGTACAATACCTATCCGGCACAGGTTTTCATGGGAGATACCGGAAGTTTAATGCTGGGCGGTGTGATCGCTGTATTAGCTATTATTTTAAGAAAAGAATTGATGATTCCTGTGCTGTGCGGAATTTTCCTGATCGAAAATGTTTCCGTGATGTTACAGGTGGCAGTATTTAAGTACAGGAAGAAAAAATTCGGGCTGGAATACGCTCAGAATAACAGGCTCTTCAAAATGTCCCCGCTTCATCATCATTATCAGAAAGAAGGTTACCATGAAAGCAAAATCGTAAACCGGATGATTATTATGGGTGTTTTGTTTGCGATTATCTGTTTAATCACATTGAAAGTAAGATAAAAAGTTCCGCAGGAATTGGAAAATATTCCGGTAAAATTAAAAAAGAAAGCATGAAAATAGTTGTTTTAGGAGGCGGAGAAAGTGGCTTTGGTGCAGCATATTTAGGGAAGAAAAAAGGGATGGATGTTTTTCTGTCAGACAAAGGTCTGATTAAGGATGACTATAAAAAACTTTTGAATGATGCCGGTATTGAGTTTGAAGAAGGAAACCACGATGAAGAAAGAATTCTTGCTGCAGATTGGGTAATAAAATCTCCCGGGATCCCGAAGAAAGCCGATATTATTTTTAAAATCAATCAGAAGGGAATAAGACTTTCCTCTGAGATCGAGTTCGCAGCGGAATTTACGAATGCAAAAATTATTGCCATCACCGGAAGCAACGGAAAAACCACAACCACTTCTCTTATATATCATATTTTGAAAAATGATGATCTGAAAGTTGGTTTAGGCGGAAATATTGGGAAAAGCTTCGCAAAACAGGTAGCTGACGAAAATTTCGATTATTATGTTTTGGAAGTGAGTTCTTTTCAGTTGGATGATATTCAGAATTTCAGACCGCACATTTCAATGCTGCTGAATTTAAGTCAGGATCATTTAGATCAGTATAATTACAATTACGAAGAATATGCGCTGGCAAAATTCAGGATTGCTGAAAACCAGGAAAACGACAATTTTTTCATCTACAATAAAGATGACGAAATGAGTATGGATCTTTTGCAGAAACTTAATATTAAAGCGCAAATGGTTCCTTTTTCCATTAAAGAAAAACTGAAAACAGGCGGTTTTATAAATGGTGATAACATGGTGGTTAATTTCAACGACGAATTTTCAATGAAACTTGACGAACTCTCTTTGGTTGGAAATCACAATATTGCAAACAGCCTGGCCGCTTCCATTGCGGGTAAAATACTGAATATCAAAAATGAAAGCATCAGGAATTCGTTGATGACTTTTCAGGCAGTAGAACACCGCTTAGAGCAGGTTGCAGAAATAAATGGAGTAAAATTCATCAACGACAGCAAAGCAACTAACGTGAATGCAACTTATTATGCGTTAGAAAGTATGAAACAGCCAACAGTCTGGATCGTTGGAGGAAAAGACAAAGGAAACGACTATACCGAAATTGAAGATTTGGTAAAGAAAAAAGTAAAAGCAATTGTATGTCTGGGAATTGACAACCAAAAAATCATCGATTTCTTTCAGGGGAAAAAAGACCTCATTTACAGCACGTCAAGCATGGAAGAAGCGGTAAGGGTTTCAAAATCTCTTGCCCAGAAAGGAGATACTGTACTTCTGTCTCCATGTTGTGCAAGTTTTGATTTATTCAACAGTTATGAAGACCGCGGAAATCAGTTTAAAAAAGAAGTTTTAAAATAAAAACCAGAAACGAAGGAACACAAAATGCAGGATACAGAAAACAAATTCGAATTACTGAAAGGCGACAAAGTGCTTTGGAGCGTAATCTTACTGATTTCGTTCTTTTCCGTGTTTCCAGTGTATTCCGCAAGTTCTAATCTGGAGTATATTGTAAACAACGGCACCACTACTTCTCACCTTCTGAAGCATTTGTTTTTCGTAGTGCTTGGCTTGGCAATTATGCGCGGTGTAGGTGTTGTTAAATATGAATACATCGGAAAACTCAGCAGTATTCTGCTGGGCGTAATGGTACTTCTTCTTGTACTCACGATGTTTACCGGACAGAAAATTGACGGAGCTTCGGCCTCACGCTGGCTGAAAATTCCGGGAACTCCGATTTCATTTCAGCCTTCCTCGTTCGCTTATTTGCTTCTGGTCGTTTATCTCTGCCGATATTTAACCAAAAGCATTAAAAGAGAAAGACTTCCGATTGAGAACATACTGTACATTTTCGGACCGGTGCTCATTGTTTTCGGACTGGTGGCAAAAGATAACGGTTCCACAGCTTTAATGATTCTTATTGTTTCCCTTGCCATAATGCTCGTGGGACAGCTTAACAAGAAGTACATTTTCGGGTTTGTAGGTCTTTCGGGAGTAGCGATAGGAATATTCATGTTTCTGGCCTTAAAAACCGATTTAATTGGCAGCAACCGTGTCCATACCTGGATGAGCCGTGTGGAAACATTTACCAATTCTAAAAAAACTACAGAAGTAGAAGACGAAACCCTGAAAGCCAAAAACTATCAGGTCATGCAGGCAAAAGCAGCCATCGTTCACGGCGGAATTACCGGAATGGGACCCGGAAAAAGCGCTTTGAAACAAATGCTTCCGCAATCTGCTTCCGATTTTATTTTTGCCATTATCGTTGAGGAATATGGCTTTTTTGGCGCACTGTTTTTAATAGCACTCTATTTAATAATGATCATCAGAATCGTAATGATCGCCAGTAAAATGCCCGCTTTTTTCGGAAGTTTACTGGTGCTGAGTCTTGGAATTATGATTTTCGTGCAGCTTTCCGTGAATATCGCGGTAGCGGTAAATCTGATTCCTGTAACAGGACAGCCGCTTCCTTTGATCAGTTATGGAGGAACATCCATGTTGGTAACCTATATTCAGTTAGGAATAATATTAAGTGTAAGCTCAAGAATTCAGGTTTACGATGAAGAAGGCATCGGCAAGAAACAGGATCTGGAAGAAATAAACGATATCGCATAAAATACTTCAGCATATTCAAAACACAAATAACTGAACAAAATGAACAGACAACTAAAAATACTATTAAGCGGAGGCGGCACAGGAGGACATATCTTCCCGGCGGTTGCCATTGCCGATGAAATCAGAAAAAGATTTCCGGATGCTGAGTTTCTGTTCATTGGTGCCACCGGAAAAATGGAAATGGAAAAAGTTCCGCAGTCAGGTTATAATATTGTTGGATTAAATATCGCGGGCTTCGACAGAGGAAACCTGATGAATAATTTCGGGCTGCCTTTCAAAGTGGTTACGAGTCTGGCAAAAGCGAGAAAGACGATTAAAAATTTCAAACCGGATTTTGCTGTTGGAACCGGCGGTTTTGCAAGCGGGCCTGCACTGTATGTTGCATCCAATTTAGGAATCCCTGTTTTTGTTCAGGAACAGAATTCGCTGCCCGGAAAAACCAATATGTTTATCTCGCGAAAAGCAAAAGCCGTTTTCACCGCGTATCCTGAGATGGAGAAATTTTTCCACCGCACAAAAACGATGTTTCTTGGAAATCCGATCCGGAAAAATATTATAACCGATTTAACAGATACTGCATCAGCAAAGCAAAAACTCGGCTTAGATCCGAATAAACTCACTGTGCTTTCCGTTGGCGGCTCATTAGGTTCAAGAACACTGAACAACGCCTGGAAAGAAAACCTCAATCAGTTTTTAGAAAAAGATTATCAGCTCATCTGGCAAACCGGAAAAACTGATTACCAAAATATCATCAGCGAGACAGAGACGAAACAGTGCAGAAATCTGCAGATCGTTGAATTTATTAAAAACATGGAAATGGCCTATTCTGCGGCGGACATTATTGTGTCCAGAGCAGGAGCAATCGCAATTTCTGAACTGGCGGTCGCTAAAAAACCAGTGCTTTTGGTTCCTTTTCCTTTTGCCGCGGAAGATCATCAGACCAAAAACGCGCTCACCCTGGTGGAAAAAAATGCCGCAAGAATGGTAAAAGATACCGAAATGAAAGAAAAATTCTGGGCGACTTTAACAGAAATCTGTGAAAACGAAAACCTAAGAAAGGAAATGTCTGCAAACCTGGAATTTTTTGCAAAACCAAAAGCTGCAGAAGAAATTGTAGAAGAAATATTATCAGCATTAAACATCAAATCATAACCAAAAGATGAACCCTTTATCAACATATCAGAATTTCTACTTCGTAGGCATCGGCGGCATCGGAATGAGTGCTCTCGCACGCTACTTCAAAGCATCCGGGAAAAATGTTCTGGGTTATGATAAAACCGTAACCAAATTAACCTCAGCCTTAATCTCGGAAGGAATCGATATTGTGTTTGAAGATAGTCTGTCAGAAAAGATTCAGAATTTAAGCAAACAAAATACGCTTGTTATTTTCACCCCTGCGATTAAGAAACTTGATATTTTAAATCATTTTAATGATAATGGTTTCACGGTCCTTAAAAGAGCAAAAGTTCTCGGAATGATTACCGAAAACACCGATTGCATAGCGATCGCGGGAACCCACGGAAAAACAACGACCTCGTCGCTCGTGGCACATCTTTGCAAAGAAGCCAATCTTTCATTTTCCGCATTTCTCGGAGGAATTGCTGAAAACTTTAAATCAAATTTCCATTTTAACGGAAGCGACATATCCGTTGTTGAAGCCGATGAATACGACAGAAGTTTCCTAAACCTTTCTCCTGATTGGGCGGCAATTACTTCAACTGATGCTGATCATCTCGATATTTATGGTGATAAAGCAACCATAGAACAGGGATTCAGAGATTTTGCAGATTTGGTTCCGGCGAACAACCAGCTTTTTGTCCGTAAAGGAATCAGCATTGGAAGAGACGCAAAAACCTACGCTGTAAACGAAGAAGCCGACTATTATTCAGATAATATCCGGGAAATCGGGGATAAAATCTATTTCGATTTCCATACTTCAAAAGAGGAAGTTGATGATTTTGTTTGGGAAATCCCGGGAATCCACAATGTCGAAAACGCGACGGTTGCTATTGCTATCCTCAATAATTTAGGCGTTGATTTCGAAACTTTAAAACGCGGAATCGCCAATTTTAAAGGAATTAAAAGAAGATATACCAAGCACAGTTTCGAAAACGGAAAAATTTATATCGATGATTACGCACATCATCCCACCGAACTGAATGCGGTGATCGGTTCAATAAAAACTTTTTATCCGCAGCAGAAACTGCTGGTTGTTTTTCAGCCGCATCTTTTCAGCAGAACCCGCGATTTTGCAGACGGCTTCGCAGAAAGTTTAGACAAAGCTGACGAGCTTATTTTACTTGATATTTATCCGGCAAGAGAATTACAGGATAATTTTGAAGGGGTGACTTCTCAATGGCTTTCGGAAAAAATTAAACTTGAGAAAAAGGAAGTTTCAACTCTGGGGGACGCCTTTAATAAAATAAAAGAGAAAGATTTCGATGTTTTATTAACGGTGGGTGCAGGAAATATTGATACCCTTTATGACCCAGTCGTAGAATGGCTTTCTAAAAAATAAATTAAAAAACAGGATACTGAGATAAGAAATGAAAAACAAATTCAGAATATTAAAAATATTAATAACAGTAATCATCTTCGGATTTCTGCTGAGTTTTTCATTGAAAAGATTCAACAATAAAACCATGGAAAAAGTTTCGGTAAATATGACCAAAACAAAACATCCGGTTTATTTCATTGATGAAAAAGATGTGAAGAATATTGTAAAGAAATCCAATCCCACAAGAAGACTTGGCGATATTGACATTCCTGAATTAGAAAAGCAGCTCAACAGACTTCCGGCTGTGGACAGCGCTAATGTGTATCTGAATTTAAACGGAAACCTGAATCTCGACATCAAACAGCGCGTTCCGGCTTTCAGACTGAATACCGGCGGAAGAGATTTTTACGTGGACGGAAAAGGAACGGAGTTCCCGATTTCAGCCAATTATTCTTTTCCGTGTATGCTGGTAACGGGAGACGTTAATCCGTCAGAATATCAAAAACTGGCCGAACTGGTTGATAAAATCGACAGAGACAGTTTCAGCAAAAAATATTTCATCGGGATTTCTAAAGAAAAAGGAGGTTACAATTTATTGACGAGCCAGGGAAATTATAAAGTAGAAATCGGCGAACTGGAAAAAATAGATCTGAAAGTAAAAGGTTTTAAAACTTTTGTGGAGAAACATCTCATTTATCAGCAACCCGAAAAATATACGCGGATCTCAGTAAAATACGACAACCAGATCGTCACCACTCTGAATCCAAATTATAAGGAAAACGACAGTTTGCTTATTCTCGGAACTAAAGAATTGGCAAAAGCACCCGTTAACACGCAGAAAAAAGAAAATACGGAAGTGAAATTTGCGTCTGCGGCTATAAAAAAAGAAACGGAAAAACCGGAAGTCAAAAAAACGGAAACCAAACCGAAAGAAAAACCTAAGGTCACCGCTCCAAAGCCAAAAAAAGCAGAGGAAAAGCCGAAACCCGTACACAAAGAAACCACGAAGCCCAAGGCTTCAACTGCAGATAAAGCTGCCGCTGGGAAACCGGCCTCAAAACCTAAAGCAAAAGTAAAAATAGAATAGGATCAAAATCCTCTGATATTAAAAACATAAAAAATCAAATCGACATACAAATGGAAAATAACGAGTATTCAGTAGGCCTCGACATCGGTACCACAAAGATTGTGGCGATCGTCGGCAGAAGAAATGCCCACGGAAAAATTGAGATTCTCGGCATTGGGAAAGCAAAAAGCCTGGGCGTTCACAAAGGTATTGTAAACAATATCTCCCAAACTATTCAGTCCATCAAAGCTGCTGTAGCAGAGGCGCAGAACAGCGCCGGCGTTCCGATTCATAAGGTAACGGTGGGGATCGCAGGCAAACATATCCGCTCTCTTCAGCACTCAGATTATATCATGAGAGACAATCCAGATCAGTATATCACAGAAGACGATATTGAGAAACTTAAAGATCAGGTAAAAAAACTGGTAATGTTGCCGGGCGAAGAAATCATTCACGTCCTTCCGCAGGAATATAAGGTAGATTCTGAAGGAGAAATCCAGGAGCCTGTCGGAATGCACGGAAAACGTCTCGAAGCCAATTTCCATGTGGTAGTAGGGCAAATGGGAAGCATCAGAAATATCGCAAGATGCGTTCGCGAAGCAGGTCTGGAAATGGAGTCTCTGACGCTGGAGCCTCTTGCTTCCTCCGAATCTGTTTTAACAAAAGAAGAAAAAGAAGCTGGTGTAGCAATCGTCGATATTGGCGGCGGAACTACCGATATCGCTATTTTCAAAGACAATATCATCCGTCATACCTGCGTAATTCCTTACGGTGGCGGAATCATTACTGATGACATTAAAGAAGGCTGCTCCATCATTGAAAAACATGCAGAACAGCTGAAAGTAAAATTCGGTTCGGCCGTTCCAGAACTGGAAAAAGACAGTACTTTCGTCACCATTCCTGGTTTGCACGGAAGACCTGATAAGGAAATTTCCCTGAAAACCTTAGCTCAGGTAGTGAATGCAAGAGTGGAAGAAATTCTGGAAATGGTAAATACTGAACTGAAAGCATACGGTGCGTTCGAGCAAAAGAAAAAACTTATTGCCGGAATTGTACTTACAGGCGGCGGTTCCAATCTCCGTCATCTCCGTCAGCTGGCCAATTACACCACAGGTTTTGACAGCAGAATCGGTTTTGCAAATGAATATGTTGCCAACGATAAAAACCAGTTTTTAAAAGGCCCGGAATATGCGACGTCCATTGGTTTATTAATGGAAAGTCTGAAAATCCGTGATAAGAAAAACATTCCGGAAGAGATCGAAGAAGTGGTAGAAAAACCAGAACCGGTAAAAACCGAAAATGAAGCAGTAACTGCAGAAACTCCTGAATTCAGAACCGAAGAAGAGGTAATAAACCAAACCGCCGAAAGAAGGCGAAACAAACTTACCATCGGCCAGAAGATCATGGAAAGCGTAAAAAAATTCTTTGAAGAAGTTGAATAAAAAAAACATTAATGATGAATGACAGATGATTGTCAGTAATCAATTATCAATTAATAAAAAATTTAAATTATGGAAAATATGAACACACAGGGGTTTTCATTTGATTTGCCAAAAGGAAATTCATCAATTATAAAAGTGATCGGAGTTGGAGGCGGTGGTAACAACGCTTTGAAACACATGTACGAAAGAGGAATTCACGGCGTAGATTTCGTGATTTGCAATACCGATTCTCAAACGCTGGATAACAATCCTGTTTCCAATAAAGTACAGCTTGGCGTTACCATTACTGAGGGATTGGGCGCGGGTGCAGATCCTGAAGTGGGCGAAAAAGCTGCGATTGAAAGTATTGAAGACATCAAAGCTTCAATGGGACAGAATACCAAAATGGTTTTCATCACTGCCGGAATGGGTGGCGGAACCGGAACCGGAGCAGCTCCAGTTATTGCGAAAGTAGCGAAGGACATGGGAATCCTTACCGTAGGAATCGTTACCGTGCCTTTCAGTTTTGAAGGAAAGAGAAGATTGGAACAGGCTGATTTAGGTCTTGAAAAATTAAGAAATAATGTAGACTCATTAATCGTTATTAATAACGATAAACTTCGTCAGCAGTACGGAAATTTGGGTTTCAAATCCGGATTCTCCAAAGCCGATGAAGTGTTAACCAACGCGGCAAAAGGCATGGCTGAAGTAATTACCGGTTATTTCGATGTGAATATCGATTTCCGTGACGCGAAATCTGTCTTGGCTAATTCCGGAACAGCTTTAATGTCAAACGGAATTGCTTCCGGTGAAAACAAAGCCGAAGAAGCCGTGAAAAAAGCTTTAGATTCTCCGTTATTGAATGATAATAAAATTACCGGCGCAAGAAACGTATTGCTTTTGATCAGAAGCGGTTCTGAAGAAGTTACGATGGACGAAATCGGAGTAATTATGGATCATATCCAAAAAGAAGCAGGAAATACTGCCGACATTATTTTCGGGGTGGGAACTGATGAAGAACTGGGCGATGCAGTAAGCGTTTTGGTCATTGCAACAGGCTTCGCAAAAGACCACCAAAAACATTCAGGGACGACAGAGAAAATTAAATTTTCCCTTACCGACAACATGGGCGCACCGGCAAAACCGGAATCTCCTTTCAAACAGAAAATGGAGAAAGAGGAAATTACAAGAGAAAATTTTGCTAGAAAAAGCCTTTTCGTTTTAGATGACGAGGAAGATCTGCAGACTCCTGAATTCAATGTGAAAACGGTAGAAAAAAGCGTTGTTATTGAAAAGGAAGCTCCGGTGGAAATTAAGTTTTTCGATCTGGATGAAGAGGAACAGCCGGAAGCGAAATTCCATATCAATGATGAACCGCAGGAACTGGATCTGTTTTCTTTTGACGACAGCACGTTCGAAACTCCTGAAGTACAGTCCTTCAAATTTGAAACTGAAGAAAAACCTGCGGAATCTAACAACTCTATGTCAGAAGAAAAGCCAATGGAATTCAGTTTTTTCGTAAACGAACCGATTGAGGAGCCCAAAGTTGCGACACCACAGCCTCAGGCAGAAATCAAACCGGAACCGGTTCAGAAAACCGAATTAAAGGTGGAAGAAAAAGTAGTGGAAACAGCCGCTGAAATCAAAGAATTTGAAACTGAAAACGAGTTTACCTTCATCAGTAAAACCACTTCCAGTGATAAAGTTTTGGAAAGAAGAAACAAACTGAAAGAGTTCAATTCAAGGTATCAGACAACGGATCATGAAAGCGATTTCGAAACAGTACCGGCTTTCCGAAGAAAAAATATCAGCATCGAAGGAAGCAACGCATCTGAACATAAAATCAACAGTTTTCTTTCAGAAAACAACGGAAGAATGGAAGTTAGGGAAAATAAATTTTTGAATAAAGATGTAGATTAATAAGCAGTAGAAAGATCATTCCAAAATGTGTACTGAATTATTCAATAAAAATTAAACAACAATGAGTTTAGAAAATACCATCAGCGAGGCGATTAAAACCGCTATGAGAGAAAAAGACAAAGTGGCACTCGACGCTCTCCGCGCCGTAAAAGCGCAGATATTACTGTTGAAAACTGAAGCAAAAGGCGCAGAGGTTTCTGCAGACCAGGAAATTGCCATTTTACAGCGGATGATTAAACAGAGAAAAGATTCTCACGAACAGTTTACTGCACAGAACAGAAATGACCTGGCAGAAGTGGAAACTGCGCAGATGAAAGTGATTGAAAAATTCTTACCGCAACAGCTTTCATCAGAAGAATTAGAAACGGAAATGAAGAAAATCATTGCCGAAACAGGTGCCCAAAGCGCCAAAGACTTAGGAAAAGTAATGGGAATTGCCGGAAAAACATTAGCCGGAAAAAGCGACGGAAAAAGTATTTCCGAAATGGCGAAGAAACTTCTTTCCTAAAAAAAAAACGGATATCCAACCTTTGCATATCGATTTGATTGAAACCCGGAACATTTATGTTTCGGGTTTTTTATTAAATTTAACGACCAAAAAAACTAAAACTTAATGAATCTTTCTTTACGCCTACTGCGGAAATTTTCCGTGTTATTCCCGTGTCTGTTCTTCGGATTTACCTTCTCCCAAACTCTCATTCATCACACCACCAACTGGTTCGGTCCCAACGCTAATCCTGTTCCGGATTTCACCGATGCAACCATTCCTGAAAACACGCAGCTGTCCATATATGGCGATTATTACTATGGATACGGCGATAATACGGAAACTGTGTATATCAAAGCTGAGATCCCATTAATTTCCCAAAAAGTTTCCGTTAAAGTTTGGTCTCCGGTTGCTGAACATTATGAAGTAACGGACGAAATAAAGGAAAAACGAATGATGCTTGAAGGAAACAGTGGTTTCGCTAATGGTGATGTATACATCCAAACCCGGATTTCTTTAGCAAAGGAATTAAAATACCGGCCTTCTGTCATTTTAAACAGCACTTTAAAAACTGCTTCTGGTTCGGGATTTAAAAACCGGCGCTTTTTCAATACAGCCGGATATTATTTTGATACCGAAATCGGGAAAAGTTTCAGGTTTTCAAAAATATATTTTGATGAAATCAGAGTGGTAGGAAATTTCGGATTCTATTCCTGGGACGTGCAGACTCCGAATTCTAACGTGCAGGATGACGCACCGATGTATGGGCTGAAACTCATTCTGAAAAAAAATAATTTTGGCTGGGAAAACACCTTTTCCGGCTATAACGGCTGGATTAACAGAGGTCCCGATTACGGAAACAGGCCAAGTATTTTCGCCTCTAAAATTAATTACTACAACCGCAAAAACACCTACTTTATACAATACCAACATGGTGTCAACGACTTTCCTTACAATCAGATCCGGATCGGAGCAACACTGAATTTCGAATCTCTGACCCCTAATTTCTTCTGACATTATCCCAAAATAAATTCTTACAAATCAAAGAGAATTTTAAACAAACCTGACAAAAAGGCCATCATTGAATTTTGGAATGATTTTGATCATTAATTTGAATGAAATTTAGTGCACAAAAATCTCTAAATTTGTAACATGAGAAATAATCTCAAATTCTAATCAATAAAATAATATAAGATATGTATCCAGAAGAATTAGTAATGCCGATGAAGGCTGAGCTTACCGATAAAGGTTTCCAGGATTTAAGAACGCCTGAAGAAGTAAATAATGCAATTAAAAAAGAAGGCACTACCCTTTTGATGATCAATTCTGTTTGCGGTTGCGCAGCAGGAGCAGCAAGACCGGGAGTTATTTTCTCTTTAACCGGGGAGAAAAAACCAGATCAGTTAACTACTGTTTTCGCAGGTTTTGATACAGATGCCGTTTCCGAAGCTAGAAAATTTTTGGCTCCGTTTCCGCCAAGCTCTCCATGTGTTGCACTTTTCAAGGATGGCGAATTGGTTCACATGCTGGAAAGACACCACATTGAAGGAAATCCGGCAGGAGCAATCGCTGCAAATCTGCAGGCTGCTTATGATGAATACTGCTAAAACGAGTCTTTTAGTTTATAATAAATTCCGTTCATGATGAGCGGAATTTTTTGTTGGTAAAAGGTAATGAGTCTTTAACCGAAAAATATTATATTTGTCCTAATGGCAACAAAAGCGCTTTTTAATACCGTAGTAAATTGGTTTATCCGCCAACGAATAGATCAGATTCAGAATTTCATGAATCACCCTGTCGAAACGCAAAATGGTGTCTTATTTTCCCAGCTTTATCACGCGGAAAATACCGATTACGGAAAAATCCACGGTTTCAGCTCCATCTCAAGTTACGATGATTTCCGTAGAAATGTACCCATTGTCACTTATGAAGATTTCGAGCCTTTTATTGAAAAAGCAAGACAGGGAATACCAGATGTTTTCTGGCCAGGCCACATCCGTAAATTTGCAAAATCCTCCGGGACTACCAATGCGAAAAGTAAATTTATTCCTATTTCTGAAGAATGCCTGGAAGACTGTCATTTCAAAGCCGGAAAAGATCTGCTTTCCATCTATGCCAACAATCATCCGGAAAACTCACTTTTTTCTAATAAAAATCTGCGATTGGGAGGAAGTTCAGAACTGTATGAAGATTTCAATACCAAGTTCGGCGATCTGTCTGCCATTATGATCGAAAACCTTCCTTTTTGGGTGGAAATTACCACGACGCCCAGCAAAAAAGTTTCGCTGATGTCCGAATGGGAAAGCAAACTGAAAGCCATCGTTTCTGAAGTAAAAAATGAAGATGTAGGAAGTATGACGGGCGTTCCGAGCTGGATGATGGTGCTTCTTCAAAGAACTTTAATTGAAACCGGGAAAGAGAACATTGCCGAACTGTGGCCCAATCTGGAAGTATTCTTCCACGGCGGAATCAGTTTTAAACCCTACAAAGAACAGTACCGAAAACTGATCGGCAAGGATATTAATTATTACGAAATCTACAATGCCTCTGAAGGATTTTTTGCCATTCAGGATCAGCCAGGAAGCGATGAAATGCTCCTGATGTTGGATTACGGAATTTTCTATGAATTTATTCCGATGGACACATTCAACCCCGATCATCTGGTGGCGATCCCTCTTGAAGAAGTGGAAATCGGTAAAAATTATGCGATGGTAATCACGACTAACAGCGGACTGTGGCGGTATTTAATTGGTGATACCGTTAAATTTACTTCACTTCATCCTTACCGAATTAAAATCTCCGGCAGAACAAAACATTACATCAATGCTTTTGGGGAAGAACTCATGATTGATAATGTGGAAACGGCGCTCAGCAAGGCGTGCGAAGCGACGGAATCTGCCATTTCAGATTTTACCGGCGCACCGGTTTTTATGAAAGACGGTGAAAGCGGCGCTCACGAATGGATTTTCGAATTCACGAAAGAACCTGCAGATTTAGTCCGTTTCACTGAAGTTTTTGACAACTATCTGAAATCAGTCAATTCCGATTATGAGGCAAAACGATATCATAACATAACGCTGAAGGAACCGATCGTTCATGTGGCAAAACCTCAGCTTTTCTACACCTGGATGTCTCAGCGCGGAAAACTGGGCGGACAGAATAAAGTCCCAAGGCTAAGTAATGACCGCGAATATATCGATCCTTTGCTGAAACTGAACGAATAAAAAAGTCCGCTGAAATTCAGCGGACTTTTTTATTTTTTCTTGAGATCTTCCTTCACTTTTTCGGCGCTTTTTTCAACTTTATCGGCGCCTTTTGCGGTAGCATCTTTTACCTCTTCACCCGCTTTCTGCAGTTTTTCTCCGGCTTTATCGGCAGCGGCATCAATCTTCTCTCCCGCTACATTCAGCTTCTCCTTAGCCTTTTCTACAGTAGCGTTGATCTGGGCGGAATCCAGTGAGGTGGATTTTTCTGTTTCTACCGTTGTTGTAGTAACACTGCCGTCAGGATTTTCGGTGGTTTCCGTTCTTTTTTCTGCTTTTTTGCAACTTATTAAACTGAAAGAAACTGCAGCTGCAATAAAAAGATAATTTTTCATATTTTGTTTATTTTGTGATATTCAAATATAAAAAAAAATTAAGGAATCAGAACGTTTTCTGCAGAATGAACTTCCGCCTGTTTTTTCTTTGCATCTTCTGCTTTTTTCTTATCATCAGCAGCCTTTTTATCGAGTTTTTCTTTTTCATCTTCCATCTTGTTCAAGAGTTTTTCTTCTTCAAGTTTTGTCTGAATTTTCCGGAGGGAATCCTGATATTTCAGGGATGAAATTTTAATCTTCCTCGCAACATCCACCGAAGTAGCTCCGACTGAAAAAGAATCTATAGCAACAGTATCATAAGGCGGAACGGCGGAAGATCTCTCAACCGCAACACGGGTTTTATCGCTTTTCTTACCGCACGAAATCAACAGTAAAAGGAAAGAGAGTGTAAGGATACTTTTCATTTTTAATCAATTTTAAATTCAGTAATCACCGGAAAGTGGTCCGACAGTTTAACGCTTCTATCAACTTTGTAACTGATGGGTTTGATATTTTCCGAGCAGAAAACATGATCAATCCTTATCGGAAATTTGTAATCGTGAAAACTTGTGGAACTACCGTTTCCCGTTTCTACAAAAACGTCTTTAAGATTCTTGCCTAAATGGTAATATTCATAGGAATTGGGAACAGCATTGAAATCTCCTGCTAAAATGACCGGATATGGCGACTGATCAATTGCGGTACGGATCTCCGCAACTTCCTGCTGGTGGATTTTGAAAGTTGGAACCAGTTTTTTCAGGATGTACTTCAGTTTCATCTGGTTCTGATCAAAATCCTGCGTTGGCTTTACTTTTCCTTTGTCAAAAGAAAAAGGAGTCAGATAAACATTGATGATGCGGATGACCTTTCCCTTGAATTCAATATCAGCATAAAAAGCATTGCCGTTTCCAGTGGCAGCGAGTTTGGCCTGACTGATAATTCTGGTTTTGGAATTCAAAGCTACAATTTCATAATCTTTCGTCACATTTGCATAACCCGGGACCGTAAATTCGGAGCCGTATTCCTGACCTAAAATAATATCAGCATCCGTATTCTTCAGATATTCATAAATCTTATCTCTTCCGAAAATTCCACCTTTCATATTAAGCGTGACAACTTTCAGGTTGGGTTTCTCTGAAGTCTTTCCTTTGAAATTGATCCATCTTGTTGTGGGAATAATAAGCGGTATCGAAAGAATTAAAAATAAAAAGCACCTTTTTTTCCAAAGAACAATCCAGAAAAAACACAGGGCAATATTTACAATCATTAAAACGGGAAACATCAGCGAAAGCAAATTAATCCAAGGAAAAACTCTTGGCGGAACATAAGCATTGAGTAACGTTCCGAGTAAAAGAACGATAATAAAAAGATGGATTAGCGTTAAAATAAACCGCAGGAGTTTCACAAAAGATAATTAATTGATTCTGAAACGGTTCTTCTTCCAATAACTTGCCAGAATGTAACCTACAATTGCGCCTCCAACATGAGCCAAATGCGCAATTCCGCCCACATTTCCGGTAACTCCCAAAACTACTGAACCTATGACCACCACAGGAAGTACATATTTTACCTTCACAGGAACCGGAATAAACATAATCATGATTTTCGCATCCGGATAAAGTGTTGCAAATGCAGCAATAACTCCGAAAATCGCTCCGGAAGCTCCTACCATCGGAACGGTAATAATCGACCGCAGATTACTGATAAGTTCCTGCTGTGCAAGAATGGCATCCGAACTCCCTTTAAATGGAACACTTTCACCATCCATATATCCGCTCAAATCGAAACCGAAACTTTGCAGACTTGTTTTTATCTGTTCAACCTCTACAAAATTCCATAAATTAAAAAGGAAAAAAGCGCCCAATCCACTGACAAAATAAAGAATCAGATACTTTTTTTCACCTAAAACCTGCTCAAGTACCGGCCCAAAACTATACAGTGTAAGCATATTAAACAAGATATGCATCAGACTGCCGTGCATAAACATGTGCGTAAGGATCTGCCACGAATGGAAAAACGGGGAGAAAGGATAAAACGCAGCTAAGTATCTGTACATCAGATCACTGTTCAGAAAATAAGTGAGGATAAATACCACTGCATTAATGATAATGATATTGCGGGTAATTGGCGGTATATTGTTAAACATCAGTTTTTAAAATTTATTTTTTAATTCATCAAGCGGAATTTCTGTAAAACATCTTTTTCCGGAAGGTAAAAATTCCGGAAAACCAAGTTCAGTGAAGTCTCGGATAACCTGTTCTGCGTCTACTTTGTAAAGGAAGTCGAAACGGGATTTGCTTTGGGTCTTATTCCATTGGTTGTGATAAAAACTCAGAAATTCTTCCTCTGTTTTATATTCCAGGATTTCAAAAAGATTCTCCATGAATTTCATCACCTGAGTTTCTTTCAACCCTTCCGGAACCGCATCAATCCTTAAAACATTATCGTTAGCGATGATCATCTCAAAGCCAAGTTCTGGCAAATATTTTTTGATGGAACGGAATTTATTTTTCTCCGTCTCGTTCATGTGATATTCCAGAGAAAAAAGCAAGGTATGTTTTTCGCTGCTGCGTTTTTTCTTCGCATTTCTTTCGCTAACAACCAGACGGTGCATCCTGCCCAGATCGAGCATGAGGGTTTTTCCGCCTTTATTAAAAAGCCAGTAACCGTTCGGGAGCCGCATCAAATCTTCATCAAAATCTTCATCCTCAAAAAGATTAATTTTTGACGGTTCAGCCGGAATGTTCTGCTGATACATTTCCGTTATTGCCCTGGTTTCGCCCGCGGAAACTCTCTCTTCAAGAAACGGATTATAATCGCGGTCAACGGTAATTTCGGGTGCTCTGAAACTTCCGCCACCACTGCTTTTTTGATGAACAAAAGCGTCTATACTGGTATCTCTGTCGAAATCAAGACTTGGCGCCACATTGTAAATTCCTAAAGAT
This sequence comes from Kaistella soli, assembly GCF_019038595.1. GTDB lineage: Bacteria > Bacteroidota > Bacteroidia > Flavobacteriales > Weeksellaceae > Kaistella > Kaistella soli. The sequence goes on from NZ_JAHOPF010000005.1 coordinate 242,400, forward strand.
TTTTTTATTGTGGAGCGTACCAACGCGAAAATTAAATTTTCATCTTCAAATTTTACTTCTGTTTTTTGAGGATGAATATTCACATCCACTTTCTCAGGATCAAGTTCTAAAAACAGGAAAAATGTGGGAATGTAACCCGGCAAAAGCAATCCTTCGAATGCTTCCTGAACCGCTTTATTGAAATAAGCACTCCTGAAAAATCTTCCGTTGACGAAGAAAAACTGTTCGCCGCGAACTTTTTTGGCGCCTTCAGGTTTTGCAACGAACCCGTTCAGTTTCACCCAGCCTAAATCTTCTTTAATCGGAACTAAAATCTGATGAAGTTTACGACCGAAAATTTCCACAATTCTTTGCAGCAAGCTTGATTTCCTTAACCTGAAAACAACGTCATCGTTATGAAAAAGCTCAAAATCTAGATTTTCATGCGCCAGTGCAACCCTTTGAAATTCATCAATGATATGACGAAATTCTACATTATTATTCTTGAGAAATTTACGTCTCGCAGGAACGTTGTAAAAAAGGTTTTTTACTAAAAAGTTCGATCCTTCTACAGTTTGGATCGGTTCCTGAAACTGAAAACCACCACCCTCAATATAAATATTGGTACCGGTTTTAGCGTCTCTGGTTTTGGTTTTTAATTCTACCTGCGCAACTGCCGCGATGGAAGCAAGCGCTTCACCACGGAATCCTTTGGTTGAAATTCTGAAAATATCCTCAGTCGTACTGATTTTTGAGGTCGCATGTCTTTCGAAAGCGAGCCTCGCGTCGGTATCGCTCATTCCGCTTCCGTTGTCCACCACCTGGATTAAATTTTTGCCCGCGTCACGAACAATGAGTTCAACTTTTGTTGCACCAGCATCAATGGCATTCTCCATGAGTTCTTTCACGATAGATGCAGGCCGCTGCACCACTTCACCCGCGGCGATTTGGTTGGCGACATGATCGGGTAAAAGTTTTATAATATCTGACATTCTTTTATAATCCCACAAAAATAATGATTAGATTCGGGGTTTTGAGATTTTAATAATTAATACTTTTTGGCTGTTATCTGTATTTAGCTGCGTCTATTTTACCTGAAACTTTGTGAAAGATTTTTTCGGAAAGATTTCTTTTGTCGGAAAGGTGTTTCAGTTCAAACGGTCTTTTCTTTCTGATGACCATGAAATGATAATCTTCTTCTTCCCAAATTCCGTATTTCTCGAAATAAACCAGTTCTAAACTGTGCATTTCTAGATGTTTCATTATGCTGAAAAGCTCTACTTCCTGATCAATGACCTGCAGACTTTCTGGATGGTTAATCCTTGCATAGCCAATATATTGCGGGTTCGGAATATTAATAAGTATATTGGTTTTATCGGTAGCGATTCTTGCTAAATTTCCGAAAAGTTCTTCATGATGTTCCAAAGGAATATGTTCAATCACATCCATAAGGGTTATCATTTCGAAACCGTCATTTTTCGGCTGGTATTTTACAACATCGGCAACATCAAAATGAATGTTTTTTTTGTCCTTCAGTTCCTGCCGGGCGACAGCAATGCTTTTTTCACTCAGATCCACGGCTTCGATAATTCCGTTGGTCACTTTCTTAGAAAGAAGTTTTGTGAAAATTCCAACGCCGCATCCGAGCTCGAGGACTTTAGAATCAGCATTTAAACCGCCATTCAGCAGCCTTTTGTAAAGCGAGATAAGCCTTTCGTTGGCTCCTATTTTGAGCTGTCTCTGAACATATTCATCATAAAACTCAGAGATTTCATTTTGTTTCATTGGGTAAAAATAAGGATTTTTCTTGTTCTTTATTAATCAAAAACTTCCTGAGAATCCCAGGAAGTTTTCATATCAATTTTCAGTCCGTTTATTATTTTTTCAAAGCCTTGAAGCCCATTTCAAATAATGCAAAACTCAGCAAATCAGCATTTTCACCAATTACCTGATCAGTACTTCTTCCGGCACCGTGCCCTGCATTTACTTCAATTCTTACCAAAACCGGATTGTTGCAGGCCTGTTTTTCCTGAAGTTCAGCCCCGAATTTAAATGAATGTGCGGGAACCACCCTGTCATCGTGATCACTTGTAATAATCATGGTTGACGGATAGCAAACGTCTTTTCTGACATTATGAACCGGGGAATAAGATTTCAGATAATCAAACATTTCTTTGCTGTCTTCAGCGGTACCGTAATCGTAGCTCCAGCCGGCTCCTGCTGTGAATTTATTATAACGGAGCATATCGAGAACCCCAACTCCCGGGAAAGCAACTTTTGCCAAATCGGGACGCATCGTCATGGTTGCACCCACTAAAAGTCCACCATTTGAACGGCCTGAAAGCGCCATATATTCTTTAGAAGTATAGCCTTTGCTCTGTAGATATTCTCCTGCCGCGATAAAATCATCAAATACATTTTTCTTCTGCATTTTGGTGCCCGCATCGTGCCATTTCTTTCCGTATTCACCGCCGCCGCGGATGTTCGGAACGGCGTAAATTCCTCCATTTTCCATCCAGATGGCATTTATAACTGAAAATGCAGGCTGCAGGCTGATGTTGAAACCTCCGTAAGAATATAAAATCGTTGGATTTTTACCGTCAAGTTTTGTCCCTTTTTTGTAATTAATCATCATCGGAATTTTCGTTCCGTCTTTGGAAGTGTAAAAAACCTGTTCTGACACATAATCTTCCGGATTGAATTTTACTTTCGGTTTTTGATAAACTTCAGATTTACCGGTTTCTGCGTTGAATTTATAAGTTGTTCCCGGTGTAATATAATTGGTGAAAGAAAAATAAAGATCCTTTTCGTTAGCTTTTCCGCCAAAACCTGCAGCAGTACCAATTCCCGGCAAACCGATGGTTCTCATCAGTTTTCCGTCATAATCAAACTGTTTAACAGAAGTAACAGCGTCTTTCATGTATTTGGCAAAAATATAACCGCCACCCGTTGAAACACTTAACACATTTTCAGTTTCCGGAATCACATCGGTCCAAACATCCGGTTTATTGATATTAAATTTCACCAAACGCATGTTGGGAGCGTTCTTATCTGTCAAAGCGTAAATAAAATCTCCTTTTGAATCAACAAAATCTGTATTGAAATCATATCCTTTCTGAACAGGAATAAAATCGGTTTTCTGTTTTAAATCTTTTATATAAAGTTCATTTCCGTTTGTGGCTTCCGACGCGCTCAGAACTTGATATCTTTCATCGTCAGAAACTCCGATTCCCATATATCTGCGCTTGAAATTTTCGCCACCGATAACCAGTTTATCAGCAGACTGCTTGGTTCCAAGCTTATGGAAATATACTTTGTGTGTATCGGTTTTTGCTGAAAGCTCACTTCCTTTCGGCTTATCATAGCTTGAATAGAAAAATCCTTCATCACCTAACCATGAAGCTCCGGAAAACTTAACGTCAATAATGGTTTCGTCGATTACTTTCTTAGTTAAAGCATCGAGAATAATAATTTTATTCCAGTCGCTTCCGCCTTCAGAAATTGAATAGGCCACTAAAGTCCCCTTCTTGTTGAATGAAACGCCGGCTAATGAGGTGGTTCCTTTTTCGGAAAATTTATTAGGATCCAGAAAAACTTCTGTTTTGCCTGCTTTATCCGTCCGGTAAAGAACAGACTGCGCCTGAAGTCCGTCATTTTTATAATAATATGTATAATCGCCTTCTTTGAAAGGAGCGCCAATTTTTTCATAATTCCAGATGTCTTTCAGCTGCGCGCGGATCTCTTCACGGAAAGGGATTTTCTGAAGATAATTATTGGTAAACGCCACCTCGCGCTGTACCCAGTCTTTGGTATCTTCGGCACGGTCATCTTCCAGCCAGCGGTAGGAATCTTCAACTTTGGTTCCGAAATAATCATCAGAATGGGAAACTTTTTTGGTTTCAGGATACTTGAAATTGTTAGTCATTTTTTGTGCACTCATCATGTTAACCGCAAAAGCAGCAACAGCAACAGTTAGAATTTGTACTTTCATTAAATCAATTTTACCAAAAATATAACTTTTATATCATTTTGGCGATTGTTGCCTAAACATTAACAAACTTTACCATTATTTAATATGTAAAGGGTATGCAATTTGCTTAAATTTATGCTCAGAATAAAAGTAATATGAAAAAAGAAACAGGAATTTTATTGGCTGGAAGTATGGGAGTATTAATCGGTCTCGGTTTTTTAGGTGTGCAAAAGTTCTTATCCAAAAAACATAAAGACTATCATGATTACTATTCGGATTTTCACCGCCATTTTGAAAAAAGACACAAAAAAGAAGAAGGACACCACGGGGTAGAATACTTATCAATGCTTTAAAAGACAACTGTCTTTAATACCAAATCCTGATTTTTACGAAATCAGGATTTTTTTGTGGAAAACTTCGTTCTTAAAACTTATTATTTTCGGTGATTCAGAATTTAATTTAGCAAAATAAAAAACATGTCGAACGAAAACTTCATCAAAGGTCAGGGCGCAAAGCGAAACGAAAACAACCGTTTCGACCGTTTCACTTTTGAGCCTGAGGAAGAAGATTTTCAGACATCAAAAACCACTTTCACGGAAGTCTACCCGAAAACCATCGTTAATGATGTGAAAAGTCCGGATCTACGGATGGAATATTCTCTGAATCCTTACCAAGGCTGCGAACACGGCTGTTCCTACTGTTTTGCACGACCAACTCATGAATATTGGGGATTTTCCGCCGGAACTGACTTTGAAAGAAAAATAATGGTGAAGAAAAATGCACCTGAACTTCTCGAGAAATTTTTCCGGAAAAGGAATTATATTCCCAAAACCATAACCCTTTCAGGAAATACCGACTGTTATCAACCCGCCGAAAGGACATTTGAAATTACGAGAAAAATTTTGAAACTCTGTCTTGAATACCGTCATCCGGTTTCGATATTAACGAAAAATGCTTTGGTTTTACGCGATCTGGATATTCTGAAAACAATGGCAGAGCAGAATTTGGTTTCCGTTTCATTAAGTATACCGACAATCAACGAAGAAATCCGTCGAAAAATGGAACCCAGAACTTCCTCCGTAAAAAATAAGCTGAAAGCCATTGAAATTCTTACAGAAAATAAAATACCGACAGGAGTAATGGTTGCACCGGTAATTCCCGGACTGACGAGCGATGAGAGTCTTAATATTCTTAAAACCATTTCTGAAGCAGGCGCTGAAAAATTCGGATATGTTCTGGTAAGATTAAATGATACGGTCGAACCGGTTTTTGTTAACTGGATTAATGCACATTTCCCCGACAGAGCGCAGAAAGTTTTAAACCTGATCCGATCAATGCGCGGCGGAAACTTAGGCGAAAAAAGATACCACGAAAGATACAAAGGCGAAGGAAACATTGCTGAAATGATTCACGATACATTTGCTTTAGGGAAAAGAAAATACTTCGCGGAAAAACAACCTACTGCACTTTCGGCTGAAAATTTCACAGGTACCAAAGATCAACAGCTGAAACTTTTCTGACATTTCTCGAGATTGTACGCTTTAAAATCAATAAAATTTGTTGCATAAACGATATTGCATGAAGTTTTTGGTTATTTTTATCAAAATTTTCAGAAATGGTTTTAAGCAGAATTTGGAGTGCTTTTATTATTGTCGCAATTCTAGTTGCAAGTGTAAAATATTTGTTTTCAGACAATTACAAAGCAATTTACAACGACATGGTGGTTGGAAAAAGTGGTGACACCGTGCAAATTGCTTCGAAAAACATCAATGAAATGTCACCATCGGTGAAAGAAGCCCTGCTTTTGAAAGCTGCTTTTGACGAAAACAGAATTCATTATAAAACCGATTCAGGAAAATCGAATGTAAAGGTTTACCGAGTTCAGGAAACGGATGGCGTTATCGGAACGTCGGAGACTGCGGTGAAAATCTGTCTTGGTTTAATTGGTATTATGACGCTTTTCATGGGCTTTATGAGTATCGCGGAAAAAGCAGGAGGAATCAATTTATTATCAAGATTAATTCAACCTTTCTTCTCCAAGTTATTTCCCGAAATCCCTAAAAACCATCCATCTTTCGGACACATGCTGCTGAATTTTTCTGCCAATCTGCTCGGTTTAGATAATGCCGCAACTCCTTTTGGTTTAAAAGCAATGGAAAGTTTACAGACTTTAAATCCCGATAAGGACAGAGCCAGCAATTCGCAGATCATGTTCCTTTGCCTTCATGCAGGAGGTTTGACGCTGATTCCCGTTTCTATTATTGCCATTCGGGCTTCCATGGGCTCCCATACTCCTACCGATATTTTTCTGCCGTGTATGATTGCAACTTTCGCGGCAACACTTGCAGCGATGATTGTTGTTTCCCTTTATCAGAAAATAAATCTGCTTCAGCCAGCTGTAATAGCGTACGTCGGCGGCATCGCCGCAATCATCGGATTATTAGTGGTTTATCTCGTAAGCTTAAGCAAAGAAGGTCTGGATAATTTCAGTATGTTACTAAGCAACGGGATTATTCTGCTCATATTTTTTGCGATCGTTTTGGGTGGGATTTACAAAAAAATAAATGTCTTTGATGCTTTTATCGACGGTGCGAAAGAAGGATTCTGGACCTGCGTAAAAATCATTCCGTATTTAGTGGGAATGCTGATCGCGATTTCCTTATTGAGAACTTCCGGCGTTTTCGACGTATTGATTGACGGGATGAAATGGGTCGCTGCTGTCGTTGGTTTTGACACCAGATTTGTGGACGGTTTACCAACCGCGTTAATTAAACCGCTTTCCGGCTCCGGTGCGAGAGGAATGATGGTGGATACGATGCAGACTTTCGGGGCAGACAGTTTCCAGGGAAGGCTGGCCGCAGTTTTACAGGGAAGTTCGGATACTACTTTTTATGTGATCGCAGTTTATTTTGGCGCCGTCGGAATTAAAAACACGAGATATACGGTAACCGCGATGCTTCTGGCAGATTTGGTTGGAATTATTACTTCTGTTATTCTGGCTTACCTTTTCTTTGCTTAATATTAAAAGATACTTAAAATGATACACGATAAAGATTACATTATCAGGATTGTAAAACAATTTTCAGAATTTCTTTCAAAAATGATTCTGGGAGGAAAAAATGAAGGTGAACTTTCTGAATGGGAAAGAATTTTTGATACCAACATGAATGATACTTTCAAGATGGATTTCGATACGCTTTCATCGAAATCATCGGAGGAAATTATAGCGTTGGTGGAGGAAAAGGACAAATCCCATCACATCCCTTATTTTGAACTTTTGGGGCACTTATTTTACTTCAAAAACAGAGAGAACCAAAACAAAAATTTTGCAGAAAAAAGCAAAACCTTTTATGAACTGTATCTGCAGAAAAGCGGAATATTTTCAATGCCCGTTGTTTCAAGAATCAATGAGTTAAAAGGTCAGCTGTAACATTTTATTAAAAACTCCGTCTTATTGTGTAAACTTCCTTATGAAAAAAACTGCAGTTCTTTTGCTGAGCCTGATGTCCTTTTTTGCCTTTTCCCAGAAGAAATGGTCACTTCAGGAATGTGTGAATTACGCACTGGAAAATAACCTGCAGGTTCTTCAAAACCAACTCAATACCAAAACTCAGGATAACACGCTGCAGATTGCAAAAAGACAGTACCTACCTTCCGTTTCGGGCAACATTAACAATAGTGCGTCATTCGGTCAGGGACGGGATGTCTTTGGAAATACCAACAGGAACGATAATTTCAGCAACAGTGCCAATATCGGTGCCGATATTTTAGTTTTCAACAACGGCCGGTTAGAAAAAAACATCAGAAAAACGGAGTTTGAAGTTGAAGCAAGTAAATTTGATCTTGAAAAAATTAAAAACGACATTTCTTTACAGATTGCGCAACAGTATTTATCTGTTTTACTGAACAGGGAGATCACAAAAATTTCGGAAAGCGCACTTGAAAATGCTGATAAACTTTACAAAAGAGCAAAAATTACGACCGACGTCGGCACAACGCCACAGACGATTTTAGCTGAAGCCGAAGCTGCGCTGGCAAGGGAAAAACAAAATGTAAAAACCGCGGAAATCAATACCAACAGAAGTTTATTTGCATTAGCAATGCTTCTTCAGCTTCCCGATTATAAAAACTTTGATGTACAGGAAGTTCCTCTCGAAAACATGCTTGATGCGCCACTTTTCACCGCAGAAAACATTATTACAAAAGCCTACGAAAATCAGCCTCAGCTGAAAGCAGCAGAAAGCCGAATAAAGTCTGCAGAAGCACAAACTGAAGTGACGAAAACCGCTTTCTGGCCAACGGTGACAGCAAATGCCGGCATTGGATCATCCTATTTTTATCTGATGAGTGCAGGAACTGATATTAATGGAAACAAAATTCAGCAAACCGGGTTTTTCAAACAGTATAAAGACAATTTTGGACAGCAGCTTGGTTTGTCAGCTAACATTCCTATTTTCAATAAAGGAATTACGAAACTTCAGGTAGAACAGTCGAAAATTAATGAAGATATCGCAAAAACTTCTTTATTACAGCAAAAACAGGACGTCTTGCAGAATGTTCAGAAAGCCCAGTTTGATGCGGAAAGCAATTACCAAAATTATCTTGCAGCAGCAGAAGCCGAAAGAAGTTCAAAACTCGCACTGGACTTTGCGGAGAAAAGCTTTGCAGCAGGAAGAACTACCATTTACGATCTTAATATTGCCAGAAACAATTACGCAAATGCCCAGGGATCGGTAGCTCAGGCAAAATACAACTATCTATTCAGCATGAAATTACTTAATTTCTATGCCGGCATTCCTTTAAGTCTTTAGCCGGTTCTGAGGATTATTCTTAAATTGGTCACCGATTTTGTAATCACCGAATACTTTAAGAATGTCCATCAAAAATCTAGAAAAATATTTGCCGGAACACACTTTTCCCTTTCTCAGAAAGTGGTTTGGCGAACATTATATTCACATTAAAATCACGAGGGGAAGAAATTCAAAATTAGGTGATTACCGGAAAATGCCGGATAAATCCCATCAAATCACGATCAATTCAACCCTACAGCCACAACTTTTCTTTTTTGTATTCACTCACGAACTTGCTCACCTTTTGGCATTTGAGAATTTCGGAGGCAGAATATCACCGCATGGAGCAGAATGGAAAAACACTTTCAGAACGATGCTTCTGGAAAGTATTTCCATTTATTCGGACGATTTAAAACCAATAATTCTTAAATTTTCCAAGTCGCCGAAAGCTAATTTCATGTCGAGTCCGGATTTGGTAAGATACTTTCACATTGAAGATTACGAGGACGAAAGTTCTTATGTGGAAGACTTAAACGCAGGCGACCGCTTTATTTACCGTAAACAGACTTATATCATTGAGGAGCTCCGTAAAAAAAACTATCTTTGTAAGAATCTCGATAACGGGAAAAAATATATTTTCAAACCTTTAGCAAGAGTAGAAAAAATAAGTTAAGCATGTCTAAATCAAACAATTACTGCGTCATAATGGCAGGAGGAATTGGCAGCAGATTCTGGCCAATGAGTACACAGAAATATCCCAAACAGTTTCAGGATATTTTGGGAACCGGAAGAACGATGATCCAGCAAACCTATGACAGAATCAGCCAAAGTGTTCCACCAGAGAACATCTTTGTGATCACTAATAAAGAATATGTTTCCCTTACCGAACAGCAGCTTCCGGAACTCACAGCAGATAATATTGTAGGAGAACCGCTGATGAAAAATACAGCTGCCTGTAATATTTATATGGCGAAAAAAATTGCAGCGATTAATCCGGATGCCAACATGATTGTTCTTCCGGCAGATCATTTAATTCTAAAAGAAAATATCTTTCTCCAGAAAGTGGAACTTGCATTCACTCTTGCAGAAAAAAACGATTATCTGATTACTTTAGGAATCACTCCGACACGTCCGGATACGGGTTATGGCTATATTCAGTTCGAAGAAAAAAAAGCCTCTGAGTACTTTAAAGTAAAAACTTTCACCGAAAAACCGAACCTTGAAATTGCCAAAACCTTTTTGGAAAGCGGCGATTTCCTCTGGAATGCGGGGATTTTTATCTGGAATGTAAAGTCCATTCTGGCGGCTTTTGACAAGCATCTTGATGAAATGTCACAACAATTTGTGAGTTGCGAGTACAACAGCAAAGACGAAGAAAGATGCATTGAAATGATTTATCCGAAAGTGGCAAAAATATCAATTGACAACGGGATTTTAGAGAAGGCTAAAAATGTATATGTCATCCCCGCAGATCTGGGCTGGAGCGATTTGGGAACCTGGACTTCAGTATATGAAAACGCCCATAAAGACCAGGACAATAACGCCATTAATTCCAAGCATATCCTCACCTATAATTCTAAAGGGAACATCATCCGGCTTAAAAGCAGCAGCAAAGCTGCAATTATCGATGGAATGGAAAATTACATCATTGTAGATACCGAGAAAGCCCTTTTGATCTGTCCGAGAGAGAATGACCAGCTTATTAAAGAATATATTCACGATTTGAAAACCCTTAAAAAGGGGGAGAAATTTCTATAAAATACCGCTGTAAAAATTAAATCCTTCCATAAAATCTGGAAGGATTTTTATACTTAATAACGAAAAGAAGTTACACTAAATTTTAACGTTAATTTTCTGAATATCAATTTCTTCCAGACACGCCCAGTCGCCACGATAACATGGCTTGTCACCGAAAACAGAGCATGGTCTGCACGTAAGATCTGTTATCTGAACAGCATCATTCTCATTTTGTCCATAACCTAAAAACCCCGCAAACGGATGGGTCGATCCCCAAATTGAAACACACCGTGTACCTACAAGACTTGCCAGATGCATGTTAGCCGAATCCATTGAAATCATGGTTTCCATTTCCGATATTTTCTTAAGTTCTTCCTTAATAGATAATTTCCCTGCAAAATTTTCTGTGTTGGGAATCTGTCTTACCCAATTATCAAGAATTTCAATTTCAGATTTTCCGCCTCCGAAAAAATAAACTTTATGTTTTTTGGAAAGGATTTTTGCGAGTTCAAAGGATTTTTCAAGCGGAAGCATTTTTCCCTCATGCTGAGCGAACGGAGCAAATCCAACTCCGGATTTCTCTGCACAGACGGTTCTGTACTGATATGACAATTTAACCGAAAAGCCCATCTCCCTGAAAACATCGGCGTAACGTTCTGTATTTCGTTTCAGCGGTATTTTTTCAAGATTCCGGATATTGGTTAAATCTTCTTTTTCCTTTTTTCCCTTATTGATGATGGAAACCTTATATCCTTTCATCTTAAAAACCCTGCTAAGGATTTTAGTCCGTATAACATCATGTAAATCAGCTACATAATCTGGCTTAAAATCTTTCGTTAATTCCTTTGCCAATTTCCGGATTCCAAAAAATCCGCTGTATTCATCGATATCAACGCCTTTAAAGATAAGGTTCGGGATACCTTCAAACAGATCTTTAAAATTTTTGCGCGAAACCATTACGATTTCTACTCCTGGGTTTTGCTCCAGAAATTCGGTCAGAACAGGAACGGTCATCGCAACATCACCAAAAGCAGAAAACCGGTATGCTAATATTTTGATCACTTTTTTAACTGATATGCGACCGCGTAAAACTTAATCTGTTTGGTCATTGCCATTAAACCGTTGGCTCTGGAAGGGGAAAGAAATTCCTGCAAACCGATATCGGAAATAAACTGAAAATCGGAATCTAAAATTTCCTGGGTGGAATGGCCGCTGTAAATAGAGACCAAAAGGGAAACAATTCCTTTTGGTAAAATACCGTCAGAATCTGCATTGAAAAAGAGTTTTCCGTCTGTAAATTCAGCATCAATCCAAACTTTAGACTGGCAGCCTCTAATTAAATTTGAATCTGTTTTTTTGTCTTCGGGAAGTCCTTTCAGCTCTTTTCCGAGGTCGATAATATATTCGTATTTCTGTTCCCAGTCTTCAAGAAAGGCAAATTCTTCAACGATCTCCTGCTGTTTTTCTTTGATGGTCATCTTTCACTTTCAATTTGTGCAAAGATAAGAAATGTGTTTTAGAAATTTTCCTTCACCACTTTTCTGAACAACTCAATAATTTTGGGCTCTTCATTTTCCCAGCAAAGTATTCCGGCAGCGCGGTTTAAAGAATCTTTATAGAAATGTTTTCCGTTTTCCAGAACAGTAGTTACCTTTTCGGCAAGTTCACTGTGATGGGTAATTTTCTCTCCAGCCTGAAACCGGTCAATAACTTTCCGCATTTCGGGAAAATCTGAAACTACCACTGGAATCCTTGCCTGAATATAATCTGAAACTTTATTAGGCATGGAAAAATAATAACTTAAGCCGTTGTTTTCTTCAATACTCAAACCGACGTCGGCTTTATTAGTAATTTCTCTAAGATGTTCAGGCAGTAATTTTCCAAGAAATTTCACTTTACTTTCTAAATTTAAATTTTTAATCAATGCCGAAAACTCTGCTTTTTTCGGTCCGTCACCGGCAATCCACAGTTCAGCATTTTCTATCTGTTTCATTGCCGGAATCATTTTATCCAAACCTCTGGAAGGATTGATGACTCCCTGATAAAGAATGATTTTTTTAGAATTGGCCTGGGAATAATTTTGAGGATTTTCTGTTTTCTGCGGAAAATTCTGTACGACCACCGGCCTTTCAATCTCGTAGGTTTTAGCAAACCAGTCCGCATAACTTTCACTTGCCGCCATCATGAATTTAAGTTTCGGAACGATGAAAGACTCCAGCGAACGCCAGATTTTCTGCGTAAACCTTCCGTTGACAGACGGCATTTCAGTAAAAATCTCATGACTGTCAAACACCAAAGGAATATTCAGTCTTTTTGAAATTAAATAATTGGGCAAAAGTGTATCGAGATCGTTAGAGAGCAGAATAGTATTTTCATCTGCCTTTCTCAGCAATTCCTGATAAAGCCTCCTTTGGAATTCCACATAGGCAAACCGAAGAACGGTAGATTTTAAAACAATCCGGGAAAAAGGGTAAGGGCGCGCCATTTCGGGTAAACCGCCCCAGTTGTTGCCAATAAGTTCAGGTTCGAAACCGTTTTGAGATAATGTTCTGCAGACTTTTTCAACGCGTTGGTCTGTATATAAATTATTGAAAACACTTACCAAAACTTTCATGGCAGAAATTTAATCCTTTTTCACCAAATGATAAGCCTGAATGAAACAGAGAATTGCGTTCGGGATAATAATTGGCCAAAGATAGTCGCTGAAGATACCGTAGATTACAAACAGAATACATCCAACAAGGTTCACAACACGTATTTTTTTTATGTCTTTCAGGATAAAACTCAGCACAATAAAAAAAGAAGCACCATAACCGATAAAGTTAGTAATTTCAGGACTCATAGTTAATTTTTTAGGGAGACAAACCTAATCATTTTCAGCGAAATGGGAAAGTTTTTTCTGCCATAAAGTCATTATTTAATTTTGGTAAAGTATTTGTAACTTTGATTATACAATTAAAGATGGATGAATATCTTTAATAATTATACTGAACAAATAATATGGATCATAAATTTTCAAACGGTTTGGATCAAGTTTTCCAACACAGCAAAAACGAGGCAAGACGTTTGCAAAGCGAGTTTCTGAACACGGAACATTTCCTTTTGGGAATCATCAAAACAGAAAACTCTGCGAAAGAAATCTTGCAGAATTTGGGAGCAGATTTAACTCAAATAAGAAGAAAAATTGAAACCATGTCGGTATCCGGATTAAATCCTTTTTCACCCGACAGCGATAAAATTTCTTTTACTAAAATGGCAGATCAGGCCGTAAAGCGTTCGGAACTGGAGTGCAGACAGTACCAAAGTTCCGAAATCAATACCGTACATCTTCTTTTAGGTATTTTATATAAATCTGATGATCCAACGACTAATATTTTGAGCTCTTACGATATTGATTATGAAGGAGTGACTAAAGAATATAGAACAATGCTTAAAAATTCCGGACAAAACCCAAAAATGAGCGCCTATGATGACGACGAAGAAAGGGAAGAATTCGGACAGATGCGTAAGCCAACAGGAAACATCGGTACAGGAAAAAGCAAAACCCCGACTTTGGATAATTTCGGAAGAGATTTAACATCACTCGCAAGAGATGGAAAACTCGACCCTGTTATTGGCCGTGAAAAAGAAATCGAAAGGGTTTCTCAGATTTTATCGAGAAGAAAAAAGAACAATCCGCTTTTGATTGGGGAACCCGGTGTGGGTAAATCAGCGATTGCTGAAGGTTTGGCTTTAAGGATACAGCAGAAAAAAGTTTCCAGAGTTCTCTTTGGAAAACGGGTGATCACCCTTGATTTGGCGAGTTTAGTAGCCGGCACAAAATACCGCGGGCAGTTCGAAGAAAGAATGAAAGCGATTATGACTGAGCTGGAAAAAAACCGTGACGTCATTCTCTTTATCGACGAACTTCACACCATCGTTGGAGCAGGAAGTTCTACAGGAAGTCTGGATGCTTCCAATATGTTTAAACCCGCTTTGGCAAGGGGAGAAATTCAATGCATCGGAGCAACAACATTAGACGAATACAGACAGTACATTGAAAAAGACGGTGCGCTTGAAAGACGTTTCCAAAAGGTAATGGTAGAACCTACTTCTGTGGAGGAAACCGTGCAGATCCTTAATCAGATTAAAGATAAATACGAAGATCATCATAATGTAACCTACACTGAAGAAGCGATTTTAGCCTGTGTAAATTTAACGGCGAGATATATTACAGACCGTTTTCTTCCGGACAAGGCAATTGATGCAATGGATGAAGCCGGTTCACGGGTTTATATTAAAAACATGAAAGTTCCGAATGAAATCGTAGAGTACGAGAATAAAATTGAGGAAATTAAGGAACAGAAACAGAGTGCAGTAAAAGCTCAGGATTATCTTGAAGCAAGAAAATTAAAGGATGAAGAGGAAAGACTGCAGATTGAACTTAATCTTGCTCAGGAACTGTGGGATAAAAACGTGAAAGAAAAGAAAGAACTTGTAACCGAAGAAAGCGTTGCTGAAGTAGTTTCCATGATGAGTGGAATTCCAGTGACTAAAGTCGGCAAAAACGAACTCGACAAACTTTCACAGATGGATGCAATGCTGAACGGAAAAGTAATCGGACAGGAAGATGCGGTGAAAAAAGTGGTGAAAGCAATTCAGAGAAACAGAGCCGGACTCAAAGATCCGAACCGTCCTATCGGAACGTTTATTTTCCTTGGAACAACCGGTGTCGGAAAAACCGAACTTGCGAAAGTAATGGCAAGAGAACTCTTCGATTCTGATGAAGCTTTAATCCGCATCGACATGAGCGAATACATGGAAAAATTCGCGGTTTCCAGATTAGTGGGAGCTCCTCCGGGATATGTCGGATATGAAGAAGGCGGCCAGTTAACAGAAGCTGTGAGAAGAAAACCTTATGCAGTAGTGCTTTTGGATGAAATTGAAAAAGCACATCCTGACGTTTTCAATATTTTGCTGCAGATTCTGGACGAAGGTTTCGTGACCGATTCTTTAGGCAGAAAGATTGATTTCAGAAATACGATTATCATTTTAACTTCAAATATCGGAACCAGAGATCTTAAAGATTTCGGCGACGGCGTAGGTTTCGGAACCTCAGCGAAGAAATCCAATACAGATGCAAGAGCCAGAAGCACGATTGAAAATGCCCTGAAAAAAGCATTCGCACCGGAATTTCTGAACAGAATTGATGACATTGTAATCTTTAATTCATTAGTGAAAGAAGATATTACGAAAATTATCGATCTCGAACTCGGCAAACTTTACAAACGTCTTGAAAAACTGAATTATCATGTTGATCTGACTCAGGAAGCGAAAGATTTTATCGCTGAAAAAGGCTGGGACAAAGATTTCGGAGCAAGACCGCTGAAAAGAGCCATCCAGAAATACATCGAAGATTTATTGGCAGAAATGCTGGTCAACAAACAGCTTACCGAAGGTGAGACAGTTGTTTTAAATCTAAATGAAACCAAAGATGCACTTATTAGTGAAACTGTAAAAAAGAAACAGAGCGCAAAATAAATTGCAGAATTTAAATATGAAAACCTTGTCAATATGTTTGACAAGGTTTTTTCTATAAGTACTGATTTCAATTGCTATTAGAAAAACAATCGGGAATAAAATTACGCGGTAAGCCAATTTCATGTTCCTGAGGATAAGGTTTACGGAACGTCATGCTCACATCTTCTTTAATTTGTTGGTGAATATCGTATTGCCGGTCTTTATCGGACGTATATCTCGGATCAGGTATCATTGGCATCTTGGCCATTTTCATGATGGTAATCGTGGGAAAATGATAATCTACTTCCACAGTTCCCAAAAGCAAATAACAGCCGCCGCCCTGAAACGGATATTTTCCCAGGCTGTCAGGGAAATGTGCGGTATCAAAATAATCACCGTTTGCGTCAATCCAGGTTCCGAAATACATGGTTCCTTTTTTGGTTGGGACGTGTTTTCGGGAAATAAGATATGCCAACATTTTCACCTGTTTTTTATGATACTTCAGCAGATCTTTTACAAAAACGGAGCCGCGGTATTTGGTTTCAAGCAGATCGAAAGGAGTGCAGGAAACCGGAAATCCCAATATTTCGATCTCATCAAAAGCATCCTCAAAGAAATCTCTTTTCAACTCCGGAAGCCGGTATTCCTGAACAGATTCTTCAAACAGCATTTTACCTCTGTTTTCGGGTTTGAAATTGATCAGTAATAATCTTGCTTCAATTAAAAGTTCATTTTTTTGTTTTCCTGTAAACCGGAAAGCGCCAATAAATATCAGGATTTGCACCCCTTCAATCCCAATCGGGATGCGCCGGACAAAGTCTTCCAGTGATTTATAATTTCCATTTCTGTCCCGCGCTTCGGAGATAAGCTGTGCAGTTTTGGTGTCAAGTGACTGGAGGTGCATAAATCCCAAAAAGATATTTTTTCCTTTTAGTGAAGTCTGAAATTCGCCGGCATTAACGCACGGATTCTGAATGACACCACCCGACATTTTCGCTTCATGCACATAAACTTCGGTCCGATAAAACCCTCCCTGATTGTTGATTACCGAAACCATAAATTCCAGTGGATAATACACTTTTAAATATAAACTCTGATAGCTTTCTACCGCATAAGAAGCGGAATGCGCTTTACAGAAAGAATATCCTGCAAAAGACTCAATCTGCCTGAAAGCCTCCGTGGTCATCTGCTCCGAATGTCCCTGCTTTTTGCAGGATGTAAAAAAGTTGTTTTTCACTTCATTCAACTTCTGAATCGATCTCTCCTTTCCGCTCATAGCACGTCTCAGAATGTCACCATCGGCATGACTCAGCCCTCCAAAATATTGGGCAATTTTAATCACATCTTCCTGATAGACCATAATTCCGTAGGTTTCCTTCAGATTTTCTTCAAATACAGGATGGAAATATTCAAACTGATCGGGATTGTTATGACGGAAAATATACTCTTTCATCATTCCGCTTTGCGCAACACCGGGCCTGATGATCGAAGACGCCGCTACCAAAGTTCTGTAATCGCCGCATTTTAATCTTCTTAAAAGTCCGCGCATTGCCGGACTTTCGATATAAAAACAGCCTATTGTTTTTCCTGTTGCCAAATATTTATTACACAACGCTTCATCTTTAGAAATAGAAGTATCACGAATGTCAATCTCAATTCCACGGTTTTTTTTGATGAGTTTTACGGTATCGTTAATCGTCCCGAGACCTCTTTGCGACAGAATATCAAATTTTTCGAGGCCAATATCTTCAGCCACATTCATATCGAACTGAACGATCGGAAATCCTTTTGGAGGCATTTCCAGGGCAGAATAATTCGTAATAGGTTCTTCCGAAATCAGAATTCCACAAGCGTGCATGCTTCTCTGGTTGGGGAATTTCTCCATTAATTTTCCGTACTTATGAACCTTCTTTACGATAAAATTCTGATCATGGTGTTCTACAGATTTTCCAGCAAGATCATCAAGCTCTTCTTTAGGCAATCCGAAAGCTTTACCCACTTCGCGAAAGATAGATTTGTATTTAAACTCTACATTGGTTCCGCAAAAAGCAACGTGATTTTTTCCGTACCGTTTAAAAATATATTCTAAAATAGCGTCGCGGTTTTGCCAGCTCCAGTCGATATCAAAATCCGGCGGTGAAGTCCGGTTGAGATTCAGGAAACGTTCAAAATAAAGATCCAGCTCTATCGGGCAGATGTCTGTAATTCCCAGACAGTAGCTTACAATAGAATTAGCGCCACTTCCTCGGCCGACATGCATAAAACCCATCTTATTGCTGTACTGAATGATATCCCAGGTAATAAGAAAATAAGCCGAAAATTTGAGGTCACCAATCACCTTAAGTTCTTTTTCAACTCTTTTTTCGGCGGCTTCGTTATTGCCATATCTTTCCTGCAGTCCTTCATAAGCCAGTTTGTTCAAAAGCTGCATGTCTTCTTCCTGAGAATTTGTAAAATATCTTTTATTTTTGTTTTCAGTACTTCCTTTTTCTTTATAATTAAACTCAAAACTGCATGAGTTCATAATATGTTCTGTATTTTTAATAATTTCCGGATACTGCTGAAAAGCTTTAATAATTTCTTTTTCAGGTTTGAAATATTCAGATTTCCGGCAGAGATCTTCTTCACCGAGTTTTGAAAGAATCGTATTCTGATCGATGGCCCTTAAAATCCTGTGAAGATTGTACTCTTCTTTAGTGCTGAATGTTATTGGCTGCAGAACTACCATTTTCGGGATTAGTATTTTAAGCTCGGGACGAAGCAGGAGATTCAGCTCTTCTTCCCGAATACCGATGAATTCATTTTCTTTTAGTGTTAAAGGAATATTCTGAATAGGATAAACAACAAATACCTTTTGAAATTCCGGAGCGGTTTCAGAAAGTTCTTCTCCGTCACAATTGTGCGCTGTAATCATTCTGTTTACCTCTCCAATTCCCGAAAATTCTTCAGCAATGGCAATATACAGCAGTTTATTCTCTTTCCTGATTTCTATTCCTGCGATGGGCTTGATCCCGGCATTTTCACATGCTTTTTTAAAATCATAAATGGCAGTAACAGTATTAATATCCGTTAAAACTAAACTTTTAGTTCCTGAAGATACTGCCTGACTTACAAGCTGTAAAATACTCAAAGTTCCGTATCGAAGGCTGTGAAAAGAATGACAGTTGAGAAACATTTAATTTAAAATTTTAAGAAAAAATTATTTACCGAAATCAAAACCTGAAGCTCTTCCTACGGCATCGGTTCCGAAACGGTTTTTAAGATAATCCATCGTTTGATAGAGATTCATCTGCTCTTCTGTATCTTCAAAAAGATTCATCTGATGATTTCCGTGGACAAGATCTGTAAATCTTAATCCAATGAGTCTGATACGCATTCTTCGGGTATAAAGTCTGTTAAAAAGCTCGAGAGCGACCCGGGACAGGGTATGATCTGCCGAAGTATAAGCTACACGGCTTTGTTTGGTCTCCGTATCGAAATTGGAATAGCGAATTTTCACGACAATGGTGGAGGTGAGCCATTTTTCCTGTCTCAGCTGATAAGCGAGTTTTTCTGCCATTCCATTTAAAATTCTTTTCAATTCCGGAATATCAATCGTATCGGTGGCAAAAGTTCTTTCTGTGGAAAGAGATTTCCTCTCGGAATACGGAACCACAGGATTTTCATCAATTCCGTTAGCTTTTTTCCAAAGTTCTTTTCCGTTGTTGCCGATCATTTGCTGAAGCACCAAAACCGGCATTTCAGATAAAGTATGAATGGTTCTTATCCCAATTCTAGATAACAGCTGAAAAGTTTTGTCTCCTACCATCGGAATTTTTTTCACAGAAAGAGGATTTAAAAAAGGTTTGATTTCCGATTCTGCGATCTGCCGTTTTCCTTCAG
Organism: Kaistella soli; assembly: GCF_019038595.1. Lineage (GTDB taxonomy): Bacteria > Bacteroidota > Bacteroidia > Flavobacteriales > Weeksellaceae > Kaistella > Kaistella soli. Next base: position 262,257 of record NZ_JAHOPF010000005.1, read on the forward strand.
GTTTAGATTCTCCTGTTCCTATTTTGGAGACTGTTTTGTTGGCCGATAAGGCAAAACTGATTGGCAATCCAGCTTCCTTGGTTACGGCAGCTGCGATTTCCTGGGTCCACTGATAGCATCCAAAAAATTTATCCATACCGGAAAGATCCAGATAGAACTCATCAATACTTGCTTTTTCCATTACCGGAACTCGTTCCTGAATAATTTCGGTCACGGTATTTGAAAGAGAAGAGTAAAGTTCATAATCTCCTTTAATTATTTTTGCATCGGGACACAGCCTCAGCGCCATCCGAATCGGCATTGCAGAACGGACGCCGAATTTTCTGGCTTCATAAGAACATGAGGCCACTACACCACGGTCGCCTCCGCCGATAATCAAGGGAATATTATTGAGTTTGCTGTTTTGCCGTCTTTCGCACGAAACGAAAAACGCATCCAGATCCATATGTACAATTGAACGATTCACTCCACAAAATTAGTTACGTTTTTAAACAATTTTCGTATTTTTGTTGTTACAAATTATAACAATGTCAGTTTTTTCAGATAACATCAGGTTTTTGAGAGGTAAAAAAGAAATTACCCAACAGGAATTAGCGGATACGCTAATCATCACAAGGTCACGCTATGTTTCCTACGAAGACGGCCGTTCGGAACCGCCGATTGAGGTTTTGGTGAAGATCTCGAAGTTTTTTAACATCAGTATAGATCTTCTGGTTTCGGTTGATATCAGAAAATATCCGATTGAAGAAATTCTGCGCCTGCCCGACAACCGAATTGTACTTCCTGTTGTGGTAGATAAACTGGGCAACAACAGCATTGAAATTATTCCTCAGAAAGCCTCGATGGGTTATTTATCCGGTTATAGCGATCCTGAATATATTGAAAGCCTGCAGCGGATTTCTCTTCCTTTCCTCACCAACGGAAAGTACAGAGCTTTTCCCGCGCAAGGAGATTCGATGCCGCCTTTTAAAGACGGTTCTTATATTATCGGAAAATATCTTGAAAACATTGATGACTTAAAACTCAATAGAAGTTATGTATTTGTGACGCTCAATGACGGTATTTCCTATAAACGCTTCAAGTCTAAAAATAAAAAGGCGGTTACGGTAGCTGCAGACAATTCTTTTTATGAACCCTATGAAATTCCTTTTCATGAAATTGTAGAAATCTGGCAATATGCTTCCGGTATTTTTCCTGAAGATTTTGAACCGGATCATTTTGAAAATCACAACTTAAAAGAGATGTTTCTGGAATTGAGGAAAGACATCCGCGATCTCGACCTAAAGGTTTCCGGCCTTAAAGAAGAGTAAAACTCAACAGGACCGCAAATAAATATCTTAAAATACTGTTATTGATATTTTTAGCTATTTTTACATGATATACTTCTAAGGTGAACAAAAGAATAATTTATCTGATCTTATTGCTCTGCGCGAATTTTTTACAGGCTCAGCAAAACGATGAATTCAAAATGGCAAAGAAATATTTTGATTATCAGCGGTTTATGCTGGATAATGAATTCCGCAAAAAATTTGATGAGGAAAAAAACATTCAGCAAAAAATTGCCATTAAGACCGATTTTTCAGAGTTCATGATTAAACTCGACAGCATTCAGAATATCGCTTTTATCGGCACTTTAATCAAAGTAAAAAACCGCGAAGATCTGGAAAGAATTACCAGAAAAAATACATCCGCTCCCCACCTTGAAAATCCTGAAAAAACTGATCTGAATGAGGAAGCGTCTTATCCCGGAGGTTTCGAAACTTTAAGAAAGCAGGTCGCTCATCTGTTTTATACCGGCTCGGTATTGCCAGACCAAAAACTTTTGAAAACCAATGTAGTTTTCGTTGTAGAAAAGGACGGAAGCATCAGCAGCGTCCATGCAGAAGGCGAAAACTTCACTTTCAACCGACAAGCCGAAATTGCGATGTATCTTCTGCCCGAAAAATTTTCTCCTGCCATCATTAACGGAAATGCAGTGCGTTACCGGTTCCGGTTGCCTTTGGCGATGAATTTTGACTAAATTTTCATTTTTGATTGAGGTTCGAATATAAATTTTATATTTGAGAAAAATAAATTATGAAAAAATTACTCCTTTTTGTTTTTACCGGATTAGGAATTTTTAATCTTTATGCACAGGAAACTGAAACCTCAGAGCGGCAAAACGACATCATGCTCAGCCCGATTGAGTTAATTGCTGCACCGATGATTAATGTTTCTTACGAAAGACTTCTCAGCGAAAATTCCGGAGTTGGGGTAAATGGCATGTTTTATTTAGGTACCAACAACGATGATTATCGCTTCACCCAAATTTCACCTTATTACAGAATGTATTTTGGTAAAAAATATGCTGCAGGGTTTTTTGTGGAAGGTTTTGCCCCAATTACAATGACAAAAGATACCTACTACGATTTTTATGCTGGGCCGGGATACAGTTCGTCCACCCTGCGAGAAGATAAGAATACGACAGTAGGTATTGGTGTAGGCTTCGGTGGAAAATGGGTGGCCAGAAAAAATATAATTTTTGAAGCAAGCACGGGAATCGCGAGAAGATTCGGAACGGATAGCAAGCATGATTCGGCAATCACCGGAAAAGGAATGCTGGGAATTGGTTACCGTTTTTAGAAGAAATAAAAATATTAATGTGAAAAAGGTTTAGTTTTGTACTGAACCTTTTTTAGTTTAAAAAATCACTAAATGTTTACCGACGAATATTACATGAAAATGGCGCTCCAGGAAGCCCAAACTGCGCTGGAAAAAGATGAGGTGCCCATTGGATGCGTCATCGTTTCCAACAACCGGATCATTGCCAAAGCACATAATCTTACCGAAACGCTGAACGATGTAACCGCTCATGCAGAAATGCAGGCCATCACCTCTGCTGCGAATTTCCTGGGGGGAAAATATCTGCAGAACTGTACGTTATATGTAACTTTGGAGCCCTGCGTGATGTGTTGCGGCGCCCTGAACTGGTCACAAATTACCAAAGTGGTGATCGGCGCAAGAGATGAGCAGCGCGGCTTTATTAATAAAAATCTAACGCTTCACCCAAAAACCGAAATCGTTACGGGCGTGATGGAAAACGAATGTTCAGTACTGATAAAGGATTTTTTCAAAAGCAAAAGGTAGCAGAAATCAGCACCTGATAATCAACATTTCTCATATTTCCAGTTGCGGCCTTTGCCTTCAGCGAGCCATTCAAGGGCCTGCTCCATCCGTTTATTCCTCGTGGCTGCGGTTTTCGCTTCGGTGATCCACAGGATATATTCTTTCCTGAAAGACGGCGAACCGTTATCGAACACTTTCTGGGCAACAGGCTTTCCTTTTAGAGCCTCTGTAAAATAGGCGGGAATTTCTGTTTCCTTTTTTACCGACTGTGCCTTCTTTACCGTTACTCCCATGTCTGTAAGTTCCATCGCTTCTCTGATTGCAGCTTTTAAACGGGCTTTAGACGGAAGATCATCGAGGCTTTTTATTTTTCCCAGCGTAAACATTCCGGTTCTTTCGCTATCGGCGGTCAGTTCTTTGACAGTTTTCATCTCTTTCTCCAGCCAGAAGCCGAAGCGGCAATGCTGTTTAAATGCCGTGAACGCGCATAGAATTTTACCTTTATACATGAAGTGAGGGAAACTCCACTTCCAGCCTTCCTCCACATCGGGGCAGGTTTCGTGAATGATTTCGCGGAGATAATTCATGATGGGTTTTGCGAAAGGCTGCGCGTTGTCGATATAAGCATCGATTCTTGGTTCGGTAGCTGACATAAATGAGATTTGAAGTAAAATTACTTAAATTTCAAATACGGATACTGTTTTCTCCGGAAGAAGAACCGCCTTTTATCCTAGCCGCGATGGAACGGCATGTCTGAGCTCTCCCGGGGCCGTATTCGGCCCCGGGAAGCGAGTAGTGAGAGCGCGCCCAACCTTCGGGAATGCGGACACTTTCTGCTCCTAAAAACAAAAATCCCGTCAGAATGAACTGACGGGATCTTGAAAATTATTTCGAGAATATTATTCTGCGCTTGTAGCTTCTGCTGCAGGAGCTTCTCCTTCAGCTGCTGTTTCTTCCTCTTCATCATCATCAGCCATTGCTCCAGCATTTTTACTTGCAGTTCTAGACATTTTCACAGCTACTACTACTGCGTTGTCCGGGTGCATAAATGTAAAGTTGTTCGTTTTGATGTCTCCTACATAAAGTTTGTTACCAATCTTAAGAGGTGTAACATCTACCACGATTTCGTCCGGCAAGTTAGCAGGAAGTGCTTTCAATTTCAGTTTTCTGAAAGACTGACGCATTGCACCACCGGCAACAACACCTTTAGAACGTCCTGTAATTCTTACAGGAACTTCCATTACCACAGGCTTGTTCTCATCAAGCTGATAGAAATCTGCGTGAAGAATCTTGTCTGTTAATGGGTGAAACTGGATGTCCTGAAGTACGGCAGGAATTGTTTTTCCGTCAACCTCAATAGATACCGTGTGTGCTTCAGGAGTATATACCAAACCTTTGAAAGATCTTTCTTCAGCAGAAAAATTAAGGGTTTCGGCGCCTCCGTAAACAACACAAGGAACTAATTCAGCATCACGTAAAGCTTTAGTAGACTTTTTGCCCACGCTTTCTCTTTTTGTACCTTGAATTGTAATTGATTTCATTATAATTATATTAAAAAATTTTTAAGGGTGCAAAGATATAGATTATTTTTTAAATAATGAATTTCTCGCTGATTGATTTGTGCTCGTGTACCATCTTCATTACGTCTGCAAAAAGTTTTGCGCAGGTAAGCACTTTAATTTTGGATGAAAGTTCTGTTTTTACCGGAATGGTGTCTGTTACGATAACTTCAGAAATTTTAGAATTTTCGATGTTTTCATAGGCTTTTCCTGAAAGCACACCGTGTGTTGCCATGGCGCGGACACTTTTTGCTCCTTTTTCTATCAGGATATCTGCGGCTTTGCAAAGGGTTCCTGCAGTATCAATCATATCATCGATAAGGATTACATTTTTGCCCACTACATCACCAATCAGAAACATCTCTTCGATGACGTTGGCTTTCTTTCTTTCTTTGTAGGCAATTACTACTTCCGCACCAAGATGGCTTGCATAATTTTTCGCTCTTTTCGCGCCGCCCATATCCGGAGAAGCGATGGTAAGATTGTCTAAATTCAGTTTCTGAATATATTCAATAAAAATAGTGGAAGCATAAAGATGATCCACCGGAATTTCGAAAAAACCCTGAATCTGATCTGCATGCAGATCCATCGTCATTACTCTTGTAGCTCCGGCTGCAGTAAGAAGGTTTGCCACGAGTTTTGCACCGATTGGCGCTCTTGGCTGGTCTTTTCTGTCCTGTCTGGCCAAACCGTAATAAGGAAGCACTACGGTAATGCTTTTTGCTGAAGCTCTTTTAGCGGCATCAATCATCAGTAATAATTCTAAAAGATTGTCTGCCGGCGGGAATGTGGAACCTATTAAGAAAACCCTTCCGCCTCTTACGGATTGGTCTAAAACCGGCTCAAACTCTCCGTCGCTAAACTCCTGGAAATTAATTTTTCCCATTTCCTGCCCATAGTGTTGAGCAATTTTCTCCGCTAAAACCTTACTGGTTCTTGTGGAGAAAAGATAACTTGCCTGATCAGCCATTTTTACTTTTTTAGATGGTGCAAATTTAGAAAAAAATAAAACCACTGGAAAGGATTCCGGTGGTTTTAAAGTTTTATCATTCTAGCTAATAATTCTATGGAAACTTAACTCCTGAATAGTTGTTTATATTAACCATCGGAAGTGTAGAATGGTATTTGGTATTGATTGCTTTTAAAAACTCATTTGCAATTAACGCATACCCTCTTCCTGTCAGGTGAACCCCATCAAGTGAAAAAGTTCCGCCAGTAACGAATGTTGCTGTATATTTTACACCATCATAAGTAATTCCTGAAGCTGCAGAAAGTTCAATCATTTTAGCATTAGCATCCACGAAAGCCAATCCTTTAGAAGCTGCGATAGATTGTAATGCTGTATTATAAGCGTTGGTTGCTGTTGTAACTTTAGCAGTTTCTTTTTCAGTAAGAACATATTTGTCATCTAAAGCTACTGAAGTTCCGCCGCCTGCTGTAGGAGTAAGCACAGCTGAAGCTGTTAATAAAATTAAATCCTTAGCTGTAGTCTGTCTGTAAGAAGGCAGTCCCAAACCAGACAGATTGGTAAGATCCTTATCTTTAATCACTGCACCGTTGGCAACAGTAGCATTAAATTTAATAAGTCTCTGCTGATATTCAGCATCGGTAATTAAGTTTGCTGCTTTGGCCTGTGCTAATCCACCATTATATTGAGCGTAAGCGGTATTCAATTGAGAAACCTGTGCATCAGTTAAGCCAGCAATCGGTTTTGCAGGAACTCTTGTAAAGTATGGGATTGATGTTACGTTAGGAATATTTGCCATTACCCCTTTTGCGCCATTCGCTGTTAAAGCATTTACATATCCGCTGATTACCGAAGCAAAAACGCCCGGATCAGTAATATCGTTGCTTCCATAGGTTGCAGGATTAGTATTTCCTGTTTGGTCTACCCCTACACCACCACTGGTTGAATAAGACAATACGTCATTGTTTCCGATCCACAGGGAGAAAAATGTTGGAGCCTGAGCTACCGCGTCGGCAATTACCGAAGTAGTACCGCTGGTTGCAAATCTTACAAAATAAGGATTTGCCTGTCCTGTTAACAAACCGGCAGCATTACCGTAACCCGCAGCACCCAAATGGAAAGATTTAGCCCCTGGTACTCCTAAATTTTGGTAAGGACCACCTGTCTTTACATTATCCAATGCCGCGCCTGGAGCAGTTGGAACCGGTGATAATGAACCATTAACTACAGAGAGAACATATTTCCCCGTAAATCCTGGCAAATCTGTAAATCCTCCGGTATTATTTGGCATTAAAGGCTGCTTGAATGCGCCTCCACCCGCAAGCTGCATTTGCTTCGCAAGCATACTTGGGTAAGATTCGTTCTGTCCGTCAATATATAAGGCGTTGTCTCTGTAACCAGAAGTAAGTGAGTTACCTAAAGCTACATATTTTGTAAAATCTGCATCGCCTTTAGAAACCACAATGCTGCTCACATCCTGGTCAAAGCTTGTATCACAGCTTACGTTGAACAGTAAAGCCGAGAGTGCTATAGTTGAAATTAATATTTTTTTCATAATTAAAATAATTCTTAAAATGCGTTGTAAGATAAGCCTAAACCAAAGTAATATGCTTTAGCTTTTGCCTGTCCGTAGAAATTGTTATAACTGTTATCTACATTTCTTGGTGTCTGGAAATTGTAAGCACCAGAAAGATCAACACCTAATCCTTTCCACTTGTATCCAATACCTCCAGTAATTACGTTTGCATTGAATGACGGTGTTTCAGGGATAAAATCTTTATCTTCATAAGGAGACTCATCATAATAGTATCCTAATCTGGCAGCGAAACTATCGGTAACCATATATTGCGTTCCCACTCTCCATGTTTGAGTACTGTGGAAGTTTTTAGGAGAAACCAAAACAGTTGGGTCGTTTGGCTGATTACCAACCGGAGCTTTTTCAAAATCCAAAGTCAGGTGATCATATCTGTCCCAGCCACTGTAATTGAAGTCACCTGAAACCTGCCATTTCGGAGTAACTTTATAAGTTAGTCCAATAGTATACTCATCTACTAAAGGCAAAATTGCTTTAAACTTATCCTGACCATTAGCGTCTAAATTAAGCGCAGGAAAAAGAGCTGATGAAATATTAAATGTCGCAACACCATCATCCGCTTTCATATCAACCGGGGAACGGTAAGCAATACTTACATCCAGTTTGTCGTTCGGTTTGAAATAAAATCCAAATCCAAATCCTTTTCCGGACGCCTGATCATCTTTAATATTTAAAGTTCCTCCAAGCTGCGTAACGCTTTTAGTCCAGTCTACAGATCCTTTAGCGTAAATAAAACTACCGCCTAAAGAAACCCACGGCGCCAGTTTGAAAGACACCATTGGCTGAAAATAAAATGCTTTTAATTCAATTTTCTGCACGATTTCTCTTCCCGCCCAATCGGTCGGCCACTGCACGGTACTTCCGAAAGGAGTCGCAAAACTGAAACCTACAGAAACATCATCCAAAACTTTATAAGCTATCGCTGCGTAAATTGGAGTTCCCATGGGATTATCAGTAGAATAAGATTCCAACGTAGAGGCGTTCTGGTAGGTGATTTCCGAATTGATTCCAAACCCTCCCGCAGCAACGCTTAATTTATTAGGAATAAACGAAATTCCTGCAGGATTAAAGAATGCGACACTCGCGTCTTCCGCATGCGCACTGGTATGAGCCATCGCAAGTTGCTTAACGCCCTGCAAAGAAACCCTAAAGCCTCCCGCGTGCGCAAGAATACCCGCTAACAATGCTGTTGATACAACGATTTTTTTCATAAATTCATTATTAATGTCCCAAATATAAAATTATTTTTTAAACAAATGTTAATTAATCATAAATTATTTTAAACAATTTCGAATTGCAACCCGCTGTTTAAACGCCTCATTTAAACAAACTCACATAAAAGACTTTATTTAAAGGACTTTTAATATTTTATAAGCCTCTCCTGTGAAGCTCATTTAAATTAAATAATGCAATGAAAACCATAACATTTTCCTATTTTTTAATTATATGATTTGCATAATATTTATATTATTTATGAATTATCTTCAATATATAGCGATTTTTAATAATAATTACAAATCCTGCGTCAAAATATCTAACCTTTGATATGCACAAAATAAATTTATGCTAAATTTGCATGATATAATATAAATATAGATATGAGTTGTGGATGTAAAACATCCGGCGATTCGTCCCATTCATGCGGAACAAAATCTGCGAATGGCTGTGAAAATGTAAATACCTGCGGAAACAGTTATAAATTAAGCGTTTTCGATTGGCTCTCGAATGTCAGTAATCCCACTAAAAAGCAAACCGATTTTGTGGAAGTAAGATTCAAGAACGATCGTAAATTTTTTTATAAAAACGTAAACGGTTTACCGCTTCATATGGGGAGCGTAGTCACAGTAGAATCCAGCCCGGGTCACGATATAGGTGTAGTAAGCCTCACTGGGGAATTGGTAAAGATTCAGATGAAAAAGAAAAATGTTTCTGAAGAAAACCCCCTTAAAATTTACCGTTTAGCGAATCAGAAAGACATTGAAGTTTGGCAGGATTCGCGGGCAAAAGAAGAGCCCGTTAAGATTCAGGCAAGAAAGATTTCTCATGCGTTGAATCTCGATATGAAAATTACCGATGTTGAATTTCAGGGAGACGGTGCGAAAGTGACCTTCTATTATACGGCTGATAACCGCATCGATTTCAGGCAGTTAATTAAAGAATTTGCCGCAACTTTCCGTACGAAAATTGATATGAAACAAATCGGTTTCCGTCAGGAAGCTGCAAAAGTTGGCGGTATCGGTTCTTGCGGAAGAGAATTGTGCTGTTCGACCTGGCTTACCGATTTCCGTTCGGTAAATACCAACGCGGCACGTTATCAGCAGCTCAGCATTAATCCTCAGAAACTTGCGGGGCAGTGCGGAAAATTAAAATGCTGTCTTAACTATGAATTGGACAGTTACCTTGATGCTCTAAGCGATTTCCCTTCCTCTTCAACCACTATTGATACAGTAAACGGAAAAGCCTTCTGTATTAAAATCGACGTTTTCAAGAAAAGGATGTGGTTTGCATATGCAGACCGATCTATGGCGTGGTATGATCTGGATGTTCAGGAGGTAAAAAAACTGATCGCCCAAAACAAAAAAGGCGAAAAAACCCAGCCGTTAGAGGAACTGAAAACCAACGACATTCCGGTAAAATCGGTAGATCTGATTCAGGAAAATAACATGGACCGTTTTGAAAGGAAAAACAAAAATTCCGGCAAAAACCAGAACAGAAAAAAACCGAACAACGGCCAAAAACCAAATCCGAACCAAAAACCTGAGAATAAAGCTGGCGGCAATCAGACAGAGCAGCGAAAAAATGTTCCCGAAAAGAATCAGCCGCAAAATGCTAAACCCCAGAATCAGCAGCCGAAAAAATTTAAAAAGAAATTCCCGCCAAAAAAACGTGACGACAATGCATAAGATTCTGGCTGTTTTTTCCGTTTTGGTGATGTTCACCGGCTGCAGCACTTCTTCCGAAAATGTTGATATGAAGAACCTCAACGGAAACTGGAAAAAGAATGCTGAGCAGAAATTCAATTTTAAGGTAAACGATGCGCAGGATGCGAAAAATATTATATTTGTTGTAAGAAACAATAATGATTATCCTTACAGCAACATCCGTTTTATCGTAAATTTTTCGGATTTGAAAACGAATAAAAAAAGTATTGATACCTTAAATTATATTTTGGCAAAACCAAACGGAGAGTGGATTGGCAAAGGGTTTGGGGAAACCAAAGAAACTTTGTTTCAGTATAAGCTCAACTACAAATTTCCCCAAAACGGCAATTATTCCATTGGAGTGATCCACGCGATGAGAACCGATAATTTAAAGGGAATTGAAGACGTTGGTGTAAAAATAGAAACTGCAAAACCGTAATATTATTTATGGAAAATAAACAAAACCAGGGAAGCAAACCTAAACAAACCTTCCCCCTTCCTCCTAAGAATGTCAAAAACCGCGGCTGGAAAAAATGGGTCAAAATTGTCTGGCTGTCGCTTATCGCAGTAATTTTAGGAATTTCCGCCTTATTTTTTGCTGTTTCGCAAGGTTTTCTCGGCAGTATGCCCGATGTGAAAGAATTGGAAAATCCGGACATTTATGTGGCTTCCGAAATTTATTCGTCAGACGGTAAACTTCTGGGGAAATTCGAGAAGGAGAAGACGCAGCCCGTAACTTATAAAGAATTGCCTCCTTATTTAATTTATGCGCTTCAGGCCAAGGAAGACGAGCGTTTTAAAGAACATTCCGGAATCGATTTACAGTCTGTTGCCAGAGCTGTAGTTTACGGAGGAAGCCGCGGTGGTGGATCTACCATTACCCAGCAGCTTGCAAAACTTCTTTTTACGGATAAGGTTTCACAAAACAAAGTTCAGAGGGCTTTTCAAAAGCTCAAAGAATGGGTTGTTGCGGTAAGCCTCGAGAAGAGATATACCAAAGAAGAGATCATTACATTATATTTCAATAAGTTCGATTTCCTTTACAATGCCAACGGAATTGAGATGGCTTCAAGAGTTTATTTTAATAAACCTACCTCGAAGTTAACTCTTCCTGAAGCAGCAATGTTTGTTGCGATGCTGGAAGCACCGGTGAAAAATAACCCGATGCGTAATGAAACCCGGGCAAAGACAAGAAGAGACGTCGTTCTGGAACAAATGCTGAAAACAGGTTATCTGGATCAGCAAACTTATCAGAAAGCAATAGACACACCAATAAAGCTTGATTATCAGCCGATTAAATCTATTGATGAAGGTTATTCTGCATATTACAAATTTTATCTGAGAAAAGAAATTGACAACTATTTAAAGGATTACGAAAAGAAAACCGGTAAAACCTTAAACCTTTATAAAGATGGACTTAAAATATATGTAACCCTGGATTCCAAGATGCAGACCTATGCGGAAGCAGCGATCAAGGAGCATTTAACAGATCTTCAGCAAAGATTTGACGCGGAACAGCGGGGACGGAAACAGAGACCGTTCTATTTCCTTAATGACAAGCAGATTGACGGTATTATGTTGCAGGCCATGAAAAGAACCGGAAGATACAAGCAGCTGAAAAATGCAGGGGTTTCTGAGGATTCCATCATGATGGATTTTAAAAAGCCGATCAAAACTTCACGATTTACCTGGAATGGTGAAGAAGAAGTGGAAATGTCACCGTTGGATTCCATCCGTTATCACAAACAGATTGCACAGGCCGGTCTAATGTCAATGGTACCCGGAACCGGGGAAATTAAAGCCTGGGTAGGCGGGATTAACTGGCAGCACTTCCAGTATGATCACATTAAACAGGGAAAAAGACAGGTGGGATCCACCTTCAAACCTTTCGTTTATGCTACTGCAATTATGAAACTGGGAATGACACCTTGCTCTACCGTTTCCAACGCAACCTACAGAAAAGGAACTTGGACTGTTGAAGGCTCAGGCGGAATGCTTACTTTAAAAGATGCACTTGCCCATTCTAAAAACCCTGTAGCAGTTCGGCTCATCGAGATGACCACACCTAAAAGCGTCATTCAGACCGCAAGAGATTTAGGGGTAACTGAAGAAATTCCTAACGAATATGCGGTGGCGCTCGGTTCTTCCGATATTACGATTTTTGAAATGTTGGGAGCATACAGCACATTTGCCAATTACGGGAACTATATTAAACCCGAAATGATCTGGCGTATTGAAGATGCGAACGGACGAGTTATTAAAGAAGTAAAACCATTGCTGAAAGAAGTGATGAATGAACTTTATGCGTATACGATGATCGATCTGATGAAAGGCGTTGCAGCCTTCGGTACCGCTTCCGGTGAACTCAGCAGAAGAGGAGTTGATAAAAATATCGAAATTGCTGCAAAAACCGGAACCACTCAGAATAACTCTGACGGTTGGTTTATGGGAATTACCCCGAATCTCGCAACAGGAGTTTGGGTCGGCTGGGAAGACAGGGCCACGCACTTCCGCGGAACTGGCGAAGGTCAGGGAGCGAAAATGGCTTTGCCAATCTGGGCAATTTTCATGACAAAGGTCTGGGCAGATAAAACACTGGGCGTCTCACCAGACGATAAATTCGTTAAACCTTCCAACTGGACCGGAAGCTGCTCTGACCTTCAGGGACTGGGCGGATACGGTGACGAAGGAGGTCTGCAGACCATAGACGAATTAAAAGCGCCTAAAGTGGATGAACAAACCAATCATCCTACAAAACCTTCAGGTAAAAAAGAAGAGAACGTCAACGAAAACATCAATACCGGAGACGAAATCGATTTCAATAAATAACATCATTTTTTGAAATGAACCCACAAACATCCTTTCATTTTTTGGAAGGATGTTTTTTTTAACGAACTTTGAATTATGAATTTAGATCAAATCACCCAACCGTTTATCAATGAATTTCCCGGCGATTTCTCAGGAAACACCATGCAGCGCCAAACCCCGAAAGTTCTGTTTGCGACGGTCGCGGTTGCTGAATATCAAAACCCGGAACTGATTATTTTCAATGAAAAACTTTCGGAAGAAATCGGCCTCGGAAAAATAGACAATGAAAGTGATCTGCAGTTTCTGAACGCCTCTTCTGTGCCGGAACTTTTAAAAACTTATTCCACCGCGTATGCAGGACATCAGTTCGGGAACTGGGCCGGGCAACTTGGTGACGGCCGCGCAATTTACGCGGGTGAAATCAAAAACAGTCAAGGAAAAAAGACCGAAATACAATGGAAAGGAGCCGGTGCTACGCCATATTCCCGCCATGCAGACGGCAGAGCAGTGCTCCGGTCGTCAGTCCGCGAATATCTGATGAGTGAAGCGATGTTTCATTTAGGAATTCCCACTACCAGAGCACTTTCTCTTTCTTTTACCGGAGAAGAAGTGATGAGAGACATGATGTATGACGGAAATCCTGAATATGAAAAAGGCGCCGTCATGGTAAGAACAGCTGAAAGTTTTCTGCGCTTCGGACATTTCGAACTGTTATCCGCTCAGAAAGAAACCGATACTTTAAAAAAACTCGCCGATTTTGCCATCGGAAATTATTTCCCTGAAATCAATACAGAAGGTACGGACAGATATGCTCAGTTTTTTGAGAAAGTTGCAGAAAGAACCGCTGCAATGATTGTTGAATGGTACCGCGTCGGTTTTGTGCATGGCGTAATGAATACCGATAACATGTCCATTTTAGGACTTACAATCGATTATGGACCGTTTTCTTTCCTGGATGAATACAGCCTGAATTTCACCCCAAATACAACCGATTTGCCCGGCCGCCGTTATGCTTTTGGAAATCAGGCTAAAATAGCGCAGTGGAATCTTTGGCAGCTCGCGAACGCTTTGTTTCCACTGATTAAAGATGAAAAAATTCTCGAAAAAATACTTAACGGTTTTAGCGGTAATTTCTGGAAGCAACATGATGAAATGATGGCGAAAAAATTCGGCTTTAATGAAGTTATGGAAGGTGATGACGCGTTTTTCACCGATGTGCAGCAGATGATGGGAGATTTAAATATAGATTATACGCTGTTCTTTAACCAGCTCGAAAAACTCGACGAAAAAACAGATTTGGATACTCATTTTAAGGAAATTTTCTATGCTCCGGTTTTAGCTGAACAGTCTTTAATTTTTGAGAACTTTATTAAAACCTATTTGATCCGTTTAAAGAAAAACACTGTATCCAAGGCAGAATCTTTAAGCTTGATGCAAAAAAACAATCCGAAATTTATTCTCAGAAATTATCTTCTTTTTGAATGCATCAAAGAACTGAACGAAGGAAAAAAAGAACTGTTTAACAAACTGCTTTCCGCGCTGGAAAATCCTTACGAAGAACTTTATCCGGAATTTTCCAAAAAGCGTCCGCCGCTGTATGATGGGCAAACCGGGAGCTCTACCCTTTCCTGCAGTTCGTAATTTTTCTTATTTTTGACGAAATTTTTAACCTTGGTTTATAAACAAAAATTTACTGATTTTCTAAAAACAGTTTTCCCTTCAACGAAATTCGAGTTTTTACTCTTTATCATTTTCATTGCTGTTTATGGCTTTTTAGGAAGTTTCATTGCGCTGAATTACCGCATTATTTTTGATGAGAGAATTCCCTGGGATGCTTATTTCAGTTTTGACAACCGCGCGATAGTAATGACCGGCGGCGGTTTTGAAAGACACCCGCTTGCCAATTATTACTTTGACTGGATCCGGGATTTTGCCTATCTTTTTTCCAACGGAAAGAAAGACGGAACGTTCCGTCTGGTTTTGGCTTGGTGCAGCAATTTTGCGGTGAGTTTAAGCTTGGTTCAGATTTACAAATATTTGAAAAACATCACCGTTTTACCGAAGAAAATTTCTCTGCTGATTCTCGCGTTTTTTGCTTTCTTCACTACTAATATTTTGCTTTCCTTCACACCGGAAACTTACACATACACTCTGTTTTTTCTCGTCTTGTTTAATTATTATGCAGCTTTAAAACTAAAGAAGGACCAAAAAATTACGGCTCCGGCGCTTATTTTGGCAGGAGTTTCTGTGGGCGGATTAACGGTGACGAATATTGTAAAAGTTTATATTCCTTTACTTTTGGAGAAAAACATTTTTACCAACTGGAAAAAATTTGGGAATGGTATTTTGCGGGTTATAGCATCCGTTGCTGTATTCGTATTGCTGTTTCTTTACCGTTTGGATTTCAAATTTCTGAATTTTCTCAACAAATCCGAGCAACAGTACGAAAAGTTTTCTACCCCGAAAGTTACGCCGGTGTGGGATATGATTTTATCCTGGTTCTTTGGCGGAAACATGCTCTTCTCAGGTTTTGAAATCCGAGATTATCACAACAAAAGTGGGTTTAAGTACAAAGCGCTTTTTATGGAGGTTTATGATTCGTGGATACCGTATTTGTTTGTGGCTGCTGTGCTTATTCTTGTTTTCTGGAGTTACATCAAAAACTTCAGAAATAAATTTGTGCAGATTTTAATGATTTCATTTCTGGTGGATATCGTTATTCACTGTGTTTTAAAATTCGGGCTTCACACTTCCTATATTTACGGGGGACATTTTGTTTTTGTGGTGCCGCTGCTCCTGGGATGGCTTTTTTATGCTTATAAAAACTCCCCAAAGATTCTTTCGTTTCTTTATGTGTGGGTTTGGATTTTATTCGTCTACTTGGCGCTCAATAACCTTTTCAGGATGGAAGAATTTTTTATGTTTCTGGATCAGTTCTATCAGTAAAAAAAACGCAACCTTGAGTTGCGTTTTTTTTATCTTCAATTGTTATTATTTAATTTCCACACAACCTACTCTGCCGCCTGCATTTCCGGTAGGCTGAGTATGAAAGTCGTCTTTTCCGGCATGGATAATCAGTGATTTTCCGACAATATTTTTAGATTCGTCAGTACATCCGATGCACCATTTATCTGTTTTGAAAACCAATCTTGCGGTTCCGTCTTTATCCGCGGTAAGGTTTCCGATATCTCCCATGTGGAAATGTTCGGCTCCCCATTTTCCGTGGTCGTTATTGGACGGATTCCAGTGACCTCCTGCTGAACTGCCGTCAGCAGCGGAGCAATCCCCTTTTTCGTGAATATGCACGGCATGAATTCCGGGTGTAAGTTTGTAAACATTCAAATCCAGTGATACATTTTTACCGGCTTGGGTAAATTTTGCTTCACCCTGGGTTTCGGTTCCGCTTTTGGACATTACTTTGTAATTTTTTGTCGTTGAGCAGGATACAGCAAGTACGGCACTGCAGACAAGTACAGAAAGTTTGGAAATTTTCATAATGATTCAGGTATTTAATGATCGTATAAAGTTAAGAATAATTTCAGGGTTATTTAGATTTTAACAGCTCAGCTGTGATTTCCCGCCATTCGGTTAAAAATATTTTCAGCAAAACGCATTCCGCAATATCTTTGCTTCATAAAATTACAACCATGCCAACACTTATCCTCTCGAAAACATTAACACTTATTCTCCTCTGCATTGCATTTTTTCTTAACGCCCAAATCACCGTTTCAGGAAAAGTGAATTTCAAAAATAAGGGAGTGAAAGACATTTCCGTTACCCTGAAAGACTCGTATGACGGTGCCACCACCGACGAAAACGGTAACTACTCCTTTCAGACTACAGAAAAAGGAAATCAGATTCTTCTATTTTCGAATCCTAAATTTGTAGACGTTGAGAAAACTATAGTGATTGAAAACAATCCGGTTACCGTAAATACTGACCTGAAGGAACAGATCTCAGAAATCGACGCCGTCGTCATTTCAGCGGGATCTATTGAAGCCAGCGACAGAAAAAGAGCCACCGCGCTTTTAACTCCTATTGACATTTACACCACTGCAGGCGCTAACGGACAGGTATCATCAGCTTTGGAAACGCTTCCCGGGGTTCAGAAAATCGGCGAAACGGAAGGTTTGTTTGTGCGTGGCGGAACCGGTGCAGAAACCAAATTTTTCATGGACGGAAATCTTGTGAATAATTTTTTCGGCAATTCTGTTCCGGGCATTAAAGCGATGGACAGGCTGAATACTTCCCTTTTTAAAGGAAATGTTTTTTCGAGCGGCGGATATTCGGCGATGTATGGCCAGGCATTATCATCTGTTCTCGTTTTGGAAAGTATTGATTTTCCCGAAAGAAACTCAGTAGACATAGGGATTTCACCGATATTTCTTAGCGGCGGTTTCCAGAACGTGAATCAGGAAAAAACAAAATCTTTCGGAATTTCCGCGGCTTATACTAATCTTGTTTTAATGACGAAACTGCTCACTTTCAACAATAATTTTACAAAAGCACCGGAAGGTTTCGGAACCAATTTCAACTTCAGAATTAAAAATAAAAGCGGCGGAATTCTTAAATATTACGGAAGTTTTGATACCAATACAATGGGTCTGCAAGCGGAAAGTCTGGAACTTAATACGGATTTTGACAACACGTCCCTGAAAGGTAAAAACACATTTCACAACCTTTCATTCAGACAGAAATTTGGGAAATATCTATTGAATTTGGGAAGTTCATATACTTATAACAACAATAACATCGATTTGAGCAGTACTTATCATGATACTGAATTCAATCCGAATACGATTGACATCACCGGAAATTATTTCAATGCGAAAGGAACTTTAGAACGGAAAATCAATAAAATATCAGCGGTCAGAGGCGGCGTGGAATTTAATCAAACCCATGAAAATACCGAGGTTGCACTTTCACCGGTTCCGTTCAAATTCAACGATGGGATCACTTCAGTTTTTGCGGAAACTGATTTAGGATTCAGCAATAATTTCTCCGCAAAATTAGGCTTAAGGTCTGAATATTCGTCCGCTGTAGATGACTGGAATCTGGCTCCGCGACTTGCTCTTGCTTACAGGATTTCTAAAAACTGGACGAGTTCTCTCGCCTATGGAATTTTCTACCAAAACCCGGAAAACAGATTTTTTGGAACTCATGATCTGAATTATCAGAAATCGGAACATTATATTTTGCAGGTGCAGAAATCTGAGGAAGGAAGAAGTCTGAGACTGGAAGCTTTTTATAAAAACTACACAGATTTAATTAAAACCCGCATAGAAGATTACAGACCTGTAGCTTTTAACAACAACGGAGACGGCTTTGCGAAAGGAATTGAACTGTTCTGGAGAGATAAAAAATCAATTAAAAATATCGATTACTGGGTTTCTTATTCATTTCTCGATTCTAAGAGAAATTTCCAGAACTACGACCAAAGTCTGTTCCCGAATTTTGCTGCAAAACACACGCTTTCTTTGGTTGCCAAAAAATTCGTCACCAACTGGAAAACCGGTTTTAATCTTTCCTATAATTACGCTTCGGGAAGACCTTACTATAATTTCATGACAGACAGCAGCGGAAACTATTTCCTTAATAATCAGGGGAAAGCAAAGGATTACAACGCTTTAAATTTCAGTTTAAATTATCTTCCGAATTTAGGTAAAAAAGACGCGAAATCATTTACAGTACTGGTTCTATCCGTTAATAATGTCCTTGGACAGAAAAATATTTATGGTTACAATTTTTCAAATGACGGCCTAAGAAGTAAAGCGATTCTTCCTTCTGCAAATACTTTTGTGTTCATCGGTGCGTTCATCAGTTTCGGAATTGACAGAACGGAGGATGCGATCAATAATAATCTGTAATACCTTTCGGAAAACAAAATCAACCTTTCAGAAAAAAAATATTTAAAGAAGAAAAATTATAAGATACCTTTGAATTACAAAATAAGAACAAACAACAAAATTAAAATACAATGAAAAACTTATTACTTGGAATATGCCTTTTGATCGGAGTAAACGCATTTTCCCAAACCGCCTACGAGAAAGCAATGACCGAAAAAATCGCGCAGGTGGAGCAGCACAAAACTCCGGATGAGTTTACTGCTTTGGCCAATGATTTCAAAAGAATCGGGGACAAAGAAAAAACCCAGTGGCTTCCGTATTATTACGCAGCATTTTCTACGATCCAAAAAGGAAGATTAGCGATGCGCGAAGGAAAAGTTGCCGATCTGGATCCGATTGCTGACGAAGCCCAGAAATCTCTTGATCTTGCAATAGCGTTAAATAAAGACAATGCAGAAAATCTGGTTCTTCAGAAAATGATCCACGGTTTGAAAATGATGGTAAATCCACAGCAGCGTTTTATGAGCGAAGGAATGCTGGCGGCAGACGCTTTATCAAAAGCTGAAAAGGCAGACGCGGAAAACCCAAGAATCACTTTGATGAAAGCGGAGGATACCTATTTCACTCCGGAACAATTTGGCGGAAGCAAAGCTAAAGGTCTGGAACTTTTTCAGAAAGCACTTGATCAGTTCAAAGTGTACAAAACCAAATCTGCATTTGATCCGAACTGGGGAAAAGGAGAAGCAGAATATTTTCTTGCAACCAAGCCTTAAATTCACCAATATAAATAACAAATCTCCTGAAAAACTCAGGAGATTTTTTTATTGATTAAAGTCCGAAGACAATTCCGACACTTGGGATAAACCCGCTGCCAAAAACCGATTTGTCTTTCTTATACAGCACATTGTACATTCCGCCGACCTGCATATATGTCCTTTCTCCGAGCTTCTGCATATAACCGCCACCGAGATAAAGCGCCGATTCATTTCCTGAATATTTCAGATTATCTATTTTGTTTTTCTGATCGATAAAATATTCCTGGAACATCCCGCTCAGAAAGAAATTACGGGAAAAATAGTAATTGGCGAAAGGACCGACTCCTACCATTGTCGAAGAATAATACTGTGAATTTGACCATGTTAAGCTTCCTGCCAAACCTGTTTCTAAATTCTCAGTGACTTTGTAACCTACTCTTGGTGAAATATACAGGGAAGTTCCGCTTCCGCCGCTTCCAAAACTTCCTCCTAAACCTGCGTAGCCACCGAATGTCCATTTCGAGTCAGCGCCTGCGGTTTGGGCAGAAGTCCCGATCTGGGCCTGTGAACCAAATCCTAACATCAGGAAAAGACCAATTATTATTTTTTTCATTGGATTTCAATTTATTGGATGTTCAAATTTATATTAAAATTCTGTACCAAATGACGATCATTTATATTTTCAATATTGAGAGTTCCGGGAAATCTCAAGAAGCGGGAACCTGAATTTTAGCCCCGATTGTAACGGAAATCCTTTTTGGCGGCGGCTTCGCCGCTGCCAAAAAGATTGCAGTGGAAAGCGGGATGAGTCTCCCAAAAGAAGTTCCGGCCTCGGCGCTCCTGAATATTCTGCGATTAATATTGTAAATTTGCAGCCGTAAAACTTTCCCTTAACGAAAGCGTAACAATAATATGAAAATAGTTGTAGGTTTATCCGGTGGTGTAGATTCGAGTGTAGCAGCATATCTGCTGCAAAAACAAGGACACGATGTGGTGGCGCTTTTTATGCGGAACTGGAACGATGCGTCCGTAACTCTGGAAGATGAATGTCCGTGGATTGAGGACAGCAATGATGCGCTGATGGTCGCGCAAAAGCTCGGAATCCCTTATCAGGTGATTGATATGAGCGAATTATACAAGGAAAAAATCGTTGATTACATGTTCGCGGAATATGAAAAAGGAAGAACGCCGAATCCGGATGTTCTTTGTAACCGTGAAGTGAAATTTGACGTCTTTATGAAAACAGCTTTATCGCTTGGCGCTGAGAAGGTTGCAACAGGACATTACGCGCGTGTTGACTCTACTTTTGATGAAAATGGCAAAGAAATTTTTCATCTTCTCGCAGGGAAAGACACTAATAAAGACCAAAGCTATTTTTTATGCCAACTCAGTCAGGATCAGCTTTCTAAATCTCTGTTTCCGATCGGTGAACTGACGAAACCTGAAGTTCGGGAAATTGCAAAAGAAATCGGTTTGGTTACAGCGGATAAAAAAGATTCGCAGGGTTTATGTTTCATTGGAAAAGTAAGTTTGCCAACATTTTTACAGCAACAGCTGAAACCAAAAGAGGGCGAAATTGTTGAAATTTTCAACGATTTCGCTGAATTTCATACAAAAAAACCTCAATTCTCATCAAAACTGGAAGAACTGGAATTTCTTTCCAGAAAAATTAAATACCAAAAATACGATGGAAAAGTCATCGGAAAACATCAGGGAGCGCATTATTTCACAATTGGCCAAAGTAAAGGTTTGGGAATCGGCGGACACAAAGAATCCTGTTTTATCATTTCCCGCGATATGGAAACCAACACCATTTTTGTAGGCGAAGGAAAAAATTTCCCGGGACTTTATCAAACTGCATTAAAAATAGAATCTTCTGAAATTCATTGGGTTCGGGAAGATCTCCGTTTGAAGAATGGCGAATCGATGCAGGTAAAAGCAAGAATCCGTTACCGGCAAACCCTGGAAGATGCTACACTTTATCAGTTTGGAGAAGGACTTTATATTGAATTCGTTAATCCGCAATCTGCAGTTGCTGAAGGGCAGTTCGCAGCGTGGTATCTGGAAGATGAACTGATTGGAAGCGGGGTTATTTCTTAAATTATTTCGAAAGCCAATCTTTAAAATCCTTCACACGGTCGCGGCTCACCGAGATTTCCTCTTCGGGCTGAAACTCCATTTCAACTTTGTAATAAGGTGAAGTATGAATATTTTTGATGAAATTTGAATTGATAATAAACTGTCTGTTTACACGGAAAAAAGTTTTATCATCAAGAACTTCCTGGAGTTCGTCCAGAGTGAAATCGGTGGGATAATTCCGTTCTTTGGTCTGAAGGTATACGATTTTGTTTTCGCTGAAAAAACACGAAACCTCATCCGTCTGAACGATCTTCAAATTGTATCCGATCTTCACCAGAATTCTTGAAAGTTTCTGCTTCTCTTCTTTAATTAATGATTTGATTTCCTTTAAGTTATGATTGCTTTCTGTAGGCAGGAAACTTTTGTACTTATCAATAGCTTTTTGTAAATCCTCTTCCATAATCGGCTTCAAAAGATAATCGATGGAATTGAGCTTAAATGCTTTTAAAGTATACTGATCAAACGCCGTTGTGTAGATCATAAAGCTCTTCGTAGGAATCTTTTCAAAAATGTCAAAAGACAAACCGTCCCCTAAAACAATATCAGAAAATATGAGGTCCGGATGTTGGTTTTCCGTAAACCAATCAATACTTTCTTCCACCGAATTCAATGTTGCAACTAATTCTAAATCAGGAAACAAACCCAATAATCTTTCCAGTTTCCGGGCTGCAGGTTTTTCGTCTTCTATGATTACGGTTTTGATCATTGATTAAATTTTGAGTTTTAGGTTTATCGGTTTAATGTAAGTTTTAGTTATTTTTTCAAACTTAAAAAATTATTTGTATTTGTCCATCAGTTCTCGGATCTTTCTCTCTTCCCAGTCTTTTCCGAGAAATAAATTAGGCATAAAAGCACTTATTCCATGCGCTAAAAGACCGATTCCCCAAAAGATGGCAGTCCAGTAATTATCCATATTCAAAAGAGATTCTCCCTCCTGAGTATTTCCTGCAATAATAAACAGGTTGACCAATACATAAACCGTGGCGTGAATATAGAATCCTTTCATTCTTTTCACTCTTCTTTTGGCCTGTAAATATCTGATATCGTTTTCGTTATTGGTTTGCATCATGTTGGTTTTTAAGTTCTTTTTTTATCATGTCATTTTCCCATTCGGCATTCAGAAAGAAAAGTTTTACTGATTTTACTGTCAAAATAATTGCCCAGATCACAAAAATTACTGAAACTCCGGAACTGTAGAAAAAATCTCCGGTTTTATAAAACCTGTATAATGTAACAGCACAGAAGATGATTAAAAACAGAAACAAGCTGCCGTAAAATTTCTTCAGACGGGCGACGCGCTCCGCTGCGTTTCTGTACTTGATTTCGGTTGAATTTTCCATTATTTGCTTTTTAAGTTTTCCTTATCTAAAATCTTCTGGATCTGTTTTTCCTCCCAGTTTCTGCCAATGCCGAAAACCTGCAGGGCATGCGACGCCAGACCAATTCCCCAGCCCAACATCGGCCACCAGAACCAAATATGTTTTGGCGAAGTATACAGGTTAACAAAGATCAGAAACGGAATAACCAAACAGTAGGACATTAAATTCGCATAGAAGCCTTTCAGTTCTTTCACCCTTTTTGCGGCTCTTTCGTAAGCCTGGGACTCTTGTGACGGTTGTGTTGTCATTGCTGTAATTTTTTGAGTTAATACCGGTATTTTCACCTTGAAAAAGTCGGCAGATTTTTCGATAAATACGTTTTGTTTTGTGAGTAATGCATAGCGCTGTACAATGTTTGAAAGACCAATCCCTGCGCTTTCTTTTACCTGTTCTCTAGCCATCAGGTTATTTTCGATGAGGAGAAAGCCCTTTTCTGAATAAATTTTAATATTCAGCGGCTTTTGTGAGGTTGCGAAGTTATGTTTGATGCAGTTTTCCAGAAGCAGCTGCAGTGAAAGCGGAACAACAAAAGATTTCAGGTCGTTTTCATTGACGTTAAATTCAAAGTTGACGCTGTCTTCGAATCTTGTCTTTAACAAATCGCAGTAAGTTCTTGCAAATTCGATTTCTTCTTCAACAGTAACCAGTTCTTTATCTTTCTGCTCCAGAACATAACGGTAAATCTTCGACATTGAGGCAGTAAAATGCTGCGCCTGATCAGGATTTTCGTCAATTAAAGAACTTAATACATTTAATGAATTAAAGAGAAAATGAGGATCCAGCTGATTCTTCAATGTTTCGAACTGTGCATTGGCCGATTTTGCGATCAGTTTCTGTTCCACGACTTCTTTACGGGTGGATTTTTTCCATTCCTCGATAAAACCCTTTGCATGCAGAATAGCCGAAATCATGAGCGCGAAGTTGATCATAAACCAGTTCACGAAGTTCATCGTATCTGAGAAAAAGTCCTGAGGATTCTGATTTTTGATCAGGATAAATACCACATAATTGCAGAACAGAACCATTATAACGTTTCCGAAAACCGTAGCAAGAATCCCGAAGATGGTTCGCTGCCGCGTATTTTCGACCCATGAAAACTTCTTATTCAGAAAAGAGTTGATCTGGTGATTTCCCATGGATAAAACAATGGTATAAAAAAGGGAAATGCCCAAAGTAAACAGAAAATTCTGCACCGTTTTTTCGCTGTCAAAGAAGGTAAAGAAGAACAGTCCCGCTCCGAGCGATATAAAAAGGATGTTATAAAAATCTTTTCTTTTCATGGGTTAATTTCTTAAGCAAAACTATTTCAAAATAAAGGTAAATAAAATAATTTCTCACCGAAAGGCGGAATTTAAGTTCTGAACTGTAAAAAACAAAACCACCGGAAATTCCGATGGTTTTGTTTTGGTTAATATCTTTATAATTATTTCATTTCTCCGACAACCGCTACTGCTTCCTGAAGATACAGATCGCGCTGAAGATTTTTGGTCCAGTTCTGAGATTTCTTTGCAAATGCTTCATCTTTCTTTTCACGGATTACTTCATCCGGGTTCAGGGTGAATTTCAATCCGTTATTGAATTTATCTAAAGCTTTGAATTTCTCAATCTGCGACTTTCTCGTTTTCATCACTTCATTAAATTTTGCCTGATTCAGGGAAATGCTTTCCTCTTTATCAAGGTTTTCTTTCCATTGTGCAGATTCCTGAACTAACTGGTAAGTTCTGTTATTCTGAAGCCTCGTTTCAATTCCTTTCTGAAGAGCCTGAACAGAGAAATAATTCACAGGCTGATACGCTACTGCCGGAATTTTATCCCAAGCCAAAGCATAATCATCATAACGCTCCCCAATTTCTGCGTAGGTAAAGAAATCTTTCATTTTAATGTCCGATTCAATCCCTTTTCTTTGGGTAGATTCTCCTGTGATTCTGTAGAATTTCTGAATGGTCAGTTTCAGGGAACCAAAATCATCGTTGGTATTCAAAAATCTGTTCAGATCAACGAAAGTCTGTACAGTTCCTTTTCCGAAAGATTGCGGAGAACCGATCACTACGCCTCTTCCGTAATCCTGCATTGCTCCTGCCAGAATTTCTGATGCCGATGCTGAAAGTTCGTTCTGCATAATCACCAAAGGACCGGTCCAAAGCGGTGTACTAGTCTTGTTTTTCAGCGTCTGAATTTTTCCGTTACCGTCTTTTACCTGAACGTAAGGACCGGCATTCATGAACAATCCCATGATGTCGCCTACTTCGGTTAAACTTCCTCCTCCGTTATTTCTTAGATCCAGGATGATTCCCTGAACATTCTGTGCTTTCAGTTTGATCAGTTCATTTTTAATATCGTCAGATGCATTTCTGCCTTTCGCGTCTTCAAAATCTGCATTGAAGCTTGGCAGATTAATGAATCCGTATTTTTTACCGTCAGGTGAATTCACGATGATGCTTCTTGCAAAAGTATCTTCTATAGCTACTTCTTCACGGATCATCGTTACTTCCTTAATGCTTTTGTCTTTTTTCTCCACTGTTAAGGTCACTTTGCTTCCTTTTTCACCGCGGATAAGTCTCACGGCTTCATCGGAAAGCATTCCAACCACATTTACTGCGTCTTCATCCGGTTTTGATTTTACTTTCAGGATCTTGTCCCCTTCGGAAAGCTGTTTCGATTTCCATGCAGGAGCACCAATAGTAAGTGCACCTAAATATAAATATCCTCTTTTCTCCTGAATGATCGCTCCAATTCCGATCACTTTTCCTTTGAACTGGGTATCGAAATCTTCCTTATTTTTTGGCGAATAATAATTGGTGTGCGGATCGAAAACTTCGGTATAAGCATTCATATACACGGTAAACCAATCCATTTTATTTCTTTTCTTAAACCTTCTGAAAGTGTCAGTTACCAGGTCTTTTACCTCTTCGGTAGCTTTAATTCTTTTCTGTTCCGGCGTAAGGATTTCCAGTTTAATGGTATCCTTTAAATTAAATTTCTGAACCGAATCTTTCTTCTCTTTCTGCATTTCTTCTTTCGCTTTCAGAGATTCCATTTCCTGAAGAATATTGTACTTGATATATTTTCTCCATTCCGCAGACATTTCATTTGAATTGGTGGCGTACTTCTTGATTTTAGGTTCTAGAACAAGCGTTTCGTCTTCGTCTAAATTAATCGGTTTGCTGAGGATATCCTGAGTGATTTTATCGATTTCATCCACTCTCTGGTAAAGTCTGTCGACAGTGAGTTTATAAAAAGTCAGATCACCTTGGTTCAGGTAATCATCAAGCTTTGTTTTGTGTTTCGCAAATTCATCCATATCCGACTGCATGAAATATCTTTTCGATGCATCTACCATTTCGAAATAATGCTTGTAAACCTCCTGGGAATAGGCGTCATTAATGGGTTTTGGTGAATAATGAAGGTAGCTCAGCGTATTTTTTACACTCACCATAATCGTTGACATTTTTTCGTCATCGTTTTTTGGTGAATTAAAACAGAATGCTAAGCTCGTAAGTGGAATAAAAAGCAGTAATCTATTGAGTTTTAATTTCTTGAACATGTTATGATTTTATGATATCTAATTTGTTAAGGTTTTATCCGTTTTGTTACAGGATTTTACAAAGTATCAAAATTAATACCTTATTTATATTTGAACACTATTTTTTTAAGTAATTTTGTTGGAAAACCCTTTAATTATATGCAAAGACCTTTGATATTAGTCACCAATGATGATGGAATAACGGCTCCAGGAATAAGAAATCTGGTGGAATTCATGAATGAAATCGGAGAAGTGGTCGTGGTAGCGCCCAATTCCCCGCAGAGCGGAAAAGGCCATGCGATCACTATTAATTCGACTCTTACTTTTGAAGAAATAAATTTAGACGGTCCGCAAAAAGACTATTCTTTAAGCGGAACTCCCGTGGACTGCGTAAAGTTTGCCCTCGATAAAATTCTTACAAGAAAACCCGACATCGTGGTTTCAGGAATTAATCACGGCGCCAATTCCTCCATTAATGTCATCTATTCCGGGACCATGAGTGCCGCGGTGGAAGCCGGTGTGGAAGGACTTCAGGCGATTGGCTTCTCGCTCCTTGATTTTTCCTGGGACGCAGATTTCAAGCAGGCAAAAACCCATATTCAGAGCCTTGTGAATAAAGTTCTCGAAAACCCAATGCCTAAAGGAATTGTACTGAATGTTAACATCCCAAAACTCAGCAGCGGAGAGATCAAAGGAATAAGAGTCTGCAAACAGGCTGATGCCAAATGGGAAGAAAGTTTTGATGAACGCATCAATCCGCACGGTCATAAATATTTCTGGCTTTCAGGTTATTTTAACAACATGGATACCAGCGAAGATGCTGATGAAGTTGCACTTTCAGAAGGTTATATCTCTGTGGTTCCGGTAAAATTTGATTTAACAGCTTATGAATATTTAGAAAATCTGCGCGAAATCTTAAAATAACAAAAACAAAATGAGAATTGAATACGAAATAAAACTTGGCTTTAAAGACGTCATGATCCGCCCGAAAAGATCTACCCTGAAAAGCAGATCTCAGGTAAGCGTGGAAAGAAACTTCACATTTGTGAATTCCCAGAAAAAATGGAGCGGAGTTCCTGTCATTGCCGCCAATATGGATACCGTAGGAACTTTCGAAATGGCAGAAGCACTTGCCAAAGATAAAATTGTAACCGCGATTCACAAACATTATACCCCTGAAGAATGGACTGCATTTTTAGAAAAACAGCCCGACTCGATCTACCAGTACATTGCCCTCAGCACCGGAACCGGAAAAGCTGATGAAGAGAAAATAAAAAAGATTGTTGACCAACATCCGAAAATTGAATTTCTCTGTATCGATGTTGCCAACGGCTATTCCGAACATTTTGTGGAATTTGTTAAAAGGGCAAGAAAGAACTTTCCCACCAAAACCATTATTGCAGGAAATGTAGTTACCGGAGAAATGGTGGAAGAACTTATTCTGGCCGGTGCAGATATTATCAAAGTTGGCATTGGTCCCGGATCTGTCTGTACGACGAGAATTAAGACCGGTGTGGGCTATCCACAACTTTCCGCCATTATTGAATGCGCTGATGCTGCACACGGACTTGGCGGACATATTATTTCGGATGGCGGTTGTAAGATTCCCGGGGATGTGGCGAAAGCTTTTGGTGGCGGCGCCGATTTTGTGATGCTGGGCGGAATGTTTGCAGGACATGATGAAAGCGGCGGCGACATGGTGGAAGAAAACGGTAAGAAATTTAGGCTCTTTTACGGAATGAGTTCCCAAACTGCGATGGACAAACATGCCGGTGGTGTTGCGGAATACCGTGCTTCGGAAGGTAAAACGGTGAAAGTGCCTTACAAAGGTGCGGTTTCGGAGACGGTAAAAGATATTTTGGGCGGAGTCCGCTCTACCTGTACCTATGTTGGCGCTTCACAACTTCGCGAACTTTCAAAAAGGACTACGTTTATCCGGGTGGCGGAACAGCATAATGAAGTTTTTGGGAATTAAACTTAATTCTGTGACAGAGAGCTCAACTGCCCTTTCCTTTTATTTTCCTGAATAATAAATGTGAAAAATTACTGAAATGATGAAACTTATCAGAACAAACTCAGATAACCAGGATTTTATACAGTTGGTAAAAATGCTGGACGAATATCTTGCCTATACGGATGGGGAAGATCACGCCTTTTATGACCAGTATAATAAAATAGATATGCTGAAGCACTGTGTTGTACTTTACGAAGAAGAAAATGCGGTGGGATGCGGTGCGATAAAACCTTACGATGAGAATTCTGCAGAACTGAAAAGAATGTTTGTGATTCCTGAATTCCGAGGGAAAGGTTATGCTTCAAAAATTCTTTCAGAGCTTGAAAACTGGGCGAAAGAGCTGGGTTTTCAAAGTGTAATACTGGAAACAGGAATCAACCAGCTGGAAGCCATAAAAATGTACGACCGAACCTTTGAACGTATCGAAAACTACGGCCAATATAAAGGCGTTGAAAATTCTCTGTGTTTTAAGAAAGATTTGGGATAGAATTAAAACCTTCAAGGATTTGGAATCCTTGAAGGTTTATTTTTTTAGGTCAACATTCCGCCATCTACATTCAGTACCTGACCGGTAATGTAGTTTGACATTTCGCTTCCAAGGAACACGCACGCGTTTGCAACATCTTCTGGCTGTCCTCCGCGTTTCAAAGGAATTCCTTCTCTCCAACCCTGAACGGTTTTTTCGTCGAGTGCAGCGGTCATTTCAGTTTCGATAAATCCAGGCGCAACGGCGTTACAACGGATGTTTCTTGAACCCAATTCCAGTGCGATAGATTTTGAAAACCCAATTACCCCAGCTTTTGAAGCTGCATAATTGGCCTGTCCAGCATTCCCTTTAACTCCGACAACGGAGGTCATATTGATTATAGAGCCCGATTTAGCCTTCATCATCGGCTTAATTACCGCTTTCGTAAGGTTGAACACAGAATCTAAATTAACTCTGATAATGGTATCCCAATCTTCTTTGGACATTCTGAGCATTAAATTATCGCGGGTGATTCCGGCATTATTGATCAGGATATCAATCCTTCCAAATTCTGCCATTACTTCCTCCACTAATTTCTGTGCTGCATCATAATCAGAAGCGTCTGACTGATAACCTTTCGCTGTTGTTATCTTTGAAAGTTCCTCCTCTAAAGCTTTTGCTTTATCCACAGAACCCGCATACGTAAATGCTACTTTTGCACCTTCTTTGGCGAAAACTTCCGCTATTCCTTTTCCTATTCCGCGGGTTGCACCGGTGATGAGGGCAACTTTCCCTTCTAATAATCCCATATCAGTTAATTATTTAAATTTTTGTATTTGTTTCTTGACTGCGGTTTGTCCTCTTCATCACTTTCTTTTTCAGAATTGTTGATGACAAGCACAATTTCCCCTTTTAAAGTTTTACTTTTAGAGAATTCAATTAACTCATTGACAGTACCGCGTTTAGTTTCTTCAAATTTTTTGGAAATTTCCCGGCTTAAACTCACTTTCGTCTCTTCACCGAAAAATTCTTTAATCTGTTCCAGAGTAGTATTGATCTTGTGCGGGCTTTCATAAATAACAATTGTTTTATTTTCTGCAGCCAGCTGTTTCAGCTTGGTTTGCCTTCCCTTTTTCTGAGGTAAAAACCCTGAGAATAAAAACTCATTATTCGGTAATCCGGAGACGACGAGTGCAGGAACGAAAGCTGTTGCTCCCGGTAAACACTGCATTTCCAGATCTGCATCCGAAACCGCTTTTGACAAAAGATAGCCGGGATCAGAAATTCCAGGTGTTCCTGCATCCGTAATGATTGCGATATTCTGTCCGTTTTTTAAATCACCAATTACTTTCTGCGTCATCTGATGCTCGTTATGTAAGTGATAGGATTTCAACGGTTTAGAAATTTCGAAATGTTTCAAGAGAACGCCGGAGGTTCGGGTATCCTCACATAAGATATAATCCACCTCTTTCAGAATCTTTACGGCTCTGAAAGTCATATCTTCTAAATTTCCAATCGGTGTTGGAACAAAATAAAGCATTCCCGACATATTCTTTAAGTTAATCCTTGAAGGTTTTAAAAAGCTTCAAGGATTTAATTTATAATTTTTCAAATAAATCCTTACAAAATTCTTCTAGCCCGGGATCTCTTGCTCCCATTAAAAGCAGAAGCGTTCCTTCCGTGAGTTCGGGTCTCAAAGCATCAAGCAAATCATCTCTGTTTTCTACAAAATGCGCGTTTTTACCTTTAGCTTTGATGTCCTCAATTAAATCATTTGCCGAGATATCTTTTACGGCAGTTCCGCCGGCGTAGAATATTTCGCTCATCCAGATTTCATCCTCAGGTCTTAAAGCCTCGGAAATCTCTTCCACGAAATCATTTCTTAAAAACCTTGTTGGTCCGTAACCATGCGGCTGAAACCATGCAATTACTTTCTCTGCCAAAGGCTGACAGGCTTTGATAGAAGCAGCGCATTTAGCAGGATTGTGAGCGTAATCATCGATGACCCAAATTCCGTTTTTCTGTCCGAGAATTTGATGACGGCGATAAATTCCTTCATATTTTGAGAGACTTTCCGCACAGGTCTTCAGAGTAACACCAATCTGATGAGCAACAGCAATTGCTGCGGCTGCGTTTTCTACGCTGTGTCTTCCAAGCGAAGTCATTTGGAATTTCTGGTTTAATACTTCAAACGTTAATGAAAGGCCGTTTTGCTGAAAATTCCAGGCAGAATATCCTGCATTTTCATCTTCAAAGCCAAAATCATTTTCTGCATCTGCAGACAAACTTTTAGTCAGTGTATTTGATTGATTAACAACAAATAAACGCTTTGTATTATTTTTGAAAATAGTAAATAATCCGATCAGTTCATCAATTTCCTGATGGTCTTTATCAATGTTTAAAAGCAAGCCGATTTCCGGCTCATACTGAACCACTGAACCGTCACTTTCGTCCGCTTCAATAATCAGCCAGTCGCCTTTTCCAACCGCAGCGTTTCCTATTTTTCCCTCTTTAATAATAGAGGTTAACCCTGCACCGGAAATAATACTCGGTTCTAATTTTGCATCAAGTAAAACCTGATATAACATCGCTGATGTTGTTGATTTACCGGAAGTTCCGGCAACGGCAATTGTCTTTTTACTTTTGGCGATAATGGATAGGAGTTCGCTTCTTCTGATGATGGGAATTCCTAATTCGTTTGCTTTCTGCACTTCGAAGACTGTGTCTTCAATCGCGGTGGAAACTACAATTAAATCTGTTTTTTCCGTAATGCCGCTTCCGTCCTGAAGAAAACATGTGATGCCTTCCTTTTCTAACTGTTCTTTAGTTCTGTTGAAGGTTTCCGGTAGAAAGTAGCGGTCGCTTCCCGAAACTTCTTTCCCGATTCCCTTAAGATACTGCGCAATTGCGCTCATTCCCACTCCGGCAACACCGATAAAGAATACGTTTTGAAAATCGTTTATGCTTTTGATCATTTTTTCTATTTCCACGTTACAGAAATTTATTTTCTACGAGATTCCAGAGTCTCTGCGCATATTCATCGGATTTTTTCCAGTCTTTGGAATAATAAATATCACTTAAATATGATTTTGCCTGCTCCAGATCAGTGAAAGAATTCAGTTTATCGATTGTTATTTTTAATTCCACAGCGTCGCCATCGAAAAGATGTCTGATGAAAGCAACTTTGTCATTCAGATCGAGTCTGAATTCAGGTTTTCTTTTTTCAGCTTCCATAAAATCAGTAGGAATATTGCTTTTAAGCATACTTCCTGAATTCATTTTTTCCTCCGCAGTTTCTGCTTCGTTCTCCTCCATCTTTTCTAAGGGATCCTCGTCAAATAAATTCTGAACAGCTCTCAGTCCTTTGATATGAGCGAGTTTGAATTTTTTTTCCTGTGCGTGCTGAGCGGTATGGGAATCTTCCGAAACATCCTTCGGCGGATGAATAACATCTTCCTTATTGAATTCCACTATTTTTCTGCGGCGTTCCTCGAGTTCCAAAAAATCTCTTTCTTTCTGCGCAACAATGTCTTCGTAATTGGGCTGAGTTTCCTCTGCAATCGTCGAAACTATTTCTGATGCCGGAACGATATTTTTTTCCTGATGATCTTCAGCACTGACCTCTCGATTAACTTCATTTTCTGAATTTAAATCCTCATCATTCTCAATTTCATTGAGTTCATTAGTGAAAATTACTTCCTCCTCAATGAGATCTTCTTCCGACGGAGCATCTTCAAACCGTTCTTCGGTTTTTGGATTTAATTGACTTGTATTTTCCTGATTACCAGTATTATGCAAATCAACCTCTTCAATAAAACTGTCTTTATTCTTTTCTAAAATTCTAAGAAAAGCAATTCTGTCCGTTATTTCTGCAAACAAATCCTGCTTGGCCAACAGTTCTTCGCGGGAATTTATTTTGGAAAGCGTTTCGAGAATGCTTTTGGATTCAAAAAAAATTTTTTCCTGTATATCTTGAAGGTTTTGCATAATAAAGCTATTAAATTTCCTTAATTTTGGTCTTTAAATATCACGGCTAAATTAACAAATGTTTTTAGAAAATACAATTAATCACGCAAAACAAAGCGGATGGATGGAAGTTATCTGCGGCTCGATGTTTTCGGGGAAAACTGAGGAACTGATCCGAAGACTTCGGCGTGCGGAAATGGCAGGACAAAATGTGGAAATTTTCAAACCGAAACTGGATACGCGTTATGCGGAAGAGGAAGTGGTTTCCCACAACCAGAATAAAATTCGCAGCACCCCGGTTGAAAGCCCGAACGAAATCCTATTGCTGGGATCTACCTGCGATGTTGTCGGCATAGATGAAGCACAGTTTTTTGACGAAAGCATTGTTGAAGTTGCTAATAAACTGGCAAACAATGGAATCCGTGTTGTAATTGCCGGTCTGGATATGGATTTTATGGGACGCCCTTTCGGACCGATTCCCAATCTGATGGCCACCGCGGAATATGTAACGAAAGTTCACGCGATCTGCAAACGAACCGGAAATCTCGCAAACCATTCTATGAGGATTTCTACCAGCAAAGATCTTGTGGAGCTGGGAGAAACTGAAAGCTATGAAGCGGTCAGCCGTAAAGTTTTTAATGACGAATTTCTGAACAGAAATAACAAATGAACTACACCACCCAACAGCTTGCAGAAATTACAGACTCCCAGTTAATCGGAGATCCAAATCTTTCTGTGAAAAATATTGATTTCGACAGCCGTAATATTTACTCAGCGGCAAATACCGCTTTTATTGCGATTACTACTTCTAAAAATTCAGGTGAAAAATATATTCACTCGGCGGTAGAAAAAGGAGTAAAGATTATTATTGCAGAACATCAGCTCCCGGAAATCAAAGATATCACCTGGATTATCGTTAAAAATTCAGTGAAGTTTCTTCAGAATTTAGCAAAAAATCATCTTGCGCAATTTCATTTAAAAACCATTGGTATTACTGGAAGTAATGGAAAAACAATCGTAAAAGAATGGCTTTACCAAAGTCTTTTCGATGATTTCAATACGGTAAAAAGTCCGAAAAGTTTCAACTCCCAAATCGGTCTTCCGCTTTCACTGTTACAAATTGAAAAAAATCATGAGCTCGGGATTTTTGAAGTCGGAATTTCTAAACCCGGCGAAATGGAAATTCTTGAAGATGTTTTCTCTCCTCAGGTTGGAATTTTAACGCATATCGGATCAGCGCATTCTTCTAATTTTATTAATGAAGAACAGTTAATAGATGAAAAAATTGAGTTATTTAAAAACTCTGAGACTATCATTTTTAATGGTGATAATGATTTGGTTTTTAATAAAATAAATGAAATATATTCAAGTAAAAAATTAATATCATTCGGATTAAAAAACCATAATAACCTTTACATCAAAAACGACTGGACCGATAAAACAACCAGTCTGCAGATTCAGTATTTTGATGAAACATTTTCGCTTCCAGCGCACCAGCGTGATGAGGCTACTTTGAGTAACGCACTCTGTATTATTACGGTGCTTAAAGAATACGGTTTCGGAAATTCAAAAATTATTGATAAAATAAATTCTCTGAAATCGATAGAAATGCGTCTGGAAAGTGTCAACGGTTTGCGGAATAATTTGATCATTAATGATTCCTTTAACCTTGATCTGGATTCTTTGAAAATTGCTTTTCAATTTATCAATGAATACAACAAACCGAAGAAAACATTAATACTTACCGATTTTGTTGAAGGTAAAAATTCTGAACGGCTTTATCATGAGGTCGCAGCACTCACCAATCAACAGAATTTCAGTAAAATATTTCTTGTTGGCGAGGAAATATCCGTTTTTGCAAAACTTTTTTCATCAGAGACTTATACTTTTAATAGCACGATTGAACTCACTGAAAGTCATCAGCTTAACCAGATAGAAAATGAACTCATTTTATTAAAAGGTGCAAGAAAATTTGAGATTGAAAAAGTAAAAAATCATCTGGAATTACAAAAGCACGATACTGTTCTTGAAGTAAACCTGAATGCGATTCTTCACAATATCAATATTCATAAATTCTTGCTGAAGCCTGAAACTAAAATGATGGCAATGGTAAAAGCTTATTCTTACGGCTTAGGAGGTTACGAAATCGCAGAATTTCTGCAGCACCACCATATTGACTATCTTGGAGTTGCGTATGCTGATGAAGGTGTAGATTTAAGAAAAAACGGCATCACGACGCCGATTATGGTAATGAATCCGGAGCAGCACAGTTATAACATTATCATCGATTATAATCTGGAACCTGAGATTTACAGTTTCCGCGTATTGGAACTGTTTAATCAACAACTGGTTCAGAAAGGTATTCAGAAAGACTATCCAATTCATATTAAACTCGAGACCGGAATGCACCGTCTTGGTTTTAAGAAAGATGAACTTGATGAGCTCGCTGAAAAATTGAAGACCATGAATGTAAAGGTGGCATCCATTTTCAGTCACTTATCTTCCTCAGATGTGCCGGATGGAGAAGAATATACTTTAGAGCAAATTGATATTTTCACTAAGAATTCTGAGCAGCTTATTAATGGCCTGAAATACCAGCCTTTGCGGCATATCCTTAATACATCGGGCATTGTAAGCTATTCAAACTTTCAGTTTGATATGGTGAGAATCGGGATTGGAATGGTGGGGATATCAGCAAATCCTGACATCCAAAAACAACTGAAAAATGCAGTAACTTTTAAAACCGTAATTTCACAGATCTCCAAGGTCGAAAAAGGAGAATCAGTAGGTTACAACAGAAAGTACCGTCCTGAGAATGACACTATGATTGCGACAATCCCTGTTGGATATGCTGATGGAATCCCACGGTTAATCGGTAACAAAGTAGGAAATGTAGGTATCCATAAAAAACTTTATCCGATTGTCGGAAACGTCTGTATGGATATGCTGATGGTAGATATCGGTAATGCTGTGGTAAAGGAAGGTGACGAAGTAATAATTTTTAATGCTAATCCAACTTTGGAGGAATTCGCAAATTACTGTAATACAATTCCTTATGAAGTTTTAACATCTATTTCAAGAAGGGTTAAAAGAATTTATATCAAAGATTAAATGAAAAAAATACTCCTGCTTTTTCTTGTTGTTATTCTGAATTTTTCTCTGGAAGCACAGGTGAAAGAAGGACTTTCTATACCTCCTCACGCTAAAATAGGCCTCTCGCTTTCGGGAGGAGGAGCAAAAGGTTTTGCCCACATCGGTGTACTGAAAGTTCTTGATTCCCTCGGGGTGAAAGTCGATTATATTTCCGGAACCAGTATGGGGGCTATTGTAGGCGGTCTTTATGCATCCGGATACTCGGGTAAGGAAATCGAGAAAATAGTGATGGATACGGATTTCTACAACATAATAGCCAATGAAAAGACAAGACAGGAAACCACTTTTTTCAATAAAGCTGTTGATAAATACATTCTCACCGTTCCCGTAAAAGACGGCAAGATTAATGTGCTGCCCAAAGCAATTTCTACGGGACAAAAAAACATTTACCTGCTGAAAGAGCTCTTCAAAAATGTTTCTACCATCAGTGATTTTTCAAAACTTCCCATTCCTTTCATGTGTATTGCAACTAACCTGGAGAGCGGAAAAATCGAAATTTTCGAAAAAGGAGATTTAGTCAGCGCCATTATGGCCAGCTCAGCATTTCCTTCATTAATGGATCCTGTAAAAATTGGTGATTCATTATATATTGACGGTGCGATGACAATAAATTATCCGTCTAAACCGCTTAAAGACAAAGGAATAGATATCGTTATCGGAGTAGATCTAAGCCAGGGACTTGCCGACCGTGGCAAGCTGCAGAGTGCGATTGCCATTTTGAATCAGGTGATCGATTTTGGGATTCAGAAAGAAACAAAAAACCAGTACAAATACACCGATATTAACATTCGTCCTGATTTGACTGGGATGAGCGCTACAAGTTACGATGCTAAAAGAGCCATTTTAGATTCCGGTTATGTCGAAGCTCAGAAATACACTCCAACCCTATCGCTGCTTCCGAAACGCAAAACAGAACTTCTGCGGGCTCCGTTAAATTCAATTTATTCTAATGTTTATAAGATCGATAGTCTAATTCTTGAAAACAACCATATTTTTGGGGAAAATTATGTCCGCGGAAAAATGGGTCTTCGGGTTCCGTCTTTACAGACTTACGGAGGTATCAATAAAATGATCGATAAACTCTACTCTACCCATAACTACACTTTAGTCAATTATGATATTATTCAGAAAGATGACCATAATTTTCTGAAACTTACAGTTACTGAAGACGACACGCGGTTTTTTCTGAAATTTGGGCTTCATTATGATGAAGTTTTCAAAACAGGATTGTTGATCAATACAACAGTTAAAAGACTTTTATTCAGAAATTCTACAATTTCTCTTGATGTTGTTGTAGGTGATAAACCGCGTTACTATTTTAATTATTTTATTGATAACGGATATATCCCCGGATTTGGTGTTTACGCATCCGGAATGACCCTTGATCTTAATGACGTTGATTCCAATGTATACGAAAAATGGAACTGGCTCCGCAATGAAGCATTTATTCAATCGATTTGGCGCGATAAATATGCCATAGGTGCCGGTTTAAGTCATGATTATTTTGAATCGAAAGTCATGGGAGCTCAGACTTATTCCAACGCTATTAACTTCATAAATGCATATGCATTCATCAAAACCGATACGCAGGATGATAAAAGTTTCCCTACAAAAGGTCTACTTCTTAACGCAGAAGGAAAAATTCTGCATTTGTTGAATAAGGATCAGGAAGGAAGAACTTTTCAGGCCAAAATCACCTCTCAGATTAATTTCCCGATATCCGCTTGGCTGACTTACAGACTCGGTTTGTTTGGCGGTTTCACTGTTGGAGAGGATCTTTCCCCTTATTACCATTATAGAATTGGCGGTATTTTTGAGCAGAATTTAGGGAATTTCACCCAGTTTCAGGGCTACGAATTTGGACAGTTAAGCTCGAAGAATATGCTTACCGCATCCAATACTTTTCAGTTTAACCTATACCGAAACTATTTTATTGACGCACATTTCAGTATTGCCAATTTATTTAATGACATAAAAGTGGACGATATTCCGCACATTAACCAATCTTCGGCTGGTTTAACCGCTGGTTACAAATCACCATTCGGACAGATCAAATTTAATTACAGCCGTTCTTTAACACAAAAAAACAATGTTTACAGCGTTATCCTGGGACATTGGTTCTAAATTATGATACAGTTTTTCTTTGAAAATATAGAATCTATTACTATCGGTCAGGAAATCAATACCTGGTTAGAAAACCTTATACTCGCAGAAAATAAAAAACCTGGAGATATAAATTACATCTTTTGCGATGACGATTACCTTCTAAAAGTTAACCGCGATTTCTTACAGCACGATTATTACACCGATGTTATCACCTTCGACTATGTAAAGGGCAAAACAATCGCAGGAGATATTTTCGTATCTTTGCCGCGCATTTCTGAAAATGCTGCTATTTTGTCAAAAGATTTTGATGTTGAATTATACCGTGTTTTAGCCCATGGCATCCTTCATCTTTGCGGTTATAAAGACAAAACTGATGAGGAAATAACAGAAATGCGCAGAAAAGAAGATTTTTATTTGAATATTTTATAGGACCTGATTCCCGTTTTTCTCTTCATATTTTGTACGTAAATTCACAAAATATTTGAGATCACTCGGACCAGAATCAACCCATTAATTCAAAAAGAAATCTGATGTTTCACGTGAAACATCAATTATTAATCAGCATTTATCAATAAGAAATGATCAACGAAATATACGACGTAATAGTTGTTGGTGCAGGTCACGCAGGTTGTGAAGCCGCCGCCGCCGCTGCTAACATGGGCTCAAAAACCCTGCTCGTCACCATGAATATGCAAACGATTGGACAAATGTCCTGTAACCCCGCAATGGGTGGTATTGCAAAGGGACAAATAGTCCGGGAAATAGATGCAATGGGTGGGTATTCAGGAATTATTGCAGATAAATCTGCGATCCAGTTTAAAATGCTTAACCTTTCAAAAGGCCCTGCAATGTGGTCTCCGCGCACACAGAATGACAGGATGCTTTTCGCTGAAGAATGGCGGTTAGCCCTGGAAAATACACCGAATCTGGACTTTTTCCAAGATATGGTTAAAAGCCTGATCATCGAAAACAATAAAGCAGTTGGCGTCGTAACTTCCTTGGGAATCCAAATCAAAGGTAAATCCGTTGTTTTAACCAACGGAACTTTTTTAAACGGTTTAATTCATGTTGGAGACAAGCAGTTAGGTGGCGGAAGAATGGGCGAACCACGCGCTTTTGGGATCACAGAACAGCTGGTTTCTCTAGGTTTCGAAGCCGGTAGAATGAAAACAGGAACTCCTCCACGTGTCGATGGAAGAAGTTTGGATTACTCCAAAATGGAAGAACAGAAAGGCGATGAAAATCCACAGAAATTTTCTTATTCTGATACCCTAAAACTTACCAAACAGATGAGCTGTCATATTGTTTATACAAATGAAACAGTGCACGATATTTTGCGTGAAGGATTTGACAGAAGCCCGATGTTTAACGGAACTATCCAGAGTATCGGTCCAAGATACTGCCCAAGCATTGAAGACAAAATCAACCGCTTTGCAGAAAGAAACCGTCATCAGTTATTCGTAGAGCCGGAAGGATGGAAAACAGTTGAAATCTACGTAAACGGATTCAGTTCTTCGCTTCCTGAAGACATTCAGATCAAGGCGATGAGACATATCCCAGGTTTTGAAAATGTAAAAGTCTTCCGTCCGGGATATGCTATCGAATATGATTACTTCCCTCCTACCCAACTTTACCATACTCTCGAAACAAAGTTGATTGAAAATCTTTATTTCGCGGGACAGATTAACGGTACTACTGGTTATGAAGAAGCAGCAGGACAGGGATTAATTGCTGGTATTAACGCACATAATAAAGTTCACGATCAGGCAGAATTTATCCTGAACCGCGACGAAGCTTATATCGGGGTTTTGATTGATGATCTTATCACAAAAGGAACCGAAGAACCTTACAGAATGTTTACGTCAAGAGCTGAATACAGACTGCTTTTAAGACAGGACAACGCCGATATCCGTCTCACTGAGAAATCTTTCAAGATGGGATTAGCTGACGAAGAAAGACTTAAAAATGTTGAAGAAAAGATCAATAAAAGTAACGAACTTGAAGCATTTCTAAAAGAAACATCTTTAAAACCCGGAATAATCAATCCAATCTTAGAATCGATTGAATCCTCTGCGGTTGATCAGGCTTACCGCGCTTCTCAGATTTTGACAAGGCCTAATATGACCATGAAGAAATTAGAGGATATCGATTTCATTTTAGAGAAAACCGAAAATTATAGTGAAGAAGTAAAAGAACAGGCGGAAATCAATATTAAATACAAAGGATATATTGAAAAGGAAAAAGAAAATGTCGCTAAACTAAATCGCTTGGAGACTATTAAAATCCCGGAGGATTTTGATTATTCAAAGATTGGTTCCCTTTCGTCAGAAGCCAAACAGAAACTGAATAAAGTGCAGCCAAAAACTATAGCTCAAGCCGGAAGAATAAGCGGTGTATCGCCGGCAGATATTAACGTGCTTTTAATTTATTTAGGAAGATAAATACATTTTCCGTTTTGATTAAAAGTAAATGTTTCACGTGAAACATAAATGTAAAAACTTCAGTTATCAATTTTTGGTGCTGAAGTTTTGATTTTAACATCCACTATTATGAAAATTAAAGACCATTTCCTCTCTCAGGAAATATTTGAAATCAGGGAAACTGAAACTAAAGGCGTTTTTAAAACCCACCCCGTCCCTCATCATATTGAAAAGTATTATGAGAGCAAAGAGTATATTTCTCATCATCAGGATTCCGGAACTTTGAAAGAAAAACTATATAAATTTCTTCAGGGTTTTAATTTAAATTTCAAAAGAAATATTCTGGCAAAGGAACTCTATCTGCATGCAAAAGTTCTGGATTACGGATGCGGCGCAGGTGAATTTTTAAAGTTCATCGAAGAAGATTTTACTACCTATGGTTTTGAGCCGAACGAAGCAGCAAGAAATTTCGCTTCACAAAAGGTATCAAAAACAAAAATTCTAAGCGAAATCGACTCTATAGAAAACGGAAGTTTAGATGCCATTACATTATGGCACGTTTTCGAACATATTGAAAACCAGCAATATATGTTGGATAAATTCCATAATAAACTGAAAAACAACGGCTTATTAATAATCGCGGTCCCAAATCCAACTTCTTATGATGCTAAGAAATACAAAGAATACTGGGCAGCGTATGATGTTCCAAGACATATTTATCATTTTACAAAAACTGGAATGATAAATTTAATGAATAATGAAAACTGGGAACTCAAAAAAATTAAACCTCTCCTCCTCGATTCTTTCTATATTTCTATGTTAAGCGAAAAATATAAAAAATCTCCATTATTTTGGATTAAGGGAATGATTTTCGGAGCGATTTCTAATTTTAAAGGGTTAAAAAACAACGAATTTTCAAGTTTGATATATATTATCAAAAAGAAATAGTTTTTCGATTTTTAATAGGTTTATGAGATCCGTTTTTCGCCTGATTTTTCATTTTTTGGTTAAAATTTAAATTTCAACCAAAAAAATTTCCAATAAGGAAATTTTAGAAATATTTGTTATAAGATTTTTCCCCGAAAAATTCTTGACCATAAAAAGAAATTTAATTAGAACTCATCCATTTCGAAATTCGATCATAAAAAAAAGTTTCCAGAATCATCTGGAAACTTTTTCTTTTACATTTAAAACTAAAATAATAGTTCTTATCAGTTATTGATCGCTTTTACTCCGGGAAGTTCCATACCTTCCAAACTTTCAAGCATCGCTCCTCCTCCGGTTGATACATAACTTACTTTATCATCATAACCGAACTGTTTCACAAAAGCAACACTGTCTCCTCCACCTACAAGAGAAAAAGCACCAAGTTTAGTCGCTTCAGCAATGCTGTCTCCTAACGAAACGGTTCCGGAAGAAAAATTCGGCATTTCGAAAACCCCAATCGGGCCGTTCCATAATATCGTCCGCGAATTCATCAGTACATCATGAAACAATGCCTTCGTTTTTGTTCCTGCATCCATTCCCATCCATCCGTCCGGAATTGCATAAATATCCATTTCCTTATGGTCAGCATCATTACTGAATTCATCAGCTATAATAGTATCCACAGGCAAATAGACTTTAACATTCTGACCTTTTGCTTTTTCCAAAATTTCCAGCGCTAAACCAAGCTTATCTTCTTCTAACAGAGAATTTCCGATATGTCCGCCTAAAGCCTTAACAAAAGTGAAAGCCATTCCGCCGCCGATAATTAAATTGTCAATCGCAGGCAAAATATTTTCAATAATAGTAATCTTAGTAGAAACCTTTGAACCTCCAAGAATCGCAGTAACCGGTTTTTCACCGCTTCCCAAAACCTTATCTATAGCATCCAGCTCTTTAGCCATCAGTAAACCGAAAAATTTAGTTGAAGGGAAAAACTGAGCGATTACAGCAGTAGAAGCATGTTCTCTGTGCGCGGTACCAAATGCATCATTAACGTATGAATCAGCATATTTCGCAAGCTTCTCAGCAAAATCTTTATCCCCTGCTTCCTCCTGATCATAGAATCTTAAATTCTCCAGAAGAAGGATTTCGCCTGGCTTAAGGTTTGCAGTCATATTTTTGGCGTCTTCCCCCATACAGTCGTCGCAAAACTTCACCTCTTTTCCTAAAACAGACTCAATCTCAGGAACGATATTCTTCAGAGAAAACTGCTCAGACACCTTTCCTTTCGG
This sequence comes from Kaistella soli, assembly GCF_019038595.1. Taxonomy (GTDB): domain Bacteria; phylum Bacteroidota; class Bacteroidia; order Flavobacteriales; family Weeksellaceae; genus Kaistella; species Kaistella soli. Next base: position 305,197 of record NZ_JAHOPF010000005.1, read on the forward strand.
TCTTCCAAGATGCGTCATTAAAATCACAGAACCTCCGTCATTCAGTATTTTATCCACCGTAGGTTTCACGGCCTGGATTCTCGTATTATCGGTAACTTTCAGATCGGCACTTTGAGGAACATTAAAATCCACTCTCACCAAAGCCTTTTTATCTTTAAAATTGAAATCGTTAATTGTTTTCATAAAATCCTCTGTTTTTTTGTTTCACAAATTTAAGATTTATTCACCCGATTAAAAATTTAATTTCATTTAAAATTCCACAATCCCCAAAGCCTCATTTTATCTACAATATATTCTTTCTTTAAAAAAAAGAAATGATTAGTGTTGTTGTAGCAGACGGATTTGGGGAGAACTAAAAGTTTTTATTTCGCCACATTTAGTTGCAGTTCAATTCATATTTAATTCACATTGCAACATGCTGATTTTTAACAGAAATTAACTTTTATTAACAATTGTCAGTAACTGTTATGAAAGACATCTATTAGCAACTGCATTATGGAAAACCTATCTTATTCCACCCGAAAACTTTTCCAATAATTTCGCCGGATATCAAAAAACAAAATGCATTATGAATTTAATATGAATAAAAAAAACAAATCTTTTTAGGAGTTATCCACAGGAATTCGGGGTTATCCTCACAAGTAACAGGTATAGTTTTTGGGCATGCCCCTCGCCTTCTGCCTAATCTGCCGCCCGGGTCGTGCTGTCCGCTCATACTCCTCACGCCTTTCCTTTGCCGCCGCGTGTTGCGGGGTAACCGCTTCCATCACTCATGCAGAGTGATTTCCAAAAACAAAAAACGGACCTCTGTCGTAAAGAAATAAGGCGCGTTTAATTATATTTATTTTAATAATCATAAATTTGTATGAATTGAAATTCTGATCTTTAATAAATATCCCATGAAAAAAATAGCAATTGCTTGCGACCATGCAGGTTTCGATTACAAAGAAATCATAAAAAAATATTTGCAAGATAAATATGAAGTAAAAGATTTCGGAACGTTTTCCAAAGATTCTGTGGATTACCCAGACTTTGTTCATCCGTCAGCAACTTCAGTGGAAAAAGGAGAAAGCGATTTCGGGATTCTGATCTGCGGCAGCGGACAGGGTGTAGCTATTACCGCAAACAAACATCAGGATATCCGTTGTGCCCTTTGCTGGATGCCTGAACTGGCTGAACTTGCAAGAAAACACAACAACGCCAATATGATTGCACTTCCGGCGAGATTTATTGCCAGCGAACTGGCAATTGATATTGTTGAAAAATTCCTCAGTACAGATTTTGAAGGAGGAAGACACCAAAACAGAGTGGATAAGATTGCATATTGCTAATCTCCGCTAAAAAATTTAATAAAATTAAATGGCAAAAAAAAGCAAATTTATATCTCATAAAAACAACCACAAACTCCAGGAAATTGGACGTTTGATTTTGGGTTTTATGAACAAACAGTCCAGCAAAATCTACAATTATAAGCAGATAGCTGATGGTATAGACTATAAGAATCCACGCCAGCGCGAATTAGTAATTCAGTCACTCCACAAACTGCTTTCCGATGAAAGAATAAAGGAAGTAGAAAAAGGCAAATACATCATCAATCTTCATATTGAAGGGACTTTAACAGGAATCATCGATTTCAACCAGGCAGGTAATGCCTATGTTAACGTGGACGGAATGGACGGCGACGTATTTATTCATTCCAAAAACGTAAAAGATGCGCTGCAGGGTGATAAAGTACTTATTGTAACCTATCATTTCAAAGGAAGAAAATTAGAAGGTTCTGTTCTTGAAGTGATTGAGAGAAACCGCGACGAGTTTGTAGGAACTTTCCAGCTGATAAAACATAAGGATTTCGGTTTTGTGGTGTGTGACAAAAAAACCATCAATACAGATATCTTCGTACCGAAAGGTAAAATCGGCGGTGCGCAGGACGGTGACAAAGTGGTCGTAAAAATGACCGACTGGAAAGCTGGAGAAAAAAATCCTGAAGGAGAAATCATCAAAGTTCTGGGAGCTCCGGGAGAGCACGAAACGGAAATTCATTCCATTTTAGCAGAGTACGGTCTTCCTTACAGTTTCCCTGAAGAAGTGGAAAAAGAAGCCGATGAAATCGACAGACAGATCCATGAAAGTGAAGTGGCCAAACGACGTGATATGCGGAAAATCTGCACTTTCACGATCGACCCGAAAGACGCAAAAGATTTTGATGATGCACTTTCCATCCAGAAATTAGAAAACGGAAATTGGGAAGTGGGTGTTCATATTGCGGATGTTTCCCATTACGTAGTTCCAGGTACCCTGCTCGATGATGAAGCTTATGACCGCGCCACCTCCGTTTATCTGGTGGACCGCGTAGTTCCGATGCTGCCGGAAGTTTTGAGTAACGACGTGTGTTCTCTCCGACCGAATGAGGATAAATATACTTTTTCTGCGGTGTTTGAAATCAATGATAATTCGGAAGTGCTGAAGGAATGGTTTGGAAGAACAGTAATTCATTCCGACCGAAGATTCAGTTACGAAGAAGCACAGGAAAGGATTGAAACCGGAACCGGTGATCTTGCAGAAGAAATTCTGGTTTTGGACCGTCTGGCGAAAACACTGAGAAAAAGACGTATTGATAATGGTGCTATTACTTTCGACAGAAGCGAAGTTCGTTTTAATCTGGACGAAAACAGCGAGCCGATCGGTGTTTACTTTAAAATAAGCAAAGATTCCAATCATTTAATTGAAGAATTTATGCTTTTGGCTAATAGGAAAGTTTCGGAATTTATTTCCCTTAACAGAAAAGGCGAACCAACCGGAAATACCTTTATTTACCGTATTCACGACGATCCGGATCCTGCTAAATTAGAAGCACTTAGAGAGTTTGTATCCACTTTTGGGTATAAAATGGATTTGGCGAATACCAAAAAAGTGGCTCAATCTTTAAATAAATTATTGAACGATGTAAAAGGAAAGGGTGAAGAAAATATGATTGAAACTCTTGCGATGAGATCGATGAGCAAAGCGGTTTATTCCACGAATCCTATCGGGCATTACGGGCTTGGTTTCGAGTATTATTCTCACTTTACTTCCCCGATTCGACGTTATCCTGATCTTATTGCGCACCGTCTGCTGCAGCATTATCTGGACGGCGGAAAGTCTCCAAACAAAGAAGAAATCGAAGAAAAAAGCAAGCACTGCAGTTCTATGGAGAGACTCGCTGCCGATGCTGAAAGAGATTCCATCAAGTTCATGCAGGTGAAATTCATGGAGAAACATTTGGGTCAGGAGTTCACCGGAGTTATTTCAGGTGTTGCCGATTTCGGTTTCTGGGTGCAGATTCCTGAAAACGGTGCGGAAGGTTTAATTAAGCTTCGTGATTTAATGGACGACTCCTATTCTTACGACGCGAAAAATCATTTAGTTCAGGGCGCAAGAACAGGAAACCAATATCAGCTTGGTGACGAAGTGAAAATTAAAGTAATGAAAGCTAATCTGATACAGAAACAGCTTGATTTCAAAATTATAAACGAATAGTATTGATGTAAAACAAAGTACAGTCAAATAAAAATACATTAATATTTAGTAAATGTTGGAACTTATAGTATCAGCTGTCGGTTTAGGAGTAATGCTGAGTCTTGTTTTTATCGGACCCATTTTTTTCCTGCTGATCGAAACCAGCTTTTCCCGCGGCCCAAAGCACGCTTTAGCATTAGATTTGGGTGTTATTTTTGCGGATATTTTATGCATAGCGGCCGCTTTTTTTGCGAGTGGAGATTTGGTACAGCTCATTGATAAACATCCCGGATTTTACCGGATTACCTCGTTCATCGTCCTGATTTACGCCATTTACATGATTGTTTCGAAAACCAAAATGCACCTCGCCTCAGAAGAAAAGATGATCAGCCAGAATTATATAAAAACTTTTCTGAACGGGTTTTTCTTCAATATTCTGAATATCGGGGTGGTCCTTTTCTGGCTCGTCACGGTAATTTCAGTAAGAAATGCTTATCCGAAACTGGACGAATTTCTTCTGTATATGGCTTTGGTGGTAGGAACCTATCTCGCCATCGACTTTTTTAAAATTTACCTGGCGAAGCAGTTTCATTACAAACTTACCGAGAAACTGGCCAATCAGATCAGGAAGGGCGTGGGTTTCGTACTTGTCGTTTTCAGTATTTTTATCTTCCTGCAGAGTTTTAAAAAATTCAATCAGTTTGATAAAAAGCTTGAAGAAGCCGAAAAAACCGAGCAAAAACACAGACCGTAAATGAAAGAGATTATTTTTCCCAAATCATTGAAAAAGGGAGACCGAATTGCCATTATCTCGCCTGCGGGAGCAGTGGAGGAATCTCAGCTTGAAAAAGGCCTGAAACTGATTCAGGCTAAAGGTTATGAGCCGGTTTTAGGGAAACATCTTTACACCAGATATTCAAACGGATACACTTACGCCGGGACGGAAAAAGAAAGGATTTCCGATATGAACTGGGCTTTAGAACATGAAGAAATTTCGGCAATTTGGGCATCGAGAGGAGGTTATGGCTGTCAGCATTTGTTAAGACATTTGAGTCTTTCAAAATTCAGAAAAAACCCTAAATGGTACATCGGATATTCTGATAATACCGTGATTCAGAGCTTTTTACTAAAAAATAATTTTGCTTCCATTCATGCGCAAACTGTAAAAACATCAAGTTTCGGAGTGACGGATGAAAGTTATGATCTGACGTTCGATATTCTGAAAGGAAAATTCCCGAAATATTCTATCACAAACCATGAGTTTAACAAATCCGGAAATGCCGAAGGAATATTGATTGGCGGAAATTTAGCTTTGGTCTATGCTTTATTAGGAACGCCCTACTCTTTTAATTTCAGGGACAAAATCCTGTTTATTGAGGATATCGGAGAGAATTTTTATGCATTGGACAGGATGCTGATGTCCCTTGATTTGGCCGGAGTTTTCGGAGAGATTAAAGGATTGATTATCGGCGGAATGACGAATATGGGCGATGAAAAAGAAAATAAAAACTACGAAGAAAGCTTCGACGGATTTTCTTACAAGATCATCTCACAACGGCTTTCAAAATATGATTTTCCGACAGTTTTCGGCTTCCCGAACGGGCATATTTTTGATAACCGCCCGTTAATTATCGGTGCAGAAGTTTCAGTAAAAGTAGGCGAAAAGGTAGAAGTAAATTTCTAAATTATGGCAGAACATAATGATTTCGGAAAACTTGCAGAAGATTTGGCGGCTGATTTTTTAGCCTCGAAAAATTACAAAATTTTGGTCAGAAATTTCCGTTATCAGAAAGCCGAAATTGATATTGTTGCCGAAATTGAAAATACGATTGTCGTAACAGAAGTGAAAGCACGCAGCTATAATACCGTGATTGAGCCGCAGGAAGCGGTGACTAAAAAGAAAATAAAATCAATCGTCATGTGTGCCGACTTTTTCATGAAGGAAAACAACATTGATAAGGAAGTCCGCTTTGATATTATCACGGTTCTCCCCGATTCATCCGGCGTTTTGCAGATCAATCATATTGAAGATGCTTTTCAGAGTTTCGATGCCAACTAATAATATTTAAATATCATCAGTAAAAAATGAAAACAGCGCTTATCACCGGAGCCACTTCCGGAATTGGCAAAGCCACCGCGGAATTATTCGCAAAAAATGGTTTCAGAATTATCATTTGCGGACGCAGAACGGATGTTCTGGAACAGGTGAAAACAGAACTTTCAGCTATCACTGAAGTTTATTCCTTAGATTTCGACCAAAGAAATTTCAACGAAGTTGAAAATGCTATTGCTTCGCTTCCGGAAAACTGGAAGAATATAGATGTTTTAATTAACAACGCAGGAAACGCCCACGGTTTGGAACCTCTTTCGGAAGGTAAAATTGAAGACTGGGACGCGATGATGGACGGAAATGTGAAAGGGCTTCTCTATGTTTCAAAACTCCTCATTCCGGGAATGAAAGAAAGGAATTCCGGACATATCGTGAATATTTCTTCCGTTGCTGCAAGACAGACTTACTCAAATGGAGTGGTTTACTGCGCTTCAAAAAAAGCAGTCGATGTTATTTCTGACGGTATGCGGCTTGAGCTTACAGAATTTGGAATTAAAGTAACCAATATTCAGCCGGGACTGGTGGAAACAGATTTTTCCAAAGTCCGTTTTAAGGGAGACGAAGAAAGAGCCAATACTGTTTATCAGGGTTATAAAGCACTGGAACCGGAAGACATTGCAGATGCTATTTACTATTGCGTCAATGCACCAAAACATGTCGCCATTTCAGATTTAACCATCTATCCGAGTGCACAGAGTGAACCGAGAACGGTGTATAAAAATTTATAAATTCAGCTATTTAAGATTAATCAATCATTTTTGATTTGTTAAATTTGCATCATGAAAATTCTCCACATCGAAACCTCTTCCAAGAACTGTTCTGTTGCCATTTCGGATGGTGAGGAACTTTTATGTTTATGCGAAGAAGTTTCCGAAAATTATAAACAGTCCGAAAGTCTGCACACTTTTGTTCAATGGGCTTTGGAAGGCGCGAAAATCACTCTGAAAGACCTTGACGCAGTTTCTTTGGGAATGGGTCCCGGCTCTTACACAGGTTTACGCATTGGTTCATCTTCAGCAAAAGGGTTCTGTTACGGTCTGAAAATTCCGTTAGTGGCAGTGAATTCTTTAGAAACGATGATTGAGCCGTTTTTAAGCAAAGATTATGACTTTATCATTCCATTGCTCGATGCAAGGCGGATGGAGGTTTATACGGCTGTTTTTGACGGAAATACCGGCAAAATGCTTACTGAAACCGACGCAAAAGTTCTGGATGAAACTTCTTTTCAGGAATTCAGTGATAAAAAAGTGATTTTTGTAGGTGACGGTACAGCGAAAGCAAAGGAAATTCTTCGGCTTCCGAATGCTGTATTTGAAGATAACGTATATCCATCCGCAAAATATTTAATTAAGAAAGCTGTGGAAAAATTCAATGAAAAAGAATTTGAGGACGTTGCTTATTTTGAGCCGTTTTATCTGAAGGATTTTCAGGGCGTTAAGAAAAAGAAAACATCATAATATTTCAAACTCATAAAAAAAGCGAAGATTATTTCTTCGCTTTATTTTAATTTCATTTCCATTTGTAATGGGGAACTCATCTCAGGTTGTTTCCCTGTTGGTTTTCTCGGTCTTACGGTCCCGTTATTTGGATCCTGCGGAGTCGGTGAACTCAATTCGCGTGTCTGTACTGGCGAAGCAATCTCTGCCGGCCCTTCTTCAGCGCGTGGTTTTCCGGGTCCGCCAGTTTCGCTTTTATTTCCGTTTTCATCCGTCATTTCCATTTCAAGTTCGCTTTTAAGGTATTTCAGCATTTCTCTGGCTTTCTCGCCTTCGCTTGTTCTGGCGTAGTTTAAAGCTATCTGTTCGAGCTGCAGGATCATAATTTCTTTGCCTGCTGTTTTACCTGAATTGAATGCATTGAGCAAAGCAAATTTCGGAACAAGCGCATCTTTCGGATACTTTTGTAATGAAGCTTCAATCAGTGATTTACTTTCGTCATATTTTTCAGCGGAATACAGATCGAAAGCCTGAGCGTAAGCTTTTTCAACTTCTTCAGAAGACTGGGAGAAAGAATTGTTTTTCGGATTCTTCACAAATTCTGCATAAGAAGTGTAAGGAAATTCTGATAAAATCATCTGTTTCGCCCTTTCGCCCGCTGCCGGACTTTTCTCATAATTAAAGGCAAAAATATTGTAAAGGGCCAGAAGTTTGGTTTCCTCTTCAGGGTTGGTATCTACTAAATCATAAAGAGTTTTGGTAGCAAGAGGCGTATCTGAAAAATAAGTTTCGTACATTCTTCCTAAACCTAAACTCGCAGTATCTCTGGCTTTTTTCAATGCTAAAATCTCTTCGGAATTGGTAGGTATTTTTTCGATATAAAAACCGGGTTCAAGTCTTCGTGGATCTGGTGCGGATGCAATTCCCATCGCTTCGTTTTTCAGATCTTCAATAGAACTTGTTCTGGTAGAAGTTCGCCAGTTATCGTTCAGTGAACGGTTTCCCCATATCTGTTTAAAGGTAGATTCCCCTTTGGCAACCGTACTTTGATTGGCGAAATAAAAGCCTCCTCTCCCTGTTCCAAAATCCTGAAAACCGCCTGAATTGGCCGCAAAAATAGAGTTTGCCCCATAATCTCCGGTATCAAAACCTTTGCTGCGTTCATTTCTTTTCCTTTCCAGTTCTTCTTTCGTTTCTTTCGCTTTTACTGCATCGATATATTTATTAAAATAAGCGATTCTCTCCGCTTCAGGCATTTTGGTTAACGCCAGGATGCTGTCATTTTTCTTGATTAAATAGTAATTTGCAGAAACCTGTTTGATATTTTCGGATCTTTCTTTTAAAAGAATTTTGGAAGGTTCGTAAGTCATTACAGCAAGTGCAGAATCGTAATAAGCACCAGCAGAAAGATAATCGCTTTCCTCAAAAAAGCCCTTCCCGATTTCGAAATAATCCAGTCCGCGGATCTGAGGATCAGACATTTTTTCTTTAAGCGACTGCGCAAAAAACGCTTTGGCATCGTCTTTTTTTCCGGCCTTATTAGCCATTAAACCGAGCGCATAGTAAAATTCGTTTTTACGGGAAGCGTAGGTTCCTTTTTTACTGATCTTCTCTAAATAATTTTTTGCGCCTTCATAATCATCACCCTTTCCGTTGAATGTTTTTGCGATTTCGATCTGGGATTTCACCTCAAACTCGAAGCTGTTGGCGTTTTTGTAGGCCGAAACAAAGCTTTCTCTTGCTTCTTCATTTTTTCCCAAATTGGCCAGAATCTGCCCTCTTAAAAAAGCAATTCTGCTTCGGAGTTTTCTGTTTTTATTCAGTGCGTAAGCTTCTTCAAGTTCGTTGGCAGCATCTTCATTTTTTCCCGCCTGAAGCAGCATTTCCGAATGATAGATGCTTAACAGTTTTTGACAATCTTTTTTGATTTTATCTTTTTTCACATCGGCAAAAACCTCTTCAGCTCTTGCAAAATCGCCCATTTTAGAATACGCCAAACCCTGATAAATTCTCGCCAAAGGCATTCTCTTATCCTTTCGCATATTGGCAAAAATATAATTCAGTCCGTCCAAAGCTTCCAGCGGTTTGTTGTTGTACAGCCGCGCCTGAGCAAGCAGAATATTGGCATCAAAAATTTTCTTGTTTTTTTCCTCGCCACCTTTCATTACTGAATATTTTGCGATGGCTTTTAAAGCTTTTGCTTCCGAAATCTCCAAAACTGTAGCACCTGATTTTACTCCTGCGTTTCCGGAATTCGGAGTTCTTCCAGGTAAACCTGGAACTCCCGGACCGTTTGGATTCATATTTACATCGTCTTCACCGAACATTCCGCTCGAATTAAGGTCTGTTCCTAAAGGCTGTTCATCGTAGGTTAACAGCTGAATGTAAGGAGCGTAAAAATTATCTTTATGAGCCTGATCCCGGTTTTTCAGCTCAGTCTGCAATGCATCTTTACTGTTAAAAAGGGTGTTGTAATAGGAGAAAAATCCTTTCATAAATGTAGAATCACTGCTCTTTTTCCTGGTGGAACAGGAATTGAAAACCGTGATTGCTAAAAGGAGGTATATCGTTTTTTTCATTATCTGGTAATAACTTTGAAATCCACGAAATAGTATAGAAATCGCAGATTAATTTTTGTAAAAATAACGATTTTTTATTTCTGAGACTCCGTTATTGAAAATCTTTTAATAAGGTGTACACCAAATGAGTCGGTAATCCCATCACCGTGTAATAACTGCCTTTCAGATTTTTGATTTTTGCCATTCCGAACCATTCCTGAACGCCGTAACTTCCTGCCTTGTCGAAAGGTCTGTACCGGTTTACGTAAAAATCGATTTCCTCATCGCTCACTTCATCAATTTCCACATGGGCTACATCAGTCCGGGAAATGCTTTTTTCTGAGTTTCTGATGGTAATTCCCGTAAAAACTTCATGTGTTTTTCCTGAGAGTTTTTTCAGCATTTCCTTAGCGTGAACTGCATCTTTGGGTTTTCCTAAAACTTCATTTTCTATTGCGACAATAGTATCCGCAGTGATTAATACTTCATCTTTTTCTAAAGTTCTGAATGCATTTGCTTTGAGGTCTGATAGGTATTCCGCAATCTTTCCAACTTCTAAATCCTCGGGATAAATTTCGTCACAATCCACAGAAACTACGTCGAAATCGTAACCTAAACCGGTTAAAAGTTCTTTTCTTCTCGGAGAGTTAGATGCCAGTAATATCTTCATTTAAATTTTTTAATAATGATTGTTGTCTTTGATTAAACGCTTTGGGTATTGTCTTCAATCCATTTTCCCTGAACCTTCATCACCTGTTCGATAACATCGCGGACAGCGCCTTTTCCGCCTTCAACATCTGAAATATATTGAGAAATCTCTTTCACTTCCGGAACCGCATTTTTTGGACACGCAGAAATACCGGATGCTTTCATAATTTTCATGTCGGGTAGATCGTCACCCATGGTTAAAATCTCTTCGTTTCCAAGATCATATTTTTGTCGGAATTCCTCGTATTTTTCCAGCTTATCAGATACTTTTGCGTGATATTCATTGATTCCCAGATAATTGATGCGGTTTCGAACAGCCGGGTCGTCTCCACCGGTAATCACACAGATTTTGTAATTGTTTTTCACTGCTTTTACCACCGCATAACCGTCCAGAACATTCATTACACGGCACATGCTTTTGTCGGGCATCAGATAAACGCTTCCATCAGTGAAAACGCCGTCAACATCGAATACGAAAGCTTTTATATTTTTAAGTTTCAGTTTATAACTCATACATTTTCTTTATAGATTCGTTCATGGTTTTATAAATTTTCAGGTGTTCTTCATTAGTGATTAGAGCTTCGTGAAGTTTTAGAACCCTTTGGTCATTTCTTACTGCCGGTCCGGTTTGTGCAGATCTTGGTTCTATTTCATTAATTTTCTGAACAGTTTCATCAATTAACGGTAAAAAATAACCAAAAGGAATATTTTGTGAATCTGAAATTTCTTTGGCTCTTGCGAAAAGATGGTTCACAAAGTTACACGCGAAAACCGCAGTCAGGTGAATGTATTTTCTTTTTTCATAATCGGAAATCATTACGTTTTCCGAAATCTTTGAAGCGAGATCTTTTAGCAAATCCAAATCTTTTTCATCATCCGCTTCGACAAAAAACGGAATATCAGCATAAGTAAGATCTTTGGATTTGGAAAAGGTCTGTAAAGGATAGAAACTGGCTTTCCGGTAATTTCCTTCCAGAATTTCTTTTGGTAACGATCCGGAAGTGTGTGCTACCAAAGCGTTTTCACTAATGATGGTTTTGGATATTCCTGCAATTGCATCGTCATTCACGGCAATTATATAAAGATCTGCCTCTGAAAGTTCCTTTATAGAATACGGAATATTGAATTTTTCCAACATCTCTTTCAAGGCTGTTTCATTCCTGCCAAAAATTTGCAAAACAGGGATTTTTTTTTCGCAGAACGCTTTTGCCAGATGAAAAGCTACATTACCCGAGCCCAAAATTACAATCCTCATGAAAAATAAATATAAAACAAAGATAATTATTTTGGTTTGGACTGTTAATTGAAATACTTATTTAACTTTTAACTAAATTTACCATCCAAACCCCGAAAGCATCTCAATGAAGATTAAGGAAGCCGAAATTATCGAGTTGATGTTGAGCGAAAAATCCCGTGAAAAAGGTGTTCGCTTAATGATGGATGCGTATCAGAGCAGGTTATATTGGCATATAAGAAGAATTGTTGTAGATCATGATTTGGCGCAGGATGTTTTGCAGGATACTTTCATTAAAGCTTACCAGAATTTTCATCAGTTCAAACAGGACAGTCAGTTATACACCTGGCTTTACCGTATTGCAACCAACGAATCGCTGCAGCAGCTGAACAAACTGAAAAGAATGCAGAAAACAGACGAAGATCCCGAATATCATCTTCAGAATCTTATGGCTGATAATGTTTCCGCAGAAGCGGAGGAAATTCAGGTTTTGCTGCAGAAAGCCATTCATTCTTTACCTGAAAAACAGAAACTGGTTTTCAACATGAGATATTATGACGATTTGCCTTACGAAGAAATATCGAAAATTCTGGACATGTCCGTCGGAACGCTGAAAACCAATTACCACTACGCCAAACAGAAAGTGGAAGATTATATAAAGGCAAATTATACAGAATAATTTTTTATTCGCAAAAAAATTTGATAAAACACTGAAAATGAAAGATTTAGATATAGAAAGCTTAGAGCGTAAAAATATTTACAAAACGCCCGACCGTTTTTTTGACGAAATGCAGGCGAAAGTTCTGAGTCAAACCACTCCCCAAAAGCAGGCAAAAGTGGTGAAACTGAATTGGGCTTACGGAATGGCCGCTGCAGTAGCGATGATTTTTGGAGTTACTTTTTTTGTAAACCAAAGCATCGACAGCGAGAATGCAGCTCAATTACAGGCATCGAATATTGAAAATGGTTCTGCAAACACCGCGATAACAGAAGTAAAACCACAAAAAGAAGCAACAGTTGCATATCAAACTTTGCAGAATGATTTAACTTCTTCAGCTCAGGATAATCAAAAAGAAGACGAAAGACTTGTAAGAGTTGTCAGCAGTAAGGCGACAAGCGCAGATGTTCAGACAAAAAGAATTACCGCTCCGGTTTCCGAAGTTCAGGTAGATCAGATGCTCTCCAATTTTACTTCGGCTGAGTTGGCAGATTTAGGAAAAAATACAGAACAGGACATTTATTTGGATCTGTATAATTAAATGAAAACAGACATGAAAAAGATTTTATTTTTAGGAATTACCCTATTATTTGCATCAAACAGTTTTGCCCAGGAACAGAAATATGACTGGAAAAAAATGAAGCCCGAGCAGAGAAAGGAAGTCATCCAGAATATGAGTCCACAGGAAAGAATGACCCTTCTGAAGCAGTTCCGCGAAAATATGATCGTCTCCGAGCTTGATGTTCCGCAAAATGAACAGACCGAATTCAAAACTCTTTTTTCGGAATATCAGGACAAGCAGAACGAAATAAAGAACAAGTTCAAGCCAAGCGAAGATTACGATAATATGAGTGACGACGAAGCAAAACGCCATCTCAACGAAAGTTTCGAAATTGGCCAGCAACTCTTAGACAACAGAAAAATATACGCGCAAAAATTCATGAAAGTAATCAAGCCGCAGCAGGTACTGCAAATGTACCAGACAGAAGGCAAAATGCGCAACAAAATATTAGATAAAAAAGACGGGCAATCTAAAAAAAGTCCGCAGAGCAGGCGACCATAATAGTTTATTTTTTTAATGTTTGAACGACCTCTACATCCTTTGTGCAGAGGTCGTTCTTTTTTTTGGGCGATCCCCTCGCCTCCTCAAATCCCGCACCTCGGGTCGGGCTATACACTGCAACTCCTCGTTCCCGAACTTTCCCCACGCATACTGCGGGGTTTCCGTTACTATCCCTATCGCGAATACACCCTCGAAATTGTAAGAAAAATTCCGGTAAAAAACACTAAATTTGCCAACTATCTAGAATATTCAATGAAAAACATACGAAACTTTTGCATTATTGCACATATCGACCACGGGAAATCTACTTTGGCAGACCGGCTTTTGGAATACACCGGAACCGTGACACAGCGTGAGCTGCAGTCCCAAACCCTGGACGACATGGATCTGGAAAAAGAACGCGGAATTACCATAAAATCCCACGCCATCCAGATGGACTATGAACTGAACGGCGAAAAATTTATTCTCAACCTTATCGATACACCGGGACACGTCGATTTTTCCTACGAAGTTTCCCGTTCGATCGCTGCCTGCGAAGGAGCGCTTCTTATTGTAGATGCTGCGCAAAGTATTCAGGCACAGACGATAAGCAATTTATATTTAGCTTTAGAGAATGATTTAACCATCATTCCGATTCTTAATAAAATCGATTTACCTTCCGCAAATCCCGAAGAAGTTACTGATGAGATCATGAACCTGATCGGTTGCGAGTACGAAGATGTTTTACGCGTTTCGGGAAAAACCGGTGAAGGCGTTCACGAACTTTTAGAGCAGATTGTAAAAAGAATTCCGGCTCCTGTTGGAGATCCTGATGCACCTTTACAGGCTTTGGTTTTCGATTCTGTTTATAATCCTTTCCGCGGAATTGAAGCGTATTTCAAAGTCGTGAACGGCAGCATTAAAAAAGGTCAGCGGATTAAATTCATGGCCACCGGAAAAATGTACGAGGCTGATGAAGTAGGAACTTTAAAACTGAAACAGGCGCCCAAAAAAGAAATTCTGACCGGCGATGTAGGATATATTATTTCAGGAATTAAAGACGCCAGAGAAGTAAAAGTAGGAGATACCATCACCACTTTTGAAAACGGCGCAGCCGCTGCCATCGAAGGTTTTGAAGAGGTGAAACCTATGGTTTTTGCCGGAATTTATCCAATCGAAGCAGAAGATTTTGAAGAACTGAGATTTTCACTCGAAAAACTCAGACTGAATGATGCATCTTTGGTTTTCGAACCGGAAAGCTCCGCCGCCCTTGGTTTCGGTTTCCGTTGCGGATTCCTCGGAATGCTCCACATGGAAATTGTTCAGGAAAGACTCGACAGAGAGTTCAATATGGACGTAATTACGACGGTTCCCAACGTTTCCTATCACGGTTATACCAAGAAAGATCCTGAAAAAATGATCCTCATCAATAACCCTTCAGAGATGACAGATCCGATGATGCTGGATCGTGTAGAAGAGCCTTTTATCAAAGCTTCCATCATTACCAAATCCGATTTTGTTGGCGCGGTAATGACTTTATGTATTGAGAAACGCGGTGAAATTGTTAATCAGAGTTATTTAACTTCAGAAAGGGTAGAGCTCATTTTCAATATGCCTTTGGCAGAAGTGGTTTTCGATTTTTATGACCGTCTGAAATCAATTTCTAAAGGTTATGCTTCTTTCGATTATCATCCGATCGGTTTCCGTGCTTCCAAACTGGTGAAGATGGATATCCTGATCAACGGAGATATGGTAGATGCGCTTTCTTCGTTAATTCACGATTCCAACGCGTATTACATCGGTAAAAGAATGTGTGAAAAACTCCGTGAACTGATTCCGAGACAGCAGTTTGATATCGCCGTTCAGGCAGCTCTGGGAGCGAAAGTTATCGCCAGAGAAACGATCAAGGCTTTAAGAAAAGATGTTACCGCAAAATGTTACGGTGGTGATATTTCCAGAAAGCGTAAACTCCTTGAGAAGCAAAAAGAAGGAAAGAAAAAGATGAAACAGATCGGTAGAGTTGAGGTTCCGCAATCGGCATTTATGGCGGTGTTGAAACTGAATGATTAAACACTGAAACTATTCTTATAAAACTTAAATTCCTGAATTTTTCAGGAATTTTTTTATTCTATTTCATAGAATTTTTGCTGGTTTTGAAAGAGTAAGGGATTGATATGTCCTTCGAATTCTTCGGAAAAGAAATAGTATGACAAACCAACTTTAAATTTTGCTTTTTGTTTTCCCTGAAAATAATTCATAGAAAAAATAATGATTTCGCCCGGATTCAAAATCCAGTATCTTCTATTAAACATGCTGTCTCCACAGACAAAAGCATTGTCGTTCCATATAAGTTGCCACTTCTTATTTTTATTAAGTACAAAAGTAGCTAAGGACTTCATCTCAGGCAGAATAAGTTTTTTACCGGAAACATTCCTTACAAAAACGGGAAAGGATTTATAAGCTTCAATTTGATTTGCAGAATCAATTACAAAATGCGGAATTGTATCCTTTGGTTTTATGATAACCTCTAGATTATTGTTTGTAAGAGAATCAAACTTAACAGGTTTATCCGAAAATTGAATTCTATCAAAATCATCAAGAAAATACTTTTTACGCATTTGATTAAAAAGAACTGAATCTTTCTTTTCTCTTTCTGTTTTCAGATAAAAATTTGGCGGTGGCGGCGGTGGCGGAAACATGGAGTCATAATATTTTACAGGTATTGAATCTTTTATTTCACCTACATATATCACCGAAGAACCATATTCATCCACACCTTCATTAAAATTCTGAAACTTCATTTCGATTTTAGAACCGTCAACTAAAACAATATTATCTGCAAAAGTGTTTTTTTTGCAACCCGTTAAAATCATTAGTAGGAATACCAGTTTCAGACTTTTCATAATATTTAAAGGTAATGTTTTTTTGTAATTTTGAAAAAAATTAAAAATGAAGTTCAAAGTACTCATCATTCTATTCTCTTCCAATCTGATTTTCGCTCAGCAAAAATTCCAGACACCTTACGAAAAAGGTAACGGCAACCAAACTGTTACTTATGAAGAAATGGTGAAATATTATGATGAACTCGATCAGAATTTTGAAAATATTTCTGTTGAAAATTTCGGTAAGGATGATAATGGAGAACCGATAAAAGTGGTGATTTTTAATCCTTCCAAAAACAAAAACAATCCGGTTATCCTGATCAATAACGGAATCCATCCCGGCGAACCCGACGGAATTGACGCCACAATGATGCTGATGCGGGATTTGGCTACCGGAAAAATTTCAGCTAAAAATCTAAGAATTGCAGCGGTGCAAGCCTATAATATTTCAGGAATGTTGCGGAGAGGAAAATACAGCCGCGCCAATCAGAACGGTCCGGAGGAATACGGTTTCCGCGGCAATTCAAGAAATTACGATCTGAATCGCGATTTTATTAAAAATGACAGCGAAAACGCCAAGGCTTTTCAGGAAATTTTTCAATATTTCAAACCGGTTTATTTTATTGACAATCATGTAAGTAACGGTGCCGACTATCAGTATTTATTCACTTATATCTCTACTAATAAAGAAAGACTGGGTAAAACATTAGGCAATTATTTCAACAGGAAAATGCAGCCCGAAATCCTGCAGCATGTGGAGAAACAGGGAATTCTTACCACGCCTTACGTAAATATCCACGGAGACTCCCCCGATGAAGGTTTCCCTGCTTTTATGGATTCTCCGCGTTATGCGACGGGTTATACCACGCTTTTCAACACAATGGGAACCGTGGCCGAAACGCATATGCTGAAACCTTACAGTGACCGTGTTCGGGCAACTTATGAATATATGCTGAGTTCCATTAATTATGTAAGCAAAAACGCTTCAGAAATTCAGAAAAAAATGACCGAAAGTATGATTGAACTGCAGCCCGGAATGAGATACAGTTTACAGTGGGAAACTGACGACAATAAATTCCAGATGATTGATTTCAAAGGATTTGAAGCCGGAAAAAAAACCAGCGGAGTTTCAGGAAAACCGCGACTGTTTTATGACCGGACAAAACCCTTTACCCGAAAAGTGAAGTTTTTTAACGATTATGTGTCTACTAAGGAAATTAAAATCCCAAGTTATTATGTGATTCCGAAATCTGAATACAAAGTGATCGAATACCTTAAAAGAAACAATATCAAGCTTAAGGAAATTGCCAAGGATTCGGTGATAAATGTAGAGCTTTATAGGATTTCTGATTACAAAACGGTGAAAAACCCGTACGAAGGTCATTATCTTCATTATGAAACCAAAATAAAATCTGAATTTAAGAATATCGGTTTCAGAAAAGGTGATTTTCTGGTTTCCACGAGACAGAACGGCGTAAAATATCTGCTAGAAACCCTTGAACCGGAAGCAACCGATTCCTTTTTTAACTGGAATTTCTTTGACGGAATTCTGGGACAGAAAGAATACTTTTCCGATTATGTATTTGAAGATACGGCGGCAGAACTTCTGAAAAACAACCAGGTTTTAAAAACTGCTTTTGAGTTCGAAAAAGTGGCAAACCCTGATTTTGCAAAAGACGGAAATGCTCAACTGGACTGGGTCTATCAACATTCCGATTATTATGAAGGAACGGTGGGGTTATATCCGATTTTCAGGATCCAGTAGAAACGAATAAAAAAGGCAAACTTAAATGTTTGCCTTTTTTCGTTCAGTACTATTTGGGAAGCCCTTTTTTCAATGCATAATTTGCTCTTTCGATGGCTTTTTTCTCCTTCCAGTCCATATATCTTTTTTTGAATTTTCCTTTCATGAAATTGTCAAAATTCCTCTGAACCGTTAGATTCCACAATGAATGTGCTTTTACTCCCCACGACTTATCCCAAGCTCTGAGTGAAATGGAGAAACTGCCGTCCAGATATTTCATCCAGTGCCACCAACCCGTAGGCATGAATAAAGTGTCGCCGTGCTCAAGGAAACATTCAACGCCCTCAATACCTTCCAATGCAGGGAATTTTTCAAAATCTGGGTTTGCGATATCATAATCTTCCAGCGCATAAGTGGCGTACGGAATCTTGTAAAGACGGTCTTTCCATTTATAATCAAACAGCAGAATATGTTTCCGCCCGTTGAAATGCGTGTGGAAAATATGCGCCATATCGATATCATAATGCAGGAAGGTCACTGAACCTTTACCGCCAAAAAACATGTTCGGATATTTATCAAGAAAGCCTCCCATCAGTTCTTTTGGCGAGAGATAATCTTGAAGTAATTTAGGGGCAGATTTAATGGGATCGAACAGAAAAATCCGCAGATCCGTAGGTTCTTTCTGGATCAGATCGATATAATCACCAAACTTCATTTTTGCCGCCGAGGAGTTGATCGGAGCTGAAGGATCGGCCTTCGAAGAATCATAAAGCGGAACCTCGACGTCACCCACCACTTCTTTCATATAGTCCATCGTCCATTTTTGGTAAGCCGGCCAGTTTTTGGCCATGTTTCGGATGACTACCGGTTTTCTGGGAATCAAATATTTTTCCCGGAATTCTTCTTTGGTAATGTCTTCTACAACATCGATCGGCGTTAAGTGAAGTCCCATATTAAGTAAGTGTTAATTGGCAAAATTATGAAAAAAGAAATTTCAATGACTTAAAAGATGATAGTTTTTATCAAATACGGAACACCGCTTCACTCTCAATGTCTTTGTGAATCACACATTTTCTGTAACAAATATGATGAAGCATCTACTAATTTTAAAAAACATTCATGAAATTTTTCTCTACACTTTTCTTCACCTTTTTTTTCGCAGTTATTTCTTACGCCCAGACTACGGTTTCGGGGAAAATCACAGATGCTGACGGACAACCCATTCCGAGCGCCAGTGTTACCATCGAAGAACCTGGAAAAGACGCCATTATGGCTTATTCAATTTCCAATTCGAAAGGAGAATATAAAGTTACTTTTACTTCCGCAGAACCGAATGTCGATTTAAAAATCAAAGCATTTAACCAAAAACCTTTGGTTAAATCGATTAAAAATCAGAACCAGACGCTCAGCTTCAGTATGGATTCCGATGCAACAGAAATTAAAGAAGTAAAACTGAAAACTAAACTTATCACCAAAAAAGGAGATACGATTTCCTATGATTTAAAAGCATTTGAAAGCAAAGCTGACCGCACCCTTGCCGATGTTTTAAAGAAAATACCGGGGATTGAAGTGAATGGCGACGGATCCGTGCTTTATCAGGGCGAGCCGATCAACAAATTCTATGTCAACGGAAAAGATTTAATGGAAGGCGGTTACGGCACAGTGAATAATTCTTTGCCGAAAGATGCCGTTCAGAAAGTGGAAGTCTTGGAAAATCACCAGCCCGTAAAGATTCTTCAGGATAAAGTGCCTTCGGAAAATGCAGCGCTCAACGTAGTTTTAAAGAAAACGGTTACCATGACCGGGAGAGGCGAAGTAGGTGTCGGAATGGATCCTTTACTTTGGAATGTAAAACTGACGCCGATGTTTTTCGGACAGAAAAACCAGTGGGTCGTTAATTATAAAGCCAATAATAACGGGGAAAGTGTTGAAAAGGAAGGAAATCTTTTAAGTTTTGGCAACCGTTGGGAAGGCAGAAGAACCCAGGCTTCACAAAAAAGCTGGACCAATCTTGAGACTGCAGATGTACCCAACGTCCCGGAAAAAAGATATCTGCTGAACAATGTTCATTATTTCTCGGCTAACCTTCTGACGAATCCTTTCAAAAGTAAAGAATGGGAACTGAAAGCCAATGCAAGCTATACCAACAACAGTATCGAGAGGCGCGATAACAGAATTGAAATTTTCCAGCCTGACTCACCGAAATTATTGAGCGGCGGGGAACTTACTTCTTTCACTTCCAATAATTTCTATACCAACGCTACCAAAGGGGAAGTAATTTTCACGAAAAATGCTAAAAAAGGCTTCTTTAAAAATACTACAACATGGAACGGTTTCTGGAACGAGAGCAATGCGGAAACACAAAGAGACATTGCTAAAAAAGATCAATCCGGAAATACATTTTCTACAAATTACGCATCAGCTCAAGGCCTTAATTCACCGTCCGGAATGATTCAGAACTCCCTAAGTGCCATTTTACCGTGGAAGGAAAAACTGTTTAATGTGATGAGCTATATCAGTTACCAGAAGGATCAGCAGACGCTTTCCGTTTCGCCTTCTTCTTATCTCAATATGGGAGACAATTTCCCGTCTGCACTCAACTTTGCGGTATCCAAACAGTTTGCGAAATCGAATACCTTTATCGCCAATCATTCCGCATCCGTAGGATTTTCTTACAAGAAATTTACTTTCACTCCGGAGATGGGATTAAATATGAGTTTCAATAATCTGGAATCTGTTCTTTTGGGCGGCAGCAACAGTTTCGTAAGTTATGGTGCTGACTATGAGAATAATATGGATTGGAATGAAGTGCAGCCTTACACCCAGGTCGGGATTAATTATAAATCCAGCAATTTTAACTTCAGTGCCAATTTACCGCTGAATTTTTATGGAATTACTTATAAAGATCACTTGAGAAATCAGTTTTTAGACAATGACAAAATCGTTTTCGAACCCAGTTTATTTGCTTCTTATGATTTCGCTTCGTTTTTTAAATGGTGGGTTTTTGCCAACCAGTCTTACGATTTCGGAAATTTCGGGTTTTTATATGGCGGACAAATGCTGACTTCTCCGGTTGGGCTCACGAAGAGATACGATGATACGAATCCGCTGATGCCTGAATATCTTTCAAGAAATTTAGGAACAAGATTAGAGTACAGAAACCCGCTGAACAACCTCTTTTTCAATGTGAGATACGGTTACAATACGAACAAGAGAAATATCATCGAAAGATTTACCGGCGAGGGATTCAGTTCCCAGCTTTCTTTGGCAGCGATTGATAACACGATTATTTCAAGAACTGAAAGTGCAGAAATAGGGAAGTATTTTCCTAAGTTTAAAACCAATGCTTCATTTAATTTTTCCAATACCAATTCTAACGGATATACCTTTTTCAATACTTTGGTGAAAACTAAATCGAACCGCCAGAACTTAGGATTCAAGTTTAACAACACTTATTTCTCCTGGCTGAGCGTTGATTATAATATCTCCATGAACTGGTCTGAAAGCATCAACGAATCTTTTAATTCTTCGAGAAAGAATTCCGGATGGAGCCACAATCTTGCGGCTTATGTTTATCCGGTGGAAAACCACACTGTTGGCTTTTTTTGGGATGATTTAAACACCAAATCCGGGGGGGAAAGTTTCAGAAATTCGTTTTTTGATCTTTCCTATCAATACACCTGGTCCAAAAAGAAAATCGATTTTGAACTGAAATGGATGAATATTGGCAATAAAAAAGCATTCGAAGACATTTCTTACGATCCCGGTTTCCTGCTGACGACCAAACGCACCATGTATATCCGCCCAAGCCAGGTGATGTTTACAGTGAAATTCAATTTTAAATAGTTTTAAAAGCTAAATCATGAAAAAATTATCAGCCTTGTTTTTGTTAGTTGGTTTAATGCTTTCAGCACAGAACAACAGAGTGATTTACGAATACAAATTCGCGCCGGACTCCACCAAAAGTGACAGTCTGAAAACCGAATGGATGTATCTCGACATCAGTAAAAAAGGATCGAAATTTTACAGCAAAAGCACTTTTGAAAGTGATTCTATCATTCAGGAAAGCATCAGGAAACAGATGGCTTCGGGGATGAGAAATATTGCTGTTTCAAAGCAGAGACGGGGCGGAGAAATTAATTATGAAGTAGAAAAAACCTATCCTGAATACAGAACATATTTAGTTTCCAACATCGGGAATGATACCTATAAAGTGGTAGAAGACCGGAAACCCGACTGGAAAATTTCGTCCGAGAAAAAGAAGCTGGGAACTTTCAGCGTACAGAAAGCCACAGCCGATTTTGCCGGAAGAAAATGGACTGCATGGTTCACGACCGATGTTCCCATTCAGGACGGACCGTATAAATTTTCAGGACTTCCGGGATTGATTATTGAGGTTGCAGACCAAACCGGTACCCATAAAATGGAACTGAAAGGTTTGAAAAAAATTCCTGAAAGCACAACAGAGGAACTCAACACTCAAGGAAAAGACATCCCGATGCTCAGAAAAAAGCCCATCGAAGTCAACCGGCAGCAATACGTAAAACAGCTGAAACAGTACGAAAATGATCCTGTTCAGGGAATGAGGGAGATTCTGAACCGTCCCAATTCCAAAGTCATGATCAATGTAAACGGCAAAGAAATTTCTGATCCTAAAGAAATTCTCCGGGAACTCGAGAAAAATGCAAAGGAAGAAATACAGCGCAATAACAATAAAATTGAACTCATACCTTAAAAGAAAATCCCGCCTCGGAAGAAGGCGGGATTCATCATTTATCTAACTTATTAAAAACTAACTAAAAGTTCTGTTCATCCGCTGAGGGACCGTAACTTCCCGGTACCGGAATATTATTTAATCTGTAGTAAACCCCCAGCTGAGCTCTGTGATGCGTAAGCTGATTCAAAGCGTGGCGTATGGCGCTGTACTTCGTATAATCTGCCAGCACTTTTTCGCCCATATTCATGCTCCATTTTCCGTCTAAATCTTCTTCGCTGATGTTATCCAAAGCGGCTTTGCTTTTGGTATAATCTTCTTGAAGTTTCTGCTTCAGTTCTGCTTTTGTGGCTAAATTGGAAGGTTGGTA
This sequence comes from Kaistella soli, assembly GCF_019038595.1. GTDB lineage: Bacteria > Bacteroidota > Bacteroidia > Flavobacteriales > Weeksellaceae > Kaistella > Kaistella soli. The sequence goes on from NZ_JAHOPF010000005.1 coordinate 328,208, forward strand.
ATCGCCGGCAGAAAAATCTAATTTGTCTGTCGTCAGAATCGTTTCCGGCCATCCTACGATCTCTACGATATGCGTTGCCAGCGGCATCAGTTTCATGCTTTTTTCGTGTGGTGCATAGTCATTTTTTCCGTCGGGAAAATTTTCAATAAATTTTGAAGTGGTTTCGTACTCGTTTTTCAGTTCCTCTTTAAGGTTGGATAAAGTGTTCATAGTCATATTTTTATGGAATAAAGATATTGTGATTTCAAATATAGGTCATCATAAATAATTATAAATTATTCTTAAATTTTTGTAACAATTATTTCAACTTCTTTACTAATGATTAAATATTGAAAATGAAAAAATTAATTTCCCTCCTTTTTGTTACCGCGTTCGTTGCGTTAAATGCACAGGAAACCGCCAACCGGTTCTTTTACGAATTAAGCTTTAAGCCTAAAAAAGATTCTGCCAGAACCGATAAAGTAATGATGATTTTAGACATCACGAAAGACAAATCTATTTATCGCGATTACACCATGGTTGCGCAGGATTCTATCATGAAAATTCAGGTGGAAGCCATGCAGAAATCCGGCGTATTTAAAGACATTTCCAAAATGGTAACCATGCCTAAGTTTTCAGAAAAGGTTTACAAGTTCTATCCGGAAATGAAAGTACAGTATGTTGAAAGAATCTCAAGCGGATTTACTCCAATGAATATCGGGTATAACGATGATACCAAAATCAACTGGAAAATCTCCAATGAAAAAGCCAAAATCGGAAGCTACAATACCCAAAAAGCGACCACAGAATTTGGAGGAAGAACCTGGAATGCATGGTTCAGTTCGGATATTCCGCTTCAGGACGGGCCGTATAAATTCCACGGATTGCCGGGACTTATTGTGAAAATTGAAGACGAAGGGAAAAATTATTCCTGGGAACTGAAAGGAAATAAAAAAGTGGAAAACTTTAACGAAGTTACTTATCTGGAATCCATTTCCCCGGGAGGAAACGGCGGTAAAGTGGCGGAAATAAGCCGCGAGAAATTCGACAAGACTTTCAATGACTTTAAAAAAGATCCTTTTGCATCCGCAAGACCTATGCTGAAACCCGAAATGTTATCTCAGAAAATGCCCGGAAGTGACACCACGATTGGAGATATGGTAAAGCAGCAGGAGAAAATGCTGAAAGATTTTTATGGAGCCAACAACAACCCGATTGAAATTCAGCAGGTTCCTACAAAGGACAAGAAGTAAGATTCATTTTAACTAAATTATATTTTTTTTAAACTCCGAAACTTGATGTTTCGGGGTTTTTTTATGAATGTTGTCAGTTTAACAGCAATCCTTATTTAGATTTAATTTAAATAACTTATCTTTGCTCTTCAAAAATTGAGTCTTGAAAAGAGATATTTTTAATAAATTATGCTGCTTCCCGAAGGAGAAATCCGGGAAAATTCTGGGTTACGAAAACGAAGACCTCAAAATGCCCAATAAAATTATTGAGATGGGACTTCTTCCGGAAACCGTTTTCAGAATCCTTTATCAGGCGCCATTCAACGGTCCTCTTTATATTGAGTTTGGCGACGAGAAGAGCAGAATCGCACTTCGTGAAGAGGAGGCACGGTTTATTATTGTAGAATCTGTGTAAATGCAAACATCTTCCCAAAACAAACAAATCCTTTTAGTCGGAAACCCGAACGTTGGGAAATCGACAGTCTTTAATCTGCTCTGCAACAAAAAGCAGAAAACCGGCAATTATGCGGGCGTTACCGTAGCCAGCCATTCCGGAAACTACGAATATAAGGGCGAAAATGTAGAAGTGGTGGATTTGCCCGGATCTTACAGCGTTTATCCAACTTCGGAAGACGAGGCTATTTTCTCCAAATTTTTAATTGAAGAACAGCAGAATTACATTGGTGTAGTTTATATCCTGGAAGCTTTAAGTATCAAAAGAGGTTTGCTTCTTTTTCAGCAGATTCAGGATCTGGGAATACCGGTTTTACTTATTGTGAACCAAATTGATCAGGCCGAAAGGCGCGGAATCAATATTGATCTAGAGCAACTTTCCAAAGAACTGGGTGTAAAAGTTTTGCAGACCAATGCGAAACAGAATTTAGGAATTGACGAACTGCGGGAAGAAATTTTTAAGAATAATTTCACGAAATCAGAAACCGTTTCCTTCGAAATTCCATTGGAACAGAAAGGTTTGGTTTTTAAAATTTTATCAGAAACGAAAGAGAGCAATCAGTATAAAATCTGGACGCTTCTTTCCTCGGATACTTATATCGGTAAACTGGAAACCGTTAAGGACCAGATGAATGATGATGAGGTGAAATGTCTTGTTCCTAAAAGACTTCAGACTCAGGAAACCATCAGACGCTATCAGAGCATTGATAAAATCATTACAAAGGTTTTATCCAAAAAACCTCAGTTCAAAGAGCTTTTAACGGAGAAATTAGATAAGATTTTAGTGCATAAAGTTTGGGGATATTTAATATTTGCCCTCATACTTTTGGTTATTTTCCAAAGCGTTTTCTTTCTGGCAGAATATCCGATGAACTGGATTTCTGATTTTTTCCTCTTTCTTTCCACTTTTGCTAACACTCATCTTCCTGAAGGTCCTATTAATTCACTTCTCGCAAACGGAATCATTCCGGGAATCGGCGGAATTATGGTTTTCGCACCACAGATCGGAATCCTTTTGTACTTCCTTTATTTGCTGGAAGATTCCGGTTATATGGCGAGAGTTATCTTTTTAATGGACCGCTTTTTAAGACCTTTCGGACTTAACGGAAAAAGTATCGTTCCTCTTGTTTCAGGAACTGCGTGCGCCATTCCGGCAATCATGTCGACCAGAAACATCGAGAACGTAAAAGAAAGACTGATTACAATTCTTGTAACACCTTTTATGACCTGCTCTGCGCGGCTTCCGGTTTACAGTATCATTATCGCTTTAATTATTCCTGATGAGTATTTCGGAGGAATCAGTTACAAGGCTCTGGCATTGATGGCGATGTATATTTTGGGATTTGTAACCTCACTGATCGCTTCACTGATTCTTAAAAAATTCATTAAAAATAAAGGAAAATCATTCCTGGTGATGGATTTGCCAACATATAAAATGCCGCTTTTCGGTTACGATTTCAAACTGATGCTGGGAAAAGTATGGGAATTTATTACCGGCGCGGGTAAAATTATTTTTATCGTAAGTATATTAATTTGGTTTTTCAGTTATTTCGGACCGAAGGAAACACCTGATCAGCTGGTTGCTTCAGATGTGAAACTGGAAAAATCTTACCTCGCGAAAATGGGTAAATCCATTGAACCTGCCATTGCACCGCTCGGTTATGACTGGAAAATGGGAGTGGGAATCCTCACGAGTTTCGTGGCGAGAGAAGTTTTCGTTGGGACAATGTCTACTTTATATTCTCTGGATGACGATGCACCGGAAGGGAAAATAATCGATAAAATGCGTCACGACGTAAAACCCAATGGGGAGAAAGTCTTCAATTTTGCGACCGGAATTTCAATTTTGTTTTTCTACGCATTTGCCATGCAATGTGTTTCCACTTTAGCCGTTGTATATAAAGAGACGAAATCGTGGAAATGGACGGCCGCTCAGCTGTTCGGAATGTCCGGACTTGCCTATATCGCCTCATTCATCGTTTATCAGCTATTAAAATAATGGATAATTCTTTGATTTTACAGTATCTGATTATTGCAGCAATTGTTTTGTTTGCAGCATATTCTCTGTTTAAAATGATCAGGAAAAATTTCACTTCCAAAAAGTTTAAAAAAGGCAAACCGGGCTGTGATTCAGATTGCGGCTGTTCATAAGAAATTCATTTTCCCCTATTTATTTATTCGTATTTTTGCACCAATTTAAATCTCTAATTTAAAATCAATTAGGCAATGTCTTTAATCAAAAGTATATCAGGAATCCGCGGAACTATTGGTGGAAAAGTGAATGAAAACCTTACTCCGCTAGATGTAGTGAAATTTACGTCGGCTTTCGGAACCTGGCTTCAGAATAATAAGAACAAAAAGAATTTAACACTTGTAGTGGGCAGAGATGCCAGAATTTCAGGTGCAATGGTGAATTCTTTGGTTACCGCAACTTTACAGGGTTTGGGAATTCATGTCGTTGATTTGGGACTTTCTACAACGCCAACCGTTGAGGTGATGGTTCCTGAACTGAATGCTGACGGCGGAATTATTTTAACCGCTTCCCACAATCCAAAACAGTGGAATGCACTGAAATTACTGAATGAAAAAGGAGAATTCATTACCGGAGAAAACGGTGCTGAAGTTTTGGCTTTAGCGGAGAATGAAGATTTCAATTATGCGGAAGTAGATGATTTAGGAAAATATGAAACCCGTGACGACGGTTTTGATATTCATATCAGAAAAATCCTGGATTTGCCGATGGTAGATGCAGAAATTATAAAAAGTAAAAAGTTTAAGATTGTCGTAGATGCGGTAAATTCAACCGGTGGAATTGCAATTCCGCAGCTTCTGGAAAAACTGGGCTGTGAAGTGATAAAACTTTACTGCGAACCAAACGGACAGTTTCCTCACAATCCGGAACCGTTAAAAGAACATTTGGGAGATATCTGCGAACTCGTGAAAAAGGAGAAAGCAGATTTGGGAATCGTTGTGGATCCTGACGTTGACCGTTTGGCTTTAGTCGACGAAAACGGCGAACTTTTCGGTGAAGAATACACTTTAGTGGCAGTTGCGGATTATCTTTTGAGAAACAAGAAAGGTGCTGTTGTATCCAATCTCTCTTCCAGCCGCGCATTGGGAGATGTAGCGAAGAGTTTAAATTCGGAATATTTTGCGAGCGCTGTCGGAGAAGTGAATGTAGTGACGCTGATGAAGGAGAAAAACGCTGTAATTGGCGGTGAAGGAAACGGCGGAATCATTTATCCTGATCTTCATTACGGTAGAGATTCTTTAGTGGGTGTGGCCTTGTTTTTGACGCATTTGGCGAAAGAAAACAAAACCGTTTCCGAGCTTAGAACAACTTATCCGGGTTATTTTATGGGTAAAAATAAAATTGAACTCACTCCCGATATTGATGTTGACGCCCTTTTAACTAAAATGGAAAAGGAGTATCAAAATGAAAAGATTTCTACTGTTGACGGTGTAAAAATCGATTTTGAAAAGAACTGGGTTCATTTAAGAAAATCCAATACCGAACCGATTATCAGGATTTATACCGAAGCATTTTCTCAGGAAGAAGCTGACAGCCTTGGAAATCAGATGATTGAGAAAATAAAAAGTTTGATTTAAAATTAAATATTTTTATTAAATTTAATAAGTTTAAATAAATAGTTTTTTCAAAGTTCAGAAGGAATTTTTAAACATTGAAAAGACGGTGAGATAACACATTGGAAGAATTTTTTGAAAACGAACTTGTAAAAAAGTTCGAAGAAATGGTGGAAAATAATGACGAGCTGTACTTCGAAACCGAAGAATACGAGGACATTATTATCTATTATCTGGAGATGGGGGATATTTCTTTCGCAGAAATGGCAACAAATTATGCGCTGAAACTTCATCCGAATTCTCTGGAATTAAAGATTAAAAAATTCGAGGTCTATCTGGAACTCGAAAATTATACACAGGCCAAGGAACTGATGCAGGAACTGAAGGAATCTTCAATGGAAAGTACAGATTTCATGGTATGCTGCGCAAAATATTATTCAAACCTTGGCAACCCACGAAGAGCGATCGAATATTGCGAAAAAGCGCTGGAACTGGAAGAAGAAGAAAACTTTCTGCACAACTTTATCGCGGACGAATACGTTAATCTGGAAGATCCGTTTAATGCGCTGAAGCATTACAAACTGGCTTTGAAATTTGATCAGGAGGATGAATATTCATTAGAAAATGTGATGTTCTGCTACAACCAGCTGAAAAGAAGTGACGAAGCAATTGAATTTCTGAACGGTTATCTCGATCAGTTTGCCTTTTCCGAAACTGCATGGTATGAATACGGACAGTTTTATTTCAACCGAAAAAACTACGAGGAAGCCATTAAAGGATTCGATTATCTTCTGGCGATAAATCCTCAGTCTGTTGGAGTTTATGCCAATAAAGCGGCATGTTTCGAAGCGATGGGAGAGTGGCTGAAGGCGATCTCTGTTTATGAAGAAATGCTTGAACTGGAATACACCAAATCTTTTACTTTTTATAAAATCGGTCTGTGTTATAAAGAAAACAAGCAGCCGGTTCAGGCACTTAATGCTTTTCAGAAATCTTTGAGAGATGATCCTCAGTTTTATCTTTCGATGATGGAACAGTCATATATTTATGAGGAGATGGGCGGTATGAAAGAAGCGCTGCACTTTGCAAAAGAAGCGGTTTCAATGAACGGCAGCAATCTGGATTATCAGAAAAGACTGGCTTACCTGTATATCGATTCAGGGAAGTTTGAAGAAAGTTTGGAATGCCTTAAAAAACTTGTGGATTTCGAACCAACGAGATTTTATAATTGGTACGCCTATTCTGAAGTACTGATGCTGATTGGAGATTATGAAGATGCGATTTCAGTTCTGAAAAACGCTACAAAAATGCATAACAGAGCCGAACTTTATTACCAGCTGAGCAATTGTTATTTCCACATGAATAACCAAAAAGAAGGAAGGAAAGTACTTTCTTCAGCCCTGGATCTTGACCCGAATCTTCTGGAAGATATGAAACAGAAATATCCTTTTATCAAAGAAGAAGCTGATAAAGTAAAAGCTAAAAAGAAATAATTTAATTAAATATCAATAAAAAACGCGCCCGAAAGGACGCGTTTTTTATTTTTAAACAGCTTTTGAATGGTTTTCTTTCAAAGATCTTTGCCTAAATAGTACAGACCTTTCAAGGTGTGTAAACGGTCTGCAACATGTATTTTATCGGTAAGAGGTTTATAAACATGCGAAACCCCGCCAGTTGCCACTACGAAACAGTCATCCTGAACTTCTTCATTGATCCGGTCGATAAAACCTTCCACCATTCCCAGAAATCCGTAAACCATTCCGCTCTGCATGCAGGCAACAGTATCCAAACCAAGAACTTTTTTTGGCTTAATCAGTTCAATTTCCGGTAATTGCGCGGTGTCATGAATTAAGGAATTCAGGGAAGTGATAATACCCGGAGCGATAATTACGCCCAAAGCTTCTCCTTTCTCATCAATACAGCTTGCGGTTAAAGCTGTCCCGAAATCGAAAATAATTTTCTTTCCGTTTGGATAAAGATGATGTGCAGCAACAAGGTTTGCATAGATGTCTGTACCCATCTGTTTTGATTTGGGCTGTACTCCGGAAGGTGTATTTCTGCTTACCGTAACAGGTTTTTTACCGTGGATTTTCTGTATGGCTCTTGTGATGTCGTAGGTGAGCTGCGGAACTACAGAACCTATAATAATCTGATCGATGTTGGCGGCATCAATTTTATGCGTCTGATACATCATCATAAACTGCATCTGCAGTTCATCGCTGGTTCGGTAAGGTTTGGTATTGAGAATCCAGGAAATATCGCAGTTCTCTTCATTAAACAGCCCGAATCTGATGTTCGTGTTTCCGATGTTGATTACAATGGAATTCATTTTGATACCTTAAATTACTTTACTTCTACAAAATTATCTTCCGGATTCACATCCGCTAACCGCTGGGAAAAATCAATTCCCAAGGCAGCAATCTGAGATTTGCTGTAAGGTATTGTGAACGTATATTCCTTCTGCGTCCATGGCCAGAAATTCAGTGTTTTGAAATCACCGTAAATATCTTTGGATTTCCAGACATGAGTCATATTCAGTGGAATTTGGTAGTTAACGAATTTTTTATCTTTTGTTAAAACAGAAAAATCAATAGGCATTGGGATCTGACCTTTATTTTCTAAAGTTATAGTCGTGGAATTGGTGTCATACTTTACATTTTTAACAGCATAATCTATAGTTTTCGTACTGTTAATCCAGTAATTATGGAACCATTTAAGATCCATTCCCGAAATTTTCTGTGCAATATGCATAAAGTCACGGTCCGTAGGATGCTTCAGTTTCCATTGGTTATAGAATTCTTTCATCACTAAAGAAAGATTCTGCTCCCCGATAATATAACCCAGCTGAACAAGAAACAAATCACCTTTCACATATGACGCAATCGAGTAAGCGCTTCCGTTGTCATGGTGATCAGCGAGCCACGCAGCAGGCTCTTCTTTTCCGGTTTTAGTGAAATTGACATACGACTTAATGGAGCCCACGAAAGGATTCGCTGCCGGCTCTTTAGGCGGGAAAAGCTGATGCATAACATAATCGTCATAATAACTTGTGAAACCTTCATCCATCCACGGTCTTACGCTTTCGTTATAAGCTAAGATCTGTTGGTTATAGGAATGTCCGCCTTCGTGAACCATTAATCCTACCAATCCTTCCAGTGATCGGCCTTCGCCTAGAATCATGGTGCACATTCCGTATTCCATGCCGCCGTCGCCGCCCTGTATAAAGGAATAAGAGGGGTAAACATATCTTCCGAACGACGCATTCATCAGCTGAAAGAATTTGGTTACATAAGGTTTTGATTCTTCCCAGAACTTTGTTTTCTCAGATTTTTGGTAAACATAAAATACCTTCGGGCCATCTAAAACGGTGAAAGATTCAACGGTATAATCGCGGTCGGCAGCCCAGGCGAAATCCAGAAGGTTTTTAGCCGTCCAGCGCCATATTGCTTTATTTTTATTATCTGTTTTAATGTTCGCGTTCGCATCGTAACCTTTTACTTCCAGGGGATTTTCTAAGGTTCCTCCGGCTCCTATAATGTAATCCTTATCAATTTTAATGCTCACATCGAAGTCAGCAAAAGGTGCATGGAATTCTCTTCCTATATAATCGAAAGTTGCCCAGCCGTCATAATCGTATTCAGCGATCTTTGGATACCACTGCGTCATGGTCATATCAATTCCTTCACGGTTGTTTCTTCCGGCTCTGCGGATCTGCTGAGGAACTACAGCGTCCCATTCCATGGTAAATGTGGTGGATGAATTCGGTTTTAAAGGAGTATTTAGTTCAACCTTCATAATGGTTTCCTGGATCTCAAACTTCAGATCCTTTCCGTTTTGTCTGATCCAGTGAATATTTTGTGCGCCTTTTTCATTTTCCGGGATTGAAGCCAGTCTTGAAATTCCGTTAACCTGCAACCTTGAGTCGCCATTTTTTCCCTGGTTCTGAACCCTTTGATCCATCATAGAACCAGGTTTGAAGGCATTCCAGTAGAGGTGAAAATAAACTGTTTTCAGTTCGTCGGGCGAATTGTTGGTATAGGTTAAGGTCTGATTGCCTTTGTAAGTGAAATTCTGTGCATTGACATCAATATCCATTTTGTATTTTGCAGATTGCTGATAGTAAGCGTTTTGCTGCGCCGAAAATATTCCGAAAACGAAAGTAAGAATAACGAGAAGTCCTTTGTTCATGTTAAAATAATTTTGATTGGGAAAGATAAGGAATTTTGGTTTTACCGGAAAAAGTTAAGTTTTGGATTCAGGCGAGTAAAAATAAAAACCCTTCCAGAAGAAATACTGAAAGGGCTGATGTAAATTTGAGTAAAAACTTTATTTTTTCTCTGACGGTTTTGCGCTCATCAGAATTTTCTCTAAAATTCTTAAAGTAATGAGGTAAGTCGGTTTTACTCCCGTAAGACCAAGTCCGCCGGAAGAGAGAGTAGATCCGGTCTCCAGAGGATTGTCCGAAGCGTAATAAGCATACATTACAAAAAGGTCTTCCGAGATATGATGACGGATTTTCGAAGCCACCTGAATGGCTTTCTGATAATGCGCCCCTTCCATTTCCAGCCCGATTGCCTTCCACGAAGTATCCATGAAATATCTTAAAATGTCTTTGTTCTGAAGCGACGTTCCGAGAACGGTAACCATTCCGCCTTCGAATGCCTGAAGATCATCATCTTCAAAATCTTCAAGTTTCAAAGCGTTTTCAAACGGATAGTTATCTGCAGTTCCTTCAAATACGTGAGAAGTAGGAATCATAATATCTCCTTTTCCTCCCATTAAAATCCCCGCTTTACCCATAATTGAAATAGATTTCACTTTCATGGTGTAAATTTCGCCGTTGTAATCGTAAGGGCGAAGAAGCTCGTCCATGATTTCATAGGCCTGCTCACCGAAAGCATAATCAAAAACCATCACCACATCATCGCCGGAAAATTTTAAACCTCCGAACGGGGTGTTTTTTAAATCGGTTTTCGCAAGATCAATAATCTGCACATCGATATTACTTCCGCTTTGGTCATCGATATAAATTAAGCCCGCTTTCTGAGAATGTGCAAGCACCTTTTCCTGCAGCGATTTTTTGTTGGAGATTTCTTCGTAAAGCTTGAAGTCCACATCTTTTGTTGCTTTTTTTCCTACTGCATCATTGGCGTAAAGCATGTTTTTCACAGAGTGCATGTTGGCGGAAATAATGTGCAGAGGTCTCATCTGCAGATTGTTTTCTGCTAAAACCTGTTTTACTTTATTCGCCCATTTTTCACCGAAGAAATGATGACCAACTCTTTCGCGGAGTATTGCAGAGAAGTGAACTTCGCGTTCTCTAATCTTTTTATTGTCATTAAAGCTTTCGTTTCCAAGATGGTAAACGATTTTGAAAAGACGGTCCGGATTTGCATCGTCACCGAAATTATTATAAGCATTTAAAGTTTCATCAAAAGTTCTTCCCAAAAGTGAAGAAAGATGAATGAGTGCTACTTCTTTCTCCTTTCTGCTGAATTTTTTCTCGCCTTTCGCAACTTCTTCAATGATTTTCCAGGCGCGTGTCGGCTTGTCGTTTTCATCAGAAATAAACGCAAGATTTCTAATTTTATCAGCTTCTATATATAAGAAGGTAAGGTGAGTAAGGATATCGTAGATTTCGGAACGGCCCAGGAGAACTTCGATATTCATCTGGTGTTCATCGATTCGGTAGCAGTTTCTGCGTCTTTTCTTCGGAACAATAACTTCAAAACTGCCTTTTTCAAAGCCTTCATCAGAAGTTAAGTGGATGAATGAACATTCCTCAATTCCCTCAGGCAGACGATCCAGAACATAAAGAAGTCCGTCTAACTCTATTTTGTTGGGAACGCCCATTGTTCCGTAAATTTCAGGGTTGATGGTCGTTAATAAAGACCGGAGACTTTCGCCGGAGATTCCGGAAGGTTTGAAAAAACCGCGATAGAATAAGTGTCGCATAGAAACATAAAGTCGCTCGATTGCTTCTGTAGTTTCCCGTGCACGTGAATTTACCATAGGTGTATCTTTTGGCAAATATAATACATATATCGCAAATTTCCATACGGCTTATATCATAGATGACATTAATCAGAATTGAATATTTACTATGTAAATTCTTATAAAGTTCACTTAATTTCAATTTAACCCCTAAATTTTTAAGGGTTAAATGATTTATTTTGTTTTTTTTTGTAATTTTACCCCCATCAAACACATAAAAATATGTCATCACTAAGATTTAAGGCTTTAGAAATGTTATCTTTTAAGGATTTCCGAAAAGATAATGCGGTTACAGTTCCAGCAAAATTATCAGAACTTTTCTGCCAAAATGTATTCTCTGAAGAAACGATGAGAGAATATTTAACCAAAGAAGCATTCACTTCTATTCAGAATGCAATAAAAAGAGGGACCAAAATCCAGCGTGATGTTGCAGACCAGATTGCAGTAGCGATGAAAGACTGGGCTTTGAGTAAAGGCGTAACGCATTATACCCATTGGTTTCAGCCTCTTACGGGATCTACCGCAGAAAAGCATGATTCGTTTTTTACGCCATTTGAAACAGACAGAGCCATTGAAAGGTTTTCCGGCGGAATGCTTATTCAGCAGGAACCGGATGCGTCTTCTTTTCCAAACGGAGGTATAAGAAATACTTTTGAAGCAAGAGGTTATACCGCATGGGATCCTACTTCTCCCGCTTTTATTATGGGAACAACACTATGTATTCCTTCTATTTTTATTTCATATACCGGGGAGACATTAGATTATAAAGCTCCGTTGTTAAGAGCTCTTCATGCTGTTGATGAAGCGGCCACCGACATTTGTAAATCTTATTTTGATAAAAATGTGACGAAGGTGAGTCCGACTTTGGGTTGGGAGCAGGAATATTTTCTTGTTGATTCAGCACTTTATCAGTCCCGTCCGGATTTGGTAATTACCGGAAAAACTTTGTTGGGGCATTCGCCTGCCAAAGGTCAGCAGCTGGACGATCATTATTTCGGCTCCATTCCTACGCGAGTAATGAATTTCATGAAAGAGCTGGAGATTGAATGTATGAAACTGGGAATTCCGGTTACCACAAGACACAATGAGGTGGCGCCAAACCAGTTCGAATTGGCTCCGATGTTTGAAGAAGTGAATGTTGCGGTAGATCACAATTCTTTACTGATGGATATTATGGCCAGAGTTGCTCATAAACACCATTTCCATATCCTTTTCCATGAAAAACCTTTTGCAGGGGTTAACGGAAGCGGAAAGCACAACAACTGGAGCTTAGCGACCGATACTGGCGAAAACCTTTTAAGTCCTGGGAAAAACCCTAAAAAGAATCTGCAGTTCCTTACCTTTTTTGTCAATACGCTGAAAGCGGTTCATGATTATGCTGATCTCCTGAGAGCAAGCATCGCGTCTGCGAGTAACGATCACCGTTTGGGAGCCAACGAAGCGCCGCCGGCAATTATTTCTGCCTTTATCGGAACGCAGCTATTCAGTGTGTTGGAAGAACTTGAAAAAGTGACGGACGGAAAACTTTCACCGGAAGAAAAAACAGAGCTTAAATTAAATGTAGTAGGAAAAATTCCGGAAATTCTATTAGATAATACTGACAGAAACAGAACATCACCTTTCGCTTTCACTGGAAATAAGTTCGAAATCAGAGCGGTAGGTTCCTCGGCTAACTGTGCAGAAGTAATGACGGTGATGAACTCCATCGTTGCAAAACAGTTACAGGATTTCAAAAAAGAGGTAGATACTTTAATAGAGAAAAAAGGACTGAAAAAGGACGAAGCAATCTTCAATATTTTAAGAGAATATATCAAAGTTTCTAAAAATATCATGTTTGAAGGTGACGGATATTCCGACGACTGGGCGAACGAGGCAAAGAAAAGAGGTTTGAATAATCTGAAAACTACACCTGAAGCACTTAAGAAAGAGCTTGATAAAAGATTTGTTACGCTGTATGAAGATCTGGGTATTTATACGCACCGGGAAATTGAGGCGAGAAATGAAGTGAAGCTTGAAAAATATTCTACCGTGATTGCTATCGAAGCAACCGTTTTGGCAGACATTGCGAGAAATCATATCATTCCTTGCGCACTCAATTATCAGAACCGTTTAATTGAGAATGTAAAAGGACTTAAAGAAATTTTCGGGGATAAAGAATTCAAAACCCTTGGTAAGGAACAGATGAACATGATTGTCGAAATTTCAGGACATGTTTCAGTTATGAAAGTAGAGATTGACAATTTACTTTCTGCAATCGAAACAGCGAAGGCTGCGTCAGATTCCCAGAAAATGGCTGAGTCATTCTGTAACGATGTAAAACCATTATTTGATAAAATCCGGGACGCATCTGATGCGCTGGAAATGGTTGTTGATGACGAGCTTTGGCCAATGACCAAGTACAGAGAGCTTTTGTTCACAAGATAACTGATTTACTGCAAATTATAAAAGTCCTGGATTCATTCAGGACTTTTTTTGTTTACATATTGGGAGCTTACATTATAGAGAAAAATAATGTATTAAATAGATGCCCTGTATAAATGTTAATAAATCATAAAAAAAATTAAACCACAACCTCCCTAAATAGGGTGATTGTGGTTTGTTTTGCTTTAACATTAGTATTAAAAATGTTAAAAAGTGTTAAAGTGGCTTTTCAAAAAGGGTGTTTTCACCCCCCTTCAAGTTCGAATACTTAATTTTGCCTTGCATTTAAAAACAAATATTACTTCTTTAACACAGATAATCAAATATATATGAAGAAAAGAGTTCTGTTTTATTTAGTTGCTGTAACTGCTACCATGTCAATGCAGTCTTGTGTAACCAACTATGTTGTATCATCACCAGCAACCCAAATTAATCAATACAAATCAGATGCCAAACTAGCATCTATTGATAATAAAAAATTAGAAAAAGCTAAATCTCAATTACTTAACAGTTTTAATGATGAAAAAGTTGTTGCATCAAAGACTTTAGAAGCTAATTTAAGAAATGACGAGATTGCCAAAACGGTAAAATTCACCAAAAAAATTGATGATCTTTTGGCAGAGGCACAGTCTTACTTAGGAACTCCTTACCGATACGGTGGAATGACCAGAAGAGGAATTGACTGCTCAGCGTTCGTTCTTTCGGTTTTTGGAGCTGTTACAGGGATGAATTTGCCAAGAGTAGCTGCATCTCAGGCTCAGGAAGGCGAAAAGATTAACAAGGATGAGCTTCAGAAAGGCGATTTGGTTTTCTTCTCTCATGGTAAAGGCAAAATTTCTCACGTAGGAATTGTAGAAGAAGTATCAGCGGAAGGAGGTGTGAAATTCATTCATGCGGCCACTTCAAAAGGAGTTATGATTTCTTCCCTTACTGATTCTTATTGGGGTCCGAAATTTCAATTTGCAAAAAGAATCATCTCAATGGATTCGTTTAACAACTTCGCTAATAACTAAAATAAATAATTGATTCAATTAAAAGCTACCCGAGAGTAGCTTTTTTTTGTTGGCTATTCAGCTTAACTGTTTATGGAAACTACAGGCAGAATTAGTTTCGCCCCAGAACAAGTTATCAATGAAACGGATCTCAAGCTTAATTTTTAGTGAATCTCTCTATGATTAAGCAAACTAAGGGTCAAGAATTATAATACAGAAAATCTCTTCATTATTCTTCTAAATGTTTAGAGACGAAACTTCGTTAAAGCACGTCAAGCGTTTAATCGATCTCCAGGTTTAATAATTATATTCTTCCCAAAGCGGGTTATTTGGATGCCTGATTGTCGGAAAGGTTTGATAATGGAGATTTCACTTCCTTATTAAATTTAACGCAATCAGGGCTGAAAATTAAGAATGCTATACCAAACTGTTCCGGTCCGTATAATTCAGTTTAAAGAAGATAAAAGTCATGATCGAAAATGCCAGTAGTGAACTTCCACCGTAACTGAAAAACGGCAGCGGAATACCCACTGTAGGAAATAATCCCATAACCATTCCTAAATTGATAGAAAAGTGCATTAAGAGCACCGAGGCAAAGCAATAGCCGAAAACCCGGTTAAAAGCTGATTTCTGCTTTTCTGAAAGGTAATAGATCCTTCCGATAAAGACCGCATAAAAAATTACGAGAAGTGACGCTCCAAAGAAACCCCATTCTTCTCCAACAGTACAGAAAATATAGTCAGTTTCCTGTTCAGGAACAAATTTCCCCTGCGTTACAGAACCTTCTTTGTAACCTTTGCCAAAAAACCCTCCCGATCCGATCGCGGTTTTGGAATACAGTAAATTGTAACCGGAAGTATCGCGGAATGCTTTTTCACCTTTGTACAGAACTTCAATACGTTCGCGCTGATGTTTCGGCATTTTTTCCAGAATTTTCGGAGTACCGAAAGCGAGTCCTGAAAGGAGAAGAAACGACCCGAGAAAACCTGCGACAGATATTACATTCCAGTGGATTCGGTTATAATTAAATAAAACAATGAAACCGTAAATTACAGCAGTTCCGATAATGACGTAAAGAGGATCTACAGCAAGAGCTACTAAGAAAACCGCTGCCAATATACCTCCGACTCCGAAAAACCAGCCGCTTAATCCTTCCCGGAAAAGCGCAATAAAAAACGCGGTAAAAACCAGTAAAGATCCAACATCGGGAATTGCGAGTACCACAATCGCTGGAATTCCGATAATAGCAAGAGTAGTGAGTAGAGATTTTCTGTTTTTCAGGTTAAAATCCGGCCCCGAAACATAATTTGAGAGCATCAGAGCAACCCCAATTTTTGCAAATTCGACAGGCTGCATCGTCACTCCGCCGAATTTATACCAGTTTCTCTGACCCAGAATTTCAGTTCCGAACGGAAAAAGACCAATGAGGAGCAAGACTCCGAAAACATAAATGATACTGGCGAAATTTTCAAAGAACTTAGTCCGCATCATAAAAATGATGATGCCTATAAAAAGGGAAATGCAGAAAAAAATCAGCTGTTTTTTTCCTAAACCTTCGTCAACACTGTAAATGTTTGCCACTGCAAAAAGCGAGATGGCGAGATACAGAAAAATGCTGAGTTTGTCTATTCCTTCTGTCCACTTCATTTTTTCGGAGTTTGAGTTTTTACTTTTAATCGCAGCGAATCTCTTTTATAAATGAGCTTTGCCCGGATCTGGTCATTTTTAATAAACTTCAGACTGTCTTCAATATTTTGAATTCTTACAGAATCTTTGTTAGGTTCTTTGTAAAGCCCTTTCTTCTTAAGCTCGGCATCCCACTGTCTTCTGTATTCCGGCATGAAGCTGGCTCCGGTGAGCTTTTTATAAAGATGTTCGCGCTTTAAATCTCCGGTCAGATATTTTTCAGCAATTACTGCAGCTGCAGGACCTGCCCATGTAGCGCCAAAACCGGCGTGTTCCATCACCGCAGCGATGACGATTTTAGGATTTTCTGCAGGAGCAGCCAAAACGAAAATAGAGTTATCTTTTCCTTGCGGAACCTGTGCAGTACCCGTCTTTGCAAGCATGGTAAAATCAGCGGATTTTAAACTTCTTGCAGTCCCGTTGAGTACCACAGCTTCCATTCCTTTAATGATCGGTTCAAAATGTTTCGGATTGACGAGTGTCTTATGCTTCACTTTAAATCTCGGATCAGGATTCGGCTTGCCGTCAATGGATTTTACGATATGTGGGGTAAAATACCATCCTCTGTTAACAATCGCTGCGATGGAGTTTGCCATTTGCAGAGGGGTAAGCAAAACATCTCCCTGACCCATTCCGTTAAAAATCGATCCGTTCATGGTGTAGGCGGAGCTCCAGTCTTTTTTGCCGGATCGTTTTTCGTAAAATTCGCCTGACGGAATTCTTCCTTTTGCGCCTACTGCCAAATCATTATTTAAAAATTCACCCACTCCGAAGCTGCTCATGATTTTTTTCCATTCGTCAACACCTTTTGTAGGGTTTCCGGGATATTTATTCATGATCGCGATAAACGCATAAGAAAAATAGCAGTTACTGGAAACCTGAATCGCGGGAATTAAAGGATCGGCACCGCCGTGACCTTTAACTCTCAGGCCTCTGTAATTAAATCCGCCGCCACATGGAAAGATGGTGTTTTCATCCATTACGCCCATTTGCATCGCTGCTGCTGCGGTAAGAAGTTTGAAGGTAGATCCCGGTGGATAAGCTGCCTGTAAAGAGCGGTCGAAAGTTGGACGGTTATTATAAATTGTGTCCATCTGCAATTTATAAAGATTTCTGGTTTTATCAGGACCTGTAAAAAGATTGGGATCAATATCCGGACCTGTTGCAAGAACAAGTATTTCTCCGTTCGACGGGTCCAGAGCAACAATGGCACCCTGTTTATTAACCATCATTTCTTCAGCGAGTCTCTGCAAGTCGTAATCAATGGTAAGTGTAATGTCTTTTCCGGTAACAACCTCTTTGTCTAAAGTTCCGTTTTTGTAAGGGCCGACATTTCTTAGACGGATATCTTTCTGAATGTACTGGATGCCTTTTTCGCCACGCAAATCTTTTTCATAAGACTTTTCAATTCCTGTTTTGCCAATGAAATCGCCGGGCAAGTAATACAGGGAATCTTTTTTAATGTCGCGGTCGTTCACTTCATTGGTATAACCGAGAAGATTTCCGGAAGTCGAAACTTCGTACTGCCGCTGCGGCCTGGATACAATATTGAAAGCGGGATATTTAAAAATAATCTCCTGTATTCTCGCAATTTCTTCCCGGCTGAGATTCTTCATGAAAGTCATCGGAGTAAGCTTCGAGTAATACTTTTCGCTTTTAATGGCATTGATTCTTTTAATGAAATCCTGTTTGCTGATCTTCATTAAATGACAGAAATCCAGCGTGTCGAAATCAGGTTTAATTAAAGCTTCGGTAAAAGAAATCTCATAGGAAGGCTGGTTTCCTACCATAATTTTTCCGTTACGGTCGAAAATGACGCCGCGCTGCGGAATAATATATTCGGTTTTGATAGAGGTATTGGCTGCATTCAGTGCATACCGGTCGGTAAAAAGCTGCAGATAGGCAAGTCTTGCGATAAAAATTAAAGCAAGTACAGATAATATAGCGGTGATTTTGAGATATTGTGACTTCATGCGTTTCTGTTAACCTTTTCTCTGAGGCACATGTAACCTTCGATGATTAAAAATATCATGGTTCTTTTTTAAGAATTCAAAAATTGGACTGCTTTCTACACCTTTTGTTTGATTTTGAAAGCCAAAGCATACATCAGGATAAATATAAAGGAAATAGCACTTGTTGCCAAAACATTCAGGAATATTTCGAAGAACCTGCTGAATTTAAAGAATTCAATATACTGAACGAGGAGCTGATGAAAGAAAATACTCGACAGAATAAAGAAGAGATACTGCGACCACTGCAAAGACTGAAACGAAAAGAAATCGGTGGAGGTATCTGTGGAAGTACGGAAAATTAAGGTCCGGAAATAAGCGATAAAGGTAGTGGCAAATGCATTAATTCCCCAGGTATAAAGAAAAGCATCAATGCTTAATCCTAAAATAAAACTCAGCGCTAAAAACTGAAATTTATTCCTGAAAAAAGGATAGAACATAATGAAAACAGGATATAAAACCGGTGTGTATTTCCCGAAGAGCGTAATACGGTTAAGCACAAAAATCTGCAGTGCAACCAGGAAAACAATCATCAGGATGTCTGTAAAAAGTGTTCTGCTTATCATTTTTCTCTTTTAATGGTGGCCTGTAAAGTATCCTGAATTTTCTGAACTTCGGCTTTTTTCAGATTTTTCACTACATATATTTTGTTGAGATTCCCCATTTTTTCACTCAGTTCAACGGAAATATCCCAGAAGCCTGTCTTGCTGTCCACTTCATATCCGGAAACGGTGCCAATCATGATTCCCTGGGGAAAGATGGCTGATTTTCCGTCGGTCACCACCGTGTCTCCGATTTGAAGGGGAACATATTTCGGAACGTCCGATAAATGCATGATTCGGGAATCGTCTCCTTTCCAGGTCAATGTCCCGAAATATCCTGATTTCTTCAGCGAAGCATTGATCTTGATTTTATTCAGACTCAGGACAGATTGTACCAGTGCGTAAGAATCTGTAGAATTAATTACAATTCCGGCAATTCCTTTTGGTGCCATAACACCCATTTTTGGCAGAACGCCGTCTCTCTTTCCGCGGTTAATGGTAAAATAATTATCTTTCCTGTTAATGCTGTTAAAAACAATTTCTCCGTCAACGAAAGTGTAGATCTGTCCGCCGCCAATCGTATCGTGAACTTTTCTGAAATTGGGAAGTGCAGCCTTTTTACCGTAGACCTGCTCCATCAGTGATTTGTTTTGAGCAACAAGCTGCTCATTAATCTGCTTCAGTTTGAGGTAGGAAGCGCCTTCGTCAATATAACCGGAGACCCAGGAATTGAAAGCCGCGGTTTGGCCCGCAAGCCACGACTGCTGCATTGAGTTTCTGCTGAAAATCAATACCAAAGCGGTGAGCTGCAGAAATGTGAAGAAAACGAACAAACCGTTCTTCGAAAATAATCGCAGCAAAAATCCCATCAGTTAATGTCGTAAAAAGTTAAAAATTATTTAATCAGGAAGTTGAATTTATCCATGTTTTTCAGTGCAATACCTGTTCCGCGTACAACGGCTCTTAACGGATCTTCTGCAACGAAAACCGGCAAACCTGTTTTCTTGTGAAGTCTGTCGGCAAGACCTCTCAGCAAGGCGCCACCACCGGCAAGATAAATTCCTGTTTTGTAGATATCGGCAGCCAACTCCGGCGGAGTAAGTGAAAGTGTTTCCATCACTGCGTCTTCAATTCTGATGATTGATTTGTCTAATGCACGCGCGATTTCCTTGTAGTTCACCATAATTTCTTTTGGTTTACCAGTGATTAAATCACGTCCCTGAACCGGAATATCTTCGATCTCTACATCCAGATCTTCAACAGCAGAACCTACTTCAATTTTAATTCTTTCAGCAGTTCTTTCTCCGATGTATAAATTATGGTGTGTTCTTAAATAATAAGCAATATCATTGGTGAAAACATCTCCTGCAATCTTCACAGATTTGTCGCAGACGATACCTCCCAAAGCAACTACAGCGATTTCCGTTGTTCCTCCACCTATGTCGATAATCATGTTACCTTCAGGTTTTTGAACATCAATACCAACACCGATTGCCGCAGCCATTGGTTCATAAATCAAACGTACTTCTTTGGCGTTCACTTTCTGTGCAGAATCTCTTACGGCTCTTTTTTCAACTTCAGTAATGCCTGAAGGAATACAGATAACGATTTTTAGAGTAGGCTGGAAAAGTTTTCCTTTGATCCCCGGAATTTGTTTGATAAATTCTTTGATCATGTGTTCAGATGCGTGGAAATCAGCGATTACGCCGTCTTTCAAAGGTCTGATGGTTTTGATGTCTTCGTGGGTTTTCCCCTGCATGTGTTTTGCCTTTTCGCCCACCGCAATCGGTTTCCCGCTGGAACGTTCGATGGCTACAATCGAAGGTTGATCAATGACAATTTTATTATTATGTATAATTAGTGTGTTTGCTGTGCCTAAGTCAATCGCAATATCCTGCGTGAACATATCAAATAACCCCATTTTTTTCGTGATTTTTTTTAAGTGTACAAAGGTATAAATTTAGAACCGTTCTAAAAATTAGATTCCGACTAAATTTGGTTAAAATTTTATTAAAATTACAAGCTATTCTTAAATAACATTTTTATTTCTTAATTATTTCATTTTTAAATGAAAATCCGGAAATAAAGTTCAGATTATCATAGATTTTACTGATAATGTTCATCTTACAGAATCACCGGAAATTCAATTTAAAATCTTAAATTTGCCGTTGCTTTATGAACCAGGATAATAACATTCACAAAACCGCCAATTTCGCCGTTCTCAGTGTCAGTTTCGAGAAAGCTGACGCCGAAACGAGGGGCAAATTTGCGTTTTTTGACGACAATATTAAACATTTTGTTAACGAAATTCATGAGGAGAATTTGGGAGATGCATTTGTGGTGTCCACCTGCAACAGGACTGAGATTTATACAACCTCGCAAAACTACCTTTTAATTGCCGAATTATACTGCAAAACCATTGGCGTAAGTCTGACGGAATTCATGCAGTATGTGAATATTCTTAAACATGAAGAAGCGCTGAATCATCTTTTCCGCGTTGCTGCAGGTTTGGAAAGCCAGATTATCGGAGATTTCGAAATTATAGGGCAGATCAAAAATGCTTACCACCGGTTCAAAAAAGAAAAGAAAAACTCGAATCCTTTTTTAGAGAGAGCAATAAATTCTGCTATTCAGATTTCTAAAAGAATTAAAAACGAAACAGGCATTTCGAACGGAGCCGCTTCTGTTTCTTATGCAGCAGTTCATTATATATTGAAAAATCAGACCCAGATTTCTGAGAAAAACATCCTGCTTCTGGGTGTAGGAGAAATCGGGCAGAACACGGTGGAAAATTTGGTAAAACACGTTTATAAACCAAAGGTTAAAGTAGCCAACCGTACTTCTGAAAAAGCAGAGAAAATTGCCGAAAAATATAAAATTCCTCATATCGCCTTCGAAAGTTTACAGGAGGAACTTAGCCAAACCGATATTTTAATTGTCGCTACAGGTGCACAGCATCCTATCATCAATAAAAGCCATTTCCCGAACGGAAAGGAAACCTTAGTCATTGATCTTTCCATCCCTAATAATGTGGAGAGAAATGTGACTGAGAACACCAATGTAAGTTTGGTAGATGTAGATGAACTTTCGCTGCATATCAGCGAAACCATGCTTCAGCGGCAGAAAGAGATTCCGAAAGCTGAAGGCATCATCAGAGAAATGACGAAAGATTTTATTGAATGGGAGAAAAAAAGAAAACTTGCTCCCAATATTCATCATTTTAAAGCCGTTCTGAAAAACATGGAACGAAACGAAATGCACAATATCCACAAAAAACATAAATATGTTGATGTGAATGATATGCAGCTTTCTGATAAACTGATACAGAAAATCACCAACCGTTTTGCAAAGTATATCATTGATAATCCTTTGAAAGCGGAAGAACTCAGCAAGCTGATGCATGAGATTTTAGTTGAACAGCCCAATAACGAATTCAATGAGAAGCATTAAAATAGGTACCAGAAATTCACCGCTCGCTATGTGGCAGGCAAGGGAAGTTGCAAGAAACCTGCAGAACAAAAATCTGCTTACAGATATTGTTCCGATCGTTTCTTCAGGAGATAAAAATCTTACCCAGCCTCTTTATACAATGGGAATTACCGGTGTTTTTACCAAAGACCTTGATGTTGCTTTGCTGAACAAAGAAGTAGACATTGCCGTTCACTCGCTGAAAGATATTCCTACAGAACTTCCCGAAAATGTCGAAATAATCGCTGTTTTGGAGCGCGATTATCCACAGGACGTACTGGTAAGAAAAAAAGATGCAGCTACACTGGAACTCAAAGACCTTAAAATTGCAACAAGCAGCCTAAGACGCCGCGCTTTTTGGCTGAAAGAATTTCCGGGAACAGAAATTTCAGATATCCGCGGAAATGTACAGACCAGACTAAAAAAACTCGAGGAGAATGAATTCGACGCCACGCTGTTTTCTCTCGCCGCTATCGAAAGAATGGGTTTAGACGTTGATTATGAATATCTTCCGATGATGATTTCAGCGCCTGCACAAGGTGTTGTAGCAATTTGCGGGAGAAGTGACGATGCTGAAATCAAAGAAATTTTTAAAGACGTCAATCACAGAAATACTCAGATCTGTATTGAAATCGAAAGAAATTTCCTGAAGGCGTTGGAAGGCGGATGTACCGCTCCGATTGGTGCTTTTGCGGAAATGAATGATCATAACGAAGTTCGTTTTATCGCAAGATTATGCTCACTGGACGGAAAAAACTGTATCGAAACCGATGAGATTTTCCAGTGGAACGAAACAGAAAATTTCGGTAAAAAATTAGCCGGAAAAGTATTGGAAAACGGAGGAAAAGAACTGATGGCAGAGATTAAATCTCAGATTCATTAATTATAAAATTTAATTTCAGCCAATTTAGTTTCACTCCTTATATATATTAAGAATCCCTCATGAAAATTCTTTTTACAAAAAAATTTGATAAATTAATGATTTCCAAAAAATTAGGAGGTCATTTTTCTTGTGATTTTGTGGAAGTGATTAAAATAAATCCGCTGCAGGTGGAGCCTTTTGATCTGAAAGATAAATCTTTAATTTTCAGCAGTGTAAATGCGGTAGAAAGTTTTTTTAATAACGGTTTTAAACCGAACGAAAAATTTGTTGAAAGAAATTTTAATAAAATTTATGCTGTTGGATTAATGACCAAAAAAGAATTGAGGAAGCACGGCTTCGGAACTTTCAAGGTTACAAGACATGCCAAAGAGCTTTCAGAATTTATTATCGATAACAGCGCGAAAGAAAAGTTTCTGCATTTCTGCGGAAATCTTGCACTGAATGTGCTGAATAATACATTGCCGCTTCAGAACATTTCCTACACGAAAATACCCGTATACGAGACGAAATTGCTTTATCCGGAGATCAGTGGAGATTATGATGCCGTGTGTTTTTTTAGCCCAAGCGGAGTCCGTAGTTTTGCCAGGCATAATTCGCTGGATCATCTGCAGATATTTTCCATAGGTGAAACCACGGAAAAAGAGGTGAAAAAATTCACAAAAAACCCAATTATTACCAGTAAGGAAAGCAATCTTGAAGATTTGCTGAATTTAATTTCTTCCCAATGTATTGCTAAAGTACATGAAGAACAAAATAAAAAGTTATGATTAAAAACGACCTTTATTTAAAGGCATTAAGAGGAGAAACCGTTGAAAGACCGCCGGTTTGGATGATGAGGCAGGCCGGAAGATTTCTCCCGGAATTCAGGGCACTTCGTGACAAGTATGATTTTTTTACCCGTTGTCAGACACCGGAACTTGCTGCGGAAATTACCATGATGCCGATCCGCCGTTATCCTTTGGATGCAGCGATTCTTTTTTCCGATATTTTGGTGGTTCCACAGGCAATGGGGATTGATTTCAAGATGAAAGAAAATGTGGGGCCGTGGTTAGATCATCCGATCCGAACACTGGAGGAAGTTCAGAATATTCCGGTTCCCGATGTGAATGATACTTTGGGTTACGTTTTTGATGCCATCGAACTTACTTTGCTGAAACTGGATAATGATATTCCTCTCATCGGTTTTGCAGGTTCTCCGTGGACCATTTTATGCTACTGCGTTGAAGGAAAAGGGTCTAAAACATTTGAAGTGGCAAAGACCTTCTGCTTTCAGAATCCGGAAGCTGCGCATCTGTTGCTTCAGAAAATTACAGATACCACTATCGCCTATCTTAAAAGGAAAGTAGAGAAGGGTGTTTCTGCCGTTCAGGTTTTTGATTCGTGGGGCGGAATGCTGTCTCCTGATGATTATAAGGAATTTTCATGGAAGTATATCAACCAGATTGTGGAGGCTTTAAGTCCGCTGACTCATGTTGTGGTTTTCGGAAAAGGCTGCTGGTTTGCGCTGGAAGAAATGACAATGTCTAAAGCTTCTGCATTGGGAGTTGACTGGACCATCCGACCTGAATTTGCGAGAGTTTTAACAAATCATTCGATGACTCTGCAGGGGAATTTCGATCCTACAAGACTGCATTCCACACCGGAAACAATCAAGAAAATGGTTACCGAAATGATTAACCGTTTCGGGAAAGACCGTTATATCGTTAATCTCGGTCACGGTATTTTGCCGAATATTCCCTTGGAAAATGCCGAAGCTTTTATCCGAGCAGTGGTTGACTGGAAGCCAAATTAATTATACAATTTAAAAATTAAATAAAATGGAAACACAAATCGTGTTTCCTTTTTTATTAGTTTGCATTCTCAATCTCATAATACAGCAATTCCTCCTCATCATTAGGGATACGGACGGTTTTTATATATTTTAAACCCAGTCTTTCGATCAGTTTCTGAGATGAAAAATTAGTCTTCGTAGTAATGGCGGAAATTTTCTTTAAGCCAAACTCATTAAAAGCAGTTGCCAAAAGTTTCGAGGCCGACTCAAAACCATAACCCTGTCCTTCAAATTCAGGAAGAAATGAAAAGCCGATATCATGAACATCCAGTCCGTCGCGTTCGAAAATTCCGACTGCACCTATTTTCATGCTGTCAGATTTTCTTTCAATAAGGTAGTTCCCGAAACCGATTCTCTCCATTTGCGGAAGAAATTTTCCTACAATATAATTTTCAGCATCTTCAAGGGTACGGATGTTTCGGTCACCGATAAATTCAATAAATCTTGGCGAATTGTAAAGTTCCAAAATAAGTCCCGCATCATCGGTAGAGATGGGTTTCAGTAATAATCTTTCGGTTTCCAGATTTTTTATATTTTTCATTTATATTCCTTTTTTTCCTGCGAGAATCATTGCGGTCATCTTCACTTTTCTGTTTTCCCTGGTTTCGGGTTTTTTGGCGTCCATGATCCAGCGGATATATTCTTTTCGGTGGGTGTAACTCATCGCATCAAACAATTCCTTCACCTTGGGGTTTTCTTTAAAAACAGCCTGCACATCTTCTGGTATTTCCACAGTTCTTTCTTCTCTGTCTTCCCAGATTTTCACTGAGACTTCTTCCCCAAAGGATTTCCCCAGCTTTTTTCTTACTTCCTGTGTGAGTCCGAGCATGGGAAAATCACTCTTCATTTTTGCAAGGCTTCCGCGGTATTCCACTTTATTATCGAAAAGGGCTTTGATTTTCACCTGTCCTTTTTTACCATAAGTTTCTTCCACGGAGAGAGGAAATTCGAGGTAAGCAGCATTCATTCCGCCGTGCTGTAAAATGATTCCTGTAAATGAAATAGCTTCCTGTGTCATTTTTGTTTTTAGCTGAATTCAAATTTAATTAAAAATCACGGCATAAAAATGGAATGTTGTTCAAAAAAATTAGCATGAAAAACATTTTGAGAAGCCTTTTCTTCGTTTTCGGATTATTAATGATGGCGTACTGCGCTCAAACCAATGAAGCTTCACAAAATATCAGCCGTAAATGGATGTTGGTGCAATTTCAGGATTTTAGCAAAGATTTTTTAATGAAAAAAGGTGTGAATTTAGATTTGAGCACCAAAGACCAATACGGAGCCAATATGGGTTGTAACCGGATGTTTATGAAAGCGGATTTTAAGCCGGACGGAACGGTGATTTTTTCCCAGGTCGGAAGTACGATGATGTATTGTGAGGACGCGATGAAACTTGAAGATTCATTCGGTAAATCATTACCGGCGATGACCCGCTATAAAATTGACGGACATTTTTTAACGCTTACTTCAAAAGACGGAAGTACAATGAAATTCGTTGCCGCAGACTGGGATTAATTTCTTTAATATTTAAATTTTATGAACATCAACCCTGAAATTATCGGATTTGTAGCTGGAGGTTTATCTTCGGCGCTTTTTGTTCCGCAAATCATAAAAATTTTTAAAGAGAAATCGGCGGAGGAAATATCGGTAATTACCTGTATTATCGGGATTGTTAGCAGTGGGCTTTGGCTTTGGTTCGGGATTGAAATCAGTCATATTTCAATGATCGTCACCAACAGTATTTCAGTGTTTGCGACCATAATTTTGATTGTTCTAAAACTCATTTATAATAAAGAAAAAAACTAATTTTGTAAAAATCAGATCAGAGAAATAAAATATATGCTCGATAATAAAGAACATTTGTACGAAAAAGCAGTTTTGGTAGGCGTTATTACCCAAAACCAGGACGAGGAAAAACTTATTGAATATATTGATGAGCTGGAGTTTCTTGCCTTAACAGCAGGTGCTACAGTGGTGAAACGTTTTACCCAAAAACTCACCCAGCCGGATTCCAAAACCTTTATCGGAAGCGGAAAAGCTCAGGAAATAAGAGATTATGTCAAAGAAAACAACATAGGAACTATTATTTTCGATGATGAACTTTCGCCTTCGCAGCTTAAAAATCTCGAAAGGGAAATTGAAGTGAAAATTCTTGACAGAACCAATCTTATTCTGGATATTTTTGCTCAGCGTGCCCAGACTTCCTATGCAAGAACACAGGTTGAACTTGCTCAGTATCAGTATCTTTTGCCAAGACTTACCAGGATGTGGACTCACCTTGAAAGACAGAAAGGGGGAATTGGAATGAGAGGTCCGGGGGAAACTGAAATTGAAACCGACAGAAGGATTATCCGCGACAGGATATCACTCTTAAAAGAAAAACTGAAAACCATCGACCGTCAAATGGCAACGCAGCGTAACAACCGCGGAAAGGTGGTACGTGCCGCACTTGTGGGCTATACCAATGTTGGGAAATCTACTTTAATGAATGCCATTTCCAAATCGGAAGTTTTTGCAGAAAACAAACTTTTTGCAACTTTGGATACTACGGTGAGAAAAGTGGTGATTGGGAATCTTCCTTTTTTACTCACGGATACGGTTGGTTTTATCAGAAAACTGCCAACTCAACTGGTTGAAAGTTTTAAATCTACGCTGGATGAAGTGCGGGAAGCCGATTTATTGATTCATGTTGTGGATATTTCCCATGAAAGTTTCGAAGATCATATCGATTCTGTGAATCAGATTTTAATGGAAATCAATGCACATCAGAAGCCGATGATCATGGTTTTCAATAAAATTGACGACTTCCGCTACGAGAAAAAAGAGGAGGATGATCTGACGCCGGAATCGAGAAAAAACATTTCATTGGAAGAGTGGCAGAAAACTTGGATGGCGAAGTCTAAATTTCCGACCGTTTTCATTTCGGCTTTAACAAAGGAAAACTTCCCGGAAATGAAGAAAATGATTTACGACGAGGTTTTGAAAATTCATATTTCGAGATTTCCCTACAATGATTTCCTTTTTGAATATTATGATGATGAAGAATCCGGTGATCAGCCGTCAGAATAAATGCCGACACATTCAGAAGAAATAAAAGAAGCTTTACAGTTGCTTTCTGTCCCGGAAAAAGCAGAGTTTTTTCCGCGGTTTTTCAAGGCTGGAAAAGGCGGGTATGCAGAAGGTGATAAATTTATCGGAGTAACAGTTCCCGATCAGCGGCAGGTTGCAAAAGAATTTGCGGGAAAAATTTCTCTTGAAGAGCTGCGCAAATTATTGTCCTCTAAAATTCATGAGCACCGCCATTGTGCGCTGTTGATGCTGGTTTCAAAATTTGAGAAGTCTAAAAGCTTTTCAGAGAAAACTGAAATTGTTCAATTTTATCTGAAAAACAAAAAGTATATCAACAATTGGGATTTGGTAGATAATTCCTGTTATAAGATTTTGGGCAGGTTTTGCTTTGAAAATAAGGACGGCAGCATTTTAAGAGATCTTTCCGATGAAGATAATCTCTGGAGCAAAAGGATGGCGGTAGTTGGCACGATGTATTATGTAAAAAGAGGGGAATTCGGATTAATGAAAGAATTTGCCCTGAAAAACCTTCATTATCCTCATGATTTAATGCACAAAGCAAACGGCTGGCTTTTAAGAGAAATGGGACAGAAAAACGAAAGTGAACTTCTTGCGTTTTTGAATCTGCACTACAGAAAAATGCCGAGGACTTCGCTCCGTTACGCCATCGAAAAACTGGACGAAGATGTAAGGCAGGATTATCTAAAAGGTCGGATTTAATGGAAAGCACTTTCTATCTCAGGGAGATTTTTCATTACTTCCTGCATTTTGTTTTTCCTTTGCTTATTGCTAAGGTTTTCTTTAAGGAAAACTGGCAGAAAGCTTATCTGCTGATGTTGGCAACAATGATTGTAGATGTTGACCATATTTTGGCGAACCCAGTGTTTGATCCGAACCGAAGCAGTGTAGGTTTTCATATTTTACACCGCTATCCGATGGTGTTGCTGTACTTTCTGGGAACTGTTTTCCTAAAAGGGAATTACAGAATTATTGCTGTAGGGCTGCTTTTCCATATGATTACCGATTTTCAGGATTATTATCTCTGGAAATTTTTCTGATATTTTTCGATAAGATTTATCTAAAACGTTTTCATTTTTGATAGATTTTTTGTATAATTGTGGAAATCTCACTTTTATGAAACTAAAAAATATTCTAAACTGGACGGTGGTCTTCCCGGTTTTATCGTCGGTATTTTACCTTGGCGGGTTTCTTACTGACACACTTTTCGGAAATATAGCCGGAGCGTTGCTTTTGTTTGCGACGGTTCTGGCAGCCGTACATCATGCCGAAGTGGTAGCTCACAAAGTAGGCGAACCTTACGGAACCATTATTCTCGCCATCTGTATTACTATACTTGAAGTAGGCCTAATTATTTCCTTTATGCTTTCCGGCGGTGAAGGAGCAATGACGTACGCACGTGATACTGTTTTTGCCGCGGTGATGCTTATTCTCAACGGTATTCTGGGCATCTGTATCTGGGTTGGGAGCAGAAAATACAAGGAACAGTTATTTATGCGGAGCTCAGCCACAACCTACCTCGTAAGTTTAGTTGCTATTCTGGTGCTGACGCTTATTTTACCTAATTATACCTCGAGTGTGAGGGGACCGTTTTATACCAATGCTCAATTGGCTTTTGTTTCGCTGGCCTGTTTGGTTATATATTCTTCATTTCTGATGTTTCAGACGGTTCGTCACCGCAATTATTTTATTGTGGAGGAAGAAGATCACACGACTCATGAAGCAGATCCGCCAGGCACTGCTAAGACGGTCGCCAGCTTGGTGCTCCTTATTATCTGTCTTGCGGTGGTGATATTTATGGCGAAAGGACTTTCACCGGTTATTGAAGATTTTGTAGAAAATATTGGTGCGCCGAGAGCTCTGGTTGGGGTTATTATTGCTTCCGTGGTTTTGTTGCCTGAAGGTTTAGCGGCAATACGGGCAGCAAAAAACAATCAGATTCAGTCCTCCATTAATTTGGGATTGGGTTCTGCATTGGCAAGTGTCGGATTAACAATTCCGGCAGTTTCTCTGGTGTGTATTGTTTATGATATCCCCTTCGTTCTGGGACTTGATATGAAATCAATTATCCTTCTCGCGTTGTCCGTATTTACCGTGATGCTTTCACTGAGCAGGGGAAAGACTAATCATCTTTACGGTACCGTACTTCTTGTAAATCTGGCCGCGTACATTTTCACGGTTATTGTACCATAATGAGAGATAAAATAAATGGTGAATTTTCGGTTTTCCGAAAATTCACCATTCAATTCCGTAGGGAAATTTAAATTCTACTTAGGATCAAGCTTATCTCCTCGCCATCTCCATTTTATAGCCCATTAAATTGGCAATATTGGTCGCTTTATAGATCGCGGTTTCGGCCATTTCGCCCATGAAATTTTCTTCCACGGTCTCCGTCCACAGTTTGATCCAGTGTTCGAAATGTCGCTTTTCGATCGCCACCTTTTCGTTTACAGGAAAGTGCATCGCCATCGGATTACCCTTATAGGAAACCTGCCCGAAAAGTAAAGTTTCCCAAAACGAATACATTTTTGGTAAATGATTCGCCCATTTCACCTTTGCTACATCATTGAAAAAGAATCCGATCGTTTCGTCTTTAGCGACCTTATCATAAAATTTATTCACCAGAAGTTCGATATCTTCTCTTGTCTCCAGTTTTTTCATAGTTCAAAATTAAGACATTTAAAACATTTGGGCTTATGATTCTGATCATTAATCATTTGGGCGGACAATTCGCGCTATACGCTCATACTCCTCAGTCGGCAGCTCCACTTCGTTCCGCCGCCTCCTTGCGGGGTAACCGCTGCTATCGCGGCCGCAGGATCTTCCTCATAAGAAATCAGTTTCCCAAAAAAATATCCCTTATTTTTGCACCATGAATCTGGAATTCTATAAAAGTCAGGCGATTTTAAAGCAGAAAGAACACAAAAAGTTCCTCGACACCCTCAAAAAACGTCCACCGAAAAATCTCGATTATGCCGTACAGGAAACCCACGACGAAGTTTTCAGCAAAATCGACTGTCTTCAGTGCGCTAACTGCTGCAAAACAACCGGCCCGCTTTTCACGGAGAAAGACATCGAAAGAATTTCAAAACACCTGAAGATGAAACCGGCAGATTTCGAAGCGAAATATTTAACAACAGATGAAGACCGCGACAAGGTGCTGCAGAATCTTCCCTGTTGGTTCCTGAATTCTGATAATACCTGCTCCATTTATGAAGTAAGGCCCAAAGCCTGCCGTGAATTTCCTCACACTGACAGGAAGAAAATCTATCAGATTAATCACCTCACGATAAAGAACACCGTAATCTGTCCCGCCGCATTCGAATTTGTGGAAAGGATTCAGAAGAATCTGGAGAAAAAATAAAACTCTAAACAAAATCACAAACTTTAATAAATTCAGTTAAAGTTCTCTTCTTCATATAATTCAGGAAAAAAAGCAGCGTTATACTCATAATTAATCTAAAAAATATATTATGAAAAAGTCGTTGTTAGCAATTGTGTTTTTAGCCGCAGGTGTAAGTTTAGCAAATGCGCAAAGCACAGAAAAGGCAAGAAAATTAAAGACGGATAAAGCGGTAAAAACGGATGTGAAAGCTGAAGTAAATACTGAAAGTTCAGCTGTGGTTGCAGCTCCAACCTTTAAAAAAGAAGTCCTTGAAGTGAAAAAAGTGGGCGAAACTGCAGCATTGAAAACAGAAACTGCAGCTGAGTTAAAAACAGAATCAGCAGCTCAAAAACCTGAAGAAAAAAATTAAAGACAGTAATAAAAAGGAAAGTGAAAGGAAGTCCTGCAATTTGGCAGGACTTTTTTTTGCTTTTTTACCAAAATAAAAAGCATTGAAAAATCAATGCTTCTTATCCTTTCATTTTACTTTTTTCCCATTATCCCGGGACAGGAATATTAAGAAAAAATCCGGGAAACTGCCCCGGATTTTCTGTTTTATACCACTCCCTGAGCCAGCATTGCCTCGGCAACTTTCACGAAACCAGCGATATTTGCTCCTTTCACGTAGTTCACGTAGCCGTCTTCTTCCTTACCGTAATCTCTGCATGCTTTATGAATTCCGATCATGATTTCTTTCAGCCTCGCATCCACTTCTTCAGATGACCAGTTCAAGCGGATAGAGTTTTGCGTCATCTCCAAACCTGAAGTAGCAACACCACCAGCATTGGAAGCTTTCCCCGGAGAGAAAAGAACCTTTTTGTCTAAGAAATAATTGATGGCATCTAAAGTAGATGGCATATTTGCAGCCTCAGTAACACAGATCACACCGTTTGCTACCAGGTTTTTAGCGTCTTCTAAATGAAGTTCGTTCTGTGTGGCCGCAGGAATTGCTACATCACATTTTACTTCCCAAGGACGTTTTCCGGCATGGAATTCAGCACTAGGGAATTTCTTCACGTAGTCTTCAGCGCGGTTGTTTCCTGAAGCGCGAAGTTCTAATAAATAATCAATTTTTTCGCCGGTGATACCGTCTTTATCGTAAATATAACCGTCCGGTCCGGAGATCGTAACGGCTTTTCCGCCAAGTTCTTCCACTTTTTTTACAACACCCCAGGCTACATTACCGAAACCTGAAACCGTAACCGTTTTTCCTTTGAAATCCTGACCGATGGTTTTCAGCATCTGCTCAGCAAAGTAGACAACGCCATAACCTGTAGCTTCAGGACGGATTAATGATCCACCGTAAGCCAAACCTTTCCCGGTAAGAACGCCGGTAAATTCATTTCTGATTTTTTTATACTGACCGAATAAGTATCCGATTTCTCTCGCTCCAACACCAATATCTCCCGCAGGAACGTCCGTTTCAGGACCGATATGTTTGCACATTTCAGTCATGAAAGCCTGGCAGAAACGCATTACTTCCATATCCGATTTTCCTTGCGGATCGAAATCTGAACCTCCTTTTCCACCACCCATTGGCAGCGTAGTCAAAGAGTTTTTAAAAGTCTGTTCGAAGGCTAAAAACTTAAGAACGGATAAATTTACCGTAGGATGAAAACGGATACCGCCTTTATATGGACCGATCGCAGAGTTCATTTGGATTCTGTACCCTCTGTTTACCTGAATTTCACCTTTATCATCAACCCATGGAACACGGAAAATAATCGTTCGCTCAGGTTCAGCCATTCTTTCCAAAAGCTTCATTCCTGTATATTGTTTTCTGGTCGAAATAAAAGGAATTACTGTGATTGCAACTTCTTTAACAGCCTGGAGAAATTCTGGTTCATTCGGGTTTTTTGCCTCAATTCGGGCAATGAACTCCTGAATTTTTTGCTCTACGTTATAGTTTTCCATAAAGGTTAATTATTATTGTCAACAAATTTAATTTTTTTTTCAAAACTTGCAAGATAAATTTTGGTTATTGCTAAAATATTAATGATTTTAAAGTTTATTTTTATTAAATTGATAATTTTAACACTTATAATAACAATTATTGAATGTTATGCAAATATTAATAAATTTTTAAAAATGTAAATATCCTAAAGGGCAAGATATTGTCTTCCCGAAAGTGCTTTTATATATCCGGAAATCTCAAGTTGAAGCAGATCCGGCAGAATCTTGTAGGTTGGCAGACCTAATTTTTCCGAAATATCGTCAAGTGAAGAAGCGGTGTTTTTATCAAGAATATTCAAAATGGTTAGTTGGTTTTCGGGAAGTTGAATTTTGATTTCAGAACTTGGGAAAAGTTCTCCGGTCTGTTCGGAATCTTTGTGGAAACCAAGTTGTTCCGCCAAGGAAGTAACCGTCGAAATAACGGTTGCTTTGTTCTGAAAAACCAATTGGTTGCATCCCTGGCTGTATTTGTCTGAAATTTTACCCGGTAACGCAAAAACTTCCCTGTTGTAATTATTCGCGAAAGTCGCGGTACTGATGGAGCCGCCTCCGAAAGCAGTTTCCACCACAATGGTTGCTGGGGATAGACCGGCAATAATCCGGTTTCTCTGGATGAAATTCTCACGGTCAGGTTTTTGGGAAGTATTAAATTCAGTAAAAAGAACGCCGTTTTCTTCCAGAATTTTCTCTGAAAGTTTTTTGTTTTTTGAAGGATAAAGGGTGTGAAAACCGTGAGCTAAAACTGCGGCGGTGGGAATATTATGATGAATAGAAACTTCATGTACTTCCGTATCAACGCCTAAAGCAAGTCCGCTTACGGTAAGGATTTTTTTGTTTTTTATTTCTTCTAAAAAATTCTGGATGAAATGTTTGCCGTAGGTGGTGATATTTCTGGTTCCTACAACACTTAAGGATTTCAGTGAAGGGTCAAAGTTTCCTTTTTGGTAAAGGATTGCCGGTGCGTCTTCACATTCGTTTAAAAGTTGGGGCAGATCCCCAAGATGGCGGAGGTTTATTTTGATATTATTTTCTTCGCAAAACCGGAGTTCGTTTTCAGCGAATTTTAAATGTTCAGGATTACCGATTTCCAGGGAAATTTTTCTTCCAATCCCATAGATGTTTTTCAATCCCGATTTAGTGAGCTCCCAAACGTCTTGTGCTGAACCTACTTCACCTACAAGCTTCCGGAAGATGAGATCTCCAATAAGCGGACAGTGCCGAAGTGCAACAGAATAAAGCGTCTCCTCGGAAAACATAAGGTGTTTTTATTCAAATTTAAAGAAAATTATCCGTTTTTCCTTATCTCGTCCAGATGATCCCAAAAATCTTCTTTTTTGCGGTAAGGAAGTTCCAGAAAATCTTCGGGATGGTTCTCTTTATACTCCTGCCAAAGTTTGTCATCTTTTTCGCTGTAGTAATTTGGAAACTGCCAGATGAATTTTTTTGTCTTCTCGCCACTTTTTCTGAAAAGAAAAGCCAGGATAATTCCTACAATAGCTCCGGAAAGATGCGACTGCCAGGAAATTCTGCTTGGTTCCGGAAGATTCGAAAACAACTCTTCGGGCATCACTCCCCAAACCAAACTTCCATAATAAAGTGCCACAACTAAAGAAACCGTAAGCAATTTCATATGCCATCTGAAAACTCCGCTGAAGAACAGAAAAAATGCTAAAACATACACAATGCCGCTGGCACCGATGATGCAGACATGGGAAAATTCGCCGGTGAAAATATCGATGGGCGGAAGAAGCCAAACCAAAAAAGCGGAGGAAAACCAGCCCAGAAAGAAAACTTTTTTCGCAATAGGCTGATAAAACTGAAAGAGTAAAAATATCAAGACGAAAATTGGTACGGAATTCCCGAAAATATGATCTACATTGCCATGTAAGAAAGGGGAAAAAAAGATGCCTT
Organism: Kaistella soli; assembly: GCF_019038595.1. GTDB lineage: Bacteria > Bacteroidota > Bacteroidia > Flavobacteriales > Weeksellaceae > Kaistella > Kaistella soli. The sequence continues at coordinate 363,619 of NZ_JAHOPF010000005.1, forward strand.
TCAGCCCGGCCGGATTTAACGGGATGATGGCGCCGCTGCAACCGTCGAAAAGTCCTAAATACTGCAGCAGAAACCCAAGCCACATCGCCGAAACCATGATGGCAGCGTACAGTACCGCTTTGTAATTGAGGGATTCTTTTAGCATAAATACTTTTTGTCAAAACTGCAGCCAAAATAATTATTAAGTAAATATGGCTAATCTTTTTAATAAAATAATTAAAATTCAGCCAAAAAGTTCTGAAACATAGACATTGAAGTTTTTTGTTACTATTTGTTTGCCTTAAATTTGCAAGCTATGAGAAAGCTTATTACCCTTATTTTGTCATTTGCTTCAATGCTTGTTTTTTCACAGAACGAAAAAAATATTTTAAAAGAGATTGATTCGATCTCCCAGAGAAGATGGGATTCGGTTGCTCTGGATTTGGACAGTCTTGCTAATCCGAAACTGGTTAATTTCGACAGGCATTTTAAGGATACCATTGTAATCCGGGATAAAGTGGTGATTTCTAATATCACCGATGAGATTCCAATTACTCCTTATAACATGCTGCAGCTCAAAGAGCCTATTAAATGGTTTTATTACGGAAGAAACAATGTGGTTTTCAATCAGTCATCCTTTTCCAACTGGAATTCAGGAGGAAATAATAACATTGGAATCATTGGAAAGATCAATTATAATCTGAGCTATAAAAAGAATAAGCATTTTCTGGATAATACACTGCAGCTGGGCTATGGATTTGTGGCTTCACAAGGTGAGGCTTCCCGGAAAACTGAAGATTATATCAACTTAATGACGAATTACGGCTACGACATCGGGAAAAACTTTTATCTGTCTACAGGTTTTCAGTTTTTGTCCCAGTTTTCTCCGGGTTATAACTATTCCGTTACTCCAAGTCCCGAATTCAATGACCGTATTTCGCGGTTTATGTCGCCGGGCTATCTGAATGCCGGTTTGGGTATTTCGTATAATCCGAATGAAGATTTTCAGGTTATTTTCCGCCCTGTGAACGGAAAGTTCACCTTTGTTACTGATCCTTTGCTGCAGAAAGCAGGAAGATATGGTTTGGAACGTGACGGGCAAAGTGTGAGGTCGGAAATTGGTGCTTTGGTGAATGTTCTTTACCGGTTAAAAATATATAAAGACATTAATCTGGTAAATCAGGTGAACTTCTTCAGCAATTATATTTTCCATCCGGAAAGAGTGGATATCGCTTATAACGGAACGCTGAATATCAGATTCAATAAATTTATTTCTACCGTGGTGAGTCTTGATCTGCTTTACGATCACGATCAGGTGCAGAAATTACAGATGAAACAGACGCTTGGAGTAGGTTTTTCTTATAATCTTGGTTTTGAAAACAGAGAAAAAAACAAAAAACTGATTAAGCCTTTTGCTGATTAATCATTCTCAGACATTCCAAAACTCCCTGTCTAGGCTTCTGTACTGAATAGCTTCTGCAATATGTGCGGAATGAACTGTCTCGTGGAGTTCTAGATCTGCGATTGTCCTTGCGACTTTCAGTATTCTGTCATAAGCTCTTGCAGAAAGATTCAGCTTTTCCATGGCTGTTTTGATCAGATTTTGAGAAGCTTCGTCGAGTTCGCAGTGTTTTTCAATTTCTTTCGGTCCCATTTGGGCATTATAATGAATTTCGGACTCCTGATATCTTTTGCTTTGAATTTCCCTGGCCTTTAAAACGCGGTTTCTGATTTCGTCACTTTTCTCCCCTTTTCGTTTGTCAGAAAGCTGTTCGAATTCTACTTTCTGAACCTCAATATGGATGTCAATCCTGTCAAGCAGCGGACCGGAAAGTTTGTTCATGTACCGCTGCATTTCGAACTGGGAGGAAGTATTGTTGGGATCATCCGGGAAATAACCGCTCGGACTGGGGTTCATACTTGCTACAAGCATAAAGCTTGCAGGATAATTCACTGTAAATTTAGCTCGGGATATGGTGACTTCCCGGTCTTCTAAAGGCTGCCGCATTACTTCGAGAACGGTTCTTTTAAATTCGGGCATTTCATCCAAAAATAAAACACCGTTATGCGCCAGTGATATTTCTCCCGGTTGCGGGTAACTTCCGCCGCCAACCAGCGCGACGTCTGAAATCGTATGGTGTGGGCTGCGGAAGGGGCGAACAGTCATCAGAGAAGTTTCAGTCCCGATTTTCCCTGCTACTGAATGAATTTTGGTGGTTTCTAACGCCTCTTTCAGGGTTAATGGAGGCAAAATACTGGGAACTCTTTTTGCGAGCATGGTTTTACCGCTTCCCGGTGGACCGATTAAGATAATATTGTGTCCGCCTGCCGCTGCAACTTCCATCGCGCGTTTGGCAGTTTCCTGTCCTTTTACCTCAGAAAAATCTGTCGGAAAGAAATTGATCTTGTCCTGAAATTCCTTTCGGGTGTCAATGGTTGTTCTTTCCAGAGGAATTCCTTCATTAAAAAATGCGATAACTTCCCTAATGTTTTCAACACCGTACACTTCAAGCTGATCCACAATGGCAGCTTCGCGGATATTCTGCTTCGGTAAGATAATTCCTTTGAACCCTTCTTCGCGGGCTTTGATGGCAATCGGTAAAACGCCTTTTATTGGAAGTAAACCGCCGTCGAGGGAAAGTTCCCCCATGATAATGTAATCGCCTATATTTTCGGCCTTTATCTGATCTGATGCGGCCAGAATTCCTAAAGCAATGCTGAGGTCGTATGCCGATCCTTCTTTCCGGAGATCCGCAGGCGCCATATTGATCGTTATTTTCTTCCCGGGAATTTTAAAACCTCCGTTTTTCAGTGCTGCGGAAATCCGGTAACTGCTTTCTTTGATGGCATTATCGGCAAGGCCTACCAAATGATAGCCAACTCCCGAAGTGTCTACATTGACCTCAATGGTAATCTTTTGTGCAGAAACGCCGTGAATGGCACTTCCATAAACTTTTACTAGCATATCTGTGTTTTAAGATAAAATTAATAAAAATTTTTGTCATCATTAAGTAAGTGGTTTTGGGTGCGTAGGAGTGGGGCAGGTGATTCTTCTGATTTAGAGATGACGTGTCCGAAAATAGCTGCAGAAATCGCTTAATTATCCTGATCTAACTCTATATCTATCCATGAGCTCCCAAGAAACCCACCCTTATACTATAAGTACATTTGGGGAGGACATGAATGGGACATTGAGGTGATTATAGGCAGTTACGGCTCGAGTGCGGGGCAACTACGGCTCAACCTCAGTAAAATGTTTATGGAAAGGAGTTGTGGTTGTTTTAATTAATGAAAAATGATGGTTTATGGAATTGCCATAAAATCATAATCACGTGTATTATAAAACATTGTAAATGTAGTGAATTTTAGAAATACCGCGCTATGTGATTTTTTAAAACTGAAGACCACGAGGAAATAAAGTCTAGGAGGACAAGGTAGATTTCAAGTTTGAGATATTCTTGTAAAATTTAGAAACTGTAGAAAGGGAGGAAATATACGCACAAAAAAACTCCTCAATTTCTTGAGGAGTTTGTGGGCCCTGAGGGATTCTCCACATTACCAATATTTTCTTTTATAAAAGGGTTTCACAAATGGTTGGTTTTGAGGTATGCCGAATAGTATGCCTTTTATTCTAAAAAATCAACTAGAACATTAAGATATACTTCATGAATTTTATTGGGATTCCCATAAATTACTATTGTTGTATTTGATCTTTTACTAGTCATAAAATAGAATATTAAATTGGAGTTTTTACATTCCAAAATTTCACCATTTATATTTTGCTTTAGGATAGATAATTTAACTTTTGATTTGAGCTTTTCCTTAAAATATTCTAATGCATTAACATCCATATTCAATAAAGTTAAGACTACAATTTCTAATCTATCCCAATAAAATATCAGTTCAGTTTTTTGTGGTAAAATGTTAAGAAATTTCTTAACCTCTCCCACATATAAGTAGCTGTCATAAAATGGGATTCTCTCATAATTTAGTACTTCTAAATTAAACTCCCTATTCTCATATCCTTCGCCTATTTTAAAAGGTAATTTTATTTGTTTCATTTAGGAATGGGCATAAAAAACCACCTTCAATGAGGTGGTATCAGCTTGTTAACATATTTTTAATCTTCTGCGCAGACTTTTTTATGAATTCCCTCTATTACTGAACCTGGCACGATAGTATAGTTCCCCCGGAAAATCGGACAGTAAGTTTAGTTGAAAAAAAACAATTAAATTTACAATATGTCACAGCGAAGAAAATTCAATTCAGGATTCAAATTTAAAGTAGTAGTTGAAGCATTAAGCGA
>NZ_JAHOPF010000006.1 GCF_019038595.1 Kaistella soli
TCGCTTAATGCTTCAACTACTACTTTAAATTTGAATCCTGAATTGAATTTTCTTCGCTGTGACATATTGTAAATTTAATTGTTTTTTTTCAACTAAACTTACTGTCCGATTTTCCGGGGGAACTATAGAGTCATCGATTTAAAATTAGTCTTTCTACGGTTACAGAGATTCATCTGACCGAAATGAGACTGCTGTATACCCATCGGGAAAAAATAATCAAGTCAATATCCCAATATGAGAAGGAGTTTGAAAATACAGACTTTTTGCCCAGAGAAATACAAAAGGAGATCCTGAAGTCCACTAACAGTATTTTAAAGAGCTTACATGCAAACTTAAAAAAGATAGAGGATCGTTTGGGTGTCATCCTGAAGGAGCATGCTGCAATGGAAAAGAACTTTAAACTGATCACGAGTATACCCGGAATAGGTAAACAAACAGCGCTCTATTTAATGATTGTAACAAAGAACTTCACGGCCTTCAAAGAAGCGCGACAAGTCGCCTGTTATGCAGGAGTAGCCCCTTTCCCGTATCAATCTGGCAGCAGCATTAACGGGAGGACGAAAGTAAACAACCTGGCAGATAAAAAACTCAAAAGTCTGTTGAATATGTGTGCATTAAGCGCTAATAAATACGATATTGAACTGAAAGAATATTTTCAAAGAAAGGTTGGCGAGGGCAAAAATAAGATGCTAGTTCTAAACAACATCAGAAATAAGCTTCTGGCGAGGGTTTTCGCAGTTATCAACAGACAGGAACCATATGTTAATTTGAGAAAGTATGCCGCTTAAAAAAATGAGATTTTACTTGTTTTATACGATAGAATGCGGGATCGGGGGTTTTCGCAGTAATCAACAGACAGGAACCTTATATTAATTTGAGAAAGTATGCCGCTTAAAAAAATGAGATTTTACCTGTTTTTTACGATAGAATGCGGGAGCGGGGACGTTTTATTGAAAATAGAAACCAATAAAATCCTCGGTTCGAATTTTTCGAACCGAGGATTAAAGAAATTATTTTTCTTTGTAATAGCTATGAATACTGCATTTTATAAAAAATAGGAAAATAATTTTAAAGATGTTGGTTATTAGACGAAACCTTGTTATTTACGGGGACAGAGCGGCGATATTGGTTAATTAAATATAATATTAAAAAAGTAGTAACAAAAAAAGTACAAGATAAAAATAATCCGTCATTTCTACTAAATATTCTTGCAGGCAATAAAGTAGATGAAAAATAGAGTAAAATCACCCAGTGTGTTTTTTTCGAAAACTTTAAAAGCACATAAGAATAAAATAACGGTAAAACAATATATATCAGAAAGATGCTACTATAAAACAACAAAATAGGAGATGCTATATTTTTTAAAGCAATAAATTTGAACAATAAAACAACTACTGCTTTAAATGAATCTACATTGAAAATCAAAATTAAAAAATAGATGTACTTACTTATTTTTTTCATACCAAATAAATATTTAATTAGACATAAGACTTCTAAGACCCTCCAATAAATTTTGAGTTACATCTATATCACTACCCATCTTTTGAATCATCCTTAATTTAATTTCGTCTTTCATTTTTTGGGGAATAAAGGAGTTGGGTAGGTTATCATATTGTTTTACCCCTCCTGTCCAAAAATCAGGTTGATTATTTAAAAAATTTAAAGTTTTTTGTCCTTTTTGATTGATATTATAAAACGCTTCATATGAAAAATTAGTCAATTTATCTAAAGAACCTATTTTTTCCGCTCCATAATCCAACTTTAAATACCCTCCGTGATTTTTTTGAAAATTATATGTATAATTTTTAATTGTAGTTTCAACGCCTTGCATTGCATCGGGTAAATTTCTATATAAAACAGTTGTTTGTGTTGCTGTGATAACATTTGCAGTCCCTAGTTTTGTTTCTGTTGTACTAATTTCGGTCGTTTCAGTTTGATAAGAATTGTTAGGTAGTAGAGTAACATCAATTCCATCATTCGTTGTGTATGTATTATTTGTGACACCATCAGAATATGAATCATATCCTGCTGCTTTTGCTTGATCGGCACTTTTTATATTATCTTTCCATTCCCATGTTGTACTACCATTTTCATCTGTATTGCCAACCCAATCCTCCAATCTACCATCAGGATCAATGAATCGTAAAGGGTTATTGTAAGCGTAACGATATGGTGACCAAGACCTATTTACTTCCGCCAGCGGATCCACCACACCCCATCTTCCTATATCCGGCATGTACATTCTCGCTCCATAGTCGTACATTCCGGTCTCTTGTAACTCCTTGCCGTTGTACTTGTAGTTGTAAGTAGCGCTTGATTGGTTTTCATTATAACCCTTGTGTTTCAGGCCAAAAGGATAATAATTGTTTTCAGTATCAATGGTAACAACTCCTGCGCTGTTTTTAAAGTAACTTAACCTTACATTTCCGAGATGATCGGTGTAATTGTAAATGTACGTATTTTTTACAAAATCATAATAACCTTCTGCAGTGGGCATAAATTGCAACACTTCATTTTCATATTGGAAGCCGTTCAGATAATCTGTACTTTTATCACCCGACCTGCATGTAGGACAGATTATGGATACTGTTTTATTTTTTTTAACACCGTCTGCGCTGTAAGTGTAATTTACGGTTGTTGACATATCAACTTCCACCACTTTTACCTCGTTAGATAAGTTTAAGAAATTGTAGGAAATTGAATTAATGTTTTTATTCTTCTCTGAGGTCATGTTGCCATTGGAATCGTAAGTAACGCGGTTTGGAATGGCTGTATATGGATATCCATCGTCATTCTGTTGAGCATCTGAAATGGTTTGCAATTGGTTTCCTGTGTAGGAATACGTTAAATTATCTATTAAAGCTGCAAAAGCATTTCCGGCTATTACTGAGCTCGAACGTTTTAATTCTGTAATATTTCCATTCCTATCATAAAGTAAGCGTTCAAAGTATTCCCTTGCTGAAGGATTTTGGGAATCCTGATAATAACCTGCCGTAAGACGGTTCAAGCCATCATATACGTAGCCGTATCTGCGTAAAATAAAATCATTGGCAGTTGCCCAATCCACCTCTGCAATATTGCCATTGTATTTAGGTATTACTTTATCATTAATAAAATCTGTATTTGGAACTTTTAAGCCATCCACATTATTATACTTTATTTTGTATCCAAATAATTTTGTACCCAGACTAGAGGGATCATTTATAGTCGTCATCCAGCCGCGGATATTATACGTATAATCGATTTCCTGAATCCTGTCACCCACTTTTTTCTTGATGACCTGCCCGATTTCGTTATAGGTGTTTTCTGCCAATATTTCAGGTAATTGTTTATCGATCTGATGTTCATTCTTTAGTAAACGGTTTTGGTGGTCATACGTAAAGGTTTCTTCTATGGTGACACTATTGCCTGTGCTTTGCCTGCTGTGATGGGTAAAGGACTTCTGAGGAAGGCCCGTAAAATCGAGAATATTTTCTGTTATGGTAAAACCGCCGAGATGATTGACGCTGTGGTTTCCTATTTGTCTTCCTTTTCGGTCATAAAAGGTGTAGTTTTTTGTCCAGTAATCATCTTCTATATTTTTAACAAAAGAAGCGGTGGACAGAGATCTGGTAGATTGGGTGACTCCAGCAGGAAAAATATCTTCCAAAATGGGCTCACCCTGAATGGTATTACCAACTGGATAGGGTGTTCCTATAGGATAAGTATCATAATAATTGACGGAAAGTAAAGTCATGCTTCCTGTTGGAAAGGCGTTCTTGGTGTAAAACAATGGTAATCCCTGCAAGGTAATAGAGGCTGTGGAGACCCGCACTTCATTATTAAGTCCTTTCATGTTATTCAAGGCAGTCTGCATAGCATCGCGGGTTGCCGTATTTTTGAAGAAGCCGGTATAAACCACCCTTCCAAACATATCATACTTGGTGAACAGCCAGCCTCTGGCTTTAAAGTTATTGGTGGTTAATCTAAGATTTGCGTCCTGAGTCAAAACCAGTCTGTCCTGTTGGTCATATACCATATACTCCCAGCCTTTCCCCGGAAGTTTTTTTTCTGCTAACCGGCCTCTTCCATCATACCTGTACTGATAACACAGTTGTGATAATGTAGGACCATCTGAACTTAAATCAATATTCAAATTGTTCTTTATAGCATCTGATGCCAATGGTGAAAGAACATATGCCAATAAATTGTATTCGTTATATATATAATATGTATCGACAGGAGTCAGTCCTTCCATTTTTCTTACTAATAAGGTTTGTCCTTCACCATTTTTAAACTCGTAGGAAATATTTCCATCTTCATCAGTCACTTTGTTTTTATAAAGCTGATTGGCTGGATAATATTCAGCACCAACTGTCAGGGACAGTGTATTATTAGTAACTCCAGCTTTCCAAGGAACTGGGTCAACTGTGCCGAACTTGAATACGTCAGTGCCTGAATTGGTTTCATAATCAAAAGTTACAGGTTTGTTTTGCCATGCATCTCCTACCTGTACCTGCTGCTGAATTCGGTTTAAAGGTGAACTTTCTAAAACCTTGTGAGAAAAAGGTTTGGCATCTGTAAGAGAGAAATCTTTAGTGGTACTGTTTTGTGGGCTTGTATAATAGGTGACCACACCTGCTGGATCTAATGCTTGGATTCCTCCATCTTTGCTAACCATTGATACAGATAAATAGGAATCTATCTGCCTGCCAAAGTTATCATAAGGAATGGTAGTAACCAAATCGTTGCCTTTGGGTGATGCTTTAATAGCTACAGTCTGCTTTGGTCGGCCCAGGCCATCAAAGTACGTAACAGACTGCTGCTGTTTTTTACTTTTTTCGCTGGTACGTGTAGGCTCCAAATATTGTCTGCTGTAAACGAAGTTTTCTGTTGTAAGAGTGGTAAGCCCGCTGGGAAGTACAGTTTGTGAACTGAAGACGGCAAACCATCCCATAAGTAGTATTAAGTAGAATTTTTTCATTATGTTTATTGTTTGTATTTGTAACCGTATTCTTTAATTACATTACCGTTTAAATCAACAACCGATTGCAATCTATTTGAACTATCATAGTTGTACATCTCTCTGATTCCTGAAGGAGGTGTGATACTGGTTACTCCAATTAAAGGTTTATAAGTAAAAGTACTGATCTGGTAACCGGGCAAGCCAACTCTGAAAGTATCTAATTGAGTTATTAAATTTGATTCCGAGTAAGAGGGGTTGCTGTAATCTGATGCATTTACAATATTTGTAATTAAGCCCTGAGGAATGTCAGATAACTTAGCTCCTTCTATTTTTGCTATTGGCTGCGACTGGTTATAGCCCCAAATGATTACAGTGGAAACCCCTGCTTTTGTGGTGTATTGGATGAGGTTGCCTTTGTTATCATACTGATCGTATGTGATCTCAGTAGGCGATGATAAAGTCTTCTGTATATCATAGAGTAAAACCGATTTCGGCAAAGGAAATCCTGAGGTATTTGCATCCGCATCACCCTGACTCAACGGAAAAACCGTTTCCTCTTTGGAAATGATTTTTCCAATATCTAAAGAATCTGCTTTTTTTACTATCATAGTTTCTAAGGGTGTTCCCACGATATTCTTATCGATCAAAAATTGATTTCCTTTTTCATGAGCGTATTGATATGAAATTTCCCTCGTGGACATGTCAGGAGTTATTATTTTTTGAGAGGTTAATTGTTTATGAATGGGATAACCATAAAAATAATCAGTAGTCGTTTTTAACACTTTTCCAGTTAGGTAATCGGATGTAGTTGTTGAATCAATATTATAGATCTCGGTAAATAGAGGGTAGAATTGATATCTGTAAAAAGGTCCAAAAAAATCGGTCAAACGATATTCTGCAACTAAACCGAAGTCGCTGATTTCTTTTCCCAGCTTAGAGGAATACGAATTCGTTATTACTTTTAGAGTGTCACTATCTTTATTATAAACGATTTTCTCTAATAATAAAGAATTTCTCCAGTGCTGAAATAAGTCACTTTTGTTTCTAAGTAAGGTTGTCGGTTGATCAGACTGCACTACTGATCTATCGTCGACGTTAAAAAAATGTTCCGTTCTTCCTAAACTTTCCCCTTCATTGTCATAATCTATTTCCGTCACTTTTTTATATACAGGTCTTCCACTGTTGAAAAAGGAATGTAAGGTACTGCTCGATATTTTATATGAACCACCTTCGGTTGAGTAGTAATCCTTTTCAATATGCAGTGGATAATTGAGAACAGTTCCCGATGATTTCCGGTCAATTTTATAGAGATAATTTTTACTCTTTACAATATTTCCGAATTCGTCTTTTAATGAATACTTTTTTAACCTCAACCCTCCAATTTTTGTATTTCCACCTCCCACGGATCCGTTTGTGCCATCTTCATTTTGGAATTCTTCCCAACCGAGATCAATCTCGAATCCAAATTGCAACGGATGACTGCTGTTGTTAATTTGTCTGTTTTTGGCAATTAGCTTATAGTCCCCAGGTAGCAACCTGAGTGATAATTCTGACTGCCCAATCGAAATCTCCGACTGATCCTGAAGGTTTTGAATTTTTAGTGTAAAGTTGCAGTTTGTGTTATTAAATATAGAACTATTACAGCCTTCATTTCGGGCATTTACAGTGACATACGATGCCGCATTTGAAATGGTAAAAACTTGCTCATAATCTTTTTGCAGTACAACAACATCCGTCGGAGTGATGATTACATCAGCTCTTAAACCAAAAGTTTTTGGGTTTGATGCGGAAAAATTGAAGGGATAAGATAAATCTAGAATTCGATCTGCATCATTTAACTCGTATTCGTACTCAATTGATCCGCCAGTAGGATATTTTATTTCCTTGAGGGTAGATGCAAGGCTTGGCAAAATTGAAACCGATCGGTCGGCATCACCTGCTATACCTGCAATTGCTGTTATGGGAAAAAGATCCGTTTTGGGAATTAAAGATGTATTGTTTTTCCCATTAAAAAATCCCCATGCATCTTGTGAGAAACTATACCTATTTGGCAAATCTTGAGGATAATATGTGAAATTGTATTTCAAAGGAGTAACAGATGAGCCTTCAAAAATATTTATCGAGTTTAGTTTTAATCTGAAATTGTCGTAATATTGATAATAACGTTCGTCATAGTTATAAGTTAAATCAGCCATAAAATAAGCTGAGTTCAGAACTACTTTTCTTATTTTTTCAGGACCATTCTTAATGACTATTTCATTAATTGATCTGGATTCCGGAAGATCAGCTCTTGGTACTGAATTAGAAACAAAATCGATTTCAGTTAAGTTATTTTTAATTTTCACCAATCTTCTTTCTTTTACATTTCTAGAGGTATAATTTCTCTTAAAGGGTATAGAAGGTTGTACAGCATATATATGAGAATTTGGAGAGATAATTTTACTCTCTTCTAATTTTGAGTACAGAGTGTAAGTTGGCTGTTGTTCATATTCAAATGTTATAGTCTCAGAATTTGGGGCTTCAATTTTTGTTAAATACCATGTTGTAATATAATTTGGAATTGTATAGCCAGTATCAGATACTGCATTTGTTATTGAAATGCTTTTTGAATTTTCAGAATGCTCCACCTCATTATAAGTGCCAAAATAATATTTATTACCAAAGCTATCTGTAATTATCCATGATTTTATTACCCCACCGATGATATTTGGTATTATTTTATTTTCCGTTAACGGAACTTGAATAAATTCATTATTTGCACGGTCATAATAAAATGACACATTCAGACTTCCAGCCGAAACATTAAACAAGTCGGGCTCCAAATCATTATTTTCTTGCTCGCCACCATATCTGGGATTATTATAGTATCCAATCCTCATTTTGGGGATGGTCGCGCTGGTATACATATAGCCATTACTGTTATCATCAGGCAAATTCTTTACTACTCGTGTTACCAAACCTTTACCAATTAAACTCCAACCCAGCCCTACATTACTGGATATTTCATCAACCTTAATTCCTCCAGCATAGTAATCTAAGGAAATTGGATAATTTATATTTCCCATCACAATATTATAAATAGGAATGGAAATTTTAGGGATTCCCGTACTTAAATTAACTTCCTGATCAGTAAACTTCAACAGTGCATTTACATCCGGACTTGGAGGGAAAATCTTTTTTATATCGAACTGCGCTTTTGTAATTAAACTGAAGACTATCAATACCACCGTCATTATTTTTCTTATCCATAGCATCTCATAATACCAATGCCTGCAGATGTCTCCATTGCTGTTGCCTTTTAGTACATACATCTGTTGCGGTAAATCTGCGATTTTAATTTCTGTCACTTTATATTGTTTTTATGTTTGTATCTGTGATAATACGGTAAAATACTGTTTCTGTCTTCTTAAACCCTTTCCCATATTCCTCCTACAACCCAGCACAACATAGGTGAATATGTTTGTAGAAAGTCTGTCATTTATTTAATATTGCGGGAAACCATTTTTTTTTACTTATAAAACCAGCTTACAATATGCGGGAAGCTAATCGGTATAAAATATAAAGGACATCTGATAGTGTGGTATCTGTGCAATATCACCATCGTATTTTAAGATCATTTTTCCATATACATCTACATAAACCGTCCAAATAGCATTAGGATCTGCTGTACCAATATCATATCTGAACGTTTTATAAGCAGGGGAACATTCCAAATCTATTTCTGCGATCGTTACTCCCTTATTCCAATCGTAATATAAATTGTTAAAATGCAAATCAATGGTAACTTTAACCTTTCTATAGCCGATTTTATCTACAGTAACCCCATTCCTGAATGAACTAAGTCTAATACATTGCTTAACCTCACAAGTCTCATTGAAATTAGCTTCTGCCTGTCCGTTATTAATTAGATCCTGATAAGCTTTACTATCAGCATCCTGCTGACTTATAAATGAAAAATATTTTCCGAATGGAATGATATATTCGTAATCCCCACCGTTCTGCCCATCCGGACAATCGTTCTTTGTGAAATTATCTTTTCTTTCTCCATTGTAAAAAATTCCGCTCAGAGGATCTACACTGTTATAGTTATAAGTGAACTCCTTTACAATTTCATTTTTGGAATTTTTTATTGCCTGTAATCTATAATTGTCATCATAGACATAATATTCTGTAATCCCAGAGGGAGGCGAAATAGATTCAATTCCGATATTAGGAAAATAAGTATATGCAGTAATTTGGTGGTCGGGTAATAATTCTCTTATTTCTTGCTGTGCATTAATAATTTGAGAATTGATTGAGGTGCTGCTCTCGCAAAGAGTGATGAGACTTTCTATCTCAACGTCCATATTTTTAGTAACTGAACCTCCTTCAATTTTCAATATGGCATATTTACCATTGTAGGCATAATAGTAATAGTAAAATTTACCTTTTGCATGTGCCATTAATATATTGCCGTACTTATCATATTTATCAATTACTAATTCACTCTCTAGAGTGTTGCCGAATTTAGAAGCATCATAAGCATTAGGGAAAATATTTTGGCCAGTAGTCACGTTACCCTTAGCATCGTGAACAGGAACTTTTGAGTATTTAACCTCTGATTTTGAAATCGGAAGATTATTCAGTGTATTTTCTTTAAATATCGTACTATATTCTCGCTTATTTGCCAATTCGGTATATACTGGTGATGTGACATCAAACGTATACTTATAGCTCTCAATTTCAGTTTTTTTATCAGGATATTCGATCCGTCTTGATCTTAAAAACTGATCACCAAAATTGTCTTTCAGATCATAATAGAAAGTTTCTTTGTTCGTAATACTATCTGTGCCATTGTATATTGTCGTTATCTTTTCAGTTTGTGCATTGTCTGCGTAATAGATTTCATATCCCGTTCCAACAGGAATATAAAAATCAGAATTTTTACATATTTCAACCCAATTATAATTAAATGCACGCACCTTCTGCATAAGATTGTATTTGTAATCATACTTTTCGGTCTGCAGCAGATGACCATTTTCATCATAATAGGACTTTAACTTAATTTTCCCCCTTCTAAAACCCATCTCCGTTCTGGGTTCCATAATGCTATTTGATTCCACTAAGGATATTCCCTTTTTATTAGGATCATCCTCGTAGTTTGAAAAGCTGTTAACCGTATATCCCTTCCCCGTTTCTCTCTCTATTACATTGCTATATTCTATAAAAGAACCTGAAAAATTTGAAAGGGGAATTATGGAGTTTATATTAAAAAGATCTGCATAAACATCATGAGTAGGAGTTCGGAACGAAAACCAATTGGGAAATATATACTTATTTTTCTTTACAAGAATTCCAGAGGATTTTCTTGAATTTAATATGTTTGTGTAGAGGTAATCAACACTTCTAATAGGAAGAAAATTGCTGTCATACTCTGATTTTCTTTTGATCCTTATACCACCAATATAACCTTCCTCATTATCAAGCTGAAAATTATCATTTAATGTCTTCGAATACTTATGGGGTTCATATTCGAAAAATGTTGAGCCTTTTGTGGGATATACAATTCTGTTTAATGCCCCAAATTGAACCATAGAAACATTAGAGTTTCTAGTTCTAGAATGCAGATTTGGATCAAGAGAAAAATCTTTGCCATTGTAATAACCAAAATGATCTACAGATTTGGATAAATAATTAGGTAAAGACTCAAATTTTATATAAGAGAATTCGTATGCATGATCATCTGAAGATTTTAAACTTTCTAGCTTTAGTCTGGTCTTTGGGTCATCATTATACTTAAAATTTATTTCTTTAGACAGGATATTCCCGTTAATGGCAATTCTATCAAGTTTTCTCCATTTTAACCTTTTCAGTATTGATTCAAAAGTCAATTGTCCCCAAGGCATATCGGGAGGTAGTTGTGTAACCCCATCCATGTCATGATAAAGATAGAAAAAGGTGGAAAGTGCCTTTTCACGAATATTATTAGCACCGGGTATAATTTTATTATGATCCCATTGGACATAGGATTCAAGTAACGAGCGATCAGCTGTAGAATAGTGGAGCGCCTGGCTTTCTGACGATTTGAAATCCACAACAGTATTTGATTGAAAAGCCTGTATTTTACTCAAATAAGAAGGGAGAATTAATTGTCCCGGCGCTGTTAAAACATTCAAATACTCCATTTGTTGACAACCTGAATTTAGATTACTATGGCTTACCAATTTATAATTATTTAATTGGTAACTATTAAAGAATGAAGCCTGATATCCTCCTCTTTCGTACGAAAATGAATAAACGTCGTTACCATATCTATCAACAACCTCGGATAAATACCATGCTGAGGCCATCATGAAATTGTACGACTGGTCAAAGAAGTCACTCACGTTAAACTCAATAGCATTCATTTTTCCTCCAAAAATGTATTGATTACCCTCCCCATCGATTAACTTAATTTTCCCTATTGTTTTTATTGGGGGGATCCCGAGACTGTAAGGAGTATACCCTACATTCTCAAGATTCAGTGGTTTTACACGGTCATCAAGATCAATTACAACCTTAATATTACTGTCTGAAGAAACTTTCCATTCACCATCCTCACCAAGAAAAAATTTCCCACTAAACCCCATAAAGCTAAATGTGAATATATCTGGCTCTAAATCAGGATTATTATTTTGCTGTGCACTAAAAGCTATATTTGTTAAATTGGTTGGCGTATTCCAGTTCAGTAGCGCTAATGTGTTATGAGTAAACAGATATCCACGCTGAATATGGCCCTGCGTCCCATTTGTTTCATGTTCGTCAAAACCACCTTTCATTGTCCTTGTTATGATCCCTCCCGCATTGAGCGACCAATTTTGACCAACCCAACCGGGATGATCATTAACCAACACTCCTCCTGTATCATAACTAAGACTGATGTCAAGTGGAATATTGGCATCATTTAAAGAATATATGGGAACATTAACATTCGCCCGGCCTGTTGATAGATTCATGGGTATGTCGCCATATTTACCTAATGACGATGCATTCGGTGACTGTATGTTTTTGGGCAATTCTAACGTTTGTCCAAATAACCCTAAAGGAAATAACAATACCCAGTAAATATTAAATACTCTCCTACTCATTTCTTCACAATTTTAGCACTAGCAGATTTAATATTTGTTTTAGCGGTTACGATATATAAGCCCTGGGGAAGGGTTTGTGTATTGATTTTGGTAACCTGATGTTTTGTTTTTAGCATTTGCACTTGTTTACCAGTCATATCATGTAGAAAAATTTTAGCTTCATCATTATTTCGTAACTCAAAACCAATCTCTACATAACAATAATCCTCAACAGGATTAGGATAAATTCGAATATCCTGCTTCTCAATCAGATTTTCCAGTTCCTTACTTCCCAATTTTATAATCTTCCAGTTTTCCTGTCCCAGTTCTTCTGCGCTGGTTCCGGCCAATAAGTAAGTTCCGTCACTTTGTAACTTTGCAGAAACTAACCGTTCCTCCTTTTTGTTTGATTTTCCTTCCACGTGTTTTCTCCATTCTTCTTTTCCATTGCTGTCTATATATAACATCCAAAACTTTTCATCATCAGTTTGTATCTTTTCCTCAGCCTGGGTGAACCCTCCAATCAAAAACCCTTTGTCCTCACTGACATTATTTTTTCCTGTTCTGCGAATAACATCTAAGCTCATCACTACATCCCTATTTCCGAAGCTGTAATTCTTTTGCCAAATTTCATTTCCGTCCTCATCAATAGTAATAACCCAGATATCGGTTCCTTCTTTAATGTTCTCTCGTTTATTGCCTGAAGCACTGCTTCGGCTCTCTCCCGCAATGACGTATCCGTTTTCTGTAAAAGCAATAGTTTTAGGCCGGTCATCTTCTTTCCCGCCATAAGTCTTTTGCCATTCCATCCTGCCCTCTTTATTCAATTTAACAATCCAATAATCTCCTTCACCAAAACTATCTTCACTTTTAGCATGATATTGAATAATGGGGTTATCATTTTTCTTATTTAATGATGAGTTTGAAAAAGAGAGAATATCTATGGATTGGTTTTGATTATTTTGTTCGTCCCGCTTATTTCGTTTATCTGCAAATTCCCGCGGTTTTTCATTTTCCACCTTATTGGGAAGATTAATATTTTCCGTTCTCCCCGATTTAGAATACACCAGAACAACAGCTCCACCATCTTTAGTAGGGATAACCTCCTGAACTTCGTCCAGTCCTTTACCACCTAAAATAACCGTATTGGTAAACTCTCCTTTTTTACTTAATTTGGACACAAAGACATCTTTGGATCCAAACAAATCCTGGTGAGAATTGATATTTCCTGCTACAAAGAATCCCAAATCGATGGTTTGCACCACCGACGAAGCTTCGTCATTACTTTTTGTACCTAATGTCTTTTGCCACAGTTCTTCTCCGTTTTCATCCAATCTCACCATCCAAACATCTGATCCTCCCAAATTGTTCTCCTTTTTATCTCCTGACTCGTTGGAGAATGAAGTTCCCGCAAGAAGAAAACCACCTTCCTGCGTAGCAATGGAGGATATCAAATAGTCATGTCTGTTCCCGCCAAAGTATCGATCCCAAATTTTATTACCCTGCTGGTCCAATTTTACCAAATGGTAATCATAACCTCGGTTTTGCTTTTGCGTACCAGTGGAGAGTTGTTGCGATTTTTGATTGATGGAACTGCCGGAAAGCAGGATTTGCCTGTCTACAGTCGTAGTCATTGCCGTAAGGAAATCCTGTGTGGAAGACTGAAGATCTTTCTGCCAAAGGGTTTTCATTTCCTGGCCGCTGGTATTGAGTATACCGAATAAAAATAATACACCAGTAGAGATATTTTTCATAGGCTTAATTTATGTATGTGATTGATCCAAAATTAACATTATTTAACAATTTTTATGCTTTTTGATAACAACTATTACTTAAAAGTGATTTTTGTCATATTGGTTGTTTTTATACACCAATATTTTTGAGGTCTTACCTGATATTATTACAGAGAAGCGACCATGCGTCATTTTAGCGATCCCGCAAGTAGGAATTGATCTGCGTTGCTGTATGCCATATACAACACTTTCCGGTTTTTTTAACAGGATGACTTTTGTCCGTCCTGTTGATATTGTAACTGTTTAGATATCTAAAACTGTTCTGCAGCACATCCGTCTCATGTTCATATCCTCCTTTTTTTAAACTCTATTTCTGTTAGATCATCGTTGGCAACAAAATTTTTTATTTAATTTCCTCGATTTATATTTCTTAAAAAATTTACGATGATCCACATTAGGTGGCAGACATTCTATCACAAGATCTATTGTTTATATTGATAACTGTATTCTTTTAGTATATTTCCGTTCACATCAGTGACTGACCGCAACCTGTTTGCAGTATCGTATTTGTAAATTTCTCTAATGCCGGAAGGCGGTGTAATAGTTGTTACCCCAATTAGGGGTTTATAAGTATAGGTGGTAATCTGAAAAGTAGGCAGGCTTTTTCTGAAGGTGTCAAGTTCAACTGTTAATTTAGTTTCTGAGTAGTTTGGATCCCCATATTCTGAAGCATCAATAATTGCTGCCGCTGAAGGTGATACTTGGGCATAAGTAGCTCCTTCAATTTTTGCAATAGGTTGCGTTTGATTGTACCCCCAAATAATAGCAACAGATCCACCAGACTTGGTAGTGTATTGTAGAAGATTTCCTTTTTCATCATACTTATCATAAGAAACCTTCATCTCCATTAGATTCGATTGTAGATTGCGAGTGTCAACTCCATAAGGTAAGGGTAATCCAGCGGTATTTGCATTGGCAACGAACTGAGAAACCGGATATTTCGTTTCTGTCTTGGAGATTATAACATCATTTTTCTTCACTTCTGTTTTCAAAGGAATACCTATCATATTCTTGTCAATCAAAAATTGATTAGCTTCTTCGTACGCATAGCGGTATATATTTTCTTGTGTTGTGAAATCAGAAAACCTTGTATTTTCTGATGTTAATTGGAAATGCTGCGGATTTATATAATAATATTGTGTGGTGGTGGTTAATTTTCCATAATCGAAATAGTCTGTGACTTCGGTTTTTTCTTTTTCCAAACGCCCTCCTGTAAAATAAAAAGGTTTATAATATAAATTTTGACCTCTGTGTGGAGAGTAATTCGGATTAATCCTATAATCCTCTGGAGGTTCTTGGGCACTTGGATTTACCTCTCCTTCTATATCGTAGTATAAACGGGCTAATGGTAGCGAGAAACGATTTGTATCACTATATAATGCTATATTACCAGCAATTACAAATTGTGGATCACTTATCAAAGATGGGTTAGCTAACTTCCCAATTCGATAAAAGTTTTCTACACTTTTAATTCTTTCAAAGGTCCCGTTTTCACTTTTAAAATACGTTGTAGTCAAGGGTAGCCCCCGTAACCACTCGTTATCCGCAGGATAAAAATAGGGCCATCTATAATATTTTCCTCCTCCATTTTTATAAGTACTATACGTATACTCTGTTTTACCTTTTTGTTTATTATTATCTTCTATGCTTTCTATCACTGAATTATAAATAATGCTATTTATATTATATGAGGACAGAGGTGAGCCAGGTCTTATGCCGTAGGGATCAAGTATAGGATTTATACTAGTGGGCACGGTTCCCAAAATGGTGAAGTAATAAGGATACCCTATAATTATTCCGCTTTTTCTACCACTTCCGTCAACATACTGATATTTGAACTTTTTCAAAACTTTATCATCTTCCAAGTATGCAATTTCGGCAATTCTCTTTCCTTCTCCAAAGTAATATACAGGAGCTGGATCAGTTTGCCCACCTTGTGACCTCGTTTCTTCTAAAGATACTGCAAAAGAAAAATTCACATTTTCAACTTGAGTACAATTCCAAGTCGTCACTTTCAATTTATAGGTTGCGTTATTTTGTAACAGCCCACCTGGTAATGTCTTGTCTAATACTGTTAGATAATTTCTGGTTGGTGATATAGTCAACGGCACATTTTGTTCATCCAAAATCTGAGCAATAAAATGGTCACAAGGGTTACCCTCCTGTCCTTCGACCATAAAGCTATTTACTTTAAAATCGACCTTAATACCTTGGGAAACATTAACATTATTTGGAATGACAACTTCTGTTTCAAACTCACCAAGTAAAAAATCGATGCTTGTGCAATTGTTCCTATTAGGATTATAATAATTGCTTATCGTAAAGTATTTTTGAACATTACTTTCATTAACTTTTATAATATCCGCATCCTGAATTGCACTGATTCCTTCATTATGTTCATATGTAAATTTTGAAGTTAATCCACCCGGATATTTAATCTCCTCCAAGATTCCGCCCAACGATAATGTTTCATTAACTTTCCTATTTACCTGCCCATGCAGGCCATTTATATCTAAAAAATATCCATTTGTTGCTCCGTTGAAGTAACCATACATATCAATAGAATTAGAAAATCTATCTGGCAGATTAATATTGCTATATTTAAAAGAAGTTGTTTTATAGGCTGTATCTAAACTGATATCAATCTCGTCTATATGCGAGAGAAACATACGCGTTTTTGCAGAAGGATCATACGAAAGGACGACGCCCGTGGTATTATGACTATCTGAAAATTCTTTATTGAAATAATGTAAACTATATTTTTTAACAGCTTTAGCAGCTGAGAAAAGGGTAATCTCTTCCAATCTATTCCCCGCTATTAAATCTGGCCTGTTATCAGAATAAGTAAAATCTAAACTTCCACTAGGAAAAGTTATTTTTGATAATAGTTTATCATGTATCTGATTGTGTGTGAAATAAGTTTCCTGCTGACCTTCTGAGTACATGGGTTGTTTCGTAATATCATAATTTTTATCGTAAAAAATGCCTAGAGAATCCTGATATTCGAAAGTTACCTTTTGTATACCATCAATTGTAATCGAATTTAAATACCATGAATCGTAATAGGTATCAATGTTACTCTGAGATGACACCACACCCGCTCCATAAGTATAAACCAATTGTTCCGCTACCGAGTGCTTTTTGTAGTCATTACCGTAAATATATTTATACCCTTTTTCATCAATTATCTCAAATTTAGTGATAACACCATCTGTGTAATCAGCTTTAATTTTTAAATCATCAAACTTCTGCTGCAGTATGGCTTTATCTTCCCAATTAAATATAAAGCTTCCCTGCTTACCGGGAAGAGAAAAATAAAATTTATCCGGAATAAAATCATAATCTGAGTTATTACTTGCTACCTCTTGCCGTTTCTGTAATGAGGAAAAAAAATCTTGATAAATACTGTTATATAAATAACCTAAATAGGAGTCATCAGCCTTTCCATAAACCTGTCGGGAAATCCTGTATGGAATACTTAAATTCCACCCTAAACCGACTTCAGAAGCTACTTCGTTTACTCTAACACCTCGACCATTATAATTTAATCGGATCGGTATACTAACATTAGAAACATCTATATTATAAATATTCACACCAGCATTTGACAGCCCGTTATTTAAAGTTGGGGAAGTTTCCACATTACGAATTAGTGGATCAATACTATTATTACCTACTGGAAAATCTACTTGACAATATATTACCACTGGGCATAAAAAGTTAAACAAAAATATTAGTTTAGTAAGTACTCTCATTTCTTCACAATTTTGGAATTTACACTTCCCTTCTCGGGCTTGGCACTTACGACATGAATCCCCTGTCGTAATGAGGCTGCATTAATTTGGGGCACTCTATTTTTTGTTTTAATTATTTGTAATTGTCTTCCCGACATATCATGAGGCGATCTCCACCTCTTTAAAATCCAGTTCTATTTCCACGTACGCGTAATCATCGACCGGATTGTGATAGATTCTGATCTCCTGTTTTTCGATAAAGTTTTCCAGTTCTTTGCTTCCCAGTTTCATAATCTCCAGTTTTCCTGGCTCCCAAATTCTTCTGCACTAGTTCCGTCGAGAAGGAAAGCACCGTCATTTGCGCAGAGGCTTCATTATTCCCTGTGTTGCCCAGAATCTGCTGCCACAGTTCTTCTTCGTTTCATCAAGTCAGATAATCTATACATCAAAACCTCCTCCTTTGTTTCTTTTTCGCCAGACAGATTTCAATATGAGGTATTGGCGGGGAAACCACCGCCTTCCTGATTAACAACAGCTGTCATCAGATATTAGTGTCTTGTGACACTAGCCGTTGTTCTCCTCTTACAGACCAGCGGAAAGCTGCTATCGTTTTGACTGATCTTCCAGCTGGCAGCATCTGCCGGTCTTGGGTAGAAGTCATTGCTGTGAGGAAATCCCGTGTGGAAGACTGAAGATCTTTCTGCCACAGGGTTTTAATTTCCTGGCCGTTTATAGTGAGTATACCGAATAAAAATAATACACCAATAGAGATGTTTTTCATAGGCTTGATTTATTATGTACTTGCTCCAAAATTAACATTATTTAACAATTTACATCCTTTTTGTTAACAACTATTAATTAAAAATGATTTTTGTCATGTTTGTTACTTAACAGAAAAACCTAACAGGGAACTATCTGTGTGGATATATCTTTTTACGATTTGCCACGTGATTTGAAGAACATCAATCTTAATTGATATTTTCTTAACTTCATGCAACCATAAATCTATGATTATGAAGCCATCACTACAAAAACAGGTTTGCGGGCTCCGGTTTATCACTGCGTACAAAGTTGCCAGGAATATTGAACATGAGATTCTGCACAGAATGTTGCACGAAAAGCGTGCGGTAAGGTTTTTAAGCACCCGGTATGGCCTCCCTAAAGCCGATATCGTCAAGATTTATAAACAACTGGTGCTCCGCGTCAATTTATTCGCCAAAAAACTAAGGAACATTCAGCGTACCAAAAAGCAGAGGATGCGGTTGCGCCGAAGCAGACACAGCAGAATAAAAGAAAAACTTTATAACCGTTTTGAGTGTGCCCTTTTGGACAGGAAAATATCAGACAGCACTTTTCCTTTCACCAATCGTATGCGGAATATGCTCCAGAGGCTGAATTTTTTCACCATCAGAGAACTGACCGAATGTCAACTTGAAACTTACACGAAGTTCCGAGGTTTTAAAACTCTATGCATGAACGAATTGATCGACTTTATTATATTCGAAAATCTACAGGGGTATTTTAGGGGATTCAGTTATAAATCTTCGGTTTCTTGTCTTGCAGAGAAAACGAAAACTTAGTTATTATCGGCAGTTTTTTTTAAAGATCCCAGAAGAAACTTAATTCAGGCTCTCCAATGACTTTATAAATCTCTTTTTCGACATCTACAATTTCTAAAAAAACAATTTCTTTATTATTAATTTCATTATTTAATTCCACAAGAAATTTTTTTAAGTTTTCTTTTGTAATTAACCTTCGTGATTTTCCCAAAAAATCGTCAATTAAGAAATCCTTTTTAAGCATTTCCTTTGTTATTTTTCGCTGTAACAGATTTTTAAAGTCTTTATAGTCATCTATAACTGTTTCAATTTGTCCTTTTATAATTTTATCATTTATGAATAAATTGGATAACAAATGATTTATAATTTCTAATAAAATTTCAAGTTGTGCCTTTTTAGGCTTTTCGATTTCATGTAAAGCGTCGTTTCCAAGAAATCGAATTGAATGCAGTCTTTTAGATTCGCTTAAAGTTAAATGCCCTTTGTTGTGCAATAAATTGATTCTTTCTTCTAAATTACCTTTTTTAATCTTTAAAAAGTTGCAAAGAGCCTCAATTATTGCTCTAAAACCTCCTGCTGTTAAAATTAAAGCATCTGCTTTAAATGCTGAAATAGTTTCAACATAAATTTCTTTTATTGGGCTTGGTAAGTGATATGCCGAAATTTCATTTCCTTTTTCAATAAAATATGGATAAATTGTATCTTCTTCATAATAATCAATTTCATCCTTACTTATGTGTCTAATCATTTGATTATCACCAAATATATAAAGAAAAGAAATGTTTTCGCAACCTAAACATTGAATAACTCTATATTTTTTTATCCATTGATAATCATAATCCTCTTCTTCTCCTGAAACTTTATGATCAAAAATTATTTCATGATTTCTTACTCCTTTACAACTTTTACAAAAATATTTGTTTTTCATGAGAGTGTTTTATAGGTTACTACAATTTTTCTATTTTTTTCGTAAGTTCATCGGCTTTTTTAACATCCTTATCAACACCAATTCCATTTCTGTAAATTTCTTGAAGTTTAGACATACAATTGATATCATTTATTTCAGCCCCTTTTTTCAGATATTTTAAAGTCAAGTTAAAAGCAACGAAAACGGAACACAGCCCGATTATTTTGTTGCTAAATTTCAATATGATAAAATCACAGATTGTTACACTTGTCCGGAAGGTAAAATATTGAAAACCACTGGACCGAAAGCGACAGGAGATCAACGAACATATCTTCGGCACCATCAAAAGGCAATGGGGTTATAATCACACGAATTTAACGGGATTAGAAAAAGTAAATGGCGAACACAGTTTAATCATGTTGGTGTATAACATCAAACGTACGATCAATATTCTGGGAGTACGGGAATTAATTTCGAAACTGAAGAACTGGAAGTCCTCTTACAAAGCGAAAGCTTGTTTTGTTTTTAGAGTAACGTGTTTTGCGCCTAATTTAGCCTCTTTAGAAAATAGATTAACAGCTGCAGCCTAAAAAACAGTCGCTCTCAAAACGGGTTTATTAAGCTGTAAAAAAATTGTCCAACTTTTTTTCCGTGAAACATTTAGAACATAAATTCTTAAATGTTTCGTAAAAAATTTGTCTGCCAATTTTTTGTAATTGTAAAATTTGGTCTTTCGTGATTTTTATTACTTCAATTGTATTCATATTATATTTTCAATTCATAGTTAAGCCATTCATTATTTTCTTTTGCACCTAATCGCTCATAAAATTTTTGTCCTGCTTTGTTCCAGGGTGCAACTGTCCATTTTATTTGGCTACAATCATTTTGTTCTGCTTCTATTTTTAAAGCATTCATTAGTTGTTCTCCAATTTTCTGACCTCGATAATTTTCATCTACATAAAGTTCTTTCATATAAATTGCTGGACGGTTTTGGGCTGTGTAAAGAAGAAAATAATAGACTAGCATTCCAGCAATTTTATCATTGTCTTCGGCTACAATACAATAAAAGTCTGGTGGATTTTTACGAAAACCACTTTCCTTTACAATTTCAGGTGTAATAGCAAAACTGTCAATATATTTTTCAAAAACAGCTAATTGTTCCATTAATGTCCAAATTTTTTCGCTGTCTGCTTCAGTTGCTTTTCTTATTATAATGTTCATTATTTTTTGTCTTGACGGTGTTCGGATAAGGTTTTGACGCTAACTCTCAAATATACGCAAATAATTAAGCTGACGAAAAAAAAAAAAAAAAAAAAAAAAAATAGCCATTGTAACTTGCAATACATTAATCATCTACCCACTTACAAATAAATATAAATATTTGCTGGTCACGGTCCTTCTATTTCCAATTTATACAAAATACGCATCTCAGTAAAAGGGTCTTTTCACCCTTTTACGCTGACAGTTTTTATATCATTTGAGTGTTTTATATTTGTAAAAACAACCTATGAAAACACTGAAAATTTACAACATCATTGCTTCGATCTTAATCGTGTTATTGGTAATATGGGTAAAAAAACTTCGAAAGGATGTTAGTGAGACGGAAACCCTATTGGAACAGTGCTCTACACGATATTACAATGAACTTAAAAAAGACGGTGTTTTTTAAAGATAACTATGGAAATATCTTTTACGATTTTACCATAAGTCGACCCCGCCCTATTTTCACAATCATTTCTTTGATTTAACTTTATACACTACCGTGGTTTATAAAAGATACATTATATGAAAACCTCACACGCCACCCTATGGGAACGCAAACGGCTGCGGCTGCTCCGCATCTACCGAAAAGCATGGGCAAAGGAACACACCATACTTCAGCAAATGCTCATACACAACAAATCACCTTTAGAACTTTCACGCGGATATGGTATCAGCGAGGAGGATATCAGTAATATGTACCAGCGGATGCTTACAGTTGCGCTTCCGTGGGTCGTAGAATACAAGCAAATCACAATAGGAAATTCCCGGACAAAACAGAAGCGGTACAGCAGATCTTACACCACGGAAAATATGATGCAGAGTGAGAACCACCCACCGGTACCTGCCGACAGCAAGCGGAATGATCTGTTACAATTAAAACTTACTGAATGCGGTGTTCCTCTGCGTTATCGGGTGCTCAAGACCCTTCATTCATTGGATATAGACACTATAAAAGATCTTTCCGAGACGCCTCTGATCGACCTCCTCAAGTACAGGGGATTCGGGCCATGGTGTATGCGGGAACTGCTCAGTTTTGTTGAGTCTGCGCAACTGGAGCTATACTTACAAGGATTCAAAGAAGCTAAGAAAAAGTATGGCAGAAGATAGTAGTTATTAAGTAAAGTGGGACAGCATAGTCGATTCTATTTTGTGGTCAAACTTCGCACGCTAATTGCAGAGTCTTGATGTAACGCTTATAGGAAGGCTCACTGTAATTCACGTCAACATGTTTCGGATTTTAACCTATACAAATGGATAATATAAATGGGGAAACTGCCTTTTTGCTACATACACTACAGTTTTTCTGGAATTACTGAAATAGTGGAAAAAACTCCAGCTTACGGGGTACAAATGATCTCTCAAATCATAGATGACCTCCCACAATTCGTAACGTTTATATTCTTTGTTGTGCCTGATCTCTATCCTTCGTCGTGACATATTAAAGTAAACCTGTACTACAAATTAATAATAGAAATACTATACTTATCCTCAAAAAACTCTTTCAACAAAACCTTATCATCTCTTTTATTAAAATTCTTTTCTCCCCATCATCAAGTTCGCATATCCCAAGTTATTAATGTAGGTGCTGTTTAAAAGGAGGGTAAACAGGAGGTGAAATAAATTTGCATCGTAAAAGTTAATGCATATATACAATTTTCTTAGTGTTGGGTTTGCGTGATAGTTTAAAGTATATAGGGTTCCAATCATTTCCTTGCGGGACTATCATTCCATCGCTAAAATAGAGGATTTCTTGTCCAACTTTGCTCGTGTTTGCCGAGTGGTTGAACGTATACTCTGTGGGTATAAATGGTTCGTAAAGTTTTTTTATAACTTCATGATTATCATACGAAACAATCCAATTTACGTGTTCGATTTTTTTAATACGCTCAGCGACTGCACTGTGATCTGATTTTTGATAATAATTCATGTACAGCATGGACCCTTTCAGGTAATACGGAGGATCGAAATAGAAAATCGTGTTTTTGTTATCCGACGTCTTCTCTATAAAGTCAATAAGCTCGAGCGCATCCATCGATGTCACAGTTATATATTCGCGGAATGAAGCAATACGCCGAATTTTTGTGATTATTTCCGATTTATTAAATCTACAATTAAGCTTATAATTCCCATTTTGTGCATTTCCTCCTATTACACCGCCCTTTATTATACCATCTCTGTTAGTTCTATTTAAAAATAATGTCGAAAAGCCTAATTGAATTATTGAATAAGCATCCGGGTTTTGTTGAACAGCCTTTTGCTGAATACGGTTTTCAATTGAAATATCGCAATTGCTTATTAACTCACAGAGTTCGTCTGTATAATTGATTACTGAAAACCAAAAAGCATATATTGATCTATCTTTATCATTAATTGTGACCCTATCTACAATCTTCTCCATTAGTAAAAAAAGTGCGACCGATGCACCCCCCGCATATGGTTCTACGTAATGTCCGTGAATATTGTTATCAATACATATTTTGGATATGAAGCCTGATAGTTTATTTTTTCCTCCAGGGTACCGTAATGGCGAATAAAACATAGTTCCTAATTTTAAGCAAAATAACTGAAAATTAAATTCACCGGCCAGTTTTTTAACATTAATTAAGATCGCCCCAGAGCACTTCGAAGAAACCTTCAAGTATATCCCATTTTTTCTTCAGGTCGTTAGGACCCGCCTCCAATTTTCCATCGTGAACATAATCATTAAACCGTTGTATTGAAAAAACTGAATTTTCCCGTCCAGAAGTTACTACTTTCTCTATATGTGTAAATATTTTAGAGTTATGTCCAGCGTCCTTTAGCTTAGCAACTACCCAATGAAGTTTCTGAGATAGAGTTATGTCTTTTTTAAAAATATGACCGTGTTTTTTCTCTGCGTAAAAGTCTACAGAACACTCCAGAAACACCCTGAAAAGCACACTTACTGCATTGGGAACCGATCTCGACGAATCATCTAACAATAAATCGCGTTGTAGTTCGATATATATGTTATTTATCTTAGGTTGGTTGATGACAAGCTTGCACTCTTTTCTTATTAAATACTTGCGATCTGTGGATTTTTTATTGGGTTTCGGTTTTGCCGGATGGGCGCCACTGGTCCCGGGCGTAAAAATAGTATTTTTACTCGAACCGTCCTCTGATTCGTCAGGCATTTCAGGTCTCAATATATCATGATCGTTTTTTTCTTCTGCTCTTGTACCAGAAGATTTCCCAGTATTGGGTTTCGAGTCTTCGCGAAATAAATCTTCGATCTCTTCATCTTGTACTTCCTCTTCACTATAAGAAGATAAAATAGTAATGGATTTCAAATACTCTTCTACTTCTTGAGCATTAAGTCTTGAAAACTTTTTCTCTTTATATTCTTTTCCTTCCAGGATATCATTAATTATCACGATCAAACTTGAATGGAAATTCTCTTTTCCAGAGATGAGTTCATGATCATCATTGAAAACTAATTGAAAATGCGAGGCTGCCGTTCTTGAGTTCATTATTCGAAATAGAGTCGTCACAAAGCCCCGCCCGAGAATCCTATTTTTTGATTCTTTGGGAATACTAAGGTTCCTGATTATTATTTGCAAATTAATTTTGAAATTATCTAGCTTTTCCGGATCATCAATCCATCTGAATTTTGCATTAAATTGCTCGATTGTACCCCAGCGTGCTTCATTATTGTTATTAAGGTGCTTACGGTTTACGTAGCGAAGAATCTCCTTCTTATTATCGGACAATACACAATCAATTTTAAAATCACTGGTAATTGATATAGAGCGCTTCAATTGGTGGAAATATTCTTGGATCGTTAGGTCGGAACATAGCTCAGGCTTTACTAATAGTTTATAAACTGTTAATCTTCGATTCCCCTCCACTGTAATATTTTCTCCTTCGCCATCAAAAATAGCAAGCTTTTCAAAAATCGGCATATCAAAATCCTGCACAATCTCTTTCGCAAATTCTTTGATCTTATAGATTGGAATCGAAACAATATAATCTATCAATTCCGGTTCCGTTTTACCAAAATATTCAGCCGGAAACCGGGGGTTTTCTGACCACAACTCTAAATCTCGTACGCTCAGTTTTGATTCTCTAAAAATTGCCATGTGTTTATTTAATTTATAACAAATATATATAAAAAAACAGCTTACAAGAACACGGGGGAGTATAGACAGTATTATCTCCCCTTAGATAATGAACAAGACGATTGAATTTTTTTTCTGAACCAAGTGAAGTTCTAACTGATGACATCAGTTAGAACTTCACTTTTAATATTCGAAAATACGGGCATCTATTCCTCCCTATTTCCTTGGTTCTGAGTGAACATGAACTTGATGACCAAGTCCCGGCCTTGGAAATTAGACGGTCCAACTTTATTACTTTTGCTACGTGTGATGCCTACCTGGCGCCAAAGAGATTACGTATTATGCTAAACACAGCACTGATAGAATCTCCCTTTCTTCACTTCCGAACTGGGTTTGCAGCGACTTAAAATCGTTTTTTTCGGACGCAAAAAAACTTGCCTACCATTTAAATCTGTTGAAAGATCCATGGAGAATGAAATATTTCTCAGCAGAGAAGTTTTCTCCAGCGTGAGAGCAGTTAACAGAGAGACGATAAAATATTTGAAGAAACAGTTTTTCGCTACTTGATGATAAGGCGAAGGTATTCATTATTGAGAATGAAGTTCTTCATCATAAGCAGCAGCCCCGGAATCATTGAGATAACCTCGGTGTATCTTTTAATGGTAACCCAAGGCTTTACCACCTTCAGCAATGGACGTAAATTCGCCTGTTATTCGGACGTTGCACCGTTCTAGCACTGTTCCGGCACCAGCATAAAGGAAAAACCAGAGTGAGTTATTTAGCAGATAAAAAAAATGAAATCATTACTTCATTTAGTCTCCCTCACGACTATCAAATACGATCCAAAGGTAAAAGAATATTACATCCAAAAAAGAAGAAGGAAAACACACAAAATCGTCTATAGAATCTTTGCGGTAATCCAACGAAAAGCAAACTTTGTCAATCTTCCTCAGTTTGCATCATGATTTAGTAATTTTTACTTGCTTTTTTATCATAGAATATATTATACGATCGTATTTTTTTCATTAAAAACTCTTTTTTTGAACCATTCCATTTTTAATCATTTCAGCATCAATTTGAATTATTAATTCTGTAATCACAACTAACGCATTTGAGAAAGTTTCAAATTTAGTTGGAAGAGCATCTCTGTCTCTCAAATGTGGAGTGAATTTTTTCCCAAAAGTATTTGCATATTTAGTGTCAACTTTTCCATGATTGTGTATAAAAAGATGTCGCATTTCAAGGTACATTAAAGCCTCGTCAGTAACGGTTGTAGGAATGTTTACTTTTGTATCCTTAAGAATTTTTTCTAATAACTTGTTAGTGCTTCTTAAATCTTCAATACTTCTGAAAATATTATTGACAATTTTTTCTTGAATATTTTCATAATTACCCAATCGAACTATTTCCGCATATGTTATAGTTAAGTTTTCCTTGTCTTCTCCATTCTTATTTATTACTGCTTTTCCAACAACAAGCATTGGATTTTTGGCATACATTTCTTTGGTTATTCCCTGCAAATAAGCAGTAAATAAATTGAAAAGTCTGATTATTGAGAATTCAATATTCTTTTTTTGAGAATGTTTTATTAAAGCACTTTGCTGTTTAACTGGGTGATTTAGACGATTGTAATCATCCTCGGAAATTAATAAAGCTTTATTTATATGTAATTCTTTATCCATTGTCTTTTTTAAGACTTTTGAGGTTTGAATTAAGGATGCATCTAGAAGTTGAATATGCGTTTGTAAAAAATCTATTGCTCCTCGAAATTGTTGCAGTGAAGTTGTCTCTTTAAAATCTGGTTGTTTTTTTGCCATAATGTTGTTTTAGTAAATATATGCAAATTATTAAACTACAAAGAATAATTATATCAGTGTAAATTGCTTTACATTAATCCCATCACAATTACAAACATCTGTAATTATTTGCTAACCAGGCCTTTTTTTCAGTTTATACAGAATACTCAAGTCACCGAAAAAAGGTCTTTTCACCCTTTTTTCGATAATAGTATTTGTGGAAATTTGCTGTGCATATATTTGTAAAAAACAACAGTTATGAAAACACTGAAAATCTACAACATCATTGCCTCTATCCTAATCGTATTATTGGTTATATGGGTGAAAAAACTTCGAAAGGACATAAACGAGACTGAAACATTATTGGAGCAGTGCTCTACACGATATTACGATGAACTTAAGAAAGACGGTGTTTTTTAAAGATGACTAAGGAAATATCTTTTTACGATTTTACAAACCTATTGGAAGAACAGCAATTTGAATTGGTATTTACCGAAGGAGAATTTATTGATTTCCGAGATGTAGGAAGTAGTAAGTTTGTTTTGTACAAACTTTACAGTTTTTTTATAGAACTACAATATGATATATTACAAAATAGTATTGTAAATAAAGTTGTCTTTCAAAATGAAAGGTAACTATTTATACAAAAGTTTTTCAGCCGATGACAAATATATGTATCTGAAACAGAGGTTCTGCTGTATTCTGAAGCAATCGGAAAGTTAATCAAAATCCCTAACCTACTCTAGGTTTCCTTAAAACAAAATTCCGAAGGTACTATCTTAAAAAACAAATTTTACTCTAAGTTATTTTACATAATTTTGCCATTGCAGAGAGGAAGCATACTGTGATCTTTCACTGGATGTTTACCTTGTATAGCCTCACATTGCTGAGGCTATTTTGTTTCTACGAAACAAGCAGAGAAGGAAGCTCCTGTTCCTTTTCTTGGATTTTCACTTTTTCAGGGTCGTATGGCTGATTGTTTTTGTATAAGGAATAAATAATTACAAGTAGTTTTTTCTGCACTGCAACATAACTTTTCATCTTTATCCCGTGATTTGAAAATGTACGGTTATATAAATTTAGAAAGGGAGCTTCCTTGCATTTTACAACCGTAAACGCAGGCATGAATAAAATCCGCCGTATACGGGAATTTCCTTTTTTTGATATTTTGGTTTTTCCCACCCTTTTTCCTGACTGATTCTCTATCACATCGTACCCGGAAAAATATACAAGCTGCCTGGAACTTTCAAATAAAGAAAACCCGTTGGTTTCCGCTAATACCGTAGCCAGAGAAAGAATTCCTACTCCTTTTATTTTACAAATATTCTCTACTTTCTGCATTACTTCAGAATTGGATTCCAAATGTTTTTCAATTTGTTCTGCCAGCTCTTTCAGCTGCTTCGTGAAAAGTTTAATGACCTGTTCAAGCTGTTTCACAATGGCTTTGTTTATATACATGGAACTTTTTAATGAATGAAGTTGATTTCTATAAACCGTAATCTGCTCCTGTACATTCTGGTATTGACGAGTAAACTGTCTCAGTTCGTAAAAATATTTGCCCATTGGTTCCCACATCTTGAGGCTTTGTTCTGCTCCCATTTGTGCCAAACCTTTTGCGTCAATAGAATCATTTTTAGACTTGAGCCCAAGTGCCTGCAAATACTTCTTCGCCTTGTTTGGAAGAACTACCGAGACTTTATATTCTTTTTCAAAAAGGAAAAGTGCACACGATTCGTAATAGACACCTGTTGCTTCCATACAGATTACCAAGGCAATATCTTTCTGCCTATGGTTTTTGATAATCCAGTCGGACAATAAATTAAATCCTTTGGGATTGTTAGAAACCGTAACGGTAGATTGTACCGTCACTTTTTGACCCATGTCGATACTGCTGAAACAGCAGTCGATTTTTTGGCTTGAAATATCAAGCCCGACAGAATACTTTAGCATAATAAATGGTTTTTGTAAATAAACGATAACCAGTTTTTGCCTTCACTCATATTTTATACAACATCAATCTGAAAAAGAGAGTGCTTAAGTACTAATTGAAGCTCTAGTGGTTAAAAGCAAGGATGTTTTTCCTTCGGAGCGATATCGTAAAAACGTATCTGTCGGGAGAGCAAGTTTCATCCTTGTCTGTTTATTTAATATTTATATTAACAAAGATATGAGTCGGGAGACTTCAGAAAGCGGGGGATTATTGCTGCATTCTTGCTATGATGAAAGAATTGCAACATTATAACTTTTTTGATTTATAATTTGATTTGTGAAATTTACTTTTTTATCAGACAAAATATTTTCAAAGTTTATATTAAAAATAATTCCATTTTGAATCTTAGTTAATTCCAAATATTTAAGCATTTGATTAATATTATCTTGAACCATAGAATCTTGTAAACTCTTCATCTTTTTTATCTCTATTATAATTTTTTCACCAAATATTTCAATAATAAAATCCGGTCTTATATTGCCTCCTTTAAATTTAATTTTAGGTTCTCTTTGCACTGAAATATTATCATCTGTAAGAAAATCTAAATATGCACTAAAATATCCAATGATTTCATATTCATTAATTTTTCCATCAGATTGTTTTAGGTTATCATTTTTCTTAATGAAATCAATAATTATGCTAATTGCTTTATCAATTGCTGTAAATTTGCTACTACTATTTTCTTTTATTTCCCTTAGTTTTTCTTTTTCTTTTTCAAGTATCTTTTCATAAATATTCGAGGCAATTTTTTCTTGAATTTGTTTTAGTAATAGATGAACAAAACTAGATACATTTATCAATGCCAAAAATGCTTCACTTTCGTCGAAAAATAATTTGAAATCGTGGGTGGAT
The DNA here is from genome assembly GCF_019038595.1 of Kaistella soli. GTDB lineage: Bacteria > Bacteroidota > Bacteroidia > Flavobacteriales > Weeksellaceae > Kaistella > Kaistella soli. Next base: position 30,001 of record NZ_JAHOPF010000006.1, read on the forward strand.
TTATTTCTCCATTCTTGTCTGTAGTTTTTGAAAAGCTGTAAAACTCTTTCTCTAAAAATGTTTTCCTTTTCAAAGTAACTTTCAATTTCGTTTGGAGTTTTTTTTGAAACTTCTTCATCTGTTTTTCCCGCTAAAACTTTAAAAGATTCTTTTAAAGCTCCTTCAAATGCTTGATTACTTCGGTAAATAACATCATTAAAGAAATTATTATCGTTTTTGCCTTCTAAATAGTAATATTCAGCTCTATTGATATGATTAAAAATTGAATCTAAATAATTAGAATCATCATTTTCTTTAATTGTGGAAATTTGATTTTGAATTTCTTTAATTATATCCATATTTTTCGTTAGGTTACAGCTAACAGTTGCAGCTGGGCGGGTTACGGGCTAAAGAAGCCGAAACTTTCGATTAAGTACTGACTTTCTTTCATTTGCCTCTGGCGAACCTTCGGTTTCTTGTCTTTCAGACAAAGCGACCCAAGGCGAAGCCGAACAGAGCGAAGCTATAGCTTAGTTATTAGCCGCAGTTATTCTTTGAAATTACTCTTTTTAATCTTCTGAATATTTCCGGAAGATTTAATCTTAGTCCTTTATATTCAAATTCTCGAATTGAAACAAGACCATCAAAAGTTTTTTCTTCATTTTTTATAATTTTTTCTTCAATGAAATTTTGCTTTTGAAAATTACTGAATTTTAAACTTTCAATTGTAGCATTCTTTGATTCAATCATTGAAGTTGCCAAAAGCAACTGTGATTTCAAATGAAATATGTTTGCCAATAACTGCTGAACACTTACATCTTTATATTCCATTGCTATTACTTCAAGGTTTTTGGCGTTTGGTAATGTGAGATAGAAAGCTAATAAATTATGAATATTTTGAAGTGCTTCAATGTCATTTTTTGGGGTTATTGTAAAAATGGTCTCACCTTGTTCTGATTTTAATTGTGACGAAATTTCAATTCCGTAATCCTCTAAAAATTTTGAAAAGTACACTAAATATTGCTCGCAAACTTGTCTAATTTCCTCAGGAAAATTAAAAGTTTTTGTAATTGAATTAAGATTGAAAAATTTTGGATTTTCAAATATTTGTTTTAATTCATTATTTATTATTGATAGAAAATTGTAGTATTCTGTTTCAATATTATTATCAAAATTTAGTTCTCCTTTAATATTAAATCCATCTTGAACAATATCCATCGGATTTTTTAAATCAATAAATATATTATGGGGTGATAAAAGAGAAGAAAATTTTTCAAGAAACGAAATAAAAGTAAAAGTTTTGTCCCATTTTATTAAATCTGGAATAATATACCAAACAATTGTTTTCTCCTCCTCAAACCATATTTGATTAAATCCATCTTTATTCCACTCAAAATAGTGGAATTTATCACAATCAATAGGAACAATAATTGAATAAATATTTTCTTTAAAGAAATTTTTTAACGTAAAGTGTCTTGAAATTTCAAGGATATCTATTTCGGTATAAATTATAAATTCGCTGCCTTCATCACCAAAATCATCAGCTTTTCCAACAAGTTTTCCTTCAAAGTAAACATCATAATTGTTATCTTCTTTTTTCTTTATTTTTAAGTTCATTCTTTGCGGAGTTTTGTGGAATAATTCTGACTAACGTCAAAATTAAAATATTGATTATTAACTTGTTCTAAATATGCCTTAGCTCTTAAAAGCATATTCAGTTTTTCCGAAATAGAGGAATTGCAGATAACTAAAAAGTATTGGCGAAATTCGGGCTGGATTTAAATGAAAGTTCAATTCAGACTGAACGTAGCCGATGATTTTTCAGATTGTCTAAATTAAATAAAAAAACAATATGAAAAGTAGCGGCGGTTAAACGTTACGAATAGTTCAATTTTGTATTTAACCCCGCTTTTATCATAGAATATGTTAGCCGTAGTTTTTATTTATTCTCGATATAATTGTATATTTCTTTTGCTTTTTCTCTCATTTGTACGGCTTCATTAGTTGGTTTGAAGTTTTGTCTACCAGAATGAATTTTAATTTTCGAGATAGAAAATTTTGTTCGTAAATTACTTTTAGTTTGACCTACTATTATGCTGTTCGGTTCTTGAGGATTTTTGAATTCTTTAGTAATAATTTTATTACCTTTTTCAAATTTTTTTGACTTTTCAAGAATAATTTCGAGATATTTTTTATTTACTTTTTCATCGAAATATAAATTCTCATTACAGTTTAATATTTGTAATATATTCAATTGATCAGCATCATTTTGGGTAATATCAACAAATTTCTCCTTGCTATTACCTATTTTATAAGTTGTTGAATCATAGAAAATTAATGAATATTTGTAATTTAAAGGAATAATTATTTTTACTCCTATCCAGCCATTTCCTGTGTATGAACCAAATTCCCACACAAATTTTTCCATAAGTGAATTATATCTAACTACAGGATTATCAGATGTTAAAAACGGATTTATATTTTCATTTACTAGTACTTTATATTGTAAATCCATATTAAGTTTAGCTAGATTTATTGATTGGTGAAAAATTACTCGATGGATATTTTCAGTTGTCAAAAATTCCTCAATTTTTTCAGTGTTTTGTTTTGCAAAAAATGATGAATCCAATTTGTCCACATAACTAAATTGTTGCGAAAAAACATCTTTAAAGAGTTTTACATGAATTGGATTTCTTTCTTCTAGTAGAATGAAAAAATATAGTAATTCAAAATGTTCATCTGTGTATTGACGAGGAAGTTTATTTTTCAAAATTATATCCCTAAATAATGGAGCTGTCCTCTTTTCAGTTAAACAAAAAAATTCTTCAAGTTCTCCATCTTTTCCATAGAAAAATCTTTTGGCACCTTGATGTTTGATTGGAACTCGTCCTTTGAAGAAATTTGAATCTAAATTGAAAATTCCCATTTCTTTTTGATTCTGTTTAAATGAAAAATTTCTAAAATAGAATTTAGGCACAAAATGTTGATTTGCTTTTTCTGTGATACTGGTCATAAAATTACGGCTAACACTCAAATATACTCATTTCCTCACAATAAACCTTATGGTTTCCTGCAAAAACAAAATCCCAACTTTCGTCAGGATTTTAACTTATTTCGAATCCCTTGGCTTATGTTCATGCGGTTTTAATTTAGGATGTTTTGGCTGGTTAGGAGGATTAACTCTTGGTCTTTCATCTGGTGTTCCATCTTTCTTTTTCGGTTTGGGGCCAGGTTTAATAGTTTCAATTGTATTCATAATATTTGTTTATAAAAATAAAGATATCACTAAACTATTACCCTACCTTACGGTTTCCCGTAAACAAAAAAAATACTTTTTGCTGATTACAAATCTTAAAAAGTATTTCGCGTGCCAAAAGGTCTTTTCACCCTTTTTCTAATGTAAATTTTGCTACAGTCATCAGTCTAATTAAATTTGTAAAAAACAACAGATATGAAAACACTGAAAATCTACAACATTATTGCCTCTGTTATGATCGTGTTATTAGTAATATGGGTGAAGAAACTGCAAAAAGATGTTAGTGAGAATGAAACTTTATTGGAGCAGTGCTCTACACGGTATTACGGCGAACTTAAGAAAGACGGTGTTTTTTAAAGATAACTGAGAAAATACCTTTTTTCGATTTCACAATTATACCTGAAGAACAGTAGTTTGAATTGATATTTACAGAAGGAGAATTTATAGATTTCCGAGATATAGGAAGTAGTAAGTTTTGTATAAACTTTATGGCTTCTTCGTAGAACTACAATACGACGTTTTACAAAACCATATCATAAACAAGATAGTATTTCAAGGTCAAAATAAATCAGTTGATTAGTCACTAGTTTTAATTTTCTCTTTTAATATACTCTCGAGTGAAGCTGTTTACTTCCTCATTTGTAATTTTATCATATTCTTCTGCAAAGTCAACTAACTTGTATCCCATTGATTCAATTATAAGTATAACTGTAGTCATTGCAGATCTTGTATGCCCATCAAAAGCACTAGTAACAGTAGCTTTTCGCATATCACTATTGCTGTTTAATGCTATTTTCTCATAGCTGCTCACATCCTCTTTGCTACTTGTTTTCCCTTTGTATTTCTCTTTATTTTTATTATGTAACACTCGTAAAGCGATTGCTATTTTGATCTTAATATATTCTTCACTTTTATTGTTCATGATTGCAATTAACCACAATCAAAAGATTTTTTCGGTACGGTATTGCGTACCTAATTTATTTTATATATATTTGAAAAAATAATTACAGAAAATGTAATTTTGCGATACTTCAAAAAATAAAAGAAGCTATTGCTTAGAATCTCGATCTGAAAACTGGTAATTTTTAACGTACGAGAGGATAAGTAAAGTAGCTCACGCTTCGGCGTGGGCTCACTTATCTGTACGTAAGGTATACCAGTGCCCCAGATCGGATATGTTGAGACCCACGCTGTTTTGTATCCGGCATTCTCAATCTCTAAGCCACTCTTCTATTAAGTATAACACGACATTTACAATGGTTGCGCAGCCATTGCGGCCTTAGGGCTTACTTGTGAAACGGTCTGGCAAACGCCGGTTGTTAATAATCAACCCTGCATCCAGCATCTGAAATTCAGCATTCATCCAAATCTTAACCCCGTGAAAAATTTTATTATCTACGCGGATACCTCATTAGAGAAAGAAACATTCATATCAATTTCTCTTCAGAAGGATTTGTTCTTAGCGGGAAGGCGTTTTTAATTGATGTTGCTTTCCCCTAGGGCAATCCGAGGGATTTTCTATCAGTAATGAGCAATGAGCAATGAGCAATCAGCCATGTTTCCGGTGGGTGAGCGGAGCCGAAGCAGAGGGGAGGAAAAGATAAAATGTAAAACTGCGTCGTTTTGCTGAAAGGGCCTTAGTTCTATTGCCTTGATGCAATTGCGAAGCATATCACGAATACCATAGATAAATAGATAAGGAATGAGTAAAATGAAACAAAAAAATCAAGACTGGATCTTTTTGCTAAAAAATTGCAATTATTTATAAGAAAATCCCCCAAATTGACTCCCTTCGGTCGTCGAACCGCAAGCGGTTTCGGGCGGGTCGGAAGGTTACAGCGCGGAATATATTTTATTGCCGCTACTCAAACAAGGGAGATTTTTATGTCTGCTAAATGAAAAGGACGTTTCGGAAGAAACAGCAGTTTTTTTTAACGCAAAAATCTCCTAGGTCGGGGTTTTTTAAAGAAGTCGGTGGCTGAGCAGAGCCGAAGCCGAGTTTAAGGAAAAGGATATGGTGAGATTGCCGGTTTGTGGCAGGGTCTGGATTCTTATACTGCTCAGGCATCCAGCACCCAGCACCCAACCTTAAGAAATCCGGCGGAAGAATTTAACATTAACGGTAAAATATGAAAACACTTAAAATTTACAACATTATTGCTTCCCTACTGATTGTTTTGTTGGTGGTTTGGGTGGTGGAGCTCAGGAAAGAGGTAAAGGAAACTGATGAGCTGCTCGATCTGTGTGCAGAACGGTTTTATGAGGGAGTAAATAAGGAGTGATTCTTAAGTAATGGCAAGTCTGAAGGACTGCCTCTCGGACTGCGGAGCTCTAAAGAATAAGGATGTGTTCTTAGTGGGAAAGTTTTTTTCTTCATCATTTGTGTTGCTTTCCCCTAAGGCAATCCGGACAATATCATAAGTAATGGGTAATGAGCAATAAGTAATGGCTCGGTGGAACAGGAGATTTGAGATGGAAAATTTAAAATGAATAAAATAAACTTATCAAATACCACCGCTTTATAAAAAAGGATTTGCTTCAGTGGGAAAGTGCCCTTCTTCATAGGTTTCTACACCGCTTTCCCCTGGGCGATCCGAATGATGGTCATAAGTAATGAGCAATAAGTAATGAGTAATAATAAATAACGCGAATAGATGGCTGTTAAAAGCTAGCAATAAAAAAGCCCTTTCCCCTCCAGTTTGGCGACGAAGAAGGAAAGAGCGTGGAATTAATTAATGTATAACTAAAAACCTTAACAAAACTATGAAAAAAAAGTTTTGCAGGGAAATACTTTCCCTGACATTAACGGCAACGCTGTTCCTGCAGATTCCTGCACAGCTAAAAGCCTTAAAAATTGGGGATGCGATCCCCGAAGAAGTCTGGAAGACCCCTTTACAGGTGGTCAACAGCGGGGAAAAAACCATTACCCTTGCCAAAGACCGTGATAAACTCATCCTGTTGGATTTCTGGGCAACATGGTGCAGTGCCTGTCTGCTTAATTTTCCGGGCATGGAAGCATTGGAGGAAAAGTTTAGCGACCGGATTAAAATAATGCCCGTGACGGAACAGACGGATTCGGTATTGGAAAAATTTTTTACTACGAAAAACGGCCAGCGGTTTAGTCATGTAGCTTCTGTGATTAATGACAAAATGCTCAAAAGCTATTTTCCCCATAAAGGGATTCCTTTTATAGTATGGATAAAAGACGGTAAACTCATCAACACAACGGATGCAGAACAGGTCACTGCGGAAAACATCAGTAAGATATTGGGTGGAGATCCAGATGCCCTACATACCGTGATTCAGATGGATAGGACCAGACCGCTGATGTTGGACGAAAGTTTCGAAAGACAGAGGAATGTTTCGCTTCTTAACTATTCAATTTTCATGAAAGGGGGAATTCCTGACATTGGAGCCGGTGGCACCTTCAGATATACTGCAGACAAAAAAGTGAATGGCAGGCAGTTTACCAATCTTCCGCTACGGGACATGTACTTCGCGATAGGATATGAGTTGTTTCAGTCGATGAATATTAAGGAGAGTTTCAGCGAAAAACGAATGCTGGTTCAGATCAAAAATACCAAAGCAATGGATGGAGAGCTGCTGCCCGGCGGCAATTATAGAAAAGACGATTTGTATAGTTATGAATTGGTCGTTCCAGCCGAAAAAGCAGATTCATTATACCAGTTCATGCTCAAGGATCTTAATCGCTATACCGCTTTCTCTGCAAAAATTGAAAAGATCAAAACAGATTGTTATATCCTGAAAAGAACGGTTTCTGAAAACAGAATACAAACTAAGGGTGGCGACTTGATCTCTACATTTCCTCAGAAGCCCTCAATATTACGGAACGCTCCACTTAAACATATGGTAAATATGATTAATGGGCAAACTCCCATCAGATTGCCTCTAATTAACGAAACGGGAATTATGGGAAATGTTGACCTCCGGGTCTCTGAAATTACCACGGCTGAAAAGCTGAGTAAAGAACTCGCAAAATACGGGCTGACAGTTACGCGGGAACAGCGCGAACTGGAAATGCTTGTAATAAAAGACCAATAAAAATTTTCATTTACAGTACAACAAACTAAAATTAAATTATGAAAAAAAATATTTTATTGTACCTGCTGGCAGGTTGGTGGTCTACATTGGCTGCCCAAACTCCGATATCAGGTTCTGTAGTAGATGGGCGCGCAGGCAATCCACTTCCGGGTGTTACCGTTAATATAAATGACAAAATACAGACACGCACTGATAAGCACGGCAAATTTTCCATCATCACCGTTGAACCTACGGGAACCGTCGTGTTTACACTCCCCGGTTATCAGTCCCATACCGAAACTTACAGACTTCCTGTCTCTGCATCCATGACCGTTTTCTTGCATGAAAAAGTAAAAGAAATAGAAGGAATTACCCTGACAACCGGCTATCAGAAAATTCCTAAAGAGCGGGCTACAGGTTCATTTTCGACAGTTGATAACGAAACACTGAACAAACAGGTTTCGAATAATATCCTGGACAGGCTTTCAGCATCTGCCAACAGTGTCGTTGTGTCTAAGGGTACCAACAGCGGTGAAAGTCAGTTGATGATTAGAGGACTGAGCACCATAACAGGACCGAAAGCACCTCTGATTATATTGGATCAGTTTCCTTATGACGGAAATATCGCTAATATAGATCCTAATATCATAGAAGATGTTACCATTCTGAAAGATGCGGCAGCTGCCAGCATATGGGGAGCCAGAGCAGCCAACGGAGTGATTGTTTTAACAACGAAAAAAGGAAGTTTCAGAAAAGCATTCTCCGCCGAAATTAACACTTCACTGTCTGTCGCTCAAAAACCCGATTTAGGATACCTTTCATTAATGAGCAGTCCTGATTTTATTGACGTGGAAAGGGAGCTCTTTACCCGCAATTTTTATGAGGATGATATCAATTCACCATTCCACACTGTATTGTCTCCTGTCGTCTCGCTTCTTGATAAAGAAAGAAACGGAACTATTACCACCGCTAAGCTGGAAGGTGAAATCTTGAGATTAAAAAATATTGATGTAAAAGATCAGTATTTGCGATATATGTATGTCCCCGCAGAAAACAGGCAATATGCTGTGAATCTGTCGGCCGGAAGCGACAGGCTTTCATGGTCCTCCATGATAGGATATGATGATCAGACGGGTAATCTGGATGAAAAATATAAAAGGTTTAATCTCAGATTTCAGAACATCTGGAAACCTCATAAGCAGTTGATGGTAAATACGTCAATTTGGATGAACCAGTCTGAAACCCGAAGCGGAAGATATGGTTATGGAGGCATCACTGTAAAAAGCAATGGTCTGCCTTACCTTCAGTTCGCTGACCAACAGGGTAACCCTTTAAGTGTTTCTAAAGATTATAATCAGGATTATAAAATGAGTCTGGGCGGGGGAAAACTGCTGGACTGGAATTATTACCCGATAACGAACTGGCAGCATGAGGTATCACGGGGAAAACTTACAGAAATAGTTTTGAATGCGGGAATTAATTATAAAATAACTGAGGGTTTAAGCGCAGAGGTAAATTATCAGTACCAGAACAGCAGTGGAACCTCTAATACTCTGAACGATACTCAAAGTTATTACGCAAGAAATTATATTAATCTTTTTTCTTCAATCAGTCCGAATGGTACTGTTCAGTATACAGTCCCAAAAGGGGCAATCTACGGACTGAGCGATACAAAAAGTTCAGTATCCAATTTCCGGGTTCAGGGGAATTATGACCGCAAATGGGGCAGACATGCACTAACCGGAATACTGGGTGGTGAAATCCGAAACGCTTATTCGGATTATGTGAATAATCTCTACTACGGATACAATCCAAATAATAAGACTTTTATTAATGTGAATTATAATACGCGGTATCCTACATTAATGGGAACCTGGAGTTATTTGTATAACGGAAACTCCCTTGGAGACACCAGCACGCGGTATATGTCACTGTATTCCAATATGGCTTATACTTTCGATGGAAAGTATACGGTGTCGGGCAGCGCGAGAAGAGACGCCAGCAATTTGTTTGGTTTGAAAACTAATGATCAGTGGAACCCCTTTTGGTCAGTAGGATTTGCCTGGAACATTGCTAAAGAAAAATTTTATAATCTTACTCTTCTGGATGATTTAAAGATACGAGGTTCCTACGGATTTAACGGAAATATAGATCCGGCGATGGTGGCAGTATCTACGATCCGATATTTTGCTACTTCACCCTATACCCAGAGTCAGATGGCGATGTTTACCAATTACTATAATCCGAAGCTGAGGTGGGAGACTAACCGCATTACCAATATAGCATTGGATTTTTCTACTGAAAACAGTGCGCTTTCGGGGTCTGTGGAATGGTACGCCAAGAAGGGAGATCATCTTTTCGGGCAGACTCCGGTCGATTATACGACAGGAATAACAAGTTTAATGTGGAATGTGGCAGCAATGAAAGGACAGGGTTGGGATATTGAACTACAATCAAAAAATATCAGTCGCAAATGGTCATGGAACACATCAGCCAATCTGAGTTTTTATAAAGATCAGGTGACGGAGTATTATCTGAACAATACAATAGCTAGACAGTTTGTAATTTCATCTGTTCCGGTTTCCGGAGTGGTGGGTAAGCCGGTCTACTCGATATTTGCTTATCGGTGGGCAGGTCTGGATCCAGAAAACGGCAATCCCAGAGGATATTTAAATGGTGAGGTGAGCAGTGACTACTCAGCACTTACCGGTACAGAAACCAAACTTGAAGACCTTCAGTATTTTGGATCAGCAGTACCTACGGCATTTGGAAATCTTACCAACACTTTTGGTTACAGAAACTGGAGTATGGATATAGGAATTACGTACAAATTTGGATATTGGTTCAGAAGAGCATCAATTGATTATACGGGGCTTCTTACCAACTGGACAACCCACGGTGACTTTTCAAAAAGATGGCGCCAGCCTGGTGATGAAAAATTCACGGACGTTCCTTCTTTACTTTATGAAACCAACTCTTCACGGGATGATTTTTATGCAGGTTCTGCCGCACTCGTAGAAAAAGGAGATCACATTCGGCTACAGTATATTAATCTCAACTATACCTTCAAGCCTGAATCTTCATTCCTTTTTAGCAGTTTACAGCTTTATGCGAATATTAACAATTTGGGTATTCTGTGGAAAGCGACTGATACGGACCGGGATCCCGATTACAATATGGGTAGTTTCACGTTGCTGCCTCCATTAACCTTAACATTCGGACTTAGAGCAAAATTTTAAATATATTGAAATGAAAAGATTTTATAACATGATGATTTGTTTGTTGATAGCATTATCCATAACAAACTGTCGCGATTTTCTGGAAGAGAAATCAAGTTCCAAATTGACTACTGTAGAGAGTTTAACTGACCTTCAGGCGCTTCTGGACAATTATGGATTTCTCAATACCGAATTCGCAGGAAGTGGGGAAACCGGTGCTGATGATTTTTATTTAACCGATGCACAGTACAACAGTTTGAATTTCGAAGAAGATAAAAGATTGTACACGTGGATGCCGGATCATGTGGCGAAACCTGCTTCTTTGGGTAATAACTGGCTGTCATGTTACAGGGCAATATATGTATCCAATGCCGTTCTGAAAAGTCTGGAACACAATGAATTCAATGGTACTGAAGCAGATAATATTCGGGGTCAGGCTTTAGCATTAAGAGCCTCCAGATATTTGGATGCAGTGCAGATCTGGTGTTTAGCTTATGACCCTTCTACAGCTTCAGAGTCATTGGGTTTGCCGCTTCGGTTGGATCCGGATATGAATACCCCTTCCTCGCGAGCTTCCCTAAAAGATACTTATAATCAGATTCTAAACGATCTGCTGACGGCAGCGCCTCTACTACCTGAAAAACAGATTTCAAAAATGAGAATTTCCCGCGCTGCTGTCTTCGGTCTCTTAGCACGTACTTATCTTTGGATGGGTAATTATAAGGAGGCATTCTTGTATTCAGAGAAAGCGCTCGCCATTAACAATATTTTGATGGACTTTTCAGCACTTAATCCTGACTCAGAGCTCCCAATAAAGGAAATGAATGATGAGGTTTTGTTCTGGGCCGGAATGAGTTATGAATATCATTTGATTCCTGCCCGTATCCCGGAAAATTTGTACCAGAAATATGATAATAACGATCTTAGAAGACAAATTTATTTTCGCGTGAACGATAGTGGTGAAATCTTTTATAAAGGATACTACAATAATATGAATGGTCCTAATACCTCTGTTACCGTAGACGAACTTTACCTCATCGCAGCAGAATCCCTCGTTAGAAATAATAAAGTCTCCGAAGGGATGCAGATGCTGAATAATTTGCTGGTGACGCGATGGAAACCCGGCACTTTGACGCCCCTTCCCACAGTTCCACAAGAGCAGGCTTTGTCTGTAATTCTTGAAGAAAGAAGGAAAGAGCTGCTTATAAGGGGTCTGCGATGGGCAGATATAAAAAGATACAACAGAGACGGAGCAAATATTACACTGACCCGTACTGTTAATGGCAAGAATTATCTATTGCCGCCAAATGATCCCCGATACGCGCTTGCTATTCCGGAAGAAATTATTGAATTGTCGGGAATACAGCAAAACCCCAGATAATTAAAAAGCAGTCTCATCTTATGAGACTGCTTCTTCTTTTCCATACAGTTCTACGGTTTTCTTTCCGTAGGATTTATTGCCAGTACCTGACTGTTATTAAGTCCGGCAATTTGGGAAGCTAACGTCTGTCCCGCCGGAACAACAATGTTACAGGGTCGGTTACCAGTACTTTGACAGCTCGGTGCAGAAGATACCACCATCCAGTTTGCAGTGTTTGCAAAAGATCCTTCTGTTACTTTATCACTATTGTAGGTATAAATGGAATCTGCAGTAGTTTTTTCTGTCATTTTAAACGACATTGTAATTCCTGCCGTTAGTATTGCTGCCATGAGCAGGAAATGGGTTCTTAAAAAATGTATTGTTTTCATTTTTGCGGTCTTTTTTTAATAAAAAAGATTACCATAAAAACTCAAAAATTAATAATTAAATTGGGTAGTCTGCCTTATATACAGACGGTGGTCTTTGGCGCGTTGCGGTTCGTCAACCATTCTGCGTTTCGTAATGCAGACAGGAATTCACTGTTTGCAAGTTCACTGAATGTCCGGACATTCTACTCTGAAAAGTGTGCATGCTTTTCATCTTTTTTATTTTGATCTCTACCGGTCCTCATGCTGATAATGCCAACAAGAGCGGTGATCATTAATCCTATATTCAAAGCTAAATTTTCTTTCCAGTTCATCTTCTCAAAAAGTCCAATGCAGGTACACGGCTCCTTCTTGGCTATCAGTATAACTGCAGTGTACCCTGCAAAGACGGTAAGCATTACTAAAGTAATCCATAACCCCCAAAACCGGAGAGGGCGGTAACAGAGCATAATGATACAAACCGTCAGCAATGCGATAATGCCGTAAGCTACTGGTCCTCCGTACCCCTCAACTCCCGGTGCCTGCTCCAACTGACTGCGGAAGTTTTTGAAACCGGTAGCTTTGCTCATTGCCGCATAGGAAAAAAGAACCGCAAAGAACAGGCTTATGGCAAAAGGCATTATTTTTATCAGATTTTTCATTAGCTTATTTTGATAGCGTAAAATTGCAACATCCCTTTTTCAAATACATGTACTTTAGTAGCAGAAGTATGTATAATAAAAACATTTTTATGTATAATAAGGACATTCTTATGTATAATAGTGTCAGCAGAATAATAGAACCGGTAAGTTAAAGTCACTGCTGCATTGCGATCCGGGGAATGCGGTGGAACGGAAAATGGTAGGTTCTGTGGAAGAGATTATAGAGTTGGTAGTAATTTGCAAAACCGTTTTTGTAGGCAATTTCCTTATAGCTCAAAGTACTCAGCAGGAGATCTTCGAGCACAGGAATCATTTTAATTTTAAGATAATGATGGTAAAAGGAACTTTCAAAAAACAAAGCGCTGTCTTTTCTAAACTGGAGGTAAGAAAGGCCTTTGCTCTTTACAAAAGCCCTTAATGTTCCCTGCTCGTCAGGATCATACATTTCCAGCATTTTTACCAGGTACCGGTACCTGTTGTTTCTTATCGATGCGGGAGGTCTGGGGTAAACGGTGTGATGGGTTACAATAGAAATAGTATAGTGGTGCTGCTTTTTGGTGACCACCCCTATAAAAATCTGAATCTCCTCTGCATTAATCTGCTGAACATGAATGGGGAGAAAAAACCGGTCATTAGAAACTGATCCGGCGATGCGTTGGTAGGCCACAGTAAGTAATCTGACAATCTCCGCATACTCCCCTATGGGACATTCCTGTTCTTCTACCTCCTGATGCGTAAAGATAAATCCCTTATGATAATATTCAGTCTGATCGTCCAGAAAATGCAGAGCCTGAAACAATCCAATATAGTGCTGAACGATATCCTTGGTTTGCTTCAGAACCGTCTCGTCGCTAAAGTACTTCCTTTCCGCTGATGAATCACAAAGTTCACAGTACCGTTGCAATGCGTTTTTCAGATGCTTTACTAAGAGATCAATATGGTAAGTGTTCATGGTGACAGGTTCAAATCAGAAAATTCCTGCCTCAAAAACGGCACTTTATAACCCGGAAGGTTCCTGTACCTGTTCAGGAAAGTTTGATAGCCGGCCCATGGCAATTGGACCGGAACAGTTTCTGATCCCAGATACAGCATAGGTTCGCCAATTGCTTCAGCCTCAATTCCGAGAAGGCGGATGGTACGGAGTAATTTGAGGTCGCATTCTGCAAACACGGTTCCTGTCGGCTCTTTATCCGCAACATTAAGAGCCAGCGCCATCAGGGTCTTGAAGATACGGAAGCTCTTTTCGTCACACCCTTTAGCGATCGCAAATCTTCCGATATGATACACCGGCTGCCCTGCTTCGGTGATCGCAGTGAGATCAACAGGATATAGTTTTTCCGTAGGCAACTGCTGAAAAGCTTTCCTTTTGAATATCCTTATACTGCCGCAAATACGTTTCTGGAACATTGCTGCAAAAATATGGGAGTTATGATACTGTGCTTCTTCGTCACAAAGTGCTGCTTTTTCAGCCTCCATCTCTGTAAAAACATTGCCCTTCCCATGATGAAGTTCATTTTCGGTGAGGACAAACGAAATTAATTCTGGAATAAAGAAGGAAGACAGCTGTAAATAGGTAATTTTTTTCATTTATGATTGCATTTTAAGCAAAATTATCCTCTCACCATTGCAACATAGCTACACTTTTGTGTATATTTGGTCAGCACGCCACAAAACTACACTTGAGTGTAGCATCATTATGGGGCGGGCTCCTACTGATATGGATGATATACAGCGATTCTTTTTCGGAAAGAATACCGTACATTCTTTATCCGAAGCCGAGTATGCCCAAAGCAGGAATTATCTTGAAACCCTCCGTGCCGTTTCAAGACTCACCTACATGAGCATGTACGTGATCGACTACCAGCTCAAGGAATTCGAATACGTTTCAGACAATCCGTTTTTCCTTTGTGGGCATTCCCCTGAAGAAGTGATGGAGCTGGGATATGCTTTTTACTTTAAGCACGTCTCTCCTGAAGACCTGGAAATGCTGATCAAAGTGAACGAAATTGGTTTTAATTTTTTCGACAGGATTCCGCTGGCAGAGAGGAAGAACTACAGTATTTCTTACGATTTCAATTTACTGAACGGAAAAGAAAAAATTCTTGTCAATCATAAGCTCACTCCGATTTTTATTACCGAAGAAGGAAAGATATGGAAGGCACTGTGCCTCGTCTCTCTTTCAGCCAACACTGCTGCTGGTAATATCGTGCTTTCAAAAGCAGGGGAAGATGTATTCTGGGAATTGGATCTACCTAGTGCTGAATGGCATAAGACCGAAAAGATGAAACTGACGGACCGCGAACTTCAGATTCTCCGGTATCATGCTCAGGGTCTTTCTATTGGCGAAATCGCGGAGAGGATGTTTGTCGCCACAGACACCGTAAAATTCCACCGCAGAAAACTCTTTGAGAAGCTGCAGGTAAAAAACATTGCGGAAGCTCTGGCCTATACGACAAACAATAAATTACTATGAGCCAGGCTCCTGATAAACGCCGGCATTAGCTCTTCCTCTCTTCTAACCAAGGATACACAGCGCTATCCACAGTTTACACCGTGAATTATATATGATCATAATGCACACCCTTTTGTTCTTTTTGAACCCTTTAGAGATTATGCTTTTGTGACTTTGTGGTGGAAGTATTAACCACAAAGTCACAAAGGTTTATTTTAAGCTGGAAAGCATCACGCGTTAAAGGTCATCAAGGGATTCGCATTAAGCTTTTTAATTTTTCTTTAAACCATTAAGATTCTGTGACAGGCATCTGCTGTCATTCAGAACCTCCTCCTGAAACAGCGAACACAGGTAAAATTCAGGAAACTTCTTATAGAACTTTCCGGTAGCCATTTTCACCAGCAGATGGGTACACATGGCGGCGGCATACCAGGAACCGATGGCCAGTTGCGGCGGCGGAAGCAGTTCGCTCTCGTTTTTATACTGCGCGATCGTCTCTTCAAGCCATCTTTCAGGTTTCTGCCAGAACCGCCTGTAACCTGCAGCATATTCCACCACTTCCAGTTCGCTGAAATTTTCGGTCTTTCCAATGGTGGTTAAAGGAGGTCCTTGCGGTGTAAGAACAGTCACCAAACTTCCCCACCCCAAATTATAAGGATGCAGCACCGGAATTCCGTTCTTCAAACACTGTTCATCAAAAAGCAGGGGTGTGCGGTCGTGGAAATCCAATGCATTGATGGCTGCGTTGTATTTTCCTGTCTCCGGCATCTGATCAGGGGTGATAAACCCGTTAATAAAACTGATGTCTGCCTGGCTGTTGATGCTTTTCAGTCTTTCATACAGTGCCACTGCTTTAGGAGTACCCCTATGATTTTCTGTATAGTTCTGCCGATTAAGATTGGAATCTTCAATAAGGTCACCATCAACAACGCAGATCTTTTCAAATCCCGTTCTCAGCGCACATTCGGCAATATTACTGCCGATGCCGCTTCCGGCAATCAGGAGCGGATAATTTTTGAGTTTTTCCTGATCATCACTGCTGAGGTAAATGCGGTTTCGTATATATCGGTCCATAGATCAAAAGTTTTCCAAAGCTATTGTTTATTCACCTCTCCTCGACCTACACAAATGGGTAGTTCTGGATCCTTTTTCTTCTTCTTAATCTGCAGTGTAGTGCAAGTAATAAAACCGGCTAATACATTTGGATGTAAAACTGACAGCTATGGTGAAATTTATTGCCCATCTTGAAAATGAGTTGGAAAGCAAACTTCTCTTTCTGAATTTAGAACATGACAATCCTTTAAAAAGAGCCGAAGCCTCCATACAGGAAATAACGAATGCGCTTAAAAAACTTAAATCGTTTATTTTGCGGAGCAGGTTTGCCTCCGAAAGCGAAGAAATTGATTTCTTTAAAAACCGTAAACCTCTGGTGTTGGCTAAACTTATTTATCATAATGATATCTTCAGAATCGAGACCCGTAAGCCCAGTGGCGGTGAAAAAATGATCCGCAAATATTACCAGACAGAGCTTCTTAAACTGAAAGAATTTTTTGAGGAAAATGTCGATTTTTATGGGTATTACAGAACATACAGCACCTACCTCGACCATAAATATTTTATCCGGAAGAAACTCGACATCAGACTGACTCTGGATTCTTTTGTTTTTGAATCCGATTCAAGATTCAGCACTTCGCATGATTATAAAGTCGCAAAAATAATAGCCAATGATTTACTGGAAGTCTATCTCAACGATGAACTGATCAAACTGAACCGCCAGAGTGAAGAACAGTACTGCATCCCGACCCCAAAGACAAAACTGATGTGGACCGACAACAAAACCGCTTTGATCGAAATGATCTACGCGCTGCATTACAAAGGATCCTTCAACCACAGCAATGCTGACATCAAGGAAATCAGTGCCTATTTCGAAGCGGTCTTCAGTATTGAACTGGGGGATGTGTACCGCACCTATCTGGAAATTAAAAACCGGTCCGTCCGGACCAAATTTCTTACCGGTCTGGAAGAACTCTTAAACAGCCGGATGGAGGCCCAGGATGAATGAGCTATTTTTAATAGGCAATTCTGAACAAAGAACCGCTTTTTCTTATAAAACCTTCACCATCTCACAGAAAATTTTGTCGCTGTCTAAAAAACGCAAGGTCTCCAATTGATGCCCATCAGGATTATTCAGAAAAAAAGACCCCAACTTGGGTATACCTTGTGGATGTACCTTGCTTTCGTTGACCAAATTTGTCAGAAGAAACTGCAAAAATATGAAAGCCCGAATTCCCCGCATCTGTATTTACACCAAAGACGTGCAGTGCATTACCGGCAAAAGCGAGCGCTATAGCCGGGATCTCATCCATAAGATTAAAAAATCCCTTCATAAAGAAGCCCACCAAGTTCTTACGGTGGCAGAATTCTGCGCATATATGGGTATACCGGCAGATTCTTTACAGACGCTGATCAAGGACTGATTAGCCTGAACGCCGTGAAGCCACGGATGGTGCCTGTCTTTACGCTTCAGCCCGAGGAAGGTCAGGTTGATGGTTGAAATCCTTTATTTTTATTTCGTATTCACTCCGATTTGTTGGTTAATGTCTGTATTTTTTTGATGAAATACTATGCATTCTCCCTGCAGTTGGTCAGAGACGGTTTTAGGATTGGACTTCGGGGCTTCAAGAGCCTCAGCCACCGGGGAGGACGAACGGTTGAGTGAATTATAAGACGGGTCGGCGGACAGTTTGGGTTCGCAGTTTTAATTCATTCAACTCATGCATTTCTTTATGGAGTATATTTCTGCTAATGAAGCCGTTTACGGCATTTTGCGGCTGATTGCGGAAATAAACGGCAATTTCGGCTAAAAACGCCGTAACCGGCATGAACACTTGCTTTCTATGATTTTAATGCCAAATTTTGTCCTGTGATCACAACAGGTTTTACCGGATGTACCTCAACATCTGAATCTTAACTTTTTAAAACTTAAAACAATGGCAAGACAAAAAGGTATTATAAAGCTGAAAGGTACGATGGGTGACATCACTTTCTACCGAAGCAAAGACGGCTATATGGCCAGAGAAAAAGGCGGAATCACCGCAGAACGCATGCAGAATGATCCCAGATTCCAGAGAACCCGGGAGAATATGGCAGAATTCGGAAGGGCAGGTAAAGCAGGAAAAGTACTGCGTGCCTCCATTCAGAACCTCCTGAGAACTTCTGCAGACCGCAGAATGGTGAGCAGACTCACCAAAGAGATGGTTAAAGTGATTCAACTCGATGCAATTAATCCGAGGGGACTAAGAAACGTCATCGACGGAGAAGCCGAACTGCTCCAGGGATTTGAGTTCAACATCCATGGTAAACTGGAACATTCACTCTCTGCACCCTTCACTGCTACTTTAGACCGGATTACCGGCGATGCTGTAATCGAAGTTGAACCTTTTATTCCTACTGACAGCCTGGGAGCACCATCTGGAAGCACCCATTACAAATTAGCCTCGGCCGCGATGGACATTAATTTCGAAAGCGGAACATTTGTTTCCGAAAAGAATTCAACGCCCATATTGCCGATTGATACCGTAATGACTACGGCGGTGCAGCTGAACAACAACCTGCCGGAAAATTCCGTCAACCCGCTCTTCCTGGTATTCGGAATCAGCTTCTATCAGGAAGTCAACGGGACGTTCTATGAACTGAAGAACGGAGTGTATAATGCGTTGCAGATCGTCAGCGTTTCAGGCACCCCATAACCATGGAACTTCAACTGATCAGGACCTACCGCCCGAAAGGGACCAACGGGATCCTGCTCTTCAACGGAGCGGAACTCTGCAGAACGATTGAACTGCCCTGGCAGAACAATCAACCGCGGGTGTCCTGTATTCCGGAAGGAAAGTACCGGCTTCGCAGGCGCCATACCGCGAGGTTCAAAGCACACTTTGAAGTCATGGATGTGAAAGACAGGAAGTACATCCTCTTCCATGCCGGCAATGATGCAGGGAAAGAACTCAGGGGATGTATCGCACCAGTGCTGCAGCATACCGGTGAAGGAAAAGGCAGTTCGTCTCGGGCTGCTTTGGAAAAGATGAAAGACCGCCTCTATCCGCTGATGGATAATGGGCACGTAATCACATTAACCATCAAAAATGCTGAGTCATGAAAAACATCATTCAGAGAGTGCAGGAACCTACGCCGCGGTTCTTCCGCAAGATCAGAAACGCGGGCCTGTTGCTCACCGCTGTAAGCGGAGCGGTACTCACGGCGCCCGTTACCCTGCCGGCGGTGCTCATCACGGCAGCAGGCTACCTGGCCCTTGCAGGCGCGATTGCAAGTGCCATCAGCCAGACCGCCGTAAACAGCGAAGGACAGCCATGATGTACTTCGACAGTTCCCAGCGCATCGGGGCTTTCAGTGGCATGGCAGTGATTGTCCTGATGCAGATTGAAAGCGGGGAGGTCCTCAAAACCATCGTTTTGGCAGGCCTCGGAGGAATCTCGAGTTACCTCTTCACCCTCGCGGTCAAATTTCTACTGATCCGTTTCAGAAAGAAATTCAAATAAACCAAACGGAACCAGCCTCCCTCCGGGGAGGCTTTTTATTTCGATTTCAAGCAGATGCTCCAATAAATGAGACAGGAGACTGTCTGTATTTAGTCATCTTATCAAAAACTTTATAAAAATGATTATTTTACCGGGATCCCTCACTCCTTTTTTACCTTATTCAACATCTAGCCCGGAATCATGTTACTTCCTACAAAAAGCCTCCCGAAATTATTTTCCGGAAGGCTTTTTATCATTCATGTCGGTTCTGTCAGAACTTCTGATCACCGTTTCACAGGGTTGCACTCTATGCTGTACTATGACACCGTTTCGTACTCAGAGTATTTTAGAAATTTAAACTTCCGTTGTTACAGAATTTTAAACTGCCATTCATAGGGGTTGCACCCTATGCTGTACTATTACGCCACTTTGTGGCTTAGGGGGCAGGATCTTAGAACTTCAGATCTCCATTCACTTCTCTTACTGCTTTTGCAGCGGTTGCGAATTTTTCTTTTTCTGCATCGGTTAAACTGATTTCCACAATTTTCTCAACACCATTGGTGCCGATGATCGCAGGAACACCTAAACAGATATCGCTTTCGCCATACTCGCCGTCCAGCATTAATGAACATGGAATCATTTTTTTATGGTCACAGAGAATAGCCTGAACCATCACAGAAACTGCTGCTCCCGGTGCATACCACGCAGAAGTACCCAGCAGTTTGGTTAAGGTAGCCCCGCCCACTTTAGTTTCTTCAGCAACGTAAGCCTGCTTTTCAGCATCTAAAAACTCTGTTACAGGAACTCCGTTTCTTGTTGCTTTGCTCATTAACGGAAGCATTCCGGTGTCGCTGTGTGCTGCGATTACCATTCCGTCAACATCAGAAATAGGGCATTCCAAAGCTTCCGCCAGTCTGTATTTGAAACGTGCAGAATCCAATGCGCCACCCATTCCGATGATTTTATTTTTTGGAAGTCCTGAAGTTTTGTGAACCAGATACGCCATGGTATCCATTGGATTGGAAACTACGATGATGATCACATCCGGAGAATGTTTTACCAGATTCGCGGTAACGTCTTTTACGATTCCAGCGTTGATTCCGATCAGTTCTTCTCTGGTCATTCCCGGTTTTCTCGGGATCCCTGAGGTGATCACGGCCACTTTGGAACCGGCAGTTTTGCTGTAATCTCCGGTAGTTCCGGTGATTTTGGTATCAAAACCATTTAATGAAGCGGTCTGCATCAAATCCATTGCTTTACCTTCGGCAAAACCCTCTTTAATGTCCACTAAAACTACTTCTGATGCGAAATTTTTCATCGCAATGTATTCAGCGCAACTTGCGCCCACTGCACCTGCTCCTACAACGGTAACTTTCATATTATAATTTATTTATTATTTTAACGGTCATATGGAACCTTCGGTTTCATATTATAATTATTTACTATTTTTTAGATTTTCTTAAATGAGTTTTTCGTATGGTTGTTTTTTCTAAACCCTGTACAAATTTAAGAAATATTGAAGTGGTGAGCAATTCTGAAAATATGATTTATTATTTATTTTATGAATCACTTTGTTTGGCTTTTTTGTTACCCTAAATCAAGTCTTTTGGTTAAATTCTTGCATACCTTTGTATTCAATTAACACGGGATCATGAGCTTTACCGAACACCTCCATTTGGGCTACAGCAACAGAAAATTTGATATCGACAAAAGAAAAACCGAAGATTTTATCGACCGGTTTTTCCGCTTTATCTTTTTTCTTGAATACCAGCGCTGTGTGGAAATCTCCATGATCGAGGAAAGGCTGAACAGTTTTAAAACTGAATTTGATGAGATACTGTCTTCTGCCATGAACGGCAGAGAAACCGTAGAGAGCAGTTTTTTCTTTTCAAAATTTTCAGAAATTTATCAGCAGCTGGAAGAAGATGCAGGGTTTATTTACGAAAATGACCCTGCTGCAAAAAGTGTAGAAGAAGTAATGTTCTCTTACCCGGGATTCTTTGCTATTGCGGTCTACCGGTTCTCCCACGAACTTTTTAAGAATGACGTTCCGCTGATCCCGAGAATCTGGACCGAGTTTGCCCACAGCAAAACCGGAATCGACATTCATCCCGGCGCCGAAATAGGTGAAAATTTCTTTATTGATCACGGAACCGGAATCGTCATCGGAGAAACTACCGTCATCGGGAAGAATGTGAAGATCTATCAGGGCGTTACTTTAGGGGCGCTTTCCGTGACCAAAGATCTTCAGAATAAAAAAAGACATCCGACAATTGAAGACCAGGTGGTGATTTATGCCAATGCCACCATCCTCGGCGGAGAAACCGTCATCGGGGAAAATTCACTGATTGGCGGAAATGTATGGATTACAGAAAGTGTAGCTCCCAATTCTGTGATTTTCCATAAAGGGCTGGTGACGGTGAAAAATAAACTGCCTGTCAACGAACCGATTAATTTTATTATTTGATTCAAGACGGCCAGCAAAATGTAGCAGGTGATAAAATACCCCATGAAGTTTTTGTAATTCCTTTGTGGTTAAAAGACACCATTTTACCACAGAGATCACTAAATAGCAGTCCCCTTTTTTGGTCTTTTGAAGACCTTAATATACTTAAAGCTTTTGTGACTTTGTGGTTAAAATGAAAATAGAAAAGCTACCAGTTTACCACAGAGATTACAGTGTTTAACGGAGGTCATAGTGATTAGTTGATGTAAAATATAACAACGGGAAGTTTTTATTGGTAAAGCGGCCCAATTAATAATAATTTAAAAACAGAATTCATGAAAATTAACACGGTATTAGAAGCGATCGGGAACACCCCGACGGTAAGAATCAATAAAATTTTTGATCAGAATGTAGAAGTCTGGATGAAGCTCGAAAGACAGAATCCCGGCGGAAGCATCAAAGACAGAATTGCGCTTTCGATGATCGAGAAAGCTGAAAGAGAAGGTAAAATCACCAAAGACACCCTGATTGTAGAACCTACCTCAGGCAATACCGGCGTAGGACTTGCCATGGTGTGTGCGGTAAAAGGCTATCAGCTGGTCTTGGTAATGCCCGAAAGCATGAGCATGGAGCGCCGGAAACTGATGTCATCCTACGGCGCAAAATTTGTCCTGACTCCGAGAGAACTCGGTACATCCGGAGCGGTAAAGAAAGCAATGGAAATGGCAGAACAGCTGGATAACGTATGGATTGCCCAGCAGTTTGAAAATGAAGCGAATCCTCAGATTCACCAGAAAACAACTGCACAGGAACTGCTGACGGATTTTCCTGAAGGTTTTGACTACCTGATTACAGGCGTCGGAACCGGAGGACATATCACCGGAGTGACAGAAGTTTTAAAACAGAAATTCCCCAATTTAAAAAGTTACGCGGTGGAACCGAAAGATTCACCCGTCATTTCAGGCGGAGCACCGGGATCCCATCCGTTACAGGGAATTGGTGCAGGATTTATTCCTAAAGTTCTAAACACGGACATCTTAGACGGCACCATTCAGGTCGAAAAAGAGGAAGCCTACGAGTTCACCAAAAGGCTGGCTCGGGAAGAAGGAATTCTGGCAGGTATTTCTACCGGAGCCTCTCTCGCTGCGATCAGCAAAAAACTTTCTGAGATTCCTGAAGGGTCGAAAATTCTTACTTTCAACTATGACACCGGAGAAAGATACTGGTCTGTTGACGGGCTTTTCACGGAAAGTGTTTTTGAATATTAAGGATCACACCGATCACCCCATATATCATCAAAATCCTGCAGCAGTGCAGGATTTTTTATGAATACAGTTTCTGGCACTTCGGACAGACGTAGGTTTTGCGGTGGACCTTTCCCATTTCTTCAGCAATCAGCTCGGTCTTATCCTTCGGGCAGATTTTCTTTTCATAAATCAGCGCCTTTTCTTTTACCTCATCATTTTTGAGGAAATCAAGAAATTCATACGCGTAATTCACCACGGTTTCAATCAGATACACCAGCTTTTTTTCCGGAATATCTTTTACCAGACTGTCCGGATGTATTTTCGCGCGGTAAAGCGATTCGATACGGATGATATTCCCTACCCCGGTAAACAGTTTCTGATCCAGCAGCACGTCGCCGATCATTTCCTCAGTATGGTCTTCTCTAATACTTTTCAGGACGAATTCACCGTCGTACTCTTTCTTCAGAATATCGGTTTTAAAATTGAAATGATCTGAAGGTTTTCCCTGATACAAATGCGTTTTTGCGACATAAAAGTTAATTTCAGAATGAGGAAAATGCAGCGCAAAACTGGCATTCACTTTCTTTCTTTTATTCACCAGCATGCTTCCGAAGAGCCCAAGATGAACGCCCACGAAAAAATCTTTGAATACGAAGAACAGATTTTTGCCGTACGTTTCAATATCCATGATTTTAATATGGTCAATAGCAGATTTGTCCATTTCGCTGTAGCCGGAAGCTTCAGAAACGGTCTGACCTTTAAAGCGCTGGAGTTTGTTTTTTAAGAATACAATGGAAGGTCCTTCTGGCATTTTACAGGGTTTGATTTAAAGATTGCCGTGTCGCAACCGATTGGTTATAGATTTTCTGACGGATTTTCTGCATCCGTCCTACAGGCTGCAGTGCTTCAGGGTTTTCAAACGGATTATAGGACAGATTCTCATAATCTATGCTTCCGTATCGGGAAATATCCTGTTTCGGAAGGAGAATTTTCCCGATAGTAATGAATTCCGAGTGTTTTTCTTTCCACTGCTTAAGCAGATTATTCACGGGAGTTTTCTTTTCATCGGTGGCGAGCTGCACCTGAAAATCAAGGGAAATTTCATTTCTCAGGAACCATTCTCTTAACGCTTTTGCCTGATCAATATCGGCATCGGGTTTAAATTTTTCATGATCTGAAGGTTTCAGGCGAATCTTGACAATACGGTCTTCCAGCCGGAAACTTCCCACAGAATGATAAGCATAGCCATTGATCAGATGTTTTTCGATATCCAGCATTTTAACTGTGTTGTTCAGGATGGGCAGAATTTCTCTGTCGAATAAAAGACTCAATCCAGCCTTAAGGACTCCGGGAATCTTTAAAAAAGAAAAAGAAAAAGAGCTTCCTTTTGAAATGAGAAACTGATTGGCTTTAATATGAAGTTTTAAAAATTTCGAAACCGAATTGGTGATAAAAACGGGGAGATTTACCAGCGGAAACTTCGCGCTTATCGGAAGATCTTTATTGTAAATCTTTACCGCGCAGCCATAGAGCGGATATTCACCTTTGCCTTTATTAACTAAAAAATTGGGATGAGAATACCGGAGGATGACTCCCAAATTACTTCCTTTCAACAGTTTCGGAAAGTCGGCAGCCTTATTATCTACAGGAATGAAATTTCCGCGGACAAACCCAAAGGCTTTGGCGTGCGCATTGCGGGTGGCGATCCGTTTTTTATTGAGTTTATGGGAAACGGTAACTGCTTTTTCTATGAGTTCTACATCCTCTTTCAGCAGCTGTTCTTCTTCCGCGGTAAGTTGATCAAATTTCGGCGAATAGGTCAGGAATTTCTTCATAAGATTTCTTTATTCAGCAGCATCAAATATGAAACCACGAATTACAGCGAAGCATCCAGAAGAAAACGGTAGGCTTTCTCAGCTCCTGAAACACAGTCATCATAATGGTCAGGACTGATTTCCCTGTCCATTACTGTTTTGAAATCCTTCCAGAAAGACCCGGTGTTTTCGCCATAACAGCGGAAATAGGAAAAAGAAATATCTTTAAAATCTGAATGTCGGGAAAGCTGTTTGGCAATCACATTTCCGCCCAAAGTGGAACCTTCCATTACATAAAGAATACCGAATGCTTCGGCCTCATTTTTAATCTGTTCAGAATTTTGAGTTCCTGCTTTTCCAATATTTAAAATTTGCAGATCTTTTTCAATTAGAGAAAGTTTTCTTCTTTTCTCAAGCTTCAATTCTTCTGCAGCAGGCTCAGATATCTGTGAAAAAACCGCATTTTCAAAATTCTGCAGAAAAAGGTAATTGTAAAGAATAAGATTCCTGTAATCATTCAGCGAAAAGGAGCCGTCAAAAATCCTGCGGGAATTGAATTTAGCTTCGACAAGGTCGTGCAGAACTTTGGTATTTGCTTTTAAAATTTCAGAAATCATTCCTGTTTTTATGGTCTTTTAAACGTCAGAATAAAGGTCGTTCCTTCATTTTCTTTGCTTTCGTAAGAGATTTTTCCTCCCAAACGGTTCATGATGCGGTACACGATAGAAAGTCCTACGCCGTTGCCCTCAAACGATTTGGCATTGTCCATCCGGTTGAAGATCTTGAACATCTTTGCCTGTGCCGCCTCGGGAATACCTATACCGTTATCTTTGATTTTATAAATCACATGATTTCCGTCGGCTTTACCGTCGATCTCAATTTTAGGATTTTCATGTTTGGAAGAATATTTTACGGCGTTGCCGATGATGTTCAGAAACACCTGTGTAAGCATGGTTTCGTCTCCCATCACATTCGGGAGGCTGCCCAACTTAATCTCTGCATTTTCGTTAAGGGTGAGTTTTGTATCGCTGGAAACCTTGCTGATAATGTCAGCGGTTGGCAATTCCTGAATATTAATCTCAGACGATTTGGCACGGCTGAGACTCAGCACACCGCGCATCATATTTTCCATCCCGAGAATTTCCGCTAAAATGCTTGATACCCTCTTGCGGACTTCCGGATGATCGTGATGGGATTTTTCCAGAAGCTGGGCATTGAGTTTCATTACCGTCAGCGGAGTTCCCAGATCATGCGAAATAGAATAGGAAAAACTGTCGAGTTCTTCATTCAGGTTCTTCAGTTCCTCGTTCAGCTCCTGTACTCTGCGGAACTGGCTGTAAGTGGTCTCCAGAATGGTGGCCACCACTTTCTTCGCAGCGAAGATGTCCCTGTTTTTCCAGGGTTCTGCTTTACCTTTGATTTCTTCAATATAGATTTCGAAAGATTTTCTTGGGGAAATCATCATTTGTTCCTTCCCGTCAATGATCCGGGCTTCCGTTTTCTTAGACGGATTCCCTGCCCAAAGCACCTGCCCGTCAATTTCTTTCCTGAACCAGATCAGAAGTTCATTCCGTTTGTCATCTGTAAATCCGAACATTACGCCGGCTGCATTTTCGATATTTCCTAAATTCCCCTGCAGAGAATTACTGAAATCATTGGATGAGTAGAAATTTTTCAGAGGATTCTCTCTCGCGTACTGCACAATCTTAAGGATATTTTCATCGGAGGGAACTTCGCCTGAAGTCCTGATATTATGCCCTACGATAATAGCCAGGCCGTCCGCAGCAGGATATTCCTGCATTTCTGCCACATTTCCGAAGAGCGAATCCTCCAGATTATCGTAAGCCATGAGTTTACCTTTCAGGGCTACAATTTTTCTGTCAAGTTCTACACTGTCGGCAAGGGTCTGTCTTGATTTATAAGAAGTATAGGCATTTGCAGCAATTACTGTAAATACTTCTGCACGGATCCGGTTGACCAGATCGATATGTTTGGGTTCAATATTCTGGCAGGTTACCATTCCCCACAGTTTGTTATCGATGACGATCGAAGTGCTGAAACTGGAGGAAACTCCCGTATTTTTAAGGTATTGGCCGTGAATGGGCGACATTCCTCTAACCGAAGAATACGTTAAATCCACCGCCTCCTCTGTACTGCTGATAATGGGAACGGGTTCGGAATATACGTTACTGAAAATCCTTTTGCGTTTTTTAAGGTAAAGCGCTCTTGCCTGTCTCGGAATATCGCTTTCCGGATAGTGGAGATTCATGAAGCTTTCCACTTTATTTTTTACCTTTTCAGCAATTACCTTTCCGCTGCCGTCTTCAAGAAAACGGTACAGCATTACGCGGTCATAATCTACCGCGTCGGCTACTGAGGAAAGCAACTCGTTCCAGATCGCTTCGGAATCGGTTGCGTTGTGAATACTTTCATACTTTTTGGAGACAAAACTTCGCTGATGGAAATGTTCAAGCATCGCCTCGAATTCCAGAAAGACATTTTCACCAAGCCTGTAGATGGTAAAATGGTAGATCTTTCCGTCAATTTCGATCCTGTCCAGAAACACGTCAGTGTCTTTGATAGTACTGAGATCGAGATTGGTAAAAACTACCGAAGCCAGCAGCGCACTGAAGACATCGGGTTCGTCGCCAAACCTTTTACCAAAAAAGCTTTTATCCATCGGAAAAAGCTCTGAAATATTCTGTGAGAAAAATTTAACAGTCTGCGATTCGGCATCCAAGCCGATCAGGTATCCAAAATCCTGGATATGACCTGAAACATGTATCTTTTCCTCGTGGCAGTCCACAAAATTCATAGGCAAAATAATGAATGTAATCTACAAATATACTCTATTAATTTAACATAATAATTTATTTCTCCTCCTCAAAATAGAGGCGGTAATATTTCCCTTTTTCATCCTGCCCGGTCTCGATCATCTTCCGGTCTCCGTGCACATAGATGTGGAAATTCTTATCCAGTTTGATAACGCTTTTGAAACCGCGGCTCTGTTTTTTCACCGCTGCTTCGCTGATGGCGAAATCTTCCGCGATCGACACCTGCATATCCTGCTCATAATCGGATTTAAAATTACTGAAACTTTCAATTACCTGCTCATCCTCCAACACTTCTTTGGTAAATTCTTCGTAATCAAAGGTCTCTTTTTCTTTAAAAAAGTTGATGGATTTATTAAGGAAATCCGCCTGATCTGCTTTACTCACTTCAAATTCCTGAGGAAGCTGCTTGGTGATAAACTCTTTATAAACCGTAAGGGTTTCCTGAGTCTGGAAATATTCATCATCGCGCTGTTTCACCTTCAGAAAATCCTCGAACCAGTAATACATGTCGCCGTTCTTATTGTTATCCACCACTGACACGGCATAACCGGTCTCCTTGCTGCTGTTATAAATCAGGGCACCTTTGTCGAGTTTTGCAAGTCCTGTGCCATAATCTTTTTCGATCGTGAAAGCCTCATCCTGCGGGAAAATCTTGAGGAAAGGATTTTTATTTTCAGTTTTGAAGATACCGATATAATCGATTTTATTTCCGTCTGCATTTTCTTCGCCTTCAAAATAAACGATGAAAAGTTCGCCGCTCTGTACACGCGGATTTTCCGCCACATCATAAAGATGCTGCGCGATATTTTCCGCTTCGTACACGAATTTGGCCTTGTCTTCAAAAATTTCTGAGACCGAGCTGTACACCGGATTATTAACTAAATAGGTATCACTGTAAAAGCGGAACTGTTCTTCAGATTTAAAGGATTTAAGGAAGAAATCCTGCAGAAGCTCCTTCATTTCCTCATCGAGCTGAAGTTCTTCCTGAGAAAGGATTAGGGATTCCTGATTGATTCTGTTTCCTACTTTGTGGACGATTATTTTTGAGAGCATTTTTAAGTTTTAAATGAAGTTGCAAAGATAATTTTAAACAGGACGGTCACAAATTTTTTACGGGTTTCGGTCGGATTATTTTTAAATATGATCAATCATTTTCGTCACCAATTTATTTGACTGCCCATAGCTTACTACACTGACCTCCAAATTTTTATTTCTAAATTTCTGAACTGAATTTTTGATGGCATCCAGAATCCATTCGGTTTTATTTCCGAAGACCCCGCCGCCAACGAGTGTGAGGAAAAGCTTGCTGGAACCTCCGTTCTTTAAATTGATTAATGCGGCATAAAAGGTGGCTTCATAAGTGGCTTCTAAAATAATCCGTGCAAGATTTTCCCATAGCTGTTCCGGAATCCCGGATACATATCCGATGGGAAGTGCTGAGCAATAAACCTGACTGACCATCTGATCTGTATGGGCAATGGTGACCTCGGTATTCCACTGGATTCCCACTTTCAGTTTGCCTTTCAGGCTTTCTCTTTCACTGTCATCCATCGCGGCGATCTGAGCATTAATTCTTTCCAAACCCTGTGCAGTGGGATAACAGTAACCATTTCTCATGCTCCATACCCTGGATTTTTCATTATCGAAAAAATCCTCAAATAGGGAAAGACAATTGATCTGATGGTGTTCTGTCTGACCTACATGTCCATTGACAGGTACAAAATAATTCCTGAAAATAGTTCCCGCGCCACAGGCAATCGCACAGGCCGGTCCCTGGGTGGCATCATTTTCATAAATCCCCACCCCCTTTTCAGGAGTGACACTGGGATGCACCATTTCCAGCAGGTTAAACTGTGAGGCTGCCTGAAAAACCGCTTTATTATTTTCCGGAGAACAATGCAATCTGCCGACATTTCCAACTGTTTCCGACAAGGATATTTTTCCTTCAAAATCCCGGAGATTGATTTTACGCTGTAAATCCCTCAAAGTTGCAACCTCAAGCTTTCCAAAGCGGTAAGATTTTCCGTTCGCTTTAGAGATCATGTTCTCACCGTCGATTTCAATATTCTCCCGGACATTTTCAGGAGAAATTTCCTCAAAGCCCATCAGTTTTTCAAACCAAGTCATTTTTTAAATTTTTATAAAAATAAGGAAATATTTTTGAGACTGTCCCTGTCACTGTTGTTCCACCTGCATTGACTTTACACAAAAAAATCCCCAGGCTTTCGACTGGGGATTTCTATATCTAAACCTTCAAGGTTTATTAAATTATTTCACTTCTTCGAAATCAGCATCCTGAACATCTTCAGCACCTGCATTTCCTCCAGGATTTCCCTGAGAAGGATCTGCACCAGGCTGACCTTGCTGTCCTGCTGCGTACATTTCTTCGGAAGCGGCCATCCAGGCTGCATCTAAAGCCTCTGTTTTGGTTTTTACGCTTTCGAAGTCTTTCGCTTCAAACGCAGTTTTCAGTTCTGCATGTGCTGCTTCTACAGCTGCTTTTTTGTCAGCAGACAGTTTATCGCCGAATTCTTTCAGCTGTTTTTCAGTCTGGAAAATTAATCCGTCAGCTTTATTGAATACTTCAACTTCTTCTTTTTTCTTCGCATCGGCTGCAGAGTTTTCTTCAGCTTCACGCTTCATTCTTTGGATTTCGTCATCAGAAAGTCCTGAACTCGCCTGAATTTTAATCGACTGTTCTTTTCCTGTTCCTTTATCTTTTGCAGAAACATGAAGGATTCCGTTCGCATCGATATCAAAAGTTACTTCAATCTGCGGAACTCCTCTCGGTGCAGGCGGAATATCAGAAAGATCGAATCTTCCGATTTCTTTGTTATCGTTAAACATCGGTCTTTCACCCTGTCCTACTCTGATGGAAACTGCAGGCTGGTTATCGCTTGCGGTTGAGAACGTTTCAGATTTTTTGGTTGGAATGGTGGTGTTCGCATCAATTAATTTAGTGAATACAGAACCCATGGTTTCGATTCCTAAAGAAAGCGGTGTAACGTCTAATAAAAGAACGTCTTTTACATCTCCTGTTAAAACACCCCCCTGAATTGCAGCTCCAATTGCTACTACCTCATCCGGATTTACTCCTTTTGAAGGTTTTTTACCGAAGAATTTCTCCACTTCTTCCTGAATGATCGGGATTCTTGTAGAACCTCCTACCAAAATTACCTCATCAATATCTGAAATGGAAAGACCTGCATCGGAAAGCGCTTTTTTACAAGGCTCCATTGATCTTCTTACCAAATCAGCGGACAATTGCTCGAATTTCGCTTTTGTCAGGGTTTTCACCATGTGTTTCGGTCCTGTTGCAGTAGCGGTGATATAGGGAAGATTAATTTCTGTTTGGGAAGCAGAAGACAATTCAATTTTAGCTTTTTCAGCAGCTTCTTTCAAACGCTGAAGAGCGATAGCGTCAGATTTCAAATCAACACCTTCTTCAGCTTTAAATTCGTCTGCCATCCAGTTGATGATCACATCATCAAAATCGTCACCTCCTAAGTGCGTGTCACCGTTTGTTGACAATACTTCGAAAACTCCGTCTCCAAGGTCAAGAATAGAAACGTCAAAAGTTCCTCCACCTAAATCGTAAACCGCAATTTTCTGATCTTTATGCGCTTTATCCATTCCGTAAGCCAAGGCAGCTGCCGTAGGCTCGTTGATAATTCTTTCTACAGTAAGTCCAGCGATTTCACCAGCTTCTTTCGTTGCCTGTCTCTGGGCATCGTTAAAGTAAGCAGGAACAGTAATTACCGCTCTTGTCACTTCCTGGCCAAGGTAATCTTCAGCTGTTTTCTTCATTTTCTGAAGAATCATGGCAGAAATTTCCTGTGGTGTATATTCTCTGTCGTCAATTTTTACTTTTGCTGTATCGTTAGGTCCGCTTACTACGGTGTAAGGTACTCTGGATACCTCATTGGCATCATCTTTAAAATGGGTACCGATAAACCTCTTGATCGAATAAACAGTTTTTGTAGGATTGGTTACCGCCTGTCTTTTGGCAGGATCCCCTACTTTTCTTTCACCGTCTTCAGTAAAAGCAACGATGGAAGGGGTGGTTCTTTTACCTTCCGCGTTAGGAATTACCACTGCATCTTTACCTTCCATTACGGCAACGCATGAGTTGGTTGTTCCTAAGTCAATTCCAATTATTTTACTCATAGTATGTATATTTTTAATTTTAATTTTATTTGAAATGGTTTTCTCCAATTTTATACCAAGGAATAAATAGTGACAAATTGACACACCTACTGTTGGCTACTGTAAAAAATGAATCATTAATTATACGTTTTCATACTAAAAAAAAGACACCTTACCACGATGATAAGATGTCCCAATGAAAACAGTTAAATTTACAGTTATTTCTTCATGGTTAAGATGTATTCTACCATTTTCTTAGCATTGTCTTTGCTCATTCCGGTGTGAGGTGACATTGGGATTTCTCCCCAAACTCCTTTTCCGCCCTCAATAATTTTGGTTGCCAGTTTATCAATATCTGCGTCCGTATATTTGGCTGCTACATCCTGATAAGATGGACCGACCAGTTTAGCGTCAATTTTGTGACAGGTAAGGCAGTCAGCACCTTCAATAAGCGCCAGACCTTCATGTTTGCCGGCTGCTGCAGAATCCACTACTTTTAAGGTAGGTTCTTCCAGCATTACATTGCTTTCTTTATTAGGATCAATTGGCTTCTTACTGCATGATGCAACTGCGATTAATGAGCAAATTATCAAGTACTTATTCATTGTTTTATTTTTTATCAAAATTATTTAATCTTCCTTAATCTTACTGTACAAATTTCGCGATAAAAGTCATATTAAGTGTATGACTGGGATCATACGCCCGTGAAACAAAATATCTCTACTTTTGATAGATAAATAATTAAAATATGAAAACAGTAAAGACTTTTGCATTCTCAATGCTCACTTTTGCACTTATCGCATGTGGAGGCGATAAGAAAACAGATTCAATCCCTACAGCGTCCACTACAGAAACTACAACCGCTACTGCTGCTGCACCTGCCGACGCCAATGCGTATGATCCTAACAGAGGACTCGGCAAGCATGAAAATGTAGATGTAAGTAAATTTGATCCTGCACTTGCTGCCTCCGGTAAAAAAGTAGCAGAAGTAAAATGTACCTCATGTCACAAACCTACAGAAGAAAAGTTAGTTGGTCCGGGATGGAAAGGCGTTACCCAGAGAAAAACCCCTGAGTGGATTATGAACTTCATCACCAACCCTGATCCAATGATTGATGTAGATCCTGAATTACAGAAACAGCTGGAACTTTGTTTGGTAAGAATGCCGAACCAAGGGCTTAATGATACTGAAGCAAGAGAAATCCTTGAGTACATGCGCGAAATTGACGGCGCAAAATAATTTCCTAACCAGAAAACTTAATCAAATACATAATGAAAAGTCTTAAATTATTTGGACTCTCTGCCATCGTTGCCCTAACTTCGCTGACAGGCTGTAAACCAAAAGGTACTGAAAACGCCGTAAGCGGCGATGCTGCACAAAAAGTTTATGTTGCTCCCGGAAAGTACGACGAGTTTTATAACTTTGTAAGTGGCGGCTTCAACGGACAGGTCAACGTATACGGCTTGCCGAGCGGAAGACTGCTGAAAGTGCTTCCGGTATTTGCCCAAAACCCTGAAAACGGCTATGGATACAGCGAAGAAACCAAACCAATGCTTGAAACTTCTCACGGATTTATTCCTTGGGATGACCAACACCACCTTTCTCTTTCTCAGACTAAAGGAGAAGTAGACGGAAGATGGCTGTTCGCAAACGCCAACAACACTCCGCGTGTAGCAAGAATTGATCTTAAAACTTTCAAAACGGTAGAAATTCTGGAACTCCCGAATTCTGCCGGAAACCACTCCTCTCCTTTCCTCACAGAAAATACAGAGTATGTTGTGGCAGGTACCCGTTTTGCAGTTCCTACAGATGATGTGAACGGCGATGTTCCAATTAATTCATTCAAAGAAAATTTTAAAGGAGTACTTTCTTTCATTGGAATCAATCAGCAAAATGGCGACATGGACCTGTCTTTCCAGATTGAAGCTCCGGGAATCAATTTTGACCTTTCCCATGCAGGAAAAGGAAAGTCCGGCGACTGGTTCTTTTTCTCCTGCTATAATTCTGAAAAAGCCAACACCCTGCTTGAAGTAAACGCGTCACAAAATGACAAAGACTTCATCATGGCAGTAAACTGGAAAAAAGCAGCTGAACTTGCCAAAGCAGGAAAAGGAAGAAAAGTAATCACTGAATACGCCCACAATAAATGGGATGAAAGCACCCACAGTGCGACCTCTACCATGCAGAAAGAAGTTACCGTACTTTCAGTACAGGATATGCAGGATGCAATGTATTTAATTCCATGTCCTAAATCTCCTCACGGATGTGACGTAGATCCTACAGGTGAATATATCGTAGGTTCAGGTAAACTGGCTGCACTGATCCCTGTTTTCAGTTTCGATAAAATTCAGAAAGCGATTGCTGACAAAGCATTTACCGGAGAATATGACGGTGTAAAAGTAATTAAATATGAAGCCGCACTTCACGGTGAAGTTCAAAAACCAGGTTTAGGACCGCTTCACACGGAGTTTGACGGAAAAGGTAATGCTTATACCTCGATGTTCGTATCTTCAGAAGTAGTGAAATGGAATATCAAAGATCTGAAAGTTCTCGACAGACAACCGACATTCTATTCCGTAGGTCACTTAATGATTCCTGGCGGTGATTCTGCAAAACCTTTCGGAAAATATCTGGTAGCTTATAACAAAATTACCAAAGACAGATATTTGCCAACAGGTCCGGAATTGGCACAGTCTGCACAGTTATACGACATCAGCGGAGACAAAATGAAACTGCTGCTGGATTTCCCGACATTTGGTGAACCCCATTATGCTCAGGCTCTTCCTGGTGACATGATTTCTAAAAATCAGGTGAAATTCTTCAAAATCGGAGACAACAAACACCCTTATGCCACCAAAGGCGAAGCGGAAAGTAAAGTGGTGAGAGAAGGAAACAAAGTGCATGTTTACATGACTTCCATCCGTTCTCACTTTGCACCGGATAATATTGAAGGAATTAAAGTGGGTGACGAAGTTTACTTCCATGTAACCAATCTTGAACAGGACTGGGATGTGCCACACGGTTTCGCCATCAAAGGAAACCAGAATGCCGAACTCCTGATTATGCCTGGAGAAACCTGCACCCTGAAATGGGTTCCTAAAAAGGCAGGCATGTATCCAATGTACTGTACCGACTTCTGTAGCGCACTGCACCAGGAAATGCAGGGTTATGTAAGAGTTTCGCCTGCAGGCAGCAGCACCCCTTTAATTTATTCGTTAAACAATAAAAAGGACAATGCACAAAGCCCAGTGAAACCGGGAGAATCTAAATAAAATTCAGAAATTAAAGGGCAGAGATTTCTGCCCTTTTTTAATCTACAGAAAATGAAAACTCATTCATTACACAAAATCTCAAGAATTGCATTAGCCGTTTGCGGAATCGGTCTGGTGATTTCCATCTTCGTGCCCATGTGGGCCATTTATCTTCAGGCTCCGCAGTACCCTGAAGGCTTATCAATGTTCTTATGGTCCAACAAAATTACCGGAGACTATCAGATCATCAACGGACTGAACCATTATATTGGTATGAAAACCATTCATCAGGAAGATTTCTGGGAATTCCATATTCTTCCTTATGCTTTGGGATTTTTCGCTGTGCTTTGTTTTATTGCAGCCTGGCTGAACAAAAAATTATGGCTTTACATCACCGCAGTTTTATTCCTGATTTTCGGGGTGGCCTTTATGGTTGATTTTTGGCTTTGGGAGTACGATTACGGTCACAACCTTGATCCGAATGCGGCCATTGTAGTTCCGGGCATGTCGTATCAGCCGCCGCTCATCGGTTTCAAACAGCTCCTGAATTTCGGTGCGTATTCTTATCCTGATATTGGGGGAAGTATCATGTTTGGAGTTGCTGTTATTTTGGTTATCTTAGCATTTATTGAGTTCAGAAAACCCAAAACAGACTAAGTTTTCAATTATTAATTACTAAATTTTTAACCATATGAAATTCACCAAAACTTTAATCATTGCAGCGTCAGTTTTCGCTATAATGTCATGTCAGAAAAGCGGTCCCAGAGATTTCCTTCTTGGGAAAGACCAGTGCGACAACTGCAAAATGACGATTACCGAATTAAAATATGCCGCTGAACTGCTGACCGACAAAGGAAGAGCCTACAAATTTGATGACCTCAACTGTATGACCATGTATGAAAGCTCTAATCCTGATAAAGCGAAGAATGCGAAAACCTACGTCATTGACGCACCTTCAGGAAAATTTCTGGAGAAATCCAAAGCTACGCTGGTTAAAGGAGGAAGCATAAAATCTCCGATGGGCGGCAATACCCAGGCTTTCCAGGACAAAAATGCAGCACAGAAAGCCGCAGCAGCTCTTGGCGCAAGTATCATTAAATAAGTTATTATGTTCAGATTATTGTTTTTGTTTTTTCCTGTCTTTATCTTCTCAAAGGTTCTGAAAGTGGGAAAAAACGAACAGTTTAAAACCATCAAACAAGCTGTCGCCGCATCCAAAAGTGGCGACAGTATTTTAGTGGGAAGCGGCGTTTACAGAGAAGGCAACATCAGCATCACCAAACCGCTGTCGCTCATCGGAATCGGAAGACCGGTTCTGGACGGACAGATGAAATATGAAATTGTGTCTTTCCGCGCGAACAATATTGTACTTAAAGGTTTTAAAATCATCAATTCCGGTGAAGACGAAATAAAAAACATCGGTGCGGTAAGGCTTTACAACAGCCAGTATTCAACGGTAGAAAACAATATTTTCGAAAACAATTATTTCGGGATTTATATACAGCGCGGTTACCGGTGTCTGATTCAGAATAACCGGATTACCTCAACACGCGCCACTTCACAGGAAGGAAGCGGGGACGGAATCCACGCCTGGGTAAGCGAAGAAATCTGGATTAAAAACAATTATATTGAAGGTCATAAAGACGGCATTTACCTCGAAAAAGTCATTAACTCCTATATTTACCATAATTATTCCAAAAAAAATCTGAGATATGGTTTGCATTTCATGTCGTCGAATGATGATGTGTATGTGAACAATACCTTTGATAATAACAACGCGGGAGTTGCCGTGATGTACAGTAATAACGTGGGAATGGTGGGAAATAATTTCATCAACAACTGGGGCGATGCCAATTATGGTTTGCTGCTGAAAGATATTTCTTTCAGTAAAATTAAAAACAACAGATTCCATAACAATACGACAGCTATTTTCCTGGACGGCGCGACCAAAGTGGACTTATTAAAAAATGATTTCGAAAATAACGGCTGGGGCATGAAAATCAATTCCAACTGTATGGAAAATAAAATCATCAACAATAATTTCGTCAACAACACTTTCGATGTAAGCACAAGCGGATCGATGACCATGAACGATTTCAAAAGAAATTACTGGGACAAATACGAAGGTTATGACCTTGATAAAGACAAAATTGGCGACGTCCCCTTTCATCCGCTGAGCTTATACTCGGTTTTGGTGGAAAACAATCCGTCGGTAATGCTTCTTTTTAGAACATTTTTCGTCGATCTTCTCGACAGAACCGAAAAAATAATCCCCAGTTTAACGCCCGAAAATTTCGTGGACGAGCAGCCTTTAATGAAGAAAGTGAAACTGTAAAGAAGCAGAATTTTCTGTCCATCCCACAAAAAAACATCCTGACCTCCTGACATGATAGAAATAAAAAACCTAACTAAAAAATTCAACAGATTCACCGCATTGGACGGTCTGAACCTTTCATTTACCAACGGAAAATCCATCGCACTGATTGGTCCCAACGGCTGCGGAAAAACCACACTGATCAAGTGTATTTTAGGTTTAAATGTTGTGGAAAACGGCGATATTCTGGTGGACGGAAAGAGCGTAAAAGACGATTATCTTTACCGCAAAGATATCGGGTACATGCCGCAAATCGGAAGATATCCGGAAAACATGACCATTGAGCAGACCATCAGAATGATCAAAGATACCCGCAAAATTTCGGAAACGCATCTGGATACAGAACTGGTAGAAGATTTTGAACTTGAAAAAATCTACGATAAAAAAATGGGCAACCTTTCCGGCGGAACAACGCAGAAAGTAAGCGCGGTGCTGGCTTTTATGTTCGATCCGAAAATTATTATTCTTGACGAACCTACTGCCGGCCTTGATCCGCTGGCTTCAGAGATTCTGAAAAATAAGATCATCAAAGAGAAAAACAAAGGAAAACTCATCATCATCACTTCGCATCTTCTCAGTGAGCTGGATGATATTGTAAGCGAAATTGTTTTCATGAACGAAGGAAAAATCATTGTACAGCAATCAGTTTCCGAACTCATGACCGACACCAATTCAGACAAAATTTCAGACTCCATCATCAGTATTTTAAAAGAAATGAAAAACAGATAATTCATCACTGTATTTAATTGTTTAGAAAACTAATCCCCGGCTTTAACCACATACCATGAATAAGATTGCACGCTTCATCCTTTTTGATATTTTAAAAAACAAAACCGTTATTTTTTATACCGTTCTGCTTTTCATCATTTCCTGGTCGGTTCTCGGCCTTGAAAGCAATTACACGAAAGCGACCTTGAGTTTACTGAATGTCGTTTTACTGGTTATTCCTTTGGTAAGCATTGTGTTTTCGACCATTTACGTGTACAACAGCAGCCAGTTTATCGAACTGCTGCTCAGCCAGCCTGTTCCCCGGGTGAAAATCTGGTTCAATATATTTCTCGGACTTTCCACGGCTTTGGTTCTGGCATTCCTTATCGGATGCGGGATTCCGATATTGCTGTATTCTTCGATTGAGACAGGGTTTTCACTCATTATTATCGGAATTTTACTCTCCGTTATTTTCACTTCATTTGCGATGCTCTCCGCGATTATAAGCCGCGACCGCGCAAAAGGAATCGGGATTTCTATTTTTATCTGGCTCTTCTTCAGCATTATTTACGACGGAATGCTGCTGGTTCTGATGTTCCAGTTTGCGGATTATCCTATTGAAGGAATTATGGCAACACTTGCAGGTTTAAATCCTGTCGGCCTGTCCCGCATTTTCGTATTGCTTCAGCTGAATATTTCCGCAATGTTGGGATATTCCGGGGCGGTTTTTCAGCAGGTTTTCGGTTCCGGCGGCGGCATGGGAATTTCAATGTTGGTGTTATTGATTTGGGCAACCGTTCCATTTGTTCTGTCTTTGATTAAATTCAACAGAAAGGATTTATAGAAAGATTTTCAATTCCCTTACAAACTGATAAATATCACATTATCAAATCATTAAATATGATTTCAGTCATACAGATTGTCATAAGTTCACTGTAAATTTATAAAAAATTATAGCAGATGAAAAAGTCAATCCTTATTCTGGGCATCATTGGATTTGCCCTTGTTTCCTGTAAAAAGAACGAAACAGTAACCAGTGTAAATCCTGAAACCGCCACCGAAGCAGCTGCTCACGGACAGGAAGGAGTTCAGGATGATGATTCCAACCCGAATATTGTACAGCTGGCCTCAAAAAACCCTGATTTATCCACGCTGGTAACAGCAGTGCAGGCAGCAGGTTTAACGACCTCTCTCAGCAATGCCGGTCCTTTCACGGTTTTCGCCCCGTTGAATTCTGCATTTGACAAACTTCCTGCAGGCACCGTAGAAGGGCTTTTAAAACCTGAAAAAGCCAACGATTTATCCGATATTCTGGGCTATCACACTTACGTGGGTGTTATTAAAGAAGAAAACATGTCTGACGGACAAAGTCTGGGAATGGTAAACGGAAAAAACATCAAAATCACCATCGTAGACGGAAAACCTGTTATCAACGGAAAAGCTAAAATTGTAGCTACTGTTCCGGCTTCAAACGGAATTGTCTACGCCATTGATGAAGTTTTAATCCCATAAAAAAAATAGTGATCTTTAGTTTTTAAATTTAATGTTGAAATGGCTTTCAAAAATATTTTGAAAGCCATTTTTTTTGATCTTAATTCAAATTTACTTTACTATTCTGTCTTCGTTTTACCTCTATTGAAAGCAGCTTCTACAGCGAGCTCCGTAGGAGCGAACACTTTTGTAGAAACAATCCGAATTAATTTACTATTCTTCTTGGTTTTAAATTTGCTGAAAACCGTTTCTGAAGCAAGCTCCGTAGGAGCGAACACTTTGTAGAAATGATCCCAATTCTATGTAAAATGAGCTCCGTAGGAGCGACCTCTTTTAGATAAGTTATTGCTCTTCCCTGCTTTTCAAACTGAAGAAAATCACGGACAGAGAAACCAGCATTAGCAAGGAAAAATACAGAAGCAGATGATTCGCGTACGGAACGGAGATATATTTGATGGACATAATTCCCATCAGACCTAAAACCAATTCATTGAGAAAAATTCCCAGGAGAAGCAGTTTCACTCCCAACAGAAGCCTTTTTGTCATTTTAAAATAACCAGTAAGCAGAATCTGATTCATAAGAAAAGCAGCAACACACATCAGCAGTACCAAATGCAGATAAGCAATCACCACATTTCTGAAACCGAATGCAAACTGATTCAGCGCGGGAATATTGGATCCCAGCTGTAATAAAATTTTCGCAGCAAATGCAAGACCCGCAAACAGCAGAATAAACCTTTGCAGAGGCGACCATTTTTCTTTCAGATTCGCCCAGCTTTTTCTTACAAAATCAAACAGTTTTACCGTTCCCAAAGTCTGAGCCAAAGTAGCCAAAACAATGACTCCGAAAATAAAAACAGGAAGTTTCATCCACAGAACAGAAAGCCCGTAGCCTACTAAACAGCCGAAAAACATTAACCAGAACAGCCGATTGTTTTCCTTTTCCGGAATCACAGAACCTGCCTGCTTCAATGAAAAAAGAAGAAAACCGATACACGCAAAAATGAAAAACCCGTTGTACTGAAAATGCAGATAATAATATTGAGAAGCCAGATAAATGTCCTGTGACAT
Organism: Kaistella soli; assembly: GCF_019038595.1. Lineage (GTDB taxonomy): Bacteria > Bacteroidota > Bacteroidia > Flavobacteriales > Weeksellaceae > Kaistella > Kaistella soli. The sequence continues at coordinate 71,252 of NZ_JAHOPF010000006.1, forward strand.
CCTGTGCGAACTCATCATATAGCTTAAATTGAAAACTCCGAGAGAAGAAATTACGGCAAAAAACAATCCGGCGCGAAACCAGATTTTTGAAGCATCTTTAATTTTTACTGAGTCTTTAAAAAAGAAATAAGCAAATACGAAACTGCAGAGTAAAGCCACCGTAGAAGCCGCGATAGAAGCCCAGAAATAGCCGCCGTACATAAAAGCCCCAAGCATCGCAAATGAAGCCACGAGATTTACAGTGATTAATGTTTTATATTTCCGGAGCGGAATTTCGGGATTTACTTTGCTGAGATAAATCGTCATCAAAACATATACAGTACTGGTAATCCAGCCATAAAAAGCAAAATGTGAATGCGCTTCCTGTAAATATTTCTGATCAAGAAAAGGGAAAGAATAAACGATTTTGTACCGCATGATGACGCCCAAAAAAGCGACCAAAAGAAAATTAAAAACTGAAAATTTCAAGAGGAAAGTCCGCTGCATTAGAAATAAATTTTATGATTGATAAGTTCTATTTTCTGTTCCCGTTCCATTTTTTTCACCGTCCTTATTACTGTTTCCACAGCCAGTCCCGTTGAGTTGGCCATTTCCTTTCTGGTCACTTCGATAATGGTTTTGTCTTCGGGTTCTATTCCCAGGTGTCTTTTATGGGTTTTCAGGAAATTCAGAATTCTTTCGTGGGGACACTGATGAACGATAGATTTCAGCTTCAGGGTTTTATCATAAGCTTTTTTCGCAATTTCTTTGGTGAACTGAATCAGAATATCCGGATTCTCCGCCATGAAAGTATTAAAAAGTTCTTCACTGAAACTGAAGATTCTGGCCCTTTCACTCGCGATAATCGCATTTGCCGGGTAGCGCTCACCCAATAAAAAGGGCGGCTCACCCAAAAACTGGTGATCGGTGACTTTATTGATCAAAAATTCTTTGCCTTCAGAATCTGTATTATAAATTTTTATTTCCCCTTCCAGCAAATAATAAAGATTTAACGCTTTCTGATCTTCCCTGAACAGGACATCCTTCCTCTTCAGATGAAGATTCGGAATTTTATTTTGTAATAGAATTTCCTTTGAAAACATCTTTTTTACTTTTTCTCAAATTTAACAAAATTTTATTAACCATCCCATGATAACACTCATTAATCATGTTTAAATTCCTTATTTTTGAGCCAATATTTACCAATTCAATAACATGTCGAATCAGTTTAACCCAAGAGACGTCACTTGGCTTGCCTTTAACGAAAGAGTGCTGCAGGAAGCGATGGACGAAAATGTTCCGCTCCATCTGCGCATCCGTTTTCTGGGAATTTTTTCGAATAACCTTGACGAGTTTTTCCGGGTAAGAGTCGCTGGTCTTAAACGTGCCATGGATTTTAAAGATAAATTTATCACTGAATCTTTCTATCAGCAGCCGACGAAAATTCTGCAGCAGATTAATGAAGTCGTTATTAAACAGCAGCAGAACTTCAGCAAGACCTGGAAGAAAATTCAGCTTGAAATGGCTGATCAGAAAATTTTCATTAAAACCGCTGCTAACCTCACCGAAGAGCAGAAAATATTCGTCAGCGCTTATTTTGATGAAACAGTAGAAAGTAACGTAATCCCTATTCTGCTTCACGAAAACTCACCGATGCCCTATCTGCGCGATAAATCGCTTTATTTGGGAATCGCAATGCGGAAAAAAGAATTTCATTACGAAAGCAAATACGCGATTATCGAAATTCCTTCCCGCGTCGTTGGCCGATTTGTCCTGCTTCCTTCTCAGGATAAAAATGAGAAAAACGTGATGCTGCTGGAGGATGTTATTGCCTTCAATCTGCCGCATATTTTCTCTTATTTCGGATATGACGATTTCGTTTCACACTGCTTTAAAGTGACCAAAGATGCGGAATTTGATCTTGATAACGATATTAAAACGACCCTTGCGGAAAAAATAGAAAAAGGAATCAGGTCCCGCAGAAAAGGGAAACCTACAAGATTTGTTTTCGACCGGGAAATGGATAAAGCTTTGCTCGAATTTTTAATCCGAAAACTTCATTTAACCAAGAAAGACAGCATTATTCCGGGCGGAAAAATTCATAATTTCCGTCATTTTATGGACTTTCCCGAGGTTTTTAAAACCTACACCAAACCGGAAGAGAGGACTTCATTCGACCACCCCGAACTGGTGAATAAAAGAGTAACAGATGTCATTCAGAAAACCGATATTCTGCTTACTTTCCCTTATCATAAGTACACTCCGGTCATTGATTTACTGCGCGAGTCAGCGATGGATCCGGATGTGAAATCCATACAGATCACCGCGTACCGCCTGGCCAGCAATTCAAAAATTGTAAACGCACTGATCAATGCGGTGAGAAACGGAAAAGAAGTCACCGTAATGCTGGAACTCCGCGCAAGATTTGATGAAGAAAGCAACCTCGAATGGAAACAAATCCTGGAGCAGGAAGGCGTGAAAGTGCTGGTCGGAATACCGAACAAAAAAGTACACGCCAAACTTTGTGTTATTAAAAAACGGGTTCACAACAAAACGATTCAGTACGGTTTTGTAAGTACAGGAAACTTTAATGAAAAGACCGCGAAAATTTATGGTGATCACCTGCTGATGACTTCGGACAGAGGAATCATGGCAGACATCAACAAAGTTTTCAACGTCCTTAGAAAACCTAAAACCGATATTACGGCCGCTCTTAAATCCTGTAAAAGCCTTTTGGTTTGCCCACAGTTTATGCGCGAAAAAATCATCCTTCATATCGACCGGGAAATCGAAGAGGCCAAAGCCGGACGCAAAGCCGAAATGATAATTAAAACCAATTCATTAAGCGACCGGTCTCTTATCGAAAAATTATATGAAGCCGCAACGGCGGGAGTGATTATAAAACTCATCGTCCGCGGAATTTACTGTGCTGTTAACCAGAAAGATTTTAAGCAGAAAATTCAGGCCATCAGTATTGTTGACGAATATCTGGAACATGCGCGGGTGATGTATTTTTACAATAAAGGGAACGAAGATATTTACATCTCTTCTGCCGACTGGATGACGCGGAACCTCGATTACCGTATCGAAGCCGCCGCAAAAATCACCCAGAAAAATCTCAAAAAAGAAGTGAAAGACCTTCTGGAAATTCAGCTAAATGATAATGTAAAGGCACGAATTCTCGATAAAAAATTACGGAACGAATACGTGAACGCAGGAAAAACAGAATTCCGGTCACAGATTGAAACCTATCACTATTTAAAAAACAAAATTCCGAAGGAGTAGATTTTTTGATGAAACCTGAGCTGATCTCAGGTTTCATTTTTTATTACCAGTATTTCCTTCACAATTCCTAATTAAAACGCTACATTTGCAGCACTTTTAGAAAAGGGAATCACGCGAAAAACGTGAACTGTCCCCGCAACTGTAAATCACATAACTAAAATTGCTTCAATAAAAACCACTGGAAACGGGAAGGTGAAACAATGTGAAAGTCAGGAGACCTTGCTAAAAGCACAATTATTAAACGCTTTCGGAGGAAGAGTCGTGAATTGCTGAATGTTCCGTTCAGTATTTTTACCTACATTTTTCCGATAAGTAAACCTTTAACTCAATTTAATTTTAATGAAAAAAAGATTAATTTTTGTTGGAGCACTGCTTGTCGTAAGTTCAGACATTTTTGCCCAACAGGAAAACGAAACCCAGATTGAAGAAGTTACCATTGCTTCCAAAACCAAACAGCAGCTTTACGCAACCGGAAAAAACGTACAGCTGATTACCGCCAAAGATCTGGAAAAACACAAAGGACAGGATCTGCCGCAGGTTTTAAATCAGGTTGCGGGCTTTCAGATCGGTGGAAATTTCAACAACAGCCAGGAACCGAAATCCATAAAAATCCGTGGCGGAAAAAGTGCAAATGTGCTGATTCTTATCGACGGAATTCCAATGAAAGACGTAACCGGAAATGATTACAACGTGGCGGATCTGCGTTTGATGTCTTTGGAAAATGTAGAAAGCATCGAGATTCTGAACGGTGCGTCTTCAGTTTTATACGGAAGCAATGCGACCGTTTCTGTAATTAATATTAAAACCAAACAGTCTGCGGTAAAAAATATAGAAGGAATTTTAGGAGCGCAGGCAGGCTCGTTCTCCACTTACTCCCAAAATGCTTTGGTAAAAGGAAAAATTGATCAGTTCAGTTATCAGGTTTCAGGATTTAACGAGAAATCTCAGGGACTTTCCTCAGCGGAAGGTGAAGATTTTGAAAAAGACGGATTTGAGAAACAGAACGTGAGTGCAAATATTGGCTACCGCACAGACAATTTCAACATCAACATCAATGGAGGATGGAATCACCATCTTTTCAGTTATGACGAAGGTGCTTTTACCGACGGAAATTACCGTGCCGATGATAAGCAATCTTATATCGGGGGAAATGCTAATTTCAAATACCGAAACGGGGAGATTACTTTGAACACAAGATTTTCCGGAAATGAAAGATTAGGACAGAATTTATCCAGCGGCGGATATCAGGATCAGTTTTCTTATTCTGGAAGAGATTTCTTCACTGAATTATTCAATCATTATAAAATCAGCGAAAACATCAATTTCACCGCGGGAGTGCAGTGGGAAAATCAAAAAATGGGTGCGAAATCGCTTCCGTGGGGCGGAACTGCGCTGCAGGAAGATCTGAATATCAATGACACCAAACTGAATTCTTTTGATGCGTTCGCGAATTTTAATTTTAAGTATCAGTTTCTGCATTTGGATGCCGGAACAAGAATGACGGACAATTCCAAGTTCGGTAATCATTGGGTTTACAGCATTAATCCGTATGTTTTACACGAACTGGAAACGGTTTATATCAAAGTGGGATATTCATATTCTACGGCATTTATTGCGCCGACACTTTATCAGAATTACGGTTCGCTTCCTTACGTTTTACCGAATTCCGATCTGAAACCTGAAACCAACTTTTCCCACGAAATTGATTTGAGTTTAGGAAAAAAAGACCGAAGCATTGTGTTTAATGCAAGCCTTTTCCAGCGTCAGGAAAAAGATGCTTTTGCTTACCAGACGGTAGATTTTACTACTTATGCGGGACAGTTCAGAAATGTTGACGAAAATAAAGTAAAAGGTTTTGAACTGGGACTGAATTATAAACTGAACGAAATCATCAGCATGGGCGGAAATTTCAGTTTTGTTGAAAAAGACAGAAAGGAAACCATGTTGCGACAGCCAAAACAGCGCATCAATTCTTATATCGAAGTTCTTCCTTTTAAAACAACGCGTGTAAATTTCAACCATCAGTTTGTTTCAAAAAGAACGGATTCTTATTATAATTCCGCAACTTTTTCGGTCGACAATGTAGATCTTGACAGCTTTAATCTTTTCAATTTAAACATCAACCAGAAAATAAATTCCAAAATTGAAGGCTATCTGAATATCGGAAATCTTTTTAACACGTCATATGTCGATGTGATTGGATTTACCACGAAACCCAGAAATTTCTCCGTAGGAATGAATTATCAGTTCTAAAAAACCGGATTTCTTTATTGGCTTGAAAATTAATTCGGGCGCGGCTTTGCCGCGCCCGAATTTTATATATTTAAGCAGGCTTCAGTCCCAAAACTTCTGCTTCTTTAATAACAAAATTTTTGGCTTCCTCTTTGTCGTTAGCAATTTCGCCTTCCAGAATTGCTTCTTTTACTTTTTCCTTTAAAATCCCGATTTCTCTTCCGGGTTTCAGGTTGAAAAGCTCCATAATTTCCTCACCGGAAATCGGCGGCTGAAAATTCCTTACCTGATCCTTCTCTTCCACTTCCTTGATTTTCTGAGCAACATATTCAAAATTTTTCTTGAACTTCTGCTGTTTTGAAGAATTCTTTGTGGTAATATCCGCCTTACACAGCGTGAAAAGATCTTCCAGATCGTCACCGGAATCAAAAAGCAGCCGTCGCAGCGCGGAGTCTGAAGTTCCGTCATCGATTAAAGAAATTGGCCGTGATGAAAGCTTCACGAGCTTCTGAACATATTTCATATCGCTGCCGAGCGGAAGTTTTAACCGGTAAAAAAGACTTTTCACCATTTTCGAACCTACGAACTCGTGTCCGTGGAAAGTCCAGCCGCTTCCTTCCAGGAATTTTTTGGTTGGTGCTTTTCCGATGTCATGAAGCAGCGCTGCCCAGCGGAGCCAAAGGTTTTCGGTGTTTTTGGAAATATTGTCCACCACTTCCAGCGTGTGCCAGAAATTGTCTTTATGCGTTTGTCCTTCCACTTCTTCAATGCCCCGCAAAGCGGTTAATTCAGGCATAATAAGAGGCAAAAGACCGGTTTCTTCCAAAAGCTTTAAACCGAGAGAAGGTTTTTCTGATAGCATGATTTTGTTGAACTCCACCATAATCCTTTCCATGGAAACGATTTTGATTCTTTCAGCTTCTTTTTGTATGGCCTGAAGTGAGTGTTCTTCGATTTCAAAATTTAATGTCGAAGCAAATCGAATCGCTCTCATCATCCGCAAAGGATCGTCAGAATAGGTTTGGCTTGGCTCCAGAGGAGTTCTGATGATTTTGTTCCCGATATCGGAAATCCCGTCGAAAGGATCGATCAGTTCGCCGAAATTACTTTTATTCAGGGAAATAGCGAGTGCGTTGATGGTGAAATCTCTGCGTTTCTGGTCATCTTCTAAAGTTCCGGTTTCTACGGAAGGTTTTCGGGAATCTTCTGAGTAACTCTCCTTTCTGGCGCCGACGAATTCCAGATCCAAGCCGTCATGCTTGAACATGGCCGTTCCATAATTTTTGAATACTGAAACTTTTAGCTTCGGATTGATTACTGCAGCCACTGCTTTTGCCAGATCCATCCCATTGCTTTCCGTAACGAAATCGATATCCGTCGGAACTTTTCTTTTCATTAAAAGATCGCGGACATAACCGCCAACGATAAAAACCGTCTGGCCGTTGTTTTCTGCTACTTCAGAAATGATTTTAAATAATTTGAAATTTTTATTTTGATTGAGATTGATCAGCATACTTTGGAAATCCGTGGACCGGAATATTTTTGCAAAGATAATTAAAATAGAAAACCTATATTTCTATAGGTTCTTATTTTTAAGTATTGGGTTGCGGTGCGCTGTTTTTGTTGATCAGCCAGTCATCAATCTCCTCTTCCAGATATTCGGTCTGCAGTTTGACAGCGTTTAAAAAATCATCAGGTATATTAGTAACATCACTGTTTTCAAGATCCCATAATTCGTCGGACATCAATTCATATTCGGAATAGATTCTTTTGAACAGCGGGCTCTGCTTTTCTAAATCTTCAATTTTTTTCTGTTGGGGAGTGAATTTTCTATATTTTCTCGGTGGATTCATGGAAATGCTTTTGTTAGGAATTTAAAAAAGATGTTTGTCATTCGGTATTTTAAGATAAATTACCATTCTCGCAACCGGTTGAAAATGAAAATCTTATCAGTGAGTATTTCGTTTTGGGAAAATAAAATTAGACATTAATCTGTAATAAAAAAATAATTTAACAAGAATTCTAATTGTTTAACATATAGTTATAAATTTGCAGTCAAGATTAAATATGAAAGAACTTTTACTGAAACAGAAACAGGTTTTGCTTTTCATCTTTGCCGGCGCTTTGAGTGCTGCTGTAGAGATTGGCTCTTTCAAAATACTGAGTGTTTATCTGCCCCAGATTTTTTCGCAGGAGAATAATTTCCACGGGATCCACTTTCCGCTAAGTAATATATTTTCTACAAGCTGCGGTATTTTTACCAATTATTTTTTAAGCATCTGGTTTGTCTTTGAAAGAGGCAAACACTCCAAAAGGAAAGAATTCGCTTACTTTATGTCGGTATCGTTTTTCTCCACGATTTTAAGTCTTACTTTCTTCCAGGTTTTCTTCCGGTTTATTTTTGTTGACAATATAGATGCAGGATTTTTTGTTTTCAGCCGGGAAATGCTGAGTAAAATTTCGGCGATCCTTCTGGTATCGGTTCTGAATTATTCGGTGAAAAAGAAAGTGATCTTTAATGGTTAATGGGTTGAAATAACGGATTTTTTCGGCAGAGAAATGTCCTTACTTCTAGCCCCGGTTGAACGGTATGTCTGAGCTTTTTTGGCGGCGGCTCCGCCGCCGCCAAAAAAGCGAGTAGTGAAAACGGGTCTGCCTGTCAAAGTAAAAAATGACCTTTGTTGCTCCTAAAAATTGAAAAGTATTAAATGAGAAAAATCCTGAATTATATATGGCGCGGATGGATGGTTATCTTGGGAGCGGTGCTCACCATCATCCTCGGAATTCCTGTTTTGCTGCTTTCGATCAGAAAGGAACATTATAAATATGCCTATCAGTTTATCCGGATTTGGTGTTTCGGAATGTTTTACGGGATGGGTTTCCGTTACGAACTGAAAAAACTGACCGATAAAAAAATTGATAAAAACACGCAATACGTATTTGTTTCCAACCACACCTCTATTATGGACGTGATGCTGCCTTGTATGCTGATGCCTCATCATCCGCTCTGTTACGTGGGGAAAAAAGAGCTGGTGAAAATTCCGATTTTCGGGACGATTTATAAAAGAATCTGTGTCATGGTGGACCGCAGCTCTGCCAGAAGCCGCGCCGATGTTTACCGCCGGTGTGCCGAAAGAATGGAGGAAGGCGACAGCATTGTAATCTTCCCTGAAGGCGGCGTTCCAGATGATACCTCAGTAATTTTGGATCATTTTAAAGACGGTGCGTTTATCCTTGCTGCAAAACATCAGTCTCCCCTGCTTGTTTTTTCATTTGTTGGGCTGAAGGAAATGTTTCCTTTCGATCCTTCGAAAGGCTATCCGGGAAAAGTAAAAGTTTATTTCAATGATATTTTGGAGCCCAATAAAACTTCAAATGCATTAAAAGCCTCTGCCCATGGGGAAATAAAAAAAGTTTTGGAATACTCAAATTGAGAAAATATGGTTATATTTGTTTTAAGAAAATATTAACAAATGTCTACAAACTATTCTAAACAAACCAATTGGGGGCAATTCGTGCCTTTGGTAACCGTGTTTTTCTTCTGGGGATTTGTTGCCGCGAGCAACGATATTCTGATCCCGGTTTTCAAAAAAGCATTTAATCTTACACAAAGTCAGAGCCAGTTGGTATCTGTGGCATTTTATGTTGCTTATACTGTAGGTTCTCTGATTTACATGTTTATATCCAAAGCGCTGAAGCAGGATGTTGTCAATAAAATCGGTTATAAAAACGGTTTGATTTTAGGACTGTTAATCTCCGCAGCAGGTACCTTGCTGTTTTATCCCGCAGCGAACATGGGTTCTTTCCCTCTAATGATTACCGGCTTATTTATTTTAGGACTCGGTTTTTCCCTGCAACAGATTGTTGCAAACCCGCTCGCCATCGAAATCGGACCTACAGAAACCGGTTCCCAGCGTTTAACAATGGCAGGCGGAATCAATAATTTAGGAACCACTATCGGACCGCTGATTGTTGCTTTTGCGATCTTCGGTTCTGCGACAGCTTCAAACTCGGAAGCAAGCATTGAATCGGTGAAAATTCCTTATATGGTATTAGGAGGCGCTTTTGTTTTGGTGGCTATTTTACTGAAGTTTTCATCACTTCCGCAAATCACTCCTACAATTACTGAAGATACCGACGACGTTGTTCCTGGCGAACACAGAACCTCAGCTTTGAAATATCCCCAGCTGGTATTGGGAATGATCGCGATTTTCGTGTACGTAGGTGTGGAAGTTTCCACAGCAAGTAATTTACCGGCTTATATGGAGAAATCATTAGGTTTTTCAACAAAAGATATTGCTCCTTATGTTTCATTATACTGGGCTTCATTGATGATTGGCCGTTGGACAGGTGCGGTGGATGCATTTGATATTACTGCAGGCTTTAAGAAAATCCTGAGATTTTTGGCTCCTTATCTTGCCTTTGGTGTTTTTCTGGCAGTAAATGCAATTGCTAAACACGATCTTTCACATTTTTATATTTACGGTGTTATTATTTTAGTGATGATCGCGTGTGACATTCTGAGCAAAGGAAATCCGGCAAGAATGTTATTGATTTTCTCTTCTATGGGAATTTTAGCATTGGTAATCGGAATGATGACTTCCGGAATGACCTCAGTTTACGCCTTTACCAGTGTAGGACTTTTCTGCTCAACACTTTGGCCTTGTATTTTTGCCTTAGCCATTAACGGGTTAGGAAAACACACCAATCAGGGTTCGGGATACTTAATTATGATGATTATGGGTGGAGGAATTGTTTCATGGCTTCAGGGAATGCTTGCAGACATGACCAACATTCACTTCAGTTATATCGTAGGAATCCTTTGCTTCGCCTATCTTGTGTTCTACGCAGTTCGGGTAAGCGGAATCCTTAAAGCTCAGGGAATCGACCTGAATAATGTAAAAAATGAAGGTGGCCACTAAAAAATTTGACAGCTTTAAAAGAAAGAGAACTTGGGCAGGTATTTTACTTGCCCAATTTCTTTTGTTCTATATTTTTTCGCGTATTGAATTTATAACCGGTCTTTTTGCGCGGTTTTTTGAGTTTCAGAAAGATTTTCATCAGCGAGTTTTTGCGTGGTTACCGTTTTCATTCGGAGATATTCTCTATGTTATTTTAGGGCTTGTACTGATTTTTCTCTTAATTAAAATCTTAAAAAAGCAAACCAGGAAGGCTTATCTGCTCAAATTTTTAATTTTACTGAATCTTCTCTATTTCATTTACCAGATCTTTTGGGGAATGCTCTACTTCCAGAAACCGATTCTCGATCAGTTGCCTGAGGGAAAAATTACTGTGGAGGAAACGAAAAACTTAGCTTTAAAATATTTAAACCTTTGCAAACAAACCCGAAGAACCGTTAAGGAAGACCGAAACGGCGTTTTCAAAGCTTATGATTTAAATGCTGTAAAAACTGAAATCCTTTATCATCAGAACAGACTTCCGAAATTCATTAATAAAAACGGCACCGCAATCAATGCTTTCAAACCGAGTTTATTCAAAGGAATAATGAGTTATACAGGGATTTTGGGATATTATAATCCATTTACCGCAGAAGCGCAATATAACGCCGAATTACCGTCCACTTACCTTCCGTTCACTTTAGCTCACGAGAGTTCGCATCAGCTGGGTTATGCCCGCGAACAGGAAGCAAATTTTATCGGCTATCTTTTAGGGAAAAATTCAGAACATTCGGACTTAAAATACAGCACGGAATATTTTGTTTTAAAATCGTTATTAAATTCGCTTTCTGAAAATAATCCCGAATTTGTGAAGGACGTGCTCCGGCAGTATTCCCCTGAAATGAAAAGAGACCGTCTGGCCGAAAAAATGTTCATCAAAAAACATGAAGGATTCTTAGACGTTTTATTCGGTTTTACCAACGATCTTTTCCTGAAAAGCAACCAGCAGGAAGGAAGTGTGACCTACTCTTATTTTATTGATTTACTGGTGAGATACGAAAGAACTGCGCAATAAAAAAAGAATCGCATCTTGCGATACGATTCTAAAAACACAAATGATGAAAAAAAATTTATTGTCTTCCTAATAGCTCACGCCATCATTAAAACAGTGTAAAAATAGAATTAATCTTCCAACTGACAAAATTAATTTTCAAAAAAAACAATAATTTTTATCAGGTTTTATCAGTGTAAAACAGCCATTCACAACAATATTTATTTATCGTAAAACAATCTGTTGATAATCAAAAGATAGCTTGTGAAAATGCTTAAAATAAACCGAAAAAATTATCAAAAAAAATTTCACTAAAAACCAAAATAAAACAAAATTATTTAACTTAAAACAGAAATGTCCGTAAAAATAAAAAAGCCCGACTCATGTCGGGCTTTTTGTAGCGAAGACGGGAATTGAACCCGTGACCTCAGGGTTATGAATCCTGCGCTCTAACCAACTGAGCTACCTCGCCGTTAAAGTGGTGCAAAGATAGAAATTATTTGGAAAGTAGCAAAAAATTAATTCAATTTTAAATAAGAAATTACATCTGCAGCATGATCTGGTTTCGCAATAATCTTATTATTGGCATCCAGCACAAAATAAGTCGGAGTTGCCCGCACATTATAAGTATCTGCAAAACTGCTGTACCAGCCTTTCAGCTCTGTATCATTAATCCAAGGTAAACTCTTTACCTTCGCTTCATAAGCGTCTTTCTCGCTGTCTAAAGAAAATGCAATCACTTCCATTCTCTGTGACTTTATCGCGTTGTATTTTTCAATGAGTTTTGGAAGTTCAGCTTCGCAATGCGAACAGGTTGAAGCCCAGAAAACTACAATCTTCTTATCTGCTTTTACATCAAAAATTGATTTTGCGGAGGTATTGGTTGCTTTATTAAACACGTAATTAGGAAAAACAGCGCCCAGCTCCGTATTTTTATTGGTCGCAATAGTTCCCGTGAGTCTGTCGTTAATCGTACATTTCAGATTTTTCGCTTCAGTAAGATAGCGGTCTTTCAGATCTTTCATATCGTAAGTATCGAAAAGCTCGATAAGTTCTGATAAAACGGTCTGTCCTCGCGGTGTTTCTACATTTACGGCTTTTAATAGTTTATCAACGTCGTTGGTGAGATTATTACTCGGTCCTACATTCAGGTAAGCCATCAGAACCGGTCTCATTAGGGAAGATGTTTCAAGCATGTCATTGGATTTATTCAGAAAATCAATGATTTCATCATGCGTTAATGCTTTTTTAGTGGCATTTTTATCCAGATACTTTGTGTAATTGGTGTTATAGTAACTCACGAAAGGATATTTGCTTACATCTCCTGTATTGGCGGAAAGCCTCGATATTTCAGCATCCAGTGCCTGTCTGAATGATGAATTTCGTTTGTAATAGTCTTTGATTTGCATTAAGGCCGGTAAGATATATTCTTTTTTCTGCTGTACATCCTGTACATTATTCATTACAGAATTACTCTCATCAAGATACTGAATATTGCTTATTTTGCCTTTATCGGAATCAAATTTCAGTTTGACGTCTTTATTTTCTGAAATGAAATTAATGGAGACATTGCCTTCGGGAAAATAAAGTTTCATCATTCCCGTGTACGGCTTTGTTACCTTTATCTGCCACGCATTTCCTTTTCTTGTTTCCTTCGTATTCAGGATATCTTTGGATCCGTTTAACGTATAAAGATATACTTCCTTTGGATTAAATGCTGCAGGAGCTTCAATATCAATTTTAAACTGTGCTGATAATGAGTTAAGCACCAGCAAACTCATAATTCCTAAAACTTTTTTCATAATGTAAATATAAAAAAACTCACCGGATTTGCGGTGAGTTTGGTATTATTAAAAATTAAATGAGGCCTTTCTCACGTTTTCTGACAAAGTATATGATTAAAAAAACTGCTACCAATACCAACGCGTAAACATACATATCAATAGGTGATGCAGGAACTCCCGGCCCGGTGCCTCCGCCACCTCCTGGGGGAGTGGGAGCCGGCGGTATTTCTTCTGCTTTATATAATGCTCCTGTAATCAGGACTAAAAAGAGTAGAGCTTTATTTATAAGTTTCATAGTTTTGTGTTTTAGCATTATCTTATAATTTTGGAACTTATTTTTTCTCCTTTTTCGGAAACGGCAGTTACAACGTACGCGGTATTGGCTTTGGAAAGATTAAGTACAAAATCTTTGTCTGCTTTTACATTTTTTTCCGAAAGAATTAATTTACCGCTCATGTCGTAGACGGTGATATCTGCTTTGATCCACTGTGGATCAAACCGTACCGCAAAACTGTCATTTGGTTTGTTGTAAAACACCCTTGTTCTGGATGGTTTGGCAGCTCCGTCCGTTCCGAGTACAACTGTTGATTTTCCGTAATATAAACTGTATTGGTCTCCGGAAACAGGAATAATCTGATTCTGGGCAATTTCTGTAATTTCGCCGTTCGCAGCCTTGTAATAAAAACCAATTCCGGTAGAAAGCTGATGTGTTCCGTCGGGGATAAGGTCTGTATTTTCTCTAACTTCAAATTTTAAAGATTTAATACCACTGTTGTATAAAGCTAAAGGAATGGCTTTTCCGAAAAAGTCATTTTCGTTTGCCTCATTGATATAGAGCCAGTAAGAATTGATATAATTCTGATCATAACCTCCTGTTGAAGCATTCTCTTCGAATGTTCCCAATATATTCTGACTTCCCAGAGTTGACTGAACAGTAGGCTGCGTGGTATGCCCGCTGACCGCAGTCGGATAAACCGCGTAATAAGTTCTCGCAAGTTCCCCCCCATTTTCATCAAGTGCAATTACACCCAGCTGTTTCACTGAACCTGCTGCACTTCCGTTTTTCGCGTTAACCGAATAACTGGTCCCGTCAGTTCTCGGCGTATATTTGAATCGCCTTAAATTATCAAAACTTAAAGTTTTGTCATTGCCAATTTCAGCATTATTGTCTCTGAGCTTAATTACAAAAGTCTGCATTGGTTTAACAATTAATCCAACATCTCCTACCGGCACAGGAGAACCCGCGGTAAAATTGATGAATTTTGCTCCCACTGAATAGGTGCCGACATTCGGCAGCGAAACAACAGTTCCCGGATCGTATCTGATCCCCTGAATTGAAGCAATTGCATTATTATCTGTGACAGTTCCCGACTCAGTGATGCCTATCAATCCCAAATCTAAATTAGTAAAATAGGGATTCCCAAACTGGTAAATATTTCTGCCAAAAGTTACCACAGACCACGGACTCCCCGGGTTTGAAGCATAATCCCAGTCATCCTGGAGATAAGAATTATAATGTTCGTTGTAAGAATTGATTCCCAAGCCATTGGTACCGAAATTCACACCGTTTGCTGCATTCAACAGTGTCTCGGTTACACCGTTGGTAAAAGGCACGCCTTTTAAAGTATATACAGCACCGTTTGGAGTTGGCGCGATGCCGGGCATCAGAGCAGGCGGATTACCAGTATCTAGTCCATTAGAACCCAGCATGTAATATGCGGTGTTTTTTGGAGTGACGGAGGAAACATTTAAGTTTTCAGAAACTGCGGTAGCATTGTTCCAGGTAAGCACTTCATTTTTAGAGTATCTTACATTTGTAAATGTTTTCCCCAATGTTCCGATCGTGGAGGCACTGCCGGAAAGCGAAGAAATGGTTTTGTTGTAAAAAGGAAGCGCTATCTGCTGATAGGTGCCGTGTTTTGCAGTCCGGAATTCTTTATCCACTACAGCACTTACATTAGCTCCCTGATTTAAACCATCGATATAAAGCTGGCCATATGTTGAAGGATTAACCGTGGCAGAGTGATTTGCCGGATTATTCAACCTCAGGATAAAGTTGCCTCCATCCGTTTTATTTCCGGTGCCGGCTGCATCTAATGTTTTAAAAACATCATTGGCGCCGCCGACAATCATAACGTTTCCGTGCACATCATAAATCCCGGTTCCTTTAGTTTGTACTCCACCGCCATTGTATACCAAGGCGTTTTCCCCTACATAAAACAGGGCATCCGGATTAACGTGAAATATGACTTGTGATTTTGCCGAAAACCACAGCGCAAGAAGCGCCGTAGCAAATAAATTTCTTTTCATCGTATTGTGTTTTGTGTGTTTTGTGTTTTTGGAACATTGCTATTCCAATACAAATATATTTAAATTTTTATTTAAATCACACTAAAAAACACAAATCCTTAGAAAATAATATTTTCCTCTGTTAATACAATCTCCTCATGTTCAGTAATATTGAACATATAATCTTCCAGCACTTTTTCCGTCGTTCCTCTTAATCCTCTTGCACCAAGACCTTTCTCCATTGTTTCTTCCACAATTTTTTCGATGGCTTCATCCGAAAATTTCAAATCTACTCCGTCCATTTTAAAAAGTTCCACAAACTGATTGATGATTGAGTTTTTCGGCTCTTTCATAATCCTGATCATCGTTTCTTTCGTAAGTTTATCGAGATAAGTGACAATTGGAAATCTTCCGAGCAGTTCCGGTATGAGTCCGAATTTACGTAAATCTATCGCGTTGAGCTGGCTTAAAATATAGTCGTCATCATCTGTCTTATTCAGCTTTTCAGAACTGAAACCGATGGCCTGTTTATTCAGACGTCTTTCGATGATTTCCTTAATTCCGTCAAAAGCACCGCCAGCAATAAACAGGATATTCTGGGTATTCACCTGAATATATTTCTGATCAGGATGCTTTCTTCCACCCTGTGGCGGAACGTTCACAATACTTCCTTCTAAAAGCTTCAGCAACCCCTGCTGAACTCCTTCTCCTGAAACATCGCGTGTAAGACTTGGATTATCGGACTTTCTGGCAATTTTGTCGATTTCATCGATAAAAACAATTCCTTTTTCGGCCTTTTCCACATCGTAATCGGCCACCATCAGAAGGCGGGACAGGATACTTTCCACATCTTCACCCACATAGCCGGCCTCCGTAAGAATGGTAGCATCTACAATACAGAAAGGGATATTCAGTTCTTTCGCGATGGTTTTTGCCAAAAGCGTTTTTCCGGTTCCGGTTTCACCAATCATGATGATGTTGGATTTTTCTATTTCTACTTCCCGGTTTTCATCTTTCGCATGAAGAAGTCTTTTGTAATGATTGTAAACCGCGATGGAAAGCTGTTTTTTTGCCTGATCCTGCCCGATTACGTACTGATCGAGATATTCTTTTATTTCTTTTGGCTTTTTCAGATCATCAACATGTTCTGCCGGTGAAAAACCGTTGTCAGGAACATTTTCCATCACGATAGAATGTGCCTGTTCAATACAGTTTTCGCAGATAAAACCTTCGTTGCCGGAAATAAGCATCTGTACTTCATTTCTTTTTTTTCCGCAGAAGGAACATTGGTTTGGATTCATATATCTGTAATAAATAATAAATTTCTAATTAAGAGTATTTTAAAAAATTTTGTCAAAGCTTTTCAACTTTGACAAAATTTTATTTTTTAAGAATTCATAATGGCAGTCTGGATTTCCCGGTATTCGTCCTCAGAAAATTTCAGCCGTTCATTTCTGAAATTCATATCTTCCATTTTATTAATGGGAATGAGATGAATATGAGCGTGAGGCACTTCTAAACCCACCACTGCAACAGCAATTCTCTGGGAAGGATACGTTTTTTTCAGTTTCTGTGCCACGCTTTGGGCAAAACTCCATAAGTTTCTAAAGTCTTCGTTTTCCAAATCGAAAATGAGATCGGTTTCCTTTTTCGGAATGACCAGTGTGTGACCTTTTACTAATGGCATGGCATCCAAAAAAGCCAAATGCTGATCATCTTCTGCGATCTTGTAGGATGGTATTTTGCCTTCAATGATCTTGGTAAATATGGAACTCATGACTTTAGGTTTGAAGTTTTCGCTGATATCAAATGAACTTTGATGTTTTTTTTAACGAAGCAAATTTACGGTTTAATTAAAAACTTAGATGTTAAAAAATCTGTAAATCTTTACCGAAAATCAGCAATCAGCAAAACAGACTACAAAGTAATCTCCAGCACTTCGAATGAAAGTTGGTTACCGTTCGGCAAAACGATATAGGCAGTTTCACCTACCACTTTTCCTAAAAGTCCTTTTGCAATCGGAGTGTTGATGGATATTTTTCCCAATTTTAAATCGCTTTCGTTATCAGGAACCAAAGTGAATTTCTGTTCGCCTTTTGTTGCATTATTTTTCAGTCTGACAGTTGTTAAAATTGAAACTTTTGATGTATCAAGCTGAGTTTCATCAATTACTTTAGAATTAATGATGATGTCTTTCAGTTTTGATATTTTCATTTCCAGCATTCCCTGCGCTTCTTTCGCAGCATCATATTCTGCGTTTTCGGAAAGGTCGCCTTTATCTCTTGCTTCAGCAATCTGCTGGGTAATTTTCGGTCTTTCGATGGTTTCCAGTTGTTCCAGTTCAACTTTCATTTTATCCAAACCATCTTTGGTAACATAACTTGCCATAATTTCTTTTAATTTGCGTTAGTATAAAAAAATAATCCGACATTTGCCGGACAATGATTTCTGTTTGTATTCGTTTTACAAATATATAAATTTTATTTTTAAATGAAAAGAAAGATCTCAATAATATTTTCCTCAATCCTGCTCATTTTCAGCGCGTTAAATATAAGCTCGTGCCAAACCCGCGAAGAAACGGTAAGCTGTTTTCCGAACGTTCCTATTAATGTCGTTTTAAATCTGAATCTTCCTGCTTATTACAATCTCCAGAACGTTAACGGGTGGATTTATGTTAACCAACAGGATGCCGGAACCCGCGGATTAATTGTAGTAAGAACGACCAACGGATTTAAAGTCTACGACCGCAACGCACCTCATATCTGTCCCGACACAAACACCACTTTAAGTGTTGAAAACAACATTAAAATCGTGTGTCCCAAAGACGGCGCGGAATGGATTCTGATCACCGGTGAACCAACCAAAGTTGCCCAGATTCCGCCTAAAACTTACCGTTATAATTACGATTCAAGCACTGGAACGCTTTCCATATTTGAATAATTTTCTGCTGATTATTAAAAAACTAAAATTTATTAAATCTTTATGAAAGCTGTCATACAAAGAGTTTCCCACGCTGATGTAAAAGTGGAAGGCAAAACGGAAGGCGAAATTTCAAACGGCCTGCTGCTTTTAATCGGTATCGACGAAGAAGATGAGACCGCCGATGCTGACTGGCTTGTTCAGAAGATTCTGAATCTGCGAATTTTTGGCGATGAGGAAGGAAAGCTCAATCTTTCTATACTGGATATTTCGGGTGAAATTCTCTGCATCAGCCAGTTCACCTTAATTGCCGATTACAAAAAGGGAAACCGTCCTTCTTTCATTAAAGCTGCAAAACCCGATAAAGCGGTTCCCTTATTCGAATATTTCAAAACAGCTGTTTCCAAATCAGGTCTGAAAACCGAGTCCGGTATTTTCGGTGCGGACATGAAGGTTTCTCTGCTGAACGACGGTCCGGTAACGATTGTGATGGATTCGAAAACAAAAATGTAAACATATATTTTTCTCCCTTCTCTTTTTTTTAATTTTCTTTCCGCGCAGAAAAAGCATTAAGTTTTTAAATTTTTATATAAATTTGAATAATACGACTGTATTATTTATGAAAAACTCCATACTTATTATTTCAGCGATCCTGCTTTCTTCCTGTTCAAAACATGATAACCAATCTGTCCGCACAAAATCGGACAGTACCAAAATTATCGAGTCCATTAATGTCGCAAGAACTAAGATGAATGACAGCATCCGGCTGAAAAATAACCGGAATATTTTCAGAGATCTTAGCGGAAATCATCAGCTGACATTTACCTCCGACGAAAACGGCTCTATCAAAGGAAATGTAAAATTTGAAAATACAGGAAGAGATTCTTACACCATTTCCGGAAAAGGGAAATCAGGAAAAAATACGCTGAGCATCGAAGGTAATATTCAGCGCGTTTCGGAAAAACATTTGAATTTCGAAGGTAAAATCGTGCAGAATATTAACGGAAACACCTTTACAAGAACTAAAAAGACCACTTTTCTGGATGAAGGTAAAGGGAAATTCTGGCGCCTGCAGGACAAAATAAACGGCTCCGGATTTGTAGATTATATTGACATCTGGTTTTAGGCCAAGGTTAACATTGAAAATTAAAACTTATGCTGAATTACGAAACGTCCGGAAAAGGGAAAGAAAATCTTGTATTGCTTCACGGTTTTATGGAAAATCTGATGATTTGGGAAGATCTGGAAAAGCATCTTTCCCCGGATTTCACTTTAATTAAAATCGATTTACCCGGACACGGTCTTTCGAAAATTTATAGCGAAACCCACACCATGGAACTGATAGCAGAAGAAGTAAAAAAGGTGACAGATAAACTGAAACTCGGAAAATTCCACCTGCTCGGTCATTCGATGGGAGGCTATGCATCACTGGCTTTTGCTGAGAAATTTCCGGAAGTGCTTAAAAGCCTTACGCTGTTTTTTTCGTCTTACTTTGCTGATGACGAAGAGAAAAAAGAGCAGCGCAGAAAAAGTTTCAGAATCATTAGAGAAGCTTATCCCAATTATGTAAAGGCGGGAATTCCGAATCTGTTTAATGAAAATGAAAAAGATATTCTGGAAGGAAAAATAGAACTGGCCAAAGAAATTGCACTTTCCACAAAAACCGAAGGAGTTTTGGCGGCAGTAAAAGGAATGATTGAAAGAACCGATAAAATGTCGCTGATGAAAAATTTTGAAGGTAAAATTGTAGTGATTGCGGGAAAACATGATAATGCGGTGAAAACAGATATCATGATAAAAAACCTTCCCGACAGAACCAATATCAAATCTTATCTTTTAGATTGCGGACATAACGGACACTGGGAAAAGCCTGAGGTATGCGCAGCAATTATCAACACCGAATTATTGCACAACCTGCCGAAAAATCTAGTATTTTAAAAGAACACTTCAATCCATAAAATAGAATAGCAAGTAGCAATTTGAATTCGCCAAAGGCAAATTCCAACAATAAAAGACCATGGAAATATTATCAAAAATCTTAATCGGACTTCTCGCTGCCGAACATCTTTACATTCTGTATATGGAAATGTTTGCCTGGGAAACTTTGGGCAGAAAAACGTTCAAAGGCTCGCTGAAAGACGAACTTTTCAAACCAACAAAAGGCCTTGCCGCAAACCAGGGTTTATATAACGGTTTTTTATCGGCCGGACTCATTTGGTCTTTCCTGATCTCAGATGAAATCTGGTCAAAAAACGTGGCCCTTTTCTTTCTCGGGTGCGTCATTGTCGCCGGGATTTACGGAGCGTTTTCAGCATCGAAAAAAATATTTTTTGTCCAGGCTTTGCCGGCGATTCTGGCCCTGATAGTTTTGCTGCTGAAATAAGGTATAGAAAACAATTATTTAATTCTTTAAATAATAATTTGAAAACAACCATAAAAAAAAGACCGCCAGTTTCCTGACGGTCTTTAATTATAAACAAGAACTTTCTGTTTTTATTCTTTAATTACTTTGAAAGTTTTTTCAGAGTTAGAAGCTTTAACAGTAACCACATAAACACCTGATTTCAAATCATTAACATTGATGTTTTTCACATCTTTGGAAACTTCTTTCACTAATTTTCCGTCTACGGAATAGAATGAAACTGAAGTAATCTTAGCATCTGCTGATGCAATGTTCAGTACATCTTTTACCGGGTTAGGATAAACTGATAATTGAGATTTGGCATTATCTGAAACAGCCAGTTGCGGTGCAATAACTTTAATCGTATAATCTTCCGCCTGTCCATAACCGGTAGTTAAACCAGCAGCAAGTGTTCCCTGTGAGTAACAAGGGTTTGGATATGCTGTACTGCTGTAATTTTTCTTTATTCTCATTCTTGTATTCCCTAAAAGTGCATCTGCAGGTACGGCAATATTTCCAACTGCTGTTTTACCGTCTACTCCCGTAGAATTTGCAATGGTAAGTGCAGTAGTACCGAAATAAGTTTCGCCGGCATCTAAGAAATCACCATCCTGATTCCAGTCAATAAATACAATAAATCTATTGGTGAAACTTCCTCCAGTGTAACCTTGAAGGGTTAGCGGATAAGTTTTACCCTGCTCCAGTGTAGCAACTTTATCAACAAAGGATTCGTGAGGCGGAGTTGTAGTTGCAGCTGAAGACGTATTTGTCATATCAGAAATCTGAACAGAAGTCAGTGGTTCAACCCCGTTAGAAAACACTAAGTTTCCTGAGCAATACGGCGCAAAAGGATTTACAGCAGTAGTAAAACTTGATTCCCCACAGGCTGTAGCAGAGCCGGCATCATTTACAGCTACAACTTTCCAGTAATATTGTGTACTGTAAGCTAAGTTTGCCAATGCAGCAGAAGTAACATTAGGTGCAAAAGTGTTAAGTTTAGTTGTAGGATTAGGAGTTGTTCCGTAATATACTTCGTAATACTTTACAGCACCTCCGGTAGAAGGGGCGGCCCAAGTGAGTGTTGCTGATGTATAAGATACTCCGGTAGCGCCGTTCGCTGGAGAAGACAGAGTTGCACATCCCGGAACTGCTAAACCTACAGGCGCAGTATCACTAACGATATCATCAAAAAGAAGTCTGAACATATCAGCAGAAGTGGCATGAAAACCTACATATACAGTTTGTCCAACGTACGCACTTAAATCCAGCACTTTATATGACCAGGTACTTGGAGCCGGTGCTGATGGCGTAACAACAGTAGCTGTGGCAAAGGCCGGTGCTGTATTTGCAGTTGCAATTCTAACGTCATAACTTTCAACAAACAATGGATCCTGATTTTTAACAAAATAGGTCAGTCTGTCGTTTACACCGGCAGTTACGGTAATAGCGGGAGTAACAAGATAATCGTCATGCGCAGTGGCATCATAATTAATTTGAGCTGCGTTCGGCTGGGAGAAAGCTGAGCCTGGGGCACCCGGACCAAAAATAAATGTGCTGGTACCTCCTCCATTGAGAACTGTCCAACCTGCCGGCGTGGTAGTGCCGGAATCGAAATTCTGAGAAAATTGTGCACTTGCAATAAAAGGTAATGCAAGCAACACCGAAAATAGTGTTTTTTTCATAGTAAAAAATTAAAATTTGTATGAGTTAGTTCACAAATATAGAAATATTTAAACAAAAACCCAATTTGTTACAAATTAATTAATCAACTACGCTAAAACACAACATATCGATAATTGATATTAAAAATCTTCCGCTTCTATTTTTTCTTTGAAATCCTCAATCGTCGCTTCAATACTTTTCATGTATTTTCCTCCTGCAGCGTTGATGTGACCGCCACCGTTAAAGTACTTTCTTGAAAACTGGTTCACATCGACATCTTCCTTGGAACGGAAAGATATTTTAATGAAATCTTCATACAAATCTTCCATAAAAAACGCGGAAACCTGAGTTCCCATAATACTTAAGCCATAATTTACAAATCCTTCCGTATCACCTTTCTGAAAACCGAATTCTTTCAGCTCATCCCGTTTTAACCAGAGAATGGCGACTTTTCCATCTTTCACAACTTCTATTCTTCCTAAAATCAAAGCAAGAAGATGAAGTCGCGAAACAGTATTCGTATCCCAGGTATTGGACGTGATCATCGCGGGATCGGCACCTTTCTCAATCAGGTCAGCGATGATTCTGTGGGTAGTCGCACTGGTAGATCTGAAACGGAAACCGCCGGTATCAGTCATAATGCCGGTATAAAGACATTCTGCGATTTCGAGGTTTACCTTATCTTCATCATTCAGTTCCTGGATAAAATGATAAATCATCTGGGAAGTTGCAGGAATGGTGACATCAGAATACACATAATCAAACTTATCGGGCTGCTGATGGTGATCGATCAATATTTTTTTTGCTCTGGCTTTTTCAATCCACGGTGCTACCAAATTGCCGCTTCTGTGCGATGCATTGAAATCGAGAATGAAAATAACATCGGCATTATAAATAGCTTCACCCGCCTGCTTTCTCTTATAATCGGCAATGATTATCTTTTTTGATTCCGGCATCCATTTGAGAAATTTCGGAAAATCGTTCGGAACAATTACATCAGCCTCCAACCCTTTCTGCTTCAGAAAATGTTTCAGTCCTAAACTTGAACCTATTGCGTCCCCGTCGGGGTTATAGTGGGTAATGATGACGATTTTATTTTGGGGAATCAGGAGTTTTTGAATCTCTGAAATTTCTGATGCAGTAAACATGTTTCTTATAATATTTTGAATGGCAAATATATGTTTTTTTGTTCTTAGAGACCGAAACCCACTTTCTTTAAAACAGAAACTGTGGGCAAAAACCGGCGGTGTTATTTTTTAATAATATTTGTAATAATATTTGCAGAAAATAAAAAGTTTCCTATCTTTGCAGTCTGAAAAATAAGATATAGTTTTTACTAAAAAATATAAGCAATGAGCAAGAGAACATTCCAACCGTCAGAGAGAAAAAAAAGAAACAAACATGGTTTCAGAGAAAGAATGTCAACCCCAAACGGCAGAAGAGTTTTGGCGGCTAGAAGAGCGAAAGGCAGAAAGAGTTTAAGTATTAGCTCGGCAAGAGCTAAGAGATAATCTCAGAAATTATCATATACAAATATGCTTGAAAATTAGATTTTCAGGCATTTTTTGTTGTTAAAATTTGCCAAAATTTAGCTAAAAAAGAAAGTTTTCTTTACTTTTGGCTTGATAACAAATTCCATTCTTACTGTTTCGGTTTTTATCGCAATATTTATTAACAATCATACCAATATGCCACATTCATCACACGAAGGCCAGGATGTAATCCATCTGAAAAACGCCAAAATTGCTCAGAAAAATTTCACTGTGCTTAATGATGTAAATCTCCATATTAAAAAGGGGCGGTTCTGCTACCTCATCGGAAAAACAGGTTCCGGAAAAAGTTCTTTATTAAAGACACTTTACGGACACATCCCACTTTCAGCCGGCCAGGGAAATGTTGCCGGATTTGATCTGGAAAAACTCCGCACTTCTGATGTACCGAATCTGAGAAGAAAACTGGGAATTGTTTTCCAGGACTTTCAGCTGCTCACCGACAGAACCGTGGAGAAAAACCTGCGTTTCGTTTTAGAAGCTACCGGCTGGAATGACAAAATTAAGATCGACGACCGCATCAACGAGGTTTTGGGCAGTGTAGGCATGAAATCGAAAAAACACAAAATGCCTCACGAACTTTCCGGTGGTGAGCAGCAGCGTATCGCCATCGCCAGAGCACTTTTAAACCATCCAGAACTTATCTTAGCCGATGAGCCGACCGGGAACCTGGATCCGGAAACTTCGAATGAAATTATGACGTTGCTGAAGCAGGTCGCTTTTGAAAATAATTCTGCTGTAGTGATGGCCACTCACGATTATCACATGATTCAGAATTTCCCCGGTGAAGCCATCCGCTGCGAAGACGGAAAAGTAACAGTTCTGAATACTGCGGAGCTTTTCGAATAAACCACATGTAACATTTAAACATAAAAAAACCTGTAAATATTTTTACAGGTTTTTATTTTTTTCAAGTAATAATTTTATCCTTTGAACTGTCCCATCGCGATAAATTTATCCTGTCTTTGGGTTTCAAGTTCCTTACCGGTAAATGTTGAAAACGCTTTGATGTTCTGAAGAATGGAGGCTTTCAAATGTTCATATGCAACCTGAGGCTCATAATGCGCGCCTCCAAGCGGTTCTTCGATAATTCCATCAATAAATTTCTCTCTTAAAGCATCCTGAGGAGTCAGTTTCAGTGCATTGGCTGCATCTTCTTTATGATCCCAGTTTCTCCATAAAATTGAAGAACAGCTTTCCGGTGCAATAACGGTGTACCAAGTATTTTCTAACATATACACTTTATTCCCAACACCAATTCCCAATGCTCCTCCACTCGCTCCTTCGCCGATAATGTAAACGAAGATCGGGGTTTTAAGCATGGTCATTTCAAAAATATTTCTGGCGATAGCTTCTCCCTGTCCGCGTTCTTCAGCTTCCAGCCCGGGATATGCGCCGGGTGTATCGATAAATGAAATCACAGGAATTTTAAATTTCTCTGCCAATTTCATCAGACGCAAAGCTTTTCTGTAACCTTCAGGATTGCTCATTCCAAATCTACGGTGCTGACGTTCTTTGGTTGTTCTTCCTTTCTGGGTTCCGATAATCATTACTCTCTGTCCGTCAATCGTGGCCAAACCGCCAATCATTGCAGGATCGTCAGCAAAATTACGGTCGCCGTGAAGTTCCAGGAAGCTGTCTTTATCTGTAATTCCTTTAATAAAATCAAGGGTATAAGGACGGTCCGGATGGCGCGAAAGCTGTACCCGCTGCCAAGGCGTAAGGTTACCGTATATTTCTTTTTTCTTTTCTATAATTTTATCTTCAATCTGCGAGCAAGCAAGTTTCACGTCTACTCCGCTTTCTTCACCTACTAATGAACAGGTTTGATACTGATCCATCAGTTCTTTTACAGGAAGTTCAAAATTTAAATATTCCATTTCTTTAGTTAAGAATTAATCTTTCAAATTTAGGGAAAATAATAGAAAATCAGTGGATATTATTCACTGCATTTTTTATTCTGATGATACTTTCTTCTTTACCAAGGATTTGCAGAATGTCGGGAACATCCGGCCCTTTCAGTTCCCCAACTAAAGTTAGGCGCAGCGGCATCATTACTTTTCCCATTCCCAAACCTTTATTTTCGGCAAAATCATGGATGGCTTGTTTTAATTCAGAAGGTTCAAAAACGTCAACACTGTGTAAGGTGTCCGCAAACTGGTTCATTACAGCTGCTGTCTCAGCGTTCCATGCTTTTTTCACCGCTTTTTCATCGTAAGAAACAGGGGCTTCAAAGAAAAACTTCCCTTCACTGTAGATATCTTTTGCAAAAGTGGCTCTTTCTTTCATGAGCGAAATTACCTTCAGTAATTTTTCGTCACCTGAATTAGTTAAATTAATTCCGTCAACTTCTTTTAACAGGGCTAAAACTTCCGCGTCAGATTTTGATTTCAGATATTCATGATTAAACCATTCGGCTTTTTCTTTATTGAATCTCGCTCCGGCTTTATGAACTTTATGAAGATCGAATTCTTTCACCATTTCCTCCAGAGTAAGAATTTCTCTGTCGTTTGCCGGACTCCAGCCTAAAAGCGCCACCATATTGATGAAAGCATCCGGCAGATAACCTTCGTCGCGGTAACCTTTGGAGATGTTTCCCGTTTCTGGATCTTTAAAATTTAACGGAAATACCGGAAAACCGAATTTGTCCCCGTCTCTTTTGCTGAGTTTCCCTTTTCCTTCGGGTTTCAGAATGAGTGATAAATGCGCAAATTCCGGTCTCTCCCAACCCATTGCTTCATACAGTAAATAGTGTAAACCAAGTGATGGCAACCATTCTTCCCCACGGATAACGTGAGTGATTTCCATTTCGTGATCATCAATGATATTGGCAAAATGGTAAGTTGGCATCCCGTCGTTTTTTACCAAAACTTTATCATCTAAAGTATTGGTGTTTACTGAAGTTTTACCACGGATGATATCTTCTAAATTCAAAATTCTGTCAACCGGCATTTTGAAACGCACCACATAAGGTACTTTCTGGTCAAGTAAATTCTTTACTTCTTCTTCAGAAAGCGTCAGTGAATTTTTCAACCGGTTACGGGTAATATAATTGTAGGCAAAAACATCTCCGTTCTGTTCGAATTCTTTCCGGATCTCATCCAATTCTTCAGTAGTATCAAAAGCAAGATAAGCGTAATCTGTTTTTAGGATTCCAGCTAAATATTTATCATAAATACCGCGTCTTTCAGATTGGCGGTAAGGTGCAAATTTACCTCCGTGTTTCGGGCTTTCATCCGGGATTATTCCACACCATTCGAGGGCTTCCATAATGTATTCTTCTGCACCTTCCACATATCTTGCAGTGTCGGTATCTTCAATTCTCAAAACGAAATCACCACCCTGATTTTTGGCGAAAAGATAATCATATAAAGCGGTTCTCACTCCACCTAAATGTAAAGGACCTGTTGGACTTGGCGCAAAACGCACTCTTACTTTGCTCATTATTCCTAAAAATTTAAGATGCAAATTTAAAGAAAAAATACCGTTTCACCGGCGTATGTTCGTGGTTTTTAATGCTCACCTTTAATGTTCGGCAATAGTTTTACATGATTACAGAGTTCTGCTCGTGTGTTTGATAAATTTACTTATTTTTGTACTTTAAATGGATGTATATATGTTAGAAATCGGCGAAAGACCTTGGGGAAAATATTATGTTTTGGTAGATGAGCCTGCATATAAACTAAAAAAAATTGAAGTAAATCCGGGGCACAGACTTTCTTACCAGTATCATCATCACAGACAGGAATTCTGGACAATTGTGGAAGGGGAAGCTGTAGTGGTTTTGGATGAAGTTGAACATATTGTAAAATATGGCCAAAGTATTTTTATTCCTCTCGGCGCAAAACACAGGATAGAAAACAGAACTTCAGAACGCCTGGCATTTGTGGAGGTGCAGACCGGAACGTATTTCGGCGAAGACGATATCGTGCGGATTGAAGACGATTACGAAAGAGAATAAAAAACTTTGTAAAACATTAAAAAGAAACTGTCTCATGGGACAGTTTTTTCATTTAATAGTGCTTTTAAAATTTGCTGAAGGATTACACACTTTATCACTTAAAAAATCATCAGGAAAGCAGCCTAAATAATTCATCTTTCTGAAATTCTATTGTAAAAGGAAAAATTGCTTTTTCCGAATTACGGTGAAGGGTTGACCATACGGACGCATTAGTGCATAATTCAATAATATTATGTGCAAAAGCTTGATGATCATCGTTCCCTGAAATAAGTGCCGTTTCTTTATTATTCAAAAACATGCCCTCCGCTCCGATCGTTGTTGTAACTACAGGAAGCATATATTCAAAAGCTTGTCCAATCTTGCCTTTCACGCCTGCCCCATAGCGCAATGGAGAAATAGAAGCAATACAATTTTCATAATATGGCGTCAAATCCTCTACAAAGCCTTTTATTTGAAACAAGTCTGAATTCATTTTAAGGATTTCCTCGGGAGGTTCCTGACCAATAATATAAACTTTCAAATTTGGTAGAGATTGCCAGACCAAAGGCATAATTTTTTCGTGTAAAAAAGTTACTGCATCTACATTTGGTAAATGATAAAAAGAACCAACAAAAAACAGATGATTTCTTTCTTCATATTCGGGCACCTCTTCTGATTTAATTTTTAAATTATGAACGTTACTGATCGTAAACAGCTTCGATTCATCAACAAAATCTGTCATGAGTTTCTTTTCTTTATCACTTATTACCACTACTTTATCTGCCTTACTGCTCAGTTGCGTTTCAATGTATTTATAATGCTCAATCTCAGCAGCCAATTTTTCATCATAATCTAATGCTAATCCTCTTTCCATCCGTAGGAAATGGATATCTACCATATCATATATGATCTTTGCCTTTGGTGCTTTTTTTCTGAAAAAACTTAAATAATGTTCGAAAGCATCTGGTCTGTGACACCATACAAAATCGAGATCCGGAATGAGTTGATCAAGAAAATATTTCTTTCCCCGCACTATTCCATATCCATTGATAAAAGGGGTGTAAACAGTGACATTATGGCGATTGAAATTTTGTATATACTTACGTTCATCTGATTTAGGGATTGGTTTTTGCCAACCCATCAGAAAAACATTAAAGTCTTTGGCTAAGAATTTTGCAATTTCTGTAATACGGTTTGACCCGGAATCTTTATCAAAAGTGGGAATTTGATTATCAATAATCAGAATGTTCTTTTTTAAAGGATCAATTGTAGTCCTTTCCGATAATGGATAATGTTTTTTGATGTAAATGTAATTTTTTATCTGCCTTTTAATACCCATCGCTCTAATTTTCAATGATTTGCTTTATCCAATTACTAAAACCGTACTGATCAACAATTTCTTTCGGAATATCAAAATAAGGTTTTTCTAAAAACGCCGCTATATCCTGATAATTGTTTTCGATTACAAAGATATTGTTGGGATTGTAGAAATCATATTTCTTCACCGTAATATTATCTGTGATTACCTTCTTTTTATAATAAAGTGCTTCAAAAAAACGGATGGAAAGCCCATTGTGATTAGGATCTACAAAATCAAGCAAAACATCAGCATTTTCAACATTTTTCAGATTATCAGAAAAAGAAATTCTGTCTTTTATATACTTTATTTTAGGATTTTTGATCTGTGATTTTTCGGTGAACTGCATGAAGAAATCAAGCTCTACATTCAGTTTGGAAACGTTTTCGATAAAGGTGTCAATTTTTTCTCTTCTGTTCTCCCAAAATAAACCGACGAAATACAGCCGCGGTTTTACTTTGTTATAAGCTTTATACACCGGCGGCGCAAAATCAAAATAAAAATTGGTGATCGGTTTCAAATGAAGATCCACATCTTCATTATCGAAACAGAAAAACGAGTCAAAAAGCGAAAAATAATTTTTAATCTCAGGAAATTTTTTAATTCCGTCCCACTGGTAGGCGATAAGTTTATTGGTCTTTTTTTTCAATTCTTGGATGACTGAAACCGGAAACGCATCCGGGCGTATGACTAAAATATAATCTAATTTCCCCTCGATTTCACCTATTACTCTGTGATATTCCTTAAGTTTATATTCTGCTGCAAGTTTCTTTTTATAGCTTTTATCTTTTAAAAAAGTTTTTCTGAAGAAATTGATGATTTTCTCAAAACCTTTATACCGGAATTCAGAAGGATTCTCTTTCATTACCTCGGCAGAAAACCCCAGTTTCTCAAGATTTTTGAGAAAATGCTGCGGAAAGTCAGAATAATCGGGCATTACAAGAAGAATTTTTTTCGGTAACATCAGTTAAGCTACTTTAATAAATAGGTGATTTGAAATAATTTGAATTGTTTTCTGAGGCTGTTGACCGGATTTCTGATGTAATGCTTTTTTATCTGTTCAAATGATTTACGCGTAAGTTTGTTCATTGCTCTGTAATAAACTTCATTTTGGCGAGTTAAATAAGTCTGTGAAGGTAAATTAGAGTAAGTATCAACCAACGATTTTTCCAGTTTTCTGATCACTTCATCGCTTAATTTTTCCCGTTCGCGGATGGCAAAATCCAGAAAAATTTTCTTGAGGTAAACGTTATACCATTTTGCAATATCAAGGTTTTGATTTTTGATGTATTTTTCATGCACTTCTTCCAGCACCGAAATGTACGATTCCAAATTTCTGTCGCTTAATTTACTGGTAATGGAATTTTCGTTATCCGTTCTGTAAAAATAGGTTTCGTGTTTGATAAACTTTACATTTTTTGCTAAAAGCATCGTTTCAAAAAACCACAATTCATCTTCGTGAAGAATTCCGTTCTTAAAGCGGAGATTATTTTTATCGATGAATTCTTTACTGTATAAACGATTTTGCGCAACCGGCGTTAATGCAGACTCCATCGCTTTCGTTAAAACATCAAAATGTTTGTTGCTGAAACTGATATCGCCTTCCTTCGGAGGATACAACTGTGAAATTTTCGATATAATGTCACCATTAATTTTTGACGTTACAGTTATTCCGGTTACGATATCGTTGTTGTCCACGGACGAAACCAATGTGCTGATGGCGTCAGTACTTAAAACATCATCCGAATCTAAAAAAAACAGAAAAGCTCCGTTTGAAATTTCAATTCCCCGGTTTCTTGTTGCTGAAAGTCCGGAGTTTTCCTGTGTATATACCTGGAACCGCCGATCCTTGGCTTCAAAAGACTTAATGATTTCAAGTGTCTTGTCACTGCTTCCATCATTAATTAAAATGCATTCCCAATTCTGACAATCCTGCTTAAGGACCGAATGGACACACGCTTCAACATATTTTTCAACATTGTAGCACGGAACTATGACGGAAACCAGTGGTTCGGATATCATTATTTATGAATTAATTTGGCGTAAAGATTTGGATAATAATAATACAGTCTCAGATAAAAATAATATTCGGCGCCCACTTCTGCCAAAGAATACTTAAGAAATAATTTAAATGCTTTTCTGATTTCTTCTTTTTCAGATCTCATTTCCCCTTTTTCAGTATTTCTGATAATTCTTTTAAGGACCATCAATAGTTTTCTCACTATGTTTTTAGGGATTTTATTCCGTTTGCCGAGATTTTCGGAGTTTAACCAAAATTTATAGACTTCCATTATGGCGATAAAAAAATGGTAAGCTATTTCCGGGGAGAGATTGTGTGAAAGACTGTTTTCATGTTGTATGTAATGGTATAATTTCTCATTAGACTTTACCACTCTAACGGCCTTATTGAAAATTTTAAAAAGTGTTGAATAATCTTCAAAACATTTCAGGTTTTCAGGAAAGCTCACATTTTTTAACAGGTCAGCTTTGTACAGCTTTCCCCAGGGATGACTTTGAATTTCCTGATCCTCCAGTAAAAGCACTAAAGCTCTGTTGCCATCAAATATTCTTTCGTCGGAAATGGGTTTATTAAAAACCACGTTGCCGTTTTCATCCTCATAAGCTGCTTCGATAATAGAAATATCTGCGTTTTCGCTGACCAGCAATCTGTACAGCTCTTCACAATAATTCAGTTCTGCCCAATCGTCCGAATCTACAAAGCAAATGTATGCTCCAGACGCAGTTTTCACTCCTTCGTTTCTCGCTTTTGAAACGCCCGAATTGGTTTGTTTGATGAATTTAATCCGGTCATCATGGATTTGAAATTCTTTATAAATTTGTGATGATCCGTCTGTGGAACCATCATCAATAATAATAATCTCTAAATTCTGATAAGTTTGGCGAACAACTGAATCCAGACATTTTTTCAAAGTCTGTTCGGCATTATAACAGGGAATAATCAGACTTATTAGTGGATCATTATTCATATGAAATGCGGGGTATGCTGGTGTTTTTTTCAACGGTTATTTTTCACATTTAGCATTACCTGAATCTTTTGTAAATACTTATGTTTATCGTGTTTTCTGCAAGGCAATTTAATGGAAAATATTAAGCTGTACAAATTTTTTGCCTTTTGCTTTTTACCCTTGATTCGACTGAAAAAATACCGATATTTACCACACCGTATCGGTTTGACTAAAAAGGTTATCACATGAATATTGTATATTTAGTTTTTGGCAGTAATCCAGATCATTATCAGCAGGTCTATTTTTCGATGTACACCGCCTTCGCGCATAAAAGTGCGGAAGACAGAATTATTGTTATCGCAGAAGAACCTGAACTTTTCAATTCATTTGAAAACGGAATAGAAATCATTCCGATAAACAGAGAAATCATCACAGAATGGGAAGGGAAATATCAATTTTTCTGGCGGGTAAAAATTAAAGCACTTCAGCTCGTTGCCGAGAAATATCCTTTAGAATCAATCCTATATCTGGATGGGGACACATTTTTTTACCGGGATTTTGATTCCTTGCGTAACGGGCTCGAAAGCGGGCAAAACTTCATGCACCTGGAAGAAGGGAAGCTATCTTTACTTTCATCAAAAACCGAGAAACTGATGTGGAAGCAGATGCAGGGAAAAGAGTATGGTACAATTAAAATCGATAAAAACACCTCCATGTGGAATGCTGGATTAATAGGAGTTTCTAACCAAAATTTCGATGGTCTGCAAACTACACTGGAAGCTAATGACGCAATGTGTGCAGATGATGTAACACGAAGACTCGTAGAACAGTTTGCTTTCTCTATAGGCCTAAGCAAACTCGCGGAACTGCAGCCGGCAGATCATATCGTAGGACATTACTGGGGAAATAAAAAGCAGTGGAATAAATTGATCGACCATTTTCTAAAAGAATGTTTTATGAAAAAATATTCTTTTGACCAGATTATCGGACGTATTATAGAAATGGATCTTACTCAGAATCCTATTTGGGTTAAGGAATCCAATACGCACAGAAAGTTAAAAAATTTCATTGACAAATTTTATACGAATAAAAAAACCGTCTACATAAATAAATAAAAAGAGTTTATGCTTTCTTTAATGTCCGGTAGGTTTCGTTTACGTATAAGCTCTGCAGACAGCTGATTTTCCATCCGTCTTCGCCATCAAGAAATCCTAATTTCAGGAAATAGGTTTGGATAAATTTGAAAGCAACCTTGCTCCAATGCACAAAAACCCAATATTTCTTTCCGTTTTCGGCAAGCTCTGCTCCTTTCAGATAACCGTAATTGAGCATTTTCTTTTTAAATGCTTCAAAATTTTCAAAAGAATAATGCAAAAGAGGGTGTTTTAAAATCCCGGTTGTTCCGTTGACTTCAAGAGTTTCATGCACTTTTTTGTGTTCTAAATAATTTGCTTTTGATTTCCTGAAAAGCCGGAAATTTTTATCATTCTGGGTTCCTGAAAAGTTAATCTTTTTCTTTCCTACAAAGAAGATTCTGTAAATGTAATAAGCATCCTTGGCATCGCTCCTGTTCACAGTTCTCACAATTTCCTCTTCGAGTTCCGGAGTAATTCTCTCATCTCCGTCCAGAAAAAGAACCCAGTCGTTTTGGGCAGCGTCAAGGGCAAGGTTCCGCTGTTTGGTAAAATCTTCAAATTTATTCTGAATGATTTTCACCTTAGGATTTTTGGAGGCTATTGCCAAGGTCTGATCCGTACTGAAAGAATCTACAATAATTATCTCATCACAAAACCGAAAACAGTCCAGCACTTCCTGAATATTTTTTTCTTCATTAAAAGTGATAATCAAACCACTTATTTTTTCCTTAAGCATCATTCCTTTATTCGTTTATGATAATGATATGTATAAAAAGTAACTCATCATTTTATTCTCATGATAACCAATTTTAATAAACGAGGTGGAATAAAAATGGTGGCTTTCAGCTGGTATTTTTCGAGCAGAGCCGGTAAGAATTCCCGCATCAAGAAATCTTCTGATATTGTCTTCCTCGTTATAAGTAATAACGGCAGCAGAAATTCCCATTATTTTTTAAACTCCGAAACCGTTTTCTCGATAATCGCCACACAGTCCAGAATCTGCTCTTCTGTGATTACCAAAGGCGGCGCGAGACGGATGATGTTACCGTGCGTAGGCTTTGCAAGCAAACCGTTCTCTTTTAACTGAAGACAAATATTCCATGCTGTAGAGCTTTCGGGAGTATCATTAATTAAAATTGCATTCAGCAGCCCTTTTCCTCTAACGCTGCTAATGAGATCAGATTTAGCAATGACTTTCTCAATTTCATTTCTGAAAAGCTGTCCCAGTTTTTCCGCTCTTTCCGAAAGTTTTTCATCTTCCACTACTTCCAGCGCTGCCATTGCAACCGCACAGGCTAAAGGATTTCCTCCAAAAGTAGAACCGTGCTGTCCCGGATGAATTACGTTCATGATTCCGTCATTTGCCAACACCGCCGAAACAGGGTACATTCCTCCTGAAAGTGCTTTCCCCAAGATTAAAATATCGGGCTGAACATTTTCATGATGACATGCGATCAGTTTACCGGTTCTCGCGATTCCGGTCTGTACCTCGTCTGCAATGAATAGAACATTGTATTTTTTACAGAGTTCAGAAGCGCTTTTTAAATATCCTTCATCCGGCACATAAACCCCAGCTTCGCCCTGAATAGGCTCTACTAAAAATGCTGCGATATTAGACGAGTCATTTTTCAGCGTTTCTTCCAAAGCGCTCAAATCATTATAAGGAATTTTAACAAAACCCGGAGTGAAAGGTCCGTAATTGTTATTGGCATCAGGATCGTTGGAAAAAGAAACAATTGTTGTTGTTCTTCCGTGGAAATTATTTTCACAAACTACAATCTTTGCGGCGTTTTCAGCAATTCCCTTTAATTCGTAGCTCCATTTTCTGGCCAGTTTAACGGCAGTTTCTACCGCTTCCGCACCGGAATTCATCGGTAACACTTTATCAAAACCGAAAAGTTCCGTAATTTTCTTTTCGTATTCACCTAATTTTGAATTGTAAAATGCACGCGATGTCAATGCTAATTTCTGTGCCTGATCTACAAGCGCATTAACAATTTTAGGATGCGAATGTCCCTGATTTACAGCAGAATAAGCAGAAAGAAAATCGTAATATCTTTTACCTTCAACATCCCACACAAACACGCCTTCTCCTTTATCTAAAACCACCGGTAGCGGGTGATAATTGTGTGCGCCGTGTTTTTCTTCTAATTCGATAAAATAGGATGAAGTGTCTGTAGTGTTTTGCATTTGTTCTTAATTTATTAAAAACAAAAATAATGATTTATTTCCAAGTATCCTGAGTAATAATAGAAGATCAGATCGTACACTGTATCTCGTAAGGTTCTCCGCAATTTATGATCTCAATCAATATCTGTCCGAATCCACATTAATAATGCAGCCCGGGAAAAGACCTTCGAGCTCAATGACTTTTTCTAAAATACTGTCACGGTCCATTTCCGGATAAGCACCGTCTCCGTCCCTTGCGGTAGGGGAAACCGTAATTTCCCTGAGGTTCTTAAGCCGATTGAGCTCCCGGATATCTGCCAGAAGAATCCCAGTTCTCCACAGATGAAGATATTCGAGTTCGGTCAAATTATTCAGGTAGGGCAAACTTTTTCTTGTAATTTTAGGATGTTTCATCAGCGTG
Organism: Kaistella soli; assembly: GCF_019038595.1. Lineage (GTDB taxonomy): Bacteria > Bacteroidota > Bacteroidia > Flavobacteriales > Weeksellaceae > Kaistella > Kaistella soli. The sequence continues at coordinate 107,291 of NZ_JAHOPF010000006.1, forward strand.
AGGCTTTTTAACTCCTTAATTTGCCCAATCCACTTTACGCCTTCATCCGTAAGTTCTGTTTCTTTCATGAATATATGATGGATAACGGGAATCCTGTCTACCAGAAAACTCATGTGCAGATCATCGTCCTCCGTATCAATCCACTTGATACCTTCCAGAATATCCGGGATCTGTTTAGTATTGGTAATCCCTTTGAAATGCCACCAAAACTGTTTTTCTGCTCCTTTGAATTTCATTGGTTTCTCTATTTTTCAATATTTATATCTGAATACTACCAAAATCAGTCGTACCAGTACTTTTTATCGACCTTAATCCCCGCTTTTTCAAAAGCCTTCTGGATTTCAATTCCTAAATCGTCATTCTGTTTTTCATTGGAAAGGTAAAGAAAAAACAGATTCCCTTTCGTTCGCTCCTCACCGGGAACGCCGTCGGCAGTTCTAGTGTAAACAGTTGTAACTGAATCTGTCTCAGTTTCCAGAATGATATTGATATCCTTACCCAGTTTTTTTATGGAATTCAGCGGCACCTGCTGTGTGATGATTTGCTCCCCTGTGAAATATGGACTTGTAATTTTGACGGCAAACGAAAGATTCTTATGAATGTCGATACTGAATGGTTTAATAATCCGGAGCGTATCTCCATTGAAATTGGGAGACTTGAACTGATTTTTTACTTCCTTTTTTAATTCCCGGTTGAGAATTCTGAGAATCTTTGTCTCCTGAGCACCAATTGCACTCCAAATCCCGAAGACAACTAACAGCAAAAATTTTTTTTTCATATTTAAATTATCAGAATACTCGTTTCTCCTATTTATAAACTCACAATTTTCAAATATATACCAAAAAAATATAAATCTCCGTAAATATTTATCACCCGCAGAAGTGATATTTTTCCACAAAAAAAGACCGATATAAATATCGGCCTTCATATAGTATTTCTGATTTTTAATTATCGAAATTTTTGTCCATTACAAAATCTTCCATGAATTTTGTAGTGTAGTTTCCTGCAAGATAATCTTCATTTTCCATCAGCTGTCTGTGGAAAGGAATGGTGGTTTTCACTCCCTCAATATAGAATTCCTCCAGCGCACGTTTCATTTTAGCGATTGCTTCTTCACGGGTTTGCGCCGTTGTAATAAGTTTTGCGATCATCGAATCGTAATTGGAAGGAATGCTGTATCCTGAATAAACATGAGTATCAACGCGGATTCCGTGTCCTCCGGGAATATTTAAACCGGTAATTTTTCCCGGTGATGGTCTGAAGTCGTTATAAGGATCCTCCGCATTAATTCTGCATTCAATAGAATGAAGCTTAGGATAATAATTAATTCCGGAAATCGGCACTCCTGAAGCTAAAAGAATCTGCTCTCTGATCAGGTCATAATCTACAACCTGCTCTGTAATCGGATGCTCTACCTGAATTCTGGTATTCATTTCCATGAAATAAAAATCTCTGTTTTTATCTACCAGGAATTCAATAGTACCTACTCCTTCGTAACCGATATATTCTGCAGCTTTTACCGCAGCATCTCCCATCTTCTGACGCAGTTCGTCAGTCATGAACGGAGACGGTGTTTCTTCTGTAAGTTTCTGATTTCTTCTTTGAACAGAACAGTCTCTTTCGGAAAGATGACAGGCTTTTCCATATTGGTCACCAGCAATCTGAATTTCGATATGTCTTGGCTCAACAATAAGTTTTTCCATATACATACCGCCATTTCCGAAAGCAGCAGTAGCTTCCTGAACTGCAGAATCCCAGTGCTCGTGCAGGTCTTCAGCTTTCCAGACCGCTCTCATTCCTTTTCCGCCGCCTCCTGCAGTAGCTTTGATCATCACGGGATATCCAACTTCTTCAGCTAATCTCGCTGCAGTTTCGTATCCGTCGATCAAACCTTCAGAACCGGGAACACAAGGTACGCCGGCTTCTTTCATAGTCGCTTTTGCGTTGGCTTTATCACCCATTCTGTCGATCTGTTCCGGAGTTGCCCCAATAAATTTGATGCCGTTCTCCTGACAGATTCGCGAAAAATTAGAATTTTCAGACAAAAATCCGTATCCGGGATGAATCGCATCTGCATTGGTAATTTCCGCAGCTGCAATGATGTTTGAAATTTTAAGATAAGAATCTTTGCTCATTGGCGGACCAATACACACCGCTTCATCAGCAAATCTTACATGCAGACTGTCTTTATCTGCAGTGGAATAAACAGCAACGGTTTTAATCCCCATCTCTTTACAGGTTCGGAGAATACGCATTGCAATTTCGCCTCTGTTGGCTATTAATATTTTTTTGAACATCTTTTTTTAATTATGAATTATGAATTATGACTTTACATGTGAAGAGATAATTGCTCACCGCTCATTACCCATCACTCATAATTTAAGACGGATCAACTAAGAATAAAGGTTGGTCATATTCAACAGGTGTAGCATCGTCTACCAAAATTTTCACGATTTTTCCGGAAATTTCAGACTCGATCTGGTTGAATAACTTCATAGCTTCAATAACGCAAACTACTTTACCGTTAGAAACTTCATCACCTACGTTTACAAAAACATCCTTATCAGGAGATGGTTTTCTGTAGAAGGTTCCGATCATCGGAGATTTGATGGTAACCAATTTGCTGTCTTCAGCAACAGCGTCTGCAGCAGGCGTAGCCGGAGCAGCAGCCTGAGCTGGTGCAGATGCAACAGGTTGTGGAGCAGAATGATATACTGCAGGTTGGGATACATAACTCATTTCGCTGCCTGCGAGTGGAGTTTTGATCGTGATTTCGAAATCTTTTGTTTTGTATTTTACTTCAGAAACTTCTGCTTTAGACACAAATTTAATCAGGTTTTGTATGTCTTTAATGTCCATAGGTGATATTTATTTAAGATGCCAAAGATACTAAAAATCAGTAAAAAACAACAAAAAACCACTCGAAATTGAAAAAATCGAGTGGTTTTTGTATAAAATTGAATATTTTCTAAGATTCGTCTCTTAGTTTTCTTCAGCGGTTTCTACATTTTTTTCCATTACTACTTTACCTCTGTAGTACATTTTTCCTTCAAACCAATGCGCTCTGTGATAAAGGTGCATTTCTCCTGAAGTTGCATCTTTTGCCAATTGAGGAACACTTGCTTTGTAGTGTGTTCTTCTCTTATCTCTTCTTGTTGACGATTGTCTTCTCTTTGGATGTGCCATTTCTTATAATTTTGTTTGATGAGCGATGAGTAGTGATTGCTCAATTCCTCATCATTTAAACTATTTAATTTTTATCTTTTAATTTTCTCAATGCGTCCCATCTTGGGTCGCTGCTCGGTTCTTCTTCAACTTCTTCTTTCGGACTGAATTTTTCCAACATTTCCAAATCCTTTTCAGAGACGTTTGGAGATATTTTCTTCATCGGTATAGCGAGCATCACCACTTCGTAAAGCAACTGCGCTATATTGAAAGCATAATCAGTGCTCGGAATGGTTATCACATCCTCTTCACTGTCATCATACTCTGCACCGAATTTTACCAGAATTTTCAATTCATTTTCAATCGGATGGTCGAAATTTTCGTTGGTGATGTCACAAACTAAATTTACCGTTCCGGAAGTTTTAATGAAGAATTCTAAAAAAGTAGTGTGTTTGTCCATTAAGACCTCTGCCACAATTTTAGGTTCTGTAAATTCCTGTTCAGTATCGAAAAGTTGAAAGAACGCTTTATCTATCTCAAATTTGAAATCGTGCTGACCGTTTTTTTGTCCCGAAAACACGATATCGTAGTTTCTTAACTTGTCCATAAAATGAGTGTGCAAAAATATGCAAATTTTTTAATATTACAAATAATTTTTAAAACAAATAATCGGGAAATATGATTTCGGAGATTTTAATGTCCGTTTTCTGAAGGCAGATCCTCATCCACGCCGTTGGTCACAGCGCTTCTGCGCGGCTGCATGCGATTGGTCATCAAATCATTATACTCCTGTCTGTTTCTGAAAATCTTAATCGCCATAAAAACCGCTTCGGAAAAACTTTGCTCATCAGCTATATTTTTCCCGGCAATATCATAAGCTACTCCATGATCAGGCGAAGTTCTTACAAAAGGCAGACCTGCGGTATAATTAACGCCTTCCTCATAAGCCAAAGTTTTGAACGGCGCCAAGCCCTGATCGTGATACATCGCTAAAACCGCATCGTAGTTTTTATATTTATTTGGCTGAAAATAACTGTCCGCGGGAAATGGCCCGAAAGCCAAAACTCCGTTATCAAAAAGTTCTTTAATGGCGGGCTCGATAATTTCTATTTCTTCGTTTCCGATTACTCCTCCGTCTCCGGCATGAGGATTTAAACCTAAAACCGCGATCTTGGGTTTTCTGATCTGAAAATCTTCAATCAGACACTGATTAAGCATTTTGATCTGTTTCTTGATCTTCTCTTTCGAAATACTTTCAGCGACCTGGGAAATGGGTATATGATGGGTAGAAACGGCAACTTTTAAATTGTCAGTAACCAAAAACATCAGTCCTTTTTTATCAAACTTTTCTTCCAGATAACCAGTGTGTCCTGCATGGGCAAAACCATGCTTCATCATTTCGTCCTTGTTGATCGGTGCGGTAACCAGAACGTCAATTTCACCATTCATCAGCGCATTGGTCGCAGCTTCCAGAGAATCTATTGCCATTCGGGTGGATTCTTCGGTTGGCTTCCCCAAATCTACATTTACGTTATCTTTGGTAAGGTTTACCATATTAATTTTATCTCCCTGCGCCTGGGTTGCATCAGTGATATAATTAAAATTATGCTGAAGTTTAAAAATATTTTTCTGATAAGTAAACAGCTTCCCGGAACCAAAAATAATGGGGGTGAAAAAATCGGTAATGGTTTTATCTTTCAGTGATTTCATAATGATTTCAGGGCCTATGCCGTTGAAATCACCAATCGAAATTCCCACTCTTACTTTATGGTGTTTAGAACTCATTTTTAATTATCTTTGAAGATTAATAGAATTTCACAAATTTAGGAAAATAGAAATAACTATTTGAATATTATTTGAAACTTAAATTTTCCCACCGTAAATATCCTCTTATGTTCACAGGAATTATCGAAGCTACCGCAATCATTGAAAAAATTGAACGCAGTGGCGAAAACATTAATTTTATATTAAGCTGTCCTTTTACTCAGGAATTAAAAATAGATCAAAGTTTGGCGCATAACGGCTGCTGCCTTACTGTAGTGAGAATTACCGACGAAAATTACAGCGTAACCGCTATTGCTGAAACCTTGGAAAAAACCAATCTCGGCCAATGGAATGTTGGAACTGAAGTGAATTTGGAACGCTGTTTGAAGTTTGATGGAAGACTGGACGGGCACATCGTTCAGGGACATGTCGACAAAACCGGAATTGTACAGAAGATCGAGGACCGAGACGGAAGTTTTTTCATAACGATAACTTACGATGAAACCGATGATTTTACAACAGTTCCGCAAGGTTCAATCACCGTAAACGGAATCAGCTTAACAGTTGCTGAAAGCGGCTTTGGTCAGTTTTCCGTAGCAATTATTCCTTATACTTGGGAATTTACGAATATGAAAAATCTGCAATCTGGTGACCTTGTAAATCTAGAATTCGACATAATTGGAAAATATGTAACGAAACTTATGAAAAAAAATGCCGTTCTCTAAATATAAAGGTTATAGCTTAAGAAACAAAGTCTTTTGGGGATTCCTCCTGATCTGTTTGCTCAGTATCGTGAGTTCTTCTATACTCTCCTATTTTATTTTACGGAATAATGCGGTGGAACAGAGCCGCACCGATTTGCAGAAAAAATCGGAAAGCCTGATGTCATCGCTGGATTATGCGGTAAGTCACACGCAGGCCGAAACGAAAGATCTGCCAAATATCCTCGCCAACGACATTTTCGAAATCGCCGACATCAATAATCAGGATATTATCATTTATGATATGGCGGGCAGATATCTTATTTCCAATAAGGACATCAACCTTATCGCTGAAAAAAATATCCCCATCAATATTGTAAACACAGTAATTAAAAGCGATAAAAGAGTCGATTTTCAGAAATACGACAATAAAACAGACGCCAATGTAACGTCTTCCTACATGATTCTGAAAAACAACATGCTGGAACCCATCGCTATCGTATATTTCCCGTATTACCATAATGATGGATCTTACTTCAGTGTTTTTAATAAATATGTTAACTACATCATTATCGTTAATCTCTTTATCATTGCAATAGCGGTATGGCTGAGCTGGATCATTTCCAATAACCTCACCAGAGCCGTGACCAAATTTTCTGATAAAATTAACCAGATCACCCTTCTGGAAGATGACCCTAAACCTATCAAATATTACCACAACGATGAGCTGAACCAGCTGGTTAAAGCTTACAACAAAATGATTCTTCAGATTAAAGAACAGAAAGAGCGTCTCAGTTTCAAAGAAAAAGAAGAAGCATGGCGCGAGATGGCCAAACAGGTCGCTCACGAAGTGAAAAATCCTTTAACACCGATGAAACTCACGATTCAGAATTTCGAAAGAAAATTTGATCCGACTGATCCTAATATCCGGGAAAAGGTGAAACATTTAAGTACTACAATCGTGGATCAGATTGATTTGGTGGCAACCGTTGCAAGCGCTTTTTCTCAGTTTGCCCAGCTTCCGGAAAAGAACAATGAAGTTTTCGATCTTAATAACGAAATAAGGAATATTATTAATGTTTTCAGTGACGAAAGTATTTATTTCCATTCGAACAAAGTGGCGATCATGGTGGAAATGGATAAGATTTATCTATCCAGAATTATTACCAATCTGGTTGCCAACGCAAGACAGGCACGTCACGAAGACCGCGAAAACAGTATTAACATCAACGTCGAACAGCGTCATAAAAGAATCATCATCAATGTTGAAGACAACGGAACCGGGATTCCGGAAGATATGTACGACCGTATTTTCGAGCCAAACTTTACCTCAAAAACCAGCGGAACCGGCCTCGGCTTAACCATGGTGAGAAAAATGGTGGAAGACTATAAGGGTGAAATCTCCGTAAAATCTGAACTCGGTAAAGGGTCCACATTTACCATACTGCTTCCTACGAATCTTTAGAAAATGAAACCTTTTAAGTTCAGGAATTTCACCATACATCAGTCAGGAAATGTTTTCCGTGTAGGGACAGACGGTGTTTTGCTGGGAGTTTTATGTTCAGCAAATCATTCGGAAAAAATTCTGGAAGTGGGAACAGGAACCGGATTGATCTCTCTGATGATCGCTCAGAGAAATCCTCAGGCAGAAATACTTTCACTTGATATCAATGAAGAAGCCGAAAAACTGGCTGCTGAAAACTTCAGCAATTCACCCTTTAAAGATAGAATGCAGACCGTTCATCAGGATTTCAAGGATTTTGAAACTGGTGAAAAGTTTGGGCTTATCATTTCGAATCCTCCATATTTTGAGGAAAATCCTTCGGAAAAAGATATTTTGGCAAGGCAGCAGACCGAACTTTCATTTGATCATCTGATATCAAAAACTGCAGAATTCTTATCCGAAACAGGAATTTTCTCCGTAATAATTCCGTTTGAAGCAGGCAATGAATTTGAACAGAAATGTCTGAAATACGCTTTATTTTTACAGAAAAGAATTAAAATCTTCGGAATTAAAAACGCGAAAGCAAAACGCTGCATTCTCGAATTCGGGTTTGAGCAGAGAAATATAAGCGAATCTGAATTCGTCATCGAAAAATCCCCGAGAAAATATTCAGACGAATATCTGGAGCTCACTCAGGAGTTTCATGTTTTCGGGCAATAGAAAATCTTATTTAGGCGCATTCAGCGTTACCACAACATCTTTACTGATGTTTTTTACAGACGAATATTTTGCGTCACACACCGAGGTAGTGAGCGTATAATTTCCCTTATCCACTAAAATAAAATTCTGGTTATTCGCCGGAACATCAAGATTATAATAATTTCTACCGCTGATCTTTACAATCAAATTACATTTTGATTTATTGACGATCTGCACATACGCGGTTTTGCTCGAAGGATCTGTATTGAAGAGGTGGTTCAGCAAATCCGCCGTTCTTTTGTGCTTGTCGTTGGTGCCGTCCTTGGCCACATCTCTCTTGATTTCTGTCTTCAGTTTTTCAGTGCTGATGGGTTTTACGGTAGGTTTTGCAACACTCGCTTTCACTGCTGCGGGTTTGTCATTATTAATTGAAGCAAAAAGTTTCCGTTTAAATTCGGGAGTTTTGGGATGATCCGGATTGTACTTAATAAAATTGGCGATCACCTGCGGATCCGTGCTTTTTTCAACCTGCGCTGCGGTATATTTAGACTGTGCGGAGGAAAAAGCAGAAACAAAAAAAAGCAGAATGTAAAAATATCTTTTCATTAAAGCAATGGTTTTTAGTGGCTTAAATTTTAGTAATAACGAAGAAATCTTCTTTTTAGTTTGTACGAAATTTATTATCTTTGCATGGCTTAAAAATAAGCTAAATAATCAATTTTTTAAACATAAAAAAAATAATTCTATGTATACACCGGTTGCTGCAGACGTAGCTAAATTAAGAAACACGACAGGAGCAGGAATGATGGACTGCAAAAAAGCATTGGTAGAAGCGGATGGCGACTTCGAAAAAGCAATTGAAATCCTTAGAAAAAAAGGACAGAAAGTAGCAGCCAACAGAGCAGACAGAGAATCTACGGAAGGAGCTGTTATCGCAAAAGTAAATGAAGACAGCACCATGGGAGCTATCATAGCTTTGAACTGTGAAACTGATTTCGTTGCGAAAAACGACGCTTTTGTTGAATTAGCTCACGAACTTGCTGAACAGGCAGTTTTCTATGCGAACAAAGAAGAATTTTTAGCTTCTGATTTCCACGGAACTACTGTAGCAGAAAAATTAATCGAGCAGACAGGTGTAATTGGTGAGAAAATCGAAATCGGTTCTTTCGAAAGAATTGAAGGTCCTTTCTTAGGAGCTTACATCCATGCTGGAAACAAAATCGCTGCCATCACTTCCCTTTCTTCAAATGTTGACGGTGCTGCTGACGCGGCTAAAGCAGTTTCAATGCAGGTTGCTGCAATGAACCCAATTGCTCTTGATGAAACTATGGTTTCTCAGGAAACAATCGATAAAGAACTTGATATCGAAAGAGATATCCTTACTAAAGAAGGAAAACCTGCAAATATCATCGATAACATCCTTAAAGGAAAAATGCAGAAATTCTACAAAGACAACACATTGGTTCACCAGGCGTTTATTAAAGACGGAAGCATGTCTGTAGCTGATTATGTAAAATCTGTGAATGGAGACTTAAAAGTAGTAGGTTTTGTAAGAGTAAGTCTTGCTTAATTAGTTACTTATCTATGATAAAAATCTCTTCCATTACGATGGAGGAGATTTTTTTTTCGGTAAATAAGAAGTAATTTTGTCTTCCGCAAAAAACACCATGTTTAAACATAAATTTTTCAGCAGCGGTTTTGCCCTGCTTTTTATATTAATCTCCATATCCGCGAATGCTCAGCAGTACATCAGGGTAGATACATCAACCTATACACCGGAACAGCTTGTAAAAGACATTTTCATCGGATCCCAAAACGCAGCATGCATTACTGTATCGAATGTGTCAGCAAAAGGTTGGCAGGATTATGGGAACAGCACTTCCAGCTATGGATATTTCGAAAAAGGAACGATGAATTTTGATATTGCGAAGGGAATAATTCTAAGTACGGGAAATGCCCAAAATGCGCCCGGTCCCAATACTAGTAGTGTGTTAGATGACCAGGACAGCAATTGGTTCGGAGATCAGGATTTGGCAGATGCTCTGCAGGAGAATTATTATAGCTATTTAAATTCAACTTCCCTGGAATTCGATTTCGTAGCGAACAACACCTCCGGTATCAGCTTCGAATATCTTTTCCTTTCAGAAGAATACCGGAGAACTAACTGTATTTATTCGGATGCTTTTGCTTTCCTCATCAAGAAAGCAGGTACCGCGGATCCTTACACCAATATTGCTGTAGTTCCAGGAACTCAGGATCCTGTGACCTCACTTTCAATTAACACCGCGCCCAACTGTCCCCGAAATGTCGGATATTTCGGCAGTTTTAACGGGGTAAACTCTCCTACTGCTTTCGATGGCCAGACCAAAGTTCTCACCGCGAAAACCGATATTATTCCGGGGGTGAAATATCATATTAAACTTGTGATTGCAGACCATTTAGCCGGTAATGACAGAACAGGACGCTACGATTCTGCAGTTTTCCTGAAAGCCGGAAGTTTTGTAGGTAAAAAAGATCTGGGTCCGGATCTTATAATCTCCAGCAGTAACGCTCTTTGTGTAGGAACCAGTAAAGTATTAGATGCTACCACTTCAGGCGCAACTTCTTACCAATGGTACAAAGACGGCAGCCAGCTGGCAGGAGAAACAAATCCTCTGTTCACCATTCCCGGCATCATTACGGATACCGGAACTTACGAAGTGGAGATCAGTATTTTAGGCTGCGAACTGAAAGGATCGGTTAAAGTCGAATTCGTCGAAAAACCGATCATCACACCAAAAGATTTCTGTAACTACAACGGAGGCAAACCAATTTCTGTTAACCTTCAGGATCTTAACTCCCAAATCATTCCGAACTATAAAGATTATTTTAAAGTCACATATTTTCAGGATCCCGCTTACCTTATTCCGTTGCCCAACAACTGGACTTACAGCAATGATGTGAAGATTTATGTGCAGGCAGAAAGTGGCAGCTGCGCTATAACATATGAAGAATTGCAGCTTCTTACGCCAAAAAAATCGGAGGTGCTTGCTGATAAAACCATCTGTGCCAATGCGACCACAAAACTCGAAGCGGAAACAGGATTTAAAAACTACAAATGGATGCGTGAAAACGGTGATATCATCGCTCAGGGACCTACCGTTAATTCCATTGATCATGTTCCGGTCGGAAAGTATATCGTGGAACTCACTTCTGCTAATGGCTGCAAATTGCAACAGGAAGTAAAAGTGACTGCGTCGGATTTACCGCAGATTACCCAGATCGATGTGATGGGAAGCACCGCCACCGTCTTTGTTTCCGGCGGTATTCCCCCGTACAGCTATTCCCTGGATGGTATCAGTTTTCAAAGTTCTAATGTATTTAAGAACGTTCCCCGTGGAATGAGAAAAGTTTATGTTACTGATTCGGAAAAATGCGGCATTATTGAAAAGGAATTTCTTATAATTAATCTGATCAACGTCATCACACCAAACGGTGACGGAGTTAATGACGTCCTTGACTATTCTGATTTAAGAATCAAAGAAAATGTCAGCATGCAGATCTTCGACCGTTACGGAAATCTGGTGTTCAGCGCAAAAGACAAACAGTTTATCTGGGACGGAAAATTTGGCGGAAGAGCACTACCAACAGCAAATTACTGGTATATCCTTAACTGGACAGAACCGGACACTCAGTTACCTGTTTCCTATAAAGGCTGGATTTTAGTTAAAAACAGAAACTAATGAAGTTTGATTACCTTGAAATGGTATCAAAATGCTGAAATCCGTTAAGGAAATCTTTTACGTTCATCCTTTTTTTACCTTCAAGCTGTATTTCTTCCGGGAAATAGATACCGTTTTTAGTGAAAATCTTAAAATGATTTTTATCGATCTCCAAACTTCCCGGCTTTTTATCGTGAGTTGAAATTTCAAATTTTCCCTGGTAAATTTTCAGTGATTTTTCCTCATCACCAATTTTCAGCGTGCTAAAAGCACACGGATAAGGCGACATTCCGCGGATGAAATTGTGTACGGTTTCTGAATCATTATTCCATTCGATCCTTGTATCTTCTTTGAAAATTTTAAACGCGTTTTTAGGATGTTCAACGTTCGGCTGCGGTTTTTCCTGAATTGTTTTTTCAGCCAGCCCGTCCAAAGTTTTCACGACCAGTTTCGCGCCCATTTCCATTAAACGGTCGTGCAGCATCCCGGCATTTTCATTAGGTGAAATTTCTATTTCCTCCTGAAGAAGTATATTGCCTTCGTCAATTTTTTCGTTGATAAAAAAAGTAGTGGCACCGGTTTTTGCTTCACCGTTTATCACTGCATAATTAATAGGAGCAGCCCCGCGGTAATCCGGAAGAAGTGATGCATGAAGATTGAAAGTCCCCATTTCTGGCATTTCGAATAAAATTTTGGGCATCATTCTGAAAGCTACAACGACAAAGACATCAGCATTTAAGTTTTTAATACGTTCTAAAAATTCCGGGCTTCTTAATTTTTCCGGTTGGAAAACGGCAAGATTGTTTTCTACCGCAAAAGTTTTCACCGGCGATTCATGAATTTTCTGTCCGCGTCCGCTGGCTTTATCTGCCACCGTTACCACGCCGACCACTTCGTGGTGCGATTGGTGGATGGCTTCTAATGAGGTTTTGGCGAATTCGGGAGTTCCGAAAAATATAACTTTTAATGATTTCATTTAATTTGAATAATTTTTATTGAATAAGCAGCACATGCGTTATTTAATGTTCATGATTAAACGCGTAGGTTCTGAAATTGAGCATTTTTACTTTTCCCGAATCCAGAAGGTGAATCAGGTTTTCCAGGATATTTTCTTTTTCGTAATAATTTAACTGAATCGCGATTTCTTCAACACCCGAAGGTTTCCGTTTCAGAATTTCGAGAATTTCATGGGAAACATTTCTTCCGAAAACATTTTCTTTCTGTTTCTCACAAACCGAGCAATGTCCACAGTTTCTCACATTTTTTTCTCCGAAATAAGAAAGAATGAGTTTCATTTTACAAAATTCCGTATCCTGAACAAAGAATTTCATTTCTTCCCATTTCTGGAGCTTATTTTTCTGTATCTGTTCGAAAAGTCCCCAATACCTTCCTGTGATAGCCCTGTCATCACGGTGTTTCAAAAATTTAATACTCGACAACGCACCGTCGATATATTCCAGATAATTTTTCTGCTGCATTTCTTTAATTCTTTCTTTGATGATATGCGCATCAACCCCAATTTTATTGCTCATCGTCAATTCGCTGAACATGATTTTGTGAGTGGTAAGTCCGGAATAATTTCTTAGCAAAAGTTCAATAAAATAAGCATCTTTCTTTGGCAGCAGTTCTATTTCGTCGGAATTAATTTTAAGTTCCAAAGAGGAAAGCGACCGGTTCGTATTAAAAAATATAATTTCCTGATTGTGGAGAAAATTCAGCACGTTTTTAATTTTAGCCATTGAAGCTCTTGTAAAGCTTTGAATCCGCTGGATATGAAGCTGGAAAACATTTTCAGGCAGATCGTTCTCAGCAATCTGAAAGCACGAATAAAGATAGGTTACAATATTCTGGAACTCAGATTTTGATGGAATCTGATTGATTAAAATACGGTCAAAATCACTGAGTTCCTGTTCATTCCAAAGCAGAAAAGTATGACACTCCAAACCGTCGCGACCGGCTCGTCCGATTTCCTGATAGTAATTTTCGAGAGACTGGGAAGGCGAGAAATGAATAACAAAACGGACATTTTCTTTATCAATACCCATTCCGAAAGCGTTTGTGGAAATCAACACTTTATTCTGGCTTCTCACCCAGGCATTCTGCTTTTCGTTTTTTTCTTTTACTGGAAGACCGGCGTGAAAATAATCAATATTCTGAATATGGTTTCTCTGGAGAAATTTTGTAAGTTCTTCGGCTTCTTTACGGCTTCTGACATAAATAATTCCGGAAGAATTGTTGTACTTCATCAGGTTGAGCACCCGTTGATACTTGTCCGCGATTTTATCGGAAATAATTTTAATATTCGTTCTTCTGAAGCTTTTTTTAAAAACATCAGGATTTCCAAGATTCAGTTTAGTCTTGATTTCTTCCAGAACTTTTGGCGTTGCCGTAGCAGTAAGTGCCAGACACGGAATATTATTGAAATTCTGCCGGAAGGTTTTGATATTCTGGTAGCTCGGGCGAAAATCCTGTCCCCACTCCGAAATACAGTGTGCCTCATCTACAGCGATAAATGACAGTTGTATTTCTTCCAGATTCTGCAGAAAAATTCTGTTGGTAAGTCTTTCCGGGGAAATATAGAGGAGTTTCGTCAAACCGTCCTTGCACCGGTTGAAGATTACTTCAGCATCAAATTCATCCAGCTCTGAAGATAAATATTCGGCTTCAATACCATTATTTTTAAGCTGATAAACCTGATCTTTCATCAATGCCAAAAGCGGAGAAATCACCAGACAGGTCCCTTCCAAAATAAGTGCTGGAAGCTGGTAACACAAAGATTTACCGCCACCGGTTGGCAAAAGTGCCAAAGTATCTTTTCTGTTAATGACAGAATTGATGATTTCTTCCTGGGAATCTCTGAAAGTTTCATAGCCCCAAAAATGTTTAAGAGTCTGAAATTTTAACTGGTGAAAATCCTGCTGAGAAATCATGAGGTAAAATTACTGAAACAAATTCCATAAAACAAAAAAAGCCACGCAATGCGTGGCTTTTATAATTCAATAGCTGAAAAATTATTTCGCTTCAAAGTAAACTCTTCTGTTTGCTCTGTTTTTCCATTCAGGACATTTGGTAGCCGGTTCACATTCCGGATATTTAAGGTCTTTTTCACCTCTTCCGATTGCGTTTAATTTACCTGCATCTACTCCGTTTTGGATCAGATAATTTTTCACAGTATTGGCTCTTCTTTCAGAAAGTCTCTGGTTATATGCATCAGAAGCTCTGGTATCAGTACCTCCAATCACGTTATAAGAACCTGCTGACGAATTGATATAGCTTACAGCACTGTTCAGAATAGGAGTATTTGATGGAAGAATTTTATCGGAATCCAGATCAAATTCTATTCCTTCCAACGTTCTTGTATTATCTGTAATGGTAGAACTTGAGTTCGTAGGACAACCGTTGTTTTCAACAGGACCCGGAACCACTACACACTTATCATAAAGATCGATCACCCCGTCCAAATCTGTATCTAAAGCGACACCTGCACCGTCAACTCTTGCGCCTGCAGGGGTATCAAGCTGTCTGTCCCAGTCGTCGCAAACGCCATCATTATCGGCATCTCCTTTTTTACAAACTTCAACATCCTGGTTTTTATCCGCCAATACGTCTAACTTATAATAGATTTCCTGCAGCGGATCATGCCACATCAGGTGAGACTCATGTTTTCCTAATTTTAAAGAAAGTCCCAATGTTGCATTGAAGAAATTGTCGGAAACCCCATCTTCTCTTCTGTTAATGGCACTGTACTGTTCTCCTCCACCATCGAACTGATCATCTCCGGTTACGAAATACATTACTCTACCTTCAAGATCAATTCTTCTGTTGACTTTATACTTCAGACCTGCACCTGCCTGACCGAACATTGAACCCAGTTTAAAAGGTTTAATTTCTGTCATTAATCTCTGGCCGGAAGCATCTTCAAGATAAGCTCTGTACGCCAGAGTACCAATACCCGCATAACCGTGAAGTGCCCATCTGAAAGGAGATTTGTTATCTACTCTTCTCAACAGATTGGAAAAATTGATATCTCCCAATAAAGAGATCGCATCGTACTGGGTTCTCGCACCCACATCCTGAAATCCTGTGCCGGTTGCGTTATCAGTTTTGGTATTGAACCAGCCCTGTCTTGTTTCTCCTTTGTCGTACTGAAGATTCAGCCCAAATGCATGGGTAATTGCTTTATCAACACTCAGATAAGCTGAATATCCGAAAACATTTTTACCGTTACCGTTTTTAAGGGAAGTTAAATCCGCAGACTGTACCAAGGGAACACCTGCTCCAACAGAAATCGCCCAGTCATTAAACCGTTTGGATTCCTGAGTAAATGGGGAAACATTAGCAGAACCTGAAGTGAATGTATTCGGATACGATCCACCGGAAACTGCAACAGAATCTTGCGCAAAGACAGCAGTAGGAAGTACTAGTGCTAATGCAACGCTTGTTAAATTTAGTTTCATAATTTTTTTTATTAAGTTATAAATGATGTCTTATTTAAGTTCAGGTGAGATGACCATACCTGTTGGGCAGCCGCTGTTTTCTACCGTTCCCGGCACCGTAACGCATTTGTCATAAAGATCGATAACACCGTCTAAATCCATATCCAGAGCAACCCCAGCACCGTCAACTCTTGCTCCTGCCGGAGTATCAAGCTGTCGGTCCCAATCGTCACAAACGCCGTCGTTATCGTTATCCCCTTTAACGCACACCACAAAATCATCAGAAGCACTTTCTAAAACACTTGTTTTGTAATAAGCTTCCTGTAAAGGATCATGCCACGCTAGATGGGAACTGTGTTTTCCTAATTTGAAAGTAAGACCCAGATTCACAGTTAACATATTATCACTGTAAGAATCGTTAATTAAGTTATAATTAATCCGCGGATTGCCTGTGTCTCTCAGATCACCGCCGCCGTCAAATTCTTCATCACCGCTGACGATATACATCGTTCTCAGTTCAAGATCAAGTAGGTTTGAAACATTATATTTCAGACCAAGACCTCCCTGAAAGAAAAATGAACCGATATTGAATTTCTGGTCAACAGCCAAAGGGAAAGTCCGTGGATTATAGTTGGAAATATCATTATCCAGAAGCAGCGTTTCATACGCCATCAGACCTATCCCGCCATATCCGTGAAGAGCCCATCTGTAAGGCGAATGATTATCTACCCGCCGTAAAAGATTTGAAAAATTGACGTCTCCCAATACAGAAATCTGCTGGTATTTTGTCCAGGCATTGGCAACCCCAGCTTTTACACCTTCGGCTCCCGGTAATTGTCCTTTTTGGTTAGATTTGCCCATTTGGTACTGCAGACTGAGACCAAAAACATGGGAAATCTGTTTATCAAGACTTACGTAGGCGTTATAGCCCCAGTTGATTTTACCGTCATAGAAAGAGGTCAAATCAGCGTTTGTCATCAAAGCAGCACCTCCACCAACGGAGACTGCCCAGTCATTAAACCTTTTGGCAGAATTGTCAAACTGTTGAACATTGGCAGAGCCACTTGAATACGTGTTCGGATAATCATTTGAACCCGCAGCTGATGTTCTGTCCTGAGCATAGAAAACCATTGGAAGGGTTAATGTTAAAAATAAACCTAATTTCATACTTTATGTTTTTAATGTGTTTTAATACTCTGCAACAACTTTCTGGAAAAATCACGTTTATATAAATGCCTTACATGAGGAATCTGAAGAGTTTTACACTCAAATATTATACGGTCATACAGTACAATATCAATATCGATTACCCGGTCTACATACCCCTTTGTTATCAATGAATCTTCTGTTCTTCCCATATCAAACTCTATTCCTTTTATCAGATTCAGAAGTTTTATGGGGGAAAATTGTGTTTTTAATACTAATGCAATATTACAAAAAATATTATTACTTACAAATTCAACGGGTTGGGTATGAAGAATTTCTGATGTAGCTAAAATAGTGCCAATCTCACTTGCGATAAGGTTTTTCGCTGCTTCAATGTTTTTCTCCGGGTTTCCCAGATTGCTTCCGAGTAACAAAGTTACCAAATGTTGCGACATATTGTAAAATATAAAATTTTATGAGAAGTTTTGTTAAAAATGTCTTAGCAAATATAGTGGCAATTATGATTATTGCGGCGGTTTTTTTCATGTTTTTACTTACCCTTGTAGTAGTGAGCATGTTTAGTGACAGCCACAAAGCCACAGTTAAAAACAACTCTGTCCTCACTTTAGACTTTAAAACCAATATTATCGACAGCCCTACGGAGGAAAGCGGCGAACTTTTCACATTTAACGAAAAAGAAAAGAACATCCTTATTTTCGACATGCTGGAAGCAATTAAAAAAGCAAAGACCGATGACAAAATAAAGGGAATCAGCATTGAGACCGACGGAATAAAAGCAGGTATGACTCAACTTGATGACATCCGTACAGCTTTGGAAGATTTCAAAAAAAGCGGAAAATTTGTTTATGCCTACGGTAATTCGGTATCACAGTCGGCCTATTATTTAGGTTCAGTGGCGGATCAGTACTTTCTGAATCCGTCCGGAGGTATTGAACTCAAAGGACTTTCCACCGAGATTCTTTACATGAAAAGTTTCGCGGACAAATATGGAATCGGAATACAGGTCATCCGTCACGGGAAATATAAATCTGCTGTGGAACCGTTTTTAAGAGATGATATGTCTCCGGAAAACAAAGAGCAGCTTTCCGTTTTGCTTAAAGACTTATGGTCAGCAAAGTCATTAAAAATGGCCGGTTCCAGAAAAATAGATACCGCACAGTTCAGAACTGTTGTGGACAGCCTTTACGGTATCATTCCGGATCTGAGCTTACAGCATAAACTTGCAGACCGTCTCATTCAGAAAACGGAGTACGATAATTTAATGAAGGCAAAACTCAATGTCAAGGAAAAAGACAAGCTTAATAAAATATCGTTCAGCAAATACATCAGCTCCTTCAGTGAAGACAATACCAAAAAAGAGGATCAGGTTGCGGTGCTTTACGCTTCCGGAGCAATCTATAACGGCGAAGGCAACGACGCGGTTTATTCTGAAAATTTTGTGAAAGAAATTAAAAAACTTACTGAAAACGATAAAATCAAAGCGGTGGTTTTCAGAATTAATTCGCCAGGAGGAAGCGCTAATGCTTCAGATGAAATTCTTTTTGAAATGCAGCAGCTGAAAAAGAAAAAACCGGTAGTGGTTTCTTTTGGAGACTATGCAGCTTCCGGCGGTTATTACATTGCAATGGCAGCGGATAAAATCTATTCGGAGCCCAATACTTTAACCGGCTCCATCGGCGTTTTCGGAATCATTCCTTATTTTAAAGAGATCGCGAATAAAAACGGCTTAAGTTCTCATGCGGTAAACACCAATGCCAATTCCAATATGTATTCACCGATCAACGGCATTACGCCCGGCGGAGTATCCATCATGACAAGAAGTGTGGAACAGACCTATAAAAGATTCGTACATTTCGTTACCCAAAACAGAAATAAATCTTTCACACAGATTGACGAAGTGGGCGGCGGAAGAGTGTGGAGCGGAACGCGTGCTAAACAGTTAGGTCTTGTTGACGAACTGGGAACTTTAAATGATGCCATCGCCTTTGCAGCTCAGAAAGCGAAACTCAAAAATTATAACGTAGCAACGTATCCTAAAAAAGTCACCAAACTGGAACAGATTTTTAAAGATATGGACGAAGATGAAATATCCGCGAGACTGATTAAAAACAAAATCGGTAAGGAAAACTATAAGATCTTCGAACAGGTGACAAACCCAAAACTGAAAAGCGAAGTGATGATGGAAATGCCTTATCAGATTAAATTCGACTGACCAGATTAAAAAATCATAAAAAAAATCCCGGACTGAAAATTCAGACCGGGATTTTATTTTTTGTAAAGTTATTAAGCTCTTCTGGTAGCTACTCCGTAAATCCAGAGGACAACCAAAGCACCTACTACTGCAAGCAGCATACTTTTGATGTCGAAATCGTTTACAGTTCCCCATCCGAGCATACTGCCGATCCATCCTCCAACGAATGCTCCTACAATACCTAAGATAATAGTGAGTAACCATCCCATTCCCTGATTTCCAGGCATGATGAATTTAGCGATTGCACCTGCGATAAGACCAAAAATGATCCAAGTTAAAATACCCATAGTTTTAAAATTTTAATGTTAATATTTAGTAAATGGTTTTCCAATATTATAAAAAAGCAATTAAAACTATGAAATAGTTATCAATTACGTTTTCTGAAAAAAGAATCTACAAATTCCGTTCCATTAAATAACTGAAGGTCCGTCATTTTTTCACCAACACCAATATATTTTACCGGAATCTGAAACTGATCAGAAATTCCGATCACGACTCCGCCTTTTGCTGTACCGTCTAATTTAGTCACAGCCAGAGCATTAACTTCCGTTGCCGCTGTAAACTGCTTCGCCTGCTCAAAAGCATTCTGTCCGGTTGAACCGTCCAGCACCAAAAGAATTTCATGAGGCGCATCCGGAATAACCTTCTGCATCACCCTTTTAATTTTGGTAAGTTCGTTCATCAGATTCACTTTATTGTGAAGTCTTCCTGCAGTATCAATAATCACTACATCTGCCTGATTGGCCACGGCACTCTGCACCGTATCAAAGGCTACAGAAGCAGGATCAGAACCCATGCCCTGTTTCACAATAGGTACACCTACCCTTTCACTCCAGATCACGAGCTGATCAACCGCCGCCGCGCGAAAAGTATCCGCTGCACCAAGAACCACTTTTCTTCCTTCAGATTTAAACTGATGGGCAAGTTTCCCGATGGTCGTAGTTTTACCTACACCGTTTACTCCAACTACCATGATGACGTAAGGCTTTTTAGTCTCGTCGATATTTCCTGTGCCTGAATGTGGGTTTTCCAGAAGAAGACCGGAAATTTCTTCCCGGAGGATCGTATTCAGTTCATCGGTTCCCACAAATTTGTCTCTGGCGACGCGTTCTTCAATTCTCTGTATAATTTTTATCGTCGTAGAAGCGCCAACATCAGATGCAATCAGAATCTCTTCCAGATCATCCAGCACTTCATCATCTACTTTTGATTTTCCGACAACCGCTTTGGAGATCTTTTCAAAAAATCCCTGATTGGATTTTTCCAGCCCCTTGTCCAAAGTTTCCTTTTCCTCTTTTTTAAATATATTTTTATACCAGCTCATTTTCTGAATCCATTTTTATATTTCCGATTTTTACCCGCTTTTTAAAAGCAGAGCAAATATAACAAAAAAACTACCCAAAAAATTTGGATAGTTCTATATCATAAGCGTGTGTAGAATTATTTTTTCAAATAACTGTCTACATCATCAGCATTCATTACTTTTTCTTCGAAAATGTAAGCACCAGATTTAGGAGACTTTACCATTTTCACTACTTTGGTCATTTTCTTGGAACCTGCACCACCCTGAAGCGTTGCTACTACTTTCTTTGCCATCTTTTATTTTTTTAAAAAATTACTTGATTTCTTTGTGAAGGGTGTATTTTTTAAGAACAGGATTGAATTTTTTCAGCTCCAATCTCTCGGTAGTGTTCTTTTTATTTTTAGTCGTAATGTATCTTGACATTCCTGCTACACCTGTTTCTTTATGCTCTGTGCATTCCAGAATCACCTGTACTCTGTTACCTTTTTTAGCCATTACTTATCTTTTTTTATAAATCCGTTTCTTGTTGCTCTTTCCACTGCTTCTTCGATACCAATCTTGTTGATAATTCTCAATCCGTGGGCAGTAACTTTCAGTGTTACAGATTTTTCCTGCTCCGGAAGGTAAAATTTCTTCTCCAATAAGTTAATCTCAAAACGACGCTTCGTTTTGTTATTAGCGTGAGAAACATTGTTTCCAACCATTGCACGCTTTCCTGTTATCTGGCAAATTCTTGACATATCTCGATGTTCTTTATTACTACTTATTATATTTGAGAGTGCAAAATAACGAAGAAAAATTCAGATAGACAAATATTTGTAAAATTAATCTGGATAAATTTTATAAATACTGAATTACAAAAGGTTTACAGCAGCTAAAATGATTCCGATAATTCAAATTTCCTCTCCAAAAATACCTCTATATTATATTTACTTCCCGCTCGAGCTCGATCCCGAATCTTTCTTTCACCGAACCGATAATCAGCGATGAAAAATCATAAATTTCTTTTCCTGAAGCAAGTCCGGTTTTATTGACGATCACCAGTGCCTGAAGCTCATGGGATGCTACATTTCCTATCTGTTTTCCTTTCCAGCCGCACTGCTCGATAAGCCAGCCCGCAGGAACCTTTACAGCATTACCGTTCGGGTAACCCGGAATATCCGGAAATTTCATCTTCAGCTTTTCAAACTGCTCCAAAGGAATCGTTGGATTCTTGAAAAAACTTCCCGCATTTCCGGTAACTTTCGGATCCGGAAGTTTACTTTGACGGATATGGATCACGGCTTCCGAAACATCCTGAATACCTGGATTTTCGATCCCCATTTTTTCAAGTTCTGTTTTGATCGCACCATATTCGGTTTTAATGACATGGTTGTTGGTGGTCAGCTTAAAGCTAACTTCCAGAATCACATATTTTCCTTTTCCTTCTTTTTTAAAAATAGAATCGCGGTAACCGAAATCGCATTTTTCAGCATCAAAAACCTCCGTTTGAAGGGTTTCAAGACTTAGTACGGTACAGTTCACGAAAGTATCTTTAATTTCTGTTCCGTAAGCGCCGATATTCTGCATGGGCGAAGTGCCGACGTTTCCGGGAATCAGGGATAAATTTTCAAGACCGCCGTAATTTTTGCGAAGACAGTACTGCACAAATTCATGCCAGTTCTCCCCTGCTTTTGCGGTGACTAAAACTTGGTTCTCATTCAGTATTTTTTCCGAAATTCCTTTCAAATTCAGCTGAATAACCAAACCGTCGAAGTTTTCAGTAAAAAGCACATTGCTCCCGCCGCCTAAAAAAAGCGTTTTCAAATCCCTGGCTTTGGCAAATTCAAGAGCATTTTTAAGTTCATCAAAATTTCCTGCCTGCGCAAAATATTTTGCAGAGACCTCTACTCCGAAGGTATTGTGATTTTTTAAAGAATAATTTTCCTGAACGTTCATGTATTATTGAGGTTTTTTTACGGGCATTTGATGAATTCTTTTTTCCGCTTCTTCTTTCGTAATTCCGTGATAAAAATCGTTTACAAAAGGATGATCCACATCTAAATGCGGATAAATTTCGGGTCGTAAATTCCCTTTTTTCGTTTTCACATCCACGGGAATTCCTTTTTCAAACTTATAATCCGGAAGTGCATTACTCAACCAACCGAAATACAGGGTTTCGTGATTTTCATTCCCAAAATTAAACAGATAATCTTCATAACTTTCTTCACTCAAAGAAACCCAAAGTACATATTCCAGGTAGAGCGAAGTTTTTGCAATCTTCTGCTTTAGCAGCACACGAATAAAATGATCAGTACGGTCCGGATATTCAATGGTACAGAAATCGGAATCAATAAACACTGCATTCTGTTTCTGCTCTTCCGAAAGCCAGTAATAAGAATTAGGATACGCAAAAGTTAACGACGGATATTCGGTATGAATTTCCCCACAAATACTGCATTTAAATTTTGAATCCATTTTTAACGGTGACCTGTTTCAACAAACTTATATTAATTCCGGCCGAAGCCGGTACTTTTACACATAAAAACGGGCTGAAGCCCGTTTCTGATGAATTTAGAGATTAAACTCAATTTTATATTTCTGCAGCGCGTCATTCAGCAGTTCTACGCTTCTGCGCAAATCCGCTTCCTTCAGAACATAAGCAATACGCACCTGTTTTTTTCCAAGTTTCGGATTGCTGTAGAAACCGCTCATCGGAGCTACCATAATGGTTTCGCCGTTGTGGGAATAATGCTCCAGCAGCCACTGTGCAAACCTGTCCGAATCGTCCACAGGAAGCTCGGCAACACAGTAAAATGCGCCTTTGGGTTTCGGGCAGATCACGCCGGGAATTCCGTTCAGCAGATCAACCAGCACATTTCTGCGGTGGGTATATTCTTCCCGAACTTTCATAATATAGGCCGAATCGTTTTGGTGGGCAGCAGTTGCAGCAATCTGTCCCAGAAGAACCGGGCTCAGCCTTGCCTGCGCAAAAAGCATCGCGGCATCATGAATTTTTTTCGAACGCGTGATCAGACAGCCAATTCTCGCACCGCACATCGAATAACGCTTGGATTCCGAATCGATGATAATACAGTTTTCTGCAATTTCCGGGAAGGCAAGCATCGAAATCTGCTGCTTTCCGTCGTAGACATATTCACGGTAAACTTCGTCAGAAATAACCACGATATCGTGTTTCAGGGCGATCTCCGCAAGTTTCTGAAGTTCTTCCCTGGTATAGAGATATCCTGAAGGATTTCCTGGATTGCAGATAATAATCGCGCGGGTTTTCGGAGTGATTTTTTTCTCAAACTCCTCAACCGGTGGAAGGGAAAAACCTGTATCAATCGTTGACGGAACCGCCACAACCTTCACATTGAACGTATTGGTAAATCCGTTGTAATTTGCATAATAAGGCTCCGGAATAATCACTTCATCTCCGTCGTCACACAGCGTGGAAATGGCAAAATTCAAAGCCTCCGAACCTCCGTTGGTTACGATGAAGTTATCGGTCGTCAGATCTGTAAAACCGAGGGAATGATAATAAGTATTGAGTGCCGTTCTGTATTCGATATTTCCTTCAGAAAGAGCATATTCAAAAATCTTAAGATGATTGTTTTTTACTGCATTCAAAGCAGTTTCCGGCGTTTCAATATCCGGCTGTCCAATATTGAGATGATATACTTTAAGGCCTTTCTGTTTGGCTTTGATCGCAAACGGAACCAGTTTCCTGACAGGCGAAGCAGGCATATTTTCTGCTCGGTGTGAAATTTTAGGCATTATTTTGAATTTTGAACAAAAATAAGAAATTTTTCAGGAGCAATGAAATCCCTGATCCTCCAAAAAGACAGACCGGCTTTCACTACTCGCTTTTTTGCTTGCCGGCGCGCAGGGCTTTCGTCGATTTTTCTCCGCGAAAAATTCTCCTCCCATAAGCAAAAAGAGCTCAGACATGCCGTTCAATCCGGGCTAGAAGATCTTTCACTACTCCTCCCAAAAGAAAAAACCGCTCAGAAACTCTGAACGGTTTTATTATAATCTAGCGGAACTCTGACATCAAACATCCATCTTCCATCTTCCGCCTTCCGCCTTCCTCTACTTAATAAATCCTTTATTTTTCAACAGCGGTTTAATATCCGGGGTTCTTCCTGTAAAATCTTTAAAGGCCTGATTTAAATCAACAGAATTTCCTACCGAAAGGATATATTTTCTGAAACGGTCGCCGTTTTCTCTGGTCATTCCGCCATGAGTGGAAATCCAGTCCCACGCATCAGCATTTAATAAATCACTCCACATATAAGCATAATAGCCTGCAGAATAACCGCCGCCCCAGATGTGGGCAAAATAAGGCGAATGATACCTTGGCGGAACCTGTTTCAAATTAAAACCGTATTTAGCCAAAACCTCTTTCTCAAATTCTAAAGTAGGTTTGAACTGCGATGCATCGGTCACCGAATGCCAGTTCATATCAATCGTAGCGGCAGAAACAAGCTCGGTGGTAGAATACCCCTGGTTGAACGTTCCCGCTTTCTTGATTTTGTCAACCAAAGCCTGTGGCATCGGCTGTTTGGTCTGATAATGAAGGGCATAATTTTTCAGGACTGAAGGTTCCAGCGCGAAAAATTCATTGATCTGGGAAGGAAATTCCACAAAATCACGCGGGGTATTGGTACCCGAAATGGAAATATATTTCTGGTCTGCAAAAAGCCCGTGTAACGTGTGACCGAACTCGTGGAACATGGTGGAAACATCGTCATAAGAAATCAGAGAAGGTTTTCCCTCCGCAGGTTTCTGGAAATTGAAAACATTCACGATCACCGGTTTCTGGCCTAGCAGATGCGACTGTTCTACAAAATTGCTCATCCAGGCACCGCCGTTTTTATTGTCGCGGGTATAGAAATCAAGATAATATATGGCAAGGGATTTTCCATCTCTGTCAAAAACCTCATACGCCGTCACATCAGGATGGTATACTGGCAGGTCGTTCCTTTCTTTAAAAGTAATGCCGTAGAATTTTTCTGCAGCATAGAAAACCCCTTTTTCCAGTACAGTACGTACTTCGAAATAAGGTTTGATCTGGTTTTCATCCAAATCATATTTCGCTTTTCTCACCTGCTCTGAGTAGAAATTCCAGTCCCAGGGTTCTACGGTAAATCCGCCTTTCTGCTGATCAATCAGCGCCTGAATTTCATCACTTTCTCTCTTTGCGGTGGCCACGGCAGGTTTTGCAAGCTGCGCCAGAAGGTTCATCGCGTTTTCAGGAGTCTTGGCCATCTGGTCCTGAAGCTTCCATTCAGCGAAAGATTTTTTACCGTGAAGCTGGCCTTTTTCCATTCTCAGTTTTGCCTGTCTTTCCAGGATACTCCGGGTGTCGTCAGCGTTTCCTTTTTCGGCTCTGTACCAGGAAGCTTTGAAAAGTTTTTCTCTGGTCGCCCTGTTTTTCAGATTCTGCAGAAGGGGCTGCTGGGTGGTATTGAGTAAAGTAAGAAGATATTTACCCTCCTGTCCCGCAGTTTTGGCATCTGCAGCAGCGGCAGCGATTTCGTCAGCGGAAAGCCCGTCAAGTTCTTTCACATCAGTGATCAGAACTGCACCGTTTTTTCTCGCATCCAGTAATTTATTGGAAAACTGGGTGGAAAGCGTCGCCAGTTCCTCATTGATTTTTTTTACCTTTTCCTTGTTTTCGGCAGATAGATTCGCGCCGGCAATTTCGAAGTTGGTTTTATAAAGCTCAAGCAGTCTTTTTTCTTCAGATCCAAGACCGTCGGTTTTAATCGCATTCAGCCTGGAGTACAGTTTCTCGTTGAGATAAATTTTATCGCTGAGTCCGGAGAATATAGGCGCGTACTCTTCTTCCAGCTTCTGCAGCGTGGGATTGGTATTGGAGCCCGTGAGATTATAAAAAACAAGCTGTGCTCTCTTCAGCACTTCACCGCTGTTTTCAAGCGCCAGAAGCGTATTTTCAAAAGTCGGTGCTGCCGGATTACTGGCGATTTTTTCAATTTCAGCCAGCTGCACTTTCATTCCGTAATCGAAAGCAGGTTTAAAATGTTCGTCTTTTATCCTGTCAAATTCGGGTGCCTGATACTGCAGGCTGCTTTTTTTCATAAAAGGATTAGAAGCTAAAGCTGCATCGGGAGCAGGAATCTCCGTGGATTGGGTATCGGTATTTTTCATTGTGGTACAGGCGCTAGTCATCGCCAGAGAAGAAATTAATAATACGGATGTAATATTTTTCATTTTTAAACTGTTAATTAAAGTAAAGGTATTAAATTTAAACAAAATAAAAACTGATTTCATGAAAACACTCTTTATCTCTGCGGCTCTGGCCTCCCTGTTACTCTCGTGTAACGCAAAATATGACAACGGATTTTCTTTTAACGTGACCCAGAAAGAAGGAAAAGGACCGGTCACGGACCGTGAATTTAAAATGAATTTTGACGAGATTAAAGTAACGCAGTCGATCGATGCAGAAGTGCTCAAATCAAATGAGGAAAAAGTGGTCATCTCCGCTCCTTCCGATATCATCGATGATATTCTGGTGGAAAATTCCGGCGGAAAGTTGTATATTCATTTTAAACCCGGAATCAACATTTCATCAAGGAATGTGCGGGCAAAAATCTATACAAAAGACTTTTCAAAAATAGAAGCCACCTCTTCTGCCAGCATCAATGTGAAAGACAAATTCACCCAGGACAGAACAGCCATCGAAGTGTCAAGTTCCGCAAGCATTTCCGGCCATCTGGAAGCCAACGACATGTCTATAGACGTATCGAGTTCCGGAAGTTTCTCCGGAGAAATATGGGCAGTACATCTGAAATCTGAAGTGACTTCTTCAGGCGAAATCACCGTTTCGGGAAAAACAAAAAATGCAGAGATTGAAGCCTCTTCATCAGGAACATTCAATGCACAGCATGTGGTCGCTGAAACGGCTGAAATAGAAGCTTCAAGCAGCGGAAGTGTAAGCCTTTCGGTCAGCAGCGAGCTGAATGCTTCAGCAAGTTCTGCCGGTGACATCACCATTACGCGCAAAGGAAATCTCAATGTCATCAGCCAGAAAGAGAGCAGCGGGGGAAGCGTTTCTATTCAATAGCTGAATAATGAGCACGCCATTTTTATAATTCATAAGTTCCTGCGTATGTTTACCCATATTATTCCCAAGTTACCCATGCGTAACAAAGAGATAACACGTGATTTTTACCTCAACCGTTTAGGTTTTGAGGAAGTGGGAACTCAGGATTTCCCAGGCTATCTGATGGTGAAAAAAGGTCAGATTGAGATTCATTTTTTCGAATATAGAGAAATGAATCCTTTGGAAAACGATGGCCAGATCTATATCAGAACCGATGATATCCACCATTTGTACAGGTTTTATTTAGATCACAGAATACCTGTTCATCCCAACGGAAGCTTAGCGTTGAAATCATGGGGACAACTGGAATTTTCCATCCTCGATCCGGATCACAATCTGCTCACTTTCGGACAAAAAGCATTTTAAGTTCGTCCTTTAAAATCAATGGACGCCAATAAATCCAAACAAAAAACTCAGTCTGTGAAGACTGAGTTTTATATTGTTATTCTGTTTCTGAATAATTTACCAACCGCCTGAAGCACCGCCGCCGCCGAAACTTCCGCCGCCGCCAAAGCCACCGAATCCACCGCCGCCTCCGGAACCTCCACCGAAACCGCCGCCGCCAAAACTTCCCGGGAAAGGGAAAAATCCGCCCGGATAGGTTCTTCTTCCGCGCCGGGAAAGGATGACGTCGTCATCATCGCCGTTGTTTCCGCCGCCGCCTTTATTTTTGAACAGGACGCTCAGGACAAGAAAGACGAAAAAAGCAATAAGCAGAATCTGAAAGCTGCTGAGTCCTTCACTGCCCGAAGTATCTTTTACAATGGGTTTGAATTTCCCCTGCACTACTTCCATTAAGGCAGTTGTACCGCGGTTGATGCCCTCATACCAAAGTCCCTGCTTAAAATTGGGAGTCACCAGATAATCAAGAATCTGTCCGGCCACTGATGCAGTTAAATACTGCTCCACTCCTCTTCCCTGCTGAATGGACATGGTGTGGTCTTCCGTAGCAATCAGGAAAACAATTCCGTTATCCTGCTTTTTCTCCCCGATTCCCCACTTTTCACCATACATGGTCGCCAAATAATTGACGTCTTCTCCTTTGGTCGTCGGGATGATAATCACCGCAATTTCTGTAGAAGTGGAATCGTGAAATTTAATAAGTTTCTGGTTAAGCTGCTCTCTCTCTGCTGCGGTTAACAGACCTGCCTCATCCGTCACCGGAAAAATTTTCGCAGGTTTCGCAGGCACCAGTTGGCCAAAAACAATCAGGTTTAAGCCGAGCAGTAAAAAAGCAAGAAAACTTTTAAGAGAAGGTAATCTCATCCGACAGTTCGTTATGATTTTCTCCCGTAACCGGGAAATATTTTTTGAGTTCGTGACCGGTTTCCATCACCGCGCTTTTCAGACCTTCATGATAATTTCCTTTGGCAAATTCCGCGGAAATTCTGTCGTGCATGCGGTCCCAGAAATTCTGATGAACTTTTGCATGGATTCCGGCATCACCAATGATCGTAAGATAATGCTGTTCAAAATTGATATGAAAAAGCACGGCATTTCTTTCAGCAGTTTTGTCCTTGCAGAGTCTTTTGAAAACTTCAAAAGCAATCTCAGCATTATTCCCCTCCGAGTTGGAGTCGATGTGAATCCTGATCTCGCCGGTAGAATGACTTTCTGCTGACTGAATGGCTTCCACCAGGGAAGCCATCTGCCAGTCTGTTAGGTAACTGTTCATTAATTGCTGAATACTTCAGGGGCTTTTTCAGCTCCTGCTGCCGCTTTGAAATACGGCTTTTCTTTAAAGTTCGTGAAATTCGCCAGAATATTGTTCGGGAAAGTCTTGATGGACGTATTATAATCCTGCGCAGCTTCATTGAAGTAAACGGTTTCGCTTCGGATGCTGTTTTCAATCGCGGTATATTCTCTCTGGAAATTGATATACTGCTGATCCGCTTTCAGGTTCGGGTAACTTTCCACCACGGCCATCAGCCTGCTCAGCGCGCCGCTCAGCTCTCCCTGTGCTGCCTGGAACTTCGCCATATCCGCTTCAGTCATATTCGTTGGATCTATCGTCATAGAGGTCGCTTTGGAACGGGCTTCCACTACTTTGGTCAGGGTTTCCTGCTCGAACTGAGAATACGATTTCACTGTTCTTTCAAGGTTTGGAATTAAGTTCGCACGTTTTTGATAAACGGTTTCTACATTCGACCATTTGGTATTTACGGTCTGCTCTTTTGCTGTAAATGTGTTATATCCGTTTTTGCCCCAGAAAAATAAGACGACGGCAATGACGAGAAGAGCAATACCGATGGTTCCGGCGCTCATACAACCTCTGTTTCTCATAGTTTACTATTTTTAATGTTTGATATTCGCTACCCAAATATACAAATTAAGTGCTAAATTTGTAAAAATTTAAAAAAAATGACAACAATTGTGGTGGCAATGGGCTTAGGCAATGAAATTGGAGCTGAAAACCAGTTACTTTGGCATTTACCGAAAGATCTCAAACATTTTAAAGAAATCACCACCGGGCATCCCGTGATCATGGGCAGAAAAACCTATGAAAGCATCGGAAAACCGCTCCCCAACCGCACCAATATTGTAGTCAGCAGAAAAAAAGACTGGTTTGAAGAAGGAATCCTCATTGTAGGAAGCCTGAAGGAAGCCCTGAAATTTGCCAAAAAAATGGATGAGGACATTTTCATCATCGGAGGCGGAAACATCTATGAACAAACCATTGATTTGGCAGATAAACTGGAAGTTACTTCAGTGAAAGCGAACCTAAAAGCGGATGTCTTCTTTCCGGAAATCAACCCCAAAATCTGGAAAAAAACCATTGAAACCTGCCATGAAAAAGATGAGAAAAACAGTTACGATTTCTGTTTTCAAACTTATGAAAGAAAAGAAAAACTTTAGGATCCCGGTTTTCGTCATCCACCGCAAATTATTATCTTTGCACTTCAAAATTTGAACAATGAACAAATACATAAAATTCGTTATTGCCGCTTTGATAATTGCTGCCGGAGGCTATCTCATGATGAACAGAAATATTGGCTGGGGAATCGTTCTGGTAATTTTATCTGCCATTCCCATTCTTTTATTTTTTAAAAATGAATTTATCCTTGCCGCATTCTGGTACCTCAGAAAGCAGAATATGGTAAAAGCCTCACACTGGCTTTCAAAAATCACCAGTTTCGAATCTCAGCTTCACAAATCCCAATACGGATATTTCCATTATTTACAGGGTCTTACTTTAGCCCAGGAAAACCCCGGAAAAGTGGAGCCTTATATGAGAAAAGCCCTTGAATACGGACTGAACATGAAACACGACCGCGCCATGGCCACCCTCAATATCGCTGCCGGAGCTATGCAGAAAGGAAGAAAGCAGGAAGCCCAGAAACTGTTGGAAGAAGCAAAAAGACTGGATACCGCCGGAATGATGACCGATCAGATTAAAATGATGAAAGACCAGCTTAAAATGCCAACAATGCAGAAGCACATGCACAACCCGAACATGAGAAACAGAGGCAAATTCTCTTAAATTAAACACCTAAAAATCATAAAATCCTGAATCGTTTTCAGGATTTTTTTGTGGAAATCCTTACAATCCCGCGGAAGTTTGCCTGCAAATACCAAATTCAGTGAAATCAGCAGCAAAAATTCCCGTATTTTTGTACTAAATCATTACAGACATGTACCTCATCGACTCCCCTTCCCACAACGCTTATTTTAATATTGCAGCTGAAGAATATCTGCTGACCAGGTTTCCTGCCGAAGATCTTTTTCTGCTCTACGTTAACGCCCCTTCTATCATCGTGGGGAAATTTCAGAATACCCTGGCCGAAATCAATCTGGATTATGTGCAGGAAAAAGAAATCAAAGTCGTAAGGAGGATGTCGGGTGGCGGCGCGGTATACCATGACCTGGGCAACCTGAATTTTTCTTTCCATACCCTGCTCGCTGATCATGATTTCGGAGATTTTTCCCAGTTTACAAAACCGGTCCTCAGCCTGCTGAACAGTCTCGAAGTGCCTGCTGTGCTGCAGGGGCGCAATGACCTTCTGGTCGACGGCAAAAAATTCAGCGGCAACGCCAAGCTTGCGAGACAGGGAAAAATGATTCAGCACGGCACCATCCTTTTAAATTCCGAAATGGAAATCCTGAGTGAAGCCCTGAAAGTAAACCCGCTTAAGTTCACCGACAAGGCAACAAAATCGACCCGTTCGCGGGTGACCAACCTCATTCATTATCTTCCCAAGGAGACCACCACCGAACACCTTAAGAATCTGCTCACCGCAGAGATCATTAAAAACAGTCCGGAGGCAGAACGGTACGAACTCACCCCGGAAGACCATGCCGGAATTGGGCAACTCATGAAAGAAAAATACGAAACCTGGGACTGGAATTTCGGTTTTTCACCCAATTATAATTTCCGGAAAGCCATCAAAATACCAGCCGGATTTATCGAAGTCCATCTGGACGTGGTAAAAGGCAATATTGAAAAAGCCAAAATATTCGGAGATTTTTTCGCTTCTGAACCCATTGAAAACCTCGAAACGCAGCTTATCGGCAGGAAACATGAAGCCTCTGAACTCGCAAAAGTATTTGAAGCGAATGATTTGACGGCCTTTTTCGGAAAGGTGACGCCTGAGGAAATACTTGAAGCGTTTAAATAGCTTTTGCCCCTACTTCCCCGCACCCAGCTTCCCACACCTCATAAGCAATGAGTAATGAGTAATGAGTAATGAGTAATGAGCAATAAGTAATATCAACCTGCTTGATCAGCAAGCGTTTTATTAAGGTAGTTTAATGCGAGCATTTTCATCAACAAAAACCAAATTCATTTTCCCCGACCCTTACTTCGACAGGCTCAGCATAAAAAAGGGAGTGAATTTGGTTTTTCAAGAAAGTCCCGTTTTTTATAATAAACAGACTCTTCTTTTTTCTATCTCTTTTAAAAAATTCCAGCAGGTTCCCTTTAGGGTTGGGGTAAAACTGCTGGAATTTTTTTTGCTGATCTATGTCCGAAATAACAAAACGGGAAAATGGCTGTTCTCCCACCACATTATAATATCAGAAAACATCCAACATCCAGCTTCCCAGCAGCTCATAAGCAATGAGTAATGAGTAATGAGCAATAAGTAATAAGTAATACCAACCTGCTTGATCAGCAAGCGTTTTATTAAAGTACTATAATGCGAGCATTTTCATCAACAAAAACCAAATTAATAAGGAAAACGTCGGTTCTGCCACAATAATAATATCGGTAAAAACATCCAGCACCCAACACCCCGCATCCAGCTTCCCTTCCCAGGTCTACCGCCCAAAATTTTCCATCTGCGAAAGATCATAGTAGCTGAAGGCTTTAATATGGTGCACTCTTAATGTTTTTTCAGCATCCGCCAATTCTTTGATACCTGAGAAATCCTCCAGATGAAAGACCCAGCGGTAACGGTTTTTTAAAATACTCCGGATCTGCCGAGTCTTGAGAATTTTTGTTTCCAGAGAAAGATAGTCATAAGCCATTATATAAGCCGTCACCCGGTGCAGGTAAAGTGAAGCAGCCACTTCTGCAGGAAGATGCATCGGCACGCTGGCGCTCAATTTTATATTTCTGAAGGAACTCCATTCAGCCGCTTTTTCAAAAAGGGAGATCTGCCTTTTAACATATAATTCCGTTTCCTCTTCATAATCATCGAAGGTGTGAGGTTCGATATCAAGGTGTACGCCTTTGAAACCCAAAGATTCAGCTTCATTAAGGAGCACAAGCAAATCTTCAAAACCATGGTCGGACGTGACATAAGAATTTTCACCGATAAGATAGTGGAGATCGATTTTCCGGGAGGCCGCCATCTTCTGGAACTCCTTCAGCTTGGCACGGTCGGTCTCGGCGGTCACTGACAGGAAAAGGGTGCGGATCTTCCAGCGGTTAAGCAGATGCATAAGCTCAGCATTGCTGTGGCTGTTAAAAAAGGAGGCCCATACATAGGTTTCTTTTCCTTTGAGCGTCTCATGTGCTGGATAAAGTGTGGCTTTTTCCGCCGGATCCTTTTCATGGAAAAACCCGGATACCGCAGCGGTCTGGATAGAATTCAAAACATAACCCGGCTGGGAAATGAAAGTTTCTGCTTTCATTCCTGAAGACAACATTAAGAAAATGATGAAGAAATGTTTGATCAGCATAAAGCGCGAAATTATAATAAAGTATTGATAATTCCGCTCTGCTTTTACCTTAGTTCAGAAATTTTTTAACTCATGAGGTAAACCGTTTCTTTTTTAAAACGGTCCAGATCAGGATTGCGAAAACAAAAGTCAAAACAGCAAACCACTTTTCAAAGTTTGTTTTTGCGAAAATATTACCGACCGTATTGAGAACGAATAAAGCAAGAAAAATCCACAGCATAAAATCTGTTGCTTTTTCCTTAAATTTAAATTTTATCCAGTCCGCTTTCATTAACAACAGAAGCCCTAAAAAAAGATTGATCAGGATGGAAACACTTTCAAAAACATACATTTCCGAATCATTCTGAAGTCTTCCGCCCCAGGCAATATCATAGGGAACTGCTTTCGCGATGACAGCAGTATGAAAAAGTATTACCGCACTAAGCAGCCCTAGCAGAATAAGTATTGAGGTCTTATAATTCATTTTTTTTAAAGGAACAGCAGTTGAATAATGTATTTTTTTTTCACGGTCAAGTTAGCAGAGTTGCTTTAATATTTCCAATTTAATTCAACATTTTCTTTCAAATTATAATTTTTTTTCAAATTGGTTAGAAACTGTGAAAATTCTGGTTTATTGGGAATCTGCTCTTTGGGAATGATGAAGCTTTCGCCAGTTTTTAGTTTTAGAAAATAATAGTCGGCTATTTCATTGATTTCTTCAAAACTATTATAGCCTAGCTTAGACTCAGCAATTACACTATTTACAACAAGACTTTCGGTATCAAAGCGGAATTCTGAAACAACACCGATTTTTTCTTTATAGCTTTCAATTATAAATTTTCTATAATAATTTTTAATTTTCCACCTTTGATAAAAAGGAAATAAAATCAATATTGTTGCAAAAAACAGTATTGCGAACCATAAAAACTCTTGATTTGAATTATAAATATTTACTGTAACCAAAACAAAAGCCAGCAGAAGGATAATTAACGAGGTTTTTTTCTGACGCTTAAAAATTCTACTTTTTGAAGCGGTATATAATTGGTATTGTAGATAATCTTCCTGGTTTAAACTGAGCTTAAAATTCATTACTGCAGATGTTTGAGAATTTTGACTGATTAAGTATTCTGTTGGCGCGGATTATTATAACCGGTCTGGTAAATATAACAATCTAAAAATTAGCGAAAATCTTGAGGATATGAAATTTCAATCCTGGATTTTCCCTGTCACCTGCAGCCGCTTTAATAATCCATTGCTAAATCCTGTCCATCGTTTCATTGATCTGTTTCTCTTTATATTCCGAATTCGAAACTTTTCCGAAATTATATTTTAGTCCTACAGAAAAAACAGGGGTGTTGCCGTAAAAACTTCCTTTGGTAACAATTTTATCATAACTCAGTTTCTGGATAAAAGTGTTCTGTTTAAATACATCATTGTACCGCACGGTAAAATCAAAATTCGAAACAGATTTTGTCAGTCCTAAATTCACGATCAGCATCTCATTGTATTCATAAAGTCCCTGTGTCCTTTTGGTAATCCAGGAGCCGTCTAACAGGAAATGGAAACCTTTTCCCAATTTAATGGTATTGTTAGAATAGAAATAGACGTAAGGAGTTGATTTATTGACGGTCGCAAGGCGGTCTTCAGTGGCGGAATAATTTAAAGACAGACTGTTTTGAGAACTAAAAAACCGGTATTCAAACGGAACATCCAATCCTAAACTTGCGCCCTTTTCTTTCTCAAAATTTTTGGTCGTAAACTTGGAAATATTTTTAATTTCATCATAGAAAAGACCGAAACCGATAGGATTTTTACTTTCATACACTGAAGCATTCAAAGCCCATTTTTTGAGATTTACACTTGCGCTGATTGTATTGGTGTAGGTGGGCAAAAGATTGGGATTTCCTTCGTATTCGACATACGGACTGCTGTATAAACCGCCTGAAGCCAAATCCCCATAACCTGGTCTGGAGATACTCCGGTTGAAGTTTAAAGTATACACACAATCTTTGTCTTGTTTGAAAGAAATTTCTGCGCTTGGAAACCAATCCAGGTAGTTTCTTTTGATATTCGTTTCATTAAGTATTTGGTTAAAACCATTGGCCGATGTTGCTTCCACACGGAGACCCGCTTTAAAACCAAATTTTTCTTTTTCGCCTGAAAATTCTGCGTAAGACGCCCAGTTTTCTTCTTTAAAAAGGTATTTGAAATAATCCACAGGACTGCTGTTTCTATAATCTGTAAAATTATCGGTAACAGCATCTGCTTTTGTAAAACTTGCGCCAAATCCCAGCTGATAATCTTCGAGTATTTTTTTCTCGATATCAATTCTTCCTGAAAAAGCATTGACAGCATTTTTCTGTTTCCTGAACTGACTGAAAATATATCCGGAATCATCAGTATCATTATAAAAATCGTGATCTACATTATTGCTTTCCCGGGTGAACTGTAAACCGGCGAAAATATTGGCGTCAATGGATTTTAACTGTTTATTATAATTAAAAATTGAATTGATGGTGGCCCGTTGTCTGTCCTGATGATTGAGGGTTAATATCTGAGATTTTACTCCGTCTTTTTCATAATGCGTAACGGTGTTATTGTGGCCTTTGTCAGGTCTTAAATTGGCATTAACGGAAAAAGTCAGATAATCACCGTCATTTAAATCCTGATATAAACTGGCTCCCAAAATAACCTGCGGACGGTTGGTCATCGATTTTATAATATAATCAGAGTTTATATTTTTATCCGGAACCGAATACTCAAAACCGTTGCTTTCCCAATGCTGAATTTGGTTATACGCTGCATTCAGTTTCCATTCGGTCTTATTTTTCTTTTGTTGAAAATTGGCGGAAAGATTGTTACTGAAACGTTTGTTCAATGTGGCAGTTTCATTAAGCGTGAATTTGTAGCCTTCCTTTTTACTGTTTTTCAATATAATTCTGATGACTGCTTTTCCTTCCGCTTCATGTTTTGCAGAGGGATTTCTGATCATTTCTATGGATTTAATATCATCAACAGAAAGAGCCGACGCCGTAACGAAATCAACTTTTTGATGGTCAATATACAGCAGCGGAACTCCTTTTCCCACCATAGATAACCCTTCTCCATTGGCATCAATTGAAATAAAAGGCAGCTTTGCCAACAAATCCGTAGACGTGGGCACCTTATTCAGCGCTGAATTTGCAATATCGATAGTGATATTTCCATTCTGTACCTGAAAAGTTTTTCTTTTACCTGAAATTTTAACCTCACCAACATTCAAAATCTTTTCCTGGAGTATGATTGTAAAAGTTTTATTTTCCGAAAGTACAAAAACAGGTTCTTTTTGCGTTACATTGTCCGAATCAATTTTCAAAAAATACTGAGCTGGTTTTAAGTGAGTAAATTCAAATATTCCATTCTGAGCAATAGCCGTTTTTACAAGTTCATTTTGTGGTGTAAACAGATAAACTTCTGCTGAAGGAACTTTCTCCTTATTGCTGTTAGTAATAGTACCATTTATTTTGAAATCTCCCTGTTGGGCAAAAGCATTGATACACAAAAGAAACAGGAGAAGATGAACGGATTTAAAGAGTATTGAAGTTTTTAAACGACCCATATTTGTTTTTCATTTCGAACAAGACAATTCAGTGGTATCAACTGTTACATGCCGCGGTATTTTTATTCGTTGAGATAGTGGATGAATATTCTGTTGGGGGATTGTTATCACTGATTTTTATAAATATAATGAAAGAACAATCAGCGAAAAATCTTTGTGATGTAAACTTCAAACCCACTGATAAGACACCTTGTTTAGGCAGTTTTTCTATTCATTAATATCTTCGAAAGTCAATTCATTATTCGCTTTATTTATCGAAATCCGTCTGAATGTTGGTGCATAGCCTTCATGTCCACTGGGCTTAAAGTATTCACGAACATAAGAGTTTTCTGTCTCGTAGTTTTGAGTAACTTTATTCCCAAAATATCTGTTAGGAACTGGGTGCAACATTAGATTTTCTATTGACCTATTGTCTGATTTGAAGTTCTCTGAACTTTTAATGTTAGTTATTGCTTTTTGTTTGTCACGTTCAGAGATTTTCAGCGTAAAAGTGTGATAGTAATCGCCGATTGCTGACGTGGACTTATTTTCTGTTAAATCAAATTCGTCTGTCAGTTTTATGCCTTGCTCTTCAACTAATTCTACCGCGTTTTTTTTCGTGAAAAATTGGTCCTCAAATGCCATAGATAGAGCAAAGATTAAGATTAAAAATCCATAGCCTACTGCCAAATATTTAGCTGCCTTAGGATAACCGAGCTTTTTTGGAACGAAATAAAATAAACAGCCAACTCCAACTGGAAGTCCAACGAATACCAGTATAAAAAGTCCTATAAGTATTAATTCGTCCAATTGTATGTTTGGTTGATTTATTGTCCCTTTTTAAAATGCAGTATAACGGTTGGTTAGTTCTGTTGGCGGGGATTGTGATAACCGTTTTTGTAAATATAACAAAAAGAACAATTAGCGAAAATATTTATGATGTAAACTTCAGCCGCTCTATTAGAAATACGCTGTTACTGCAGTGTTCCCTATTTTCTATTATTTTTTTATAATTTTTTTATTGACCGTTTTATATTGAGTAGAAATTGTTAAAATATAAGTTCCCGGAGTTAGTCGGGACAGGTCAATCCGTGCATTTTTCTCCAGGTTATTTCTGGTCAAAATTTTTCTTCCGTTCAAATCAAAAATTGATACTGAAAAATTTTCTTCTTTTTTAGCTGAAATTAATATATCATTATTTACTGGAATTGGTCCAATTGAAAAACTTTGATCATCTATTTCATCCGTATACAAATACGTATCCAGTTTTCCAAAAAAAACATCATTGGCAGATATAGATTGAAGAAGAAAACCGTCTACATTAATTGTATTTTTAAATATCCCTGCACAGTATAAATTTTGGGAAGAATCTAGACTTAAAGACTTAACTCCTGCATTGGGAATTACTTTATTCCAGACTGTTGCCCCATTATTAGCAATCTTGCTTAAATTCGCCGTATATGCGCTTACTGAAGAGCCATATGTTAAGAACGTATTCCCATCTGCATCAACAACAGAATGATAGAAAAGATCATCGCTGTTGGATCCGTACGATTTCGCCCACAGAAAATTCCCGGCATTGTCCATTTTAGTTAGATATGATTCCAGCCCACCGTTATTATAAATAGTATGGCCTTCAAAATCTAATGAATTACTAAAGTAATTTCCGGATATATATACATTTTTTTCACTGTCCAACATGATTTCCTGTCCATAATCGTCGGCATTTCCACCCACTGCTTTTGCCCAAACTAAGTTTCCATTATTATCCAGTTTTGCAATTAAGATACTTGCTGTAGAATTCCCCGTGATTGTAGTTTCCCCTATTATTGCGGAATTTGTAAAACTGCAGGCTAGATAAATATTATTGGATGAATCTGTAGTTAGTGAAGGTCTGAAGAATGAACCGTCACCAGTATCAGTAATTACCTTTCCAAAAATTGCCGACCCATCATTTGAATTTAATTTCAGAATTAAAAAATCATTATTTCCCGTTACGGCAACCTGGTCAACAGTTAGATAACCCGAAAACCGGGTAAAAAACAAAAGATTACCTTCTGCATCCACGCCAACTCTTAAACTTCCCAATTTTTCGATTTTCCTTGCCCATAAAAAATCACCCTGTGCATTTAATTTGCAGATGAAAGAGGTGGTAACAGAACCGCTTCCATGGTTATCGCCAGAGATTAAAGCAGTTGTGCCAAAAGTGGCAGTACCATTAAAGTTTCCAACTAAATAAATACTTCCCTGTGCATCTGTGGTTACGGAGTAGCTGAATATTCTTCCGGAGGACGAGATTGATTTAGTCCATATAAAATTTCCAACATGGTCAAGTTTAGCGATATAACTGTGTGGTCCACTGGTAGCGGAGTACGAAGCAGAACCAAAAGTAGCCGTGTTAAAAAAGGATCCGGTAACGATCAAATTGCCGAAAATATCATTTTCAGAGTCCGAAACTGTAACATTACCTTCTGCCGCAGCATTCGTTTGATTGACCCAGGAAAATGTTGGCGTCTGCGAATAGACAATAGAAGCGAATAGGAAGAAGTAAAAAAGTAGAA
This sequence comes from Kaistella soli, assembly GCF_019038595.1. GTDB lineage: Bacteria > Bacteroidota > Bacteroidia > Flavobacteriales > Weeksellaceae > Kaistella > Kaistella soli. The sequence continues at coordinate 147,273 of NZ_JAHOPF010000006.1, forward strand.
ATTTTGTTTTCATATGGTTCTTTATTGGATTATTTTTTTTTACAATTGCAGGTAAAGCCTGGGTATTTCTGTTGACAGGATTGTGATCACTGATTTTGTAAATATAACAAAAAGAACAATTAGCGAAAATCTTCGTAATGAAATTTCAAACTCACTAATAAAACACCTTTTTAGACAGTTTTCTATTCCCCCTGCTGCGCAAAGTCTACTGACTTTGCGCGATTCAACAAATAAACTTTAAGCCTCATTTTTTTTATCAACAGTACAAATGAGATTTTCTAGTATTTGGTAAACCCAGGCTTTTAGATATTGTGAAAAACATTATTATTTCGGCTCAAAGTCAGGAGACTTTGCGCATCGGGGGAGCGGGGGCGTTTTTAATTCTTAATATGAGAAAATTTATTATTTTCAGAAATAATTATTCCACCAATTTTTTTGAAACTTCCAAATTGTCCACACCAATTTTCAGTGTCATTTTTTTTTTCGGTATCCCAAAGAATTATTCCAAAATTATTTTCAATTTTTTCATCGGTAACAATTCCATATTCACCGTTCAATTTTACTTTCATTCCAGGCAGAAAATCATTTTTACTATCAAGTAACTCATTCCATTTGTCTAAAATATCCACATAAAAACTTGTGGAATTTGTTGCTTCATAATTTTCATTAAGAGATGATACTTCCAAATCAGAAAAAATGTCAATTATCTCAACAATTTCGTCATCGCTTAAGTCAATAATAAATTTAGAAGTTTCAATGTCTTTAATTCTATTGTGTTTTAAAGGCTTCTCTATTTCACAATTTTTTATAATTTCTTCGATTTTATTGACGAGAAAATTATGTGAAATTTTTTCAAGTTCATTTTGAGTGCTTTGTAGTACGGAATAGTCTAAAATTTTATTCATTGGGATTATGTGAAATCTTCGTCATACGATTACAGACAACGGTTGGGTATTTCTGTTGGACTGCAATGGTGTGCAGAATTTTTGCCGTGATCCAACGAAACCTAGCGAAGCGGTTCGACCTAGTCCAAATTAAACTTTGTGAACCTGCATAAATTTGCACCTTAATTTTATCGCTTTTTGTTTGCTTTTTGTTATAGAATATGTTAGCAGATGTGCCGACTCTCATTATTTTTAAATCTACAATCCTTTTCTTTCAGATATAAAAATACTATCAACAATTTGTTGATCATTGAAATGAAGATTTAAATATTTGTATTGGATAGGATCAATTCCGCGCCATTTTATTAACACTGTGTAGATTAGAGCGTCTTGTGCTTTCTGATCGTCGTGCCCTTTTTCATTAATCTTTCCTATAATTTTTTCAATTTCTTGAATGCTTTTACCTTTCAAATTATACTTCATTAATAAATCATCTAACATTTCATATCGCAATTCATAACTTATTCTGTCATCAGTATCATCGCTATTCCATAAATTCTTATCAAATTTTCTCTGCTTCTGACAAGAAAATAAAGTTATTAAAACTAAAAAGGAAAAAGCGAATTTCATTTTGGCGAATAATTATTATATTTTGAATATTGCGATTGTCTGTTGGGCATTTCTGCTAACGGTTGGTATTTTTGTTGGCCGGGATTATGATAAAAGGTCTTTGTAAATATGACTAAAAGAACAACTAGCGAAAATCTTTATGAGGTAAACTTCAGCCCCGCTAATAGAAATACCTTGTTGAACTAAACCTCCGGTAGCTTTTTCGATTCGCCGTTTTAGTAATTTTGTTTTTTTAACAATCAAAACATTTACTATGGCTACAAAAAAAAATCTCCGGAGGATGTAAGAACGAACAAATTTCTGAACCGTGCCTCGAGCGAAGTTAACGGTTTTGCCGAACTCCTGCAACGCTTCGAAAGAAATATTTCCATCCTGGGCAGGAGCCCCAGAACCTTTGATAATTATTCCCGGCATGTGGCAGCCCTGGCGCTGCACTTCAAAACATTTCCTACGGAACTGGATCCTGAACAGGTGAAAGATTACTTGTTTGAACTCCAGCAACGAAGCCAAACCCCTTCTCAGTCCTATTTCAAACACACCGTTTACGGACTGCGGTTCCTGCTGAAGACCGAAGGCTTGCCTTATAGTTTTCTACACCTTCCCGCCATTCCAAAAGTAAATAAACTGCCGACTGTTTTAAGCCGGCAGGAAGTTTGGCGCATGCTTCAAACAGCAGAACTCCTGAAACACAAACTGCTCATCGGGCTCATCTACGGCTGCGGACTGCGCTGTATGGAAGTAAGAAATATCGAACTTCAGCATCTGGACTTCGACCGCAGGATGCTGCATGTGGTTCAGGGTAAAGGCCGGAAAGACCGTTATGTTCCTTTATCCGAGCATTTAATTCGGGGACTGAAAACCTTTATTAAAGTTGAGAATCCGGTTCAGTATTTATTCAATGGGAATCATAACAGGAATATTGAAGAGATTGACATTCTTACTCCTAAAAGTACAGGCTTTGATTCCCGCTACAGCCAGCGCGGCGTGCAGTGGGTCATCAAAACCATCTCAAAAAAAGCCGGAATCACCAAAGAAGTCCACACCCATACTTTGCGCCACAGCTATGCCACGCATTTGCTGGAAGATGGTGTTCCGATCATCATGGTTCAGAAACTTCTGGGGCATGAAAGAATTGAATCGACCATGGAATACCTGCATGTCTGTCAACTGTCGGAGCAAAAACCGCACAGCCCTTTGGATACCGTTTTCGCTTTATGCCGCAAAAATGGAAACCCGAACTAAGGGCGGAACTGTTGCTGAAGTTCTCCGCAAACTCAATTTATCAACTCAGAATTTTACGGTTCATCAGGAAAAAACACTTCGGGCTTTATCGTACTGCCGGACTTCAGCTTTGGGCGGTCATATCGATGCGTGCGACGGTTGCGGAAACCTCTCCATCAGTTACAACTCGTGTAGAAACCGGCATTGTCCGCAATGTCAGGGACATAAAAAGGAAGAATGGATCCAGAAGCGCGAGCAGGATTTATTACCCTGCAGTTATTACCATCTGGTTTTTACGCTTCCCGAAGAACTGAACGGTTTGGCAATCGCAAATCCCACACTCATTTACAAAACCCTGTTCGAAGCAGCGTGGGCGACTTTAAACCAGTTCGGTAACACCGAAGGAATCCAACTGGGAATGATTGCCATTTTACACACCTGGGGACAGAATTTAAGTCTGCATCCGCATTTGCACTGCATTGTTCCGGGTGGTGGAATCAATAAACAGGGGAAATGGAAAAAGAAAGTAAGGACGGATAAATATCTCTTCTGTGTAAAAGCGATGAGCAAAGTGTTCAGAGCCAAGTTTGTGGCGCTGCTTCGGGCTTCAGGAAACGGTGATGGAGCGTTGATGAATGCCTTATTCTCCAAAAATTGGGTCGTCTATGCAAAACGTCCTTTTGGCGGCCCGAAACAGGTAATTGAATATCTGGGAAGATACACTCACAAAGTCGCCATCAGCAACCACCGGATCAAAGAAGTGACAGATCAGGAAGTGCGTTTTGGCTACAAAGATTACCGCAAAGGCGGCGAAAAAAAGGAAATGACCCTCAGCAACGAAGAGTTTGCTCGAAGGTTCAGTCTTCATATCCTGCCCAAAAGGTTTGTGCGGATCCGGCATTACGGTATTTTAAGCAGCAGCTGGAAGCGTGGGAAACTGCAGAGTTTACAGTCTGATTTAAACATCCAGGTTACGGAAGCAAAACCCAAGACTTTGCTCAATAAATGCCGGTGTTGTAAAGAAGGAAACCTGTTTGCCATCGCTGTTTTCGGGCAGCGCGGTCCGCCGCAGGACTTTCTTTTCGTCACCCAACCTTTCTCTGCGAAATAAGCTTTGCGGGTAAGGGAAACTGTGTTTTGCAGCGAAGAAAAACCGCAGAAAACCACTTCCAAAGGCTACCAAATGCCACA
>NZ_JAHOPF010000007.1 GCF_019038595.1 Kaistella soli
AAATAAGAGAAAGTAGAGGACTAATGCGGCAGATAAGTCGTAGAACTTAGCGCGAATCATAGTTCACCTCTACTTCTCTTTCTAAAGATAAGGTTTTACATTTATTTATAGAATACAAAGTAAAGGCGCGAATCCTTTCGCGTTAGCACAATAATATCAGCAGAATTTTCTATTTTTAAGTATAGCATAATGGCAAATGAGCCGAAACTATAAATTCCATCCTGTAGGTATTTATTTTATCAGCTTCGCAGTAGTGGGCTGTCAGAAGTCGGCAGAAAGTTATTAATTCATGCAATTGATTATGAACGTGAATTTTCGGAGGACGCACAAAAATGCATCGAAAAATTAAGAAATTGCATATTAGAGAAACACATTATGGATGATACAAGAAAATTAGAGAAAGAATTTAATCGGATAAAGAAATCTACATTTCTAACGTTACAACAATTAGGCGTACCGACAGTTGAACTTGAAAATGATTTTATCAATTCAAATATAGAGGCTGGCAATGTTAGAGCATTAAGAGACTTTATATGGTATCAATTCAACAAACACCTGCAGAGAGAAGCCAAGGACTCCGATTTACAGTCACGAATTTATTATGCAATGGCAATGTTCCGATTTAATTATGAAGAAGGAAAAGACGTTGACAGACTTAAACAGCAGTCTATTGATGCAAAAAAAACACATTACAAAATATCACAAACAGGCACAGGGGTGGTTATGGATGCTAAAATTTATAATTCGATCAAAAATTGTTGCCCTGAATGTACAGCAGACGATGGAAAAGCTTTTGATTTAGACGAATTTTTGGATAGCGACAGATTACCACATAAAAATTGCACTTGTGAAGGTTTTGGTTGTGGTTGTAGTTTTGGCGTGGTGGCAAGGAGAGATGAAAATGGTCTATTAATTTTTATCGAAAATGACACCAAGCCGACCACATCGAATAAACCACTAAAGACAAAATCAACTTCAACAATGTTGCAAAATGAAGGTGCGAAAAGCATTTTAAGCATTTTTAATGTCTTCAAAAAGAAGCGATAAATTCACCCCCACCGCTACCGCAAATTCTTTCGCGTATTTGCACTAATATTTACTATCTAACGCTTAATTTGAAAGTGGTTAAAATGTTTGCTAGGGAGAAAAAATAAATCATAAATTATGGATGATATAATCAAGACTTTTCATTTTCAATCCGAAAATGTAGAATTGCATTTACATATAAAGAAAAGTTTATTTAAAGGGAGATTAAAAATGTTTATTGAGGGTAATCTTATAACCTCAGATAAAGAATTACAGATTGACCGATCTAGTAATGGAACATCAAATGATACGTCACTCGTTTATAAGAATAAGGTCATGTTTTGGATGAGTTCCAATAAATGGAAAGGGTTGAGATGGGCTAATTATAGCAACGAAACGAAATTTTCAACATATAATAGTGTGAAAGAGATGAAAGAGAAATATATACATGAACGGGAATTTATAACGCCTATTTCAGAATATTTTTATGATTGCATGAAAAATTATAAAAGAATTAGGCTGCTTTATGAAACGTCGATTGATGACATCATTTCTGATGATGAATAACCTCCGCTGCGCAAAGTCTCCTGACTTTGAGCCTTCTAAAAAATTATTATCTTTGATAAAACACAACCATGAAAGCCGGATACATCATCAGGGATCAGGAAAAACCTCACTTTGTTACTTGTACAATAGTAGACTGGATCGATATTTTCACAAGGAAAAACTATCGCGACATCATCATGAACTGTTTCGAGTTCTGCATCAAAAATAAAGGGATGGTTTTATTTGGATACGTAATTATGAGCAATCATATTCATTTGATTGCGCAGAGCAAAGAGGGTAAACTTTCAGACCTTATCCGCGACTTTAAAAAATTTACAGCCACCGAAATCCTCAAACAACTGCAGACCGAACCGGAAAGCAGACGGGAATGGATTTTGGAAAGGTTTGCAAAAGCTACAGAAACGCATACTAGAAATAAGAATTTTCAGGTTTGGCAATACGGTAATCACGCAGAGGAAATTTTTACGTTAAAGTTTATGTGGGATAAACTCAATTATATTCATCTTAATCCTGTACGTGCAGGAATTGTAGAAAAGGCTAACCACTATTTGTATTCATCAGCAGCTAATTATTCTTTTGACAAAGGACTTATCTATATTGAAATTGCAGAAAACCCTGTCATTGATGTGTTGGGAAAGAAGGAGTTTTGGAAATATAATAATTATGAAGAGTAGGTTTTTAAATGCTCAAAGTCAGGAGACTTTGCGCAGCAGTAGCCGCACGAAAGGATTGACTTGATCTAAAATTCATTTCTTGCCGCTGCGAGGAAATTAATTCAAAATAGATAATATGGATACCGTTTTTTGGATATGTGTAAAACTCATGCAGGTAATGAGCAATATGCTTGGGATTACCTATCAGCAATTAAATGTTGTTTTGTTTGTAATAGTCCATCCATCCATTACTTTAATTTTGTTTTTGAAATTCAGAAAATATAAAAGACTTTGGACAGAACAGCAAAACATAAAAAATACCTAATCAAGGGAATGCTGTACAAAGACTTCTGATTTAAGCCATCTAAAAAATCACTATCTTTGATAAAACACAACCCATGAAAGCCGGCTGCGTCATCAGGGATCAGGAGCAACCACATTGGGTAACTCCTGCTGTGGTGGACTGGATTAATATGTTCACCGGAAAAAACCGGCGTGACCTTATACCATTTTTCACGATCTCTTTTTTGTGGTTAAGTACTATAGCCTGCAATGGCGGCAAAACGGACGAAACGGACGAAACGGTAAACCGAACAGAGAAACCGGAAACCGTAAAAGAGAATTCTGTAGAGAAAAAAACAGCACACCCTATTAATATTGATACGGCCGATTTCAATAAAAGAATACTCGCTTTAAGCAACAGCGACACCAGCGGCAGATGGCCCGTAAAAGCGCCTTATCCTTTGCCCGGAGCGTTATTGCCTTACCATAGGATCGTTGCCTTTTACGGAAATTTATATTCGGCAAGAATGGGAATCTTAGGCGAACTTCCCCGAAAAGAAATGCTGGCGAAATTAGAGGGCGAAATAGTCAAATGGAAAGCGGCAGATTCTACGGTACAGACCATTCCTGCTTTGCACTATATTGCGGTTACGGCTCAGGGCGAACCGGGAAAAAATAACATGCACCGCCTGCGAATGCCTTTTCACCAGATCGACACGATCATCAGTTGGGCAAAACCCATGAATGCGCTGGTGTTTCTGGATATTCAGGTAGGACACAGCTCCGTGAAAGCGGAAGTTACAGAACTGGAACCATACCTTTCTCTGCCCAACGTACATCTGGGAATAGATCCCGAATTTTCGATGAAAAAAGGAGAGCGGCCGGGTTCAGTAATTGGATATTTTACTGCCGCCGATATTAATGATGCCATTGATATCTTAGCAGACATCGTACGCAAAAACAAACTGCCTCCGAAAATACTGGTGGTACACCGGTTTACTCAGGGAATGGTGAAAAATTATAAAGAAATCAAAACCGTTCCCGAAGTGCAGATTGTCATGAACATGGATGGTTTTGGAAACAGAAGCTTAAAGAAAGACTCTTATGTGAGTTATATCTACAGAGAACCGGTGCAGTTTACCGGTTTCAAATTATTCTATAAAAATGATCAGAAAATGTACACGCCCGAAGAAATAATGAAATTCACGCCGATACCGATTTACATCCAGTACCAGTAATATACTTTTTGACTGATGAAAAATATTGTTGAGTCCGTTTTTGTTGGGTTGTTTTTATGGGCAGGCTGTCAGCCGGAACCCGGCAAAATAACTTCAGGGCCGCCACTTATTGAGGCTCCTGCGAAAACTGGAGTACCCAAAAAAGTCATGGCAGATGCGGCGGCTGTTCTTTCAAAAAAAGAAGTGCCTGTTTTATGCTATCATAATATTAAGGATTTCGGCGCCAATGCGGGTGCAAATACCAAAGTGTACACCGTAAAACCTGCTGCTTTTGCAGAACAGATGAAAGCTTTGGCCGATGCCGGATATCAAACCGTTTTGCCGGAGCAGCTGTATAACTATTTAGTTTTTGACGGCCCATTACCCGAAAAACCAATCATGATCACCTTTGATGATACGCGGGAAGCACAGTTCAGTATTGGCGCAGCCGAAATGAAAAAATACGGTTTCAAAGGGGTATTTTTTATCATGACCGTTTCTATGAACCGTCCCGGATATATGAGCACAGAGCAAATCAAAAGCTTATCGGATGGCGGCCATGTTATAGGCGCACACACCTGGGATCACCACATGGTGACTAAATATGCTGGAAACGACTGGGCTGCACAATTAGTCAAACCAAAAGCCACCCTGGAGGAAATCACAGGTAAACGGGTAACGGATTTTGCTTATCCAAATGGAGTATGGAATACCGCAGCCATCGCTGAAATAAAAAAGAGTGATTATAAAATGGCTTATATTCTGTCTACCAAAAGAGATCCTGCAGATCCATTATACACCATCAGACGTATTATTGTTTCCGGAAGCTGGTCAACTCAAGGTATGATGAACGCTGTGCATTCTTCATTTCACTGAAAGAATCAGGATTTAGGGCCCGCCGCGTGAAATGAAACTGGACGAAGTCAATCTCTCGTGTCATCATACAATAAAACTAAAACTTCCCCGCCCTAACAAAAAAAACTGCCCAAAGCCTTAAGACTTTGAGCAGTGGAAACTGATTGCTAACCAATCATTCTGTTTTTAAACAGATTTTAATTTTTGATAAAACGGACAGATTTGGTCTGGCCATCGACAGAAAGCATCAAAGTATAAACCCCGTTGGTAAGATTTCTGATATCCACCTGATTTCCGTTGGTAACCGATTTTGCTACCGTTCTGCCGGAAGCATCCACAATGACATACTCCGTATTTTTTACTGAACTGCCTTTGAAGTTAAGGAAGTCTGAACTTGGGTTAGGATAAGCAGACAGTTCTGCAGCAGAAACATCCGCAAGACTCAAATTGCTCGCAGAAGCAAGCCACATCACCGCATTGAGCAGCAACGGCTTGTGATTGCCGTTCGCATCTCCCGTATATCCGTTATAGAGGGTATTTCCTGAATTTCCGGTTCCGTCATCAGGAATCGAACTGTCCCCAAGCGCCACTACCTTTCCTGTTCCGTAAGTTGCTGTGGAAACAAGGGCATTCGTGGTGCCGAAAGTTCCTGTCGTAAACATCAGGCCCTGTACCGAAGAATTTTTTGCCGTGTTCAGCGTCATCGAAGTTCCGTTGGAAAGCATGATCATAGAAGGATTTCCTGCGGTTCCGTGTAAAACAGGATTCGTTGGAAGATTGGCAATATTGGTATAGGTTCCGGACAGATTCTTCAGGTCGAAAGTAATTCCGAAAGGATTGGAAAGAACCGTATTATTCGACATCAGATCATTCCATATTGCAGGAGAATCCCATCCGTCGTTGTTTCGGTCACTGATGGTGTGATCACTGATCATGAAAAGGCCGCCTCCGTTCTTTACAAAATTTACAATCGCATTGCTTTCTGCTACGGTAAATTTAGTATTGGGTTCGTCAACGATATATACTTTATAGTTGGACAGATCCTGAGGATTGGTACTGTCACCGTAAGTGATCTTTCCGGACGCAGGAAGTGTTTCCAGAATATAATTGGGATTGGTCTTCACCAGATCAACTCCCCATGCGCTCAGCGCTCCTTTCCAGTAGGTTTCGGATGTTGAAGAAGTGATACCGCTTTGCGCGGGTGTTGGGGTGCGCTGCGCAGTTCCTCCATCGGAATCAATAACCCAGTCAGCATTTCCGGCCATTTCAGCCTTCGTATTATCAAATAGAATTTTTTGGGAACTGAACAGGTTCAGACCCAAAAATAAAAACAGTAAAGAAAACTTTCTCATGAATTTTTAAAATTTAAGGATGCAAATGTAATTATAATCACCATATACATTCTGAATTTTTAAATAATTTTAACCTGATTTTAATTTTCCTTAAAATTTAACAGATGAATATTGGGAAAATCATATTTTAGAGAATGAATTTTTCCGGTTTCGGCAATCGTTCAGGGCAACAGAAGGCGGTGTGATCACAAGAGAAAATGACGGATATATTTTTTATATATTTTTTATACATTTCTCATATTAAATTCGATTTATTTATATATTTGATATCATAAAATACCGAACCATGAAAACACTTCTATCTTTTGTCCTTTTTCTTTCTTTTACGCTATTCCATTCTCAGCTGAAAAAAGTTGGAGTGGTTGATTTTTACAACTGGACGGCTAATGACGGTGTGCATTATCAGTTTATCCTTGCTGCCGGGGATGTGGCTGGCCTCGATGTGGAACAGCCAGCTGTGGTACGGGTACGCTACTCTACCGATGGCGGGGTTTCGTACAGACTCGTGGAATTTGATGCGACCTTAAGATTCATGACCGACAAAAACAATTCGGAAAACCTCATCGCTTATCTGAACGGCGCCTCCACGGCGAAAATCATAGAGAATGCCACGGGCTACACTCCGGATAACTTCGTGCTGTACTACACTAAAAGCGGTAATTTCATCAAGGGTTTTCAGGCAGATCACAACGAAATGGCAAAAAGCGAAGTGGAATATGCCAAAGTCTATATGACGCCAAGCAGCACTGCCGAGCAGCTTCGCAACCTGATCCGGCTGTATTATAAATCCACTGATCCGCTCTACCGTGACCTTATGGTATATGCGGCGCAGTATGATTAAAGAAAGCGGATACAGAAAATCTTTGAACCGGTAAATAACAGTAATGAAATTTGCGTTTAAAAACAATCAAAAGGGCAGCAAATTTGCTGCACTGTAAAAACAGATGAATCGTTGAAAACATACAACACCAAAACAGCGGGATAAAAAACTGCTTCCCGGTTCCGCTGCTTTCTTTAAACCTTTGGCGGGAAGACAAAATCACAATGAGCACCACGGTTTATTATGAGGCATTCATAATCCTCTTTCTGGCTTTCATCATTTTCAGCAGCTTTGAAATTCTAAAAAGTCCCTATAACACTTCCGGAAAATTCCTATGGTTTTCTATGGTTCTGTTCATGCCGTTTTTAGGATCGATACTTTTTCACTGGTACAGAAAAGGGTAAAACTTTTGCTGCCTGACCCGCGGAAAGGATTATTAAAAACTGCTGTGAAGTCTAAAGCAATTTTTGCGTCATTGTGGCAACCTTAGTGTTCTTTGTGGTTAAATAAACCACCCCATATCCTCCGTAAACTCCAGGGTTAAAAAATAATCCGAAAACGGTAAGATCCCGCACTACATTTTAAAATCCGAAAAAAAACAGATATATTGGCTTGATAATTCAAATCATGCAAGATTTTTTAGAAAAATGCCTTTACTACAAAGGCGAAGAAAGCTGCCCTGCGGAGCTTAAAGCCCTTGGTTATAACGGAATCTGGTATTACGAGATGCTCTGGGTAGAACGCGATGACCTTCGGGACGAAAACGGATTTAACATGCTGGAATACAAACACTACGGTCTTACACCATTTAATGAAAACGACGGCACACCAATGACTCTGAAAGCACTGCTTTTTAACAGGCACATGCACTGGACGGGCGGCTGGGGACCGGAAAACGATGTGAAAAGCTTTAAACAATGGTATTTGGAGAATTATCTTGCGAAGCGACGGTAAGAATTGGATTTGCTTTCCGGAACTGTTAGCATCAGGGACAAAAGGAAAATCAGTATGGTCTAAAATTATGGTACAACATTAGTTCCATATTGATGTCATAATTTTCGAATTTACCATCATGCTCCGTGAGTTAAAAGAAAAAGTAAAAAAACTAAAACAGGAAACCGTTCCCATCTATTATGCACTTTTCGACAGGCGCACGCCGCTGTCGGCAAAATTATTGGCGGCACTTACGGTAACCTACCTGCTCAGCCCTATCGATCTTATTCCTGATTTTATTCCGGTTCTGGGCCTGCTGGACGACCTGATCATTGTTCCGCTGCTCATCACAGCAACCCTGAAACTGATTCCGCAATATGTGCTCGACGACATTAAAAGTAAAATAGACAGCAAAAAAAAACTGCCCACAAAATGGTATTATGCGTTGCCGGTGGTGGTGCTGTACGGATATCTGCTTTTGGTGATTTTCAGGCATGCAAAGCAATGGTTTAACCTTTTCTAAACCGTAAAACGTTTACAGGTTTTCACTGTTACTTCCGGCTCCGGTAGTCTTATGTCAGTGAATACTCAGGCTTTAACAATGGACCATCTGATCATTTTTCGGATTAATCTGTAACAAAAAAGGTACAGACGCTACCTATCTGCATTCACAGGATATTGACTTCTAAAAACTAACCGAAACCATTTAAATGATTCAGAAATTTATTATTTTCATTGGTGTATTTGCGCTTCTCCACAGCTGCAAAACCAATACCCGCAGCGTCTATATGCGTCCTACCCTCCACACCCTTCACCAGGTTAACAGCCAATACTCTTACATTCAGCTCAGGCAAACCGTGGCAGCACTGAAACCCGACCTTATTGCAGTAGAAATACGGTCTGAAGACCTAATGCAGGACTCACTGTATCTGAAAAAGAATTACCCGTACGAAATGTGGATGATGAAGCAATGGTTTCCTGCAGTACAGACAGCAGGTTTCGACTAGCTCGGAAGCGATATTGAAGGCCAACCCATACCTGAAAATTACTGGAAAGAAATATCTCCCATTAAAAAATACGAAAAAGCGCTTGCAGAAGATTCTGTTTACTCCAATAGAAAATCAAAATGCAGCCATTTCAATACCGAGCGCCTTCCCATCCTGAAAACCAAAAGTCTTGCGGAGATCCTGAGCAGCAATGACGCCCAACTTACCGGGAAGTTTTACAGCTGTCTCGCCGAAAGTCTGCATGGAAGCGTACATCAGCGAGTAACCGATTTCTATGACCAACGAAACGATAAGCTGCTGGACAACATAAAAGACCTGATCGCTAAAAACAGAAACAAAAGGATCCTTATTATTACAGGAGACGATCATTATGCTTTCCTTAAAGACAAAATACCGCACAGGACCCATCAGTAAACTTCATGCTTACAAAAACTAAATAACCATAACAGCGGTTTGTGCCGCATCAAATTCAATTTACATGAAAACAATTCATTTATCTTTTTTAATGCTATTGGTGGCGAATTTATTTTCTGCCCAAATGTCTTCTAAAAAACCCGAAGCAACGGCTCCCTTTTTCACAGAGACTTCCGACGGCACGAAGCTTTTCACGAAAGTTTTGGGAAGCGGTGACCTTTGTATCTATGTTCACGGCGGTCCCGGGATGTGGAGCGATTCTTTTGAAAACCTCAAAGGTAAAAATCTCGAAAGCAAGCTCAGAATGGTGTATTACGACCAGCGCGGCAGCGGCCGTTCAGCCGGTTCAGTAACCAATGATTATTCCGTAAACAGAATGGTGGAAGACATCGAAGATATCCGCAAGAAACTGGGCGCAGGGAAAGTATATCTCATGTCGCACTCCTTCGGAGGGATTATCGCGACGGCTTACGCGGCGAAATACGGTGACCATCTGAAAGGGCTGATTCTGGTTAACAGCACCCTGTACCTCAACGATTCGGTGATGGGCCAGGTAGCCTACGCCAATGAACTTGCGGGAAGCCATATCGAAATTAAAGACGGCCAGTATATGCCGGCATTGGGCGAAGCCATGGGCGTACTGAATGACAAAGGGCTTATTTATAAACTGCTTACTGACACCCAGGAGAATATGGATACCCTGAACAAGATCGATGCGAAGAGACCAGAGGAAAACGGCTTCCGCAATAACGTCTGGAACATCAGTGAATATTACGGTGATTTCACCAAACTTACGCCGGAGATAAAAGTTCCTGTTTTGGTCATTAGCGGAACTCAGGATCACGCCGTAGGTCCGCAGCACTATAAACTGTTTAAATTCCCTAAACAGAAAGTGGTACAGATCAAGGGCGGACACTTGCTGTATTACGAAAACAATGATGAGTTTGTAAAGAGTGTTTTTTCATTCATCCAAAAATAAACGGTTAAATCTTCTCTCCATGGAAATAAAATCACTTGAAGACATCAGCTTCGAAGCGGTTTTTGCTGCCTTTAATCAAGCTTTCGCCGATTATGAAATGCAGCTCAACGCGGATGAACTGAAGAGCATGCTCATCCGCCGCGGCTACAGAGCGGAATTGTCTTTCGCAGCTTTTGAAGGCGAAAAGATCGTCGCCTTTACCCTGAACGGTACCGGAGATTTCAACGGACTCAAAATCGCTTACGATACCGGAACCGGAACGCTGAAAAGCCACAGAGGACAGAGTCTTGCCGGCAAAATATTCGAACACTCCATCCCTTATCTTCAGCATGCAGGCATTTCGCAATATCTGCTCGAAGTGCTTCAGCATAATACCGCGGCCGTTTCGGTATATCAAAAGGCAGGCTTTAAAATCACCCGCGAATTCAATTATTTCAGCTGGAACAACGAAGCGGTGAAAGCAGCTTTAGGAGACACCGCTGGGAAATTTCAAATTAAACCGGTAACCGGCCGTTTGCCTGAAAAGGTGTCGGAATTTTGCGACTTTGAGCCTTCCTGGCAGAATACTTTTCAGTCGATTGAACGGGCGCAGGAAAATTTCGTGAATCTGGGTGCCTATGACGGTGAACAGTTGGTAGGCTACTGTATTTTTGAGCCGCTTTCGGGAGACCTTACCCAAATTGCCGTTCATCAGGATCACCGCAGAAAAGGCGTAGGTTCATTACTGCTGCAGGAAATGACAAAACTGAATACCAATTCCCGGGCAAAACTCATCAATGCAGAAGTAAACTGTACCGCAATCCTACACTTCCTGAAGTCTAAAAACATTGGGCTGACCGGAAAACAGTACGAGATGGTAAAGGAATTATAGTTCTTTATTTTTTCGCTGGAGATTTATAATCATATTGTTAATCTTTTAAGGGTTTCAAAAGCTACCCTATCTGAAAAACTTTATCTGATGTCATCGGAAAGTTATTGTGATTTAGGTTTCAATAAACGGCTTAGCGGTCAGTTTCAATCTCCAGGATCATGGCAGTTGCGGCAGGGATTTTCAGCGTATTTTCAAAACTAAACTCCTGGTCTGTAATAATATCCCTGGCTTTGAACTGCGTTGGGACTGCTTCGTGATACCGTTTTAAATCAATGGTAACCTCTTCTTCATTTTTATTGAGCAAAACCATAACCTGCTGTTGGTCATTGTACCGGAAATAGATATAGACATTGTTTTTTTGCGGAGCGTAGTGAAGAAATTTTCCGTTGGTAACAGCGGAGTTGGTTTTTCGCCAATTCAGTAATTTCGAGAAGTAGGCCTTTGCTTCTTTTTCGCCGGTGGACAAACCCTTTTCTGTCAGGGTGTTTTTAGCATCTGTTTTCCAGCCGCCATAAAAGTCCCCTCGTCGCTGTCCGTCGCTTCCTGCTTTTTCGTTGGTCATCAGTACTTCAGTTCCGTAGAAAAACTGGGGAATTCCCCGCATGGTCATATACATCGCAATTCCGAGTTTCCAGTGTGAAAAGTTTTTGTTGATCCGGGAATAGAAACGGTCGATATCATGGTTGTCGGGAAAAATGAGCTGCTCATCGGGATGAGGATAGAAAAAATCTAAAGCCACGCCCTGATAAACATCGCGCCATGGCGAATACCAGTCATCCGTTCTGTTGAGGCTGGTTACAATATTGTCTGTCAAAGAAAAGTCCATCACAGTGGGTAAATAAGATTGGTAACCATCGCTGTTTATTTTATCTTTTTGCCAGTAGGCGTTTTGAGCCGGAATTCTGGTCATTTCTTCACCGACGATATTCATATTCGGATATTCATCAGTGATGGTTTTGGTCCAGACGGAAAGGAAATCTTTGTCCGCATCAGAAAAGGTATCTTCTCTAAGTCCCGAAATCCCTGCATATTCTACCCACCAAATGGTGTTCTGAATGAGGTATTTTGCGACCAAAGGGTTTTTCTGGTTAAGATCAGCCATATGGTCATCAAACCATCCATCGGTGTATTCTTTTTTATCAATTCCGGTAGCGTAGAGATCATTAACCGTTGATTTCAGATGATTGGTCCGGGTATGGGTGTCGGAAAAGTTAAGCCAGTCTTTAGAGGGCAGATCTTTCACGAAATAGTATTCGTTTCCGCAATGATTGAGAATGACGTCCCAAATGATTCCGATGTTTCTCTTTTTCGCTTCATGAGATAGTTTTTTGAAATCTTCATTGGTCCCAAAACGGGGATCTATTTTATATAAATCAGTCGCTGCATAGCCGTGATATGAGTATTGCGGCTGGTTGTTTTCTGTTAAAGGCGTGTTCCATATTTGGGTAAATCCCAGCGACTGTATATAATCTAAATGATTGACAATGCCATGGATATCGCCTCCGTGTCTTTTATCTTCACTGCTTCTGTTGACGGTTTTCTCATTCATCGTCGGAATCACGTCGTTATTTGCGTTTCCATTGGCGAAACGGTCGGGTACAATAAGGTAAATGGCATCTTTCTGAGAGAAACTTTCCCGGTTAGCGCTTTCTTTTTCCCTTTCCAGCAATGGGAACTTCTGAGTGATTTTCTTCCCGTTCTCTTTAAAGAAATCAATATTAAGAATACCGGGTTTGGTGTGG
This sequence comes from Kaistella soli, assembly GCF_019038595.1. Taxonomy (GTDB): domain Bacteria; phylum Bacteroidota; class Bacteroidia; order Flavobacteriales; family Weeksellaceae; genus Kaistella; species Kaistella soli. The sequence continues at coordinate 12,719 of NZ_JAHOPF010000007.1, forward strand.
TCGGATATTTTAAGTGTTAGAAAGAGGTAATTGGGATTTTCCACTTTTTTAGATGCTCCAAGCTGAACGCCGGGATAGGAGATTTTAGGTTCCAGATTAGAAATGTCTTTTCCGTAAACGAGCAGGGTGACGGTATTGTATTTCATCCCGATCCACCAGTTGGCAGGTTCTATTCTTTCAATTTTCTGGGAGTAAAAAAGTGTTGACAGTAAAAGAGCAACAAATAAGGGAAGTGTTTTTTTCATAATCGGTATTAATGTTTTTTGATGGAAGTAATCTTTCAGTCTTTTCATCATGAGTTTACAGAACAAAAATATTTCATAAAACCCAATGCGGAAAGCACCCGGTACATACAGCAACCCATGAGGGACGAACAGCAGGATGTACGGCGAAAGCTGTTATTCAAGAATAAAACACTATTTTTGAATAAAGGATTTAAACTGTATTTAAATGAACATTACCCAGTGCAGGCTTACCAACCATATTTTATACTGGATGCTGTTTGTTCTGTTTTGGAGTTTTGTATGGGGCCTGTCCGATTATGATTTTCTCAGAAATATACTCATTCAGATATGCTGTCTTCCTTCCAGGATGCTTTTGGTTTATATCAGTCTGTATTTTCTGTATCCAGTGTTCTTTCTGAAAAAGAAATACCTGCTGTTCGCCCTTTACTACAGTTTATTGGTGCTGTTTATAAGTGTACTTATTCAGCGGCCATTTATGATGTATTATATTCAGCCTCATTACATTCCGGGATATCAGAGTAACCACTTTTTTGAACCCTCAGAAATAATGAACACCGCACTGGATATTAATATCGCAGCCATTATTCCGTTAGGGTACACCATTTTGAAATCATTGGAAAGAGTAAACCGCGATAATTCAGTGCTTGCGGAGCAGAATAACCTTTTGAAAACCGCCAAAGACCAGCATATCATCGAACTTAAAATTGACAAGTCAGTATATAAAATCCCTGTTGCTGAAATTGAATACATTGAAAGCCAAAGAAATAATGTGAGGATTAAATTGATCGGTTCGGAACTGATCGCGAGACAAAATATATCCTCACTTCAGGATCTGCTTCCGAAAGAACATTTCGTAAGAGTTCACCGCTCCTTTCTCATCAACAGAAGCCGGATAACCGCTTATTCAGCAAGTAAAATAGCGCTCAGCGATGTTACCGTCCCCATTGGCCGGAGCTATAAAGAAGCTGTTCTGAACAGCTTAGGGAGTGCTGGATCCTAATATATACAATTTATTTTTGCCTCACTTCGGTTTCACCGCCACCCAAAAGTCTTCTCGCGCGGCCTATTGTTGATGACCACTGATTTTTCAAAATATTCTCAAAATTTTAAGGACTGGCATGTTTTTTTTATTACAGTTCATAAGTAACTGAAAATGATTATGAAAAGCAAGATCCTTATCCTCGACAATAAAATATATTCCCTCTCTAAAGTTTCAAATTTTCTGAAACAAAAGAAATTTGAAGTGGTGAAGCCTACGGAAACCCAAAGTGTGTTCAATATCTGTTCAAAGGCAGACGTTGCCGCGGTGATCATTGATCTGCGGCTTTTCGGCGAAAAATCCGCTGTTTTCATCAGGAATTTAAAAGAAAATGTACTTCCGGAACACGTGAAATTAATTACCATTTCCGATCATACTTCTCCCCGTCAGATCTTTCAAAAAATTACGTTGGATACCTGAAAGTAAAAGCAGCTCGTCCAGAAAGCGGGTAAAATTCCCACAACGGGTCAGCATCAAAGCAATGTCAAAGGAATGTCAAAGGAAAGTCAAAGCAATGTATAACTAATGTCCGGAAGATTCCTACCTTTTTCCTTAAACCCTGTTGATTCATTCCTATAATTCTCCCTATTTTAGCGGTCTTAAAAATCTCCTATGACCGCGACCGGCTTTATTCAAAAATCCCTTCCTCTTTCTGAGAAAAATATCAGTACAACCCTGAAACTTCTGGGCGAAGACTGTACCATCCCTTTTATTTCCCGATACCGGAAAGATGCCACGGGAAACCTCGACGAAGTTCAGATTGAGCAGATCGCCAAACTCAACACCCAGTTTGAGGAAATTATTAAAAGGAAAGAAAGCATCCTTAAATCCATTGAAGAACAGAACTCCCTTTCCCCTGAATTAAAACAAAGGATTGAAACGAGTTTTGACCTTCAGGAACTGGAGGATCTGTACCTGCCTTTCAGGAAAAGAAGAAAAACCAAAGCCGACACCGCGAAAGAAAAAGGTCTGGAACCTTTGGCCAGAATCATTATGAGCCAGAAAGCCAATGACCTTCAGTTCCTTGCTTCCAAATACCTGAATGATGAGGTGACTTCGGTGGAAGATGCGCTTCAGGGCGCCAGAGACATTATGTCGGAATGGATTAATGAAAACGGATATGTCCGCAAAAACCTCAGACGCTTATTTCAGCGTAAGGCAATTATTTCTTCAAAAGTAGTAAAAGCTAAAAAAGATGAGGAAGCCGCACAGAAATTCTCCCAATATTTTGAATGGGAAGAAAGCCTGAACAGAATTCCTTCGCACCGCCTTTTGGCCATGCTCAGAGCGGAAGCTGAAGGTTTCGTGAAAACTAAAATTGATGTCGACAAGGACGAAGCCCTCGACCTTATCGAAAACGCCATCCTGAAATCCAATAATGAATGTACAGATCAGATTGCAATTGCAATCGGGGACAGTTATAAAAGATTGCTCGAACCCGCAATTTCCAACGAGGCCTTGCAGGAAGCAAAACAGAAGGCAGACGAAAAAGCGATCGGCATCTTTTCTGAAAACCTCAGACAGCTGCTGCTCGCGCCGCCTTTAGGCGAAAAACGGATTCTTGCCATCGATCCCGGTTACCGAAGCGGCTGCAAGGTGGTTTGTCTGGATGAAAAAGGTGACCTCCTGCACAACGAAACGATCTACCCTCACGCTCCGCAAAACGAGAGCGGAATGGCGATGAAGAAGATCCGCTCCATGGTAAATGCCTATAATATTCAGGCGATCTCGATTGGAAACGGAACGGCAAGCCGGGAAACAGAATTCTTTATCAAGAAAATAGCTTTTGATACTCCGCCTCAGGTTTTTGTAGTTTCCGAAGCCGGCGCGTCGGTATATTCAGCAAGCAAGATTGCGAGGGATGAATTTCCATCTTTCGATGTCACGGTTCGCGGAGCCATTTCGATTGGCAGAAGACTTTCTGATCCTTTGGCAGAACTCGTAAAGATCGATGCGAAATCAATCGGTGTCGGACAGTATCAGCATGATGTAGACCAGACTCAGCTGAAAAACGAACTGGATACTACCGTAATGAAATGCGTAAATTCTGTCGGAATCAATCTGAATACGGCAAGCAAATCGCTGTTGAGTTATGTCTCGGGAATCGGGGAAAAGATGGCAGAGAATATTGTGAATTACCGCGCAGAAAACGGAGCTTTTGAAGACAGAAAACAACTGAAAAAAGTACCGAGACTTGGAGAAAAGGCTTTTCAGCAGGCCGCAGCTTTTGTGAGAATTGCCAACAGCAAAAACCCGCTGGATAATTCAGCGGTTCACCCGGAAGCCTACCCTGTCGTGGAGAAAATGGCAAAAGATTTAAGTATTAAAACCGTTGACCTCATCGCTAATAAAGAAAAGATTGCTTTAATCACTCCTGAAAAATATGTAACCGAAACCATTGGCATTTTAGGGATTAAAGATATTCTGAAAGAACTTGAAAAACCCGGTTTAGATCCCAGGAAAGCTGCGAAGGTTTTTGAGTTTGACCCTACCGTTAAAAGCATCAAAGATTTAAAAACCGGAATGATCCTTCCCGGCATCGTGAACAACATCACGGCATTTGGCTGTTTCGTAGATCTTGGGATCAAAGAAAGCGGACTGGTGCATATCTCACAGCTGAAAGACGGTTTTGTTTCCGATGTGAATGAAGTGGTGAAACTGCATCAGCACGTTCAGGTAAGGGTGACAGAAGTGGATGAGGCAAGGAAAAGGGTGCAGCTGAGTATGATACTGAATTAGTTTCTTTTGCCTTAAAATAAAAGTTCCGTGATGAGAGTCATCCGGAACTTTTTTTATGCTTTTGAATATTTATTTCTGAAGCTTATTAAGTAAGATTTCCGCCACCTTTTCAGATGAAGCCGGATTTTGGCCGGTAATCAGCAGACCGTCTTCCAGAGCATAAGGTTCGAAATCGCCTGCTTTCGAATAAATTCCTCCTTTTTCTTTCAGCATATTTTCAACGAGAAACGGAACCACGTCGGTGAGTTTCACAAGCTCTTCTTCCGTGTTAGTAAATCCGGTCACTTTTTTACCTTTTACCAGTGGCTCTCCCTCAGCATCATTCACATTTTTCAATACTCCCGGAGCATGGCATACAAAAGCTACAGGTTTTTCCATAGCGTAAAAACTTTCGATCAGCTTCGCTGAATCTTTGCTTTCAGCCAAATCCCAAAGTGGCCCGTGACCTCCCGGATAAAATACCGCGTCATAGTCCTCCGCTTTTACTTCGGACAAAGGATGCGTTTTACCGAGTTTTTCCTGCAGTGCGTTATCAGCCTTGAAACGGATGGTGGCTTCAGTCTGGTTTTCCGGTTTATCACTGCTGGGATCAATGGGAGGCTGTCCTCCAGCAGGAGAAGCCAGGGTTACTTCTACCCCTTTATCCGTGAGATAGTAATAGGGACTTGCAAACTCTTCGATCCAGAAACCGGTTTTCTCACCGGTATTTCCCAGTTTGTCATGGGAAGTTAATACAAACAGTACGTTCATTGCTTTTGTTTTTTTGGTTACTTTAGTCAGTAAAGAATGCAGGATATTTCATCCGTAACAAAGGTGAAATCGCAACATTTTTACTGCTGTTTCACGTCAATATCTGTTCCAATCTGTCAGGAGCATGATCGAAGATATAAATAGCGGCAATAGCATGACCGGCATCTTACCTCTTAAAAAATTAAGCAAATCTCAAATACTTTCCACGCATTTGATAGCGACCTATTCGCAGCATGGATGATCTGTAGGACTAAAGACGTTATATTTTCCTACTTCAGATATTTCGCCAAAGGATGTTTCTGGCGCTTCAGTTCTTCAATAAAAAGTTTTGAAATTTCGTTGGCACCGAGTTCGGAAAGATGGGTATTGTCATCTTTTCCTTCAGGATAATAAGGAATTTCGCCTGGCTGGTAATGGAGGTGCAGCTTTTTAGAACCTTCCACTCCATAAGCGGTTTCGAGGTTTTCAGTCAGGTACTGCATATCGAAAAACGGCACTTTCATTTCATTGGCTACCATTCGGGCTACCAGAGTATAATTTCCATGCGCATCCAGCAGCACGCCTTCCTTATTGAACTTTCTTCTCGCTATGGAAGAAAAAAGAATGGGAACCGCCCCTTTGGCTCTGGCTTCTTCAATATACCGGATTAAATTATAGCGGTAAGCCGTCTGGGGATTCGTATAACGCTCCGGATCGGTATCTTTACTGTCATTGTGCCCAAACTGTATAAACAGATAATCGCCGGGTTTTAAAGCTTCCAGAACAGGTTTCCAGTTGCCGCGCTCTCTGAAGCTTTTGGTGCTTCTTCCGTTAACGGCGTAATTCTTAATCTCAACCTGATCATTGAAATACTGTGGCAGAACCTGAACCCAGCCTCTTTCCGGATTTTTGTCGGGATCGGGCTTAATGGCCATGGTGGAATCGCCAATCGTATGAACTATAATTTTTTTATGAATATTGTTGGCCTTACAGCCCACTAAAAAGAACGCGGAAAGGAGGATTAATTTATAGATTTTCATACCAGTTGCTGTTGATTTCGGTTTTTAAAATATTCTGTTTGGTGTATTTTTTTTCTTCTTTTCGGGAAAGCTGATGAGCCCATTTCACTCTCAAATCTGGTTTTGCTCCTTTCCCTGAATTGCTGAATTCCGCGAAGAAAGCGTTTTCTTCTGCTTCTTTTTTATTCCAGTTGTGCCAACCTTCAGTCGCGGTGGCTGCAGGTAATTCACTGTTTAAAAATACTGATTTTGCAAAACTGCGCCACGGTCTTCCCAGATAAATTTTGCTCACTTCTTCAGCTGCCGTCAGTCTGCAGTTATTAAAAACAAAACCAAACCTGCTGCCCTGAGGCGTGGAAGGTGCGGTGATGTAGGAATCTTTTTTGCTGTGCAGGACGCAGTTTTCAAAATAAGCAGTTGCGCCTCCGAAAATATAGTCGGTGGTACCTTCCACATAGGAATCTTTAATATAAATTTTTCCTTCATTTCCAAGGTAAAGCGTATCCTGGTTGCCGGTCAGGCTGCAGTTGACCACCGCTACCCTGTCTGAAGTAATGCTCAGTGCAACGGCTTGTCCTACGTCACCTGCAGTATTCCTGATGGTGAGGTTTTCAAGGACAATGTCATTCGCTTCAACACTGAAAGTGGAGGTGAAAAATGTACTGTTTCTGCCCCGGTCTGCTTTATCAAAATAATCATCAAAAGTAATGACGGTAGCATCACGGTCCTCTCCGATGATTGTAATATTCGTATTCCACTGCCGGATCTTTACTTTTTGATGGTACGTTCCCTTTTTAATGAACAGGGTAATTCTTTCGTCGGGAAAAGATCTGCATTGATCAACAGCGTGCTGAATGCTTTCGAAATCCCCTGAACCATCTTTAGAAACGACATAATAATTTTTATCGGGAATGGTTTTAACGAATTTCTTTTTCCATTGATCATATTTTTTAAGCACTTCAGCAGGTTCGTAAGTATACCAGGCATAACCGTTTCTGCGCTCAAAACCGATGTCATCATACGAGCTTTTCCTGATTCCGTCCCGGTCCGAAACAAAAATCCGGTTGGTTTCGAGGTCATAAAATCTTCCCCAAATTGGCGGTGCCGTACCGTCAGCGATCAGTTTTTTATCTCCTGAAACTATTGCTTCTTTAAAACCTGTGACCTTATTCTGCTTAAACCATTTCACCGCATGTTCCACGGCATTAATGACTTCAGCTGAAGGTTTTTCCAAAGACATCAGAAGCAAAACCAGTGTTGCAGATTCCTTCCCGCTGAGCGACGGAAATTCATAAGCCCGCGCTTTGGCTGGAAACAGGCTGAATTCGTCATGCTGCGCACACCAGATTGTAAGTTTTCCATTCTGTTTGTACTGGGTTTTTAGGATGATTTCAATACCTTTTGAAAAAGAATATTCGATTTTTGACATCGTTTCTGACGGGATTTTCACAGGAAAGGTCTCCCTTTCATCCATGATTTTTTTTAACAGAAAAAGCACATTGGCCATCGCATCATCATTATAGGTAATATGCGAACTGTAATTGTTCTGTAAGGGATAAAACTGAGGCCAGCCGCCGTTTTCGTACTGTGCTTCCAGAAGAAAACCCAGGCCTTTCAGAAAAGCAGCGCAGTAGGATTCGTTGGGGTGATACCGGTAGACATTCGCCAGAAAAGTAAGCTCCTGAACGGTCGCATTATTGTCAATCGTCGTTTCCTTCAGGTTGTTTTTGGACGCTGTAATCTCCTTTTTTTCCTGCGCAGAAAGTACTTTCTGCATGGCAATATTCTTTCCCCAGCCTCCGTTTGACTTTTGATACAGCAGAACATTCTCTGCAATGCGTACAGCTTCTTCAGAGGCAAGGAAAGCAGCGTCTTTAGAAAATGCTGTTTTACTCCACTTTTTTTCTAGAGACTGCGCGTTCAGATGGTGCAGACTCAATATCAGAAGAAATAGTAAGGTGATCCGGTTTTTCATCGGTTATCGGTCAAGTTGCAGAGCGGCCAGAATAAACGGTCCGGTACCTTTCGGATCGTTGTCTTTCTTTTTCTCATTGACATAATATTCGTATGAACCGTCTCTGTATGGTTTTCCGCCCAATCCCGCCACCGCACAAACCTGGGTAAGGGTAACATAACCTTCCGGCGAAACGGTAATCAGGTTTTTAACCAGTCCGTCAAATGCTTTATTCGCAGCCGCTTTATAGGTTTTCGGCAGATAGCCCTTATTGGCGCCTTTGGCGAGCGCATACGCAAACATTGATGAACCTGAGGCTTCCAGATAATTGCCTTCACGTGTGCCCTGATCGGTTACCTGATACCAAAGCCCTGTAGCATCCTGATATTTTACGATCGCTTTAGAAAGATCATTTAAATAAGAAATCAGTTCCGCTCTTTTTGGATGGTCTTTTGGAAAATAGTCAAGGACATCCACTAAAGCCATGGCGTACCAGCCCATCGATCTCGACCAGAAGTTTGGAGAATTTCCTGTCTTTTGATCTGCCCAGGGCATTTCGCGGCTTTCGTCCCAGCCGTGGAACAGCAAACCTGTCTTAGGGTCAACCATATTTTTCTGCACCAGCTCGAACTGCAAGGCCACATCATCCAGTTTATTACCGTTTTCGAAGGTTGAATTGTATCTGGCGTAAAACGGAGAGCCCATATAAAGTCCGTCGAGCCACATCTGGTTCGGATAAATTTTCTTGTGCCAGAAACCGCCTTCAGAAGTTCTGGGCTGGGTATCAAGCTGCGAACGTAAAGTTTTTAAAGCTGTAAGATAACGGTTGTCTTTGGTTTTAGCATATAAATCGAACAGATGATGACCGGCAATAATCATATCGATATTATAACTCGAGAATTTGTAGCTTGGGATATTTCCCTTCGCATCAATAGTGGCGTCTGCATAGCCTTTCACATAATTAAAATACGCGGGGTTTTTGGTTTTTGCATAGAGTTCCTCAAAACCTATCATGACCAACCCGTGAACATAGTCCCATTTAGGCTCGGTTTTGTCATCGAGCATATAGGCTTCAGGATATTTTTTCATTAAAGTAAGCGCCATTCTTTCTGACCATTTTTTATCCGCAGGAACTTCCATACCGTTAACTGCAGTTTTGGAAATGGTTTTACATCCTGTCAGAACCAGAGCTCCAAAGAGAACCAGAGAAATACTTTTTATTGAAAATGAAATCATAAGCTTTACTTTAATTCGTTGGAGGTATTTAATTTCGCAAGGTTTTCATCCAGATACTTCAGGAATTCCGCTTCGGTTTTGATGCCGTTCGGTTCTTTTTCCCATGCGCCCAGAAAATAGAAAGTCACCTTTTCTGTTGTGGGTTTAAACTGAACTAAATGATCAGTTGCCCCTTCAAAAACTTTCTCCGCATCACTGGTTTTATAGAATACAGCCATCCCCAGGTTATCATTGAACAGCGTCTGTTTTCCGTAGGTTGCAATATACGCCCATTTCCCGTTACCACTGGTTTTTCTGATGGAAGGCAGTTTGTAAAGATTTACAATTCCGGTAACAATTCCGTTAAGCGCTCTGCTGCTCTGTATCGTGTGTCTGGTATAACGCTGATCGGGGGAAGCCGTAAGTTCGGAACTCAGATCGGTGGTTTCTCCGTTGGTTTCCCAGCCTTTATAATTCACAAAAACTTTGGAGTTTGCTTTGGAATTCTCTACCCTGGCGGTGGTATTTTCCACTTTATTGAAATGCTGAACTTCATTGTCCACAACCCTTCCGATGGAACCGATGCCAAGTCCTTTTCCTACTTTAAGAATATCGGCACCCCAGTCGCTCATTTCGTGATAGGAATCAAATCCGTCCTGTCCTACGCCCTGAAGCACCATCTCTTCGGTGAGTTTTCCGTAGATATCAATGGCATTTCGCCAGTCCAGATACAGACGGTACCCTATTTTATTACTTTCCCAGCCCGGCCCTTCGTAACGGATATAGTAAGAATGATCGGTATGGCTTGACGGCAGGGTTAAATTCTGAACATTTTTAAAAGTGCCGCCTTCATATTTTTTGCCTTTCCATTCGCCGCCTTCTTTTACTGAAAGTTCAGCATAAGTTTTAGCATTTTGGGAAGCCAGTGAAGTTGGTTTGGCCGCATTACAGTTCAGCAGTAAAGAAAGCACCGGGATGGCCAGAATGGGGTGTATAGATTTCATATTATTTTTTTTATGATTAAATTTTAAAATTATGGTTTGAACTGCTTATTCAGAAATTGCGTCACATATTTTACCGTCGGTTCAAACCAGGGATTGAACATCCAGAACGTATGCGGCGAATTTTCTATTTTTTCAGAACGGGAATAGATGGAATATCGATTTAAGACTTCAGTCATATCTGTTCTGCCTGCCTGAAACCTTTCGTACTGACTGTTGATGAACAGCACCGGAACAGAATTTCTGTCCACGTGACATAGCGGCGAAGCATCACTCCAGATCTCCGGTTTTTCCTGATAAGTTCCGCCAAGCCATTCAGCGGCCAAAGTTCCTTCCTTTGACTGCGGATGACTGAATGCCAGAATTCCGTCGATATCGATGACAGCGCTCACCTGCCCCGAATATTTAGTCCCGGTCAAAGCTGCCATCTGCCCTCCCGAAGAAGTTCCCAGTACCGCAATTTTATAAGCATCAATATTAAACCTCGCTGCATTTGACTTTAAAAAACGGATCGCGTTCAGTACATCATCAATCCCTGCCGGATATTTTGCTTCCCCTGAAAGCCTGTACTCCACCGCAAAACATTGATATCCCTGCGAGGCAATACTTTGCGCGAGAGGCATCATCATTTCTTTATCTCCGGATTTCCATCCTCCGCCGTGAATAAGGATAACGGCGGGTTTCTTTCCTGCTGACTGATGAAGATAACCGTCCAGAAGAAGTTTTCTATCTCCTAAACTATGATAGGGAATATCTTTAATCTCTTTTACATCAGCAGAAACTGGAGCTTTCGCCAGAGCAACCGACGGAAATTTCTTCAGCACTTTCTGCAGCTCCGATTCATTGGTGAAGGAGAGGTCTTTCTGGATTTGCGCAAAACCCAGAGAAAAGGAAATGAGAAAAACAACTGACACAAACAGTTTCATAAAACACACAAATTGGGCGGTCCTGATGTTGAGAAAATTGCCAAATAAATTAGCAATCGATTACACAAATATATAACTTTTATTGACGTATTGAACTTAAAAACAGATTTAAACGCAGATTTCGAAGGTTAAAATAATGTTAAATTCAACTCACAAAATAAGTTTCCTAACACGCGAATCCATTCAAAAACCCTTTTAATATTACATTTTTAATGACAATAATCAGAAATATTAATTATTTCTTGCGCATATTAATATTTCATATAACTTTGTGTAATCCATTACATAAATTATAATTATTAAACAAATTTATTGAATTATGACTAAATTTTTATCCATCCTGAGTTGGCTGTTTACCGCAGTGCTGATCAGCGCACAGGGAGTAAACATCACTGCAGAAGCCGGTTCGCTGGAAAGCGCCTACGTAAAATGGGATCCGGTAAGCGATGCAGACAGCTATAATGTATATTATTCCGGTGCCGGAATTACCGACCGCAAAATTGACACCCAGCTGATCAGAAGTTACGGGACTTATTTCCGTGCAGATCTGCCGGGACTTGCAGCAGGCAATTATACCATTAAAGTAGCTCCGGTAAAAGCAGGCACAGAAGGCACAGCCTCCGTATCCAATACGGTAACTGTTCTTGCACACGACCGTAACGGCTTTGCCCACGAAGGCGGAAGAATACCGGGAGCGTACAATATGGACGGTACCCTGAAAAGCAACGCCGTGGTCATTTATATTACTCAGAATACCAAAAACACCGTATCGATGAATGTTACGGGCGCTACTGCAAACCCGTGTGTAGGTCTGCAGACGATTCTGGACGGATTCAAAAAAGGAAAAGACAACCGTCCTTTGGCGGTAAGACTGATTGGAAACATCACCGATCCGAGCTACCTTCTGAGCGGCGACTTGGTGATCGAAAATAATAACTTCGCCGCAGGTTCCATTACCCTTGAAGGAATTGGAGACGATGCTTACGCCAACGGATGGGGAGTACGGATCAAGAATGCCTCAAATATTGAAGTCCGTAATTTAGGATTTATGCTGACTGACGCTGCCGAAGGTGACAATGTTGGTTTGCAGCAGTCCAACGATCATGTTTGGGTTCATAACAATGATATGTTTTACGGAAAAGCAGGCGGTGATGCCGATCAGGTAAAAGGAGACGGCGCCCTGGATGTAAAAAAATCAACGTTTGTAACGCTGTCTTACAACCACTTTTGGGACAGCGGAAAAGCCAACCTTTTGGGATTAAGCGAAGGAACTACGGCAGGTCTTTATGTGACTTACCACCACAACTGGTACGATCATTCAGATTCAAGACATCCGAGAGTAAGATACTATTCCGCGCACGTGTATAACAATTATTTTGACGGAAATTCTAAATATGGTGCAGGATCTACAATGGGTTCTTCCCTCTTTCTTGAAGGAAATTTTTTCAGAAACTGTAAATATCCGATGCTGATCTCCATGCAGGGAACTGATACCTTCACCGGTCCCGGAACTTTCTCCAGCGAAAACGGCGGCATCATTAAAGCATTTAACAATACAATGAGCGGGCAAAACCGTTTTATTGCTTATGATGCAGTGAATTACCCTGTAGAATTTGACGCATATGTGGCCAGTTCACGAGGTGAAACGGTTGCCAATACGGTAAAAGCAAAAAAAGGTGCAGGGGTTTATAATAATTTTGATACCGATGCTGCTTTATATGTGAAAAATTTGGTGGTTGATGAACCCGAAGCAGCAAAAACCAAAGTAATGCAGTATGCCGGACGCGTTGACGGCGGAGACATGAAATGGACTTTCACCGCTGCGGATGATACTTCCTACGACATCAATGCAGGTTTAAAAGCAATGCTCGTTAATTACACCAGTCCTATGGTTTATGTTCAGGGAGAAACTCCGGTGGTAGTCAGCACCCAGACGCTTGATATCCCTGCAAATAATGACCAGACTGTCGCTGCAGGAAGCCCAATTGAAAACATGGTATTTACCTGGGGCGGAACTGCCACAGATGTAACCGTTGACGGTTTACCGGCTTCAGGACTGACATTCGTTAAAAATATTGCAGCAAAAACAGTAACGGTTACCGGTACACCGACTACAGATGTTTCATTTACTTTGACAACGTCAGGATCCTCAGGAACGCCTGTATCTGGATCAGGAAATGTAGCTTTGGGCGAGCCTTCAGCTGAAACCACATTTATACATAATTTTACAACTGACGGAAAAGTAAGCACTTACTACACAATCTCAGGAAATATGAATTCAACCGACGGATCGACAAATTATGACGGCAATACGCTTACGAAAAGGCTGAAAATTGAAACCGCGACCTTCATCAATTATACCACAGCAAAAACCTCAACCCTGACACTGGTTTTTGATCCGGCATTTGCAGGTAAAATTAAGCTTAACGGGACAACTTATACCGTACCGGCCGGAGCAAACGGTGTGATCAGCATTCCTAATGTACCAGCCGGAGCCAATGCGATCCTGAAAGGAGACACCGCGAATCTGTTTTATATTAAAACGGTTTATGACACTCAGGTTCTGGCTGCCGGTGAGCAGAACAGAAAGAATCAGCTGACCGTTTATCCTAACCCGACAGTGGACAAAGTATTAATCCAGTCTGCCGAAGAAGTACAGAATATCAGTATCTTCAGTGCAAACGGAAGTTTGGTGAGAACTGTTACTGGCAATATAAAATCAGTGGATCTGCAGCATCTGAATGCGGGAATCTATCTGATGAAAATCACTACAAAATCCGGAAGCACCACCCAGAAGATTATTAAAAAGTAAATTTCTGACTGACCGGATTTATATAACCTTCTCCTTTTGGGGAAGGTTTTTTTGTGAATCATTCCGACTGGTTCAAGACCAAAAATCAGTTAATGAAACATTTTAGAATCGACCCTAACACCTTTAACTGTTATGAATAACGTTTAAAGCGATTCAGATAACCGATGTGTTACGGTAAAAAGACGCATCAAAAGCTACTTCCTGATTCAGAAACACTATGCGGAATAAAAGGTCTTTTTTGTTGTTTTAAACCATCCGCAACAGGAAAAGATATTAAATCCATACCATTATTTTCTACTCAATAATCACGGAACACAAAACTTCAAAAGGAGAAAGGTATTTCTAAATAGACTTGCCATAAAAAAATGCCCATGGATGTCCCACAGGCAACAAAAAAAACAGCATTCCGAAAAATGCTGCTTCCTGTATAAATAAATGATCCTAAATTTATTTCACGATAACCTTTTGGGATTTTACTCCTTTATCCGACTGTACGTTTACGATATAAACACCGGTTTTCAAATCAAAATTAACATCAGATTTGGTGTTAAGTGATTTTACCAGTCCGCCTGCGGTATTGTACACATTTACTTTGGTGTCGCCTGCTACTTTCGAAACGTGAACTCTGCTGCCTTCTGAGAAGATCACAGTGGAATTCTTATTTGCTGAAGTTTCAGAAGCAGCTAAAGTATTGGACGCTAAAGTGGTAATTACCGTAGCACCGCTCACCTCAATTTTGTAAAAATTAATCGCAGCATCAGTATAGATATAGAACGTTCCTGCTGATGGGATACTCGCAGTAAGAATCGCAGTATCAGCTGGCGTCGCAGAAGGACTTGTTGCCGCTGAACCGTAGAGCGTCATATCTCCGTTACTAACATAAGCTGTTCTTACAGCTCCTCCGCTTCCGCTCTTGTACCAAGCTTTTACAGTACATGCTCCATTCGTCTGAATGAAGAAATAACGTTGGGTCGGATGATAAGTTCCTGCAGATACAGCACCTCCCCCGTTGGTTTGAAATCTGTTTCCTGTACCGACATAACCGTCGGAAAAAGTAACCTGAGAAGAGTTGGTAATCGCCCCGAAATTGGAGTTGCTTGAAATAGGATTAAGTCCTAAGCCCGCTTTTACGATTGGCGTTGTCCCAATCCCTGCATTGATCGGCCAGTTGGTTGCATCATTACTGAAGTCCCATGAGGTAGTCTGCGCATTTGCAGAGAAAACCGACAGCAGACTTGCGAATGCAACAAGTAATGTTTTTTTCATAATTAATGAATTTAATAAGTTGATTTTTTTGTTATTCTGATTTAATACAATCGATTGCACAAATATAATAACTATTTTCATACCGACTTTAATTCTGCACAATTATTTTACATTCTTCCATAAAATGTAAGATCAGTTAAGGATTCAGAAGTAATTGTGCAGACCCCAGGGATCAACCTGAATTTCTCATATTCAGCACGCTGTCATTTTTGACAACAAAAAAAAGAAGCGGTATTCATCTGAATACCACTTCTTTATAAAACCAATAGCAAAATTTTGTATTATTTCACAATTACTTTCTGAGATTTTGATCCTTTTACGGATGTTGTATTGACGAGGTAAATACCAGGCTTCAGGTCAAACGAAACATCAGATTTCGAATGCAGAGAATTCACCAAAGCTCCATTCATGGTATACACCGAAATAGCGGTAGGAACTGAAACTTTTGAGACATATACAGTTTTACCGTTGGTGAATACTTTTTCCGCAGCCTGAGCACTCTCACCTGTCGCTAATGTGGTGGCAGTAACGGTAATCTTGGAGATATTACAGGCACTGTCTCCGTAGACATAAAGCCGTTCTGTACCTGCACTGGTTTTCTTTGCCGTGAAGATTTCTCCGGTACCTGCAGCATCAGTAATTCTCTGCCCTAAAACCGTTGAACCGTCAGTAACGAACACTGTTCTGGCAGAGCTGTTGCTTCCTGATCTGAACCACACCGTTACCGTAACGGGACCCGAAACATCAAAATAAAGATATCTTTGGCTCGGAGTGGTTGTAAATCCGCTGCTTGGATAACCTGCGCCGTTGAGCTGCAGACGGTTGACACCGGAATAACCGTCGGTATAAGTGTAAGATGTTGCAGTAATCGCCCCAAAATTGGTAATGGTTCCGTCACCCTTGCTGAAAAGTCCCAGCTGATCAATGGTTTTGTCGGCAACTCCGGTTCCGGAATTCAGCGGCCAGTTGGTGGTGTCATTTGCAAAATCCCAGGTTTTGGGAAGGGCAATCTGCGCTTTCATGGTGAAGGTGGTGCTCATCACCCCTACCAACATAAGAAGTAAGGTTTTTTTCATAAACATTTTTTTAAAGTACTGATTTGTTGTTATTTATATTTAATACAATCGATTACACAAATATAGATACTTTTTTGATTTTATTGGCTTTTTATTCACTTTTTTCTGCTGTTATTAAGCATCAAGCTTGCGGCTGGCGCAAAACCCCACGTCACAACATCCATAATATCTAAACATGTAGAAACAAAAAAGTGCATTCTCATTGGAATGCACTCATTGAAGAAAATTAAAATCCGTTTTAGTCTTTAATAAATTTTAAGGGAAAAGATTGGTCTCCAGCCCGCAGCCTTCCAAAATAAGTGCCTTTCGGAAGGTGAGCAACATCAACGGTCATCGTCTTACCAGAAGTATTCGGCACAGATCCTGAATAAACCTTCCTTCCTTCTGGGTTGTAGATTTCCAGATTCATCAGTCTGTTGCGATTGACCGGAAGTTCAATATTCAGTACATCCTTTACCGGTACAGGAAATAATTTTAACTCAGGAGTTTTTCCCGTGCTGCCTACTCCCATATTGGCACACTGTCCCGGCGTAATAACCCCGGACTCAGTCACCTGCAATGTCGCACCTGCGCCACAGCCAGGATCAGGCACGTAAGCAGCCACATTTTCTGTAGGAATGACGGTATATGCATAATTGGGCGGACTTACCGTACCGATATTGGACCCACCGCCGATCGCGCCAGCTCCGGAAAGGCTGTTGATATAATTTACGGCAATGCTGCCCCCGTCTGTGGACACATAACTTTTGAAAAATGTACTGATTTTAGCATAGTTTGTATTTTCAACATATACCGTGGAATTTTTAGTACCGCCGCCAAGACCTAACCCTACAGCACCGGAAACATTCGTGTTGTAATAGCAGTTCAGAATATGCAGCTCAGCATTCCTTGCGCGGGGCATCCTTTCCCGGCAACCGTCGGCCCAGTAACAGCTTTGATAGGTAATGCTGTAATGTCCGTCCGCAGGCGCATCTGTGGCACTGGAACCTACAAGATTCGAAAAACGGTGATCGTTGCTTCCGCCTACTCCCCCTGCAATAGGCGCCTTCAGGTAAGTAAATTTACACCACGAAATAGTGACATTGTCTGCAGATCCTACATTGTCAAAATTGCCGTCCTGCCCGTCCTGAAATTCACAGTGATCCACCCAGATATTGGTACCGCCTTGGTTGGTAAGGTTATCATTTCCGTTGATGTCGTAGGCACCGGGACCTACAAAAATCAGATTTCTGATGATAACATTATTAGAGCCGCTTTTCAAATTAAGAATCCCGGCACCGGTTTGGTTTTCATTAACCAGTTTAGCACCCGGCAGTCCGATAATAGATTTGTTGGTAATCACTGCGCTGATCTGCTGTCCTGAAGGAATCTGAATGGTTCCCGATACCAGAATGACCTTTGACCCAGCGGAAGTAATATTGGATCTTAAACTGGTAAAATCTGTCACTGTTACCGGAGCTGCATTGCCGCCACCCGTGGCCGCGGCACCAAATCCTTCAGGCGCTGCCTGATAGTAAACCTGACTGTTCATTACAGAAAATCCCATCAGCCAGATCATCATTAAAAATACCTTTCTCATACTAAGTTGTTTAAATTGAATGGATCAGATCCATTCTGCTTATATTTATTTAATTATTAATCAGTTCTCAGTTTTACCGACTTTGTTCCTTTTGAATTCTGAAGGTGGATCAGCCAAATTCCTGCCGGTAGTTCAAAACTACTGTCCGATGAAACAGCAAAAGACCTCATTAAGGAGCCGTTCACTGCATATACTTTTACGGCAGTGGTGTTTTTAACATCATCAATATATACGGTGTTTCTGACGGAAAAAACCCTGGTATCCAAAACAGGTTTCACTGAAGCGCTTCCCAAAACAGTTTCGGAAAACGGATCCCAGCCGTCATTCCCTTTGGTGAAATTCAGGGTGGTAATCGCGGTTCCGTCAGTAAGTTGTGGCAGCGTCAAAAATGTTGCCCAGGCAGCCCGGTTTCCTGAATTATTCACTCCGGAAACTTCAGTGGTCCCGTATTCATACATTCCGGACGAAGTTCCGCCAAGGGTATTTTGCCATCCAAGCGGCATAATAAGGGAAGTTCCGACAGATCCGGGGAAATCTGACACTTCAACAGTTGTATTATAAAATACGGCTTCACTGGTATTTGCAGCCCATGGACGTCCAAAATAACCGGGTTTCGAGCGGTAAACAGACGCGGTCTGAACCAGAGGCTGAGCACTGGTAACCTTACAGTTGTACATGAGGTATCCTCTTCCTGACGTCTGCTGTGGCGCGGTAATATAAGAAAGATCGCTGCCCTGGTCGCTCGTGTTCATCACCAGATTGGTCTGATAAAACACCGCCGTCATTCCTCCGAAAATAAAATCAACTGCACCCATAACATCACCTTTGTACAGGGCGACTCTCGCTCCCTGAGCTCCGTAAAACGAATCCTGACGTCCGACAATTCTGCAGTTTTTCAGGAAACTGCGGTCTCCGCTTCCGGTGATAGCAAGTGCAGCAGCTCTTTCTACAAGGGATTTATTCTGAACGGAAGTGTTTTTCAGATCCGTCGGTCTGGCACCAGGACTTCCTGAAGTCCACGGCACCACTACATCCTGCGATTCTTTTGCTGAAACATATTGGTTGAATGAATTCTCGAAAATAATGCCGTCAGCTTCGAATCCTTTTGCATTCACGACCACTGTGGCATTCCAGAACGAACCGTTGGTGGTTCCGGAACCAGCGTTGGCGTATGAAAAACTTCCGTTCTCTTTATTGACATTAAGAACTTCCTGACTCCATTTCTGGTTGCTGCCCATTGAATAATAATGATATCCATGTCCGTAATAAGAGGTGATGCGCACGGCATTGGGTGAAATATCAGTTCCTTTGTTCAGAATGGCAGTATCGGGAGAACCGGCCGCATTTTTCAAGGTGATATTCGGCTGAGATACCACAAGCATCTCTTCATAATTTCCCGGATCAACCAGTACCGTGACTCTTTGGGTATCATTTCTGCTCATATTGGAAACAGCATTTAAAGCGGCATTAATGGTTTGAAACTGCTTCCCGGATCCTACGGTAATTTCAGAGGCATACGCAACATTCTGAACGGTACGGATTTCAGTGAAATACGAAGTAGATCCTGCAGCGCCGCCAACGGTGATGGTCACGTTTCCGGGAACGGATCCCGGATAAACATACTCAGCCCATTCCGTTATGGATGTTGAATTGGAAGCGGTAGAATAAGTCGCACCGCCTTCGATCGAGAAGTTAGCAGAGTAATAATAGGAAACAATCACCTTCTGTCCCGGATTTACCGGAACTAGGATCGTCGCCCCTGGTTTTGCCGTTAAATGACCGGATGCAGGCACTGTTGTAACCTGTCCGTTAAGCTGCATCCCTTTATAATAAACAGTGGTAACAGAATTAACTTGCTGATCATCAAAAGACCACACATTCACCGGATTAAAAACCAGATTTTTGGACGCCGGAGCGCCGTTGATATTCAGGTTTGAAGCAAGTGCAAGTTCCACGGGAAAATTATTCAAACCCGAAAACGAAATGCTGTATTTACCGTTTCTGAGGTTAATATTGGAAAGATCCGAAAAACTGTATGAGTATCCCGTTTCGTTAATATTCGTAAAACTAAGATTCAGTGCATTCTGCTGTGTGGGATTTAAACCCGAAACATTTAAACTCACCAAATATTGAGGTTTGGGGCTGAAATTAATTGGAAATGTCGTATTACCCGCTACCGTTATAATATTATTGGTGATTTGAAAATCATTGACTCCCTGTGATGAAATGGTATACTGCACCCCCGGAACAAGCTGCACCGAATAAGTGGAATTTGCCGTATTGATAACAGGATTCGGAACATAAATGCTTCCGCTTCCTGCATCCGGAGTGAACGTTAATCCTGCATTGGTAATGTTACCGCCTAAACCGGTAATACTTCCGCTAACTTCAGCCAAACTTACCGACGAAACCGAAATCAGATGCGTGAATGTTGAGGACGCTCCCACTGTGCTGAATGTTTCCCCTGTCGTGATAATATATCCGCTCGCATTGGCGAGACTTACGGTATAGGAATAACCGACCGGCAGATTAATCTGATAAGCATTCGAATTCACAGGAACATTCCAGGTTTTTCCAGCCACATTGGTGAAAACCAGGGAATATCCCGCAGGAATCCCACTGGCCTGACTCACATCTATGTTTCCGGAAACACTGGTATATACCGCTGCTTTCCTGTAAATCCTGTAGAAACTGGCTTTGGCCAGTGCATCATAAATAAAATAATTCCCCGCAGTTTTTGCAACAAAATTAGCTTCTGTTACCGCACCGGATGCAGCAGTGGTTGACACATTATCACTTTGCGAAGCCGGATTGGATGCATAACTGAAAGTCAGCTTTCCGGCGGTATCACCTCGGGCAATCACTTTAATTTCATCATCTTCATTAAGATTGATTTTAAAATATCTTGCGTTCGGCTGCCCTGCGGTAACAGTAGGGATAGCGTTGCAATAAAGGCGCCCGTTATAACCGGTAACCGATGCGATATTTTCATCATATCGGGTTAAAGCAGTATTGGTCGTTCTTAATCTGTCATTGTTTCCGCCGGTCCAAACCAGGTCTACAGCTGTAAAATTTGCAGGAAAGACGTTTGCTGTACTGGAACTTCCGGGCGTTATCACCGGATTGTACCAGGAATTAATAACGTTGGCATTCAGTCTATTGTTGTACTGAGCAGCATCAAGCTGCTGTCCTCCAAAATCCCATACATCGGTAAGCTGTCCGAAAACGCTCATCACCGGGAAAAGGAGAAAGAACAAGTAGAAGTTTTTTTTCATAATTATATTTTTGAGATTGGTATAAAAAAAATTGCTGTCTGATTCTTATGAAATGTAAGAACAGACAGCAATTGATACTGATTTATAAATATTTTCTAGTAACCATAGTCATTGGTGAGCGTATTGTTACTTGCGTCAAGAAATACCTGCCAGATTGGCCAGAATTGTCTGGTATCCGGATTTTTTCTGTAAAGTGCAGCGATCTTGGAATCTGAAAGTGCAGTCCAGTCCACGGACAGCCAGCCCGCACCCGGATCTGAAGTTTCCCCTCTGTTCAGTCCGTAAATAATCAGTGTTTCTTTGTCTGCGGCGTATTTGTAATAAAGTACACTTGGAACATCTGCATAAGCGCCAATTCTGTTTTTCAGATCTGTCATCGCGAGTTTTGCTTCGGCCATTTTCGCACCAAGAAGGTTCCAGCGGATCAGTGCCTGTCTTCTTTCCATTTCACCGGTAAATTCAAATTCATGTTCCTTTACTATTGCATTAAACATTGCAGTTTTACTGGAAAGTGAATTTACGTAAGCCTCCACTTTTACCGCCTGATCTGCAGGTGAGAAAGCACGCTTGCGAAGCATCTTCAGATAAACCGCAGCGGAAGCGGGACCTTCGAGTTCATTGGCTGTTTCCGCGGCCATCAATACGACTTCACCGTAACGCATATACATTTTGTTAACACCGTCATCATTCGTTGAAGTTACTCTTCTGTTCATCCACTCGTATCTGTATTTACCAAAATACCAGCGGTTTAAAACTCCTAACTCCTGTTTTGCCGTAGGAAAACCATTGGTAAGCACTGTAGAACTTGGGTTTCCCCATTTGTACGGAACGCAGGTAACATCTCTGCGAAGATCTTTCACATCATAGTTGTAGAAAACGGTAGGGAGCGGACCGCCCTGTCCACCTTTATTGGAACCGTTTGCCTGATACTGGTCCACATTGGCATGGTTAACCGCGAAGGTAAATAACATTCTACCTCTACCTGCGCCGAAGGGGATTTCCCAAAGAGATTCTCCACCAGCGGCGGTATTTTCCTGATTGTATTTTTTCCAAAGTCCTTCAAACGACGGTTCCAGTTTTGCGGTTCCGCTATTGATCACATCCCTGCTTTCCTGCAAGGCCAAAGTGTACATTTTCTGCACGGAAAGTTCTGGATCGTTACTTCTTCGTACACCATCGGGATATTGCTGATATCCGGAAGCCGCCAAGGCCAGTCGTGCGCGCAGTCCTTTTACAAAAGCTTTATTAATTCTTTCAACAGAGGCTGTTGCAGCATTGCCATTGGGCCAGGGAACCAGCGTTTCAGCTTCGCCAAGATCTGCAATAATCTGTTTGTAAATAATATCTCTGTTGGATTTTGGCAAGTAAACAGTTTCCGGACTGATCGGTTCGAATCTTGCGGGAACATCACCCCAGGCTTTTAAAAGGTCGGCATAATAAACCGCGCGTAAAGTAAGAGATTCTCCCAGAAGATATCCCAGTTCAGAACCCGGAGTTGGATTCCCATAAGTTCTTAAACCACGAATACAGATGTTGGCTCTTTCAATCCCCGCATACATTCCTGTGGCCCAAACATTAGTAACTTTGTTCATTTCACTGTTGTTCGGCTTTGCATCATAAGTCGCCAAATCCGCTTTATCATTGGAGGTAGATTCCGAAGAGTTGTACCATTCCGTATCGGTATTCATACCGTACCATGGCAAAAAACGCCCGCGGTAGGATTCGGTGTCACCAAAAGGAATTTTTACACCGTCCACTGCACCGGCTGCCAAACCTGGCGTAGAGAAGATCTTAGCTTCATCTAAAGACGAGGGAGATTCCGTGGTGAGAAAATCATCGGCTAAATTGGAGCAGGACGCAAAAAGAGAGGTGAGCGCGAGTCCTGATATTATTAAATAATTTTTCATTTTAAATTGAATTTAGTAATTAGAAATTGACATTTAATCCCAAAACATACATTCTGCTTTTTGGATAAGGCGAATAATCAACACCAGGAGTTAAAGCTGTTTTCCTTCTTGTAGAAACTTCAGGATCTAAACCGGAATATTTGGTTAAGACAAAAACGTTGTTGGCAGTAGCGTAAATCCTGATTTTCGACAGACCGATCTGTGAGGTGAAAGACTGCGGTACGCTGTATCCCAGCGTTAAGGTATTTAATCTGAGGAACGAACCATCTTCGATCGCCCAGTCTGTAAGGACAAACCGCTGCATAAACGGGGACCACATGGTGGTGTTCGCGTTCAGGGCTGCAAGCGCAGTAGGATCTGTAACTAAACTACCGGTATTAGGATCAATATTCGTCCATCTTACACCGTCCATCTGCTCAGTTGTTAAATTCCGGAACTGACCGTTTGGCGAGGAAGGAGTTGAACTTGTATTTTCGATTTTATTGGCATTGTAAATATCATTTCCAACGGTAAAGTTAAAAGCTGCTCCAAAATCAAAATTCTTATAAGTTGCGTTTAAATTAAAACCGCCGGAATATTTTGGATTGGTATCAGCGATGATTGTTCTGTCTAACGCATCAACTTTCCCGTCGCCATTCAAGTCGCGGAGCTTCATGGAACCCGGACGTACCGCACCTACAATAACAGAAGAATTCACTACACCCGCTTTCAGCGTATATGCACCTGTTGTAGAGTTGTAATCAAAATCTGAAACTTCATACCTCCCATCATTGAGATAGCCATAAATCTGTCCGATCGGTTCGCCCACTTTTAACTGATATTCGGCGCCGATCGCGGGATTCCAGCCGCTCGGGTAGTATTGAGAAACCAGAGGTCCCAGATCATTAATTTTATTTCTGTTTACACCAACATTCAGAGAGAAGTTCACCGTAGTGTCTCCTTTCCGAAGTACATCAACACTTACGGAAGCTTCAATCCCTTTGTTTTCGTTTTCGCCAATGTTTTGGTATTGCCCGTCGTAACCGGAACCTGGCAATGGGAATAAAATTAGAAGGTCTTTGGTGAGATTTTTATAAAGCTCGACCGAACCGCTTATCCGACCCTTGAATAAATCGAAGTCGATACCGAAGTTCTGAGTTACGGTATTTTCCCATCTAAGATCTGAATTATAGAGAATTTTATCGACGGCCCAGTAATTCGTTACATTATTGATCCAGCTGCTTGGCAAGTTCGAAAATGTTTGAATCTGCTGACCTGCAGGAATGTTGTTGTTCCCCGCTTCGCCGTAGCTCAACCGGAATTTCAGGAGATTCATCCAGGCTACATCTTTCAGGAAACTTTCTTCATTAGCTTTCCAGGCAAATGCAAGGGAAGGGAAGTATCCCCATTTGTTATCCGTAGAAAATTTACTGGAACCATCGGCTCTCATAGTAGCGGTGAATAAATACCTGTTTTTGAAGTCGTAATTCACACGGCCAAAGAAAGACAGTAAACGGTCATCGGGATCGGTTACGTTTCCAACAGATTGCGGAATTCCCTGTGTAGTAATATTCAGAGCATCATTAAAGGTGAAGAATTTTGGGAAACCATGAACTACATTTGTAACTGTAGTTCTTTGGCTAAGGATCATTTCCTGACCGAGCAGTAAATTAAGTTTATGGTCAGAACTCAACATCCCTTTGAAATCATAACTCAAGGTATTTGAGTTTCTAAATCTGCGGTCTTCTCGGTTATTGGTAACCAAAGCCGGCATTCCCTGGAATGCTGCCAACGGCACGTTTTTTACGTAATACGTTCCTTTTCCGTAGAAGCGTGCATCTTTGTAGCGGGTAAAATCTACACCGAGATCAGATTTAAACTGAAGGTTTTTAATGATCTTATAACCGATGCTTCCCTGGATATTGTAATTTCTTCTTTCCTGTGTACGATCGTTATCAGAAACCGAAGTGTAGGGATTGATCAGCGTGTCATCTTCGGTATCGTCAGCATCTTCTACCGTTAAACCCGGAACGTAAAATGGTGTATACAATACGGAGTTTTTTAATCGGGAATCGGAGGAAGAAGATTCATTCTGTTCATTGGTTCCACCCCCATGAATCACGGTGTTGGAATGACGCAAAGTTACCGAAAGATCTAACTTATCCATCGGTTTGCTTTTCAAGTTAAAGGCAATATTTTCTCTTTTCAGATCAGAACCGAGCATAATTGCGTTTTCGTCATATCTTGCCAGGTTGATGTTGTAACTCGTTTTCTCGCTGCCTGCTCTAATGGAAATGTCGTTGCTTAAAACTGTACCAGTGCGGCCATAAATTTCTTTTTGCCAGTCGATCGGTGTTGCGGCTGCAAAATTTCCGATTTGGCTGTAGGGTCCAAAATATTTGGTATACTTATCCATCGAATTGTCCAGTGTGGCATATTCGTATTGCCATTTCACATAATCCAGTGGCGAGAGCACATCCAGCCTGTTTGCTTTTTCTTTAAAACCGCTGTAAGTATTAAAGTTAACTTGAATTTTTCCTGTTTTACCACTTTTTGTAGTGATCAGAATTACACCGTAAGCTCCTCTTGAACCGTAAATTGCAGTAGAAGAGGCATCTTTCAGCACGGTTAAACTTTCAATATCCGAAGGTGAGATATCCGACATGCTGTTCACCGGAAAACCATCAACAATAATAAGTGGTGAACTGTCCTGCGTAATTGAACCGCCCCCACGGATCCGGATACTTACCTCGGAGTCGGGTGAACCCTCAGTCGTGGTGATTTTCACACCGGCAATTTTTCCGGTAAGCGCTTCGGCCACGTTTGAAACCGGAATTTTAACCAGATCCGCACCTTTCAGGTTGGAGACAGAACCCGTAAGATCACCTTTCTTTGCAGTACCGTAACCGATCATGATCACCTCTTCTATCTTCTTTTCTTTGAGAGCAGTATCCTGTACTTTCTTCTGTGCACTCATGTTGATTCCAAGAAAAAACATGGCTGCAATGCAGGTTACTGTGGTTGTATTTCTCTTCATATAATTATTTTTTATAGTCCGGAATATATTCGGTTTTCACACCGTTGATTGTTGTATTGATGAGTTTCAGATTCTCCACAGACTTTACATTGAAATTTGCTTTCACTTTGTCGATGGTGACATTTTTAAAGGTGATGTTCTGAATCTTTGAGTTTTCAAGACCTTCCGCAAAAATGGCATATTTACCGCCGTTTTTTACGGTGACGTCTTCGAGGAGAATGTTTCGGATCTGCGGAATGGCATTTCCGGTACGGTTCGAATAGTCTTTGTAATTCATCGTAATATGAAGAACAGCTTCCTTTACTTCTCCTACCGTGATATTCTTAACATAGAGCCCGTCTACCGTTCCTCCTCTTACTGAATTTGTTTTTAAGCGGATCGCTCGGTCCAGTTCCGGTGAATCCATGTGGTTGTTATACACAAATACGTTTTTCACGCCTGCCGACATTTCGCTTCCGATGACAACACCGCCGTGACCGTCGATCATTTTGCAGTCTCTGACGATGATATTTTCTGTCATAATTCCAACTCTTCTTCCCTCTTCATCTCTTCCTGCTTTAATGGCGATACAGTCGTCTCCGGTATTGAATACTGAGTTTTTAATCAGAACATTCTGTGAATATTCCGGATCGCAGCCGTCATTGTTCGGGCCGTGACTTTTAATATGCACCCCGTCAACAATCACATTTTTGCTTTTCATAGGATGAAGAATCCAGAACGGGGCGTTGATGATGGTGACTCCCTGAATCAATACATTCTCACACTCGAAAGGCTCGATAAAGTTGGGACGAAGATATCTGCCGTTCCCGAAAGTCCTTTGGGAAACCGGCACATTTTTGTCTGCCATTTCCATTAATGCGGGAAGATTATTCTCGTCCAGCTGGCTGGGCATTCCCTTTTGAAAACCGTAGGCTGCGCTGCCTTTCCATGTCCACCAGTTATCATTGCCGGCCTGTCCGTTAAGCGTGCCTTTTCCGGTAACTGCAATGTTTTTTTTGTTATTGGCATAAATCAGCGGCGAATAGTTCATCAGCTCCATTCCTTCAAAAGAAGTGTGAACCAAAGGATAAAAATCATCCGGATTGGTACTGAAAAGAATCTCGGAACCTTCTTCAAGATGAAGATTCACATTGTTTTCAAGATGGATCGGTCCGCTCAAAAATTTACCTGCCGGAACAATCACTTTTCCGCCTCCGTTTTCAGAGCAGGCTACAATTGCCTTTCTGATGCTTTCAGTAGCCATTGTTTTGCCGTCCGCGATTGCACCAAAATTCAGAATATTGTAACTTGCATTACGGAATTTCGGTTCTTTGATTGATTTTTCAAGCTGCACCATTCTTTCCATCGGGAAGCGGTCAACGGCCAGATTCTCATCAGACTGTGTTTTTTTGATTCCGCATCCGTAGATAAAAGCTAATGCAGAAACCGCAAGGACCAAAATAGATGCCCGCGATTTAGTACTGTTCACGCTGTTAATAAGATTATTCATAAATTATTAATGTAATCGATTACAAATATATATAAATTTATTCATAGATTTACCAAATAAAAAATCTTTTTTATTTACTTTTGCGCAATACTTCCGGGAGAAAACATCTGCTGCTTTAAAAAAAAGTCGTAAAATTGTATGTTGCTGAAGGTCAGGGATTATTTTTTGAACCAAACTCATTTTAATGAATAATAAAGTTACTATTTACGACATCGCCAAAGAACTGAATATCACCGCTGCAACGGTTTCCAGAGCGCTGAACGGGAATCCGAATATCAGCGAGAAAACACGAAATAAAGTGCTTGCCAAGGCGAATGAAATGGATTACAAACAGAACAAACTGGCTCTGGCACTCAAAAGCGGTAAAAGTAACTACATTGGGGTAATTGTCCCCAGAATCAATACCAATTTTTTCGGATCCGTGATCCGTGGTCTTGAAGAGGAACTCAATGTGAAGGGCTACAGCATCATCATCTGTCAGAGTCATAATGACGAAAAACAGGAGGCAAAAAACATTGAAACGCTCATCGATTCCCACGTAGACGCCATTTTCATATCTTCTTCCAGTAAAAGCTCCGCAGCGCTGCAGAAAATACTGGACAGTAAAATCCCGCTGATCTTCTTTGACAGACGCAAAATTATGGACAATGTAAGTTCCGTAACCATTGACGATTATGCGGGCGGATATCTCGCGACCAAACATCTTATTGACACCGGTTGCAAAAAAATTGCACACATTGTTTCCGGACCTATCGAACTTGAAATCTTCAGGGAGCGTCACAGAGGCTATCAGCAGGCATTGGCTGATCATAATATCGATTACAGAAAAGAGTGGGTTTTAAAGACTAACAGTAGCATTGAAGAGGGTAAAAGAGCGGTTGACATCCTGTTCAGCCTGCCGGAAAAGCCCGACGCTATATTTTCTGCCAGTGATTTTGTTGCACTGGGTGCTATACAGGAACTGCAGGCCAGAAACATTAAAGTTCCGGATGAAGTTTCTGTGATCGGTTTTGCAAATGAGCCTTTTACCGATTTCCTCGAACTTTCGATCACTACAGTGGACCAGTTCCCTCTCGAAATGGGTAAAACCGCAGCCCGGGTATATCTGACACAGGGAGGCAACGGGGAGGAAGACGGAAACATTCAGAGAAAAGTAGTGCTGGAACCGAAACTGATCCTCAGAAAATCAACTAAGAATATTCAATAAAAACATCCCATAAAATAAAATCCGTTTAAATAATTTAAACGGATTTTTTATGAAAAATATAACCTGAATTATAATGAAACTCCGCGTTTCCACGGGATAAAGACATCCTGTTTCAGCACATCGGCCTTGGTTTCTACCAGTCCGCTGGCGAGGTCGATGATATAATCTACAATTTCTTCCCCCACTTCCTGAATGGTTTTTTCTCCGGTGATTACCGTTCCGGCATTGATATCGATGATATCCGGCATTTTTTCAACCACAGTGGTGTTTGAAGCAATTTTCACTACAGGTGCAATCGGATTTCCCATCGGATTTCCTAAACCGGTTGTAAACAGAACTACAGTTGCTCCCGCTCCTACCAGTCCGGTGGTGCATTCAGCGTCATTTCCCGGGGTATTTAAAAGATTCAGTCCGGGTTTTGAAATATATTCGCCGTAATCGAGCACATCAACGATAGGTGCTGTTCCGCCTTTTTTGGCAGCTCCCGCAGATTTCATCGCATCAGTAATCAGTCCGTCTTTGATATTTCCCGGGGACGGATTCATATCAAATCCTGAACCTGCGTCCACCACCGATTTTTCAAAGGCTTTCATCAGACTTAGGAATTTATCTGCTTTTTCCGCATCAACACATCGGTTCATGAGTTCCTGCTCTACTCCGCAAAGTTCAGGGAACTCCGCTAAAATGGTTTTTCCGCCAAGCGCTGCAAAAATATCCGAAACTATACCCAGTGCAGGGTTTGCCGAAATACCGGAAAATCCGTCGGAACCCCCGCATTCCAGACCAATGCTCAGTTTGGAGAGCGGTGCAGGCTGTCTCTGGATCTGGTTGGCGCGTTTAATGGCTTCAAACGAATCTTTAATCACCATCTGGAACATCTTATCGGTCGTCCCGATCTGCTGCTGTTCATAAATAAGCACTTCCTTGTTGCTGTCCGGACTCATTTCCCTCAGCGCATCACGGAAAATATCGATCTGTAGATTCTGGCAGCCCAAACTCAATACGGTAGCTCCCGCAACGTTCGGATTGTTCACATATCCTGCAAGCAGTTTTGCAAGCAGTTCAGAATCCTGTCTGATACCGCCGCATCCGCCCTGATGATTGATGAATTTCACTTCAATATTGTCAAGCAGATGGGTGTCCGGTTCTTTTGCTGCAACTTCTTCAACGCTTTTTTCTTCAATCAGCGAACGCAGAAACCGTTTATAGGTATCTTCTTTTTTAGGCAGTAGTTCGTTTTCAAAAATTTCTTTGAGCTTCTCGATATTCTTGTTTTCACAGAAAACTAGCGGAAAAAAGAGCCACACATTTTTGGTCCCAACCTGTCCGTCAGCACGGTGATATCCCATAAAGGTGCGGTCTTTCCAGCGGTCCACATTAGGGATATTCCACCCAAGTGTATCGTTTTTACCGGAAACTTCTTCACTTTGATGTTTTACGTTTTCGGTGGTAATTACTTCTCCCTTTTTGATCGGCAGGCAGGCTTTCCCCACCAGAACACCGTACATCATGATGCTGTCGCCGGGTGCAAAGTCTATTTCAGCCATTTTATGTTTGGCTTTCACAAGAGTCTGCGCGGTAAAATCAGTTCCTTCAAATTTTACAGTTTCCCCCTGGGACACGTCTGCCAAAGCAACCAGCACATTATCTTTAGGGTTTACCTTAATGAGTTTGTTTTCCATGATTTTAAATTTTAAGAAAAATGACTGATGAAATTCTGATATCCTTTTTCAATACCGTTTTCTTCAGCATTTTTTATCGCATAAGTGATCGCGCTGTGCAGACCGGGAATACTGTTAAGGTCTTGATCCCAGAATCCGGTGTTCGCCAGAATTTCTTCTACCGTCGCTTCCAGACTGGTGTTTTTCCAGGCTTGATCAAATGTTTCTACAATATCTTTAGAATCCTTCACCGGCAAAGATTTCCCGTTCCAGCTTCCTTTATAGTAACGGATCATACATGCAAAACCAAAAACCAGGTGATAAGGCAGTTTTCCGTTCTTTTCAAAATATTCAAGAATCGTCGGAAGCACCCTAACTTTAAACTTGGATACAGAATTTAATACAATATCCGAAAGCTGATGACGGATGAACGGATTTCTGAACCGGTCCAGAACTTCTTCTGTAAAGCTTTTCAGTTCTTCCTTATCCATGTCCAGCGTAGGTACAATTTCGTTGAATGCGATTTCACTAACATACTTCATCGTGAAAGGGCTTACCACGGTTTCCTGTACGGTTTCATTGCCATACATCATGGAGAACGGAACCATCGCAGTATGAATACCGTTGAGAATCCTCACTTTTCGGTTGCGGTACGGCTGCATGTCGGACACAATTTTTACATCCAGACTGGTTTTGTCGAAAGGTAATTTTTCTTTTAACTGGTCATCGCCTTCAATCACCCAAAGGAAAAAAGGTTCGGCGGTGACCATGAATTTATCCTGATAATCAAGTTTATTGCTGAATTCTTCCTCTTCATCTCTCGGATATCCGGGAACAATTCTGTCCACCAGAGTATTATGGAAAGTACAGGCTTCATTGATCCATGCGGCAAAGTCTGCTTCAAGCTTCCAAAGTTCGCAATACTGCAGAAGGACTTTTTTCAGCGTATCTGCATTATGGTTGATCAGTTCACACGGAATGACCGTTAAACCTTTGCTGCGGTCGCCTTTAAAGTGATTGTATCTTTCGTAAAGTACGGCAACCACTTTGGCGGGAAAAGATTTCGGACTTTCTTCAGAAAGCACGTCGCTATCCACAAATTCGATTCCGGCTTCTGTCGTATTGGAAATGATAAATTCCAGACTGTCAAGTTTTGCAACATCCAGAAGTGCCTTAAAATCTTTGTAAGGATTGATGCACTTTACAATATTATCGATCAGGTGATTTTCCTGAATTTTCTTTCCGTTTTTAATTCCGTTCAGGAAAACAGTGTATAAGGCATCCTGTTCGTCCAGTTGCTCAACCATTCCTCCGGGAAGCGGCTGCACGACGGCTACGCCGGCATTGAAACCAATTTCTTTGTTAAGGGTATGAAAAGCATAATCTACAAACGCTCTTAAAAAATTTCCTTCTCCAAACTGAAGAATTTTTACCGGCAGTTCGGCTCCGCTACCATAAGCTTCACGGTTTAATCTGGGTTTGGTATTAGTATCTGTTGTCATTATTAATCTTTTATTACTTTATATTTTGGAACTAAGCCTTTCATTACAAACCATGCGACAAGATAAGCGACGGCACAGATGGAGAAAATAATCATGTAACCGGTATTGATTCCGTCGGAAATCACCGCTCCTGAAGCCTTGAGATTCGCAAAGAAATCATCAGGAATTCTTTCGGTATTGAACTGCGGATATTTCTGAAGCAAAGGAACGCCGTCAACAGTGGTCCAGTTCTTATGGGAAAAATCGAATAATACACCGGAACCTTTATTGATCAGGAACGAGCCGATTCCTCCCGCCATTCCGCCAATTCCTGTTACAGTTGCGATGGCTCTTTTAGGGAACATATCACCAACGGTGGAAAAAATATTGGCTGACCACGCCTGATGCGCGGCTCCTGCAACTCCGATGATTAAAACCGGAATCCAGTAACTGAGGTGCCCGCCCGGCTGAGCCAAAAGTGCAAGGAGTGGGAAAAATGCAAAAATCAGCATCGCACGCATTCTTCCTGCATAAGGATCAAGTCCTAGTTTATTCACAAAATATTTTGGAAGCCAGCCGCCAATAATCGCAAGCAGCGTAATGACGTAGAGTACGAACAGCGGTAAAGCACTTTCGGTACTGTCCATTCCGTACACAGAGCTTAGATAAGCCGGTGTCCAGAACAGGTAAAACCACCACACACCGTCCGTCATGAACTTTCCGAAAGCAAATGCCCAGGTTTGTCTGTATTTAAAACATTCTTTAAAAGTG
This sequence comes from Kaistella soli, assembly GCF_019038595.1. GTDB lineage: Bacteria > Bacteroidota > Bacteroidia > Flavobacteriales > Weeksellaceae > Kaistella > Kaistella soli. The sequence continues at coordinate 45,126 of NZ_JAHOPF010000007.1, forward strand.
AATTTTTTACCAATGCCTTCACCGTTTTCATTTACAGCCTGGTCATCATGATCCTGCTGAATGTAATCAAGTTCACACTGGTTTACTTTTTTGTTTTGATGAGGCTTTTTATAGTAAAATATCCAGAATCCCATCCATACGAAACCTAATGCTCCAATAATGATGAATGCCATTTCCCAGCCATAAGCTTTCGCGATAAACGGAATACTTACGGGCGCTGCCAAAGCTCCTACGGTCGCACCGGCATTGAAAATACTGGTGGCGAACGCACGGTCTTTCTTAGGAAAATATTCTGCTGTTGTTTTAATTGCTGCAGGAAAGTTACCGGCTTCCCCAATCGCAAGAACGAAACGCGCAAAAATAAACAGGGTAACACTGGTGCTGATCACAAGCGATACATTGTTCACGGTTGCAATCGATTCTTTTGCTCCTTCAAAACCTACGAACCAGTTTCCTGTAAGCATCCCTGAAGTCGCAATTCCGCAGAATGCATGAAGAACCGCTCCGATGGACCAGATAAAAATGGCCCAGAGAAATCCTTTCTTGGTATCCATCCAGTCGATAAATTTCCCGGCAAACATCATACTTACCGCATAGAAAATAGAGAACAGCGCCGTGATGTTACCGTAATCGGTATTGTCCCAGTGGAACTCGGGCTGCAGATAATCTTTCCAGGTAAGGGAAAGCACCTGCCTGTCAAGGTAATTGATAGTCGTGGCAAAGAAAAGCAAAACACAGATGGACCATCTGACATTGGTAGACTTGGTATTCGTACTCTGATTCATGAGCTAAGTTTTTAAATCTGTTTATGCATTTTTTACCGACTGCACGGTTTCCAGAACCTTTCTGGTTTCAGATTCCATTTCGGAATAATTCTGTTCGGACATCAGTTTTTTACTGATCAGCTTACTTCCCATTCCTACTGCTGAAACGCCGGCTTTGAACCAGCCTTCGATGTTTTCACGGGTGGTATCCACGCCGCCTGTGGGCATAAATAACAGATTCGGGAAGATATCTTTTATTCCGCTTAAAAAATCAGGGCCGAGCATATTCCCCGGGAAAAGTTTGATAAACTTCACGCCCGCATTTTCTGCCGCGATGATTTCAGTAGGCGTCATACAGCCCGGGCTGTAAAACTTGTCCTGGCTGATAAGAAATTCTGCAACTTCCGGTACAAAACCCGGACTGATAAAGAAATCAGCGCCGGCTTCCACAAAATCTTTGGCCTGCTGAAGGTTTTTGATGGTACCGATTCCCAGAAGCAGATCCTGCATTTCGGAATCTCTGGTTTCCACCATTTTTTTGAAATTATTCAACGCGGCTTCACCACGGTTGGTATATTCTACGGCACGGATTCCGGCGCGGTAAATCGCACGCAGGGTTTCAATGGTTACCGTTGCATCGGCATTGAAATATAAGGGCAAGATTCCCTGCTTTACTACGGCATCGGAAACTTTCTGAATATTGCTCATTTGATCTGAATTAAATTTTTACTTTAAATACTAATTTCCTGATTTCATCATCACCAATCATCGGTGCATGGACGTCATCCGGATAAAAAATCACAAACTGACGGTCTTTTAAACTGAAAAACATATCCGGCTCGTCCTCAAAAAAGAGAACATCCTTTGCCGGATCATACTCGCCTTTCGGTGAAGCGCAGGTTTCGCGGGGTTTCCACCCGATAGTTTCATTACCTTTTACACAAACCTGAATGTCGATATTGGTATTGTGACATTCAAATTTCTTTAAACTTTCTTCTGCGGTTTTTCCGGTTTTCTGGCTGACAATTACTTTCAGCCCTTCTTCGATCTGTACCGTTCCGTCTGGCAAAGCCATCAGATCATTTTCCTGAATAAATTTAAAAGCACTCGAAAACAAAGGATGCAGCCCGAAATATTTCTCCGCGTTATGTAGTGAATCTATAATCATTGTTAAAGAATTTTATCTTGCAACACGTCCGGAAGCGTCGCCGCCCATCAGTTTGGTTACTTCATCTACGGTCACCAGGTTGGCATCGCCTTTAATGGTATGTTTAAGACATGAGGCGGCTACCGCGAAATCCAGTGCGTTCTGGTCATCCTCAGGATAAGTCAACAGTCCGTAGATCAGTCCGCCCATGAAAGAGTCTCCTCCGCCGACACGGTCAACGATATCGGTGATCTGATACTGTCTTGTCTGCAGCATTTCCTTACCGTCATATAAAACTCCGGCCCAGGTATTGTGGGAAGCCGAGATGGAACCTCTTAACGTAGTAATTACTTTTTTGGCTTTCGGGAACTTCTGCATCATCTGCTGACAAACGGATAAAAACGCTTCCGCCTTTACATCGTGACCGTGAGTCTGCACCGCCGCACCGTCGGGTTTGATACCGAAATGCATTTCCGCGTCTTCTTCGTTTCCGAGGATGATGTCGCAGTAAGAAGTAAGTTCGGTCATGATTTTTTCTCTGTCTCCGCCATATTTCCAGAGTTTGGCTCTGTAATTCAGGTCGGTGGAGATGGTAAGTCCAAGTTTGCTTGCAGCTTTTACAGCTTCAAGACACACATCAGCCGAACTCTGTGAAATCGCCGGCGTAATTCCGGTCCAGTGGAACCATTCCGCTCCTGCAAAAACCTCTTCCCAGTTCACCATTCCCGGCTGAATTTCAGCCATCGCGGAATGGGCTCTGTCGTAAACCACTTTGCTTCCTCTGGAAACAGCACCGGTTTCAAGGAAATAAATTCCCAAACGGTCTCCGCCCCAGACAATTTTATCTACACCTACGCCTCTTTTACGCATCTCCATCATAGCGCACTGGCCGATATCGTTTTTTGGCAAACGGGTTACGAAATCTACAGGAATTCCATAATTCGCCAATGATACTGCTACATTGGATTCGCCTCCGCCGTAAACAACATCGAAATTATCAGCCTGCGAAAATCTTAAAAATCCCTGTGGTGCAAGCCTAAGCATTATTTCACCGAAAGTAACTACTCTACTCATCTGTATATATTTTTAATGTATAATTTTATCTGTTTAAAAAGTCTTCACGCATTGGGCTGAAAGACTCGATTAGAACGCCGTCTTCCAGGCAGACAACACCGTGCATAATATCGGTGGGCAGGAAAAATGAATCTCCTGTTTTCAGAACTTTTTTATTTTCTTCGATCTGAACTTCAAATGATCCGGAAGCGATATAAGCGGCCTGCGAATGAATATGCTGATGCAGTTTGCCAATTCCGCCTTTTTTAAAACGCACAATGGTCAGCATCAGTGAATCATCAAAACCGACAACTGCCCGGTCTAAATTTTCATCGATTTTCTCCCACTTATAATTGCTTTGCTCTAAAAACATTTGGTTTTAAATTTTAGAAATTGAAATATTCTTTCGCATTGTGATAACTGATGTCCGAAACGATTTTGCCAATCCATTCCATATCATTCGGAAGTTCACCCCGCTGGATTTCATCACCGAGAAGATTACAGAGTACACGTCTGAAATATTCATGTCTTGGGAAAGAAAGGAAACTTCTGGAATCCGTCAGCATCCCGATGAAACAGCTTAAAAGTCCCATATTGGAAAGGGCATTCATCTGTTTCGTCATGCCGTCTTTCTGATCCAGAAACCACCAGCCGGAACCGAACTGTACTTTTCCTTTTACACTGCCGTCATTGAAGTTCCCGATCATGGTCGCGAATACTTCATTATCAGCAGGATTAAGATTATAAATAATTGTTTTGGTCAGTTTGTCATTAGAATCCAGACGGTTTAAGAAGGCGGAAAGCTGCCGTGCCTGAGAAAGATCGCCGATGGAATCCCATCCTGTATCAGGTCCGAGAATTCGGTGCATTCTCGCATTATTATTTCTCAGAGCTCCAAGGTGGAACTGCTGCACCCAGTCAAAACTGTGGTAAGATTCTGCAAGGAAAATAAGGATTGCGCTCTGGAATTTCAATGCTTCCTCCCCGGAAATCTGATCTCCGTCTCTGCGTTTTCTGAATATTGCCGAGATTTCATTTTCTGTAAATTCTGCGGAAAAAATCTGGTCAAGCCCGTGATCGGAAAGCCTGCATCCGTTGTCGTTGAAATAAGAAATTCTTTTGGTTAAAGCTTCACACAGATCGGCGTAGGTATTGATCTCAATTCCTGCAGCCTCAGCCAAAGTATTCACATATTCATTATAGCCTTCATTCTCAATCAGGATCGCTTTGTCCGGCCTGAAAGCAGTGCTTACTTTAATATTGAAATCGCTTGCTGCTATTTTTTTGTGGTGCTCTAAGCTGTCCACAGGATCTTCCGTAGTACACACCAGTTCAGCATTCATTTTCCTCAAAAGGTTTTGCGTGCTGTATTCGGGCGAACTGATCTTTTCAGAAGCTTCGGCATAGATTTTCTCTGCCGTATTTTCATTCAGTAAATCATAGATATCGAAATATCGCGCCAGTTCCAGATGCGTCCAGTGAAACAGAGGATTCCTCAGCGTGTAGGGAACTGTTTTTCCCCACTGAAGAAATTTGTCTTTTGCAGCCGCATCTCCGGTAATGAAATTTTCATTCACCCCTAAAGTCCGCATTGCGCGCCATTTGTAATGATCACCGTTGATCCAGGCTTCTGTAATATTTCCGAAAACATGGTTATCCGCAATCAGTGCCGGTGAAAGGTGATTGTGATAATCAATAATCGGCTGGTTTTTCGAAAAGTTGTGGTACAGCTCTTCGGCATATTTGTTTTCAAGGAGAAAGTTGTCGTGAATAAAATTTGTTTTCATTTTTAATAATGATTAATCTTCATTCGAAGGTTTTCCGATGGTGGCTAAAATTCCGCCATCTACATAAATAATCTGTCCGTTTACAAAATTGCTGGCTGCCGATGCGAGAAAAACCGCAGCACCGCCCAGATCTTCCGGATTTCCCCATCTTCCCGCAGGAGTTCTGCTGATGATGAATTCATTAAAGGGATTTCCGTCGACGCGGATAGGCTCAGTCTGCGAGGTCGCAAAATAACCCGGACCGATTCCGTTAACCTGAATATTATGCTTAGCCCATTCTGTCGCCAGGTTTCTGGTGAGCATTTTTAAACCTCCTTTTGCGGCGGCATAGGCGGAAACACTGTTTCTTCCGAGCTCGCTCATCATGGAGCAGATATTGATAATCTTGCCTTCATTTCGCTCGATCATCTGTTTCGCAACCAGTTGAGACATAACAAAAGGCCCTACAAGATCCACATCGATCACACGTCTGAAATCTGTAACCGACATAGAAATGGCCGGCTCACGTTTGATAATTCCGGCATTATTCACCAGAATATGGATTCCTCCGGCTTCTTCAGTAATCAGATCTACATATTTCGCGGCTTCATTTTCGTCGGTAACGTCAAAAAGATATCCTTTTGCGTCATAACCTTTGGAGTGATAGTAAGCCAAGGCATCCTCCATTTTCTGCGGCGTAGTGCCGGTGATGAGGAGTTTTGCACCAGCGATTGCCAGAGCTTCAGCCATCGCCATTCCGAGACCGTGTGTGCCGCCGGTAATGAGCGCATTTTTATTTTTTAAACTGAATAATTCCATGTTTATCTTAATTCGTTGGGAGCACAGATATCCATATCGCCGTAATCTAAATTTTCACCTGCCATTCCCCAGATAAAGGAATAGTTGGAAGTGCCCGCTCCGCTGTGGATCGACCATTCCGGTGATAATACCGCTTCGTTGTTCTGCATGAAAATATGTCGCGTCTGTTGTGGCTCGCCCATAAAATGGGAAATCGTCTGCCCTTCTTCCAGATCGAAATAGAAATAAGCCTCCATTCTTCTGGAATGGGTGTGCGCAGGCATCGTGTTCCAGATATTTCCGGGAAGCAGCTCTGTAAGCCCCATCTGAAGCTGGTTGGTTTCAACAATGCTGTTGACGATCAGTTTGTTCAGAACTCTCCGGTTGGCTGATTTTTCTTCACCAAGCTGAATCACTTCTGCATTTTCTTTTCCAACTTTTTTGGTCGGAAATTTTTCATGAGCAGGAGCAGAATTAAGATAAAACAAAGCTGGATTGCTGCTGTCTTTACTTACAAACAATACCTCCTTCACTCCTTTTCCGATATAAAGCGCTTCTTTTTTGTCAAGTTCGAACACTTCGCCGTCTGCATGTACCTCTCCGCTTCCGCCTACATTGATGATTCCGAGTTCTCTGCGGTCGAGGAAGTTTTCGGACTTAAGGTAAGGGATGGTTTCAAGGGTAAGTTTTTCATTGATCGGCATTGCACCGCCCACAATGAATCTGTCATACATGGAATACACAAGATTCACCTCGTTCTCCGTAAAAAGATTCTGCATTAAAAACTCGCTGCGGAGTTTATCGGTATCATAGGATTTTACATCTGCAGGATTCGCTGCGTACCTGAAACTGAAATTGGTCTTCATAATAATTATCTGTAATCGATTACACAAAGATATATATTTTTTTTAAATGGGGAGAAAATTTTCTCTAAAAATTAAGAACTTCTTTCAGTACCGGTAATCACAGGCTATACGCTAAGTACGGCAGCCAAAAAGATCCTCCTGAACTTTCACCGTTTTAGCAGCACTTCATTTGTAATTTATTAAATTAAGTTACAAACTGATGCTGTGTTCTAAAATAATATGTAATTTTGACCCGAAATAATTTTTGTTTCACCCGTTTTACTAAGATTCTAATATTCATTAACACTTCCTGTTATGCATTTCGACCTCAGAAAAAAAATACTCGTTTCTATAGTGGCTGTATGCAGCCTGCAATCGATTAACTCTCAAACTCCTGAATGGCAGCCCTACCTGGATAAGGCACCGTTTAAAATCATTCTTCCGGAGCTTCCTAAAAACACAGCGCAGAAAAACATCTCCGTGGTTTCATTCGGTGCGGTGGCGGACGGCAAAACTTTAAATACCGCAGCTTTTCAGAAAGCCATCGACCAAAGCAGCAAAGACGGCAATACTGTCATCAATGTTCCCGCAGGAACCTGGCTTCTGGGTCCCATTGAGCTTAAAAGCAACATCACCCTTCACCTGAGCAAAGGTGCCCTGATGCAGTTTACAAAAGACCGTTCACAGTATCCGCTGATCGCAAAAAATTCTGCCGGAACTGAGTATTTCGTTATGTCTCCGGTATATGCCCGCGATGTTCAGAATGTGGCGATTACTGGCGAAGGCACGATCGACGGCGGCGGTGACAGTTGGCGGCCGGTAAAAAAAGGAAAAGTAAGCCCCGAATTCTGGGAAAACCTCATCAGAACAGGAGTCTTAAGCGAAGACAAAAAAGTGTGGTGGCCTTCCGCTGACGCCATGAACGGCGAAAAAATCATTGAATCCCTGAAAAAGAAAACCAGTCCTGTGGCAGCGGATTTCGAAAGAACCCGCGATTATCTCCGTCCATACATGATGAACCTCATCAACTGCAAAAACTTAAGGATTCAGGGAATCACCATACAGAACTCCCCGAAACTGACTGTTTACGTTTCCCAGTCCGACGGCGTTCTGCTGACTGATCTGAAGGTACTCAACCCTAAATATGGACAGAATACCGATGGAATCGACATCAGCGGCTCCAGAAATGTGCTGGTATACAACTGTACCGTGGATGTTGGCGACGACGGAATCTGCATGAAAAGCAGCAGCTCTAAAAACAGTGACGGTCCGCGTCTGGAAAATATCATCATTGCTAAGTCAACAGTACTGCAGGCTCACGGCGGCTTCTCCATCGGATCGAATACCGATGGCGGCATGAACAATATTTTTGTGACCGACTGCTATTTTGACGGTACCGACATCGGAATCCGTGTAAAGAGCAATCAGGGCATCGGCGGTAAGGTGAGCAATATTTATATTGAAAACATCACCATGAACAACATTGTGGATGAAGCTATTTATCTGACTTCATTTTACGAGAACAGACAGGTCGGCAAAACGCCGGTAGTTTACGACAACCCTCTGGAAGAAAAAATCCCTGAATATTCAAATTTCTATTTTAAAAACATCACCGTTAACGGTGCAGAAACCGCTGTAAAACTGATTGGTCTTGAAAATTCCCCCATCCATGATCTCTTTTTCGAAAATGTAAACATCAAGGCAAACAAAGGTTTCACAGCAGAAAACGCAAAGAACATTACCATGAAAAACACGCAGCTTCAGGTACCCGGAAACCAATTCACTTTAAAGAATACTTCGAATATTGTGAAGGAGGGGAAAATGGTGAAATAATCACGCTGTAACACTGCTCCCGCAACTGTTTATTATTTTAAACCCATGTGTTTTTAGGAAAACCAACTTAAGTTGAGGCTTGGATTTATAAAATCCGGGCCTTTCTTTTTTAATCTTTTTCCTTTAACTTAAAAATTAAAGGCTGCCTTTTAAGAAAGCCAGTCAAATGAATTAACGGGAACAAATTGACCAGCTGATTTTCGAACTGTTTTCATGCAGTAAGAAGGTGGGAAATTTCCTCATATTTAAGCCAAATTCGCTTCAATAAATAATGAAGCTAAATAGGGCAACACATATCTTATCTCTGTAAAATGCTTTATTTTCTCCAGGCCACTAGATATTTAAGCGCTCCCTTTTCTTCATAGCCCTTGGCCAGAAAAGGACGGTATCCTTTGCTCTCCAAATTTTTCACAGAAGCCTCCAGTTCTTTCATACTAAGTCCGGTACTGATTTCCAAATCAGTCGGAGCTGCAAGTTTAAGCATGAGGGCAGCTACTTTGGTCTTATTTCCTTTATGGTAAACCGAAAGATTCAGGGGCAGATAGCTTTGCGCTCTGAATTTTTCAAATTCCTGTGAGACCTTATCTAGGGCGATATCATAATAAACACTCGTTTTTTCGGCTGGAGAATCATAGGTCTGCAAAACAAATGCGACCTGATTCTCTCCATTCGGCATATCATACACAGCCAGAGAATTTATCCAGTATGCCCCATATTCCGCTTGCGGAGCAGTCAAAGCACTGAATAGGGGCAAAATGTTTTCTTTCGCGCTAAGGGAGTAGGAAATTTCGTAGTCGGTACTCCACCCCTTAAACCAAAGAGCGCCAAACCGAAGTTCACCCTTAGGGTTAAAATAAGGAGTAACAGCATACGGCATGAGCTCGTGTTCCTGCATACCTTTATCGAAGGTATCAAAATCATCTGAGCTCAGCTCATGGCGGGCCTGCCAGGGCCGACCTTCGTTATTCTTATAGAAAATTACTGAAAAACGGTTCTCTTTTCCAACTGTTGTGACATTTATATCAACGGGAATATAGTTGGTGGCGTACTGATCGAAGGCTTTCTGATAGTCAGACTCAGAGAGGTTGTACTTAAAAATCCAGTTCTGTGCCCGAAGAAATGTACAGCAGGACAAAAGAGTAAATAAAGAAAAGATAAACACCTTTAAAGTTTTCATAATTCGTTTTTATATAATGTGAAATTAAATATTTTTGAGAACATTATAAAAAAATAATTGAATTCAATTACCGTCAACAGCGCGGAAACCGCTGTAAAACTGATTGTATTGGAAAGCTCCCGATTCATGATCTGTTTTTCGAAAATGTAAACATCAAGGTGAAGAATAGTTTAACAGCAGAAAACGCAAAGAACATTATCTTAAAAAACACGCAGTTTCAGGTACCCGGAAACCAATTCACTTTAAAGAATATTACGAATATTGTAAAGGATAGGAAAATGGTGAAATATATATTTTCAGCATGCGAGGGCATACTTCAGCTAAGTCAATTCCGATAATTCCTACTGTTTTACTTGTGGGAGCTTATATAACGGCATTCATTTCGGCTTAAGATCTTTAAGGATTTAATCTATTGTATTATAATATTTGTTCCCCGCTTTGTATTAACTTTCGAGCCATAAAACTTTGGTTTTCTGTTTACGAGACAGTCAGCATAGGCTTTGATACTAGCAAACCATTCCCGCAAAAAATACCTTTTCTTACCTGTTGCTGAAGAGGAAAAACCTACAGCATTTATCCCCTTTTGTTGAGCCAAATAGACGGAGCGGCTCAAATGAAATTTTTGGGTGACGATCACCGCATTCTTTATATCAAATATATTTTTCCCTCTTGCCATTGTAGAATAGGTATCAAACCCAGCATAATCCCCAAAAATCACATCCTGCTCAATCCCTTTTTCAATCAGATAACCGTTCATTACACTGATTTCATCGTAGGATTTTTTTCCGTTATCACCGGAGATCAGGATTTTCTGTACTTTCTTATCCTTGTATAATTTTACGGCATCATCGAGTCTCTGCTTTAAGAAGTTTCCGGGAGTTCCATTCTTTCTAATTCCGGCTCCCAGCACAATTGCAAATTCTTTTTTGGGCACATTATTCACATTGCTGTACAAAGAAGTTCTTACAGAATGTCTTACAAAAAACGGCATAACCAAAATCATTAAAACGAGTACGACAACGACAACAACAATTTTAAGTAATTTCATAGGGTTTTATCAAAATTTATGATTGATTTAATTCCCGGATTTTTCTAAGGCTGTATAAGTATCGACAGAAAGAAGACATAAATTAGCAAGGTGACTCTTCCGAAATTATAATATCAATTCTCAGAAAATACTACAGGAAATTAATATCTTACAGTAGAAATATAGTAAACAACGGAATAGTCACCCATCAAATTTTCAGATCCAGCGTAGTTGTATCCGCAAGCGTTAGCAGCTACACTGTATCTACCGCTTCCCAACGAGATTTTCCTTTTTGAATTTGGAGCTATTATAATTCTTTTTGCATCATTTCCGCTGTATAGCAGCGTCAAGTCGCAAGAGGTATTATTTTCAACATCAATGGTAGAAATTGCAGAACTGGAAGAACCTACCCTTTCTGCTTCAGGCATTTGGCCGGTATTTGAATCTGCAGCTATTTCTCTTACTTCTGCACGAATAATATTATCCTCAATTTGCTGCTTTTTATTGTAATCGGGATTATCAATCAGGAACTGCTTCCATGCAGCAGAGGAATTGACTCGACTTGCTTCATCAAATGTCATTATTGCAGAAGTTTCAACCACACTTGAGGAATCAGTTAATGTGTCCATATTAACTGCGGCATCGATAGCCACAGCGCTACTGTCAACAGTTAAAACTGTAGAATCAGTCGACGAAACAAGGGAGCTCTGGTCAATTTCTTTTTTAAAACAGGAGTTCATCGCAAACAAGGCGATTAAAAACAGTATTGTATTTTTCATATCTAATTAATTTTTGGGGTATCTAAAATCAAATAAAAATTATCTAAAATAAAACTAAGTACCGGATAGAAGGCTACGGAAATACATAGCAGAATGACCCCTTCAAAAATCTTAAAGTTTAAATCATCTACTGCAAAAAATTTCTTTGCTATAATTTTTGAGAATAAAGAAATAATTAATACCCACACAAACGCTAATGCCATGTATATAGTTGTGATTTTAAGCATTTCAATGCTGAATCCAAAATTATAATTGCCGGCTGTAAAAAGTTTTATAAAGTCAAAATCAAGAAAATACTGATCGATGACGTCATACAGGTAAATAACTTTTTGAAACACAAGGTTAAGAATTATACTCACTGAAATAAAAATCGCAGAGAGCTTAATAAATTCTTTCGTAACCAAATCGTTATGGTCTGATCGTTCTTTTAAAACTCTTTTAGCAAGTATAATGCAGACCGCAAAGCAGGGTATGGAGAAGAGCAGAATTGAAAAAATTTTTAAAGTATTCATATTTTATTATTTTAAAGAGATATCCCAATAGTTCAGGTTCATCACCTCAGGAGGTAAAATCCCTGGCTTGAATCCACGATCAGTAGTTTCCCAAAGCGTATATTTACCATCACCTGATTCATAGGTCAAACCGTTGTATGGCAATGAAATCCCTAAGATTGAGTGCCGGTAAACCTCGCTGCTCAAAACCGCTACATTGTATCGATAATGCTTAAATACGGTATAGAGTAAAACAGTTCTGGAATCACAGTCACCTTGACTGTTACTAAGAAATTCAAGTGGTGTTGTTATCCCAAATTTCTGATTCGGCAAACATCTTCCTGCATTTTCTTTAAGCAGGTTCCTTATGCTTCTGTCTGTGTATTCATTAGGGTTACAACTGCCCTCGACAATTGCGTGATAAGGAATATACTGAACAAATGAAACAATCATTTCGGCAAATTGCTTATTATTCAGGTTACGATCAGACCGAATTTTATCAAACATGCTATAAAGTCCTCCCAATTTATCTGAATCGAAAGCTGAAATATTATAAATTATATTATTATACCCTATGTTGGCATTCAAACTGTTTTTAAGATTTCGTGATGCATCCAAATCAGACTTCATGAGACTAAATGTTCCTGAGTACGCCTCACCATTGTACCCACTCCATTTCAATTGCCTTTGTATTTGAATGTCGTTGACTTTTCCATTTTTAATTAAAGTGATAACTTTAATTAACTGAGGTTTTTCAACAATTTTCTGCACGGGATGAGGCACATATGCAACAGCTTTGTTGTGCCAGTTGGTATTCGCAATTGAATAAACCAAACCAATTAAAAACAGGAAAGCAAAAAAGTATGTGAAGTATCGCAGCCAATGAAAAAAACATGTATAAACCACATAAAACAACCAGATCAATCCTATGACGAACAAAGGGGTAAAACCTATAAGTCCAGAAATGATTGTAACCAGAAGCGATAAGATTAAGTTTCTAAAACATGGAGAAAATCTTTCGTAAAAAGGTCGTGGTGGATCAGAAATAACAATTGTACCTCCGGGGCCCTTTTGAATTTCTTTATCCATCCAATCACCCCAATAGGTCTTTTTGTTTCCTTTACAAAAATACTCCTCCCGGTAAGCGCCAGTTTTTGTTTCTGTATTACCTGTCTTTATACCTGTTTTGATGCAATCCAGACATTCAATAAGATTTATTTTTCGGTATCTCTTTCTGTATCTTTTTTCTTCTGTAAAGTCTGTTAGGTAACCATAAAAATCTGCTTCAATAGTCCCAAACGCTTCGTCACCTTCATTTTGCTGAAGTTTTGAAACAAATCCGAAATTGTGAAACAGCGGATTTTCAAATTTTAAATCATAATATTGTTTTCTGCCTTCAACAGTTTCAAAAAAGTAAACTTTTTCTGGCATTTGGTGTGCCGCTACCTTAATTGCGTCTTCCTCCTCTGCAATTTTTTCTTGAATTCTGCTTTTGTGACTAATTTCAACTTCTGCCTCATAGATTTTAAAATGGTAATATTCGGATCTTTCATCTGGTGTTTTTTGAAGGTCAGAATAAAACTTCCCTGTAAATCTTCCAGAAACATAGGTATAACGAGGAATATGCCTAATAAAACGTTCTTTTTTAAACATTCTGCCATCAGACTCGTAGTATAACTTTTCGTGATCAGCTTCATTCATCTCTCCAAACATCGTTTATCAATTTTTGACCAGAAAACTCGACTATCGTATTTTTAACGGGCTTAAGATTAAACGGAGGATCAAGATATTTTTCATAAAAAACAATCCTGTTTATCTTTTTTAATTCACTTAATTCCCCTGAAGAAAAACCATATTTTCGGTATATTTCATTTTCCGAAATATCAACATATGGGAAAAATTTCGCGATTAGTTCTTTTTCAATTTTTTGAGCCACTTCAGGTTTATACGCTCTGAGTTTCACCATAGACAACTCTAAATTCTCCTTAATACGTACGAAAGACCTGTGCTGTCGCTGAGCGAATTTCCTTTCAAAATTGGTTTTAAAAGTCTGGTAGTTAAGATTAACAAAATTCAGTTCTTTTTCCTTTTTAAAGTAGTAGAAGCTTTGGGCATTCGTTTTCGGTTTAATTTTTCTGATTTGAAACTTCACATAAATCGGGAACAGAAAAAGAATTAATGAAAAGACATTTAAAAAAAAGGCACCAGGAACTAAGGTGTTGATGACGATGATCCTTCTTAAATAAAAGGAATTATTATCTATTAAATTATAGACATATTTATTATTTGTAACTTTATCTTCAATTATTTTGTTAAAATTTTTCTTGAAAACATTGAATTCATATTTAGAATAGGTTTCAATTTCAGCAGATTTGGAAAGAAACTCTTCATCACTGGCAATTTCATTTTGAATTTCTGAATTTAGCTCCACAATAAAATCATCTTTTTTACTGCGCTTCACTTTTTTATCTATGATTATACCTTTTAGATTTTTAGATTTCTCCAAAAAAGACTTGTCGTATTGTACTTTTTCAATTATTGGGTTAATGTTTTTCGAAATTTCTGTATAATCCTCTTTCGGCAACGCATTTATATGCACTGTTCTTAGATAATCTTCCAGTAAGTTTATTTCCTGCTCAATCTTGGACTGATCTGTCTCCAAAATAATTTCAGACTTATAGTGGGATTTATAAAGGTCTAAATCGTTTTGTATAAGTGACGTAAAAAGCATTACGTTAAAAGGCTGTACCGTAATGATGGCAAAAAGTCCAATGAAAATAATACGCAGCGACATTGATAAAGTGAGCCAATCACTAAAATTTTTCAGATTTTCAGATTCAAAAAGAAATTTCTTCTTACTTTTTTCAACACCTTTATTTTTTTTGTTGAACATCTTTTTATCCACGAGTAAGGGCGGAGAAATGGTGTACAATAGAAGCAAATATATGGTAGTCACAGCAAAGCCCCAGAAGATTCCAATAGGCACACTTCCAATTTTTCCAATGCCACTTAAAATGTTGAAGGAAAATATAACCGCGCTTACAAAACAGAGGATGCATATAAACATTACTGCAAAACCAATAAAATTAAAGTTACGGTTTATCTTGGGATGATCCAGCTGTTTAATCATCTCTCCGTCTTCACCTGAAAACAGGTGAAGGATCGGGTTTGCTTTGGATATTTTAACCGCCATAAAAATTTAGGCGTTTTTTCTTATATATTCATCTAGATTCTCGTCGATGTTCCTTCTCTCCCTTTCTTTATATTTTTCAAGCGCATAATCTGTTAATTCTTTCTGGATTTTAGAAAGTTGAGACTTCTCATACATAAGGTTTTCGGCGTCATGGTTAATCACTAGGTGTCGCTCTAAGCCATCTTTATCGGTATAATAATCGTATTGAACTTCAATACCGTTTTCAGCTCTTATTTCATCCTCCAGATTTTCTTTCATGTAATCATATGGGGATTTTATGAGCATCATCTTAAAAAATACGGGCGTCAACTCGATTGACAGGAACAAAAGCGTTATAAATATTGTAATCCACGGAAATCCTTTTGTTCCATCTTCTCTGGTGGATGCTATTTCGTCCGCCAACTGAATTCTTCGCAACAAACCATCTTCAGATGCTGCTTTCTTTTCTGCCTGCTCTCTTTCGTTATCTCTTACGTCAACTGCTTTCTTCAGCTCCACCTGCAAATCTTTAAAATCCTGGGATTCTTTTAGCTGATTTAATCTAACTATAATTCCATCTCTTTGTTTTTCCAGCGCTTGGGCTATAGGACCTACTCCTGGTCCGGAGCTACCTCCTCTTTTACCTGTTGTTTCCTCAGCAATTTGCTGGTCCAAATCTTTTATTTGGGATTCATAATTTGTTATTTTAGAATCTAAGTCCTTCATTTTCCCTTTAGCCTCACTTACTTTTCTAAAGTAGGCAGCATCTGCATCTTTAACAGCTTCATCCTTTTTCTGCGCCTGATATTTTGCTAAAGCGGCGTCAATTTCAGATTTAAACATCTTTATTTCTACAGGTTTAGAAATCGTCAAAGCAATTATAGAACCCATAACAAGCCTTGGTAGTGCTCCCTTAAATTCCTGCCATGTAATTTTTTCAGTGCCGTCACCTTTACCTGTTGCGGCAACAATAAATTTGTCAATATTAAAAATAATCAGGCCCCAAACAATTCCAAAAACTATTGAATACAAAACAGTAGGTAAATGGATTGGCGCTTCTGTTACGCCGTTAACCATCACTTGCTTATCAAGAACATTCGCAGTTTTTGGGGCAAAAATCGTATAAAAAGCATAGCCTCCAGCCAAAGATGCAAGCACTCGAGTCGTTAAGACAATGCCTCCTAAGCACATATATTTTACCTGGTCTGAATAGGTAGCTCTTTCTAATAAAAATTTATCTCCCCCTGCACAACTCCATAAAAATTGCATAAATTTTCCAGCCCTTGGCATTCTGTACGATTCATTGTTTTTCATAAATAATCTGTTTTACTGAAGTGTTTGAAGTTAATATCTTTAATTTTAGTTGCTAAAGTGACTGAAGATGTAGATTTACTGAAAAAGAATTTATTATTTATTAAGCAGGTAATTCTACCCGGCATTTCTTTTTTCCGATACAAAATGTTAAAACTTTTGAAGTAATTGATTTTATATTTTGCGGAGTTTAAGATTAACCCATCGTTCTCTTTTTCAATAACATATTTTCTGATACCTTTAGCTAATTTCACGGTAATGATATAAGGAAACTGAAGCTTATTTGAATTTAGTGTTATACTGCCATTCGAAAATTTTTTGCCCACTTCAGGGAAGTTAATCCATAAAAGTTGCGAGAAGTGAAAGTCGATTTTTAATAAGGAGTTTGAAAAGGTGAAATCTTTGTCGATGATAAAAAAATCATTGGCGTTTGAGTAATTAGAATTAGAAAAAGCAAATACAAGTCTTCTGTAGAGTAGTAGAAAGAAAGTTGATATGTATTTTTGCAATAAAAAAATGTAGTTATTCTTCAAATAGTTATAATTCTGGGTTATAATGAATCACATGCTCTTAAAAAGGTTATGATTTAATTACGGATAGTTTTTCTGCTGGTGAAAATTAGAAAGAATAATCTACCCTGCATTACGGTTTCCCGTAATGATACCAAATTCAATAATTTATTTAAAAAAAAACTACACTTCCATCAAAATAAATTATAGATTTTAAGCATATCCAAAACAGCAATAGAAAATACACGAAGATGGTTATAACAAGCCTATTTAGTTCTTCGAAAAATAACGACCGAGCTGAATCCATAGTTATTTTTGGACTCATCGCCAATAATTAGGTCTGTCAGAATTAGAAAGCGGTTCCGGTTTTCCGGATTCCATCCGTCCGTCTCACGATTTATCGCACGGTTCTAAGTAAATAAAAAACTTTTCTAGATTGCCCTGCTCCTGCTTATCGTTTTTCACGTTTCAAGCCGCCTTCCATCGAATGCATAGGCGAACAGCCCTCCACAGCCCACTCAGTACAGCAACTCCGGATACTACCCCATCACCACCGCCGTTTTTCCGGGTAGCTGGAAACCCTTTCCGTCAAAAAACCGGATCAGCGCGAATTTAAGATAGCCCTCATAAGCCGGGTTAAATTCACTGTCCTCAGAAATAAAAAACTCAGGACCCGGAAGCGGAACCTCAAAAACAATATCCTGAAACTCCAGCGAGTCCTGCCCCTCCTCGGGATTGATGAACCTCAGCGTAACTTCCGCCTTCGTACTCCGTGCAGGAATACGGTCAAAAAACAGCATGCGCTTGTCATAATCGTAGCGGCATCTTTTTCCGTCGGCGGTGTTCCATGAAAAAGCGCCCAGAATTGTAGCGCTTTCAGCATGTAGCAGCCCATGCTGTACCGTCCGTTCACCCTTAGGGGATAACTTATCAAGTTTCATGAGATCGTACAGCATCTTGGCCATTCTCCCGTGAAGAACAGGATCATTGAGATCCTTAACAAAAGGTTGAAGTGCCCGCCGGAGTTTTCCGCCAAATTTGGAGCAGCGTCCAAATTCAGACGCATTCATTCTGACATTCGCATATTTTTCATCCTTCCGGATCTTTTCCCCGTCAAACCCTCCCGGATTTCTTACGATAATCTTGCCGTTCATTTTATAAAACGAAAGCCCGCCAAGCTTTCCGCTAATTTTAAGGATACCTTTAAGTTCAGCCATAGTGTTAGGATTAGGATGATACCCAAAGATAATAAATATTCACCCACTGTAGGATATAGTATGGATATAGTATGCTTATAGTATGGATACAGTATAAAATATTGCCGGCCTCCTGTAACATAACTTACACTAAAGGATAGGAGAATGAATACGATACATCAAGAACAACATCGCCGGTAGCTTTTAGGTAGACAGTCGCGCTACAAGTAAATCATTACAAATTAGATTTCGGGAAGAGAATGGAGATTAGAATTAAAATTGGGTCACGTCTTAATATGAAAGCGCTGGCTTTTTCCGAATAAAACGTGAATAATCTGGATGTAAGAGCAATTGTTGATTTAATTCCTAAAAGAACGCTTTTTGCGTCAAGGTGAGATTGAACGAAACGCTTGATCCAGTTAAGAGCGGAAGAACAATAAAGCAGCTTAAAAGCAGTATTCCCACAGAAAACATTGTAGCCTAAATCACATTTTGCTTTATACCGAACCCGAGAATCTAAATAAAGAATATAACAATAAAAAAAGCCCCAATAAATTGGGGCTTTTTTGTTGCGATCCGGACGGGACTCGAACCCGCGACCTCCGCCGTGACAGGGCGGCATTCTAACCAGCTGAACTACCGGATCAATTTTTTGAAAAGTAATTGATAAACTTTATGCGATCCGGACGGGACTCGAACCCGCGACCTCCGCCGTGACAGGGCGGCATTCTAACCAGCTGAACTACCGGATCAATATTTTTTGTAAAAGAACTTCTTTCGTTTTGGTGAGTGCAAAAGTACGCTTTTTAAGCAATCTACAAAACTTTTTTATAAAAAAAATGCTTCCTTTTATAGAAAGCACTGATTCTGACGTCATTATTTTTTATAAATGTGCAGATAATTTTTCTGCAATCGTCTCTTTTGATGCTACACCAACAATTTTATCCACGACCTGACCGTTTTTGAAAATCAAAACTGTAGGGATATTTCTGATGCCATAGTCTACAGAAACCTGCTGATTATTGTCAACATCCACTTTTCCCACTACAGCCTTTCCTTCGAAATCTGTTGCAATTTCTTCAACGATAGGTCCCAGCATTCTGCATGGTCCGCACCAAACTGCCCAAAAATCAACCAATACCGGTTTGTCTGAGTTCAAAACCATTTCCTGAAATGATTGATCTGTAATCTCTAATGCCATATTCTTTATATTTTAATTATATTTTCAAAGTTCAAATTTACAACTTTCTTGCCAATTCAAAGCCTTAATTATCTATGTTCAAAATTAGTATTTTCTATCTTAACACCTTCAGAAATCTCTTTTAAAGCATCAATTAATGCGTCGATTTCTTTTTTGGTGGTCAGATGGCTGAAAGATACCCTAAGCGGTGTAGTATGCTGCATTTCTTCCTCATCCAGAAGCATCAACATTACCATGGAAGGCTTGGACGCTCCTGAGGAACATGCACTGCCCTGGGAAATGGCGATACCCTTCATATCCAGTTTCAAGCCGATCATCGGGTCTTTAAACGGCAATAAAACGCTTAAAACAGTATATAGACTTGTTTCTTCTTCCGCACTTCTTCCGTTGAATTTTACCCCTTCGATCTCCTCTTTGATTCTGCTGATGGTGTAATTTTTAATTTCTCGGATATGCGAAGCATATTCGTTCATGTTTTTTAAAGAAAGTTCCAGCGCTTTTCCCAAACCTACAATGCCGCAAACATTTTCGGTTCCTGCTCTTAAAGTTCTTTCCTGAGGACCGCCTGTAATAATTCCCTTCAAACCTGACGCTTTTCTGATGAAAGCAAATCCGCTTCCTTTCGGACCGTGGAATTTATGGGCACTGCAGGACGCGAAATCTACCGGAATCTGAGAAAAATCAAGATCCATATGAGCCATGGACTGAACGGTGTCTGAATGGAATAAGGCATTATTTTCTCTGCACATTTCACCCACTTTTTTGATATCCAGAAGATTCCCGATTTCATTATTGGCGTGCATTAAACTTACAAGCGTTTTCTTCTCAGAGTTTTTAAGAACTTCCTCAAGTTTTGTCAGATCAAAATCTCCCTTGTGGTCAGGTCTGAGATAAACCACTTCTACTCCTCTTCTTTTCTTCATATCCAAAACCGTTTCGGCAACACATTTGTGCTCCATCGGGGAAGTGATAATGCGTTCAACGCCCAAATGATCCACACAGGATTTGATAATCATGTTATTGGATTCGGTTCCGCAGGAAGTGAAAATAATTTCTGAGGGCGACACGTGAAGATATTCTGCAACTTCGCGTCTTACGTTTTCTATAAGGATTTTGGCTTCCTGTCCGAAACTGTGGGTGGAGGAAGGATTGCCGTAAGTAACTTTCATTACGGAAACCATTGCATCGATTACTTCTTCGGAAAGCGGGGTGGTCGCGGCATTATCCAAATATATTTTATCCATTTTCTTTACTTTCTTTATTTGATTTTTCGGGAGATAAAATTAGTGAAAAAATTCAAACTGGCTTTCATTTGCCCACGCCAACATTTCCCGGTCACCGGAAGTGTCCCCGAAAGCAATGGTTTTATCAAATTTTTTGCCCGCAATTGCTTCTTTTATCCGGCTTACCTTTTCCGGTCCGTTACAGTTTTTACCGATGAAATTTCCTGTGAACAGATCATCTTTGAACTCTGCTCTCGTGGCCAAAAGTTTCATTTGAAATGCATCAGCAAAAGGCTGTACCCAGATATCGAGCGACGCAGAAACAATATAGCTTTCCGTCTGTTCGCGGTTGATATTCTTAATAAACTCCAGCGCATTTTCCCGACAGATTTTAGGATAAAAATGCCTGAAAAATTCCTGGGACTTATTTTCTATTTCAGTTTTACTTTCTCCTTTCAGGATGGAGGCTATAAAACTTTTCTTTACTTTTTCGGCATCGGCAAGCTTTAATTTAAGCAGGACAAAAAGCGGAATATGCCTGATAAACTGTACCGTAAATGTTCTGGAATTATAGAATTTAAGATACAGAAACATCGTGTCTCTGTACGTTAAAGTCCCGTCGAAATCGAAGCAATATAGTTTTTTCATAAACAGAAAGCGGATCCGCAGACCGCTAATTTACAGTTTCAGTTTTTTAAAGATAAATTCAGGAATATTTCTGATCACCATCATGATAACGCCCCAAACCGGCAAAACGTATGCGGTATTTTTCTGCTTTCGGTAGGCGGTATAAATTACTTCCGCAGCCTGCCTTGGACTGGCGGTAAGACGAGGATTCAATGGCAGTCCTTCCGTCATTTTTGTATCCATAAAACCGGGTTTTACGGTAAGCACATGAACTTTCCTGCTGTAAAGATAATTTCTTAAACCGCTCAGATAAGCCGTTAATCCAGCTTTTGCACTTCCGTAAATAAAATTGCTCTGCCTTCCTCTTTCCCCGGCAACCGACGAAAGTACAATCATGGTTCCTGAACGCTGTCTTTCCATTTTCTCCGCAAAAAAATTAAGTACCGGGATCAGTTTTGCATAATTAATATCAATAATTCTGGCGGTATTTTTATCATCATAAAGACTTTCCTCTGTGCCTTCTCCGAGATATCCGGTTGCGCAGAAAAGAAGATCTGAACTGATTTCGTCGAAGGTCGTATAATCTGTTTCCTTCAGCAGATCGAGTTCGATGACCTGTGTTTGCTGCAGAAATTTAACATCGATATGTCTGGCGAATTTCTCCGTCGTTTCTTTATTGGAAGTAAACAGGTAGATGGTGGAGTATTTTCCGCCGGCTTCCAGGATCTTTTCTACAAAGGCCTGCGCGATTTCTGAATTGCTTCCGAGTACGATCATAAAGGATGGGTGACGAGGAATGAATAAGTGGTTTTTATTGCTTCCTCTATATATTAAATGTTATTAATTATTCTTTTAGACTGAAGCGAAACAAATTTAGGATTCTGCACGTTTTTAAGATAGCCGGTAAGCGAAGATCTGCTCATGCTGTCCTTTGTTAAATAAATTCTGCCGCCATATTCTTCCACAATAGCATCCAGCTGCTCCACCAGTTTTGTGAGTTTTGAATTCACCTTAAAATCCAGAGCCAGAGTATAACCTTCTATCGGGAACGAATTATACGCTTCAGCATTCTGCTTTCCAAACAGTTTTAAAACGGCCAGAAAAGAGCCGTTTCCGCTTTTTGCAATGGTTTCGAGGATTTTCTTCATCCCTGCTTTTCCGTTTTCTTTAGGAATTACCATCTGATACTGGATAAAGCCTCCTTTTCCGTAAATTTTATTCCAGTCATTGATGATATCGAGCGGATAAAAAAAGGTTTCATAATCTACATAATTCTTGATCTCCTTACTCTTCTGCTTATTGAAATAGAAGAAATTAAACAGCTTTACCGTGGTACTGTTCAGTAAAAAACCCGGGAAATAAAACGGAACTGTGGGAATATTTTTTTTCTTCAGTCTTAAAGGTTTTTCCTGAAGTTTCTTCGGCAGTTCATGTTTAAAAGCGTGCTCACCTCTCATCAGAATACTTCTGCCTGTATTTTTTCCGGTCTGAAGACAGTCGATCCAGGCAACATTGTAAGTCCATGATTCGCTTTCATCAAACAGCTTGAAAATTTCATCTAGATTTTCAGCCCTGATACTTTCCTGACGGATATAAGCGGTATCAATATTTTTCAGTTTGAATTTGGCGGAAATGATGATTCCGGTAAGTCCCATTCCGCCAACAGTTGCCCAGAATTTTCCGGCATTTTCCGTTCTGGAACAGGTAATCACTTCGCTGTTTTCATTCAGTAATGAGAATTCCACAAGACATTCTGAAAAGCAGCCTTCCGTATGATGGTTTTTTCCGTGAACGTCAGAAGCAATGGCACCTCCGACAGAAATAAATTTTGTCCCCGGCGTTACAAACAGAAAATATCCCTGAGGAACAATAACTTCCAGAATATCAGAAAGCAAAACTCCCGATTCACATTCAAGCACGCCGTTCAGACGGTCGAAACTGATAAATTTATTGAGTCTTTTGGTTGAAAATATATGTTCGGAAAGTGACGCATCACCGTAACATCTTCCGTTTCCGCGGGCGATAATTTCGTTGTTATTGCGTACAAAATCTTTAATTTTCTCGATCGCATCTTCCGACTTCATTTCTTTTTCCACCACGGGATAATTCCCCCAATTCGTAACTTTCTGTATAAAATTCGGTTTCATTATTTGAAGTAAATTTGAAGTAAAAAGGCCGCGATCCATAGCACCAGCGTAATCTGGATATACCGGTCTTTATAAATAATTTTAGTCGGCGATTCGGTTTTGTTGTACACCAGCGTCTGCTGCAGATACCTCAGAAAAGCAAAAACAACGAAGAATACCGTATAAAACACTCTCGAATGAAAACGCTGCTGCACCTCTGGCGAAAGGGTAAACATCAGGTAACAGACAATGGCGAGCGTACAGCTTATGGAAAGTGCAATATCTGCGAACTGAACATTATAACCGTCCAGGGCTTTTCTGGTTTTTCCGGAAATCTGAGCATTGATAAGCTCTCCGCGTCTCTTTCCAATGGCAAGAACCAAAGCCAGAACGAAGGTAAGAAGAATTGCCCACTGGGAAATATAAATTCCGGTCGCGTAACCGCCTGCTAAAACCCTGAGTACAAAACCACTTGCGATAATCGTTACATCGATAATGGCAATGTGCTTCAGTTTAAAGGTGTAAGCAATATTCATCAGAAAATACAGCGCGATGATGGTTGCGAATTTCAGGTAATTGAGATGAAAAAACTGCTGTCCCGATATAATAAGCGCAATACATAGGATCACCAGCACGACAAAAACCCCGATAGCGGTTGTTTTGGAAATAACTCCGCTTGCGAGCGGACGGTTTCTTTTTTCAGGATGTTTTCTGTCGGATTCAATATCCGAATAATCATTGAGAATATAAATGGAACTTGCGGCGAGGGAGAAAACCGCAAAAGCAAAAATACTTTTGAGCAGCAGATCGAAATTGGTAATATTTCCCGAAAAAAACAAAGGAGCAAAAACAAAGAGGTTTTTCACCCATTGTTCCACGCGGAGAAGTTTTAAATATTTCGTCATTCAAGTAAAAATCAACTCCAAATTTAGTGATTTTAAAATAAAAAAATCCGCCGAAGCGGACTTAAATATAATAAAGTGATTTGGTCTTATGGAGCTGTTTTAGCGTCATTAATCATGTCTTCATTTGCAGTAATAGCAAACTCAACTCTTCTGTTCTGCGCTCTTCCGGCATCGGTATCATTGGAAGCTACAGGTTCTTTTTCACCCATTCCCATAGTCATCATTCTGCTCGCAGAAACACCTTTGGAAACCAAATAGGATTTCACAGCAGCTGCTCTTCGGTCTGAAAGAGAAAGGTTATAGGCATCTGTACCTTTACTGTCTGTATGTCCGTAAATATTGATATTGGTATCTAAATTATTTTTAAGCACATCCGCAAGCTTATCAAGATTAGCCATCGCCGCTGGAGTTAGGTTAGAAGAATCAAAACCAAAGTTTACCATATTTTCTTTCATGGTAACTTTAATACCTTCTCCTACTCTTTCCACTTCAGCACCCGGTAAAGTTTCTTTAATTTCTTTAGCCTGCTTATCCATGTTTCTTCCGATAACATTTCCGGCAACCCCACCTACGATACCGCCGAGAACAGCACCTGCAGGTGCATTTTTACCTTTACCTAAATTATTTCCTAAAACACCGCCCAATACTGCACCTGCTGCAGCACCGATTACGGTTCCTTTCTGTTGGTTATTTGCGTTCTTTACGGATTCACAGCTTGTCATCAACAGAGAAGTTGAAACGAAAAGTGCTGCTATATTTGTTTTGTTAAAAATATTCATAATTATAAATTTATATTGTTATTTCATTCCGGTTCTGGCGAAGTTGTAAACGATTCTTACGTTTTCTCCGTTGGAAGGTACATTCTGCTCTAAACTGAAACTGTCTGTAGTCTGGCTTACAAGATTTAATGAGTATCCTTCAATCACTGCTTTCGCTTTGGAACCTTCAAGAAGTTTTTTGAATTTGAATTCGTTTCCGTTGACCACCTCAAATTTAATAGGCTGAATAACGCTCGGACATGATCCTCCTCCATTCAGGGTATAAGAACCTGACCAGTTATTCGGAATCAGCCTCCAATGGCTTCCTACGAAACACTGCGCATCTGCTCCTTCATCAAAAGGCTTTATTTTATAGTTTTTATCGTAATTCACACTTGTAATTTCCCAATCTCCCTTTAGTTTAAGAAATTCTGCTCTGTTGGTCTGAGCGGTTTTTGCAGTGGAACAGGAAATGCTCATAGCAGCGCCTAAAATTCCGGTAAGTAATAAATTTTTCATAGTAATAAAATTATTTACTATTCAAGTTACAAAAAACCGTGCCAAGATCAAATTTAAATAAAAAAAAGCCCGGATAAACCGGACTTTTAAAACAAATGCTATTATTTATTTTCTTTTTACTGTTTTCTTCACCTTCTTTTTCAGCGCTTTAGCTTTTACCGGAACGGTTGTAGTAGAAGACGCAGGTTTGTAAAAGTTGGTATAGGCATATTCTGCCGCTTTTCTCAAATCAATAACACCGCCTGCTTCAGAGATCAGATCAAATCTGTTATTGGTGTTCGATTTAATCATTGCATTCACAGATGATTTGTTGGAAGTTTTTACCAGAGATTCAATAATCTGTTCAGGTTTCAGGTTAGGCATGTAAGCCAAAAGCACTGATGCGGCACCTGCAACTACCGGTGACGCCATTGATGTCCCCTGCAGATACTCATATTTCCCGTCCGGCACGGTAGAATAAATCTGCTCGCCCGGCGCGAAAACGTTCACCATTTTTTGGTTATAATTAGAGAAATCTGCTCTCAAAAACTCGTTGTTATTGGTTGATGCGCCTACAACAATCATATTGTTAATGAAAGGTTTTGCGTCATTTGCTTCCTTAAAGTTGGTAGGAAAATAAACATTTTCAATAATATCTTCATTTTCATTACCTGCGGCTTTAACCAAAAGCACTCCTTTATCCTGTGCGTATTTGAAAGCATCCCATACCTGAGATTTTCCCGGAGAAACCGGTTTTCCAAAACTCATATTCAAGATCTTTGCTCCGTTATCCACTGCATATCTCACCGCATTGGCAACATCTTTATCTCTTTCGTCCCCGTTCGGAACTGCTCTCACGGTCATGATTTTTGCGGTTTTATATCCGACACCGTACTGAATTTCTTTTCCCTGAGGATATCCTGCAATAATTCCGGCAACGTGAGTTCCGTGTTTGGCATCCGGACCTTCATAATGATTGTTTCCGTATCCTTTTTCAGAGTAGTTATCATATTGATCACCAACAACTGACGCTCGCGGATCAAAATCCAGGTTATACTGTTTGGTAGCCTGCGGTTCATAATAATCCAAAGCCTCTTTCATCTGAGCTTCCAGAAAAGTCTGAACTTCCGCCGGTGTTTTCCCTTTTACTGAAGGATCTAAAGCAATCTGACCAAGAACCGAAGCTGCCATTGCCTGCTCCTGAGTGGTAGGTTTGATGGTTGCTACGACCTCCGGTGTAAGAGTTCTCCCGTTCAGCATAGCAACAATACTTGGAATCATTTTCTGAATTCTTGAATAGGTTTCATACCCCTGTTTTGCGTCAACACTCTTTTTAGTAAAAATCTCCTTGGATTTCATGTACATCTCAAATTCTTCCGGCATTTTAGCCTGATTGGATTTGTTTGCTGCAGAATTGGGCCCTTCAAAAACCGACTGGTATTTTTTCACCACGCGCGTTACTTCCATATTGTCAACATCAATGTCGCCGTTCTTTCCGCCGATAAAATTCCAGCCGTAAATGTCGTCGATGTATCCGTTTCCGTCGTCATCTTTTCCGTTGTTGGGAATTTCGTTGACGTTTCTCCACATGTTTTTAATCAGACCCGGATGGTCCACTTCCACGCCGCTGTCTAAAACACCAACGATTACAGGTTTTGCCTTTAAACCTTTTGATTCAAGATATTTATAGGCATTGTCGGTATTGACACCGTATACATTTGACGAAGAAAAATCTTTGTGATACCAGGTCATCAGATCTTTGTCCATCATCGGATCTAAAGAAACTGCTGCGGTATTCTGCGCAAAAGAAGCAAAGCCTGTCAGAAAACAGGATGCAATAAAAATTCTTTTCATATTAAAATTATTTGGTCTGAATATTTCTTAAATAAGTTAAACTTTCAGGTCCTTTGTTACAGATTAAATCTAAAACGGAAAGATCTTTTTCAAAACCCAGTTTATCGGTGAAGGTCTGATAATATTCTTCCATTTCAAATTCGGATTCGGTTTTTGCGGAAAATCTTTCTCTGTAATTTTCCTCCAAAGGATTCCTGAAGAATTCATCATTCAAAGAATATGCCTTTTCTGTTTTCAGAATTTTTTGGATGATGCTGATAGCGTTAAGATTAAACTGAAGCAGAGAATTGGTTTCGAAACTGAAAATCCTTTCAATCTTATCTTCATAAAACTCAAAATACGCCGAGCTTTGATAAGCTGTTTTTATAGATTTCCAGTGCTGTTTCTGCCAGTTTTCGCGGTGAGAAACCTCGATTTCCTTCATTGGTCTTTTCCCGTTGTGGCTCACCGGAATAATCAGGGAGAGTCTTCCGTTAGCTCCGTAGATATTTGCTCTGTTGCGGTAAGTCTGCTTCGGAAAATTCTCGTACTGTTCAAAAATAATTTCGGCATCTCCCCTCAAAAACACGGAAAACCATGAAACCGGCGGCAGATAAAATACAGGCAGTAAAATTTTCATTTCGGATCGTAAATAAAATAGTATAACAGAACCCATAGCCCCGATTGAAGCGGCATCCTTTTTCTTTTTTACACAAAAAAGAAAAAGATACAGCGGAAAGCGGGAATCAGCTCCTGAGAAATTAATCTTCCTTCTCTTTCTTCCTGAAGAGTTTTGCGAAATAATCCCAACCGAAAAACAGGCCGAGGATCAGTACTGCAACCCACCAGTAGGAAGTTTTGTTGGCTTCACCGGTATTGGTCGCTTTGAACATCCTGTCCCAGCGGATTTTTTTGCCTTCAGGCTGATAAGATGAACTTTTATCCGCGAAAAGACCTTCAACACTCATCCAGGTAAACATTGGTTTTCCGACGATATTTTCTTCCGGTACGAATCCAAAGAATCTCGCATCCAGGGAAGCGTCGCGGTTATCACCAATCATCATATAATAATCCTGCTGAATGGTGTACTGAGTGGTTTCTTTGCCGTTGACGTATATTTTTCCGTTTTTGTTTTCAAGCTTGTTGTGCTCGTATTCCGAAATGATCCACTGATATTCCGGTAAAGTTTCCTGATTCAGGGTAACTACATCGCCTTTTTTCGGGATTTTCAGGGGACCGTACCAATCCTGATTCCATTTTCTGTTGATCGGGAAAATGGATTGTGTCGTGTCTAAATTCTTTGTGTAAGCGTCTTTCGCTGCATTCACTTTATAAGAAACCGCAGCGGAGTCTTTTTCCCAGACATGTTCTTTAAGTTCGATAATCTGCGGAAGCTGTCTGATTTCTTTTGCCGTTTCGTCCGTCAGTCCCTGAAAATCGTAAAGATATCCGGTTTGAGTCTGAATTTCCTGAACGGGTAAAAAGCCGTATTTTCTGTACAGAGAAGGAACATCAAGCTGACTTCCTGTAGTTGCGATAAATTTGTGCTGTTCTTTCTGGTCTCCTAAAATAGTTTCGGGTTTACCGTTGACGAAGAGCCGGCCAGCTCTCATTTCGATAACATCCCCTGCAACCGCCACGCAGCGTTTTACATAAGGATCTTTCCGGTCGATCGCGGTATGAACAGAATCCTGAGGATAATTGAAAACAACAATATCATTTTTCTGCGGTTTGCTGAACTGCAGAATTCGGGAATATGGAAGTTTAACAGCGTCTACATATGATTTCGGATCATCTTTGGGATTGCCTTTTTCACCGGTGTCCATAATGGTTCCCTGCAGAAACGGAATCGCCAG
Organism: Kaistella soli; assembly: GCF_019038595.1. GTDB lineage: Bacteria > Bacteroidota > Bacteroidia > Flavobacteriales > Weeksellaceae > Kaistella > Kaistella soli. Next base: position 74,021 of record NZ_JAHOPF010000007.1, read on the forward strand.
AGGACGCATCGGCATTCTGTATCCGTAGCTCCATTTGTTTACAAAAAGGAAATCTCCAACCAAAAGTGTTCTTTCCATGGAACCTGTCGGAATTCCGAAAGGCTGGGTCAAAAACACGTGAACGATGGTGGCGAAAACTACCGCAAAAGTTACGGAGCCTAAGAACGATTCTTTCTTTTTTTCCTTTTTCTCATCTTCCGTTAAATACAGTGCATCTTCTTCATAAACCTCAGCATCCTTTGAATAATTTACAAAAGCCATATATATAAAAGGAAGAATCACCGTAAGCAATTTCTGGGAAAAAGAAGTTTTACCGAAATGTTTCATTAAAAACAAATGGAAAACCGTCATCATAATGGGTCCTACAATCGGAAGGTAAGCCATCACCACCCACCATGGCGAATGTTTGGTTTCTTTCTGAATGATATAGTAATTGTAAAAAGGCACAAAAGCAAAAAGCGGATTGTAGCCCATTTTCTTGAAAAGTTTCCATGTAGAAATCCCCATCAGAACTGAGAGGATTAAGACATATACGGTATAAGTCAGAAAATAATTCATATTTCTTATTTGGTAATTTTTAAAACTGGTTAATTAGTTTGTTTTAAACAGGTTTTGTTACAGATCCATCAGAATGCCGGCGGTAACTTAGTTGGAATACATTTCAGCTGCCTAAGCGAAAAGCACATCTTTCATGGAAAAATTTCCGGTTTTTCCCTGAATCCATTCTGAAGCGATTACAGCGCCGAGTGCAAATCCGTCTCTGCTGAATGCCGTATGTTTGATTTCGATCTCGTCCACTTCACTTCTGTAGAAAACGCTGTGTGTACCGGGAACTTCATCTTCCCGGATGGCGAAAATCCCCAGTTCATTTTCTTTGGTTTCATCCAGTTTCCATGCGTCAAATCTGCTGTCATTTTTAATAATACCTTCCGCAAGAGAAATCGCTGTTCCGCTTGGCGCGTCCTTTTTGTGGGTATGGTGAATTTCTTCAAGCTGAACCTGATACTCGCTGAAGTTTTTCATCAGATCCGCAAGTTTTTCATTTAATGCAAAAAATAAATTCACACCCAAACTGAAATTGGAACCGTACAGAAATGCGGTACCGTTTTCCAAAGCGATTTTTTCTATTTCCGGTTTCCTGTCGAGCCAGCCTGTAGTGCCGCAGATGACAGGGATTTTATTCTCGAGACAGATCTTAATATTGTTGAAAGCCACTTCCGGATTGGAAAATTCGATCACCACATCCGGATTATTCAAATTCTCCAGAGTTGGCGTTTCATTGAGTGTGGCAACGATTTCGTGACCTCTTTTTGCGGCAATGTCGGCAATGATTCTGCCCATTTTTCCGTAACCTACAATTGCTGTTTTCATGATATTTTTACGCAGACTGCGTGGTGTTTATTAAAAATTATAACTCAAACTGAGACCTGCTTTTGAATTCTGCTTACCGAACTCATCGTAAATAACCGTCGGTTTCAAAGCCAGATCCGGATCTTTGCGGCCTTCATACAAATGGGCATCCACCACGGCATCTACAATATTGAGAATGTAAACCAAACCCGTTACCGCAATGGCATAATCGCGCTGCCGTTTGGCGCGGTCCTGCACTCTTCCCAAAGCATCGGCCGTAATTCCGGGAACGTCTGAGAATTCGTGAGGCTGTCCGTTCAGCTGTGCGATAAAAGCATCCCTGTATTTAGTATATTGTTTTTGATTCCAAAGGGTAATCCCAACGCCGGTGCCGATACCGCCCCAAACGATAGGGATTTTCCAGTATTTTTTATTGTAATATTGTCCCAAACCTGGCAAAACTGCCGAGTAAAGGCCAGCTTTTGTCGGATTGAATTTCATTGCTGCAGGTGCCGCATTTGCTTCCTGAATTTCCGTAAGAACCTGTCCTTCAGATTTCGCCTTTTTCGTTGAAACGGAATCTCGGGGATAATTCTCGACACGGATCGTATCTTTCGGACTTACCTGTGCGAAAATTTTCAGCGAAAACAGCAGAATGAAAATTACCGTAAGTTTCTTCATTTATTAAAGTGTGAAAGGATGTGTTCCAGTTCTTCTTCATTTTTAAAATCGAGAACTATTTTTCCTTTTTTTCCGTTTGCAGCAGTTTTTATTTCAACTTTTACGTCTAAAATATCTGCCAGATTTTTCTCCGCTTTTTTAAACTGATTGGGAATGACAGCTTTTTGCTTTTTCTCCGAAACAACAGGGTTCTTAAGCAAATTCGATTCCTGTTCAGCCTGGCGGACACTCAAATTGTTCTGAATGATTTTTTTGAAAAGTATATCCTGCTTTTCAGCATCGTCCAGACTGATGATCGCTCTTCCGTGACCTGCGGAAATTTCGCCGCTTCGGATCGAGTTCTGAACATCGGGATCTAACCTCAAAAGACGGATAGAATTGGTAATGGTGCTTCGCTCCTTTCCTACTCTCTGGCTCAGGTTTTCCTGTGTCATGCCGATTTCTTCGAGTAACCGCTGATAAGTAAGTGCAATTTCGATCGCATCCAGATCTTCACGCTGGATGTTTTCTACCAAAGCCATTTCGAGCAATTCCTGATCATTTACCAAACGGATATACGCAGGAATACTATCCAAACCGGCAATTTTACTCGCCCGGAAACGTCTTTCCCCCGAAATAATTTCGAATTTATCTCCGTCTTTCCTTAAAGTAACCGGCTGAATGACGCCCAAATTTTTAATGGACTGCGCCAAATCGTTCAGCGCTTTTTCATCAAAATAAGTACGCGGCTGGGTAGCATTCGCATAAATATCATCCAGGGACACTTCCACAATATTTCCTACAAATTTATCTGCACCTTCATCGGTTGCGGAATTGACGGTGGCTTTGGATTCGGCGCTTAGAATAGCACCCAAACCTCTTCCCATTGCTCTTTTCTTGTCTTTCATTCTATATAAATGATGATTGATTTTGAATAATTGATTGTATTCCAATCAGCTAAAAATCAGTTTTTAATTTTGTACTAAATTTTCGTTTTTCAGTAAAACTTCTTCTGCAAGCTGAAGGTACTGAATAGCTCCCTTACTTTCAGCATCATAGTTCAGGATGCTTTCACCGAAACTCGGCGCTTCACTTAAACGTACATTTCTGCTGATGATGGTTTCGAAAACCATTTCAGGGAAATGCGAGTTTACTTCCTCAACAACCTGATTGGAAAGTCTTAACCTGGAATCATACATCGTTAAAAGCAGACCTTCAATATCAAGATCTTTGTTGTGAATTTTCTGAACGTTTTTAATCGTGTTCAGTAATTTACCCAAACCTTCCAAAGCGAAATACTCGCACTGAATAGGAATGATTACTGAATCTGCCGCCGTCAGCGCATTAATGGTAATTAAACCTAAACTCGGCGCGCAGTCGATAATGATATAATCATAATCGTCTCTGATTGATTTGAGTGCTTCTTTTAGCATGTATTCGCGGTTTTCGCGGTCAACAAGCTCAATTTCCGCTGCAACCAAATCGATATGGGAAGCAATGATATCTAAATTAGGTGATGCCGTTTTCTGAATACATTTGCCGGCGTCAGCACTGTGTTCCAAAAGATTGTATGTTGAAAAACTAGCCTCTTCAATACCCAAACCGGAAGTTGCATTTGCCTGTGGATCAGCATCAATCAACAGAATTTTCTTTTCCAAAACCCCCAATGCCGCTGCTAAATTTACGGCAGTAGTTGTTTTACCTACACCACCTTTCTGATTTGCAACACCTATAACTTTAGCCATTCTTTATATTTTAATTACCAAAAATACACTTTTTTCTGATTTTCGGATGATTGTTAATAACTCTGTTTAGGTTAAAGTATTGTTAATTAAAAGATTATACAGGAAAAAAATTATCCACAAAACAATAGTTTTTGTGGATAAGTGGATTTAAAATATTTTTCGGTTTATTTTCACTCAAATTGCATCGAAATCGGGAACTTGAAATAGCTTCTCACATTTTCTCCGTTGAGTTTTGCAGGAATCCATTTTCCTTTAATATTTCTAATCGTTTTTTCCGCTTCAAAATTAAACTGTGAATTGGAGCCACTCGCCTTTATGTTCGAAATAGTACCGTCTTTTTCTACAATGAATGAAACTGTGGTTCTCATCATTTCCCCACTTCCTTCAAAATCACCGGTATTGAAATTATTAACCACTTTATTTCTAAAAGAATTAATTCCACCATTGAAACTTGCCTCTACATCAACTATTATCGCAGGTGAATTATCAACCGTTTTTGGAACTGCAGCCACATCAGGAACTTTCACTGTCGGAACATCCACATTTGGCGGGCTGATCACTGTTGCCGGTGGATTTCCAAGATCAGTACTGATGCCCGGAACTGCATCCGTTTTTTCTGCTTTTGTAAGCGGTTTTACTTCGACGGCATTTTTAGTCGGTATAGCAAGTCTGGAATCATAGGTATTAACTTTTGGCGGAACTATTGGCTTTACAACTTCTGGGGTTTTTTCCGGGGCCTGATCAACCCGTTTTAAAACATGACCGGTTGGAGCCTCAGTTGGTATTGCTTCTTTTGTACTGAATGAATTGATCAGCAAAGGGGTTATTGCCATTGCGGCAAAAAATGCAACGCCAATCAACAAAGATTTCTGAAGAATCAATCCTTCCTGATTTCTTAAAACATACGCACCGTAATTCTTGTTACGGTTTTCGAAAAGAATTTCATTAAAACGGAAATCCTGATCAGAAGTTAAAAAATTTTTCATGACAATAAGATTTAAAAAGTTATCATCCGTCAAAAAACCACAATTACATGATTGCTATTTTTATCGAATTATTATTAAAATATCATCAAACAACAAGCCACTTTATTGATCATTATCCATCAAAAACTATTCGACACACAGCAATATGAAAATAATCAATTAAAAACACTGTACAGTGTATCGACAAACCGTAATTAAGTTTAAAATATTCTCAAATTTTAGCTTAACTCAAAAATTCTTTCATTTATTTTTTTTCAATTTGCACAAAAAAAAAAGCTGCCGAACATATCGACAGCCTTGTTTTAAGCACTTTTATTTTTAAAAGAGTTCTTTCCGTATAATATTCTGACTTCTTTCCGGTCCTACTGAAACCAGATAAACATTGATGCCGAGATAATTTTCGATAAACTCAATATATTTTTTTGCATTTTCTGGAAGTTCATCATAGCTTCTTACCTTGGTGATATCTTCATCCCAGCCCTTCAGTTCTTCGTAGATGGGTTCGTAATTATAAAGTTTGGTCGTTGATGATGTAAAGTAATCGATGATTTTTCCGTCCTCTGTCTGATATTTTGTCGCAATTTTCAGGGTTGGAATTCCGGAGAGAACATCCAGTTTCGTGATGACCAAGTTATTGATTCCGTTGATCATGGTAGCGTGTTTCAGAGAAACCAGATCAAGCCAGCCGGTCCTTCTCGGTCTACCGGTGGTTGCACCGAATTCAAAACCTATCTGTCTTATTTTTTCACCCAGTTCGTTATCGAGTTCTGTTGGAAACGGTCCTTCGCCAACTCTCGTCGTATAAGCTTTAGCCACACCAATCAGGTTTTTAAGGCTTGTCGGCGGCACTCCGGCTCCTGAACACACTCCGCCTGTTGTCGGAGATGACGAAGTTACAAACGGATAAGTACCGAAATCAATATCCAGCATTGCAGCCTGCGCGCCTTCAAAAAGAATGTTTTTTCCGTCGTGAATAGCCTGATTAAGTTCCACTTCAGTATCCACAATTCTGTCTTTAAGTTTTTCACCCATTTCCAGGAATTCATTGTAAATCTCTTCAAACTCCAGGGTTGGCTTTTCAAAATATTTCTCGAAAAGTGAATTCTTGATTTTTAGATTTTTCTTGATTTTTTCTGCCAAAACATCAGGATTCAAAAGATCAACCATTCTGATTCCAACTCTTGCGATCTTATCTTCGTAGCACGGACCGATTCCTTTTTTTGTGGTTCCGATGAAAGTTCCTCCCGCTTCTTCTTCGCGGTAAGTATCAAGCAAAATATGATAAGGCATGATGACATGAGCTCTGCGGCTGATAAAAACATGATCTGTTTTCATTCCTTTTTCTTCAATCTGGGCAATTTCTTTCATGAAGGATTTCGGGTTTACCACCACTCCGTTTGCGATGACGCATTTGCCTTTGCACTGCAGCACTCCGGAAGGGAGCAAATGCAAAACAAATTTTTCTTCACCGGCATACACCGTGTGCCCTGCGTTATCACCGCCCTGAAAACGAACTACATAGTCAGATTTCGCCGATAAAACATCCGTAATTTTACCTTTGCCTTCATCACCATACTGAAGACCAACAACCACATAAGTTGACATATTTTACTTTTTTTTAGATTTCTACAAAAATAGATTTTATAAAACTTTCCGACAAAAATATACGGGATAAATAACATTTTTTTAACCTAAACCGCGTTCGAAAAAGCTAAAAAATTTTAATTCAAAAAAATTATTTAAAAAACCTTAAATTTGCGCTTTGCAAATAATCTATGGAATCCATTAAAGTTCACGACAAAACCTTTGTTCCTTATCTGAAGGACGCAGAAATTCAGGAAATCGTTAAAGCAACCGCACTACAGATTTATGAAGACTATAAAGACGAAACTCCTATATTCATAGGTGTTTTGAACGGAGTTATCATGTTTTTTTCCGATTTATTAAAACATTATCCCGGGAAATGCGAAATCGCTTTTATCCAGATGAGTTCTTATGCCGGCACACAGTCTACCGGAATTGTTTATCAGAAAATGGAACTCACGAAAGACATTAAAGACCGCCATATTATTTTGGTGGAGGATATCGTGGACACCGGCAACACGGTGGAAAGCCTTTTTCAGTATTTTAAAGAAACCCAAAGACCAAAATCGGTTAAACTGGCTACTTTCCTTTTAAAACCTGATGTTTATAAGAAAGACTTCAAAATCGATTATGTGGGGAAAGAAATACCGAACAAATTCGTATTGGGTTACGGCCTGGATTATGATGAACTGAGCAGAAACCTCAGAGATCTATATCAGCTGGAAGAAGGCCGTATTAATGAATAATAATAATTTTTAAAGTTGAGAAATTAGCTCAACCTTCAAATTCAAATCTAATCTAATAAAATGATAAACATCGTTCTCTTCGGTCCTCCAGGAAGCGGAAAAGGCACTCAGGCGCAGAATCTGATTGAAAAATTTAATCTTAAGCAAATTTCAACAGGCGATCTGTTCCGGTACAACATGAAAAACGGTACTGATCTTGGTAAACTTGCTAAATCCTATATCGATAAAGGCGAATTGGTTCCGGATCAGGTAACAACAGACATGCTGGTTGAGGAAGTGAAGAAACCTACGGATACCAACGGATTTATTTTCGACGGATATCCAAGAACTGCAAACCAGACAGCGGCATTGGAAGAAATTGTAAAAGAAATTCTGAATGATGATATTTCGGTTTGCCTTTCTTTAGTGGTGAATGACGAAATTTTAGTGGAGCGGCTTTTAAAAAGAGGTGAAACAAGCGGAAGAACTGATGATTCCAATGAAGAGATCATCAGAACCCGAATCAAAGAATATTACGCAAAGACCGCTGAAGTAGCGGAACTTTACAAACAGCAGGGTAAATATATTGAAGTAAACGGTGTGGGAGGAATCGACGAGATTTCCCAGAAACTTTTTGCAGAAGTAGAGAAAATAAAATAAGAGCCGGTAAAAGTAAGATGAGCCAAATTTGGTGACTGTAATAATTCTACACTTTTATTTAAGGTTCAAAATAATAATTAAAAAACTGTCAACCCAAAAACTGAATTAATAGTTGATTCATTTTATTTGGCGCTTGGCTCTTGAAATACTATGTCAAATTTCGTAGATTACGTAAAAATCCACTGTAAAAGTGGTCATGGCGGTGCCGGTTCAGCGCATCTCCGCCGTGAGAAATATATTCCGAAAGGCGGTCCCGACGGCGGTGACGGCGGACGCGGCGGCCACGTAATTATGAAAGGAAACGCCCACGAATGGACGCTTTTACCTTTACGTTTCACCCGTCACATCAAAGCAGAACGCGGACATAACGGCCAGAAAAACCAGTTAACCGGAGCTTACGGTGAAGATGTTTATATCGAAGTTCCCATCGGAACCATTGCCAGAAACGAGGAAGGTGAAATTATCGCCGAAATCATGGAGGACGGTCAGGAAATCATCATCATGCATGGCGGAAAAGGCGGATTGGGGAATGAACATTTCAAGTCTTCCACTAACCAAACACCAAGATATGCACAGCCCGGACTTCCCGGTGAAGAAGGTTATGTAACTTTCGAACTAAAGCTTTTAGCTGATGTCGGTCTTGTCGGTTTCCCGAATGCAGGAAAATCAACGCTTCTTGCAGCAGTATCTGCCGCAAAACCAAAAATAGCAGATTACGCGTTTACCACCCTGACTCCGAATTTGGGAATTGTGGATTACCGTAATTACAAATCTTTCGTGATGGCGGATATTCCGGGAATCATCGAAGGAGCTGCGGAAGGTAAAGGCCTCGGTCACCGTTTCTTGAGACATATCGAAAGAAACTCCATACTTTTATTTCTGATACCTGCCGATGCTGAAGATTATTTTCAGGAATTTAAAATTCTTGAAAACGAACTGAAAGAATTCAATCCGGAACTTTTAGATAAAGATTTCATTATTTCTATTTCTAAAGCTGACATGCTGGATGAGGAACTGAAAAATGAAATTTCACAAAAATTCCCGGAAAACAGACAGCCGATTTTCTTTTCAGCAATTACTCAGGAAGGACTGATGGAACTGAAGGACGCGATCTGGAAAAAACTCCACGGATAAAATTTTTCTTTTTATAACATTAAAAATAGATTTGATCAGTTTCAAATCTATTTTTTTTTGGAACAATAATTGAGCTGAATTGTCAAAATGAGATTATGAAATACCTTTTAAGTTTATTAAGCTTTATCCTGATGATTTCCTGCGCGACACCCAATTCTGCAAAATATTCAAAAATACAGTACGAAGCAGGAGCATGTTTTGGCTTTTGTCCTATTTTTAAACTGACCGTTAATCCGGACCGCACTGCAGTAATCGAAGCAGAAAGATTTACCTTCACCGAAGGACGTACAAAAGATGATTTTTCAGGGCAGAAAGAAGGGACATTCAAAGCAACAATTAAACAGGAAGATTACGATACTCTTATTTCAAAGCTTGATTCACTAAATCTGAATTCACTCAAAGATTATTACGGAAACAAGAACGTCACTGACTTACCGACTTCCTATCTTAAGATCACTTTCGCTGACGGAACCGAAAAAAACATTCAGGATTACGGAAAACACGGAACCGAAAAACTGCGCGAACTTTACACCTTCATCGAAGATATGCGAAAATCCCAGACCTGGACAAAAGTAAAGCAAGGACAAAAAACACACTGATTTCCAAACACTTATAAATGAATTTAACACTTCCAGACTGCTAAATTAATTTACACTATCTTTGCACCACAAAATTCTTGTTCACGGAAGGATTTTTTATGAACGATGTCATTCTTGATGAATCCGCATCCTGCGGAACACTTAAAATTTTACGGAATTTTTCGATTCATTCCTTCGTTACATTATAAAAAGAATGACGCACAGCTCATTTTATTTTAATTAAAAACATTTCATTTGAATTTTACCGACTTACAATTAATCGACCCTATCGCAAAAGCGTTACAGGAAGAAGGTTATACACAACCAACCCCAATTCAGGAACAGGCAATCCCAAGCATTTTACAAGGCAGAGATTTACTCGGAACCGCACAGACAGGAACCGGAAAAACTGCAGCATTTGCAATTCCTATCTTACAGAATTTAACCCAGAAAAACCTCAGAAACAATCAGATCAAAGCGTTGATCTTAACGCCTACCAGAGAGTTGGCGATTCAGATCGAGGAAAGCTTCAACGCATACGGAAGACACTTAAAGATGAGAAATCTTGTCGTTTTCGGCGGGGTAAAACAGGGCGCTCAGGAAGCTGCTCTTAAAAGAGGCGTAGATATTCTCGTGGCAACTCCGGGAAGACTTTTAGATTTTATTTCCCAGGGAATTATTTCACTCAAAAATTTAGAAATCTTCGTACTCGATGAAGCAGACAGAATGTTGGACATGGGTTTTGTACACGATGTGAAAAGAATCGTAAAGCTTCTTCCCCAGAAAAGACAAACCTTATTTTTCTCAGCAACGTTTCCTGACGAAATTAAAACGTTAGCCAATTCCATCCTTAACAATCCTGTGAAAGTTGCCGTTGCACCGGTTTCAGCTACGGCGGATACCATTCAGCAGAAAGTATATTTCGTAGAAAAAGAAGATAAGCTGGAATTACTGACGCATATTCTTCAGAAAGACATTTCCGATTCGGTGCTGGTATTTTCACGAACCAAACACGGTGCTGATAAAATTGCCAGAAAACTGCAGTCGCACAAGATTTCCGCTGAAGCTATTCACGGAAACAAATCTCAGAATCAGAGACAGAATGCACTGAATAATTTCAAATCAGGAAAAACAAGAATCCTCGTTGCGACCGATATTGCCGCAAGAGGAATCGATATTGACGAACTGAAATATGTAGTAAACTTCGAACTTTCTGATGTTTCCGAAACCTATGTTCACCGTATCGGAAGAACAGGACGTGCGGGAGCTGACGGTTCCTCCATTTCTTTTGTTGACGGACTGGATCTCGTCAACTTAAAAAACACTGAGAAACTTATTGGCAAGAAAATTCCTGTTGAAAAAGAACATCCTTTTCACACCGATAATCTGGTGGCTCAAAAAAGGGACTCAAATAACAAACCTTTTCAGCCAAGACCAAAACCGCAGGCAAAGGAAAATATCGGCTTCAAAAAACCGAAAAATAAAAGTAATTTTTCCAGAAGCAAGTAAGATATTACAATAATAAAAAAACCGCAAAGTTAAACTTTGCGGTTTTTTTATGCCCTGGAGAAAATCCTTTCGGCATTCTCTGTGGTAATTCTGTCGATTTCTGAAAAATCTTTACCGTAAATATTCACAAGTTTTCCCGCAACCAAATCAAGGTATGCGCTTTCATTTCTTTTTCCGCGGTGCGGAACCGGCGCAAGATAAGGCGAATCGGTTTCCAGCACGATCTTGTCTAATGGAATTTCATGAAGAAACTGATCAATCTTTCCGTTTTTGAAAGTCACTACTCCACCGATTCCTAAAATAAAATTCAAATCAATGGCGCGTTTTGCCTGCTCTAAATTTCCTGAAAAACAGTGGAAAATTCCGCGCAGTTTCGGGTGTTTTTTTCTTTCAAGCACTTCAAAAGTTTCATCAAAGCTTTCCCGCGTGTGAATCACGATAGGCAGATCTTTCTCAATCGCCCAGTCAATCTGCTGTTCGAATGCTTTGACCTGAATATCCAAAGTGGTTTTGTCCCAATACAGATCGATCCCGATTTCCCCAATTGCGGGAAAATTTCTTTCACCGAGGTAATTCTCCACAATTTTCAGTTCTTTTTCCCAGGTTTCGGGTTTTACGTAACATGGATGCAATCCCATCATGGAAAAAATCTGGCCGGGGTATTCGCTTTCCAGAGCGAGCATTTTTTCGTGGATATCCGAATCGATTGCCGGAAGATAAAATTTTGAAACGCCTTTACTGAAGGCCCTTTCAATCATTTCCCTGCGGTCTTGATCAAATTCTTCGGAATATAAATGGGTGTGAGTATCGATCATTATATCTGTTTTTCTGTATGCAGCCCGACTTGAACGGAGCTCTTTTTGTGCAGCATAGCGGAGCAAAAAAGCGGGAGTGGAAGGCGGATAAAGCTGCCCATACAATTTAAAATATTTTATGCTTCACTTTTGCCTGCTGAGAAGCGATCCTTTTTTCAACAGTGGAGAGAAATTCCTGATGTTTTGGACTTTTCTCGTCAAAGGTTTTATGCGATAATGCTTTTGCAATTTTAAAATTTTCTTCCACAAAATCCATGGTTTCGTCTGAAAAAAAAGCGTTCCCGAATTTTTCCCAAATGTACTGAACCGCCTGCTTATTCGGATGAATTAAATCTTCCTTATAAAAGCGGTAATCGCGCAGGTCATCCATCAGAATCTCATAAACTGGAAGATAGTGGCAGTTTTCAAATTGCGGCAGAATTTCGTGAATTGCCGAAATTAGCTTTGATTTACTCAGGTTGTTCTCCACCATCCCGTCTTTTGTGTGGCGAACAGGGGAAACGGTAAACAGAATCTGCACATTTTCTTTGCAGATATCTTTTAATAAGGTAATGGTTTCGTAAATGGAATCCGTAATTTCCAAATTGGTCAGCAGTCTTTTACTGAAGTACTTTCCCGGGATTTTGTGACAGTTGGCCACCAGTTTCTGTTTCGGCAGAAATTCATAAATAAATGAGGTTCCGTAAGTAATCACCACCCAATTGGTATTTTGCAGAAAACGGTTTCCTGCCTCAATATTCTGGTTGATTTTTTCCAGAGTCTGATGCACAAACCTCGAACTGAAACTGCTGTGATGATCCAGAGAAATCATTTCATCATTAAACTTAATCAACTCCTCCTCTGTATAAAACTCGGCATCGTGAAGTTTTTTCAGCGAATGATTAATGGAATATGGATTGAAAACCGTTCCGAAGGGATTGTTCAGCGTTTGAATCTGTGCAGTTTTCATCAGATCGGATATTTCTGACGCGAAACATGATCCTATTGAAAAAACATGATCTTCAACTTCAATTTTATGGTCGGAATTCGGGATTTCTACTTCGGTGCGGAATTTCATTTTTTAAGGACTGCTGTAAACGTGTTTATTTGATCACGTCTTTTTAAAAATTTATTTTGATATCGGAACTGAAAAACTCTTGCTAAGACTCTCTTCTCAACAGGTAATTGGCAAGTTCGATGAAAGGTTTTTTTCTCTCGTCCGGAACGTTGATCTGTTTCAGATAACCCTGTGCGATTTCGTTGTATTTCTGAATCAGATGAAGGGTTTTTTCATCCACTTTTGTACGTCGGAAGATCTTCTCTACACTGTAAACTTTATCTACATTATCCGTTTTTTTGGCGTACCAGTATTCCAGTTCTTTGCGCTCTTCTTCAGTGGCGTGCTCTTTTGCCAGAAGATAAAGAACTGTTTTTTTGTTTTCGTAGATATCTCCTGCATGTTTTTTACCGAACTGTTCCTGATTTCCGAATACGTCGAGGTAGTCATCCATAATCTGGAAAGCAATACCTACATTTTTACCGAAATTAAATATCGCTTTTGCGTCTTTAAAATCAGCTCCGGCAATCAACGCTCCGATTTCAAAAGAAGAAGCGCTTAAAACCCCTGTTTTATAAGTAATCATACGGATGTAATCGTTGAAAGTTACATCACCTAATGTTTCAAAATTGATGTCGTACTGCTGACCTTCGCAAAGCAGAAGTCCGGTGTGGGTAAAAACCCTGATGCAGGCTTTGAACAGCTCAGGTTCTAAATCTTCAAAAAACTTATAGGCTTTTAAAAGAAGCGCATCACCGGAAAGAATACCGGTATTGATGCCGTGAAGGGTATGAATGGTTGGCTGATTACGTCTTAAAGGAGCCTCATCCATTATATCATCATGAATCAGGGTGAAATTATGAAAAAACTCAATAGCCAATGCCGGTTTTATGGCTTTCTGCAGATCACCTCCAAACATTTCACTTGCCATCAGGACCATTATCGGACGTAACCTTTTTCCGCCGTGTGAAATAATGTAGTTCATCGGATCATAAAGCTCCGCGGGCTTGTCTTTAAATATATATTTATCTACCGCTTTCGCTACGATCTCCTGATATTCGTCTAAAAATTGCATAAATTTCTTGTTTGTACAAAATTACAATTTTAAAAAGTTTTTTCCTTAACAATAGAGCATAAAAAAACCACTTTCTGAGAAGTGGTTTTGTCATATTTAATTTTAGTTTCTACTTTACAGCAATAACTACTAAATAAGTAAGTCCTGCAACAATAGCTGAGATTGGAATGGTTAAGATCCATGCCCAAAGAAGGCTTACCGTGATTCCCCATCTTACAGCGGAAACTCTTTTCGTTAAACCTACCCCGATAATAGCACCGGTGATGGTATGCGTTGTGGAAACCGGAATACCGAAATGTTCTGTCATAAACAAAGTAATCGCACCTGCAGTTTCAGCACTTACGCCTTCCAGCGGAGTTACTTTAGTAATACGGGTTCCCATTGTTTTCACGATTTTCCATCCGCCACTCATTGTTCCGAGTGCAATCATCAGGAATGATGTGAAAGGCACCCACCAGTAATGTTCCACGAAATAAGTGAACTGGTGCGACCCGTCCATTGCAATATATACAGGATCGTGAAGCATCTGAACGTGATAATAAATTACCGCTGCACCGATGATTCCCATTACTTTCTGCGCGTCATTGGTACCGTGTCCCAAACTGAAAAGTGCGGACGAAACCAACTGTAATTTCTTGAAAATATTGTCCGCTTTCCGTGGATTGGTGCGTTTGGCAATATTAACGATGATCAGGGTAATGATGATTGAAATAATGGAACCGATAACCGGGGCAAGGAAGATGAAGAGGATGATAGGAATTACCTTATCATATTTCACCACATTCTGCGTAAAGAGCTGCTTAAAGGCCATAATCAGCTTATCAAACACCGACAGATCAGGCTGTGCCAAAGCTACCGCATGATAATCTGAAACCAAAGCGTACATCAGTGCCGCTCCCAGAAATCCACCAATCAAAGTATGTGATGATGAGGACGGAATTCCGAACCACCAGGTCAGTAAATTCCAGGCGATTGCAGCGATAAGACCTGCAAAGATCACCTCAAGGTTAATAAAATCTTCATTTACAGATTTCGCAATGGTGTTCCCGATTTTGAATTCTCCAATTACATATGCTGCAAGGAAAAAAGCGGCAAAATTCCAGACTGCTGCCCAGAGAACGGCCTGAAAGGGCGTTAAGACTTTCGTTGAAACAATGGTCGCAATAGAGTTTGCGGCATCATGAAATCCGTTGATATAATCAAATATTAAGGCTAATACAATGATTATAATTAATAATACTGGTAAATCCATTCTTTATTTTTAAGTTTAACGGATGAGGCTACGCGTATTTAATCACAATACTGTCCATGGTATTGGCAACATCTTCGGCCTTATCGGTAACTGTTTCAAGATATTCAAGAACTGATTTTATTTTGATGATGTTAATGGCATCATTCGTTTCAAAAAGTTTTACGGTTGCCTGGCTTAATACATCGTCAGCAATATTTTCGTAAGAGTTGATCTTGATGCATGATTCTTTTACTGCCTGAGGATTTTTAAAATCTTTCAGATTAGCCATTGCCGTCTGAATTTCCAGACATGACTTGTAGATTAAAAGAGAAAACTCGGTATAGGAAGGATCAAGAGGAGTTTTGTAAAGGTAAATGTATTTTGCAGATGCATACATGAAATCCGCAATATCATCAAGACCGCTCGCCAAATGATTGATATCTTCTCTGTCGAAAGGAGTAATGAAGTTTTCACCTAACTGAACAAAAATTTCGTGAGTTAAATCATCCATTTTGTGCTCATAATCGCTCATATTCTTAAGCATCGTATCATCATTGATATCAAAATCCAGAAGGCCTTCGTGAAACTCTTTAGACATTTCGCAAAGTGTGGCTGCTACTTTTTCGAACAACACAAAAAACACTTTATCTTTTGGCTGGAATGCTTTGAAAATATTACCAATTCCCATTTTTTTTTATTTAATAATTAGTGGTGCAAATTTCCGAAAAAGTGAATGAACTTTTCCGTTTTAATGTTAAGTTTTATTAACATTGGCAATTAGTTTTCCCCTAACAAATAAAAAAAATCAGTCCCGTTAAAAACTAACGGGACTGATTCAGTATTATAAAACGGTTGGGATTAGTTTGCCACTTCGGCTCTCATTTCCTTTCCTTTAAATTTCTGGGTCTGTAAACCTTTGATTACTTCATCCTTAAATGATTTTTCCACTTCAAAGAATGAAAACTTCTCTAAGATTTCGATTTCACCGATATCCGGACGTTTTTTAGATTTCGCCGTAGATTTGTTGATGATTTCCAGCATATCCATTTTCTTCAGTTGGTCTTTTTTTCCCAAGTTAAAGAAAAATCTTACCATATCGCCATTGTTTTTTCTTGGCTTTCTGTCTCTGGATTCTCTTCCGCCATCGCGGCCTCCATCTCTGAAGCTGTCTCTTCTGTCTCCTCTGTCACGGTCTCTTCCACGGTCGCGGTCTCTTCCACGATCACGGTCGCGGTCTCTTCCTCCACGCTCTCCTCTGTCATCACTGTTGAATTTCTGATCAGCTAAATCGTTTTTGTCCTTGTAGAACATCGCTAAATCTCTCAACTGCAGCTGAAGTAATTTATGTACCAGTTCTTCTTTCGAAAACTCTGATAAATCCGGAATTAAAGAATCATCAAAGGTGAAGAATTCTTCATGTTCAGTAAATAATTTTTCGAAAACACCTCCTACCTGAGCTTTGATAATCGCTTCTCCGGTCGGGATTTTCTTTTCAACAATATCAATTTTTGTTGAAGATTTAATCTGCTTCAGTTTTCTGGCTTCCTCTGGTTTAATTAACGCCATTGAAACACCGTCTTTTCCTGCTCTGCCTGTTCTTCCGCTTCGGTGAACAAAAACTTCAGGATCATCAGGTAATGAATAGTGAATTACGTGAGTCAGTGAGTTGACGTCCAACCCTCTCGCAGCAACGTCTGTCGCTACCAGAATATCAATATTTTTGAGACGGAATTTTTTCATTACCGTATCTCTCTGCGCCTGAGACAAATCACCGTGAAGTGCATCTGCCGCGTAACCGTTCTGCATTAAAAAGTCTGCAACTTCCTGAGTTTCCATACGGGTACGGCAGAAAAGAATCGAATACTGATTAGGGTTAGCATCGATAAGTCTTTTCAAAGCTTCTTTCTTATGACGGTAACCTACCACATAATATTCGTGCTTGATGTTTTTCTTAACCTCGTTGATAGATCCTACGGAAATACGGTGAGGAGAAGTCAAATAATTCTTGGAAATTCTTTCCACCTCTTTGTTCATCGTTGCCGAGAATAAATAGGTTTGTTTCGTATCCGGAGTTTCTCTTAAAATAGTTTCCAAATCATCTTTGAAACCCATTGAGAGCATTTCGTCGGCTTCATCTAAAACCAACCACTGAATTTCCGAGAAATCCAATGCTTTTCTGTTAATTAAATCGATCACACGGCCCGGAGTTCCCACAATAATCTGCGGTTTGTCACGAAGTGATCTGATTTGATCTGTAATACTGCTGCCGCCATAAACCGCTGTGGTTTTGATATTCGGCATGTATTTCGAATAATTTTTAATGTCTTTCGTAATCTGAAGACACAGCTCTCTTGTCGGACAAAGCACCAAAAATTGGATTTTGCGACTACCCTCGTCAATCATATCCAAAATCGGAAGCGAAAATGCTGCTGTTTTGCCCGTCCCCGTCTGCGCTAGTGCGATCATGTCGCGTATATCTGTTGAGATAAAAGGAATGGTCTGTTTTTGGATTTCTGTTGGGCTTATAAACCCGAGTTCACCAACTGCCTTTAGAATTTCCGGACTTAGGTTGGTTTCTGTAAATAAATTCATTAAGTATATTAAATATTTTGCAAAGATACGTTTTTTTGAATTGATAAAATTTGTATTGTTTTATTAAATTTCTCTTAACGGACAGACCTTCATATTTTTTCCAGCGATTTTTCATTAAATTTGGTTTAAAATCTAAGAAATATGTCAGTAAAAATTGAAAGTACCACTCTAAATTTTCTGAGGAACTTAACCAAAAACAATAACCGCGAATGGTTTGCAGAACACAAAGAAAAATACATTTCCGCCCAGGAAAACGTCATCTCTTTTGTTGAAAATTTAATTGAAAATATCGGAGAATTTGACGGAGAAATACTGAAGACCGACGCTAAAAAATCAGTCTTCAGAATCTACCGCGACGTCCGTTTTTCACAGGACAAATCACCTTATAAAACCAATTTCGGTGCGGGTTTGGGAATGGGAAAAGGAAATAAAATTTCCGGCTACTATCTTCACATCGAACCCGGAAAATCATTTTTAGCCGGCGGAGTGTATCAGCCGGAACCTTCTGTCTTAAAAGAAATCAGAAAAGAAATTTCAATGAACGGAAAAGATTTTCTGAAAATTCTTGAACAGAAGGAATTCCGCCATAATTTCCGCGGATTAAGTGTCGAGGGTAAACTGAAAAGAGTGCCTACAGGTTTTGACAAAGAAGATCCGATGGCGGAATATCTGAAACTTAAAAATTTCATTGTGAATCACCCCATTTCAGACGAAGCTTTGATGAACAGTGATGCGGCGAAAAATTTCGCAAAGATTTATCAGTCGATCAAACCGCTGAATGATTTTTTAAGCGCCCCGTTTATCTAATTGAATCCCGGAACTGACCTAATTCTTCAGCGAGTTGATTGCTTTTTGAATTTCCGGATCATTGGGACTGATGGAATAATAATTCGCGATGTCACCTTTCTGATCAATGACCATAAACCTTGGAACCCAGTTCAGATCGATATAATTGTTGAAATTATTTTTCCACCCCTCATCAAACCAGTAATTTTCGTTTTCGGAAATACCGTACTTCTCAAGACCTCTTTTCCACTGTTCACTGGAGCGGTCAAGCGAAAAATAAACAAAGTCAATTTCAGGGTTTTTCTCCTTCAGCTCCTTAGTGGAAGGCAAAGCCAGAATACAGTCTCTGCACCAGCTCGCCCAAAAATCAACGATTACGATTTTCCCTTTATGTTTTTCCAGAACATCTTTGATCTGAACTTTTTTCCCGGAAGCTGAAACAATTTTCTGAGCCAGTGCTTCCTGCGAAAACCCAGTTTTTAAAATCTCCGGAACTTTTTGTGCAAAAGCATTTAACCCTAAAAACAATGCAGCAGCAATGATTATTTTTTTCATTTTACTTTTTCTAACAGTACAATATCGTGATTAGACTCAAAGGAAATTTTTCCATCTTTGACCAGCATGGAAACTCCGGAATAGGCGTCTCTGATTCGGTCGTTCTCATTGAAAACTCCATTCACCGAAACCGTTTTTGTTCCTTTCGGCAAATCTACTCCTACGATCACTTTATCTGAAAAGCCATCCTTGGTATAAATTCTCGAGAACCAGTACGGCGAGGACGAAATCATTTGATGAACTCCCGCTCCCACCGCCGGGTGATCCGCACGGAATTTTCCAAGTTTCTGGTAATGTGCTAACAGTTTTTTAGTTTCTGCATTATTCTGAACATCATTCCAGTTCATAGTACTCCGCAGGGTAGCGTCGCCTTCCGCACCTTCAATAGTTAAATCCCTTGCGGTCTCATCACCGTAATAAACCTGTGAAATTCCCGGCGCGAGCAATAATTTTGTACCGGCTTCATATGTTTTTTTACGGTCTTTATCGAAAGGCCAGCCGTCATCGTGAGAAGTAAGATAATTCATCACCGTTTTTCCGTTCAGATCTGAATGAAGGATTTTAGAATAGTTCGAAAACAGGTCTTCATAAGATTTATTGGCATCACCTTTAAAATCAAAATTAATCAAAGAGTTGAAACCGTTCTGATAATAATTTACCTTTTTATCACCGAAATTATAATCCTGTTTTTGGGAAATTCCGTAACCATACACCTCGCCAACAGTAAAAAACATATTATTGTCCAGTACTTTTGACGGATTGTTCCTTTTATAGACATCGAAAGCATCCTGGCATACTTTCTGGAAATCTTTCCACACGTCTTCATTGGTATGTTTCACGGTATCAACACGGTAACCGTCTATTCCCAGTTCTTCCACATAATCGGCAAGCCATTTCATGATATAATATTTGGGTGCTCTGGGATAGCCTGTTCTTGCAAAAAAGGCATTTAATGATTTCATTTCCGCGTCATATCTACCCTCTTTTTTCCACTTATCCGCCAACATTTGCGGGAGTTCTGCGGGAAGGTCGGATTCTGTTAAAACATCCGGAAGATTGGCTACCAAAGTACAGGCCGTGGTATTTTCGAAATTCGTGTATTTACACTGAGGCGAAGTTCTCACCCAGGAATTGGGATAAACAGGATCAGCAGGCGTAACGGGACCGGTATGATTAATTACCGCATCAAGCACAATTCTTATGCCTTTGGCGTGAGCTTTTTCTACAAGTTCTTTTAAATCCGCTCTGGTCCCGAAATTCGGATCGAGATTGGTCCAGTCTTTGGTCCAATACCCGTGAAAACCATAGGTTTTGCCCGTTCCTTCATCGGTTGCGCCGTGAATCTGCTCCACCACCGGAGTCATCCAGATCGCATTGATTCCTAAATCGGAAAAATAATTGTTATCCAGTTTTTGAATGATTCCGCGCAAATCGCCGCCTTCAAAACCCCTCAGCACAGCAGCCTTTTCCGTACGTCCAAAGTTCACGTCGTTAGTTAGATCGCCATTGGCGAACCTGTCGGTCAGCAGAAAATACATATTGGCGCCGTCCCAGGTGAAAGGCTTTTTGCTTGAATTTTGAAGGGAGCTGCAAGAAGCAAGTAACGATAACCCGGCGAGGATGAAGATTTTTTTCATAAAATTATTTGAATGTTAAAGGTAAGTAATAACCCTTTTTAGAAAAAACCAATCTACGATCCGGCGCGAATTTAACAGTAATTTAACATATTTTTCTATCTTTGTTTCCCCTCAGTGAAAGAATACTCTCATATAAAACGGAATTTTTGAAAAATACGAAACAAAATATCGAACCCATTATTTTTATTAAATCCCTGAAAACCATGAAACTATGAGCGTGGTAGCAAGACAGGGTTTTAAATATTCACTTATTGGATATCTGGGATTTCTTCTCGGAACTTTCTCGGCGATTTTTGTTTTTCCTCACGATATGGTTTTCTACGGAAAACTTAGGTATGTACTTCCTACCGCCGAAATGCTTTTGCCGGTTGTCGTTTTCGGGCTGTCTTTTTCAAATGTTAAATTTTTCACCAAAACCCATGTAGACGGGAAGCACCAGAATTTCCTGTCGCTTTCTCTGCTCGGAGTTCTGATTAATTTTATCATTTTCCTGGTCGGTTATTTTATGGTCAATCTGATTTTCCCGAAACTTCAGGAAACAGAAATGTGGCAGATGAAGCGCCTCATTTTACCTTTGATTCTCGTACTTGCCTTCAGCGCGGTTTTTAATAAATACCTTTCGAATTTCAAAAGGATAGTAGTTCCAAATATCTTTGAAAATTTACTGCCGAAAATAGCAAATCTCGGTGCTTTTTGTCTTTTCTTTTTTATCGGCTTTCCTGAAAAAGCAGCCTATCTTTTCTTTATCGGAATATTCATTTTAGGACTTTTCGGATATATTTATTACACCAACCGTCTTGAAAAAATAAAGCCTGACTTTTCGACGGATTATGTCAAGAAGGACAATCTTTGGAAAGAAGTGCTGAATTACAGTTTTTACGGATTTCTCGGCAACATCGGGAATTTCATCGCAGTAAGGATTGACAGTGTGATGATCGGCGAATTTCTGGGTTTCGAACCCAACGGAGTTTACAACACGCTCTACTCTATCATCTCGTTGATTACCGTTCCAGCGATGGGATTATACAGCATTTCTGCCCCAATTATTAACCGCCACCTGGCTGAAAATGACCATGAGGAGTTGGACAGATTGCATAAAAAATCCTCCCTAATTTTGTTTTTCCTGGGCTTGGTTTTGCTTTCCTGTGTGTTGGTTGGTTTTCCTTACCTCACCCATTTCATCAGGAACGGCGAACTCCTGCGACAGTCGGAACCTGTAATCTGGGTATTGGGGTTTGCGATGCTTTTCGATTTGGCGACCGGATTTAACGGACATATAATTTCCCTTTCGAAATATTACCGTTTCAATATTGTGGTAATGCTCTTTCTGGCCGTAACGACGGTGGTTCTGAATATCTATTTCCTGAAAAACACTGATCTCGAACTTTTCGGTGTAGCCATCGCAACTGCGATTTCGCTAACCCTTTTCAACATCGCCAAGATTGTTTTCAATTACGTCAAATTTGATGTTTTTCCTTTGACAATTGAGATGATTTATGCTTTAATCATCGGAACTTTAGGCATTACTGTTGCCGTCATTTTACCCGATTTTAAAAGCAGTTTCGTTAATTTGATTTACAAACCGTCTGTTGTTCTGTTCTTATTTTTCATCGGAAATCATTTTTTGAAAATTTTCCCGCTGGAAGACTATGTTAACAGAAAATTTCTGGGAAGCATATTTAAATTTAAATAAGCAGATCTAAATCTTTTTCATCACCACCACAACCTGATCGCCCTTTCCTGCTTTGTTCAGCTCGTGGGATTTTCTGTTGTATTCTTTTATTTCTTCTTTTGTGAAAACCGCGTTTGAGGTTTGGTAAGTTAATCCGCGTTTATACTTTTCGCTTCCGGTAAACTGAAGTTTATAGCTGTCGTTATAATAGTTTTCAATCTTAAATCCATTCTCCGTACTCAGAATTTCAAAAGCTTTTTTTGTAAGGATCTGGAAATGCCTCGGAGCATCCCACTGCACCCAGTTTTCCCCATATTCTTCGTAAGCCGCCGAATCTTTTACAGGAACACGGATGATTAACCTGCCATTTTCATGTAAAATCTCATGACATTTTTTTAAGGTTAAGTGAACATCTTCTACATGCTCAAAAACGTGATTAAAAGTAATCACATCAAACTGTCCGTCAATTTGCGATATAGCCTTTTTATAGATAGGAAATGGGCATTCTGTACTCTGGAGAGCAAAAGGATCAATGCCCACAATATTATAGAATCCCAAACCATAAATGCTTTTCAGGAATTTGCCTTCGCCGCAACCAACATCTAAAACCCTGAATGACTTTGCAGGCTTTAACTTCAGAAAAGCTTCCAACGCCAGATTTGGGATCTTTACAGATAACTTTCGGGCTAAAAATGCGGAAAAATTATAGTAGAAAATATAATCTCTGATCTTCTGAATCAGTTGATCTTTAAACTTCAGATCAGATTTTAAACTGTAATAATTTTCAGGATAGTAAAGCGACATATCTTCCGGAATTTCTGCAATCTGCAGCGTTCCGCAATCTGAACATTCAAAATATCTGAATTTTTCCTTTCCTGCAAACATTTTATCATTTACTGAAAAGGTTTTGCCGCTATGATCCGAGTGACAGATTTTACAAACCATCCTTTATTTTTTTTTCGAATCCAAATTTACTTTATTTTTGCAACCGGGATGAAAAAAACAGCAACAATTATTGTTACCTACAATGGCGAAAAATGGATCGAAAGATGTTTGGCTTCCGTGGTGCACTCAACCTATCGCTCAGATCTATTTGTCATTGATAATTCTTCAACCGACCGAACTTTAAATCTGGTGAAAAATTTCCCTCTCCACTTAGAAAAACTGGATATTAATGCCGGTTTTGGTTTTGCCAATAATGTCGCATTAAAAAAACTGGAGAATTCGAATTATGATTATTTTTTCCTTATCAACCAGGATGTTTATTTAGAAGAAAACGTTTTGTCTAAACTCGTAAATTTTGCACAGAAACATCCGGAAATGGGTATCATTGCTCCAATCCAGTTTGACGGTACAGGAAAAAACATCGATGCCAATTTTCAGCAGTATATTAACCTTTCTGAAGACAGAGGAGATTTCTACAGCACCGGTTTTTGCAATGCTGCAGCCTGGTTGGTGACGAAAGAATGCCTTAAAAAAGTTGGAATATTTAATCCAAATTTCAGACATTACGGCGAGGACAGGAATTATTGCGAAAGAGCAAAATACCATAATTTGGGTATTGCGATTGTTAAAGACACCAAAGTTCTTCACGACCGCAGTCAGAAAATGACCACCGAAAAAGCAGTTAAACTGGCTAAAATAAAATTGCTGACCATCTTTCTCAATCCCAATTTATCCCAATCTCAAAGTCTGATTTCGGGCTTTATCAATGTTTTCGGAATCAGTAAATACCTATTCAGAAAATACAGTTCTTACAATTCGGTTTTCGCACTGCTGAAAGAATATATTCTTCTCTTTAAAAAAAGAGACCATTTAGAACAGGAAAAAAATCTTCAGAAATAAATTATTTAGAGTATACTTCCTTTCCGCTTGAATACGTATTTAAAACTTTCGTTTCCAATACTTGATCCTCTTTAATTCGCATTAAATCCTGATTTAAAACCACAAAATCCGCAGATTTTCCGACTTCAAGACTTCCAAACTCCTTTTCCTGAAAAGCAGCTTTTGCCGCCCAGATGGTCATTCCGCGCAGCGCCTGTTCTCTCGTTAAAGCATTTTCTTTCTGAAAACCGTTGACCGGAAAATGTTTGGCGTCTTTTCTCGCCACCGCGGCGTAAAAGGTTTTGATCGGATTAATTTCCTCCACCGGAAAATCCGTTCCTAAAGGAAGCCATCCGTTCTGTCTCAATAAATCTTCGTAAGCGTAAGAATATTTAAGCCGCTCTTTTCCTAATCTTTCTTCCGCCCAATACATATCAGAAGTCGCATGTGTAGGCTGCACCGATGGAATGACTGAATATTTTCCGAACAGATTAAAATCATTTTTGTCAACAATCTGTGCGTGTTCAATCCGCCATCTTCTGTCATTTTTTACGCCTAAAACATCCCCATAAATTTTAAGAATCGTCCGGTTCGCAGAATCTCCGATCGCGTGCGTACACATCTGAAGATCGCTGTTTTTAAGTCTTTTGGCTAAATTTTCAAAATGTTGCTTGTCGCTGAGAAGAAAACCTTTCCAGCCTTTTTTATCTGAATAATCGTGAAGCAGACACGCGCCGCGGCTTCCTAAAGCTCCGTCAGAATAAACTTTATATCCTCCAAAAGTGATATTTCCTTTCGTGAATCTTCCTTTCTTGATCCATTCTTCATAAGTGCTGGGTTCATCAGAAAGCAGCGTAAAAACCTTCATTTTCAGCAAATCCTGATTCTGCATTTTTTCGAGAAGTGAGAAAGTATGGGTCGAAATTCCGCAGTCGTGAAGCGATGTTAATCCGTAAGAAAAACATTCTTTCTGCAATTCGGTGAAATACTGTATCGCCATATCATCGCTGATTTCCGGAATATATTTTTCCACGAGCGTCATCGCGTTATCAATCAGAATTCCGGTAAGCTTTCCGTTTTCAACCTCAATTTCACCGCCAGCGATTTTAGTATTCACCGTAATGCCTGCGATATCCAGCGCTTTTTGATTGGCGACTGCCGCGTGACCGTCAACTCTTTTTAAATACACAGGACGGTTCGGGAAAAGTTCATCCAGTTTTGCTTTATTCGGAAATTCCTTTACTGGCCAGTCATTCTGGTCCCAGCTTCTTCCGTACAGCCATTCCATCGGAGCCGTTTTGGAATATTCCGTCATCCTCTGAATGATTTCTTCCCAGGATTTTGTTCCCCACAGTTCGCACTTCCATTTGTCCGTGGCGTAACCTGTGAAATGGCAGTGCGCATCGATGAATCCCGGATAAACAGCTTTACCGTCAAGATTCTGAATATTTTTGGATTTAAATTTCTTTAAAATATCCTTGCTCTTTCCTACCGCAAGAATTTTTCCGTTGGAGACTGCCATCGATTCTGCAATATCGAATTTTTGGTTAACGGTATAAATTTTTGCGTTCGTAATGATAAGATCGGCGTTTTTTTGTGCAAACGTCGCCATCGAAAAAAACAAAAGCAACAACGTAGGGACAAGTCGCGACTTGTCCAAAAGCCACAGATTAAAAAATTTATTTCTATTCATAAAATTTATCTTTATCCCACTGTACGGGATTATTAGTTATATATTGATCAATTCTTCGATATTTCTCGTCAGTCCTCACAATATGATCGTGAAACGAACGCTGCCACATAAAAGATGTATTTCCCAAAAGATGAATCTGTTTCGAAGTCGTGGTTTTTAATGCGCCAATTAAAGAAGAAACCGACTTGATTTTGATCCTTTCGTTTTTTATTTTTTCCCGGTCAATTCGAAATAAAAGGTGAACATGATTGGGCATCACGACAAAAGTATGTAATTCAAAGTAAGGATATTGCTGTTCGAGCCATCGAATCTGGTCTGCTATAATACTTCCGGCCGCACTTTCAATCATTTTACCTTGTACAATTTTTCCAAAATGGTGAAGCCGGTCTTTCGTGCAAATGGTGATAAAATAAATTGCATCTTGCGCATAATCAAATCCTTGCTTTCTATTTCTTTTACGGCCTTCCATTTTCAGCTGTTTTGATTCCATTGAAATAATATTTTTAAAAACATTCAGACAGACAGGTCGCGACCTGTCCCTACACGTATACCGATTAAATCATGTTATTTTTTTTAAACATCTGATTCCACCTCAGATTCCGGATAAATTTAATTTCTTCATCGGATAATTTCCTTTTCCCGTTTTGTTTCAAAAACGATTTCAGGGTGATGAAAAACTCAGAAACAGATTTGTTTTTTAAAGCAGATTTTGCTGAAGAAACCACAGTTAAAGGCAAACTCAAACCGATGTTGTAAAAATATTCTCCCAGTTTTTCAGCCTTTTGATTTTTGTATTTATAGGCCGTCGGCCTCAGATGTTTTACCCATAAATCTTTTATGGTAGCAACTTCCCAACCGTATTTTTTTGCGAGCATTACGTCAATATTGTCCCAGCCGAGAACCGGCCTCAAACCGGTCATGTCCTCAAAGCATTGCTTCCGGTATGACTTTATCGGTCCGCGGACATGATTTTTAGAGGAAATATTTTCAAAAATCCAGTGGCGTTTTTCGTCTTTAAAGTCGAAAGCTAATTTCTTTTCGAAAACCGATTTTTTGATCTTTACAACTCCTGAGACCATTCCCGCTTTTGGGTTTTCCTCATAAATCGCATTAACTTTTTTGAGATAATTTTCAGGGAAAACAATATCTGCATCGAACTTACAGATGATATCAAATCTGGACAAATCTGCTGTTTCCAAACCTTTATTAAAGGTTCTGACGACTTTTGCGCCGGGTTCATGTTCGGATTTTTCCAGATTTAGTATTGAAAATTTATCGCGAATCATTGGATCCGAAATAAACGCTGAAACTACTTCCTGTGTTTTGTCCGTTGAACCGTCATTGACAACCACGATCTCATAATCTCTGAAGGTTTGGTTTTTCAGAGATTCCAGGCAGAAAAGAATGTTTTTTTCCTCGTTGTGGGTAGGAATGACAATCAGAAACTTCATCAGTTACAGAAGTTCATCCTGCCACTGTCTGTACGTGACTTTCGCAACCAGACCTTCCTGTACGAAAGGATCGTTCTTCACAAAGTCTTCCGCAGATTCCAGGTCGGCGAAAATTCCCATTGCGCCTTCTCCCGGAATCGAAAAAGGACCGATCCCAATCACCTTTCCGGTTTTTAAGCACCTTTCTTCGTTTTCCTGATGTTTAGGATAAACCTCCATAAACTGCTCCATCGTTGCCTCAGGATTGTTCTCGTAAAAAATGACTGTTTTCATAACTTAATGTTTTATGTGTGAATGGTTTGCGATAAACTTAATGTGCTTCCAGCCAGTTATCACCAACACCCACTTCCACCAGCAAGGGAACTTTGGTTTCAAATGCGGACTCCATTTCGGTTTTGATTAAACTTTTTGCGGTTTCCACTTCATCAACAGGAGCTTCAAACAGAAGTTCATCATGCACCTGAAGCAGCATTTTGGTTTGTAAATTCTGTTCTGTCAGTTTTTCGTCAATCCTGATCATGGCGAGTTTTATCACATCGGCGGCGCTTCCCTGAATCGGTGCGTTTACGGCGTTTCTTTCCGCGTGAGCTTTGACTACAAAATTGGCAGAATTGATGTCTTTCAAATGGCGCTTACGGTGCAGAATTGTTTCCACGTAACCTAAATCCTGGGCTTTCTTTACCTGTTCAGCCATATACTTTTTAAGCTGCGGATAGGTTTCGAAATAAGCCTCGATCATATGTTTTGCCTCGGTTCGCGAAAGGCCGGTCTGTTCCGCCAGAGCAAAAGCGCCCTGTCCGTAAATAATTCCAAAATTCACTGTTTTCGCCTGGCTTCGCTGCGTTTTGGTCACTTCCTCCAATGGAACATTAAAAAGTTTTGAAGCCGTGGAAGCGTGAATATCCTCACCGTTTTGGAATGCCAGAATCATATTTTCCTCATTGGAAATTTCGGCAATAAGCCTGAGTTCGATCTGTGAATAATCCGCAGAAATGATCTTCTTTCCTTCTCCCGCAACAAAAGCACCGCGGATCTGCTGTCCGCGCAAGGTACGGATCGGGATATTCTGAAGATTCGGATTCACAGAAGCGAGACGTCCTGTTGCTGCTGTCGTCTGTGAGAAATTGGTATGAACGCGGTGATCGTCTTTATCGATCTGTAAAGGCAGCGCGTCCACATAAGTGGATTTAAGTTTCTGATAAGTCCGGTGTTCGAGAATATGTTTGATGATTTCGTGCTTGCCGGAAAGTTTCTGCAGAACATCTTCGGACGTGGAATATTGTCCTGTTTTGGTCTTCTTGGCTTTGGGATCAAGCTGCATTTTTTCAAATAAAACTTCACCAAGCTGTTTCGGGGAATTCATATTAAATTCTTCGCCGGACAGTTCAAAAATATTTTTTTCGAGTTCCCTCAGATCATTTTCCAGGTCTTTACTTTCCTGCTCGAGCCAGTTTCTATCAAGCGACACACCTTCAAGTTCCATTTTTGCAAGAACTTTCATCAGCGGCATTTCTACTTTATAGAATAAATCCTGAAGATTTTCTTTTTCAAGCTGCGGCCCGAAAATATGATAGAGCTGCAGGGTAATATCAGCATCTTCGGCGGCATAATTGGTCTGCTCTTCCAAAGAAACTGAACGCAGAGTTCCCTGATTTTTTCCTTTGCCTACTAAGGTTTCGATGGACACAGGTTTGTAATGCAGGTACATTTCCGCCAAATAATCCATGCCGTGTCTTCCGTCAGGATTCAGGAGATAATGTGCGATCATGGTATCGAAAACCGCTCCTTCGATTTGTATGCCGTATTGTTTCAGAACTTTATAATCGAATTTTAAATTATGGGCAATTTTAAGAATTTCCTTCTTCTCAAAAAACGGCCTGAAGATTTCAAGTGTCGCCAAAACTTCTTCCCTGTTTTCGGGAAGCGGAATATAGTACGCCAATCCCTTTTTATAGGAAAAACTCATCCCAATCAATTCCGCATCCATTTCGTTAAGCGTGGTCGTTTCTGTATCGAAACTGACGGCCTGCTGCGTCAGTAGATTCTGAACCAATATTTTCTGCGCTTTGGGAGAATCGATATACTGGTAAAGATGATCGTTCTCTACAATATTCGACTTGGTCGTGGTGGCCTGATCGAGGTCTTCATAACTCGCAAACAGGTCAAGCTGTCTGGCTGCGGCTCCCAGATTCCCTAACGGGACAGCTGGTTCCGCCTTTTCATCGGGAATTATGCCAGGAGCTGCGGGAATTGCCGGTGCAAAAGCACGGTACAGGTTTTCGTAAAGTCTGCGGAATTCGATTTCCTCAAAAACAATTCTTACTTTTTCAAAATCCGGAGTTTCCAGATCGTACTGTTCCTGATGAAACTCAATAGGAGAATCACAGATGATGGTCGCTAATTTTTTGGATAAAATCCCGCGTTCAGCGCTCGCCTCCACTTTTTCGCGCAGTTTGCCCTTAATTTCGTGGGTATTCGCGAGCAGGTTTTCAATACTTCCGTATTCTTTCAGAAATTTCTTCGCGGTTTTCTCTCCAACACCGTCCAGTCCTGGAATATTATCAACGGAATCACCCATCATCGCAAGGAAATCGATCACCTGTTTGGGATCTTCAATTTCGTATTTTGCCTTCACTTCCTCAACACCCAGGATTTCAAACTCCGCACCTTTTAAGCCCGGTTTGTAGATTTTAATTTTATCGGTCACCAACTGCGCAAAATCTTTATCCGGTGTCACCATAAAGGTGGTATAACCTTCTTTTTCTGCTTTACAGGCGATTGTTCCGATGACGTCATCAGCCTCATAACCTTCAACCCCCAAAATCGGAACATGCATCGCTTCCAGGATCCTGTGGATATACGGAATGGCAATCTTTATGGCTTCGGGAGTTTCGCTTCGGTTCGCCTTGTATTCAGCGAAATCGACAGTACGGACACTCGCCTGACCGACATCGAAAACGACCGCCAGATGCGTGGGTCTTTCCCGGCGGATAAGCTCGATTAAAGAATTGGTAAATCCGAATATTGCAGAGGTATCTTTTCCGTCACTCGTCATCCGCGGACTGCGTATTAATGCATAATACCCACGGAAAATCATCGCATAAGCATCGATGAGGAAAAGTCTTTTATCGTTGTTGTCTGACATAGAAGCAAAGATAATATTTTTGTCCGGAAGCAGGAAGATGAAAAAAGAAGTTTCATCTCTCCGTTTCTGATCATCATCTCAAGTCAGAAATAAGAGATTCTTAATCTTTTATTTTAAGGAACCCGCTTGTTCCCTTTTATAAATCACCTTTAAGGAAAGTATTGAAAAAAATCCGCCCAGGAAGAAACCCATCAGCGCTCCCATTAAGATATCCATCGGAAAATGAACTCCTAAGTAGATCCGGCTGTAGGAAACCAGTCCTGCCCACAGGAATAATAAATACGGAAGAAATGGACGCGTTTTTCGGAGCAGTATGCTCATCAATGTGGCGATGAAAAAAGTATTGGACGCATGACTGGAATAAAACCCAAACTGGCCGCCACACTGTACTTTTCTCATTAAATGGTCTAGTGCAGGATCATGACAGGGCCTCAACCTTGCGATTCCGGTTTTGAAGATTCCGGCCAGCTGATCTGAAACCGTTACTCCCAACGCAATAAAAATCAGGATAAAAACCAGATTTCTGAGCTGGTAATTTTTATAAAGCAGATAAAGAAAAATAATATAAAGCGGAACCCAGATCCATGTTCCCGAAATCATGATCCAGAACTGGTCAAAAGGCTGACTACCTAAATTATTGAGGTACAGAAAAAGCTGCTTATCGTCCTGAATGATTTCCTGCATGTTATCGGCTTACAGGTCCCTGATGTTCGTCGTTTTCTGCGAGATTTACTTTTGGGGTTTCTCTTTCAGCAAGCGCTTCTTTATTTTCAAGGTCGCTCATAGGATTATAATCCTTAGCTGCCTGCTTCACCTTATCAATTTCTCTTTTTATTTCGGAAACCGGATTATCGGTTTCTTTCAGGATCTCAGATTTCACGTC
Organism: Kaistella soli; assembly: GCF_019038595.1. GTDB lineage: Bacteria > Bacteroidota > Bacteroidia > Flavobacteriales > Weeksellaceae > Kaistella > Kaistella soli. The sequence goes on from NZ_JAHOPF010000007.1 coordinate 105,347, forward strand.
CTCCATGGCGCCGCGCATTTTGCGGACACCCTGACCCAGATCGCGTGCGATTTGAGGCAGTTTATCAGGACCGAATAAAACGACGATTGCCACCGCAATCAAAAGCATTTCTCCTATACTTAATTCCATGGGGTAAAATTACAAAAGTTTATGAAAGAGATTTTCATTTTTAAAAATTTAATTTACTCAAAGTCTGAAACTTAATGGATTTCTTTTTTCCTGAAAACAAAATATACAATTACCGCACTGATGGCCATCAATAAAAATCCAAGAAAAAACGGTGCGCCCGGAAATTTAAACGGTGCCGCATCGTGCGTGAAATAATAAAAAATATTGGTCATTAAAGGCGGTCCCACAATGGCGGTCAAACTCACCAGACTTGCCAATGCCCCCTGTAATTCTCCCTGTTCATTTTTCGGAACCTGCGAGGAAATCACCGACTGTAAAGCCGGACCGGCAATTCCGCCCAAACCGTAAGGCACTAAAAACGCAAACATCATCCAGCTTTCACTCGCAAACGCAAATAAAACCATTCCAACCGCATACAGCGAAAGCCCGTAAAAAATACTTTTCTCATTACCTAGTTTCGGCTGGATTAAACGGATTAAATATCCCTGAACCAAAGCCGCCATAAACCCTGAAACGCCAAGGGAAATACCGACTAAAGTTTCGGTCCATCCAAATTTATACATGGTAAAGAAAGTCCAGTTGGTTTGTACAGCATGACCTGCGATATAAACGAAGATCAGCGCAGCAATCAGTCCTAAAATCTGCGGATATTTTCTGAGCTGCATGAGAGAACCAACAGGATTCGCTCTCCTCCAGTTGAATTTCCGGCGGTGCTCTTTATCAAGACTTTCCGGCAGAATAAACCAGCCATAAAGGAAATTAATCAGACAAAGAACGGAAGCTGCATAAAAAGGAATCCTCGCTCCGTATTGCCCCAAAACTCCGCCAATCACCGGACCGATAATAAAGCCTAAGCCGAAAGCTGCTCCGATCATTCCGAAATTTTTCGAACGGTCTTCATCCGTCGAAATATCAGCAATATAAGCACTCGCCGTTGTAATACTCGCGCCGGTAACTCCGGAAAATATTCTTCCGACAAACAGCCAGAAAATGGTAGGTGCAAGCGCCTGAATCATAAAATTAACGGAAAATCCCAACAGGGAAAAAAGAATAATCGGCCGCCTTCCGAACCGGTCGCTTAAACCTCCCAAAACGGATGCAAATACAAACTGCATCGCGGCGTACACAAAACTCAGCCAGCCTCCGTATTGAGAGGCGACACTGAGATCGGGATTATGGATAAGTTCCTGGATAAGCTTCGGTACCACAGGTATTACGATTCCCCATCCAGTAATATCGATGAGCAGCGTAATAAAAATGAAACCGATGGCCGCGGATTTTTGATTTTTCTTCATTGCGAATGCAAAGATAGTTTTTGTATAAACATCAGCTCAAAATTTTTATCAAAAAAAAATGTCCCTCTTTCGAAGGACATTTTATATTAATGAATGCTGATTATGCCTTTTTAGGCTTTTCAACAACTTCTTTGTCTGTAGTTGATCTTCCGTGAACTTCCTCTTCCTTCCCTTTACCTTTCAGGAAATCGTAAGCAATTGCCGACGCGATGAAGATGGAGGAATACGTACCGAAACCAATACCGATAAGCAGCGTAAACATAAATCCTCGCAGGTTATCACCACCAAAAATGAAGATGGCAAGAATTACAAGAATCGTGGTAAACGACGTATTGAATGTTCTACCCAAAGTACTGGAAATGGAATCATCAAATAATCCCGCCAAAGTAAGGGCTTTTTTCTCTCTCAGATACTCCCGGATTCTGTCAAAGATAATTACGGTATCATTGATCGAGTACCCCAGAACGGTAAGTATCGCTGCAATGAAATCCTGATTGATCTCCAGATTGAACGGCATGTATTTGTGAAGAAGTGAATAAGTTCCCAGAATAATAATCGCATCGTGCGCAAGACCTACAACAGCACCTAAAGAGAACTGCCATTTTCGGAATCTTAACAGGATATAAAGGAAGATTCCGCCTAAAGCTGCGATAACAGCAAACGTCCCGCCGGTTTTGATATCATCAGCAACGGTAGGGCCTACCTTGGTAGAAGATACGATCCCTGCGTGATCTTTGTCTGCAGATTTAAATTCCTGTAAAGTCATGTTTGCAGGAAGATTTGGTTTCAAACCTTCATATAATTTCTGCTCGATGGTTTGGTCAGCTTTTAATGACTCATCATCGATAAGGTAATCGGTAGAAATTTTCAGCTGATTATTGCTTCCGAAAGTTTTTGCCTCAACAGAAGAGTTTTTGTTGTCTTCGGTTTTGAAAATTTTCACTAAGCTTTCCTCTACTGCAGTCTGATCAACTGGTTTTTCGAATCTTACCACATAGTTTCTACCTCCTGTAAAATCAATACCATATTTAAAGCCATGATAAGAAATAGACAGGATACTCGCAACGGTAAGAACTGCAGAAATCACATAAGCATATTTTCTTTTGCCGATAAAATCAATCCAGATATTTCTGAAAAGATTTTTGGTAGGCGGCGTCCATACTGAAAGTCCTTTTCCTTTGTTCAGCCTTGAGAAAATCATCACTCTTGAAAGCAGTACCGAAGTAAAGAAAGTCATCAGGATACCGATAATCAATGTTACGGCAAAGCCCTGAATAGGTCCTGTTCCGAAGATATACAATACTACCGCCGTAAGAATGGTAGTTAAGTGACCGTCAACAATTGCAGAAAGTGCATGTTTGAAACCGTCTTTATAAGCCTCAAGAATATTTTTACCGGCGAAGAGCTCTTCTTTGGTTCTTTCATAAATAATTACGTTCGTATCCACCGCCATTGCCATGGAAAGTACGATACCCGCAATACCCGGAAGGGTAAGTGTTGCATCCACCGAATCCATGATTCCGAAAATGTAGAATAGGTTGATGATCATCGCAATTACCGCATAAATACCGGCTCCACCGTAATAGAAAATGATATAGGCAATAATCACCAAAAATGCGATACCGAAGGAAAGCATCCCTGCATTTATCGACTCAGCTCCGAGAGATGGTCCTACAACGTCTGCCTGAACGATTTTAGCACTTGCCGGAAGTTTACCTGCTCCTAAAACATCAACCAAATCCTGAGCTTCCTGTTGAGAGAAGTTTCCGGAAATCTGTGTTCTTCCGTTAGGAATTTCATTCACTACGTTTGGTGCAGTATACACAACATTATCAAGGGTAACAGCAACCGGTTTGTTGACGTTTTTCCCCGTTAGGGTTTTCCAGTCTTTCGATCCTTTAGAATCCATCTGCATGTCTACAACTACTCTTCCAAGTTCGTCATAGTTTACTCTTGCAGACTCTACAGCACCGTCAACAGGAGCTTTTTGAGTGATATTTCCTCTTACTGCATACAGTACCAAACTGTTTTGGTCTGTTGCTTCCGGCTTGTAACCCCACATAAACTGGGTATATTTAATATTTGCCGGACGTATTTTTTTAGCAATTTCTGAATTCAGAACTTTATTCACAACAGCGGTATCAGAAAGTTTTACGTTTCCTACCCCGTTTGATCTCAATGAATTCAGCTGCATTAAATTCACAAGATTGGTGTTCTTGCCAACTCCGATAGAATCGCCGTTTGCTGCGATTACCGCATTAAGCTGTTCTAAATAAGGATAAATTTCCTGTACCTGCTGCACTTCCCAGAACTGGAGTTTTGCAGAAGTCTGAAGCATTTTCTTTACTCTGTCGATATCTTTGATACCCGGCATTTCCACAGAAATTCTTCCTGTTCCCGGTACACGCTGAACGTTCGGCTGAGTAACACCCATCTTATCGATACGGGTTCTGATTACTTCATAAGCAGATCCTTCAGCAGCGCTGATCTTTCTTCTGATAATATTTTTAACCTCATCGTCGGATGAGTTATATTTAATTTCTGACAGATTGGTATTTCCGAAGATTTCCGGATCTGCAAGTTTAAGGTTGGTGTTTTTTTCTTTGTTCACCAAATCGAACTGTAAAAAGAAGTTCTCGATATAGGTCTTCGTAGAATTTTTCTGCGCCGCATCTGTTCTGTTCAGTGCTTCCAAAAGTATTGGATTAGCTGAATAGTTGGTTAAATCGTTGACCAAATCTCTCTGGTTGATTTCAAGAAGTACATTGATCCCTCCTTTCAAATCCAGACCCAGTTTCATTTCCTTCTCTTTCGCTCTGGAATAATAAAGTTTTGTAAAACCTAGATTCAGGGTGTCTTTAGAAAGTCTGGCCATTTCTTTCTGATACTTCTCCGGATTGTTTCCGGCAATCTCAGTAGCCTGCTTTTCAATTTTACCAGCATACCAAGTTGGTAACAATTCGTTAAGACAAATAAGTCCCAGAATAACCGCAACCAGCGTAATAAGTCCTTTTCCTTGCATTGTTAATAGTTTACAACATTAAAATTATAGTCGGCAAATATAATGATTTTCAGTAGAATTAAGAATTTTTTAACAAAAGAATTTGCTTTGAATTTTTTACATATAAAAACAGGTAAAACACTGCTTAAAACACCGCAAATCCCCAATATATCATAATTAATATTTAATTTTATGAAATAATTATTAACTTCACAAAACCTTAAAAACCAAATTATTATGAAAAAAATATTACTTCTAATAGGAACATTTTCTGCCGTTTTATGCGCTGCGCAGAACATTACGCTCACTGAATTTGCCACAGGTTTAAGCAACACCGTAGAGATTGCAAATACAAATGACAGCAGGCTTTTTGTAGTGCAGCAGGATGGCCTGATTAAAATCGTTCAGCCCAACGGAACCGTCAATACTACCCCATTTCTGAACATCAGCACCAAAATAACTTTTAACGGAGAAAGAGGACTTCTTGGTTTGGCTTTTCATCCGCAATACGCGACTAACGGGTATTTCTTTGTGTATTATAACAACACTGCCGGAAATATTACCGTCGCAAGATATTCGGTGAGTACAGCAAATCCCAATGTCGCAGATCCTGCCTCTGAGAAAATATTGCTGAACATTACCAAACCTTTTGCCAACCATAACGGCGGCAGCATTCATTTCGCACCGGACGGCTATTTATGGATTTCTACCGGCGACGGCGGCAGTGCAGGCGATCCCAATAACAACGGTCAGAACAAAAACTCGCTGCTGGGGAAAATGCTGAGAATAGATGTGAATTCCACAGGACCATACAATATTCCGCCGGATAATCCTTTTGTGGGCGTTGACGGAGCGGATGAAATATGGGCTTACGGACTGAGAAACGCATGGAAGTTTTCTTTTGATTTAACCGCAGGCAATGCGATGATTGCAGATGTAGGACAGAATCAGATCGAAGAAATCAACAGAATGCCGATAACACAGCCGGGAATCAATTACGGATGGCGCTGCTACGAAGGCAACAGCGAATATAATATTGCTGGATGCGCAAGTGCAGCGACCATGACTTTTCCGGTTGCGGTATATAACCACACCGGCGGAAAATGCTCGATAACAGGAGGCTACGTTTACCGCGGCACCGCCTATCCGGCATTGGCAGGTAAATATATTTTCGCAGATTACTGTTCGACACAGATTGGAATGATGAGTCCCGATAATTCAATTGTCTGGACTACCGCATTTACCGGGAATAATTTTGCGACATTCGGAGAAGACTCAGCCAAAGAACTGTATGTGGCCGCCGTGAATAACGGAAAACTTTTTAAAGTAAGCACCACCACTTTAGCAACCGGGGAAAACGCAGGGAATGCATTTAGAATTTATCCGAATCCGGCCTCCCACAAGGTTTTTGTTGACGGTTTGAAAACCAAAAACAATCTGGCAGAGATCAATAATGCTGAAGGACGAAAAGTTTTGGAAGCCAAGGTCAACGATGATCAAAGCATTGATGTTTCGGCCTTAAAACCGGGCGTTTATTTCATTACAATCAGTTCTGATCATCTTAAAATTTATTCTCAGAAATTAATTATTAAATAATAAAGAAAAGACCTTTGAATTTTCGGTTTTAAATTAAATCTTCAAACCAATAGTTTTCATCATATTCAACATTAAATTCAACCAAAGTTCTGAGGTATTCAGTTTTGAAAACTTCACTTTTGTGATGTTCTTCCTGATGCTCAATATAATGATAAACGTTCTTCACCATAGAAGGATGATAACTGAAACCGCCAAAACCGCGCTGCCATTCAAATCTTTCGTCCAGAAATTTACTTTCGTTAATCCATTTTGATGATTTTGCCTTTACACTCTTCATCACTTCCGATAACGACACCGTGGTTTTTAACCGAAAAAGACAATGCACATGGTCTTCTACTCCATTTACAATAATGGTGGTGCAACCGGTTTCATTGATCAGACTTCCAATGACGGCAAAAAGTTCTTTCTGAAAGGGCTTTTTAATCAAAGCATTTCTGTACTTCACCGCAAACACGGCCTGAACGTAAATCTGCGTGTAGGTATTTGGCATTTCTTATCTGTTTTTTGGTTGGGAATAAATTCCTGCCAATTTTCGCAAATCCTTATTATTTTTAGGCAGGAATAAATTCCTACCCTACATTATCGTCCGTTCCTACGGAACTCCTTCCTACGAGTTGCAGAAGCAACGACCGATATACAGGATATAAATTCATTCATATCTATTGATCCAACCCAACCAATTTAATGAAATCCTATTTGTTTTTGCGCAGGAATAAATTCCTACCCTACATTATCGTCCGTTCCTACGGAACTCCCTCCTATGAGTTGCAGAAGCAACGACCGATTTACAGGATATGAATTTATTCATATCTCATTTGTCATTTGTCATATATCATCCGATTTATCCCATCCAATTCCACCCAACCAATTAAGAAAATCATATCGTCATTGAAAAAATTCTGGTCTCAGGTTTATTGCGCATCATTCGCAAATCGAAAGTCATGGCAACGTTTCTGGTAAAAGCACGTCCTTTATCGGTGATTCTTATGGAGTTCTCAGAAATGGCTACCAAACCGTCGGCTTCCATTTCCTTGAGGGCATCCAGGGCATTTTCAAGTTCCGGGAAAGAAGTCTGTAGATCCCAGGAAGTTTCAAGTCGGCACATCAGATTCAGGATATGTTTTCTGATCACTAAATCCTCACCGTTCAGAATATGTCCGTGGAAAACAGGGATCTTACCTTCTTCCACCCTTTTCTGATAACCTTCTACTGTTTTTTCGTTCTGGGCAAACGCATACCATGAATCTGAAATTGCGCTCATTCCCAAACCGATCATCAGCTGGGTTTTGCTGGAGGAATATCCCATAAAATTACGGTGAATATCTCCCGAAACCATCGACTGATAAAGATCGTCGTGTTCAAGGGAGAAATGATCCATTCCAACCTCAATATATCCGAGTTCTTCCAGTAATTTCTTGCCGTTTTCGTAGAGTTTTCGTTTCTCTTCACCGCTTGGAAGATCGTTTTCATCAAATCCGCGCTGTCCTACCCCTTTGATCCATGGAACGTGGGCGTATGAATAAAATGCAAGACGGTCAGGCTTCAGTTCTAATGTTTTGCGGATCGTGTATTCCTGTTTTTCCCAGGTGTGGAAAGGAAGACCGAAAACCAAATCATGGGAAACTCCTTTGTAGCCAATTTCTCTGGCCCAGTTGGTCACTCTTTCAACATTTTCAAAAGGCTGAATTCTGTTAATGGCTTTCTGAACCTGCGGATCGTAATCCTGAACACCGAAACTGCATCTTCTGAACCCTAAATCATATAAAGTCTGAAGATGCTCGCGCGTGGTATTATTGGGATGACCTTCAAAAGAAAACTCCGGGTTTTCGGCAATGTCTGCTTTCGCAAAAATACCTTCCAGCAAGGTTTTCAGATTGGCCGGAGAGAAAAATGTAGGGGTTCCGCCGCCCAGGTGAAGTTCTTTGATTTTTGGTTTTTTCCCAAACAGCTTCAAATAAAGATCCCACTCTTTCAAAACACTTTCCAGATAAGGGGTCTCTACAGAATGTTGCTTGGTAATCCGCTTATGACAGGCACAGAAGGTACACAGCTGCTCGCAGAACGGAAGGTGAATATAAATCGAAATCCCTTCAGCATCGTTGCTTTCATTGAACGACCTGATCACCGACTGCTGCCACAGCTCTGCTGTAAAAGAACTCTCGTCCCAAAACGGAACCGTTGGATATGAAGTGTAACGAGGACCGGGAATATTATATTTGTCGATAAGTGAATTATTCATCCTGCAAAAATAAGAAATTTATTTCCTATGCATGAGTGATAAATGTCAAGTTGGAACGAACTGAGGAATCCACAATGTCTTGCCAAACTGCTCATCCACAAGGCTCTATTCAATTCCCATTTTATTCTGTGAACAGTCAAGATAAATACTGTTGTTTAAAAATATTTTATTTCCCAACATTCCGGTCATTCCTGAATATTTCATCATTGCGTATTGGGTTTGTGAAAACCCTTCTACATAAGTAACGCTGTTTAAAGATATTTTGCGGTGGGCAATTTCAATATTCTGCCTGCAGTTTGCAGTGTAAGTTGTTAGAATACGATCCCAGGACTGCTCAGATTTTTCAATACCTATTTTTGCGCCAGGCAGTTTCAGATTCTCCCAAACTTCTTTGTTGGTCAATAATTCATAAGCACTTGTACCGGTATCAAATAAAAATTTCTGCTCCTCTCCTTTCAGTAAACCTTTAAAGATGATTTTCCTTTTTTTGAATTTAAAGTCGAAAAGTTCAGATTCAAATGGAGCGGGTGCTTTTGATAAATTTAAAGCAATATAATCTTCTTTAAAATTAATAAGTGTTTTTCTGTCTTCAAGCAGGTCTGCTCCGGCCGTGCCAATTATTTTCAGCGAATCGACATCACCATTTCCCTGCTCATACACTTTGAATTGAGCGGAACTGATTCTTGTTTTTCCAAGATAAAAAGATGTTTCTGCAGTTCCTTTACGCACAGCAATTTGGGGAATGCTCTTTACGGATTTGGAATAAAAAACAGTATAAGGAGAACCGGTGTCAAACTGCAGATAGTAAGTGGTGGTGTCATTCAGAAAATGGATGGGAAGCAACAGCACATTTTTTTCTTTACCCAACCAGATAAAAGAAATGGCCCCGCTTTCATTTTCCACTTTGAGATAATTTTTATCCGGGGTGAATTTTTGGTCAAAATAAAGATAGCCGCCAAGAGCAGCCAGAACCAGAACGGTAAAAACGGACAGTACAGTTTTTTTTAAAATCGTCATTGATTATTTTTTCGCAAATGTCTGTTTTAATAGAGTTTTCATTTGCAAAAAGAATACGTCAATTCTACGTCACTTTGCTGACGGGTTTATAAGAAGTTGATTTTTAGGCTTTTGTGCAGGTCGTTTTTATTGTTTAAACTGATGCCATTGAAAATAACCACCATTAATTTCACACAAATTATGAAAATCAGCGGCACTAAAAAAAGAGGAAAATGCAGAGACAATCCTTTTTGAACGAACGGACTTGCGATCTGTGACAGAACCAGTACAGCAGAGATAATGATCTGAACACTTACAATGCTTTTGCCAAATGCCCTGTTCTTTGGATCCTCTGTTTTATAAGTCAGAATCAAGGGAAAAATAACGCCGCCGAACGGTATAATAAGTCCCAGTAAACTGGAGAAATTAATCAGCTTTGCTCTGTCAAGGTTAAGGTTTTCTTTCTTGGGCAGCAGATTCTCAGGCTCAGTTTCGAAAGTATTTGCAAGCGTTTTCAAGGTAAATCCTTTTGGAACATTTCCTGCCTCGATCCGCTGAATAGTTCTTAACGAAAGTCCGCTTTTCTCGGCAAGTTCGGTTTGTGTTAAGTTTTTTTCCTCTCTTAAACGCTGGACTATTGATTTCATTTTTGTTTTGGTTTGCGGTTGGGATACGCTTTCTGTCGACGGCTGCGGATATCTGTTGGCGAGTATGAAAACTGCGTTTGTAAATATAATAAAAGGATCACGAAGTGAAAATCTTCATATGCATCCCATCTTCGTTCCTGCCAGTTATTTTATTCTTTTATGGTATCAGTCAAAACTCGATATGCTTCAAACACTTCATATTTTGGCTTTTGAATACATTTTGGAAGAGGTTCCTTTTCGTTAAGAATGATTTCATACTTCCATGAATATTCAGGTAAGGACTCCAAAGACACCCAACAATAATTATCATTGATATTCAGTGCTTTTAAAGTATTTAAAAATTTTAATTTTTCACCGTTTTTCATTCTGAAATTTTTAACTGTTACAACGCCATCAATTTCAGAGATTAAAGTTCTGGTCCTTGTCTTGTATTCGTCATAATGCTTAAGATTATTTTCAGAACCCTCCAAATAAGAAGTTTTTTGGATAATATTTTTAGAATTACATCCAATAAGAATAGGCATTAGCAGGGAAAATATAACTTTAACTTTCGTTTTTGTGGAGAGATTTTGGCATTTAGGTAAACCGTGAAAAGCGATGACGAACTGGATAAAAGGAAACTTTAGCTCAATTTAGACAAAACGAAGCAAATGCTTCAATTCTAAATTTTTTAATTAACGTTTTATTGAGAAAGCTGGGCAGAAATTTGGATCGTCAGCCTATATTGAAGCAAAACCATGTTATAGGGCGTTTTTTTATTCATCAATATCTTCAAATGTCAATTCGTTTTTATCTTTATTTATAGAGATCCTTCTAAATGTTGGTGCATAACCCTCTTGTCCACTAGGTTGGAAATACTCTCTTAACAAAAGCATTTGAAGTCTCATAATTTTGCGTCACTTTAGATCCAAAATATCTTTTGTCAGAAAGATAAAGCATTTGTTTGACGGAAGAATTGTTAGTTTTGAAATTGTCAGAATTCTTTATTTTAAAAATCGCATTTTGCTTATCGCGCGCTGAAATTTTCAACGTAAAAGTGTGATAATAGTCGCCAATTGCTGACATTGATTTGTTGTCTTGTAAATCAAATTTGTCTTTTAAAAATATTTGTTGTTCTTCAACAAGTTCTTTTGCGTTATTCTTTGTAAAAAGTTGGTCTTCAAACGCAGTCCACAGTACTATCGATAATATAAAAACTCCAAAAATTATTGTTAAATACTTTCCTGTCTTTGGGTGACCAAATTTTTTTGGAATAAAATATAATAAAAGTCCAAGCCCGATTGGAAGTCCAACAAAAACAAGAATAAAAAGCCCTATTAGTAAAATTTCGTCCAATCTTTTAGTTGTGTTTTTTGGTTATGCGTTCCGTCCTAAAATGACCTATAACGGTTGGGTATTTCTGCAGGCGGGGATTATTATAACTGATATTTGTAAATATAACGAAATAATCAATTAGCGAAAATCTCTATGATGTAAACTTCAACTCCGCTAATAGAAATGCCGTGTTGAACTAAACCTCCGGTAGCTTTTTCGATTCGCCGTTTTAGTAATTTTGTTTTTTTAACAATCAAAACATTTACTATGGCTACAAAAAAAAATCTCCGGAGGATGTAAGGACGAACAAAATTT
>NZ_JAHOPF010000008.1 GCF_019038595.1 Kaistella soli
CAACATCAGAAATAAGCTTCTGGCGAGGGTTTTCGCAGTTATCAACAGACAGGAACCATATGTTAATTTGAGAAAGTATGCCGCTTAAAAAAATGAGATTTTACTTGTTTTATACGATAGAATGCGGCAGCGGGGGCAAAATAAGATATTATTTTTAAACAACATCAGAAATAAGCTTCTAACAAGAGTTTTCGCAGTAATCAACAGACAGGAACCATATGTAAATTTGAGAAAGTATGCCGCTTAAAAAAATGAGATTTTACTTGTTTTATACGATAGAATGCGGGAGCGGGGGAAAAAATCAATGCAACCACAACCATTATCGTTGCTATCTATATTTTTCACAATAGATAGATAATCGCGCTGCCTACTCATGTTAAAAGCTAATTTACTATTGTTAATCAAATCTAAAATATTCTATAAAATATTTATTGTTTTTAAATTCCGGGTAAAAAGTAATTAACTCCAACAATGTTTTTTTTCTAAATTTTTCGTAAGCTTTTTTAAAGTCTTTATATTTACAAGTTATATAATATAAATCGGAATTTACATCATGAATCTCTAAAGTATCATTTTCTTTGGAATAAATATAGCTTAAATTGTTACTGTAGTAATCTCCAGAAACTGTGAAAGTTTCATAATTCCCTGCATCAAGATAAGAAAAAAGGTTATCAAACTGCAATATGTAATCTAAAATTCCAGTTTCAAGTAGCATGAAATTTCTTTTCTTTTTATCATAGTCAAAAAAAATATAAATACGACCATTACATATTCCTTTTAATTGATATAATTCATACTCTTTATAATCAATTTGATTGTCTTGTGCTATTACAAATAAATCAATTTTATAATCAAAAAATATTTTATTCATCATTACTTCTTTTTTGAGTTAGGAATTGGGTATGCATTAATTACATTTCCAGCTTTATCTAGATACACTTGTAAAGTCTTCGTTTTTCTACCTTCGGAAGTAAATCCTATTACATCATCGAATGTGTGCGTAACATTATAATTATCTTTCCCTCCAAGGTGCTTTCCTTTCACTACTGCTTCCTGTACCAATTCTTTAACACTTCCAGAATTGCTCAAAGACTGCAAAAATCTACTGGTTTTCTGCCCTTTTCGAGAATCAAAAAAATGCCCTTTTTCAATATGTTCAATTGCGGTTGAAATTTCTCCTCTATAGCTTATTTTTGCTCCCCATATTGGTTTTGTTATTTTTCTGACTACCTCTATTGCTTGATCGACTTTTCTAGCTGTACTGATCAAATTTTTACTTTCTCGCAGTTCGGATAATAAAGCCAAAGAAAGAATTCTTTCCCCCCAAGTTAGTTTGTTCCCTAAAGCATCCTTGCCGGCAAATCCTTCTACAATTCCTTTTATATCTCCAAATACAGGTGTGAAATTAATTAAAGTATTTGCTCCTGCGTTTCCCACATCTGCTGGCGGCGTCATAAAATAATTCTGCTTTCCATTAGGATCTACATAAATAACAGGATTTTGATAACAATAAATATAAGGGTTAAGGTTCCTATTGTTGAAGACTCCGCCGTTGTGCTGCCCATCCCCATAGAACTCGTCTTCCATTACAGGATTAAAGACTGCCAGTGGGTCAACACTCAGCCAAATACTCGTCCTCGGATCATAATACCTTGCGCCGTAATAATAGAGCCCCGTAGCTTCATCTAACTCTTTACCATTGTATTTGAACGGATTGTTGTATTCGTTATTGCTCTGCTCCATCAGCATTTCGCCAAAAGGCATATATTCATACCAGTTTGTGGTTTCTCCGCTTTGGTTCGTAATGACTGAGCCACTTCCCAAATGATCCGGGTGTACCCAATAGGTTTGGTAACGCTGCTCTTCAGGCTGCAGATCGGTCATGCAGTCATCCAGTTTAAACTGGTGCCAGAACGCACAGACGGTTCCGTTCAGCATCGCTGTTTCGTAACCCTTCATAATTTTCTGGTAACAGATTTGCTTATTAAATTTGGAACATTAACCATGTTAGTTATAAATGTAAAAAAAAAGCATCTTCTTTTTTCCCAGCATCATCAATCATATCAATTGAAGTTTCAAAAATATTATCCAAAGTTTTTTTTGCATTATTAATACTCCATCCTCTTGAAACAAGTTTTTTAATCAAAGATTCTTCATTTATAGAAATTTTGTCATGATGAAACAATTTTCTTTCAAAAATAAATTCCAATATAGATTTCATATTTTCAATTTCTTCGGTACTTAGATTAATTTTCCAACAGAATTTCTGACTATTATCTTCAGCAGGTTCATCATTCCATATTGCTTCTCCGCTTATAGAACCTTTAGATATTTTAACATTCTGTAATTCATTTACTCCGTAAAATGCTAAAAAAACTTCGATAAAAGACTTTACTACTTTATTTTCCTCCATTTTTTAATATTTTGACAGCATCTTCAGATAATTGAATATGTCTTGATTCAATTTTTTGTCCTAGTCCCTCCACTTGAACATGCGGTTTCCAACCTCCTTTTACAGGCTCTAAGTCATATCTTAATTTTCCTCCAAATTTTTCAACTATTTTTTCAAATTTTTTCAAAGCATTTATATTAAGTTCGGAATCAGCTTTAGAAATCATTCTTACTAAACTTTTAAATTCTTTAATATCTTTTATACGTGGTATATTCGTCAGTGTACTTCCTACCGCATACATCTCCAAAACGGCACTTAAAGGGGCCAATAATACAGGTTGTGTTTCTTCACTCGCCCACGTTCTTCTTGCCACTTCCTTAGTAGCATCCCAGGCGGAGATGTGTTCAGTTTCTTTCAGATAATGCTTTCCGTAAGCTTCAACAGTTTTTCCCGGTGCAGACGCACCAACATATGATTTCACCACATACTTATTGTTATTATCATATACATTTACAACTGAACCGTATTGCATATTTGCTCCCTGAGAGGTAAACTCAAAATACCTTTTCCCATTTGCATCGATTTTTGAATTAAAGTAATTCTGTTTTCCGTTGGGGTCTACATAATTTATAGGATTCTGATAAGTATAAATATAAGGATTTAGGTTTCTAGAATTATACACTCCGCCGTTGTGTTGCCCATCACCGTAGAACTCAGTTTCCGTCACAGGATTATAAACCGCTAGCGGGTCTACAGAGAGCCATATACTCGTTTTTGGATCATAATACCTTGCTCCGTAGTAATAAAGCCCAGTCGCTTCATCTAGCTCTTTACCATTATATTTGAACGGATTGTTGTATTCATTATTGCTCTGCTCCATCAGCGGCAAAATAAGATATTAGTTTTTAAACAACATCAGAAACAAGCTTCTAACAAGAGTTTTCGCAGTAATCCAACAGACAGGAACCATATGTAAATTTGAGAAAGTATGCCGCTTAAAAAAATGAGATTTTTACTTGTTTTTTACGATAGAATGTGGGAGCTGGGCCAATTTCTACAACCAATCATTGTTGTGTCTCTACCCAGCCCCTTGCATGCACTATGCTATCAACAATATGTTGTGTATTAGCCAATGGCTTTATCAAACCATCTTTTTCTATAATTTCGTCTACCTTTCCTACGAATCGAAAATCACAGCTATATCCAAAACCCTCCTTATCGGAAAAAAATCCTGAGAAAGTATAAACTTTATTTTCATCTGTTCCTTCTCCATGATATTTAGAATAATAATAATCTTTAATCAATGTTAGTCTATTATTTTTATCCAGGAAATACACTTCTTCCTTAAATGATACATCCAACTGTTGTTCAAATTGTGAAAATAAAACACCAGAGGTAGGAATTCTATAAACTCTTTTACCTACTTTATTTATTTCTTTAGGTACACCGTCTTTTTGATTATAAAATATAATAATATAATTCTTGCTAAAGCCTTTCGGTAAATAAATATCACAATCTTTACCTCTCTTTTCTGTACAAGAGGCAAGACAAACCACTAATAAAGCAAGTAATATGGATTTATTTAGCTTTTCCATAATTGTCTATTTTCAAAGATTTCCCATTACTGCTGGCTCCAATAATCTTGTTCTTCTTATCGAAGATTATTTTAGCGTCAATAGATTGCATAGGAGTGTTTTTACTACCACCTAAAAGATACGGGCCGATTTCCGGGTCAATGTTAGGCCCAGATACCCCTATCATAACCGCATTACCGTATGAATCCGACACATAAGTTTCATTTGAAGGAAATTTATCCCCATATACCGTACCAGATATACCTACAATTTTATTTCCATTAGTTCCTTCTTTTGTTGTAATTGTTAAATTAGATTTTGTATCTATATCAAAAGACCCTTTAGCTAAAGCATTATTACCATAATTATGAGTATAAATTGACATACTATTACTACTATCAAAGAAGTTATCTAAACTAAACCAATTTTTCCTTGCTATAAACTTCGATGGAGAAGATTTACTTTCACCGGTGGTGAGGTTTGTAGTAGTTGCAGCCATCATTGACATCGAAGTAATTGTCCGACTATCCATATTTATTTTTGCTTTCCCTCCTATCCTATATGAAGCATTTGGATCAGTACTATAATTCGTTCTATCTCCCTTCCACTTATCCATAATTCCATAGGCACTTCCGAATATCGGAGGTGCGAAGCTTCTAGTATTTAGAAAAAACGTTTGCTTACCATTAGGATCTACATAAACAATTGGATTCTGATAAGTATAAATATAAGGATTTAGGTTTCCAGAATTATACACTCCGCCGTTGTGTTGCCCATCACCGTAGAACTCGGTTTCCATTACAGGATTGTAAACCGCTAGCGGGTCGACACTCAGCCAAATGCTCGTCTTCGGATCATAATACCTTGCTCCGTAATAATAGAGCCCCGTAACTTCATCTAACTCTTTACCATTGTATTTGAACGGATTGTTGTATGCAGTATTACTCTGCTCCATCAGCATTTCTACTTACCCACACCCACAACAACTGTGACGGTTGTAGTTCTGCCCACACGATGCAATCGTGCGGGAGCGGGGGTGAGGTTCTTACATTGCTTCCAATACTAATATTTTACTCTTATAAATTTCAACCAACCTATTTTCTGTAATATCCTCCTCCAAATAAAATGGTTTATCTATAACATCTGATATTGATGAAACAAAATCTATAACTTTCTTTAAATTTCCATCATTTAAAACATCCTCATAAATAACATCAAAGTCTAAATCATTTATTCCATTAAAATAACAGTTGACTTTAATGGTTTCCAAATCAATTACTGACATATAGCCATTTTCTGTATTTCCATTCCAAAAATGTAATAACAAATCATAGTTAATTTTTTCGTATTCCTGATTTGAAACATATTCTTTAAAAACGACACTATAGGTATTATTTATATATGATATTAATTTTCTCCAATTTTCAATGGACAAATCATACGCTCCTATGTTAATAAAATATTTATTATCAATTTTCTCAATTACTTTTCTTACTGATTCTAAAGTCATAACATTTTATTTTTTAAGCACTTTCTGAACATTATTTATATCCCTTTTACCAAGCTCTCTAAATCCACCAAACCCCCCTTGTCTATTAACATTAAACCCTCTACCAGTTGCCTTATCATAAAAAGTTTTAGTTCCATTCTTTTCTAAATCTATCATTGGCTTAGAAGTAACAATATCATTTACGATTTTCATTGCATCATCAGTTGCGGTTTTTCCTGAATATATTACATTTTCAAAACTACTTCCTGCTCTTCCTGCGTGCTTTTGTAAAGCTCTACCAATGGCTGACATCCCATTTTTTGATGAGGCTAACATAGAATTTAACAATTTCCCTGCGTCCGGAATAAATCTATTTGATATTTTAGATGATATATTACCCAGTAATGGACCAACTATTTTTCCAACTCCTCCTCCTATAAGTGTTCCTGCAGAAGTATCTACAGCCTCATGTATGAACCTATTATCGGCACCATTATATGATTTTTTTTCAACAAAATAATCAGCATCTCCACCAAACCAGCTATTAATTTTATTTGCAACTATAGCAGGCGTATTGGTTGTGTTTTGATAGTAACTTCCGCCTCTAATTGTTACAACTTGAGACATATCATTATCATCATGCCTAGTCGCATAGGATTCAGTTTGTTTCCCGTTCGGGTCAATATATCTGGTAGGATTCTGGTAAGTATAAATATAAGGATTCAAGTTACCAGAGTTGAACACTCCGCCGTTGTGCTGCCCATCACCATAGAACTCACTCTCCATTACAGGATTATAAACAGCTAATGGGTCAACAGATAACCAAATACTCGTCTTCGGGTCATAATACCTTGCTCCGTAATAATAGAGCCCAGTCGCTTCATCTAATTCTTTACCATTGTATTTGAACGGATTGTTGTATTCGTTATTGCTCTGCTCCATCAGCATTTCACCAAAAGGCATATATTCATACCAGTTCGTGGTTTCTCCGCTTTGGTTCGTAATGACTGAGCCACTTCCCAAATGATCCGGGTGTACCCAATAGGTTTGGTAACGCTGTTCTTCAGGCTGCAGATCGGTCATGCAGTCATCCAGTTTAAACTGGTGCCAGAACGCACAGACGGTTCCGTTCAGCATGGCTGTTTCGTAACCCTTCATAATTTTCTGGTAACAAATCTGATTTCTCGAACGGAAAAACTGATCCGCCTGAATAAGAACCTCCATACTGCAGTCTTCTTCTGATTCACGCACCGGGGCTGTATCAGGCAGTGGATTAGGCCACTCAATTCTTGGTAATCCAGCATTTAATGCCATGTCGTCCACCTCCTGCTGTAAGACTCCCGACAGCTTTTGCAGGTCATGGTTTTCAGGAGACATAAAAAGATGACCCGGTGTTTCTGCCACCCTTGCTGCAACTTTATTGCTGCCTATATAATAATGTTTGCTGACCTGACGGTCGTTGGCCACCACATACCCGTTTGGATAATAGGTGTAATCTCCCATCACCGTAGGGCCCGGACGGGTGTTAAGGTTTCCGTCTTTAAACAGCGTTCTCGAAGCGCCTTCGCTTTTAAGGGCCCGCTGCCCCTCTTCATCATATACATAATGGTGGAGGGCTCTGTCTTCACTGATGCCCTGCAGCCTGTTTTGCGCATCCCAGAATAGCTGTCTCTCGTTGGCCATTCCCGAATCCTCCAAAATAATCTCACCCGGAGTACCGTGTCTAAGTTCCACCTTTGTCATATTGCCGTTGGCATCGTAGGTATAATTTTCACTTGTAGGATAAATCACAATATTATAACCGGTCCGGCAGTCCCAAGGGGTTGTAAAGGCTGCACTCTCATTGGGAGAGTGAAATTCAACGGATGAAACCGCATTGGGATGATTTCTGTCCTCATACTGATAAACTGCTTTATAGCCTTCGGCCGCCGGGTTTTCACACAATGCCGCTGTCTGATACGTTTTCCATCGGGAATTTTTATTGGCAATGCCATGCATGTCGGTATAGTCCATTTCGAGCTGATAATACTTCTTCTCCTCTTTCCCGATTGCCTTGATCACAGAATTCCGCAGCCTGTTGAAACCGTCATACTGGAAAGTTTTCTCTGTGGCCACCGAAATATCATTCACGACATCGGTACCATGCATTGGCACTGTTGTATTAATGCTGCTGATATTGGCATCTTTATCAAAAAGGTACCTGTTTTTTCTGATGTCGGAGGTGGTGCCTACAAGAACCAACTCCTGTAAACGGCCCCAGACATCGTAACTGTATTGGGTTTTGGTTCCGTTTCCTGCAGTAATTTCTCTGGTCTGCTCATTATAATCATAAAGGATATTTGTGACAATCGGTTCCAAGTCCGGACTTTCAGCGGCTTTACTCTTAATATTGTCTAACAGTCCGAAAGGTGTATAATTGTAGAATACTTCTTCACTGTCGGGATAGGTAATTTTATTGATCCGGTTGTAGGTATCATAGACGAAATTGGTTTTGAAAACTTTGGGAGCCACATTTGGCGCTACCATCACTCTCTTATTCTCAATAATCTGCCCCTGCGCGCTGTACCTGTACATCTGAATCCCCGTATGGTCTGTCATTTTAATAAGTCGACCAGCTCCGAAATCGGTGGCATGGCGGTCACCGTATTCATAGGTGACCTGATACTGAGGATATCTGATCCCGGTTAATCTGTTGAATTTATAGGTATATCTGATCTTCTGGTTCAGATCTCTTAATACCGCATTATCCGAATATATCAAATTATTATTTAAATCATACTCATAAGTGGAAGTTCCAGCATCGGGATGGGTCTGACTGATTCGTCGTCCCAGCTGGTCGTAGCCGTACACAATGCTGTTACTGTTCTGATCTTTCACCTCTGTTAACTGGTTGAGGAGGTCGTAAGAATAACTGGTCCACAACGTTTTCTGATCACCGACCTGTTTTGTGGCGGTGGTTCTTCCTTTTGCGTCTGTAAAAGAAACCGAGGTGATCCCTTTTGGCGAAACGGTTTTTTTGGTAAACTGGTCGATACCGTTTCTGTCACTGTCAAAACCATATACCGTTTGGGTGATGAGATCTTTGATTCCTTCATTGGTCACCACCCCTTTTTGTGTGGTTTTAATGGTACGGTCCAGTTCGTCATAATTATAGGTAACAAAATTATTTTTGAACTCATCTTCATTAAGCATCTGGTTGCTTTGAGGTGAAAAATTATTCATTGCCACCATTACAGAGGAGGATTCGCGGGTAGCCAGCCTGTTTGCAAAAGACTTAATCACCCTACCTTTTAAATCCTTAAGCGGAGACTTACCATATGTATAAATATAATTATTGGCGGAACCTCCATAAAGCTTTTTCACCGCAAGCTCTTCACCCCATCCGTTTGTCTGTACACTGCTGAAGTAGTTCAGTGTCGGTACCACGCCATTAACAACGGGAGCTTTCTTTTCTGTTACCGCTGTTTTTGAATTATAGTCTCCGGTTTTGGAATAGTACAGCTTTATAGTCCATCCGGTATCAGACGGTGCAAGGTATTCTGTTGGTCTTCCAAAACTGTCGTATTTATATCTGGCAGTCTGACCATTGATATCTGTAACCGAGTCAGGCACCCCAAAAAGATAGTCGTAGGTGGTACTGCTGCTCAGTCCTCTTGCATCAGTTACTCCGGTAATATAGGTATTATAAACAGGATCGTACTCATATTGATAAAACATCCGGTCTCCTTCTGTTTCACCGCTGTTTTTCGGGAATGTCGCTTTTGTAATGTTTCCGTAAAGGTCATACTCATATTTATATTCCGCGAAATCACTGTCCATAAACCGTTTAATCTTTACAATTTCTCCTTTGCTGTTGATTTCGGTTTCAGATTTCCGCAAAATATTACCCGATGCGTCAGACACGGTATGCAATTGGGGAATACCTCCGACATTATTTGCCGTTACCGGATGATACATGATGGTTACTCTAAGATCATCTGAAGTATCTGTGGATGTAGATCCCAAGTCAGTAAATCTGGTCACATTACCGTATCTGTCATATTCATTAACTGTTGACAGCAACGTTTTGCTGTGACTGGCAGCGCCTGAATATTCTGTTGTGATGCTTTCGGTTTGGTAAAGGAAAGGAATTATACGCCCTATGTCTCCGAACTTCGGTTCTTGCTGGAGATCATTCAGGGCATAGCTGTCCGCTGGCTGGTTAAAATAACGGTAGGTATAGTTTACCCTTTGTCTTTCTCTGCCAATGCTGTCTAAAGTATAAGTAGATTTTACCAGTCCTTTTTTGTAAAAATACTGTCTTACCGATGAATCATCGTAAGGAACATAAAAGTCAGAAGAATGATCATAGGACGTATTATCATAATACGTGTTTTTGTAATTGGTTTCATATTCAGTGACCTGAGTGATTCCCGTCATGTCCTTTGTAGTCACCTTACCGAAACCTAAGAAGCTGCGTTCTCTTCTGTCCTGGATTCCATTTTCATATTCAAAATAGTATTTTTTAAAATTGGGAGGCAAACTAGCTTTATCGTATTGTCCAAGAGTAGAGGTAGATTCGAGATCATCTATTTCTAATTTTGTAAATGCCTGCTTTGTAAAAGGCATCTGGTAAGTGTTTCCTATTTTCTGTTGGTTTATTTGATTGATATTCCCATATGTTAAATACATGTTACCCCCTAATGGATTTTCAATTGAAGATAACAAATTAAATTTATCTGCCTGATTTTTGATTACAGTCATCTGTGTATCACTGGTTGAAAAAAGAATATCAGGTAGTCCGTCGCCATTGAAATCTCTTAAATCTATCGTTTGCTTATTGGTGGATTTGTCACTACCATAGCCTAAGGAAAGGCATATTTTTAACCCAAAGGCAACGCAAGCTGTACCATATACGTTCAACCCAGATGAATTTTGATTATTTTCTATTTCAAAGTTCACTGTACCCAAATTGATTGCATTGGTACTGAATCTTGCACCTGTATTTACATATAGGCTATAGCTTGTATCGTCCCTTACCAATTTATCGACCAGCCCATCTCCAGTGACATCGATAAAAAAAATGGTATTGTGAGAATAAGAGAAATTTTTTGCTACCCCTAACACCCAGCTACCATTTCCTAAATTAATACCACCTCCTCCAGACACAGCTTCTGTTTCGTTTTTGAAAACATCATCACCAATATTCCAACCATCCTCATAATCAAAATCTTTTCCATTGTTAATGTAAACTTGGCCTTTTGAAATATAGTCAACCAATCCATCTCCATTGACATCAAACCATATGTTCCTATTTGTGGATTCTGAACTGCCCAGATTTGTACTTACGCTTGCTCCAGATGCTGAAAAAGAAGATCCCATTTGTGAGTATAATTCTCCCCAAGAATTTGCTCCTGAAGTTTGAGTATTGCTATTTTTTTCCGGATTAATACTTCGAGTAATGGATCCCCCAATATTTGTATTTTTAGTTGTATTTTTTATTGTTTTATCTTCTATTGTAACAGGGTTTGTCAGTGCCCCAGAAATGTTTGTTTTATAGTATTTATCTCCAACAATTATATCGGGATACTGATCACCATTGAAATCTTGAAAATGCTCTGAGCTTTCATCTCTGGAAAACCCACCTGAAATATTAAAGGGACCAGCACCGCCATATATATTTAAACTATTTCCTTTAGTGTGCAAAATAATACCCGTAGGATTTGCAGAAATAAAAATAGGGTTACTTTCAAATGTTACGGAGGGTTTTCGAGCCAGAAGATTATAAGGTTGCATATAATTACCGTCCAAAAAAGCAGATTCCATTGGAGAATCGTAGCTTTCATTTTCAGAGTTATATGATAGAGGTGTGAAGTATCGGGAGCTTTGTTGCTGGTTGATGTAATTCAACATACAAGATTCGTAATTTGCAGCACCTGGCTGCCCACAGTCCGGAACTGGAAAATCTTCTTCATTAACCGGCGCATTTGCAATTTTTTTCTCATCAAGATAGCTACCATCAGTACCATTATAAGAAAACTCGCCCCATCCTTGCCAATTACTACCAGTAGTTTGATTATAATTTTTAGTCTGAGAACGATACGAATAATAATTTATTTTTATTTCAGTTTGTTCTGCGAAACAGTTATTAGAAATCTTTTCGACATAAGGATTTAAACCCGACAAATATTTTGCAACTTCATAATTATCTGCGTGAATTTCAAATAAAACTTGAGAAAAACCCGGATTATTATCATGGTAATTATCAATGTAAGGGATAGGCATTACGTTTCCTGTTATCCGCACCTTTTTCTTCAATATGTAAGTAGGATACACTGTGCCTTCTTTATTGTAATTTGTAAACTTCATTGAAAAAGTTACTTCACTGTTCTCAATGTTTTGTATTGGTATATAGACATTCTGATCGAAACAATTGGTGAATTTTGGATACCATCTTGTATTAGCTCTTAGTCCAAAGTCACCGTTTTTCGGACTTGACTGAACTTTAACCATTTCTGAAAATGCTTTATATAAAACACCCATTTTGTACTCTTGATCACCATCTACAGTAGTTATTGTAACTTTTGGTGACCAATTTATTTTATCCCATGCTACATTAGTATCACTACTTACTTCAAAAAATAAAAATGTTAATCTCGGACTTGTATCAGTACTTAATGAATTAAATTGAATATTTTGAATATCAACGTTAGCAATTAAGTTTTCATCTGAAGCTAATTTGGTAAGCGTCTCTCCCTTTTTCAGTTTTTGATAAAAAATAAGTGCCGGAGCATCAGACATTCCGAAATCTGCTGTATCACTTATTTTCTTTTCAAGCTTATATATTTTAAAGTTCAAATCGTCAGAAAAAGTTTCTGAACTTAAATTTGTCCAAGATATTGCTCCTTTACCTTTTTCACTGACTCCGTTTCCTTTATAAGAATTCTTAAGGAAAGAATTTTTTGAATTAAATTTAAAAAAATCATTACCATTAGTATCCTTTATATTCATATCTGATGAAACAAAATCAGGAGTTGACACGTAATTGATCTTAGTTTCTACATTTATTTTATCTCCTGTTGGATTTCTTTTTGAACTTGCAACAATATAAATACGCTGACCTTTCTCAATAGCAATAGCGGATGCATTCAGAGTTTCTGATTGTCCTTTAAAAGTCAGGTTAATCTTAGACCCCAGTATTGTTGCAACAGGAAGATTTGGATCATTTTCATTGGCCCGCATTAATCCTCCCTTTTCAATCCATACATCAACACCGTCAACTGAATTCTGCTCTAAAGAAATTAGATTGGAAATGTTAATCCTCCCTCTGTTAGGTGCTTCCCATACTCTTACAATATTTGCCAATAAATTTGATTCTTCCTCGGGGATTTCTGTAGAAGGGGCATCCACGCCCTTTATAATGGCGTTAGGCGTATCAGTGAGTGCTGCGGAATACCCTTGCACACTAGAAAAGTAATTACTAATATTTCCATTGCTGAGGCGAATTCTATTGAAAAATGGCAGACCATAATATAATAAATCAGGTAAACCATCACCATTAACGTCAGAAAAATATACTGGTGAGTTACCCTTTGTTGTAGAAAATGTAACACCGCCTTGAATATACTTTAAACTAAGTTCTACACCAAATGAATTTATATATGAGTTATTTTTTGAAAGGGGAATGTTGTTTAAACCAATTACAGTAGATAAACTTGAACTAAATGCATCACCTAAATTTTTTCTATATTGAATAGAACCAGAATCTCTATAAAAAACTTTATCAGGCAGACCATCACCGTCCATATCCATCATTAAGGATTTTCCGAAATTTTCATTTTCAGCATAAGTGTAATTGATTCCTCCTGTCCTCTTTTTGTTTCCCGAACTACCAAAGCCCACTCCAAAGGTCAGTGCCCCTTTAAAATTTTCGCTTTTTCCCTGTGTGCCACTAATTAAAGACATTTTTGCTTTATCATAGTTACCACTTGTAAGATTGTCAGAGGGAGAAGTGATGTTTTGTGAATATTTTGAAAAAAGGCCCTCATCAGACGTGCCATCATAGGTCCCCGGCTCTTCATCTTTTGGATGTAAAATTGTATAATTAAAAGTATGTTTGTGAAAACTGTTACCTTTACCATCCGACTGGGTAATGAAGGCTAAGAGATTTTTTTCAAACTCTCCCAATTTATAATTTAAACTATATTCTCTAATTTTTGTTCCAGATCTTTTGACTATAATTTTATGCAAAAGCTTAAAGTCTGAAATCTTCAC
Organism: Kaistella soli; assembly: GCF_019038595.1. GTDB lineage: Bacteria > Bacteroidota > Bacteroidia > Flavobacteriales > Weeksellaceae > Kaistella > Kaistella soli. The sequence goes on from NZ_JAHOPF010000008.1 coordinate 13,709, forward strand.
CCCTAGTTTGTAGCTTGATGTCGCATCGGATCTTATAGCATCCTGATTTAAAAATTCTACTGTGGTGGTATTATTGGAGTATGCAATCTGTGCTAAGTATTTGTTTTTTCCTCCGCCACTATTCGAATTATCAGACTCTAAGTAATTATAGGTTATTTCATTACCATACACATCCGTCACCGTTTTTAAAAACCATTTAACTATTTTACCTGAATTATCTTTTAATGATTCTGTATATTTTTTAACAGTGCCATCCTGACTTCTAATTTCCCATCTGTAGGTTTTAGGATCCGTTCCTTGCCTGATAATTAATGTTCCCTCCTTTACGCCAGTTCTAAAATAAAACTGTCTTTCTCCTGAAGTATTACGGTCAGCATTATTTAATTGACTAAAATCTGTTTTATTTGGTAAAAATTCATCATTAAAAACTAACTGTTCTCCATTAATAGTATATATTTCTGATTCTTTAATTGTATTAAACTCAGGCACGCCCCATCTAGTATCTATGTCAATTGTTTCCAGCGGTATATCCCAACCTAATCCAGCCCATCCTCCCGTCTTGGCATCACTATTATAATTGATAGAAATAGCAGGCTGAAATCCATTAATTCCCGCAGGTATTTCTATGGGATATGAAACGTTGGCAGAACCTTGCTGATTAGCTACAGGGGGCGAAATCATATTGATTTTTGAGGCCGGATTTGCTACCGGAATATCGTTCGTGCTGGTTGGGGTAAAGGAAGAAGTCTCCGGGCTTTCCGGATTTTTAATAATGCCGTTTACATAGTCGGTATCTCCACCTCCGTTTTCAACCGTTAAAATAACATACTGCTGTTCCGTGTTAATACTGTCGATAACTGTCCGCTGCCATTTTTTTTGCTGATAATCAAATCGGAAAGTTGAAATCTCATGCTCCCTGAATCCTTTAGGAATCTTATTTCTGTCGTAAGGCAGGTGAATGGTTTTCTTTCCTTCCGCAAGAGTTTTATACCGATATCCCGTAAAATCTTTACTTACATTGGTTATCGAAGCCTCCACCGGGGGCAGGTCTATACTTCTCAGACCTGACAGAAAACCGAAACGGTCCTTAAACAGCACATTTTCTTCCGGTTTAGTGAATAAGTCTGTCGCTGATCCTCGAGAATCAAACTTAGTGATCCTTTCTTCTGTAAAACTGCCGTCTTCTTTTATAAATTTAATTTTAATATCATTCTTTGAAGATGGGTAAGAGTCAAAATATTCGAATTCATTATTATTGGCGGATATTTCTTTTCCGGATATAATAATAGATTTAATCCCCGCACTGCTGTTTACAAAACCGCGTAAATAAATTTTGTTATCCGCAACCACTTTACCCGTAACCGTATAAAAAGAATCTCTGTTCGTTTTATGTGATTCAACAATACGTACCTCTTTTATCCGGTAAAAATCTTTTAAGCGGACTGCATTGAACAGTATCTGATTGTTTCCCTGATGAAGCAGTTCAGGACTTATTTCTTCTTTAACAGTAATCCATGAGTTTCCTTCGGTCTTTATATAACCTCCTAACGAGAAACTGCGGTTGATACTCCGTGTCACCGATGAAGAACTATTTACTCCGTATACTGAATAAACCAGAATGTACTGCTTATTCCTGTCATATTGCCGCAAATTTACATTATAAATGTTATCAGATGGATCGTCGCTAATGTTAGTTACCTTTTCGCTTCCAATCAATCCTTCATGTTGGTCGGTGCTGGGATATGCCAAATCTGTCTCCTCCCGTGGAACCGGAAGCATCCTGCCCAACGCCAGCATTTCTTCCTGCGCAGATCTTCCCTTTGACGGATAGACTTTTGTGCCAGCCGTCAGCGATGCGCTGATCAAATTATCATTGAAAAAAGAAGGGCTTGCCTTTTCAGTGACAGGTATTGATTTTCTTTTTTCATTAGGATTGGTAAATGAAAAAAACAGAGAAATAAGAAGCAAAAAAAGTCCTGCATTCTTAACAGAAAAGAAAGAATTTGAGTTATTCATTATGCGAATGCGTATTAATGTATTAGTAAGTTGTAGCCTTTAGACTCTTCAGGAATAAATATCTTAACGTTATAGTACCCGGTTACAGGAGGTATAGTTAATGTAGAAATGAGGTTGTCGGTAGCATGATACTGCCCCTGCTTCAGCAGTTTCCCTAGGGAATTATAAATCTGAACCGTGATGGGTTTCGGTGTTTTTAATTCCACTTTTACCGTAATAATACCATCTTTAGAGGGGTTAGGATAAAGGATGATGCTTTTGAACAAAGAGTTGGCATTATGGTTGGCATAATCTGCCTGACTGAGTACATTAATCTGTTTCACTACCTCGCAGCCAAGCCGGTTCTTTACTTTTAAAGTATAGCTTCCCAGACCATCCAATACATAAGGAGGCTGTGCAATAGTGCTACCGTTGGGCTTTAATAGGGTATAGTGATAATTTTCAAAGTTAATGTCCAACTCAATAGGTTCACCTGTCCACAGATAATTATCCTGAACGTTTTGGTTCGCGATAGCCTCCATATCAAAAGTTTTGATGATATCCGGGAGCTGACCTGCCCGGTGAACTGTTAAACGGTAGTTGCCGGGAGTGAGATCCGCCAAAACGATTTGGTCCCCTGAAATGGGTACATGACCGGCAGCTTCCCTATCAGTATTTAGATCCCAAAGGCTATAGGCGTCCGCTCTAACTCCAGCAGGAACATCAATCCTGACCATCCTGCTTTGAAGTTCAGTACATGTACTCACCAAGCTGATTCCTCCTGAGGCCTGGGGCTGCGCTAACGTAAAGTAGTCTGTGCCGTTATGGTCAAGATCCCATGTAATATTCTTATAGACCAGGATGGAATCGTTCTTCATTTCTCCACTGAAGAGTTCGGAAATATCATTCTGATAATCTTCTGCGGTGCGGAATATTTTAAGTTTTGGTAAGTCAGAACCTGTCTGGATGTCTTTTAATCTGAAATAAACCGCGGCGTTGATTCCGGCTCCGGATTTTACCTGCACTTTCCACACTCTCAACATGTTGTCCTTTGGATGTACTGAAAGGAGATCTTCAACAGGAAAAACAAGCGCTTCATTATTATCTCCCCACAACAGAAAATCCATATTATCCAAAGAACCGGTATTGTCTGCATTTAGAGTTTCCCTTTCATTCAGGGCAAATGTTACCGTACCCCGGTCACTGTTGGACGATTGCTTTTGGTACAGTTTGAAAACATCATCTCTGCCGATGCCTGTTATGCGGTAACCGTACTTTTTATTATCCCTGAAATTCCAGATAATATTTCCTTCAGATGATAAATAGTTTTTTTCAGAAATATAATTAATGGAAATTCCGTACTTTAAAGACAGATAAGTTTCTATTTTCTGCTTTTCATAATTCGCCAGATTTCTGCTGAACACCAGCAGTTCCGGAATAAGAAGTTCCCTGTCTTTTAATGATGAGAGGAAGACATAGGGATTCCTGCTTTTGTCTTTTTTGGAGTAAGTAACTATCGCAGGCTGCGCAACAGGACTCTCTATTAATAATGAATCACTGTAATCGTATACTCCGGTAGTCGTCAATTGTGCGCTCCCCGCTTTACCAAGCAGAATGCGGTTCTCTCCTCCTATTTTATTTCCTGCATAAAAAACACTCATCCCCTGAAGTTTAGAACGGGTATTGGTTAAAAAGGGTCCTTTCAAGGTGTCTTTTATAAAATGAAAATTGAGCAGATGCCCTTCAATGGTATCCATTTCTGAAGGAATCTTCACAGTTTCTCTCCTGAAAACCAGATCCGGTATATTGCCGAAGAGTCCCTGGGAGTAAACAAGAATATGGGTAATAAGTGAAAAAAGAATATAGATTTTTTTCATAGTTTGAGAGGATATTAATTCTTGATTAAAAGATGATATTGAAAATAAATTATATTTTTTTGTCTTTTAATCACCATCACTTTTTGTTGCAGTAAAATATAGATGACGTGTTCTTATATTACCACCAGCATCAGTATAATCAATATCAGCCGTCATATCTGTAGGAACCTCTGAAGAATAGTCGTCCCAAAACCAATGAATCAAACAAGATGATGGTGTATTTATTGGTATTACGTTTCCGCTATTTTGTATTTCAACAGAATTACGATTTGGATTGGTTGCCTGGACATTATAAATTTTATAGGTTCCTATCGTAGTGCCTAAAACTTCACTAAAATTAATTTCTTGTTGAAATTCACAATAATAATCGTTTATACCTCCGTGACAACTTCCATATAAAGGTATATTAATTACTTCCGACTGACACGAATTACAAATTTTACAAGTACCATTAATAAACGTGACATCCGGTCCTGCATTAGCACTTTGACTATCAACCTCCATATAAGAATCTGTTCCGATTACCTTAAATTTTGCCTTAACAAAAAAATCAAACTGTGCACTCGCTGCACCCGCCGGGAAAAGTTGAGGTCCTGTTACTTTAAAATTAAATTCATCACCTGAAATATTATAATCTCCTGGAGGACTTGTATACACTATATTGTTGCTGTTTTTTGCCGTTAAGGTTAAATTTGCCAGTTTATATCCTGCAGGAGTTATAAAGTTGCCGGAAACAGTAAGAGGAAATAACGGGCATGTTATTCCCATTGGATCGAGGGTAACACTTCCAAAAGTAGGAGCACTGCATTTTGTTCCGCAGAAATTATCGAAATAGGCATAGCCCCAATGACCACCCAATCCACAATCTGCAACAATAACTTCTAAGGTTACAGTCTGGCCTCTGAACTGTGATACATCAATGCTTTCACATATCCACTCAGTATATACTGCGTCATCTTCTTCGGCAATTTTAAACACCGAGGTGTTATTTCTATCTGCAACAATAGTTCTTATATTAATTACTTGTCCGGCTGAAGTTATTATTCTGCATTGATAGTATGGGTTTAAATTATTCCCATGTCCCGGATCCTGTAAAACTAACGCATAATTGAATGTGATATATTTCTGATCTGCACCTACAGCCACCTCTCTTCTCATCGTGGACACATCATAGTTGCCGTTGTTGCCATTATTTAATTTTATTGCATAATTCCCGTCTTTTACTCTAGGTAATCCCGAATAACGATCCTTGGGCCATTTCTCTACAAGAGTAATTATGCTTCCTACCTGTGGAGCCACAGAAGTATTAGGATAATTATTATAAATTGACCAACTATTCCCGAAACTTCCATCGAAAGGATTTGAATAAAAGGTAAATCCAGAAACATCACCATTTTCAAATCCGTTATTTGCGCATGCTGTCGTGGTCGTTAAAGGTAATGCTGTATAGTCAGGTATGATGCTGGGATTTTGACTGAAATACAGATTTCTGAGTGCCTGCTGCTTGTGAATTTGTAATGCATCATCCAATTGAGCAGGGGTGAAATTACTGCCATCTTCATGTTTCCGGGACATGATCTTATCCATAGCGGTTGATTGTATACTATATGAACTAATATTTTGATTAATATAGTTTTGTATTGCGGACTCGTGATTAGCGACCCTTAGCAGCCGGTCGTGTTCCTGTTGTAAATAGACTGTTTCTGCATTTTGCGCTGCAATCATCAAAAAAAGAAAAATAAAAAAAGAAGATAGATTTTTTCTCATAAAATTCGTTAAGGCATATTAAGCCGTAGGGCTGTTATTTTTTTTATTTAATTACGAAAAACACAAACAAAATCTAAATTTGCCTATATCTAATCACCTTATCATTTATATTATTAAAATACAGATACAAAAAAGCAGGTAATTTTGTCAGCGATAAAATTAACAATATTTAACACCTGTGCAAATTTTTGTTAAAAAAAATTAAAAATATTGTACAACTGCTTATTAACAGTTAGTTTTTGAAAACCCAATTTCCAAAACCATAATATAAAACAGTTAGATTTCCCAAAAAAACAGAGGAAGATTTTCCCCATAAATCACCTCTGGTTCATGAAATCATATAAAAAAGCGTAAGAAATTAATATTTTTACTATATGTTCAATAGTTTGCAATAGAAAACTGCTGCGTTTTGAGACTCTATACATTAGAATTGCAGTTATAGTAGATTTGTCTGTCGAAAAAAAACCTAAAAAGCGAGGGTTACAAGCATCTTAGACCGTTTTATTTTAAAACAAAAAGAAGCTGCTTTTAATAAAAGCAGCCTCAATAGAATTCTGTTGGTATTAACCGACAGTTAAAAATAAGAAAAATATATTAATTTGATCATAAAAAATGAATAAACCTGTTCTTTAAATCTTAAAGCCTTTCGGTAGTGCTGCGATATCCAAATCTTTCGGATCCGCACCCTGTCTCATTGAAAATATAACCTCGTCCTTTTTTATATGTTCAAATTCGTCGTAACTTAAGTCAAACATTGACTGAAGATTAAGATTTAATAATTGCTCATTTCCATCCACTAAATTATCCGAATAGATTCTCATCAATTCTTTTTTTAATAATTCAACTACCTCAAATCTTTTAAATTTTACAAAATCTCCTTCTTTAATTCTCAATACCCTTTTAAGTATTGAAAAATCCTGAATTTCATTTTCAGAAATGAGATTGTCTGTCAAAATAAAATCAGCATAAGAAATTAACAGATCTAGAGATTCAAATTTGATATCTCCGATTTTTTGGATATTATATCTTTTGAGTATGGAATTAAAGCAGTTCAATTCGAAATTATTATCCAACAATTTTAAAATTTCTAAGAGATATCCTTTCGACCCGTCGACTTCATTTTGCAGGATAAACCGGGAAAAAGACTGAGAAAATGTATACATGTTTTAATAGTTTTACAGCTGACAAGCTTTGGTTAATCAACAGTTCTCTGTCCTGTTAAGCACAGACCTCTCTATCAAATATACGAAAATTTGCCGCCGCAACAAAAAGATGCCCAAGTGATACAAATTGAGTATGCTGCTAAACTGAGTATCGTTTTCAGTAGTGTGAAAGGGAGGTCTTCAGAATTTCTGTTATTTTACTGACAACACTTTGCGGTTCGATGACGGTCACCTCATTACCAAATGATAATATCTCCTGTATAAAATCATAGGTAGGGTGAAGATGCAGTTCAAAAAAAATCTCCGTATCGGTTTTCTTTACTACAGTTTGGGTGTGATGCAAAGGGAAACTCTTAATATATTCTCCCTGCTGTTTGGTACATTTTAAAATAATTCTCTGAGGGGCTTGTTCGGCGAAATTCATTACCCCAAAAGCGTATCTGAAATGCTCTTTAAAATTGCAGGTATAGTTTTCCCGGTATTTTCCATCGCTTACGTTTAAGAACTGAATCCGATCCAGTCCAAAAGATTTTAAAACACTGTCATTCGTATCTACAGCGATAAGGTACCATCTGTTTTTGGATTCTTTTAAGGCCAGTGGATGAACTTTGCGGGAAGAAATCAAACGATTCTGATAATTCAGATATTCGAAACTTGCAACTCTTTTATTACGGATGGCAAAAAAAAGGTCGTAAAAATGTTCTAAACCGGTCGGCTTTCTGGTCTCAAAAAAAATAAATTCCGAAAAATCCGGATGGAGATTCAGGGCACTGCTGATTTGGAACGATTCCAACAGTTTTTGGTTGTACTCGTCCACTTCCATTACGGGTCTGCTTTCTATATAGTAGCTATTATCACCTTTTTTCTTATTATGGATAGTCAGATGAAAAAGACTTGATATCTCTTTGATGTCCCGCTGCAGCGTTCTAATCGAATAACTTGTTATTCCGGCATCCTGAAATTCAAAAGAATTCAACAGATATTCTTCAAGCTGCTTATAATTGGCGGGAGCGGCTTCAAGTTTTTTAATGATGAGTGCGTACCGTGTGAGATAGAAGTCTTTTTTCATTTTGTTTTATGGTTTTATAGCCTGACTTAACCTTTCAGTTTCATCTTTTTTATTAAAACAAATATAGAGGCTTCATGCGACAAAAGATGTCGTGTTTTATTTTTGTTGATAAGTTTTAAAGTCTTTTATCAATAGGTTTTTCATGGGCTCAACTTCAAAAGCAGATACAAAGGATCACCAATTTCAGGAATTTGCAAATTAATTTATTTACTATTTTATGGAATTTGCGAATGCTTTGCATTTCACCGCCATTACAGATTCTTCCGGTGGTCATAAAGAATTGTACGGCGTCTTCGAAGCCGGGTTTTACCTTCACAATCACACTCTAATCCCCCTTTGGGAAATAAAAAATCCGAAGTTGGGGAACTTCGGAGTGGTGTTATGAAATAAAAATCTATTCTCACATTAAGAAAAATTGTTTAAAAACTGATATAAAAAGTAGTTTTTTATTAATGTTATTATAATTATTAAGATAACATTTACGTATTTGTAAACAGATATTTTAAAATGATTAATCGATAATAAAGCGACAATTAATAATAAAATTATAGAATCAATAACAAAAGATTGAAATATGCCAATTCCTATAATAGAATGAAAAAAATAACAAAGCCAATTTACTATAAACAATAATATAATACTATACCATAATTTATTTTTCTTAAAATTTTCCATTAACATACATATCGTGTTTTAATTCTACTATGAATGGCTTTGCTTTTCTATATCTTTGTAATAAATACCACGCCTTAAAATGATTTCCTGTATTTGGGGAGGGCATTGAATCCTCACCATGAAGTAAAATATCATTCCAATCTAAACCAAAATGGTCAAATAAAGTATATCTGAAGATTCCCTGCCAATATTTCTTATCCAAATCACAAAAGTAATCAATTAATTCTATTTTTGTGGCATAAACTTGGTGTATTGTAATTCCCAGACCCATAGCATTATTTTTTAAACCGTCAAAACTCATTCGTGGAATGAAGAGTGTTTTATCTTTTAGAAATTTAAAATCCGCCGTATTTTTAAAAATAACATTTCTTATACTTTCTAAATTTTTTTTATGGTACTCTCCAAATTCGTTGCTACCAAAGACATTTCTATTCAATTTTTTATCGGTGTAGTTTCCTTTTGCACCATTATGAAATTTTTCACACATATCAAGCCCTATTTTTTCAAGATCAAACATTGAGACATCGGTAAATAAATCTTTCATCATCTCAAACAATTCTATATCTTTTTTATTAAAAATGTTTTTATGCTTTTCCCAATACTTTTTTTGATTATCCTGTATTTCTTTTAGATAAGAGACATCTTTCATATCCTCAGCAATCCTCCCATCTAAACCTAAACCTGGCTTTGTTTCTGTTTCTGCCAAAAGTTTATATGGAATTCTTATGAAATTGCTTTGCATTTTATCATTTTCTTCGTGCATTCTTGCAAGGGATATTCCTTTTATTTTCGGTACTCCTAACGCTTTTACTGTACTCATTTTATTATTTTTAGTTGTTAAAAAATAGAAATGGTGGCAATAAACCACCATTTCATTAAATTATTGTTATGCTAACGTACTTGTAGTTCCCGGTGTATTTTGCATTATGACATCCTGTGGTTCTCCAAACGCACTTTCAGTTTCCAATTCCAAAGGATTTTCACAATTCTCAGGATCCATTTCCGGGAAAATTGGCAAAGCATCGGTTACTACTAATCCTACAGATTTCGCCTGTAAAATTGTTAAAGTCGTTGGGATTCTCGTAATCCAATATTTACCTTGTGGTTCGCCTGTTGGCTGTCTCAGTTCATCCACAATTGATAAATACAAAGGATCGCCAATTACAGGAACTTCACCGCCGTTCCAGATTCTACCGGTGGTCATAAAGAACTGTACGGCATTTTCGAAGCCCGGTTTTACGGTTACAATAACTCTTGCCATACCCGCCTGCAGGAAGCTGCGGAACAATGGATCGATTTCTTCCGACAGATAAAGATCCTGCCAATGGTTTTTATTCGCCCAATAATAAGGGTAGAAGGTATAATCCATCACATTCCATTCAAAAGCCTGTTCCATAAACTTGGCCAATGCGGTATATTGATCCAGATCATCACCAAATTTCATAGAAAAACTCTGCATCAGCGTTCCGTCATCTACAGACATTGCTTTCCCCAGCGTATTATAAGTCTGCAACAGATAAGCGATACAGTTGTGTTTTAAAACATTGGCTTCTGTGTTACGGTAGAAAATGGATGCTTTCGCCTTGTTGTCTTTTTCCTGTGCAGCTGCTGACTCTGCCGCTGCTTTTACATCAGCGTCAAATTTTTCTTTGGCGACATTATAGGCAGCAATAATCTTGTTAAACTGTTCTTTTTTCCAGGAAAGCATGAATGCATCAGAGAGTTTGCAGTTAAATTTAAAAGTAACGTTAAATGAATCTACACCAAAGCCTTGATATTTGAAGATGAATTTTTCAGTAATATTTAACCCCGTTACAAAATAATTGCTGTCAATTGAGCCATTTCCAACATAAGGCAGTGCCATGTCTCCTCCTTTGAAATTGCTGACTAACATATAACCATATTCATAACCAAAATAGACGGTAACATCTTTAGCCGCATAATTTTCGGGGATACTCAACTCTTTAAAGCGCTGCTCCTGGCTTCTTTTCAATTTGAACCATTCGTATGGAATATGATGTTCTATATTTTCTTTGGGAAGCTCAGTTGGCTGCACTCCATACATATTGGCCCAATACCTCAAAACAGCCTCATCAACATCAGCACTTGGCATGGTTGTTACTCTAGGATCCACAGGTTCTGTAAAAGTCTGTTTTGCGGAACTTGTAGCCAACTGATGCAACCTTGACGGCTCGGGAATCATAAATTCAAACATGGTACGTTTGCCGTAATTGTAGATCTGGTTTTTCATTTTTTTATCTACCCATCGGTATACCCCCGTGATGTGTTGGGGATGGGCTGATTCTCCATCTGTTGTAGCCATTACTTTACCACGGTTATCAAATTCGTGTACATTGGTTTCGGTGTACTCTCTGATGATTTTTTCTACCCTTTCTTCAGAAATTTTACTTAATACTCTTTCCAGTGCTCTTTCAGTAATCTCCTGAGACTTGGCAACGGCCTGTCTTGTACTGTCGTGTTGCGCAGTATTGTTGGCATAGCTTCCTCCAACTTCAAATTTCCAACGACCTCCTTCTGCACTGAAAGAAGTGTGAGCTTCGATACTTTGCTGTCTGTCCAATTCACGCGCGACTTCAGTCTGCATATCGGTTCTCGAAGTTTTGGCGGTATCCGACATTTTCTCGGTTTCCTGACTTTTAGAGGTTGAATCTGTAATTTCAGAATACTCCCGGGAGGTGGAGGACTTATGTCTCAACTCACTTGCCATGACATTTTCAATATTGGAAACCTCTCCCGGAACATACGCGTGAACGCTTTGCTCAACTTTAAGGTAATCTGCGATTCCCAATCTTTTCACCCCGAAATGTTTAGGCTGGAAAACGGTTGGCGCAATGGCGGCATTGAGAACACCTCCATTGTCAGCGATAGGTCTGTCAATAACCAATACCCCACTTACATCTCTGTCAGAAACAATATTGGCAAGTTCCAAAATACTTTCACACTGATTATCAAACCAAATTTCAATTTTCAAATTGCTAAGGGTACTGAATTTATTGACAAAAACAGGGGATGGTGTGATTTTACCGTCCACTACCGGAATATTATGCAACATCTCCTGGTGAGTGCCTGTATTGGTGCTTGCTGTGATTTGCATCGAAGAAACAGACCATGAACTGTCTTCTACGGCAAACCCAAACTGTACATATGCTTCATTATTTGCAAACAGCATTCTTTTGGTCACCGCCTGTAAATAAAAAGTATTGGCAACGGTTTTTACCGGATTTACCAGTGGAATTAAAACACCCCCTACACTCGCATACATTTTCTGCGAAACTTCCTTAGTGGAGAGTACCTTCGCAAAACTTTCCGAAATGCTTTCGTCAATTCTTGATAAAACAGTACTAAATTTTGCAAATAATTTATTCAACCTCAACGGGAAGTCATTAATCTCGGCTAAAGTTGCTGAACTCACCAGAATGATCACTTCCGCAGCAGGATTATTATAGATTGAAGCCTTTAAATCATTACTGTAATCAGTAAACAATTCCAAAAACAGGGCAAATGAATCTGAGGTCAACACACTTTGCAGGTGATAAAGATCTATTTCATTCTGATAAATGAACTCAAATTTAGGAATATCCGGCATCGAAACATGCTGATAGGCTACTTCTTTTTCTGCATCCGTCAATCGATCTGTAAAGGTATCTTCCACGGCCTTGATCTCGATGGCATAACGATCCAGTTCCGGCTGAATATCCGCCTTATAACTTTCATACTGTTCCTGGTATGCACGGCCACAAGATTCATTATAATCCTTTTGTACCTGCACCAATTCATTTTTAAGCTTTTCCAAGCTTTCTTTTTTCAGAATATTTTTAGAGACTTCCACCTCGGTATTGGCAAGATGAGAAAGTTGATTCTGCTCCATAACAGAGAGGTCCCGCAGTTCGGCGTACTTGATTCTGTCCTCGCTTATTCTGCTTACATCCACCGTAAACGGGATTTTAATCACCGGAGGCTTTGGATCCAAAACCAATGCTTCAGGAAAAACGATTACTGCGGAGGCGGCTTTTGCCCTGAAATCGAAGCCATTAATTTTTCTGTTATCTTCATTTTCCGTTAAATCTGCTGCTTCTACATAATGAATGGCTTTAATAACCTGTCCGATCGCTTCTTTAATATAAAAGTCCTTTTGAGTAACGACCTGGTAAATAAAATGATCCCAAAGTTCCTTTCTGTGCAGGATGTTACCGCTCCATTCAGCAGCGGCATTACTGAGAATGGTTTCCGTAACTGTTTCTTTTCGGGAAATCGTTTTGCCTAAATCGATCAGGTTTTGATATTTTTCTATTATTTTCTTCTCTGTTGAAAAATCTTCTGCCACAACAAAATTTCTTGCTGCTATTACCAAAGCGCTGAACCTGGTAATGCCATCAGATGCAGACCAGGTCTCGAGAGTACGGTCGAAGAACCCTTTCATTTCTTCAACTTCCGGGCGGCGAATAAAGCCCAAATTTTCTTTTTTCGTTTCTGTCAGCTGAGGGTTCCTTAAGCTTGTAAAGCGGAACAGTGTTTGAGATGCCGCGTTGGCAACATTATTTGTAGTTTTATTTGTTGACATTTGTAACATTTTAAATTGTTAATTATTATTTTCTGGACATATTTTTGGCTGTTTCAATTATTTACATCATTGAAATTTTAAAAATATGCGGACTGATTTAAAGTGGAGTTTTCAAATATTCCGGCGGAATATTTTTAGAGATGTTGATTTTTAAGGATTAACGGTTTCCCAATCCTGTGCTTCGCTGAAATAAATTCCGCGGCCTTCCAAGCATTCTTTTTGAGTAACGAGCAGAAACCCCTGTCTGAAAAGCTCATTGATGTTTTCTCTTAATTGGGTTTTATCTGACAGGTCAATATTTAGTTCGGAAGCGAGGGCATCTAATTCGGCGTACGACATGGTTTTGAACCGGACCTGTTCTTTACCAAACTGCTTAGTGACCAACTGTGTCTGTGTCTGAGTTTGATTTTCTCCATCTGTATCAACGGAAACTTCAATTTCTTCCTCTACCTCTTTGGTACAGGTGTCTGTGATGCGTATTTCATACACCTGCTGGTCAGGTTTATTCTGAATCAGGTCCATTTTCATGGTGACCGTTCCCTTAAACGACGGGGGAAACATTAAGTCTTTGTTTGATTTGATTGCGATCATAATTTTGATATTAATTAGTTAAACGTTATTTCGTGATTGTGTGATGCTGAATAGGGGGCACTGTTGATCATCCGGTAATGCATATAGGTTCTCGGAGTTCCGGCAGCATCCGGTACCTCGAATGTGCCGAGTAACTCATACCTGTCCGTTATATCCTGATTGCTGTTGCTGAGATCGATTACTTTTGTAACCACAAAAGAACTTGGCAGAAATACATGATAATTAACATTGGTATTGCCTGTTACTAAAATCACTTTCTTTAAAGTAGAAATCATATTCGCATTCGGCAGTAACCTTACTTCCGCTCCTGTTGAGACTGTTGCCGCAGCTGTATTTCCGTAAAAAGCTTTAAATACTCCGGAAAAACTGATATTCATTTCAGGAGCTGCTGCCGGCAAAGGAGTTTGAAAATTATTTCCCATGCTGTCAACCGGTTGATCCCCTTTAGCATAAGAAGCAGCAGAAGTGATGGTGTTCGTCCCATACGCAACGATCACATTTCCCATATTAAGACTTTGATTGACGCCAATGTCAGTTCCGTTGATTGTAAAGGACACCAGAGCACCACTCCTTTTTCCCTGCTCGGTATTGGCCTCCCAAATTCCGTTAACGGTTTTTCCCCTAATAATCCCCTGAGCATATGTTTTAGAAAAAGTAACATTGCTGAAAGTTGTTCCAATTTCATAAATACCTCCATTAACAATCCCTCTGTCATTAGTGAATGTTTGTGAAGGGTTAGTATAACTTGGATATTGCGTAGCATTCAGCAGCATCTGCATAAACGACAGTAATTCTGTTCCCTTCGGAACGGTATATCCTGCAGAGATACCTCCCAGCGTAACCGGAGAGACAAATGCAGTTGGAATCCCCCTGTCTTCCCACCCAAAAGTACCATCCGCTTTGGCTGTTATCTGCTTGGCGTAAGTTATATCACCCTGCGCATTGGGGATATAGGCAGGATTAACAGAAAAAGCTCCGTTAATTTTTAAAAATCTGTTTGCCAGTGAAAAGCCGCCATACAATAATGCATTTTGCGCATCGGTGATGGTTCCTCCTTTATTATCAACAGCGAGGGTGTCACTTTGGGTGGAAGTTCCTCTCAGATATGATCCTATAAAAACATTGCGGTTCATATTTACATTCGACCCTCCGGTATTCCATCCTCCCCCATTTAATATCAGTGCGAGCGAACCTACTCCGACGTTATAACTTCCCAATCCATTATCATATCCTGCCGCTCTGCCTAAATAGGTATTATAGCTTCCTGAACTATTGGCATAGCCCGCAGCCATACCCCCTGCCACATTATGAGAACCTGAGGTGTTCCAGTAAAGGCCTGCTGAAAAAGCAACATTTCTCTGTCCTGTGCTGTTATTATTTAATGCTGAACTTCCCACTGCCGTATTCCAAACGCCATTTGTGTTTTTAGGAAGACTGTAATCACCCAAAGCCGTATTATAAACACCAGCGGTATTCGCTGCCAAAGCATCCCGTCCAAAAGCATTATTACTCTCGCCAGTTGTATTAGCAATTAAAGCGTTCCGTCCAAAAGCAGTAGACCACTCTGTTGCACTTCCTTCCCCAGTGCCTATTCTCACTCCGTGTATTGATTTATCCGCACCCCCCAATTCCTGCAAAGCAGTATTATCCACAATACCACTTTGTGTATTTGATACAGGTCCTATATGGTCGGGATCCTGAATATTCAGTTTTGCTCTCCAATTCAGCACATTCTCCCCATCGAGATTGGTCGCATTCTTATCCGCTTTTCCTGATAAATCAACCCTGTCCGAAGGAATCACATCCTGGGGATCATTTTTGTGCCAGTAAGAATCCTGCCATTCCCAGAAATTCTGTTCTTCAGGAATGTCCCCATTTTCAAAATAAGTTTTCAGGCTTTCCTTGGGAATCACGCGGTTCGGTATATAGCCTTTTTCTTCTCCGTTGTTCTCCATTTGAAATTATTTTTTTGTTATTATCTAGAATTCGAAGGATCTTTTTATAGAATCACTTCAGTTTCTGCCTTGCTTTTTTCACGTGGTTTCAAGCAAATACCTCCACCTCAATCTTTGATATGCAAATTCATTTTTAAGTGTTTTTTTCTGTCCATTCTTAAACATATTCCTGGCTGTTCAACATTCTGCGAATGTTAAATTCAAAGGCTTTATAAAGATTTTAATGATTCTTTGTTCTTTGTACCCGGTATTTTAAGAGACCAACCCTGACGACAGAACCTGACGTATTTAAAAAACAGGTTCTTCTGAAATGTTATTTTCGAAATCTTCCCTGAAAAAATTTTCGATCTCATCAAGATCAACCACATCATCCGGGTCAGTAATTTCAATATCATTATATGCAGCCGTATAGCTCCTTTGATCAGTAAGTATTTCTGTATTTTGAGGTAATCTTTCCATGGTTAGTTTGGGGTTTGGGTTAAAATGAAGTGTTTTAAAAACATTGAACTCGAGCACATTCTGAAGGTTTATATGATGTTTTGCTTCTCCTTTGTTTTACCTCTCAAAGATAATTTTCAGCAGCGCCAAAACCCGACGTATTAAAAATTCTTATTTTGCAGGAAGGAATATTTTTAATTGCTTCTTTGTTCCAAAACATCGGGGCAGAAAACCAACATTTCAAAAAATATAACCGCATTACCTAATTTTTTAAATAATAATCCGGAGCACTTATATTTTATTTTTAATCAGTTTCTGAATAATCTGATTTAAAATTTCTTTGTTGTCCTCGATATAACTTAATCCTGCCTGTATCAGATTTTCGATATTGGTCCTGCTTACATTGTCCATCGCCGGAGACGCATTTTTTAAAGATGGGTTTAACCTGTAGTAATTTTTTCTGTTCCTTTCCCCTAAAGTCCGGAACATCTGACAGAGCTGATAATCGACGGTCTCTGCGTTGGCTGACATCAAAATATCAATAATCGGAGTGACCCAACTGATTTTTCCTGCTTTCAGCATTTTCTTAAAAGGATAGCTTTTTGCTTCAACTCCGGTTCCCAAAGAGATCATCATCATATCGTTTACGCCGGGATTATTTACTTTCTGATGATTTTTTAAAACTTCTGTAAACTGAATTTTTCTTGCTTCAGCGTAGGCACAAAGTGCAGGGTTGTTTGCATACATACCGCCGTCGATCAGACTGAAAACCTGCCCGTACATTGATTTAATCTGTACCGGACTGAAGTACGTAGGTGCTGCGGAAGTTGCACGGCAGATATCTTTGACAAGAAAATTATCTGTACTTAGATGTGCCTGCCACGAATTAAAAAGTTTTGCCCTCCGGTTTTCTATATCGTAACTGGTTATTAAACACGGTTTGATCAGTTCCTTTAATTCGAGTTTTCCAAAAAATTCATTAAGGTTTTTCTCCAGTGCTTCTTCAGAAATTTTCTCATTGAAAAGCCCAAACGGATTGATCAGCTTTTCCCAGAAAGAAACCTGAAAAATATCTCCCCCTTTTTCGGAGTACAGCTCCAGCCCTTTCTGAATTGAATATTTGGCCTTTCTGTTTTCATCCGGATGCAGCAGAATAGCTGCGATCAGTCCGCCAGTGCTGCTGCCAGCAACCAAATCAAAATAATCTCCGATTTTAGCCTGGGGGTGATCATATTTTTGCAGCTGTTCTTCTACATAGCGGAGGATGATGCAGGAAATAATTCCTCTGATTCCTCCACCGTCCAACGAGAGTATGGTAACTTTTTTCATTTTGTTTTCTTATCAGGCAAAACTAGCATTGCGGTACGCCAAAAGCCGTCGTGTTATTTTTTATTTCAGGACACGATAACCGTTTATATCCATTTCAAATCCCGCCAGTACCCTCCAGCTGGTTTTAGCAATGCCTTTTTTTGTTATAATATTTTTTCTTTCAAAATGAGGAAAATCTTTAAATGTTTTCCAGTTTCCACCCCAATCCCAACCATATTTTGCGAAAATTTTCACACATTCATACCAATCGGCGACCTTATCATTGTCCCAGTCCTTTACCGTGTCCCAACTCGCCGTTTTTCCGTCGATTATGAGACAGATATCTACCGCCAGGCCATAATTGTGTATGCTTTGTCCGGCTTTGGCGTTGGTTACTTTTTTACCGGCTTTAGTTCTTCCCAAAGAATAAAGATCTTCCTGTTCCTTAAAAGTTCTCAGCCCCTGCGTAATACGGATTTTAGCTCTTCCATTGAGTGCACTGTCGCAGTCTTCAATAATATTCCTGACTTCTTCTCTTATTGAAGGATGAAGTTTTGCAATTCTTTCTCTGGTAATTTGATCCATTGTTTTTTATTTTTGATAGAGCAAATCTAAAAGAGGCCCGCGCCAAAAGCTGACGTCTTATGTGCAATTGGCGGGAGATATTTTACAATGAAATTAAAAAAACGTTTTGACAAAATAATGAGTACTCTATTTTGAATAGTTCAAGATTCATCATAAGTTCACCTAAGTTTTATGAATGCGTTTAAAACGCTAAAAACTACATTTGTAAACACTGCAATACTAGTAATGATCAAGGCTGAAATCTTTAAGTTTTTGAAGCCAGTGATGTTACTGGATCAGCACTAAACGTCAAACTATAATACGTCGGTTGGTAAACTACTTGAAAGATTCGTGAGTGAGCAGTTTTTTTTATATAAAAATCCCATTTAAAGAGATAATTATCTAATTGTAGCTATATTTACAAAAAAAACAAAATGCCCTTGAATAGATAAAACAAATATTTATAGCGGCATGAATTATACAATAAGAAATATATATGAATAGATTAGCGACAGAAATACCCTCTTTGAAAAGTTCTGTAGACTTATTAAAGGAATATGATCATAAAGTACCACACATAACTAAATATATGGGTTCCAAGAGAAGTATTTTGGATTTTGTGATTGGTGCTATTAATGAAGTATATACAGAGGGTAAGGTATGCGATTTATTTGCGGGTACGAGTGTTTTATCTGGGGCTTTGGGTAAATTAATTCCAATCCACTCTAATGACATTCAAGAATATTCAGCAGTATTATCTAAGACATATTTGTCAAATTATGATTGGCAACAATTTAGTAGTACTCTAGAAGACATCTTGATTGCAGCAAATGATCATGTCAAGAATTTCAAGGAGGAATATGCTAATTTGAACTATACTTATTCTGCTGAAATGACAATCAAACAATTCGTCCAGTTAGAAAAGAAACAGCAAAAATTATTAGATTATAATTTTGATGGCTCATTATACCATTTGTTTACAAAATATTATTCTGGAACATATTGGTCATTCGAACAATGTTTGTGGATTGATGCTTTAAGAAGAGTTGCAGAAGATTATAGAAATACTCCTGTGTACTATGTTATTCTTTCAAGCCTTATGTATAGTATGTCTTATTGCTCTCAAAGTACGGGACACTATGCACAATACCGTGACGCTAAAAGTGAGTCTTCTAAAAATGACATATTGATTTATCGTTTAAGAGACATTAAACCTTATTTTGAAACGAAGTTTAATCAACTTAAACAACATCTGGGTAGTAACAATCTTGATCATACAGTTACCTCGTTAGATTACAGAAAATGCTTAGAAAAAATAGAAACAGGGACTTTGGTTTATGCTGATCCACCTTATGCATTTGTTCACTATTCCAGATTTTATCATGCTATAGAAACATTAGTTAAATATGATTACCCCCAAGTTGATCATAAAGGAAGATACCGTTCAGATAGACACCAATCTCCTTTTGGAAGAAGAACAGAAGTGAAGAAAGCCTTTCAAGCGTTGTTTATAGGAATTAAGAAGAAAAAGTCAGATATAATTCTTAGTTACAGTAATACAGGTATGATATCCTTGGAAGAAATAATGCAGATCGCAAAGGATAATATTGGTAAAGATTATGATGTGAGTTATAAAGAACAAGATTATAAGCACAGTACAATGGGGCGTAGTGATGATAAAAGTAAAGACGTAAAAGAATATTTAGTAATCGCTAAATTAAGATAATAGTAATGATTGATATTGATTTTACTAAGCTTAAGACTTCATGGACGAAGTACGATATTGTCCAAGTTATGGAAGTGATTCATAGTGTAGATACTATTGAGAAATTCAAGAAAAAAGAGGCTGGAATTGACGAACCTATTTTGAGATCATTCTTAGGGATTAAATCACTTGAAGATCCTACACCAAGTTATTGGATAGAAATTCAGAAATATCCGAACGAAAAAAAGCTTTTTGCTTTTTTTGCTCTACTTTTTACACATGGAGGTGTTGTAAATGATTTTGCGGAAAAATATTCATCGGGAGAGATGAAAGGGATGTTTGTTGTTGAAGATAAACATAAGCAATACACAAACATTAGAAGTGCATTAGTTGAATCTGGTGCAGCTGATCCTTCTTTTAGAAGAAAAGACAAAGTTCCATACGAGTTTTCTCCTATTTTTCAAAATTCTGAAGTTGGTAAATTATTTAAACAAGTATTATTAGAAAGAATTTCAAGATTAGTAAATATTGATGAATTCTCTGATCATGATTTTTATGATGTATGTTTAAGTAATAATTTTCATAAAGCATTGAGTGTTTCCGAACAACAATTTAAAATGTGGATTGAAGGAGAAAATGTATCAGAAACAGGATTTATCAAATCAGTTAATATCTTAGATTTTCTATCTGTAGAAAATGTTTTATTAGATTTCAATAATTCAAAAGAAATTTATTTTCTAGGTGAAAATGGGGATGGAAAGTCACTAATATTAATGGCTACATATTTAGCTTTTAATGGAAATTTTATTACAGAAAAAACAGATCAGGAAAAAACTGGAAAAGCTTCGGACATTTTAAGAAACAATAAAAAAATTCAATTGTCTGCCATTGACGAATATGGCTCTGAATACAATCCCCAAAGAGGACTTTTTTTAAATAACTTTTTTGCCTATGGAACACATAGAGGTAGAGTTAGTACAGATAATCCCGAAGAGTATGGTTTTATGTCCTTGTTTGATAGTGATGAAACAATGATTAATCCAGTGTCTTGGCTCAAAGATCAAAAATTACTAGAATTAGAGAAAAGTTTAGACAAACATAATATGATAGCTGAAGAGAAAGATTTACCAAATTCTTTTTCAGTTATTGAGCTAGAAGAAATGTTTTTTGATTTATTAGAAAAGCATGTTGAAATAAAAATTGACGGTGCAGGTGTAACGTTTAAAGAGAAAAATGCGACGTTAACATTTGATCAACTTTCTGAAGGTTATAAAAGTATATTAATATTCGTATCAGATTTAATTTTTAGACTGAATAAAAATGCAAAAGAAGGTCAAAGCATTAAAGATTTAAAAGGGATCGTCTTAGTTGACGAAATTGATTTGCATTTACATCCTAAATGGCAAAGAATCGTTGTGAAAAAATTGCGTAGCATATTTCCAAATGTACAATTCATCTTCACTACTCATAGCCCTACAATAGTTCAAGGAGCTTCAGACGATGCAATTTTATATCGAGTTTATCGTAATCCGGAAGATGGGAAAACCAAAGTAAGTGATCCTTATTTTAGAAAAGATCTTAACCGATTAATGATTAACACACTTATTACCTCTCCTTTATTTGGTTTAGAGGACTCCCGTCTTAATTCAGAAGAAGATTATGCAGACACAAGTGAAACATATTTGTTATATAGAATAAATCAACAGCTAGAAAATACTTTAGCAGAACAAAGGGAAGCAGGTAAAATATTTTTGAGTGATGCTGATATAGATGCAATGATTCAGCAAATTATTAATGAAGAACTAGGAAATAAAGATGATA
The DNA here is from genome assembly GCF_019038595.1 of Kaistella soli. GTDB lineage: Bacteria > Bacteroidota > Bacteroidia > Flavobacteriales > Weeksellaceae > Kaistella > Kaistella soli. Next base: position 35,219 of record NZ_JAHOPF010000008.1, read on the forward strand.
AAAATAACTAAAAGCCTAGATAATATCCCAGAATCGTTAAAACCTGCTTTTGCTGATTTGTTTCCAGATCGTATAGGAAGAAACGTAGTTTCAATTCCTCAACAATCTAATAAAACTCATGAACGGAGAATGCAAGTCATTGAGGCTGGTTTTTATCCTAGTCAAGATCCTGCTAAGGTTATATATATAACCAATGATGATAATTCTACTTCTAAAATTCCTACAAAAAATTACAATTCTAGATATAAATTAGATGACATCAGAGATGCTTTGAACATTATATATAAAGGAAAATGTGCATTCTGTGAGCAAAAAGAAGAATTAACTCATGTGGAGCATTTTAGACCAAAAGACACATATTATTGGCTAGCGTTTTCTTGGGATAATTTACTCATGTCATGTCCAACATGTAATACACATAAAAGTACAAATTTTGAAATAGATGGTGTTTTAGTAAATTTTGAAAACACAGAATTAAACATCCGAAATATTAATTCTAGTTCAACAATATATGACGCAATTGAGATTCCTAAAATGGTTAATCCTGAAGTAACTGATCCTAATGGCTTAATCTATTTTGAAAAGGATGGAAGTATTAAATCAGACAACAACCGTTTCTCGTATACTATCAAGACTTGTAAGATAGACAGGAAAAGTCTTAATGATAGCAGAAGAAGTCTTTTAGATCGATTTAGGGAACATATTCGAGATGCGTTTATTGTAAATATTACTGAACATGATCAAGAAGTTGCTATAAATACTAATACAAGAAATTTCATTCGTGATTCAATAAACGAAAATGAAGATTTTCTAGCATTTAGAAGATATGCAATTGCTAATGATTGGATGAACGATATTATCAAGGATATGAATTAAATTGATACGCTTTAGTATTTGATTAATAAAAAGAAGTATTTTTTATGAATAAGTTTCAAATAAACCTGAATGTAGGTAATCGCTTTTGGACGCCGAAAGGATTAGGTGCAATGGGTATGGAACCAACTCAAGCCATTGCTGAGTTAGTTGCAAACTCACTTGATTGGCGTACTGAGAATGAAAATACGAAGCCTCTAATTCAGGTCATCATTTCTAAAAATTCGATAGAAGTAAAGGATAATGGAGTTGGGATGACTGCTGAAGAGCTTCAGAATGCTATTCAGGTTTCAGTAGCCAATGATAATTTACGACCATCTCTTCGTGTAAGAAAAGGGATGTTTGGAATGGGGATGAAAGTAGCTTGCTTAAGCTTAGGATGGAAAATCATGATTCATACCCGATCATTAAGTGAGAAAAATATAGAACATACACTTCTGCTAAATACTAGAGAATTAGATTCTGATGGTGTAAGCAATGAATATAGAAATAATATAGCAGGTGAGTCGACTGAAGAGTTATTGAATGGTCCTTTAAGTAATTGGACATCTGGAACTTCAATTCTAATTGAAGATTTAAGTCATCGTTCTTTGACAGCAGTCGCTGTAAGAGATTCTCTTCAAGAAATTTTTAGTCCTGAGATATCAATAGAAAATGTTAGTATACAAGTTATAGATAGGGAAAATGATATTGAGTATAATTGTGGAAAGATTGAAGTACCTGTTTATCCTGAAACAATTATCAAGCTGGACGAACTCAATCTGTTCATCAACGATGAAGTAACTGGAAATCCTGTGCAAGTAAAAGGTTGGCTTGGATTAATGAAAACGAGTTCATCTGGTCTAGGGAAATGGGGGTTACATCTGTTTAAAAATAATCAAGTAATAGAAAGATTCCATCAATTACCTAGTAGGTTGGGTGGTTTAATGCCTAAAAATCCACATCCAAAATTTGGTAGAACTTATGGAGAAATTCATTTGGATATGTGTGTGCCTTCATTTCACAAAGTTGGTTTTGATTATTCAAAAGAAAGCTGGAAGGAAGCTGCTGAAATTTTAGAATCTTCGATTACAACCATTATGCTAGCATCTGAAGAATTTAAAGCAGGTGATCATGAAAAGGTAAAAGAAACAATTAAAAAAGTTCAAAAGAATAAAAGAGCCATAAAAAAAGCTCTCTCAAATGTAATACCAACTGTAACGACTACAGAAAAAATTGAAGCTCCAGAAAACGCTATTATTCTCACAACAGGAGATTGGTTTATAATTGTAGATCCTATCATAGATAAATTAGGTGAAAATGAAAAAAATAAACCTTGGATTTATCATTTTAGAAAAGAATCCAGAGAATTGGCAATTATTATCAATGAAGAGTCTCCGATTCATAGAAACCTCATTAATAGCAATAGCGATGATAAAACTATTTCCCTTTTAGTAAGTTGGGCCATATCAGATTGTATTTTATTGCTATTATGTGAAGAGTTTGGTTATGAATTGAAAGATGCTGTTGCTTTTCGAGACGAGCAATTAGTTTGGCTAACATCTGAAAAAGGAGGTAGCAATGAGGGATAAACTAAAACTACTAGATGCATCTATCTCTCTTCAAAAGCGATATGATGCCTTTCTGCTTTGGCAGTCATCTATTAATCATGTTGTCATTGAATTTATGGCTCAAGAACTTGGACTAACTGTGAGTGAAGTTGCCGTATTTAATGAATTAGGTGAATTAGAAGAAGATGAATTTGATATTATAGATAAAACTGGATTTGATATCGGACTTCTTTTTATTGTGGTGAGAGCTCCTGAGAAAGTAAGAAGGATTATGTATAATCGTTCGGATGAAATTTTAAAATCTTCTCAACCTTTAACCTTTCTAAAAGAAATAGTTGATGAGCATAATGATTATACGGGTATTGAAGAATTAGTAAAACTAATTTCTGGTGATTGTTGGAAATCAATATCAAGTTATTTAAAGCAAAGAAATATAATTTCAGAGACTATCAACTCTGGTTTCAGGAGTATGCTTATGCAAGTAGGTAATAAAATTAATAAAGAGTCAGAAGTAAGTGAAAAACAGTATGGATGGATTGTTAGGGGAATTCAGCATGATTATGCAAAGTCAATAGGAGTTTTTACGAATGAAACAATTAAAACTGAGTTTTCAGAAGATTATTTAATAATCACTAAAATCCACGAACATATAGAAAAGTATGAAACAGACTAATGCCGAAATATTCAGTAATGCAATTTTCAGTCTTCCTAAACAAAGGGATGAAAAAAACATTGAGGACTATTTAAATATTGTTTATAATGATTACTTAAGTGAACTTAAAAAGTTTGATGGTGATTTGGGAAATCAAGTAAAATCTAAAATTCCATTTATAGAAGATCAAATCACAAAGATAAAAGCAAGTCTTGCATCTTATTTGAAAGGGTTTCCGTCTTTAGCTTATACTACTTTATCGGAGGCGTTAAATTTATTGGACAATATTAGTTATTTACCAATACAAAAGGTAGATTTAAACACTTTTAATTCTCCATTTTATCGTGTCAGAATTTCTAACAATAAATCATTAAAAAGAGAAGAATTATTTCATATACCTTTTGAGATAAGAGAGAAAGTATCAACTCAACGATATAGTATTCCAGGTTTACCATGTTTGTATCTTGCCGATTCTATTTTTGTATGTTGGGAAGAACTTGGGAGACCTGATATAAATACATTTCATGTAGCAAGAGCAGATCTTTCTCAATCAAAATTGAAATTTTTATTTTTTGACACTTCTCCAAACGAGATTAAAAAGAAATGTTTTCCAACTAAAAGCCCCGAAGGAAAATTATTAAACTTATTAATCCCCTATCTCTGTTATTGGCCAATTTTAGCAGCATGCTCGTTAATAGTAAAAAAACCTAATGAGGTGTTTAAACCAGAGTACATAATTCCACAATTACTTTTGCAATGGGTTGTATCAGATCAAAAAGTGGATGGAGTAGTTTATAAATCAAATAGAATAAAAGTTTCAAAACATAACATGGGAACTTTTCGGAATGTTGTGATTCCTGTAAAGGAGATTGAAGCGAAAGGAATATGTCCTCAATTGAAGAAAAAAATAAAACTTACTAATCCCATTTCTTATCAGCTTCTTGAGATATCAGGCAGTAAGTTAATTGCAAAAAAAGTTGATGTTTCAGATTTACAAAGAGCAATGTATATAGAATTGATCGAAGGAGAAAAGTCTACTTATTCAGAAACAATTTTTGGTAAGCTGGAAGATAAGCTAAAAAACATACAGGCTAAACACTTATAAGGAAATCCCTATTAAAACGTGTGATCTTCCCCTATTTAGACACAATCAAAAGTAGAGTTTTTTGTTAATAATTTATTGTTAGCGTTGTTAAAATTTTGTTGGTGGAATGTGGGAAACTCATTTGCGCTATTTTGATTGAGTTTTTTTAGTAATTTTTGCAAACAATTTTTTCTACTCTAGGATACTCTTTTTTAGATTCAGTTTTTAAAGTATAACCAACAGACATTTCTATTTTTTTGTTTCTATTATTTTTGAAAAAATTTTTTACTCTAAAAAAATTAGTTCCTTTTTGAGGTTCAAAAATTTCTTCGCTGATATACAAATAATGAGTCGGATCTTTTTGCTCAGAAAATGAGATAGTCATGTAAGCAATATCATTCACAATATTCTCATCTATAAATTTTAAAGATAATTCTAAAATATCGGAATTATAATCTTTAGGACAGTCAAAGGTAAACATGTTCGTATTACCAGAATATGTAATTCCTTTTCTTTTTTCTAAAATGCTTTTATCTAATCTTTTATTATAACCAATTATATTGTCTAATTCTTCCGTATTATTATTAAGTTTTCTTTTAATTTCTGATTTTGTTTCTGGCTTTGTACCTACAATTTTTTCGATTTTTTCAATATCTTTTTTGTACTGTAAAAGCAACTCGTTTTCTTTTTTTAGACTATCAATACGCATTTCAGTTTCTTGTCTTAATATTTCAAGTTCTTGAAGATTTAGGTTGTCTATTTCTTTATTAGTGTCAATTAAAGTTTTGTTGTTCTTAGTTATGAGTTCAGCAATACTTTTATTTTTCTTTTGAAAAATTTCATCATAATATAAATTTAATATAACTGCTGTAAAAACAAATACTCCAACTAAAATTACAACTAGGTATTTATACTTATGATTTTTTGTAATATTTCTTGCTGTAATAAAGGTATATATTGCAATTGCCAAAGTTGAAAATGCAGATATTAAATATATGTAGTAAATATTATTCATGGTTGCTTTCTTCTATATTTTTATTTGTTCTTTTTAGCATAGCTAGCAACGTACCGCTCCAACTTATTCCTGCAAAAATCGAAGATTTTAATGATGTTGGATCAAGTAATACATAGGCTAGTAATGCACCTATAATAGGTAAAATGAAAAAATCAACTCTTATATAAAATGCTTCACTTTTACTTGGAATCAATTTTTTGATAAAGGGAATTGTTCCTTTAAAATCGTCATTGTAAAGTGATAATAGATGAGTACAGAGTGCGCCAATCCATGTTTGAAGCAAAATGATTCCATTCAGGTCGTTCAATATATTCAATGTTTAATTTTGTTATCGCTTTATAAAATATTACAGCTAACTCTCAAATATACAAAAGTTTTTCAGCCGACAATAAATATTTGTTTTAGTGTGTTTAGACAATTTGCATGCATTTCTTTCCTAACTGCAGATTATACAAACTTTTTCATTCCTGATCAAAGAAGTTTTTACTCCTTTTAGTATTCAGGCGCGTGTCAATGACTAAACATGCTTAATTTAAAGGTGGAAAAATGCCCGGTAATCATAATCTGAAACACTCCTCCTAAAACCAAATCCTTAAAGGTCTTTTCACCCTTTTTCTTATAGTTACCCCCAAAGTTTGGACAGTAAATTGTAAAAGTTAAGTTTGATTTTGTTTGTTTTGAGGGTAACAGTTTTGCAAATTTCCACATAGGGAAAATCCCTTCAAAGATTTTTCCGTGTAGTGTGGGAATGT
>NZ_JAHOPF010000009.1 GCF_019038595.1 Kaistella soli
CGCTTAATGCTTCAACTACTACTTTAAATTTGAATCCTGAATTGAATTTTCTTCGCTGTGACATATTGTAAATTTAATTGTTTTTTTTCAACTAAACTTACTGTCCGATTTTCCGGGGGAACTATAAGACGTCTCCTGTATATTCTTCATTAACCAACGTGGAGGAAACCTTATTTGAAATATACCTTATCGGGTATAAAAGTTGAGTAAAGCATTGTATTATACCCGATCGGGATTATTAAACTTTAATATGTGGGCAAGTTGGGAAGAGAAACAGGGAAAAAAATAACCACCTGTAAAACAGATGGTTATTTAAAAATAAATGTGGAGCTGGAGGGATTCGAACCCTCGTCCAAACAAGTAACACATAAGATTTCTACATGCTTATTTTACTATTGGTTTTCGACTGAAAGCAGAGAGTAAACACCCAACTTTCAGCTTAACTTCTAAGGTTTTCGAGTTTTGGCCGAAGTTTCCAAAACCTTATTTCCGCATTGCTATACCCCAGACTCAGACGTCGCGAAACAGAACTTCTGTGGGATATCTTGCCTCCTTACTGTCTTCAGGAGAGCGCTTATCTTACTATGATTCAGATTAAGCAGCAAGAGCAAACTCTTGGTCGCCAGTTAAAATTGTGTAGCAAGGGATTAAAGAGATCGCACTACGGTTCTCTGCATGCTTACTTACCCATTGATCTTGCTGTCGAAACCAGTCAACCCCATGTTTTTGTAAGACAGCAAAGGTAATGAAAATATTATTCCAATTTGTATTATATGTCATACTGTAAAGATCAGTTTTTGAAGAACCCGAATAAGGGCGTGTCCTTCACCCGGTCATTCCGGCTGCCGCCTCCATTCCCTCATTCCGGCCGGGCTTTCCGCTATATCTTAGAATCTGGCGGCGGCGGAGCCGCCGCCAGATTCTAAGGATGCCGCTTCAATCCCTCACGCGGAAACCCGTTATCCTTTCAGTACCATCTTTTAAAAACAAAAATGTTTCTATTGGTAACTTTAACGCTGCATTCAAAAAAAAATTAACAGTAATCAGTTTGTCATCTCCCAAAAAACTCTTAAAACGCGTTAACTCAGGTTAAACTTTTAAAACCCATTCAAAAGAAGTTTACTTTTAAGAAAAAAATTACGCCCTTTGAAAACAAAATTACTCTATCTCTTCTGCCTTTTACTTTCAGCAACCGTTTTTTCCCAGGAATATATTTTCGGAAAAGTGTCAACAGAGTCGGGAACCGAATTGCCAAGTGCGGTCATTATCAATATGAGAACCGATGAGAAAATCCTCACGGATAAAGACGGTAATTTCATGATTGCAGCAAAAACCGGGGACGAAATCAGGTTCATCAAAAACACTTACGAAAGAAAAATCCAGATGATCACCACTGAAAATTTCTCACGACCGCTCAATATTTCCCTGGAAAAATCACCTTATCTGATCGAGGAAATTGAACTGGCTTTCAACCCGACCGGAAACCTGAAAAAAGATGTAAAATCTTTAGACCCTCCAAAAAGAGTGGTGGCACTTAATTCTTCGATGGATTCTTATATGAGAACTTCACCAACAGAACCTTCTCCCAAACTTATCACTCCGTCTGCTTTTGGACCGAAAGATTTTAATGCCGGACAAGTCGATATAGTGAAAGCGGTGTCTGCGCTTGTGGGTCTCGTCAGTAAATCCACCAGTTCTCCGCTCACCAAAGCCAATTATGCAGAAACTCAGGACTTTTTCCGAAAGATCAAAACCACGATGGATTTAAGTTTCTATACCAGTCAGGGTTGGGACGAGGAAGAACTCGACCGGTTTCTCATTTATGCAGACGATGTATATTCATTGGCAAAAAAATACAGGAAAAATTTCAATGTCAATGCCATTAACGCTGACATGAAAATGGCGTACAAAGAATATGTAAAGACCAGAAAAATCCGGCCGTCCTCTACTCCTGAAATATTTAAGAATAAAAGTTAAGAAGCTTCATAAAGTGTTAAAAAATTCTTAAAATTTGGAATGAGATTTGTTGCTTAATAATCTGTCATTTATTATTCAGAAACACCAAACATTTTTATGAACAGAAATATTATTGCCATCGCCATTGCAGCCCTTGGTTTTGTTATCGGACTCGGGCTTTTGGGAAGCGCCATTAAAAACCGCAACAGATCCGACAATACCATTTCGGTAACCGGATTGGGAAGTAAAAAGTTCACTTCAGATCTTATTGCCTGGAGTGGAAATTTTTCGCGCAACAGTTTTGAACTGAAAGCTGCCTATGATGCACTGGCCAACGACAAGAAAGTAATAGAGAATTATCTTGTTTCAAAAGGAATTCCAAAGAATGAAATGGTTTTTTCTGCGGTAGATATTCAGAAGCAGTTTAATTATTCTACAGATGCCAACGGAAGAAGCCAGCAGAGTTTTGCCGGGTACCAGCTTTCTCAAAAAGTGTCGATCGACAGTAAAGATGTTGCTAAAATTGAAAATCTTTCCAGAAATATTACGGAGATCATCAATTTGGGAATCGAATTTACCTCTTCGCCTCCCAATTATTTTTATACCAAACTTGCTGACGTTAAACAGCAGATGATTGCTGATGCGACCAAAGATGCCAAACAGCGCGCAGAAAAAATTGCTGAAAATGCAGGAAGCTCGCTCGGAAACCTGAAGAAAGCAACCATGGGTGTCACTCAGATTACCGAGCCTAATTCTACCGAAGAATATTCCTACGGCGGAACTTTTAATACCTCCTCCAAAGAAAAAGAAGCAAGTATTACGATCAAACTGGAATACGAAGTTGATTAAATACTAAATGATCTTATCAGTGACTTCTCAGAATTTATATACGATATCATAAATCTCCTCCCTGATCCAGTCGGTTTTTTCCGGCTGCCAGTTCGCGAGAAGCCATAGATTTAGCGGATTTTTTCCTTCGCCGTAGCTCGGCTGAATATAGGTTTCGTCGATCACGGCGAAACCGTTTCTTTCATAAAAACCGATTCTTCTTTGAGCCGTTTCGTCCAAAGTGGCAGGTTCTGCTTCCAGAACGATGTGTGAATAGTTTTTAAATAAGTGACCGATGATTTCCGATCCGTATTTCAAACTCCGGAATTCGGAAAAAATTTCGAAGTGTTCCACAAAAATAAAATTGGTAAGTTCCCAGGTGATCAGATATCCGATGTTTTTGAAATCTTCCAGAATGGTGAAAAATTTTGCTTTCGGATTTGAAAATAAAGCACGGAACTGTTTTTCGCAGCGCCTTTCCTCTTCAGGAAAAGTCTCGCAGTAAGAGTTATAGATCTGCTGAGATCTGAAATCGTCATAAGAAGGTATCTGTAAATATTCCATAAAAAAAATACAATTGATCTTGATGAACTGCAGAATACAACTTTTACGCCGTTAAAAACTTAATAGGAATTTTGCTTTAGTTACAGATCGAAAACGCTGGGACGTCTTGTAACAAACATATCTTTGATCCAAAGGGTAAATGCAAGTCCCAGATAAATAAGAAAGAATACGCCTGCCGTGGCAAAAGTAGAGTAGATGAAAAATACCCGGAGTTTAGAAACGGGAATTCCAAGTTTTGCGCCCATCCTTGTGAGAACACCAAACCATTGTCTTTCCATTTTATGTCTTAAATTCGCCAGCATTTTTCGGGTTTAATTTGTCTTCAAAGATAATTAAATTTTAATTAAAGGGAGGGTAATGATCACTGTCTGATGTCATCTTTACGCTTTCAGAAGGTTAATGGAAACGGTCGCTAAATCCGAATCAGGATATTTTTTGAACAGGTCTTTATCAACAGTAAGCCCTACCTCATTGCAGATTTTATGGAAAACTTCCACTTCTACAATATACTGGTCGGAAAATCCATGGGTAGCATCGTAAGCCGTTGCAGGAGTTTCCCCCAAATGTCTGCTCGTCAGTTCGGGATCCAGAGTATGAAGTTCAATGACCAGCAGGCCGTTCTTTTTAATATACGGGAGCCAGAGCGTTAAATGTTCTTTCAGATTTTCTTCAACTAATTTATTCGGTATTCTGGCTCCGCGGAATGCAAAAGCACCGGTTGAAGTGGAAATTCTGTCCGGATTCATGTTTTCCGGATCTTTCCAGATTCTGTTATGATCCAGAAATGTTCTGATGTTGACCAGATCTGAAAGGTCGATTTCGTAGTTTTCCTTTAAATCTTTGGCGAGCTGCACGGGATTTCCGATATCACCCCAAATTACTTTTGCCCAGATGTCATTATTGATGAGATTGGCTCTGGTGACATTCAGTGCGGCCTGGTTGTAATCTGCACCCACCAGAAAAAGAGGATAATCTTCCAACATCTTTCCGCGTAAGGTATGTCTTTCAATGGTTTCAAAAATATGCTGAATAAAAGCCCCGTTGCCGCATCCCATATCCAGTATGCCTTTTGGCTGCAAATGAATGGGCTGATTAAAGATTGAAATAATAAAATCAGTAACCACTTTAAAATAGGTGGAATGTGCACCGCCGCTTCCCCAAACATTCATTTTTCTGTCGACATGAATTTCGTCTTCGCTTTCGCCTATTTCGCGCAACTTTTTGGGATTTCCGTACAGCAGATCATCCATTCTGTTGAACATCGGAAGATAAGAAACCGTTACGCCATAAGATGCAGCGCGCCGCGCGAAATACAAACCGTTTTCTGTAAACTTAAAGTTTTTGTTGTTTTTGGTAAACCAACCCAAACTGGTAAGAAAATCCAGAATTTTCTCAAAGTTTTCCGGATTTTTATGGAATTCAACCGCCTGGAAAGAAGTTTCCATAAAATATTTATGAAACATTCCGAGCATTCCGAGCTGTACAATGACGGGAGAAAGGAGACAGCCTTCGAGATGTTTTAGAACCTGAAGGAAGATTTTTTTCTCTGTCTCATTTTGCGGAGTGGTGTAACCGAACTGTCTGCTGAAATCATCAAAGAGGTAAATAAAGTTTTCGAACGATCCGGGTTCGAGCTTTTGGAAAACAGGAGAAGTGGATTCTTTCAGATACAGATTTACTTTATCGTACAGCGGCGCATATTTTAGCAGATATTCCGTATTCCCGTTAGCATACAAAGTTACTTCATCCGTCATATTGTCCAGTTGATAGTCTATAAACCCCTGCGAGGCAAGCACTCTGAGAGCGACATTCAGGTAGCCTTCATTGTTTTTGTTTTTTGCAGAAATTTCCTGCAGCGTAATTTCTTTTGAGCTGAATATCAGATCAATAATTCCTTTTTTCTGAAGCGAGGTCACTGCAGGCGCGGTAACAATTCCGTCCAGATGTTTGAAAATGGAACTTCGGAGTTCTTTTTTATCCATAAATGTGGTTGAATGACTTAGATAAATATAGACATTTTTGAATACTGATATCCGGCTGCTAAAAAAATGTTTTAAAATATTTTGCGGGTTGAAATTTAATTCTAACTTTGCAGTTCAAAGTTCTTTTTATGGATTCAAAAAATTATCACGAAGACCTGTCGCACATCCGTTCAATGATGGAGCGGAGTTCGCGTTTTATTTCACTGAGCGGACTTTCGGGGGTTTTCGCCGGTTTGGCGGCATTGCTGGGCGCGATTTACGTGTATTTTGTTTTTCAGCGCGAAGGAATTAATTATTTCGACGGAAAAAGAAACGTTTTTACACCGCAGCTGGTCAATGAACTTGTTGTAATAGGACTGGTCATTCTTTTCGTTGCAGTATTGTCCGGTTATTTTTTTACCGCGAAGAAAAGTAAAGAGAAAAAACTTAAAATCTGGGACCAGACAACGAAGAGACTGCTTCTTAATTTTTCCGTTCCTCTGGTGACCGGCGGTTTCTTTTGCTTGGGTATGCTGTATCACGGAATGTTTGTTTTTATAGCACCTGCAACCTTGGTTTTCTACGGTCTGGCATTGGTCAACGCTTCTAAATTTACCTTCAGTGATCTCCAGAATTTAGGATATTGCCAAATTGTATTAGGATTGCTTTCGCTGTTCTTTCTTGGTTGGGGATTGGTTTTCTGGGCGGCAGGATTTGGGGTTTTGCATATTGTGTATGGCCTTGTGATGCATAAGAAATATAAATAATGCGTTTGCAATTTAACCGTGGTGATCAAAATAAATCAACTTAATAAAGAATTCGAAAGCCGTGTCAGATTGGGAATCATGTCCGTTCTGATGGTGAACGACTGGGTTGATTTCACTGAGATGAAAAACCTGCTCGAGATTACCGACGGCAACCTGGCGAGTCACAGTACCGCGCTGGAGAAATCGAAATATATTGAAATAAAGAAAGAATTCGTGGGTAAAAAACCGAAAACTTCCTATCGCGTCACGCAGACCGGGAGAGATGCTTTTGCCAGTCATTTAGCTGCGCTTGAAAAATTGTTGGGAAGGTAAGACCAATTTTTTTGGCTGTTAACTTTGTATCTCAAAGCGCTTTGTGTATAAACTTTCAGTACAATATTTAAATTAAAGAATTATTAATAAAATTAAACAGATATTATCATGAAAACACATCAATTAATCCTGCTCACCACCGCGCTGTTCGTCACGCTTTTTTATGGTGAAGATATGGGGCTCAATTTCGGAATTTTAGGAATTGTATACGCCTTGCTTACGCTTTATCAAACGCCGGAGAAAAACCGTACTCCTACCTTTTTAATCCTTTTTGTTACGGGATTTTTATCCAGCGTAGCTTTTGCATGGTACGGCGATTTCGTCTCTTTTCTTGCGGTCTTTACGTCACTGTTTTTATTGGCTTTCAAATCGAAAAATAAAGATTTAAAATCCATATTCGTCATTCCTGTATTTGTGATTAATTTTGTCACTTTCATTTACCGGTTTTTCAGGTTTGAAGACTGGCTGCCGAAAAGAAATACTTCGGAAACGGTGCAGAAATTAATATCGGTATTTCTCATTCCTTGTTTTTTTATTTTGATCTTTTTTGGAATCTATTCTTTGGGAAGTTCTCACTTTTCAGGTTTTTTTACTGATTTTGAATTGGATTTCAACTTCTGGGAATTCTTTGTACTAAGCTGTCTCGGATTTTTTATCGCTTTTAATTTCTGGAATTTTAAAATAGAAAATTTCCTTTTCAGCTGGAATCACCATTTTAAAAACGACTTTCTTCAGGAAGATAAAACTGAAAAACCTACCTTTTCTTTTCTGGATGTGAATGCGGAAAGAAAGAGCGGAATTATTTCTTTAATTGCCTTAAATCTTCTGCTTTTGGTTTTCATCTTAACTTTTAATTATGAGCAGTTTGTCGAGATTCCGAAATCACCCAATCAGCTTTCCGCAGAAACACACGATCGGGTGAATGCGGTGATTTTATCAATTGTAATGGCAGTTCTGGTGATTATGTTTTACTTTAAAGGAAGTTTTAATTTCGATGAAAAAGCGAAACAGATGAGTGTTTTAGCCAAAACGTGGATTTTCCTTAATGTGGTTTTAGTGATTTCCGCGACCGTTAAAAATTCGGAATACGTGTTGAATTTTGGGATCACTTACAAAAGGCTGGGCGTGTATGCTTTCCTGATTTTGTCTATTATCGGTTTAGTAATGACCTTTATTAAAATCCAAAAACAGAAAACCAATGCGTTCCTTTTCAACCAGATGATCTGGTATTTTTATGGAACAGTTTTAGCAGCGAGCTTTATCAACTGGGGAAATTTGGCTACCGTTTACAATATCAGTCACGGAAAAGGTAATTTCAATTTTTATAAGGACTTGCATTATAATGATGAGGTTCTTTACGAAAAATTTCCACTGGAGATGGAAAGGTCACAAAAAGCTGCCACAGTAGGAAATGAGCAGAAGAAGCCTTTCCTCTCGAAAATAATTTATTATCAAACGCTAAAATAAGTATCATGAAAAAGTTGCTTTTCTTAATTCCGGTCATTGTTTTTTCATGCAGCAGGAAAAAAGAGGTTTCAGAAATCCCTGTAAAGCATAACCAAACGGAATCGGTTCAGGAGAGAACAGAAGAAAAGCAGGCGGATAGTTTGCAGATTTCAAAAGATGTAGCGGCCGGTGAAACTCGGGATATTTTGAGAATAACTGAAGGTGATAAAATCATCAGGATGGTTAACAGTGCAAGAATTCCTACAGCGATTAGCGACGAATTTACTGATGACCGTCAGCAGCTTATTATCAAGATAAAGAATTTTGACCGGCAAAATATTTCAGGAAAAATCACTCCCGAAAATCCGCTGATGAACATCCGCTTCAACCAGATTAAGCTTCCCGATGGCAGTTATGACGGGCCATTCGGAAGGGAGCTGACGTACAAATCGAAAGGTAAGGGCGAGGTTTGGCTGATGATCGGGAAAAGCAATATGGCTTCCGGGGAAGCTAAAGGGAAATTTACGGTTGCTCTTCAGTAACTGAAAATGGAATATCTTTCCGGCATAGTTAATCTTATGTTAATTTTAGCCGTTGGTATAATTTCTGAATGAAAGGTTTCATATCAAAAATTTACTATTATGAAAAATTTGTTTTTATCAGCGGTCGTTGCTACGGCAACGCTGGCAAGCTGTTCAACAGTTTCCTCTATTTTACAGAATACTTTTCCTTACAATGCCACTGTTTTGGTAACAGCAGGTTCACCGGCCAATACGCAGCTGTCCAATGTTTCACCGGCACAGAGTATTAACCAGCTTACCGGTTCCGGCGCTAACGTAAGAGACATCCGTGTTTCCAACGCAACAATGACGGTAAATTCAAACACGAGTATGGGAATTTTTAAATCCGTGCAGGTTTACCTTTCCAATAACGGAAGTAATGAAGTCCTGGTTGCTTCGAGAGATGCAATTGGCGATAACGTAGGAAGCACGCTTTCTTTAGATGCCAATACGACGCGGACTTTAGATAATATGATGAAATCAGGAGCGGTACAGGCAAGAATCGTGTATGTTTTGAAACAGTCACCAACTTCAGATATTTCGCTGAAAACTTCTATCGGTTTCAGCAGCGTTCCGGTAACAAATCCTTAATAGTTCCGCTTTTACATAAAAAAATGTCCGCAAAACTGTTGCGGACATTTTTATATTTAAATCGTTCTTACTTATTTTTTTTAAAAAACTCAATTCCGCAGGTCAGAAATTTTTTAAATTCCTCTTTCGGCATATAACCGGAAACCGGCGTATTGATCACTTTTCCGTCAGGAGAGATCAGCACATAATGCGGCTGGGAATTGTTATTGAAATTCACCTGCTGAAACAGCGACCATTTATCGCCAATCGTTTTGATTTTTTTCAGCTGTCCGTTCCCCATATCAACTTTCGTCTGCTCGTTTTCCGGAAGAAGTTCTTTGTCGTCTACGTAAAGAGAAGCTAAAATGATATCATTCTGGAGAATAGGCAGAATATCCGGTTCACTCCAGACGAATTCCTCCATTTTACGGCAGTTTTCGCAACCGTAACCGGTAAAATCAATCAGGACAGGTTTGTTTTCTTTTTTCGCCAGTTCAATGGCTTTGAAATAATCATGCTCAGGATGCATTCCGAAAATACCGTCTTTTTCATCGTGAAAATAACTTACGTTAACAGGAGGCAAAATGCCGGAAAGCAGCTGCAGTTTTGGTCTTTCGGTAGGAATTAATCCCTGAATCAGATAAATAATAAAACCGATGCCGAGGAAACCGATGATCTTTCTTGGTACAGAAATTTTCTGATTTTTATCATCGTGAGGAAATCTTATTTTTCCTAATAAATAAAGTACCAGGCTAATAGAAATTATAATCCAGAGCACAATGAACAGTTCTCTTTTCAGGAAAAATGTTTTGGAAACCAAATCCGCTTTTGACAAAAATTTCAGCGCTAAACCAAGTTCAATAAAACCTAAAACCACTTTCACGGTGTTCATCCAGCCACCTGATTTCGGTAAACTCTGTAAAGCCTGTGGAAACAGTGCCAAAAGTCCGAAAACAATGGCCCAGCTCAGTCCAAATCCTGCCAACGCAAACGTCAGCAGCATCGGAACATCAGCCGAACCGGTCACGGCGCTGCCCAGCAAGCTTCCTAAAATAGGACCGGTGCAGGAAAATGAAACAATCACCAGCGTTAGAGCCATGAAAAATATTCCGATAATTCCGCCTGCATCTTCCGCTTTTGAAGATTTGTTTGCGATGGAACTTGGTAAAGTAATGTCGTAATATCCGAAGAAACTTCCTGCAAAAAATATAAATATGATGAAGAAAGCTACATTCAGCCATACACTTGTTGAAATCTGGTTGAAGATGTTTCCAGCAATTCCGTCAATAATATGAAACGGTACACTTAATAAAACAAAAATCAGAAGGATGAAGAACCCGTAAATAAAAGCATCCCGTTTTCCTTTTGCCTTGTCTTTCGATCCTTTTGTAAAGAAAGAAACCGTCAGCGGAATCATCGGGAAAACGCATGGGGTAAGCAAAGCAATCAATCCCCCGAAAAATCCGAGAAGCAGGTAAGTCCAGAAATTTTCACTGTTTTGCTGTTTTGCAATACCGCAGTCGGTTAACGGATTCTCGAAATCGATGGAGGAAACTTTAAGTCCTTTCTGTTCAGTTACGGCTGGTGAAACAATTGCTGTTGCGACAGTTTCTGTAACATCGGGCGTTAAAGTCTGTACAGCGGAATCTTTCGCTGTCGGATTTTCGGGTGATTTTGCGTCAGCCGTAACCGCAGTTGTTTCCGCAGCACTTGGCGTTACATTTTGCTGAAACTCCAGCGTGTTCGGTGCTAAACAAACCCGGTCGTTACAGGTCTGATAAGTAATTTCCGCGGCAACGTTGGCAGGTTTTGTATTGTTTTTAAGTTTGAATTTCTGTTTAAACTGCACTAAATCAGAATAATACACAATTTGCGCGCCAAAAGCCTCAGAAAATTCATCATGCTTTTTACCCACTTCCACGACACCGCCGACCAGCTGAATTCCTTCTTTCGACGTTAAAATCATTTCCGTAGGAATACCGGAATCCGGCGGCAGATCTTTCGAGTAAATATGCCAGTTTTTTTCAATTGTTGCCGTTAAAACCGCTTCATAAATACCATTAGGAAGCGCATTAATATTGTATTTGAATTTTACAGGATCTTTAATCTGTGCAGAAACTCCTTGGAAAAGGAAGACGATAATCAGGACAAGCCAGTTTTTCACTTTCATTATATTTTTTACTTTTTACCGGGTCATTTGAATAAAAACAGCAGAGAAAATGTTTTCTGCATTTCATTCATTTGACAGACTTATAATTTTACTTTTAGAATATTTTCTGTTTTTTCATCCGCAGAAAATCTCCCGTCCTGGCGATACGGAACAACACCTAAAACATTGTTTTTTCCGTCGCACAAAAGCCAGATTTTCTGCCTGGCTAAAATAGGAATTTTTTCATCCTTAAAAAATTTGGAGATTTTCTTTTTACCAATCATTCCGATAGGAAAAAACAGGTCATCGGTTTGTTTTCGGCGCAATTTTAACGGAAAGCTAAGGCTTGAAGTATCAAATTTCCAGATTTCATTTTTGGGTTTGTAATTTTCTTCCTCCAAAAAATCAGTTATTACAATTTCGTTCTTTTCATCAATTGTCAGTTCAATCGAATCGGTATCAGATAAATTTTTAACCTTTGAATTTTCAACCAAAACCAATTCATTTCTTTCGGTCGTCATCAGGTAATCTTTACTGTGAAAGGTTTTTCCGTTTTCTGCCATGAAAATTTTGGCAATTTCTTTTTCATCTTCAAATCCAAATTTTCTCAATATTTCAAACTTTACAAAATCCGTCTGTTCTGAGAGTTTTTCCTTTTGAATCAGGAAGCCGCTGTCATTTTTTGTAACTAATTTATTTTCGAGATCTGAAATCTGTTGGTCAACGAACTGTTTAGTCTGGTTTAAATAATTTAAACTTTTACCAAAATTCTGCAGAAAATGGGAATTGGTTTCGCAGAGTTTCGGAGCAATTTCGTTCCTGATAAAATTCCGGAGGTAATCACTTTTTTTGTTGGAAGCGTCTTCCCGGAATGCAATATTGTTTTCTTCTGCAAAACTGTAGATTTCCTCTTTAGAAACATTTAATAAAGGACGCAAAACTCCGTTTTGATTGGCGGGGATTCCTGTCAGACCTTTTATTCCTGAAGCTTTGGAAAGATTGATGAGGAAAGTTTCCAGCTGATCATTCAGGTGGTGCGCGGTAACTAAATATTCCAGTTTTTCTGATTTCTGAATGTTCCTGAAGAATTGATACCGCAAATCTCTCGCCCAGTTCTGGATGGAATTTTCAGGTTTTCTGTCTTTTTCCGAAACTTCGTAAATATGGGATTTAAAGCCATTCTTAAGACAGAAATCTTCCACCAGTTTCTGGTCCAAATCCGATTCTTCACCTCTGAGCTTATAATTCACATGCGCAACTTCAAACTTCAGACCTGTCTTTTGAAAAAGATAAAGAAGCGTCATCGAATCTGCTCCGCCGCTCACCGCCAGCAGAAAAGTACTTTGGTCAGGATCAGTCAGAAAAAGGTTTAAATAGCCTTTAAATGTTTGTATTTTAAGCAATTTTTAAGGAATATTTAGCAAAGATAATTCTTCTGTTTAAAATGAATTCTCTATTTTTGGCTACAAATAGAATATTTATGAAACTAGGTAAAATTTTCGCCGTTGCAGTAATGGCTATTATGATGACTTCCTGTGTAAGCAGGAAACAGTTTGACGCATTGAATTTAAACTACAACCAGTGTATCACGAATGTCGGTGAAAGACAGCGTGAAATACAGGATTTGAAAGCAACGAACGCCGGTTTGTCCAGTGAAAATAATCTTTTGAAAAGCCAGAATGACGCTTTGAAATCTTCTTTAGATGCCTGTCTGTCCAATTCAGGAAAAGGTTCGGCTAACATTGATAAATTAATTGGAGAAATTAACGCATCCAACAAATATATCAAACAGCTGATTTCTACCAACTCTAAAAATGACAGTCTTAATTTAGCGCTTTCCAACAGACTGAAAAGATCTTTGGATAACGTAGCTGATAATGACGTTCAGATTAAAGTATTAAAAGGTGTGGTAATGATTTCCCTGTCTGACAAAATGCTTTACAAAACGGGTGATTACAATGTTTTACCTGCAGCTCAGGAAGTTTTGGGTAAAGTAGCGAAAGTAATCAATGACTATGATAAGTATTCAGTTCTGATTGAAGGTAATACCGATAATGTTCCTTTAACATCATCCAGTGCACCAAGAGACAACTGGGATTTATCAGCATTGAGAGCAACTTCTATGGCGAAGGTTTTACAGACCCAGTTTGGAGTTGATCCTGCAAGAATTACCGCAGGAGGACGTTCTGAGTACAATCCTAAAACTACCAATGCATCCGTTTCCGGAAGAGCAGAGAACAGAAGAACAGAGATTATCATCATGCCGAAACTTGATGAGTTTATGAAGCTGATGGATATTGCTCCGGTTAAAAACTAATTTCAATATCTTAAATAAAAAAATCCCGAATCTTTCGGGATTTTTTATTTCCTTAAATTTGAAAAAAATTACCAATGAGTTTTTTTGAAGAAAACTGTGCGGAAATGGACCGCTATTTAGAGAACCACGCATCCGCTGAACCAGACATTCTGAAAAGACTGCGACGAGAAACTTTTCAGAAAACCACTCAGCCTCACATGATTTCCGGTTATCAGCAAGGCCGTTTATTAACGATCTTATCCAAAATCATACAGCCTGAGAATATCCTGGAAATCGGGACTTTTACCGGCTATGCAACACTGTGTCTCGCTGAAGGTCTGAGCAAGGACGGGAAGATCACCACGCTGGACGTCAATGGAGAGCTGGCTTATCTGCCTGAAAAATATTTTGCGGAAAGTGAATTTTCGCATCAAATCGATTTTAAACTTCAGGATGCTAAAGTGTTTTTAAAAGAAACAGCTGAAGTATTTGATCTGGTCTTTATCGATGCTGATAAAGAAAATTATGTTGAATATCTGAATCTGATCAAGCCCAGGCTAAAATCCGGTTCTATTATTCTTTTTGATAATGTCCTCTGGTACGGAAAGGTTTTAGATGAAAATCCGAAACAGTTATCCACTCAAAAGATCAAGGAACTGAATGATTTGGTTGCCCAGGACGAAGATTTTGAAAATCTTATTTTACCTTTGCGTGACGGAGTAAATTTAATCAGAAAGAAATAAAATTTTCAGATATTTATGGAAAAAGGAATTTGTATTGTTTCGGTCGCTCCACTTCGGGCTGAAAGTACACATCAGTCGGAAATGGTTTCGCAGATTCTGTTTGGAGAAAGCGTTGAAATACTGGAGACTAACGGCAGTTTTTCAAAAGTTAAAACAGATTTCGACCAATATGAAGGTTGGGTTGATACCAAACAGATTTCCAGGATTTCTGAAGAAGAATTGTCTAAACGCAGGACCCAGATCTGCAATGAAGTTTTTGGGATAAAAGATTTGCCGGAAGGACACACACTGCTTTCGATCGGCAGTGAAATTCAGGGTGAGAATGATCAGACTCTTCAGGCTGCAACGCGGGAAAACATTTCCCACACGGCAAGGCTGTTTTTGAATGTTCCGTATCTGTGGAGCGGAAGAAGTTTTTTCGGAATCGACTGCAGTGGTTTTTCACAGCTTGTTTATAAAGTTCACGGTGTTTCTTTGCCTAGGAATGCGTGTCATCAGGCGGAAAACGGGACGGTTTTAGATTTTATTGAAGAGAGTGAACCCGGCGATCTGGCATTTTTTGAAAACGAGGAGGGTAAAATTTCCCACGTCGGAATTATGCTTGAAGATCAGCAGATTATCCATGCCTACGGAAAAGTAAGGATTGATACTTTAGATTCGTCAGGTATTTTTAATAAAGATTTGGGAAAACATACGCACCGGCTGCGTTTTGTGAAACGGATTCTGTAAAAAAAACTCAAAAATGAACAAGGTTTCCTTCTTTTTAAAGCTGATTTCTTTTTGTATCCTCGTTTTTACCTGGATCTTCACTTTTTTGAATTTTGGAAATTTATCGGAAACGATTCCTGTCCATTATAACTTTGCGGGAAATCCTGACGGTTTTGGTTCTAAACATACACTCTGGCTGCTGAACGGGCTGATGACCGCGATGTTTCTTTTCTTATTTTATATTTCAAAAAAACCGGAGTCACCGCTGCTGAATATTCCGCAAAATCTGAAAGATGATCCTGCGACAGTAGATTTAGTGGTGGCGGTTCTAATGTTTTTTACAATGTCGCTTTTGGGCAACATTTCATACGAAAGTATGTTAAATGCTTTAGGCAAAACCGAAGGAATCAGCACAGCAACAAATTATCTGCTCGGCCTGATTTTTCTTTTTGTTATCGGAATGCTGCTGTATTCCTGGAGATTGTCCCAGAAAAATGCAGCTAAAAATAACAGTACATCTGAACTTTAAATCTTTTTTAATTGAAATTCATTTACAACATATTCGTTACTTTACTGATTTCCGCCATGAAAGTGGGAGCCGTATTTAATTATAAATTAAAGAAAGGTTTGGCAGGAAGAAGGCAGAGCTGCGAAATTGTAAAATCTCAGTTTTCTCCTGAAGATAAAGTGATCTGGATGCACGCAGCCAGCCTGGGTGAATATGAGCAGGGACTTCCTATTCTGGAAAAACTCAAAGAGAAGTTTCCTTCCCATAAAATTTTAATTACTTTTTTTTCACCGTCTGGTTACGAAAATGTAATTCACAAAAACCATATTGGAGACGCGGTCTGCTATCTGCCTTTTGACACGGAAAGATGGGTGAAAGAATTTACTTCCAATTTTAAAACTGACATTTTTATTACCGTAAAATACGAGTACTGGTATAATTTACTTACAGATTTAAAAAGTAACGGCGCCAAAATTTTTGTGGTGTCTGCACTTTTTTATGAGACTCAGGTTTTCTTTAAAGCTTACGGACGATGGTTTGTAGAACAGCTTGCAAAAAATGTGGACTGGTTTTTTCACCAGACCAAACATTCCACGGCGCTGGCAAAAAGTATTGGCTTAAAGAATTCTTCAACAGCCGGTGATACGCGTTATGACAGGGTGAAGCAGCTTCGGGAACGTGATAATACGGTTGAATTTATTGAAGATTTTAAGCGTGATCATAAAACAGTCGTTTTCGGAAGCTCATGGGAATCTGAAGAACGGCTTGCGGAACTTATCGTTTTAAAGGACCGCAGTGTTAAATTAATTATTGCGCCTCACGATCTAAAAAGAGTAGAGCATCTGAAAAAACTGTTTCCCGGTGCAGTTTTATATTCCCAAATATTCAGCGCGGAAATTCTCAGAAACTCCAATTCCCAGATTCTTATCATTGACTGCATAGGATTGCTTTCGAAACTCTATTCGTATGGTGATGCAGCTGTTGTAGGAGGCGGCTTTCATTCAAAAGGACTTCATAATATTCTGGAAGCTGCAACTTTCGGAATTCCGGTTCTCTACGGAGATCACTATCAGAAAAATCCTGAAGCAGATGACTTAATAACATGTCACGGAGGCAAATCTTTTGAAGACGAGTTTTTTGCTGCTCCTTACATTTTAAACTTGCTTAATGACAGTGAACTGCTAAAAAAAATGAGCGAAAACGCCAGAAATTTCGTCGATTCCCAGCCGAACGCTTCAGAAATTATTTTGAGCAGAATATTATCTTACGAGTCTGCACCATAGTATTTTCCGTTTCCAGGAATTGCAGCTTCTCGATTTTTAAATTAAAATTTTGTAACCTTTTTGTTTCAGGTTGACTCTATTGTAATAGAAGTCAGAATTTTTAACTAAAAATCATTCAAAATGGAAGCAATTCATCAACATTCAAGCATTCATTCCGTGTACAACACGCTGAAAGCCGTTTTCGTAATCGTTCCGATCGTTGCAGGACTTGATAAATTCACCAACATTCTTACAGACTGGAGCCAGTATCTCAACTCAACTCTTCTTCATATGCTGCCATTCTCCGCAGGTACATTTATGATGGTTGTGGGAGTCATCGAGATCGCGGCCGGCGTTCTGGTTTTTCTGAAACCGAGAATCGGCGGAATGGTGGTAGCTGCATGGCTAACTTTAATTGCCGTAACTTTACTCGTCGACTGGAAATTTGCAGATGTAGCTGTGCGCGATTTGGTGATGGCGATTTCTGCTTTTTCAATGGCTAAACTTGCCGGAGACTACGATCACAGATGATGGAAACCCAAGAAAAATATACCGACCGGGAGTTGGTAGATAGAATTCTTAATAGCGAGACCGCCCTTTTTGAACTGGTGATCAGAAGAAATAATGCGTCGCTTTACCGAATTGGCATGATGTACCGATTCAGCCATGAAGATACCCAGGATCTGATGCAGGAAACTTATATTGAAGCTTATAAACATCTTCGCCAGTTCGAAAGCCGGTCTTCTTTCCGAACATGGATTTCTAAAATCATGCTTCATCTGTGCTACCGCAAAACCCAGAGCTGGAGATCGAAACATGTGGAAGCGATGACAGAAGACAGCCCAGTTTCAGATATGGAAACCAACGAAACCTCAGATATTGTGATGAATAAAGAACTGAATTCGGTTATCGAAAAAAGCCTGCTGAATATTCCTGAGAAGTACAGGATTGCTTTTGCCCTGAGAGAAATCAACGGACTGAGTGTTGTGGAAACCGCCAATATTCTTGAGGTAAGTGAAGGCAACGTGAAAACCCGCGTGAACCGCGCAAAAGCATATCTGCGGAATGAGATCGAAAAGTTTTATAATAAAGAAGAAATTTTCGAATTTAATCTTATTTACTGCGATGCAATGGTGGACAGGGTCATGCGGAAGATTTCAACGATGAGCAGAACACAGCCGCAGAAATAACAGTTTTAATTTTACCGCAGAAATCCCTGGCTTTTGATGTCTTTAATAATCAGATCTAAATGATCCGGAATGTATTCGCACTTCAGCCAGTTGAAATCAAAACTGTTATTAATACAGAGTTTTTCAAGATAGATGTTTTCATGGATCTGGAAATCGATGGCCTGCAGCAACTCATCAAACTCCAGCCAGTAATCTTCGTCTGTTTTTTTGATGAGAATTAAAGCGCGGACAATTTTATTGATGAGGTAAATGTAGAGTTTATAGATATTATCAAACCTTTGCTGATTAAGTTTTTCATTACTTTCTAAAATCTTATTCACCAAAAGTAGATGCAGCGAAATTTCCCCGAATTTATCAGTCGTAATTTTGATGTGTTCCCTTATTTCGGCACTTATTTTCCGGATTAGTACCAAATAATATTTTGGATTTCCGATGTATCTGGAAGCTAAAAGAACTTTCTCTTCTATATTTTCTTCCATCTGATTTCTTTTCTGATCGGTCGTTTCAGGATCGATCAGTTCGAAATACAGCTTTTTCGACAGCAGTTTATCTTTTTTCAGCAACCGGAAAATCAATCGGTCTTTTTCAACAGACGAAAATTCGCTCAGCGCCTGCTTGAATTCTTTAGAGTATTCCATCAGTTAAACAGTTTTGAATATTTCTTAAAGCCGTTCAAAGCCCAGTTGGCGGTATAATAAGCAGATTTTAGAGTGGAGAATTTCATATAATCTTTGTAAACAAGATATTGGTCTTTCATGATATTGGTTTTCCTGCGGGAGATGCTTGCGGAGTGCATTCTGTATTTGGCCATGGTTTTTGGCAGCGGTTTTCCCAAAGGTATTTTCTTCAGTAGATTCAGCCACATTACGTGGTCTTCGCGTTTGCTGTTTTCAGGGAAAAATTCTTTTCCAACTCTGGAGGAATCGTACATTGAACTTAATAATGAAAGTCTGCAGGTTTTGAGCAGATTGTTAAAAGTAACTTCCTTGTCCGCTTTGAAATCTTCGATCGCAGGCTGTAAATTTTCGTTACACCGCGCATAATTGGAGTAGGCAAGTTCAGCATTTTCTTTTTTCATGAACGAAACCATTTCTTCTAAAAAGTTCGGTTCCCAGAAATCATCCGCATCAAGAAAGGTAATAAATCTTCCGCTTGCTTTTTCTAAAGATAGATTTCGCGCATGTCCCGCACCGCCATTTTTTTCTGCTATGATTAATTTAATTCTGCGGTCATTAAGTTTCTGAATCATTTCTACCGAATCATCCGAAGAACTGTCATCGGTAATCATCCATTCCCAATCCGAAAATGTCTGGCTGAAGACCGAATCGATCGTCTGTTCCAGAAATTTAGATGAATTAAATACGGGAGTAATGATAGAAACTTCAGGCATTGGCTTTTCTAAGTATAGTTTTCACAAATTTACAATTATTAGTTTGATTTAAAATTCATTGTAAAACCTTAAATTTGTGACTTATTTAAAAATAGAACATGTTTTACGACCATCAATCGATCGAAAAGAAGTGGCAGAAATTCTGGGAAGAAAATCAAACCTACAAAACCGAAAATAACACCGACAAACCGAAATTTTATGTTTTGGATATGTTTCCGTACCCTTCGGGAGCGGGTTTACATGTTGGTCACCCGCTGGGTTATATTGCTTCTGATATTTATGCAAGATATAAAAGACATCAGGGATTTAATGTTCTGCATCCCGTTGGTTACGACTCTTTCGGACTTCCGGCAGAACAGTATGCGATACAGACCGGAACCCATCCGGCAATCACTACCGAACAGAATATTACACGATATGAAGAGCAACTCAGAAAAATCGGTTTTTCTTTCGACTGGAGCCGTGAAGTGAGAACTTCTGATGCTTCCTATTATAAATGGACGCAATGGATTTTTATTCAGCTCTTTGATTCCTGGTATAATAAAACAACAGACAGAGCAGAATCTATCGGAACTTTAATTAAACATTTCGAAGATCAAGGATCCGGTAATTTATCCGCTGTACAGAATGACGAATTAAATTTCACAGCTGAAGAATGGAAAAACGCTTCTGAACTTGACAGGCAGGATATTCTGTTAAACTACCGTTTAGCTTATCGTGCAGAAACTACCGTAAACTGGTGTCCGGGCTTAGGAACCGTTTTAGCCAATGATGAGGTGAAAGACGGAAAGTCTGAACGCGGCGGATTCCCGGTTTTTCAGAAAAAGATGATGCAGTGGAGCATGAGAATTACCGCTTATTCTGAAAGGTTGTTGCAGGGTCTGAAAAAACTTGATTGGCCGCAACCGCTGAAAGATTCCCAGGAATACTGGATCGGGAAATCTCAGGGAGCGCAGGTCAGTTTTGACGTTGCTGATTCTGAAGAGAAAATTTCAGTTTTTACCACACGTCCTGATACCATTTTCGGGGCAACATTCATGGTTCTCGCCCCTGAAAATCCTTTGGTTGAGAAACTGACGACTGAAGAACAGAAAGCAGAAATCGGTCAGTACATCGAAGATACTTCCAAAAAAACGGAAAGAGACCGTATGACGGACGTTAAAAATGTTTCCGGTGCTTTCACCGGAAGTTATGCGGTGAATCCTTTCAATAATGAAAAGATGCCGGTGTATATTTCGGATTATGTACTGATGGGCTACGGAACAGGGGCTGTAATGGCGGTTCCTGCACATGACGAGCGCGACCACCGTTTTGCTAAAAAATTCGGATTGAATATTGTAAAAGTGGTAGAAACCGATGAAGATATTCAGGAAAAATCTTTCGATTCCAAAGACAGCGTTTGCGTAAATTCAGACTTCCTGAACGGCCTGAAATACGATGAAGCTAAAGCAAAAATCATTGAGGAGATTGTGAATCGCGGAATTGGTCACGGAACAACAAATTACAAACAGCGTGACGCTATCTTTTCAAGACAAAGATATTGGGGGGAGCCGGTTCCTGTTTATTATAAAGACGGAATGCCTTATGCAATGCCAGTTTCTGCGCTTCCTCTGGAATTGCCGGAAGTTGAAAAATATTTACCGACTGAAGACGGAGATCCGCCTTTAGGAAATGCTAAAAACTTTGCGTGGGACGAGGTGAACGGAAAAGTAGTAGCTACAGAATTAATTGACGATAAGACTGTCTTTCCTCTGGAACTTTCTACGATGCCCGGCTGGGCAGGAAGTTCATGGTATTTCCTGAGATATATGGATCCGAAAAACCAGGATGTATTTGCAGATAAAAATCTTTCAGATTACTGGGGACAGGTCGATTTGTATATCGGCGGAAGCGAGCATGCGACCGGACATTTATTATATTCCCGTTTCTGGAATATGTTTTTGAAAGATCGTGGTTATATTAATCATGAGGAGCCTTTCCAGAAACTGATCAATCAGGGAATGATTTTGGGGATGAGTGCGTATGTTTATAGAATCGACGAAACCAATCAGTTTGTTTCTAAACATTTAACAGAAAATTATAACACGCAAAAAATTCACGTAGATGTTTCTTTATTGAAAGGAACTACTGATGAACTGGATGTGGAAAAGTTCAGGAACTGGCGTGCTGAATTTGCGGATGCGGAATTTATTCTTGAAGACGGAAAATACATCACAGAACGCGAAGTGGAAAAAATGTCCAAGTCCAAATACAATGTAGTCAATCCGGACGATATCTGTGAAGAATATGGCGCAGACTGTTTAAGGCTTTATGAAATGTTCCTCGGACCATTGGAGCAGTCAAAACCGTGGAATACTCAGGGATTAAGTGGAGTTTATGGATTTCTAAAGAAATTTTATAACCTTTATTATAACGGGGATGTATTTGAAGTTTCGGAAGAAGAGCCAACGAAAGAGGAATATAAAATTCTTCACACCTTAATCAAGAAGGTGGTTTCAGACATTGATCAGTTCTCTTTCAATACTTCTGTTTCTTCATTTATGATTGCGGTGAACGAGTTTCAGAAACTGAAAACCAATAAAAGAAAAATTCTGGAATCGCTTGCTATTGTGGTATCTCCTTATGCGCCACACCTTTCAGAAGAGCTGTGGGAAAAGTTAGGACACCATACTTCTGTGGAGTTTGAAAAATTTCCTGCTTTTGAAGAAAAATATTTAGTGGAGGACGAAATTGAATATCCGGTAAGCTTTAATGGGAAGATGAGGTTTAAGATGGCACTTCCCGCTGATCTGACCGCTCAGCAGATCGAAGAAACCGCAATGAAAGATGTACGCGTATTACAACAACTGGCAGGAAATAATCCTAAAAAAGTTATTATAGTCCCAAAAAAAATAATTAATATTGTAGTCTGAATCCTAAACAGTAAAAAGGGATTTATAAAACAATCGTAAAAAAAAGGATGTAAATTTTGTTAATTTTTAAAGGTATTTTTAAAATTGAAAATTATCACCAAAATTCAAAACAAAAATTACAGATAATGCAATGTTAATGAAAGTTAACATGAGGAAAAAATACTTATAATGCCTTAAAATTCTTGCATTATTAAATAATTTGACTTTATTTTACAGTCGCAAAATTTAAAAAAATAACAATTATAATTTAGTTTAGTATGGAAATGAATGTTTCAAACAACGAGGAGCAAGTAGTTGCTAAAAAGTTAGGGGGATTAAATCCTGCGTTAATAATTCCTATTCTTATTGTATTAGGGATTTGTATTTATTTATTTGTTTTGGGTAATCCAGGAAACTTTAAAGCGGATCCAAGGCTTAATGGTCTTTCTTCAGTAAGTTTTTCAGATTTGGAAGCGAAAGAACTTCATCCAAGCGGATTCATGGGAGTTATCTATATGGGGGGGATTATCGTTCCTATTCTAATTTCTTTCATGATTATCGTAATTGTCTTTTCAATTGAGCGTGCACTAGTTCTGAGAAAAGCAGCAGGTAAAGGAAATGTTGATAATTTCGTATTAAACGTAAGAAGATTACTTAACCAGAATAAAGTAGACGAAGCTCTTGAAGAGTGCGACAGACAGGAAGGTTCAGTAGGAAATGTAGTAAAAGAAGGTTTAACGACTTACAAAGCTTTGGCTCATGACACTACAATGAACAAAGAGCAGAAAATGGTTGCATTGAACAAATCAATCGAAGAAGCTACAACTCTTGAAATGCCAATGTTGGAGAAAAACATGATGATTCTTTCAACTTTAGGTACAGTGGCTACGTTAGTTGCGCTATTAGGAACGGTAATCGGGATGATTAAAGCATTTAGTGCGTTAGGTTCAGGTGGAGGTACACCAGATTCAGCTGCTCTATCCATCGGTATTTCTGAAGCACTTGTAAATACAGCTTTAGGTATTGGTACTTCTGCAGTAGCGATTATTCTTTATAACTATTTTACTTCTAAAATCGACGGACTTACTTTCAAAATTGACGAAATTGCAATGTCAATTCAGCAGTCTTTCGCAGAATTTCACTAAGAAATTTTGTATTGATTTTGTAAGACTGAATTTTTTAGAAATGAAGTCTTAAAATGTGAAGTTTAATAAAAAAATAAAAATATAATGGCGAGAGT
Organism: Kaistella soli; assembly: GCF_019038595.1. Taxonomy (GTDB): domain Bacteria; phylum Bacteroidota; class Bacteroidia; order Flavobacteriales; family Weeksellaceae; genus Kaistella; species Kaistella soli. Next base: position 23,342 of record NZ_JAHOPF010000009.1, read on the forward strand.
CAAACCAAAAAGACATAATATTAGGGTAGATATGACGGCGATGACCGACGTATCCTTCCTACTCCTTACGTTCTTTATCCTTACGGCTCAGTTTGCAAAACCTGATGTTGAGACGATAACAACGCCATCTTCTATATCTGAGAAACTTCTTCCGGATGCGAGTTTAATGACTGTGCTGAGTACAACTGACGGCAAATTCTATTTTACTCCCGTTGAAAACGGAACCGAAAGAATGCAACTGTTAGATAAGATGGGAGAGAAATATGGTCTGAAATTTACTGACAAAGAAAAAGTGGCTTTCACTAATGTACAGTCAGTAGGTGTTCCGATGAACCAGTTGAAAGGGTATTTAGATCTTTCGGATGAAGACCGTAAGGCTTACAAAAGCCCTACCGGAGTTCCGATGGACAGTACCAACAAACAGTTAATCGATTGGGTTCAGCAGAGTTTAAATGTGAACCCGGACTATAAATTGGCGATTAAAGGTGATGTGCAAACCAAGTATCCGAAAGTGAAAGCTTTATTTGAAGGATTGAGAGATATTGATTTCTTGAAATTCTGGTTAATAACAAGTCAGGAAGTGGCACAATAATTAAGAAATGGCAGAAGTACAAGTAAAAGACAACAGCGGGAAAGGCGGAAAGGTACGCTCCAAAAAGCAGGCACCACACGTAGATTTAACCCCAATGGTGGATTTGGCGTTCCTTTTGATTACATTCTTTATGTTGGTTACGACTTTCAATAAACCGAATGTGATGGATTTAGGACTTCCGGCAAAACCGAAAGACCAGCAAAAACCACCTCCAACCGAGATTGATTTGTCAAACTCAATTTCAATAATCATAGGAAAGGACAATAGAATTTTCTATCATCAGTTAGATGCTGCAGGTCTTAATGACCAGACGCTTCAGGAAACGACGTTTGATAGAAATGGGATTACTAAAGTAATAGAGCAGGCAAAGGCCAGAGCTAAAGATCAGAGTAAATTTACTGTGATTATAAAGCCAACGGATGATGCTGTATATAAAAATTTCGTAGATATTCTAGACGAGATGGCAATTACTAAGAATGAAATATACGGTATTACCGATATTAAGCCTTGGGAAACTGCTGTTTATGAAAGAAAAGTGGGTGCTACTACTGCGCCTGCGGCTCCGACAAAATAGAATAAAAATTTAACAGTAAAGAAAGAATAATGGCAGAAGATAACACATACAACAGTAATCTTACTTTAGATGAAATTGTATTTGAAAATAGAAATAAGGCTTACGGTGCTTATGACTTGAGATCAAGTTACAGGTCCGTACTTACAAAAGCCTTTATTTTCGGTACGATTCTGTTTTGCGTTGCTGCGTTTACACCATTTGTGATAATGAAAATTAAACAAATGACTGCTAAAGATACGCAGGAAGTTAATGCAAAACTGATCGATATTGTACCGGAGGAAGACAAGATCATTGAACAGCCAAAAGATGAACCACCTCCACCACCGCCGCCACCAAAAGAAGAGCCAAAACAAGAGGTGATTCAGAACGTGGTTCCGGAACCGGTAAAAGCGCCGAAAGTAGAAACACCGCCGCCGCCAATTACTAAACAGCTGGAAACTACTACAGGATTGGAAAATCAGGAAGGAGTAAAAACCCCATCTTATACACCGCCGCCGCCTCCTCCGGGCCCAAGCAAATCCACAACAGTAGAGGTAAAACCACAGGTTTCCGAAACTCAGGTTTATACGGAAGTAGAGCAGTTGGCTGAATTCCCTGGAGGAATTAACTCTTTCAGAAGTAAGGTGCAGAACAGTTTTGATACTTCGGTAATGTCCGGAGATGAAGGAACTGTAAAAACTGAGATTACTTTTGTAGTGGAACGTGACGGTAGCATCACCGATGTGAAAGCAAATGGTCCTAATAAAGATTTTAATGCAGAAGCTATGAGAACAGTTAAATCTGTTAAAAATAAATGGGCACCTGCAAAAATCAACGGACAAGCTGTTCGATACCGATACAGATTACCGCTTACAATGCAGTTTGAATAATTCGATAAACGGATTTAATACTATAAAGAGAAGCATACGCTTCTCTTTTTTTAATTTTTTGTATTTTTGCTCATGATGTTTAACTGGTTGTCATTAGTTACAGGTTTTTTTTACATTGTTTTAGGGGTAGTTGTAATTATTTATAAATTTTTTATAATTTTCCTGGAACCAAATATTGCCTATTCTTTAGGTGCATTATTAATTCTTTACGGTATATTCAGAATCGTAAGAGCTATTTATAGAATACGACAGGATAAAAATGAAGTATAGTTTTCAAATTTTCATGATAAGTTTTTTTACATTGATCGTTTCATGTAAAAAAAGCGATAGGGTGGTAGATGATCCGCAGCAGGGAACAATTACTATTGCGGCCGATGAATCTTTTAAAAGTGTTTCAGAGGCACTTACCGAAAGGTATATGGCCCTTAATCCCAATACCAAAATAAATTTGGTGATCAAAAAAGAGGATATGGCTTTCCTCGACCTGCTTGAAAATAAAGTAAGAGTAATTGTTTTGTCCCGTGAATTAACGGATAAAGAAAAACAGGCTTATAAACAGAAAATCGATATGGAAATGCAGCCTGCAAAATTTGCAGCTGATGCTGTGGTGTTTGTCGTGCCCAAAAACTCCTCCAGAGAATCAATTACCATGGAGGAAATCAGAAAGGAACTGAATTCGGATACTAAAAATATTATTTTTGACGGTACCAACTCAAGCAATTTAAATTTTGTAGCTCAGAAATTCAATACTGCTCCGGCGAAATTGAAATTTTCCATTATCAGCGGAAACAAAAATATTATTGAAGAAATTAACAGCCACCCTGATAAAATTGGTGTTGTAAGTCTAAATACAATCAGCAGGCCTTACGATAAAGTATCCCAGGAATTAAGAAATTCCGTCAAGATACTTCCGGTGGTTTCTAAAAACATTTCTTATGCCCCCGAAATTGAAAACGTTCGGAGTATGAAGTATCCTTTTACCAGGATTTTGTATTTTATTACGAATGAACCATATTATGGGCTAGGAAATGGTCTCATTAGATTTTCATGTCAGCAACTCGGACAGATCGTAGTTGCAAAGGAAGGTCTTCAGCCTTACACGATTTTCAGAAGAGAAGTTCAGATGCGTTAATTTATTATAATTTTTTCGCTTGAATTTAGATTGTGAAGTTTTGGTATGGAAATTGGGATATTATTGGTGTAATTATTATTTAAACAAATTAAAATGAAAGATATAATGAAATTAACAAAAAAAGTTGCCTTCGGTGTTGCGGTAGGATTTTTTTCAAACTTTGCTTTTGCACAGACATTACAGGATGGTGTTGCAAATGCAGACAGTCATAAATATGCAAATGCAAAAGAGATATTCAATCAGATGATTGCAAAGTCTCCGTCAGCTGAAAATTATTTTTATTTAGGAAATTCTTACCTGACTCAGTTTGAACCAAACTTTGAGTTAGCTATGGAAAACTTTAATAAAGGTTTAGCTGCAGACAAAAAAAGCAATTTAAATAAAATAGGTTTGGCATCTGTTAAACTTGGAAAAGGAGATAAATCTGCGGTAGCAGAGATTCAGAATATTGTTAAAGATGCGAGAGATAAGGATTCTGAAGTTCTTTACAGAGCGGCAGAGGCTTTAACACTGTTTGGTGGTTCTGCAAATGCGGATTTAGCAATTGATTTCCTTAACAGAGCCGTAGAAAAATCTCAAAAAGGAGGAACACCGGCGTATTACTATTATACTCTGGGTGACGCTTACCGATTAAAACTGACTAACAATCCACAGGTTGCTGGTTCAGCAATGACGGCATATGATAAAGCTTTGCCTGTGGCAAAAAATAAAGCGTCCGTTTATACAAGAATTGGTACGCTTTGGATGCAGGCTCAGCAGTGGCAGAAAGCGAAAGAAAGTATCGACCGCGCTATTGCATCTGATGCAACCTATGCTCCGGCTTATAAAGCTAAAGCTGGTTATGATATCAAATATCAGCAGAATGCATTGGCAACTCAGGATTTGCTTAATTATGCGAAATATGCCGACGAAGATCCGGATACTCAGTTAGAAATTTCTAAGTTATTCTTCACGAATGAAGATTACACAAATTCAAAAATCTATTTAGATAAAGTTTTTGATAAGGTTAATGATCCGATTAAATATAAATTAAGAGCTTATCTTTTATTTTCGGACGGTAATTATAGCGAGGCAAAAGCAAGTATGGATCAGTTTATTTCAAAAGCTGAAAAAAGCAGAGTTCAGCCGGCAGATCAAGGTTTGTTAGGTTTGATCTCCGCAGGTTTGGCTCACAAAGAAACAGATGCTGCTAAAAAGACAGCTTTAACTGCAGAGGCTCAGCAAAAGATTGCTATTGCAAAAGCAGCTAAAGATGAAACTATGAACTGGGACGCAGAGCTGTTGAAAATTAAAGGAGGCGGAGCAGTCAATCAGTCTGTGGTGGATGCAGGAGCTACGAGCCCCGAAATTGAGCAGCTTAAGAAGAAGGTTGCAGCAAATCCGCAGGATACTGATGCTTTGTTTAAATTAGCAAATGCTTATCAGGAAGCTAAAAACTGGAATGGTGCGATTCTTTCTTGGCAGAAAATGAGCGGTTTGTTGCCAGATTGGGCACCTGCTTATTACAGCCAGGGATACTCTTACCAACAGGCTGGTAATAACGAGTTAGCTAAGATGTCTTATGAAAAATACATCTCCACAGTGAAGCCTGCTGAGTTGGAAGCTAACAAAGAGACTTTGTCTTACGCATATTTTGCGGTCGCATATTTGGTAAAAGACAGCGATCCGGCAAAAGCGAAAGAGTACGCGGCCAAATCCGTTCAGCTGAATCCTGGTTACCAGGACGCAGTAAACCTGAACAAGGCGCTGAATAAATAATGACAGATTAATATAAAAAGTCCCACTCATTAGAGTGGGATTTTTTTGTTTGAGGAATCATACAGAACCTATTTTAAACTAATTCCGGTGCTCCGCTGCTTTCCTTCGCTTTAATTATAAGCGGGACAGAATATCGGAAGATTTGCCTGACGGACGGTTTATGCGATTCTCCTTTCAGTACAACGATCTTTTTAGAAATTTTTCTTTCACACAATCAGGCAGTTGAGGATTTGGATTAAAATTACTTTGTATAATATTTGGAAACCGGCTGAAAGTGGGTATCTTTGCAATCCCAAATCGAGAGAGGCGGAGCGGAGTAGAAGATTGAAAAAGATTGAATAACAGAGGGATATGAACTGTAAAAAGTTTCAAAAATTTCCTTAAAAACATTTGGTCAATTAGAAAATAGTTTATACTTTTGCAGTCCCAATCAGAGAGATCTGTACGGGGAGCGAAGTAGAGATTATAGGGATTGAATTGTAATGAATGATGTTTAAGGCTTACTTAAAAAAGTTTTAAAATTTCTTTCAAAAACATTTGGTCACATAGAAAACATTTTATACTTTTGCACTCGCAAATCAGGAATAATACGACAGAAAAATTTCCTGAGAAGAGCGAAAAGAAAAGAGATCATTGACATACAAATAACAACCAAAAAAGTAAGGAAAAACTAAAGCGTCAATTAACTTTGAGTGAGTCAGACAAACATACAATGGAGAGTTTGATCCTGGCTCAGGATGAACGCTAGCGGGAGGCCTAACACATGCAAGCCGAGCGGTATTTCTTCTTCGGAAGAGAGAGAGCGGCGCACGGGTGCGTAACACGTGTGCAACCTACCTTTATCTGGGGGATAGCCTTTCGAAAGGAAGATTAACACCCCATAATATATTAGATGGCATCATTTGATATTGAAAACTCCGGTGGATAAAGATGGGCACGCGCAAGATTAGATAGTTGGTGAGGTAACGGCTCACCAAGTCAATGATCTTTAGGGGTCCTGAGAGGGAGATCCCCCACACTGGTACTGAGAC